>NZ_JAHCSX010000001.1:0-2442500 GCF_018726825.1 Pantoea sp. B270
GGAGCGGTAGTTCAGTTGGTTAGAATACCTGCCTGTCACGCAGGGGGTCGCGGGTTCGAGCCCCGTCCGTTCCGCCAATCTCTTTAAAGAAGCCGATGCAGCAATGCATCGGCTTTTTGCTTTTCTAAATCATACCCATCTGGCGTACGGTCGCCATTCATGGCGACCGCCAGCGCATTAATCCTTCTGTACCGCCACTTCCGCACGATAGGTGGCTTGCGGCACCTCACGTTCAGCGCGCGCCAGCCAGCGGTAGCAGCCAGCGCCCAGCGCCACGCCGATGAACCAGCTGAAGTTTGCCACCGCGTGCAGGGAAGGAATAAAGCTAATCACCAGGCAAATACCCACGGAAGGTAGCAGCGCAGCAATCGCTTTTGGATTGAAACCGCCGCGGTACCAGTAGCGGCCTTTTGGCGTATCGTTGAACAGGTCATCAACGTATACCTTGCTGCGTTTGATCAGGTAGAAATCGGCGATCAGAATGCCAAACAGTGGCCCGATAAACGATCCCAGCACATCCAGCGTGTAGTGAATCAGCTCCGGCGACTGGAACAGATTCCACGGCGTCAACAGCACTGAACCCACGGCGGCAATCATGCCACCGGCGCGGAAGCTGATCTTCTGCGGTGAGCAGTTAGAGAAATCAAATGCTGGCGAAACGAAGTTCGCCACGATATTGATGCCGATGGTGGCGGTAATCATGGTCAGCAGTCCGATAGCGACCGCCACATCGTTGCCTACCATGCTCACGGTTTCAATCGGGTCGGTGATCATTTTGCCAAACAGCGACTGCGTACCCGAGACAATGACCACGGTCACAATCGAAAACAGCAGGAAGTTGAACGGCAGGCCCCAGCGGTTGCCGCGGCGAATCTCACCCATGCTTTTGCCGTAGCGCGAGAAGTCACCAAAGTTGAGCAGCGGGCCGGAGAAATAAGAGACCACCAGCGCAGTCGCGGTAATCATCTGCCAGGTTTGCTCGCCCGCGCTCAGTGATTTACTGGCGAGGGTGAAGGAGATACCGTCAAAACCGGTTTTGTATACAATCCAGCCCGCCAGCGCCACCATCACCACGTAGACCGCCGGACCGGCGACATCAATAAAGCGTTTAATTGCGCTCATGCCGTGCCAGAACACCATCGCCTGCAGCAGCCACATGACGCCGAAACAGCACCAGCCAAGCTGCGACAGGCCGAGCCAGCTGCTCTGCGTCATGCTGCTTAACGACGGGTAGAACTTCAGCAGCACCAGCATCAGCGCATTCGCCGCCAGATAGGTCTGAATGCCGTACCAGGCGAAGGCGATCAGCCCGCGAATCACCGCCGGGATGTTGGCCCCGAACACGCCAAATGCCTGACGCGAAATCACCGCATAAGGCACGCCGGCCATCTGGCTCGGCTTCGCCACCAGGTTGGCGCACAGCTGCACGATGCAAATTCCCACCAGCAGACACAGCAGCACCTGCCAGCTGGCCAGACCGAGGGTGAAGAAGCTGGCCGCCACCACATAGCCCCCCATGCTGTGCACGTCCGACATCCAGAACGAAAAAATGTTGTACCACGACCAGCTCTGGTTGCGGGTCGGCGCCAGGTCGTCGTTACACAGACGCGGGCTGTAATGGGCGTTGGCTTCAGAGGCCACCGCAGAGGTCACTTCAGAATGATTTGGCATGAAACCTGCTCCTCTTAACTTCATGGAAAAATAATGACAGCGTGAAACGGTATTGCAGGATCCAGGCCAGAATTGATTTCTTGTATACAAAAAATGAATTTCACGTATACGATGTCTGCATACAGTCACTTGCCGGAGCGGGTAATGAAGAGTGAAACAGGCCTGAAAACGGCTGCCGATCTGAATGACAGAGACGAACCTATCTATCAGGCGTTGCTGAACGCCATCGTGGAGCATCAGCTGCCGCCGGGCAGCAAATTGCCGGAAGAGGCGCTGTCGGAGGTGTTTGGCGTCAGCCGTACCGGCATTCGTAAGGTGCTGCAGCGCCTCGCGGCGGTGCAAATGATCACCCTGTCGCCCAGACGTGGTGCACAGGTGGCGACGCCGGGCGTGGAGGAAGCGCGCGACATCTTCGCCACGCGCAGCCTGCTGGAGTGCGCCAACCTGCCGGCGGTGCTGGCGCATCTTCAGCCGCCGCATCTCGCCGCGCTGAGTGGCTTAATTGCCGACGAGCAGCAGGCGCACCAGCAGCATGACGGGGCCGCCGCCATCCGTCTGTCTGCGGCTTTTCATATCCAGCTGCAGGCGATTTCCGGCAACCAGGTGCTGACTGACATGGTGACGCGCCTGACGCAGCGCTCCTCACTGGTGATCGCCGCTTACGGTGCACCGTGGCAGCGTGGCTGTCGTTGCGATCATCACGATCGGCTGGTGGATCTGCTGCGGCAAAACGATCTGCCGGCGTTAACTACGGCGCTGCAGCATCACTTCGAACATATCGTCGCCAGCCTGCACTTTGAACGCAGCGGCGAAACCCTGCCTGATTTCACCCGGTTATTTGCCGGTCATAAAGGAGCGGCATCATGAGCCTGATCCAGGTGATCAACCCGAATACCAGCGCCGCCATGACGGCGACCATCGGTGCAGCGGCGCGCGCCGTGGCCGCACCTGGCACGGAGATTGTGGCGGTGTGCCCGAGCGAGGGCGTGCCCTCCATTGAAGGACACTTTGATGAAGCGATTGCCGCGGTGGGCGTGCTGGAACAGGTAAAACGCGGCAAAGAGCAGGGCGTCAGCGGCCATATCATCGCCTGCTTTGGCGATCCGGGACTGCTGGCGGCGCGCGAACTGGCGAGCGGACCGGTGATTGGCATTGCCGAAGCGGCGATGCACACCGCGACGCTGGTGGCGACGCGCTTTTCGATTGTCACCACGCTGCCGCGCACGCTGGTGATCGCCCGCCATCTGCTGCAGCAGTACGGATTCAGCCATCACTGTGCCGCGCTGCACGCTATTGATCTGCCGGTGCTGGCGCTTGAAGACGGCAGCGGCGTCGCGCAGGAGAAAGTGCGCGAGCGCTGCCTGCAGGCGAAACGTGAAGATGGCAGCGGCGCGATTGTGCTGGGCTGCGGCGGCATGGCGTCGCTGGCGCAGGATCTGACCAAAGAGCTGGGCCTGCCGGTGATTGATGGCGTCAGTGCGGCGGTGAAAATGGTCGAGTCATTACTGGCGCTGGGCTTTGGTACCAGCAAACACGGCGATCTGGCTTACCCGATTAAAAAACCGCTCAGCGCGGCATTTCAGCACCTAAACTAAGGGCTGGTTGAGGACTGATGACAGGAACTTGCAGAATGAGTGATGTATCTGAAAAGAAAGAGTACAGCTTCAACAAAAACTATCCGCGCGATCTGATTGGTTATGCGGGCCAGCCGCCGCACGCGCAGTGGCCGGGTGAGGCGCGGGTGGCGGTGCAGTTCGTGCTCAATTATGAAGAGGGCGCTGAAAACAATGTGCTGCACGGTGACGCGGGCTCTGAGCAGTTTCTCTCCGACATCATCGGAGCCGCCAGCTATGCCGATCGCCACATGTCGATGGATTCCCTGTATGAGTACGGTTCGCGTGCCGGTTTCTGGCGCATCCATCAGGAGTTTCAGCAGCGCGGCCTGCCGCTGACCATCTTTGGCGTCGCGATGGCGCTGGCGCGGCATCCGCAGATTGTCGAGGCCATCAAAGCCGCCGATTACGATGTGGTCAGCCACGGCTGGCGCTGGATTCACTATCAGGGGATGGATGCCAAAACCGAGCGTCAGCACATGCAGCAGGCAGTGGACGTGCTCACCGAGTTATTCGGTAAAGCGCCCACCGGCTGGTATACCGGGCGCGACAGCCCCAATACGCGGCGGCTGGTGGTCGAGCAGGGCGGCTTCAGCTACGACAGCGATTACTACGGTGACGATCTGCCCTTCTGGACGCAGGTCACCTGTCAGGACGGCACGGTGAAGCCGCATCTGATCATTCCCTATACGCTGGAGTGCAACGACATGCGCTTCGCCACGCCGCAGGGATTCAACACCGCCGAGCAGTTCTATACCTATCTGCGCGATACCTTTGATGTACTGTATGAAGAGGGCGCGACGGCGCCGAAGATGATGTCGATTGGCATGCACTGCCGTCTGCTGGGGCGTCCGGGGAAATTCCGCGCGCTGCAGCGTTTCCTCGACCATATTCAGCAGCACGACAAGGTGTGGGTGTGCACGCGTCAGCAGATTGCCGATCACTGGATGAAGACGCATCCGGCTGCGTAAGCAGCCTTACCTTTCACGGATATCAGGTCGTTTTTGCCCTCTCTTGCCAGGAGAGGGCAACACTCGCGCCTGCGTCAGCTCATCAAACTCACCTGCGCTGCCACGATGCGCCAGCCGCACGGCAGCCGTACCCAGGTCTGCTGCTGACGGCCGATCTTCTCTACGCCCTCGCGGGTGAACTCGGTGCTGCACACCGCATAGTCATCGCCAAAAGTGGTGATGACCGTATTGCGCAGCGTGCGATCGAGCCCCTTTGACGGACGCGCCGCGCGAAAGGCGCGAATCTCGTCAATCCCGTACAGATTCTCTCCGGCACCGAGTCGCACCGTACGCGCATCGTGCCAGAACAACTCGTCCAGCACGGCGACATCATTGCTCACCAGCGCCTGCTCGTAGCGGTAAAACGCGGCGGTGACTTCAGCCAGTATCGCCGGACGATCGATATGTTCAGGTGTCATCTTCAGGCATCCATAAAAGAGGTTTGTGGCAGCGTCACACCCTGCTGCTGCAGTGCCCAGGCGGCGCGCAGCGCCAGCTGTTCGTTAAACGGCGCAGCAATCAGTTGCAGGCCAATCGGTAAGCCGCTGGCGGTGAGCAGCGGTACGCTACACACCGGCAGGCCGAGGAACGAAATCGGCTGCGTCAGCATGCCCATGCTGGCGCGTGTCGGCAAATCCTGACCGTTGATGTGAATGGTTTCCTGGCCGATGGTGGTGGCGGTACAGGGCGTGGCCGGGGCGATCAGCACGTCGTAATGGTCGAACAGCGGCAGCGCCTGCTGCTGGAAGTGACGGCGGAAACGCTGGGCCTGCACATACCACGCGGCGGGCAGCATCGCGCCCGCCAGCAGGCGTTCGCGTGAATTCGGCTCAAAGCGTTCTGGCTGGGTGCGCAGCGCTGGCAGATAGTGATTGCCGCCTTCCGCGGCGGTCATGATAAACGCGGCCGAGCGCGCCAGTTCGGCCTGAGGCAGCGTCACTTCTTCTGTCGCGCCGAGCGCGCGGGCCGCTACCGCCACCGCCTCGCGCGCCTCATCGCTGCACCAGTCAGCGAAAAAGCCGCCCAGCACCGCGCTGCGCAGCTTTTCGCTGCCAGCAGAGAGCCTGTCACTGACCGGTTCCGCAGGCCGCGCCGCCTGAAACGCATCGCTGGCGTCGCCGCCCTGCAGCGCATCGTAGACCAGACTCAAATCTTCCACCGAGCGGGCAAACGGACCGATGTGATCGAGGCTGGCGACAAACGGATGGCTGCCGCTGCGCGACAGACGACCAAAGGTGGGTTTCAGGCCGAAAATGCCGCACAGCGAAGCAGGCACGCGAATCGAGCCGTTGGTGTCAGTGCCGAGTGAAAAGTGCACCAGCCCGGCAGCGACGGCTGCCGCGGAACCGCCAGATGAGCCGCCGGCCACGCGTGACAGATCGCGCGGGTTGCGCGTCGCACCATAATGGGTGTTCTCGGTGGTAAAGCCGTAAGCGTAGGCGTCCATATTCAGCATGCCGGAGAGCAGCGCGCCGCTCTGCTGCAGCTTAGAGACCGCCCACGCATCCTGCTGTGCCACCGGCCGCTCGCTGAACAGGCTGGCACCGGCAAGCGTGCTGTGACCGGCGACGTCAAACAGGTTTTTTACCGCATAGGGAATGCCAGCCAGCGCCGGCAGCGGCTCGCCGCGCTGACGCTGCTGATCCAGCCGGTCGGCTTCCCGCAGCATGCGCTGCGCGGTGACGGCGGTCCAGGCGTTGATGGCCGGGTTATGCTGTTCTATGGCGGCCAGCGTCTGTTGTGCGATGTCGCGCGCGCTGAGATCGCCCTGCGCCAGTGCCTGCTGCAGCTGGCTAATTGATAAGGCTGCCAGCGTCATGGATGAAACACTCCTGCCACTTCCAGGCGATCGTCCAGCGGCAGCGCCATCAGCGGCTGCGCCATCGCGGCGATACGGTTAAACTGCGTCAGCAGTTCGGCGCGGCGCGTGTCGTCCAGTTCCAGCGCCAGAATCTGTTCCATTTGGGCAATATAGGTTGCCCAGTCCGGTTGTGCACTCATGATTTTCTCCGTTAAAAACCGGCAGCGCTGCCGTTGCTGCGCGGATCAAACGCGCCTTCCAGCATGCCATTGTTGTGTCTGACGATGGCGCCGGCGTGGCCCACCACTTCACTGTATTCAGCCAGCAGTTCGACTTCATGACCGAGCGCGCGCAGTTGCTGCACGGTTTCAGGCGCGATGCGCGCCTCCAGCTTGAGGGAGTCCGAGGATTGGCCCCAGGTGCGGCCAAGCAGCCAGCGCGGTGCGCTGACCGCCTGCTGCAGCGGCTGGCCCTGAATGACATAGCGGGTAAAGATCGCCGCCTGGGTTTGCGGCTGGCCATCACCGCCCATCGAGCCGTACACCAGCGTGCGGCCATCTTTCAGGCGTGCCGCCGCTGGATTGAGCGTATGGAACGGCTGTTTGCCCGGTGCCAGCGTCAGCAGGTGATCCGGCTGCAGGCTGAACGCCGCGCCACGGTTTTGCCAGGTAATACCGGTGCCGGGCAGCACGACGCCGCTGCCAAATTCGTGGTAAATGCTCTGGATAAAGGAGACGGCCAGGCCGCTGCTGTCCATCACCCCCATCCACACGGTATCGCCCGGTCCGCGTCCGGTGCCCCAGGGCGCGGCGCGATCGTCCTGCACCTGCGCGGCCAGCGTGCCGAGATGATCGGCATTCAGCAGCGACTGCACATCAATCGCCATGTGACGCGGATCGGTGATGTGTTGATCGCGCAGGGCAAAGGCCTGTTTGGTGGCTTCAACGATGCGGTGCACCGTCTGCGCTTCACTGGCGTCGGCCATCGCCAGACGATCGGTGATCCCGAGGATCGCCAGCGACACCAGCCCCTGCGTCGGCGGCGTCATGTTCCAGATATCGCCTTCGCTGTGCGTGAGGTGCAGCGGCGTGCAGCGCCGGGCGCGCTGCCGGTGTAAATCGTCCAGCGTAATCGGCATGCCGAGCGCGCCCATTTCGCGCGCCAGATGGTGCGCCAGCTCACCGCGATAAAAGCTCTCCAGCCCTTGCTCGCTCAGCACGCTCAGCGTCTGCGCCAGCGCTGGCTGGGTAAAACGACTGCCGGCGGCGGGCGGTGCGCCATCAGGCAGAAAGGTGGCAGCAAAACCGGGCTGATGTTGCAGCTCATGCTGTTTTGCCGCCGTCGCTGCCGCCTGCGAGGCGGTGACCGGAATGCCATCGGCCGCATAGCGAATCGCATCGCGCAGCAAACGGCTCAGCGGCAGCGGCGTCGCGCCCAGTTCGTGCGCCAGCGTCAGCGCTTCCTGCCAGCCGCTGACGGTGCCGGCGACCGTCAGTGCCGCTTTAGGGCCGCGATGCGGAATATGGCTCTCACCGTGATAGAAGTCGGGGTGCGCCAGCGAACCGGCGGCGCCGCTGGCATCGATAGCAATCGGATCGCCGCCGGGCGGCACCACCAGCCAGAAGCCGTCGCCGCCGAGGCCATTCATGTGCGGATAGACCACCGCGATGGTCGCCGCGGCCGCCACCATCGCTTCCAGCGCGTTGCCGCCTTCACGCAGTACCGCCAGTGCGCTTTCACTGGCAAGGTGATGCGGCGTCACCGCCATGCCCATCGGGGCCATATTGCTCTGAATCATAGTGAACTGTTCCCGGATTATTCTTTTGTAGCGGCGCGGTTTATCGCGCTGGATAGGGAAAACAAGCGCAATAAATTGTGCCGCTACCTGTCTGTACCATTGGTAAAGCAAGAGCCGTTCCAGTTTTGGTGTTACGCCAGCCTGGATCGATTTATGCTAGCTTGTGATGAAACGAAAGTTACAGGACCGATGATGAAACAGCTCGATGAACGCCTTCGCAGTCACTATCCGCAACTGTCGCCGCAGGAGCAGCGCATTGCTGACTTTGTGTTTGACCATTTTGATGATCTGATTAGCTATAACAGCGCTGAGCTGGCGCGGCTCAGCGGCGTATCAAAGGCCACGGTAAGCCGGCTGTTCAAACGCCTCGGCTATGAAAAATACAAAGACATGCGTGATGAGCTGCGCACCCTGCGCCAGAGCGGAATGCCGCTGACCGATAACCGCGACGCGGTGCAGGGCAACACGCTGCTGTCGCGTCATTACAAGCAGGAGATGGCGAACCTGACGCAGTGGGTCAACAGCATTGACGCCCGGCAGTTTAGCGAGGTGATTGCCGCGCTGGGCGCCGCACGGCGGGTGTTCATCATTGGGATGCGCAACGCGTATCCGGTGGCGCTGCATCTGCGTCAGCAGCTGCTGCAGGCGCGCGCTCAGGTGCAGGTGTTGCCGCAGCCAGGCCAGACGCTGGGCGAAGAGCTGGTGGACATGACGCCGGAAGATGTGGTGGTGGTGATGGCGTTTCGCCGTCGGCCACGCATCATCCGTCCACTGATGCAGCAGCTGCAGCAGAGCGGCATCCCGGTACTGGTGCTGTGCGAACCGCAGGCGCAGGGCATTCTTACCCTGGCGCGCTGGCAGCTGTGCGCACCGCTCGACAGCGTTTCCGCCTTTGACAGCTACGCCTCGGCAATGAGCCTAATCAACCTGCTGGCCAACGCGCTGCTGCACGAAATGCTGTCGCAGGGGCGTCAGCGCATCCACCAGATTGCCGATCTTTACCAGCAGCTCGACGAGCTGGAACACCGCTAAAGGGCACCGTTTTGGTGCTTTGCACCTTTTTTGATCGCGTCTGCTAACGGGGTGCCCCCCGTTATGATGCGCCCTTAACCGCCTTAAATCCTCCGCTTAGCCGCTGCGTTTGCTGCCCGTTGTGGTTGGCACATTAGTTGCAAATCAATTTATCAAGAATCTTTTGTTTCACCATTAACTCACCGGGGTGCATAATGAACAAAGTATTACTGGCAGTAGCAGGGGCAGCATTGCTGCTGGCGCAGGCAGGCAGCGCCATGGCCGATCAGCTGCAGGATATCCAGAAGCGTGGCGTGATTCGCGTGGCGGTGCCGCAGGATTTCCCGCCGTTTGGCTCGGTCGGTACCGATCTGCAGCCGCAGGGCTATGACATCGACATGGCGAAATACCTCGCGAAGCAGATGAAACTGAAGTTGCAGCTGGTGCCGGTGACCAGCGCCAACCGCGTACCGTATCTGCAGACCGACAAGGTCGACCTGGTGATCTCCAGCATGGGCAAAAACGCCGAGCGCGAAAAAGTGATCGACTTCAGCCGCGCCTACGCACCGTTTTTCCTCGGCGTGTTCGGCCCGAAAGGCGAGACGCTGAAAGATGCGGCGGCGCTGAGCGGGAAATCGATTGGCGTGACGCGCGGTGCGGTAGAGGACATGGTACTGAGCGATGTCGCTCCGAAAGATGCTCAGGTGAAGCGCTACGAAGATAACAACACCACGCTGTCCGCCTATCTCTCCGGTCAGGTGCAGTATGTCGCCACCGGAAACCTGGTGGTCGCGGCGATTGCGCGCCAGAACGCGGAAAAAGCCCCGGTGCCGCAGTTTATGCTGAAAGATTCACCGTGCTTTATCGGCCTGAAAAAGAATGAGCCAGCGCTGAAAGAGAAAGTGAACGCACTGATTGAGCAGGGTATTAAAGACGGCACGCTGAACAAGCTGTCGGAAGAGTGGCTGAAAGCGCCGCTGCCTGCCAACCTCGGCGCATAACAGGAACGGCCAATGATTGGGCAACTTAACTTTGCAGATCTCTGGCCGCACTGGCCAGAGCTGCTGGCCGGACTGTGGGTCACGGTGCAGCTTACGGTGCTGGCAACGGTGGGCGGTGTCGGACTGGGTATTCTCGGCGCGGCGCTGCGCAGCGGCAAACCGGGCTGGGCCAGCCGCCTGTGGGGCATCTACGTCGAGCTGATTCGCAACACGCCGTTTGTGGTACAGCTGTTTTTTATCGTGTTTGGTCTGCCTAATCTCGGGCTGAAACTGACGGCCGGTGAAGCGGCGCTGCTGGCGATGCTGATTAACCTTGGCGCCTATAGCACTGAAATCATCCGTGCCGGTATCCAGGTCACGCCGCGCGGGCAGTGGGAAGCGGGGCGCGTGCTCGGGCTGAGCCGCACGCAAACCTTCATCCGCGTGGTGCTGCCGCCCTCGCTGCAGCGCATTTATCCGGCGCTGGTCAGCCAGTGCATCATTGTGATGCTCGGCTCGTCGGTGGTGTCGCAGGTCTCATATGAAGAGCTGACGTTTGCCGCCAACCTGATTCAGTCGCGCACCTTTTTGAGTTTTGAAGTCTATCTGGTGACCACGCTGATCTATCTGGCGTTGTCGATTGCCATGCGACAGCTGCTGCTGGCGCTGGGTCGCAAATGGTTTGGAGCGCAGCCGGCATGACGACGTTTACTGACTGGGACATCCTGCGCAACCTGCTGCTGGCGGCGCGCTGGACGATTTTGCTGTCGCTGGTGGCCTTTTTCGGCGGCACGCTGGTGACACTGCCGCTGCTGTTTCTGCGTCTGCTGCAGCGTCGCTGGCTCACCCGCCTGATTCGCTGTTATACCGAGCTGTTTCAGGGCACGCCGCTGCTGATGCAGCTGTTTCTTGCCTTCTTCGGCGTCGGCCTGTTCGGCATCGATGTCGCGCCCTGGACGGCAGCGTCGCTGGCGCTGACGCTGTATACCAGCGCGTTTTTACTGGATATCTGGTACGGCAGCATTCGCGCGCTGCCAAAAGGGCAGTGGGAAGCGTCGCGCTGCCTCGGCCTGAACTTTGGCCAGACACTGTATCGCGTGGTGGCACCGCAGGCGATCCGCATCGCCATCGCGCCGACCGTTGGCTTTGCCGTGCAGGTGATCAAGGGCACCGCGCTGGCGTCGATTATCGGCTTTGTCGAGCTGACCAAAGCCGGCACTATTCTCAACAATGTGACGTATCAGCCCTTCAAGGTGTTTGGCCTGGTGGCGCTCGGTTACTTCCTGATGTGTTATCCGCTGTCGCGTTACAGCCAGTACCTGGAGAAAAAATTCAATGCCGCTCATCACCATTAATCAGGTCCAGAAGTACTACGGTGATAACCACGTACTGAAAGGGGTCGATCTGGATATCGACAACGGCGAAGTGATTTCCATTATTGGCCGCAGCGGCTCCGGTAAAAGTACCCTGCTGCGCTGCATGAACGGGCTGGAAGGCTATCAGGAGGGCAGCATTAAACTGGGCGGCATGACGATTACCGATCGTGAATCGCAGGCGCGTGAAATCAGCCGCTCGGTGGGCATGGTGTTTCAGAACTTTAACCTGTTTCCGCACATGACCGCGCTGGAAAACGTGATGCTGGCACCGCGCCGCGTGCTGAAAAAGAGCGAGGCGGAGTGCCGCACGCTGGCCACGCAGATGCTGGAAAAAGTCGGGCTCGGCGAACGCCTCAATTACTACCCGGCCAACCTGTCGGGCGGTCAGCAGCAACGCGTGGCGATTGCCCGCGCGCTGGCGATGCAGCCAAAAGTTTTACTCTGTGACGAAATCACCTCGGCGCTCGATCCGGAGCTGGTGGGTGAAGTACTGAAAGTGCTGGAGCAGCTGGCCGCCGAAGGCATGACGCTGATTCTCGTCACCCATGAAATGAACTTCGCCCGCGACGTGGGCGACCGCGTGGTGTTTATGCATCAGGGACGCGTGTGGGAGCAGGGCGACAGCAAAACGCTGTTTGCAAATCCACAAACCGCCGAGCTGAAGCAGTTTATTTCGACCGTGCGTCTGTAACCGAACAATAAGGAACCCCTCATGGATATCAGCCAGTTCTCGCAAATCAATCCGCCACAGCGTCTGCTGATGGGACCGGGCCCGATCAACGCCGACCCGCGCGTGCTGCGCGCCATGTCGAGCCAGCTGCTTGGGCAGTACGATCCGGCGATGACGCACTATATGAACGAGGTGATGGCGCTGTACCGTGGCGTATTCCGCACTGAAAACCGCTGGACCCTGCTGATTGATGGCACCTCACGCGCCGGTATCGAAGCCATCCTGCTGTCGGCGATTCGTCCGGGCGATAAAGTGCTGGTGCCGGTGTTCGGCCGCTTCGGCCATCTGCTGTGCGAAATCGCCCGTCGCTGCCGCGCGGAAGTCCATACCATTGAGGTGCCGTGGGGCGAGGTATTTACCCCGGATCAGATCGAAGATGCGATCAAAAAAGTCAAACCGCGCCTGCTGCTGACGGTGCAGGGCGATACCTCAACCACCATGCTGCAACCGCTGGAGCAGTTCGGTGCGATTTGTCGCCAGTACGGCGTGCTGTTGTACACCGATGCCACCGCATCGCTGGGCGGCAACCCGCTGGAAACCGATGCCTGGGGGCTGGATGCGGTCTCTGCCGGCATGCAGAAATGCCTCGGCGGTCCGTCCGGCACCTCGCCGATCACCCTGAGCCCGCAAATGGAAGCGGTGATCCGCCAGCGTAAGTGCGTGGAGCAGGGCATCCGCACCGACGCACATCAGGATGGCGTCGACGAGATGATCTACTCCAACTACTTCGATCTCGGCATGATCATGGATTACTGGGGACCGGAGCGGCTCAACCATCATACCGAAGCCACCTCGGCGCTGTTTGGCGCACGCGAATGTGCCCGTCTGATCCTGCAGGAAGGGCTGGATAACGGCATCGCACGCCACAAACTGCACGGTGATGCGCTGCTGAAAGGTATTCAGGGCATGGGGCTGGAAACCTTTGGCGATCTCAGACACAAGATGAATAACGTGCTTGGCGTGGTGATCCCGCAGGGCATCAACGGCGACCAGGTACGCAAATTGATGCTGGACGATTTAGGCATTGAGATTGGCACCTCGTTCGGTCCGCTGCACGGCAAAGTGTGGCGCATCGGCACCATGGGCTACAACGCGCGCAAAGATTGCGTGATGCTGACGCTGAGCGCGCTGGAGTCCGTGCTGAATCACGTCGGTTTCCGCACCACTCAGGGCGCGGCGCTGCAGGCTGCCTGGGACCACTACGGGAGCCACGCATGAGTCATAGCCTGATGAGCGCCGGTGAGGCGCAGTCAGCGGCGGCGCGGGTGATGGCGCGCTGTGACGCGCTGGCAGCAATCAGTGAGAGCGAAGAGGGGCTGACCCGCGTCTATCTGTCGCCGGAGCAGGTGCGCGCCAACGCGCGCGTTGCTGAGTGGATGCAGGCGGCAGGTATGCACACCTGGCAGGATGCGGTCGGCAATATCTGCGGTCGCTATGAAGCGGCGGAGCCGGGCGCACCGGCGCTGCTGCTCGGCTCGCACCTTGATACCGTGCGCAACGCCGGACGTTACGATGGCATGCTGGGCGTGCTCAGCGCCATCGAAACCGTGCAGTGGCTGCACGACCATCAGCAGCGCCTGCCGCTGGCGATTGAAATTGTCGGCTTCGGCGATGAAGAGGGCACGCGCTTTGGCATCACGCTGCTTGGCAGCCGCGGCCTCACCGGCAGCTGGCCGGAGAGCTGGGTGTCACATCCGGACGGTAACGGTATTACGGTGGCGCAGGCGATGCAGGACCTCGGCCTGGACGCGGCGCTGATCCCGCAGGCGGCACGTGAGGTGAGCGACATTGTGGCTTATCTCGAACTGCACATTGAGCAGGGACCGTGTCTGGAACAGGACGATTTGGCGCTTGGTGTGGTGACGGCGATTAACGGCGCGCGCCGTCTTAACTGCCGCTTTGTCGGGGAGGCCGGTCATGCCGGCACGGTGCCGATGACGCACCGCAAAGACGCGCTGGCAGCAGCGGCAGAGTGGATGGTGTTTGTGGAACAGGCCACGCAGGATCAGGATGCGCAGCTGGTGGCAACGGTGGGCACGCTGAGCTGTCTGCCGGGCGCCGTTAACGTTATCCCCGGCGAGGTGCAGCTGTCGCTGGACGTGCGCGGACCGCAGGATGAACCGCTGGAACGTCTGCTCTCCAGCCTGCTGACCCAGGCGGAAGCCATCGCGCTGCGGCGCGGGCTCAGCTTCAGCGCTAACGAGTACTATCGCATCGCGGCCACCGCCTGTGATACGCGGCTGCAGCAGGCGCTGAGCCATGCGGTAGAAACCGTGCAGGGGCGCAGTCTGGCGCTGCCGAGCGGAGCCGGTCACGACGCGATCGCGATGGCTGAGCGCTGGCCGGTGGGCATGCTGTTTGTGCGCAACCATCGCGGTATCAGCCATCATCCGGCGGAATCGGTGCAGGTGGCCGATGTGGCGCTCGGCGTGCAGGCCTATCTGCAGGCGGTGTGCGATCTGGCGCGCAGCTAAAGGAGCCGCGAAATGGATCTGAACGATTTTAATCAGGCGAGCACCGCGCAGGCGCAGGCGGCGATTGCCCACTGCGTGGCGATTCCCGCCTGGCAGCAGGCGCTGGTGGCGGCGCGGCCGTTCGCCAGCCTGACGGCGCTGTACACCACGGCGCAACAGCTGGCGCTGGCGTGGCAGGGCGACGCCTTGCAGCAGGCGCTGAGCGCCCATCCGCGCATCGGCGAAAAAGCGAAGGGCGCGGGTAAAGAGGCCGCGCTGTCGCAGCAGGAACAGGCAGCGATGCAGCAGGCTAACGGTGCGCTGCAGCTGGCGATGCTGGCCGGTAATGAGCGCTATGAGCAGCGCTTCGGCCGGGTGTTTCTGATTCGCGCCAAAGGGCGCAGCGGTGAACAGATGCTGGCGGAATTGCAGCGCAGGCTCAACAATGATGAAGAGACCGAGCAGCAGGAAGCGCTGGCGCAGCTGCGGGAAATTACCCTGTTACGGCTTAAGGAGAGCATCAGATGAGCACCATCACCACCCATATTCTCGACACCGCGCTGGGCAAACCGGCGATTGGCGTCGCGATGTCGCTGGAGCAGAACAGCCCTGAGGGATGGCTGCCAGTGGCCGAGGGCGAAACCGACAGCGACGGGCGCATCAAAGATCTCACGCCTGAACCGCTGGCGCCGGGCCACTATCGCTTAACCGCGGAGATCGGTGACTATTTCGCCGCCGACGGGCGTGATGCGCTGTACGTCAGCGCGCAGATTGATTTTGTGATTGGCTCCGCCGGCAGCCATTATCACCTGCCGTTCCTCATTTCCCCATGGTCGTGGTCGACCTACCGCGGGAGTTAATCCAGGTCGCCATAAATGGCGCCCCTGTAAAATCGTTATGCGGTTCCGTAGGGTGCGCATTGATGCGCACCGGTATAACCCGATCCATCATGAGGTGTACCTATGCGCCCTGAAATTCGTGCTCTCTATCACAAACCTCGCGCTTGAAAGCCAGTAACTATCAAAACCTTCGGTCCATCCAAATATATTCTGCAACACGGTGCGGTTATCTTAACCGGACAACGTGAAGCCAATGGAGCCGAGAAATGAGCACGCCCGAAAATAATGATAATGCAGCCGCCTCAGGAAAATGCCCCTTTCATCATGGAGCATCGGAAGAGAAAAGCGTTTTAGCGCGTGGCGCCGGAAGCGGGACCACTAACCGCGACTGGTGGCCAAACATGCTGCGCGTCGATCTGTTAAACCAGCATTCCAGCCGTTCTAACCCCCTCAGTGACACTTTCAACTACCGTGAAGAGTTCAGCAAACTGGATTACGCCGCGCTGAAAGCCGACATTCGTGCGCTGCTGACCGACTCGCAATCCTGGTGGCCAGCCGACTGGGGCAGCTACATCGGGTTGTTTATCCGTATGGCATGGCACAGCGCCGGCACCTACCGCACCATCGACGGTCGCGGCGGTTCCGGACGTGGCCAGCAGCGCTTTGCGCCGCTCAACTCCTGGCCGGATAACGTCAGCCTCGACAAAGCGCGTCGTCTGCTGTGGCCGGTGAAACAGAAGTATGGCCAGAAAATTTCCTGGGCCGATCTCTACATTCTTGCCGGTAACGTGTCGCTGGAAAACGCCGGCTTCCGTACCTTTGGCTTTGGTGCCGGTCGTGAAGATGTCTGGGAACCGGACATGGACGTGGACTGGGGACATGAGACCGAATGGCTGGCGCACCGCCATCCGGAAAGCCTGGCAAACGCGCCGCTCGGTGCGACGGAAATGGGCCTGATCTACGTGAACCCGGAAGGTCCGGAAGCCAGCGGCGATCCGCGCTCGGCGGCCCCGGCGATTCGCGCTACCTTCGGCAACATGGGCATGAACGATGAAGAGATCGTCGCGCTGATTGCCGGCGGTCACACGCTGGGTAAAACGCACGGTGCCGCTGCGGCCAGCCACGTGGGCGTCGATCCGGAAGCCTCGCCGCTGGAAGCGCAGGGTCTGGGCTGGCACAGCAGCTACGGCAGCGGTGCCGGTGCCGATGCCATCACTTCCGGTCTGGAAGTGGTATGGACGCAAACCCCAACGCAGTGGAGCAACTACTTCTTCGAGAACCTGTTCAAATATGAGTGGGTACAAACGCACAGCCCGGCGGGCGCGATTCAGTTCGAAGCGGTTGATGCCGAAGCGATTATCCCGGATCCGTTCGATCCAGAGAAAAAACGCAAGCCGACCATGCTGGTCACCGACCTGACGCTGCGTTTCGATCCGGAGTTCGGGAAGATTTCGCGTCGTTTCCTCAACGATCCGCAGGCGTTCAACGAAGCCTTCGCCCGTGCCTGGTTTAAACTAACGCACCGCGATATGGGACCAAAAGCGCGTTACCTCGGTCCGGAAGTGCCGAAGGAAGATCTGCTGTGGCAGGATCCGTTACCGCAGGCCACGCATCAGCCGACGCCGGATGACATCACCGATCTGAAAGCGAAAATTGCCGCTTCGGGTCTGAGCGTCAGCCAGCTGGTCTCTGCGGCCTGGGCGTCCGCTTCCACCTTCCGTGGCGGCGACAAACGCGGCGGCGCGAACGGTGCCCGTCTGGCGCTGGCACCGCAGAACGGCTGGGCGGTCAACGCCAGTGTCACCCGCGATGTGCTGCCGGTGCTGCAGAAGATTCAGCAGGAGTCAGGTAAAGCGTCGCTGGCGGATGTGATTGTGCTGGCGGGCAGCGTCGGGATTGAGCAGGCGGCAGCAGCGGCAGGTGTCGCGGTGCAGGTGCCGTTCACGCCGGGCCGCGTGGATGCGCGTCAGGACCAGACGGATGTCGAGTCATTCAACGTACTGCAGCCGCTGGCCGATGGTTTCCGTAACTATCGCCGCGTTCAGGGCGGTTCTTCTACCGAAACCCTGCTGCTGGACAAAGCGCAACAGCTGACGCTGAGCGCGCCAGAGCTGACGGTACTGCTGGGTGGTCTGCGCGTGCTGGGTACCAACTTCGACGGCAGCGCGCACGGCGTGTTTACCGATCGTGCCGGCGTGCTGAGCAACGACTTCTTCATCAATCTGCTGGATATGCGCACCGCATGGCGCGCCACCGATGAGAGCGCTGAGCTGTTCGAAGGCCGCGATCGTCAGAGCGGAGAAGTGAAGTACAGCGCCACCCGCGCCGATCTGGTGTTTGGTTCTAACGCCATCCTGCGCGCGCTGGCGGAAGTTTACGCCAGCAGCGATGCGAAGCAGAAGTTCGTTAACGACTTCGTGGCCGCCTGGACCAAAGTGATGAACCTCGACCGGTTCGATCTGTAATCCCCTGAGCCGCAGCGTCATGCGCTGCGGCTTATTCCTGTTTATGCCTCACGAAATGCCTCAAACGGCAGATTAAAGCGTCGCGCCAGCGCCGCCTTATGCTTATCCGTTAATCTGCGCTCGCCTTTCAGAATGCGATTCACATACGAACGCTGACCGATTTCTGCCACGAAAGAGGATTGATTCAGACCGTGCTGGTCCATCAGCACCCGCAGCAGCGCCACGCCGCCCGGCAGCGCCTGAGTGCGCGCATTAAACGCGGCAAATTCCGCTGCGGTTTCTTCATACTTCGCGACTTTAACGGCCAGCATCTCAATCAGCGGATGCCCCGGCTGATGCTCAACCAGGTATTCCACCAGTTCAAGCGCCTGTTCATAATCGGCTCTGGACTGACTTCCGCCCAGCAGCGGCACGGCTTTAATCAGATTGTTGGAGGCCTGAATCGCTTCGCTAATCATTCTTTGTTCTC
The DNA here is from genome assembly GCF_018726825.1 of Pantoea sp. B270. Lineage (NCBI taxonomy): Bacteria > Pseudomonadati > Pseudomonadota > Gammaproteobacteria > Enterobacterales > Erwiniaceae > Pantoea > Pantoea sp. B270. Next base: position 18,217 of record NZ_JAHCSX010000001.1, read on the forward strand.
CCGGTAATGCTTAACCAGCTTGTCATACTCAGCATGCGTCACGATATGCTTTACGAAGACTCTTTTTGCCACAAAATCCGCAAAGAACATCAGCCGGAGATTGTTGCCGCCGACATTAATTACCCACCATTTTGCCCGATACTTCATGCGATCTAGGCTGGGAAACCAGGCTTTTAACGCCTGTGGATCGGCAAAATCATGGCCGCTTAATAGTCGGTAAGTGGCATCCAGTGCTGCGGCATCATTAGGAAATCTCTGTGTCGCTTCGTTAAACACTTTCCTTGAGATAATGTGCATCATTCCCTCGAACTGTTCCAGGGTGGAAACATTGTAACGCACAACATAGAATGTTTCCACACAGGAAACAACAGGGCAGGAGGAGATGTGGAAGCCGCATCGCAGGGATGCGGCTAAAAGATTACTTCAGCGTATATTCATCGGCGTCGCGCCAGGCCGGGAAGCGCTCGCGATAGTCCTGCAGCGCCTCCAGTGATAACTCGGCGTCGAGGCGCGCGCGGGCGAAGGGTTCAGCGGCCGCGAGGATCTCACCCTGCGGCGAGATAATCCGGCTGTCGCCGCTGTATTGATGCTGATTGCCGTCACTGCCGACGCGGTTACAACCGGCTACATAGGCCTGATTCTCAATGGCGCGCGCCAGCAGCAGCGCCTGCCAGTGCAGCGCGCGCGGTGCCGGCCAGTTGGCGACATACAGCGCCAGATCGTAATCATTCTGGTTGCGCGAAAACACCGGGAAGCGCAGGTCGTAGCAAATCTGCGGCAGAATACGCCAGCCGCGCCAGTGGAACACCTCGCGCGTTTCACCGGGCACATAGTGCTGGTGCTCACTGGCCATGCGGAACAGATGGCGTTTGTCGTACTGGTGCAGCGTGCCGTCGGGCTCCACCAGCAGGAAACGGTTTACCGCGCCCTGGTCGCTCTGAATCGCCGCGCTGCCGCCGACCAGAGCATTCAGGGCTTTGGCATGACCGTGCAGCCACGCCACTACCTGTTCCTGCGGCAGCGAACTGGCCGCCGCCTCCATGGCAAAGCCGGTGGTAAACATCTCCGGCAGCAGAATGACATCGCGGCCCGTCATGCCCTGCAATACCTCATCAAAATGGCGCAGGTTGGCCGCGCCATCCATCCAGCTCAGGGTTTCCTGTAATACGGTAAGTTTTAAAGCTGACATAAACGCTCCGCAGCGGCGTCGAGCGTCGCTTCCTGTTTAGCAAAGCACAGGCGAATGAGCTTGTGCGGGAAAGGGTCCGCGCAGAACACCGACAGCGGAATCGCCGCCACGCCTACTTCGCGGGTTAACCACTGGCAGAAACTGACATCATCCAAATCGGAAATGGCGCTGTAATCCACCAGCAGGAAATAGGTGCCGGCGCACGGCAGTACCTTAAACCGGCTGGCGGCCAGCGCCTGCATCAGACGGTCACGCCGGGCGCGGTAGAAGGCCGGCAGCTCATCAATATGTTCCGGCTGCTGGCGCAGCATATCGGCAATCGCCAGCTGCGCCGGGGTATTCACTGAAAAAGTGAGATACTGATGCACTTTGCGGATTTCGGCGCTGATCGCCGCCGGAGCGATGCAGTAACCCACTTTCCAGCCGGTCATATGAAAGGTTTTGCCGAAGGATGAGACTGCGATGGCGCGCTGACGCAGGTCGGCATGTGCCAGCACGCTGGCATGGCCCTGCTCATCAAAACAGATGTGCTCATAGACTTCATCGCTGAGCACATAAATTTCCTGTCCGGCGATCGCCTGCCACAGCGCGGCGTAGTCGCTGGCGTGCCACACGGTGGCGGACGGATTATGCGGCGTGTTGACGATCACCAGCCGGGTGCGCACGCTGAGCAGGCTGCTGAAGGCCAGCCAGTCGACCTGAAAAGCGGGCGGCTGCAGCGCGATGCGTTTCAGCACGCCGCCGGCCAGCTGAACCGCTGGCGCATAGCTGTCGTAGCTGGGATCAAAGCAGATCACCTCGTCGCCCGGCCGCACCAGCGCGGTGATCGCGGCATACAGCGCTTCGGTTGCGCCCGCCGTCACGGTGATGTCGCTGTTGATATCCGGCCGGTGACCGTACATATCTGCGGTTTTATCGGCGATCGCCTCGCGCAGCGGCAGGGTGCCAATCATCGGCGCGTACTGGTTAGCGCCTTCGCTGACGTGATGTGCCAGCCGCTGCTGCAAATAGCGCGGGCCGTCAAAATCGGGAAAGCCCTGTGACAGGTTGATGGCGTTGTGCTGGGCGGCGAGGGCGCTCATTTGGGTAAAAATGGTGGTGCCGAGCGCCGGTAGTTTGCTCTCGGGGATCAGGTTGGGCTGCGTCATTATCGGGTGCCTTAAGCGCGAATGTCGTTGCGGAGTAACCTTGTGCTGCAGCCACTATAAACAGGATGTTAACGCTTGGCAATCGAGACGCTTAGACGTCTAAACGTGGCTGGCACAGACGCTGCGTGCGCTTATCCGCTGCCGCAGGCCATAAAAAAAGCCTCCGGCTGGAGGCTTTTTACGGTTACGCCGCTTCGCTGGGGCGGGCGCTCGGTTTGGGTTTACTTTCCGGTTTGGCCACCGCCAGCGCCTCGGGCGCAAAATCATCCACGTTGATGGCCTTCAGCCGGCTGGCTTCGGCCCGCGTCAGCACCTTCGCTTCATTCTCGTCAATCCAGCCTTCTTTCAGCGCGCGCTGGGCCAGCGCATCCAGCCGGGTGAAGGAGAAGTGTTTTTTCTGCTGCTGACACAGACGATCGTGAATCACTTCCGCCGCCATCACATCCTGCAGCGCCTGCTCCAGCTGACCGGCCGGGTTGTGCTCACTCGGAGTCAGATACTGGCCACGGCCCAGACGGGTGCGGGTTGCGGACGGCAGCTGCAGCATTTTGGCCAGCTTATGATCCAGTTTATCGGACGGTGCCGGGCAGTGTTTGCCGCCGGCGAAAATCACCAGCCGCAGCGCACCTGCAACCAGGCGATTCGGGAAGTTACGCAGCAGATCGTCCATCGCCACTTCCGCCTGATGCAGCGCATCCTGCACGCCCCAGTGCACCAGCGGCAGATCCGCCTCGTTGCGGCCTTCATCGTCATAGCGTTTCAGCGTGGCGGATGCCAGATACATCTGGCTCAGCACATCGCCGAGGCGTGCCGAAATACGTTCGCGACGTTTCAGGCTACCGCCCAGCACCGCCATCGACACATCCGACAGCAGCGCAAGGTTGGCGCTCAGGCGGTTCAGCTGCTGATAGTAGCGGCGGGTTGCGTCACGGGTTGGCGTAGCGCTGGTGCGGCCGCCGGTCAGGCCAAGCCACAGGCTGCGCACTTTATTGCTGCCGACGTGGCCGATATGGCTGAACAGCGCGCGGTCAAAGGCGACGAGATCGTTCTTCGCGGCGGCATTCATCTCTTCCAGCACCCACGGATGGCAGCGGATTGCGCCCTGGCCAAAAATAATCATGCTGCGCGTCAGGATGTTCGCGCCCTCAACGGTGATGGCGATCGGGGCACCCTGATAGGCTCGCGCCAGGAAATTATTCTCGCCAAGCATGATGCCTTTACCGCCGGCGATATCCATTGCATCAATGATGGCGCGCTGGCCGCGATGGGTGCAGTGGTATTTGACAATCGCTGACAGCACCGCCGGTTTTTCGCCCAGCATAATGCCGCTGGTGATCAGCGTCGCCGCCGCGTCCATCACGTAAGCGTTACCGGCGATGCGCGCCAGCGGCTCCTCAATCCCTTCCATTTTACCGATAGAGACTTTGAACTGGCGGCGAATGTGCGCGTAGGCACCGGTCGCCAGCGCCAGGCTTTTCAGGCTGCCGGTCGCGTTAGACGGCAGAGTAATGCCGCGTCCTACCGACAGGCACTCAACCAGCATGCGCCAGCCCTGACCGGCCATGGCCGGACCGCCGATGATGTAATCGATCGGCACAAAGATATCTTTGCCGCGCGTCGGCCCGTTCTGGAACGGCACGTTCAGCGGGAAGTGACGTCTGCCAATTTCAACGCCTGGCGTATGGGTCGGGATCAGCGCACAGGTAATGCCCAGCTCTTCGGTTTCGCCCAGCAGATGATCCGGGTCGGAGAGCTTAAAGGCGAGGCCGAGTACGGTGGCAATCGGCGCCAGGGTAATGTAGCGTTTGTTCCAGGTCAGGCGCATGCCCAGCACCTGCTGGCCCTGCCAGTCGCCCATGCACACCACGCCAGTATCCGGAATGGCGCCAGCGTCGGAGCCCGCTTCCGGGCTGGTCAGCGCAAAGCAGGGGATTTCATCGCCACGCGCGAGGCGTGGCAAATAGTGATCTTTCTGCTCATCGGTACCGTAATGCTGCAGCAGTTCACCCGGACCCAGCGAGTTCGGCACGCCGACGGTGATCGCCAGGATTCCGGACACGCCTGCCAGTTTTTGCAGCACACGCGCCTGCGCGTAAGCGGAAAACTCCAGACCGCCGTACTCTTTTTTGATGATCATGGCAAAGAAGCGGTGCTGCTTGAGGTAAGCCCACAGCTCCGGCGGCAGATCGGCCATTTCATGGGTGATTTCGAAGTCGTTAGCCATGCGGCAGGCTTCTTCCACCGGGCCATCCAGAAACGCCTGTTCCTCTTCGGTCAGGCGCGGCTGCGGGTAGTTGTGCAGTTTCTGCCAGTCCGGTTTGCCGCGAAACAGATCGCCTTCCCACCAGGTGGTACCGGCGTCGATCGCCTCTTTTTCGGTGCGCGACATCGGCGGCATCACCTTCTGGAAGCTGTGCAGAGCCGGCTTAGAGAACATGCTGCGGCGCATCGCCGGCAGGTTGAAAGGCAGCAGAATAATGGCCAGCGGCAGCAGCAGCCACGGCGTCCACAGGCCGGTGGCGGCCAGTGCCGCGGTCCACAGCAGCACAATCGCACTGCTGAGCCGCAGTGAAACCTGATGGTAGAAGAGGGCGCTAATTAACACCAGCGTCGCGATGATCGAGGCAAGCAACATAATGAACCGCTCCATAAGTTGTAAGAGGTCTGACCTGTTAGTGATAAGGTTTAGAGCAGTGCACGAAATTTATCAATCTGTTTACATCGCAATTACAACCGAACTCACAAAATCGCGCCGGCAATTGGACGCCAGCGCGGCGTCGCGCTTTTCCCTGCTGCGGGCGCTTTGCGGCTCTGGCCCATTCCGTTAAACTTGCTGGGTCAATTTTCCTCTAAAGGACATCCCTATGTATCAGGACATTATTCGCTCAGAACTCAATGAAGCCGCCGATACGCTCAATAAGTTCCTGAGTGATGAAGCCAACATTCACGCCATTCAGCGCGCAGCCGTGCTGCTGGCCGACAGCTTCAAAGCCGGTGGCAAAGTGCTCTCCTGCGGCAACGGCGGCTCGCACTGCGATGCCATGCACTTCGCTGAGGAGCTGACCGGGCGCTACCGCGAAAATCGTCCTGGCTATCCGGCCATCGCCATTTCGGATGTCAGCCATCTCTCCTGCGTCAGCAACGATTTTGGCTACGACTATGTGTTCTCCCGCTACATCGAGGCGGTCGGGCGCGAGGGCGATGTGCTGCTGGGGCTGTCCACTTCGGGTAACTCGGCCAACATCATCAAAGCCGTAGAAGCCGCGCGCGCCAAAGGCATGAAAGTGATTACCCTGACCGGCAAAGACGGTGGCAAAATGGCCGGTACGGCCGATATCGAAATTCGCGTGCCGCACTTTGGATATGCCGATCGCATTCAGGAGATTCACATCAAAGTGATCCACATCCTGATGCTGTTAATCGAAAAAGAGATGGTTAAGTGATGACGTGCTCCTCCCGCGCCCGCGGGAGGTTCTGATAAGGCGGTTGCTATGTGCGAATTGCTCGGGATGAGCGCCAATGTCCCCACGGATATCTGTTTCAGTTTTACCGGTCTGGTGCAGCGTGGCGGTGCAACCGGGCCGCACAAAGATGGCTGGGGCATCACCTTTTACGAAGATAAAGGCTGCCGCACCTTTAAAGATCCGCTGCCGAGCTACAACTCGCCGATTGCCCGCCTGGTGCAGGAGTATCCGATCAAGTCGCACTCGGTGGTGGCACATATTCGTCAGGCCAATCGCGGACAGGTGTCACTGGAAAATACCCATCCGTTTACCCGCGAACTGTGGGGCCGCAACTGGACTTACGCGCATAACGGCCAGCTAAAGGGCTATCGCCAGCTGGAGACCGGGCATTTCCGTCCGGTAGGCGAAACCGACAGCGAAAAAGCGTTTTGCTGGATTCTGCATAAGCTGGCTGAGCGCTATCCGCGCACGCCGGGCAACTGGCCGGCGGTGTTTCGCTATGTGGCGGAACTGGCGACAGAGCTGCGCCAGAAGGGCGTGTTCAATATGCTGCTGTCTGACGGACGCTATCTGATGGCCTTCTGCTCAACCAATCTGTACTGGATTACGCGCCGCGCGCCGTTTGGCAAAGCGAAGCTGCTCGATCAGGATGTGGAGATTGACTTTCTGCAGCAGACCACGCCGAAAGACGTGGTGACGGTGATTGCGACGCAGCCGCTGACCGGTAATGAAACCTGGCACCGCATCGTGCCAGGTGAGTGGGCATTATTTTACCTGGGTGAGCGCCAGGAATGATTTCGACGCCGCTTCCGGCGTGGTCATGACCGGCGTGTTGTTCACCGCATACTGACCGGTTGCCGTCACGTTGACCGTTGGCGGCACGTGGTATTTGGCGAAGTAAGCATAGCCCGGTTGCAGTTCACGCCAGAAGCTGATGTAAGTCGAGTAACGATGACGCTGCATGTTGCTGTCGGTCATGCGGAACGGGAAGATGTTAACCTGCACATCCTGCTGACCGTTGCGCAGCGCGGCGTTCACGTAAGTGAAGATCTCATCCATCGACGCGTTGGTCATGGCATAGCAGCCCACGGACACGCAATCGCCGTGAATCATCAGATAGTTACCGTTATAGCCTTTGGCGCGATCGTACTGATTCGGGAATCCGGTATTGATGGCGCGATAAAAACGGCTGTCCGGCTTGAGCTGATTCATCTTCACGTTATAAAAGCCTTCCGGACTTTTAAAATCGCCCTGACGACGTTTCGGCCCGAGGCCGCCGGAGAAGTTACAGATGCGATAGCTGTCCAGCAGACGATATTCATTACCGATTTTGCCGTACAGTTCCAGCGTACGCTCTTCCTTGAAGATCTGAATAAATACTGGTGTACCCAGTAATTGTTTCTTTAACTCTTTGCTCACCGGAGCCAGCGGCTGCATTGGCTCAGGCGTCATTGCCCAGCTCAGGAGCGGCATAAGAATCATCGCAAACAATAATGCGATTCTGCCCATTCTGTGTGTACCTTGAAGTGAAGAGGAACGCTGACGCAGTGCGTCACTGTATTGCATTATCGGAAATATCCGCTACCGCAGCGCAACATTATCATTGTCTGGCGTTTAATCAAGCCGGAGTCCGAGAAAATGGTGCAATCCTAAAGGGAATACGACCACAAATTTGTAAACTTTAATCGCACGCGCCACAAATATTGCCGTTGTTTTTCTCTGCTGTATACTTATCCAGTATCCGGAGGGGCGTATGCGCAAAATCATTCATGTCGATATGGACTGCTTTTTCGCGGCAGTGGAAATGCGCGACGATCCTTCATTACGTGATATCCCGATTGCCATCGGCGGCAACCGCGTGCAGCGCGGCGTAATCAGCACCGCCAACTATCCGGCGCGGAAATACGGTGTGCGCAGCGCGATGCCGACCGCCACGGCGCTGCGCCTCTGTCCCCATCTGAAACTGCTGCCCGGCCGCTTTGACGCCTATAAAGAAGCCTCGCAGCAGATTCGCGCCATCTTTACCCGCTATACGCCACTGATTGAGCCATTATCGCTGGATGAAGCCTACCTGGACGTCACCGACAGTGAATACTGCCAGGGATCGGCCACGCTGATGGCGCAGGCGATTCGCGCCGATATCCTGCGCGAAACCGGCCTGACCGCGTCCGCCGGCATTGCGCCGATCAAGTTCCTCGCCAAAATCGCCTCAGACATGAACAAGCCAGACGGCCAGTATGTGATCACGCCGCAGGCGATGCCGGACTTTCTGCTGACGCTGCCGCTGAGCAAGATTCCCGGCGTCGGTAAAGTGGCCACCAAAAAGCTGGAAGAGATGGGACTGCGCACCTGCGCTGACGTACAACAGGCCGATCTGGCGCAGCTGCTGAAGCGCTTTGGAAAATTTGGCCGCGTGCTGTGGGAGCGCAGCAACGGCATCGACGATCGCGACGTGGTGGTGGAGCGCGAGCGCAAATCGCTGGGCGTCGAGCGTACGCTGGGTGAGGACATTCATCACTGGGAGCAGTGTCTGGAGATTATTGATTTTCTCTACGCCGAACTCGATCGCCGTCTCAGCGCGATCCGCCCGGATAAGCAGATTGCACGTCAGGGCGTAAAGCTGAAGTTCAACGATTTCCAGCTCACCACCCAGGAGCATGTCTGGCCGGTGCTGAATAAAGACGACATGATCGCCGTGGCGCGTCAGGCCTGGGACGAGCGCCGCGCCGGACGCGGTGTGCGGCTGGTGGGGCTGCACGTCACGCTGGTAAATCCGCAGCTGGAGCGCCAGCTGGTGCTGGGGTTGTAACGGCTGAGCTGCCGCTGGAAGAGCGCTACAGCGCGGTTGCCTGACGCGGCACCGTTACCGTAAATAAAAAATCCTGCCCGGGGGCAGGATTTTTTTTATCGCAACGGCGTTACGCTTTTTCCGGTACCACGTTCAGCAGCGCGGTCAGCAGTTTCCAGTACAGACCGACGCTGTCGATGTGCACCTGCTCGTCCGGCGAGTGCGGACCGGTGATGGTTGGCCCAATCGATACCATGTCCATGTCCGGATACGGTTTTTTGAACAGACCGCACTCCAGACCGGCGTGAATCACCTGAATGTTTGGCGTCTTACCAAACAGCGCTTCATAGGTCTTACGCGTCAGCGCCATGATTGGCGAGTCGGCATCCGGCTGCCAGCCCGGGTAACCGCCTTTCGGCGCGGTTTTCGCCCCGGCCAGCGCACCCAGCGAAGTCAGGGTTTCGACCACCCAATCTTTACCGGTGTCGATCAGCGAGCGAATCAGGCAGATGATCTCGGCGCTGTCCTGCTCCATGGTGACCACGCCGACGTTAAGCGAGGTTTCCACCACGCCTTTCGCCACGTCCGAGTTGCGAATCACACCGTTTGGCGTGCTGTTCAGCAGGTTGATGAAGCGATCGCGGCTGTCTGCGGTCAGCGCCTGGCCCTGATGCGCCAGCGGCTCGCTCAGCACGGCGACGTTCTTCTCTTTACTGCCCAGCTCATTCTGCAGCGTGGCCTGGAAATGGGCGGCAGCAGACTTCAGCGCATCCACTTTATGGCTGTCGATGGCCAGCGTAGCGAACGCCTCGCGCGGAATCGCATTGCGTAGCGTACCGCCGGTGAACTCAATCAGACGGATATCCAGCTCAGCCGCGTGCACGGCAAGGAAGCGCGCCAGCAGCTTGTTGGCGTTGCCGAGACCAAGATGAATGTCCGCGCCGGAGTGGCCGCCTTTCAAACCTTTCAGCGTCAGCTTCAGGGTTTCGAAACCGGCAGGCACGGCCTCGCGGCTCAGCGGCAGGGTAGTGATAAAGTCGATACCCCCGGCGCAGCCCATGTAGATCTCACCTTCCTCTTCCGAGTCGGTGTTGATCAGGATGTCCGCCTGCAGCCAGTTTGGTTGCAGACCAAAGGCGCCGTCCATGCCCGACTCTTCGGTCATGGTCAGCAACACTTCCAGCGGACCGTGGGTCAGGCTGTTGTCAGCCAGCACCGCCAGCGCAGAGGCCATACCGATACCGTTATCCGCACCCAGCGTGGTGCCGCGCGCTTTCACCCACTCGCCATCAACGTACGGCTGAATCGGATCTTTGGTGAAGTCGTGTACCGTGTCATTGTTCTTCTGCGGCACCATATCGAGGTGCGCCTGCAGCGCCACCGGAGTACGGTTTTCCATGCCTGCGGTAGCAGGTTTACGAATCAGGATATTGCCGACCTGATCGCGTTCAACCCAGAAACCTTGCTCTTTAGCCCAGCCAACAACGTATTCGGCTAGCGCTTCTTCATGGTAAGAAGGGTGCGGAATCGAGCAGATTTTTGCGAAGATATCCCACAGCGGCTGCGGGGAAAGTTGAGACAATTCAGACACAACGCGTCTCCTGTGTCAGCGCGGCGGACATACCGCTCGCACGCGGGTTTCCAGTGAAAGATCGCCGTCAGCACATCTGACGTGATGGGCCAGAGAATATCACTGTTTCCTGCCGGGTGCGCCATCGGGCGCGCTAAAAACCTGCAACCGATGTGCCGGTGCTGGTTTTTAACGCGTCAGATCCTTATAATCTCGCGCAACCTTTTCCCCCTTGCATATTTTTAAGCCAATCTCATTGGCCGGGATTCCTTTTATGAGCGAAAAATACGTCGTTACCTGGGACATGCTGCAGATTCATGCCCGTAAACTGGCCCAGCGCCTGCTTCCTGTGGAACAGTGGAAAGGCATCATCGCGGTCAGCCGCGGTGGTCTGGTTCCGGCATCGCTGCTGGCGCGTGAACTGGGGATTCGCTACGTCGATACCGTGTGCATCTCCAGCTACGATCACGATCACCAGCGTGAAATGAAAGTGCTGAAGCGCGCAGAAGGCGACGGTGAAGGTTTTGTGGTCATCGACGATCTGGTGGATACCGGCGGTACCGCGCAGGCGATTCGTGATATGTATCCAAAAGCGCGTTTCTGCACCATCTTCGCCAAGCCGGCTGGCCGCGCGCTGGTGGACGACTACATTGTCGATATTCCGCAGAACACCTGGATCGAGCAGCCGTGGGACATGGGCGTGGTGTACATTCCGCCGATTGTGAAAAGCTGATTGATGCAACGCAAACAACGCCCGGTTATGCCGGGCGTTGTGCTTTCTGCGCCTCGCGCCCGTGCGGCGGGTGCAGTACACTCTTAGCCATCTATGCGACTGCCGCAGGAGAAGCTTAAGATGGCCGAGAAAAATCTCAGCGAAGAACTGTTCAAACCCCGCTTCAAACACCCGGAAACCTCCTCGCTGGTGCATCGCCAGCACCACCCGACGGCGCAGGTGCACAATGCCCTGGAAGGCGATACCCAGCGCGGCTGGTATCGCATGCTGAATAAGCTGCTGTGGACGTGGCGCGGCCTGGCGCCGCAGGAGATCAGCGAAGTGCTGGCGCGCATTGCCGTCAGTAAGTTTGAACACACCGACGAAACGCTGCTGGACACGGTGATTGGCTATCGCGGCGGCAACTGGAACTATGAGTGGTCGAAGCAGGCGGCGCTGTGGCAGCAGCGCGCGATGCAGAACGCCGATCACGATGAGGCCGGCCAGCAGTGGCTGCATGCCGCCAGTCTCTACAGCCTGGCCGCGTATCCCTACATTAAAGGCGATGAGCTGGCGGATCAGGCGCAGGTGCTGGCGAATCGCGCTTATGAAGAAGCCACCCAGCGCCTGCCGGGCGAGCTTAAATCCCTGACCTTTCCCATCAGCGGCGGCAGTCCGGTCACCGGCTTCCTGCATATGCCGGCGCAGGCCAGCGCGCCGTATCCCACCGTGCTGCTGTGCGGCGGTCTCGACTCGCTGCAGAGCGACCATTACCGGCTGTTTCATGATTATCTGGCACCGCGCGGCATCGCCATGCTGACGCTGGATATGCCGTCGGTGGGTTTCAGCAGCAAATGGACGCTCAATCAGGACACCAGCCAGCTGCATCAGCAGGTGCTGCGCGAGCTGAGCAATGTGCCGTGGATTGACCACACGCGTGTGGCGCTGTTCGGTTACCGCTTTGGCGCCAACGTGGCAACGCGACTGGCTTACCTTGAGGTGCCGCGTCTGCGCGCGGTGGCGTCGCTCGGGCCGATGGTGCATCACGTGTTTGTCGATGCACAGCGCCAGCAGCAACTGCCGGATATGTATATGGACATGCTGGCCAGCCGGCTGGGCATGTCGTCGACCTCCGACAGCAATCTGCGCATCGAGCTCAACCGCTATTCGCTCAAAGTGCAGGGCCTGCTGGGCCGCCGGACGCCGGTGCCGATGCTGGCCGCTTACTGGCCCAACGATCTGTTCAGCCCGGAAGAGGAGGCGCAGCTGATCGTCAACTCCTCGGCGCAGGGCAAGGCGCTGGCGATTCCCGCCACGCCAGTGTTTGCCAGCTTTGATAAGGCGCTCAATCAGATTTGCGACTGGCTGGCAAAACAGTTGCAGCGCTAACTGGCGAAATACGCAGACTCTGCTACAACTTATCTTCGGGAAAATACGTGCGGTGGCGTTTTGCCGCCGCGCTGCGTTTTATACGGTTTATTTGAGGGAGAGAGTTAGCATGACGTTACCGAGTGGTCACCCCCGTAGTCGCCTGCTTAAGCGCTTCACCGAATTGGGGCCGTACATCCGTGAAGGACAGTGTGAAGAGACGCGTTTCTTCTTTGATTGCCTGGCAGCGTGCGTCAACGTCAAACCGGCGCCGGAAAGCCGCGAGTTCTGGGGCTGGTGGATGACGCTGAACGCCTATGAAGATCACTTCACCTACGAATATCACTTCGGCCTGTTTGATAAAGACGGCGACTGGAGCGTGGCCGCCATCAAGGGCAAAGAGAACAATGAGAAAGTGGAGAGCACGCTGCGTAATTTCCACGAGCGCCTGAAAGCCACGCTGCATGAGTTTAAGCTTGATCTCAGGCCCGCGGCGGGGTTCAAAGAAGAGCCGGTTAAACTCAGCGCCTGAACCTGAGTCAGACCTGAATAAGAAAGAGCCGGTGATGAGCCGGCTCTTTTTTTACAGACACAGACAGGGTAATGCTGAAGCTTAGAACTGGTAGGTCAGACCGACCGCCACCACGTCATCGCTGTTGATGCCCAGCGGGTTGTTGTCATCCAGCTGGTTGATTTTGTAGTCAACCATGGCCGACATGTTTTTGTTGAAGTAGTACGTCATCGCCACGTCGACATATTTCACGATGTCCGCATCGCCAATGCCTTCAATGTCTTTGCCTTTGCTCTGCACGTAGCCCAGCGATGGACGCAGACCGAAGTCGAACTGATACTGTGCAACCACTTCAAAGTTCTGCGTTTTATTCGCCACGCCGCCTGTGATTGGCGTCATGTTACGGGTTTCAGAGTAGGTCGACGCCAGGTAGATGCTGTTCGCATCATATTTGATGCCCGCGCCCCAGGCTTCCGCTTTGTCACCACGGCCCAGACGGGTCGCCACGTCCTGCGAGTTGGTACGGTCAGCAGAGGAGATCGCACTCATCAGGCTGACACCGCTATCGCCGAGGGTGTAACCCAGTGACGCACCGTAACCGTCGCCGTTCTGCTTAGGAATCTCTGAACGGCCGTTGGCGCTGGTGGAATCGTTCTTGCCCTGATACTGCACCGCGAAACGCAGGCCATCAACCAGACCGAAGAAATTGCTGTTGCGGTAAGTAGCGACGCCAGAAGTACGGCCCAGCATGTAGGTGTCGGTGTAGGCACTGTCGCCACCGAATTCTGGCAGCACGTCGGTCCATGCCAGCACATCGTAAACCACGCCGTAGTTACGACCGTAATCAACAGAGCCGTAGTTACCAAACTTCAGACCGGCAAAGCCCAGACGGGTTTTGTTACCGATGTTAGCGTCGGTGTTGGTTTCCGCGCGGTTACCCTGGAACTGATATTCCCACTGACCGTAGCCGGTCATCAGGTCGTTAATCTGCGTCTGCCCTTTGAAGCCCAGACGGATGTAAGTTTTGTCGCCGTCAGCGGCTGCGTTGTCGCTGAAGTAGTGCATGCCTTTCACACGACCGTACAGATCCAGTTTGTTACCGTCTTTGTTATAAACTTCTGCGGCTTGTGCGGTTGAGGCCAGAGCCAGCGCGGAAACGATGAGTGCCAGTGTGCTTTTCTTCATTTTGCTATCAATCCCAATGAGTAAAATTTGTTGTACCCGTGAAAAGGTTTGTAAAACACGGGACGTTTTACCGACTGGCAATGAAGGTTTTATGACATTTTTTCTGATTTCTTGTTAATCGCGAACTTTTGGTCTACCCGCTTGTCAGGCGTTTTTTGTGCTTTTCCCCTTGCCGCTGTTGGCTTCCTTGCTGACTCCTGTTAAAACGTCCCTTCGCAGATTTTTTTCTTACATGGCAGGAAAAACATGAGTGGCAGTCAGACCCTGGTGGTCAAATTGGGTACCAGCGTCCTCACCGGCGGATCGCGCCGGCTGAACCGGGCGCATATGGTGGAGCTGGTTCGGCAGTGTGCACAACTGCACGCCGCCGGTCATCGCATTATCATCGTCACCTCAGGCGCGATTGCCGCTGGTCGCGAACACCTTGGTTACCCGGAACTGCCACCGACCATCGCCTCAAAGCAGCTGCTGGCTGCGGTGGGGCAGAGCCGTTTAATCCAGCTGTGGGAGCAGCTGTTCTCCATCTACGGTATCCATATCGGGCAGATGCTGCTGACGCGCGCCGACATGGAAGACCGTGAACGCTTCCTCTACGCGCGCGATATGCTGCGCGCGCTGCTCGACAACCATATCGTGCCGGTGATTAACGAGAACGACGCGGTGGCAACCGCGGAAATCAAGGTTGGCGATAATGACAACCTGTCCGCGCTGGCGGCGATGCTCGGCGGTGCCGATAAACTGCTGCTGCTGACCGATCAGCCTGGTCTGTTTACCGCCGATCCGCGCACCAATCCCGAAGCAGAACTGATCAGCGATGTGCATCAGATTGATGATGCGCTGCGCACGCTGGCTGGCGGCAGCGTCTCCGGTCTCGGCACCGGCGGCATGGCCACCAAACTGCAGGCGGCGGATGTCGCCTGCCGCGCCGGCATTGACGTGATCATTGCGGCCGGCAGCCGCCCGGATGTGATCGGGGATGTGCTGCACGGCAAACCGGTGGGGACGCGCTTCCACGCGCAGCAGTCACCGCTGGAAAACCGCAAGCGCTGGATCTTCGGCGCGCCACCGGCGGGTGAGATCACCATAGACGACGGCGCGCTGGCGGCGGTGCTGGAGCGCGGCAGTTCGCTGCTGCCGAAAGGCGTCCGTGACGTGCAGGGCAATTTCTCGCGCGGCGAAGTGATCCGCATTCGTAACCTGCAGGGGCGCGATATCGCCCACGGCGTCACGCGCTACAACAGCGATGCGATGCGCATGATCGCCGGTCATCACAGTCAGGAGATTGGTGAGATCCTCGGTTACGAATATGGCCCGGTTGCGGTGCACCGCGACGATATGATCGTCAGTTAAGGAGCGGATGATGTTAGAACAGATGGGTAAAGCGGCGCGTGAAGCGTCGTACAAACTGGCGGAGCTCTCCACCGAACAAAAAAATCAGGTGCTGCTGACCATCGCCGATCGGCTGGAAGCGGAAAGCGCCGACATTCTGGCGGCTAACCAGCAGGATCTGGCCGATGCGCGCACTAACGGCATGAGTGCGGCGCTGCTCGATCGTCTGACGCTTAACCCGCAGCGCCTGAAAGGCATCGCGGATGATGTGCGCCAGGTGTGCCGTCTGGCCGATCCGGTTGGCCAGCTGATCGACGGCGGGCTGCTCGACAGCGGCCTGCGCATTGAGCGACGTCGCGTGCCGCTTGGCGTGATTGGGGTGATCTACGAAGCGCGCCCGAACGTCACGGTCGATGTGGCGTCACTGTGTCTGAAAACCGGCAACGCGGCGATTCTGCGCGGCGGCAAAGAGACCTGTCGCACCAACGCCGCCACGGTGCGGGTGATCCAGAACGCGCTCATTGAGCATGGTTTACCAGCAGCAGCGGTGCAGGCGATTGAGAACCCGGATCGCGAACTGGTGAATCAGCTGCTGAAGCTCGATCGCTACGTTGACATGCTGATCCCGCGCGGCGGTGCCGGGCTGCACAAGCTGTGTCGCGAAAATTCCACTATTCCGGTGATCACCGGCGGTATCGGCGTGTGCCATCTCTATCTTGACGAAACCATGGAGACGGACGCCGCGCTGGAGGTGATTGTTAACGCCAAGAAACAGCGTCCCAGCGCCTGTAACTCGCTGGAAACCCTGCTGATTCATCGCGATCAGGCTGAGCGTTTCATTCCGGCGTTTCTGCAGCGTATGGCGCAGGATAACATTGCGCTGCACGCCGACGAAAACGCGCTGGCGCTGCTGCAGCAGGGCCCGGCCAGCGTGGTGGCGGTGCAGATGCACCAATACGACGATGAGTGGCTGTCGAACGATCTGAACGTCAAGCTGGTGGCGGACCTCGATGAAGCGGTCGCGCACATCCGCGCGCACGGCACCCAGCACTCCGACGGCATTCTGACGCGCAGTATTGGCAACGCCAATCGCTTCGTGAATCAGGTCGACTCATCGGCAGTGTACGTCAACGCCAGCACCCGCTTTACCGACGGCGGCCAGTTCGGTCTCGGCGCTGAAGTGGCGGTCAGTACGCAGAAACTGCATGCGCGCGGTCCGATGGGCCTCGAAGCGCTCACCACCTACAAATGGATTGGCTGGGGCGACGATACCCTGCGCCGTTAGTTTTCTCTCCGGCATCATAATGGGCACCTGACGCGGTGCCCTTTTTGATCGCTTTCGATCCAGTTATTTCCAGAGCTTTTCGTTTTATTCCTGTCATCTGTGGCGCGCCTGCGGCTTTTCGCCCATTTTTTGCTGTGGGTGCTGGTCTCAGCGTTACAGAACAATCCTGAAAACCCCTGTCAGAACAAGCTGTCAGAGATTCATTACTGGTTTCCACCAGGGCGAAGAGGATAATGATCGTCCAGCTTTATTGATAAAAGCGGTTGGGTAGTAAACTAGCGGTAATATAAAATGAACTGGTAGCAAAAATGAAAATAACATTCAGTCTTTTACTGATGGCAGACTATTAACTGATGGTTAAAAAAGAGAGTACGAGACAAGCTTTTACTGCCAGGCTGATTGCCGCATGCGAGAGCGCGGGAATTGTCGGACATGGACGGAACAAACAGGTCGCTCAGGCACTGCAACAACGGGGATGCAGGATCTCAACTCCAGGGGTCTGGAAATGGTTTAACGCGCAATCCATTCCGGATGACAGTAATCTGCTGGCGCTCAGCCAGCTGTTAGGCGTGCGCGTGGAGTGGCTGCAGTTCGGCATGGAAAAACCGGATGTGGCGCTTGCCCGTCAGCGCCTGATCGATCCGCAGCACATGTTCCGCGTCGAAAGCCTGGACATCGGGCAACGCAGCGCACAGGGTATTGTCGCGCGCGACGAACTGGTCGAGACCATTCAGGCGATTGAATACGGTCTGGATGAGGCGCGCGTGCTGTTTAACGGTCGTCCGGCCGAAAATATCCGGCTGATTGCCCTGAACAGTGACTCCATGGCCGGTACTTTTGCTCCGCGCGATCAGCTGTTCGTCGATATCAGCGTGCACCGCTTCGACGGCGACGGCATCTATCTGTTTAATCTCGACAACCAGCTCTACCTCAAGCGGCTGCAGTTACAGCACAAGAAGGTGGCGGTGATCTCCGATAACAAACGCTACGAGACCTGGTATCTGACGCTGGACGAAGCGGCGTCGCTGCAGGTGATTGCCCGCGTCATCATGAGCCAGGCGCGTGACTATCAGATTCTGGGGTGAGCAGCAGTGCGTTAACCGGCAAAAAAATAATCCGGCTGAAATCAAAAATTTAACTGTCGGTAAATAAAAAATTAACTGACAGTGTTTGCCAATGCATTAGAACCTGTTAATAATTTGACCATAGATGGACGACATCTCTGCTCCCGGACGAGCCCGCTCTTAAACAATTGAGGCGCTGCACAAGCGCGAGACAACCCACCCAAAGTCAGTGAATTTTGGGATGGGGTGGATACGCACTTAGCAGCGTCGTCAGTTGTCCTCTGCTTTTACTCTCCTCTGCTTATACCTGGCCGTTTTTTACGGCCGGGCAAGCCAGTTGCGGGTGATTGCAGAGGGGCCACGGACGTCCCGGTCTGTGCCGAATCGCCGTGCTCACCACCCCATCGCCAAAGACTCATTCACAGGAGGAGTTATGGCGATTATTCAATATGGCAAATCAGTCTTTAGCGGAAACGCGCGCACCCGTCGCCACCGGCGGCGTCAGCCGCTCAGCCGCCTGAAGCGCAGCATCGACAGTGCCCTGGGCCTGGAGTGTGATGAGATCACCCTGCGCACCGCTGAGCGCATCTGCCAGCGGGAAATCCGCTCCCGGGTAGACCGCGCAGTACTGGCGCCCACGCGGCCCTGCAACGACAACCCCAGCTTTGATAACTGCTGTTTGCCCCACGTTCATCTGTACGCCGTGCGTTAATTCTCTGCTGTTTTTCCAGTTCTGAACGGAACGTTTCACCTTTCCTCACTGTTTAGTTGCGCTTGAGCGTTGCGCTTAACGGCTGCCTGTCGCCCGGCGCAACCGATCAGCGAGGTTTATGTGTTGTGGTTATTTGCGCAGCTTTTCATGCCGTTGCGCCCGTCAAAGAGGAACCGTTATGAGCCAAATCATTGCCATTTTGAATTTCGAAGAGGGATACCGCGAAGCGCCATACCTCGACACACAGGGGTTTCCCACCGTTGCGGGCGGTATTCGCATCGGGCCGAAAGGCGCGTCGCTCAGCCACTATATCTTCCGCGTGCCGCGCCGCGTTGGTGACGTGTGGAAGCAGTGCATCGTTGAGGGCAAGGTGCAGGAGATGCAGCAGCGCGCGTTGGTGCAGCAGGCACTGAGTCAATGCAACGAGGCGCGCAGCGATGTGCTGATCAGCATGGCCTACCAGATGGGCGTTGACGGTCTGGCGCTGTTTCGCGGCATGCTCACCGCGGTGACGCAACGCGATTTCGACGCGGCGGCGAACGCCATGCTCGACAGCCTGTGGGCGCGGCAAACCGCGGGGCGCGCCCGGCGTCATGCCGAAGTGATGCGCACGGGCACCTACGACATCTACCGGGGGCTGCTATGAACATGCGCTGGCTGTTGTTCGTTATCGCCGTGCTGGCGGCCATCATCCTGCTGCTGTTGCTCCAGCGCTTCACCACGCTGGAGTTTGTTAAACACGCGCGCCTGCTGTTTAAAACCTGGTCGGTGTGGCTGGCGTCGCTGGGTTCGATGCTCAGCGCCTGGGTGCAGTCGTTTCCCTCGTCAGCGCTGGATGCATGGAACGCGCTGCCGGCGGATATCAAAGAGATTCTGCCGCACAACTATCTCGGCCTGATCGGCGCCTTCATGGTGGCGATGGGCGTACTGGCGCAGTTCGTGCGTCAGAAGAACCTGGTGGAGCAGAGAAAAACGCTGGAGGACAAACCATGAGCTTTCTTCTTTCTCAGCTTGCCGGCAGCTGGCACTGGCTGGCGGCGATTGGCGGCGTGATTGCCGCGCTGATTGCCAGCTACGCCGGCGGCAAAAAAATCGGCAAGGTGCAGCAGCAGGCGAAAGCTGATGTTGCGCAGGCCGAAAAGACCGCCGCGCAGGCGGTTGAAGTTAATCACCAGCAGCAACAGCTGCGTGAGGAGGCCAGACGTGTGGAAACCCGCAACGGTAATCTTGATGACGCTGCTGCTCGTGACAAGCTGCAGCAGTCGAAATACCACCAACCCTGAGGCGCCCGTCGTTATCGACTCCGCCTGTTCGTTATTTTCCCCGATTTACACCCACGGCAATGACGCCGAACGCATGGACATTCGCACCGTGCGCGCCATCAACAATCACAACGATCTCTGGGACCAGCACTGCCGCCCGGCGGCGCACTGACGCTGTTCTCTCGCTTTGTATTGCAAACCTGAAATGCCGAGGAGGCTAAGATGATCGAAGTTAACTCTTTTGCTGAACTGCGTACCACTGTGCCGGCCAAAAACGGCGATCTGGCGTTCCTGCGCCGCTATAACCCGGACTCCACCTTCCGTGGCGGCGGTGATTTTACCGGCTTTATCGGCACCACCACGGCCGCCGATGACGGCGGTACGCTGGCAGTCGGCAATGGCTTTTACTGGAAACGCGTGATCAACGATCCGGCCGACGTCAACGTCTACCACTTCGGCGCGAAAGGGGACGGTTACGCTAACGATACCGACGCCTTTAACCGCATGCTGGCGTGGACGCAGGGCTACAGCGGTAATATCCGTGACCTGCCGGTGCGTTTCCCGGGCGGTAAATTCCTGATTAACCCTATCGACATCAGCGCCACCGAGATCGCCTTTTTTGGTCTGCAGGGGGATGATGTGGAGCTGGGTTCGCTGCCGCGCACCACCATCATCTCCGACAAAAGCGCCAACACGGTGTTCAAAGTGAAGGCGCGGCGGACCGCGATCAAAGGCATTACCTGGCACGGTCAGGCATCGGCCGACGTCACCACCAACACCGGCACCATTACCGCCGAGATGTGCACCAACGTGCAGCCATTCTTCGAAAACACCTGCATCGAAGGCACCACGTTAAATATTTACTGTTTCCGTGCGCAAAACAGCGGCGGCACGGTGATTAAAGCGCTGGATACGCTCGACAGTAAATTCGACCAGATCTACTCGCTGTGGACCTATGGCCGGGTGTTTGATATTGGCTGGTCAAACTCGCCAAACGGCAAGTGGGACCACTCAACGGCTATCGAGATCTGCAACTGTAACTTCCAGACCGGCTACGGCGACGCCACGCTGTACATGCCGCGCGTGACGCAGGGCATTATGCGTAACGTGTGGATTGAGCACACGCGTAATCCGGGCGATCTGTCGGACGGTGCCTGGAGCATTGATACGCTGAACATTGAGGATTGCGGCTCGCCGTTCAATCTCAATAATGCGCGCGTCATCATGCGCCAGATTGGCCTGCAGTCCGGAGCGAAGATCTCGAACGATATGGCCGGCACGCGCTGGCTGTCGACCTTTGACTACGGCTATCGCCGCGAAGAGCATCACGGCACGCTGATCACCGGCTCATTCCGCGCGGGCTACTACAGCGGCCACAAAGTCACCAACAATACCGACACCGATAACTGGTATCGCCTCGGCCAGCTGTTCTTCCCGACGGCGAATCAGCAGTGGGTGATGGAGCTGATTGGTAAAGCCGACGCCACCCAGCCAACCGGAACGGCCGCTTCGCCGGTCAATCTGGCGGGCACCGGGAAAACGTGGATTAACCTGCAGCGGCTGGAAACGGTATGGGCTGACGCCTGCCATATGGGGCAGCCAGCGGTGCTGGATATTCGCTACAGCCGCGTCGGCACCACCTATGCCGTGGTGTGGGTGAAGCTGCGCGCCAACAGCGGCGATACGCTGATTAATCTGAAGACCACCGGTCCGACGCGTTTTGAAGCCGGCTCCTGCTCGCTGTTCCAGCCTGATTTCTCGGTGGTGACGGATACCACCAAAATGGGCACCCTCAAACCGGCGGCGCGCTTTGGCCTGCACAATGGCGTCGCGGGTATTGGGGCTAACGAGAAAGGCGTGCTTACCGTCGCGACGGCAGCAGGTACGCCGACCAATAAAACCACGCCGACGGGCTTTGTGCTGGTCAATATCAACGGTGTCGATCGTAAGCTTCCTTATTACGATTGAGGCCAGCACCTTTTGGCGAGGCTGCAGCCTCGCCTTTTTTTGTGCCTGACGCGAGAGGGCGCTGATCCGCCGCGGTTATTCCGCGTCAAAACTAAGGCCAGCCCGGGTGATGCTGAAAAACGCAGCACTTAACCGGCACCATCTTGACTCATCCCCCCGATTTTTCTATGTTTACTCCCCGTAGTTCCCGCCTCAATGCCGGTATAGCTCAGTTGGTAGAGCAGCGCATTCGTAATGCGAAGGTCGCAGGTTCGACTCCTGTTTCCGGCACCATTTCAAACACTTCCCAGGTCTACCGAAATCAACTTAAAGCCCGTGTACTGCGGCTCCAAGCCCGTATCTTGTCTCCTGTTATCAACTGGACTCAACCGGAATCAAGTTATAGCTGGGGGCATAAGTAGGGGATTCTGTGTTCGGCCCAGGGATATGTCCCTAATGAAGCTAAACGCATGACAGATAGACACTGCTAATCCCATAGAGAAAGCCTATAAGCTGGCAGATGTTGCTGGTTTGTATCTTGAGGTTGTTCCTTCTGGTTCCAGATATTGGCGGATGAAGTATCGCTTCAATGGAAAAGAGAAGCGTATGGCTTTTGGTGTCTATCCGGCAGTGTCCATTGCACAAGCGAGGGCACTACGTGATGAAGCCAAGAAAAGACTGGCCGAAGGTATCGATCCATCGTTTGCTAAGAAAGAATAAAAGTTGGTTCGCGATGTGCAGCTCAATAATACGTTTCAGGCTGTGGCACTTGAATGGCACGGAACGAAGGTGAGCCGATGGTCAGAAGGTATGCCTCCGACATTATCGAAGCTTTCAATAAAGATATTTTCCCCTATATCGGTCAGCAGCCAGTCAACGAAATTAAGCCTCTTGTTCTGCGTCGGATGGAAAGCCGTGGTGCGACAGAGAAGGCCAAGAAGGTTCGCCAGCGCTGCCGCGAAGTCTTTCGCTACACCATAGTTACCGGTCGTGTGGAATACAATCCGACTGCGGATCTAACCAGCGCGATGTCAGGGCATGAATCGAAGCATTATCCCTTCCTTACCGTTGAGGAGTTACCAGACTTCTTTAAAGCTCTTTCTGACTATACAGGCAGCCCGCTGGTTGTTCTTGCCGCACGTTTGCTGATCCTTACGGGAGTTCGCACCGGCGAGCTTCGAGGTGCTTTCTGGAGTGAGTTTGATCATGAGAAAGCGGTGTGGGAAATCCCTGCAGAGCGTATGAAGACGAAACGGCCTGACCTTGTCCTCCTCTCTACCCAAGCGCTGGAAATCGTACAGCAACTCAAAGTCATGTCAGGGCAATATCCACTGGTGTTCCCGGGACGTAATGATCCCCGCAAGACGATGAGTGAAGCGAGTATCAATCAGGTGTTTAAGCGGATTGGATATACGGGGAAGGTAACGGGGCACGGTTTCCGCCACACGATGAGTACGATTTCGCATGAGGAAGGGTTTAATACGGCATGGATTGAAACCCAGCTTGCGCATGTCGATAAGAATGCGATTCGCGGGACGTACAACCATGCGCTGTATTTGGAAGGCAGGAGAGAGATGATGCAGTGGTATACGGATTATATTGATAAAGTTGGAAGGGTTGCTATCAGGAGTGCTTCATAATTAGATTTCTCTAAGCCTAACTGGATCGTTAGGAATACAGGAAAACTATACAATTATTGCTCCTCCAAAATGGAGGGGCTGAAAATAATAATTATTTTTTATGAAGCACATTTAAGTAGATTATTAACTTCCTCAACTATTAGATATAAGGTTTCTAAATTCCAGAAGTATATGTAAATTATAACTTATTTATTAGTTAACTTGAGGGGCGATAAATAAGTTCACATTTAATGATGCTACAAACCTCGAAATACTATCCCTTTGGATGTGAGTTGGTTTTTATATGTAACTAATTTACTTATATCACATTTCATAATACACAGCATTCATTGTTTTAGGTATAATAATCCGGTTACAGCATTTTAGATGAGTACATGTTTCTTATAAGGGTGTTATCTAAATGGATGATTTTGAAGATAAAAAAAGATTTGAAGAGGCAATCGAAGCTGGTCAACGAAATCTCCGTGCTGTACACCTACTTAGTAACTGGTGTTCTCACTCTGAATTTATTCGATCAGAGGGGAGAGGCATGATTGAGGCTGAAACAGGGTTACCCATTGGTCACATGGGAGTTCAATGCAAATTTGTTAAGCAAAGTTCAATGCTTAGCTGGCTTCTGGAAGACTCGGTTTACAGCTTCTATAAACAGAACTGTAAACATTGTAATCAACGGATTCCGGTGGGATTTCCCAATATTTTAGAGTTTGTAGGCCCAAGAGAAAAATCTGCCGAAGAACGAAATTTGGCTCGCAAAGAAGAAGAAAGGCAGAGAAAGCAGAAGCAGCTCAATAGACAACAAGAGCGAGCAGTATTACGTCTTTCACTTACTCTAGAAGAAACATTTGTACTTGATTTGCTTGATGAACTCGATCAAGAAGATATAGAGAACAACGATCCCCGTTTGGAACAACTTGCTAATCTGGCACCTGAGACATTTACAAGTAAAATAATTGAACACTTGTTGCCTGCAGTGTTACATGAGAAATTGCCATATTCAATGCCAGCAGCAAAAGCTTTAATAAGAACTGAATTATCACAAGCGGAAAAACTGGCAATTTCAGTATATTTAATAAACAACTACGAATATTGTCCACCTGCTATAGAAGCAACCCTCTTGGAAGCAGAGAATCTATCTGAAGATGATTTCTTAGAAGTCCTTTACCACTTTGTTAGAATGGCTGTTGAATCGCCTCCTGGAATGATGATTGGTACATTTGAGCGAAAAGTACTTAATAAAGGCCCCATTCAGTCACTTTTAAAAAAAAGACAAGCTGATATCTGTGATGTTGTTGATGAATACATAAAAGATACTCACCGGGGAAAATTTCAATTTGCTATTGAGATAATTATTGCATCGGATGATGATGAGCTGCTTCTAAGACATATTAGAAGTATATTTGCTAAGCTTATGCGTCGACGGACTCTACTCCCGGAGGAGCGGAGAGATAGCAGCATTCTTTTCTTTCTTCGGAAGGCTGCTACGAAATGCTTAGATAGATTTCCCGATGAAAGCGATAAAGTTATTCAATCCTATCTTGCTGACAAAGATGATATTGGGAGACATGAGGCCAATAGAGCTTACAGATCTGTACTGCGCAATAACTATAGAAAAAAAAGTAAAATAGGAAAGACGCAAAAAATAGCTTTTAGGCGTTTGCTCTGGGCTGCAGTGGATAATCCAGAGGATAGCATGGATGATGCAGGACAATTCTTTAGACACTCTTGGGACGAATTTGCTGAGCTTGCAGTTGATAATTTTGACGATTTGATCGGAGCGGCTGCAACGCTAAGCGAGAAATTTGAGACGTTGAATAAAGAAAAAATCATAGAAATAAATGAGAGTTTTCTAGATCATTTAGATAAAAGTAATAAGCGTAATGCTATTGATGACTTACAGGGTGCATTGATTGAATGGGCTGCGATTGGAGCAAAATCTAGAGGGAGTGAAGGAATCGATGATTTTCTTCAGCTCTATAGAAGCTTACCAGAAGAACAAACTCAAATGCGTGGGAACATGATTGCCCATGTTTCTAAGTTATTAACTGGTATTGACAGCCTAACACTAGTGCTCTCTGATTGGTATCGTGCTCTTATGGATGAGAGTACATTGATTCGAGCACGTGCCGTAGAAGCGTGGGAAAATGTTCCCTATGATTTAGTGAAGAATTTCCCAGATTTATTCTTCGAAGCATATTCAGTCTTGCTATTAGATCAATATGTTATGGTGCATCAGTATACTGTTCGCGCTTTGAGCCGTAGATCTTTTCCTGAGGAGAAACGGGGACTTGTGAGATCCCGGCTATGGAATCTAATTTGCTATTATACTCAACAAGATAAAAAAGATAATTTCATTGTAGAATGCATTGACGTTTTTGCTTCTCTTTGCTTATCAGATGAAGAGAGAAAGGGAAAAATTGGATTGCTTCTTTCTAATATATTATTAATTTTAGAAGGAAGTGCACTTTATGATGCTATCAATCGATTGCGTTTTCGTTTTGATGATATTCCCGGTTTTGTCAAAGTCGCACTCAAAGCAATTCAGGATAAGTATACTCGCAGTATTTCTATTGATGACTGCATCTCAGTGATATTAAAAGCGCCACATGATGAGCTTCTAAATTGTAAAGACGATCTCCAAAAAGCATTCAATGTTCTGAAACCATTTAAACCTCAACAATTTATTGAAGCATTAGTGTACGTGGCTGCGTTAAGCAAGTGTGGTGATAACGTAACTGCAAATGTTTGTTTAAAGGAACTACTGGAAAAAATTCCAAATGATGAAAGAAATACACAATGGAAACTTAAGGCTGCTTTAGTTACAGAAGCAGCTAGCATTGAACATGCCATAAGTGTTTGCGAACCCTGTAATGACTTAATTGAAAAATGGAATGGCCTTACGGCTGAGTTGGAGAAAGAATATGAAGAACGAGCCAAGTTTCGAGATTTTCCGCCAAGCTTTTTCTCCGAGAGTTGAGATTGCAGCAGCGTTGGATGGTGCACTCAAGTCCATTCCGAATGACTTGGTGAAACTTAAAGAAGCGTGTCAAAAGCTCAATGAAACGCTCGATGAGCTCGGTCAGGGATATGTTGAAGATCAATATCGTGCATATTACATAGCAATGACTATATTTGTAACTCTAGCTGAGTGGAAACATGCTATACGTAATGCTGAGACTGATGCTCAAAGGTTTTTAAATTCAGCACAATTAAAAGCATCAGAGATCGACATGACGACGAGTCTTTCGGAGAACAAACAATTTAATGAGTTTATAGAGCAAGTCCGTTCAATCAGTAAATTAGATTCATTAAAAAAAATACAAGACCAGTTAACAAGCTGGTCATTGCCACTACTCTTATTCGCAAATCTTCGCAATAAAAATATTGAGGGGATTAGGCAAGGAATATCTAGTAAAGGGACGAAAGAGAATAAAACGCAAGAATCAACAGTTGCATTTCTAAAGTTTGATATTGATGGGGAACCAGCTCAGCAATGGAATTATCTCAAGCCGGGTACGGCTTATGACCTTAACATAGAGGTCAGGGTTTCAAATTGGCCAAAAAGTGCAAATTTCCTCTCATTAAAGCCAGTGACAATTGATACTCGTGAGCGAGACTGGTTGCCTGATTTTAGATTTGAGAAACCAGAGGGGAAGGGCCCCTTCACACTGAAGGGGATCGGTCGTGTCGTCTTGGAAGTGGCAAATTCATTTGGCTCGAGACCTTACGAATTCCTATATGCTGCCGAGTTTGACAATTTAAGTAATTGCCAAAATATTGCTATCGTAGGACATAGGCGCTTATTACTTGAAGGTAGTGATTCCGCTCAAGCTCCATTAACTGGATTTTCAAACGTCGATAGGCATCTTATAAAAATTCGTAACATATTACGAGCTTTCCCTGGATTACACTCAGATGACATTGCTAATACAATGGTTATACTTGGCGGCTTAGGAAATGTTGCAGCACAAGCTCTTAAAGCTAGTTTATTTATTGCTGGCACATCAGAGCAAAAATTTCAGCGTAAAATAGCCGAAATGCTTAGAAGTAGGAATGATATTGGCGAGAACTTACAAGGCCATCCAGAGGCTGCTGGCGGGATAACGGATCTCACATTTGAAGACATTCCGATAGAACTAAAAGTTGAAAATAATAAGGTTCTTTTCCCCAAGGATTTTCAAAAATATTTCGATCAAACAGCAGCTTATGCCATTGGATTAGGTAAGCGTATCGGTATTTTGGTTGTTCTGGAATCAACGTCAAAATCAGCGCCGGTGGGAGTAATAGAGGATGATATTGAAGTATTCACACATCCAACAGGTCAATCTCAAGTTGCAATTGTTGTTGTCGTCGTCAGAGGTGGTTTACCTAAACCCAGTTCTTATTCTCGATAGCCATTTATATCAACAATTAGTAGAATATAAAGATTATAGGAAATTGTATTCTGTCTATATGATTTTATTTTGTTTTATGCAGAGGGCTGCGTGTGAAAAGAAAAGTGGAAATAACCAAGAACAGCTTTTTTGAGCTTTTTTCTGATGCAATAACTCTTTATGAATTATCAGTAGCAACACAAAAAACACACATCAAAAAAACACTTGCAAAATCAAGTATACTTTCAATTAACTACGCTATTGAGGCTGCAGCTAATTCATTTTTATCTTCTATAGAAATATCGCAAAAGTTAAAGGATCAAATTGACAGATTATCTTCACTTGATAAATTTGACTATACTCTTCAATGGCATAAAGACATATCTTTACCTCGTGGAACCACTCAAACACAAATAATAAAAGAATTAATAGCACAACGAAATGCATTGGTACATCCCAAGATTAAAATTTTCACTGATACAATAGAAACAAAACCGGGTGAAGGAAAAATCGCTTATCAACACCAGTCTAATAGTCACTCCGAACAAGTTAAAAGTAATATATCAGGTATATCACTTGATCCTGAAACATATACTGAAAAAGATGCTTTTATTGCGATCAAGGCTCTTGTGGATTTTTTAAATTGCTACGTTAACGATTGGTGGGGTATTGATTTGGATACTTCTGCTTTATTGCTTTTGCCATCATGGAACGGCTCAATACAATCGCAACCAATAATTTATGAGAGTAACTCACTGGAGACTGTTCTAAGGCATGATCCTGAGCTAAAAATAAAGTTTATTGAGTTGCATGGTATATTTGAGCAATTTCAATAATACTCCATAAATTATTTATACCAGAAGGAATGATGAGAGGCGCTCCTTTAACCAAACTTTAACGCCTGCTTCTTCTCTTAGTCAATAACAGACGTTAAGCGCTACGGCATGTCGAAATTTTTTGCTGATTGATGAGTAATCAACAATGGTAAAAAACCATAAAGGCTAATTGTTCTCAACTAGTGCAATAAGCCGTAAGTACCGCGAATCCTTGGTCAGACTTGTATCTGTATCTTCAATTAGTTCTAGAATTCTCTGCAGCTCACCTGAAGTACGCGTGAATTTCTGTGGTGTTATTTTGTCCATTAAATCAAGTGTGGTTTCTGGAAAAATAGCTGCAATTGCTTCTTTACCACCGAGCTCCCTAGTGAATCTGTAGAACAAGTGATCAATTGTCTCGATTGGTACTAAGTATGTTTTTACTGAATCGTAAACCTCCGGAAACTTATCGCCAGTATCGTCAAGTAAACCAACCCATGCTTTTACAGAGCTCGTGGTTCTATATTGGCGTTCTTTGGGCCAGTCCTCTCTGATTAATGGGATCACATACTTAACCCAGCCACTCTCGTTTTTCTTCCCGACCAATCCTAACCAGGAAATAAACCGATTTCGAGCCTCGTCAGATAATTCTCGTAATATGGATCGCATTTCATTCCTGGAAGGACTGGAGGGCTCATCAGGGTGAAACATTCTCATTAAACCAAGCCATTGCGAAGCTCGAACTGAATAATCTTTTTCCCACGAAAGAGATTCGATCCAAGGTATAAGGTTAAGAAAACAGGGTTTAATAAGTTCAGCTACTGCAATCGAAGGCATATCATTGCAATGAAGATAACCATTCCATGCAGGTTCTGCTGCAGGATGTTTTAAGTCCAAAATAGGTATAAGCCATTCTTTTGCCCATGCAGGATCAACAAACATTAGCCAATTTAGATTGCGAGTCGTTATAGCTATAGTGTGGTCCGCACCTTCTCCTGGTGCAGTAAAAAGACGTTCAATACGAGACTTAATAGAATACGGAATAAGCGAGCCAGCTTTTTTTTCTTCACTTGGCATTACTTGAAAAAGCGCTTGAGTACATTTACCGACAGGACCATTGATTGCATGGCTGAATGTACGCCGAGACTGTATTACAACCTCACCATTTCGGATAACTTCTCCGAAACCACTCCGTGTTGCATCAGCCCCACCGCTCAGTATGCCCTCTATGACATGATCGTAAACTGCCCACCCGAGATCCTCATCAAATTCAAGAGTCGCAACTAAATTTTGTTCAAGCCAGTTACTTAATGTATGTCGTAACTCGACCAAAGCTGTAACTGGCAACCGCACAATTCGGTTCAGGAATACTCGTCTCACCCTTGGTTTAAGATCTTTAGGTAATTCACTTATCATTGGCGACCAAAATTCCTTAGGGTAATCACCGCCTCTTCCTGCAATAGCTAGTGCAGACAAAGCCTTACGCGGGTTTTCTTTTATCAATCCGACAAAAGGTTGCCTACTAGTAAAGCTGTCATCTTCTCGTTTAAGTATCTCTTTTACTTTTGGGATTATTTCGTTTGCTGGAAGATCTAAGATTATATCTGGCTTTTCGTCTGTACGAACCCAACCTGTCCGTGAACCCCAATTGATGACAACAGATGTAGCCCAGCCATCATTCCAGTCAGGAATTCTTTTAATCATCGCAGTTAGTTGGTCACGATGAATAGTGGATATTTTACAGCCGCTTAGTTCGAGATAGCGAGCGTATCTAGCTACTAGTATCTCCCTTTGTTTTGGAATGTCTTCCTCAGGAAAATAAAGTAAATGGTTCGGGCCGGTTAAATTATGCTCTATAATTCGATTCTGATTTTCTTGCGAGAATTCTTCCCAACGATCAGTGAGCAGAAAAAGAAGTTCGCGGGTAACATTTGTGTCCCAAAATTCACTTTGATCCAAAGACAAAAGCTCTTCGGCAACACGGTCAGCCTCAAAGATGCCTGTTTTACTGTATGCATAAAGTCTAAGCTTTCGGAAGAAAAATGGCTCCTTTACTGGCCAAGTTGTTACGTGTGCCTTAGCCAATTCTGGCCACTTCATAACAACTCGGTCTAAAAGGTTGGCAAACCATGTCAATACCTCCGCACCTTTCGCGAAATG
Source organism: Pantoea sp. B270 (assembly GCF_018726825.1). Taxonomy (NCBI): domain Bacteria; kingdom Pseudomonadati; phylum Pseudomonadota; class Gammaproteobacteria; order Enterobacterales; family Erwiniaceae; genus Pantoea; species Pantoea sp. B270. Next base: position 48,736 of record NZ_JAHCSX010000001.1, read on the forward strand.
TTCTTCTCCTTCAACCGCACGTTCTGGATAACAACTTGGGCTTGGAAAGTAGTACGTATCAATATCCTCTAATATTCCGGAGGCAATTATTATTTGCGCTTCTAAAGCACTAAATACTTGTAGTAATACATTGTCAGGTACGTCTAAATCGTCATCATGTCTTTCGGTGAACACAACTTCAAATTGGCCTAGTTCGCTGAACTGAATTTCCTCCCAGGAGCCGCTTGGCGGTCTGACTTCACCCAATCCATACGGCAATTTCATTTCCAATCGGGGTGTCATTACCCTACGAAACTCTCGTAAAACACCAGCTGTCCAGCCTCGGTTTGTAATTCGATCTTTTAAGTTGTACCAATCGACGTCATAACGACGATTGCGGGGATCTTTATGATGTTCAAGAATTAAGCTCCACAGTTGACGAGAGCGTTTGTGGATAGATGTTGAATGCTCAATATTACGTTCAATATTTTGTAGTAGTAGAGGATGAATGCTGATTTTTCGGATAGCCCACCAAGCCATCACGGGGCTATCAAGAGATTTGCAGAACCAGGCCATGAGATGGCTCAATCGTTTCGGCATTGTCTCCAAACATCCAGCCAAGCGATGGTAATCTGACGGATTATCATCTTCGTCGCGCCATTCAAGGAGATTGTCGTTACTCACTCCACGTTTACGTTCATCATCAGAGATATCTTGCAGATCGTCATCAAGCCCATAAGCTCCTTGTGGATCGAAGGTCTCTGCATCATTGTCATCATGTTCGTAGTATCTTTTCTTCTGTTTGGCTGACCGAATATTTGCATCCATCACACAAATCCATTCAGGATGAGGACGTGGAATAGCTTCAGAGAATAATCTCGCACCTTGTGCAGTGCGAAGTATATGGGCAATTTGGCCACGTTCATACGGCGCTAGAATTTTCGGATCTTGCTGGCTTTTAGCGATAATAGAAGCTCGCCATCGACGTGGATCATCTGCTCGCTCAGCCCATGCTTCCAAAGTCCTCCAAAGGGCCGGATGATCGGAATAGGCTATGGCTGTAACTCCTCTGTCACGCCATTTGGCTTCGATATCCTCAGCAAGGCCGCGATCAAATGCATAAAGTCTGGAACGATCATACTGTCCATCATGATTGAGACCCTGAAGGAGGTATTTAACTGGTGGGTCTTCTGCCTGATAACCGACCAAAACAACAATGTATCGTTCCAGAAGAAGCTTAATAAAGTTGGTCGCCCATCCTTCTGAAAGATATGCTCGACCAAAGTCTGCACTGCTCAGCACATAAGGATGGTTTACAGCATTTTCGTCGACCAGACGGCCGTGAAGATATGTAATTCCCTCAATTGTCGAACCGAAATTCAGATTTGGGAAAGCTGGCGGCACATATCGAGTTAGATTATCTTGCGCTTGGTTAACCTCGAACAGTCGGTCAAAGTTCGTTGTGACAATCTGTGGAACTCCACTCTGATTTGAGGAAATTCTTTTAATCAGAGCATGCTCGCGTCCAACCTCTATGTCAGTTCTTGTAGTCCCCAGACGCTTTGATACCAAAGCATTCACCTCATCCTTGCCATATTCCAGATGTAGGAGGTTGAAAATTTGGTCGAGAGGGACATTCGCCGAAGATTGGTCGTGAAGCCATGGGCGAAATGCAGCCATGATTTCTGAATCGTGTGGTGGGTCAAAGTATTCAATTACATGCTGGGTAAGCTCTACAAAGCTTGGCATCCCTGAAGGTAATGAAACCCCTGCGCCACAAAGAAATACAACTCGCCCTGTATCACAGCGTTCTAAGAGGATATCGGGTATGGAAGGCCCTTCAGGGTTGAATCTCATGAGCTCAACTTTTCTAAGCGTTAATTTATGCTTGGATTCTACTATTCGTAGCCATGTGATGAACACAGGTAGTGAAAAACCTCTGATCTATCTCAAAGTAAACGACTGAATCATTCAGTCTTCTGACATCGATAATCACCTGAAACCTCTCTAGATGGGTAAGCGTACAGCGAGAACCCTATTGACGAAGAGAGTTATTCCGCTGGCAGTATGATGCGCTATCAAAGAGGCGATGATTTATGCCAACGTGATTGGCTCCGATCTGGGACCGAAAATTACACCTATTGGTAGCTTTGACCTGCGCCGCAGTGTGATCAACTGCAGCGCTCACCTCATCCTTAACCAGCAATCAGCGCCCGCGGTTCCAGAAACGCGCTGATACCCGCCTGTCCCATTTCCCGGCCGATGCCGGAGTGGCGGAAACCGCCGAACGGCGCGCGCGGTTCGTGAGCCAGCGTGTTGATCATCACGCGGCCAGCGATCAGCTGTTCTCCCACGTTGCGCGCATGCTGTTCATCCGCACCGATCACCAGTGCCGACAGGCCGTAATCGCTGTCGTTGGCCATGGCGATGGCTTCGGCTTCATCGCGGTAGGTCAGGATGCTCAGCACCGGGCCAAAAATCTCTTCGCGCGCCAGCGGCATTTCATTGGTGACATCGCTGAACAGCGTCGGGCGGATATACCAGCCGTGGTGCAGCCCGTCCGGGCGGCCGCTGCCGCCGGTCAGCAGGCGCGCGCCCTGTTGTTCGCCAAGCGCAATATAGTGCTGCACGCGCTGCCACTGTTTCTCGTTGACCATCGGCCCGATGGTGGTGCGCGCGTCAGCAGGATCGCCGGAGACCTCCGCAGCGACTGCCGCCGTCAGCGCCTGTTCGAACTCGGCCTTGCGCTGCTCCGGCACCAGAATACGCGTGCCAGCAATACAGGCCTGGCCGCTATTGATAAAGCCAGCCTGAACCGCCAGCCCGGCTGCCTGCGCGGCATCGGCATCCGGCAAAATCAGCGTCGGTGATTTACCGCCCAGCTCCAGCGTGACGCGTTTAAAGGTGTCGGCGGCGCTGCGCAGAATTGCTTTGCCGGTGGCGGTCGAGCCGGTGAAGGAGATTTTCGCCACCTGCGGACTGCGGCTCAGGGCTTCACCGACGCTGGCACCACGTCCGGTGACGATATTAAACACCCCCGCAGGCAAACCGGCGGTGTGCAGCGCCCTGGTGATCACCTGGGTCTGCAACAGGCTGAACTCGCTGGGTTTGATCACGGCGGTACAGCCTGCGGCAATCGCGGTGGCTAGTTTATGGCAGATAAAGCCCGCGTTGCTGTTCCATGGTGTGATCAGGCCGGCAACGCCGAGCGGCAGCATCTGCACCTGCGCGCGGCCTGCCTGTTGTACAAACGGATAGCGTTTCAGCTCTTCAATGACCTGCAGAATCACGTCAGCCGGATAGCGGCTCATCCACTCGGAGCGTGCGGTGGGCGCGCCGTACTCCTCAAGGATCGCCGCGCGCAGCTTGCTTTCGGCTCCGTTAACCGCATGGTACATCTGTTCCAGCAGGGTGATGCGCTGCTCCACCGTGGTCGCGGCGAAGGCGGGAAACGCCGCCGCTGCCGCCGCAATCGCGCGTTCAGCATCCTGCGCATCGGCCAGACGCGCTTTACCGATTACGCTGCCGTCGGCAGGTTTGATAATATCCAGCCATTCATCGCCGTCAGGAGTGACAAACTGGCCGTTGATATAGATGTGTTCAATCATGTGCATGGCTATGCTCCTTTGCATGTTGCGTGGCGGCAAAGTAGCACGCACCATCGGCGGCGATAATCCGCCTCCGCCTGCAAAGGGTATTGCGCGAAACGGAATAATTGATGAACCGGACAGGTCTGACTGAACTGGAAATTGTGCTGGCGGTCGCGCGGCGCGGCACCTTTAAAGCGGCGGCCAGCGAGCTGGAGATGTCGCCTTCGGCGGTGACCAATGCGGTTGCCGCGCTGGAGAAACGACTGGGCGTGCGGCTTTTCAACCGCACCACGCGCAGCGTCGCGCTGACCGATGCCGGACGGCGTTTCAGCGAGAAAATTGTGCCAGCGCTGGCGATGATCCGCAGCGCGGCTGAGGAAGCCGGCAGCGATCCGGGCGATCCGGCCGGCATGCTGCGTCTCAACGTGCCGCCCGAGAGCAGCGCGCTATGGTACGCATCGATATTGCTGCCGTTCCTGCAGCGCTATCCACGCATTCGCGTCGATATTTACAGCCAGAAAGAGCGGGTGGATATCGTGGCCGACGGCTTCGATGCCGGCATTCGGCTGGCAGAAGATGTGCCGGGCGATATGATTGCCGTCAGGCTGACGCCGGAAATGCGCATGATTGTGGTGGCCGCGCCAGTCTACCTCGCACACGCGGGCACACCGCAGACGCCAGAGGCGCTCGATCAGCATCAAACCCTGTGTATGCGTATGGCGGACGGCAGCGTTTACCGCTGGGAGCTGAGCCAGCAGCAGCAGCGTTATCGGCTGCAGGGCGAGCCGCGTATGGCGGCCAGCGACATGAGCGCCATCCACCAGGCGGCGCTGGCGGGGCTGGGCATTGCCTGCATGACGGAACAGCAGGTTGCGGCGGATGTGCAGGCGGGCCGACTGGTGCACCTGTTGCCCGGCTGGCAGGTGCCTCTCGGTGCGCTCTGCCTTTACTATCCGGGACACCGGCTGGTGCCGCCGGCGCTGCGGGCGCTCACCGAATTTGTGCGTGAGCAGCGTGATGCTTCTGCCTGATCTGAAGCCGGATGACGTCCTTTATCAGGCGTTCAGTAACTTCAGCACCTGCTGCGGCAGCTGATTAGCCTGCGCCAGCAGGGCGCTGCTGGCCTGTTGCAGAATTTGCTGACGCGACAGGCTGGAGACTTCTGTGGCGTAATCCGCATCCTCAATACGGGAACGCGATGCCGCAATCGCGGCGGTGGCGTTACCCTGCAGCGTTTGCGCCGAGAGCAGCCGGTTAGCAACGGCGCCCAGACGGGTGCGCTGACTGTCGATTTGCCCGATAGCGCGATCCAGCGTGGCAAGCGGATCGTCCGGATGTTTCAGGCGGATCTCTGAACCGGTCTCGGCCACGCGCAGCGTCGTAAAGTTGGTGGAGGCATCGGTCACTGACGACAAAGCCGCCTGGAAGTAAATCTGCACGTCACCCACGCCCTGCAGGGTTTTCAGCATCAGGTTGCCGCTGCTGTCACTGCGCACGAAGGTGGCGGTTTTATCCAGATTGCCGTTCGGCACATCCATGTAGTAATTGCCGTCGGCGTCGAGTTTCAGCACATCATTACTGCTGTTGCCATCGACATCGGTATAGCGCACATCCACATTGGCCGGATCGAGCGTGATGTAAGAGGTGCCGGTCACGCTGTTTACCGCACTGAAGCTATTAATGCTGCTGGCGCTGGTCGCGACGATGCTCAGGGCATTACTGGTGCCATCCGAGGTCGCGCTGACGGCGGCGTTATAATACTGGTAGTTACCGCCGCCGTTATCCACTTCCATTACATACTGCCCGCCGCTGGTGCGCAGCAGACGGCCATTGCTCACCGCGTTGCCGCTGGCATCGCTGAAGCTAAGGCTGGCGGTGCTGGTGTCGATCGCCGGCGTGTCGGTCACCGTGGTCGGCAGGGTCGCGAAATCACTGTCGGTTTTGGCGGCACCGCCGGTCATGCGTGCCGTTACCGCGCCGCTGCTGCCAAAGCTGAGCGTGGCCGGATACCAGCTGTTGTTCTGCTCAATATAATACTGGCCATTATCCTGCGTTAACGTGGCTGCGGGCGTGGTGCTCAGCGCGCTGCCGCTGCTGTCCTGAAAATTAACCGCCGGGATGGTGCGCGACGCAATGCTGCTGACGTTGCTGTACAGCGGCGCCGGATTGCTGCGGCTAATCGAGACGTTACCGGCAGCCGTGGCGGTGTCCCAGCGCGCACTGACGGCGGCCAGATAATAGACCGGCTTGCCGTCGGCGTCGCTGCTCTGCACGTACTGGCGGTTATCACCACTGCTGCGCACCAGCTGCGGTGAGCCGCTGGCGGGCACATAGTTTACGGTAATCGCCGGGTTGCTGAACGCCATATTGGTGGCGAGGCCGGTGAGGGTGGTGACATTGGTCACTTTGCCGCTGATGCCGCTGATCACCAAATCCTTAAGTCCCAGTGCCTCCACGCTGAAGCCGGGCGCCGACAGGTCGAGACTGATTTTCTCGTTGTCATTAGCGCCCACCTGGAATCCCAGCTTACCGGCGCTGCCATCCAGCAGCCTGATGCCGTTAAAGCTGCTGCTGGTGTTGAGCCGGTCAATCTCTTTCAGATTGAGGTTAATCTCCGCCTGAATGGCGTCTGAGTCGCTCTGCGAATTGGTGCTGTTTAATCCCTGAACCGCCAGCTGGCGAATCCGCTGCAGGCGGTTATTGATCTCATCCAGCGCGCTTTCCGCGGTTTCGACCAGTGACAGGCCGTCACCGGTATTACGCTGCGCCACCGCCAGGCCGTTCTGCTGGCTGCTAAAACGGTTACCAATCGCCTGACCTGCCGCATCGTCACGCGCGCTGGTGATGCGCATACCCGACGATAAATGGCGGATCGCATCGCCCAGCGCCGCGCCACTTCTGGCAGATTGCTTGCCGGCGTTGAGGGCAGACAGATTGGTTTGCAGGCTGATCATTTCCGGGCTCACTGATAAATACACTGATAGCGTTATCGGCATTTACCGGCTTTCTTTAAAAAAATATTTGGCCTAAGTCACGTCAGCGAAGCGCTGATTGTTAAAATAAGCAGCATGAAATCTCGCTAAGTTGAGTTTGTGCTGCGGTAAGGATCTGTATTTTTTCGCACGGCGCTAATTTATAGAGGCTGGGCTTGACGACTACTAAAAATAGCAGGTCAGCACAATGAATAAAGATTATTACTGCTTAAGCGGGACGGCGAGGGCGTAACCCATTGCGATAACAACCGCTTAGGACGCTACTGGACTTATCCGCCGGTTTCCCTGCTCTTATTCCTGGTCAGCAGCGCGCGCCGCCCTTATCAATCGCCGCGGTTGCGCTTTATCCATGCTAATCATTCAGCGCGAAATATTGTGGCGGGGCGGGTGAGTAAATTCCGTTTTGGTCTGGAAGGCATTGACCTTATAACTGCGCCTGGTAAGAATGCGGTAAAAGTTTTGAATCAGATCGCAATTTTTGGCCTTGTGCCATTTGCAGTCCGGCTGCGATAGCCGGACTGAATTAACGCCACTTGCACCTCGCGCCGCGCAACATACATCACGGCGTAATAAAAGTGCAGGGCATACAGCAAATATCGTTAATGTCGTAACGCTCGTTGCGAAGGCCCGTCGAAAGATGCACCTTTTCAACCGCGGTCGGCAGTTCCCGTTTTCCTGATGCGGCAAAAAATAGCTGGAGAGGTAGCGCCGATCAGGATAACGAATAAACCTCTATCTGATAAATGTTTTACCCGGCAGCAACGCAATAAATACGTTGCTGTGCAGGAAGCGTTGGGGCTAACTGGCTGATAAATCACTGAACTCTGCGGAGTGCAGCGCCCCTTCTTTACGCCTGAAAATACACCAAAGAGAATTCCAGCACGCTGGTCGCTGTAAGCCAGGGGCGGTAGCCTGCGGTTTTTACCCTTTAAATCGCCAGGTGAACCTGACCTGAATATATAGCGAAATTCTTATCTGGTTCCAGCAAAAAATAGACGTGTTCCGGCGGTCATATTTTGCTGAGGAAACTCTGAAAACAGCGCCGTATTAATGTTAAGCCGGATGAAAGCATGGGCCGTTAAACGTTAAGTATTAACGGTTCAGTATCGATTTTTATTTTGTCACGGCGGGTTTAACCCGCGATAAATTATGTTTTGAGGTCATATGCAAACTCCCGTTAACGACGTGCTGATTAGCGTCATTGTGCCGGTGTATAACGCCGCAGCTTATCTGGAAAGATGCATCGACAGCCTGCTGCAGCAGGATGAGATTCGCTTTGAGGCCATTTTTATTAATGACGGCTCCAGCGATGACTCGCTGGCGATCCTGCAGCGTTACGCCGGTTATCCGCAGTTCCACCTTATCAGCCAGGCCAACGCGGGCGTCTCGGCGGCGCGCAACCGGGGCATTCGCGCCTCGCGCGGCCGGCTGCTGTGTTTTTTAGACGCCGATGACTTTCTGCCGCCCCAGGCCTTCTCGACGTATGTGCGGCTGATGAGTGATGAAACGGCGATGGTGGTGGGTGAGTCACAACACTTCAACCCGGACGGTGCCCCGCTGGATTTTCCCGCCAACCGTGAACAGGCGCACACGCTGTCGGTATCGGCGGCGATTAACGATCTGCTCTATTACCATCCGCGCCACGGTATCTGCGACAAGGTGTTTCGCGGCGATGTCATTCGTCAGCACCGGCTGCGGTTCAACGAAGAGATCGCCAATTTCGAAGACCTGCTGTTTGTCATGAACTACCTGCATCTGCAGCAGGATCGCCAGGTAGTGATGACGCAGCGGGTGGTTTATCACTACGTCAAATCCACGCACTCCGCCACGCGTTCGGCGCTGCGGGAAAAACATTTCTCTTTTGCCCGCTCGTTCAGCGGCATGAAAGCATTTTTATCGAACCAGCATTATCGCTGTTATTACCACCTCTATTTAAAAGTCACGGCGTCTTACATCCACAAAGGGCTGCACAGCGACAGCCTGAGCCGCGCCTTTATTGATGAATACATCACGCTCTATCGCCGCAGTTTCCGCAGCTGGTGCACCGCCGGACCGCTATTTAATCCGTGGAGCCTGTATTTTGCGCTGTTTTTCATTAGCCCGCGCCTGGTTTCACGGCTGCGCCGGCTGGCAGAGAAATAATCGCACCGGAGGCGTTGTGAAAGACAAATTAAAAAACTCCATGTGGATGATTGCCGAAAAGCTGATTGCGGTATTCGGCCTGATCTTTGTCACCTCCTACGTGGCGAAATACGTCGGGCCCACCACCTTCGGCATTATCTCCATCGCCATGCTGGTATTTCAGTTTATTCAGACCATCGCACTGATGGGCAGCGATGTGATTTTGCTAAAACGCATCGCGCAGAATCATCACTCCGGCCTGCGCCTGATGATGGCGACCTTCCTGCTGGTACTGGTGCTGTATTGCGTGCTGTCGATTGTCGGCATGGCGATTATGGAAGAGGAATGGAGCGCCGACGCGCTGGTCTTTATCTGCGCGGCAGCCATTGCCTGCCTGTTCTCATCCATTGACCTGGTCAATATTTACAACGAAGCGAGGCTCAACGCGCGTCTCAATGTGATTGCCAACGTCATTGGCCTGGCGATCAGCCTGACGGTGCGCTTTCTGATCTCCTATTACCAGCTGGAACCGGCCTGGCTGGCGATTCCGATTGTGCTCGCCACCTTTATTCCTTTCACCATCAAGTTAACGCTGTTTCTGCTGTATGAGCGGCGTGCACCGCTTCCGGCGCTGCGCCACGTGAAAAAGTATTCGCGCTACATGCTGGTTTCCGGCATGTCGCTGATCTTCTCTGCGATTGCCGTTGCGCTCTATACCCGCGTGAATCAAATCAGCGTCTCTTATTTTCTCGGCGTGAAAGAGGCGGGCATTTTTTCCGTGGCGCTGACGTTGTCGACCGCCTGGGTATTTTTACCCAGCGCGCTGCTGGCGTCGTTTTATCCGGCATTTTTTGCCGAGCGGAATGACCAGCAGGCGATCGTCAAAGCGCAGAAACTGCATCTGCTGGTGATTGGCGTTTCCGCTGCGGTAATTGTGGCGATCTGGCTGCTGTCGGGCTGGTTTATTCGTGACTTCTACGGTGAGCAATATCTTGATGCGGTCGCGCCGACGTTATTACTCAGCCTCGGTGCGATGTGCGCGGTGCTGAGCAGCGTCATGGATCGTTTCATCATTAAATATAACGGCTATCGCTATCTGGTGAAAAAAACCTTCGCGGTATTAGTGATTTGCGTGCTGTCGTCGCTGCTGCTGGTGCCACATTTCGGTTTAACCGGTGCCGCCATGAGCGTGGTATTAACCGAGTTTTTATCCTTCTCCCTGCTGAATTACTTTTTCCCGGCACAGCCGGTCATGCGTATTCATCTGATCTTTTTCAACCCCAGGAAACTATGGCAGCTCTTTAGCACTATCAAAACCTCAGACAGTAAAGAGAGTTTATCATGAATGAAAAAACGCTATTTAGTATTATCATTCCCGTTTATAACGCGCAAAACACTATCCGGCGTACGCTGCAAAGCGTATTAAATCAAACCTTCAGTAGCTATGAAATAATTGTTGTCAACGATGGCAGTCGCGATAACAGTGCCCGGATTTTGCAGGAGTTTGCTCACTATCCGCAGGTTACGGTGCTTAATCAAATTAACGCAGGCGTCAGTGCGGCACGCAATAGCGGGCTGCAGCAGGCCAGCGGGGAATATGTCCTGTTTCTCGATGCGGATGACTGGGTTGACGATAACTTCCTGATGAGTTTCAAACTCAATCTCAATGCCTGGCCGGCCGAATCGGTGGACTTAATGGTTGGCAATCTCAACGACAACCGTATCGGCAAAGTCTCGCAGGCGGGATTCTTCAGCCAGCAGGATATTCCTTACGTGCTGGGCGAGCTGGAGATGAGTGACAACATTGGCTATCTGCATAATAAATGTTATCGCCGCCAGATTATTGACGATCTTCATCTGCGCTTCATGGAAGGCGTCTCGATGAGTGAGGACCTGCTGTTTAACCTGAAGTTTTTCAGCTGCGTCAGTAATTTTCTCATTACCCTAGGCGCGGCTTATCATTATGAGGATGTGGCGGGATCGCTGTCGAAACGTAAAGTGCAGTACAGCGAACTGAAAGTGCGTAAACAGTCGCTTACCGATTTGTACGATTCGATTGTGGAAAAGTACGCGTCGGGTAATCTCGACCATTTTTTAAAAGCAATCTCGAAACGCGTGCTGGCACTGGATATGCAGATTGTCACCGCTATGTATCACGCCTCGTTTTCACCTGCCGATATTGCGCAGGAAATTAATCAAATCAAGCGCGGAAAATATTCTAAAGGTATTTTTACGCTGCTGAATAAAAATGAAAAACTGAAGTACATGATTATGAATTTGAATACTATCACAGCGTACTATTTCCTTTATGCCCTCTACAGAATGCGGGCATTCTGATTTTCAATTCTCCCGGCGTTATCCTCTGGCGAAGTACAGCATTGCCCGAGGCTAGCTGCCGGGGGAGTTTCCTCCTGAGCGCTCTGCTGCTGGCAACATCCCCGCACTTCATTCTCCCGCTCACGTCCACTTCGCGCTGTGTCTTGCACTCCTGACGCTTCTCAGGTCAAATAGCGCCCCAGGCAATCGATTGCGTGCGTGTTTCGTGCGTTATTGTTGCTTTTATCGCCATTTCGCGCATTTTTACCGCCTTTGTGATGCATGTCTTGCGTTGCTGCAATCCACGCCGGGCAAAAACGGGTAGCATAGGCGCGTTTTGTGAAGCGACCGCACGCTGCAGGCCGCCGCGAATTTTTAGCCGTCGTTCCGGCTGCATTTGAGACAATTTTGGAGAGACAGATGGATAACTCACAAACCGGTACCCTCGGTACGGTGGAGGCGGCAGCAACCGGCTGGCGCAAGAGTGATACGGTGTGGATGCTGGGCCTGTACGGCACCGCGATTGGCGCAGGGGTGCTGTTTCTGCCGATTAACGCCGGCGCGGGTGGGCTGATTCCGTTACTCATCATGGCGATTCTCGCCTTCCCGATGACCTTCTTTGCGCACCGTGCGCTGACGCGCTTTGTGCTCTCCGGCAAAAATCCCGGTGCGGATATCACGGACGTAGTGGAAGAGCATTTCGGTGTCGGCGCCGGTAAGATCATCACGCTGCTCTACTTCTTTGCCATCTACCCGATCCTGCTGATGTATAGCGTGGCAATCACCAATACCGTGGACAGCTTTATTGTGCACCAGCTCGGGCTGGTATCGCCGCCGCGTGCGCTGCTGTCGCTGATTTTGATTGCTGGCATGATGACGGTGGTGCGCTTCGGCGAGCAGATGATTGTCAAAGCGATGAGCGTGCTGGTGTTTCCGTTTGTGGCGGTGCTGATGCTGCTGGCTGCGTATCTGGTGCCGCACTGGCACGGCGCGGCGCTGGAGACCTTATCGTTTGCGCAAAGCGGCAGCGACAGCAGTATCTGGATGACGCTGTGGCTGGCGATTCCGGTGATGGTGTTCTCCTTCAACCATTCGCCGATTATCTCGTCTTTTGCCGTGGCGAAACGCGCCGAGTACGGCGCCGGCGCGGAGAAAAAGTGTTCACGCATTCTGGCCAGCGCCCATCTGATGATGGTGGTGACCGTGATGTTCTTTGTGTTCAGCTGCGTGCTGAGCCTGTCGCCCGCCGATTTACAGGCAGCAAAGGCGCAGAACATCACCATTCTGTCCTATCTGGCGAACCACTTTAACGTGCCGATGATTGCCTGGATGGGGCCGATTGTCGCCATCGTGGCGATCACCAAATCGTTCCTCGGCCACTATCTGGGCGCGCGTGAAGGCTTTAACGGCATGGTAGCGAAGTCGCTGCGCAGCCGCGGTAAAACCATCACGCCGCAGAAAATGAATCGCCTGACCACGCTGTTTATGCTGCTGACCACCTGGCTGGTTGCCACTCTGAACCCGAGCATTCTCGGCATGATTGAGACGCTGGGCGGGCCGGTGATTGCGATGATTCTGTTCCTGATGCCGATGTACGCTATTCATAAAGTCCCGGCGATGCGCCAGTACAGCGGCAAAATCAGTAACCTGTTTGTGGTGCTGGTGGGGATTCTGGCGATTTCATCCATCGCTTATTCGCTGATGAATTAACAGCAGGACGCGGTGCGCCGGACCCGATGCGCACCGCCAAGACAACGCCTGCGACACTGAACGGCCCCGTCTGACGCATGCAGATCGGGGCTGTTTGTTTTAAACCGCAGCGGTTTTAAACACGCTCATCGACTGCGCCAGACGATCGGCCTGCTCCTGCAGCGCCTGAGACGCAGCGGACGCTTCCTGCACCAGCGCGGCGTTCTGCTGCGTCACCGCTTCCATCTGCGTAATGGCCTGATTGATTTCACTGATGCCGCTGCTCTGTTCGCTGCTGGCGATGGTGATTTCGCTCATGATCTCCGCCACGCTGCTTACGCTATTGACGACCTCACCAATGGTCGAACCGGCGTGCGTCACCAGACGGCTGCCTTCATCCACCTTCGCCACTGAGTCTTCAATCAGCACTTTGATCTCTTTCGCCGCGGAGGCAGAACGCTGCGCCAGGTTACGCACTTCGGTGGCGACGACGGCAAATCCGCGACCCTGTTCACCGGCGCGCGCCGCTTCGACCGCCGCGTTGAGCGACAGGATGTTGGTCTGGAAGGCGATAGAGTCGATCACGCTGATGATGTCGACAATCTTCTTCGAGGAGAGGGCAATCGCCTCCATCTTCACAATCACCTGCTCCATCACTTCACCGCCTTCTTTGGCGACGCCGGAGGTTTTCGCCACCAGCGAGTTGGCTTCGCGCGCATTGTCGGCGTTGTGCTTCACGGTAGCGGTCATCTGCTCCATCGCGGAGGCCGTCTCTTCCAGCGAGCTGGCCTGCTGTTCAGTGCGTGAAGAGAGATCGATGTTGCCGCTGGAGATCTGGTTGGACGCCACGGCGATGGTGTCGGATCCGGCGCGTACGTCGGAAACAATGGTCAGCAGGTTATCGTTCATCGCCTGCAGAGCCTGCATCAGCGCGCCCGTTTCATCTTTGCTGCGTATTTCAATGCGCGAGCTGAGATCGCCGGCAGCCACTTTGCTGGCGATGGTCACCGCTTCATTCAGTGGATGCACAATCGAACGGGTCAGCAGCCAGCCCATCACCACGGCAGCGAGAATGGCGAGCGCGGAGAACACCAGCGTGACTTCAATCGCCGTGGTGCCATCGTCGATAATGCCGGCACCTTCCTGCTGGAGCTGCGAGGACTGGGAATCAGCAAACGCCACCGCCAGGTCGAGGTAGGCATTCTGCACGGCGGTAATTTTTTTCAGCACGTAGTAGCTGGCGTCATCGGCTTTACCGGCCCGCACCAGATCCAGCACCTCATTTTTCTGCTGTTCAAACTGCTGACTGGCAGCCTGCAGGCTGGCAATTTTCTTCTTGCCCACGGCGGTAATCTGAATCGCTTCGATCTTCTTCATCGCCGCGTTGGTGCGGGCGGTGGCGTCTGCCAGTTGCTGAAAGCGCTGCACGTTGAACTGTGGTCGGGTGGTATCGATGACGATGCCGCGCAGGTATTTGATCTGATCGTTGACGCCATCGCGCACGTCAAAGCCGAGGCGCACTTTTACATAGCGATCTTCCACAATCGAGGTAATGCCGCTCTTGATGTTGTTAATCTTCATGATTGAGGTAATACCAATCACCACCAGTAGTGCCACCACTAAACCAAAGGCGATGCCCAGGCGGACGCCGACCTTCATATTCTTTAAGCTCAACATTGGATCTCCCCGCAATGCCAGAATGCTGTTGTATTAAAACGGAAACGCAGACGACGGGTCTGCAATATGTCGATGATGTATAAAGGAAAGATTTTTTGCCATTGCGACGAGACGGGTCTGGCGCCACCAGCGCAGGCGCTAAAGTTATCGGTTGCTAATGTTTTAACTTTAATTTTTTAGGGATTTGTCACAAAACGGTTAAGAGGGCTTAAGGTTGATTAATCACTGGTCGTAATTAGGTGGCATCACGGCCTATGTCGGTGCGCAAAATTGCGCACCCTACAAAAACGCGCAGAGGCGGCAGGGTCACCATCGATGGTGACCTGAGACGCGCAACTGAAAGGCATCGCGCAATAAATTGCGCCGCTACCACCCGTGCGGTTATCAGCGGCATCACATGGAAGGAATATCAGTTACCCGTGCGGTTATCAGCGGCATCTTATGAAAGGAATATCTGCATGATAAGTCGCGCCATCATGATTCATTGCGGATGGGATATCTGCATTATCCCGTCGCACAAACCGTAGCGGCGCGATTCATCGCGCATTTCATTTAACGCACCGTGGCGGAATGCGCAATAAACTGCCCTCTGCAAAAAAACACGCAGAGACCCTGTAGGGTCACCATTCATGGTGACCTCAGACGATTAATAGATCAGTAAGACAGGATAAATACGCCGTTACGGTAATGCTGCTGAAGGCAGGCGAGCGGGCACAAAAAAGGCGCGAACATCGCGCCTGAGGGGATAATCGGGGCAAGCGCTTAGCGCTTCTTCTCCAGCACGCGATAAATCACGCTGGAAAGCTCGTTGATTTCAAACTTAGCGACGTAACCGTCAGCGCCCACTTTGCGCACGTGATCTTCGTTGGCGCTGCCGGACAGCGAGGAGTGAATCACCACCGGAATCTGCCGCAGCGCGTCGTCGCGCTTGATGTTGCGCGTCAGGGTAAAGCCGTCCATCTCCGGCATTTCGAGGTCGGTCAGCACCAGCGCGATTTTGTCGTGAATCGACTCGCCGTTAGCCTGCGCTTCTTTCTGCATCTCGCTGATTTTAATCCACGCTTCAAGCCCGGTATTGTGCATGATGGCCGGAATGCCCATGCTTTTCAGCCCCTGTTCCAGCAGCTGACGCGCCACTTTGGAGTCTTCAGCAACAATTGCTACCTGGCCGGGTTTAAGGTTGAAATTCTTCGCCGTCTCTTCGCTCGGCTCAACACCACGCACCGACGGAATGATGTCATACAGAATCTGCTCGACGTCGAGCACCAGTGCCAGATTGTTGCTCTGACCGTCGGTGTCCAGACAGGCGATGCTGGTGATGTTACGGCTGCCGATGCCCGCTTCCGCCGTGTGCACCTGATTCCAGTCGAGACGCACAATGTTCTCCACCGATTCCACGGCAAATGCCTGGGTGCTGCGCGCGTATTCGGTCACCAGCAGCAGGTTGAGGCCGGTTTCCGGTTTGCAGCCGGTTACGGCCGGCAGGTCGATCACCGGAATAAACTGGCCGCGAATGCTGGCCATGCCGAGCAGCGGTGAATTCATGCCGGCGGCGCGGGTAATCGTCGGCATCGGCACAATTTCACGCAGTTTAAATACGTTGATGCCGTACAGCTCAGACTTGCCTTTCAGCCGATCGGAACCCAGCCGGAACAGCAGCAGTTCGAATTTGTTAGAAAGCGCAAGGTTAGCGCGTTCATCGATCTCTTTCTGAAAATTATCCATTGTGGCCTCGGGGCAGAATCTGGGCGGAGTAAAGGGCAGGGCAATAGCGCCATGATTAACTTATCGGCAGCGGAGGAAAAAAATGAAGGGAAGGGCGATGAAAATTTAGCGTAAGGGCGATCGCCCTCACGCTCACAACAGTTACTTCAGCAGAATCGCGCGTACACTTTTGCCTTTGATCTTGCCCTCTTTCAGCTTGATCAGCGCTTTCTTCGCCTGCGCGGCGTCGATGGCGACATACGCATGGGTCGGGGTGAGATCGATTTTACCGATCTGATCGCCGCTGAAACCGGCTTCACCGGTCAGGGCACCCAGAATATCGCCGGGACGCATCTTGGCTTTACGCCCACCGTCAATGCACAGCGTCATCATCGCCGCCGGCAGCGGCTGTGCGCCTTTGCCTTTCAGCGTGCTGGCCGGCTGCCAATTGAGCTTCTGCTGCAGGTAATCTTCCAGCGCATGGGCGCGCACCATTTCGTCGGCCGCCACAAAGCTGACTGCCAGCCCCTGTTCGCCGGCGCGGCCGGTACGGCCAATGCGGTGAATGTGTACTTCCGGATCCCAAGCCAGCTGGAAGTTAACCACCAGCGCCAGCGATTTAATGTCGAGGCCGCGCGCGGCGACGTCGGTGGCGATCAGCACACGGATGCTGCCGTTGGCAAAGCGAATCAGCACGCGTTCGCGATCGCGCTGTTCCAGATCGCCGTGCAGCGCCAGCGCGCTGATCTGGCGATCGTTGAGCGCGGCTGCAATTTCATCGCATTCCCGTTTGGTGTTACAGAACACCACGCAGGAAGCCGGTTGCTGCTGGCTGAGCAGGGCGCTGAGCAGGTTGATACGCTCGCTGGCGCTGGCTTCAATAAACTGCTGCTCAATTGCCGGCAGTTCCGACTGCGCTTCGGTCGCTACTGCCAGCGCATCGCGCTGAAAGCGCTGACTCAGGCTGGCAATGGTATCGGGCCAGGTGGCGGAGAACAGCAGCGTCTGACGCGAATCCGGCGTAAAGCCAATGATGGCTTCCATATCGTCGCGGAAACCCATCTCCAGCATGCGATCGGCTTCGTCCAGCACCAGGCTCTGCAACTGACTTAAATCGAGATTGTCACGCTTGAGATGATCGAGGATGCGCCCCGGCGTGCCGACCACAATATGCGGCGCATGCACCAGCGAGTCGCGCTGCGCACTCATTGGCTGGCCGCCGCACAGCGTCAGGATCTTGATATTGCGGGTAAAGCGCGCCAGCTGACGCAGCACGTTGCTGACCTGGTCGGCCAGTTCACGCGTCGGGCACAGCACCAGCGCCTGGGTATGAAAACGCCCGCTGTCGATGCGGTTCAGCACGCCAATACCGAAGGCGGCGGTTTTGCCGCTGCCGGTTTGCGCCTGCGCCCGCACATCGCGTCCGCTAAGGATGGCCGGCAGGGAAGCGGCCTGAATCGGCGTCATGGCGTCGAAGCCCATCTCGCGCAGGTTGTCGAGCTGGCTGGCAGGCAGTTGCGTCAGGGTAGAAAAAGCAGTCACAGGAGCATCTCAGGTAGTAGCAGGAATAGCGGCGGCCAGTCTGGCAGAAAGGCGGGCTATCGGCAACGGCAATTGCGGTAATAATCACGCAGAGAAATTAGTCAGCCGTTGCGCTTTGTCAGGTCAATGATGAGGTGCAACTATCGCAAAGTTTTAATGAATGTTCCGAATTTCACACGAGGCAGCACGAACGGTAAAAACGCTTTTTCGAGGGAAAAAATGATATTAGCGGCAGGTAAGCGGCAATATCGCGGCATGTTACGGCTATTTTCAGTAAGATTTCGCTTATATGTTACCTATTATGCGGAAAATCTGAGTAAAAATCCTAACCGCTTTGCTTTATATTTAGCGCGCCATTTGGCAATTAATAATTACTTCAGAGGTCACCTCATTGAGTCACTATGTCCAGGGACAAAACGAAGACGTTCTGAAAATCGTCGGCCGCGCCGTGCTAACGCTGCATCTGCATGGAGAGACGTTATCCTCCGATAAAGTCAGCTCCATGATTGCCTGTTATGCGGAAGAAGAGCCTGTTAATGACGATGAGCACCAGCGCCTGTATGCGCTGGCGATTCAGATGTTGTCTTAAATCCAGCATTATCATCGGGCTTGCCGCGCCGGTGTCACCTTCCAAAGCCTCCTGCGGGAGGCTTTTTTCTGGCCGGGTCTGGCGTGCTGGTGCTGGCTGCGATGCGCCTTCAGGCGCTGAATACCGGCGTGCCGCGCTGGAACGTAGCGCGCACCGGCGCAATGCGCGCCACGGCTTCCGCCGAGCAGCTGGCGTCGACCAGCATCATACTGGCTTCATCCTGCAGCTGCGGCCACTGGCGCTCACCGCTATTGGCGAGCGGCAGAATGCCGCCGGTGGCGATATGCAGCGCGCGACTCAGGCCAAACTCATCCGATCCGCGATACAGCTGGGCATACAGATTGGCTTTCTCCAGCATGCTGCCGGTACCGAACGGCGACCAGTGATCGATCACGCTGTCGGTGCCGGTCATCACCGTCACGCCCGCTGCCTGCAGCTGCGGCAATGGCATCGTCAGCTTGCCAATCGGAATCGTTGACGCCACGCTCATCTGCTGTTCGGCCATGCCGGCGATAATCTCATCCAGCGCCTTACCTTCCAGCGTGGCGAGCGCGAAACCGTGGCTCAGCGTCACTTTGCCTTTCAGCTGCGGGTTACGGGCGATAGTGGCGATCATGTACTGAATGGCTGCCACGCCGGCGGCGCTGGTCTCATGCAGGTGAATATCCACGCCGCGATCGTAATCCAGCGCGATGCGGAACATCGCATCAAGTGAAGCCTGCATGGCACCGTCCACGTTAGTGGGATCCAGCCCACCGACATACTGCACGCCGAGCTGCATCGCCTCACGCATCAGACCATCGACCTGCGAATGCAGCAAACCATGCTGCGGAAAGGCGACGATCTCACAGCGAAACGCCGGATGGTTGGCCAGCGCCAGCTGCAGATGTTCGAGACTTTTCAGGCCACTGACTGGATCGATGTTGCAGTGGCTGCGCGCTTCGGTGCTGCCTTTACTTTGCAGCAGGCCAATCAGCGCTTCGGCGCGCGCCTGCGAGGTTGGCAGCAGATGGGGAATCAGCACCTGCTCGCGCGCAATCATATCCATGATGGTCTTGCCCTGCCGCGGGCGCGGTGCCTGCCATGGTCCGCCGTAGAAGGTTTTATCCAGATGGATGTGCATGTCCCGCGTGCGCGGCAGCAGCAGCGCACCGCCGGCATCCCACTGCGGCAGGACAGGCTGGCGCGCCTGGCCGGCGGCGCTAATGGCGCTGAACTTGCCTTCTTTAATGGTGATGTCGTACAGCGCGGTGCGGGTGGCGACAATCTCCGCGCCGTCGCGCTCAAATCCCTCTTCGAGGCGTACATTCAGCAGCTGACAGTGCGCCACGGCAGGCGGCGGGGGGGACGAGACCGGTGGTGTGTCGGGGCGGGCGGCGGCGCTCATGCCAGCCATCATCAGGCTGCCTGCGGCAGTAAGGCGCACGCCGTGGCTGAGAAAATCACGTCGGCTGGAAGCGGTCAGAGGCATCGGAAACTCCAGGCAAAAGGAAAAAACCTAATCTGGCAAAACCGACGCCGCCGCGCTGCGATATTTCCCACTGCCTGGCAGTGGAAAAATCACTGCCACTGTAGCTGGCAGAATTGCACCAGCGCAGCGGCCAGCGCCTGCTGCAGCGCATCCTGCGGCTTACGGCAGAACAGCGCCAGCTCGAAATGGCTGATCACCGGTAAACCCTCAGCGCTGCCCAGCACGCGGTGACCGGGCAGGCGGCAGCTGGCGGGCAGCAGCGTCAGGCCGAGACCGGCGGCACTGGCGCTGGCGAGGGCCACCAGACTGGCGCTGCTGTAGCTGATGCGCCAGCTGCGGCCGAGCGCATCCAGCGTCTGACACATCTCTTCGCGATACAGCCCCTGCTGCGGAAACACCACCAGCGGCAGCGGCGTCTGGTCAAAGCAGGGATGTTCAGCACTGTCCAGCCACAGCAGTGGCTCGGGCCGGGCGGCCAGCGGGCGATCGCCGCCCGGCTGCTTGATCAGCATCAGATCCAGCTCTTCGCGCTGCCATGCGCGATGCAAATCGACGTACATGCCGCTCATCACGTCAAGACGCAGCTGCGGATGCTGTCGGCTGAATCCGGCCAGCAGGCTGGCGGTCGGGGCGGCAAAATCCTCCGGCACGCCAATGCGCACAATGCCGTCGCGCCACTTATCGCTCAGCACATCGTGCGCTTCGCCGTTAAGCGCGATGATGCGCCGCGCGTAGCCGAGCAATTTTTCTCCCTCTTCGGTCAGCGCCACCTGATGTGAGGTGCGCTGTAACAGCGCTTTACCCACCATCTCTTCCAGCCGCCGCACCTGCTGACTGACCGTCGACTGCGACAGGTGCACACGCTCGGCGGCGCGGGTAAAGCTGGCGGTCTCGCACACCGCGACAAAGCTCAATAGCTGCTGCGGCGTAAACATTGGCTGACGATTCATTTATCCACTGCCCATCATGGTGTTATTTCATTTCCAAATAGTACTGTCTGCTGCGATGCTGACAACCTTTTCAATGCAGGATGGGTTATGAACCGAAATGCCAATACGTTAACGCTGGCTGCGCTGGTGCTGGCCGGGCTGAACATGCGCCCGCTGCTGACCTCGGTCAGTCCGCTGCTGGGCCAGCTGCGCCACAGCCTGCATCTGTCAGGGCTGGCCGCCTCGCTGCTGCCGGCGGTGCCGATGGTGATGATGGGCGCGGTGGCGCTGTTCAGCGCCAGGCTGATGCAGCGCGTGGCCTTAAAGCCCTTGCTGCTGGTCGGGCTGACGCTACTGTTGCTGGCGCTGGCGGCGCGCGGCGTGATCGACAGCGGCAGCGGGCTGGTGCTCAGCGCGCTGTTTGCCGGCATCGGCGTCGGCGTGGTGCAGATGGCGATGCCGGGACTGATTCGACAGCGTTTTAGCCGGCGCAGCGCGGCGGTCACCGGGCTGTGGGCGGGCGCGCTGATGGGCGGCGGCGGACTGGGCGCGGCGCTGTCGCCGTGGCTCAGCGCGCAGCTTGGCGTACCGCTGGCGCTCAGCGGCTGGGCGCTGCCGGTGCTGCTGGCTATCCTGCTGTGGCTACTGGTGCGCGTGCCTGCCGCGCCGGATGCCGCGCAGGTAACGATGCCGCCGCTGTGGCGTAAGCCGCGCGCCTGGTCGCTGGCGCTGAGCTTTGGCCTGGTCAACGGCGGCTATGCCACCTGCGTGGCCTGGCTGCCGGATGCGTATCACCGGCTGGGCTGGTCGGCGCAGGCCGGCGGCTCGCTGCTGGGCGTGATGATTCTGAGCCAGGTTGCCGGCGCGCTGCTGATGCCGCTGCTGGCGCGCGGTGCCGATCGCCGTCCGCAACTGATTGTCAGTCTGCTGTGTCAGCTGGCCGGGATGAGCGGGTTTCTTTTTGCGCCGCTGCTGGCGCCGTGGCTGTGGGCCGCCATCGCCGGCTTCGGTCTCGGTGCCGCGTTCCCGCTGGCGATGGTGCTGGCGCTCGATCATCTGCCGCAGCCGCAGGCAGGCGCGCGGCTGGTGGCCTTCATGCAGGGCGCAGGATTCATCATCGCCGGCTGCATGCCGTTTATTGCCGGTCAGTTGCAGGTGCTCACCCACAGCTTTGCCAGCGTATGGCTGATGCAGGGCGTCGTGACGCTGGGGCTGATCGGACTCAATCTGCGTTTTCATCCGCGCAGCTATGCGCGCGCCTTTGGTGCGGCTGCGCGCTGATTGGTCCTGCCAGTGTTATAAAAATGTAGCCACATGGTCACATAACACGAAAAATCACGCCTGCTGCGTTGCTTTGGGTTAACAATGCATTAACTATCTGGAGCCAGAAAGCCCGTCAGCCGCAATGTGGTCCTACCAATTGTGGTGCGGAACCGGGCAACAATCTGCGGCGCACGCCTGCTTTTGCCGATGCGCCGCATCCCTCTGGTGACCTCTGGAGAAACGGCATGCAGGTGTGGCAACAAAACTACGATCCGCTCAACAATTTGTGGCTATCCAGCCTGGTGGCGGTGATCCCGATTGTTTTTTTCTTCTTCGCGCTGATTAAGCTCAAGCTGAAGGGCTATCAGGCCGGTACGATCACCGTGGTGCTGGCGCTGCTGGTGGCGCTGTTGCTGTACGGCATGCCGGTGCCCCAGGCGCTGGCGTCGGTGGCGTATGGTTTTTTATACGGCCTGTGGCCGATTGCCTGGATCATCGTGGCGGCGGTGTTTGTCTACAAGATCTCGGTGAAAACCGGCCAGTTCGATATCATTCGCGCCTCGATTCTCTCCATCACGCCAGACCAGCGTTTGCAGATGCTGATCGTCGGCTTTTCGTTTGGCGCGTTTTTAGAGGGCGCGGCAGGCTTTGGGGCACCGGTGGCGATCACCGCCGCACTGCTGGTCGGGCTGGGCTTTAATCCGCTCTATGCCGCCGGCCTGTGCCTGATCGTCAACACCGCGCCGGTGGCATTCGGCGCGATGGGAATTCCGATCATCGTCGCCGGTCAGGTCACCGGGCTGGACAGCTTCCAGATTGGCCAGATGGCAGGACGCCAGCTGCCGTTTCTCACCCTCATCGTGCTGTTCTGGATCATGGCGATCATGGATGGCTGGCGCGGCATCAAAGAGACCTGGCCGGCGGTGATGGTGGCCGGCGGCTCGTTTGCCATCGCCCAGTACCTCAGCTCTAACTTCCTTGGCCCGGAGCTGCCGGATATCATTTCGTCGCTGGCTTCGCTGATCTGCCTGACGCTGTTTCTGCGCCGCTGGCAGCCGGTGCGCATCTTCCGCTTTAAAGAGCCCGCGCCAGAGGTTGCGCCCTCAGGGACACAACGCTACACGCTGGCGCAGATTGTGCGTGCCTGGATGCCGTTCCTGTTCCTTACCGCGACCGTTACGCTGTGGAGTATTCCGCCGTTTAAAGCACTGTTCGCTAAAGGCGGCGCGCTGTATGACTGGGTGTTTAGCGTGCCGGTGCCGCTGCTGCACGAGCTGGTGGCACGCATGCCGCCGGTGGTGAGCGCAGCAACGCCGTATGCGGCGCTGTTCAAATTTGACGTGGTCTCCGCCACCGGCACTGCGATTCTGCTGGCGGCGGTGATCTCGGTGATTTTCCTGCGTATGAAGCCGGCGGCGGCGCTGCGCACCTTTGGCGAAACCCTGAAGGAGCTGGCGCTGCCGATCTACTCCATCGGCATGGTGCTGGCCTTTGCGTTCATCTCTAATTACTCCGGGCTGTCGGCCACGCTGGCCCTGGCGCTGGCGCACACCGGTCAGGCCTTCACCTTCTTCTCGCCGTTCCTCGGCTGGCTGGGCGTATTTCTGACCGGCTCCGATACCTCTTCCAACGCGCTGTTCGCCGCGCTGCAGGCGACCACCGCGCAGCAGATTGGTGTGTCGGATGTGCTGCTGGTGGCCGCCAATACCACCGGTGGCGTCACCGGTAAAATGATTTCGCCGCAGTCGATCGCCATCGCCTGCGCCGCCGTGGGGCTGGTGGGGCGCGAGTCCGATCTGTTCCGGTTTACCGTTAAACACAGCCTGATTTTTACCTGTATGGTCGGCGTGATTACCACGCTGCAGGCGTATATCTTTACCTGGATGATTCCATGACTGAACCCACACCGCGGCTGGCGGATACGCTGCGCGCGCGTCTTAGCGCCTGGATTGAAGAGCATCAGCTGAAACCCGGCATGCGTTTACCTTCGGAGCGTGCGCTGGCCGCCCGCTTCGGCGTGTCGCGCTCGTCGGTGCGTGAGGCCATCCAGCAGCTGATCAGCAGTGGCGTGCTGATCAGTAAACGCGGCGGCGGCACCTGGCTGTGCGAGCCGCAGGAGCCGTGGTCAGAACAGCGCATCGTCGAGCCGATTCGCCAGCTGCTGGCCGCCGATCCTGACTACCGCTGGGATATTCTTGAGGCGCGCCACGCGATTGAGGCCAGCACCGCCTGGCACGCCGCGCAGCGCGCCACCGAGGCGGATAAAGAGCGGCTGCGCTATGCCTTTGACGCGCTGATACAAATGAACGACTGCGACGATCCCGAACTGGCCGCGCAGGCGGATCTGCGCTTCCACCTCGCCATTGCCGAAGCCTCGCATAATCTGGTGCTGCTGCAGACCATGCGCGGATTTTTCGATCTGTTGCAATCCTCCGTGCTGCACAGCCGCCAGCGTATGTACACCCAGCCGGTGATTTTCAACCAGCTCAACGCCCAGCATCAGGCGATGTTCGATGCGGTGATGGCGGGCGACGCCGACGCGGCGCGCCAGGCGGCGATGGATCACCTCGGCTTTGTTCACACCACCATGAAAACGCTGCATGAAGACGAAGCGCGCCAGGCCCGCATCACGCGGCTACCGGGCGCCACGCAGGTTACCCGTAAGGAAGACAACTGATGATTATTTCTGCTGCCAGTGACTATCGCGCCGCGGCGCAACGTATCCTGCCGCCATTCCTGTTTCACTATCTGGACGGCGGGGCCTACGCAGAACATACCCTGAAGCGCAACGTGGCCGATCTCTCTGACGTGGCGCTGCGTCAGCGCGTGCTGAAAAACATGGCTGAGCTGAGCCTGGAAACGCGGCTGTTCAATGAAACGCTGTCGATGCCGGTGGCGCTGGCGCCGGTCGGCCTGTGCGGCATGTACGCGCGACGCGGTGAAGTGCAGGCGGCGCGCGCAGCAGCGAATCGCGGTATTCCATTTACCCTGTCGACGGTGTCGCTGTGCCCGATAGAAGAGGTGGCACCGGCGATTAACCGTCCGATGTGGTTTCAGCTGTATGTGCTGCGCGATCGCGGCTTTATGCGTAACGCGCTGGAGCGGGCCAAAGCGGCAGGCTGCTCGACGCTGGTGTTCACCGTCGATATGCCGACGCCGGGCGCGCGCTACCGCGATGCGCACTCCGGCATGAGCGGCCCGCATGCCGCGCTGCGCCGTTACTGGCAGGCGGTCACCCATCCGCAGTGGGCGTGGGACGTCGGGCTGCACGGGCGTCCGCACGATCTCGGCAATATCTCCACGTACCTTGGTAACCCTACCGGACTGGAAGATTATATCGGCTGGCTGGCGAACAATTTCGACCCGTCGATCTCGTGGCAGGATCTGGAGTGGATTCGCGAATTCTGGGAAGGGCCGATGGTGATCAAAGGCATTCTCGACCCGGAAGATGCGCGCGATGCGGTGCGTTTTGGCGCCGATGGCATCGTGGTCTCCAACCACGGCGGACGTCAACTGGATGGCGTGCTGTCGTCGGCGCGCGCGCTGCCGGCCATTGCCGACGCGGTAAAGGGCGACATCACCATTCTGGCCGACAGCGGCATTCGTAACGGGCTGGATGTGGTGCGCATGATTGCGCTGGGGGCTGACAGCGTGCTGCTGGGACGCGCGTTTATCTATGCGCTGGCGACGCACGGCCAGCGCGGCGTGGAGAATCTGCTGAGCCTGGTTGAGAAAGAGATGAGGGTGGCGATGACGCTGACCGGTGCGAAAACCATTGCGGACATCACGCAGGATTCGCTGGTGCAGGCGAATGCGCTGCTGAGCGAAGCCGGACTCAGCCCGGCGCGCCCGCACGCGGTGCGCTAAGCCAGGCAAAGCGCCGGCTCTTGTCTATACTGAATAGCTGTCTGACTAACAGGAGGAATGACATGACCATTCATAAGAAAGGATCGGCCCATTGGGAAGGCGACATCAAAGGCAAAGGCACGGTTAGCACTGAAAGCGGCGTGCTCAGCAACCAGCCATACGGTTTTAATACCCGTTTTGAAGGCGAGAAGGGCACCAATCCGGAAGAGCTGATTGGCGCGGCACACGCCGCCTGCTTCTCCATGGCGCTGTCGCTGATGCTGGGCCAGGCCGGTCATCCACCGAAAAGCATCGACACCACCGCCGATGTTTCACTGGACAAAAAGGGCGACGGCTTCGCCATCACCAAAATTGCCCTCAACAGCACCATTGCGCTGCCGGGCATCGATGATGCCAAATTTGATGAAATCATTCAGAAAGCCAAAGCCGGCTGCCCGGTGTCTCAGGTGCTGAATGCCGAAATCACCCTCGACTATACGCTGAATAATTAATCGCCCTCACGGGTGACCAGCGGTAGACTATGCGATGCGCCTGCGGGCGCATCGTTGCTTTCTGCTGTCTGGAGGAAACGTGGCAAAAAAACTGGCTGCGACAAAACACTGGAAGATGATTGTGGTGTTGCTGTGCATCTGCGGCGCGCTGATGCTGATTCGCTGGGCGGCGATGATATGGGGCTAAAGGATTGGGTATGCCGCCACAAGCTCGGGGTGCTGGTGATGATTATTCTGGTGCTGGAACTGGTGCACTACCTGCTGACAGCCTCGTGGCTGCCGTGGCAGTTCTGACGCCTCAGGCATATTCGCCGTCATGCTCATGCTGGCGCAGATTGCGCACGCTGCTGCGCGCAATGCGGTAGGCCTTGCGCGGATCGCCCGCGACAAATTCAAAGGTGGGCGAATAGTAAAACGGCAGCCAGCCGCCGAAGCCGCTCTCCCACTCCCAGCGCACCGGACAGGGCCAGAGAATGCCGTCATACAAAATGTAATAAACCCAGCGTCCGTTGGGACGACGGGGGCGAGTTTTTTTCATGGGATTCACAACTGTAATAGTGTAAAGCAGCTTATATTTTGAACGCTGCGGGCCCAGGTTGCAATGCCGTCTGGCTGTTTTTTATGCAATTGATGACGCACTGGCACCGAATTAACGGTGCACTTCCCCACAAAGCAGCACCACGTTCGGCCGGACTTTATGGATGCGATCGGCCATCTGTTCGCAGGCCACTTTCGTGGGGTAAATCCGCTCCGACACCGGCAGGGCATCACAGGCATCGTGGCCGCAGGCGCTCACTAACAAGACAAAACCAATCAACATAACCGCCTCCTTCTGCACCATTCCCGTGGTACGGAATGCGTGGCTGTGTGTTCCTTTTTTTGATCCAGTATAGCTAAACGCCTCAGGCGTCAATGAACAGCCTGAGCGGCTTTTTTGTCCGAACAGGATGATGATAACCAGCGCCGCGCCCATTAGCAGCACAATCTGGGCTAAACTGTGCGGCACTGACAACAATAAGGAGTGATATCTGATGTCTCATGAAATTGCCCATCCGGCCAGCAGCCCAAAACAGGCCGCCCTGCAACTGGTCATCGAACTGGTGCGCGCCGGTAAACTGAGCCCGCTGCACGGCGATGCCTCCAATATGATCTCCATCTACGAACAGTTCAAGGCACACTTCGAAGCCGACAAGCAAAAAGATTCCGCCATCTCCTGACGTTCTGCCCCGGTGGCGCGCTGTGTCTGGCCGCGCCACTGTTCCCCGACTTTCACATAATCTCTTCCGTTTATTATTGCATCCCGATTAAATTTGCAGCGCGCTTTTTGATATTTCTCACAGATCCGTAACGCAAATCTGAAACCGGTTGCAGAAAATCTTTAGCGCGGGTATTCGTTAATTAAACCCCACACTGAGGATTGAATGATGCCAAAGATTTTACTCTGCTGCGCCGCCGGGATGTCCACCAGCATGGTGGTGCAGAAAATGGAGAAGGCCGCCAAAGAGAAGGGCGTCGAGGTTGAGATAAAAGCCGTTGGCATTGAAGAGTTTAACGATCAGATCGCGAACTTTGACTGTTGCCTGCTCGGGCCGCAGATTAAATACAAACTGGCGGACTTCCAGCCGCTGGCGCAGCAGCTAAATAAGCCTATCACTGTGATTAATAGCATGGATTACGGCATGATGAATGGCGCGAAAATATTAGATGATTCGCTAAAGCTGATTCACGCCTGACGATTGTTGCGAAAATAAAATAATTGTTTACGCCTGTGCGCCAATGCACAGGCTTATTCTGTTGTTGCCTGATGCAAGGAGCTCGCCGATGAGCAGCATAAGCGAATCGTTATTTGGTGTGATTGAAAACCGCATCAGCCCGCTGGCCGGACGCCTCTCCAGCCAGCGCCATGTGATTGCCATCCGCGATGGATTTATTGCCTCGATGCCGTTTCTGATTGTGGGCTCGTTTATGCTGCTGTTTGCCCATCCGCCGTTCTCAGCTGACAGCTCATGGGCGTTTGCCCAGTGGTGGCTCGGTATGGTGCGCGCGCATGAAGCGCAAATCATGATGCCATATAACATGACCATGGGCATCATGGCGCTATATATCGCCAGCGCCATCGCCTATAACCTGGCGAACAGCTACAAAATGAACGGCTTTATGGCGGCCAGCCTGGCGCTGATGGCGTTTCTGGTGGTGGCCGCGCCACAGAGCAACGGCACGCTGCCGGTTGGCTCACTCGGCGGCGAGGGCATTTTCACCGCGATTCTGGTGGCGCTGTTCGCCACTGAGCTGATGCACTTCCTGCAAAAGCACAACATCGGCTTTAAGCTGCCGGAGCAGGTGCCGCCCAAAATTCGTCAGTCGTTCGATCTGCTGATCCCGATCATCGCCATCTTCATCACGCTGTTTCCGCTCAGCCTGTGGGTGCAGGCGCAGTTTGGCCTGCTGCTGCCGCAGGCGATCATGGCGCTGTTCGCACCGATTATCTCCGCCTCGGATTCGTTACCGGCGGTGCTGGTGGCGGTGCTGCTGTGCCACATGCTGTGGTTCGCTGGCATTCACGGTGCGGTGATTGTCGGCGGCATTCTGCAGGCGTTCTGGCTGACTAACCTTGGCCTCAACCAGCAGGCGCTCAACGCCGGTGAGCCGATCACGCACGTGTTTATCGAGCCGTTCTGGCAGTTTTTCATCGTTATTGGCGGCTCCGGTTCCACCATGGGACTGGTGCTGCTCTACCTGCGCAGCCGCTCGGCGCATCTGCGCTCGATTGGCAAGCTGAGCATTGTGCCCAGCATGTTCAACATCAACGAGCCGGTCATCTTCGGTTCGCCGGTGGTGATGAATCCGATTCTGTTCATTCCGTTTATCTGCGCGCCGTTAGTCAACGCCACGCTCGCCTGGACAGCCACCAAAACCCACCTGATTAACCACGTGGTGTCGCTGGCCCCCTGGACCACGCCGGCACCGATCGGGGCGGCCTGGTCGACCGGCTGGGACTGGCGCGTCATCGTGCTGATTGCCGTGCTGGTAACCATCGCCACGCTGATTTACTACCCGTTTTTCAAAATTTATGAGCGGCAACTGCTGCAGCAGGAGCTTGAGCAGGCCGCCGCAGCGCAACCGGTTAAGGAGGCATGATGGAAATTGATGAGAGCACGGTCATGGAACTTATTATTCAGGCGGGAGAAGCGCGCTCCTCCTCGATGGAAGCGCTGCGCGCGGCGCGGCGCAAAGAGTGGCCACGCGCCGATGCGTTGCTGAGCGAAGCCAGCGAGGCGGCCAGAGCCGCGCACCGTATCCAGACCGAATTGATCGGTGCTGACGAAGGCTGCGGCAAAATTCCGGTCAATCTGATCATGGTGCATGCGCAGGATCACCTGATGAACGCCATGCTGTGCCGTGAACTGGCGGAAGAGATCATCCAGCTGCGGCGCGAGCTGGCTGCAGACTAACAAGGAGGCAGTATGCAACATCCTAACCCCGGTGCGTTTCCGCACGGCTTTCTGTGGGGCGCTTCAACCTCGGCGTATCAGGTTGAGGGCGCCTGGAACGTAGACGGCAAAGGGCCGTCGGTGATCGATAAAGGCCATTTTCCTGAGGGGATGACGGATTTCACCGTAACCAGCGATCACTATCATCGCTTCCGGGAAGATATCGCGCTGCTGGCGGAGCTGGGCCTGAAAACCTATCGATTCTCCATCGCCTGGAGCCGCATCTATCCGCAGGGTGACGGCGAGCTGAATCCGGCGGGCATTGCGTTTTATCAGCAGCTGATTGATGAAATTTGCCGCCACGGCATTGAGCCGCTGGTCACGCTCTATCACTTCGACCTGCCGTGGGCGCTGCAGCAGGATGGCGGCTGGTCAAACCGGCGCACCGTGGCCGCCTTTGAGCGCTTCGCCATCACCTGTTTCGAGCACTATGGCGACCGGGTGAAATACTGGCTGACCATCAATGAACAAAACATGATGATCCTCAAAGGCGAGGTGATTGGCACGCTGCCGGCCGGCACGGTGGATGCGCAGAAGACGCTGTATCAGCAGAACCACCATATGATGCTGGCGCAGGCCAAAGCGATGATTGCCTGTCACCAGCGCTTGCCGCAGGCCAAAATTGGCCCGGCACCGAACATCTCCTGTATCTATGCCGCCAGCGCCAGACCGGAAGATGTGCTGGCCGCTGATAACTTTTCAGCGATCCGCAACTGGCTCTACCTCGACCTGGCGGTACACGGCCATTACAACAACGTGGTGTGGGCGTTTCTGCAGCAGCGCGGCTGGCTGCCGCACATTGAGGCGGAGGATATGGCGACCATCGCCGCCGGTCAGCCGGACTTTATCGCCTTCAACTATTATGCATCGGCCACCGTCAGTGCTGACATGCCTGAGGTCGCGCGCGGTGAGCTGAACAGCAAGCAGCAGGCCGACCAGCAGATGGCCGGCATCGACAAATCGGTGTACGTCGGCTGCAACAATCCGCATCTGCAGCAGAATCAGTTTGGCTGGTATATCGATCCGGTCGGTTTCCGCATTACCGCGCGCGAGATCTACGCACGCTATCGCCTGCCGCTGATTGTGACAGAAAACGGTCTGGGTGCGTTCGACACGCTGGAGGCGGGCAACAAAGTGTATGACGACTATCGCATTGCCTATCTGCGCGAGCATATCACTCAGCTGCGGCTGGCAATTGCCGATGGCGTCGAGCTGTTTGGCTACTGTCCGTGGTCGGCCATCGATCTGGTCAGCACTCATCAGGGCATCAGCAAACGTTACGGCTTTATCTATGTTAACCGCGATGAACACGATCTGCGCGATCTGGCGCGCTATCGCAAGAAGAGCTTTTTCTGGTATCAGCAGTTGATCCGCAATAACGGCGCACAGCCTGATGCGGAGGTGGAATACTAACGCGCGGCACGGCGGCATCCCGGCTGGGTCGCCGCCGCGCCAGCAGCGTGATTAGCGGTGTTGTCCCGCCATCAGCACATATTTTACCTGCACATACTCCTCAATACCGTAATGGCCGCCCTCGCGGCCGTAGCCGGAGTGCTTGATACCGCCAAACGGCACTGACGCCGTACCGACTGAGCCGGAATTGAGGATCACCATGCCGGCTTCCAGTTTTTTCGACAGGCGGAAAGCGCGGCCAACGTCCCGCGTCCACGCATAGGCCACCAGACCGTATTCGGTGTCGTTAGCGCAGCGAATCACCTGCTCTTCATCACTGAAACGGTACAGGGCAAATACCGGTCCGAAAATCTCGGTGTTGTGCACGGCAAACGAGGCGTCCAGATCGCACAGGATGGTCGGCTCATAGAACAGCCCGCCCTTCGCGTGTGGCTTGCCGCCGAGGCGCAGCGTCGCCCCCTGTGCTACCGCATCATCCACCAGCGCGGTGACTTTATCGAGCGCCACGCGGTTAATCAGCGGGCCAACCACAAATTCCTGCTGCATACCCTGATCGACGCGGATCTCATTGACTGTTTTCACCAGTTGCTGCACAAAGGCATCGTAAATCGCGTCATGCACAAAGATGCGGTTAGGCGAAATACACACCTGGCCGGAGTTACGCAGTTTGGCGCTGACCAGCCCGGCCACGCTCTCTTCCAGTGGGCTGTCGGCGAACACGATAAAGGGCGCGTTGCCGCCCAGCTCCATAGTCATCTTTTTCAGCGTGGCCCCGCACTGCTGCGCCAGCAGCTTGCCGACGCGGGTAGACCCGGTGAAGGAGATTTTGTGGATGCGCGTATCGCTGGTAAAAGCTTCGCCGATGGCTTGCGGATCGCCGGTTACCATCTCAAACACGCCAGCGGGAATACCGGCCTGACGGGCAAACTCCAGCAGTTTATACGCGGTAAGCGGCGTCTCTTCTGCCGGTTTGATGATCATGGTGCAGCCTGCGGCCAGCGCGGTAGCAATTTTGCGGGTGATCATCATAAACGGGAAGTTCCACGGTGTGATGGCCGCGGTCGGGCCGACCGGCTCTTTTACCACCAGCACGGAGGCGTTAGCATCGTGCGACGGCAGGGTATCACCATTGACGCGTTTGGCCTCTTCCGCATACCACTCAATAAAGCCGAGACCGTACTCGATTTCGCCCAGCGCTTCGCTCAGGCATTTGCCGTTCTCCCTGACCATCAGTTCAGCAAACAGGTGCTTATCGGCGCGTACCAGATCGTACCAGCCACGCAGCAGGTCGCTGCGCTGTTTCGCGCTTTTTGCCGCCCATGCCGGAAACGCGGCACAGGTGCGATCGATAGCGGCCGCGACCTCGTCGTGGCGCATGAACGGTGCTTCGCCGACGAGGCTGCCGTCGGCAGGATTGGTGACTTTAATCATTCCAGTGTGCTCCAGTGTCAGAATCAATGTGACAACCTGGCAGTCAGCGTTATCGGGCTGGCTGCCGCTGTGCAGAAATGATGCGCGTCTGGCCTTTTCGCCACAATCGATTAAAATTGCTCCATCATTGAGAAAAACTGAACGGTTAACTGATGCGTGATTTGCCACCCCTGAATGCCTTGCTGGCGTTTGAATATGTCGCCCGTAGTGGCAGCGTGCGGGCAGCGGCTGATGGCCTGTCGGTGACGCCAGGCGCGGTGAGTCGTCAGATTCGTCTGCTGGAAGAGTACTTTGGCACGGCGCTGTTTCAGCGTCAGGGGCGCGGGCTGGTACTGACGCTGCCCGGCAATGCCTATTTTCTGCAAATCAGCCAGCACCTCGACGGTATTCGCCAGGCGAGCGCCACGCTGCAGCGCAATGCCGGCCGCACGGTCATCCGGCTGCACTCCTTCACCACCTTCGCCACCCGCTGGCTGATTCCGCGGCTGGCACAGTTTCAGCTGGCGCATCCGGCGATTGACGTGCGCCTGACGACCGCGTCGGAATGGGACGATACGGTGGATTGCGACGCGGCGATTCGGCTTGGTGACGGTACGTGGCCGCAGCAGCACGCCACGCCGCTGGTGAAAAACGTGCTGGTGCCGGTGTGCCGTCCGACGGCTGACCGGCGCGCCAGCATGCACCTGGCCGGGCTGGCGCAGCATACCCTGCTGCTGGTGCGCGGACGTCCTGATGACTGGCAGCGCTGGTGCGAAGCATTTGGCGTGGAAATGGACGCGCTGCCGCACCGGCGGCAGATGGAAAGTTCGGCGCTGGCCTATCAGGCCGCCATTGAAGGGCAGGGGATTGCGCTGGCGCAGCGCGTGCTGGTGGAAGCGGAGCTGAAGGCGGGCACGCTGATCGCCATGGAGGATTACCAGCTGGACTGTGGCCGGCACACCTATTACCTGGTGCGCCCGCAGGAGAGCGTTAAGGCTGCTACGCTACAGCAGCTGGAGCAGTGGCTGGTCACGCAGGATGACGGCGATCAGGCGTTATGAGCGGCGAAATGGTCCATCGGCCACGGAGGCGCGCTCAATCAGCCGTCCGCTGAACGGCGGCAGGGGCGCAATCGCTTCGCCCTCCAGCATCGCCACCAGCTGCGCCAGCGTGTGCTGAATCATCTCCGCCACCGGCACGTGAACCGTCGTGAGCGGCGGCAGGAAAAATTCGGCCATGCGAATATCATCAAAGCCCATCAGCGATACATCCTGCGGCAGCCGTTTGCCCGCCGCATTCAGCGCCAGCGCGGCACCAATTACCATATCGTCATTGCTGGCCATCAGCGCACTGAACGTTACGCCGGCACTCAGCAGCTGGCGTGCCGCCGCCTGACCACTCTCCGGCGTCCACGCGCCCGGCAGTACGCGCGCCGCTTCATACGGCAGCTGATGGTCGGCCAGCGCCTGCTGATAGCCAGCCAGACGCGCGGCGGCGGTGGGCGATCCCGCCAGTCCGGTGATAAACGCGATGTCATGGTGACCGCGCGTAATCAGGTAGTTCACCGCATCGCGGGTATTTTGCTGGTGCGAAGCCCAGACGCAGTTCGCCGCGTGCTGCGTCAGACGGCGGTTAACCACCATGATCGGGATATCGTGCTGGTCGATGATCGCTTCCAGCGCGGCGGTGTCGAGAAAACGCGGGTAGATAATGATGGCGTCGCAGCGCAGATCGAGCAGAAACTCAATTGCCGCGCGCTCATCGTCAGCGCTGGTCTTGCCATCGGCGAGGATCAGCTGGCGGCCATAGTTATTGGTCAGCGTGGCCGTCTGGTACAGCAGCTCGCTGAAATAGGGGCCGTTAAACAGCGAATGGGTGACGATCAGGCCGATATTCTGCGATTTTTGCGTCGCCAGACTGCGTGCCAGCAGATTCGGGCGGTAGCCGGTTTCCTCTATCGCCTGAAACACTTTCTGCTGCGTGGATTTGCTGACATAGCGGTTGCCCGCCAGCACGCGCGACACGGTGGCTTTAGAAACGCCCGCTTTGCGGGCCACATCCAGCATAGTAATCATCAGCGCTTCGACCATCATTCCTGCAGGCTAAAAAGCGATAGTACCTGAAAATGCAGGGAAATTAATGGCATCGTTAGCAAACAGTGAGGGGGATCAGGCGTAGAACCAGGCGGGCAGGATGGCGATCAGGTTATTCAGGGTATGCAGAAAAATCGGCAGCGCCAGGCTGTTGCTGCGCAGACGCGCGTAGCACAGCAGCAGCGAGAACAGCGTCAGCGCAACGATGGTTTC
The DNA here is from genome assembly GCF_018726825.1 of Pantoea sp. B270. Lineage (NCBI taxonomy): Bacteria > Pseudomonadati > Pseudomonadota > Gammaproteobacteria > Enterobacterales > Erwiniaceae > Pantoea > Pantoea sp. B270. Next base: position 83,577 of record NZ_JAHCSX010000001.1, read on the forward strand.
CCAATGCACGTACTGCGTGTGCAACGCGGCGAACAGCAGCGATGTGAGCAACATGCAGGCAAAACGGCTTTTGGGCGCCCACAGCAAAAACGCCTGCAGCAGGAAGCCGCGGAATAGCACCTCTTCAAACACCGGCGCCAGCAGCACGGCGGTGAGCAGCAGAATCAGCATTGAGCTGCGTCCCTGCTGGCTCTGTTCAATCAGCCAGCCTTCCGGCTGCAGGAACTGCGTTTGCGCCACCATCAGCACAAACAGCGCGCCGATAAACAGCAGTGCCTGGCCGGGGCGCAGAAAGCCCAGAGGAATGTCGCTGCGGCGCTGGCAGTAGAAACGGTACAGGGGATAGATCACGGCAAATTCAAACAGGCACAGCACTGGCACCAGCAAGCCGTTATTGCGCAGCGTCCCGTAATTGGGAAACAGCGTAATCAGCATGGTCACGAGGTAATAAACCACAAAGCTACCCACGTAAAACAGGGTCAACGTAACTTTGTCGGATTGGGTGTCCATAGGCGACTCAGCGGGCAGAGGAAGACGCATAGTAGCAACGGCGATCGGTGCTGTCGAGGTGCGTTTGCGGAGATTTTCGCCGGTTCAGATACGTCACAATCGCGGCGCTAACCGACCGCCTCATCGCAGGCGATGCGCGGCATGACGGCTTGCGCTTTCATCTGGCGAGCAGGCGGAGAGGGAACCGAATCACTTATCTGGCGCGGAGGATGCCGCTGGCACCGTCTGGTGCACAACGGCAGAGAGAAAATTAACGAGGCTTAACGCACCCGGACGGCCACGAAGGTCATCACGATGGCGAAGCCGATAAAAATAGCCAGTTCCATCATTATCTCCTCAGAAAAGTCTTAGATAATTGTAGCGTCTGCCCGGGTGATTTTTAGACACAGCGTGCGATTAATCCGAAAATGTGAGCAGAAAATCGCGCCTTTTGTCACGCAATGCGACCAGTCTGCTGGAAAAATTTTCGCATCGGCGGCACGCTTTGTTACTCTCAGGAACCCGCTTGTTCATTATTCAGGAGGAGAAAATTGTGAACCATTATGGAAAAGCGCTGCTGCTGACGGCGATGCTCGCCTTAACGGCCTGTCAGTCAGCCAGTAAAACTGACAGCAGTCACGCCGTCAGCCACGATCCGGAAACCGACCAGTGCGGTGCCTCGCAGTATCAGAACTACCTCGGTCAGCCGCTGAGCGCGCTTGATACCCAGCGCTTTGCCGTACCGGTGCGCGCGATTCCGTGGAACGGTGCCGCCACCATGGACTTCAATCTGCGCCGCCTGAATTTCCTCGGCGATCAGAACGGGAAAATTTCCCGGGTTTACTGCGGGTAACACCAAACGGACACGGCATTGTCATCGGGCTGTCATGGCGGCGGGCGAGGATAACTGCGCATTACGGAGATTTCCTCGTCACTCTCGAATATGCAATGCTCGTCTTGTTTCTTCCCGCTACGGCGGGAATTTTTTTCGCTATAACCTGCCTGCTGCGCCATATTGCCCCCGCCATAGCGCGAGATGAATCGCGGCTCTGCGACGCCAGGCGTACAGGCAGCAATAACAGACTGACCTTACAGGAGTGACGATGAAATACCTGACCCGAACGCTGTGTTTGACGCTGCTGCTCAGCCCGCTGGCGCAGGCCTCAAGCGAGGCGGCATGGCAGCAACACGATAAAAACCTGCAGCAGGCGTGTGTGCAGGCCAGCGGTCTGAAAGCGGTGAAAGTGGTGGGCAAGCCGATCATGTACGACGACAGCGTTGGCTACGATGCGCTGTTGCTCGAAGGCCGCTATCCGCAAAAGCACATGAAAAATCAGCTGGGGCGGGAACTGTGCCTGTATCAGCGTCAGAGCGGTAAAGCAGTGGTCAGCGAAGCCGACCAGCTGCGGGTGGTGAAATAATCTCCGGGGCCGCTATTTTTGCGGCCCTGCTTCTAACAGCTGCGCCAGCAGGTTGCGGTAACTCTGCAGGCGCTGTTCATCGCCTTCCACTTCCAGCCGGTTAATCACGCGGGCAATCACCGCTTTATTGGTGGCGGGCTGGCCATCATCCATCAGCTCGCGCATGATGGCGGCCAGCAAATCGCTCTCGTGCGGCGCGTGCCAGGCGGGGCTGTTGAAATAGTCGGTAATCGCCCGACTGGCGCTGTCATGGTGCGTTCTCATAGCCGACCTCCGCAGAGACAACGAAGCCTGCCACCCACGACGGGCAGCAACTGAAAACCTGAATTAAGCATGCGGACTGTCCAGGACGGGCAGCGCCTCGCCAGTGATGACTGGTGATTTTTTAAACATAGATGCGGTGTGGAATATTGTCAGTAACGAATCGTCATATTTTTTCACGTTTGCCGTCTCTCGCGATGCGCTTATCGGGCCTTATGCCAGGTAACCGCACATAAAGACACTACAAAAGTGAGGCATTGCCCTATTTGCTGTGAGCAGAATCACGCCCGGCAGCGAAAAACTGCGTTTTCATCCTCATGCCATGTTTTGCCGTCCGGCAATGTTACGAGGTTGTTAGACTGAACCCTCGTTTCATTTTTTCTGACATCTGCGCTCATGCTACGCTCCATCGAATCCTGGAAGATCAATCTGATATCCGTCTGGTTTGGCTGCTTTTTTACCGGCCTGGCCATCAGTCAGATCATTCCTTTCCTGCCGCTTTACGTGGAAGAGCTGGGTATCCGTGGCGGCAACGCGCTCAGTATCTGGTCAGGTCTGACCTTCAGTGTCACCTTTATTGTTTCTGCCGCCGTGGCGCCGCTGTGGGGCAGCCTTGCCGATCGCAAAGGTCGCAAGCTGATGCTGCTGCGCGCTTCGTTTGGCATGGGCGCGGTGATTTTGCTGCAGGCGTTTGTCACTCAGGCGTGGCAGCTGTTGCTGCTGCGCGCGCTGATGGGACTGACGTCCGGTTATATTCCCAACGCCATGGCGCTGGTGGCCGCGCAGGTGCCGCGTGAGCGCAGCGGCTGGGCGCTGAGCTGCGTGTCGACCGGACAAATTGGCGGCGTGATCCTCGGGCCGATGATTGGCGGTCTTCTGGCCGACTGGCTGGGCCTGCGCATGGTGTTTATCGTTACCGCGATACTGCTGATGGTCAGCTTTCTGGTGACGCTGTTTCTGATTAAGGAGACCGGCTACACGCCGGTGAGCAAGCAGGACAAACTGAGCGGGCGTGAGGTGATGCGCAGCCTCGATAATCCACGCCTGATGTTCTGCCTGTTCGTCACCACCATGGTGATTCAGATGTGTAACGGTTCGGTGAATCCTATCCTGACGCTGTTCGTGCGTGAGCTGGCGCCGGATGCGCAGAATATCGCGTTTCTCAGTGGTGTGATTGCCGCGCTGCCCGGCGTGTCGGCACTCATCGCCGCACCGCGTCTCGGCAAACTCGGCGATCGCATCGGTACCCAGCGTATTTTGCTGGCGACCATGATCGCCTCGCTGCTGCTGCTGATTGCCATGTCGTTTGTCACCAGCGCCACGCAGCTGGGCGTCCTGCGCTTTCTGCTCGGCTTTGCCGATGGCGCGATGATGCCGGCGGTGCAAACCCTGCTGGTGCGTCATTCACGCGATAACGTCACCGGCCGTATTTTTGGTTATAACCAGTCGTTCATGTACCTCGGTAACGTCGCCGGACCGCTGCTGGGCGCAGCGGTCTCAGCCGCCACCGGTTACCGCTGGGTATTCTTCGCCACCGCGGTCGTCGTCCTGCTCAATGTGCTGTTGCTGCGGCGCTTCTATCGCCGGCCAAAAACCGAGCTAAAACCCCTTAGCCCGGCGGCCGCCACTAAGCCGGCTGATGCAGCGTCAGCGCATAGTGCCAGCGCCGCTGAGAAAGCAAAAACTCCGGGCTGACGCTCGGGCTCCACGAATCGTCGCCGCCGACGCCCATATGGAAGCCGTCGAGATGCAGCCAGCAGCCGGGTTCGTCCTGCAGTAAATGGCGGTGCGAGGTGGCGCGCAGCTGCTCAAGGCTGTGGCGGCTAAGCGAGAAGGCGAAGTCGCCGCTGATCTGCCAGCTGCCGCTATCCAGCTGGCGCGTGCCGCAGCGCAAGCCATTCTCACCCGGAAAGACGTAGCCGGTGCTGAGCGCCGCCAGCGGCAGCTGCCAGCGTGAAAACTGCGCCGCCAGCTGGCGATCCGGATAGTTTTCATGAGGCCCCAGTCCCAGCCAGCTCACCAGGTGCGGGACCTGAGCCAGCTGGCAGCGCAGGCCGATGCGCGCGGGCGGCGGCAGACCAGCGGCCTGTTGTACATCGACGCTGATAGTCAGTTCGCCATCGCCGCTAATGCCATAACGCTTATGGCTGGTAAACAGGTGCTGACCCTCACCCAGTACGCGATGCCAGGTTTCAATCTGCACGTCGTGCTGCAGGCTGTCGACCTGCATCGCCAGCAGCTCTGTTTGCAGCCGATCATAGCCCGCGCGTTTCCAGCGCTCGACCCAGGCGTTGGGGTCGATATTGGCAGCTTCGCTGGTGCCGATATCATTATCGATCGGTGCGCGAATAAAGCACTCCTCCAGCGGTGTCAGCATGGTTTCACGATCGTTCACCCACCACTGCAGCAGCGCGCCGCTGCGGCGACAGAAGTGCCAGCGCTGCGTGGGCAGCACCACCGCCACCAGATTGTGATTGGTTTCCAGCTGGGGCGCGCAGGCGCTGAGCGGCGGCAACGTAACCGGCAGCGCGGCCGGCAGCGCCCACTGATCCCAGGCCACGCGATGATCCGCCTCAGACCAGGGCGTGGCGGCGATCTGATGCACCGCGAGGTTGAGCCACGCTTCACCCTGCAGCGCTTCAGGCGCGGGCACGGTAAAGGTGTGGCTGCCTTCGGCATCGAGATCCAGCACCCATTCACCGCGCGCGAGGGTTACACCGTCCTGCTCAATCCACCAGCGCAGCCGTTCGTTGTCGCTGCGGCGGAATAAATATTCGCTGGTGACGGTCACGCGATACGCATCGCCGGGATCGCGCGTAAACCGGAAAAACTGCTGGGCGCGCTGTGCTTCAAACAGCGCCGGATGCGGCGTGCGATCGGCAAACACCAGCCCGTTCATGCAGAACTGGCGATCGTTAGGCGTGTCACCGAAATCGCCGCCGTACGCCTGCCACGGCTGGCCGTGTGCGTCATAGCGCGTCAGGCTTTGATCGACCCAGTCCCAGACGAAGCCACCCTGCAGCCGCGGAAACTGGCGAAATGCCTGCCAGTATTTGGCAAAGCCGCCAAAGCTGTTTCCCATCGCATGGGCGTATTCGCACAGGATCAGCGGACGCGCTTCATCCGGCAGGCTGATCCATTTTTTCAGTGACCACTTCGGCACCGCCGGGAAGGGCTGGTCCTGATCGACGCGCGCATACATCGGGCACAGAATATCGGTGGCCGCCGTGTTGGCACCGCCGCCCTCATACTGTACCGGGCGCGTGCTATCGCTGCTTTTCACCCAGCGGTACAGCGCATCGTGCGTGCTGCCGTGGCCGGACTCATTGCCCAGCGACCAGATGATGATGCAGGCATGATTACGATCGCGCTGCACCATGCGCGTTACGCGTTCGCTATAGGCGGCAAACCAGCGCGGGTCGTCGGAGAGGCGGTTCATCGGCTGCATGCCGTGCGTTTCGATATTGGCTTCGTCAACCACGTACAGGCCGTACTCATCGCACAGCCGATACCACAGCGGATGGTTAGGATAATGAGCGCAGCGCACCGCGTTAAAGTTGTGGCGCTTCATCAGCTCAATGTCCTGACGCATGCCAGCTTCATCCACTACCTGACCGCGCTCGGGATGGTGCTCATGACGATTAACACCGCGTATCAGCAGCGGCTTACCGTTGAGGCACAGCTGGCCGTGCTCAATGCTGACGCGACGGAAACCCACATCATAAGCTTCGGCTTCAATCACCTCGCCGGCATCATCAAGCAGCGTGACTACCGCGCGGTAGAGATGAGGCGTTTCGGCGCTCCACAACAGCGGTTGCAGCACCGGCAACACCAGCAGGGTGCGTTCCGGATAGTGGCCACGTTCATCAATGATGGCGCTGCCCGGCGGTTGTTCATGTTGTGCGATACAGTCACCGTTGCGCCACAGCGTGACGCGCACCCGACACTGACTGAGCGGGCGCGCGCCGGCATGGATTTTGACATTCACCCGTAAATCGCCGCGCAGATATTCCGGGCTGAGCGCGGTTTCGATCTGCACATCGCTCAGGCGAGTGTCCGGTTTATGCAGCAGCGTCACGTCGCGGAAAATGCCGCTCATGCGCCACATATCCTGATCTTCCAGATAGCTGCCGTCGCTCCAGCGCAGCACCATGACCGCCAGACGGTTGTTTCCCGGCTGCAGCACGTGGCTGAGGTCAAATTCGGCGGGTAAGCGGCTATCCTGCGAATAGCCCATCCACTGTCCGTTGCACCACAAATAAAAGGCCGAGCTGACACCATCGAAGATGATGCGCGTCTGCCCCTGGCTTAACCAGCCTTCATCAACTTTAAATGTGAGCGAGTAACATCCGGTGGGGTTCTCGCGTGGCACCAAAGGGGGATTGACCGGAATGGGATACTGCACGTTGGTGTAAATGGGCGCGTCGTAGCCGTGCAACTGCCAGTTGGCGGGCACCGGCAGCGTTGCGGCGTCCGGTAAGTCCTGTAGCAGCCAGCTGTGCGGCACTGCTTCCGGCGCGGTAAAATAGCTGAAGGCCCACTGACCATTCAGCCGCTGCTGCGCAGGTGAGGGATGGCCATCGCGCGCGCTGACTTCATCGCGCCAGCTGGCAAACGGTGGATGCGCGTCCAGGCGATGCAGGCTGGTGATAACCGGGTTTTCCCAGTCACGGCGCGCCAGCACTTCACTCAGAGAAACAGCCGCTAAGGTCATAGTGAGATCTCATTAATTGTATTGCGCTCACATTGCGTGAAATGGCGTTAGCTGTAAAGACGCAGCGCGCAATTTTGTTACTGCGCGCACAGCGAGCAGCACTGACGTTTGCGGCACAGCGTTCGCTGTAACTTAAGCTGGCGTATTGAGCGGTCTGTGAGGCTTTTTTAGCGGTTTCTTGCCACTAAAACGTTAAGCGTGGTGAGCAGGCATGAATAGCGCCGGGTTGCGGAGCATTCTGTATTGTCGTGTTAACCGCCGCTTCATACACTCAGCGCAATTTCAGCAACCTGAGGTCAATATGATCCGTATCGTTAAGCTCGCTGCCGTTGTGGCGCTGGTGTCCGCGTTAAGCGGTTGTCTTTTTCCCCCGCCGGGCGGCGGCGGAGGAGGTTGGGGTGGTCCTGGCGGTGGCGGTCCCGGCCATGGGTATCAGGGTCCGCGTTAATTTAGCGCCAGCGCATAATTAATGCAGCGATGCGAAACGTTTTATCTGCGGCGTATTTTGTCAGTGAAACGTTTCGCCGTTATATATTGAATTTCAGCCACTTTTTTTACGCTTCGGCTAACCATTATTTTTCCTCTGGCCGGCAAAAATTCTTGTTGTTTTAATCCTGCCAATGCTAATTTTTGTTTTCCCATTCTGACTGAGTCCATCGCATGAAAAACCTGATTGCGGAACTCCTGCTCAAGCTGGCAGAAAAAGAAGAAGAGTCTAAAGAATTAGTGGTCCAGGTTGAGGCGCTGGAAATCGTGCTCACCGCCATGCTGCGCAGACTGGATGCCGCCCAGGTTAGCGACATCGCGGCGGGTATTGATCGCGCGATGCCGCCCGCCGCTTCCGTGCAGGAAAATCCGGACGCGCTGATGCTGCGCAATTACGTCGAAAAGTTGCTCAACCACCCGCGCGAATAATCCCGCCGTACGCGCATAGATTTTTTTCCGCTTTGCTTATTCCGTGCCATGCTTAACAGGCAATAATCACACGGAGAAACCGGCAATGAAATCGTGTCTTGTGGCAATAATGGCAGCAGGCCTGCTGCTGGCTGGCGGTGCGGGCGCGGCGGAGAAAACCGCGCAGCAGGAAAAAATGACGCTGTGTAATCAGCATGCAGGCGCGCAAAATCTGAAAGGCGATGCGCGTAAAAGCTTTATGAGCGAATGCCTGAAGAAAGACAGCAAAATGGGCAATATGACGCCGCAGCAGATGAAAATGAAAAGCTGTAATAACGAAGCAGGAGAGAAAAAACTCAGCGGCGATGCGCGTAAAACCTTTATGAGCAGCTGTCTGAAGAAGAGTGCTTAAACCTCTGGCGGCCTGCGGGCCGCTTTTTTGTGTCCGCACTCGCAGGGTTAACGCGCGAGGTATTTTTTCTGACATAAACGGCACGCGTTGCCAAAACTTTACAAAATCCTTACATAAAATTCCATTTCTCCCCATCCAGTCTCTCTGACGCTTAACCGTGGCCAGAGCGGCTTTACGTGCAACATAAGGAACCTGTTGTATGGTCGCTGCGATCATTATTGGTGTATTTATTATTAGTGTGCTTTACGCCCACTCACGCGGCGTGGAAAAGCAAAAGTTTTCCCGTCAGTTATTTGATCACTCCACTTTTATGGCGCCGATCAATATGTTTATGACCGGGCTGTCGCGACTGCCGGCTAAACAGCCCTATTTTCCGGTTGAGGATTTTCCTGAGCTGCGTCAGCTGACTGATAACTGGCAGGTGATTCGTGATGAAGCCATTCGCCTGCAGGATCACATTAAAGCGGCGCAGACGCATAACGATGCCGGATTTAATACCTTCTTCAAGCGTGGCTGGAAGCGCTTCTATTTAAAATGGTATAGCGATGCACATCCGTCAGCGCGCGAACTCTGTCCGGTAACCACCGAACTGGTGAGCAATATTCCCGGCGTTAAAGCGGCCATGTTTGCTGAACTGCCGCCGGGCAGCCATCTGGGCAAACACCGCGATCCTTATGCCGGTTCGGTGCGCTATCACCTTGGGCTGCAAACGCCGAACGACGATCGCTGCTTTATTGAAGTGGATCGTCAGCGCCACAGCTGGCGCGACGGTCAGGCGGTGATCTTCGACGAAACTTACGTGCACTGGGCGCAGAATGAAAGCGAGCAGACGCGTATCATTCTGTTTTGCGATATCGAGCGGCCAATGAAATGGCGCTGGGCGCAGGCGGTCAATCACTGGGTGGGCTCGACGTTAATGTCAGCAGCGGCATCGCCCAACGACGAAAACGATCGTACCGGTTTCCTCAACCGCATCTTCAAATACGTTTATGCGCTACGCGATGCCGGTCAGAACCTGAAGAAACGTAATCGCCGGTTGTATTACTGGGTCAAACATGGACTGATTGTGGCGATTTTCGCGCTGATCATCGTGCCCAGCGTGTTCTTCTGATCCTTTCGTGCCGCTTAAAACGGCGGTTTAACAGTCAGTTAACCGCCGTTTCGCTTTGTTTCTCCTGCTAAATCCTCACGCTTTGCCACACTTACTCTTTGTAAGGAATTGTCGTATCAGACGAACAACCCCGAAGGAGGCGAACCGTGAGCTATCAATCTGTCGTGGAACTCAAGTCGCTGGCGCAGCGTAAACCCACTAAAGTGACCGTCGGTGAAACGGATATGGTGCTGATTCGCGACGGCGACCGCGTGCAGGCGCTGCAGGCAAAATGTCCGCACGCGGGCGCACCGCTGGAGCAGGGCGCAGTGTGCGGCGACAAACTGGTGTGTCCGTGGCATAAGGCGGTGTTTGAGCTGCGCGATGGCAAAATGTGCGAGCCGCTGGCGCTGGCCAATCTCAAACGCTATCCGGTGCGCATTGAACAGGGGCAGGTGCTGATCAATCCGCAGGCGATGTCGCCAGCCAGTGCGCCGGTGGCCCAGGGTGAAGCGCCGTTGTGCGTGATTCTCGGCTCTGGCGCGGCGGGCAGTGCCGCGATCTGGACGCTGCGCGATGAAGGCTTTAGCGGCCGTATTGTGCGTATTGAGCGTGAAAGCGACGCCCCCTACGATCGCACCACGCTGAGTAAATTTGTCCCCTCCGGCAAGATGGCCATCGACGAGGTACCCAAGCTGCTGAAACAGGATGTGCTGGGCCCGGTGGCGTGGCTGCAGGGGGAGGTGGTGCAGCTGAAGGCGCAGGAGCAGACGCTGGTGCTGAAAGACGGGCAGCAGGTGAAGTTTGACCAGCTGCTGATCGCGACTGGCGGCGTGCCGCAGCCGCTTGATATCCCGGGCAAGGATCTGGATGGCGTACACCTGCTGCGTTCACTGCGCCAGGCCGACACGCTGATTTCGCAGGTGGATGAGGCGCAGCAGCTGGTGATTATCGGCAACAGTTTTATCGGTATGGAAGTGGCCGGTGCGCTGCGAAACCGCGACATTGATGTCACGGTGGTGGCGCGTCATCCGCTGCCGTTTGCCAGCCAGTTCGGCGAAGAGATTGGCCGTCATTTTTATGAGCTGCACCGCAGCAACGGCGTGAAGTTTGTCGAGGGTGAACCGGAAGCGCTGAGCGGCGAAGGCGCAGTGAGTGGCGTGCGGCTCAAAGGTGGCAAAACCGTGCCAGCCAGCCAGGTGCTGTTTGCCACCGGCATTGTGCCGGCCACCCATTTTATTCACGACCTGCCCTTACAGAAGGATGGCAGCCTGCTGGCCGACAGTCAGCTGCGGGTCAGTGAAAACATCTGGGTCGCGGGGGATATTGCCAGCTATCTCACGCCGCGTGGCGTGCAGCGTATTGAGCACTATCGCGTGGCGCATCAGCAGGGGCGCATTGCCGCGCTGAATATGCTGGGCAAACGCATCATGTACGATCGCGTGCCGTTCTTCTGGACTGCGCATTACGGCACCCGCTATGAGTATCTGGGACATGCAGAGGAGTGGGACGATTATCGCCTGCTGGGCTCGCTGCAGGACAAGCGCTTTATCGCTTTTTACTGCCAGCAGGGCATGATTGCGGCAGTGTGTTCAGCCGGCATGTATACGCTCACTGCCGCGCTGGTGCACGAGATGCAGCAGCCAATGACGCTGGAACAAGGCCTGGCGCTGTTTGAAGCGTATCAGGGCTGATCCTGAAGCCAGCACCTAACCGTTCCCTCTCCCGTCTGCGGGAGAGACAAACCAGCACCCAACCGTTCCCCCTCCCGCCTGCGGAAGAGACAAACGAGCACCCAACAATTCCCTCTCCCGCCTGCGGGAGAGGGTTAGGGTGAGGGAAAACCCGCACCATCACTGCTTACTCAGCGCCTCGGACTTCGCCATGCACTGCTGCATCGCGCCCATCACCGCAGCGCGGAAGCCTTTATCTTCCAGCACCTTCACCGCTTCAATGGTGGTGCCGCCCGGTGAGCACACCATATCTTTCAGTTCGCCAGGATGTTTGCCGGTCTCCAGCACCATCTGGGCGGAACCTTTTACCGCCTGCGCCGCAAACTGATAAGCCTGCGCCCGCGGCATGCCGCCCAGCACGGCGGCATCAGCCATCGCTTCGATAAACATAAACACGTAAGCCGGTGCCGAGCCGCTGACACCCACCACGGCATGAATCAGATACTCGTTCACCACCGCCGCTTTGCCGAAGCTCTCAAAAATGGTCACCACCTCGTCCACTTCCTGCGGTTCCACCAGCACGTTCGGCGTAATAGAGGTCATGCCTTCATTGACCAGCGACGGCGTATTCGGCATTACGCGGATGATTTTACGATCGTGACCGAGTACCGCCGCCAGCGAATCCAGCGTCACACCTGCGGCAATCGACACCACCAGCGCATCTTTCTTCAGCTGGCCGGCCAGATCCTTAAGCACTTTGAGAATCACGTTGGGTTTCACCGCGCCAAACAGAATGTCCACTTCACGTGCCAGACTCTCGACGCTTTCTGCCGCCGTCACGCCATACTGCTGCGCCATCGCCTGGTTGGTGTCGGGTTTTCGATCGTGCACCCAGATATTGGCCGGGGCGATCTGCCCGCTGTTCACCAGGCCGCTGATGATGGCTTTCGCCATATTGCCGCAGCCGACAAACCCGATTTTCTTCTCCTGCATCGATTTATCCTTAACGTGGTTCGGTTTTCTCAGTGGGTTAGCTTACGTCAGCGGCGGTGAATAACAAGTCGCGCACAAATAACATTTGCCATTCGCGGTCAGCGCGGCAAGATCGCAGGCATTGCCCGTTAATAAGGATTAAACATGTCGATTTGGGTGGATGCCGATGCGTGTCCCAATGTCATCAAAGAGGTGCTGTATCGCGCCGCTGAGCGCACCAAAGTCACCGTGACCTTCGTCGCTAACCAGCCGCTGCGCGTACCGCCGTCGCCGTTTCTGAAAACGCTGCAGGTGGCTGCTGGCTTTGACGTGGCCGATAACGAGATTGTGAAACGCGTGCAGCCGGGCGAGCTGGTGATTACCGGCGATATTCCGCTGGCAGCAGAAGTGCTGGAGAAAGGGGCGGCAGCCCTGAATCCGCGCGGGGAACGCTACAGCAGCGATACCATTCGCCAGCGTCTGACCATGCGCGATTTTATGGAAACGATGCGCGCCAGCGGCATTCAGAGCGGCGGCCCGTCGGCATTAAGCCCACGTGACCGCCAGCAGTTTGCCAACGAACTGGATAAATGGTTACGTCAGCGTTAATCAGACGAAGCTGTCGTCATCGTCAAAATCACCGCCGCTGCCGAAATCGTTGAAATCATTGTTATCGGCAAAGCTGTTGTTGTCCCAGCCTGAATTGTCATTCAGGAAGGCATTGTTGCTGTCATTGCCGTTGAAGGTGTCCAGATTATCATCCACCTGCGGCAGCGCCGGTTCGTTAATGATATTGACGATCTCTTCCGGCTGCGAATGGTGGAACAGGCTGGTGAGCATGTCCGCCATCACCACACCGCCGGCCACGCCGACAGCCGTTTGCAGTGCGCCACCCAGGAAACCGGTACCGCGCGCCGGTGCAGCATACTGCTGCTGAGGCGGTGCGGCATATTGTGGCTGTTGCGGTGCGCTGTTCCATGCCGGCTGTTGCGGCTGCGCCGGGCGTGAACCGCCGCCAAACAGGCTCGACAGGAAACCGCCGCTGCTTTGCTGCGGGGCCTGCTGCTGCGCCTGCGCCAGACGGCTCTCCAGCTCCGATACCTGCGCGTTGAGCTTTTTCATCGCCGCTTCCTGAATCAGGATCGCCTGCGCCATGTAGTAGGGCGCACCGGGCTGGCTCTGTAAATGCTGATTGATTAACTGTTCGGCACCGGCATCACGCGGGCCGCTCTGGCTTTCTGCCTGTTTCAGACGGCTGAACAGGCTTTCAATAAGTTGTTGTTCCTGGCTCTGCATGGTGAACCTCCGGTTAGGCATAGCGTGTTGTTCTTCAGGCGACCAACAGGACGTCCGTTGCCTGAACTATAAAGCGTATATGCGGGCTGCGTGACAGAAAGTAAATCAGCGGCCTGGTAAGCAAATGTTGCCCCGCGCTTACAAATCGCCTGATGCACGAAATGCGCATCGTTTTCCCGTTAAAAATCAAAATATTGTCGCTGGCTATCGCTGAAATACGCGTAATTCGTGCTTCGCGGCTGGCTGATAAAATAAAATCCAGGTATCATGCGACGCATTATTGACCTGATGACGTTGCCCGCGCGGCAGACTACGGCGGAGGATGAGCCCGGATGTCATTACCCATCTATCTGATCGGCGCACGCGGTTGCGGTAAAACCACCATTGGCCAGGCGCTGTCGCAAGCGCTGGGCTATGCCTTTCGTGACACCGACCACCACCTGCAGCTCACCACACAGCGCAGCGTGGCAGAGATTGTGGCGACGGAAGGCTGGGACAGCTTTCGCGCGCGTGAAAGTGAATCGCTGCGGGCGGTTACCGCACCTGCCAGCGTAATCGCCACCGGCGGCGGCATGGTGCTGGCTGATGTCAATCGCCACTTCATGCGTGAGCACGGCCAGGTCATCTGGCTCAACGCGCCCTCGGGCGTGCTGGCCGATCGGCTGGAGCGCCAGCCAGAAGCGGCACAGCGTCCGACCCTGACCGGCCGGCCTATCGCGGAAGAGATGGAAGATATCCTGCGTGAACGCGCGCAGCTCTATCGTCAGGCTGCGCACCATGAAGTCAACGCGATGCAGGCACCGGAGCAGGTGGTGGAACATATTCTGCAATCGCTGTCTCTCGCCCGCGCCAGCTAACTGCCTAAGAATTCTCCCTCTTTTTTACAGCGATCCTCGATTGTCTATACTCAATAGCAGGCAGAGGATCACCGCTGTCTGTGTGGAAACCTGACATAAGAGGGAAAACGATGCCAACCAGACCACCCTATCCGCGAGAAGCGCGCATTGTTGCCGTTGAAAAAGGGCAGGCGGGCAATACCGTCACCTGGTATGAATTACGGGCTGACCATCCACGTCCGGATACCTTAATTAGCGAACATAAATCGGAAGCGGAAGCGCAGGATGCCAAAGACCGCTATGAAGATGTGGAAAAAGAATAATCCCGGTGGGCAGGGATGCCCGCTTTAGCGTAATTACGTCCGGTCGCTAAATAGATTTTTTATTTTCCCTGATGCGCTAATTACGGCGATAAAATTTGCCGTCTTTTCTGTTTAATCGCTCTCCTGCCTGATAACGTCTTTTTATTTTGCCTTTAGCCCTTATTTTCTGCTGCCTTAAATAGCCTGCGTTTTGTCCGGTGCAAAATTTGCGCTTGACCGATAAACCGTCGCGTTTTACTTTCGGGTTATCGATACAGGAACTCAGTTCCATATAGTGAAACCAGCGCCATGACCACACTCGAAAATGCCGCCGCCGTGCTTAAGCTGTTTCAGCGCTTTGGCGTGGCGCAGGGCCATCCCGGCCTGACCTTTACCGAGGTGGTGGAGGCGCTGGGGCTGCCGAAAAGTACCGTGTCGCGCCTGCTGGCGACCATGGAAAGCGAAGGTTTACTGGAGCGCGATCCCGACAGCCGCTGTTTTCAGATTGGCCGCGTGCTGTTGTCCGTTGCCGGGCATTATCTTTCGACACCGCTGATTGACAGCGCATCGGCGCCGATGGCGCGCCTGGCGGCCAGCAGCGGCTGCATGGGCTATATCTCAGTGCTGGACGGTGACGATGTGCTGGTGATGCGCATGTACCACGGTCGCTTCTTTACCCAGCTGGTGACGCCGCCTGGTACACGGGTGTCGGTTACCGGCACGTCGACTGGCCGCGTGCTGTTAGCGCAGCTGAGTGATGACGAGGTGCGCGCGCGCTTCAGCGATAACTGGCAAACCGCGTCGATCAATTCACCGCTGAATATCGATGCGCTGTGCAGAGAGCTGGCGCTGATTCGTCAGCAGGGCTGGGCACTGGCCCGCAATGAAACGCTGCCTGGCATTAGCTCGCTTGCCGTAGCGGTAACCAATAAACACCGCGGTGAAAGTGCCGCATTGTGTCTCTCATTTCTTTCGCAGGAAGCGGCCCCGGGTTATCCGGAAGCGCTGCTCAGCGAATTGCGCGCAACGGCTGCACTGATGGCCGAAAAATACGGCGCAGCGTCCTGAATAAAACAGGACAACCCTAATTTGATTTCAAGGCGTAATACTTCGCGCCACACCGGGGAAATAGCAGGTCTTCGGACCTGCTTATTTCAATAATCAGGGAACGATGAATAAAACATTGAGGTTCCGCGTGTCGGGCACAATGTCATTGCGCGTTTTCTACAGGGTGAAAATACGGGGATAATATGCGTCTGGATAATCCAATAAAAAATATTGGCGTGGGCCTGATGCTGGTTCTGCTGTCAGTTGCAGGGGCCATCATTGGGGTACAGCTGATCACAACTATTGGGGTAACGCCCAATACTTCTATTATCGGCGCGCTATTTGCCATGCTGCTGGCGCGCATTCCACTGCAGTGGTTTCGCCGCTACCGTTCGGTTGAAGTGCAAAACCTTGCACAGACCGCCATCTCTTCCGCCACCTTCGGCGCTGCCAATAGCCTGCTGATGCCGATTGCCGTGCCGTGGGCGCTGGGTGAGCCGCAGCTGGTGCTGCCGCTGTTTGTCGGCGTCAGCGCGGCAATGCTGCTGGATGCGTGGCTGCTGTATCGTCTGTTTGATACGCGCGTGTTCCCGGCCAGCAATGCATGGCCACCGGGCGTGGCGGCGGCAGAAGCGATCAAAGCCGGTGATAAAGGCGGTCGCCAGGCGTGGCTGCTGGTGGCTGGAATCGTGGGCGGCGTCGCGGGCTCGATGCTGAAAATCCCGATGTCTGCCTTTGGTACGGCATTCATTGGCAATATCTGGGCACTGACCATGCTCGGCATTGGCTTCCTGCTGCGTGCCTATGCGCAACCGGTTGCTGGTATCGATATTAACGCGCTGTACATTCCGCACGGCGTAATGGTCGGAGCCGGTCTGGTGGCGCTGATTCAGGTGGTGCAGGTGATTCGCAGTCGCCGTCACGACAACCTCAACGTCAGCCGCAGTGACAACGAAGTTAAACGCGCGCTCGGCCTGGGGACTGTCGGCTATATCGTAATCTCGGCACTGCTGGCGCTGGGTGGCGGGCTGTGGAGCGAAATGGGCCTGCCGATGCTGCTGCTGTTTATTATCTACGCGGCCTTTGCCGCCTTTGTGCATGAGCTGATTGTCGGCATCGCCGCCATGCACTCGGGCTGGTTCCCGGCCTTCGCGGTGGCGCTGATCACCCTGATCCTCGGCATCCTGCTCGGCTTCCCGCCGCTGGCGCTGTGCCTGCTGTGCGGCTTCACCGCGGCTACCGGTCCGGCCTTCGCCGATATGGGCTATGACCTGAAGGCCGGCTTTATTCTGCGCGGTAACGGGGCCGATGTGCAGCAGGAGCTGTGGGGCCGCCGCATCCAGCTGATCGCCGCGATGATCGCTTTCGTCATCGCAATTCCGGTGGTGTGGTATGCACATAACCTGTTCTTTGTCGACAACCTGCTGCCGCCGGTGGCGCGCGTTTACGCCAAAACCATTCAGGCCGGCGCGGAGCCGGGCATTGCCGGTAGCCTGCTGATGTGGGCGATTCCGGGGGCGATTATTCAGCTGATCGGCGGGCCTAAACGCCAGCTCGGCGTGCTGTTAGCCACCGGTCTGTTAATCAACAACGCCGCCGCAGGCTGGGCGGTGCTGGTCGGGATTGCGTTACGTGTCCTGATCCTGCGCGTGTGGGGCGAGCGTGGACGTTCACCGATGGAGGTGATGGCCGCTGGATTCATTGCGGGCGACGCGCTGTACAGCTTCTTCCACTCACTTTTTGCCAGTAGCAGTAAGAAATAATCCAGGGATTTAGCGATGAGTTTACAGCAGACACTACAGGTTTTTGAGTTACTCGACAGCGCCTACGTGGATGGCCAGCAGGTGGTCGATCTGTTCGCCGCCTATCCTGGCGTGCAAGCCAGCTTTAAGCGCGTCAGTGGGCCAAAAGGGCGCACCGATTTTGTGCGCATCGACATTCCTGGCGCCCAGGGCAAAAGCCGGGGCGGCAGCGCGCCGACGCTGGGGATCATTGGCCGTCTCGGCGGCATCGGTGCGCGCCCGACGCGCATCGGCATGGTGTCCGACGCCGACGGTGCGGTCGCTGCGGTGAGCAGCGCGCTGAAGCTGGCACAGATGCAAACCAAAGGCGACGTGCTGGCCGGCGACGTGATCGTAACCACCCATATTTGTCCGGATGCGCCGACCCGGCCGCACGAGCCGGTGGACTTCATGGATTCGCCCTGCGACGACATCACCATGAATGACAACGAAGTGGTTGCGGGCGTCGACGCGATTCTCTCTATCGATACCACGAAAGGAAACCGCATCCTCAACCATAAGGGCTATGCGCTGTCTCCCACAGTGAAAGAGGGCTACATCCTGCGCGTGTCGGAAGATCTGCTGCGCATCATGGAGATGACCAGCGGTCAGCCTGCGGTGACGTTCCCGATCACTACGCAGGACATCACCCCTTACGGCAACGGCGTGTATCACCTCAACAGCATCCTGCAACCGTCCACCGCCACCGATGTGCCAGTGGTGGGCGTCGCGATTTGTGCGCAATCCGTGGTGCCTGGCTGCGGCACCGGCGCCAGCCATGAAGTAGATATCGCGGCGACCGTGCGCTTTGCGGTGGAAGTAGCCAAAGAGTTTGGCCGTGAGACCTGCCAGTTTTATGACCCGCAGGAGTACGCGCTGCTGCTATCTTTGTATGGTAGCCTCAGCCACCTGCGCAGCCGGAAAGCCTGATGATGAAACCGTCGCTTGTAACCTTAACCATTGGCCAGTCACCGCGTAGCGATATTTTGCCGCTGCTGCAGGAGCATTTGCCCGCCGACGCCGTCGCGCATGCCGGTCTGCTGGATGGCCTGACGCTGGCCGAAGTGGAGCAGTTATACGCTCCTGCGCCGGGCGATAAAGTGCTGGTTTCACGCATGAGTAGCGGCGAACAGGTACGGCTGGCGGCGGCCACTGTCGAACAGGGACTGCAGCGTAAAATTACCGCGCTGGAGCAGCAAGGTTACGACACCATTCTGCTGCTGTGTACCGGTGAGTTCGGCACGCTAAAAACCACGTCGGCGCTGCTGCTGGAGCCGGATCGCATCATTCCGCCGCTGGTCAGCGCCATCGTACAGGCGCACAAAATCGGCATCGTGGTGCCGGTTGAGGAGCAGATCGCTGAGCAGGCCAGCAAATGGCGTAACCTGCAAAGCTCGCCCTGTTTTGCCGTCGCCAGCCCATACCTGGCGCAGCAGAGCGAACTGATGGAAGCCGGACTGACTTTGCAGGAGCAGGGCGCTGATGTGGTGGTGCTCGACTGTATCGGTTATCACCAGAAACACCGCGATTTCCTGCAGAACATGCTGGGCATTCCGGTGTTGCTGTCGAATGTGCTGGTGGCGAAACTGGCGGCTGAACTGATCGTCTGATCGAGGCCGATCACAACTTGCGACGGGCGGCGCTAATTCGCGTGACAGATCAGCGAGTTCCCTTGTAATCTGCCGGTAACCCTAATGTGCTGTGAGGAAGTAACATGCTCAACGTAAGTGAGTATTTCGACGGAAAAGTGAAATCCATTGGTTTCGACAGCGTGACCATTGGCCGGGCCAGCGTTGGCGTGATGGCGGAAGGCGAATACACCTTTGGTACCGGCCAGCCGGAAGAGATGACGGTAGTGAGCGGCGCGCTGAAAGTGCTGCTGCCGGGCGAAGCCGAGTGGAAATGGTACGAAGCCGGATCGGTATTTAACGTGCCGGGCCACAGCGAATTCCACCTGCAGGTGGCGGAGCCAACGTCTTACCTGTGCCGCTATCTTTAAGCGTTAAAGCAGCATCCATTATCAACCGGTAAAGCCTGTGCGGCGTTACCGGTTTTTTTTATGCGCCAGCATGAGGTGTGTGGGCTGCGGTCAGCATAAATGCTGACCCTACAGGTATGAATCAGCATATTTGCAGGGGCGCCATTCATGGCGACCGTTAAACACACCCGTACTATCCTTCCAGCCGGCGATGCCCGCTTAACGCTGCGCTTCGCCGCCTAACGCTTCCACCAGATTGCTGATCAATGCCGCCAGCTCACTGGTCATCAGAATGAAATCGGCATCAAAACGCTGGGCGAAATCATCGCGATCGATATCGTCATTCTGCTCGCGCAGCGTGTCGCTGAACTTCAGACGCTTCACCGAGGCGTCATCGGCGATCACCAGCTGAATACGCTCCTGCCAGTCGAGCGCCAGTTTGGTGACCACTTTACCGGCTTCGATGTGGGTGGCGATCTCGTCGGAAACCAGATCCTGCTTTTTACAGCGGATCACGCCGCCATCTTCCAGTATCGCCTTCAGCTCAGCCTCGTCCATCAGGGTGAAACCCGCCGGCAATTCACCGGAGCGCACCCATTCGGTCAGCGTCAGCTCGATCGGATTTTCCAGCGTCAGCGGCACCACCGGCAGCGAGCCGAGGCTCTTACGCAGCAGCGCCAGCGTATCTTCCGCTTTCTTCGCGCTGGCGCAGTCGACGATGATCAGATTATTGACCGTGTCGATCCACATAAAGGTCTGACTGAAACGGCTGAAGGCGCGCGGCAGCAGGCTATGCAGCACTTCATCTTTCAGCGAATCCTTTTCGGTCTTTTTCAGCTTGCGGCTCTGTTCCGCTTCCAGCTTCTCAATTTTGGCTTCCAGCGCCTGCTTCACCACCGGCGACGGCAGAATTTTCTGCTCGGTGCGGGCGCAGATCACTATCTGACCGTTAATCACATGCGTCAGCGCTTCGCTGCGGTTGCCCATCGGCGAGACCCAGCCGGTTTTGGCCATGTCCTGGCTGCCGCACGGCGTGAAGGTGAAGGCGTCGAGCTGTTTTTCCAGATCGTCTGCGGACAGCGGGATGTCCCGATTCAGACGATAAACCATCATATTTTTAAACCACAACATCAGGATTCCTTACCGTGGGTGCGATCGGGCGCACAAGTCTAAAACAGTCAGCGCGCATGATAGCGAAACATCGGAGTGGTTTCATTGCCTTTCCCGATTCAGCCTTCTACTGTATCTGTCACCTGAATGAATAATGAGGAATAAATCGTGCGTATCGGTATTGATTTAGGCGGCACCAAAATTGAAGTGATTGCGCTGTCTGACCAGGGCGAGGAGCTGTTCCGCCACCGCGTGAATACCCCGCGTGACGACTATGCGGCCACGGTGCAGGCGATTGTCGATTTAGTCCTGCTGGCGGAAGCGCAGACCGGGCAGCAGGGGACGGTCGGCATCGGCATTCCCGGCACGATTTCTCCTTATACCCAGCGGGTAAAAAATGCTAACTCGACGTGGCTCAACGGCCAGCCGCTGGACAAAGATTTGGCGCGTGCGCTGAATCGTGACGTGCGCATCGCCAACGACGCGAATTGCCTGGCGGTTTCCGAAGCGGTCGATGGCGCAGGCGCAGGCCAGCCGCTGGTGTTTGCGGTGATCATTGGCACCGGTTCCGGCGCAGGCGTGGCCATCAACGGAGAATCACGCATTGGCGGTAACGGTAACGCAGGCGAGTGGGGGCACAATCCGCTGCCGTGGATGGATGAAGACGAACTGCGCTATCGCGCGGAAGTGCCGTGCTACTGCGGGCTGCAGGGCTGTATTGAGACGTTTGTCTCCGGCACTGGCTTCGCCATTGATTATCAGCGTCTCAGCGGACAGGCGCTGAAGGGCGCGGAGATCATCCGGCTGATCGAACAGCAGGATCCGGTGGCCGAGCTGGCGATGAGCCGTTATGAAACGCGGCTGGCCAAATCGCTGGCGCAGGTGGTTAACCTGCTCGATCCGGATGTGATCGTGCTCGGCGGCGGCATGAGCAACAACGATCGGCTGTACCAGACGGTGCCGACGCTGATGAAGCAGTGGGTGTTTGGCCGCGAGTGCGAAACGCCGGTGCTGAAAGCGGTGCACGGTGACTCCAGCGGCGTGCGCGGTGCCGCCTGGCTGTGGCCGGTGAAAGGGTAGCGTAACGACGCTTTATGCGTGCTTAACCCCTCTTCCAGCGGAAGAGGGGACCGAAGCGGGTCAGTGTTGGCTTAACTGACCGGCGTGACACACGATATCGTGCGCATGCAGCACGGCTGGCCGGTTTTCATTCAGTCGGATGGCGGCATAAATATCGATATGCAGATTTTGCGCTTCATCGTCAGCCGGTGCGCGATAACACAATCCTTCCTGATGAAAGGTACATTTCGACTGCGGCATCAGGGCAAAGCCTTTCCCTCTGGCAATGTGTGTCAGCATAACCAGTGAATCATCCGGCTCTTTAACTCTTTTAAGCGGGGTGTGGAGCTGTGAAAACAAGCGTTCACATTTATCGTAGATCGACGGATTTGCGCTTCTGGCAAACCAGAACAGCGGTAAATCACCGATCGCTTCCAGCGAGACTTTTTCTTTCAGGCTGGCCGGATGTCTGGCCGGCATTGCTACCAGCAACGGCTCACGACCGATCCACTGGTACTGCACGGTATCTTCGTGGCCGGTTGCCCTTTCGCCCGTCAGTACCAGGTCCAGGCGGTTTTTTGTCAGACACTGCAGCAACTGCGCAGACGTCAGATCGGGCGTTTCCACATCGTCGGCGGCGTCCAGTTTCAGCAGTTGCTGGTGAATGGGCGCAATCAGTGCAAAATTCAGCGTGCGGGTGAGGCCGATACGCAGGCGCTTTTCTGAAGAAAGCGAGCCAGGCTTGAGTTCATTCAGCGCCTGAAGGATCTTCTCCGCTTTGATTACCAGCGCCCGGCCAGCGTCCGTCAGACTAACGTCATGGGTGCTGCGGCTAAACAACGGCTGCTCCAGCACGGCTTCAAGGCGCTTAATCTGTCGGGTTAGCGGAGGCTGAGTCATTCTGAGCCGTTCGGCGGCCCGGCGAAAGTTCAGCTCGTGCGCAACCGCAAGAAAGCATTGAAGCTGTTTCACGCTGGGGAGATGGTTGCTGATAAGGTGCTCTGCCGTCGCCATAGAGTCCATCCGGGTAATCAAAGACGTTATTCTACCCCGCTAAAGATCAGCAGGATATGGGGTTAATCGGTCTGGACGCGCAGCAGGCTGGCGGCGCGACGTCAGAAAAAATAACCGGGCGTTACCCGGTTATGGCTTCAGGCATTAATGCTTTTCATCCCTTCCTGAGAATAGCGCTCGCCCCTGATCTCAATATGCTGGTGGATAGCGTTCAGTAAGGCGATATCTGCCTGCTCCAGCACGATATCGGCGGCCTGCGCATTTTCCGCCAGATAGCGGGTCTGTTTCGTTCCCGGAATGGGGATCAGCTTGTCGTACTGCGCCAGTAGCCAGGCCAGCGCAATCTGCCCCGGCGTGCAGCTGTACTTTTCAGCAAGCGGGTGCACCGCGTCAAGAAGCTGGGCGTTATGGTCGAGGCTGGATTGACTAAAGCGCGCATTATTTTTGCGGAAATCACCCTCAGCGAAGTCGCTGTTATGACGATACTTTCCGGTCAGAAACCCTCTGCCCAGCGGAGAGTAGGGAACTAAACCTATACCCAGCTCTTTCACCACCGGCAGAATCTCAGCTTCGATATCGCGCGTCCACAGTGAATATTCGGTTTGCAGGGCAGTGAGCGGGTGAATGGCATGGGCCCGGCGCAGGGTTGAAGCAGAAACCTCACACAGGCCAATGTGGTTGATCTTACCCGCTTTAACGAGGCGGCTCAGGCATTCCATGCTCTCTTCAATCGGCGTAACCTGGCTCACGCGGTGAAGATAGAACAGATCGATGCGCTCAACGCCAAGCCTTTTAAGCGATTCATTACAGCAGCGGGTGATGTAGTCGGGTTGGTTGTTAATCGTCCGGGCATAAGCCTGGTCCGCGGGGCGATCGATTCCGCACTTGGTGGCAATGTTAAACTGCTCACGCGTGGTGTTATCCAGACCGGCAAGAAAGTGGCCAATCAGCCGCTCATTATGGCCCCGCCCGTACATATCCGCGGTGTCGATAAACGTGATATTCAGGTCGAGAAGCGTGTGTAACAGCTGCAGTGAAGCGGTGTCGTCTGTCTGGCCATAAAATTCGCTCAGTCCCATGGCACCATAGCCGATCGAACTGACAGTCAGGGTTTGCGATAAATGTCGGGTGTGCATAGTGGTTCCTTTGGTGGTTTTTTTGATTGTTGCACCCCGATTACGCGTAATGAATTGTCATTTTCGTCATGCAAAAAAGGTATCACAGCAGCATGACCGGAGCGGTGCTGTGGTGGGATGGATTTATCACGTGGGGCAGAAAGAGGCGGGTACACAAAGGGCTCTGTGTACCCGCCTCCGTTGCCTGAAGGGCAGGGGCAATGCGTTTGTTACTCGCCGACCAGCATGGAATCCTGCGGTGCGCGCTCGCGCTGGGCTTTGGTAGCGAGGAAGTAAAGGTAGCCGAGCACCATGATCGCCACAAACAATCCGCCGATTACCGGGTTGAACCACAGCATCGCCACCAGACACACCAGCGACAGCACCAGTGCGATGCCCGGAACCAACGGATAGCCCGGCGCACGGAAGCTGCGCTCCAGGTCCGGTGCGCTGCGGCGCAGCTTAAACAGGCTCAGCATACTCATCAGGTACATCACGATCGCGCCGAACACCGCCATGGTGATCATCGCCGCCGTCAGCGTCATGCCCTGCAGATTGATCAGTCCGTCGCTGTAAATGGCGGCGATACCGATGACACCGCCGGCGATGATGGCGCGGTGCGGCGTCTGGAAGCGCGACAGCTTCGCCAGGCTGGGCGGCAGATAGCCCGCGCGCGCCAGGGCAAAGAACTGACGCGAGTAGCCAAGGATGATGCCGTGGAAGCTGGCGACCAGGCCAAACAGGCCGATCCACACCAGCATATGCATCCAGTTAGAGTGCTCGCCGACGATCATCTTCATCGCCTGCGGCAGCGGATCGTTGATGTCCGACAGCTTGCGCCAGTCGCCCGCGCCGCCGGCCAGCAGCATCACGCCAATCGCCAGCACCACCAGAGTAAGAATGCCGCTGATGTAGGCTTTCGGGATGGTGCGCTTCGGATCTTTGGCTTCTTCGGCCGCCATGGCCGCGCCTTCAATGGCGAGGAAAAACCAGATAGCGAACGGGATGGCGGCAAAGATGCCGGACAGCGCTGGCATGCCAAAATGATCGCTGCCGGCCCAGCCGTTGGCGGCGAAGTTAGCGACGCTGAAACCCGGCGATACCACGCCCATGAACACCAGCAGCTCCAGCACTGCCAGCACCGTCACCACCAGTTCGAACATCGCGGCCAGCTTCACGCCGAGAATATTCAGTGCCATAAACAACAGATAAGCCCCGACCGCCGCCGTTTTGGGGTTGAGATCGGGATACTGCACGTTGAGGTAGGCGCCAATCGCCATGGCGATGGCCGGCGGGGCGAACACGAATTCAATCAGCGTCGCCAGACCGGCAATCAGACCACCGGTTTCGCCAAATGCCCGACGGCTGTAAGCGAACGGCCCGCCAGCGTGCGGAATCGCCGTGGTCAGTTCGGTAAAGCTAAAAATAAAGCAGGTATAAAGCGTGGCGATCAGCGCGGTGGTGATCAGGAATCCCAGCGTCCCGGCCACGCCCCAGCCATAGCTCCAGCCGAAATACTCACCGGAAATCACCAGTCCAACCGCAATACCCCATAAATGCAGGGTGCCCAGCGTGGGTTTTAGTTTGCCTGTCATCTTCATCTCCCCGTCATGCTTGTTGTGCGGCGTTGGCACCGCGCTATTGTGGGTTTGCGCTACAGTGAAGGGATAATGCCGCTGCCCGGGACGGGAAAACTTGACGCCGGCGCAGTGAGTTTTGTCCTCTGCGGTCAACTCGCTGCCAGAAAAAGCGCGGGCTGTACGCTGCGGTCAACTTTTGCTGTTCTGCGGTCAGGCAGTCAGGACGACCTCATCCCATGCTGATAACACTGGTTTATAGAGACTGATGCTGGAGAGTGATGAATGAGCGCCAAACAAGCCGAATCCCTGACCGATGCCGAGATCACCCTGCTGGCGCAACGTGCGCTGGCCTGCTATCCCGCCGCGCTGCACGGTGAGCTGCAATTGTTGTGCCGTTCGGAGAACGCCACCTTTTTGCTGCGTGCTGGCGGCAAACGCTACGCGCTGCGCCTGCACCGGCCGGATTACCACAGCAAAGCGGATATTCTCAGTGAACTGATGTGGCTCGATGCGCTGCGCGAAACCGGCATCATGGTGCCGCAGGCGATTCCGGCGCGCGACGGTGAAAGCGTGCTGACGCTGACGCTGGCGGACGGCAGCTCGCGTCATGCGGTGCTGTTCCACTGGATTGACGGCGAGATGCCGACCACCGACGTCGATCCCAAAGCCTTTCAGCAGCTCGGGACCATCACCGCGCGCCTGCATCAGCACAGCCGCAGCTGGCAGAAACCCGAGGGTTTTCAGCGTATTATCTGGGATCATCACACCATGGTCAGCGAGCACAGCCACTGGGGGCGCTGGCAGGATGCGCCGCATCTCGATCCGACCGATCACGGCATTATCGCAGCGGCGGTGGAGCGCGCCGGGCAGGCGCTGGCGGAATTTGGTAAAGAGCGCGATCGCTACGGCCTGATCCACGCCGATCTGCGTCTGACCAATCTGCTGCTGCACAAAGGCGAAACCCGGGTGATCGACTTCGACGACTGCGGCATGGGCTGGTATCTGCACGATCTGGCGGCCGCGATCAGTTTCGTCGAGCACCATCCGCGTGCGGCGGAGTGGGTGGATAACTGGATCCTCGGCTATGAACGCGTGGCGCACATCAGCGATGCTGAGATGGCGCTGGTGCCGACGCTGCTGATCCAGCGTCGTATTCAGATGACGGCGTGGATGGGCACGCACGCCGATACCGAGATGGCGCTCAGCCTCGGGCCGCACTGGGCCAGCCATTCGGTGCGGCTGTGCCGTCGCTATCTTGAGAGCAGCCAGCTGCCGGTAGGCGCGTGACCTGCACCAGCAGAGGGCAGCGGCGTGCGCTGATGGCGTAATCTGGTGCCTGCGCATCAAGCGCGCCAGCCGTCACAGGCGCGCTGACAGGGACGCGGATCGCCGCCGGGAGCGCGCCAGCGGCGGCCAGGCGGTGCATTGCCTTGCACCACGCGACGCCGGGTGACGCTGGTATGAAAATTGCTGGATCCCTTCATTCTGTTATCCGCGCGATCCCTGAGAGGTTCCCATGCAATCACTCATCTCTGCTGCAGATGCCTTCAGCGCGTTTGCCACACCCGCCAGCAACCGTGGCGTTCTGGCCGCGGCGGCGACCGGTCTGAGCGCCTTCATTACGGATAAAGGCGGCGATGTCGATCGCATCTTTGGCATCAGCGGTATCGATTCCGAACTGCTGGCCAGCCCGACACTGAGCCTCGGGCTGGTGAACTATTGCCGCGTGATGGAAGAAGCGGCGCGCCACTCCGGCTTTGATAACTTCGGTTTGCATTACGGCAGGCAGTTCAAACCGCAGTCATTAGGGTTAATTGGCTACATCGGACTGTGCTCGCCGACGCTGGAGCAGGCGCTGCACAATGTAGTGAACGCGTTTCCCTGGCACCAGCACGATACGCTGACGCGGCTGGTGGACAAGGGCGACTGCTGGCGGCTCGATTATCAGGTGCGCCACGGGGCGATCCTGGCACGCCGTCAGGATGCGGAGCTGACGCTCGGCATGTTCCTCAACCTGATTCGCCACGTGGCGGGCAAAAACTGGGCGCCGCGCGAGGTGCACTTTGAACATCCGCGTCCGGAGCAGTGGCACGAGCACTGCAAAGTGTTTGATGCGCCGGTTTGGTTCGATCAGCCGTTTAACTCACTGCTGATCGCGAAACGCGACCTGCAGCGCGCCATGCCGGAGCAGGATGCGATGCTGCTTATGGTGATGCAGGATGCCATTCGCCGCCTCAACAGCAGCGCCAGCGTGCAGAGCGTGGTCGAACAGGCGCGTTCGCAGGTCAGCCTGACGCTCATTCAGGGCGAACCGGTACTGGAGGAGATCGCCGGCAAAATGGGGTTGTCGAGCTGGTCGCTGCAGCGACGCCTGCGCGAAGAGGGCATCAGCTTTAGCGCGCTGGTGGATAAGGTGCGCTGCGAAATGGCCACGCACTACCTGCAGCAAAGACAGCTGCCGATCTCGGAGATGGCGCTGCTGCTCGGCTATTCCGAGGTCAGCGCGTTTTCCCGCGCCTTCCGCCGCTGGTTCGGCATCAGCCCGCGCCAGTGGCGCCAGGATGGGCTGGTGAGTCAGGCCGGTGCGGCGCAAAGCCAAACCACGCTGGCTGGTCGCGCTGCGGCGGAGGCGGTAAGCCGCGCGACTGACCAATAAGCTGCCACGCGCGCAAACACAGCGCTTCGTCGCCCTGGGTTTGCGTCACCGCGTAGCGCCCACTGTTCTGCCACTCCAGGCGCACCCAGCACTGCTGTCCGGCATAGCGCGCCGCATCGTGAAACTGCTTATTGAGCTGCTGCTGCAGTGCTTCACTCCAGTGGCAGGCGGCGCTGTCAGCATCGCCCTGCGGCTGGCACTGATTGGCCAGGCTGGGGGCTGGCGCGGACACCTGCTGGCAGGCGCTGAGCCCCACCATCATTACTAACCCACCTGATAGTCTCGCTAATCTATTAATTAAATTCATTAATAAGCCTGCATTTTCGCTAAAGATTCCTGGCGCTGCTGCCGACAGTCTACAGACCGCAGCAGGGAATGCTATGGCATTACTCTGACTGTCGGCATAACCAGAATTTGCCGCCTGGTGGCGGTGTTATCCCTTCCTTTATTCATGGACCAGAAATGCAGAAGAAATATGCCTTTGCGGCACTCTCCTTGTTAAGCGCCGCGCTGCTCAGTGGCTGTGCCACCGAGTCGTCACGCGCTATCGACGCGCCTCAGGTTCGCGCCGCAAGCCAGCCGGCTTATCAGGGCGTGCGCAGCCCAATCGCGGTGGGACAGTTTGATAACCGTTCGTCATACATGAATGGGATTTTCTCCGACGGCGTTGATCGTCTGGGCAACCAATCCAAAACCATTCTGATTACGCATCTGCAGCAGACCAATCGCTTCAACGTGCTGGATCGCAGCAACCTGAAAGAGCTGCAGCAGGAAGCCGACTTCAAACACAGCCAGCAGAACATCAAGGGCGCTAACTACATCATCACCGGTGACATCACCGAGTTCGGGCGCAAAGAAGTGGGCGACCAGCAGCTGTGGGGCATCCTCGGGCGCGGTAAAAGCCAGATCGCTTACGCCAAAGTGAACCTGAATGTGGTGGATGTGGCCACTTCAGAAGTGGTGTACAGCGTGCAGGGCGCGGGTGAATACCAGCTGTCAGCGCGTGAGGTGATCGGCTTTGGCGGCACCGCCAGCTATGACTCTACCCTGAACGGCAAAGTGATGGATCTGGCGATCCGTGAAGCGGTCGACCACCTGGTGGATGGCATCAATAATGGCGCATGGCGCCCGGTGAAATAAGGATATTGACGATGAAATTACTGCAACTGAGCGCCGCGCTGATCGCGGCAGGCGTGCTGGCCGGCTGTGCGCCAAAAGGACCGGAGCCGATCTACTACTGGGGTGATTACCAGCAGCAGGTCTACAGCTATTACCAGAAAGACAGCGATCCGCAGAAGCAGATTGATGCGCTGAATCTGGATATCGAAAAGGCCAAAGCGGTGAACAAGCCGGTAGCACCGGGTCTGCACGCCCAGCTGGGCCTGCTGTACGCCAAAAACGGCAATACGGATAAAGCTTTCAGCCAGTTCGCCCTCGAGAAGCAGCTGTTTCCGGAATCGGCCCCGTACATGGACTTTCTGATGAAGAAAAAAGGAGTGAACCAATGAAAAAACTGATTGCCGTGTGCGGCGTATTCGCGGCGCTGCTGCTGACCGGCTGTGCCCAGAATAAGAAACCGTATGACTACAGCG
Organism: Pantoea sp. B270; assembly: GCF_018726825.1. NCBI lineage: Bacteria > Pseudomonadati > Pseudomonadota > Gammaproteobacteria > Enterobacterales > Erwiniaceae > Pantoea > Pantoea sp. B270. Next base: position 112,869 of record NZ_JAHCSX010000001.1, read on the forward strand.
CCTTCCGTGCCAGTAAGCCGGCATCAATTCTGGTGCTGCCTGCCGATAACCGTGCGCCGGATATCAACGCGTCGCACAGCTTCACCTCGCTGGTGACCCAGCCGCTGGCGGAAGCGGGTTACTACGTGTTCCCGGTGGCGGTGGTGGAAGAGACCTTCCAGCAAAACGGCCTGAGCAACGGGCATGAAATTCAGGCGGTGAGCACGAAGCGCTTGCATGACATCTTCAACGCAGACAGCGCACTGTACATTTCGATTACCGATTACGGCAGCAGCTATCTGGTGGTTGATTCGGTGACCACGGTCTCGGCCACTGCCCGTCTGGTCGATCTGCGCAGCGGTAAAGAGCTGTGGCAGGGCATGGCCACCGCCAATGATTCTGAGAACAGCAACAACAGCAACGGCGGCATCATTGGCATGCTGGTGTCGGCGGCGATCAAACAGATCGCCAGCAACGCGGGCGACAAAGCGCACACCATTGCTGGTGTCACCAGCGCACGTCTGTTAGCGCAGAACGAGCAGGGTGGTCTGCTGGCCGGTCCGCGCTACAAAGCGCCGGTTACGCGTTAATCTACCTGGCGCGGCGATCAGCTGATCGCCGCGCCATTTCACGCATCACTCGCCCGGCAGCTCCAGTTTACTGTAGCCGAGCCCGTTCATTTTACGCACCCGGATCTGCACCGGGATGCGCTCTTTCATCGCTTCCACGTGGCTGATCACGCCGATGGTTTTCCCGCTGGCGTTGAGGGCATCGAGCGCATCCAGCGCGGTATCCAGCGTTTCGGCATCCAGCGTGCCGAAGCCTTCGTCGAGAAACAGTGATTCAATGCGCGTTTTATGGCTGACCAAATCGGACAGCGCCAGCGCCAGCGCGAGGCTGACGAGGAAGCTCTCGCCGCCGGACAGCGTACGCGTGTCGCGCGTGGCATCGGCCTGCCAGGTATCCACCACTTCCAGCTCCAGCTCATCGCTGACGCGGCGCTGCAATAAATAGCGGCCGTGCAGGCGATCGAGCTGGCGGTTTGCCAGCCACACCAGATGATCGAGGGTTAAGCCCTGAGCAAAGCGGCGGAACTTGTCGCCTTTGGCCGACCCGATCAGATCGTTGAGGCGGCTCAGCTGTGCCAGTTCCGCTTCGTCAGCGGCGATCTGCGCCAGCAGCGTTTGCTGCTGCTGACGCTGCCGGGTATCGCTGTGCAGCTGCTGCTGCGCTTCACCCTGCTGGCGTGCGTTGTCACGCAGCGCCACGCGCAGCTGCTCGAGCCGGGCGGCGATGGAGCCAGCATCGGCATCACTGAGTGCGGCCGGGCGCTGCTGCTGGTGATCGCTTAGCCGCTGCGCCAGTCTGGCATGCAGCGCGGTGTGCTGCTGATGCTGCTGCTCCAGCGTTTGCAGCCGCTGGCGCAGCGTCTGCACCTCATCTTCCACCAGCAGCGCGGCGCGCAGGGCGCTTTCGTCAGCGAAATCACTGAGCAGCAATGCCTGCCGGAAGGCGCTTTCGGCGTCCGCTGCGCGCTGCGCCAGCGTCTGCTGCTGGCTGACAATCTGTTCATACTGACCTTTCAGGCCGTGCAGCTCGCTTTGCGCCTGCTGCCAGCGCTGCAGCTGTTGCGCCAGCGCCTGGTCATGCTGTTGCAGCGTGGCGTGCTGCTGCTGACGCGCGTCCGCCACGCGCCGGTCGCCAAACAGCTGCTGGCGCTGCTGCTGCTGGGCCTGCTGCTGCTGTTGCAGGTGGTTAAGGGCTTGCTGCAGGCTGGCGACCTGCTGCTGTTCACGCGCCAGAGCGTGCTGCAGGCTGCTGCCTTCCGTTTCGCTTTTCGCCAGCTGCGGCTGTAGCTCAGCAAGTAACCGCTCACTTTCCTGCCACTGCTGCCAGCGCTGCTCCAGCGTTTGCAGCCAGCCGGCGCGCTCGGGCGCTGCAGGCAGGCTAAGCTGATGGGCAGCCAGCTGCTGTTCCAGCTGCTGCAATTGCTGCTGCCATGCCTGACGTTCACCGCTGACGCGCTGATCGAGCTCATCCCGCTGCTGCCGGGCGCTGGCCAGCTGCTGCTGTGCCAGCTGTTGCTGCTGCTGATGTTGCTGCCAGCGCTGCTGCTGTTGCAGATGCGCGTCTTTGGCCTGCTGCAACGTGACGGCCGCCTGTTCACGCGCCTGCAACTGCTGCTGCTGGCGGGCTTCGAGCGCGTCCTGCTGCTGCTGCCAGGCGCTGAATTCTGCGTGCTGTTCAGCGCTGAAGGTAAGCGCCAGCTCACCGCACAGCGCCTGCCAGCGCTCGCGGGTAGTGGCGATCTGCTGGTCGAGATCGGCGATTTCCTGTTGCAGCGCCTGCTGTTGCTGCTGCGACAGTTTGAGCTGCTCGCCCCGCGCAGTGCCGGCTTCCCTGAGCTGCGCCACGTGCGTTTCCAGCGCCGCCTGCCGCTGCTGATTTTCATCCGGCTGTAACTGCTGGTAGCGGTCGATGGCCGGATGCTGGCAGGAGCCGCACAGCGGGCAGGGCTGTTCCGGCTGCAGCTTCGCCCGTTCATCGGCCAGCTGGATGATGGTGCGCTCCAGTTCACACAGGCGACGCACGTCCAGCAGCGTCTGATGCTCGCGCTTGTACTCCTCGCGCAGCTGCTGCAACGCCAGCGCTTCCTGCTCAGCATGCTGCTGTAACTGCTGCAGTTTAAGCTGGCGTTGCTGGCGCTGCGGCTGGAGCGTTTGCCACTGTGCCGCCAGCAGGCTGAGCTGCTGACGTACGCCGCGCTGCTGCTGATGCTGCGCCAGCGCCGTCCGCAACGCCGGGCTGGCGATCTCCGCCTCCAGCGAAGTAAGCACCTGCTCCGCCTGCTGGCGCTGCTGCTGTGCCGTGGCTTCCGCCTGTTGCAGCGGCTGTGCCGCCTGTTCGCGCGCCTGCAGCGCCTGCTGCTGCTGTTCCAGCTGGCTTTGCAGTTGTTGCTGCTGCGCGCTGAGCTGCGTCAGCGTTTGCTCACGCTCTTCAAGCCGGGCGAGTTCGGCCTGCCAGCGCGCCAGTTCGCCGCCCCAGCGGGCGACAGCGGCTTCACTCAGGCGAAACGCCTGCTGCTGCGCCAGCTGCTGTTGTAAGCGTTCACTTGCCTGCTGATGCTGATCCAGCGCCTGCTGGCTGAGTAACAGCGTTTTTTGCTGTTCGCTCAGCAGCGCCTGCTGCTGCTCAAGCTGCTGTGCACGGCTGGCGATCTGCTGATCGAGCGGGATCACCTGTTCGCTCAGCAGCGTCTCCAGCTGTTGCTGTTCGGCCAGCGCGCGTTCACGTGCCTGCTGTGCGGCCTGATAGTGGCTTTCACCCTGCTGCAGCGCCGCTTGCGCCTGTTGCTGTTGCTGCTGTAACTGCTGCGCCTGCTGGTTCAGTGTCTGCTGGTCGCGCTGCAGCTGTTCGCGCTGCTGCAGTTTGTCGCGCAGCTTCTCCGCCGGTTCAGCACGCGCCAGCCGCTGGCGATCGCCTTCCGCCTGCTGCCAGGCCGTGGCGGCAGCCTGCAACGCCTGCTGCGCCTGCTGTTGCTCCGCGTTGAGCTGCTGCTGCTGCGTCAGCCACTGCTGCTGCTGCTGGGCCTGCGCCAGCTGCTCGCTCAGATCCTGTTCGGTGCGGGTCAACTGCTCCAGCTGCTGCGCCAGTTCGGCGCGGCGGGCGTCGTCGAGCAACTGCACCGCACCGGCGCGGGCGCGCAGCGTGTCGAGTGCCGCGCGCGCCGTGCGCCAGCGCTCGTAGATCTGCATCGAGATGTGGCCGTAGATTTCGGTGCCGGTCAGCTCCTCCAGCAGCTCGGCGCGCTCGCCGGGTTTGGCATTGAGGAAGGCGGCAAACTGCCCCTGCGACAGCATCATCGAACGGGTGAAGCGGGCAAAATCGAGACCGGACAAGGTTTCGATGGCTTTGAGCTTGTCACCGACTTTATCGGCGACGATCTGGTTGTCCGCCACGCGCGCCAGTTCGACGCGCGGCGCCTGCAGTTTACCTTCCGCCAGGCCGCGCGCGCGGTTCTGGCTCCAGAAGGCGCGCCAGGCTTCACCTTTGATCTCAAACTCCACTTCGGCGAGGCACTCAGCAGTGTCACGCGTCATCAGCTGATTTTCGCTCTGCGACAGGCCACCAAGGCGCGGCGTCTGGTGATAGAGCGCCAGACAGATGGCATCCAGCAGCGTGGTTTTACCCGCGCCGGTGGCGCCGGTAATGGCGAACAGCCCGTTGCTGGCAAACGGCTCGCGGCGGAAATCGATAAACCACTCGCCGCGCAGCGCGTTGAGGTTTTTAAAACGCAGCGTCAGAATTTTCATGCGCCCGGATCCTCCAGCGTCGCCAGCGTGCTGCGAAACAGCTGCGTTAACTGCGCGCGCTGTTCATCCTCCAGCTGCTCCTCCAGCGCCAGCCGGCGGGCAAACACCTCTTCAACTTTCAGTTCGCTCAGGGTTTCGTTCTCCAGCCGTGCCAGACTGCGCTGACGCTGATCGCGGCTGCGGCGCACCAGCAGCACCTCAACCGGCAGCGCCTCGGTTAGCTGTTCGATGCGGCGCTGCAGATCGCTCAGGTACTCCTGAGTGGTGATTTCGATATCCAGCCACACCGGCAGATCGCCTTCATAGGTGTGAAACGCGGTCAGTTGCTGTTCGATCTCCGCCATGGCGCCTTTTAACATCTGCATCGGCTGGAATGACGGAATAACCAGCGGTGTGACGGACTCCAGCCGGGTGCTAAATTCCAGCAGGAATACGCTTTTCTCACGCCCCAGCTCATCAAAACTGAGCGCAATCGGCGAACCGCTGTAGCGGATGTGATCGCTGTCGGCGATGCGCTGCGCACGATGGATGTGGCCCAGCGCAATGTAGTCGGCTGGCGGGAAGGCCTGCGCCGGAAATGCGTCCAGCGTGCCGATGTAGATATCACGCACTGAATCGCTCTTGCTGACGCCCACGGTGGTGAGATGCCCGGTGGCGATGATCGGCAGCGCACTGCCCATGGCTTCGCGCTGCGCCACGGCGGCGGCATAACAGTGCTGATAGTGCTGCTCAATCGCCTGCAGCAGTGACAGCTGCTTATCGCGACCGGACTGACCCGCCTGGCTGCGCAGGATGTCGCGCGGACGCAGATAGGGGATGGCGCACAGCAGCGCCCCCGGCGTGCCGTCGCGCTGTTGCAGCGTCAGCACCTGCTGCTCGCCGCCGGGCGTGGCGCTGGTAATGACGCGGGTATTGAGGCAGGCCAGCAGCTCGCGCGATTCATTCAGCGTGGCGACCGAATCATGGTTGCCGGCCAGCACAATCAGCTGGCAGCCGCTGGGCTGCAGCGCCACCACGAAACGGTTAAACAGTTCGCGCGCGTAGCTGGGCGGCGAACCGGTATCAAACAGGTCGCCAGCGACGATCAGCGCATCCACCTGATGCTGCACAATCGCGGCCAGCAGCCAGTCGAGGAATTGCTGGTGCTCGGCGGCGCGGCTTTTGCTGTAAAAGAACTGACCGAGATGCCAGTCAGCGGTGTGAATAATGCGCATGAATGCTCCGTGCCTGCTATCGCAAAGCGGCAGTATAACCGCTTAACAACGCAATGAAAAAAAAGCGAAACCGGTTGTCACAATTGCGCTTTTTATCTGATTATCATGGGGTGGGTTTTTCATAAAAGTGTCACAAAACTGACGCATAATGGCGCCGCAAACCCCCGTGACATGCCGTCACAATCGCAGGAGTAATAATGGCTAAGCGCATTTTGGTTGTGGAAGACGAAGCTCCCATCCGTGAAATGTTATGTTTCGTGCTGGAACAAAACGATTATCAGCCGATCGAGGCTGAGGACTATGACAGCGCGATTGGCAAGCTGATCGAACCCTGGCCCGATCTGATTCTGCTGGACTGGATGTTACCCGGCGGCAGCGGCATTCAGTTCATCAAACATTTAAAGCGTGAAGCCATGACGCGTGATATTCCGGTGATGATGCTGACGGCGCGCGGTGAAGAGGAAGATCGCGTGCGCGGGCTGGAAGTGGGCGCCGATGATTACATCACCAAGCCGTTCTCGCCCAAAGAGCTGATGGCGCGCATTAAAGCCGTGATGCGCCGCATCTCACCGATGGCGGTGGAAGAGGTGATTGAGATGCAGGGGCTGAGCCTCGATCCCTCCTCGCATCGCGTGATGTCCGAAACCACGCCGCTGGAAATGGGACCGACCGAATACAAACTGCTGCACTTCTTTATGACGCATCCGGAGCGCGTATACAGCCGCGAACAGCTGCTGAATCACGTGTGGGGCACTAACGTGTATGTGGAAGACCGCACCGTGGATGTGCATATCCGTCGTTTACGTAAAGCACTGGAAGTTTCCGGCCACGATCGCATGGTACAAACCGTTCGCGGAACAGGGTATCGTTTCTCTGCCCGCTACTAAACGGAGTCTTTTACCGTGCTGGAACGACTCTCCTGGAAGAGATTACTGACCGAGCTGGCGCTGGTGTGTCTGCCTGCGCTGGTGCTGGGTCTGCTGGTTGGCTATCTGCCGTGGTGGCTGTTACTGGCCGTGTGCGGCGTGCTGTTCTGGCACTTCAAAAATCTGATGCGGCTGTCGCACTGGCTGTGGATTGATCGTTCAATGACGCCGCCCACCGGGCGCGGCAGCTGGGAACCGCTGTTTTACGGCCTGTATCAAATGCAGTTGCGCAATCGCCGCCGCCGGCGCGAGCTGGGCAATCTGATCAAACGCTTTCGCAGCGGGGCCGAATCGCTGCCGGACGCGGTGGTGCTCACCACCGAAGAGGGCACCATTTTCTGGTGTAACGGTCTGGCCCAGCAGCATCTCGGGCTGCGCTGGCCGGAAGATAACGGCCAGAATATCCTCAACCTGCTGCGCTACCCTGAATTCTCCCGCTATATCCGCCAGCGCGACTTCAACAAGCCGCTGACGCTGGTGCTGAATAATCAGCATCACATGGAATTCCGCGTCATGCCTTACAGCGAAGGTCAGTGGCTGATGGTGGCGCGTGACGTCACCCAGATGCACCAGCTGGAAGGAGCGCGGCGTAACTTCTTCGCCAACGTCAGCCATGAACTGCGTACCCCGCTGACGGTGCTGCAGGGCTATCTGGAGATGATGGACGATGTCGGGATGAACGAGCGCACCCGCAGCAAGGCGCTCAGTACCATGCAGGAGCAGACGCGACGCATGGACAGCCTGGTGAAGCAGCTGCTGACGCTGTCACGCATCGAAGCGGCCCCCGCCATTGATCTGAAAGAGACGGTGGATGTGCCGACCATGCTGCTGCTGTTGCAGCGCGAGGCGGAAACCCTTAGCCAGGGCCGTCACAGCATCCATTTCCATACCGATCCACACCTGAAGGTGTTCGGCAATGATGAACAGCTGCGCAGCGCGATTTCCAATCTGGTGTATAACGCGGTGAACCACACGCCGGATGGCACGCGCATCGACATCAGCTGGTTGCGCACCAAACAGGGCGCCGAATTTAAAGTGTGCGACAACGGGCCCGGCATCAGCGAGGATCATCTGCCGCGCCTGACCGAACGCTTCTACCGCGTGGATAAAGCGCGCTCGCGCGCCACCGGCGGCAGCGGGCTGGGGCTGGCCATTGTTAAGCACGCGCTCGGCCACCACACCACGCGGCTGGAGATCAGCAGCGTGCCGCATCAGGAAACCTGCTTCCGCTTCGTGCTGCCACCGCGCTTGATTGTGGCGAACGGAATCCGCGAGAATGTGGCGCAGTAAACGCCACCGGACTCTGTGATGAAATCACTGCTGCTCTCTCTTTTATTACTGTGCCCGCTGCTGGTGACGGCTCAGCAAAGCATGCTGACCGGCAACCTGAGCAGCGTGGGCTCGGACACGCTGGGCTATCTGATGACGCTGTGGGGCGAAGATTTCAGCCGTCAGTCGCCGGGCGTCAACGTGCAGGTGCAGGCGGCGGGATCGTCGACGGCGCCGACCGCGCTGGCCGCAGGGGCCGCTCAGCTTGGCGCCATGAGCCGGCCGATGCAGGTGGATGAGCGTCAGCTGTTTATCGCGCGCTATGGTTATGCACCGCTGGCGGTGCCGGTGGCGATGGATGCGCTGGTGGTGGTGGTTAATCAGGACAATCCGCTGCCGTCCATCAGTCAGCCGCAGCTGGATGCGCTGTTCTCCGTGACGCGGCTGTGCGGCGCACAGCAGGTGCCGCAGCGCTGGGGCGATGTTGGCCTGCATACGGCGAACTGGGCAACGCGCAGTATTCAGCGCTTTGGCCGTAACTCCGCTTCCGGCACCTGGGGCTTCTTCAAGCAGCAGGCGCTGTGTCGCGGCGATTTCCGCGCTGACGTCGCGGAGTTTCCCGGCTCGGCGGCGGTGGTGCAGGCGGTCGCCAGCACGCCGAACAGCATCGGCTATGCCAGTTTTGGCTTTCACCTGAGCGGCGTGAAAACCCTGCCGATCGTCACCGCCAGCGGCGACAGCGTTATGCCAGATGCCGAATCGATCCGCAGCGGCCGCTATCCGTGGTCGCGCCCGCTGTATATCTACGTTAACAAGGCGCCCGGCAAACCGCTGCCGCCGCTGGTCGCCGCCTTTCTGCAGCAGGTGCTTTCTGCGCAGGGCCAGCGCCGCGTAACGGAGGCCGGCTACCTGCCGCTGTCCGACAGCCAGATCGCGCAGGCGCGCGCGGCGATTGCGCAAAACTAATTCACGCTGACCGATCATGAATTTTTTTCACGTCCCCTGAATTTTCTTCCATTGCCGCCGGTGGGGCGGCATGTCACTCTTATGGACATATAGCCATCCAGATGGCCAAAAATAACCGTACGCAATTATACCCTGACGCAATTATGTGTCAGTGCAGGAGTGAATATGCAACGCAACACCGCCCCGTTCCGCGCCGATACCGTCGGCAGCTTTCTGCGTCCCGCCGCCATTAAACAGGCACGTGAACAGTTCGCCAGTGGTGCCATCAGCGCCGACCAGCTGCGTCAGGTAGAAGACGATGCGATTCGCCAGGTGGTGGAGCAGCAGCGCGCCAACGGTCTGCAGGTGGTGACCGACGGTGAATTCCGCCGCGCCTGGTGGCACTTTGATTTCTTTGGCCATCTGCACGGCGTTGAGCTGTTTGAGGCCGATCAGGGCATTCAGTTCAACGGCGTGCAGACCAAAGCGCACGGCGTGAAGGTCACCGGCAAAGTCGCTTTTAACCCGCAGCATCCGATGCTGGACCATTTCCGCTTCCTGCAAAGCGTGGCCGGCGATGCGGTGGCGAAAATGACCATTCCCAGCCCGAGCGTGCTGCACTTCCGCGGCGGCCGTAAAGTGATTGATGCCACGGTGTATCCGGATCTGGAGCAGTACTTCGCCGATCTGGCACAGACTTACAAGGATGCGATCAAGGCGTTTTACGACGCTGGCTGCCGCTATCTGCAGCTGGATGACACCGTGTGGGCGTACCTGTGTTCAGGCGATCAGCAGCAGCAAATTCGCGAGCGCGGTGAAGATCCGCAACAGCTGGCGCACATTTATGCGCAGGTGCTGAATCGCGCGCTGGAAGATAAACCGGCGGATCTCACCGTCGGCCTGCACGTGTGTCGTGGTAACTTCCGCTCGACCTGGATCTCGGAAGGCGGCTACGAGCCGGTGGCGGAAATTCTGTTTGGCAGCGTGAACATCGACGCGTTTTTCCTCGAGTACGATAATGAGCGCTCCGGTGGCTTTGAGCCGCTGCGTTTCATCAAACCGGGTCATCAGCAGGTGGTATTAGGGCTGATCACCACCAAAACCGGCGAGCTGGAAGACGCTGCACAGGTGAAGGCGCGCCTGCAGGAAGCGGCGCAGTTTGTCAGCCTCGACCAGATTTGCCTCAGCCCGCAGTGTGGCTTTGCGTCAACGGAAGAGGGCAACAGCCTGACCGAAGCGCAGCAGTGGCAGAAGATTCGTCTGGTTGTCGACATCGCACAACAGGTGTGGTGATGCTGTAAAGTTGTGCAAACAGGCGCGTAAAGCGCGCCTTTTGTGCATCCCTGCGGCGGTTTCTGCAAGGAGATCGCCCGCTTTGCAGAAACTTTAAGCAAATCATCTCAGGTGTTTTCCGACTATTTCCTGCTTATCCACTGCGTTCTGACGCTTTCCTGTTATATCCTTCTGGTTTTCCGATCCTGTATTGCCTTTCTTCGCTATAAACGTTTTAATTTGCGCCGTTGTCGATTCATCCCTCTGTGAACAGAAGAAAAGCAGTTTAAATCACCTGCGCTGTACCGATTCGGCCCGCATAACGCACTGGTCAAGCCAGTTAAGCCATTGTTTTCGCGCATCCAGGGGACAACACAAACCCAACTTCCACCGCAACATCAGCTACAGGCAGTACAGAAGTTTATGACACATCGTTTAACCTCCAGGGATATCCTGGCGCTGGGCTTCATGACCTTTGCCCTGTTCGTTGGCGCAGGAAACATCATTTTCCCGCCTATGGTCGGTATTCAGTCTGGTGAACATGTCTGGATTGCCGCCTTCGGCTTCCTGATCACCGCGGTTGGTTTGCCGGTGATGACCGTGATCGCGCTGGCGCGCGTTGGCGGCGGTATTGATGCGCTCAGCTCACCGATTGGTAAAGCGGCCGGTCTGCTGCTCGCCACCGTGTGCTACCTCGCCGTCGGTCCGCTGTTTGCCACGCCGCGCACCGCGACCGTTTCATTTGAAGTCGGGATTGCGCCACTGACCGGCGACGGCCCGCTGCCGCTGTTTATCTATAGCCTGGTGTACTTTGCGCTGGTGATTGGCATTTCGCTCTATCCGGGCAAGCTGCTGGACACCGTCGGCCACTTCCTCGCGCCGCTGAAAATTGTCGCGCTGACCATTCTGGGCGTCGCGGCGCTGCTGTGGCCGGCTGGCGGCATTTCGCCGGCCACCGCCGACTACCAGCGTGCGGCCTTCTCCAGCGGTTTCGTGAACGGCTATCTGACCATGGATACGCTCGGCGCGCTGGTGTTCGGTATCGTCATCGTTAATGCGGCGCGTTCACGTGGCGTGGAAGACAGCAAACTGCTGACGCGCTATACCATGCTGGCCGGCGTGATCGCCGGTGTCGGTCTGACGCTGGTGTACCTCAGCCTGTTCAAGCTGGGCTCCGGCAGCGGCGCGATTGTCGATCAGAACGCTAACGGCGCGGCGATTCTGCATGCTTACGTGCAGCAGACCTTCGGCGGCATGGGCAGTGTCTTCCTCGCCGCGCTGATTTTCGTCGCCTGTATGGTTACGGCGGTGGGCCTGACCTGCGCCTGCGCAGAATTCTTTGCGCAATACCTGCCGTTGTCGTATAAAGCGCTGGTGTTTATTCTCGGCCTGTTCGCCATGCTGGTGTCGAACCTCGGTCTCAGCCACCTGATTCAGATTTCGATTCCGGTGCTGACGGCTATCTATCCGCCGTGCATCGTACTGGTGGTACTGAGCTTTACCCTGAGCTGGTGGAATCGCAGCACGCGTATCATTGCGCCAACCATGCTGATCAGCCTGTTGTTTGGTATCGTCGACGCCATCAAAACCACCAGCTTTAAAGATGCGCTGCCGCTGTTTAGCCAGCATCTGCCGCTGGCCGATCAGGGACTCTCCTGGCTGCCGCCGTCGCTGGCGATGCTGGTGATTGCTGCGGTGGTTGACCGGGTGAAAGGGCGTGAGCAGGTTGCCGTTCACCAGTAAGCAACATCGCTGTTAATTCCGACCACGGGCTTGCCCGTGGTTTTTTCATTTCCACAGGTACTGTTTGTTATGCAAGAAACCAATAAGCTCAAACGCGGACTGAGCACGCGCCACATCCGTTTTATGGCGCTGGGATCGGCGATCGGCACCGGGCTGTTTTACGGCTCGGCAGATGCCATCAAAATGGCAGGCCCCAGCGTACTACTGGCCTACATCATCGGCGGCGCCGTGGCGTATATCATCATGCGCGCGCTGGGCGAGATGTCGGTTAACAATCCGCAGGCCAGCTCGTTTTCACGCTACGCGCAGGATTATCTCGGACCGCTGGCGGGCTATATCACCGGCTGGACGTACTGCTTTGAAATCCTGATTGTGGCGATCGCCGACGTCACGGCTTTTGGTATCTACATGGGCGTGTGGTTCCCGGACGTGCCGCACTGGATTTGGGTGCTGTCGGTGGTGCTGATCATCGGCGCCATCAACCTGATGAGCGTTAAGGTGTTTGGCGAAGTGGAGTTCTGGTTCTCCTTCTTCAAAGTCGCCACCATCATCATCATGATCGTGGCCGGTTTCGGCATGATTTTCTGGGGCATCGGCAACGGCGGTCAGCCGACCGGCATCCATAACCTGTGGACCAACGGCGGCTTCTTTGCCCACGGTATCGTCGGCATGCTGCTGTCGCTGCAGATGGTGATGTTCGCCTACGGCGGCATTGAGATCATTGGTATCACCGCCGGCGAAGCCAAAGATCCGGCGAAATCGATCCCGCGCGCCATCAACTCCGTACCGCTGCGCATTCTGGTGTTCTATGTCGGCACGCTGTTTGTGATCATGTCGATCTATCCCTGGAACCAGGTCGGTACCGCAGGCAGCCCGTTCGTGCTGACTTTCCAGCACCTCGGCATCGCCGCCGCCGCCTCCATTCTGAACTTTGTGGTACTGACTGCCTCGCTGTCGGCGATTAACAGCGATGTGTTTGGCGTTGGCCGCATGCTGCACGGTATGGCGCAGCAGGGTCATGCGCCGAAGATGTTTATGAAGGTGTCGAATCGCGGCATTCCGTGGGTCACGGTGCTGGTGATGATGCTTGCCATGCTGGTGGCGGTGTACCTCAACTATCTGATGCCGGAAAAAGTGTTCCTGGTGATTGCCTCGCTGGCGACGTTTGCCACCGTGTGGGTGTGGATTATGATTCTGCTATCGCAGATCGCGTTCCGCCACAAAATCGGCAAAGAGCAGGCCGGTAAGCTGCAGTTTGCTCTGCCGGGCGGCAGCGCTACGGCGTGGGTGGGGGTGCTGTTCCTTGCCTTTATCATCGCGCTGATTGGCTACTTCCCGGATACGCGTATCTCGCTATATGTCGGGTTTGCGTGGATTGTTCTGCTGCTGCTGGCCTGGCCGCTGGCGAAGAAACGTAAAGCGTAAGAAGCTTTACCACGGGCGAAGCGAGACTTCGCCCGTGGTGCATTACCAGTTTTTTCCCAGCGCCATCTCTCCGCCGTACGGATTCAGGTGATTATTGTCGTACCAGAGCGGCATGCCCTGATGAGTGACCAGACACCCCTGCGCATTACACAACGTCTCCTGCAGTGACAACACGCGCACGCCATGCTGCTGATAATCCTTTAACAGCTCTGCCACCGATGCGTTTGGCATCTGCAACTGCTGCGTGCGTTCCGTCGCCAGCGCCGCGCCATCCTGCGCGCTGAGCCAGCTATTGAGGCTGCGGCGCAGCGGTATATTGCGGTTATGGCTGTAGCGCAGCGGATCGAGCGTGATGGTCGGCACATCGTCTATGAGGGTGATCTTTTTCCCCGCCGCCAGCAGCTGCGCCACCACGGTATCCAGCCCGCTTTTCAGCGCCTGCAGATTGTCCTGCGCCGGATCGCGGAGACTGCGGAATCCGCTGCCCGGCTGCGCACTGAGGCCCGCCGCCCAGAACGCGCTAATCACCACTTCGTCTATTTTATCGCTCAGGATGATCGGCAAAACCCGCTGATTAAAATCGAGGCACTGCTGTGCATGCTGCGGTTTTTGCGGCATCGCGCGCGTGGCCTCAAGCAGGAAAGGGCAGGAGGCTTTGGTCAGCTGAAACAGCGGTTTCTGCTGTCGCCGGGCGTAATCGGCGACGTTAGCCGCCAGCGCCGCGGCATGGCTGTCGCCAATCAGCGCTATCGCCGGTGTGTCACTCTGCGGCTGGCACTGCGCATCGCGGGCGGGCCGCGTGGCGCCGTAATCCAGCAGGCAGGGATCGCGCTGGGCGGCGACTTTCCATTCGTCGCCGAGCATCACCGCTTCACTGACGCGCGATTTCAGGCCACCGCTCTGCCACAGCAGCACCATGGCACCGGCTGCCAGCAGCGACGAGGCGCAGTAGCCGGGGATCAGCCAGCGCGTACCGCTGCGCGCCCGACGGAATGGCTGTTCGACGAAGCGCCAGGAGAGCCAGGCGATGACCAGCGCCACGGCACAGATGCTCAACGCCTGCCAGATACTGAGCGGTCGATCGCTGCAGATGCGTGCCAGACTGAGCAGCGGCCAGTGCCACAGATACCACGAGTAGGAAATTTTACCGATGAAGCGCATCGGCGCGTTCTCCAGCAGCCGCTGATTGAGCGGGCTGCGCGCACCGATCATCAGACAGGCCGCCAGCACCGGCAGCAGCGCCAGCCATCCAGGGAAGCGATCGCTATGGCTGAATAACAGCGTGGCACCAATGATCAGCAGCCAGCCAGCAAGATGACAGAGGCTGGCCAGCCGGCCGGTGACGGGGCGGGGTTGCCACAGCGCCAGCAGCACGCCGGCACCCAGTTCCCAGGCGCGGGTTGGCAGCAGATAAAACGCCTGAGTGCTGGAGAGGGGCGTTAACCACAGGCAGCCAGCCAGCGACAGCAGGCTGAGCAGTAGCACCATGCCGGTCATTGTGCGCCGCAGTCGCGCGGCCAGCAGCAGAATAAACGGCAGCACGATATAGATCTGCTCCTCAATGCCCAGCGACCAGGTCATCAGCAGCGGATTGAGATCGGCATCTGCACTGAAATAGTCGCCGCTCTTCAGTAACAGCATATTGGGCACCGAGAGAAATACCGCCATGCTGTATTTTGCCAGCTGGCTTAATTCCAGCGGGGATAACAGCAGATAACCGAGCAGCAGCAATACCATCAGCGTAAAAAACAGGGCGGGCGCAATACGCCGGATGCGGCGTAAATAAAACTGATAAAACGAGAAGGTGCCGGCGGTAATTTCTTTACTGATAATACCGCCAATTAAAAAGCCGGAAATAACGAAAAATATATCGACGCCAATAAAGCCGCCCGGCACGGCGCTGACGCCGCAGTGGAACAGCACAACCAATATAATGGCGACAGCGCGCAGACCATCGATATCCGGACGATAGCGCAGCGAAACAGGTACAGACATAACAGGATCCCAGTTATTCAATGTTAATTTGCGATTTTATTACTGCGGGTAAAAATAGCTCGGCGCATCCTGTCGCCGAAAAATGTAAAAAGAGAAAGGTATTACTAAGGGATGATTGACCCGTGCAGCATATCGCAGTTTTTCAGCGTTAACGCTTTTAAGGGAAAAAAAAGAAAAGTCTCAGATAACCGTGCCCATCAGCTTGCAGTTTATTGCTGTAATTTCGCTGCAGGAATAAGCCGGCGTAATCTGTCTGGCTTAACCCGGTGGCTGGCGTCAGGGATAGTCCACGGGGATTACCGCGCGCTGATCAATGGCGGTGCGCCAGTGATCAAGCGTCGATTGATAAGGACACAGCGTACCCACCGCCGTCTGGCGACAGTTTTGCTGATGCCACTCCTGGCGCAGCAGCGGGTGCTGCCGATCGATCGGCGTTAGCTGGCGCAGCGCATCCAGACTTTGCGCCTGAAAATAGACGCGCAGCAGCAGCGTCTGCGTCTGGTTATCGCGCCAGCGCTCAAACACCAGACTGCTGCCGGGCGGAATATTACCGCGCGCATAGCCGGGCAGTTGCCAGCTGAAGCCGATCAGCGTGCGTAACATGGCGATATTGGTGTCGTGTGCCACCAGCAGCAGCCAGCGGGTGGAGGACGTCGCCGCATCGTCCTGCAGGTTGCGCACCACCGCGTCCAGCAGAATCGACGCACGCTTTTGCGCGATATATGGCACATCATTACTCAGATCGTAATTGGCGGTCAGCAGCGGCAGCAGGGCGCTGATCTGCTGCGCCCGGGTGATGTTGCCCCACGCCAGCTGGCTGAACGGCAGATTTTCGCTCCAGCCGAGCCGTAAGGTTTCGGCCATGCTGGCCAGCACGCTGAGACCCTGCACGTAGGTATGGCCGCTTTTACTCTGCTTCAGCTGCCAGGGGCGATCGAAGAACGGGCAATCTGCCGCACACACCGCCTGCCTGAGCTGCTGCACGGCGGGCTGTAAACGCTGTTGCAGTGCGGTGAGATCGCCGGCGCGCGCCGCGACCGCTGCCCGCTCCGTGGCAGCATCCGTTTGGCCGAACGGCAGTTTTTCGCTCTGAAATAGCGGATCGACCGCCCCCGCGACGTGATGAACTGCCACATCGCAGCCAGGAAAGGCGCCCTGCAGCAGCGCCTGCGCCGTGGCACGGGTGCGCTGCAGCGGACTGGCACGCACGTAGATTTGCCTGGCATCGGGACAGCCGGCGCGCAGCAGGCCGAGCTGGCGATAGTGTTCACCCTGCCAGCGACCTTTATTCACGACCGCTGCATAACCGTGTGCGGTGAGTTCGCCGTCGGCGCTGCGCCAGCGCGGCCAGGCGCGCTGGGTGGCGGCTTCGATTTCCGTGCGGTTACCTGCGGTGGGAGGACGCACGCCGTGACGGCTGATCTCTACCACTTTTTCCAGCTGGTAGCGCGGCTGCGCCTGCGCGGTGAGCGCCAGCAAAGCCAGCAGCGCGCTCAGCAGCAGACGCGTCATAGCGTTGGCTGTGCCGGCAGCAGCGCTTTGAGCTGCGGATAGAGCACCGCGTTGGCCAGCAGCACCGGATTACCCTGTTGCAGGCCATGGTGGCTGAGATAATCGTTGGTGACGCCGCCCGCTTCGCGCATCAGCACAATGCCGGGCAGGCCATCCCACGGATTCATGTGCGCTTCGTAATAGCCAATCAGCCGGCCGGCGGCCGCCCAGGCGCTCATCAGCGCACCGGAACCGTTGCGGATAAACATGCCGCCCTGCGCCAGCAGCTGGCTGATAAAGGTGGTCAGCGGTTCAATCGGCTGGCTGTTGGAGCTGCTGAGGCCCAGCAGCCCCTGATCGAGCCGCTGCGCGCTGTGTGCCTGAATGCGCTTGTCATTCACCCAGGCACCTTTGCCGCGGCAGGCGTGGAAGGTTTCCTGATGATTAGGATCGCTGACTACGCCAATCACCGGCTGATTGTCACAGACAATCGCCAGCGAGACGCACCAGTTGTGCAGGCCATTAAGAAAGCTGCTGGTGCCGTCAATCGGATCGATGACCCAGATAAAGCGCGCGCCGCTGACGTCACCGCCGCTCTCTTCACCCAGCACCGCATCGTCAGGAAAACGCTCATGAATCAGGTGTTTTACCAGCAGTTCAACGTTGCGATCCGCCTCGCTGACCACATCCTGCAAATCCTTCTTGTGCTCCACCACCAGCTGATGGCGCTGCTGATACCACGCCAGCGCGCGGCTGGCGGCGGTTTTCGCCACCTCACAGGCATAGTGATAACGGGCATCTAATTCGGTTAGCGTAGCTGATGACATTTTTCCCTCTTATCATTCACTGGCAATAGACGTGGCGAACCACGCAGGATAAAGCGCCATGGCTGTGTGACTGGCTTAACAAAAGTTAAGCAAGGCTTCATTAAGCCGCAGATGGCTGCGGCTGGCAAGGGGAGGCAATGCGGGGCAGCGGCAAATTGTGCTTCACAGCTGCCGGGCGCGCGCGGCGGCCATCAGGCGTGGATAGAACTGGAAAAACAGCGGTTCGAGCTGGGTGTAGTGGTCGACAAAATCCTGATACGAGTCGCGCAGCGTCGCCAGCCGTGGCCGGCGATGCGCCATGCCGCTTAGCACGCGCGCCAGCCGCGCCGGGTCAGCATAGTGTTCAAACCAGCGTTCGCGCCACATTACCGCGTTGAGCTCGATAAAATCGCCCGGCGTGCCGGGCAGCTGCGGCACAATGTCGCGCTCGGCGGCAGCGCTAAAGGCAGACAGCGACTGCGCCGGATGCAGCTGATCCCAGTGGCGCGCCAGGAAGTGGTCCCAGATCACGTCGAGGGTGATGGGCGCGACGCGGCGCGTTTCGGCGCGGAACAGCTGACGCGCGCTGCGCACTTCCGGCAGGTTATCGGTCAGCACATCAATGCGCCGGTGCAGGGCAATACCGGCCACCACCGGCTGCGGCCACTGCGCCTCAACGTTGCCGCGCACGAAGTCGGCCAGCAGATTACCCAGCAGTGAGCTGTCGGCCAGGGTGGCAAGGTGAAGGTGAGCAAGAAAGTTCATGGCGCATTATAGGCAGAATCACACCGGCGCAGCCAGTTGTTCAGAATTGCCCACTTTTCCGCTAAACTATGCCGCCTGTTTTTTGAGTCCTGAAGAAGTGATGCATGCGTGTAGCCGATTTTGCCTTTGAATTACCGGAATCTTTGATCGCCCACTATCCGCAGGCGCAGCGCAGCGGATGTCGTCTGCTGTCGCTGGATGGCCCGAGCGGGGCGCTGAACCATGGCGTGTTTACTGATGTGCTGGATAAGCTCAATCCGGGCGATCTGCTGGTGTTCAATAATACCCGGGTGATTCCGGCGCGCGTCTATGGTCGTAAAGCCAGCGGCGGCAAAATTGAGATGCTGGTTGAGCGCATGCTGGATGACAAACGCGTGCTGGCGCACGTGCGCGCCTCCAAAGCGCCGAAGCCGGGTGCCGAATTACTGCTGGGCGACGACGAAAGCGTCAAAGCCACCATGGTGGCGCGCCACGATGCGCTGTTCGAAATCGAGTTTGCGGACGATCGCGCGGTGCTGGATATCCTGAACAGCGTCGGCCATATGCCGCTGCCGCCGTACATCGATCGTCCGGATGAGGAAGCTGACCGCGAGCTGTATCAGACGGTGTACAGCGCGCGCCCCGGCGCGGTGGCAGCGCCGACCGCCGGTCTGCACTTCGATGAGCCGCTGCTGGCGGCGCTGAAGGCGAAAGGCGTGGAGATGGCGTTTGTGACGCTGCACGTCGGCGCTGGCACCTTCCAGCCGGTGCGCGTAGAGAACATCAACGATCACATCATGCACTCTGAATATGCCGAAGTGCCGCAGGACGTGGTGGACGCGGTGCTGGCGTGCAAAGCGCGCGGTAACAAAGTGGTGGCGGTGGGCACCACCTCGGTGCGATCGCTGGAGAGCGCAGCGCAGGCCTGCCAGGATGGGCTGATCGCGCCGTTTTTCGATGACACGCAGATCTTTATCTATCCGGGCTATCACTATCAGGTGATTGATGCGCTAATCACCAACTTCCACCTGCCGGAATCGACGCTGATTATGCTGGTTTCGGCGTTTGCCGGTTATCAACACACCATGGCGGCTTATCAAAGCGCGGTGGCGGAGCAGTACCGTTTCTTTAGCTACGGGGATGCGATGTACATCACCCGTAATCCACAGGCTCCCGACGAAATCGTTGGTGGCTGAGTAATCAGACTGTTTCTCTGATTATCGAAAGAGGTCAATGTGAAATTTGAATTAGATACCACCGACGGGCGCGCGCGCCGTGGCCGTCTGGTCTTTGATCGCGGCGTCGTGGAAACCCCGGCGTTTATGCCGGTCGGCACCTACGGCACGGTCAAAGGCATGACGCCGGAAGAAGTGAAAGAGACCGGCGCGCAGATCCTGCTGGGCAACACTTTCCACCTGTGGCTACGCCCGGGGCAGGAGATCATGAAACTGCACGGCGACCTGCACGATTTCATGCACTGGCAGGGACCGATCCTGACCGACTCCGGCGGCTTCCAGGTGTTCAGCCTCGGTGATATCCGTAAGATCACTGAAGCCGGCGTGCATTTCCGCAACCCCATCAACGGCGACCCGATTTTCCTCGACCCGGAAAAATCGATGGAGATTCAGTACGATCTCGGCTCCGATATTGTGATGATTTTCGACGAATGTACGCCGTATCCGGCGGACTGGGATTACGCTAAACGCTCGATGGAGATGTCACTGCGCTGGGCGCAGCGCAGCCGCGACCGCTTTGACGCGCTCGGTAACAAAAATGCGCTGTTTGGCATTATTCAGGGCGGGGTTTACGAAGATTTACGTGATGTCTCGGTTAAAGGTCTGGTAGAGATTGGCTTTGATGGGTACGCTGTGGGCGGCCTGGCGGTGGGTGAACCAAAAGAGGACATGCACCGCATCCTGGAACACGTCTGTCCGCAAATTCCGCAAGACAAACCGCGTTATTTGATGGGCGTCGGCAAACCGGAAGATCTGGTGGAAGGCGTTCGCCGCGGTATCGATATGTTTGACTGTGTTATGCCAACGCGTAACGCGCGCAATGGCCATCTGTTCGTCACCGATGGCGTGGTGAAAATCCGCAATGCGAAATACAAAGATGACACCGCGCCGCTGGATGCGGAGTGTGATTGTTATACCTGTCGCAATTACACGCGTGCCTACTTGCATCATCTTGATCGCTGTAACGAAATACTGGGCGCACGTCTGAACACCATCCACAATCTGCGCTATTACCAGCGTCTGATGGCGGGTTTACGCCAGGCCATCGAAGAGGGTAAATTAGAGCACTTTGTTAGCGAGTTCTACCAACGGACGGGCAAAGCGGTTCCACCGTTAAACGTCTGATAATTCTATCAATGAGGGAAATTTAATGAGCTTTTTCATTTCTGACGCCGTGGCCGCAGCTGGCGCTCCGTCTCAGGGAAGTCCGTATTCTCTGGTGATCATGCTGGTGGTTTTTGGTCTGATTTTCTACTTCATGATCCTGCGTCCACAGCAGAAGCGCGCCAAAGATCACAAAAAGCTGATGGATTCCATCTCCAAAGGTGATGAAGTGCTGACCAACGGTGGCCTGGTGGGACGCGTAACGAAAGTGGCTGAAACCGGCTACATCGCTATCGCCCTGAACGACACCACTGAAGTAGTGATTAAACGTGATTTCGTGGCCGCCGTTCTGCCGAAAGGTACAATGAAGGCGCTGTAATTTATTCTTCCCGAAGGGAACTGCCGTGTTAAACCGTTATCCTTTGTGGAAGTACATCATGCTGGTCGTCGTGATTCTCGTCGGCCTGCTGTATGCGCTTCCTAACCTTTATGGTGAGGATCCGGCCGTTCAGATCACTGGTGCGCGCGGTGGCGCCGCCAGTGAGCAAACGTTGGATCAGATCCAGACCGTATTAAAACAAGACAATATCCAGAGCAAATCCCTCGCGCTGGAAAATGGTGCCATTCTGGCCCGTTTCGCTAACACGGATATTCAGCTGCGCGCGCGTGAAGCCATCACCAATGCGCTGGGCGAAGATTTCGTCGTGGCGCTCAACCTGGCCCCTGCCACACCGCGCTGGCTGACCATGCTGGCCGCTGAACCGATGAAACTCGGCCTCGATCTGCGCGGCGGCGTGCACTTCCTGATGGAAGTCGACATGGATACTGCCCTCGGCAAGCTGCAGGAGCAGAATGCTGATGGCCTGCGCAGCGATCTGCGCGAAAAAAATATCCCTTACACCAACGTTAGCAAAATCGCTAACTACGGCACCGAAATACGCTTCCGCGACGGCGCCAGCCGTGATGCGGCCATCAGCTATCTGACGCCGCGCCATCGCGACCTGGTGATCACCAGCGCTGGCAGCGACACGCTGCGTGCGGTGATGACCGATGCGCGTCTGAGTGAAGCGCGCGAATATGCGGTGCAGCAGAACATTAACATCCTGCGTAACCGTGTGAACCAGCTGGGTGTAGCTGAGCCGCTGGTACAGCGTCAGGGCGCTGACCGCATCGTGGTTGAGCTGCCGGGTATCCAGGATACCGCGCGTGCTAAAGAGATTCTGGGTGCTACCGCAACGCTGGAGTTCCGCCTGGTCAACACCTCGGTGGATCCGAGCGCAGCCGCCAGCGGCCGCGTGCCGGGTGACTCGGAAGTGAAAAAGACGCGTGAAGGTCAGCCGGTGGTGCTGTACAAGCGCGTGATTCTCACCGGTGACCACATCACCGACTCGACGTCCAGCATGGATGAGTACAACCAGCCGCAGGTGAATATCTCGCTTGATGGCGCCGGCGGTAACATCATGTCCAACTTCACCAAGGACAACATCGGCAAGCCGATGGCGACCCTGTTTGTGGAGTACAAGGACAGCGGTAAGAAAGATGCGAACGGTCGTGCGATTCTGGTGAAGCAGGAAGAAGTGATTAACGTGGCGAACATTCAGTCGCGCCTCGGCAACAGCTTCCGAATTACCGGTATCAGCAACCCGAACGAAGCGCGTCAGCTGTCGCTGCTGCTGCGTGCCGGTGCGCTGATTGCGCCAATCCAGATTGTGGAAGAGCGGACCATCGGTCCAACCATGGGCCAGCAGAACATCACGCAGGGTCTCGAAGCCTGTCTGTGGGGGCTGATCGCCTCCATCATCTTTATGGTGGTGTTCTACAAGAAGTTTGGTCTGATTGCGACCAGCGCCCTGCTGTGCAACCTGGTGCTGATTGTCGGCATCATGTCACTGTTACCGGGCGCCACGCTCACCATGCCGGGCATTGCCGGTATCGTGCTGACGCTGGCGGTGGCGGTGGATGCTAACGTGTTGATTAACGAACGTATTAAAGAAGAATTGCGTAACGGACGCTCGGTACAGCAGGCGATTCATGAAGGCTATAAAGGCGCCTTCTCCAGTATCGTCGACGCCAACGTCACCACGCTGATTAAAGTTATCATTCTTTATGCGGTCGGTACCGGCTCGATCAAAGGGTTTGCGATTACCACGGCTATCGGTATCGCGACTTCCATGTTCACCGCTATCGTCGGCACCCGTGCCATCGTTAACCTGGTGTACGGCGGCAAACGCATCAATAAGCTGTCTATCTGAGGAGTGCGTTGTGGCACAGGAATATAGTATTGAACAGCTGAACCATGGGCGTAAAGTCGTCGACTTTATGCGCTGGGATACGCTGGCCTTTATCATCTCCGGCCTGCTGATTGTGGCGTCCATCGCCATTATCGGTGTGCGCGGCTTTAACTGGGGGCTCGATTTCACCGGCGGGACGGTGATTGAGATCAACCTCGAGAAGCCGGCGGATCTGGATGCGCTGCGTGACGGGCTGGTGAAGGCAGGCTTTGAGGAGCCGCTGGTACAGAACTTTGGCAGCAGCCGTGATGTGATGGTGCGTATGCCACCGACCACCGGCAATGCAGGCCAGGAGCTGGGCAACAAAGTGGTCGCCTCGATCAACCAGACGACGCAGCAGAACGCGACCGTGAAGCGAATTGAGTTCGTGGGCCCGAGCGTGGGCAGCGATCTGGCGCAGGCCGGAGCGATGGCGCTGCTGTCGGCGCTGATTGCGATTCTGATCTACATCGGCTTTCGCTTTGAGTGGCGTCTGGCGCTGGGCACCGTGCTGGCGCTGGCGCACGACGTGATCATCACCTGCGGCATTCTGTCGCTGTTCCACATTGAGATCGATCTGACGATTGTGGCGTCGCTGATGTCGGTGATTGGTTACTCGCTCAACGATAAGATCGTGGTTTCCGACCGTATTCGTGAGAACTTCCGCAAAATCCGTCGCGGTTCTTCTTACGACATCACTAACGTGTCGCTGACCCAGACGCTGAGCCGTACGTTGATCACCTCGATCACCACGCTGGCGATGATCCTGATCCTGTTCATCTTTGGTGGCGCGCTGCTGAAAGGCTTCTCGCTGACCATGCTGATCGGTGTCACCATCGGTACCGTTTCGTCGATCTACGTGTCGTCCGCGCTGGCGCTGAAGCTGGGCATGAAGCGTGAACACATGCTGGTGCAGAAAGTGGAGAAAGAGGGCGCCGATCAGCCTTCGATTCTGCCGTAATTGTGCTGGAGATATGAAACGGGCTGCCTGAGTGCAGCCTGTTTTTTTTATGCCTGACGCCAGAATTACTGGCCTGCGACAACCGCGCCGCTGGCGTCCGTCACCGCCTGCACATCATGCACGCGCACGTAGCCAAGCTGACCCGGTGCCAGCCCGCTGAGGCGCAGCGGTACGCTGACCGAACTGCGCGGCATCAGACTGGCGGGCACGGTAATGGTCTGGCTCAGGCTGTCGGCGTTCAGCGGCTTGCCGCTGGCGGGATCCATTTCGCCCCATACCACGCGGGCGTTGAGCGCCGGCACTGGCTTATCATCGGTTGCACGGATATTCAGGTTAGCGCGGCTGCCGCTGGCTTCCCCCTCAACGTGCGACAGCGACAGGCGCAGTTTACCCAGCTGCGTCTGCAGCTCTACCGGCGTATTCGCCTGCGGGAGTAACCATGCGCCCTGCGTCGACTGGCTGTTGAGCTGCCCCTGAATCTCCAGCGCGCTGGCCTGACTGGTCAGTTTGCGCATCTGCTGGTTGAGCTGGCTCACTTCCTGATGCAGCGCTTTGACCTGAGGTGAAGCGGGGGTGGAGCTGCAACCACTGAGCACCAGCGCAGCAAGCGCTGCCGGCACCCAAATCATCCTGAACGTCATGCAATGTCCTTCCGGTTATTTAGGGATACGTAAAACCTGGCCGGGATAGATCTTATCAGGATGCGTCAGCATTGGCTTGTTCGCCTCAAAGATCTTGTTGTATTCGTTCGGCGTGCCGTACACCTGCTTCGAGATAGCGCTCAGGGTATCGCCTTTTTTCACCGTGTAGAATTCGGCCTGCGCAGCACTGTCAATGGTGGTCACGTTATCTTCCACTTTGGTGATGCCGGCCACGTTACCCGCCGCCACCAGAATCTTCTCTTTCAGCTCCTGCGAGATACCGTCACCGCTGACCTTCACGGTATCGCCCTGGACATCGACTTTCACTTTATCGCTGTCGGGCAGGCCGAGTTGATTAATGTGCTCCTGCAGCTTTTTGCTCTGGTCATCGCCGCCTGACACCGCATCCCACAGTTTTTCACCCGCTTCTTTGACGAAATTGAATAAACCCATACATCCTCCTGTCATTAAGCCGGATTGGCTCTCTAAGCTTAGTAACTTTTCACGGTTTGCTGTAACCGTCAGGCGTCGCTGTGAGCCAGGTGGCGATTCTGCGCCCTGTATTTTGTTGCAACCGGGAACGCGCTACACTATCTGCCCCCAATTCTCGCGACAGGAAACGTCATGCATTGCCCATTCTGCTCCGCTGTGGACACCAAAGTGATTGATTCACGTCTGGTTAGTGAGGGCTCCTCAGTGCGCCGCCGCCGCCAGTGCCTGGTGTGCCATGAGCGTTTTACCACCTTTGAAGTGGCCGAGCTGGTAATGCCGCGCGTGGTGAAAAGCAACGACGTGCGCGAACCCTTTAACGAAGATAAGCTGGCCAGCGGCATGATGAAGGCGCTGGAGAAGCGTCCGGTGAGCGCGGATGCCGTCGACAATGCGGTCAATCACATCAAAACCCAGCTGCGCGCCACCGGCGAACGTGAAATTCCCAGCAAGCTGATTGGTAACCTGGTGATGGAAGAGCTGAAGAAGCTGGATAAAGTTGCTTATATTCGCTTCGCATCGGTGTACCGCAGTTTTGAAGATATTCGTGATTTTGGCGAAGAGATCGCCCGCTTACAGGATTAATCCATGACCGATGCGCACTACATGGCGCGCGCGCTGGAACTGGCGCGGCGCGGACAATACACCACCACCCCGAATCCTAACGTCGGATGCGTTATCGTGCGCGATGGTGAGATCGTGGGCGAAGGCTGGCATCAGCGCGCCGGTGAACCGCACGCGGAAGTGCACGCGCTGCGCATGGCGGGTGACCACGCACGCGGTGCGACCGCATATGTCACGCTGGAACCCTGCAGCCATCACGGTCGGACGCCGCCGTGCTGCGATGCGCTGATTGCCGCCGGCGTCAGCCGGGTGGTCGCGGCGATGCAGGATCCTAATCCGCAGGTGGCCGGGCGCGGCTTGTATCGTTTACAGCAGGCCGGCATCGACGTGAGTCACGGCCTGATGATGAACGAAGCGGAAGCGCTTAATCGCGGTTTTCTCAAACGCATGCGTACCGGTTTTCCGTGGATTCAGCTCAAACTGGGCGCCTCGCTGGATGGCCGTACCGCCATGGCCAGCGGCGAAAGCCAGTGGATCACTTCCGCAGCGGCAAGGCGCGATGTGCAACGTTTACGTGCCCGCAGTTCAGCTATCCTTACCACCAGCGCCACCGTGCTGGCGGACAATCCGTCGCTGACGGTGCGCTGGGATGAACTGAGCGAGACCGTGCGCCAGCAGCTGGATGAGAGCCAGCTGCGTCAGCCGGTGCGGGTGGTGATCGACAGCCAGCAGCGCGTGACGCCACAGCATCGTTTGATCGCCCAGCCCGGCGAAATCTGGCTGATGCGCACCGAGGCTGATGCACAAAGCTGGCCGCCGGGCGTGAGTCAGATTGAGGTGCCACCGCGCGGTGAGCAGCTCGATCTGGTGGCGATGATGATGCTGCTCGGTCAGCGTCAGATCAACAGCGTGTGGGTCGAGGCCGGTGCCGGTCTGGCCGGTGCGCTGCTGCAGGCCGGCCTGGTGGATGAACTGATCGTTTATCTGGCGCCGAAACTGCTGGGTAACGCCGCGCGCGGCCTGTGTGCGCTGCCGGGACTGGAAACGCTGGCCGATGCGCCAGCGCTGAATTTTAGCGACGTGCGTCAGGTTGGCGACGATTTACGGCTGACCCTGACACCACGCTGAGCATGCACGGAAAAGCCTGAGCGCGTTGCCGAAGAGTATGATAGAATCCGCCCCCTTCTGCGGGGCCATAAAACAAACACCCAAAGGATATGTATGAAAGTTATCGAAGCTGCTGTTGCCACGCCTGATGCCAATATTGCCATCGTAATCGCGCGTTTTAACAATTTCATCAATGACAGCCTGCTGGACGGTGCAGTTGACGCGCTGAAGCGTATTGGCCAGGTCAAAGCGGAAAACATCACCGTGGTCTGGGTACCGGGCGCTTACGAGCTGCCGCTGGCGGCACGCGCCCTGGCGAAAACCGGCAAGCACGACGCGATCGTTGCACTGGGCACGGTGATCCGTGGCGGTACCGCACACTTCGAATACGTGGCGGGTGAAGCCAGCTCCGGCATCGCTCACGTAGCGATGAACAGCGAAATTCCGGTGACCTTCGGCGTCCTGACCACCGAAAACATCGAGCAGGCGATTGAACGCGCCGGCACCAAAGCGGGTAACAAAGGCGCCGAAGCGGCCCTGACCGCACTTGAAATGATTAACGTATTGAAAGCCATCAAAGCCTGATTTTTGTAAGGGGAATTTTGTGAAACCTGCTGCTCGTCGTCGCGCCCGTGAGTGCGCTGTCCAGGCGCTTTACTCCTGGCAGTTGTCTAACAACGACATTGCCGATGTGGAATACCAGTTTCTGGCGGAACAAGACGTCAAAGACGTCGATATTAGCTATTTCCGCGAACTGCTGGCCGGTGTGGCGACCAACAGCGCGTTCCTGGACGGCCTGATGAAGCCTTACCTGTCGCGCCAGCTGGAAGAGCTGGGCCAGGTAGAAAAAGCCATCCTGCGCATTTCGCTCTATGAACTGAGCAAGCGTGACGATGTGCCGTACAAAGTGGCGATCAACGAAGGTATCGAACTGGCTAAAGTGTTTGGTGCTGAAGACAGCCATAAATTTGTTAACGGCGTGCTGGATAAAGCCGCTCCGCAAATTCGACCGAACAAAAAATAAGTGCAAAAGGCCGGCTCACCGGCCTTTTTTCATTGAGACCTGACTTATGTCCTGTGGTGAATTCGAACTGATCGCACGTTATTTTAACCGCGTCACCAGCTCCCGCCGCGATGTGGAGAAGGGAATTGGTGACGACTGCGCGTTACTTAACGTGCCGGAAAAACAGACGCTGGCCATCAGCACCGATACGCTGGTGGCGGGCGTGCATTTCTTACGTGATATCCATCCGGCCGATCTCGGCTACAAAGCGCTGGCGGTTAACCTGAGCGACCTGGCTGCGATGGGCGCCGATCCGGCATGGTTAACGCTGGCGTTAACCCTGCCCGAAGTGGATGAGCCGTGGCTGGCGGCGTTCAGCGACAGCCTGTTTGAGCTGCTGGATTACTACGATATGCAGCTGATCGGCGGCGATACCACCCGCGGGCCGCTCAGCCTGACGCTGGGCATTCATGGCCTGGTGCCGGCCGGCCGTGCGCTGAAGCGCGCCGGGGCCAAACCGGGTGACTGGATTTTTGTCACCGGCACGCTGGGCGACAGCGCCGCCGGCCTGTCGCTGCTGCAGCACCACCATCGCCTGAACGATCCGGCGGTGCATGAAGTGCTGATCAAGCGCCATCTGCGCCCGATGCCGCGCGTGCTGCAGGGCCAGGCGCTGCGCAATCTGGCGACGTCAGCCATCGATCTGTCCGATGGCCTGATCTCCGATCTCGGCCACATTCTCACCGCCAGCCGCGTCGGTGCCCGCATTAATCTGGATGCGCTGCCGCTGTCGGCTGCGTTGCGCGATCACTTTGAGCCGGAACAGGTGCTGCGCTGGGCGCTGAGCGGGGGTGAGGATTATGAGCTGTGCTTTACCGTGCCGGAAGTCAATCGTGGTGCACTGGATGTGGCGCTGGGGCATCTTGGCGTGGCGTATACCTGCATCGGCCAGATCGCGCCGGAAGCAGAAGGGCTGACGCTGCTGGAGAACGGCAAGCCGCGCAGTTTCCATCACAAGGGATTTGATCACTTTGACGCTAAATAAAGATGTGGCTAAAAGCCGTCTGCGCATGGCCAATCCGTGGCACCTGCTGGCGACCGGTTTTGGCAGCGGCCTGAGCCCGATTATGCCCGGCACCGCCGGTTCAATTGCCGCCATTCCCTTCTGGTGGCTGATGACGCTGCTGCCGCTGCAGCTGTATTCGCTGCTGGTGCTGATTGGCATTAGCGTGGGTGTCTACCTGTGTCACCGCACCGCGCGTGATATGGGTGTGCACGACCATGGCAGCATCGTGTGGGATGAGTTCATCGGCATGTGGATTACGCTGATGGCGATACCGGCGATGAGCTGGCAATGGGTGCTGGCCGGCTTTGTGATTTTCCGTATTTTCGACATGTGGAAGCCGTGGCCGATTCGCTGGTTCGACCGTAACGTGCACGGCGGCATGGGCATTATGGTCGATGACATTATCGCCGGGGTCATTTCAGCGGCGATTTTGTATGGGTTGGGGCTGGTGCTTTAATGCGCCAGGTGCGCATGAATGTGCACCCTACAGAAAGCGTTGCCATGAATGCCTAGCCCACAGCAGGTTGCCATGCATGCATTGCCTGTGACATCAGGTCGCCCTGAAGGCGACCTGACTGGACTGTTACTCGAATCCCACCACCGGATGCGGTTGGTAGACGCTCTCCAACTCGGCGATATCGGTTGAACTCAGCTCCACGTCCACGGCTTTCACCAGTTCGGCAAACTGCTGCTCGCGCGAGGCACCAATAATCGGCGCGGTAACCACCGGCTTATGCAGCAGCCACGCCAGCGCCACCTGCGCGCGCGTCACGCCTTTGTCCGCAGCCACCGTTGCCAGCCGTTGCGCAATGGCCGCGTCATTCTCTTCGGTGCCGGTATAGAGTTTTTCCATTACGTTATCCGACACCGAACGCGCAGTGGTTTCTCCCCACGGACGCGTCAGCTTACCGCGCGCCAGCGGGCTCCACGGCATCACCGCGATGCCTTCGCGCTGGCACAGCGGATGCATCTCTTTCTCTTCTTCGCGCTGAATCAGGTTGTACTGATCCTGCATACTGACAAAACGCGCCCAGCCATGCTGCTGCTGTAACTGCAGCGCCTGCGCAAACTGGGTGGCATGCATCGAGGAAGCCCCGATGTAACGCGCTTTGCCTGACCGCACTACCTGATCGAGCGCTTCCAGCGTCTCTTCAATCGGCGTGGCGTAATCCCAGCGATGAATCTGCAGCAGATCGACATACTCCATGCCAAGCCGTGTCAGGCTGTCATCAATCGACTGCAGAATATTGGTGCGCGACAGCCCCTGCGACAGGTTGCTCAGCGGAAAATAGACTTTAGTCGCCACCACCACCCGATCGCGCTGCGCGTAATCTTTGAGCGCGCGGCCGAGGATCTCCTCACTGCTGCCGTCGGAGTAGCTGTTAGCGGTGTCGAAGAAGTTGATGCCCGCGTCCAGCGCCTGCTTAATCAGCGGTCGGCTGCTCTCTTCCGGCAGCGTCCAGGCGTGGTTACCGCGCAGCGGATCGCCATAGGTCATACAGCCTAAACAGAGACGTGAAACCTGCAGATCGGTCTGGCCTAAACGAACGGTTTTCATGAAGGGCTCCTGCTCTTATGCGTGGGGTTTTACCCTCAAGCATAGCAGCAGGAGCGGGGAAGGGCGGTTACTGCGCCAGCCAGGCGGCGATTTGCTGCTGGATGCCTGCGGCGTCCAGCTGATAATCCTGACGCACTTCTTCCTGCGTTCCCTGCGGAATGAACTCATCCGGCAGGCCGAGGTTAAGCACCGGCACGCGCAGGCGTTTCGCCATCACGTATTCGTTGACGCCGCTGCCGGCACCGCCTTTGATCGCGCCTTCTTCCAGCGTAATCAGCGCGTCGTGGCTGGCCGCCAGTTCGCTAATCAGGGCTTCATCCAGCGGCTTAACAAAGCGCATGTCGACCAGCGTGGCGTTGAGCGCGTCGGCGGCGGCCTGCGCTTCCGGCAGCAGAGTACCAAAGTTGAGGATGGCCAGCTGCTCGCCGCGACGCCGGATGACCCCTTTGCCAAGCGGCAGGCTGGCCATCGGTTCCAGCGTGGCGCCGGTGCCGGTGCCGCGCGGATAGCGCACCGCGCTCGGGCCATCCTGATAGTGGTAGCCGGTGTAAAGCATCTGACGACACTCGTTTTCATCGCTTGGCGTCATGATCACCATGCCCGGCACGCAGCGCAGATAGGCGATATCAAACGCCCCCTGGTGCGTCTGGCCGTCGGCACCCACGATACCGCCGCGATCGATAGCAAACAGTACCGGCAATTGCTGAATTGCCACGTCGTGAATCACCTGGTCGTAGGCGCGCTGCAGGAAGGTGGAGTAAATCGCCACCACCGGCTTATAACCGCCGATGGCCATGCCTGCGGCAAACGTCACCGCATGCTGCTCGGCGATCGCCACGTCAAAATACTGCTGCGGATAATCACGCGAGTAGCTCACCATGCCGGAGCCTTCGCGCATGGCCGGCGTCACGGCCATCAGCCGCGCATCGTCGGCGGCCATCTCGCTCAGCCAGTTACCAAAAATTTTCGAGTAGCTCGGCAGGCCCGGCGCGCTTTTCGGCAGCGAGCCGCTGGCCGGATCGAATTTCGGCACCGCGTGCCAGGTAATCGGATCTTCTTCCGCCGGCGCGTAGCCCTTGCCCTTTTTGGTCATGATGTGCAGGAACTGCGGCCCTTTCAGATCGCGCATATTCTTCAGCGTGCTGACCAGCGTCAGCACATCGTGACCGTCGACCGGACCGATATAGTTAAAGCCCAGCTCCTCAAACAGCGTGCCCGGCACCACCATGCCTTTCAGGTGCTCTTCGGTGCGCTTCACCAGCTCTTTGATCGGCGGCAGGCCGCCCAGCACGCGCTTGCCGCCTTCGCGCAGGCGTGAATAGGTTTTCCCCGAGAGAATCTGCGCCAGGCGATTGTTCAGCGCGCCCACGTTCTCAGAGATCGACATCTCATTGTCGTTGAGGATCACCAGCATGTCCGGCTTGATATCACCGGCGTGGTTCATGGCTTCAAACGCCATGCCCGCGGTAATCGCGCCGTCGCCAATAATACAGGCGGTGCGGCGACCTTTGCCTTCGCGTTCGGCGGCCACGGCCATGCCGAGACCGGCGCTGATGGACGTCGACGAGTGGCCCACGCTCAGCACGTCATATTCGCTTTCGCCGCGCCACGGGAACGGGTGCAGGCCATTTTTCTGACGGATAGTGCCGATACGGTCGCGGCGGCCGGTCAGAATCTTGTGCGGATAGGCCTGATGGCCGACGTCCCACACCAGATGGTCAAACGGGGTGTTATACACATAATGCAACGCGACGGTCAGCTCGACGACGCCCAGACCCGAAGCAAAGTGGCCAGACGAGCGGCTCACGCTGTCCAGCAGATACTGACGCAGCTCGTCGCACAGGTCCGGAAGTTTTTCTTTAGGCAGTAAACGTAATTCCTGAACCGTGCCTGCTAACGCCAGTGTCGGGTATTTTGCAATATCAAAACTCATCAGAGACTCATTATATAAGTTATTTATCGCGTTCAATTATAAAGCTGGCCAGCGCCTGCAGAGCGGACGTGTCATACGACTGTGCCGCCAGCACCTCCAGCGCGCCCAGTGCTTCGCGATAGAGATCCTGCGCTTTGGCCCGCGCGTTATCCAGTCCCAGCAGCGCCGGGTAAGTGCTTTTCCCCAGCGCCTGATCGGCTCCCTGGGTTTTGCCCAGAACGGCGGTATCGCCGACCACATCGAGGATGTCATCCTGCACCTGAAACGCCAGTCCGATGGCGTTGGCGTAGATATCCAGCTGCGGCAGCGCATCGCGGCCCGCTGCACCTGCTGTGAGGGCGCCGAGACGCACGGCGGCGCGGATCAGCGCGCCGGTTTTGTGGCGATGGATCTGCTCCAGCTGGTTCAGGTCCACGGATTGGCCTTCGGCGGCTAAATCCAGCGCCTGGCCACCGCACATGCCGGCCACGCCGCTGGCCTGCGCCAGTTCGGAAATCATGGCAATGCGATCCTGCGGGCTTACGCCGGGCATCGGCTGGTCCGCAAGAATGGTAAACGCCAGGGTTTGCAGGGCATCGCCGGCCAGAATCGCCGTGTCTTCACCATATTTGATATGGCAGGTTGGCTGCCCGCGACGTAACGCATCGTCGTCCATCGCCGGCAGGTCATCATGAATCAATGAGTAAGCGTGAATGCACTCCACCGCTGCGGCGGGGGCATCCAGGCTGGCCGCCTCGGCGCGCAGCATCTCGCCAGTGGCATACACCAGAAACGGGCGCAGGCGCTTACCGCCTAATAGTGCCCCATATTGCATGGCGTTCACCAGAGGAGAACTCTGAAAAGGAAGTGGATCTATTAAGCGCGTCAACGCCTGGTTCACGCGCTCATGGTAGGCGCGCTGCAGTTGCACGAAATCCATTACTCATTTTCCGGCGTGAAAGGGGCGAGCGGGGCGTCTTTGTCGTCGCTCAGCAGAATCTGCACGCGCTGTTCCGCCGCCTGCAGGGTTTGCTGGCCGCTGCGTGCCAGCTGTACGCCGCGCTCGAATTCATTCAGCGCCTCTTCCAGCGGCAGTTCGCCACTCTCCAGACGGCTGACAATCTGTTCCAGCTGCTGCAGTGCGTTTTCAAAACTCACGGGCGCTTCGGCTTTTTTCGGCATAATCAGTGTCGACTCACAGGTTGGGACATTATGTTGCAATCGGTCATGGTAGCCGACGGGCATTGATTAGCAAAATAATCAATGCGGCGAAGGTTGCTTACAGCAGTCACCCGACAAAGGTGATATACTTGCGCGCCTCGGATGCGGTGGCTGATGCCAACCCGCAATTATATGATTTTACCAGCTAAGTGTTGATGATTTTAGCACTTATTTGCCCAACGAAGCTGTATCGCCATGAAGTTTATCATCAAGCTCTTCCCTGAAATCACCATCAAAAGTCAGTCGGTGCGCCTGCGCTTTATCAAAATTCTGACCGGTAACATCCGTAATACCCTGCGCACCCTCGACGAAGAGATCGCCGTGGTGCGCCACTGGGATCACATCGAAGTGCGCGCGAAGAAGGAAGCGCTGCGTGCCACCGTCACGGAAGAGCTGACGCGCATTCCCGGTATCCACCATGTGCTGGCGGTCGAAGACCGCGCCTATACCGACATGCACGATATCTTCGAGCAGACGCTGGCGCTCAACCGCGAGCGGCTGGAAGGCAAGAGCTTCTGCGTGCGCGTAAAGCGTCGCGGCAAGCACAGCTTTAGCTCGCAGGATGTGGAGCGCTACGTCGGCGGCGGTCTCAATCAGCACATTGAAAGCGCGCGCGTGCAGCTGAATCACCCGGATGTGACGGTGAATCTGGAGATTGAAGACGATCGTCTGTTGCTGATTACCGGCCGCTATGAAGGCCTGGGCGGCTTCCCGATCGGCACCCAGGAAGATGTGCTGTCGCTGATTTCCGGCGGCTTTGACTCCGGCGTCTCCAGCTATATGCTGATGCGCCGCGGCTGTCGCGTGCATTACTGCTTCTTTAACCTTGGTGGCGCGGCGCATGAAATCGGCGTGCGTCAGGTGGCGCACTATCTGTGGCAGCGTTTTGGCCGTTCACATCGCGTGCGTTTTGTCGCCATCAATTTTGAGCCGGTGGTGGGCGAGATTCTGGAAAAAGTTGATGACGGCCAGATGGGCGTGGTGCTGAAGCGCATGATGGTGCGTGCGGCGTCGATGGTGGCTGAGCGTTACGGCGTGCAGGCGCTGGTGACCGGTGAGGCGCTGGGCCAGGTCTCCAGCCAGACGCTGACTAACCTGCGTTTGATTGATAACGCGTCCGACACGCTGATTCTGCGCCCGCTGATCTCGCACGATAAAGAGCACATCATCAATATTGCGCGTCAGATCGGCACCGAAGACTTTGCCCGCACCATGCCGGAGTACTGCGGCGTGATTTCGAAAAGCCCCACGGTGAAAGCGGTGAAGGCGAAGATCGAAGCCGAAGAGCAGAACTTCGATTTCGACATTCTGCAGCGCGTGGTGCAGGAAGCCAGCAACGTCGATATCCGTGAAATTGCGGAGCAGACGGAAGAAGAAGTGGTGGAAGTGGAAACCGTGGCGTCCTTCAGCGGCAACGATGTGGTGCTGGATATCCGTTCAATTGATGAACAGGACGACAAGCCGCTGGCGCTGACCGGTGTGGAAGTGAAATCGCTGCCGTTCTATAAGCTGAGCACCCAGTTCGGCGATCTCGATCAGAGCAGAACCTGGTTGCTGTACTGCGATCGCGGCGTGATGAGCCGGTTGCAGGCGTTGTATCTGCATGAGCAGGGCTTTAAGAACGTGAAGGTGTACCGTCCGTAACCGCGGAGTTAAGCCTGGCGTGCCTGATTTCGGGTGCATGGGCAAAACCCGGTGCGCAGGAATGCGCACCCTGTAATCACCGCGACGAATAAAACTGTGCGCTGATCTCGTGGGGTCGCCATTGATGGCGACCTTTTTTATGCGCGCTCTTCAAATTCCTGATAATTATAAATCCCTGCCGCCAGCACCAGCTGTGATGCGACTTCACGCGCTTGCTCTTTATCCACCAGCAGATCAATCAGCTTCAGGGCAAAATCGATCGCCGTGCCCGGCCCCTGGCTGGTCAGCAGATTAACGCGCGGATCCCACACCACGCGGCGCTCCATCCATTTCTCCTCCGGAATGGTGTGCTTCAGGCCGGGAAATCCGGTCATATTGCCCACCGGAAACAGGTCATGCGGTACCAGTACCGTGCCCGGCGCGGCACAGATCGCCGCGACAATTTTGCCTGACAGGTGACACTGGCGTACCGTCTCCACCAGCAGCGGGCTGTCGCGGAAGGTTTCAGCGCCTTTGAGGCCGCCCGGCAGGACGATGGCGGCAAAATCGTTATCCGCCACTTCAACCAGCGGTGCGTCAGCCAGCAGGCGTACGCCGCGGGAGCAGACAATCTCGCGCGTGCCATCACTCTCCACGCTGGCGGTGGTCACCTTCAGGCCGGCGCGGACCAGCAGGTCGATAGTGGTGATCGCTTCGGTCTCTTCACTGCCATGGGCCAGGCAAACCAGCACTGATGCGTTCGCGCTCATATTGGGACTCCTTGCGTTTAATCAGGTCGTACAGGCGGGTGTTTTCCGGCAGTGCAATCCCCTGCGCACGGGCGCGACGCAGCAGGTAGCCGGTAATGTAATCAATTTCAGTCTGACGCTGCGCACGCACATCCTGCAGCATTGAGGAGACGTTGGCGGCGGTGCTGTCGATGACGTCGTAAATAATGTCGCGCAGGTTATCCAGCGCGATGTGCTGGCCCTCGCGCTCCATCACCCAGGCCAGCTCCTCGCACAGCCGGTTAATCTGCTCCGGCCAGGCGCGCAGCGCGCCGTTCTGGCAGTCGTGCTCAACCGTCAGCGTGTTGATCACGCAATTAACTGCCAGCTTGCGCCAGCTGGCGGACGCGATGTTATCGTGCCACGCTACGTCCGGCAGTGCCTGATGCAGAATATCGGCGATATCGCTCAGCGCCGCGCTTTCGCGGCTGGCAGGCCCAATGTGGGTGATGCCCTGCGCGACATGTTTAATCACCGTGCCGTCGCGCATCGCCGCGTGCGTGGTGATGCCGCGCAGCAGCGGCTGCTGCACTTCTTTGAGCTCTTCGATCGTACCCATGCCGTTGTGCAGCAGCAGGATCGGCGCGTGGCGCGGCAGCACGCTTTGCAGGTTTTTCACCGCAGGTGAAACCTGTGGCGCTTTCAGTGTCACCAGTAGCAGCTGGCTTTCGGCCAGAAACAGCGGATCGTTAGCGATGAAGGTGTGATTGCTGACGTGGCCCTGCGGATCGACCACGTTGACCGAACAGTACGGCTGCGGTACGCGCAGCCAGCCCTGAACGTCATGTCCCTGGCGTGCAAGGGTCGCGAGCCAGATTTGCCCCAGGGCGCCGCAACCCAACACGGTAATTTTCATTATGCCTCCCGCTGGCGGGTGGGTGAATGGGTGTCACACCCTTAATTATAGCTTTCCGCGTCGCGTGTTTTATTAGCGCGACAAGACGCGTATTATGCATGTCACTTTAGTATCAGGAGAAGAAAAGATGCCATCTTTCGATATCGTTTCCGAAGTCGAACTGCCGGAAGTGCGTAATGCGGTGGAGAATGCCAACCGTGAGATCTCAACCCGTTTCGATTTCCGCAACGTGAGCGCCAGCTTTGAGCTCAACGAAAAGAATGAGACCATCAAAGTCACCAGCGAATCGGATTTTCAGGTGAAGCAGCTGGTGGATATTCTGCGTGAAAAGCTGCTGAAGCGCGGCATTGAAGGCGCAGCGATTGAAGTACCGGAAGAGATTGTGCACAGCGGTAAAAGCTGGAGCGTTGAAGCGAAGCTGAAAAAAGGCATCGAAAGCGATGTCGCGAAGAAAATCGTTAAGCTGATCAAAGACAGCAAACTGAAAGTGCAGACGCAGATTCAGGGTGAAGAGCTGCGCGTCACCGGTAAATCCCGCGACGATCTGCAGGGTGCGATGGCGCTGGTGCGCGGTGGCAACCTGGGTCAGCCGTTCCAGTTCAAAAACTTCCGCGATTAATCCCCTCTGTCGCGTGCCGCACGACGATACAGCGTGCTGCGCGCGACTCCCAGCGCCTGCGCCGCTTTACTGATATTGCCGTCATAGCGCTGCAGCGTTTCACTGATCAGCTGTTCATCGTGGCGTTCGCGCAGCGGCGGTGCCGGCGGGCGGCGATACTCTGCCGGCAAGTGACTTTCCGTCAGCGTTTCGCCCTCATCGGCGAGCGCCAGCAGCACGCGCAGCAGACTGCGTAGCTGGCGCACATTGCCTGGCCATGGCTGCTGCGCCAGCGCCGTCAGCAGCGCCGGAGACAGCTGTACGCCACGCTGCGCGGCTCCCAGTTCCTGCCATAAATCGCGGATAAACCCGGCGACGTTCGGCCAGGCGCGCAGTGGCGGAAGGGTCAGCGCAAACTCCTGCAGACGATAGAGCAAATCCTCACGAAATTCGCCTGCGGCCACGCGCTGGGCCAGATCGCGATGCGTGGCGCAAATTACGGCAAAATTCACCGGCCAGCTGCGACTGGAGCCGAGCGGCGCCACCTCTTTTTCCTGCAGCACGCGCAGCAAACGGGTCTGCAGCGTCAGCGGCATGTCACCGATTTCATCCAGAAACAGCACGCCGCCATCCGCTTCGCGAATTTTGCCGATGTAGCCATTTTTACTGGCGCCAGTAAATGCGCCGGGCTGGTAGCCAAACAGTTCGGATTCAATCAGTGCTTCGGGGATGGCGGCACAGTTGATGGCGACAAACTTGCCCGTGCGCCAGCGGCTTTGCTGGTGCAGCGCGCGGCTGACATACTCCTTGCCGCTGCCGGTTTCACCATAAATGCACAGCGAAACGCCGGCATCCAGCAACCGCAGCATTTTTGCGCCGTCAGCTCCCAGCACGCGCGGCAGGTCATGCGTGCGACTGTCCGGCACGCTGACGTGGCTGCGCTGCGGCGCGCGCAGGCGGAACCAGTAGCGCTGCGTGCCAATGTCGACCGCGGCGGGAACGCTGTTGGCCTGCTGCTGCAGTTGTGGAAACAGCTGCTGAAACGTCAGGCTGGCAAAGCGGTCGGCGCTGAGAGCCAGTTCGCGCATCGCCAGCCGGTTGGCTGCGGTCAGCACATTGTCAGAGAACACCAGCAGCAGTTCATCACTGGTGTCGATGCCCTGCGGCTGAGGATGCAGACTAAGCAGCCACTGCTGCGGATGCAGGCTCTGCTTCACCCACAGGTACTCGATCTGCTTTGCCGCTGCTTTCACCCGGTTCAGGGTATGCGGATGCGGAAAGTGTGCCGGACCCGAGATATCCAGCACGCCGGCTATCTGGCCGTTGGGCATCTGCAACGGCATTGCGGCGCAGTACAGACCCTGGTTGCGCGTCAGGAAATGCTGCTGGCCATCAATTTCACAGCCGTCATCAATCGCCAGCGCGGTGCCAATTGCATTGGTGCCGCGTCCGCATTCACTCCACAAATTACCGGGTGCCAGGGCAAAGCGCTGGGCTTTCTCCAGCGCCTGCATATCGCCAAAGGTGTTCAGCACCAGCCCGCTGGCATCGGACAGGATCACCACCGACTGCGTCTCCGCCATCTGCTGCGCCAGCTGGCGGATGACCGGCTGCGCAAACTGCTGCAGCCCGGCGTTGCTGGCCAGCACATCGGCCAGCTCGCCCTGACGCACGCGCGGGAAATCGTCGGCGCTGCGCTCTAATCCATACAGCTGGCTGCGGAACCAGGAGTCGCTTAACAGCGGGTTAGCGTGCACGGCAGACGCGGCTGAATTTCCCTGCATGAGTGACCTCAGAACGGCGTGTAAGTGTTGCGATATTGTAGCGCTCGGGTTTCTGCACTGTTGCGATACGCAACACAGATACAGTGTTTGTCCCGCAGGACTGACAGGTTTGCTGGCGGGGCATGATTTTATTTTATTGATAAATAAAGTATTTATCGCTTTTTCGCCTGATGAGAAAAAACTGGCACGCGCGCTGCAATACCGACACAGGCAGTTGCGCTGCCTGTTCAGACCCTCTGACCTGATAATAAGGAGTTTGCGATGCGTTATGCACATCCCGGCACGCCCGGCGCGCTGGTCTCTTTCCAGGCGACCTACGGCAACTATATCGCCGGCAACTTCACCGAACCGCTGAGCGGCCAGTACTTTATGAACACCTCGCCGGTAGACGGCAGCGATATCGCTCAGTTCCCGCGCTCCGACGCGCGCGACATTGATCTGGCGCTGGATGCCGCGCATCAGGCCGCCGATGCGTGGGGCAAAACCAGCGTACAGCAGCGCGCCAACCTGCTGCTGCAGGTGGCCGATCGCATGGAAGCCAGTCTCGAGAAGCTGGCGGTAGCGGAGAGCTGGGATAACGGCAAACCGATTCGCGAGACGCTCAACGCCGATCTGCCGCTGGCGGTCGACCATTTTCGCTACTTTGCCGGCTGCCTGCGCGCGCAGGAGGGCAGCACCGCCGAGATCGACGAAACCACGGTGGCCTATCACTTCCACGAGCCGCTGGGCGTAGTCGGACAGATCATCCCGTGGAATTTCCCGCTGCTCATGGCGGCGTGGAAGCTGGCACCGGCGCTGGCCGCCGGTAACTGCGTGGTGCTGAAACCGGCTGAGCAGACGCCGCTTGGTATTACGCTGCTGATGGAGCTGATTGGCGATCTGTTCCCACCGGGCGTACTGAATGTGGTGCAGGGCTTTGGCCGCGAAGCCGGCGAAGCGCTGGCCACCAGCAAGCGCATCGCTAAAATTGCCTTTACCGGATCCACGCCGGTCGGGCGGCATATCATGGCCTGTGCGGCGGAGAACATCATTCCCTGCACCGTCGAGCTGGGCGGCAAATCACCCAACATCTACTTCGCGGATGTGATGTCGGGTGAAGAGGCGTTCATCGAGAAAGCGGTCGAGGGGCTGGTGCTGGGCTTCTTTAATCAGGGCGAAGTCTGTACCTGTCCATCGCGTGCGTTAATTCATGAATCGATCTACCAGCCCTTTATGGAGCGGGTGCTGGCCAAGGTTGCCACCATTCGCCGTGGCGATCCGCTCGATACCGACACCATGATCGGTGCTCAGGCTTCGCGCCAGCAATTCGACAAAATCCTGTCCTATATCAACATCGCCCGTGAAGAAGGCGGTCAGATTCTGACAGGGGGCGAGCGTGCGCATATCGCCGCGGAGCTGGATAATGGATTCTACATCCAGCCCACCCTGATCAAGGGCAGCAACCAGATGCGCTGTTTCCAGGAGGAGATTTTTGGGCCAGTGATTGGCGTCACCACGTTCCACGATGAGGCAGAGGCGCTCGCGATCGCCAATGAAACCCAGTTTGGCCTGGGCGCGGGCGTGTGGACGCGCGATACCAATCTGGCGTATCGCATGGGCCGCGGCATCAAAGCCGGTCGCGTCTGGACCAACTGCTATCACATCTATCCCGCCCATGCGGCATTCGGTGGCTACAAGCAGTCGGGCGTCGGGCGTGAAACCCACAAAATGGCGCTCAGCGCCTATCAGCAAACCAAAAATCTGCTGGTCAGCTATGGCACAGCGCCACTGGGGCTGTTCTGAGTCCGCATCCGTTCAAATGGAGAGTGAAAGATGAATATGCAAATCAAAACCACCATGAAAGCCGCGATTGTGAAGGCGTTTGGTGAACCGCTGGTGATTGAGCAGGTGCCGGTGCCGTCCGTTGGGCCGGGGCAGATTCTGGTGAAAATCGCCGCCACCGGCGTGTGCCACACCGACCTGCACGCCGCCGAAGGCGACTGGCCGATCAAGCCCAATCCGCCGTTTATTCCCGGCCATGAAGGCGTCGGGCAGGTGGTGGCCATTGGCGAAGGGGTGAAGCATCTCAAACTGGGTGATCGCGTCGGGGTACCGTGGCTCTACTCGGCGTGTGGCCACTGCGAGCACTGCCTCGACAGCTGGGAGACGCTGTGTCTGTCGCAGCAGAATGCCGGCTATTCAGTCAACGGCAGCTTTGCCGAGTACTGCCTGGCGGATGCCAACTACGTCGGCATCATTCCGGATAACGTTGAGTTTAATGAAGTGGCACCGATTCTGTGTGCCGGTGTGACGGTCTACAAAGGCCTGAAGATGACCGATACCAAACCGGGTGACTGGGTGGTGGTTTCCGGCATCGGCGGTCTGGGGCACATGGCTATTCAGTATGCGGTGGCGATGGGGCTCAACGTGGCGGCGGTCGACATCGACGACGATAAGCTGGCGTTTGCCAAACGGCTCGGTGCCAGCGTGGTTGCCAATGCGAAGCAGGTCGATCCGGCGAAAGTGTTTCAGGAGAGCTTTGGCGGTGCGCACGGCGTGCTGGTGACGGCGGTCTCGCCAAAAGCGTTTGAACAGGCGATCGGCACGCTGCGTCGCGGCGGCACCATGGTGCTTAACGGCCTGCCACCAGGGAAATTCGATCTCTCGATCTTCGACATGGTGCTGGATGGCATCACGGTGCGCGGCTCAATTGTCGGCACGCGTAAAGATCTGCAGGAGGCGCTGGATTTTGCCGGTCGCCATAAGGTGAAAGCGAATGTCGCGGTTGAGCCGCTGACTAACATCAACGATATCTTTGCGCGCATGCACGCCGGCAAAATTGAAGGGCGTATTGTGGTGGATATGTCGCTGTAGTGACGCTGAGCGGACCGCGTGGAGCCAGATCATCGCGGTCCGCTGTGGGCAAGTCATTAACTGCTGGCGAGCAGCGCCTCCAGCTCCACGCGGCTCGTCACTTTGCTGTCAATTTTAATGTAGGCGCTTTTCTCTTCCGGCACGATAAACACCGACGCTACGCCGGGCTGCGCGCGCAGCCGCTTCTCCAGATTCGGTACCGCCAGCACTGCATCGCTCAGCACCAGGCGCAGGCTGCTGACGTACGGCGGCTCCTGCATCGACATGGCGACAAACAGCCACGCCGCAGCCACTATCGCGCCGACCAGAAACACCGTTTGCGCATCGAAGTGGCCGAAAATCCAGCCGCCCAGGCTGCCGCCAATCGCGACGCCAATAAACTGGCTGGTGGAATAAATGCCCATGGCCGTGCCTTTGTAGCCCGCCGGCGACTCTTTGCTGATCAGCGACGGCAGAATCGCTTCCATCAGGTTAAAGGCGAGGAAAAACAGCTGCACGCCAATCACCAGCGTCCAGAA
The DNA here is from genome assembly GCF_018726825.1 of Pantoea sp. B270. Classification (NCBI taxonomy): domain Bacteria; kingdom Pseudomonadati; phylum Pseudomonadota; class Gammaproteobacteria; order Enterobacterales; family Erwiniaceae; genus Pantoea; species Pantoea sp. B270. The sequence goes on from NZ_JAHCSX010000001.1 coordinate 155,142, forward strand.
GTGGCCCGCGGCGCCCCACAGTACAATTTCCGCGATGATGATCAGCGCCACGCAGCCGACAAACACCCGCTTCATGCGGCGCTTTACCTCGGCATAGATAATAAACGGCACCACGGCGACAAACGCCACCAGCATGGTCACCAGATACACTTTCCAGTGTTCAGCCGCCGGGAAGCCTGCCTGTTCAAACTGGCCCGGCAGCGCGACGAAGCTCGACATCAGCAAAATGTGCAGACAGAGAATGCCGATATTCAGCTTCAGCAATTTGGGATTAGCCAGCACTGCGCGAATGCTGCCTTTGACCATGCCGGATTCGCGGTTCAGCACGTGGCCCGGCGCATTGGGCACTACCAGCAGGGTGATCACGATACCCAGGCTGGCGAGCAGGGCAATCATCCAGAACAGCGCGTGCAGACCCAGCGCATGCGTGACAATCGGGCCGACCACCATGGCAATCGCAAAGGTAACGCCGAAGCTGATGCCGATAAACGCCATCGCTTTGGTGCGGTTCTGTTCACGGGTCAGGTCTGACAGCAGCGCCATCACCGCCGCGGCAATGGCACCGGAGCCCTGCAGCGCACGACCAAGGATAATGCCCCAGATGGAGGTGCTGGTGGCGGCAATAAGGCTACCAAGCACAAACAGCAGCAGGCCACCGACAATCAGCGGCTTGCGGCCGATACGGTCGGACAGCAGACCAAAGGGGATCTGAAACACGGCCTGCGCCAGACCATAAATACCAATTGCCAGACCGATCAACGTTTCGCTGGCGCCCTGTAAAGCCATACCGTAAGTGGTCAGTACCGGCAGGACCATAAACATTCCCAGCATGCGCAGGGAAAAAACTGTGCCTAAACCCCATGTTGCCCGAAGCTCAACTGGTGTCATTCTATTATCGTTCATTCCAACCTCTGTAAGTTTATGCCCCTGGGACTTCAGGTTGCAGCGGCACAGGTTGCGCGCCCTTATCTGCGACCCGACTCACCGGGACATGCAGCGCTTATTTTAGGAAGCAGGGCAGGGCGGGTAAAACAATTGTTTTTAAGCAGTGGTAACAAAAAGAAAGGGCGCGAAATTCGCGCCCTTGTCCGGAGTAACGGTCTGACTTACCAGACGTAAGTCAGCAGGTCCTTAGAGGCCGGGGCCATAAAGTCCACCGACATCATCACGCTCAGCGCAGTGATGGCGACAATGGAGAACACGAACAGTTTACGCGCCCAAACTTTGTCGTTTGAGGTTTTGTAACCTGACAGTGCCATACCCAGCCACCACACGCTGACGGCGGCAGCCACCACCAGATATTTGTAGCCAGCATAACCGCCCAGCGACAGCATCAGCGTGGCAATCATGAACGCCAGGATGTACAGCGTAATATGATTTTTCGCCACGGAGATGCCTTTCACCACCGGCAGAACCGGAATATTGGCGGCCTGATAATCTTTAAAGCGGAAGATGGCAATCGCGTAGGAGTGCGGCATCTGCCACAGGCTAAAGATAGCCAGTAAGATTAACGCGCCAGCATCAAACTGGTTGGTCACCGCGCAGTAGCCAATCACTGGCGGCGCAGCGCCAGAGAGGCTGCCAATCAGCGTGCCATAGACCGAATGACGCTTCATGTAGAGGCTGTAAATGCCGACATAGACGACGAAGCCCATCACCGCCAGCCACATGGCCAGCGGGTTAGCGCCAAAATACAGCAACGCAAAGCCAGCAATACCCAATGCGGTTGCATAAACCAGGCTTACTTTCGCCGAGATCAGGCCTTTGACCAGAACACGGTTCCGCGTTCTCTCCATTTTGATGTCGATGTCGCGGTCAATCACATTGTTGAATACACAACCGGATGCGACCACCAGCGAAACGCCCACCAAAGCGACGAGAAACAGGGGGTAATCAATGCTGCCTTTTGAAGCCAGCAGGAATCCACCGATCACAGAAATTAAATTGCCGAAAATAATTCCTGGTTTTGTTACTTGCAGGTATTGCTTAATCATTACGCGTGACTCTTTAGTGGGCCATCATGTTGTAGTTGAGGTTCCACATAATCCACAGTGAGCCAATCACCACAATCAGGATAATGACTGCGGAGAAGACAATGGCCACCATGTTCCAGCCACCCTCGGATTTGCTGTCCAGATGCAGGAAGTAGACCAGGTGCACCAGCACCTGAACCACTGCACACACCAGAACCACACCCAGAATGGTGCCGTGAGAAGCACTGCCATCCATCACCATCCAGAACGGGATCGCCGTCAGGATGATCGAGAGGATGAAGCCGATCATGTAAGACTTCACGCTACCGTGAGATGCACCATGTTCGTTTACAGAATGACTCATTACATGGCCCCCATCAGATAGACAACGGTGAATACGCAGATCCACACCACATCCAGGAAGTGCCAGAACAGGCTCAGACACATGATACGGGTGCGGTTGGTGGCGCTCAGACCGCGCTTAGCGATCTGGAACATCAGCACGGCCATCCAGATCAGACCAGAGGTCACGTGCAGACCGTGCGTACCGACCAGAGTAAAGAAGCCAGACAGGAAGCCGCTGCGGTCAGGACCGAAACCTTCCTTGATCAGGTGATGGAATTCATAGATTTCCATCCCGATAAATCCGGCACCGAACAGGAAGGTCAACGCCAGCCAGCTGATGACCGAACCTTTGTTCTGGTTGTTCATCGCAATCACTGCCATACCATACGTGATGGAGCTCAGCAGCAGCAGCGCGGTTTCTACCAGCACAAACGGCAGTTCGAAGATATCTTTACCTGCCGGGCCACCGGCAGTGTTGTTAACCATGACCGCATAGGTCGCAAACAGGGTTGCGAAGATAATGCAGTCACTCATCAGGTAGATCCAGAAGCCAAAGACTTTATTGGCTCCCGCATCGTGATGCCCATGCTCCGCATGGGCGTCGTGGTGGTGTTTAACGGTTTCAGTTGACATTATTTCAGACCTGCTTTGCTGATGTCATCAAAGTGCTTCTTCTCGATCTGCTCGATTTCAGCAACCGGTACGTAGTAATCCACGTCTTCATCGAAGCTCTTCACAATCCAGGTCACGATGGTGCCAAGGAAAGTAAGACCTGCCAGCCACCAGATGTGCCAGATCAGGGCAAAACCGAAGACTGTCATGAAGGCAGCGATAACAATGGCCGCGCCGCTGTTTTTCGGCATATGAATTTCTTCATATTTTTCTGGCTGCTTGTACGCTTCGCCTTTCTCTTTCATTTCCCAGAACGCATCACGCTCGTGGATATGTGGGATCACAGCAAAGTTGTAGAACGGCGGAGGTGAAGAGGTTGCCCACTCCAGCGTACGGCCGCCCCACGGGTCACCGGTCAGATCGCGGTTCTGCTCACGGTCACGTACCGATACCCAGAACTGGATAAGCTGGCACAGGATACCGCAGGCGATCAGCGCCGCACCGCCTGCTGCAACCACCAGCAGAGAGTGGAACTGCGGATCGATGTCCTGGCTCAGACGACGGGTCATCCCCATGAAGCCCAGCGCGTACAGCGGCATAAAGGCAACGAAGAAGCCGATGATCCAGAACCAGAAAGCACGTTTGCCCCAGGTTTCGTTCAGGGTGAAGCCGAAGGCTTTCGGGAACCAGTAGGTCACGCCAGCCATACAACCGAACACCACACCACCGATGATAACGTTGTGGAAGTGTGCAATCAGGAACAGGCTGTTGTGCAGCACGAAGTCTGCGCCTGGCACCGCCAGCAGTACGCCGGTCATCCCACCAACGGAGAAGGTGACCAGGAAGCCGATGGTCCACAGCATCGCCGAGTTGAACTCGATACGACCCTGATACATGGTGAACAGCCAGTTAAAGATTTTCACCCCGGTCGGAATCGCGATGATCATCGTCATGATACCGAAGAAGGCGTTAACGTTCGCACCGGCACCCATGGTGAAGAAGTGGTGCAGCCAAACGATGAACGACAGAACGGTAATGGCGATGGTTGCCCACACCAGCGAGGTGTAACCAAACAGACGCTTTTTCGAGAAGGTGGCCGTGACTTCAGAGAAGACACCAAACACCGGCAGAACGAGGATGTACACCTCCGGGTGACCCCAGACCCAGATCAGGTTGACGTACATCATCATGTTACCGCCCATATCATTGGTAAAGAAATGGAAGTCGAGGTAACGATCAAGCGTCAACAGTGCCAGCGTCACGGTCAGAACCGGGAACGCAGCGATAATCAGGACGTTAGTACACAGTGCTGCCCAGGTGAATACCGGCATCTTGAACAGGTCCATGCCCGGTGCACGCATCTTCAGAATGGTCACGAAGAAGTTGATACCGGTCAGCGTGGTACCAATACCGGAGAGCTGGAGACTCCAGATCCAGTAATCGACCCCGACGCCAGGACTGTATTCTGCCCCCGAGAGCGGTGGATAAGCCAGCCAGCCGGTCTGTGCGAATTCGCCCACACCCAGTGACAGGTTAACCAGGATCACACCGATAGCGGTGAACCAGAAGCTCAGGTTGTTCAGGAACGGGAAGGCAACGTCACGAGCACCGATTTGCAGCGGAACCGCGATGTTCATCAGACCCACCACGAAAGGCATCGCCACGAAGAAGATCATGATCACGCCGTGAGCGGTGAAGATCTGGTCGTAGTGGTGCGGTGGCAGTATGCCTGCTTCCCCGGCGGAAGCCATAACCTGTTGGGTACGCATCATTACCGCATCGGCAAAGCCGCGCAGCAGCATGACGAAGGCCATGATGATGTACATGATACCCAGTTTTTTGTGGTCGATGGAGGTTAACCATTCAGACCACAGATACTGCCATTTACCGAAATAGGTAATAGCAGCGATCAGCGCCAGACCACCAATGATGATACCGGCGACCGTAACCATGATAATGGGTTCATGGTAGGGCACTGCATCCAGTGTTAATTTTCCGAACATCGTATTATTCCTCGGCTCCCGCAGCTGCGGCGTGATTCATGTCCATGCCTTCGTGCGACATGTCCATTTTCCCGTGGCTCATCATGAACTTATCAATAACCTGCTTGAACAGTTCCGGATTCGCAGTTGAGAAATATTCCACCGGGTGATTTTCGCTTGGCGCAGCCAGTTTTTCGAAATCATCCATGGTGGTCAGCGTGTTAGGTGCCGCTTTAACTTTGGCAACCCACTGCTGGAATTCCGCATCGTCTTTGGTGGCAATGGCTTTGAACTTCATGCCAGAGAAACCGCGACCGCTGAAGTTAGCAGAGATACCGTCGAACGTACCTGGCTCGTTGGCGATCAGGTGCAGTTTGGTCTGCATACCCGCCATGGCGTAGATCTGGCTGCCGAGCGTAGGAATAAAGAAGGAGTTCATGACGGAGTTCGAGGTGATCTTGAAGTTCACCGGAGTATTTGCCGGGAAGGCAATCTGGTTGACGGTTGCAATACCCTGTTCCGGGTAGATGAACAGCCATTTCCAGTCCAGTGCCACTACGTCGATCTCAACCGGTTTCACGTCAGAGGCCAGCGGTTTGCTCGGCTCCAGCGCGTGGGTTGATTTCCAGGTCAGCACGCCGAGGAAGAGAATGATCAGGATCGGAATGGTCCAGACCACGGCTTCCACTTTGTTAGAGTGTGACCAGTTAGGGCTATACTTCGCGTTGGTATTGGTTGCCCGATATTTCCAGGCGAACACAACAGCCATTAAGACTGCCGGAATAACGACGATCATCATCAAGCCGAAAGCTGTCAGAATCAGTGAACGTTGCTCCAGTGCAATCTGTCCCTTGGGATTTAACAACGCACTATCGCAGCCGCTGAGTAATACAGCGCCTGCAATTAATGACAAAATCCCCAAACTTTTATTGTATTTCCTGAGTCTCATTTAACGACCTCAATGACAAAGGGCTCTATTGTCGTTTAAGTGTGCGCGCATTTTACGGGAAGGTTTATGCAGTGTAAACCAGCTTAAGGATGTGTCAGAAGGCTGTTGACACCTTTTGCTAAGGGTGTCACAGATGTTGCGCAGGGTGACAAATTATTAACTGCGACAAGCAGTTGGCGGCAATATAACAAAAACCAATGACATTAACCGCAGAGAAAACAGGGAAAGCATAAACCGGAGTTTTAATACTCATTTATTTAACAATTCTGCATCATTTTGGCGATGAAATTTCTACAAATTAATTGCTCACCGGATTTAAATATTACGCGGGTTTGTTAATTTAATGTTTCTATTTCGCGCTAAAAAAAATGCTATCGCTTAAAATTCGCCGGGGGCTATTTTTAAGCGATTTATCCCCGTCTGGCAAATAGCGCAGCGTTAATGTGCACGATTTGACGCTGTTTTTCTTAATGCCAGCCAGTCCAGCATCACGCCGAGCAGCACCGCCAGCAGCGCCAGCGCCATCCCTGCCTCAAACAGATGGGTTGGCAGCGTCGCGCTGTGCCAGATATCCGCCGCACGCAGTGCCAGCGTCAGCAGCCAGAGCGCCAGCAGCGTACAGCCGGCCGCGAACAGGCGTACCGTCCAGCGATAACCCTGTGGCCACAGGCTGCGCTTCATGAATTCACCGCTGTGCTGCATTGCCTGTAGCGTGCCGCGACACGCCCACAGCAGCAGCAGGCCTGGCACGGCGGCCACCACGGTAAAGGCGTAAAATACCGGCCAGCCCCACAGTTCGACCAGCCAGCCAGCCGCCGGACCGACATACACGCGTCCAACCGCTGATAGCGCTGACAGCAGCGCGAACTGCGTGGCCGAGAACGATTTGTTGCACAACGTCATCAGCAACGCCACAAAGGCGGCGGTGCCCATGCCGCCGCACAGGTTTTCGATAAAGACCGCGCTGGCCATGCTCCACAGATGCGGTGGCGTTACCGCCAGCAGCCAGTAAGCGAAATTAGATACCGCCTGCAGCACGCCGAAGATCATCAGCGCGCGGAACAGGCTCAGGCGCTGCATCAGCACGCCGCCGTACAGCGCACCAATAATGGTCGCCAGCAGGCCGAGCGTTTTATTCACCAGACCGACATCACCGGCGCTGAAGCCCACGCCGCGAATCAGGAAGGTGGTGGTGAGCGAAGCGGCGAACGCGTCGCCCAGCTTGTAGAGAATGATTAAGGTGATCAGCAGCCAGGCGTTGTTGCGCTGAAAGAAATCCTTCAGCGGAAACGCGACGGCCTGACGCAGCGAGTGCGGCTCGCGCACCGGCGCCTCAGGTTCACGTGCCAGCAGCGTGGCGATCAGTCCGGGCACCATTAGCAGCGCCATCAGCCAGTAGGTGGCCTGCCAGCCGAGATAGCGATCCGCCAGCCACAACGCCAGGCCGCCGGAAATCAGCATCGCCAGCCGGTAACCGAGCACGGTAATCGCCGCGCCGCTGCCGCGCTCTTCCGGCGGCAGCACATCGGTTTTCCACGCATCAAACACAATATCCTGTGAGGCTGAGCAGAAAGCCACCAGCACCGCCAGCGCCGCCAGCAGGGTAAGGTCGCGTGATGGCTGCATAAAGCCCATCGCCACAATGCCGGCAATCAGCGCTAATTGCGTGACCAGCAGCCAGCCGCGCCGCCGGCCAAGAAAGGGCGGGGTATAGCGATCCATCATCGGCGACCACAGGAACTTAAACACATAAGCCTGACCGACGAGGGAGAAGAAACCAATGGTTTTCAGGTCGACATTCTCTACCGTCATCCACGCCTGTAGCGTACCGGCGGTCAGCGCCAGCGGCAGACCGGAAGCGAAACCGAGCAGCAGCAGGACCGCAGCGTTACGTTGGGTAAAAATACGCAGATAGTGAGATGTCATAGCCAGCCTGAAATGAAGCCCGGTCAGCGGGGACCGGGCAGGTTACTGCGGAAATTAACGCGCGTTTTGCTTGATGAAGTTATTGACGCTGGTGTCCTGCGCCATATCGGCAATCACGTCGCTCAGGGTAGAGTTAACCGCGTTGGTGATCTTGTCGTTAGTAGCGCTGAAGGCACCCTCTACGCTGTAAGTCTGACGGTAGTTTTTCACCTGCTTGTTGCCGTTTTTCGCGGTAGCGATAATAGAGATATCCGCTTTGGTGGTGATGCTGTAACGCACGTTGCCCTGCGTGACATCGGCGTACAGACCATTAACCACGATCTGCAGATCTACCGCGCCGTTCGGGCCAATCATGTAGCCGCGCGAGGTCATCTGCTTCTCCAGCACTTCCTGCAGCAGGAAACGCAGGTCACGTGATGGGGTCAGGGTGATCAGCTGGCCGTCGCGGTTCACTTTGGCCAGCGCCTGATCGCTGCGCTGATCGGCACCGTTAACGCTGACGGTAACGCCCATCAGGCTCGGATCCTGCTGTGGCAGCTGGATTTTTGGCTGGATGTTCAGCGTGGTGTTATTGCTGGCGCAGCCGGCCAAAATAAAGGCAGCCAGCAGAGGGAATAACAGTTTTTTCAACATACTCATTCTCGTTAGCATATGGGTTGGTTTGCAAAACTGCGGCCATCATAGCATTGCGGCACGGCGAAAAAAGCCCCGCACCAGGGGAAATTGATTGTAAAGGATTTTTTCGGACAGCCGGACGCGGTAACCGATTGACCGGCAGCCTCAGCAGGCTAAGATGCGCAGCGCAGCAGGATTTATTTCCTGCCAGACTGCGGGAAAGGTAAAAAACCTACTAATATTTAAACAGATGGGGCACAGCGCTCGCCGTAGAGGAGTGTTAACAATGATTCGCGAACAAATAGAAGAAAAGCTGCGTAACGCTTTTGAGCCTGCACATCTCGAAGTGCATGACGAAAGCTATCGTCATAACGTGCCTGCCGGTTCTGAAAGTCACTTCAAAGTGGTGATCGTCAGCGACCTTTTCACCGGACAGCGCTTCCTGCAGCGTCACCGCGCCATTTATGGCGAGCTGGCAACCGAGCTGGCAGGCAGCGTCCATGCGCTGGCGCTGCATACCTACACGCGCAAAGAGTGGGATGGACTGCAGGATACCGTACTCGCCTCACCGAACTGTCGCGGTGCCGGTACGCTGGCCTGAGTTTTTCTCTTCAGCTTCCTCCAAAACGGCCTGCGGGCCGTTTTTTCTTACCTCAATGATGCACAAACGCGATCTGCGGCGCAAAAAAGCAGCAAAACCGTTAAAAAGTGGTGAGTTTGCAGCCTCGACTCATTCCGGGGATGCCGCTATAATGCGGCGTCTATTTTTCCGGAATGTCTTCGGGACGCTTCTGGTGACAGGGATTAGGTTCTGCCTGCAGAGGCCGTCCCGGTTGTTGGATACGGCGCATTAATTGTGTGGTGTCTGAAGTTGACCGAGCACGTGATTTTTTGAGGTAACAAGATGACAGTTTCAGTAGAAACCACTCAGGGTCTGGGCCGTCGCATTTCGATTACTGTTCCTAAGGACAGCATCGAAAGCGCAGTGAAGAAAGAACTGGTGGAAGTGGCTAAGAAAGTCCGTATCGACGGTTTCCGTAAAGGCAAAGTGCCGGCTACCATCATTAATCAGCGTTACGGTGCCTCTGTTCGTCAGGACGTCCTGAGCGAGCTGATGACGCGTAACTTCGTTGACGCCATCATCAAAGAGAAGATCAACCCAGCTGGCGCACCGAACTACGTGCCGGGTGAGTATAAAGAAGGTGAAGATTTCACCTACGCGGTTGAGTTCGAAGTGTATCCGGAAGTTGAGCTGAAAGGCCTGGATGCAATCGAAGTTGAAAAACCGGTGGTTGAAGTGACCGACGCTGACGTCGACACCATGCTGGAAACCCTGCAGAAGCAGCAGGCGACCTGGAAAGAGACCGATGCCGCTGCGTCAGCAGAAGATCGCGCGACCATCGATTTCACCGGCTCTGTAGACGGCGAAGAGTTCGAAGGCGGCAAAGCGTCTGACTTCGTGCTGGCGATGGGTCAGGGTCGTATGATCCCAGGCTTCGAAGAAGGCATCACTGGCAAGAAAGCCGGCGACACCTTCACCATCGACGTAAAATTCCCGGATGACTACCACGCGGAAAACCTGAAAGGCAAAGACGCGAAGTTCGACATCGTGCTGAAGAAAGTGGAAACCCGCGAACTGCCGGAGCTGACCGCTGAATTCATCAAGCGTTTCGGTGTGGAAGATGGCTCCATCGAAGGTCTGCGCGCTGAAGTGCGTAAGAACATGGAGCGCGAGCTGAAAGGCGCTATCCGTAACCGCGTGAAGACGCAGGCGATTGACGGTCTGGTTAACGCGAACGAAATCGACGTGCCAGTGGCACTGATCGACAGCGAAATCGACGTTCTGCGTCGTCAGGCTGCACAGCGTTTCGGCGGCAACGAGAAGCAGGCGCTGGAACTGCCACGTGAACTGTTCGAAGAGCAGGCAAAACGTCGCGTTGTGGTTGGTCTGCTGCTGGGCGAAGTAATTCGCATCAACGAGCTGAAAGCCGATGAAGATCGCGTTAAAGCGCTGATCGAAGAGATGGCTTCTGCGTACGAAGATCCGCAGGAAGTGATCGAGTTCTACAGCAAAAACAGCGAGCTGATGAACAACATGCGCAACGTTGCGCTGGAAGAGCAGGCGGTTGAAGCGGTACTGGCGAAAGCCAAAGTGACTGATAAAGCCACTAACTTCCAGGAGCTGATGAACCAGACCTCTGCGGCCTGATTCGTGAGTTATCCCTGAGTGCTAAAGCCCGCGACCGCTGTGTCGCGGGCTTTTTCGTTTCTGGCGGAAACCAACCACATTTGTGCGCTATTTGACTAATTAATCGGCAAATTCTTCGCTAAGCTGTTTTTCCGTGTTAGCGAATGGGGAAAAGGTTGTTATGCTTGAAACAACTGGGCTGCATCCCCAGATACAGGGAGAATGCGTGAAAACAGTAAGACTGGCTGATTAACCGTCCTGTTATGTCGGAACGAGACCGCTGCGCATAGTTTTCGCCGCGCGCCTCGCGTAAAATCGGTACAGAATGTTGCCAATGAAATTTATCAGGAGACGGTAATGTCATACAGTGGCGATCGTGAATTTACTGCACCAACCAATGCGCTGGTGCCAATGGTGGTCGAACAAACCTCGCGCGGCGAGCGTTCTTACGACATCTACTCCCGCCTGCTTAAAGAGCGCGTGATCTTCCTGACCGGTCAGGTTGAGGATCACATGGCGAACCTGATTGTGGCGCAGATGCTGTTTCTGGAAGCTGAGAATCCTGAAAAAGACATTTACCTCTACATTAACTCGCCAGGCGGTGTGATTACCGCCGGTATGTCGATTTATGACACAATGAAGTTCATCAAGCCGGACGTGAGCACCATCTGTATGGGCCAGGCCTGTTCGATGGGCGCATTCCTGCTGACGGCGGGGACTAAAGGCAAGCGCTTCTGTCTGCCAAACTCACGCGTGATGATTCACCAGCCGCTGGGCGGCTATCAGGGCCAGGCGACGGATATTGAGATCCACGCGCGTGAAATCCTGAAAGTGAAGCAGCGTATGAATGAGCTGATGGCGGAACATACCGGCAAATCGCTGGAGCAGATTGAACGCGACACCGAGCGCGATCGTTTCCTCTCTGCCAGCGAAGCGGTAGAGTATGGCCTGGTCGATTCCATCCTGACGCATCGCCAATAAGACACATCTGTCTGCCCCTTACGCTATAGTTAACGGGTGCAGACAGGTGAGTTGCATGCATATCGGCCGTTGCTGTGCGGCCATTGCCGTACACCAATTAGGTCTGAGAACGAAAAGAGGTTAGCTGATGACAGATAAGCGCAAAGACGGTTCAGGTAAGTTGCTGTACTGCTCTTTCTGCGGCAAAAGCCAGCATGAAGTCCGTAAGCTGATTGCCGGGCCGTCAGTGTATATTTGCGACGAGTGTGTCGATCTGTGTAACGACATCATTCGCGAAGAGATTAAAGAAGTGGCTCCGCACCGCGAGCGCAGCGCGCTCCCGACGCCGCATGAGATCCGCCATCACCTTGACGATTATGTTATCGGTCAGGAAAAGGCGAAAAAAGTGCTGGCGGTGGCGGTGTACAACCACTACAAACGTCTGCGTAACGGCGACACCAGCAACGGGATTGAACTGGGCAAAAGTAACATTCTGCTGATCGGTCCAACCGGTAGCGGTAAGACCCTGCTGGCGGAAACGCTGGCGCGCCTGCTGGATGTGCCTTTCACCATGGCGGATGCCACTACGCTGACCGAAGCCGGTTACGTGGGCGAGGATGTGGAAAACATCATCCAGAAACTGCTGCAGAAGTGCGACTACGACGTACAGAAAGCGCAGCGCGGCATCGTGTACATCGATGAAATCGATAAGATTTCCCGTAAATCAGACAACCCGTCTATCACCCGTGATGTGTCAGGTGAAGGCGTGCAGCAGGCGCTGCTGAAACTGATTGAAGGCACAGTGGCTGCCGTGCCGCCGCAGGGTGGACGTAAGCATCCGCAGCAGGAGTTTCTGCAGGTCGACACCTCGAAAATCCTGTTTATCTGTGGCGGTGCGTTTGCCGGCCTCGATAAAGTGATTTCACAGCGTGTTGAAACCGGCTCCGGTATTGGCTTTGGCGCGACCGTCAAAGGTAAATCGCAGAAAGCCAGCGAAGGCGAGTTGCTGTCACAGGTTGAGCCGGAAGATCTGATCAAATTTGGTCTGATTCCGGAGTTCATTGGTCGTCTGCCGGTGGTGGCGACGCTCAACGAGCTGAGCGAAGAAGCGCTGATCCAGATCCTGCGTGAACCGAAAAACGCGCTGACCAAGCAGTATCAGGCGCTGTTTAACCTGGAAGGCGTGGAGCTGGAGTTCCGTGACGAAGCGCTGACGGCGATTGCGAAAAAAGCGAACTCGCGTAAAACCGGGGCACGTGGTCTGCGTTCTATCGTAGAAGCGGCGCTGCTCGAAACCATGTACGACCTGCCATCAATGGAAGGCGTAGAGAAAGTGGTGATCGATGAGTCAGTAATCGAGGGGCAATCTGACCCGATGCTGATTTACGGTAAGCATGAAGCCCAGGCTTCTGGCGAATAAATAATCAATTACACCACGTTGTTATCTTAAAAAAGGGGAAAATGTTTCCCCTTTTATTTTTCTCACCTCTGTGACATTGAATGTCGTGCAAGCATCCCCATATACTCATAATCCTGTGGGTCTAACTGCATACAGCCTGTATCACGCGGTTCCCATCACCTGGCGGACATTAAACTAAGAGAGAGCTCTATGAATCCTGAGCGTTCTGAACGCATTGAAATCCCCGTGTTGCCGTTGCGCGACGTGGTGGTTTATCCGCACATGGTAATTCCGTTGTTTGTTGGTCGGGAAAAATCGATTCGTTGCCTCGAAGCGGCGATGGATCATGACAAGAAGATCATGCTGGTTGCCCAGAAAGAGGCTTCAACGGATGAACCTGGTATTAACGATCTCTTCGCGGTAGGGACCGTTGCTTCCGTACTGCAGATGCTGAAACTGCCAGACGGCACCGTTAAGGTGTTGGTGGAAGGTCTTCAGCGCGCACACATCACCACTTTAGCGGACAATGGCGACCACTTTGTTGCCCAGGCCGAATACCTGATCTCGCCGGAAATTGAAGAGCGCGAGCAGGAAGTGCTGGTGCGTACCGCCATCAATCAGTTTGAAGGCTACATCAAGCTGAACAAAAAAATCCCGCCGGAGGTGCTGACTTCACTCAACAGCATCGACGACGCGGCGCGTCTCGCCGACACCGTGGCGGCGCACATGCCGCTTAAGCTGGCTGACAAACAGTCAGTGCTGGAGATGTCCGACATCAATGAGCGTCTGGAATATCTCATGGCGATGATGGAATCGGAAATCGATCTGCTGCAGGTTGAGAAGCGTATTCGCAACCGCGTTAAAAAGCAGATGGAGAAAAGCCAGCGCGAGTACTATCTGAATGAGCAAATGAAAGCGATTCAGAAAGAGCTGGGCGAGATGGACGATGCGCCGGATGAATACGAAGCGCTGAAACGCAAAATCGACGCGGCGAAAATGCCGGCCGAGGCGCGCGAGAAGGCCGAAGCCGAACTGCAGAAGCTGAAAATGATGTCACCGATGTCAGCGGAAGCCACCGTGGTGCGCGGCTACATCGACTGGATGGTGCAGGTTCCGTGGAACGCGCGCAGCAAGGTGAAAAAAGACCTGCGGAAAGCGCAGGAGACGCTGGATACCGACCATTACGGTCTGGAGCGCGTGAAAGACCGCATCCTTGAGTATCTTGCGGTGCAGAGTCGCGTCAGCAAAATTAAAGGGCCGATTCTGTGTCTGGTCGGACCGCCGGGCGTGGGTAAAACCTCGCTGGGACAGTCAATCGCCAAAGCCACCGGCCGTAAATATGTGCGTATGGCGCTGGGCGGCGTGCGTGACGAAGCGGAAATCCGCGGCCACCGTCGTACCTATATCGGGTCGATGCCGGGCAAACTGATCCAGAAAATGGCCAAAGTCGGCGTGAAAAATCCGCTTTTCCTGCTGGATGAGATCGACAAAATGTCATCCGACATGCGCGGCGATCCGGCTTCAGCGCTGCTGGAGGTACTGGATCCAGAGCAGAACATTGCATTCAACGATCACTATCTGGAAGTGGATTACGATCTGTCAGATGTGATGTTTGTGGCTACCTCTAACTCCATGAACATTCCGGCTCCGCTGCTGGATCGTATGGAAGTGATTCGTCTCTCCGGTTACACCGAAGATGAGAAGCTCAACATCGCTAAACAGCACCTGCTGCCGAAGCAGATCGAGCGTAATGCGCTGAAAGAGAAAGAGATCAGCGTTGACGATAGCGCCATTATCGGCATTATCCGCTATTACACCCGTGAAGCGGGCGTGCGTAGCCTGGAGCGCGAACTCTCCAAGCTGTGCCGTAAAGCGGTGAAAGCGCTGCTGATGGACAAAGCGAAAAAGAGCATCAAAATCAACGGCGAAAACCTCAAGGATTTCCTGGGCGTGCAGCGCTTTGATTACGGCCGCGCTGACAGCGAAAACCGTGTTGGTCAGGTCACCGGCCTGGCGTGGACCGAAGTGGGCGGCGATCTGCTCACCATCGAAACCGCCTGCGTGCCGGGCAAAGGCAAGCTGACCTACACCGGTTCACTCGGTGAGGTGATGCAGGAGTCAATCCAGGCGGCGCTGACCGTAGTCCGCGCCCGTGCGGAGAAACTCGGCATCAACGGCGACTTCTACGAGAAGCGTGACATCCACGTGCACGTACCGGAAGGAGCGACGCCGAAAGATGGTCCGAGCGCCGGTATCGCGATGTGTACCGCGCTGGTCTCCTGTCTGACCGGTAACCCGGTGCGTTCGGACGTGGCGATGACCGGCGAGATCACACTGCGCGGTCAGGTACTGCCGATTGGTGGCCTGAAAGAGAAACTGCTGGCGGCGCATCGCGGCGGCATCAAAACCGTGCTGATCCCGGACGAAAACAAGCGCGATCTGGAAGAGATTCCACAGAACGTGATTGCCGATCTGTCGATCCATCCGGTGAAGCGTATTGAAGAAGTGCTGAGCCTGGCGCTGGAAAATGCCCCGTACGGGATGCAGGTTGCCACGGCAAAATAGTGATTAGCGACAAAAAGCGCTAAAAAGCGAAGCTGGCAGGCCAAATCGGGCTTGCCAGCTTTTTTTTGTGCCGCTAATTTAGGGGGCTGCTGGATCAACGATTAAGATGAATACCGTTGTTTCAGCTCCACAGGCTTGATATAACTGGCTGCGCGTTCGCACCGGGCGGGAAGCGCGGGTGCGAGTGAATAATAAAAGAGGGGATGAAGAGAGTGAATAAGTCACAGTTGATCGACAAAATTGCTGCAGACGCTGACATTTCTAAAGCGGCAGCGGGACGTGTGTTAGATGCATTCATGGGCTCCGTTTCTGACGCGCTGAAAGGCGGTGACGAAGTGGCACTGGTCGGTTTCGGTACCTTCTCTGTACGCGAGCGTGCTGCCCGCACCGGCCGTAACCCACAAACCGGTAAAGAAATCACCATCCCGGCTGGTAAAGTACCGGGCTTCCGTGCAGGTAAAGCACTGAAAGACGCCGTCAATTAATGACCGCTGACCTGTCCATCGAAGCATTTTCTTCCATGGATTGAGGACGAAAAAGGCGTTCTCATGTAACATACGGGCACATCATTTTTGATGTGCCTTTTTTTATCTTGATGCGCGACTTTAGCCGCTGGCTTCAGTCTCCGCATGGTTGCCAGCTGCCAGCCTGAACCGCAGCTGCACGATGATGACATCGTGTCAGAGCTTTACATCCACACTACAGCGGAGTGTTGTCATACCATGATGGACAATTTACGCGCGGCGTCGAACCATGTCGTGCTCAAGATCATTCTGGGATTGATCATCCTGTCATTCGTACTGACCGGGGTGGGCAACTACCTGATTGGCGGTAATAGCGATTACGCTGCCAAAGTGAACGGCCATGAAATTAGCCGCGGTGAGCTGGAACAGGCGTTTAACAACGAGCGCAACCGTCAGCAGCAGATGCTGGGCGACCAGTTCTCGCAGCTGGCCAGCAACGACGGCTACATGCAGCAGATGCGCCAGCAGGCGCTGTCGCAGCTGATCGATCAGGCGCTGCTCGATCAGTACATCAAAGATCTGCACATTGGCATCAGCGACGATCAGGTGAAGCAGGCTATTTTCAATCAGCAGGCTTTCCAGACCAACGGTAAGTTCGACAACGCGAAATACAACGGCCTGATCGCCAGCATGGGCTTTAGTGCCGATCAGTACGCCGAAGCGCTGCGCAAGCAGCTGGCGACGCAGCAGCTGATCAACGCCATCGCCAATACCGACTTCATGCTGAAGGGTGAAACCAGCAAGCTGGTGGATCTGGTCTCGCAGCAGCGCGAGATTCGTCAGGCGGTGATTGACGTTAATGCGCTGGCCGCGAAACAAACCGCCAGCGACGACGAAATCAATCAGTACTACCAGCAGCATCAGAGCAGCTTTATGGCACCTGAGCAGTTCCGCGTCAGCTACATCAAAATGGATGCGGCCAGCCTGCAGGAGAACGCCAGCGAAGCGGATATTCAGAGCTGGTACGATCAGCACAAAGCCGACTATTCACAGCCGCAGCGCAACCGTTACAGCATCATTCAGACCAAAACCGAAGCTGATGCCAACGCGGTGCTGGATGCGCTGAAAAAGGGCGAGGATTTCGCCACGCTGGCGAAGAGCAAATCCATCGACCCAATCTCTGCGCGTAAAGGCGGCGACATGGGCTGGCTGGAGCCGAACACCACGCCGGATGAGCTGAAAAACGCCAACCTGACGCAGAAAGGTCAGCTGTCTGGCGTGATCAAGTCCTCAGTAGGTTTCCTGGTGATGCGTCTGGACGATATCCAGCCAGAGCAGGTTAAACCGCTGGCGGACGTGCACGATGCGGTGGCGGATAAAGTGAAGCAGGAAAAAGCCGTCGACGCCTTCTATAAGATGCAGCAGAAGGTGAGCGAAGCCGCCAGCAACGACAACGAATCCCTGGCGGGCGCCGCACAGGCATCTGGCCTGAAAGTGGTGGAAACGGGCTGGATCACCCGCGATAACGTGCCGGCCGATCTCGATTTCGATGCGGTCAAACAGGCGATCTTCAACGGTGGCCTGACCGGTCAGAACGGCGCGCCGGGCAACAACTCTGACATCATCAGCGTCGATGGCGATCGGGCATTTGTGTTGCGCATCAGCGAGCACAAACCGGAAGCGGTTAAACCGCTGGATCAGGTCAAAGCGCAGATTGCCGACAGCCTGAAGCATGACAAAGCGACGCAGCAGGCCAAAGCGCAGGCAGACAAACTGCTGACCGAGCTGAAAGCGGGCAAACAGGACGCGCTGCAGGCGGCTGGCCTGACGCTGAGCGCCAGCAAAACCGTTGATCGCAACGCGCAGGATCCGGTGGCACAGGCCGCATTCAACCTGCCACAGCCAGCGGATAACAAGCCGTCGTGGGGTGTCAGCGAAGATATGCAGGGCAACGTGGTGCTGGTCGCGCTGGATAAGGTCAGCGCGGGCAACATGCCGCAGGCGCAGATCGACGAAATGGTGAAAGGCGTGACGCAAAACAACGCGCAGATCGCCTTTGAAGCGCTGCTGGAAAACCTGCGTAAAGAGGCGAAGATTAAGTACGGCGCCGCCGCACAAAACCAGTAAGCCTCACAAAAAAAGGTAAACTGCTGCAATACCGAAAGGCCGCTTCTGCGGCCTTTTCCATTTCTGATCATCGCCTTTTGAGTGCGTTTCTCGCTTGTGCCACCCTGCAGTGGCTGTCAAACACAAGGAGAAACACAGCATGGTTAAATCAACATTTCGTGCCTTTTGCATCACGCTGGCGCTGGGCGGCGCGCTCTGGACCAGCGGACTGGCGGCGGCGGAAAGCCCCAGTGAAACGCAGGTGACGCAGGTGTCCACGCCGCAGCAGGAACAGGTCAGCATCAATCAGGCCACGGCCGAGCAGCTGGCCGCCGCCATGAACGGTATTGGACTGAAAAAAGCGCAGGCGATTGTCAGCTATCGTGAGCAGTACGGGCCCTTCAGCGCCATCGAGCAGCTGAAAGAAGTACCGGGTATTGGCAGTGCGCTGGTGGAGCGGAACAGCGCGCGGCTGAAATTGTGAAGCGGCTCGCGACTCTGAAGGATTGCTAAAGCGGCCCATCAGGCTGTGCTATGCTCAACAGGTCCAACCAGTTGTCTTTCACAGCCTGAACAGGAGCAATCATGCAAACCATCATCAAAGTGCGCGGCTATCATCTTGACGTCTATCAGCATGTGAACAATGCGCGCTACCTGGAATTTCTGGAAGAGGCGCGCTGGCAGTGGCTGGAAGATGCCGATGCCTTTCACTGGCTGCTGGAGCAGCAGCTGGCATTTGTGGTGGTGAATATCAACATTAACTATCGTCGTCCGGCGGTGCTGGGCGACGTGCTGCACATTGAGAGCGAGGTCTTGCAGCTCAACGGCAAAAGCGGCATTATTTTACAGCGGGTGGTGCTGGCGGGTGATAATACGCTGGTGGCGGATGCGGCGCTGACCTTCGTCTGCATCGATTTGCGCACGCAAAAAACCGTGCCGCTGGAAGGGGAGTTACGTGAACGCCTGGCGGCATTGATGACCGCGCCTTCCTGAGCTGGCATGCCCAGAAAGCACGCCAGCCCGCAGTGCGGTCGCAATCAGCGCAGGCCGCTTTTCTGTTTCATCGCCGCCATCACGCTGGCCGCATTGGCCTGGTAATCGGCCAGGCCGCGCGCGCGCAGATGGCAGGCCGCACACTCACCACAGCCGTCGCCTTTGACGCCGTTGTAGCAGGTTAGCGTCTCCGATCGGACCAGCGGCAGCTGCTGCCAGTAGTCCGCCAGCGCCCAGGTTTCCGCTTTATTCAGCCACATCAGCGGCGTTTCAAAACGCACTTCGCGCGCCATGCCGAGAGTGACGGCGTTGTTCAGCGCTTTGACAAACTCGTCACGGCAATCCGGATAGCCGGAAAAATCGGTTTCACATACGCCGGTGATCACCGCTTCGGCTTCCACCTGATAGGCATAAATTGAGGCCAGCGTCAGAAACAGGATGTTACGCCCCGGGACAAAGGTGCTGGGCAGGCCGCTGGCCTGTGGATTGTAGGCCGGCACCGGAATGTTATCGCGCGTCAGGCTGCTGACCGCCAGTTCATTAAGCAGCGTTACGTCCAGCACTTTGTGCGCCCGCGCGCCCAGCTGGTGCGCCAGCTCTGCGGCGACGCTGATCTCTTCGCGATGGCGCTGACCATAATCAAAGGTCACGCAGTGCACTTCATCATACTGCTGCAGCGCCTGAATCAGACAGGTGGTGGAGTCTTGTCCGCCACTGAATACGACAACGGCTCGTTTCATGTTTTCTTCCCCATAAATCAGTGCGCCTATGGTACTGGCTCCGGCGCGGGCTGAACAGCACCGCCTGCGGCGGGCGGCGGGATCCAGGCGCGGGTGAAATCGAACCAGCCCATGCTGTTAAGCTGAATACCTTCGACGCCTGGTGGAGCAAACACCTGGTAGCGATAGTTAAACAGCGGCAGCAAATGGCCGTCGCGCATTAACTGTTGAAACAGCTGATGAATCGCGGCGCTGCGCAGTGCCGGACTGGCCTGACGGGCGATAGCGTGCAGCGGTGCCTGCAGCACCGCCGGACGCAGCGGTTGCCAGGCCGCATCATTTTCCAGCCAGTTCACCAGGGTAAACTGCGGCGCATCACCAATCAGACGGTCGCCCATGATGATATCGGCGTCACTCAGATCGATGTCGTCGCGCCAGCTTTTGACGTCGTGAAATACGCAGGTGAGGGTACAGCCCTGTGCCGCCAGCAGCGGCACCAGCGCCTGCGCCATGACGTGCAGTTCGATGGGCAGGTGATAATGCAGCGTCAGCGTTGCGGGCAGTGCGCCATCCGGGCGGTGCGGGGCGGGCAGCGGCCAGCCGGGCAGCAGCTCTGCGGTTGGCGTAATTAAGCCTTCATCCAGCGGCAGCTGCTGAATGACGCCGCTGTGCTGAATCAGCGCGAGCAGCGTTTTGGCCTGCGCCTGGCTGAAGCGAGCCGAGAAACGCGGCGCCAGATAACAGAAACCGAGACTGATGCTGCGATCCACCGGCCGCAGCGTGTCCAGCTCGTCGGGATCGCCAATGGCGATCTGCACCGGATGGCGACAGCTGGTGCCCAGCCCGCGATCGAACAGCTGCGGCGTAATCCAGTATTCCACCACCTGAATTAGCGGACGCTGATGGTGCCAGCGCGCATGGCTCTCCAGCCGCACCAGCTCGCGGGTAAAATGCGTCAGGCGCCACGGTCCGCTGCCGGTATCGGCATGATCCGGATGCGGCAGCAGGCAAAACTGATGCGCCAGCCGCTGCGGTAGCCAGTAATCGCTGGTGCGCAGCCGGATACGCAGCGCCAGCGGATGTGGCGCATCGATGTGTTCCACCGCCGCCAGCAGGCGGCCGCCCTGCGGCGTCTGCATGATACGTTGCAGCTGCTGGACCAGCTGTGCCGCCTGCACTGGTTCGTCGTTGTGCCAGCTGAGGAGTGGCCGCAGCCAAAAATACCATTCGCGGCCCTGCGCATCGTGCTGCCAGTGATGTGCCAGATCGCCCTCGACATCATCCGCGTTAAAGCGCGTCAGGCCGGAAAAAATCTGGCGTACCAGATGCTGCTCGGCGCGTCCGGTGAGCTGCAGCGGATCCAGCGCCTCCATCGCGCGATAATAGGGAATGCGCAGCACCGGCGCCTGATTCTGCCACTGGCCGCCCATCAGTGGGCGCAGCATTTTCACCAGCCGTTCAGGCGCGACATCCAGTACCTGCAGTGCCTGTACCGCTTCACCGGCTGCCAGCTGCTGGCTGAGCAATTGCTGACGCAGCTGTTCGGGAGAGAGCAGAAAGCGCAGTTCGCCCTGTTTACCGCGTCCCGCCGCACCGTGCCACTGCAGCCAGCCCGCCTGCTGCCACTGCCGCAACAGGGTACGCACGTGGCGCTCGCTGCAAAAGCAGTGCTGCGCCATGGCCGCAACGCTGATGCGCTGCGCTTCGCCCTGGCTAAGCTGCCACAGGCGCTGAAACTGATTAACCCGATGAAGCTGTCGCATGATTAAACCCGGAACAGTTTTTTGAAAGTATTCACTATTAGTTCCGTAATTACCAGGCGATAGTAAACCCCTCATTCAGACCGGAGAGTTGCTATGGCCCGCCTCGCGGCATTTGATATGGACGGTACACTGCTGCTACCTACCCACCGTTTAGGTGCGGAGACGCTGCAGAGCCTCAACGCCTTACACCAGCGTGGCGTTACACTGGCGTTTGCCACGGGACGTCACCTGCTGGATATGCAGGCAGTACGCCAGCAGATCACCTTGCCCGCCTGGCTGATCACCGGCAACGGTACGCGCATTCACGATGTCGAGGGCAGGCAACTGTACGGCTGTGATCTGGCGCCGTCGGTGGCGGAAGAGGTGTTGCACAGTCACTGGCAAACTCCCGCGTCGATCCACATCTTCAATGACGAAGGCTGGTTTACCGATAAACCGCTCCCGGGATTGCTGGAAGCGCACGCGATGAGCGGGTTTCACTATCAGCTGCGTGATTTGCGCCGCATGCCGGCACATGAAGTCACCAAGATCTGCTTTATCGCGCCGTATGAGATGCTGCTGGCGCTGAAGATTGAACTGCAACAGGCGCTCGGCGATCGCGCCAGCCTGTGCTTCTCCGCCAGGGAGTGTCTGGAAGTTTTACCGGTGGATTGCCACAAAGGCGCCGCGCTGGCGCGGCTGTGCCAGCATCTGTCGCTGTCGCTGGCGGATTGCATGGCATTTGGCGATGCGATGAACGACCGCGAAATGCTGGAGCGCGTCGGGCGCGGTTTTATCATGGGCAACGCCATGCATCAGCTCAAAACCTCGCTGCCCCATTTACCGATTATTGGCCATTGCGAGACACAGGCGGTGTCTCACTACTTAAATCACTGGATGACCACACCACACCTCGATTATTCCCCCGAATGCTGAGGCTTACAGTGAACCGGACAGGATGTCCGGTTTTTTATTGCAGCTCGCGCTGCCACGCCTGAACATCGCCGATCTGCTCAGCGACCCACTGCGGATTGTAATAGGTATCCGGATAGCGCTCGCCGCTGTCACACAGCAGCGTCACCAGCGCGGCGGATTGCCCCTGCGCGCGCAGCCGTTTTGCCACCTGCAGCATGCCCCAGAAATTGGTACCGGTAGAGGCGCCCGGACGCCGGCCGAGAATCTGCTCCAGCCTTAACATCGCCGCCACGGTGGCGCCATCGGGCACTTTCATCATTTCGTCAATCACATCCGGTAAAAACGACGGCTCAACGCGCGGGCGACCAATCCCCTCAATCAGGCTGCCACGCTCGCTGCGCAGCGTGCGATCGCGGCTGTGCCAGTAATCGAAAAACACCGAGTGCTGCGGATCGACCACCAGCAGGCGCGTGTCGTGGCCCTGATAGCGAATGTAGCGCCCCAGCGTAGCCGAGGTGCCGCCGGTGCCGGCGCTCATGATCAGGGTGTGTGGCACCGGGAAAGGTTCATGCGCCATCTGGCGGAAAATGCTTTCGGCAATATTGTTGTTGCCGCGCCAGTCGGTGGCGCGTTCGGCGTAGGTAAACTGATCCATAAAATGGCCGTTAAGTTCACGCGCCAGACGCTCGGATTCGCTGTACAACTGGCACGGATCGGCGACGAAGTGGCACTCCCCGCCGTAAAAGCGGATCAGCTCGATTTTGCGCCGCGCAGTGCTGGCTGGCATCACGGCGATAAACGGCAGGCCGAGCAGACGGGCAAAATAAGCTTCCGACACCGCGGTGCTGCCGGAGGAGGCTTCGATGATCGGCGTGTTTTCTCCAATCCAGCCATTGGCCAGACCATAGAGAAAAAGCGAACGCGCCAGGCGATGTTTCAGGCTGCCGCTTGGATGGGTGCTTTCATCCTTAAGATAAAAGCGAATGCCGGGGAAATCGTCCAGCGTAAAACGGATCAGGTGCGTATCAGCGGAGCGCTGAAAGTCGGCGTTAATTTCATTGATAGCGTGGCGAACCCAGGGCGTTTGCATGGTGCGATTCCGGCAGCGAGATTGCGCTCAGTGTAAGGCACTGGCAGGAAAAAGAGGTTGCTAAAATTTGGTTATAATTGGCAAATAAGAGAAAATTTTTCTCCTGAGGTGGCGAATGCTAGATAAAACTGACCGCATACTGCTGGCGCTGCTGCAAAAAGACTGCACGCTGTCGCTGCAGGCGCTGGCCGATGCGGTGAATCTCACCACCACGCCGTGCTGGAAACGCCTGAAAAAGCTGGAAGATGATGGCATTATTCGGGCGCGCGTCGCGTTGCTGGATGGTGAAAAGCTCGGCCTGTCGCTCACCGCCTTTATGCTGATCAAAACCCAGCAGCACAGCAGCGACTGGTTTCAGCAGTTTGTCGCGGTGGTACAGCAGATGCCGGAAGTGATGGCCTTCTACCGCATGGCGGGCGAGTACGACTACCTGCTGCGCATTCAGGTGGCCGATATGAAGAGCTACGACGCGTTTTACAAGCGTCTGGTTAACGGCGTGCCGGGGCTGATTGACGTCACCTCCAGCTTCGCTATGGAAGAGATTAAATACACCACCGCCTTGCCGGTAGCGCCCTGAACGGGCATCACAAGAGATTGTTTTGTGCGATTATTCAGCCAGTTAAGTTGGTATTTTTTGCGCGAGTGGCGGCGCTATCTGGGCGCCATCAGCTTGCTGATTATCATTGCGCTGCTGCAGCTGCTGCCTCCGCATCTGGTCGGCGTGATTGTCGACGGCGTGACCCAGCACAGCCTGACGCGCGGCGAAATTTTTCTGTGGATCGGCGTGATGCTGGTGACCGCAGTGATTGTCTATTTGCTGCGCTACGTCTGGCGCGTGCTGCTGTTCGGCGCCTCTTACCAGCTGGCGGTGGAGCTGCGCGAAGATTTTTACCGCCAGCTTAGCCGCCAGCATCCGGCGTTTTACCTGCGCCACCGTACCGGCGATCTGATCGCGCGCGCGACCAACGATGTCGATCGCGTGGTGTTTGCCGCGGGTGAGGGGGTGCTGACGCTGGTGGATTCGCTGGTGATGGGGCTGGTCGTGCTGGCGGTAATGAGCGTGCAGATCAGCTGGGAGCTGACGCTGCTGGCGCTGATTCCCATGCCGATTATGGCGCTGGTGATCCAGAAAGACGGCGCGCGCCTGCATCAGCGCTTCAAAGTGGCGCAGGCGGCGTTCTCCAGCCTGAACGATCAAACGCAGGAGAGCCTGACCAGCATCCGCATGATCAAAGCCTTTGGCCTGGAAGATCATCAGTCGAGCCAGTTTGCCGATATCGCCAGCGACACCGGCCGCAAAAATCTGCACGTGGCGCGCGTCGATGCGCGCTTCGATCCCATCATTTATATCGCCGTGGGCTTTTCGAATTTGCTGGCGATTGGCGGTGGCGGCTGGATGGTGTGGCACGGTTCACTGACGCTCGGGCAGCTCACCAGCTTCGTCATGTACTTAGGGCTGATGATTTGGCCGATGCTGGCGCTGGCGTGGATGATTAACATCGTCGAGCGCGGCAGCGCGGCATGGAGCCGTATTGGTGCGCTGCTGGCGGAAGCGCCTGCGGTTGAGGATGGTCAGCAGCCACTGCCGGCGGATGCGGGCGTGCTGCAGGTGGCGATCCGCGCCTTCCACTATCCGGCGAGCAGCGCGCCGGTGCTGAGCAACGTGCATTTCCAGCTACAACCGGGGCAGATGCTTGGGCTGTGCGGGCCTACCGGCTGCGGCAAAAGCACGCTGCTGAGCCTGATTCAGCGCCATTTTGATATCGATCAGGGCGAGATTTGCTATCACGCCATTCCGCTACCGCAGCTGCGGCTGGACAGCTGGCGCAGCCGGCTGGCGGTGGTCAGCCAGACGCCGTTCCTGTTTTCCGATACCGTTGCGAATAACCTGGCGCTGGGCCGCCCGGAGGCAACGCAGGAAGAGATCGAGCGCGTGGCGCAGATGGCCTGCGTGCACGATGACATTCTGCGTCTGCCACAGGGGTACGCTACCGAAGTGGGTGAGCGCGGTGTCATGCTCTCTGGCGGGCAGAAACAGCGCATCGCCATTGCGCGTGCGCTGTTGCTCAACGCGGAGATTCTGATCCTCGACGATGCGCTGTCGGCGGTTGATGGCCGTACCGAACATGAAATCCTGCATAACCTGCGCCAGTGGGGAAAAGGGCGCACGCTGATCATCAGCGCTCATCGGCTGTCGGCGCTGACCGAAGCCAGCGAGATTCTGGTATTGCAGCAGGGCGCAGTGGCACAGCGTGGCGATCACGATACGCTGGCGGCGCAGCCGGGCTGGTATCGCGATATGTATCGCTATCAGCAGCTGGAAGCCGCGCTGGATGAGGACGAGTCAGAACAGGGAGCCGACCATGGCTAAATCGCAACGCTTATGGCCAACGCTGAAACGCCTGCTGGCCTACGGCAAACCGTGGCGCAAATCGCTGTGGCTGGCCGTCGGCATGCTGTGGATCGCTGCCGCTGCCGAAGTCACCGGTCCGGTGCTGGTCAGCTATTTTATCGATAACCTGGTGGCAAAACACCAGATGCCGTGGGGCATCGTGGCCGGGCTGCTGGTGGGCTTTGTGCTGCTGCAGCTGCTGGCAGCGGGTTTGCACTATTTCCAGGCGCTGCTGTTTAACCGCGCGGCGATTGGTGTCGTGCAGCAACTGCGCGTCGACGTGATGAATGCGGCGCTGCGTCAGCCGCTCAGTGCCTTCGACACCCAGCCGGTGGGGCAGATTATCTCGCGCGTCACCAACGACACCGAAGTGATCAAAGATCTTTACGTCACGGTGGTGGCCACTGTGCTGCGCAGCGCTGCGCTGATTGGCGCGATGCTGGTGGCGATGTTTGCACTCGACTGGCGTATGGCGCTGGTGGCGCTGGTGATTTTCCCGCTGGTGTTAGCGGTGATGCTGATCTATCAGCGCTACAGCACGCCGATTGCGCGCCGCGTACGTAGCTATCTGGCCGAAATCAATAATGGCTTCAACGAAGTGATTAACGGCATGAGTGTGATCCAGCAGTTTCGCCAGCAGGCGCGCTTTGGCGAGCGCATGGGCGAAGCCAGCCGTTCACACTATCTGGCGCGGATGGAGACGCTGCGGCTGGACGGCTTTCTGCTGCGTCCGCTGCTCAGCCTGTTTTCTGCACTGATTTTGTGCGGTCTGCTGATGCTGTTCAGCTTTGCCACGCCGGGTGTGTTTGAGGTTGGCGTGCTCTACGCCTTTATCACGTATCTTGGCCGCCTTAACGAGCCACTGATCGAGCTCACCACGCAGCAGTCAATGCTGCAGCAGGCGGTGGTGTCGGGCGAACGTATTTTTGAACTGATGGATGCGGCGCAGCAGGGCTACGGCAGTGACGCTCAGCCGCTGGCTTCCGGGCGTATCACCCTGCGCGATGTCAGCTTTGCCTACCGCGACAACCGCGACGTGCTTAGCCATATCGATCTCGAGGTGCCGGCGCGCGGCTTCGTGGCACTGGTCGGCCACACCGGCAGCGGAAAAAGCACCTTAGCCAATCTGTTGATGGGCTACTATCCGGTGACGCGCGGCAGCATAGAACTGGATGGCCGCCCGCTGCGCCAGCTGACGCACGATGCGCTGCGCGGCAGCGTGGCGATGGTGCAACAGGATCCGGTGGTACTGGCCGATACGCTATTGGCCAACGTGCGCCTGGGACGCGATATCAGCGAAGAGGACGTGTGGCGCGCGCTGGATAAGGTCCAGCTGGCACCGCTGGCCCGCGCGATGCGCGACGGCATTCATACCCGGCTCGGTGAGCAGGGGAACACGCTGTCGGTCGGGCAGAAGCAGCTGCTGGCGCTGGCGCGCGTGCTGGTGTCGCTGCCGCAGATTCTGATCCTCGATGAGGCCACTGCCAATATCGACTCAGGCACCGAGCAGGCGATTCAGCAGGCGCTGCGCACGCTGCGCCAGCACAGCACGCTGGTGGTGATTGCTCACCGTCTTTCCACCATCACCGAAGCGGATCAGATTCTGGTGCTGCACCGTGGTCAGGTGGTCGAACGCGGTACACATACCGAACTGCTGGCGCAGCAGGGCCGTTACTGGCAGATGTACCAGCTGCAGCAGGCTGGCGATGAACTCGCGGCGGGCATACCCGCAACGGCAGAGGGGTGATTTGCACCTTTTTTGCGCAGATTTATCGGAATGTTCTGTATTGATGCACTCCTTTGAGGCCGAAAGCACCAAAGGAGTGCAGTAAAGTCCCACCTTTCTGTTTTTCCGAATGAAAACCTTGCCCGTTACGCCATACCGGAGCGCGATACTCTGCGCCCGGCAGCCTTAGCGCCCACTTTTGCCATTTGTGGCACAGCCTTTGCTTAACTCTCTGCGTGTCCGCGAAGACTCACCTATTTTTATATCCGGAGGGGAACGTATGAAGCTGGTTACCGTGGTAATCAAACCATTTAAGCTGGAGGACGTGCGTGAAGCCTTATCCTCCATTGGCATTCAGGGCCTGACCGTGACCGAAGTGAAAGGCTTCGGTCGTCAGAAAGGCCATGCAGAACTGTACCGCGGTGCCGAGTACAGCGTTAACTTCCTGCCAAAAGTAAAAATCGATATTGCGATTGCGGACGATCAGCTGGATGAAGTGGTGGATGTGATCAGCAAAGCCGCGTACACCGGCAAAATTGGCGACGGCAAAATTTTCGTCGCGGAACTGCAGCGCGTGATTCGTATTCGTACCGGCGAGACCGACGAAGCAGCACTGTAACTGGGGCTCTGAATTGTGATGGGATGGAAAGAAATGAATAAAGTAATGACTAAGTTGGGCCTCACCAGCCTGGCGCTGTTACCGTCTCTTGCGATGGCAGCTGCGCCTGCCGTAGCGGATAAAGCCGATAACGCGTTTATGATGATTTGTACCGCGCTGGTACTGTTCATGACAATTCCCGGCATTGCCCTGTTTTACGGCGGCCTGATTCGCGGCAAAAACGTGCTGTCGATGCTGACGCAGGTCGCGGTGACGTTCGCGTTAGTGTGCGTACTGTGGATCGTCTACGGCTACTCGCTGGCATTCAGCGAAGGCAACGCCTTCTTCGGTAACTTCCAGTGGGCGATGCTGAAAAATATCGAGCTGAAAGCGGTGATGGGCAGCTTCTATCAGTACATTCACGTGGCGTTCCAGGCTTCCTTTGCCTGTATCACCGTGGGGCTGATTGTTGGTTCGCTGGCTGAGCGTATTCGCTTCTCTGCGGTACTGATTTTCGTACTGGTGTGGCTGACGCTGGCCTATCTGCCTATCGCACATATGGTGTGGGCTGGCGGCTTCCTGGCACAGGATGGCGCGCTGGACTTCGCTGGCGGTACCGTGGTGCACATCAACGCCGCCGTTGCGGGTCTGGTTGGTGCTTACCTGGTAGGCAAGCGTGCTGGCTTCGGTAAAGAAGCGTTCAAACCGCATAACCTGCCGATGGTGTTTACCGGTACCGCGATTCTGTACGTTGGCTGGTTCGGCTTCAACGCCGGCTCTGCGTCTTCCGCTAACGAAATCGCGGCGCTGGCCTTCCTGAATACCGTGGTAGCCACTGCGGGTGCCGTGCTGTCGTGGGTGTTCGGTGAGTGGGCGCTGCGCGGTAAGCCTTCACTGCTGGGTGCGTCTTCTGGCTTCATCGCCGGTCTGGTTGCCATCACGCCAGCCTGTGGCTATGTCGGCGTCGGCGGCGCACTGATTATCGGTCTGGCCGGTGGCCTGGCAGGTATCTGGGGTGTGACCACGCTGAAGAAATGGCTGCGCGTGGATGACCCGTGCGATGTGTTCGGTGTGCACGGCGTGTGTGGCATCCTCGGTTGTGTCCTGACCGGCGTGTTTGCCTCCTCGTCACTGGGCGGCGTGGGCTACGCAGAAGGCGTGACTATGGGCCATCAGGTTTGGGTTCAGTTGTTCAGCTGTGGCCTGACCATCGTCTGGTCTGGCGTGGTCGCCTTCATCGGCTTCAAGCTGGCAGATATGATTGTTGGCCTGCGCGTACCGGAAGAACAGGAACGTGAAGGTCTGGATGTGAACAGCCACGGCGAGAACGCTTACAACCAGTAAGTGCCGGCTGGCAGAAGAGCAGTGCGCTATAACTATAATGATTAGAAAGGGGCGAGATAATCGCCCCTTTTTTTATGCTTCGCGCTGACGCATCACCCCTTCCTGCACCGTCGTCGCCACCAGCGTGCCGTCCTGGCTGAAGAACTCACCGCGCACGAAGCCGCGCGCGCCGGACGCTGAAGTGCTTACCACGCTGTACAGGAGCCACTCCGAGAGATCGAATGGACGGTGGAACCACATGGAGTGGTCAATCGTCGCTACCTGCATATCCGGCTCAAGGAAGCCTTTGCCATGCGGCTGCAGCGCGACCGGCAGAAAGTTGAGATCGGAAGCGTAGCCCAGCAGATATTGATGAATGCGGCGATCGTCCGGCAGCTGGCCATTGGCACGCACCCAGACCTGGCGCAGCGGCTCATCAACGTGGCCTTTCAGCGGATTATGGATCTGCACCGGACGGATATCCAGCGGGCGCTCGGCGAGAAATTTTTCTTTCAGCTTGAGCGGCAGGTGCGCAGCCAGCCGGTGGGCGAGATCCTGCTCGGAGGGCAGGTTATCGGGTCCCGGCACCTGCGGCATGCTGTTCTGATGTTCGAAGCCATTTTCCGGTGCCTGGAAGGAGGCGGTCATGTAGAAGATCGGCTGACCGTTTTGTACGGCGCTGACGCGGCGGGCGCTGAAGCTTTTGCCGTCGCGCAGGGTTTCCACATCGTAAATAATGGCTTTCTGGCTGTCGCCCGGGCGCAGAAAGTAGCTGTGGAAGGAGTGGATGATACGGGCTTCCGGCACGGTTTGTTTTGCCGCATACAGCGCCTGACCCACCACCTGGCCGCCAAACACCTGGCGCAGGCCGAGATCTTCACTCTGGCCGCGAAACAGGCCCTCTTCGAGTTTTTCCAGATTCAATAAATTAAGCAGGTTGTGCAGTGCCTGGCTCATAACGGATTCCTCAGTGATGCCAATGGCGTCAGTGTGAAAGATCCGACCAGTTTGCGCAACGCTTTTACCCGGTTTTCAGCAGGATGGCGGGGCTTCAGGCGCAAAGCGGATTTTTGTGCCAGAATTAACAGCAATCGGCGGTGGAAAACCCAGCCAATAAATTTACCGCCGACAATCATAGTGTTCATAAGGAGACGACATCGATGAAACTCTGGCATGTAATTAGCGGTATGACACTGGCGGTGGCAATCACAGGCTGTGCCGATCACAGTAAACCCGTGCCGACGCCAACTTTAGGCGCCAGCGTGGCCGGGCAGCCGTCGGCGATTGCCCAGCCAAACGTAAGCGGTTCCGTCTATATTCGCCAGCGTATTGCGCTGCCGCCGGATGCGGTGCTGACCGTGACGCTGGCCGATGCGTCACTGGCGGACGCGCCGTCCAAAGTGCTGTCACAGCGTGTGGTTCGCACCGAGGGCAAACAGGCACCGTTCCAGTTTGTGCTGCCCTTTAACCCGGCCGATATCCAGCCGAATGCACGCATTTTGCTGAGCGCAGCGATCACCATCGACGGCAAGCTGGCGTTTATTACCGATACGGTGAAACCGGTGATTAATCAGGGTGGAACGAAAGCGGAACTGCTGCTGGTACCGGTGACCAATATGGCGATGCCAACCCAGCCGGGCGCTGCTACCACCGTGCCTTCGACGTCGCCAACCCAGGTTACGCCGTCAGCCTCCGTGCCGGCACCAACCAGTCTGTAAGTTGAAACGGGAGACAGCGCGTTACGGAAGCTGCGCCAGAATGGCACTGCAGAAAGTAAAGGCGCTGTCTCGTCCCTGATCGCTCGGCACACGCCATCCCTGGCGTGTGACGCTTTACTTTCTGCAGTGTCATTCCCGCGCTTTAAAGGGAGTGCGGCCTGTCAGCATTAATACTCCCAGCGATACTTCGCCAGTTCAATTTCTCCCGCATCACTCACTTCAATACCTTCAGCTTCCAGCGCATCGCGCTGACGAAAAAGATCATCGCCCTGCAGCGAAATACGACCATGACGATTAATCACGCGGAACCACGGCAGTTTGCTGCCTGGCGGCAGGCGCCGCAGCACGCCGCCCACCTGACGTGCGGCGCGCGGTGAACCGGCCAGCAGCGCGACATCGCCGTAGGTCGTCACTTTACCGGTAGGAATAGCGGCAACAATTTGCCAGACGCGCTCGGAAAAATTGCTCTGTTCACTCACTGACGCACCTCGTCTGCGGGAAAAGCGCCACTTTAGCATGCGATTGCGGCTATCTGCAGGGTTTTGCCGCCGGCCTGTTCAAGAAACCAACGGTTGCCCGGCCTGCGCTTGCAATTGCCAGGGGCTTCCCCGATAATGCCAGCGCTCTCAACATGAGAGCTCGTCAATGGGGGCCCTGTTGGTTCTCCCGCAACGCTAACTTGTGAACTCGGTCAGGTCCGGAAGGAAGCAGCCGCAGCAGGCGACGCGTGTGCCGGGATGTAGCTGGCAGGGCCTCCACCATTTCTGCTCATGCAAAAACCCTGCGCGCAATGCGGCACAGCACCGTATCGGCACTCCTTTGCCTGCCTGTCATCCATGGAAATAAAGGTGAGTAACGAAACGACCTGCGGGGAGAAAACTTAGCGGACGTACTTCCAGACAGATCCGGGCACTTTGTCATAGAGCTTGTTCATGGTCAGCTCGGCCAGACGGTGATCGGCTGCGGAGTAAAATACCGCTAACTCATCATCGGGTAATTCATACTTGTTCTTTTCAATCACCCGTTCAAGGGTGTCAATTGAGCGACAACGACGCAGTCGCATCAAATAGTCTGTTTTGGTTAAGGCTGGGTTGCTCATAAATAAACCGGTCTCACTCTGATGCTAAAAGGAATGGCTGGGTTGCTGGAGATAAGCGCACTCTTCGGCAAACAGATTAAATAAGCGTTTTGCTGAACGTTGCCACCGTTGAAGATCCTGCGTATTGATTCCATAGCTGCTAAACAGCATAAAGGTATCATCAAGATATTCATCGATTTGCGTAATCAGCGCTTCATCTTCAACATGCTTAATTTTGTAATTCATCGTGAAAGAGGCGATATGCTCAATCAAATCGTTGAGCTGTAAATTGCCTGGCGAAGTGGGATCATTAACCCAGCCGTGATGGCTGTCGGTTAGCGTCGCCATACTTTCGTCAAACAGGTTCTCACACAGAAATTTAAGCTGGGCAATATCATGCCGTTTCGGTGAGTATTCGTCCATCTTTTTCCCCTCCATAGCGAGCACAGTTACCGCGACGCGGCGAGATTTGGAAAAGCTACCAGGGAGCGATCACGAATAAAAAGAATTCAGCGACCTTTTAAATATAATCCACAATCATTAGTTTTGCTCACCCAATTACTAAATATTACAATTCGTCGCACGGTGACGGGCGGGTATTGTCTATCACCTCAAACACCAGTGCACCGGGCGTTGTCTGGAACATAACTTCTTCACGTTGGGTAAAGGTTTCATTTAAATCAAGGCAGGGATTAAATAAATCCCACGTGAAATCGTAAAGCATTTTAAATCGTTTGTGGCCGACGGGCTGAATGGAAATAATGGTAAAACTGTCCGGAACTAATTGCGCGTTTTGAGAATACCACTGTAAATCGCCGGCAAGGTCCTGGGCTATTTTGAGAATATTCCCCTGGATAATCTGGCGTAACTTGCCGCAATCATCCTCATTCACGTCAATATCACTATGAATAATAGACTGCATTCTGCATCCCGTAAAAAGCAAGGAGAGTTCTATCATTGGCTTTCAGCTCTGACATTGCAAGCCATTGGTAAACAGAAAGGGCGATTGCTGCGATGGGCGCTGGCTTGATGGCACAAATCGCCCATGCGTATCGCCGCTGATCAATTTTTGAAACACTTTCGTCCGCGCGTCGCGATGATGCCATCAGGTAGTATATTGTTATGTTATAACATTTTGGTTGCCTATCATGAATCACAGTGGATTACTTCTCTCGCTCGGCGGGCGCCTGCTGGTAGCGCTACTGCTGAGTGGCCTGCTGGCTCTAGCCATCGTCTGGGGCCTGCACCAATGATGCGTTTTCATCGTCTGCAGGGCGGCTATCAGGGCAGGGCGGTGACGCCGGTGGTGAATGGCGAACTGGCGGCCGGCAGTATGACGGCACTGGTCGGGGCCAACGGAACGGGCAAATCAACCTTGCTCAAAACTATCGCCGGACTGCTGCCGCCAGTGGCGGGACGCTGTGAACTGCAGCTGCCGCGAAAAGCGCTGGCCTGGTTGCCGCAGCGCAGCGAGCTGGATACCCGCTTTCCGCTCACCGTCTATGAGCTGGTGGCAATGGGCTGCTGGCCGCGCTGCGGCTGGTTCGGTGGCATCACGCGTGCGCTGAGGCAGGAGATTGATGCCGCGCTGGAGGCGGTGCAGATGCGCGACTTCGCCACTGCGCAGCCCGCGATGCTCTCCGGCGGGCAGTTGCAGCGCGTGCTGTTTGCGCGCCTGATGCTCCAGCGCAGTCAGCTCTGGCTGCTGGATGAACCCTTCAACGGCATTGATACGCCGACGATAACCTTACTGATGTCGATTCTCGAACAGCAGCAGCGGGCGGGCACCACGCTGCTGGTGGTGCTGCACGACAAGCTACTGGTGGCGCGCCATTTTCGTGACGTGCTGTCGCTGGATGAGCGCGACAGTGCGCAGCAACCGCGGCTGTGTCGGGTGGCGTCATGACGTTACTCCAGCCGTTTATTGAGTTTGGTTTTATGCGCCGGGCTCTGGTGGCCTGCATGGCGCTGGCGATCAGTGCAACGCCGCTCGGCGTCTTTCTCTCGCTGCGCCGTATGAGCCTGGTGGGCGATGCGCTGTCCCATGCGGTACTGCCTGGCGCCGCCATCGGCTATCTGGTATCCGGCCTGTCACTGGTAGCGATGGGCATTGGCGGCCTGATTGCCGGGCTGGCGGTGGCGCTGCTGTCCGGTGCGGTCAGCCGTTATACCCACCTGAAGGAAGATGCCAGCTTTTCCGGCTTCTATCTGGGTTCGCTGGCGCTCGGCGTCACGCTGGTATCACTGCGCGGTTCCAGTGTCGATCTGCTGCACGTGTTGTTCGGCTCGCTGCTGGCGGTGGATAACGGCGCGATTGTGCTGGTTGGCAGCATCGCTGCGTTCACCCTGCTAATGCTGGCCGTGATCTTCCGGCCGCTGGTCATTGATGCCTTTGATCCTGATTTTCTGCGTGCGCAGGGAAAATGGAGCGCACCGCTGGTGCACGGCATTTTCCTCACGCTGGTGGTGCTGAATCTGGTGGCGGGTTTTCAGGTGCTCGGCACGCTGATGTCCGTTGGGCTGATGATGCTGCCCGCCACCAGCGCGCGCTTCTGGAGCCGTCACCTTACGCGCATGCTGGCGATTGCCATGCTGCTGGCGCTGATCGCCGCCTTTATCGGCCTGTTGCTCTCCTGGCACTATGCCCTGCCTGCCGGACCGGCGGTGGTACTGAGTGCGGCCGTACTGTTTTTGCTGTCAGTGTTGACAGGACCATGTGGCGGCCTGCTGCGCCGTCGATAATAAGATGACAAGGGGATAGGTATGAAGAAGTTACCGTTGAGTCTGGCGATTGGCGCGATGCTGATTAGCCCGCTGACGCTGGCAAAAACCGTTGATGCCGTAGCCAGTTTTACCGTGCTGGCTGACATCGTTAAACAGGTCGGTGGCGATCACGTTAAGGTGAAATCGCTGGTGGGGCCGGATGGCGATCCGCACACCTTTGAGCCCACGCCGCAGGATAGCCAGGCGCTGGCGCAGGCCGATGTGGTGTTCGTCAGCGGGCTGGGCATGGAAGGCTGGATGGACCGGCTGATTAGCGCGTCCGGCTATAAGGGCACGGTGGTGGTCGCCTCGAACGGCGTCAATACGCGCAAAATGGAGGAGGATGGCAAAACCATCACCGATCCACACGCGTGGAACAGCATGCACAACGGCGTGATCTACGCCACCAACGTGATGAACGCGCTGATCAAAGCCGATCCGGACGATGCCGCCGACATCCGTCACAGCGGTGAACGCTATATTCAGCAGTTGCAGAAGCTGGATAGCTGGGCCAAAAGTGAATTTGCCGGCGTGGCGCAAAGTAAACGCAAGGTACTCACCAGCCATGATGCCTTTGGCTATTTCGGCCAGCGCTACGGCGTGACATTCCTCGCGCCGGTGGGCTTCTCAACCGAAGCGGAAGCCAGCGCCAGCGATGTCGCCGCTATCATCAAACAGCTCCGGGCCGAGCATATCACCACCTACTTTATGGAGAATCAGACCGATCCGCGTCTGGTGAAACAGATCGCCAGTGAAACCGGTGCGCAACCCGGTGGCGAGCTCTATCCGGAAGCGCTGTCAGCGGCCAGCGGGCCGGCGCCCACCTATGAGGCGGCGTTTAAGCACAACGTGGAAACTCTGCTGCACAGCATGAAGTAAAAAAAAGGCCGGGGAGCATCCCGGCCAATTATCACGACACTTTCCTAACGTTTTTTCTTTCTTCCCTGCACCGCCTTAAAGCGCGGGTTGGTTTTGCAAATCACATAAATACGACCTTTACGCCGCACGACTTTGCAATCTTTGTGACGGGTCTTGGCAGACCGCAATGAACTGACAACTTGCATGTGGCTGAACTCCGGTTATTTGCTGCGCGTCAGGAAGCTGCCAAAACGCTTGTTGAAGCGCGCGGCGCTGCCCTCTTTGGCAAACTCTTTCTGTTTACCGGTGTAGTAAACGTGCGACTTCGACGACACATCGAGCGTGACGTACGGCAGCTCTTCGCCCTCAAACTGGATGGTACGATCGGTCTGAATCGTCGAGCCGACTTTGAAGTATTCGTCGACGGTGGTGTCATGGAACACCACAGGACGGTAGTGCGGATGAATGTTTGGTTTCATAATAGTGCTCTCGTGTAATGTTATAATATAACAATATTATGAACCTCGCGCCGCAGGATTGCAACCACGCTTCCGGTGCGGATTTGTCATGGAACGTGCGGAGCAGGGGAGTGCGCAATAAAAAAGGCCGCTTGCGCGGCCTTTTAGCAGAGAGAAATCTATCAGTGAGGGTGATCGACCGGATGGCCCTGTTCCAGCTCAGACTTGTTCTTGCTGAAACGGCGGCGCACCACCACGAAGAACACCGGCACGAAGAAGATCGCCAGCGCGGTGGCCGTCACCATCCCGCCCATTACGCCGGTACCGACGGCGTTCTGTGCGCCGGAGCCGGCACCGCTGCTGATCGCCAGCGGCAGTACGCCGAGGATGAACGCCAGCGACGTCATCAGAATCGGACGCAGACGCATACGTGAGGCTTCCAGCGTCGACTCGACCAGCCCTTTGCCTTCCTTCTCCATCAAATCCTTGGCGAATTCGACGATCAGGATGGCGTTCTTCGCCGAGAGACCAATGGTGGTCAACAGACCCACCACAAAGTACACGTCGTTACTCAGACCGCGCAGCGTGGTGAAGAGCAGGGCGCCAATCACACCCAGCGGCACCACCAGCATGACCGCGAACGGAATCGACCAGCTCTCATACAGCGCGGCCAGACACAGGAACACCACAATCAGCGAAATGGCGTACAGTGCAGGTGCCTGGTTGCCGGACAGGCGTTCCTGATAGGACATGCCGGTCCAGTCGTAGCCGATACCCGCAGGCAGCTTCGAGGCGAGGCTCTCCATCAGGTTCATGGCATCACCCGAGCTCTTGCCCGGTGCTGCCTGACCCAGGATCTCCATTGATGGCAGACCGTTGTAA
This sequence comes from Pantoea sp. B270, assembly GCF_018726825.1. Lineage (NCBI taxonomy): Bacteria > Pseudomonadati > Pseudomonadota > Gammaproteobacteria > Enterobacterales > Erwiniaceae > Pantoea > Pantoea sp. B270. The sequence goes on from NZ_JAHCSX010000001.1 coordinate 192,481, forward strand.
CGCTCCAGACGCGGTGAACCATACTGCCACTTCGCCGAAGAGAAGGCAGAGAATGGCACCATGGTCCCGGCGCTATTGCGCACGTACCATTTGCTAATGTCATCCGGCAGCATGCGCGAGTCGGCCTGACCCATCACGTACACTTTCTTCACGCGACCACGGTCGATGAAGTCATTGACGTAAGAACCGCCCCAGGCCGCACCCAGCGTGGTGTTGATGTCGGACAGCGACACACCAAGCGCCTGCGCTTTTTCCTGATCGATAATCAGTTTGTACTGCGGCGTATCTTCCAGCCCGTTTGGACGCACGCCCACCAGCGTATCCGGATGCTGGGCAATCATGCCAAACAGCTGGTTACGCGCGGCGGTCAGCTTCTCATGGCCGAGGTTACCCTGATCGATCAGCTGGAAGTCGAAACCGGTGGCGTTACCCAGTTCGATAATGGCCGGCAGGTTGAACGGGAACACCATGGCATCTTTAATCTGACCCAGCGCCTGCATTGCACGTCCGGCAATAGCCGGCACTTTCAGGCTGGCATCACCACGCTCATCCCATGGCTTCAGGCTGACGAAGGCGATACCGGTGTTCTGTCCACGACCGGCGAAGCCAAAGCCGTTAACGGTAAACACCGAATTCACGCTGTCTTTCTCTTTGGTCAGGAAGTAATCCGTAACCTGATCCAGCACTTTCTGCGTCCGTTCCTGAGTCGCACCGGCAGGCAGCTGCGCCTGCGCCAGTAACAGCCCCTGATCCTCTTCCGGCAGGAACGAGGTAGGCAGTTTCAGGAACAGGTAAGCCATGCCGACCACAATCAGCAGATAAATCAGCAGATAGCGACCGGTGCTGCGCACAATGTGACCGACGCTGTCGACGTAATGGTTGGTGCTCTTATCAAACAGGCGGTTAAACCAGCCGAAGAAACCGGTGGTTTTGCCGTGTTCGCCTTTTTTGATGGGCTTCAGCATGGTGGCACACAGCGCTGGCGTCAGAATCAACGCCACCAGCACCGACAGCGCCATCGCCGAAACGATGGTGATCGAGAACTGACGATAAATCACCCCGGTTGAGCCGCCGAAGAACGCCATCGGGATAAATACCGCTGACAGCACCAGCGCGATGCCAACCAGCGCGCCCTGAATCTGTTCCATCGAGCGTTTGGTGGCTTCTTTCGGCGGTAATCCTTCTTCCGCCATGACGCGCTCAACGTTTTCCACCACCACGATGGCGTCATCAACTAACAGGCCGATGGCGAGCACCATGCCGAACATCGTCAGGGTGTTTATCGAGTAGCCAAAGGCACTGATGATGGCAAAGGTGCCCAGCAGCACCACCGGCACGGCGATGGTAGGAATCAGCGTCGCGCGGAAGTTCTGCAGGAACAGATACATTACCAGGAACACCAGCACGATGGCTTCGAACAGCGTTTTCACCACTTCGAAAATGGAGATCTTAACGAATGGCGTGGTGTCGTACGGGTAAACGGTTTTCATGCCGGCCGGGAAGAACGGTTCCAGCTTAGCCAGTTCCGCTTTCACCGCGTCGGCGGTATCCAGTGCGTTGGCGCCAGTCGCCAGTTTGACACCGATACCGGAGGCTGGTTTGCCGTTATAGCGGGCAATGATCTCGTAGTTTTCACCGCCGAGTTCAATCTTCGCGACATCGCGCAGGCGCACCTGTGAGCCGTCCTGATTGACCTTCAGCATGATGTTGCCGAACTCTTCGGTCGAGGTCAGACGCGTCTGGGCAATGATCGAGGCGTTAAGCTGCTGACCTGGCACCGGTGGGGTACCGCCCAGCTGACCAGCGGCCACCTGGGTGTTCTGGGTTTGCAGCGCGCTGATCACATCCACCGGCGTCAGCTGGTAGTTGTTAAGCTTGTGCGGATCGAGCCAGATACGCATCGCATACTGCGCACCAAACACCTGAGTGTCACCGACGCCAGGCGTACGGCTGATCGGATCTTTGATGTTCGACGCTACGTAGTCTGAGATGTCGTTCTGCGTCATGCTGCCATCTTCGCTGACGAAACCGGCGACCATCAGGAAGCTGCTGGAGGATTTTTTCACCTGAATCCCCTGCTGCTGTACTTCCTGCGGCAGCAGTGGCATCGCCAGCTGCAGTTTGTTCTGCACCTGCACCTGAGCAATGTCGGCATCAGTGCCAGACTGGAAGGTCAGCGTCAGCGTCAGCGTACCAGAAGAGTCACTGCTCGAGGACATATACATCAGCCCGTCGATGCCGTTCATATTCTGTTCGATAACCTGCGTTACCGAATCCTGTAGCGTTTTCGCATCTGCACCCGGATAAGATGCCTGGATTTCAACTGCCGGCGGCGCAACGTTGGGATATTGCTCGATCGGCAGTTTGATAATCGATAGCGCACCCGCCAGCATAATAATGATGGCAAGCACCCAGGCAAAAATGGGGCGATCGATAAAGAACTTAGCCATGTATCAACGGCTCCTGTTTATGACGATGATTTAGCAGACTGAGATTCCGGTGCGGCTTTGGCATCATCTTTGACTTCCTGCGGCGTCACCTGAGCACCCGGTTTAGCACGCTGAATACCGACGGTAATCACGCGATCGCCCTCTTTCAGGCCATCGGTCACCAGCCATTTGTCGCCAAACGCCTGGTTCGCGGTAATCTTACGCACTTCGACTTTATTATCCGCGCCCACGACCATCGCGGTGGCTTCACCGGTTGGCGTGCGGGTTACGCCGGTCTGCGGTACCAGCAGCGCCGTCGGGTTAGTGCCCTCATCCAGACGTGCACGCACGAACATGCCCGGCAGCAAACGATGATCCGGATTCGGGAAAATCGCGCGCAGGGTAATCGAGCCAGTGGTTTCATCCACGGTAACATCAGAGAATTCCAGTGTGCCCGGCTGGCTGTATGCGCTACCGTTCTGCATCAGCAGGGTAACGTTAGCTTTGCCGTCGTTCTGTTTCAGCTGACCCGACTCCAGCTCGCCGCGCAGGCGCAGGAAATCATCGCTGGACTGGGTCACATCGACGTACATCGGGTCGAGTTGCTGCACGGTCGCCAGCGCGGTGGTCTGGCCGTTCGACACCAGCGCACCTTCCGTCACCGAGGATTTACCAATGCGGCCGCTGATTGGCGAGGTCACTTTGGTATACGCCAGGTTAATGCGGGCGGTTTCCACATTGGCCTGCGCCGCCTGTACGGCTGCGGCGGTCTGCGCGGCGGTGGCCGCGGCGTTATCGTAGTCCTGCTGGCTGATATATTTGGTACCCAGCAGTGGCTTGTAACGATTCACCGTCAGCTGGGCAACGCGCGCGTTGGCCTGAGCCTGGGCTAAATCGCCTTTTGCGCTGTCGTATGCGGCCTGATAGGTGGCGGGATCGATCTGGTACAGCGAATCGCCGGCTTTAACATCACTGCCTTCAACAAAATTACGCTTGAGAATGATACCTGACACCTGCGGACGCACTTCAGCCACGCGGAACGCCGAAGTACGGCCTGGCAGTTCGGTGGTGATTTTCAGGGGCTCGTTTTTTAACGTGACAACACCCACTTCCGGGGGCTGCTGCTGGGCGGCTTGCTGGGATTTATTATCATCACATCCTGTTAACAAAAAGCTGCCTGTAAGCATCACGGCGGCCGCCAGAGGCGCTAATCCTCTGTTTTTATTCATAAATAAACCTCTAGTGTCCGATATCAAATGATCAATGGATCACAAACCGTTAAACCCATTGCTGCGTTAAAACACGGGTCGTGCTATGGTACATACATTCACAAATGTATGTAAACTTGCCAGTTTGTAAAAACAGTCCTCTATGGCACGAAAAACCAAAGCGCAAGCACTTGAAACGCGGCATCAAATTCTGGATGCCGCTTTAGCTCACTTTTCTGAACACGGTGTGGCCGCCACCTCACTGGCGGATATCGCCGCGGCCGCTGGCGTCACGCGCGGCGCTATCTACTGGCATTTTAAAAATAAAGCCGATCTGTTACAGGAGATCTGGCTGCGCTGCGACGCCGGGCTCGACGATGTGGAACTTGAGTATCAGACAAAATACCCTGGCGATCCACTTTCTGTAATGCGTTCGATGCTGATCTATATCCTTGAAGCCACAGCAAAGGATCCACAAAGACGCGCATTAATGGAGATTATCTTCCATAAATGTGAGTTCGTTGGCGAAATGTCGACGTTAATGGCGATGCAGCAGGGGCTGCTGCAGGCGTGTTATGACCGCATCGAAGAGGTGCTGCGCAGCTGTATCGAGGCCGGGCAGCTTCCGGCCAGCCTCAACACCCGCCAGGCGGCGCTGCTGATGCGCGGCTACATCAGCGGCATGATGGAAAGCTGGTTGTTCAATCCGCAAAGTTTTGATCTGGTGAGTGAAGCGCCGCAGGTGGTCGAGGCCTTTATAGATATGCTGCGCCTGAGCCCGACGCTCGCCGGCACGCGCTAAGCGGTGCGTTCGGCCGCCAGCTTCTGCTCATAATCGCGCTGGACAATCGCCAGCGCAGCCAGCACCGTGGCCGTGGGCACCTGGTTTTCCTCCAGCAGCTGAATTAAATCGACCGCCAGCTTGATGTCGTCCGGCGCGGTATCCAGCGTCATAGTGTCTCCTAAATACGTAGTTTAGCGGCGACCAACAGCATCAGCAGGGCACCGGCCAGCGCCACGGCAAAGCCCGTCGGATGCAGCGTACCGAGGTCGCCCGTGGTGAAATACGTGGCGATGTAGCCGCCAATCAGCGCGCCGATCACCGCCAGCACCAGCGTCGGCACCAGTCCGCCGGGACGGCCGGGAAACACCCTCCGCTTCAGCCAGCCGGCAGCCAGGCCAATAATAATCCAGATGATAAGGGTCATGCTTTTCCTCCCGTCAGCGCTGTTTCCAGTATAGAGGAAAGCGAACGGCTTACGGCTGCGCCGCGATCTCCAGTTTATGCAGCGCGGCGCGGCAGCGCGCCAGCCGCTCCTGCAGAATCTCCACCTCGCGCATCAGCTGCTGCTGCACGCTCAGCGTTTCAGCGCGTGCCAGGTGCTGTTCGCGCTGCTGCAGCATGGCCAGCAGTCGCGTTTCATAGCCGCGGTACTCATCACGCTTCGGCTGCAGCGGATCGCGACGCGGCCGTTCACGCACCACGCGCAGTTGCTGGCTACTGCACTCGCGCTGCAGCGCGGCAATCTGGTCCAGCACCTTCTGCGCCAGCCACTGGCGGCGCGACGCATCACTGTCGGACGCCGCGAGCTGCGCCGCATTGTGCTGCAGCTCTTGCAGATAGTCAGCCAGCCGCGTGCCTTTGCAGCGAAACAGCTGCGCGTCAAAGCGCGGCTGACGGCAGCTACCGTCCGGCTGCTGCGCAATCTGCTGGCGCAGCGTGTCAATCATTGCGTGCAGACGCTGTTGGGCGGGCAGTTGAGGCATCACTTCGATTCCGTCTGTGTTAACGTAGCGCTGTTGTGACATTTTTCAGGCATCTGGCATGCAGCGCATTTTACTGTTAAGCCTTGGCTGGCTGGCGATTGTGCTGGGCACGCTGGGCATTGTATTACCTTTACTACCGACCACGCCATTCGTGTTGCTGGCCGCCTGGTGTTTTGCCCGCTCGTCGCCACGCTTTCACCACTGGCTGCTGTGGCGCTCGCCGTTTGGCCGCTATCTGCGCCACTGGCAGCAGCATCGCGCCATGCCGCCCGGTGCCAAAAGCCGCGCCATGTTGCTGATTGTCATCACCTTTGCGGTTTCAATCTGGCTGGTGAAGCTGCTGTGGCTGCGCATCCTGCTCGGTGTGATGCTGGCGCTGCTGCTGCTCATGCTGTGGCGCATCCCGGTTGTAGCAGAAAGTGCGAACCCGCACGAACCGTAGCATCAGGGTTGCATTTAGCCGGCTGTTTGCTTAGATTTGGGCATCTTCGTGCGTGGCTTCCCTTTGAGAAACGACTTCGCTTAACCCGGTTTCCGGGTATTGGCGCTGTGGGAGCTGCGCGTTTTAGATATTTTTCCAGGCGTAACCTTTATGACCGCAACTGCGCAGCAGCTTGAACTGATCAAAAACAGCATCAAAAGCATTCCTGACTATCCGAAGCCGGGCATCCTGTTCCGTGACGTCACCAGTCTGATGGAAGATCCGCAGGCGTATGCCGCAGCGATCGCCATTCTGGTGGAGCGTTATCGTAATAAAGGCATCACCAAAGTGGTGGGCACCGAAGCGCGTGGCTTCCTGTTCGGGGCGCCGGTTGCGCTGGGTCTGGGCGTGGGATTTGTGCCGGTGCGTAAACCGGGCAAACTGCCGCGTGAAACTTTCAGCGAAAGCTATGAACTGGAGTACGGTTCAGACGCGCTGGAACTGCACAAAGACGCCATCAAACCCGGCGATGTGGTGCTGGTGGTGGACGATCTGCTGGCTACCGGCGGCACCCTTGAAGCCACGGTGAAACTGATTCGTCGTGCGGGCGGTGAAGTTAAAGATGCCGCGTTTGTGATCAACCTGTTTGATTTAAGCGGCGAAGCGCGCCTGAACGCGCTGGGTATCGACTGCTACAGCCTGGTCAATTTCCCCGGCCACTAAGGCCATCGCGCCGCCCGCCTTCATGTCCGGCGGCGCCACTCTTCACACTCCCTGACACGGGTATTCCGCTCTGAAGCGCAGCGCGCAACGTATCACGGGTATAGGCATATCCGGCTGTGGCTGTTACAATCCTGTCAAAATAAACAGGGTTTGCGTCACCGCATTTTTCCCCTAAGTCCCACGGCAGAATCGGCGCAACTGAGCGTGCTGCTGTGCCAGGTTAAACAACTCCAGTGATTGAATCCACATGAGCTATCAGGTACTTGCGCGAAAATGGCGTCCCCAGGCTTTCGCCGACGTAGTCGGTCAGGAACATGTGCTGACGGCGCTGGCCAACGGGTTGTCACTGGGACGCATCCATCATGCCTATCTGTTTTCCGGCACGCGCGGCGTGGGGAAAACCTCGATTGCGCGTCTGCTGGCCAAAGGTCTCAACTGCGAAACCGGTATCACGGCCACGCCGTGTGGACAGTGCGATAACTGTCGCGAGATTGAACAGGGGCGCTTTGTCGACCTGATCGAAATCGATGCCGCCTCGCGCACCAAAGTGGAAGACACGCGCGACCTGCTGGATAACGTGCAGTATGCGCCCGCACGCGGGCGCTTTAAGGTCTATCTGATCGATGAAGTGCACATGCTGTCGCGCCACAGCTTTAATGCGCTGCTGAAAACGCTGGAAGAGCCGCCGTCGCATGTGAAATTCCTGCTGGCGACCACCGATCCGCAGAAGCTGCCGGTAACCATTCTGTCGCGCTGCCTGCAGTTCCACCTGAAAGCCCTCGACGTCGAACAAATTCAGCAGCAGCTGGCGCACGTGCTGCAGCAGGAGCAGATTGACGCCGAGCCGCGCGCGCTGCATCTGCTGGCGCGTGCCGCCGACGGCAGTATGCGCGATGCGCTCAGCCTCACCGATCAGGCGATTGCCATGGGGCAGGGCAGCGTCACGCGCGACAGCGTGGCGCAAATGCTGGGCACGCTGGATGATGAACAGCCGCTGGCGCTGATTGAAGCGCTGGTGAAAGGCAACGGCGAACAGGTGATGGCGCTGCTGAATCAGGCCGCATCGCGCGGCGTGGAGTGGGAGGCGCTGCTGGTGGAGATGCTGCGTCTGCTGCACCGTATCGCGATGGTGCAGCTGCTGCCCAGCTCGCTTGGCGAAGATGATGCCAGCCAGGCGCAGCGCCTGCGCGAACTGGCGCGCGTGCTGCCGCCTGCTGACGTTCAGCTCTATTATCAGACGCTGCTGATGGGGCGCAAAGATTTGCCGCTGGCGCCGGATCGCCGGCTCGGCGTGGAAATGACGCTGCTGCGTGCGCTGGCGTTTCATCCGCAGGCCACCATTGCTGAACCGGTGGCGCGCCCGTCGCTGACGCCGCAGGCCGCGCCGGTCGTTGCCGCGCCAGCGCCTCAGACCAAAGCCGCACCCGCTGTGGCCGCGCAGCCGCAGATGGCACCGCCGATGGATGAGTCGCCGCCGCCGGCCGATGATTATCCCGATATGGCACCGGCCCCGGAGCACTTGCCCGACGCCACCAGTCAGCTGTTACAGGCGCGGACGCAGCTGCTGCGTCAGGGAGCCGGCAAAGCAAAAAAGAGTGAGCCGGCAGCGCGTTCCGCGCGGCCGGCAAACCCGGCGCTGGAACGTCTGGCAAGCGTCACCGAGCGCGTGCAACAGCGCGCGTCTGAACCGGCGGTAAAAGCGCCGGCGAAGCCGGAAGCGTATCGCTGGAAAGCCCAGCAGCAGGAGGAGATCAAGCCGGAGCCGGTGGCGACGCCAAAAGCCTTGCGTTCTGCGCTGGAGCATGAGAAAACGCCAGAGCTGGCGCTCAAACTGGCGGAAGAGGCGCTGCAGCGCGATGCCTGGGCGGCGGAAATCGCCACGCTGACGCTGCCGAAGCTGGTCCAGCAGGTCGCGCTGAACGCGTGGAAAGAGGTCAATGAGCAGGGCGTGACGCTGCATTTGCGCAGCAGTCAGCGTCATCTCAACTCTGCCCCGGCGCGCCAGGCGATTCAGGAGGCGCTGAGCCAGGCGGCCGGCCAGCTGGTTGAACTGACCATCGTGGAAGACGATAATCCGGCGGTATTGACGCCGCTGGAGTGGCGTCAGGCCATTTATGAAGAGAAGCTGGCGCAGGCGCGTCAGTCGATCGAAAGCGATACCCACATTCAGACGCTGCGTCGCTTCTTTGATGCGGACCTGGATGAAGAGAGTATCCGACCCGTATGATCACGCTGTCGCGCAGCGTTGCGCGCAGCCCCAGCAGAGAGAGAAAACTATGTTTGGTAAAGGCGGATTGGGCAACCTGATGAAACAGGCCCAGCAGATGCAGGATAAAATGGCCAAAGTTCAGGAAGAGATCGCCGCACTGGAAGTCACCGGCGAATCAGGGGCTGGCCTGGTCAAAGTGACCATCAACGGTGCGCACAACTGCCGCCGCGTGGAAGTCGATCCCAGCCTGCTGGAAGATGACAAAGAGATGCTGGAAGATCTGATCGCTGCGGCGTTCAACGATGCGGCGCGCCGTATTGATGAAACGCAGAAAGAGAAGATGGCGTCCGTCTCTGCCGGTATGCAGCTGCCGCCTGGCTTCAAGATGCCGTTCTGATGCAAACCAGTCCACTGCTTGAAGCTTTGATGGAGTCGCTGCGCTGTCTACCGGGCGTTGGCCCGAAATCGGCGCAGCGCATGGCGTTTCATCTGTTGCAGCGCGATCGCAGCGGTGGCATGCGTCTGGCGCAGGCGCTGACCCGCGCCATGGCAGAAATCGGCCACTGTTCCGACTGCCGCACCTTCACCGAGCAGGAGATCTGCACCATCTGCGCCAATCCCCGCCGTCAGCAAAACGGCCAGATTTGCGTGGTGGAGAGCCCGGCGGATATCCACGCCATCGAGCAGACCGGCCAGTTTGGCGGTCGCTATTTTGTGCTGATGGGCCATCTGTCGCCGCTGGACGGCATCGGCCCGCAGGACATTGGCCTGGATCGGCTGGAGCAGCGCCTTGAACGTGAGACGCTGCAGGAGGTGATCCTCGCCACCAATCCCACGGTGGAAGGCGAAGCCACGGCTAACTATATCGCCGAGCTGTGCGGCCAGTATGGCGTCGACGCCAGCCGCATTGCGCACGGGGTTCCGGTCGGCGGTGAACTGGAAATGGTCGACGGCACAACGCTGTCGCACTCGCTTGCCGGACGGCACAAGATTAAATTCTGACCACTTGCCGGTATCCTGCTGCGATACCGGCTTGAAATTCTTCCCACCATCCCCATTTCACTCTCAACAATTGATCAACCCCGATTCTGTTGAGGTAGCAATGACCATGAAAGGACAAGAGACGCGTGGCTTCCAGTCAGAGGTAAAACAACTTCTGCACCTGATGATCCATTCCCTCTATTCAAACAAAGAGATTTTCCTGCGTGAACTGATCTCCAACGCCTCCGATGCGGCTGACAAGCTGCGCTTCCGCGCACTGTCGACGCCGGATCTGTATGAAGGCGATGGCGACCTGCGCGTGCGTATCTCGGTCGACAAGGAAAAACGCACGCTGACGCTGAGCGATAACGGCATCGGTATGCGCCGTGATGAGGTGATTGAAAACCTCGGCACCATCGCGAAATCCGGTACCAAAGCGTTTCTGGAATCGATGGGTTCCGATCAGGCAAAAGACAGCCAGCTGATCGGCCAGTTCGGTGTCGGTTTCTACTCGGCGTTTATCGTGGCTGACAAAGTGACGGTACGCACCCGTGCCGCGGGCGCCAAAGCCGACGAAGGCGTGTTCTGGGAATCCGCCGGCGAAGGCGAGTATACGCTGGCGGAGATTGAGAAAGCCGATCGCGGCACCGAAATTACGCTGCACTTCCGTGAAGGTGAAGATGACTTCCTCGACGCGTGGCGCGTGCGCAACGTGATCAGCAAATATTCCGATCACATCGCGCTGCCGGTGGAGATCGAGACCAAAGACGAAGAGAACGATACCGTCACCTGGGAGAAGATCAACAAAGCCCAGGCGCTGTGGACGCGCAACAAAGGCGAAATCAGCGACGAAGAGTACAACGAGTTCTACAAACACATCGCCCATGATTTCAGCGACCCGGCCATCTGGAGCCACAACCGCGTCGAAGGTAAGCAGGAGTACACCAGCCTGCTGTACATCCCGTCGCGTGCGCCGTTCGACATGTGGAACCGCGACAGCAAGCACGGTCTGAAGCTGTACGTGCAGCGCGTCTTCATCATGGATGACGCGGAACAGTTTATGCCCAACTACCTGCGCTTTGTGCGTGGCCTGATAGATTCCAGCGATTTGCCGCTCAACGTCTCCCGTGAGATCCTGCAGGACAGCCGCGTCACGCAGAGCCTGCGCGCCGCGCTGACCAAACGCAGCCTGCAGATGCTGGAAAAACTGGCTAAAGACGACGCAGAGAAATATCAGCAGTTCTGGAAAGAGTTCGGTCTGGTGCTGAAAGAGGGCCCGGCGGAAGATCATGCCAACCAGGAGGCGATTGCTAAACTGCTGCGTTTCGCCACTACCCAGAGCGAAGGCGCGGCGCAGACCGTTTCGCTGGAAGATTACGTCAGCCGCATGGTTGAAGGGCAGGAGAAGATTTACTACATCACTGCCGACAGCTATGCCGCCGCGAAAAGCAGCCCGCATCTGGAGCTGTTCCGTAAGAAAGGCATCGAGGTCCTGCTGCTGTCCGATCGTATCGACGAGTGGATGATGAGCTACCTGACGGAGTTCGATGGCAAAGCGTTCCAGTCGGTGAGCAAAGCGGATGAGTCGCTGAGCAAGCTGGCGGACGAAGAGACGGAAGCGCAGAAGGAAGCGGAAAAAGCGCTGGAGCCGTTTGTTGATCGCGTGAAAACCCTGCTGGGCGAGCGCGTCAAAGAGGTGCGCCTGACCCATCGCCTCACCGACACGCCGGCGATTGTCACCACCGACGCCAACGAAATGACCACGCAGATGGCGAAGCTGTTCGCCGCAGCCGGTCAGGATGTGCCGGAAGTGAAGTATATCTTTGAGATCAACCCGGAGCATACGCTGGTGAAACGCGTAGCTGATACCCAGGATGAAGCGCGTTTTGCGGAGTGGGTTGAGCTGCTGCTGGATCAGGCGCTGCTGGCCGAGCGCGGCACGCTGGACGATCCTAACCAGTTTATCCGCCGCATGAATCAGTTGCTGACGGCGTAACGCGGTGCGGTAATCGGAACGGTCGGCATGAATGCCGACCCTGCCGGTTACCAGGCACCGATTCGACAACTGTCCACTCTCTGTAGGGTCGTCATTAATGACGACCTTATTTTATTTATGCCGCCCTTGCTTACTTCAGCGCTTCATCCCGCAACCAATCCCGGAACAACGTAATCTCCGCATCGTGCTGGCGTGACCGCTTGGTCATCATCCAGGTGGCACGGTCGGCGCGCACAAACCCCAGCGGCGCAATCAGCGTGCCGTCGTTCAGCTCCTGACGCACCAGCAGACGCGGCGCCACAATCACGCCCAGCCCGTTTCTCGCGGCCTGAATCGCCAGCGTCAGATTATCGAAATGTTTGCCCAGCCAAAAATTACCGCGCACGCCGCTGATCTTCGCCCATTCGGCCCAGGCCTGCAGGCGGGTATCGGCATGCAAAAGCGGCAGCGACGCCAGATCCTGCTCGCTGTGAAAACGCGCCGCGTACTGTGGGGCGCACAGCGGGCCGACGTAATCATCGCTGATGAGCGAGGCATCTATGTCGTCGTCCGGCGCCTGTTCATAACTGAGGATCAGCACATCGGTGTGTTCGCTGCGCAGCTGAGCAATATCGCCCTGCGGCTGGAATTGCACTTCAATATCGGGATAGCGCTGGTAAAAGCTGCTGATACGCGGAATCAGCCACTGGGATAAAAAACTCGGGGTACAGGCAACGCTCAGATGATTGCGCATCCCGGTGCGAATACTTACGCAGGTGGTAGAGAGTTCGCTAAAGGCTTTCTGGCAGCTCACCAGCAGACGTTCGCCGTGAGAGGTTAAGCGCACGCGTCCGTTAGTGCGGATGAACAGGGGTTTGCCCATCCAGCTCTCCAGCTGGCGAATCTGATGGCTGATGGCGCTGTGGGTGACATGGAGACATTCGGCCGCGACGCTAAAGCTGCAATGCAGCGCCGCCTGATGAAAATAGTGCAGTGCACGTAACGACGGAAGCGCGGTCATACTCATCCCCTGTGTAAAAACCTAACAGGGATTGTCAGTTTATATCATTTTAATGTCCAGCCGCATTAACCTAACCTTTCCTGCTTAATCTGGCGGGTTGACGGACCGGCTTCGCTGTGTACAGCAGCGGCGATGTCCGCTGCCAGCGCCAGCTTCACACAGCAGAATAACCAAGAGAAATGTCACGTGATGACTTCACAACAGGCTACTGCCAGGGCGGCGGCGCGCGATCGGCTGCGCGGCTTGCTGTCCCGTCACTATCGGCTGGAAAATTACGATCTGTTTTTTGCCCCCTCACTGCACATCGCGCGCGTGCTGCTCTCGCAACTGTTTCTGCGCCAGGAGCAGGCGCGCAATCAGACGCGCTACGCCGCGCAATATCCGGTCAGCGAACTCAGCGTGCTGCCGGCCCTGCCGATGATGGCGGGCAATATCGCGCTGGTCGATCACGTCGATATGCAGCAGGGCCGGGTGCGCAATCTGAGTGCCTGCCAGAGCCAGGGCGTGACGCACGCGTCCGGCTCCTTCGCCAGCGTGTTGCATAAACGACTTATCAGCGAGGCGCGACTGTTTGTCACCCAGCTGAATCAGCATGCGATGCTGAGCGACGATCTGGTGCTGATTGCGCTGCGTACTCATGATTTTAGTACGCTGGTGCGCAGTGAACTGCGGCTGTTCGAACAGGGACTGGCGCTGGGTGACGCGCCGGAACGCGCGCTGGAGTACATGGCGCAGGACGACTGGCAGCCCTTCAACGTTGCCAGTGTCGACAGCCTGACGCTGGATACGCCGTTCACGCTACAGTCGATTCACCAGCCCGGCCTGCCGTTTGCGCTGCTGCCCTTGCCGCCCGGCAGTGCGCTGCCAGCGTTGCCCGCGGATATGCAGCTGCTGCCCGCGCCGCATCGCCTGTTTTTGCCGGTCAGCGTGCGCGGCAACGGCAATAAGCCGCAGAACGTCACCGCTGCGCTAAAAAAACGGCTGCGCGAGGTGCTCAGAGACAGCCGAAATTCTTAAAAACGTGCCTGCTACTGGCGCACCGCGCTAAAGCAGGTCAAAGTAGGCCTTTCAGCGCCCGGGGGCCCGTTGCCTTGTGGTGTGCGGGTCATAATGGTATGTTCTTGGCCTTCTCAGATTGATCAATGCGATTCGCAAGGGGAATTACGCAATGCGTATTATTCTGCTCGGGGCACCGGGCGCAGGTAAGGGCACTCAGGCTCAATTCATCATGGAGAAATACGGTATTCCGCAGATCTCCACGGGCGACATGTTGCGTGCGGCTGTCAAAGCCGGCACCGAATTGGGCCAGCAGGCGAAAGCCATCATGGATGCCGGTAAACTGGTAACGGACGAACTGGTGATTGCGCTGGTTAAAGAGCGTATCGCGCAGGAAGACTGCAAAAACGGCTTCCTGCTCGATGGTTTCCCACGCACCATTCCGCAGGCTGACGCCATGAAAGAGGCGGGCATCAAGGTGGATTACGTGCTCGAGTTCGCCGTACCGGACGAGCTTATTGTCGATCGCATTGTCGGCCGCCGCGTGCATGCGCCGTCAGGCCGCGTTTACCACATCAAATACAATCCGCCAAAAGTGGAAGGTAAAGATGACGTGACCGGCGAAGAGCTGACTACGCGTAAAGACGACCAGGAAGAGACTGTGCGTAAGCGTCTGGTGGAATACCATCAGCTGACCGCGCCGCTGATTGCTTACTACAGCAAAGAAGCCGAAGCCGGTAACACCGAATACCACAAAATCGACGGCACCCGCCAGGTGACCGAAGTGAGTGCACAGCTGGCCGATATCCTCGGCTAAGTGGTGACCAGGGCCGGTTGTCCGGCCCTTTTGCAGCAATTGCTTTCCCCCTCCGCTTTTTCCGCTACAATTTCCCCCGATTCAGAACCATTGTCTGCGACATCAAGGAAATACAATGAGGCAAGATAAGCCTGGGGTTTTACTGGTTAACTTAGGTACACCAGACGCACCGACCACCGCGGCGGTGAAACGCTATCTGAAACAGTTCCTCGGCGATCCGCGCGTGGTGGATACGCCGCGCTGGCTGTGGTGGCCGATTCTCAATTTCATCATTCTGCCGTTCCGCTCGCCGCGCGTCTCGAAGCTGTACGCATCGGTGTGGATGGACGAAGGTTCCCCGCTGATGGTGTTCAGCAAACGGCAGCGTGCCGCGCTGGCGCAGCGGCTCGATATGCCGGTAGAGCTGGGCATGAGTTACGGCCAGCCGAGCCTCAACGGTGCGGTTGAGCGTCTGCTGGCGCAGGGTGTCACCAAATTCATCGTGCTGCCGCTCTATCCGCAGTTCTCCTGCTCCACCGTGGCGGCAGTGTGGGATGGCCTGGCGGCCAGCTTTAAACCGCTGCGTTCCCTGCCGGAAGTGGCGTTTATCCGCGATTACGCCGAACATCCGGCCTATATCGCCGCGCTGAAGGCCTCGGTAGAGCGCTCGTTTGCCCAACACGGCGAGCCGGATCTGCTGGTGCTCTCTTACCACGGCATTCCGCAGCGCTTCGCCAATGAAGGCGACGATTATCCGCTGCGCTGTAAAGACACCACCGATGCCCTGGCCGCCGCGCTCGGCATTGCGCCGCATAAAATCATGATGACCTTCCAGTCGCGCTTTGGCCGCGAGCCGTGGCTGATGCCGTACACGGATGAGACCATGAAAAGCCTGCCGGCCAAAGGGATCAAACATGTGCAGGTGATGAGTCCGGGCTTTGCGGCGGACTGCCTCGAGACGCTGGAGGAGATCAGCGGCGAAAACTGCGAAATCTTCCTGCACGCTGGCGGCGAGAAATTTGAATACATTCCGGCGCTTAATGCGGATGATGAGCACATCGAGATGATGGTGCAGCTGGTACAAGCGCGCCGCTAAGGGTGCGGCAGAGAATGTGATATCATTCTCTGCCTGATTTTCCCTGACGGCAGCTTTCATGAAATTTCCCGGCAAACGCAAATCCAAACACTATTTCCCCGTCAACGCGCGCGATCCGCTGCTGCAGGCTTCCCAGCAGGAGCAGGAAGAGGGCAGCTGGGTGGTGGGTATCGACCAGACGCTGGTGGATATCGAAGCCAAAGTCGATGACGACTTCCTGCAGCGCTATGGTCTGAGCGCGGGTCATTCGCTGGTGATCGACGATGCGACCGCCGAAGCGCTGTACAACGAGCTGATGCGCGAGCAGCTGATTAGCCACCAGTTTGCCGGCGGCACCATCGGTAATACGCTGCACAACTACTCGGTGCTGGCTGATGACCGTTCGGTGCTGCTCGGCGTGATGTGTAACAACATCCAGATTGGCGGTTACGCCTATCGCTACCTGTGCAATACCTCCAGCCGCATGGACCTTAACTTCCTGCAGGGCGTCGATGGCGCCATTGGCCGCTGCTTTACCCTGATCGGCGAGCAGGGCGAGCGCACCTTTGCTATCAGCCCTGGCCTGATGAACCAGCTGCAGGCCGCCAGTATTCCGGAAGAGGTGATTGCCGGTGCGTCGGCGCTGGTGCTGACATCCTACCTGGTGCGCTGTCAGCCGGGCGAACCGATGCCGGACGCGACGCTGCGGGCCATTGAGTTCGCCAAAAAGCACAATGTACCGGTGGTGCTGACGCTGGGTACCAAATATGTGATTCAGGATAACCCGCAGTTCTGGCGCGATTTCCTGCGCGAACACGTCTCGATTGTGGCGATGAATGAAGAGGAAGCGTTCGCGCTGACCGGCGAAGCGGATCCGCTGCTGGCCTCCAACATGGCGCTGGACTGGGTCGATCTGGTGCTGTGCACCGCCGGACCGACCGGGCTGTATATGGCCGGGTTCACCGAAGAGGCGTTTAAGCGCAAAACCAATCATCCGCTGTTGCCGGGGGCGATTGCCGAGTTCAACCAGTATGAGTTCAGCCGCGCCATGCGCCATCAGGATTGCCAGCAGCCGCTGCGGATCTTCTCGCACATTGCGCCTTACATGGGCGGTCCGGAGAAGATCATGAACACCAACGGTGCCGGTGATGGCGCGCTGGCGGCGCTGCTGCACGATATTACCGCCAACAATTTCCACCGTCAAAAAGTGCCAAACTCCAGCAAACACGCCCGCGAATACCTGACCTACTCGTCGCTGGCGCAGGTGTGTAAATATGCCAACCGCGTTAGTTATCAGGTGCTGAACCAGCACTCACCGCGTCTGACGCGCGGACTGCCGGAGCGGGAAGACAGTTTAGAAGAGTCTTACTGGGACAGGTAATAACGGCGGGTTGACCAGCGATCCGTCATGGATGACTGCGCTGTGTAAAGCGGTGCGCATGAATGTGTGATGGATATCTGCGCTGTGCGAAACGATGCGCATGAATGCGTGATGGATATCTGCGCTTTGCGAAACGGTGCGCATGAATGCGCACCCTACATGGGTCTCCATGGCGGCGCACCCTATGGTAGGGTCGCCATTCATGGCGACCTGGCAAATTAATAACGTCTTAAATCGGGCACTCGCGCACAATCGGGTTTTGCGCGATCTCTTCCTGCAATACATGCAACATGCTGTTGGCAATCTCCCGCTCGCCCATTACCACGCGATTGGCGCCACGCTCCATGATATAGGCCACTTCGTCGTCGTAATGCGCCCGGGCGATAATCTCAATATCTGCCCGCTTTTCGCGCGCGGCGGTAACAATTTCCCCGGCTTCATAGCCGTTGGGGATGGTCAGCAGCAGCCAGCGCGCGCAGTCAAGACGCGCTAAATCCATGGTATCGACTCGCGCCGCGTTGCCCAGCACGGCTTTGATGCCCTGTTCGCGCAGCGCTTCGACGCGCGGGCGCGAATTCTCCACCACCACCAGCGGCACATCAGCTTCCATCAGCTGCTGTCCCAGCAGGCTGCCGACGCGGCCATAACCCACAATCACCGCATGATTGCAGATATCCACCGGAATCTGCTTCTCTTCTTCAATTGCCTCTTCCAGCGTCTGCTCTTCCATGGTCTCGGTTTTATCGAGGTAACGCTCCAGCACGGTAAACAGAATCGGGTTAAGCATGATGGAGAGAATCGCCGCCGCCAGCACCAGGTTGCGACCTTCATCGCTCAGCATACCGAGCGAAATCCCCAGTCCGGCGAGGATAAAAGCGAATTCGCCAATCTGCGCCAGGCTGACGGAGATGGTCAGCGCGGTGCGCCGTGAGTGGCCGAGCAGCGTGACCAGCAGCCAGGCGGCAATCGATTTGCCCAGCACGATAATGGCCAGCGCACCCAGCACCGCCAGCGGCTGCTCCAGCAGGATCATCGGATCGAACAGCATGCCGACCGAGACAAAAAACAGCACGGCAAACGCATCGCGCAGCGGCAGCGTGTCGTGTGCCGCCCGGTGGCTGAGCTCTGATTCATTCAGCACCATGCCGGCAAAAAAGGCGCCGAGGGCAAAGGAAACATCAAAGAATTCCACCGCGCCAAACGCGATACCCAGCGCCAGCGCCAGTACCGACAGCGTAAACAGCTCGCGTGAACCGGTGGCGGCGCTTTTGGCCAGAATCCACGGCACCACGCGGCGGCCGACCACCATCATCAGCACCATAAAGGCAGCGACTTTGCCGATGGTCAGTAACAGGTCCCACGCCAGCAGCGTCGGGCTGGCATTTCCCTGCTCCAGCATGCCGGCGATGGCCGGCAGCAGCACCAGCGTCAGCACCATCACCAGGTCTTCGACGATCAGCCAGCCGATGGCGATCTGCCCGCGCTGGCTATCAATCAGTTGACGCTCTTCCAGCGCGCGCAGCAGCACCACGGTACTGGCGGTAGAGAGACACAGGCCAAACACCAGGCCGGTCATCCATGACCAGCCCATCGCCCATGACAGACCCATTCCCAGCAGCGTGGCGACCGCGATCTGCGCGATGGCACCGGGAATGGCAATCGACTTTACCGACATCAAATCCTTAAGCGAGAAGTGCAGACCGACGCCGAACATCAGCAGAATGACGCCGAGTTCAGCCAGTTCGGGGGCCAGATTGGTATCCGCGACGAAGCCCGGGGTAAAAGGACCCGCCAGCACGCCGGCCAGCAGATAGCCGACCAGCGGCGAGATGCGCAGGCGATTCGCCAGCATACCAAGGAGAAATGCGAGGACCAGACCTCCGACAATGGTGGTGATCAACGGGGTAGTGTGATGCATGCCTGTCTCCTTGTGTGCAAATGTATCCGCTTGTAACAACCTAGTGTAATGCACAATCGTTCGCCGCGTTTAAACATTTGAGCGGTGAAAGACGAAAAAATTGAAAAAATGAGACAAAAACGCAGCCGAAGCGCTATTTTCCTCAGTTATCTCAGCATATCGGCAGGATTTATGCAGAATGGAGGGGGGCAGAGAAAAATAGTTGCCCCCCGAAAGGGCTCAGCGCTGCTGCTGATCAGGTAAGAAAGCGGTCAACAGGCCAATAAGTGGCAGCCAGGCGCAGATTTGATACACCCATTCGATACTGGTGTGATCGGCGACCACGCCCAGGACCGCCGCGCCGAGGCCACCCATGCCAAAAGCAAAACCGAAAAACAGTCCGGAAACCATGCCGATGCGCCCGGGCAGCAGCTCCTGGGCATAGACCAGAATGGCGGAAAACGCCGAGGCCAGGATCAGGCCAATAATTACGCTCAGCACGCTGGTCCACATCAGGCTGGCGTGCGGTAACAGCAGGGTAAACGGCGCCACGCCGAGAATCGATCCCCAGATGACATATTTCCGCCCGATTTTATCGCCTATCGGTCCACCGATAATGGTGCCGGCGGCGACCGCGCCGAGAAAGGCAAACAGATGGAACTGCGAGGCCTGCACGGACAGCCCGAATTTGTGCATCAGATAGAAGGTGTAATAGCTGCTCAGGCTGGTGAGATAAAAGTACTTGGAGAATATCAGCAGCAGCAGAATGCCGATGGCCAGCGCCACTTTATTGCGCGGCAGGGGGTTACGCGGCCTGCTGGCAGCGCTGGCCTGCGTGGCGCGCTGCTGGTGGCTGTACCAGCGGCTCACCTGCAGCAGCACAATGATGCCGAGCAGCGCGGCCAGCATGAACCAGCTGAGATGGCCTTTGCCATAGGGCGCGACGATGATGGCGGCCAGCAGCGGCCCGAGTGCGCTGCCAAAGTTACCACCGACCTGAAACAGCGACTGAGCCAGCCCGTGGCGGCCGCCGGAGGCCATACGCGCCACGCGCGACGATTCCGGATGGAACACCGATGAGCCGCAGCCAACCAGCGCTGCGGCCAGCAGCACCTGCGGATAAGTGCTGGCAAAGGTCAGCAGCACCAGACCGAACAGGGTAAACCCCATCCCGACCGGCAGTGACCAGGGTTTCGGATATTTGTCGGTGTAATAGCCAATCAGCGGTTGTAATAATGAGGCCGTAACCTGATACGTCAGCGTAATCAAACCAATTTGCACAAAGCTGAGGCTGAAATCTTTCTGCAGCAGCGGATAGATCGCCAGTAACAGCGATTGCAGCATATCGTTCAGCAGATGCGCGAGACTGATGGCACCAAGAATGCCAAAAGCGGTACGCCCGGTGCGCCGCGTCGGGGTTAACGTCTGTTCACTTGCCATAAAGATCCTGAAGGGGTGGGAATTTCGTTATCAGATTGTTACGTCATGCATGACTGTATTCGCCTTTGGCCTTGAGTTAAAGGGCGAACTGTGCGACACAGAAGGGCGAAAAAGCACATCAGGCGCACCGCCCGGTAAAAAACGCAGAATAAGGAGATCGGCTTTGTTGTTATCACCGCACAGAGGGCGCTGGCTGGCGCTGATTATGCTGCTGTTGCCGCTGCTGGCGCAGGCGTGGCAGCCGGACCGCAGCTATCGCTTCAGCATTTTGCACACCAACGATCATCACGGCCACTTCTGGGCCAACGCGCAGGGTGAATATGGTCTGGCCGCGCAAAAAACGCTGATGGATCAGCAGCGGTACGATGTGCAGGCGAAGGGCGGCGGCGCGCTGATTCTGTCGGCGGGCGACGTTAACACCGGCGTGCCGGAATCGGATGTGCTGAACGCCGAGCCGGACATTCGCGGCATGAACCTCATCGGCTATGACGCGATGGCACTCGGTAACCACGAATTCGACAAACCGCTCAGCGTGCTGCAGAAGCAGCAGAAATGGGCGAAGTTTCCTTTTCTTGCCGCCAACATTTATGCCAAAGGCAGCGATAAGCGCCTGTTTAAGCCATGGGCGATATTCAATCGTATGGGGCTGAAAATTGCGGTGATCGGCCTGACCACCACTGATACGCTGCGCATCGCCAATCCGCAAAACGTGGCGCAGATAGAGATTCGCGATCCGGTGAAAGAGACGGAAAAAGCGGTGGCGGAACTGCGCGCCAGCGACAAGCCGGATGTGATTATCGCGCTGACGCACATGGGCCACTACGACGATGGGCAGCATGGCAGCAACGCACCGGGTGATGTGGAACTGGCGCGCAGCCTGCCGCCGGGCACGGTTAATGTGATCGTCGGCGGGCATTCGCACGATGCGGTGTGCATGGCAAAAGAGAACGTCAGCGTGGCGGATTATCAGCCCGGACAGCCGTGCCAGCCGGATCGCCAGAACGGCGTGTGGATCGTGCAGGCAAAAGAGTGGGGGAAATTTGTCGGTCGCGGCGATTTCACCTTCCGCAACGGTGAGCTGACGCTGGATAACTATCAGCTGATTCCGGTCAACCTTAAGCACAAGGTAAAGAACCTTGATGGCTGCGAAACCTGGCTGCCGTATCAGGAAGCGATAGCGCAGAACGGCGCAATGATGAAGCTGCTGACGCCGTATCAGCTGCGCGCCGGCAAACAGCTGGCGGTCAACGTGGGTCGCAGCGACAGCGTGTTTGATGGCGACCGCAGCAAGGTGCGCTTTGAACAAATGCCACTGGCTCAGCTGATCCTGCGCGCGCAGATGGCGGCTACTCAGGCCGACTTTGCCGTTATCAGCGGCGGCGGTATTCGCACCTCGCTGGCGCAAGGAGAGATCAGCTGGCGCGATCTGTTGCAGATCCAGCCGTTTGGCAATCAGGTGGTGTCCGTGACGCTTACGGGCGAAGAGCTGCTGAACTACCTGGCGACGGTGGCGAATATCAAAGCCGATTCCGGCGGTTTCGCGCAGTTCAGCAACATCAGCCTGGTGGCCGATGGCAAAAGTGTTAGCGCAGTGAAAATCAATGGCGAGCCGCTGCAGCTGGATAAAACCTATCGCATGGCCACTAACAGCTTTAACGCCAGCGGCGGCGACGGCTACCCGGTGATTGATGGCCATGCTGGTTTCCGCAACAGCGGCCTGCGTGATGCCGAGGTGCTGCGCAGCTATGTCAGTCAGCACTCACCGCTGCGCGTCGCCGATTATGCGCCACCGCAGATTGTGCACCTGACACCGCAGCAGGTTGAGGAGCGCGACAAAGCGCTGGAGAAGCAAAAGAAGCGCAGCTATCCGCAGATGATCCTGGCATGGATCTGGCCGCGCGCGGCGCACGAGTGACAAAACGGGCAGCACTTCAGCCGCCCGTGGTTTTTCAGGCGCGGCAGGATTTCTGACTCATCCAGCGCTGGCGCAGCTTATCCCATGCCCAGTTGTAAGCCATGGTGTAGGGCAGAAAGAACAGAAAGAACGCTACTTCCAGCAGGAAAGCGTCCAGCAGCGAAATATGCAACATCCACGCGGCAATCGGCAGGCCGATGAGGATAAAGCCGCCCTCAAAGCCGAGCGCATGCAGCGCGCGCAGGCCGAGACCGCGCTGGCGCTGCGGCGGGCAGAGACGGTCAAAACCGCTGTTATAAATGATGTTCCACAGCATGGCGACGGTCGACAGCATAATCGCCAGCGCGCCCATCTGAAACAGCGGTTTATCCATGACCCAGGCGGCCAGCGGCGCAACCGTGACGATCGCTAACCCTTCAAAGCCTGCGGCATGACAAAAACGTTCTTTCAGTGAACGGGTACGCATATAAACCTCCTTTTGAGTAACGCCACGCATTTTCTCACTGCACAATGCTAAGATAAAATGATTACCTATCGATAAAAGCGATGGTTCAGCATGAAGTACTCACCAGAATCCCTTGAGGCATTTGTCCAGACCGTCGCCAGCGGCTCGTTTTCCGCAGCGGCGCGTGCGCTGGCAAAAAGTCAGTCCACCATCAGTAGCGCGGTGGCCAATCTCGAAGATGACTTAGGCTTTGCGCTGTTTGACCGCAGCGGTCGCCAGCCGGTGCTGACCGCTCAGGGCCAGCGCGCGCTGGCGCAGGTGCAGCAAATTCTTGCTGCCAGCCAGCGGCTGGATGAACTGGCGGTGCGGCTGTCGCAGGGCGTTGAGCCGCGCCTCAGCCTGGCCATTTCCGACTTCTGGCAGGCCGATCACCATGAAAATCTGCTGACGCGCTTTGAGGCACGCTATCCGGATATCGAGTTTGAATGCATGATTGCGGAAGATGAGGATGTGCTGGATTTACTGCAGGCCGGGCGCGTACATCTTGGCGTGGTGCGCGCCCAGCCGCGTTTGCCGCCGGATCTGGCGGTGGCGCGACTGCAGGTTGAAGCGCAAATGGCGATTTTCCTGCATCAGGATCACCCGCTGGCAGCCCGTTCGCAGGTGAGCGAGGCGCAGCTGGGCGAATTGCGTCAGCTGCGGCTCAATACCTGGGTGGAAACCCGCCAGCCGCTGCCTGCGGGCCGCACCTGGTCGGCCCCAACTTATCTGTTGTTACTGGAGATGGCGGAGCAGGGGTTTGGCTGGAGCGTACTGCCGCGCTGGCTGGTGCAGCAGTTTGGTCATCAGGTCTTGCGCGAGCTGCCGGTGCCGGGCTGGCCGCAGCATATCGCAGTGGATGTCATCTGGTCGCGGCGCAATCCGCCGGGCCCGGCCGGGCGCTGGATGATCGACCAGCTGTGCGCGCAGCAGCCTGATTAATCGCGGCGCGCCACGTCAGCCAGCGTGGCATCCAGCAGCCGTGCCAGATCCTGCGCGGCCAGTTCGATATCCAGCCCGCGCTTGCCGCCGGAAATAAAGATGGTCGGGAATTCGCTGGCCTGCTGATCGATCACCGTCGGCAGTCGCTTTTTCTGCCCCAGCGGACTGATGCCACCCACCAGATAGCCGGTGACGCGCTGCGCCAGTTGCGGATCGGCCATGTCGGCTTTCTTCGCCCCCAGCGCTTTGGCGACTTTTTTCAAATCCAGCTGTGAAGAGACCGGCGTCACCGCCACTGCCAGCGCTTTGCCATCACCGTTAAGCGCCACCAGCAGGGTTTTAAACACCTGGCGCGCATCCAGGTTGAGCTTGCGCACCGCCTCGTCACCGAAGTGGGTTTCATGGCTGTCATGCTCGTAGGGATGCAGGGTAAAAGCGACCTGTTGTTTTTCCAGCAGTTTTACGGCGGGTGTCATAATCAATCCTTGCTACGAAAATTCTTATCTCGGTTTGCGTGAAAGTACTGGCGAAAATCTGAACTTTGCGCGAAAATTGGCCGGCGCCAGTCACCCTGGCGATAACCAAAATCATAAACAAATTCCTCTTTGACGGGCCGATAGCAATATTGGCCTTCTTTTTTTATGCCTTCAGCAGCTGCGGCAAATTGTCTTCGCCGTACAGATGCAGTGCACCGACCGCCACCACATAGCGCCCGCGCGGCAACGCCAGCAGCAGCTCGCGCCAGTGCTGATTACGGTTGCGCATCAGAGTATCGTTCAGTTCACTACTGAACGTAGTCGGCAGCGCCACCGGCTGACTGGCGGGCGGCGCATCCAGCCACCAGCTGATCATGGTTTGCAGCAGTCGCGCGTTGGTGTGCCAGTGTTCCAGCGTATCCAGCAGCAGCGCCAGGCCATCCTGCGGTAGTGATTTCAGCAACGCGATCTGCGTTTCCGGCCCTTCCAGCTCAATAATGCGTTTTCCTGCCGCCTGCGCTGCCTGCAGCAGCTGATAGTCGATACCGTACTGCGGTCGCAGCCCCAGCCGCTGCGCCTGCTGCGCCTGCAGCATCAGCGCAATTTGCCAGAACGGCAGGCTATCAAACAGCGCGATGTTCAGTGACAGCTCATCGCACAGCGCCGTCAGCTGCTGCAGCGTCTCTGGCGTCAGCCGCGTTGCCAGCGGCGGATACGCTTCACCCTCACTAAACGGTGAACTGCCGCGGGTAATATCCGCTTCCACCACCAGCGCATCGGCTTTCTGCAGCTGGCGCAGCAAGCCGGCCGGCAGCGGTTGCATATCGCGCGTGCCCATATGAATACTGCCAGCCAGATGCAGACGGCGGTCTCCGAGTCTGATATCCATGGCGGGCCAGCTGTAGCTGGCGGGGAACAGGCTGCTGGCCAGCTGTTGCAGGCGGTGCCACACAC
This sequence comes from Pantoea sp. B270, assembly GCF_018726825.1. Taxonomy (NCBI): domain Bacteria; kingdom Pseudomonadati; phylum Pseudomonadota; class Gammaproteobacteria; order Enterobacterales; family Erwiniaceae; genus Pantoea; species Pantoea sp. B270. The sequence goes on from NZ_JAHCSX010000001.1 coordinate 217,571, forward strand.
TGCGTCTCATGCCGTGTCCTTTTTAAGTCAAAAATCCATGCTAGCGATTTCGCTCAGCGAAAGACAGGGCAGAGGTTGCTATTGCCGCTGCGGCGGTTTAAAGCGTAGCAAACGGTTAGCATTGCTCACCACGGTGATCGACGACAGCGCCATGGCGGCACCGGCGACGATGGGGCTGAGCAGCACGCCGGTAAACGGATAGAGTACGCCGGCAGCAATCGGAATGCCCAGGCTGTTATAGACAAAGGCACCCAGCAGATTCTGCCGCATATTGCGCAGCGTGGCGTTGGCCATCGCCAGCGCGTCGGCCACGCAGTGCAGATCGTTGCGCATCAGCGCCATCGCCGCGGTTTCAACCGCCACATCGCTGCCGCCGCCCATGGCGATCCCCACATCCGCCTGCGCCAGCGCCGGGGCGTCGTTGATGCCGTCGCCCACCATCACCACGCTGCGCCCCTGCTGTTGCAGCTGCGCTATCGCCTGCGCTTTACCGTCCGGCAGCACGCCAGCGATCACCTCATCAATGCCCGCTTCGGCAGCGATGGCTTCGGCAGTGGTCTGATGGTCACCGGTCAGCATGATCAGACGGTAGCCCAACTGATGCAGCCGCTGTAGCGCCGCACGGCTCTCCGGACGCAGCTGGTCGCGCAGGGCGATCAGGCCCAGCAGCTGCTGCTGATCCGCCAGCAGCACCGGCGTGGCGCCCTGCGCGGCGAGCCGCGCGATATCCTGCTGTGCGTCGCGCAGGTCGATGTGCTGCTCTTCCAGCAGCGCCGCATTGCCCAGCAGCAGCGTTCTGTCAGCGACAGTAGCACTCACGCCTTTGCCACGTATTGTACGAAATTGCGCAACGCGGGCATCACTGACGGTCGGTGCGGCGGCGACGATGGCCTTCGCCAGCGGATGCCCCGATCCCAGCTCCAGCTGGGCGGCCGCCTGCAATACCTGCTGACGATCCCAGTCGCTGTACAGCAGCACCTCGCTGACCTGCGGCGTACCCTGGGTCAGGGTGCCGGTTTTATCAAACACAATGGTGTCGACTTCACTGGCCCGCTGCAGCGCATCGGCATCGCGCACCAGCACGCCCAGCTCGGCAGCGCGGCCGACGCCCGCAATCACCGACATCGGCGTGGCTAAGCCCAGCGCACACGGACAGGCGATAATCAACACCGTGGTGACAATCACCAGCGTATAGGCCAACTGCGGCTGCGGCCCGATAAAATACCAGACCGCTCCGCTGAGCAAGGCAATCGCCACCACCACCGGCACAAATACCGCCGAGATGCGATCGGCCAGCCGGCCCATTTCCGGCTTGCTGCTCTGCGCCTGACGCACCAGATTGATGATACGGGCCAGCGTGGTATGGCTGCCGGTGGCGCGGGCGGTGAACTGTAGCGATCCGTCCTGCACCAGCGTCCCGGCATAAATCTTATCGCCAGGACGGCGCGACTGCGGCAGCGCTTCGCCGGTGAGCATTGCTTCGTCAAGCCAGGCTTCGCCGCGGCTGACTTCGCCGTCCACCGGTACGCGATCGCCGGTCACCAGCTTCAGCATCATGCCCGGTGCGATTTCGCTCAGCGGCAGTTGCTTTTCCCCTTCGGCGGTGATCACGCAGGCCTGCGCCGGGGTTAAATCCAGCAGCCGCTCCAGCGCCTGTGAGGCGCGCTGGCGCGCGCGCTGTTCCAGCGCATGGCCGAGGTTAATCAGGCCGATGATCATCACGCTGGCTTCAAAATAAAGGTGGCGCGCCTGCGGCGGGAAAAATGCCGGCCACAGCGCGACGCTCATCGAGTAGATCCAGGCCGCACCGGTACCGAGCGCGACCAGCGTGTCCATGGTGGCGGTAGCATGACGCAGGCTGCGCCACGCGCTGCGATAGAAGTGGCCGCCGGCAAGCACCATCACCGCCAGCGTGACGGCACCGAGCACGCGCCAGAGCGTCTGATTGCTGTCGTTTAGCATCATGTGATCACCGACCATGCCCCAGACCATCATCGGCACGCCGACGATCAGCGCCAGCGCCGCCTGCCAGCTAAAGCGGCGCATCGCCTGCCGTGCGCTGACCTGCTGGCGCTCGCGCCGGGTTTGTTCATCTTCGATCACTTCCGCAGAATAACCCGCCTCGTCTACGGCGCTGACCAGCGCTGAGGGTACGGCATCGCCCAGCACCAGCGCGCTGCGCTCACCCAGATTGACGCGCGCCTGGCTCACGCCGGGCACTTTCTGTAACGCCTGCTCGACGCGGCTGACGCAGCTGGCGCAGCTCATCCCGCCTATCAGCAGATGGTGCACCGCAAGATTCTCTTCTGCCGGCTGCGACTCCGTTGTCAGCGCCTCCGGCTGCGGCTCCTGAGCTGGCAACGGATCAGGCTTTGGGCTGGACGCCTCATTTTTCAGCGTGGCGTGATAACCAGCCTGCTCAACGGTGGCAATCAGATCGCTGGCGCTGGCTGCGCCGGTGACGCGCGCTTCCTGCTGCGTTACCTCGGCCTGTTCCACATCGCTGCGCTGTTCCAGCGCCTCTTTAACGCGTTTAACACAGTGGCCACAGGACAAGCCGTCCAGAGCCAGTAATTGTGTGTGTGACATCATCAACTCCTCGTTTATCAGGTTTGACTCGCTGCAAGGTTTGCATTAGTTATAAAGCCTAAACCTTCCATTCAGGGGAAGGTCAAGGGGCAGAGATGAACATCAGCGATGTAGCAAAAAAAACCGGGCTGACCAGCAAAGCGATTCGTTTTTACGAACAGAAAGGGGTGGTTACGCCGCCGTTACGCAGTGACAACGGCTATCGCAGTTATGGCGCGCACCACCTGGATGAGCTCAATTTTCTGCGCCAGGCGCGGCAGGTGGGCTTCACACTCGAGGAGTGTCGCGAACTGGTCGCGCTGTTTAATAACCCGGCGCGCCACAGTGCTGATGTTAAAGCGCGCACTCTGCAGAAGGCGGATGAGATCGCGGCGCATATTGAAGAGCTGCACGCGATGCGCGCGCGTCTGCTGGAACTGGCTGCAGCCTGCCCGGGCGATGACGGTGCCGAATGTCCCATCATCAATCACCTGGCGGGCTGCGGTCATCAGGAGGGCGGCAAACGCGGCTGAATCAGCAGCGTGATGCCTGACACGCCGGTCACGATCACCGGCGTGCCCGCTGGCAAATCTTCCTGCGCCTGCACGCGCCAGCTGCTGTCACCAATGCGCACATGACCGACGCCGTCTTTTAGCGCACTGTCTAACGTCAGGTGCTGGCCAATCAGCTGGCTGCCGCGCTGATTAAGTGTATTGGGCTGCTGCGCACTTTCGCGAAAGCGCATCCAGCGATACCAGAAAAACACGCACAGCAGCGTCAGGGCGGCGAACAACATGCCCTGGCTGGTCCACGAGAACGGAAACAGCCACTCAATGATCCCGACCAGCACCGCCGCCACGCCGCTCCACAGCAGGTAACCGCTGGTGCCGAGCATCTCCGCAGCCAGCAGTAAACCGCCCAGCGTGAGCCAGAACCAGTGCGGATGCGCAATCAGCTCCATCAGCATCACGGTTTGCGCTCCTGACGGCTCTCTTTCAGCAGCTCGCTGATACCGGCCACCGAGCCGAGCAGGCTGCTGGCATCGAGCGGCATCATCACCACTTTGCTGTTATTCGCTTCGCCAATTTTTTGCAGGGCATCGGTGTATTTCTGCGCCACAAAGTAATTAATCGCCTGGATATCCCCGGCAGAGATGGCTTCTGACACCATCCGCGTGGCGTTGGCCTCGGCTTCGGCCTGACGCTCGCGCGCTTCCGCCTGCAAAAAAGCGGAGGTACGTTCGCCTTCCGCTTTAAGGATTTGCGACTGCTTATCGCCCTCGGCGCGCAGGATGGCCGCCTGGCGAACGCCTTCGGCGGCGAGGATATCGGCGCGTTTGGTACGCTCGGCTTTCATCTGCGCGTTCATGGCCGCTATCAGTTCCTGCGGCGGGCGCACGTCGCGGATTTCAATACGGGTGATTTTTACCCCCCACGGATTGGTCGCTTCATCAACAATGTGCAGCAGGCGGGTATTAATGTTATCGCGCTGCGACAGCATCTCATCCAGCTCCATGCCGCCGAGCACGGTGCGGATATTGGTCATGGTGAGGTTGATGATGGCCAGCTCAAGATTGCTGACTTCATAAGCGGCGCGCGCCGAATCCACCACCTGAATAAAGCACACTGCGTCGATGGTGACGTTGGCGTTATCTTTGGAGATGATCTCCTGCGAGGGAATATCGAGGACCTGCTCCATCATATTGATCCGGCGACCAATACGATCCATGAACGGCACGACTAAATTCAGACCGGGCGGCAACGTTTTGGTGTAGCGGCCAAAGCGCTCCACCGTCCACTGGTAGCCCTGTGGCACAATTTTGACACCGGCCCACACGGTAACCAGCGCGAGCACGATGATGACGGGAATCACTGTTAACATATAACCTCCTGGCTGTCAGATTGTCGGGCCGAGTCGCTTCGGCCCGTTTACCGCGCGGTACCGGTCAGTACAGCAGCGAGTAGAGCTGGCGACGATAGCGCGAGGCGAGGGCATCGCCGGTGCCGAGGGCCGCCAGAATCTCCTGGAACATTTTGCGCACTTCGCCGTCACCGGCGCTGAGATCGCGCTTCAGAAAACCTAACAACAGCTCCAGCGCTTCTTCATTGCGGCCCACCTGATGCAGCTGTAACGCAAGTTTAGCAGCCAGACCGGCGTTGTCCGGTTCGCTTGCCATCTGCTCCTGGAGCTGCTGGATCTCCGGCGTGTCGGCGGCCTGTTTCAGCAGGTCGATTTGCGAAATCAGGCTCTGATAGCGCGTATCCTGATCCTGCAACGGCACCACAGCCAGCACCGCTTCGGCTTCTTCGCTGCGGTTCAGGGTGATCAGGACTTCTGCCAGCAGAAAACCGATTTCACTGTTCTGATTGCTCAGCTGCCAGGCGTCTTTCAGCAGCGGTAGCGCATCCAGCGGCTTGCCTTCCTGCATCAGCTGCATCGCCTGCTGCGCCTTTAACTCCTCTTCACGCGGCAGGACTTTCTCCAGCAGCGCGCGAATTGCCTCTTCCGGCTGCGGGCCCTGGAAGCCATCGACCGGCTGGCCGTTCTGGAACAGGTAGACGGTCGGCAGAGAGCGCAGACCAAACTGCGATGCCACCAGCTGCTCTTTATCGCAATCCAGCTTCGCCAGAATAAACTGGCCGGCGTACTCCTGTGCCAGACGTTCCAGCACCGGCGTCAGCTGCTGGCAGTGCTGGCTGCGCTCCGACCAGAAGTAGAACAGTACCGGCAGCTGCATTGATTGCTCCAGCGTCTGCTGCAGGTTGGATTCGTTGATGTCGATAATCAAAGCGTGTGACATGAATACGTCTCTTGGCAGAAAGTGTGTTGAGGATATGGGGGCAAACGCCCCGGCTTCAAGTTCAATTCCGGCTTGCAGTTTAGTTACTGCGTAAAATGCGATCCAGCATCCAGCCCGGCAGCAGTCGTTTGAGCAGACTCATCGCCCAGGCGACCAGCGTCACCGGATAGCGCAGGCGCGGATGTTTACTCTCCAGCGCATGCCGCAGTTTCGGCAGAATCGCCTCCGGTGGCAGGCTAAAGCGCGCGGCGATACCGGGGTTGCGCACGGGCTTGTCGCGTTCGCCCTGCTGCACGTTTTCGGTAAACCGGGTGGTAATCGGGCCCGGCTCAATCAGGCTGACGCGCACGCCGCTGTGGCGCACTTCCATGCGCAGCGCATCGCTCCACGCCTCCAGCGCCCATTTACTGGCGGCATAAGCGCCGCGGCCCGGCGTGGAAATCAGGCCGAGCACCGAGCTGGTGTTGATAATCCGCCCGTCGCCGCTATTTTGCAGCGCCGGCAACAGGCGCAGCGTCAGCTGGTGGGTGCCAAAAAAGTTGGTGGAGAATTGCTGCTCCAGCTGCTGACGCGACACGCTGGTCAGCGGACCGTACTGGCCGAAGCCGCCGTTATTGAACAGCCCGTGCAGGCAGTGATCGGTGAGGTCCAGCACGCGATCGGCGGCGGCATCCACGCTGGCCGGATCGTCAAGATCCAGCTGGATGCCGGTGAAGCCGAGCTCATCCATGCGCGCCACATCGTCGGCGCGGCGACAGGCGGCCAGCACGCGATAGCCGCGCGCCAGCAGATCGTTGGCCGCCACCAGACCGATGCCGCTGGAGCAGCCGGTTATTAATACAGACTTTTGCATATCTTTACCTGTCATTGGGCTCGTCGCGGCGTTAATCATGCTTAACTAGCGGAGCCAGTTGCTCAGCCATCAGGTTGGCGATGAACGGCTGCGCATCCGGATTGGGGTGAATACCGTCCTGCTGCATCCACTCCGGCTTCAGATAAACCTGCTCCATAAAGAACGGTACCAGCGGAATATGATACTGCTGCGCGAGGCGCGGATAGAGCGCGCTGAACGCGTCGGTGTAGCGTCGGCCATAATTAGCCGGCAGACGAATTTGCATCAGCAGCGGCTGGGCGTTAGCGGCTTTGACCTGATCGATAATTTTACTCAGATCCTGCGCGATGTTTTGCGGCGGGAAGCCGCGCAGCCCATCGTTACCGCCCAATTCGATTAACACCCACTGCGGCTGATGCTGTTTTAATAGGCCCGGCAACCGCGCCAGCCCCTGACCGGCGGTATCACCGCTGATGCTGGCGTTAACCACTTTGGGCTGCTGTTGCCAGGTTTTGTCGAGCAGGCTCGGCCAGGCGGCGGTGGCGGACATGCGATAGCCGGCACTCAGGCTATCGCCGAGAATCAGCAGGGTATCGGCGGCGGCGATGCGCGACACCAGCAGCAGCAATAACAACAGGAAGGAATAATGCCAGCGGAAAACATTGTTGCAGTTCATCATCTTACTAAGTCCGTCGGTCAGGGAGAGCATCAGCTGACCATCCTTACCGGAGTTGAGCTGGTTGTCAAACCAGCCGAGACGCTGGCGTTGATCGGCGAGTCGGGATCCGGGAAATCCACCCTGCTGGGCATTCTCGCCGGATTGGATGATGGCAGCAGCGGCGAAGTGCATCTGCTGGGCCAGCCGCTGCACCAGATGAACGAAGAGCAACGCGCCGCGTTACGTGCGCGTGAGGTCGGTTTTGTGTTTCAGTCCTTTATGCTGGTGCCCACGCTCAACGCGCTGGAGAACGTCCAGCTTCCGGCACTGCTGCGCGGAGACAGCGATCGCGACAGTCGCGCGCAGGCCACTGAAATACTGACGCAGCTCGGACTAAAAGATCGTCTGCACCATCTGCCGGCCCAGCTCTCCGGCGGCGAACAGCAGCGCGTGGCGCTGGCACGCGCCTTCAGCGGCCGTCCTGGCCTGCTGTTTGCCGATGAGCCGACCGGTAACCTCGATCGCAAAACCGGCGATCGCATCGCCGATCTGCTGTTTTCGCTCAACCGCGATTTCGCCACCACGCTGATTCTGGTGACGCACGATGAGCAGCTGGCGGCACGCTGCGATCGTCGCCTGCGGCTGCGCGACGGCAAGCTGTGGGAGGAAGCATGATCTGGCGCTGGTTCTGGCGCGAGTGGCGTTCGCCCTCGCTGCTGATTGTCTGGCTGGCGCTGACGCTGGCAGTGGCCTGCGTGCTGGCGCTGGGCTCAATCAGCGATCGCATGGAGAAAGGGCTGAGCCAGCAGAGCCGTGACTTTATGGCGGGCGACCGCACGCTGCGCAGCAGTAAACCGGCACCGGATGCGTGGCTGGACAAAGCGCGCGAAGAGGGGCTGGCGGTTAGCCGGCAGCTCAGCTTTATGACCATGACCTTTGCGCAGGAGACACCGCAGCTGGCCGATGTCAAAGCGGTCGATGATGCGTACCCGATGTTCGGCACCCTGCAGACGGATCCGCCCGGCCTGCGTCCGGTGGCCGGAACGGTGCTGGCCGCGCCGCGTCTGCTGGCGCTGCTTAACCTGAAGGTCGGTGACCGCATTGACGTGGGCGATACCACGCTGCGCATTGCCGGCGAAGTGATTCAGGAGCCGGACGGCGGATTCAATCCGTTTCAGACGGCGCCACGTTTGCTGATGAACCTTGCTGACGTGGAGAAAACCGGCGCGATCCAGCCCGGTAGCCGTCTGAGCTGGCGCTATAAGTTTTCCGGCGAGGCGGCACCGCTGGCGCGCTATGATCGCTGGATTCAGCCGCAATTGCAGGCCGGCGAGCGCTGGATCAGCGTGGAAAATTCCGAGGATGCGCTGGGCCGCTCAATGCAGCGTGCGCAGCAGTTCCTGCTGCTCTCGGCGCTGTTAACCCTGCTGCTGGCGATTGCCGCAGTGGCCGTCGCCATGAGTCATTACTGCCGCAGCCGTTACGATCTGGTGGCGGTGCTGAAAACGCTGGGCGCCACGCGGAAATCGCTGCAGCGGCTGATTATCGGTCAGTGGCTGGCCGTGCTGCTGCTGGCGGCCATCGCTGGCAGTGCGCTGGGGCAGGGCATTGAAGTCGCGCTGCTGCTGATGCTCAAACCGGTGCTGCCCGCCGCTTTACCGGCTGCCAGCGTCTGGCCGTGGTTGTGGGCGATTGGCGCGCTGGTGGTGATCTCGCTGCTGGTCGGGTTGCGTCCGTACCGTCTGCTGATGGCCACACAGCCGCTGCGCGTGCTGCGTCGTGATGCGGTAGCCACACTGTGGCCGCTGCGTATTTATCTGCCGGTGATGGCGCTGGTGGTGGTAGCGCTCCTTGCGCTGCTGATGGGCGGCAGCAAAATGTTGTGGGCGCTGCTGGCTGGCGTGGTGATGCTGGCACTGCTGCTGGCGCTGCTCGGCTGGGGCACGCTCCTGCTGCTGCGCAGACTGGTGGTGCGTAATCTGGCGCTGCGCCTGGCGATCAACCGTCTGCTGCGTCAGCCTGCCATGACGCTCAGCCAGCTGGCGGCGTTTTCGCTCTCCTTTATGCTGCTGGCGTTATTGCTGGTGATGCGCGGCGATCTGCTCGATCGCTGGCAGCAGCAATTACCGGCGGATGCGCCCAACTATTTTCTGCTCAATCTGACCCAGCAGCAGGTGCCGCAGGTAGACGAGTTCCTGCGGCAGCATCAGGTTAACGCCGGAACCTTCTATCCGATCGTGCGGGCAAGGCTCACTGAGCTGAACGGCAAGCCGGCCGATCCCAACCTGGATAACGCGCTGAATCGCGAGCTCAATCTGACGTGGCAGGCGGAGCGTCCGGATCACAATCCGCTGGTGGCCGGCAGCTGGCCACCGAAAGCCGGTGAAGTCTCGATGGAGGTCGAGCTGGCCGATCGTCTGGGCGTCAGGCTCGGCGACAGGCTGACTTTTAGCGGCGATACGCAGCAGTTCAGCGCGACGATCACCAGTCTGCGCAAGGTCGACTGGGAGAGCCTGCGGCCAAACTTCTTCTTTATCTTCCCGCCGGGCGCGCTCGATCAGCAGCCACAAACCTGGCTGACCAGCTTCCGCATGGCGAACGATCCCGCGCTGCTGGCGCAGCTTAACCGCGCGTTCCCGACGCTGAGCCTGCTGGATGTCGGCAGCATGCTGAAGCAGATTGGACAGGTGCTGGCGCAGGTGAGTCAGGCGCTGGAGATCATGGTGATCCTGGTGACGGTTTGCGGTGTGTTGCTGCTGCTGGCGCAGATCCAGGTCGGCATGCGCCAGCGCCGGCAGGAGCTGGTGGTGTATCGCACGCTCGGTGCCAGCCAGCGCCTGCTGCGCGGTACGCTGTGGTGTGAGTTTGCGCTGCTTGGCGTGGTCGCGGGAATCGCGGCGGCGCTGGGGGCGGAAGCGGCACTGTGGGGGCTTCAGCGCAAGATTTTTGATTTCCCGTGGCAGCCAGACTGGACGCTGTGGCTGGCGCTGCCGCTGTGCGGTGCGGCGCTGCTGTCGCTGTGCGGCGGCTGGCTGGGTGTCCGTTTACTGAAGGGGAAAGCGCTGTTCAGGCGGTTTGATGCTGCCTGATGCCCTCACCCCAGCCCTCTCCCACGGGAGAGGGAGCCGATCGGGCCCGTATGCGTGATTCTGCACTTCAGAACGTTCAGGTGAGTGTCAAACTGAAAAATCGCAGCGCATGGTTCCCTCTCCCACGGGAGAGGGGGGCCGATCGAGCCCGTATGCGTGATTCTGCACTTCAGGACATTAAGGTGAGCGTCAAACTGAAAAATCGCACCGTATAATCCCCTCTCCCTGTGGGAGAGGGCAAGGGTGAGGGAAACACCGCAGAACTACAGCTTCGCCACGGCCCACGCGATGCCGCTCGCATAGGCATCAGGCAGCAGCGGTACCAGCGCATTGAGTGCGGCGGTGAGGCGTGCCGGATCGCTGTCGGTCAGATTCAGGTGCCCGACCTTGCGTCCGGCGCGGACTTCTTTGTCGTACCAGTGCAGATGTACCAGCGGCTGCTGCAGCCAGTCGGTATTGAGGTCGGTGCCAATCAGGTTGACCATCACCGACGGCGCAAACACCACCGGCTGCGGCAGCGGCAGACCGAGCACCGCACGCAGGTGCAGTTCAAACTGGCTGATAGAGGCGCCATTCTGCGTCCAGTGGCCGCTGTTGTGCACGCGCGGTGCCAGCTCATTGATCAGCAAGCCCTGCGGCGTGACGAAACACTCCATCGCCATCACGCCCACGTACTTCAGCTCATGCATGATCGCGCTCAGCATCGCTTCTGCCTGCTGCTGTTGCGCGGCATCAGCCTGCGGGAAGGCAAAGCTGGTCCGCAGGATGCCGTCCTGATGCAGGTTGTGCGTCAGCGGATAAAACACCGTGCGGCCATCGTGCCCACGCGCGCCCACCAGCGAGACTTCACCGCTGAAGTTAATACCCTGCTCAACGATGCACTCGCCGTAGCACTCATCCGGCAGCGTTGCGGTTTCGTCGGCGCGCAGGCGCCACTGACCGCGGCCGTCGTAGCCGCCGGTGCGGCGCTTGACGATCGCCAGCTCGCCCAGCGTGCTAAATACCGCCGGCCACTCGCTTTTATCGGCCAGCAACTGCCACGGCGCGGTTGCCAGGTTGAGTTGATCGAGCAACTGCTTTTGCGTCAGGCGATCGGCGAGGCGCGGAAAAATATCGCGGTTGACGAACGCCGGATGGTTAGCCAGCTCGCGCGTCAGCGCGGTTTCCGGCCAGCGCTCGATTTCCGCGGTGATCACGCTTTGCGCGATCGGCAGTGCCGACGGCTCCGCGTCCAGCCCGACCGGATACACGGCGATGCCCAGCGGCTCGCCGGCCTGGCGCAGCATGCGGCCCAGCTGACCGTTGCCGAGTACGCAAACTGGCTTCATGCGTCCTCCCGCGGATCCGGATTATTCAGCACCTCATCGGTCTGGCTCTGACGCCAGGCGGCCAGGCGTGCAGCCAGATCGCGATCGTGAATCGCCAGGATCTGCGCCGCCAGCAGTGCGGCGTTGGCGGCACCGGCTTTACCGATGGCCAGCGTACCGACTGGAATCCCGCGCGGCATTTGTACGATGGAGTAGAGGCTGTCCACGCCGCTCAGCGCTGCGCTCTGTACCGGTACGCCCAGCACCGGCAGCAGGGTTTTCGCCGCCAGCATGCCTGGCAGGTGCGCCGCACCGCCGGCACCGGCGATGATCACCTGAAAACCGTTGTCGGCTGCGCGCTCTGCAAAGCTGAACAGCTTATCTGGCGTACGGTGCGCAGAGACCACTTCAACGTGGAACGGGACATCCAGGCTGTTAAGGATTTCCTCGGCGAACTGCATGGTAGCCCAGTCACTTTTGGAACCCATGACGATGGCGATACGGGCCGGGGCGGCGTTGGATGACATGCGGTCAACTCCTGTGAATAATCAAACGAACCTGGCCGGGCGGGCAGGTAAAGAAGGGCACAGAGAATAGCACGAGACAGCGGCAAGGAAAACGGTTGCGTGGGCGGAAAACCGGCATTTCCGCCGCAAACAATCAGAAAGGAAATTCGATCAACTGCACGCCCTGTGCGTCCAGCTGAATCATCGATCCGCGCTCATGCCACGCGCCCAGCACCGCGCGTTGCGCTGGCGTGCCGGCGAGCTCGAACTGATGAATCGCCGGGCGATGGGTGTGGCCGTGAACCAGGATCGACACCTGCTGGCGCGTCATCGCCGCGGCTACTGCCTGCGGGTTGACGTCCATGATGCTCAGTGACTTGTGCTGGTTGGCCTGCTTGCTGTCGGCCCGCATCCGCGCAGCAATGCGCATGCGCAGACGCAACGGCAGCGCGAGAAACAGCCGCTGCAGCCAGCGCTGATGGACTTTGGCGCGAAAACGCTGATAACCGTGATCGTCCGTACACAGCGTGTCGCCATGCATCATCAGCACGCGCTGACCATAGCGCTCCAGCACCTGCTCTTCGGGCAGCAGCGTCATGCCGCTGGCGCGGGCGAACTGTTGACCTAACAGGAAGTCGCGATTGCCGTGAATAAAGAATTTTGGCACCGGCAGGGCACGCAGGGCGTCGGCGATCTGCTGATGCAGCGGATTAGGATCGTCATCGCCAATCCAGGCTTCAAACAGATCGCCAAGGATGTAAAGCGCATCACACTGCTGCGCTTCCCCCTGCAAAAAATGCAGAAAACCGGCAGTGATTGCCGGTTCTTCCTGACACAGATGTAAATCTGCGATAAACAGCGTGCGCGACATTACTCGCTGACGGTCACTTTCTGGATGATCACGTCATCAACCGGCACGTCCTGGTGCATGCCGCTGCGGCCGGTTTTCACTGCTTTGATTTTTTCGACCACGTCCATGCCTTCAACCACTTCAGCAAACACGCAGTAACCCCAGCCCTGCAGGCTTTCGTCACGGAAGTTCAGGAAGTCGTTATCGGCAACGTTGATGAAGAACTGTGCGGTGGCCGAGTGAGGTGCCTGGGTACGCGCCATCGCCAGCGTGCCTTTGGTGTTTTTCAGGCCGTTATTGGCTTCGTTGCGGATGTCTGCTTTGGTGGCTTTCTGCTTCATGCCCGGCTCGAAACCGCCGCCCTGAATCATGAATCCGTTGATCACGCGGTGAAAAATGGTGTTGTCGTAGAAACCTTCACGGCAGTAGTCCAGGAAGTTCTGTACGGTAGCCGGCGCTTTGTCATCGAAGGTTTTGATTACGATATCGCCATGGTTCGTCTGGAAAGTGACCATTATATTCGTCCTGTGGAGGTTGTCGTCAGTATCAACTGCCGCACCGGCAAGGCGGCGGGGCATTTTTGTAGACGCCTCTTATATCACAATTTCCAATAACGCGTCAGTAAGGCAACGGCAGTTGCGAAGCGAGCGATGCACAAGTCGGAAAAATACGGCACAATAACCGGCTACATCAAGAAGGCGTATCCCGCACACGTAAACAACGGAATCGTTCAATGCTAAAGATCTATAACACCCTGAGTCGCCAGAAAGAGGAATTTAAACCCATTCATGCCGGTGAAATCGGTATGTACGTGTGTGGAATCACGGTTTACGACCTCTGTCATATCGGCCATGGGCGTACCTTTGTGGCATTCGACGTGGTCGCGCGTTACCTGCGTTACGTGGGCTATAAGCTGAAATACGTGCGTAATATCACTGACATCGATGACAAGATCATCAAACGTGCCAACGAAAACGGGGAAAGCATCGAAACGCTGACCAACCGGATGATCGCCGAAATGCACAAAGATTTTGCCGCGCTGGGTATTCTGCCGCCGGATCTCGAGCCACGCGCCACGCGCCACATCGCGGAGATCATCGAACTGGTCGGCAAGCTGATCGATCGCGGCCATGCCTACGTGGCTGATAACGGCGACGTGATGTTTGATGTGCTGAGCGATAAAGATTACGGCGCGCTGTCGCGTCAGGATCTCGAACAGCTGCAGGCCGGCGCGCGCGTGGAAGTGGCGGAAGTGAAGCGCAACCCGATGGACTTTGTGCTGTGGAAAATGTCCAAAGCCGATGAGCCGGCGTGGAACTCACCGTGGGGCAATGGCCGTCCGGGCTGGCACATTGAGTGCTCGGCGATGAACTGCAAACAGCTTGGCACCCATTTCGACATCCACGGCGGCGGTTCAGACCTGATGTTCCCGCACCATGAGAACGAAGTGGCGCAGTCGACCTGTGCACACGATGGCCCGTACGTGAACTACTGGATGCACTCCGGCATGGTGATGGTTGACCGGGAAAAGATGTCGAAATCGCTCGGCAACTTCTTTACCGTGCGCGATGTGTTGCAGCACTACGATGCGGAAACCGTGCGCTACTTCCTGATGTCCGGCCACTATCGCAGCCAGCTTAACTATGGCGAAGATAACCTGAATCAGGCACGCGCGGCGCTGGAGCGCCTTTACACCGCGCTGCGCCATACCGATGCCAGCGCGACGCCGGCTGGCGGTGAGGCGTTTGAAGCCCGCTTCCGTACCGCCATGGACGATGATTTCAACACGCCGGAAGCTTACTCGGTGCTCTTCGATATGGCGCGTGAAGTCAATCGCCTGAAGGGTGAAGATAAAGCCGCCGCCGATGCGCTGGCCGCGAAACTGCGTCAGCTGGCCGATGTACTGGGCATTCTGCAGCAGGATCCGGAGCAGTTCCTGCAGAGTGGCGCACAGGTCAATGCCGACGAAGTGGCAGAGATTGAACACTGGGTGAAAACCCGCGCCGATGCGCGTGCTGCAAAAGACTGGGCGCAGGCAGACATCGCACGTGACAAGCTGAACGAGCTGGGCGTAATCGTGGAAGATGGCCCGCAGGGGTCAAGCTGGCGCCGTAAATAACAAAAAGGGCGAACTGCGGTTCGCCCTTTTTATCACCAGCGATCAACGGGTGTAGGGTGCGCATTCATGCGCACCTGGCTAATCAGGCCACAACCGTTACGCGCTGACCGGCAAACTCAACCGTCTGACCGGGAAAAATCTTGCAGCGCTTACGCGTCTCGATGGCACCATCAACGCGCACTTCGCCTTCGTCGATCACCGCTTTGGCCTGCGCGCCGCTCTCCACCCAGCCTTCCAGCTTCAGCAGATCGCATAAATCAACGTGCGCATGTTTACCCAGTGAAAAACTCGCCATTATGCCTGCTCCACGTCGTGATACTGTTCGCACGCCAGCAGCGTGTTCTCAATCAGCGTGGCGACCGTCATCGGGCCCACGCCGCCCGGTACAGGCGTGATGTAAGCCGCGCGCTCAGAGGCTGACGCAAAATCCACATCGCCGACCACTTTGCCGCTTTCCAGCCGGTTAATGCCGACATCAATCACAATCGCACCTGGTTTAATCCAGTCGCCCGGGATAAAGCCCGGCTTACCGACTGCCACTACCAGCAGGTCGGCATGCTCAACGTGATGGCGCAGATCTTTGGTAAAACGGTGAGTGACGGTGGTGGTGCAGCCGGCCAGCAGCAGCTCCATGCTCATCGGGCGACCGACGATATTCGATGCGCCAACCACCACGGCGTTCAGGCCGTAGGTATCGATGTTATAGCGCTCCAGCAGCGTGACGATGCCGCGTGGCGTACACGGACGCAGCTTAGGGGCGCGCTGGCACAGACGACCGACGTTATAAGGATGGAAGCCATCAACGTCTTTGTCCGGCGTAATGCGCTCCAGCACTTTGACGTTGTCGATCCCGGCCGGCAGCGGCAGTTGCACCAGAATGCCGTCGATAGCGTCGTCATTGTTCAGCTCATCGATCACATCCAGCAGCTCGGCTTCGCTGGTGCTGGCGGGCAGGTTATAAGCGCGCGAGACAAAACCGACCTCTTCGCAGGCGCGGCGTTTGTTAGCGACATAGATCTGCGATGCCGGGTTTTCACCGACCAGCACCACGGCCAGGCCAGGGGCGCGTTTACCGGCAGCGAGACGCTGCTGCACTTTTTCGGCAACCTCAAGGCGCACCTGCTGCGCAATCGTTTTACCGTCAATAATTTTTGCTGCCATCAGAGAGGAAATCCATCTGTAGAGAGTTAAATCGGGGATGGCGCCTATTCTGTCAGAAGCGCGTGCGGCTGTCAGTCACAGATTCGTTTACGCGACCGGTTTCCCGATTTTTCGCCGTGGCGCGCACCAGGCTTAGCGCGTATTATGCCCGCCAGGCAATGATGTGGAACACGTGATGATTTGGTTGATGCTCGCCACGCTGGCGATAGTGTTTGTTGTGGGATTTCAGCTGCTGACCGCCGGTTCGCGCCACGCCGCGCAGGCGCTCAGCAAGCGGCTGCAGCTGCCGCCGGTGCATGTTGAATCGCTGCTTGCGCAGATGGGCAAAGAGGCGGCAAACGAGTTCACCGATTACATTCGCGGCGACAACGAAGTGCACCTCAATAATGGCGCGGCAGTGCTGCTGATCTGGCAGGTGCTGATTGTCGATGGCAGCGATGAGAACGCACAGCGCTGGCATCACATTCTGACGAAGGCGGGGTTCTCCGCCCTGATTTCACGGCAGCAGCTGTTGCTGGCGCTGGGGTTCCTGCGCCAGCTGGAGCCGGACAGCCAGGAGCTGAATGCGTTACGCGAGCAGTATAATGCGCGCTTTACGCCGCAGGGGATTGAACTGGAAGGGGAATCCGCGGAGGTGAGTAATCTGGTCTCGCTGAGTGAGTGGCGTCAGCGTCATTAAGGCGAATTGTTCATTCCCTCGACACTCTGCCGTCCGTTGGCGGCAAAAACGTTGACGCGCCAGCGTGCCGACGTATAATCCGACGCATCTTCTATGCGCCCTTAGCTCAGCTGGATAGAGCACCGGCCTTCTAAGCCGTAGGTCACAGGTTCGAATCCTGTAGGGCGTGCCAAACAAAATCAATCACTTAACAACCTCCTTCAGCCTTCAAAATTTCCCGTGGGACTGATTTGGGACACGACTGCCAAAAATCGCGTCAATTTGCCTCGCATGCTATGTCAGATGATTCGGTGCCAGGTGAGCATACCGCTGAACCATTTCGATGCTCTCCCATCCGCCTATCTCTGTGCTGATGCCAGAGCACGACATGACAAGGCGAAACGCCAGCTCACTGGGGCATAAGCACCCTGATGAATTATTCTCGTTGACAGTCAACGCGCAATGCCTTTTTAGACAGGAATTATATAAGTTAACCTGACCATTCAGGATAGATGCGATGTTTCCTGCCAGACAGATTTTCTGAACCGCTGTCAGTCAGGCGCGGATGACGATATTCATTGAAAATATTTTAGAAATAATTATGGCACCTGACTCGGGATCGCGTCAGGCCATTCCTGCTAAATACTTACGGCCGTTAATATCAACCTGTCACCTGTTAAGCGGGGATGGTAAATAATAATTAACCTTTTATAAAAACTTTGCGGGCTATTTTTCTCGTTCTGGTTTCGTGGCGTTACGGCTGGATGATAACAGGTGTTTAACGTTGGCACGATTTTAGGTCAATCGAAGAAAATTCAATCATCATTTTTTTCATTAAAATCAATGGTTTTTACCATTTCCCCTCGGCGGATTCAGAATTATTGCGCCAGGAAAAGAACAGGGTGTCAGCGGTAGCATATCGGTGAAAAATTTCCTGGTGCGGACGGTTATGAGCTAGGTATTGATTATTTGCATGCAAGAATTATTTCTCTCAAAAATTCGTTGGTTAATTTTATATTGAGAATGTCACTAATATAGCGATGTGTAGCTGCGTCAATCTGAACGACAGGTCCGAAATGAATTTTAAAATTAACCATTCCGGGTGATGAATCTGCGTCACACAATGCCGATAACACATTCATATCTGACACTCTCATCTACTTACAGCGAGAATTAATATGAAAATATCCACCCGACTTGCAACGGGCTTTGGCCTGCTTGTTGTACTTTTTATTATCTGTACCGGCATTGCGCTCAACGCCCTGAGTAATGCGAGCAAAGGTATGGACGATGCGGTTAACGTCAAAATGAAAAAGTATCAGCTGGTGCTGGATATGCGTGGCAGCATCAGGGATATGGGCATTGCGGTTCGTAACCTGGCGCTCTTAACGGATATTGAGGCAATGAAGCCTGAATGGGAGCGCGTACAAAAACAAGAAGCGCAGTATATAGCCAGCCGCAAGGCTTTGGCTGAGGTGATGCAGGAGGATTCAACACCGCAGGGGCGGGAAGTCATGAGCCGCATTACTGAAGCTGAGGAGCCTGCACTTTCGTCGCTTAAGCAGGCTGGCCGGCTCGGGCTTGAAAATCGCGCTGAGGAAGCCACTGCCTATCTGCTGAACGTCACGCGCCCGGTGCAGAGTACCTTGCTCAAAGCGCTTAATGATATGACGCTGGTTCAGATGAAAAATACGCAGTCCGCTGTTGAAACCAACAGTCAGGCGACACGCCGGGCATCGCTGATACTGATGTTGCTCGCGGCCGCATCAGCACTGCTGGCAGTGGGAACATGCGTTATGACCATTCGCGTACTGATGCGCCAGCTGGGCGGCGAGCCAGTGCAGGCGCAGACACTTGCGGCGACCATTGCTTCTGGCGACCTGACGACGCCTGTAACGCTGCGAAACAATGACAGTACCAGCCTGATGGCTTCTCTGGATGGCATGCAGGCAAACCTGCGTGGTCTGGTATCAAAGATAAAAGACTCTGCTGCTTCTGTGGCGCTGGCAGCGGATGAGATATCACAGGGCAATACAGAATTGTCATCCCGCACCGAGGAGCAGGCTGCAGCGCTGCAGGAAACTGCGGCCAGTATGGAGCAGCTAACCGCCACCGTGAAAAGTAATACGGCCGGCGCGCAGCAGACCGCTGGGTCTGCCCGGGATGCGGCAACGCTGGCACGCGCAGGTGAGGCCGACGTACAGCGTATGTCTGAAACCATGAATGAGATCTCATTGAGCGCCACAAAGGTACGGGACATCACCTCCGTGATCGAAAGCATTGCCTTCCAGACCAACATTCTGGCGCTCAACGCAGCCGTGGAAGCCGCCCGGGCAGGTGAAGAAGGACGCGGTTTTGCCGTGGTTGCCGGTGAAGTCAGAACGCTTGCACAGCGCAGTGCAAATGCTGCTCGCGACATCAAACAGCTGATTGAACAGGCCGTTGAGCAGGTCGAAAGCGGCGTTGAGGTGGCAGCAGGTACAGGGCAGAGCATATTGAAGATTGTCAGCATGGTGGGCGAACTGGCAGAGGCCATGGATAATATTTCACTGGCTTCTTCAGAACAGATGCAGGGCATTTCTCAGGTTAGCATTGCGGTAAGTCAGATGGATGGTGTCACGCAGAATAACGCTGCGCTGGTTGAAGAGTCCTCTTCGGCGTCTCAGTCTCTCTCTGAGCAGGCGCACGCTCTGCGGGGGATGGTGGACACATTTCGTGTCTGACGTAAAAGGGCTCAGCGTTCCTGAGTAGAAATCAGACTTAGGACGCCCAATAAATCACGTGCATGTTGGGGATTGAGTCGGGTGGGGCGGAAAGATGTTTGCTGAATTTATTCTGCAGCCGTCCCGACCTTTCAACAGAAACCTACCCCGCCATGTCAGGCTGGCCAAAACACGCTGGCCTTTTTTCGCAACCTTTGATGGGGTCTGCGAATTGGCTTGAGACGTTACGCTGTTTAATCCCAAATCTGTAATGCGGTTGGTTGCTGGGTTGTGAGTATTCGCTGCCAATGCGAAAGCAACCCGATAGCAGGCGCGGTTTCCGCAATCTATCCGGGATGATATAAATGCATAAATGATCTGCATGGAAGCCATGATGAAAAAAACACTCTCACTTATCGCCGTCATGTTATTAGTCGGCTGCCAGTCCCATACTAAACAAACAGCAAGGCAGTCATTCAGGTTTCCAACCGCTTCCGAGATAAGAAGCCAGTGCGAATCGCAAGCCTCCTCGCAATTAGCAAATAAAGATACCCATCTGTGGCTTTGTCAGGCCGTTTCCGCAATACAGTATCGGTTTTTTGACGCGAATTTATATCACGGTAAGACCTGTGATTTGGTCATTACGCAACCCTTAGGCCAGCCACCGACAAACGTCACTGCGCAGGGCGGAGATGCTGATCTGTGCGCCGTTGCTATCGATGCGGTAAAGCAGGCGATAGATGCCAACACCATTCCCATGCGGCCTGCGTATCTGAAAGAAAAGATACCGGTGCGTTTTGCGCCCTAACTGCCTTTGTCCTGATCAGACCGTTGCTGCATAAGCGTAACCATAGGTAACAAAGTTCACCGTTTAACCCCTGTATATCACGCCGTCAGTTCTGCCAGGCTATGCTCAGCATTACTGACATAACACGTATCTTTATGGAGATTTACGGCAATGAAAAAACAGTGGATTGCGGCCCTGGCAGCGGCAGGCCTTCTTTTAGTCGTTAGCGCCCAGGCAGAGGCAAAAGGGTGCCTGAAAGGCGCTGTCGCTGGCGGCGTGGCAGGTCATCTGGTTCATCATGGCGTTGCCGGAGCGGCAGCTGGCTGCGCGGTGGGCCACCACATGGCCGCCAAAAAACAGAAAGAGGCGGAACAAAAGCAACAGTAAACCGCGGGTGGCTGGTCACGTAAAAGTGGTGTCAGGCTTTCTCATCGAACCAGTTCTGAAACCCCGCTATTGCATCAGGCATCATGTCGCGCGCGCGTTCCATAATCAGGGTTTCCGCAGAGCGCAGTCCGTTCTGCGGGTGAGAAGCCTCGCACAGTGCCAGAGCCAGGTCTGAGGCATCAAGCATCGCCAGGTTGACCCCTACGCCAACCGGCGGCATCAGGTGAGCGGCATCGCCAATCAGGGTGATGCCCGGCCGTGGTGCCCAGCCAAAATCGGCGGGCAGGCTGTAAATCGGGCGTCTGACATAGTCACCGGTGGCGTTCACCACCAATTGCAGGGAAGCGGCCCAGTCGCGGTAGCTGTCGTGCACCCAGGCGGTGAGGCCGGAGGAGGCCTGGTGTTGATCGATGACATCAGGGGCGCGCTTCATCGCCGCATAGACGCAAATCCTCCCGCCGCCGTTGCGTTGCGTGACC
This sequence comes from Pantoea sp. B270, assembly GCF_018726825.1. Classification (NCBI taxonomy): domain Bacteria; kingdom Pseudomonadati; phylum Pseudomonadota; class Gammaproteobacteria; order Enterobacterales; family Erwiniaceae; genus Pantoea; species Pantoea sp. B270. The sequence goes on from NZ_JAHCSX010000001.1 coordinate 238,474, forward strand.
AGCGCCTGCGCACCGCCAAAACTGAACGCGGTCCCGTTGCCGGCAATGCTGTTGATTTGGTCGGACGGGTGATCTATCCAGCCTTCGAAAAAGGTAATGCCGGTATAAACCGGACGTACCGGCGTCAGGTAACTGCGGACCCGCGACCAGGCACCGTCAGCACCAATCACGATATCGGCTTCGTAGCGCCTGCCGTTTCTGAACACCAGCCCGTGCGCTTTTTGCCGGCCATAGTCAACGTAATGCAGTTTGTGATCCCACTGCAGGGTCTGCGGTAACAGGGCGCTCAGCAGCAGGTTTTTCAACTCGCCGCGATCGATCTCCGGTTTATCCATTTCACCTTCCGGCGTGAATCTGTCGGCCTCAACTTCTCCGGTAAGGTAATTCAGCATCCGGCTTTCCTGATCCTCATGCCTGGCGATACTGATGAACTGCTCCAGCAGGCCCGCTCTGCGCAGTGCCGCCTGGCCACTGTCAGCATGCAAATCAAGCGAACCGCCCTGACTCCGCGCAGCATCCGCCGGCTCATCCTCAAATACCGTCACGTTAAAACCGTGGCGCTGAAGAATCACGGCCGCCGTGAGGCCTGCCGGGCCGCCGCCCACGATAGCGATAGTCAGTTTGTCCGACATGTCTTTTCTTCCCCAATGCGAAAGTGGATACTGTATAATCACAAAGTTGACATATCAACTAAGCGACGGGATAAATAATGGGCAGCACAGAGATTTCAGACGCAGAGTGGCAGGCATGGCGCGGATATCGCCGGCTTGCTGAAATCATCACCGGACGCATTGTCAGAGAGATCAATGAGGCGACCGGGTTGTCCGGCCCGGATTTCATGATCCTGATGGAAATCAACCGCAGTCCGCAGGGCGTACTGCTGCAGCGTGAGCTGCTGGAATACCTTGAATGGGACAAGTCGCGGCTATCGCACCAGCTTTCACGTATGACCGCCCGGGATCTGGTACAGCGCAGCCGCGCGACTCGCGCAGGGATTTCAGTCCGCATGACAGAGGCCGGGAGCCAGCTGCTTGCTACAGCGCGGCCGATACATGCCGCGGGCGTGCGGCGAAATTTCCTCGATTTGCTGACGCCGGAAGACATCGAAGGGCTGATCGCCATCACCGGGCGGTTACGGCAGTCAGCCAGCGGTTTTATCGAATAATTCCCGGCCGATCAGCTTCAGACACTCCTTCTGCAACCTGCACAATCGCGGCAGCCGTTGAAGGGATTATGTGAAAGATTAATTAAAACAGGGGCTTGTATTTTTCGCGCTGTCAGGCTGTTGACAGCCTCTTCGTGCTGGCCCTAAATTGAGCGGTCGCTCTAATTTTGAGCCTGGTCCTGCCGCTGATGGTGAAAACAATGTTACTGAGAGCCTCCTCCCGTTTCTGGCGTTATTTGATGAAGAACCTTCTGACGTATGCTGCCATTCTGCTTGCCGGCGGGTTAGCCACCGCGAATATGGCCAGTGCTGCCGTCACCCATGTCGCTATCTATCGCGGCGGTGCGGGCTGTCCGGGCTGCTCAGAAATGGTCCGTAAAGCGCTGGAACAGAGCGGTCTGCCGCTGGACATCGCTTATGTCGGAGAGCAGGAAAAAATAAAGGTCACGCAGGATAACCTCGCCAGTTTTGATGTTTACATCCAGCCCGGAGGCGGGCAGGACATCCCCGGCGCCTTTGCTGCGCTGGGCGACGAAGGGGCTGAGGCCATACGCAAATTTGTCCGCAATGGAAAAAGCTTTCTCGGATTGTGCATGGGCGCGTATCTGGCCGATGAAAACTGGCTGGGGCTGATCCCCTCATCGCTGTACTCTGAAGTCATGCGCAAGGGGACTAACATACCCGACGAAGGCGATTACGTTGTCGATGTTGTCTGGCAGGGGAAAACCGAAAAATTTTATTATCAGGATGGTCCTTACCTGAATGCCGAAGACGCGCACGGCTTCGTCGCTCTGGCGCGCTATGCCAACGGTGATATCGCGCTGGCGAAATATACTTACGGTAAAGGCACGGTGCTCCTGAGCGGACCGCATCCGGAAGCGGATGAAAGCTGGATGGCGCCGGAGAAAAACAATCCGGCCTACACCTCAGCCGGCAGCAAGATGGCCAGACTGATTAATGATTTAAAGCCCGGGAGGTAAGCGGCTATGTGGAAAAATCCCCGCTAGCGACAAAGTTTCTGCAAGGCGGCCATTATCTCAAGAAAAAAATGTGTCCGCTTATCCGCAGAGTAGTTAAGAATAAGCGCGCTTGAATAACCGTCAATCAGGGCGTGAAGATTACGCGCCACCTCGTCTTTACCTGCTTCGCTGAGGTGGCTAAATGCCTGGCCGGATAAGCCCTGACGGATGATCGCCGTCCACGTCTGCGTGCTGGAGAGCAGCAGCTGCTCAAATTGCTTATCCCTTGCCGCCAGCGGCCACAACTCGAGGTAGATCAACCAGTGAGAAGCCGGCCCGTCTGGCAGGAGATAATCCACCAGCGCACGAAAAAAGGTGTCATGCTGTGAATCATCCCTCTTTTCACTCTCTGCAGAGAAAGCGGCAACGTCCTCATCCAGCATGAAAGCAATCGAGTCCAGCCTCAGCGCATCCCAGTTTTTGAAATAGTGGTAGATGTGGCTGCGGGATATGCCCAGCGTGTTGGTCAGATCGCGGGTTGAAACATTGTTGAAGCCGCGCTCCCGAAACAGCTGCAGCGCCGCGAGAATGATATTTTTCTTAACCGTTTCTTTTTTCACGTTCAACCTTAAAAGACACCGTTTTCCTGAACGTTAATTCAGCAACCTGTCGCCGGACCTGCCTTTCTGCGTTACGCCTCAGCGTGTTTCTCTTTAACCAGCCAGCGTACCTTAGCAGAAAATTTTCCCCCTGTCGGGGGTGGGATTTCAGCAGGCCAGCCAGGATTTGAGCGCAGTGCGAGCGCGCGGCTGCGGCGCAAACATGCGCTGTGCAGTCAGGGCGGTGCGGAATTTTAATCAGTCGCCATCCGGTAAAAATCGTGACCGGCCTCACACTTTCTCGTTTCTGACTATACTCAAACCTCCTTTTTATCCCGTCATTGACCAGGTCTTGAATCACCCATGGACGATAGCAAGCAAAATCCTTCGCAGTCTCAATCAGATGATGGCGGCAGCCTGACGTTTACTGTTCAGCAGCGCCTGTTTTTTGTGGTGTTAGTCGCCACGATGGGCGCGCTGGCGTTTGGCTACGACACCGGCATTATTTCCGGCGCGCTGCCCTACATGACGCTGCCCGCCGCGCAGGGCGGTCTCGATCTCACGCCATTTACCGAAGGGCTGGTGACCTCTGCGCTCACCTTTGGCTCCGCGCTCGGCGCGTTCATCAGCGGTTATGTCTCGGACCGCTTTGGTCGCCGTATCACGTTACGCAGCCTTGCCCTGTTGTTCATTGCCGGAGCGTTAGGCACCACGGTTGCGCCGAATCTGGAAATCATGGTGGTGATGCGCTTTATTCTGGGTTTCGCGGTGGGCGGCGGATCGTCAACGGTTCCGGTCTTTATCGCTGAAATTGCCGGGCCTAAGCGCCGGGCACCGCTGGTCAGCCGCAACGAACTGATGATTGTGTCAGGGCAACTGCTGGCTTACGTCGTCAGCGCCGCCATGAGTTTGCTGCTGCACGATCCGGGCATGTGGCGCTATATGCTGTCGCTGGCGATGATCCCCGGCATTCTGCTGTTTATTGGCACCTTTTTTGTCCCGGCCTCACCGCACTGGATGGTGGCGGAAGGGCGCTTTAATGAGGCGCTGCGTATCCTGCGCAAACTGCGGGAAAATCCGCGCGAGATTAAAAAAGAGATGGCAGAGATGCGGCAGAATGCCCGCGAAGCCCGTCAGGGGCCACCCGCGCGCGAACTGTTAAAAGAGAAATGGATTGTGCGTCTGCTGCTGCTGGGTTGCGGCATGGGCATCGTCGCGCAGTTTACCGGCGTCAACGCCTTCATGTATTACACGCCAGTCATTCTGAAAAGTACCGGTCTGGGCACCAGTGCTTCGATTGCGGCCACCATCGGCAACGGGGTGGTATCGGTACTGGCCACCTTTGCCGGCATTAAAGCCATCAGTCATTTCGGCCGGCGCCCGATGCTGATGACCGGGTTGGCGGTGGTGATTGCGATGCAGCTGGCGCTGGGCGCGGTGCTGGTTCTCATGCCGCAAAGCCTGACGCAAAGCCTGCTGGCGCTGGCGTGTATTCTGGTGTTCCTGTTCTTTATGCAGATGTGCATTTCCCCGGTTTACTGGCTGCTGATGTCGGAGTTGTTTCCGATGAAAGTTCGCGGGGTATTAACCGGTTCAGCGGTAGCATTTCAGTGGATATGCAACGCCGTGGTGGCGCTGGCGTTTCCGCCTTTGCTGTCGCTGGTGGGTAATAAGGCGTTCTTTATCTTTGCCGCGATCAATGTGGCTTCCCTGGTGTTTATTGCCGTGATGTTACCGGAAACCCGGGGGAAATCACTGGAAGAAATTGAATCCCACATGCGCGAGCATTTTGGTGAACCTGCGGATCAAGCCGCGTCATCAGGCTGAATCGTCGTCATGCTGCGGCAGGTTGCGTCAGCGCCTGCCGACAAAAACCTTTGTCGCGACACCCGCCGCGGCATTTTTTCATGCTCGCTAAAATAAATCCTGTTACAGGCTTCATTTCAGAACTTACCTGCACCGGTTCGCTCAATAGGGTCTACAGTGTGACGTGAGGTTCTCATCAACGTGAAATGGAGGAAGTAAATTTGTCTATTCAACACGACGGGAAAGGGCACGTCATTATTGGCGAAGCGGCACTAAGCCTGGCTTTGGGCAAAAAGAAGATCAGCGTTAATACGCTTATCGACGAGCTCAGACACATGAAACGCGCTGGCGGCAGCGACACACGCCTGTCCGCGATTTCAGAGGCGATCGGCTGGCTCAGAAGCTTTGATGAGCCTGAGCAGGCCGCGATCCATGTGCCGTACCTGCAGACGCTTGCAGGCCTGAACGACGAGAAGAACTGACGCCATAAGACGTAGTCCGGCTCTGGCCGGAAGACGACAACGTAGATGACCTCATCGGACGCGCGTTAGCGTGTACCGGCCGGAGAAAACTGTCAGGGATGACGTCTTCACCACCATCAAACCTCGTATTAACGATTTTCGGCAACGCGGCATGTGGCAACGGATGCGGGCTTTAGCGACGGATGTGCAACGCGCTGAAGGTGAGCGGATGAACCAAACGATCAGCGACCAAACAGCATCGCCAGCAGGGAACGTGCCTGTTCCGCTTCGACGTCATCGTCCGTGTCATTGATGTGCCCGATAAGCTTGAGGCAGATCGCGGTGCGCGTCAGCCGACGTTCCTGACGCAAAATTTCAACGGTGATGCGTCCCAGTAGCGCAATCTGGCGGGGATCGGTGACCTGACTGAAGTAACCGGCTAGTCCGGTATTGTGACAAGGCGGCAGCCCGTTGTTTCTCATTTGTCCACCTGCAGCACACGATCATCTTGTAGGGCGCAAAGTAACCGATACGATATCGTCTGTACAGCAACAATCCTCTCCCCGTGTCAGGAAATCAGCGGGTTGTCCAAACCGATACCGTTTTTCCTGCCGCTGAACCCAACCCTTACGCCGATTATTTCAGTACGTAAGCCCCTGAGATTAAGGTGTTAGCATTTTTTGCACAAGAACGTAGCTAATAAAGAAACAGTATTGCTGTACAAGTTTTATTTCTTTGTATAAGTTTACGCACAGAGAGAAGCGACGGTATTTTAACCATTCGAGGGGTTCATCATGCGTCAGAATGTTGCAAAATTTCCAGACAGCGCCAGTGAGATTGCCCGCTATTTCAGTAGAGCGACAGCACCTACTCAGCAGGAAACGCTGGGGCAGATTGTCGTTGAGATCCTGCGCGCAGGAAAAAACCTCAACCGTAAGGCGATCTGCACCAAACTGCTGAGACGCCTTGAGGTCGCGGCAAATTATGAAGAAGAGCGTCATTACCAGACGCTGATTGGCATGCTGTTTGAACGCTGATACGAAAAGGGATAATCGGTGGTACCTGCAGCATGCGCTTTATGACCCGGGAAGGGTCAGCCACTTGTCCGAAAGGGCACAGTCCCGCAGGGGGTGGGCATGCAGAGAAGTCAAATTGAACGTTTAACCGAAATCGTTCTGGGCGAGGCGGTGGTCAGGCTGCTCGATAATAATGAACGAATCAATGTGGCGACCGTTTCAGCCCGGCTCCGGTCAATGGCCGCAGAGGAATTTAATCCCGACCGTCTGGAAGCGATCAGGATCGCCATCAGGGAACTGCAGATGCAGTCAGCAGCCCGGGAAATTCGTGAAAAGCCGATGGCTGCTCTGGGCGGGATGTCACAACCCAGGGCTGGTAAAAAGCATTAATGACAGGGACGATACGATCTCGTGATTAACCGGAGTGTGGCAGGACGCCCGGCATAACACGGCCATCTCAGGATGGCCGATTTTTTTGGCGACCACCGGGCTGTCAGCAGCGCCCGGTTTACGGATAACTACACATGCAAACCAATGAACACTCATTCAGCGCTGAAGCGGCCCTTATTCACCATTTTCGCAGCGGCGGTGAGCGCTATGCGGCCGAAGCCGCGGCACTGGATGCCGTGATTCGCGACATCGTCATCCATGGCCAAAAAGTGACGAGCAAAACCATCATCCTGTATCTCATCTCAGAGCTTGAGATGACCACCGATATTGTCAAACTGGATGTACTGCGCAACGTGCTTGAAATCGTGGTCGGCAGAACGCCGGATGATGAAGGGTTCTGAAAAGGTTAGTAAGCCGGAGCAGTAGATTAAGCTTAGTGCATCTGCTTCACAAGCATACTGATGGCGTTTAAACAGGCCTGCCGCAATTCATCTTCGCTTGCCGTTTCGCCAAGATGATGCAGTGCATGGGTAATGTCCTGAAGTGTCAGGTGCTGGTCCGGCTTAAGAAGGCGCGCCACAACCGTTCCAATAACGGCGTAGATATCTTCGGCGGTAGTGTCATCGCTCAAATGACCTCCATCCGTTGGTGGATAAGCATACAGTATAGCAGAAACCACAGCGTCAGGCGCGGCAGATTGTCAGGCAGCGATCAGTGCAGCTTGCCGGAAAAAGAAAAATGCCCGGCAGTGAACGCCTCTTTCTTCACCGCGCTCATCTCCATTTCCCGTCTGACGTCCTCAATGACACGCAGCACAGCACGAATGCGGTCACTGTCTGTTTCGCGGTCAAGCATTGCCTGCAGCCTGTCGTTAAGGGCCGCCCAGCTTATGGCGACGTTATCATCGAGTAACGCCGTTACGGCTTCTCCGATGATGATATCCGCCATTTTATCGTCAAAATTGTTTTTCATCAGTCTGTCCGGCTGCGGTTAGGGCAATGAGCTTACCACAGGAATCTCACCCGGACACATTGAGCACATCAAACTCCGCTAAAAGATGCCGGACGCGGGTTATCGGCGCAATGATCAGCATATTGAGTTGCCAGCGTTGCAAAGAGAATGGTATTTGCATTCGCGCCGGCCATCACGGCGCTACTTTCTGACGGGTTCCGCGGCTTCAGCGCGCCCGCTGACTTCTGAAGCCGCCTGATCCAGACGATAAAGTAAGGTGTCGCCGCGTTCGCAGTAACGCGCCGGCCAGATCATCGCCCCGTTACCGTCCTCCACGTACTTCACACCCAGTCCCTCCACCACTGCCCATGGCTGCGCCAGCGCACTGCGGTACCGAAGTAACTCACGCGCCATGGAGACTGCCTCCGGTTCGTTCTCCTCCGGATGGCTGGATATAAACTGCAGTCGGGCATCGCTCAGCATTGTCTTCTCCTGTGAGCCTGACGTTTTATCTCTTCACACGTTCTGCGTCGTCAGGCTTAACCGCTTTCAGATCGCCTCGCGGCTCTCAGGCCATGCCACGGCGCCGCCCTCAGGCGTAAACAGGCTGCCCTGGAAATCGATGATCCCGGCCGCCTCCAGCCACATCCACTCTTCGGGACGCTCAATGCCGGCCGCAATGACGTTGATTTCCAACGCCGAACAACAGCGGATGACCGCCTGCATCACTGCCTGCTTCGGGCCGCTACGATGAATATCACGTACAATATTTGCGCCGATACGTACCCGGTCAGGCTGGACGTGCGCCAGTAAAGAGAGACCGGCCGAGCCGTCGCCGAAGTTATCAATTGAAAGGCTAATGCCTGCCTCTTTCAGCTGTCTGACCGCCGTGGAAAAGTCTTCGAGCCGGGAGATGACCTCCGTTTCGCTCACGCCAAGAATGATTTGCTGCGGCACCAGTTCCGCCTGCGCGATGGCGCTGACCAGTTGACTTACCGCATAGGGAAGATAAACCAGCGTCATCGGCAGGATACTGATATACAGCGTCATGCCATCGGGACAGGCCTGGCCGGCTTTATGCAGTGCGTCTGTCACCACGTTGAGATCATGAGTGTAACGCTCATGTTCCCCGAGTCCGGCGGGTTGCGCGTGCGGAATTGCCTCAATGGCCGTCACTTCACGGCCAAGGGGATCAACCACAGGGCGGAAAGTGACGCCACTGGCCGGCGCGGGAGATTGCCCTTCCGCGGGGATGAACTCCCAGAAATCAGCTGGCGGCACTTCAAAGTAGTTCTCTTTTTCACGCGCTTCGACAAAGGTTCTGAGGAACTGTAGCCCGCGATCGTCATAGGTCAGCTGATATTTCGACGTGCCGCGATCAAGCACCGCCTGCAGCACACTGCCGCTGTGGTGAGTACGCAAATCGAACAGCTCCATGCCGGCATTACCGAAACGCCGCGAAGGGGAGTAGTCGCGCATCAGCTCGACCACATTGTGATGACGCCGGTCGGCACAGATGCGGGCGTAGATTGCCAGAACGCCGTGCTCTGGTCCTTCCAGGATTTGAAAAAAGTGCGTGCCGTTAAACAGCAGGATGCCGGTAACATGATGCTCTGCATTGAGCAGACTCGCTTTTGCCACCATCTCCGGCAGGATATTGACGGGAACATCTTCAGAGATGTGGCTGCGATAAATTATTGTTGTAAGCATTATACGCTCCAGATTGTCGCGATTGTCCTCTGACACCTTAGCAGCATGGGTTTAATTGTGAAACGTCCGGGCTGAGCGCTGCCCAGCGGCTGCGCTGAAAAGACAAGCGGCGCTTTAAAGCGCCGCTTCGGATGAGCCTGCCAGTGAGCGATAGTGGCCCGACAGCAGGTCTTTAGCTGTTGTACCACTGCTACTCGCGGGTTTTACCCTCTTCGATAAACTCTTCGTCGATCTCTTCGACGTTTTCCCGGTTGTCGCGGCCGGAGAGCAGATTCCAGCAGGCGATGAACAGGGCAGCGATCAAGGGGCCAATCACGAAGCCGTTAATGCCGTACACTTCCATGCCGCCCAGCGTGGCAATCAGGATCAGGTAATCCGGCATTTTGGTATCTTTGCCGACCAGCAGCGGACGCAGGATATTGTCCACCAGCCCGACCACGATAACGAAAAAGCCCACCAGGAACAGGCCTTTCCACAGCGCACCGGTGGCGAAGAAGAAGATGGCCGCTGGCACCCAGACGATAGCCGAGCCGACTGCCGGGATCAGCGACAGGAACGCCATCAGCGCACCCCACAGCAGGCTGCCGTCGATATCGGTGATCCAGAAGGCGAAGCCACCCAGCACCCCCTGAACCACGGCCACCACCACCGTGCCCTTGACCGTCGCGCGCGATACGGCGGCAAATTTCATCAGCAGATGGTGCTTAACATAGGTGGAGAGCGGCAGCGCTTCGAGAATCAGCCCGACCAGCCAGGCGCCGTCTTTCAACAGGAAAAACAGCAGATAAAGCATCACGCCAAAGCCCACGGTGAAGGTGAAAGTCCCTTTACCGATCAGGAACACGCTGCCCGCCATGTATTGTCCGCCCTTCAGCGCAAAGCCGGAGAGTTTTTGCTGAATCTGTGCGGCATTGTTCAGATCGTGATCCGCCAGCCAGGTTTGTGCCCACTCCGGCAGATGCTGCAGCAGCGAGGCAAACACCGTCGGGAACTGCGCGGAATTGGTTTGCAGCTTGGTGTACACCGTATTGATCTCAACCACCAGCGACGAGGTGATGATCGCCAGCGGCGTGAACACGATCAGGCAGATAATCAGTAAGGTCACAAAAGAGGCCAGCCCGTTGCGGTCGCCCATTTTGCGCCGCAGCAGTGACTTCAGTGGCGCAAAGATCACCGCCAGAATCGCCGCCCACAAAATGGCGGAGAAATAGGGCGCCAGCACATCAAAAAAGGCGATCGTGACAATCGCCAGAATCACTATAAAGAAACCGATATTTAAACCTTTAACACGCATGCAAAAGCCTCGCAGATAAACGTAGCGAATGAACTATAGAACGGCTTTTGCGGAATGTAATGTTTTTAGCGCGCAAGGCAAGGCGTGCAGGATGAAAAGCTGTCCCGATCTGTCCGCGCGATGTCCGCTCACAGGCTGGCGCGCCAGGGCGGCGGCGGCGATGATAGCCCTGAACCCTGACAGGAGAGTGCCATGCTGGAATTACGTCCTAACTGTGAATGCTGCGATAAAGATCTGCCGCCGGCCTCGCCTGATGCGCGCATCTGCTCGTTTGAGTGCACGTTTTGTGTCGACTGCGCTGAAGGCGTGCTGGCGCAGCGTTGCCCGAATTGCGCGGGTGAACTGGTACGGCGGCCGATACGTCCGGCGCAGGCGCTGCTGCGCCATCCGGCTGCAACTCAGCGATATCCTGTAACTGCACCACCTCGCTAAATTCGCCAGCGCAATTGGATTAATAGCCGGCGCATAATTATTGTGCGCCCGCTTGCTGGTTATTTAACCTTACGCTTCAGCGCAGTGAAAAATTAGCGTTATATTAATCACGCACATCGATTAATTGCCAGGACAGCAATAGGGCTCTCGTTATCAATGAAATGTGCCGGCCAGCTAGTTTGCCGGTCGGCTTAAATGTCGGCATAACTAAAAAATAGTATGGCTTAATTTTTACCGATTAAATTCAATGGATTGTGATTTTTTGTCGATATCTTATACGGGGTGGCTATATTTCCTGACGACAGCTGGTCAGAGCACGGACCTTATTTCCTTTCGCGTTATTTATGTTTGATGGTTATTTTTGCTGTCATGAAGTTTTTTACGGTTTTTTCTGAAAATAGAAGTTTTCTGAAAGTATTTTGCCCTGATGAATGTTATTCTTTCCGGGCAATGCTAGTGATGTGGCGTTGTGTGCTTCAGTTTTACCCTCTTTTTAGCAGGGTTTCCCCGCTTTATGCTTTTTATGGAAATAGCATTGTCCGCCCGATCCCCGCGATCGGGTTTTCTTTATTCCCGCTGAATTAACTGCTTATTTCCCTGCCAGCCTTATCGTGCCACGCCACCATAAAGTCTCCACAATCGTTAAGAAAGCGCTAACCTGGCGTAATGTATTGTAAGTCACCGATTTTTAAGAGTTTTGGAAATGCTGTTTTAGCTTTGTTTAGGTAATAGTAAGCCTCAACGGCGCGCAGACTGCCGTTATCCCTGGAGGTAACACCATGAAAAAAACAACACTTACGATTATTGCGTCATTTATTGCATGCAGCACACTGTTTTCCAGCGTCTCCTGGGCCGACGGTCCCGGTGACCATCGCTGGGACCCGCACGGCGGCGACCGCCATCAGGAACGCGGCCCGGGTCCCGATCATCATGACCGTCGTGACTTTGGCCACGATCGCGGACCGGGCCCGGATCGTCACGATCACTATGCTGATCATCGTATGCCGGAGGGACATCGCGGCGGCGATCGCTTTGCCTGGCGCGGTCATGATTTTCGCCGTGGTTTTCCGGCACCGCCAGAGTTTCGCGGTCCACACTATCGCGTCGACGACTGGCGGGCACGCGGTCTGTATGAGCCGCCGCGCGGCGAGCACTGGGCCTTTATCGACGGAAATTATGTGTTAGTGGCGGCCGCGACCGGCATTATCACCGCCATTTTGCTGAATAACGCATTTAACTAATCCTGCCGCACGGATGGCGACGGCCATCCGTGTTTCTCTCCGCTTTCACCGTTCACCAGGTTATTCTCTGGACAACCCGTTTTTCCTTTCAACGCGTTAAGGAGTCATGATGACCATGGTAAAAATGGTGGCGGTGGATATGGACGGCACCTTTCTCGACGATAAAAAACAGTACAACCGGGCACGTTTTCAGGCCTGCTATCAGGAGATGAAGCGGCGCGGCATCAAATTTGTGGTCGCCAGCGGTAATCAGTATTACCAGCTCAAATCCTTCTTTCCCGACATCGCCAGTGAGATCGCCTTTGTCGCCGAAAATGGCGCGTGGATCCTCGATAGGGATGAGGAGCTGTTCTGCGGCGCGTTCTCGCGCGAGGACGTTAATGCCGTGCTCGATACCCTGCAGCGCGGTAACTATCCCAACCTGAAATACATCCTCTGCGGCCGCAACAGCGCTTATCACTTCAACACCATGGATGAGCAGTGGCTGGTCAAAATGCGTCACTACTGCCATCGCCTCAAGGCGATCGATAGCCTCGCTGACGTGGGCGATGACCGGCTGTTCAAATTTGCGCTGAATCTGTCCGATGATTATGTCGATATTCTGATGGCTGATATTGAGCGTCTGCATCAGGGCGCGGCGGCGGCGACCTCCAGCGGGCACGGCTCGGTGGATTTGATTGTGCCCGGCTTGCACAAAGCCAACGGTCTGCGCCTGCTGCAGCAGCGCTGGGACATCAGCAGCGATGAGGTGCTGGCGTTTGGTGACGGCGGCAACGATCTGGAGATGCTGGTGCAGTCGCGCTTCAGCTTTGCCATGCAGAATGCGCCGCAGCAGGTCAAAGACGCTGCGCGCTACGGCGCACCGTCCAATAACCAGGAAGGCGTGCTGCAGGTGATTGAGCAGATGCTGGCGGGGGAAGGGCCGTTTGCTGGCTGAATAAGCAACAGGCAGCATGCGCTGCCTGAAAGGCTCAGACGACGCGCCACGCGGCGGTAATCATCTCCGTGAGCGTGGCGGGATCATAATTGACCCAGCCGTTTTTGCTGTTGGCGCGCGCCACAATCCAGTCGACCTCTTCCGCGGCGAGGGTGGGTCCTTCCAGCCAGAACGGCACGATAGCCTGCTGCTGCAGCCAGGCTTTCAGCGCCAGCGCCGGCGGTGCCGTTTCATCGGGCAGCAGGCGTTCAGCCAGCGCCGCCATTAGCCGCTGCTGTTCGGGGTGCGCGCTCTCCGCCAGTACATCAAGGAACGGGAACAGCAGACGACCGCAGACTTCGCCGTGATGGAACGGTTTAATCGCCCCCAGCTCGCCGGCAATACCGTGGATCACCCCCAAACCGGCGCTGCTCAGGCTGACGCCGCCGAGCCATGATGCCATCATCATCGCTTCACGTGCCGCATCGCCGCGGCTGTCGTCCTGATTGAGGTACGGCCACGCCTGCATGAACAGTTGCAGCCCGTTGAGCGCGTTTTGCTGACTGAACAGGTTGCCCTTGCGTGACAGATAAGCCTCGAACAGGTGGGTAAAGGCATCAATGGCGCAGGTAGCCAGTACACGATCCGGCGCACCTTTGAGCAGATCGGGATCGAGAATCGCCACCTGCGGCACAAACACCGGATGGCGCAGTGAGGCCTTCACCTTAATGTGCTGCTGATCGGTTACCACCGCATTCTGCGTGACTTCGCTGCCGGTGCCGGCGGTGGTAGGAATGGCGATCAGCGGCAGCGTGACCGCCTGTACCGGCGTATCGCCCACTTTCTCGAGGTAGCGCGCGATATTCAGCGGATGCTGCATCATGGCGCCAAACGCTTTGGCCGCATCCAGCACGCTGCCGCCGCCGATGGCGACAACGCGATCGACGTGGCCACGCCAGCGCGTCACCCAGCCATCGATTTCGTCTGGCGAGGCTTCATGGCTGACAATTTCATAGCCCAGAATGTGATCGTTCAGCGTCGCGCCCAGGCGTGCCCACGCCGGACTGTTGAGAAATGAGCGGCCGCAGAACAGCAGAGTGGGCTGCGGATTCGCCGCCAGCAGCGGGACTAGGCGGTCGATGCTGCCACGGCCAAACAGGGTTTGTTGATTACTGTACAGCTGAATCAGATTCTCACTCACCTGCAGATCCTTATCGGTTGGCATAAAACAGCTAGTGTAACCAAAAGCCACGCCGCTGCCGGGGCAAACATTCTGATAACCCTCCGACAAAAAGTTGATCACCTTCGCAAAACAGAAATTCACCCGCTGCACCAGGTGCTTTCCCGTCAATGTTACCCTTAACATGATACCGGTAACAGGATGTCGCATTCTGAAACATCTGGCACTGATAACCCCTTTGTCCCATTACAACAAACCGCTGCCGGTAATACGCCGAGCGCAAAAGTGGAGAAAAATTATGCCATTACTCTATGTGGCAATTGGCGTGGCGTTACTGCTGCTGCTGATGATTCGCTTCAAACTTAACGGCTTCATCGCGCTGATTCTGGTGGCACTGGCGGTGGGCATGATGCAGGGCATGCCGGTCAATAAAGTGATTGGATCGATCAAAACCGGCGTCGGCGGTACCCTGGGCAGCCTGGCGCTGATCATGGGCTTTGGCGCGATGCTGGGGAAACTGCTGGCCGACTGCGGCGGTGCGCAGCGTATCGCCACCACGCTGATCGAAAAATTCGGCCAGAAGCACATTCAGTGGGCGTTGGTACTCACCGGCTTCACCGTGGGCTTCGCGCTGTTTTATGAAGTCGGGTTCGTGCTGATGCTGCCGCTGGTGTTCAGCATTGCTGCGTCGGCGCGCGTGCCGCTGCTGTATGTCGGCGTGCCAATGGCGGCCGCCTTATCCGTCACGCACGGCTTTCTGCCGCCGCATCCGGGTCCGACCGCGATTGCCACGTTATTTAATGCCGACATGGGTAAAACCCTGCTGTACGGTACGCTGCTGGGTATTCCGACGGTGATTCTGGCCGGGCCGGTGTATGCGCGTTTCCTGAAAGGCATTGATAAGCCGATTCCGGAAGGGCTGTGGAACCCGAAAACTTTCAGCGAAGCGGAGATGCCGGGTTTTGGCGTTAGCGTGTGGACGGCGCTGGTGCCGGTGATCCTGATGGCGCTGCGTGCCGTGGCAGAAATGCTGCTGCCGAAAGGCCATGTGCTGCTGCCGTATGCGGAATTTTTTGGCGATCCGATCATGGCGACGCTGATTGCGGTGCTGATTGCCATCTTCACCTTTGGCCTTAACCGTGGCCGCAGCATGGATGAGGTGATGGGCACCATCACTGACTCGATCAAAATCATTGCCATGATGCTGTTGATCATCGGCGGCGGTGGCGCCTTTAAACAGGTGCTGGTGGACAGTGGCGTGGATAAATACATCGCCGGCATGATGCATGAAACCAACGTCTCGCCAATCTTTATGGCGTGGTCAATTGCGGCAGTGCTGCGTATTGCGCTGGGATCTGCCACCGTCGCGGCGATTACCGCCGGCGGCATTGTGGCACCGCTGATTGCCACCAGCGGCGCCAGCCCGGAGCTGATGGTCATTGCCGTCGGTTCCGGCAGTGTCATCTTCTCGCACGTCAACGATCCGGGTTTCTGGCTGTTCAAGGAGTACTTCAACCTGACCATCGGTGAAACTATTCGCTCGTGGTCGGCGCTGGAAACCATCATCTCGGTGTGCGGTCTGCTGGGCTGTTTGCTGCTGTCCGCTGCGCTGTAACCGGCTGAGGCACCGCGCCTCAGCCCCGGCGGCTTACTGCGCTAAGGCGCGGAAGGCCGCCAGTTCGTCCTCCGGCATGCCAGCCTGGCGTGCCGCTGCGCAAATCTGCTGCCAGCTGTTGCTGTCCAGCGGAATGCCCTCGCGTTCACGTGCTGCCCGATTGCGCGTTTCCCATTCGCCTGGCACCAGAATCTCCGCCTCACCACTTTGCGGTGAACGCCTGACCCACGCGAGAAATTCTTCGGCTTCCTGCTGCATCGCCGGTGCGTCAAACGCGTCTGGGTTCAGGATAATGGTGGTCATGCCGTTAAAGATGGCGTCAGTGCCGGTGAGCAGCGTGGCGTCATGCGTAGTGCGACCGCCGGACAGCGCGCCGCCAAGGATTTCGCACATCGTCGCCAGCGCATAGCCTTTGTGCAGGCCGAAGGCGGTCAACGCGCCATACGGCGACTGATGCATCACACCCGGATCGGTGGTCGGCTGGCCCTGCGCATCAAGCAAATAGCCCGGCGCGACCGGCTGACCTTTGTTATACGCCACACGCGTTTTACCAAAGGCGATGCCGCTGGTAGCAAAGTCCAGCAGCAGCGGTTCGCCGTCGCGACGCGGAAACACCGCGCAGAACGGATTGGTGCCGAAGCGGCGATCGCTGCCGTTAAACGGCGCCACCATTGGATCGCCCATCACATTAACGAAGTGAAAGGAGACAAAGCCCGCTGCGGCACACTGCTCCGCCCAGTGACCGATACGGCCAATGTGGTGCGAATGATGCAGGCCGACCGCCGCAAGGCCAAACCTGTTCGCCCGCTCAATGCCGTGCTGCATGGCCTCGTACGCGGCCACCTGGCCAAAGCCTTTCTGGCCATTAAGGGTGAGGACCGCGCCAGCGTCTTTTTCGATGCTGACGTGCTGATTGAGCTGTAGAAAGCCCTGCGTCAGCGAGGCCATGTAGCTCGGTATCATACCGACGCCGTGGGAGTCATGGCCCGCGAGGTTAGCAGCAACAAGATGGTCAGCCACCAGGCGCGCTTCTTCGGCACTGCTACCGGCATGCAGCCAGATAGCCTGAACAAACTGATGTAAGCGGGAAGGGGAAACTCGATGCAGTTCAGTCACGCGGTTAATCTCCTTATGGGGGGAGAGAGCATCCTGCGCTGAAATGGATAATAACCGCAAGTAAGGGCTGATAAAGGGCCACAACACGTGGCCCAACAAACTCAGTGCGGCTGTTCGAAGCCGGCTTTAACCATCTGTTCACGCAGTGCGCGTGCAATTTCACGGTTCCCACCCGTGATTGGATAAATAACGTTGTTGACGACATCGTCAAGATAATGCTCATCAAACTCTTGCAGGGTGAGCTGCGTACCGCCTTCGTCATTAATCGCAATGCTGCCACGAATGTGACTGCCATGATCCTTTGCCTTGAGGCTGTAACGACCCATGCTGGTATTAATCGTGCTCATATCATCTCCTTGTTACGTAGACATAGCGAACAATTGAGGCCTGCTACAGGCGCTGTAATTTTAGACAATCAGCGCGCTACGCGTGCGGCGGGATAGCAACTTAAGCGATAAGCTGCGACCGGGCTCGCAGAAAAAAAGAGCAGGTAACAGTCTCTGAGGCAAGTGACTGGGATCGCGCTCGCAGCGCCCAGCGAAGCCGGAATAATCATCTATACTGAATGCACGATGCGTTATTTTTCATCCTGAAGGAGCGAACAATGAAAATAATACTGTGGATTATTGCCATTATCTTTATTGTCGGGTTACTGACGATTACTGGCGTGTTTAAACTGATTTTCTGACGCGTTCAGGCACCCGCCGGGTGCCTGAAAACATTATTCAACGTGACGGGCGGCAGAAGCAGAGTGCAGGGATGACAGCGGGATCACATCGCGCAGGCTGATCGGCTTGCCGCACGCGGCGCAACAGGCGCCGTGATGATCGGGATCGTCGACCTTTTCCTTGCCGGGTACTGTATAAAAAAATTTGGCGCAACCGCAGCGGCTGCAACGAATTGTCATCTCAGTTCCTCCTCTCTCCGTCCTGGAGTGATGAGATTTATCTCAATCATCGGGTGAGTTCAATTGATAAATTTTATTAATTTATTCATGAAATCAATTTGCATGGATAAGTTGCTGAATATTAAGTAATCACCCTAAGTAATCATCAACTGAGCAGTGCATTTTCTGCACCTTTTACCCTCTGCGTTTTGTTTATTTGCCGTTTCGACTCCGTTCGCGCAGTGAGGTAAAATTAACCAGCTGATTGCCAGCAGAGCCGGGTGCTACTGGCGCCACTGTGGCGCGCGCGCTGTACACGCTCGTGGCATCAGCCATTAACCCACGGCAGCACGGTGCGGCGCGATGTGGCGCTACGCGGTGCCTGCCGGATACAGGATGATTTAACAGGAAGCATTGTTGTGAACTGGCGTATTTCTGCAGCCTTTTGTGGCTGTATTTTGACTTCATCGGTCTCTTTTTCGACACCAGCGGCAACCACAGGCGAAGCGATTAAATCGGGCTGGAATACCTTCTCCGATAACGTGGCGCAAACCTGGACACAACCGCAAAATTACGATCTTTACGTCCCGGCTATCACCTGGCACAACCGCTTTACTTACGATGATGAACACATCAAAAAGTACAACGAGCGGCCGTGGGGCGCGGGCGGTGGCGTTTCGCGCTGGGATGAAAAGGGCAACTGGCACGGCCTGTATGCCATGGCGTTCAAAGACTCGTTTAACAAGTGGGAGCCCATCGCCGGCTACGGCTGGGAAGCGACCTGGCGACCGCTGAACGATCAGAATTTCCATTTGGGCGCCGGTTACACCGCGGGTGTGACGGCCAGGGATAACTGGCGATATATCCCGGTTCCGCTGGTATTGCCGCTGGCTTCGATAGGGTATGGCCCGGCAACCTTCCAAATGACTTACATTCCAGGCACTTATAACAACGGCAACGTCTATTTTGCCTGGTTAAGATTTCAGTTTTAATCGCTGAAGATGCGCAGAAAGTGTGAAGGGCATGGAAAAAATCAATATTTATCACTTTTTCATCAATTCGCGCTGGACAAATGTCACTGCAATTGCTGTACTAGATGCCGACACAGTTTAGTGTCCATTTTTCATGTAAAGGTAATATAGATGTCCAAGATCAAAGGTAACGTTAAGTGGTTTAATGAGTCCAAAGGATTCGGTTTCATTACTCCAGAAGATGGCAGCAAAGATGTATTCGTACACTTCTCTGCTATCCAGAGCAACGGCTTCAAAACTCTGGCTGAAGGTCAGCGTGTAGAGTTTGAAATCACCGACGGCGCTAAAGGCCCATCTGCTGCTAACGTTACCGCTCTGTAAGTTAACAGTCAGAATTTTAAAAACCCGCCTGATGGCGGGTTTTTTTTGTGCTTTTTTCAGCCCTGCCACCAGCTAATGGCCCAGGCGATAATCACCAGCGTACTAAGCGACAGCGCCAGCCATTCATTAAAACAGTGCGGTACCAGATTCTTCATGTGCCATGCCTCGCAACTTCATTTATGCCAGCATGGCAAAGCAAGATTAAGCCAGCCTTAAGCCAGCGTGACAGCGGCATGACAAGGCACATTCTGCGGCGTCGCTCACAGATAATTCCCGTAACATACTCATAACAAAGCTTACTTGCAGATTTTTTAGCTGCAACGCTATATAACAGCAGTCAGGGAACGGAGGAGGCAGGATGAACATACGTGAAGCACAGGCCAAAGACAGCTTTGCCCTGAGTGCACTGTTAACCGAGCTGGGTTATCGCGGCACGGAAAAATTTATCAGCGATCGGCTGGCGCAATTGTGCGCCCATCCCGACGAGACGCTGCTGGTGGCGGAACACGGTAACCAGGTGCTGGGATTTCTTTCGCTGCACTTCATTCCGCAGCTGGCATTAGCGGGCGATTTCGCGCGCATCAGCTATTTCTGTATCGCCGAGGGCGAGCGCAGTAAAGGCAGCGGCCAGCAACTGCTGAACCACGCCGAGCAACTGGCGCGCGCCCGCGGCTGCGACCGCATGGAAGTGCATTGTCACGCCTCGCGACTGAAAGCCAACCAGTTTTATGCGCGTGAAGGCTACGTTGAGTCGCCACGCTATCACATCAAAGATCTGGGCTGATATTAAGCTCGCGTCCGCAGGCAATCACTAACGCATCGGCGATGCTGTCGAGCTGATCGGCCGGCAGCCGCGCAATGCTGACGCGAATGAACTGTCCGCTGTTGATGCTGCAGCGTTCGCCTGGCAGCACGGTGATGCCCCGGGCGGCGAGGGTGATCATGGCATACTGCTCTGACGCCACCGGCAGCATCACGCTCAGGCCGTCGCGATCTTCCTGTACCAGCCCGCGCCGCGCCAGTGCGGCCAGCAACTGCTGACGGCGCGCGGCATACGTGCCTTTGGCCTGCTGTATGCGCTGCTGGGTGGGCGCATCGCTTAGCATCCAGGCCACCGCATCCTGCAAAATACGGCTGGTCCAGCTGACCCCGAAGTTACGCCACGACTGCAGCCGTTTCACCAGTTCTGCCGTGCCGGATACCACCGCCAGCCGCAGATCCGGGCCGTAGGCTTTGGAAAAGGAGTGCACGTGCAACGTACGCTGCGGATAGTGGCGGCCGAGACTCCATACCGGCCAGCGCGACAAATCGCCGATGCCATCATCCTCGACAATCAGGGTGGCACTCTGCGCCAGCACCTGCGCCAGCGCTTCGCTGCGCTGCTGGCTGACGCTGTAGCCGGTCGCCGAGTGGGTGCGTGGCTGATAAATGAACATCGCTGGCGCTTTCTGTAAGTGTGTCGCCAGCACCTCAGGCAGCGGTCCCTGCTCATCACCGGGCAGCGGCAGGATCTCGGCACCGATGTTGTCGAGCATATCCAGCAGACGCGTCGCGGTCGGATCTTCAATCACTACCCGATCGCCGGGTGACAGCAGCGTCTGCACTATCAGGTTCATGGCATCAAAGCCGCCATCGGTCGCCAGCCACGCCTCCGCCGGACAGGGCCAGCGCGGCGCAATGGCCGCCTGCAGCTGTGGCGAAATCGCCTCACGCTGATAGCTATTCAGCTGCGGTGACGCCAGCCCGGCCAGCATCGCCGGGCGCAGATCCGGCAGCAGTGCCGGATCGGGTGCAGCCATCGCCAGCGCGGCTTTGACGTTTTGACCATAGTTGCCAATTTTCTCAAAGCGGACCGGTCGCGGCATCACACTGTTGCCGCATACCCAGATTCCGCTTCGCCCTTTACCCGCCAGCACTTTCTGCTTTTTCAGCTGCGCCCAGGCCGCGGATACCGTGGCCGGACTCACGCCCAGCCGTTCCGCCAAATCGCGCACTGCCGGCATCTGCATGCCCACTGCAATCTGTCCGTCGCGAATCAATGTTGACGCGGCGAGGGTAATGCCTTTTACCGAGGCGTCATTAATCTGCTGGCTGAGCCACTCTGCATCCACAATTTGCGTCATAAGAAAAAGCTTTGTTCAGTAACAAAGAAATGATTGTTCAGATTAGTATTCGCGTTTTAGACTCAAATTCAAGCACAATTTGCAGAAAAAATGCACAGCGCCAGCGTGGCGGCTGAACAAACGGAGAAGCACAACGATGATCACTATCAGACTGGCGGTGCGCGACTGGGATTACTTCACGCCGCTGGCGCTGGGCGATATTCAGCCACAGGGCTTCAGGCTGGTCATTGACCGCGTAGGCACGCTGGTGGATAACCTGGCCAGCAGTGAACACTACGAAGGCGGTGAGGTGTCGTTCAGCCGCTATGCGCAGGCACGGGCGCGCGGCGACGATTCACTGCTCGGCCTGCCGCACTTTCTGATGCGTGGCTTTCGCCAGCGCTGCATCATCACCACCACAACCAGCCCGCTCACCACCCCAGCCCAGCTGAAAGGCAAAAGAATCGGCGTTACCGGCTGGCAGGACTCCGGCAATACCTGGACGCGCACCGTGCTGCGCGAAGCGGGCGTCGATATCAACGACGCCTTCTGGTTTGCCGGACGCCTGACCGCTGATCATCCGATTGTTGACCGGCTGGCGGGATTTGGTCGCCCGGGCCGCATCGAACCGGCGCCGGACGAGCGTCCGCTGATTGAACTGTTGAAAGCCGGCGAGCTGGATGCGGTGTTCACGCCGTTTATGCCTGAGGGTTTTTTCCTGAAAGATTCCGGTCTGCGCCAGCTGCAGGCGGATTTCGTCAGTGCTGAGCGCGACTACTTCAACCGCGTCGGCTATGTGCCCGGTATTCATCTGCTGGCGCTGAAGCCGGCGCTGGCGGCGGCGCATCCGTGGCTGCCGCAGGCGCTGAGCGAGGTGATCGATCGCGCGTATCAGCTGTGGATGCGCAAACGCGAGAAGTACGCGGATACCACGCCGTGGCTGCTGGATGATTTGCGACGCACCGCGCAGGAATTGCCTGCCGACTGGAATCAAAACGGATTTACCGCTAACAAAAGGATGATTGCCGACTTCGCCCGTGAGCTGTTTCAGCAGGGCTTAACCACAACGTTGCTCTCGCCGGAGGAGATTTTCCCGGCGGCGGCCAGAGGGGAGTGAAGATGAAAGTAGCCATGGGGCAGTTCGCCGTTAGCCGCGAATGGCAGGAGAATACCGCCATTTGTCGTGGTCTGATGCAGGATGCGCTGGCGGCGGGCGCCGATCTGCTGGTGCTGCCGGAAGGCGTGCTGGCGCGCGATATCGCCGATCCCGATCTGGTGTTAAAGGCCGCACAGCCGCTGGACGGGCCGTTTGTCAGTCAACTGCTGGAAACCAGCAAAGGTAACGCGCTGACCACCATGATGAGCGTGCACGTGCCGACGCAGGATAACAAAGCGCACAACGTACTGATTGCCCTGCGTAATGGCGAAATCATTGCGCAGTACGTCAAGCTGCATCTGTACGATGCCTTCGCCATGCAGGAGTCGCAGCGGGTTAATCCGGGTGATGCCGTGCCGCCACTGGTTGAGGTGGCCGGTATGAAAGTTGGGCTGATGACCTGCTACGACGTGCGTTTTCCCGAACTGGCGCGCCGGCTGGTGCTGGACGGTGCCGACGTGCTGGTGCTGCCTTCCGCCTGGGTAAAAGGACCGTTAAAGGAGATGCACTGGGAACTGCTGACCAGTGCGCGCGCGCTGGAAAACACCTGCTACATGGTGGCGGTAGGCGAGTGCGGGCCGCGCAACATTGGTAACAGTCTGGTGGTCGATCCGCTTGGCGTGGTGATTGCTAAGGCACCAGAGTGCGCTGCACTGGTGTTTGCCGAACTGGATCCGGCCCGCATCGCCTACGCCCGCAGCGTGCTGCCGGTACTGGAAAATCGCCGCTTTGCCCGTCCGGAATTGCAATCACTTTGACCTGCCTGGGGGAAACTGACTGATGAAAATGCTTTTAACCGCCATCGCGCTGGCGACCGGCCTGACGGCGAGCGTCGCCCAGGCAGCGGACGCCATTCCGACGCAAAAAATGGATCAGGCGCTGCACGATAGACTGCCGGCGCAGATCAAGCAGGCTGGCAAAATGATCTCGGTAAACAATGGCTCCTTTCCGCCGTATGAGATCGTTAACGGGCCGCACTCAATGGATGGCGCCTCGGCCGATCTTACCGTGGCGCTCGGCCAGCTGCTGGGCGTGAAAATTGAACATGCGACGGTGAGCGGTCTGTCCGGCGTACTGGCCGGCATTAATTCCGGACGCTATCAGATGGCCATCGGGCCAATAGGTGATTATCCGGATCGCCAGCAAAAGGTGGACTTCATCGACTACGTGCAGGAGTTCGTGGTGTTTGGCGTGCAGAAGGGCAATCCGGCGCACATCAACGGTCTGGCAGATACCTGCGGCAAGCGCATCGCGGTAATGGCGGCCGGTTCGGCGGAGCAGGTGATCCGCAAACAGTCAGCCGCCTGTGAGGCTGCGGGCAAACCTGCAGTCGTGGTGCAGTCCTTTACCGATCAGCCTTCATCGATACTGGCGGTGCGCTCGAAGCGTTCGGATGCCTTCTTCTCCTCGCAGGCACCGCTGACCTATTTCATTGAGCAGGCGCAGGGGCAGCTTGAACTGTCTGGTCAGGGGCAGAAAAACGGCTTTGGCGATATCTTTCAGGGCACGGTCGTTCCCAAAGGCTCGCCGCTGGGCGAGGTGGTGCTGGATGCCTACAAAGAACTGTTTGCCAACGGCACCTACGCGGCCATCATGAAAAAGTGGCAGCTGGACGGCAACATGCTGCCGCAGCCGGGACGTAACCTGGCGCAGGAGACGGCAAAATGAGTGCCGTCGGCCCCAACGCGCGCCCCACGGATCAGGGGGACGTGCCGCAGCGCGACGTCGCTTTTGCCCGTAGCGCGCCCGCGTATGGACGCTGGGTTAGCTGGATCGTGGTCCTGACGCTGGCAGCGAATGGTCTGTGGCTGGTGGCGACCAATCCCAATTTTGAGTGGCACGTGGTGCTGCAGTGGTTTACCGAGGGCTCGGTGCTGAAAGGGCTGCAGGTGACGCTCGGGCTGACGGTGGTGTCGATGGTGCTGGGCACCCTGCTGGGGCTGCTGCTGGCGGTCTGGCGGCTGTCAGAGAATAAACTGCTGAGCGGCGTGTCGGCGCTCTACATCTGGTTCTTTCGCGGTACGCCGCTGCTGGTGCAGCTGATATTCTGGTACAACCTGTCGACACTGTTTCCCACGCTTTCGATCACCGTGCCGTGGACGGACATCACCTTTGCCAGCTGGAATACTAACGATCTGATCACGCCGCTGACTGCCGCCATCGCCGGTCTGGCGCTCAACGAGGCTGCCTATATGGCGGAGATTATCCGTGCCGGCCTGCTGTCGGTCGATCACGGTCAGGTTGAAACCACTCAGGCGTTTGGCATGAGCCGCAGCCGCGCGCTGCGGCGTATCATCATTCCACAGGCGATGCGCGCCATTATTCCTCCGACCGGCAACCAGCTGATTAGCATGATCAAAGCCACGTCGCTGGTGAGCGTCATCGCGATGGGCGATCTGCTCTATTCGGTGCAGGCCGTTTATAACCGTACCTTTGAAATCATTCCGATGCTGATGGTGGCGGTGATCTGGTATCTGCTGATTACCTCGATCCTCAACGTCGGCCAGTCAGCCATTGAGCGCTACTACGCGCGCGGCAGCAAACGTACCGTGGTGGTGAACAAACGACGCGCCAGCAGTGACACGGCGCTGGCCGCGGCCCCGCGTTTAAAGGAGGACGTATGAGCGAGATTCAGCCGCTGGTGCGTGCGCGTAATGTGCAAAAGAGCTTCGGTGATAACGCGGTGCTGAAAGGCATCGATCTCGATGTGTTTCCGGGCGAAGTGGTGGTGATTCTCGGGCCTTCGGGCTCAGGCAAGTCGACCTTTCTGCGCTGCATTAATCATCTGGAAGAGATGAATGCCGGCTCGATTATGGTGGGCGACGAGCAGATTGGTTACGCGCTAAAGCGCGGTCTGCTGCATCGCCTGTCGGCGCGGAAAATTGCCCATCAGCGGCAGAAAATCGGCATGGTGTTTCAGCAGTTCAATCTCTATCCCCATATGACGGTACTGCAAAACATCATGGAAGCGCCGATTGGCGTGCACAAGTTCCCACGTGATGAGGTGCTGCAACACGCGCGTGAGCTGCTGGCAACGGTCGGATTGAGCGATAAAGCCGACGCCTGGCCGCGACATTTGTCGGGGGGACAACAGCAGCGCGTGGCGATCGCCCGTGCGCTGGCGATCAAACCGCTGCTGATGCTGTTCGATGAACCGACCTCAGCGCTGGATCCGGAACTGGTGGGGGAAGTGCTGGCTACCATGCGTACGTTAGCCAATCGCGGCCTGACCATGATAGTGGTGACGCATGAGATTGGCTTTGCGCGTGAAGCCGCCGATCGCGTGGTGTTCATGGATGGTGGCGTGGTGGTGGAGCAGGGACCGCCAGAGCAGGTGATTGGCAATCCGCAGCATCCACGTACCCAGGCGTTTCTCAGCCGCTTTATCTGACCGTGAGATCTCACTCTGTTACAGATTGCAGTTGAGCGGAGTGAATAACTGCGCGTTAATAGTGCTGTCCGTTTTTCGCGAAGGTTGAAAGGTAAAATATGGAAGGTATCAGTATTGCCAAACTGCTGATCATCGGTGCGCTTATCGTACTGCTTTTTGGCACCAACAAGTTACGTTCACTGGGTGGCGATCTGGGTTCCGCAATCAAGGGCTTTAAAAAAGCCATGAAAGATGATGAATCCACCGCAACCAAAAGCAGTGCCGAAGAAACGCCTGCTGAACGCGTCGGCCACAAAGAGTAACCTCTGCGCTGAACGTCAATAAGTGTAAATATTTATTACGTTAAAAAACCAGACTGCCACAGTCTGGTTTTCGTTTTTTAGTGCCAGACAATGTGATGTTCCAGCGGTTCATCCCAGCCTGGCAGGTTGCCACCGTGATCGCCGCTGGCGGTTAGCGTGCTGTCAGCGCTGTGCCACTCATCCAGCCATGCTTCGCTGAAGGTCAGCGGCAGAAGAGCGGGCGCAATATCATCCTGCTGCATCGCCAGTTCCATCAGTGCACAATCAATCGCGCTGAGATCGCTGTCATCAATTGGCGTGATAATAGCGGCAGGCTGCGGCAGTACGGTAATCAACTTATTGTAACGGCTGCTGACATGCCCCTGTTCATCGACGAACTCTGCACTGAATACATGCTGTGCCGCGCTTAAATCGGCGGGCTGAGCGAACTGCCAGTGACCCTGTGCGTCGCCCGTTACCACTTCAATCAGCACATTATCGATATAAATAAGCACCTGAGCGCCCGCCGCCAGCGTGCCGCTAAACATTTTCGGCTCACCGCTGTCATCGTAATCCACCGCATAGTCGTGTTGCTGTATGTCGCGCAGCACAGCCACCTCAGGCAGGCTCAGCGGCTGCCGGGCTGGGGGCGTGGGGACCGCCGACGGGTGGGACGTCTGAGGTTCAGCGGCATACCATGCCGCAGGCAGCGCGCTGACCAGCGACAGCGCCGGGCTGAGCGCCGGAACCTCAGGCAGGCTGTGCCAGACGCTCTCGCCGGCGGCCTGCTGGGCTGACTCCAGCGGCGGCAGCGCTGGCAGCAACGGCGTTTCATCCGGCGTTACGCTGCGCAGTTCGGTGAACGGCAGTGCGGGCGCGGGCGCAGACGCAGGCTGCGCGCTTTGCGGCAGGTGCAGATGAATTTCGTCGTAGCGGTGGTCGATGCTGATGGCGGTTGCAAGAAACGCCAGTTCGCACGACGCATGGGGCGTCACGAACGGATTAGTGATATCCATGGGCGTGGTGCGCGCTTTTAGCGCATCCAGGCTTTCGCCCGACGCGCCGCTTCGCGGTCTACCAGAGGATGGACCTGACACATCCGCCGCCCGCATAAAATCGAGCTCATCGATATGAAAGGATGATTGCATAATCTGACCTTTATGAAAAAAACACTGAGAAAATAAAAATTATAAACAGGTTCTTATGGCCTCAGCGGTTAAAGCGACAGACTTGCGGCAGGAATTAAGCGGTTTAAGCAGAATTTTTGCGATTGCGCCGCAGCAGGGCGCAATCGCGGCAGGAGATTACTTCACTTCCAGGCCTTTGGCCTGCATATCAGCGTGATAAGACGAGCGGACGAACGGACCGCAGGCGGCGTGGGTAAAGCCCATCGCCAGCGCTTCCTCTTTCATCTCATCAAATTCAGCCGGGCTGACGTAACGCTGTACCGGCAGGTGGTGACGGCTTGGCTGCAGGTACTGGCCGAGGGTCAGCATGGTGACACCGTGGCGACGCAGATCCCGCATCACCTCGATGATTTCCGCATTGGTTTCCCCGAGACCGACCATCAGACCGGATTTGGTTGGCACGTCCGGATGCGCCTCTTTAAAACGCTCCAGCAGCTTTAGCGACCACTCATAGTTAGCGCCCGGACGCACCTGACGATAGACGCGCGGTACGTTTTCCAGGTTGTGGTTGAACACATCCGGCGGCGTAGCCGTGAGGATCTCCAGCGCGCGATCCATACGCCCGCGGAAGTCCGGCACCAGCGTTTCAATTTTGATGGTCGGGCTTTTCTCGCGGATGGCGCTGATGCAGTCGGCAAAGTGCTGTGCACCGCCGTCACGCAGATCGTCGCGGTCCACCGAGGTGATCACCACATAGCGCAGCGCCATGTCGGCAATGGTTTGTGCCAGCTTCAGCGGCTCGTTGGCGTCCGGCGCGTTTGGCCGACCGTGTGCCACATCGCAGAACGGACAGCGGCGGGTACAGATGGCACCGAGGATCATAAAGGTGGCGGTGCCGTGGTTAAAGCATTCGGCGAGGTTAGGGCAGGAAGCCTCTTCACACACCGAGTGCAGGCCGTTTTTACGCATCGCCGCTTTGATGCCCTGAATGCGGCTGGAATCCGCAGGCAGCTTGATCTTCATCCACTCCGGCTTACGCAGGATTTCCTGGCGTTCGGTGACTACGGTTTTTACCGGAATCAGCGCCATTTTGTCGGCATCGCGATACTTGACGCCACGTTCCATCTGAATTGGTTTACTCATAAATCTGCAGGTTCCGGTCGGGATTGCGATTTGAAAGCTTCCTCACTCAAACTGAGAACCAGGCTTTCAACTTTATTTGAAAAAATTGCAAAAATTATATCATCTCGCCGGGGCAGAAGCAGCCGATAAGCCGTGGCGAAAGTTACAATTTTGTAAATGCGCACGTACGGTCAAGGTCAGCACGCGGCCTCATCATGCCATTCCGTGTCGCTAAAGCCGGTCAGGCGCGCGAAATGCTGCACCAGGCGCGGCTGCACGTCCGCCGGCGTGATGCCGGGCTGGAAGGCGCTGATCTGCGTCATCTGCATGCCGGCATAGCCGCAGGGATTGATGCGCAGGAAGGGCGCCAGATCCATCGCGACATTGAGCGCCAGACCGTGAAACGAGCAGCCTTTACGGATGCGCAGGCCGAGCGAACAGATTTTCGCATCGCCAACGTATACGCCGGGCGCATCCGCACGCGCACGCGCACTGATGTCGTAATCAGCCAGCGTAGCGATGACCGTATCTTCCAGTGCGGTGACCAGATCGCGCACGCCCAGCTTGCGGCGTTTAACGTCAATCAGTACATACATTACCTGCTGGCCCGGGCCGTGATAGGTTACCTGGCCGCCGCGATCGCTCTGTACCACCGGAATATCGCCCGGCACCAGCACATGTTCGGCTTTGCCCGCCTGGCCCTGAGTAAACACCGCGGGGTGTTCTACCAGCCAGAGTTCATCGGCGGTGGCGCTGTCGCGCCGATCGGTAAAGTGATGCATGGCATCGGAGACGGGCTGCCAGTCGCGCTGGCCAAGCTGACGAACAAGAAGCGTATTAGCAGACAAAGCAGAAGTCCGGTAGCGAGTGGAGGGCAGAGTATAACGCTGGCAAAGCGGCCTTTACCAGCGTCAGCATTACAGCACCATGCGCACGATTTCGATGTTGCCCAGCTCTTCGTACAGGGTTTCCACCTGTTCGATGTGGGTGGCGTTAATGGTGATCGACACCGAGTGATAATTGCCTTTGCTGCTGGGCTTAACGTCAGGGCTGTAGTCGCCGGGCGCATGACGCTGCACCACTTCAACCACTTGATCAACCAGCTCCGGTTGCGCCAGGCCCATCACTTTGTAGGTAAAAGGCGTCGGGAATTCGAGCAGTTCATTCAGTTTGGTTTTCATATTAACTCCGGTGCATAAAAAACAGGCTCCCGCCGAAGCGGGAGCAATATAGTAGCTTATCTGGGGACGGATTGGCGATTTTTCAAGCGCGCCTTAGCCGAACCAGTGATGGAACATCAGTTTGATGTAATCGATGATGCGGCTGAAGAAACCGCCTTCCTGCACTTCGTTCAGCACCACCAGCGGACGCTGTTCGATGGTTTTACCATCCAGCTGGAAGTTGATGCTGCCCACGACCTGGTTTTTCTGCAGCGGCGCGTGCAGTTCGGTGTTGTTCAGCACGTAACTGGCCTTGAGGTCTTTCATGCGGCCGCGCGGGATGGTCAGGTAAGCATCTTTTTCCACGCCGAGCTGCACGCGATCGCTGTTGCCAAACCATACCGGCTCAGACGCAAACTCTTTGCCCGCCTTCAGCGGCGCCACGGTTTCGAAGAAGCGGAAGCCCCAGGTCAGCAGCTTTTTACTTTCGGTTTCACGGCCTTTGAAGGTGTGACCGCCCATCACCGCCGAGATCAGACGCATCTGGCCTTCGGTCGCTGACGCCACCAGGTTATAACCGGCGGCTTCGGTGTGGCCGGTTTTGATGCCGTCGACGTTAAGGCTGGTATCCCACAGCAGGCCGTTACGGTTCATCTGGCGGATGTTATTAAAGGTGAACTCTTTCTCTCTGTAGACCGCGTACTCATCCGGCACATCGCGAATCAGCGCCTGACCAATCAGCGCCATGTCACGCGCCGTACTGTACTGACCGTCAGCATCAAGACCGTGCACGGTCTGGAAATGGGTATTTTTCAGGCCCAGCGCGCCCACGTAGTTGTTCATCAGGTTAACGAATGCGTCCTGACTGCCGGCAACGTAATCGGCCATCGCCACGCAAGCGTCGTTACCGGACTGCAGCACAATACCGCGCGTCAGCTGAGAGACCGGTACGCGATCGCCCGGCTTGAGGAACATCAGCGAGGAGCCTTTGAACACCGGATTGCCGGTTGCCCAGGCATCTTTACCGACGGTAACAATGTCATCCTGATGGATTTTGCCCGCTTTGACCGCCTGGCCGATGACGTAGCTGGTCATCATTTTGGTCAGACTGGCCGGGTCGCGGCGCGCGTCCGCGTTCTTTTCCGCCAGCACTTTGCCGGAGTTATAGTCGATTAGCACGTAAGCTTCGGCATCGATGTCCGGCACGCCCGGAATCATGGTTTTCAGATTAACATCATCTGCAAAGGCAACGTGGCTGAGGGAGAGAGCGACCAGTGATCCCACTGTCAGGCGTTTCAGAAAACGAGAAGGTTTCAGCGTATTCATGTTCAGGACTACAGCATCCGTGGGGTTAAGAGTGAAAAAAGTGCCTTACTATAGCAAAGCTGCCATCGTGCGACATCTGGCTTTATGCCTCAATGTCAGCAGGCAAGGGCACGGCCCGTCACATTGACGGGCGGGCCGTGGTAATAAAGGAGCTGATCTGCGCTTCAGTGCTCAGACGCTGCTGCAGCGCGGCGGCCTGAGCCCGGCTGCTGAAACCGCCAAGCTGCACGCGATAGACGTTACCATTGGCTTCCACCGCGCCGGGTACACCAAAGCGCTGGCCAAGGCTGTCCGCCATTTGCCGGGCGCGCGCGGCGTCATTCAGGGCGCCAACCTGTACCACAAAACCGCTGCCGGCATGGGCGCTGGCGTTATGGCTGGCCGGAGCCGGACTCGCTGCCGCAGCCGGTGCGGCAGGGCTGGCGGCAACCGCTGTGGCCGGCGCGCTGCCTTCCAGTACGCCGCTGGCTAACGGCTGCGGTGCGCCGAGAAAGCCGCTGCTCTGCACCGGTGCGCCGATGTTGCCGTTGCTCTGCAGTGAACTGTTATCCACCGCGCGAACGTCCTGTGCGGCAGGGGCTGGCGCGCTGCTGGCACCGGTCATCACCATGCCGCCGCTCAGGTCAGGCCGCGCCGGCAGCGCATAGCTCTGTTTGGCCACGGTGGTGCCGATGGTGCCCGGACCGGATACTGAACCGTCCGGCGCTACCTTGATGTAATCCACCCGTACGCGGGTGTTATTGGAAATATTCAGGCGATCGCCCGCGGCGCGCGACAGGTCAATAATCCGGCCCGGGGTGTAAGGGCCGCGATCGTTAACGCGCACCACAATCTGCCGGCCATTGGCCAGGTTGGTGACGCGCACGTAGCTCGGCAGCGGCAGGGTAGGGTGTGCGGCGCTTAACGCGTCCGGATCGTAGGTTTCACCCAGCGCGGTGCGGTTGCCCTGCGCCTCTTCGCCGTACCATGTTGCCAGACCGACTTCGCTGTAGTTGGACGGATCTTTAATCACCCGGTAGGTTTTGCCGTTGACGCTGTAGTCCTGGCTGGTAGAGGGATTGATCGGCTCATAGCGCGGCTCCACGCCGGGAATCTCCACCACCGGGCCATTATAGGCCGGCTGCGGCGGGGCCGTGTTCGTCTGCTGTTCCGGTGTGGAACAGGCAGCCAGTACCAGTGATGCCAGAGCAACCCCAAGCCAGTCCTTACGCATGTGCAGCCTCTTAAACGCTTTTAGATAACATTTTTCGATGAGTGTGGATCGACATCACGATGCCAAATCCGGCCATTAACACAATCAGCGCCGATCCGCCGTAGCTCACCAGCGGCAGCGGCACGCCAACCACCGGTAAGATACCACTAACCATGCCAATGTTAACGAAAACATACACAAACAGAATCAGCATCAGGCCGCCGGACATCACGCGACCAAAGGTGGTTTGCGCGCGTGCGGCAATCACCAGACCGCGCATGATCAGCAGCAGATAAAGTACCAGCAGCAGCAGGACGCCCACCAGGCCGAGTTCTTCCGCCAGCACCGCGAAGATAAAGTCGGTGTGACGTTCGGGCAGAAACTCCAGCTGCGACTGGGTGCCATGCAGCCAGCCTTTGCCGCGCAGGCCGCCGGAGCCGATAGCAATCTTGGACTGAATAATGTGGTAGCCGGCACCAAGCGGATCGCTCTCCGGATCGAGCAGCATCATCACACGGTCGCGCTGATAATCGTGCATCAGGAAGAACCACAGAATCGGGATGAACGCCGCCACCAGCAGCACGGCCACGCCAATCAGCTTCCAGCTCATGCCCGAGAGGAACAGCACAAACAGGCCGGAGGCGGCGATCAGAATGGAGGTACCGAGGTCCGGCTGCGCCGCCACCAGCAGCGTCGGCATGAAAATCAGCACCAGCGCGATGCCGGTGTTTTTCAGTGTCGGCGGGCAGACATCGCGGTTGATGAAGCGTGCCACCATCAGCGGCACGGCGATTTTAGCGATTTCCGACGGCTGAAAGCGCACAAAACCGAGATCCAGCCAGCGCTGTGCCCCTTTACTGATGTGGCCGAAGGCATCGACCGCCACCAGCAAAATCACGCAGACAATGTAGAGGTAGGGTGCCCAGCTTTCATACACGCGCGGCGGCACCTGCGCCATCACCAGCATGATGATGGTGCCCATGGCAATCTGCCCGAGCTTGCGCTCCATCATGCCCGGATCCTGGCCGCTGGCGCTCCAGATAACAATGGCGCTGTAGGCCAGCAGGCTGATGATGATCAGCATAAACAGCGGGTCGATATGGATACGCGTCCAGATCGTTCTTTTCTGGGGACTATCGTTCATCGACATCGTTATTCACCTTCGTAGCCGGGCGGCATGGGTGCGGCTTCTGGCAGCACGGTATTGTTGTCGCCCAGCATTATGTGGTCGAGAATCTGGCGCATCACGGTGCCTACCGCCGGGCCGGCACCGCCGTTTTCCAGAATCATGGTGACGGCGACGCGCGGCTTGTCGTACGGCGCGAAGGCGGTCATCAGCTTATGGTCACGCAGCCGTTCGGCAATCTTGTGCGCGTTGTAGGTCTCATTCTCTTTCAGGCCAAACACCTGTGCGGTACCGGATTTCGCCGCAATCTTGTATGGTGCGTCGGCAAAGCTTTTGTGCGCGGTACCGTTGGCGCGGTTGGCCACGCCATACATGCCGTCTTTGGCGATCTCCCAGTAGCCGGAATGAATGTCGCCAATCGGCGCATCCGGCGGCTGGCGATACGGCACCATGCTGTTGCCTTCACGGGTGGCGCGCAGCAGGTGCGGCACTTTAATCACGCCGTCGTTAATCAGGATCATCAGCGCTTTGTTCATCTGCACCGGCGTCGCCGTCCAGTAGCCCTGGCCGATACCGACCGGAATGGTATCGCCCTGATACCACGGCTTCTTGAAGCGTTTCATCTTCCATTCGCGCGTCGGCATGTTGCCGGGGCTCTCCTGCGGCAGGTCGATACCGGTACGGTGGCCGTAGCCGAATTTGGTCATCCACTCCGACAGGCGGTCGATGCCCATGTCATAGGCCACCTGATAGAAGAAGGTATCCGCTGACTCTTCCAGCGATTTAGTGACGTTGAGGCGACCGTGGCCCCACTTTTTCCAGTCGCGGTAGCGTTTTTCCGAGCCCGGCAGCTGCCACCAGCCCGGATCGAACAGGCTGGTATTACGGTTGATCACGCCGGCACTGAGCGCTGAGACCGCCACATAAGGTTTAACCGTGGAGGCTGGTGGATACGATGCCTGCAGCGCACGGTTATACAGCGGGCGGTTCTCATCGCCGAGCAGCGCCTTATAATCTTTACTCGAAATACCATCGACAAACAGATTCGGATCGTAACTGGGTGTGGAGACCAGCGCGAGAATCTCACCGGTGCGCGGATCGCTCACCACCACGGCGGCGCGGCTGCCGGTCAGCAGGGTTTCGATGTACTGCTGTAGCTTGAGATCGATGGTCAGCCAGATATCGCGTCCGGCCTGCGGTGACTGCTCATGCAACTGACGGATCACGCGACCGCGGTTGTTGACTTCCACCTCTTCGTAACCGGTTTTGCCGTGCAGCACATCTTCGTAATAGTTTT
The DNA here is from genome assembly GCF_018726825.1 of Pantoea sp. B270. Lineage (NCBI taxonomy): Bacteria > Pseudomonadati > Pseudomonadota > Gammaproteobacteria > Enterobacterales > Erwiniaceae > Pantoea > Pantoea sp. B270. The sequence goes on from NZ_JAHCSX010000001.1 coordinate 272,843, forward strand.
CGATGCCGAGCTTACCGATATCGTGGGTGGCTGCGTAGTTCGGCCATTTGCCTTCTTCATCAAGGCGCTTGACGTCACGATCGTTGATTTTCGAGACGTAGCCCACCACGTGCGTCAGCGTCTGGCCGTAAGGGTAGTAGCGGCGCTGGTAGCCTTTCACTTCCACGCCCGGGAAACGGTACTGGTTCACTGCAAAGCGCGCGACCTGCACTTCATTCAGGCCGGTTTTGACCGGAATCGAGGTAAAGCGGCGCGAGCGCTTGCGCTCTTTTTCAAACGCATCGATATCGTCGTCGGTCAAATCCAGCACCGGCCGCAGATCCTGCAGCGTCTGCTTCAGGTCATCGACTTTTTCCGGCACCAGCTCGGCCTGGTAAATGGTGCGATTGAGCGCCAGCGGTACACCGTTGCGGTCATAGATGATGCCGCGGCTGGGGGCGACCGGCACCAGTTTGATGCGGTTTTCGTTTGAACGGGTGCTGTAGTCGTCGAAGCGCAGGATCTGCAGATGATACAGATTGACCACCAGCACGCTGGAGAGCAGCAGGATGCCGACAAAGGCCACCAGGGCGCGGCGGACAAACAGTTTCTGTTCGGCAGTGTAATCGCGAAAAGCGTTGCTCTGTAATTTCATCCGCTGCGTTTATTGTCTGGAGGTTGTCAGGCGTTTATTCACGGTGATAAGGGTGATTAGTGGTAATACTCCAGGCACGATACAGGCTTTCCGCCACCAGCACACGCACCAGCGGATGCGGCAGCGTTAACGCGGACAGTGACCAGCTCTGCTCGGCTGCCGCTTTACACGCCGGTGCCAGGCCTTCCGGCCCACCAATCAGCAGGCTGACATCACGCCCGTCCAGCTTCCAGCGCTCTAACTGCTGCGCCAGCTGCGGCGTTTCCCACGGCTGTCCGGGAATATCCAGCGTCACAATGCGGTTGCCTTTGCCCACCGCCGCCAGCATCGCTTCACCCTCTTTTTCCAGAATGCGTTTGATGTCGGCGTTTTTGCCACGTTTACCGGCCGGCACTTCAGTCAGCTCAAACGGCATATCTTTGGGAAAGCGACGCAGGTACTCCATGAAACCGGTCTGAACCCAGTCGGGCATTTTGGTGCCGACGGCGACAAGCTGCAGTTTCAACGTTTAGCTCCAGAGCTTTTCCAGCTCATACAGCTGGCGGCTCTCTTCCTGCATCACGTGCACGATCACTTCACCGAGATCGACCACAACCCAGTCAGCAGCCGCTTTGCCGTCGACGCCGAGCGGTTTCAGGCCTGCCGCGCGCGATTCCTGCATCACATGGTCAGCGATGGAGGAGACGTGACGGTTGGAGGTCCCGGTACAGATAATCATGCAATCGGTGATACTGGATTTGCCCTGCACATCAATCGCAACGATGTCCTGGCCTTTGAGATCATCAATCTTATCAATAACGAACTCTTGGAGTGCTTTGCCTTGCAAAAGGTTCCCCTTAAAAACAGGTGATTATGGGCAGGCTGAATGCCCCGGAAAACGCAGCCAAAAATGAAGCGGCGCAGTATAGCACGCGGCGATCAATCGCGATATAAGCCCGCGCGATCGATGTAGTCGATCACCGCCGCTGGCAGCAGATCGGCGCAGTCCTGGCCGTGATGGCGGCGCTGGCGAATCTCAGTGGCAGAAATGTCGAACAGCGGCGTGTCGGCCAGCCAGATGTGGCCTGCCGGTGCGCGATGCAGCTGCTGCACTTCATGCGCGCGGTGCGCATCCAGCCACTGCTGCATCTCTGGCGTAGCCATCTGCGCGGCGTAGCCTGGACGCTGACAAACCAGCAGGTGACACAGCGACAGCAGTTCCTGCCAGCGATGCCATTTTCCTAACGTTAGCAGAGAATCCTGACCGATGATAAACCCCAGGGGCTGTTGTGCACCGCGCTCGGCGCGCAGGGTTTCCAGCGTGTCCACCGTCCATGACGGCGTGGTGCGCGTCAGCTCGCGCGTGTCGATATCAAACAGCGGACGATCGGCAATGGCGCAGCGCAGCATCGCCACGCGCTGTTGTGCGCTGGCTTCCGGCTGCGGCCGGTGCGGCGGCACGTTGTTCGGCAGCAGCGTCACTTTTTGCAGGCCAACCTGCTGCGCCAGCGCGGTGACCGGACGCAGATGGCCGAAATGAATTGGATCGAAAGTGCCGCCAAACAGCGCGTAAAGGTCAGACATCAGTTAAACCCAGCGGAAAATCACGATGGCACAGCAGCAATGACAGCGTCTCCAGCTGCGGCCACAAATTCTGACCGTAGTCCTGCTTCATGGTCAGTTCGAGTTGAGCCAGCAGATGCACCGCTTGCTGCAGCCGTTGCGCATCCAGTCGCTGCAGCGCTTCAGTGAACAGGGCACGGCGGTTCTGCCAGATACGCTGTTGATCCATCAGCGTACGCAGCGGCTGCTTCGCCTGCTGGCGTTGCAGCTGCAGTAGCGTCAGCAGATCGCGCTGCAGCGTGCGCAGCAGAATCACCACTTCGCTGTCCTCTTTTTGCAACTGACGCAAAATGTGCAGCGCGCGTTTGCTCTTGCCGGCCAGCAGCGCATCAACCCAGTGAAACGGCGTGAAATGCGCGGCATCGTTCACCGCTTCTTCCACGCGGGGCAGCGTCAGTTTGCCGTCCGGCCACAGCAGCGACAGCCGCTCCAGCGCCTGGGCCAGCGCCAGCAGATTACCTTCATAACAGTAGCAGAGCAGCTGAATTGCCGCGTCATCAATACTCAGCTGCAGGGCTTTCGCGCGGGCGGCCACCCAGCGCGGCAGCTGCGCCTGTTCCGGCGTCTGGCACGGCACCAGCACCGCACTGGCGCTGAGCGCTTTGAACCACGCGCTGTTTTCCTGCGCTTTGGTCAGCTTCGCCATCCGCAGCACCAGCATGATGTCGCTGTGCAGCAGCGCCGCCAGTTTCACCAGCTGTTCGGCGATGGCGGCGTTGGGGCCGTTTTCCGGCAGTTGCAGCGTCAGCGTCTGGCGCTGTGTGAACAGGCTCAGCGACTGACAGCTGGCGAAAATCGCCTCCCAGTCAGTCTGCGCATCAACGCTGACGGAAAAATGCTCGTCGAAGCCCTGCTGAGCGGCGGCAGCGCGGATGGCATCTGCGCTCTCCTGAATCAGCAGGGGTTCATTACCGGTGAGAAAATAACAGGCGCGCAGCCCCTCTCGAAGCTGCGCGCGCAGTTGCTCAGGATAGATCCTGATCATTGCAGACTGGTGGCTGACGAGGAGGGCACTTCCGGTGAGTCCGCGCCTGGCGCAATCACTTCAGGTTGCGGCAGCGTCTCTTTGTTGCTCTCCTGCGCGGCGTGTACCGTCAGCAGTTTACGCACCAGCTGCTCGGCGGCACGCTGACGCATCTCCTGCACAATCATATCCTGCTCGGCATCCTTCGCCAGCGCGGCGTTCGGGTTGTCGAAGAACGAACGGTACACCGTGGTGCTGATCGGATAAATGCCTTTACCCGGCAGCAACACCTGCGCGCTGACGGTCATTACCAGCGAGTATTCGGCGGTGGTGCCGCTGATGAATACCGACGCAGTATCGCGTCCCTGGCTCTCCGCGCCGAGACGCAGCGTCGGGTATTGCGCACTGGCCGCTTTGCTGTCTTCAACGATTTTGACATCGTTGATGCGCAGCTGCTGACGCACGGTGCGCGCCAGCGGGCCATACGGATCGCCGCTCTGGACGATCAGCGTTTTCATTTCCGGTGGCACCTGCGTGGTGCCGCGCGGATGAAAACCACAGCCGGCAGTGACCAGCACTGCCAGCAGGACAAACAGCCTGATAACGAGTTGTCGCACAGTTCCTCCTGAACTTAACCTACGACCAGGTTAAGCAGTTTGCCAGGGACATAAATCACTTTACGAAGGGTGACGCCATCCAGATATTTCGCCACCAGATGCTCCTGTGCCGCACGCGCCTGCACCTGCTCCTGCGTCGCATCCGGCGCTACGGTAATTTTACCACGCACTTTACCGTTGACCTGCACCACCACCAGCAGCGAATCCTCTACCATTGCCGCTTCATCGGCAACCGGCCAGCTGGCGTCGTCGATGCTGCCTTCGCCACCCAGTGCCTGCCACAGCACGTAGCTGGCGTGCGGGGTGAATGGATAGAGCAGGCGCGTTACGGCGACCAGCGCTTCCTGCATCAGGGCGCGATCCTGTTCGCTCTCCTGCGGCGCGCGCAGCAGTTTGTTCATCAGCTCCATGATCGCCGCAATAGCGGTGTTGAAGGTCTGACGACGGCCGATGTCATCCGCCACTTTGGCGATGGTTTTGTGCAGATCGCGACGCAGCGCTTTCTGCTCATCGTTGAGCGCGTTGACATCCAGCGCCACGGTCGCGCCTTTAGCCACGTGATCGTACGCCAGCTTCCACACGCGTTTCAGGAAGCGGTTAGCGCCTTCCACGCCTGACTCCTGCCACTCCAGCGTCATTTCCGCCGGGGAGGCAAACATCATGAACAGACGCACGGTATCTGCGCCGTAGCGCTCAACCATCAGCTGCGGGTCGATGCCGTTGTTTTTGGACTTCGACATTTTGCTCATGCCCGCGTAGATCACTTCGCGGCCCTGATTGTCGATGGCTTTGGTGATGCGGCCTTTTTCGTCGCGCTCGACGTTAACGTCAACCGGTGAAACCCAGTTGCGCTCGCCGTTGGCGCCGACGTAGTAGAAGGCGTCTGCCAGTACCATGCCCTGACACAGCAGGCGTTTGGCCGGCTCGTCAGAGTTGACCAGGCCCGCGTCGCGCAGCAGCTTGTGGTAGAAGCGGAAATACATCAGGTGCATGATGGCGTGTTCGATACCGCCCACATACTGATCGACCGGCAGCCAGTAGTTCGCTGCCGCCGGATCCAGCATGCCTTCGTTGTAGTTCGCACAGGTGTAACGCGCGTAGTACCACGATGATTCCATAAAGGTGTCGAAGGTGTCGGTTTCACGCAGCGCCGGCTGACCGTTAACGGTGGTTTTCGCCCACTCCGGATCGGCTTTGATTGGGCTGGTGATACCGTCCATGACCACGTCTTCCGGCAGAATTACCGGCAGCTGATCTTCTGGCGTTGGCATTACGGTGCCATCTTCCAGCGTCACCATCGGAATGGGCGCACCCCAGTAGCGCTGGCGTGACACACCCCAGTCGCGCAGGCGATAGTTCACTTTACGCACGCCGACGCCTTTGGCCGCCAGCGCATCGGCGATAGCGTTGAAGCCGGCGTCGTGGTCCAGACCGTCAAACTCGCCCGAGTTGAACAGCGTGCCTTTTTCGGTCATCGCCGCGGCGCTGATATCCGGCGCGGTACCGTCGAGGTTGAGCACCACCGGCTTGATGTTGAGATCGTATTTGGTGGCGAATTCCCAGTCGCGCTGGTCATGACCCGGTACGGCCATCACGGCACCGGTGCCGTACTCCATCAGCACGAAGTTAGCGACCCAGACCGGAATCTCTTCGCCCGTCAGCGGATGGATAGCGTGCAGGCCGGTGGCCATGCCTTTCTTCTCCATCGTGGCCATGTCCGCTTCGGCGACTTTGGTGTTGCTGCATTCAGCAATGAAGTCAGCCAGCGCCGGGTTGTTGACGGCAGCCTGGCGCGCCAGAGGATGACCGGCTGCCACGGCGACATAAGTTGCCCCCATGAAGGTGTCCGGACGGGTGGTGTAAACCGTGACTTTTTCCGCGCTGTTGGCCACGTCAAAGGTGATCTCGACACCTTCAGAACGGCCAATCCAGTTGCGCTGCATGGTCTTGACCTGCTCCGGCCAGTCTTCCAGCTTATCGAGGTCGTTGAGCAGTTCTTCGGCGTAATCGGTGATTTTCACGAACCACTGCGGGATCTCTTTGCGTTCGACTTTAGTGTCGCAGCGCCAGCAGCAGCCATCGATCACCTGTTCGTTCGCCAGTACGGTCTGGTCGTTCGGGCACCAGTTGACCGCGGAGGTTTTTTTGTAGACCAGACCTTTTTCGTACAGTTTGGTGAAGAACCACTGTTCCCAACGGTAATACTCAGGCTGACAGGTCGCCAGTTCGCGACTCCAGTCATAGCCGAAGCCCAGCAGTTTCAGCTGGTTTTTCATGTATTCGATGTTGTCGTAGGTCCAGGGTGCTGGCGCAGTGTTGTTTTTCACCGCCGCCCCTTCAGCGGGCAGGCCAAAGGCATCCCAGCCAATCGGCTGCAGGACGTTTTTGCCCAGCATGCGCTGGTAGCGCGCAATCACATCGCCAATGGTGTAATTACGCACGTGGCCCATGTGCAGGCGGCCAGAAGGATAGGGCAGCATAGACAGGCAGTAGTATTTCTCTTTGCCTTCCTGCTCGGTCACTTTGAAGGTTTCGTTTTCGTCCCAGTGCTGCTGGACGCGGGATTCTATCTCTTCCGGGCGGTATTGCTCTTGCATGGCTGCCTGTGGTCCTTGTGAAATCGTTTTTTAAACACTTTTGATCCGCATAGCATACCCATAAGGCCGCCCCTCAACAACAATTGACGCCCTTCGGCGGCGTGATTTGTGCCGAATGCGCCAGCGCTTTCACCCTTTTGCGATTTCCTCTGCGCTAAGCGCAGCAAATATGGCAAAGCGGCTAAACTTAACTCAGCATCCGCAGCGGAAAGGAGAACAAAATGAATAATGTGGCGCAGGAGTATCGTGCAACCGTAGCAGCATTAACCCAGCGGCTGGAGCGTGGCGAGCGTGATGTCGACGCACTGGTCGCCGAGGCGCGCAGCGCGCTGCTGCAGAAACAGACGCTGACCACCGCCGAAGTCGACGAGGTCATGCGCGCGGTGCGACGCGATTTGCATGAGTTCGCGCTCAGCTATCAGGAATCCAGCGAAGCGCTCGGCGATTCAGTGTTTCTGCGGGTGATTCGTGAAAGCCTGTGGAAAGAGCTGGCCGATATCACTGATAAGAGCCAGCTGGAGTGGCGCGAAGTGTTTCAGGATCTGCGGCATCACGGCGTGTATCAGAGCGGCGAAGTGGTGGGACTGGGTAACCTGGTGTGTGAAAAGTGCGGCTTTACCCGGGCGATTTACACCCCGGAGAGCCTGACGCGCTGCCCGGAGTGCGGCCACGATCAGTTCCAGCGTCAGCCGTTTGAGCCCTGAATTATCACCGTGATCTGAAGCAAAAAAAGTATTGCTGCTGAAGGCGTGCGGACTGTCAGAAGGGAACCTGAACACGCCCGGATCGGCAAAACCCGCATCCCTGCGTGCCTCGACACGCGGCATCCCTGCCGCGTGACGTCCGGCTTAGTTCAGGATCCCTTCTGCCGTAAAAAAGCAGATGCGGCGGTATGCGCGCATTTAGTTACCGCGATGATGAAACTTAATGGTGCGCAAGGCATAGTGACTTGCGGCAGCCTCCGCGCCAGGGAAGGCGCGGCGGCAGGCTCCAGGAGGATTCATGCCGGTGCGGCAAGACGCTATGCCTTGCGCAGTCGGGTACCACATCACAGCAGCAATATATCGATTTTGGTGAAGTGCAGGCGGGGGCAAGATAAGCCCTGACGCTGGCGGTCCGTGGACCGCCAGAATTGTGAGTATTAGTGCAGGATTTTCGCCAGGAAGTCTTTGGCACGGTCGGACTGCGGATTGCTGAAGAAGTCATCCTTGTTGGTGTCTTCAACGATCTTTCCTTCGTCCATAAAGATGACGCGATTCGCCACTTTGCGTGCAAAGCCCATCTCGTGCGTCACCACCATCATCGTCATGCCTTCGTTGGCTAACTCCACCATGACGTCCAGCACTTCGTTGATCATCTCCGGATCCAGTGCGGAAGTCGGTTCATCGAACAGCATGGCGATAGGATCCATGCACAGCGCACGGGCGATGGCGACGCGCTGCTGCTGACCGCCAGACAGCTGACCAGGGAATTTCTCCGCATGCGCCGCCAGACCCACGCGCTTCAGCAGGGCAAGGCCCTTATCGCGCGCGGCAGTTTTGTCGCGCTTCAGCACTTTCACCTGCGCCAGCACCAGGTTATCAATGATGCTGAGATGCGGGAACAGTTCGAAGTGCTGGAACACCATGCCCACTTTACTGCGCAGTTGGGCGAGATTGGTTTTTTTGTTGTTCACCTCGGTACCGTTCACCTGAATGCTACCCTGCTGCACAGGCTCCAGCCCGTTCACCGTTTTAATCAGCGTCGATTTACCCGAGCCGGACGGTCCGCAGACCACCACTACTTCACCTTTCTTCACTTCGGTGGAGCAGTCGGTCAGCACCTGAAAGTGCCCATACCACTTAGAAACATTTTTCAGGCTAATCATTTAAACCGTCCTTTTTCTTTTCAGATAACTCACCAACAGCGAAGCGCTCAGGCTGATCACGAAGTAGACCAGACCGGCAAACAGAACCATTTCTACCTGGGTACCGTCACGTTCACCGATGGTGGACGCGGTGCGGAAGAAGTCCGCCAGGCTTAACACATACACCAGCGAGGTGTCCTGGAACAGCACGATGCCCTGCGTCAGCAGCAGCGGCACCATGGCGCGGAACGCCTGTGGCAGGATGATCAGCTTCATCGACTGCCACTGCGTCATACCCAGCGCCAGCGCCGCGTTGGACTGGCCGCGCGAGATGCTCTGGATACCGGCGCGGATAATCTCCGAGTAGTAAGCGGCTTCAAACAGCGCAAACGCCACCATGGCGGAGATCAGCCGGATATCGGTTTTTGGCGACAGCCCAAGCACCTGCTGCAGGAAGCTGGGAACCACCAGATAGAACCACAGCAGCACCATCACCAGCGGCACCGAGCGGAACAGGTTCACGTACAGTTTGGCGAACCAGCGGACCGGGGCGAACGCGGACAAGCGCATCACCGCCAGAATGGTGCCCCAGATAATGCCAAACACTACCGCCACCGCCGTGATTTTCAGCGTAATGATCATGCCGTTCAGCAGATAGGGCAGGCTGGGCGGAATCGAACTCCAGTCAAAATCGTACATTATTTGCCTCCCAGGTTGCCGGGCAGGCGGATTTTGCGTTCTACCAGACTCATAATCAGCATGATCACCAGGTTAATACCGACGTAGGCCAGGGTGATAGCGGTGAAAGATTCATAGGCATGCGCCGAGTAATCCAGCAGCTTGCCCGCCTGCGCCGCCAGGTCGACCAGACCGATGGTAGAGGCGATGGCGGAGTTCTTCACCAGGTTAAGCATTTCCGAGGTCATCGGCGGCACAATCACGCGGTAGGCGTTAGGCAGCAGCACGTAGCGGTAGGTCTGCGGCAGCGTCAGGCCCATCGCCAGACCGGCGTTTTTCTGGCCGCGCGGCAGCGACTGAATCGCGGCGCGCACCTGCTCACACACGCGTGCGGCGGTGAACAGACCGAGACAGATGGTTGAAGAGAGGAAAAACTGGATGTTCGGGTCCAGTTCAGCCTTAAACCACATGCCGAGCTTCTCCCCGACCAGTTCTGGCGCCACCAGATACCAGAAGAAGAACTGCACGATCAGCGGGATATTACGAAACAGCTCCACGTAGCAGGTGCCAATCGTGGACAGCCAGCGATTAGGCACGGTACGCAGAATGCCAAAGAAGGAACCTACCAGGAAGGCGATAATCCAGGCGCAGCAGGAGACCGCGACGGTCACCTGAAATCCGGACCACAGCCAGCCGAGGTAAGTCGTATTGCCGAACGGAGCCTGCTGTAAAAAGATGCCCCAGTTCCAATCGATACCCATAACGAGCTCCGGTAAAAAAAGGGTAGCGAGGCTACCCATAAGATTGTTGAGCGGTGTCTTGTGTCCTGCTTCAGGGGAACGGCCTGTTACAGTCTGTCTGTCCGCACCGCGTGTTCAGCAATCGAGAGGGCAGCAGTGCCGCCCTTGTTTTCATTGTTAATTCAGAGTGCTTTGTCGTTCGGTGCTTTAAACAGCGCCTGCATGTCAGAAGACAGCTCGAAGTTCAGGTTCAGGTTCTTCGGCGGAATTGGCTGTTTGAACCAGGTATCGAACCATTTGGTGGCTTCACCCGACGTCTGCGCTTTGGCGATGGTGTCATCCATCAGCTGTTTAAACGGCGCATCGTCTTTACGCAGCATGCAGCCGTAGGCTTCTTTGGACTGCGGCGTACCAGTGATTTCCCAGTTATCCGGTTTCTTCGCCTTGGCACGTTCACCGGCCAGCAGCGCGTCATCCATCATGAAAGCCACTGCGCGACCGGTTTCCAGCGTGCGGAACGAGTCACCGTGATCTTTCGCGCTGATGATGCGCATATCCATTTTCTTCTCGTCATTCAGCTTGCGCAGCAGAATCTCAGAAGTGGTGCCCGAGGTGACGACCACGGTTTTGCCTTTCAGATCGGCGAAGTCTTTGATGTCGCCGCCTTTCTTCACCAGCAGACGCGTACCGATGATGAAGATAGTGTCAGAGAACGCCGCCTGCTGCTGACGCTCTACGTTATTGGTGGTCGAGCCACACTCGAAATCGTAGGTGCCGTTCTGCAGCAGCGGAATACGGTTTTGTGAGGTGATCGGCAGCATTTTGACCTGCAGATCCGGCTTATTCAGTTTCGCTTTGATGGCGGCAACAATGGCGTTGGAGTAGTCCTGCGAATAGCCCACCACTTTCTGCTGGTTGTCGTAGTAAGAAAAGGGAACGGATGACTCACGGTGCCCCACGACAATCACGCCACTATCATTGATTTTTTTCAGGGTGCCGGTGAGATCTTCCGCCTGGGCCGCGCCCGCTGCTGCGCCCAACAGCAGAAGCGATAATGCCACTTTGCGAATCTGCATGTTCCTACTCCTTCGTGTGAATGTTGCGCAGAACATAAACTGCGCAGATTGTGATGTTGTGTGTATTTCCTGCTGCTTTTTTAATTATCCCTTAGCGCAACTGCGCGCAGGATAGTGATTAACATAGCGAATTGTTAACGTAATGAAACAAAAAAGTTCGTTTTTTGCGAGCCGCTCCGCACCAATAAGAGGCAAAAAACGGCCTCTGCGCCAATTAAGTGCGCTTCGGTGCCAGATAATGGTGCGCAAACAGGGCATTACGCTGACAAATCACCGATGTTGCTAAAACCACTGAAATAATTAGCAATGATCGTGCCAGTACGCGGAGAGCGAGCAAAAAGGCAGCAGAAAGTGGCTGTGACTAAGGAGAAAGGGAGCGGAAAACTGCGCAGAAAAAAGGCGAAGCCTGCGCTTCGCCTGGTGAGAGGGCGGGATATCAGGCGCGGCGGCGTAAAATCGCCAGCACGATGCCCGCCAGCGTCAGCAGCCATACCGGCCAAATACCGACGCGTGCATACGGCGTTTCCCCGCTGGCAGGCGTGACTGTTGCGCTCAGCACTTCGCGGGTGAACTGCGGGATGATGTTCTCCACGTCTCCCTGCGCATTCACCACTGCGGTAACACCGTTGTTCGTTGAGCGCAGCAGCGGGCGACCCAGCTCCAGCGCACGCATGCGTGCCATCTGGAAATGCTGCCACGGACCAATCGAATGACCGAACCAGGCATCGTTCGACACCGTCAGCAGGAAGTTGGTGTCCGGACGGAAGTTAGCGCGCACCTGTTCGCCCAGCACGATCTCATAGCAAATAGCGCTGGTGAGATTATAGCCCGCCACTTTCAGCTGCGGCTGCAGGTAGGCGCCACGGCTGAACGAGGACATCGGCAGGTCGAAGAACGGAGCCAGCGGACGCAGCAGACCTTCCAGCGGCACAAACTCGCCAAACGGCACCAGATGGTTTTTCTGGTAGCGGTTGCGGCTCTGATAGCTGTAAGGCTGCGCGCCGCCCAGCACAATCACCGAGTTGTAATCGTGATAGCGGTTATCGCTCTCAACGCGCGAATCAACAATGCCGGTGATCAGCGTGCTGCCGCGCGCGCGCAGTTCGTCATCCAGCGCATGCAAAAACGGCTGCTGATTACTCTCCAGATCGGTAATTGCCGACTCCGGCCAGATGATGATTGGCGTTTTGCCGATAAACGGCTTGCTGTATGCGGTATAGACGCGCAGCGTGGTCAGCAGCTGCTGCGGATCCCACTTCATCGACTGCGGAATATTGCCCTGCACCATCGCTACATTGACGCTGCGCTGCGGCAGCGGCTGATACCACTGCAGCATCCGCAGTGGCCACGGCAGCAGCAGCAGCGCGACGGCGATAATCAGGTTTTTCACGCTGCGGTGGTAGCAGGCTGAGGCCAGCAGGCCGGCAATCACCATCAGCAGGAAGGTGATGGTTTCCACGCCAGCCAGCGGCGCCAGGCCTTTCAGCGGCCCATCGATCTGGCTGTAGCCAAACTGCAGCCACGGAAAGCCGGTCAGCACCCAGCCGCGCAGAAACTCGGTGATCTGCCACAGCGCCGGTGCCGCCAGCGCCATGCGCCACAGCGTGGCTCGTGGCCAGAAGCGGTTCAGCAGCAGGGCAAACAGCAGCGGGTAGAGCGCCAAATAGGCGGCGAGCAGCACCACGAGGAACACATTGACCGGGCCGGGCATGCCGCCAAACGTCGCAATGCTGACGTACACCCAGTTGATGCCGCTGCCGAACAGGCCAAAGCCCCAGGCAAAACCGATGCCTGCCGCCTGCGCGCTGCGGCGATCCAGCAACAGCAGCTGCAAACCGGCCAGAGAGAGCAGGGCGGCGGGCCAGAAATCATATGGGGAAAAGGAAAGGGTGCCCGCGGCACCCAGAATTAACGCCAGCAGCAGGCGAACCCGCTGCTGCGAGTAGAGAGAGGCTAATGCCATAAAATTATTCGTCTTCCAGTTGCGGTTGCGGAGAGTCTTCCGGAATTTTCACATGCACCTGGATGATACGGCGGCTGTCAGCCATCGCAACTTTGAATTGGTAACCCTCAATGTCGATGCTTTCACCGCGCGCCGGCAGATGGCCGAATCCCTGCATCACCAGACCGCCAATGGTATCGACTTCGTCATCGCTGAAATCGCTACCAAATACCTCATTGAAATCCTCAATCGGCGTCAGCGCACGCACCGTATAGGTGTGGCGGTTGAGCTGACGGATATCGCGATCTTCTTCGTCGTCATATTCGTCTTCAATTTCGCCGACGATCAGCTCAAGAATATCTTCGATGGTCACCAGTCCGGAGACACCACCGAACTCATCAATGACGATTGCCATATGATAGCGCTGCGAGCGGAACTCTTTGAGCATGCGATCGACGCGCTTGCTCTCAGGCACCACCACGACCGGGCGCAGCACTTTTTCCATGCTGAATGGCTCGGCGCTGCTGCTCATAAACGGCAGCAGATCTTTCGCCATCAGAATGCCTTCAACATGGTCTTTATCTTCGCTGATTACCGGGAAGCGCGAGTGGGCAGATTCAATAATCACTGCCAGGCACTCTTCAAGGCTCTGGTTGCGCTTCAGGGTAATCATCTGCGAGCGCGGGATCATAATGTCGCGCACGCGCTGTTCGGCAATATCCAGCACCCCTTCCAGCATGTCGCGGGTGTCCTGGTCGATCAGCTCTTTTTGCTCAGAATCGCGGATCAGCCCCAGCAGTTCGTCACGGTTTTTGGGTTCGCCGTGGAAAAGCTGATTGATTAACAGGGAGAAAAAACCCTTTTTACTACTGGGTGCGTCGTTGTTTTGAGAATGGTCGTCGCTCATGGCGTTTTTATTTAGTTCTCTCGAATGAGGGAAAGGAACTGCCGGCATCCTCGCCAGCAGCGCAATGTCCTGAACCGGCGGTTCAGGCGTCTTCTTTTTCCGAAATGTACGGATCGGGATAGCCAAGAGCAAGCATTATCTCGGTCTCGAGCGCTTCCATCTCTTCAGCTTCCTCGTCTTCAATATGGTCATAACCCAGCAGATGCAGCGTGCCGTGAACCACCATGTGTGCCCAGTGCGCTTCAGGGCTTTTGCCCTGCTCGGCCGCTTCCTGCTCAACAACCTGACGACAAATAATCAGGTCGCCCAGCAGCGGCAGCTCAATGCCCGGCGGTGCTTCAAACGGAAACGACAGCACGTTAGTCGGCTTATCTTTGCCGCGATAAGTCAGATTAAGCTCATGACTCTCCGCTTCATCGACCAGCCGTATCGTGACTTCGCTCTCAGGCTGAAACGGAGTGACCGCCGCCTCCAGCCAGCGCTGAAATGCCGCTTCTGCGGGCAGGCCGTTTTCATCGGCACACGCCAGCTGCAAATCTAAAATCACCGTGCTCATGAAGGCTCCTGCGGCGTCGGCTGGCTGGCAGTTTGTGCCGCCTGCGCCTCACGCTTACGCTCTTCCGCCAGTTTATCACGGCGTTTCTGGTCCGCTTCTTCCCAGGCTTCATAAGCATTAACAATGCGTGCGACCACCGGATGACGCACCACGTCTTCGCTGTGGAAAAAGTTGAAGCTGATCTCTTCCACATTGGCCAGCACTTCGATGGCGTGGCGCAAACCGGATTTGGTGCTGCGCGGCAGGTCAATCTGCGTCACGTCACCGGTAATCACCGCTTTGGAGTTGAAGCCGATACGCGTCAGGAACATCTTCATCTGTTCGATGGTGGTGTTCTGGCTCTCATCGAGAATCACGAATGCGTCATTCAGCGTACGGCCGCGCATATAGGCCAGCGGCGCCACTTCAATCACGTTGCGCTCCATCAGCTTCTCGACGCGCTCGAAGCCCAGCATTTCAAACAGGGCGTCATACAGCGGACGCAGGTAAGGATCGACTTTCTGACTGAGATCGCCGGGCAGGAAGCCGAGCTTTTCGCCGGCTTCGACCGCCGGACGCGTCAGCAGAATACGGCGAATCTCCTGCCGCTCCAGCGCATCCACTGCAGCGGCGACCGCCAGATAGGTTTTCCCGGTCCCGGCCGGCCCAATGCCGAAGGTGATGTCATGATCGAGAATATTGGCGATGTACTGCGCCTGGTTTGGCGTACGCGGTTTAATCACGCCGCGCTTAGTCTTGATGTTTACCGCTTTACCGTACTCCGGCACGCTGTCAGCCGTCTGCTCCAGCACGCGACTCTCTTTGATCGCCAGATGGATCTGATCCGGTTCAATGTCGGGGATCTGGCCGCGCACCGGCGCGGTATCAACGTACAGCGAACGCAGAATATTGGCGGCCGCCTCGACACTCAGCGCACGGCCAACCAGCTTAAACAGGTTGTCGCGGCGATTGATCTCAATGCCCAGACGGCGTTCCAGCTGTTTAACGTTGTCATCAAACGGACCGCACAGGCTCATCAGTCGACGATTGTCTGCCGGTTCAAGGGCGATTTCACGAGTTTCGATATTCAAATGAATCCTTTGGGTCACTCAGGGCCAGTTGAAAGAAATAGCAGATACCGCACGCCAGGCGTCAGCATCTTTACGGAATTATTTATGGGGTCGCGCCCGGGCGCAAGCTTCAGGGGAGATATTTGGGCGGCAGCTGCGGAAAGCAAGGGCTGCGGGATGAAACAGGCGACAGCGCGTTGTGCGCTGTCGCTCAGTAATCGCGGTCTCAAGGTTGATACAGGCCCACGCCGATCTCATCCTCTTTACGCGTACGCGCAATCACCGATGCCGGACTCTCCGCGACGCGCAGGCCCATCTCCTCTTCGGTGCGAACCACGACGCCACGCAGCGAATTGGTATAAACATCGACGATTTCGACATCAACAAATTTACCGATCATGCGCACGTCGCCTTCGAAGTTGACCACGCGGTTGTTTTCGGTACGGCCGGTCAGCTCCATCACATTCTTACGTGAGGTGCCTTCCACCAGAATACGCTGAACGGTACCAAGCATGCGGCGGCTCCATGCCATCGCCTGCTGATTGATGCGATCCTGCAAAATGTACAGACGCTGCTTCTTCTCCTCTTCCGGCACGTCGTCCGGCAGATCGGCCGCCGGCGTCCCCGGACGCGCCGAGTAGATAAAGCTGAAGCTGGTGTCGAAATTAACTTCGCCGATCAGCTTCATGGTCTGCTCGAAATCCTGCTGGGTTTCGCCCGGGAAGCCAATGATGAAATCTGAACTGATCTGGATATCCGGGCGCGCGGCCACCAGCTTGCGGATAATCGCTTTGTACTCCAGCGCAGTGTGCGCTCGCTTCATCAGCGTCAGAATACGATCGGCACCGCTCTGCACTGGCAGGTGCAGGAAGCTGACCAGCTCCGGCGTATCACGATAAACGTCGATGATGTCGTCGGTGAACTCAATCGGATGGCTGGTGGTGAAACGTATCCGGTCAATCCCGTCAATCGCGGCCACCAGACGCAGCAGCTCGGCAAAGGTACAAATCTGGTCGTCAAAGGTCGCGCCGCGATAAGCGTTGACGTTCTGCCCCAGCAGATTCACTTCACGCACGCCCTGGGCTGCGAGCTGGGCAACTTCCAGCAGGATGTCATCGCAGGGACGGCTCACTTCCTCGCCGCGCGTATAAGGCACCACGCAGAAAGTGCAATACTTATTGCAGCCTTCCATGATCGAGACAAAAGCCGTAGGCCCTTCAGCGCGCGGCTCCGGCAGGCGATCAAACTTTTCGATTTCCGGGAACGAGACGTCAACAATCGGACTCTTGCTGCCGCGCACCTGATTAATCATCTCCGGCAGACGGTGCAGCGTCTGCGGGCCAAAAACGATGTCCACGCACTGCGCGCGCTGGCGAATTTTATCGCCCTCCTGCGAAGCCACACAGCCGCCCACGCCAATAATCAGCTCAGGATTCTTCGCCTTCAGCTTCTTCCAGCGTCCCAGCAAGTGAAACACTTTTTCCTGCGCCTTCTCACGGATGGAGCAGGTATTCAGCAGCAGAACGTCTGCGTCTTCGGCTTCCTCCGTCAGGGTATAGCCGTGCGTGCTGTTCAGTAGGTCAGCCATCTTCGATGAATCATATTCGTTCATCTGACAGCCCCAGGTTTTGATATGCAGTTTTTTGGTCATTGAACTAGCCATTGATTCTGAGCAGAGAAGTGCAGGGCGCGTATTGTAATGCTTTGGCGCGGGTGTGACCAGCATGCCCGTCATACTTCGCACGCCAGGTGCGTTGGCTGCGCGCGGCTCCCCCGGTCACTTACTGATGTAAGCTCCCGGGGAGATCCTTGCTTGCCGCCTTCCTGGCGTACGAATTATTTAGGGCATGATGCCCGGTTATATTTCACACGCCAGGTGCGTTGGCTGCGCGCGGCTCTCCCGGTCACTTACTGATGTAAGCTCCCGGGATGATCCTTGCTTGCCGCCTTCCCGGCGCACGAATTATTTTGGGCATGATGCCCGGTTATATTTCACGCGACAGGTGCGTTAAACATGCACGGCTGAAGCACAAGATTAGCAGGGCTTTTCTGCTGGTGCGGTAAATTTCCGGTACACTTTGCCCCATAGAGTGCTGCCGCAAGGCGTCACGGCAATCAGAAGGATAAGAGTCGATGCAGGATTCACAGTTTGATGTGGTGGTAGTGGGCGGCGGCATGGTCGGTGCCGCGCTGGCCTGTGGTCTGGCGCAGCAGCAGTTTCGCGTGGCGGTGATTGAACGTGCCGAGCCGGCCGCGTTTGACGCCAGCCTGGCGCCGGATATACGCATCTCCGCCATTGGTGCGTCATCGGTGGCGCTGCTGCGCCAGCTCAATGTCTGGCCGCGTGTCCAGGCGATGCGCAGCGCGCCCTACCGCAAGCTGGAAACCTGGGAGTGGCAAAGCGCGCACGTCACCTTTGACGCCGCTGCACTGGGCATTCCCGAGCTGGGCTATATGGTGGAAAACAGCGTGCTGCAGCGCGCGCTGTGGGAGCAGATGCAGCAGGATGGCGTAACGCTGCTGTGTCCGGCTTCACTGCAGGCGCTGCAGGCGCACAGCGGCGGCTGGCAGCTACAGCTGGATGACGGGAGCACGCTGGATAGCCAGCTGGTGGTGGGGGCCGATGGTGCTAATTCGCGCGTGCGCCAGCTGGCGGGTATCGGCGTGCGCGGCTGGAACTATGCGCAATCCTGCATGCTAATCAGCGTTGAGTGTGAACACGAGGCCGGCGATGCCACCTGGCAGCAATTTACGCCGGACGGACCGCGCGCGTTTCTGCCGCTGTTCGACCGCCACGCTTCGCTGGTGTGGTACGACGCGCCGGCGCGGATCCGTCAGCTGCAAAATCTGCCGCTCAGCCAGCTGGCCAAAGAGGTGCAGACTAATTTCCCGGCGCGCGTCGGCCGCTTCGAGGTGAAGAACGCGGCGTCGTTCCCGCTGGTGCGTCGCCATGCCACGCGCTATGTGCTGCCGGGCCTGGCGCTGGTCGGTGATGCTGCGCACACCATCAATCCGCTGGCCGGGCAGGGGGTTAATCTCGGCTACCGGGATGTGGATGCGCTGATTGATACGCTGGTGGATGCGCGCAGCCAGGCGCAGCGCTGGGCATCGCTGCCGGTATTGCAGCGTTATCACCGCCAGCGCTACAAAGATAACTTGCTGATGCAGGGTGGTATGGATCTGTTCTACTTCGCCTTTAGCAACGCGCTGCCGCCGCTGCGTGTGGTGCGTAACCTTGGACTGATTGCGGCAGAGAATGCTGGCGTGCTCAAGCGTCAGGTGCTGCGTTACGCGCTGGGGTTGTAAACTCACCGGGCGCCGCAATCGTGGCGGCGCTATCTGTTGTATAAGGCGTGAAATTCAGGAATGACAAAAACAACAAAGCCCGCAAAAGCGGGCCTGTTGTGCAATTTGGCTGGGGTGCAGGGATTCGAACCCCGGAATGCCGGAATCAGAATCCGGTGCCTTACCGCTTGGCGACACCCCAATAGGTGTTTGGTCAAATTGTCTTTGTATGGCTGGGGTGCAGGGATTCGAACCCCGGAATGGTGGAATCAGAATCCACTGCCTTACCGCTTGGCGACACCCCAATTTGTTTGGTGGCTACGACGGGAATCGAACCTGTGACCCCATCATTATGAGTGATGTGCTCTAACCGACTGAGCTACGTAGCCAGATTGTACTGCTTTACTGCGCCCGATGATGGCTGGGATACCTGGATTCGAACCAGGGAATGCCGGTATCAAAAACCGGTGCCTTACCGCTTGGCGATATCCCATTCGTCGACTCGTATCCACGAGAGTGCATCGGATTGGCTGGGGTACCTGGATTCGAACCAGGGAATGCCGGTATCAAAAACCGGTGCCTTACCGCTTGGCGATACCCCATCCGGCTGCCGAAGACTGAAATGGTGCGGGAGGCGAGACTTGAACTCGCACACCTTGCGGCGCCAGAACCTAAATCTGGTGCGTCTACCAATTTCGCCACTCCCGCAAAAAGATGGTGGCTACGACGGGAATCGAACCTGTGACCCCATCATTATGAGTGATGTGCTCTAACCAACTGAGCTACGTAGCCATCTTTTTTCGCGTTACCTTCATCGGCGTTGCGGGGCGCATTATGCGTATTGAGCTTTGTAGCGTCAACAAATTTTTTGCCGTTTTTTGCCTTAACGCGCCTGTTTGTCTGGCTTGTAACCAGGCTGATGATTTATTCGGCAATTTTCGATCGTATCCGCGTCAGATGCAAGAAAAAGGGGCCACAATGGGCCCCTTATACGCACAAAGAAAATGCTTATTTGTACGCTGACTGATGCACGCCTACCGCACGTCCTGACGGATCGTCCATCGATTTAAACGCTTCATCCCACTCAATGGCTTTCGCCGACGAACAGGCCACGGAGGGACCGCCCGGCACGCACTCTGCCGCGCTTGGCAGTGGGAACAGCTCCTCAAAGATCTCGCGGTACAGATACGCTTCTTTCGAGGTTGGCGTGTTGTGCGGGAAGCGGAAATGTGCGGTCGCCAGCTGCTGCTCGCTAATCTGCTTCGCCGCCACTTCTTTCAGCGTGTCAATCCAGCTGTAGCCTACGCCATCAGAGAACTGCTCTTTCTGACGCCACGCCACGCTCTCCGGCAGGTAAGAGGAGAAACACTCACGCAGAATGTGTTTTTCCATTTTGCCGTTGCTGCCGCACATTTTGTCTTCCGGGTTGATGCGCATCGCGACATCAAGGAATTTTTTATCAAGGAACGGCACACGTGCTTCCACGCCCCACGCCGACATCGCTTTGTTAGCGCGCGCGCAGTCAAACATGTGCAGTGCCAGCAGCTTACGCACGTTTTCTTCGTGGAACTCCTGGGCGTTCGGTGCCTTGTGGAAGTAGAGGTAACCGCCAAACACTTCATCCGCACCTTCACCGGACAGCACCATTTTGATGCCCATCGCTTTGATTTTACGCGACATCAGATACATTGGCGTCGACGCGCGAATGGTGGTCACATCGTAGGTTTCGATGTGGTAAATCACATCGCGGATCGCATCCAGACCTTCCTGCACGGTGAAGTGAATTTCATGGTGCACGGTACCGAGGTGATCGGCCACCGCCTGCGCCGCTTTCAGATCCGGCGATCCTTCCAGACCGACGGCAAACGAGTGCAGCTGCGGCCACCATGCATCGCTCTTGTCCTGATCTTCCACTCGTTTGGCGGCATAGCGCTTGGTCACCGCAGAGATGATGGAAGAGTCGAGTCCGCCGGACAGCAGCACGCCGTACGGTACGTCTGACATCAGGTGACTCTTCACTGACTCTTCCAGCGCGTGCTTCAGGCCAGCGGCATCGGTGGTGTTTTGCGCCACGGCGGCAAAATCCATCCAGTCACGCTGCCAGTAACGACGGATTTCGCCATCGGTGCTGGAGAGGTAGCTTCCCGGCGGGAATTCTTTGATGCTGCGGCACACCGGCACCAGCGCTTTCATTTCAGAAGCAACATACAGGTTGCCGTGCTCATCGTTGCCCATATAGAGCGGAATAATACCGATGTGATCGCGGCCAATCAGATACTGCTGTTTGACGCTGTCCCACAGAATGAAGGCGAACATGCCCTGCAGGTCGTCGAGGAAGTCGAGGCCTTTTTCCTGATACAGCGCGAGGATGACTTCGCAGTCTGAACCCGTCTGGAACGCGTAGCGATCGCTCAGTTCCGCGCGCAGCGCCTGGTGGTTATAAATTTCGCCGTTAACAGCCAGTACGTGGGTGTGATCCGCGTTGTACAGCGGCTGGGCGCCGTTGTTCACGTCAACGATGGACAGGCGCTCGTGCACCAGAATGGCTTTCTCATCAGCGAAGACGCCTGACCAGTCCGGGCCGCGGTGACGCATCAGACGGGAACATTCCAGCGCTTTCTTGCGCAGTTCAACAGGATCGGTCTTCAGATCCAGCACACCAAAAATCGAACACATAACTGACTCCTGATCTCACCCTGTGGCGATGTTATTGACTTGTTTGTCCGGCAGCCTGCGCTGCGTGATGTATAAGAAAATGCGCTAATTGATGGTGGTAACGCAAGCGAAATCACCAAATACTGATAAAAAGATTGTTGGCGTGAAGTAATGTTGAGTTTTATTCAAAAAATTAACGATTAAATTAGATGGTGTCTAATGAATTGTCAGAGGTGATGGTTTTGTGCGCAACCGATGAGATCGCGTCAGCGGCTGAATCACAGCGGTAAGCCAGACACATAAAAAAGCCCTGCACACCGTAACGGCGAGCAGGGCCATAAGCAGACAGCATGACGCTAATCAGAACAGGTCGATATCAGCCACGGAAGGGTAGATCCAGTCCGGACGGAACGGCATGGCGTCGATATCGCTCAGCGTAGAGACGCCGGACAGCACCAGAATGGTTTCCAGACCGGCCTGGAAGCCAGCCAGAATATCGGTGCGCAGGTTATCGCCCACAATCACCGTCTCTTCTGAATGCGCATGCATTTTATTCAGTGCGGCGCGCATGATGTAAGGGCTGGGCTTACCGACATAAAACGGTTTGCGGCCGGAGATGGTTTCGATACCGGCACAGAGCGCGCCACAGGCCGGCACAAAGCCGCGTGCGTGGGTATCAGGATTGGTCGCGATAAAACGCGCACCGTTAGCCACAAAGAAGGCGGCTTTATGCATCATCTCCCAGTTAAACGATCGCGTCTCGCCGACGATCACGAAATCCGGGTTGACGTCAGTGATGGTAAATCCGGCTTTGTACAGTTCGTGAATCAGCGCGCCTTCGCCAATCACGTAGGCTTTTTTACCCTCCTGACGACGCAGGAAATCCGCGGTGGCCATGGCGGAGGTGTAAAACACCGAATCCGGGATGTCGACGCCAGCGTTGGCAAAACGGTTGGCCAGATCCTGCGCGGTTTGTGACGGATAGTTGGTCAGCACCACCAGCGGCATCTCTTTTTCCAGAATGCGCTGCAGGAATTCGTTTGCGCCTTTCACGGCGGTATTGTCGTGCATCAACACGCCGTCGATGTCACAGATTACGCTTTTGATGGTCATAGATGGCTTCCGGTCGGGCCTGCCAGACGGCAGGCTTCTCTATTATTCTTCCAGCAGGTGCTGCAGCAGAATGCCATTCAGCATAGCGCGTTTTGCCAGCGCGAAAGCGCCAATCGCCGAGCGATGGTCCAGCTCAGACCTTACCACCGGCAGATTTTTACGAAACGCATTCAGCGCCTGGGTATTGATGCAGCCCTCTATCGCCGGGAACAGCACTTTATCGGCATCAGTAATTTCGCCGGCCAGCACCACTTTTTGCGGGTTAAACAGGTTGATGGCGATGGCGATGGCTTTACCGAGATAGCGGCCAACGTATTCGATCACTTCGCAGGCCAGCGCGTCGCCCTGATTGGCGGCGCGGCAGATTTGCGGCATCTGGCAATCATCCAGCGTCAGGCTGCTGGGATAACCCTGGTTGAGCAGGTGGCGCACGCGGTTCTCAATCGCGCCGTTGGCGGCGATGGTTTCGAGGCAGCCAAAGTTGCCACAGTGGCAGCGTTCGCCGAGCGGATCGACCTGAATGTGGCCAATCTCACCTACGTTGCCATTGCTGCCGAGAAAAATGTGGCCGTTGGCGATGATGCCGGCACCGGTGCCGCGGTGTAAACGCACCAGAATGGAGTCAGCACAGTCGCGGCTTGCACCGAAATAGTGCTCAGCCAGTGCCAGGCTGCGGATATCGTGGCCGACAAAACTGGTGACGTTAAAACGTTTTTTCAGGCTGGCCACCAGCGGCCAGTGGCTGACAGCGATGTGCGGCATATAGCGAATGATGCCGTTAATCGGGTCGACCAGGCCTGGCAGGATAACTGCAATGGCGATCAGCTCATGAATTTTACGCTGGTGCGCGCTCATAAAGGCACTGATGGCGTTGAACAGCGCGTTTTCCAGCGTCTCCTGCGTGCGCTCTGGCAGCGGATAATCTTCCTGCGCCAGCGATTTTCCGCTGAGATCGAACAGCGTCAGCGTGGCGTCATTACGCCCCAGCCGTACGCCGATAGTGTGAAAATGGCGGGTTTCAGTGATGATGGAGATGGCGCGGCGCCCACCGGTGGAGGCCTGTTGCTCCACCTCTTTGATGAGGCCGCGTTCGATAAGCTGGCGGGTAATTTTGGTGACGCTGGCGGGCGCAAGCTGGCTGAGTTCGGCAATCTGAATACGCGAAATCGGCCCCTGTTGATCAATCAGCCGGTAAACAGCTGCACTGTTAAGTTGTTTGACAAGATCGACATTTCCTATTTGAGTCTGGCCGCCAGTGGTCATTCAGTACTTACTCGCTGAGGACGTTGTCTCCGTTGACGAACGTCTTAGTGATTTGATAATCGCGGGTAAAGACAGTGAGGTTGGCGACTTTTCCTGCTTCCACCGTACCAAACTGCTTTTCCACACCCATTGCCCTTGCCGGATACAGGGTCGCCATGCGCAGCGCTTCGTCCAGCGCGATACCACAATGTTCCACGCTATTCTGCACCGCTTCAATCATCGTCAGCGCAGATCCGCTCAGGGTACCGTTCTCATCTACGCACAGGCCGTCGCGATAGTATATTGTTTTACCTGCAAAAATGAATTGATCAATCGACGCACCGGCCGGCGCGGTGGCATCGGTCACCAGCACCAGTTTGTCGCCTTTGATTCGTTTTGCATTGCGCACGTTAGCGTAATTGACATGTAAACCGTCTGCAATAATGCCGCAGTATACATCAGGCGAATCAAACAGCGCACCGATAAGACCTGGCTCACGACCGCTAAAGGCGCTCATGGCGTTATACAGGTGGGTGGCAAAAGTGACGCCCGCGCCGATGCCCGCTTTGGCTTCGGCATAGGTGGCATTGGAGTGACCGGACGACACAATAATCCCGGCGTCACGCAGCTGGCGAATCACCGCGCTGCCCGCATTTTCCGATGCCAGCGTAACTTTGGTGATGACGTCAGCGTTGGCGCACAGGAAATCCACCAGCTCCGCATCCGGCAGACGAATCAGCTGCGGATTATGAGTGCCTTTCTTCTCTTTATTCAGCCACGGCCCTTCCAGATGCAGGCCCAGCGCCTGATTCTGATGCTTCGCCAGGTAAGCGCGCATGGTTTCAATCGCACGCTTCATCAGTTCATCACTGCTGGTAATCAGCGTCGGTAAATAGCTGGTGCAGCCGGATTTTTCATTGGCACGCTGCATGATTTCCAGCGTTTCCACGCTCAGGGCATTGATGTCATCGTTGAACTGCACGCCGCCGCAGCCGTTGAGCTGCAGGTCGATAAATCCGGGAGCGATGAACGCACCAGCCACATCCTGTTGTGGAATCGCGGCGTCCAGCGCATCGCGCAGGCAGACACGCTCAATCAGACCATTGGCAATCACCACGGCGTGATTGTCCAGAACTTCATGACCGGTAAAAATCCGGCCGTTAACTAATGCGTACATCATCTCTTCTCCCGGCTGAACCTGCTGCGCTTAACAGCAGGCTTTCTACAACGTGTTGTTACACACCCTTCATATTTTCCGCTTCCATTTCGCGGAAATATTTCACGGTTTTCACTTTCAGTTCCATGGTCGCTGGCTCATCACACACCACCACCGCTTTCGGGTGCAGCTGCAGGCAGCTGATGGTCCACATGTGGTTGACGTTACCTTCTACCGCCGCCTGCAGCGCCTGGGCTTTGACGTGGCCGGTCACCAGAATCATCACTTCTTCCGCATCCAGCAGCGTGCCGACGCCCACGGTCAGGGCATATTTAGGCACCTGATCAACATCGCCGTCGAAGAAACGCGAGTTCGCCACACGGGTGTCGTGCGTCAGGGTTTTAATGCGGGTGCGGGAAGAGAGCGAAGAAGCCGGCTCGTTGAACGCAATGTGGCCATCGTTGCCGACGCCGCCCATAAACAGGTGGATTTTACCCAGTGCGCGGATCTTCTCTTCGTATTGGCGACATTCTGCGTCAATATCTTCGGCATTGCCATTCAGAAGATTGATATTTTCTGGTTGAATATCAACGTGATCGAAAAAGTTACGGTACATAAAGCTGTGATAGCTTTCCGGATGCTCTTTCGGCAGACCGACATACTCATCCATATTGAAGGTGATCACGTGTTTGAAACTAACCTGGCCCGCTTTATGCATCTCGATCAGGTGCTTGTAGGCTTCCAGCGGCGTACCGCCGGTTGGCAGTCCCAGCACAAAGGGACGGTCTGCGCTGGGTTTAAAGGCATTGATGCGATTAACGATATGGCGTGCAGCCCATTTACCCACCTGGGTCGGTGTGGCCAAAGGGATCAGTCTCATGTCTTCACCTCAGTTAAGATTGGAAAGTTAGGGTCGCGTTTACTGCTGCAGCTGGCTGCTTATAGGGTAACCCGTTTGCGCGCTCGCGGCGTTGGAAAAGTGCGACCTGATATTTTTCATCATAAAATAAGTTTGTGGTGGTGGCTAGCATTTCGCAGTGAAAAACGTCCATTTTGGTGATTAAAGTCACAGTTACACTGGTTTTAATTTGCGAGGCGAATTAATTTATCTTTACACTGCGCCTCGTGGTGAAGTGTGTCATCAAGGTACCGGGTGCCGGGATAATAAAATCAACCCGCATCACGGCAAAACGCCAGTCTCATAGGGGGAGAATAAGGTGAGTATTTTAGGATATCTGCAAAAGGTCGGCCGCGCGCTTATGGTGCCGGTAGCGACCCTGCCGGCAGCGGCAATCCTGATGGGGGTAGGTTACTGGATCGATCCGGACAGCTGGGGCGCAGGCAATGCGCTGGCAGCACTGCTGATCAAATCGGGTTCTGCCATCATCGACAATATGTCCGTGCTGTTCGCCATCGGTGTGGCTTACGGCATGTCAAAAGATAAAGACGGTGCAGCGGCATTAACCGGCTTTGTAGGTTTCCTCGTGGTTACTACCCTGTGTTCACCCGCCGCGGTGGCCATGATTCAGAAAATGCCGGTGGAGCAGGTGCCTGCCGCCTTCGGTAAAATCAACAACCAGTTTGTCGGCATCCTCGTGGGCATTCTCTCGGCAGAAGTCTATAACCGCTTCAGCCACGTTGAGCTGCCTAAGGCGCTGTCGTTCTTCAGCGGTCGCCGTCTGGTGCCGATCCTGGTCTCCTTCCTGATGATTGTGGTCGCCTTTATCCTGATGTACGTCTGGCCGATCATTTTCGGCGGTCTGGTGAGCTTTGGTGAGCACATCCAGAAACTGGGCTCGGTCGGTGCGGGCGTGTACGCCTTCTTTAACCGTCTGCTGATTCCGGTTGGCCTGCACCACGCGCTGAACTCGGTGTTCTGGTTCGACGTGGCGGGCATCAACGACATTCCGAAATTCCTGGGCGGCGCGCAGTCTATTGCCAACGGTACCGGCATCCCGGGTATCACCGGTCGCTATCAGGCGGGCTTCTTCCCGATCATGATGTTCGGTCTGCCGGGTGCGGCGCTGGCAATCTATCACTGCTCACGCCCGGAAAACCGCGCGAAAGTCGGTGGTATCATGCTGGCAGCGGCATTCGCCGCCTTCTTCACCGGCATCACCGAGCCACTGGAATTCTCCTTCATGTTCGTGGCACCGGTGCTGTATGTCATCCACGCCGTGCTGACCGGTATTTCGGTCTTCATCGCTGCCAGCATGCACTGGATTGCCGGTTTCGGTTTCAGTGCCGGTCTGGTGGACATGGTGCTGTCGACGCGTAACCCGCTGGCTGTGCACTGGTGGATGCTGATCCCGCAGGGTCTGGTGTTCTTCGTCATCTATTATGTGGTGTTCCGCTTCACCATTCAGAAATTCAACCTGCTGACGCCGGGTCGCGAGCTGGCTGCCGGTGATGAGACAGACGGCTATGACGTCAACGTTGATCACAGCAGCAACGGTGAGAGCGAAACCGAATCTCTGGCACGTCGCTACATCGGCGCGGTGGGCGGTTCTGACAACCTGACCAACATCGACGCCTGCATTACCCGTCTGCGTCTGAATGTGAAAGACTCGGCGCAGGTGAATGAAAGCGTGGCTAAACGCCTCGGTGCTTCTGGCGTGATCCGCCTTAACAAGCAGAGCGTGCAGATCATTGTTGGTACGCAGGCCGAAAGCATTGCGACCGCGATGAAAACCGTACTGAGCAAAGGTCCGGTAGCCGGCGCAGCGGCACCTGCTGCGGCAACCACCGCCGCGCCTGCTGCTGCTCAGCCCCAGGCCGTGCGCAACAGCGAGAAAAAGGTGATTGCAACGCTGCTGGCACCGGTCAGTGGCGAAGTGGTAGCGCTGGAAAACGTGCCGGATGAAGCTTTCGCCAGTAAAGCGGTAGGCGATGGTCTGGCGATCAAACCAAGCGATAAAACTGTCGTCGCGCCGGTGGCGGGTACCGTGGTGAAAATCTTCAACACCAACCATGCATTCTGCCTTGAAGCCGAAAATGGCGTTGAGATTGTCGTGCACATGGGTCTCGATACCGTCGCGCTGGAAGGTAAAGGGTTTACCCGTCTGGTGGAAGAGGGCGCAACCGTCACAGCGGGCCAGCCGATCCTCGAAATGGATCTGGACTTCCTCAACGCCAATGCGCGTTCGATGGTCAGCCCGGTGGTGGTCAGCAACAGCGATGATTTTGCTGGTCTGAATCTGCTGGCAGGCGGTACCGTGGTGGCAGGCGTTACGCCGCTGTATGAAGTGAAAAATTAACACGTTTTGAGCGTCACTGAAGGCAGGAAGCAATTCCTGCCTTTTTTGTTTTAAAACGACCAACAAACGGTTGTTTCCCTTCAGCGCTTTGTGGATCATACTCCGTTACTTCGTGGTACAAATCACCCGCTATTGTTTTGAGGATTTTGAGATGAGTGAGGCTGAAGCCCGCCCAACGAACTTTATTCGTCAGATCATCGACGAAGATTTGGCGAGCGGTAAGCACAACAGTGTGCATACCCGTTTCCCGCCTGAGCCCAATGGTTACCTGCATATTGGCCATGCAAAATCGATCTGCCTGAACTTTGGTATCGCACAAGATTATCAGGGGCAGTGCAACCTGCGTTTCGACGACACCAATCCGGTCAAAGAGGATATGGAGTTCGTTGAATCGATCAAGAATGATGTGCAATGGCTGGGCTTTGAGTGGAGCGGCAACATTCGTTACTCCTCTGACTACTTTGACCAACTGTTCAACTACGCGGTTGAGCTGATCAACAAAGGCCTGGCCTACGTTGACGAGCTGTCGCCAGAGCAAATCCGTGAATACCGCGGCACGCTAACCGCGCCGGGCAAAAACAGCCCGTATCGCGATCGCAGCGTGGAAGAGAACCTGGCGCTGTTCCAGAAGATGCGTGATGGCGGCTTCGAAGAGGGCAAAGCCTGTCTGCGTGCCAAAATCGACATGGCATCCAGCTTTATTGTGATGCGCGATCCGGTGCTGTACCGCATTAAATTTGCCGAACACCACCAGACTGGCAACAAGTGGTGCATCTATCCGATGTACGACTTTACCCACTGCATCTCCGATGCGCTGGAAGGCATCACCCATTCCCTGTGTACGCTGGAGTTCCAGGACAACCGTCGTCTCTACGACTGGGTGCTGGATAACATCACTATTCCGGTGCATCCGCGTCAGTACGAGTTTTCGCGCCTGAATCTGGAATATGCGGTGATGTCGAAGCGTAAGCTGACGCAGCTGGTGAGCGAGAAGATTGTTGAAGGCTGGGACGATCCGCGCATGCTGACCGTATCCGGTCTGCGCCGTCGTGGCTATAGCGCGGCGTCAATCCGCGAATTCTGCCGCCGTATCGGTGTGACCAAGCAGGACAACATTGTTGAGATGGCGTCGCTGGAGTCGTGCATTCGTGACGACCTCAACGAGAACGCGCCGCGCGCCATGGCGGTGCTGGATCCGCTGAAAGTGGTGATCGAGAACCTGCCGGCCGGGCATGAAGAAATCATCAGCATGCCGAACCACCCGAACAAACCGGAGATGGGCACGCGTGAGGTGCCGTTCAGCCGTGAGGTGTGGATCGATCGCGCCGACTTCCGTGAAGAGGCCAACAAGCAGTACAAACGTCTTGTGCTGGGTAAAGAAGTTCGTCTGCGCAACGCTTATGTCATTCGTGCCGAGCGCGTGGCGAAAGATGAAGCCGGCAACATCACCTGCATCTACGCTACCTGCGATGTCGACACCCTGAGCAAAGATCCGGCCGATGGCCGCAAGGTGAAAGGCGTTATCCATTGGGTATCGGCGATTCACGCGCTGCCTGCCGAATTCCGCCTGTACGATCGTCTGTTCAGCGTGCCAAACCCGGGCGCGGCCGAGGATTTCCTCACCACCATCAACCCGAACTCGCTGGAGATCAAACAGGGCTTCGTTGAGCCGGGTCTGCGTGCCGCCAGCGCGCTGGCACCGTATCAGTTTGAGCGCGAAGGTTACTTCTGCGCTGACAGCGTGTACTCGCAGCCGTCGAAACTGGTGTTCAACCGCACCGTGGGTCTGCGTGATACCTGGGCAAAAATCGGCGAATAATTTTACTGCTTGATAGCACGATATGATCAGCAAAGGGCGAGCAATCGCCCTTTTTTATTGCCCGTTATCTGCAAACGGGAATCGATTATGCTGAACCAGACAAAAAACAGTAATCACGCGCGATTACGACTAATCTGACTTTAATAAAATTAACTAATTTACCCGTGTGAAATCGTTATTTTCAGGTAGGCTATGCGCTCTTAAATGTTGCTGTGCGGGTTAGCGAAGGAAGAAAAATGACAAGTCTCGCTCTGGAAGCCAAACATAGCGTGGTGGTTTTACATCAGCTTATCGAACGTATTTTTAATCAGGCCGAAGGCAGCGATGACAGTATGGATCTGCTGCTGTCGCACTTTCATCCCGACTTCAAAATGGTGACGCCGCAAGGCAAACAGCTCGATCTCAATGACACTGAAACCCTGTTTCGCAAACTGCACGGGCAGCGGGAAGGGATGCGAATCGCCACCAGTGAGCATGCCATCATTTCCCAGCAGCAGCAGGAAGTGACCATTCAGTATCACGAACTGCAAATGCTTAACGGCAACAACCAGACCCGCATTTCGCTGGCGGTGCTGGACTGCAGCACGCCGGTTCCGCGCTGGCGCTATTTGCAGGAAACGCTGGTCGCCTGAACGCAGCCATAAAAAAACCGGTGCCTGGCACCGGTTTTTTTATACTGCATAGCATATTCAATTACTGATCGTGGAGCGTCTCGTCTTCGCGGCAGTCTCCCAGCGCACAGTGGCCGTATAGATACAGGCTGTGGTTGCTGAGTTTGATACCGTGGCGTGTTGCAATCTCACGCTGACGCGTTTCGATAGATTCATCGCTAAACTCGATCACTTTGCCGCAGTCGAGGCAAATCAGGTGATCGTGGTGATGCTGCTGGGTCAGTTCGAATACGGATTTCCCGCCTTCGAAGTTATGACGCGTCACGATGCCGGCGTCGTCAAACTGGTTCAGAACACGGTATACCGTCGCCAGACCAATCTCTTCGCCCATGTCGATCAGGCGTTTGTACAAATCTTCCGCACTGACATGATGGGACTCGGGTCCGGGTCCCTGAAGCACTTCCAGAATCTTCAGTCTGGGCAGCGTGACTTTCAGGCCAGCCTTTTTCAATGCGGAGTTGTTGTCAGTCATGCGGATATTGTCCTGTTACTTTGCTAGTCACTTACGGCGCAAAGGCCTTGAATGTGTGGTCACGCGCATTCTCATTTGCGTCTCATTATAGAGCTCAGCCTGCGAAATGAAAACCGGCTGCGGCGGACAATTCCCCGGATGCTGTAAGGAGAAATGTCGTGAGCCTCAGCGGGATCGTGCAGATCGATGTTCCTTTTCACGCAGTCTCAGTCTGATACCCGAGGAATAAGCAGATGACCGTTGCGGGTATTCTACAGAATTGAGGGAAAAAGTTAAAAAACCGTAGCTATTATTTTTATAGGTAATTCCATTGCCCGATGTGAGCCAGCGCCCACATCGGACAGGAAAGCATCAGGCTTCGATGATCGCCTGCAGCTGCAGCTCATCAAAGATCTGCTTAACCCATTTGTCGACGCGCTCGTTAGTCAGTTCAGGCTGACGATCTTCATCAATGGCGAGGCCGAGGAAGTGTTTGTCGTCTGCCAGACCTTTAGAGGCTTCGAAGTGGTAACCTTCGGTTGGCCAGTGGCCCACAATCACTGCGCCGTTTGGCTCAATGATGTCGCGAATGGTGCCCATCGCGTCACAGAAGTACTCGGCGTAATCTTCCTGATCGCCGCAGCCAAACAGCGCCACCAGCTTACCGTTAAAATCAATCTCTTCCAGCGTCGGGAAGAAGTCATCCCAGTCGCACTGGGCTTCACCGTAGTACCAGGTCGGAATACCCAGCAGCAGAATATCGAATGCTTCGAGATCTTCTTTGGTGCTCTTAGCAATGTCATGCACTTCGGCGACATCTTTACCCAGTTGTTTCTGGATCATTTTTGCAATGTTTTCAGTGTTGCCGGTATCGCTGCCGAAGAAAATGCCTACGATTGCCATGGAGTGAGTAACCTCTTAAATCCTGATTGTGAAAGTAAGTCAGAAGACGACACAGTTATGCGAATGATAGCAGACCGGCGAAAAGCGCGGAATGTGTAAAGCGCTGAGTTTGTGTTCCAGCGTGCGGTCTGCGCACGTTACGCCAGTTTGAGCTGCGCCAGCAGCATTTGTTCAATCAGTTCACTGCGGCTGATGTTCTGCTGCTCGGCCAGCGTATTAAGCGCGTCGACCGCTTCGCTGGACATTTTCAGCTCAACGCGGCGCAGGCCGCGCACCCGGTCGCGCTTCAGCTGGTTGCGCTTATTAATGCGCAGCTGCTCATCACGCGACAGCGGACTGGTTTTAGGGCGACCGGGACGCCGCTCGTCTGCGAAGAGATCGAGCGTGGTACGATCTGTCTGTTCTTTTGCCATGGTTTGTGAAACTGCGTGGGCGCGAACGGCGGAAAGGCGCTGCGCGATTTAAACATTTATCGGCCCGACCGCGGCGAAAAAAGCATCCGCGGCAAATTTTTAGCGCGACATCATACTCCAGCGCCCGGCGCGACGCCAACCCTAAACCGCCCGTAGCAAGCTTTTGCTTTTACAGGTTAAAAAAGCGGCGCACCGCGCGCAGTACGGCATCGGGTTTTTCGGCATGCACCCAGTGACCGGCACCGCTGATAATGTGCGCCTGCGCCTGCGGGAACTGGCGCAGCAGCGCATCACGGTGCTGATTGTCCAGATAGGGTGAATCACCGCCGCGAATAAACAGCGCCGGATGAGGCCACGCGGGTACCTCCTGCCAGCCGGAGAGCACCGGATAATTGTCCCATAATACCGGCACGTTAAAGCGCCATTCGCCTTCATGGAAAGATTTCAGAATGAACTGAATCACGCCTTCTTCGCGCACGTGTTCACGCATCACGTCGGCTGCAGCGCTGCGGCGCGTGACGCCAGCTGCACTGACCGCGCGGATTGCCGCGAAGATCTCATCGTGGCGTCGCGTCTGGTAATCCACCGGCGCGATATCAATCAGCACCATTTTGCTAATCCGTTCGGGCGCAACGGCGCTCAGCGCCATGGCAATTTTGCCGCCCATTGAGTGGCCGATAACATCGACCCGTTCGATGTGGTGCGCATCCAGCGTGTCAACCATATCCTGCGCCAGCGCAGCGTAGTGCATCTCTTCGCTGCGCGGTGACAGGCCGTGGTTACGGACATCCACCTGCAGCGTGGGCCGTGCATCGCGCACGCCGCGCGCCAGTACGCCGAGGTTATCCAGGCTACCAAACAGGCCATGAATTAACAGAATGGGCTGGGCATCAGGGGCAGATTGTTCAGTTTGCAGACGGGCGTTCAAAATCATGGCTAAAGTTCTTTCGGTTGAGACCTGGGCTTAGGGTATCATGGATTCACCTGTCCCGGCGCCAGGCGGTCAGGCATTAGGGCATATTCCGACTTTTGCCCGTAAACGATGCCAGCGCTACCGGCTGTCGCGGATTTAACTTTATAATCCTTATGTTAGAGCCCGCTCACATTTTGCACGACCGGATTTTGTTAAGGCCTTTGCAAAGTAGCGTGGTTCTGCCATTTGCCAGAATCGCACGGAAAAAGATGAAAACGATTGAAGTTGACGAAGAACTCTACCGTTATATTGCCAGCCACACGCAGCACATTGGTGAAAGCGCCTCGGACATTTTGCGCCGTATGCTGAAATTCACTGCCGGCCAGAGCGCATCCGCTGCGCCAGCGGCGAATGCGGCGGTAAAAGAAGCACCGGCTGCACGCAGCGAAGCGCGACCTCAGGATCGCGTGCGTGCCGTGCGTGAGCTGCTGCTGTCTGACGAGTATGCGGAGCAGAAGAAAGCGGTTAATCGCTTCATGCTGATCCTGTCAACGCTTTATCGTCTTGATCCGGCAGCCTTTGCTGATGCCACTGCCTCGCTGCAGGGCCGCACCCGCGTCTACTTTGCGGGCGACGAGCACACGCTGCTGCAAAATGGCACCCATACTAAGCCGAAGCACGTGCCCGGCACGCCGTACTGGGTGATCACCAATACCAATACAGGTCGTAAATGCAGCATGGTGGAACACATCATGCTTGCCATGCAGTTCCCGCAGGAACTGGCAGAGAAAGTTTGCGGCACCATTTAAACCGAAGCGTCAGGGAGAAGCGCCAATGGCCAATCACCCCCGTGCCGGGCAACCTGCCCAGCAGAGCGATTTGATTAACGTTGCACAATTAACCTCGCAGTACTACGTCCTGAAGCCGGATGCGGCGAACCCGGACCATGCGGTGAAATTTGGCACCTCCGGCCACCGCGGCAGCGCGGGACGTCATAGCTTCAACGAAGTACACATTCTGGCGATTGCGCAGGCGATCGCTGAAGAGCGTAAAAAGAACGGCATCACCGGCCCGTGCTACGTAGGTAAAGACACCCATGCGCTGTCTGAGCCGGCGATCCTGTCAGTGCTGGAAGTGCTGGCCGCCAACGGCGTTGATGTGATTGTGCAGCAGGACAACGGCTATACGCCGACGCCGGCTATCTCCAACGCCATTCTGGAGCACAACAAGCGCGGCGGCGCGCAGGCGGACGGTATCGTGATTACTCCGTCGCACAACCCGCCAGAAGACGGTGGCATCAAGTACAATCCGCCGAACGGTGGACCGGCTGACACCAACGTCACCAAAGTGGTGGAAGATCGCGCGAATCAGCTGATCAAAGGTGAGCTGAAAGAGGTTAAGCGTCTGGCGCTGGATCAGGCGTGGGCCAGTGGCCACATCGTTGAGCAGGATCTGATCCAGCCATACGTTGAAGGTCTGGCGCAGGTGATTGACTTCCCGGCGATCCAGAAAGCCGGCCTGAAAATCGGTGTCGATCCGCTCGGCGGTTCTGGCATGGCCTACTGGCAGCGCATTGCAGAGCACTACCAGCTGGATCTGACCATCGTCAATGATGCCATCGACCAGACGTTCCGCTTCATGCATCTGGATAAAGATGGCGTGGTGCGCATGGACTGTTCGTCCGAGTGCGCGATGGCCGGTCTGCTGGCGTACAAAGATAAGTTTGATCTGGCCTTCGGTAACGATCCGGATTACGACCGTCACGGCATCGTCACGCCCGCCGGTCTGATGAACCCGAACCACTATCTGGCGGTAGCGATCAACTACCTGTTCCAGCACCGTCCGCAGTGGGGCAAAGAGGTGGCCGTCGGTAAAACGCTGGTTTCCAGCGCGATGATTGACCGCGTGGTGAACGACATTGGTCGCAAGCTGGTGGAAGTACCGGTCGGCTTCAAATGGTTCGTGGATGGTCTGTTCGACGGCAGCTTTGGCTTTGGCGGCGAAGAGAGCGCCGGCGCCTCGTTCCTGCGTTTTGACGGCTCCGCCTGGTCAACAGACAAAGACGGCATCATCCTGTGTCTGCTGGCGGCGGAAATCACTGCGGTTACCGGTAAGAACCCGCAGCAGCACTATGATGAGCTGGCCGCGCGTTTTGGTGCGCCAAGCTACAACCGTCTGCAGGCACCTGCCACTTCCGCGCAGAAAGCGGCACTGTCGAAGCTGTCACCTGAAATGGTCAGCGCCGATACGCTGGCGGGCGACCCGATCACCGCACGTCTGACTGCGGCACCGGGCAACGGCGCCTCGATTGGTGGTCTGAAAGTGATGACTGAAAACGGCTGGTTCGCGGCACGTCCGTCCGGCACGGAAGACGCCTACAAAATCTATTGTGAAAGCTTCCTCGGCGCTGAGCATCGCCAGCAGATCGAGAAAGAAGCGGTAGAAATTGTCAGCGAAGTGCTGAAAAACGCCTGACAGGGCATCCTGCATGAAGAAGGCCGCGTTTGCGGCCTTTTTTTATGGCATGAAGCGATAGCCGATGCCGGTTTCTGTCAGCAGGTGCGTCGGCTGGGTGGGGTTGGCTTCCAGCTTTTGTCGCAGGTGTCCCATATAGATGCGCAGATAATGGCTGTGTTCCACAGCGTTGGGCCCCCACACCTGGTTAAGCAACTGGCGCTGGGTCAGCACTTTGCCGGCGTTATTCAGCAGCAGGCTGAGCAGGCGAAATTCGGTCGGTGTCAGATGTACCTCTTCACCGCTGCGCAGCACGCGCCGCGCGGCGAGATCAACGCTCACTTCGCCAAACTGCACCAGCGGTTCCGGCTGGCTGCGCTGATGACGACGCAGCGCCACGCGCACGCGCGCCAGCAGTTCGCCGATGCCAAACGGCTTGGTGAGATAGTCGTCAGCGCCGGCATCCAGCGCCTCAATTTTATCCTGCTCATCGCTGCGCGCCGACAGCACAATCACCGGCATGCTGCTCCACTGCCGCACTTCGCGGATGAAGGCATTGCCATCGCCGTCCGGTAAACCGAGATCGAGAATCACCAAATCCGGTTTGCGCGTAGCCGCTTCAATCAGGCCGCGCTGCAGCTGCTCCGCTTCCACAATCTTCAGGCCTTCGCTCTCCAGCGCCAGGCGCACGAAACGGCGAATCTCCTTTTCATCTTCGACAATCAAGATGGTCGTCACGCTGACTCCTGCGGCAAATAAGGTTAACGCATTACTTTAACAATAAACCGCGACGGCGTCCGTCACGATCTCAGTAACTCGCCGTGATCTGAAATTTTACAAAAATGTAACTTCCTTTCATCCCGGCCAGGAAATGACTGAAAAAAGATCAAAATAGTGGTCGGATGAGTAGTAAAATTACACAACCAGGCGTAATATCTGAGGCAGATCACATTTCATAGCAAAATTTACCACGAGGAGGCATTGATGTATCAGGCATATCCACTCGCCAAAATTGTGCTGCGCCGTGTGCTGGTGGTATTGATTGGCGTACTGGCACTGCCAGTGATGCTGTTCCGCCAGGATCGTGCGCGCTTCTACAGTTATCTGCACCGCATGTGGTGCAAAACCAGCACCAAACCGGTCTGGCTGGCGCAATCGGAAGCGGCAGGCGGTATCTACTGGTAACGCCCGGCTTCGCGGTGATAACCCGGTGACCTCGCTCGAGGCACCGGGTTTTTTTATCTTAAAGTGGTGCGACAAACGCATTGTCCCGCTGTTATCTCGCGGCATTTCAGCTACACTTAAACCTCTACAAGTTTTTGGAGGTTGTACAAGTATGAGCGAGAAAATTCCTGTAGGTATCAGTGCCTGCCTGCTCGGGGATAGCGTCCGATTCGATGGCGGCCACAAGCGTTTTGCCTTTGCAACTGACGAGCTCGCGCCATTTGTGCGCTTCGAACCTGTCTGCCCGGAAATGGCCATCGGTCTGCCGACGCCGCGCCCGGCGCTGCGGCTGGTCAAACAGAGCGACGATCAGATCCACCTGTGTTTCAGTAAAGACGGCGGGGAAGAGCTGACCGACGACATGGCCCGCTGGTCTGCGGAGCGCGTTAAATCGCTGCACCATCTGTGCGGCTACATCCTGTGTGCCAAATCGCCGAGCTGCGGACTGGAGCGCGTGCGCGTCTACGAGCCTGACACTAACAACAATCGCAAAGCCGGCACCGGTGTGTTCACCTCATTCCTGCAAAAAGAGCTGCCGTGGCTGCCGCTGGAAGAGGATGGACGCCTGCACGATGATGCGATCCGCGAAAACTTTATGGGGCGCGTCTATGCGCTGCATGAGTTCAACGAAATGTGGCGCAGCGGGCTGACGCGTCACAAGCTGATTGCCTTTCACAGTCGCTACAAACTACTGCTGCTGTCACATGCGCAGGATGAGTACCGCGAGATGGGGCGGTTTGTCGCGGCGATGGAACAGTGGGAGTCACTGGATGCGTACGCCTTTGAATACCGTAACCGTCTGATGCACCTGATGTCGCACCAGGCGTCGCGTCGTAATCACACCAATGTGCTGATGCACGTACAGGGCTATTTCCGGCCGAAGCTGAGTTCACCGCAGCGTCAGGAGCTGGCGCAGCTGATCGACCGCTACCGTCGCGGTGTGCAGCCGTTGCTGGCCCCCATCACTATGCTGAAACATTACATGGCAGAGTTCCCGCACCCGTGGCTGGCGCAGCAGCGTTATTTCGATCCTTACCCGGAAGCGCTGCGTCTGCGCTACGGCCAGTAAACACGGAGCGTTATGAGCACTCACTTAGTCTGGCTGCGTAACGATTTGCGCATGAATGATAACAGCGCACTGGCCGCGGCCTGCCGCGACAGTCAGGCCGAGGTGCTGGCGCTGTTCATCGCCACGCCCGGCCAGTGGCAGCAACACAGCATGGCCCCCAAACAGGCGGCTTTTATCCATCAAAACCTGTGCCTGCTGCAGCAGTCGCTGGCAGAACGCGGTATTAAGCTGCACTTTCATCAGTGCGATGACTTCGCTGCGTCGGTCGACTATCTGGCGACCTTCTGCCAGCAGCACAAGGTGGATGCGCTGTTTTACAACTATCAGTATGAAATCAATGAGCGCCAGCGCGACGCTGCGGTTGAGAAGCAGCTCGATCAGCAGGGCGTGGTGTGCCAGGGGTTCGATGACAGCCTGCTGTTACCGCCGGGCAGCGTTCAGACCGGCAGCAACAGCATGTTCAAAGTGTTCACGCCGTTCAGCAAAGCGTTTATCCGGCGTCTGCAACAGGGGCTGCCAGAGTGCCACCACGCACCGAAAGCGCGCGCCGGGGCACCCGTGGCCGCCGGCAAAAAAATAGCGGCATTCGATTATCCTGTGGAAGAATTCGACGAAACCTGGTTTCCCGCCGGAGAAGAGGCGGCGCTGAAGCAGCTGCGCCAGTTTGCCCAGCAGCGGGTGGAAAAATATGACCAGCAGCGCGACATACCGGCGATTGACGGCACCAGCCGCCTGTCGCCGTATCTGGCGATTGGTGTGCTGTCGCCGCGTCAGTGCCTGCATCGCATTCTGAAGGAGCATCCGCAGGCGCTTAATAACGGCAGCGCGCTGGTGTGGCTCAATGAACTGGTCTGGCGCGAATTTTATCGTCACCTGATAGTGGCCTTTCCGGCGCTGTGTAAGCATCAGCCGTTTGTCGACTGGACGCGCAACGTCAGCTGGCAACAGAATGAGCAACACCTTACCGCCTGGCAGCAGGGCAAAACTGGTTATCCGATTGTTGACGCAGCGATGCGCCAGCTCAATACGCTGGGCTGGATGCACAACCGGTTACGCATGATCACCGCCAGCTTTCTGGTGAAAGATCTGCTGATTGACTGGCGCGAGGGTGAACGCTATTTCATGCAGCAGCTGATTGACGGCGATCTGGCGGCCAATAACGGTGGCTGGCAGTGGGCCGCGTCGACCGGCACCGACGCCGCGCCTTACTTCCGCATCTTCAACCCGACGACCCAGGGCGAGCGCTTTGATAAGCAGGGCGAGTTTATCCGCCGGTGGCTGCCGGAACTGCAAGACGTGCCGGACAGCGCCATCCATCAGCCGCACGCCTGGGCGGAGAAAAATAACAAGAAACTCGATTATCCGGCGCCAATCGTGGAACATAAGGCGGCACGTAAAAAGACACTAGACGCCTTCGAGCGCGCGCGCAGCGCAGCCTGAGGCGGTCACGGAGCCGTTATGAACAATTTCGAGTTAGAACAGATCGTCAATCAGCAACTCAACACCAGTGCCTTCAGCGACTATGCGCCCAACGGTTTGCAGGTTGAGGGGCGTGAGCAGGTGCGCCGTGTAATCACCGGCGTGACGGCCTGTCAGGCGCTGCTGGATGAGGCGGTAAAACGCCAGGCCGATGCGATACTGGTGCACCATGGCTACTTCTGGAAGAGCGAAGCGCCGGTAATTAAAGGGATGAAGCGCCAGCGTCTGCGCACGCTGCTGGCCAATGACATCAACCTGTACGGCTGGCACCTGCCGCTCGATGCTCACCCACAGTTGGGCAACAACGCCCAGCTGGCCACGCTGTTTGATATCGACGTCAAAGGTGAAATTCAGCCGCTGGTGCCCTGGGGAGAGCTGGCTGAGCCGCTAAGCGGTCCGGCGCTGGCGGAAAAGATCGCGGCGCGCCTCGGCCGCCAGCCGCTGCACTGCGGTGATAATGCTCCGGCGCTGATTCGCCGGGTGGCATGGTGCAGCGGTGGCGGCCAGGGCTTTATCGATGCGGCCGCCGCCTTTGGCGTTGACGCCTTTATCAGCGGTGAAGTTTCTGAGCAGACCATTCACAGCGCCCGTGAACAGGGGCTGCATTTCTTTGCTGCCGGCCATCACGCCACCGAACGCGGCGGCATTAAAGCGCTCGGTGAGTGGCTCGCCAGCCAGCATGGTCTGGATGTGACCTTTATCGATATCGACAATCCCGCCTGACCGCCTCGCTTATGCGCCCGGAAAACACGTGCCGGGCGCAAATCAGTTGACACATCTCCTTCACTTTCGCATAACTTATTGACTTTTCGCATAAGCGAATGCCCTGAGGCGCGCCGTCACTGCGGTCACGGCGCGTTTTATTAATGACCGGGAGGTGGGTTTTGCAACGAGCACGTTGTTATCTGCTGGGTGAGCGGGCGGTGGTACTGGAGCTGGAACCGCCGGTTTCGCTCGTCAGCCAGCAGCGCATCTGGGGATTGTGCCAGCGGCTGCAGCAGAATGAGCAGATCGCGGAAGTGATTCCGGGCATGAATAATCTGACGCTGCTGCTGCGCGATCCGCAGTTGAAAGCGCTGGATGCAATTGAGCGTTTGCAGCGCTGGTGGGAAGAGAGCGAGGTGCTGCTGGCCGAGCCGCGTCAGGTTGAGATTCCGGTGGTGTATGGCGGCGCGGGCGGTCCGGATCTGGCGGAGGTGGCCCGTGCGGCGGATCTGACCTCGCAACAGGTGGTGGAGCTGCACAGCAGCGCGGATTACGTGGTCTACTTCATTGGCTTTCAGCCTGGTTTCCCTTATCTCGGCGGGCTGGATGAGCGGCTGCACACGCCGCGTCGCGCCGAGCCCCGGCTGGTGGTGCCTGGCGGTTCGGTGGGCATTGGCGGCAGCCAGACCGGCATCTATCCGCTGGCCGCGCCCGGTGGCTGGCAGCTGATTGGCCACACGCCGCTCAGCCTGTTCGATCCACAACAGCAGCCGCCGACGCTGTTGCGTCCCGGCGACAGCGTCCGCTTCGTGCCACAACGGGAGGGCGTATGTTAAACATTTTGCGTGCCGGATTAATGACCTCGGTGCAGGATCGCGGCCGCCACGGCTGGCGACAATACGGTATCAGCCTGAGCGGCGCACTGGATGAGCCTTCAATGCGCACGGCCAATATGCTGGTCGGCAACGCGGAAAACAGCGCGGTGCTGGAAATTGTGCTCGGCCAGTTCAAAGCGGAGTTTCGTCGCGACGGCTGGTTTGCGCTGACCGGTGCCAGCTGCAGCGCCGAACTGGATGGCCAGCCGGTGTGGACTGGCTGGCGTCTGCCGGTGAAAAAAGGCCAGGTGCTGAGTCTGTCCATGCCTACGCGCGGTATGCGCAGCTATCTGGCGGTGAACGGCGGTTTCGCCATCGACGCCATGCTGGGCTCACACAGCACCGATCTCAAAGCGGCCTTTGGCGGCTGGCAGGGACGTAAACTGCAGGATGGCGATCAGCTGCCGCTGGGCAAGCCGACGCGCCGCTTCAGCCATCAGGCTGGCGTACGGCAGCTGCTGTGGGGCAACCGCATCCGCGCACTGCCGGGGCCGGAGTACAATGAATTTACCCACGACGCGCAGGACGCATTCTGGCGTAACCCGTGGCAGCTCAGCCCGCAAAGTAACCGCATGGGCTACCGGCTGCAGGGCAGTCCGCTGCAGCGCAGTGTCGCACGTGAACTGCTGTCGCACGGCCTGGTGCCGGGTGTGGTGCAGGTGCCGCCGAACGGTCAGCCGATTGTGCTGATGGCCGATGCGCAAACCACCGGCGGCTATCCGCGTATCGCCTGCGTCATCGAAGCCGATCTCTATCAGCTGGCGCAGATTCGTCTGGGAGAACCGATTCACTTCATCCGCTGCACGCTGGAGG
The DNA here is from genome assembly GCF_018726825.1 of Pantoea sp. B270. Taxonomy (NCBI): domain Bacteria; kingdom Pseudomonadati; phylum Pseudomonadota; class Gammaproteobacteria; order Enterobacterales; family Erwiniaceae; genus Pantoea; species Pantoea sp. B270. The sequence goes on from NZ_JAHCSX010000001.1 coordinate 314,548, forward strand.
AGGCGCTGCTGGCCAAACAGCAGCAGCAACGTTCGCTTGATCAGATAGCCTGGGGGCTTGCTCATGAAGATCGATCTTAACGCCGACCTCGGTGAAGGCAGTGCCAGCGATCGGGCCCTGCTGGAGCTGGTGAGCTCGGCCAACATCGCCTGCGGTTTCCATGCCGGCGATGCCGAAACCATGCTGCAGTCGGTGCGCTGGGCCAGCGCCAATGGCGTGGCGATTGGTGCGCATCCGAGCTTTCCCGACCGGGAAAATTTTGGCCGGACCGCCATGCAGCTGCCGCCGGAAACCGTCTACGCGCAGGTGATCTACCAGATTGGTGCCCTGAAAAGCCTCGCTGAAAGTGAAGGGGCGAAGCTGGTGCACGTGAAGCCGCACGGCATGCTGTATAACCAGGCAGCGGTGGATGCAGCGCTGGCGGATGCGATTGCGCGCGCGGTGAAAGCCGTCGATCCGGCGCTGATTCTGGTTGGCCTGGCGGGCAGCGCCTCAATTGCCGCCGCCGCGCATCATGGTCTGCGCACGCGCGAAGAAGTGTTTGCTGACCGCGGCTATCTGGCCAGTGGCGCGCTGGTGCCGCGCAGCCAGCCGGGGGCGTTAATCGAAGAGGCTGAGCAGGCGCTGGCGCAGACGCTCACCATGGTGCAGCAGCGTCAGGTGCGCAGCGTCAGCGGCGAATGGGTGGCGGTGAATGCGCAGACGGTCTGTCTGCACGGCGATGGCGCCCATGCGCTGGAATTCGCCCGCACGCTGCGCGCCGCTTTTGCGACAAATCAGATTGCTGTCACCAGCGCCTGATCATTGACTGTTAGCCCGGCCTGTTGCCGGGCTTTTTATTTCTGACGAGGGGAAAACATGGATAACGTGGTCAATCTCTGGCCGTTACTCGGCATTGCCGCGATTGTGCTCGGCTTTGTGCTGCGCTTCAACCCGGTGCTGGTGGTGATTGTTGCCGGTTTTGTCACCGGGCTGGCGGCGCATATGCCGCTCGGCGATATTCTGGAGAAGCTCGGTTCCGGCTTTCTCAATACCCGTAATCTGCCGCTGATCCTGCTGTTACCGCTGGCGGTCATTGGATTGCTGGAGCGCCACGGTTTGAAAGAGCGTGCGCAGACGTGGATCGCCCGGATCAAAACCGCCACCGCCGGCCGTTTACTGATCGTCTATCTGTTCGTGCGTGAGCTGACTGCGGCGCTGGGGCTGACCAGCCTGGGCGGGCATCCGCAGATGGTGCGTCCGCTGCTGGCGCCGATGGCCGAAGGTGCCACTGAAAACCGTTACGGCAGCGTATCACCGGAGATTCGTCAGCGGCTGCGCGCCATGTCGGCGGCCACCGATAACGTCGGGCTGTTCTTCGGTGAAGATATTTTCGTGGCCTTCGGCGCGATCATTTTTATGCACAACTTTATGCAGGAGTCGGCGGGCATCAGCACCGAGCCGTTGCACATCGCGCTGTGGGGCATTCCGACCGCGCTGTGTGCGTTCCTGATTCATGCTGCGCGACTGGTGCGGCTCGACCGTCAGCTGTCGCGTGAGCTGGGCGCGCTCAACCAGCAGGCGCTGCGCGCAAAAGGAGGTGAGTGATGTTTCAGCAACAGTATCTGATGTGGCTGGCCGGGGCGATCCTGCTGATTGTCGCGCTGCTGTCATGGCGCGATAGCGCCAACCCGCGCCGTTTTACCACCGGTTTATTCTGGGCGCTGTACGGTCTGATTTTCCTGATTGGCGACGGTGCTTATCAACTGATGGGGCAGTGGGCCGGTGATGCGGAGCTGGGACGTCGCTGGTTGCATATTGCCGTGGGCGCGGCAGTAGTGGTCATGGCGCTGATTGCCGGGTTCGGCGGCGTGCGCCTCGGTCGCTATCATCAGCGCAGCGATGAACAGAAGCAGCAGAGCGCGCAGCGTCTCGGCAACAAGCTGTTTCTGCCGGCGCTGGCGATCCCACTGGTGACGGTGATTGGCGTGCTGGCGTTCAATCATATTCCCGGTCTGCAGGAGAAGGTATTTGGCCCGGGCAATCATTCGACGCTGGTCACGCTGTTTTCGATGATGATTGGCTGCGTGCTGGGCTGGCTGATTGCGCTGAAGTTTACCCACGAGAAGCCGCTGCAGTCGATGCAGGAGACGCGGCGTTTGCTGGATGCGGTTGGCTGGGCATTTATTCTACCGCAGATTCTCGCCACGCTCGGCCTGCTGTTTACCAGCGCCGGCGTCGGCACGGCGATTTCACATCTGACCGAACACTATCTGGCGGTGGATAACCGGCTGATTGCGGTCGCGGTATATGCGTTGGGCATGGCGTTGCTGACCATGGTGATGGGCAATGCGTTTGCGGCGTTCCCGATTGTCACCGCCGGCATCGGTATTCCGATTCTGGTGCTGCAGCACGGTGGCAATCCGGCGGTGATGGCGGCGATCGGCATGTTCTGCGGGTACTGCGGCACGCTGATGACGCCGATGGCTGCCAACTTCAATATTGTTCCGGCGCGTTTACTGGAGCTGCCGGACCGTAACGCGGTGATCAAGGCTCAGGTGCCAACCGGTGTGCTACTGTTATTGGTAAATATTTTCCTGCTTTATTTCCTGATGTTCCTGTGAGGTTGCGATGAAAACGGTGTTAATGACGGCGTTCGAGCCGTTTGGCGGCGAGCGCATTAATCCGTCGTGGGAAGCGGTGCGCAGCTTTGATGGTCGGGAGTTCGGCGGCGCGCGGATTGTGGTGCGCCAGCTGCCGGTGGTATTCGCCCGCTGCGGCCAGGTGCTGACCGCTGCGCTGGAAGAGCTGCAGCCGCACCGCGTGCTGTGCGTCGGCCAGGCTGGCGGGCGCAGCGATATCAGCGTAGAGCGCGTGGCGATTAATGTGAACGATGCGCGCATTCCGGATAACGACCAGCAGCAGCCGGTCGATCAGCCGATTGTCGCCGGGGGACCGGCGGCCTATTTCTCTACGCTGCCGATCAAAGCGATGGTCGCGGCACTGCGCGAAGTGGGGATTCCGGCTTCGGTGTCGCAAACCGCCGGGACATTTACCTGCAATAACGTCATGTATCACCTGCTGCACTGGCTGCAGACCACAGGCAGCACAGCACGCGGCGGTTTCGTGCATATTCCTTATCTGCCGCAGCAGGCGGCGCAGCATCCTGGTGCACCGAGTATGTCGACTGCCAGTGTGATTCAGGCGCTGGAAACGTCGCTGCAGGTGATTCTCAGCACAGAGAAAGACATTCGCGAAGTGGGCGGCGCAACCCATTAATCAGGAGCTGTTATGCCAGAGGGACCGGAGATCCGCCGCGCGGCGGATCAACTTGCAGCGGCAATGGTGGGCAAGCCTCTGACCGAGGTGTGGTTTGCTTTTCCGGCGCTGAAGACCTACGAACCGGCGCTGATGGGGGAAACCATCGACGCCTTTGAAACGCGCGGCAAGGCACTGCTGACGCATTTCTCCAACGGGCTGACGCTGTACAGCCATAATCAGCTGTACGGCGTGTGGCGTGTGGTACCGAGCGGGACTGAGCCCAATACTTCGCGCCAGCTGCGCGTGCGGCTGGGTAATGCCGACCGGGCAATTTTGCTGTATAGCGCTTCGGATATTGAGCTGCTGAACGCAGATACGCTCGGCGCGCATCCGTTTTTGCAACGCGTCGGACCTGACGTGCTGGACGCTACGCTGACGGTGGAAGAGGTGCGCGAGCGGCTGCTGTCGCCGCGTTTTCGTCGCCGCCAGTTCAGCGGTTTGCTGCTGGATCAGGCATTTCTCGCCGGGCTCGGCAACTATCTGCGCGTCGAGATTTTGTGGCACGCCGGTTTGCTGGCGCAGCATCGTGCACAGGATTTGAGCGACCAGCAGCTGGATGCGTTGAGCCACGCCATGCTGGCGGTGCCGCGTTTGTCTTATCAGATGCGTGGCAGCATGAAGAAGTATCACGAAGAGGCAGCGTTTCGTTTCGAGGTGTTTCACCGCCAGGGCAAAAAGTGCCGGCGCTGCGGCACCGTCATTGAGAAAGGCGTACTGTCATCACGACCGTTTTACTGGTGTCCGGGCTGTCAGCATTGAGTTTTGTGCAGATGCGGATGTTAATGAGCAGACAAGGCGCGGGACCTGCTGCATCTGCTGCTGCCGGGCAGTCCTCGCGCCGCTGCGCGGTGCCCTCGGCGTTCACGGCCCGCCTGACGGACCGGCCGGTATCGGTCATCCTGACCGGCCCGGCCTGATTCCCGCGTCCTGCGGGAATCTCCTGGCGCACCGTAAAAGCCTCAGCGCTGCGGATAGCCCGTTGCATCAGCAGAAGCAGCATGTCCTGCTATCCCCGCATTGTCTTGCGGCAAACTGCAGCACAGCTCTGCACGATACTGCATGAACTTCTGTGGGATGCTAAAAAAGAAAAGGGCGGGATAACCCGCCCTGATTGTTATTTTTTCAGCGCCGAGCTGAATTCGCGCTCGGTGTAACCGGTGTAGAGCTGACGTGGGCGGGCAATCTTCATACCTTCGTCGTGCATCTCTTTCCAGTGCGCAATCCAGCCAACGGTACGCGCCATCGCGAAGATCACGGTAAACATTGATGACGGAATGCCCATCGCTTTCAGGATGATGCCGGAATAGAAATCGACGTTCGGATAGAGTTTGCGCTCGATAAAGTACGGGTCGTTCAGCGCGATGTGCTCCAGTTCCATCGCCACTTCCAGCAGGTCGTCCTTCATGCCCAGTTCGTTCAGCACTTCATGACAGGTTTCACGCATCACGGTCGCGCGCGGGTCATAGTTCTTATACACACGGTGACCGAAGCCCATCAGACGGAACGAATCGTTCTTATCTTTGGCGCGACGCACGAATTCCGGGATGTGATCCACGGTGCTGATCTCTTCCAGCATACGCAGCGTGGCTTCGTTGGCACCACCGTGCGCAGGTCCCCACAGCGAGGCGATACCGGCGGCGATACAGGCAAACGGGTTGGCACCGGAAGAACCGGCGGTACGCACGGTAGAGGTTGATGCGTTCTGTTCGTGGTCAGCGTGCAGGATCAGAATACGGTCCATGGCGCGTTCCAGCACCGGGTTCACTTTGTACTCTTCACACGGTGTAGCAAACATCATATGCAGGAAGTTACCGGCATAGGAGAGGTCGTTACGCGGATACACAAACGGCTGGCCGATGGAGTATTTGTAACACATCGCGGCCATGGTCGGCATTTTTGACAGCAGGCGGAAGGCGGCGATTTCACGGTGACGTTCAATATTCACGTCTAATGAATCGTGATAGAAGGCGGCCAGCGCGCCGGTCACGCCGCACATCACCGCCATCGGGTGTGAATCACGACGGAAGCCGTGGAACAGGCGGGTGATCTGCTCGTGAATCATGGTGTGACGGGTTACGGTGGTACGGAACTCGTCGTACTGCGCCTGAGTTGGGGCTTCGCCGTTCAGCAGGATGTAGCACACTTCCAGATAGTTTGAGTGGGTAGCCAGCTGATCGATAGGGAAACCGCGATGTAACAAAATCCCTTCATCACCATCAATAAAGGTAATTTTTGATTCGCAGGACGCCGTAGAGGTAAAACCGGGGTCGAAGGTGAACAGGCCTTTTGAGCCAAGGGCGCGGACATCAACAACATCCTGTCCCAGCGTGCCTTGCATCACATCCAGTTCCACGGAGTTGTTATCTTGTAGGGTTAGCGTCACTTTTTTATCTGTCATTTTTCGTCTCCATAGCGCCTTAGTAGGTAAGGATCTTAGACACCAGAACAGTCATCATGTTGCGTTTACCCGCCGTATTTTCGGGCCGCCGCTACACTGGCTGCGCGCGCGCAGTGCGGTCATTTACTTGCGTAAACGCCCATCATTTGCACGCTTACTGCCTTGTTGCAACCCGCACGACTTAGGCTAAAACAGAATCTTCACAGCATCACTCAGCGGTAACGTTCATGCTGCAAGGTTACGGAGCGAAATGTGTAAAGCCAATCGGTGGTGTCCGGGCATGACGCGCTGCACATCGTGGATGTTAAAGATCCTGTCACGACATAACTTCTTGGTAACCAATAACCTGACGGTTTGTGTTGCTCGTAAAGGCAATGTTACATAACTTGAGCTTAGGGGAAAGTGTATCCCCATAACTTTTATGCATCATAGGGTTTTAGTGCGTTCGTTTGTAACTGAAATGTTGATCTATTGTCAAATCAGATAATTAAAAATGTATAAATTGTGAAATACGTGAGGCGGATCACTGTTCAGCTTAAATGTGACCAAAGAGATTGTAGGGGAATTGTAATCAGAATGTGATCCTCCTATACTGCCGCCAGGTCTCCGGAATACCCTGACACCAGGAGCCACCCAGCGTTTTACCCGCTTCATTTAACACTGGATGTTGCTATTTTGGTGGCGGTTGCAGTCCGAACACGCACTGTGCTCTTCTGTAACTCAGGACCGGAGGAAGCAAAATAAAAAAGAGCTGTGTGGGCAAAACCGTGAAAAAACAAAGACCTGTTAACTTGGATCTCTCGACGATCCGGTTTCCCGTTACTGCAATATCGTCCATTCTCCACCGCGTCTCCGGCGTGATTACCTTTGTCGCTCTCGGAATTCTGCTCTGGTTACTGGGTCTCTCCCTCTCTTCTCCGGAAGGTTTCCAGCAAGCGGCATCCATCATGGATAGCTTCTTCGCCAAATTCATCATGTGGGGCATTCTGACCGCGCTGGCTTATCACGCAGCAAGCGGCATTCGTCACATGCTGGCCGACTTCGGTTTTACGGCAGAAACCCTGCAGGTGGGAACCCGTACCGCGCAAGCGGTTTTTGTTATCACTGTCGTGCTCTCAATTCTGGCTGGAGTCCTCGTATGGTAAGCAATGCTTCTGCATTAGGACGCAACGGTATCCATGACTGGCTGTTACTGCGTGCTGCTGCAATCTTAATTACGCTCTACATTCTCTACATCCTCGGTTTTGTCGTGATGACCGGTACGCTGACGTATGACGTCTGGCGCGGCTTTTTCGCTTCCTCCTTTACCAAAGTGTTCACGTTGCTGACGCTGTTCTCGATTCTGGTCCACGGCTGGATTGGCATGTGGCAGGTCCTGACCGACTACGTGAAACCGCTGGCAACGCGTCTGGTGTTGCAACTGGTGATTGTGGTCGCGCTGTTGTCGTATGCAATTTATGGAACTGTTGTGGTGTGGGGTGTGTAAATGAGTTTGCCAGTCAGAGAATTTGATGCCGTGGTGATCGGCGCAGGTGGTGCGGGTATGCGCGCCGCGCTGCAAATCTCCCAATCGGGCCAGAGCTGTGCTCTGTTATCCAAAGTGTTCCCAACCCGTTCCCACACCGTATCGGCGCAGGGCGGGATTACCGTGGCGCTGGGTAACTCCCACGAAGATAACTGGGAATGGCACATGTACGATACCGTCAAAGGCTCCGATTACATCGGTGACCAGGACGCGATCGAATATATGTGTAAAACCGGTCCGGAAGCGATTCTGGAGCTGGAGCACATGGGCCTGCCATTCTCCCGTCTTGATGACGGCCGCGTTTATCAGCGTCCGTTTGGTGGTCAGTCGAAAAACTTCGGTGGTGAGCAGGCGGCGCGTACCGCTGCTGCTGCCGACCGTACCGGCCACGCCCTGCTGCATACGCTGTATCAGCAGAACCTGAAAAACAAAACCACCATCTTCTCCGAGTGGTATGCACTGGATCTGGTGAAAAACGCTGACGGTGCGATCGTCGGCTGTACCGCCATCTGCATCGAAACCGGTGAAACAGTCTACTTCAAAGCCAAAGCCACTATCCTCGCGACCGGCGGTGCTGGCCGTATCTATCAGTCCACCACCAACGCCCACATCAACACCGGCGACGGCGTCGGCATGGCGCTGCGTGCCGGCGTGCCAATGCAGGATATGGAGATGTGGCAGTTCCACCCAACCGGCATCGCCGGGGCGGGTGTGCTGGTGACCGAAGGCTGCCGTGGTGAAGGTGGCTATCTGCTGAACAAGCATGGCGAACGTTTCATGGAGCGCTACGCGCCAAACGCCAAAGATCTGGCGGGCCGTGATGTGGTGGCGCGTTCAATGATGGTGGAAATCCGTGAAGGTCGCGGCTGCGACGGCCCATGGGGTCCGCACATCAAACTGAAACTCGACCATCTGGGTGCTGAAGTGCTGGAATCCCGTCTGCCGGGCATCCTTGAGCTGTCGCGTACCTTTGCTCACGTTGACCCGATTAAAGAACCGATTCCGGTTATCCCGACCTGCCACTACATGATGGGCGGCGTGCCGACCCGCGTGACCGGTCAGGCGCTGCGCGTCAACGAGCAGGGCGAAGATGAAGTGATTCCGGGCCTGTTCGCGGTAGGCGAAATTGCCTGCGTATCGGTACACGGCGCAAACCGTCTTGGCGGCAACTCGCTGCTCGACCTGGTGGTATTTGGCCGCGCGGCCGGTGTTCACCTGATGGAGTGCATCGCTGAGCAGGGCGAACTGCGCGACGCCACCGAAGATGAAATCGACGCGGCGATGGCCCGCTTCAACCGCTGGGAAAACAACACCACCGGTGAAGACCCGGTTGAAATCCGCAAGGCGCTGCAGCGCTGCATGCAGAACAACTTCTCGGTATTCCGTGAAGGGGATGCAATGCGTGAAGGCCTGGCCGAGCTGAAAGAGATTCGTGAGCGCCTGAAAAATGCGCGTCTCGATGACCGTTCACCGGACTTCAACACCCAGCGTATCGAATGCCTTGAGCTGGATAACCTGATGGAAACCGCTTACGCCACCGCGGTAGCGGCCAACTTCCGCACCGAAAGCCGTGGCGCTCACAGCCGCTTCGACTACCCGGAGCGTGATGATGCCAACTGGCTGTGCCACAGCCTCTATGTTCCGCAAACGGAAAGCATGACGCGCCGTGAGGTGAACATGCAACCGAAACTGCGTGCGGCCTTCCCGCCGAAAGCGCGTACTTACTAATTGCGGAGATCATCATGAGACTCGAATTTTCTATCTATCGTTACAACCCGGAAGTCGATGACAAACCGCGCATGCAGGATTACACCCTCGAAGCGGAAGATGGTCGCGACATGATGCTGCTGGACGCGCTGATCCGTCTGAAAGAGAAGGATCCTACGCTGGCCTTCCGTCGCTCCTGCCGTGAAGGCGTGTGCGGCTCCGATGGCCTCAACATGAACGGTAAAAATGGCCTGGCGTGTATCACGCCGGTCTCCGCTCTGGGCAATGGCAGCAAGAAGATTGTTATCCGTCCGCTGCCCGGTCTGCCGGTAATCCGCGACCTCGTGGTGGACATGGGACAATTCTATGCTCAGTATGAGAAGATTAAGCCTTTCCTGTTGAATAATGGGGAAAATCCGCCAGCGCGCGAGCATCTGCAAACGCCTGCGCAGCGTGAGCACCTGGACGGCCTGTACGAGTGTATTCTCTGTGCCTGCTGCTCCACGTCGTGCCCGTCGTTCTGGTGGAATCCGGACAAGTTCATCGGTCCGGCCGGCCTGCTGGCGGCGTACCGCTTCCTGATTGACAGCCGCGACACCGAAACCGATGCGCGCCTCGACAATCTGAATGATGCTTTCAGTGTTTTCCGCTGTCACAGCATCATGAACTGTGTGAGCGTGTGCCCGAAAGGCTTAAACCCAACGCGCGCCATCGGCCATATTAAGTCGATGCTGCTGCAGCGCGGGGCGTAACAAACGGAAGTCACGATCGGGAACCCAGGTTCCCGATCGTTTACGGAAGCCTCTATAAGCGCGGTACTGACCACGCTTATAAAGGTTCCCTTACGGGCCAGGCGCCGGTTGCGCACAGGTTCGTATCGCTGAACTCACTACGGCAAGCCGCGTAAGCGGCAACAAATGAAACCTCAAAAAAGCAGATTAATGCTTAAGGGATCACAATGCAGAACAGCGCGATGAAACCCTGGCTGGACTCCTCCTGGCTGGCCGGCGCGAACCAGTCCTACATAGAGCAACTCTATGAGGATTTCCTGACCGATCCTGACTCTGTTGATGAAGTGTGGCGCTCGATGTTCCAGCAGCTGCCGGGCACCGGCGTGAAACCTGAGCAGTTTCACTCCACGACGCGTGAATATTTCCGCCGCCTGGCGAAAGACGCCACCCGCTACACCTCCACAGTCACCGATCCGGCCGCTAATTCCAAACAGGTTAAAGTGCTGCAGCTGATTAATGCGTTCCGCTTCCGCGGCCATCAGCACGCTAACCTCGATCCGCTCGGCCTGTGGAAGCAGGAACGCGTGGCGGATCTCGATCCGGCCTTCCACGATCTGACCGACGCCGATTTTCAGGAAAGCTTTAACGTAGGCTCTTTCGCCATTGGCAAAGAGACCATGAAGCTGGCCGATCTTTATGCCGCACTGCAGCAGACCTACTGTGGTTCGATTGGTGCAGAGTACATGCACATCAACAACACCGAAGAGAAGCGCTGGATTCAGCAGCGTCTGGAATCGGTAGTAGGCCATGCGTCATTTAGCGCGGACGAGAAAAAAGGTTTCCTGAAAGAGCTGACGGCGGCAGAGGGCCTGGAAAAATACCTCGGCGCGAAATTCCCGGGTGCCAAACGCTTCTCGCTGGAAGGCGGCGATGCGCTGGTACCGATGCTGCGCGAAATGATTCGCCACGCCGGCAAGAGCGGCACGCGTGAAGTGGTGCTGGGCATGGCGCACCGCGGTCGTCTCAACGTGCTGATCAACGTGCTGGGTAAAAAACCGCAGGATCTGTTCGACGAGTTCTCCGGCAAGCACAAAGAGCACCTCGGTACCGGTGACGTGAAATACCACATGGGCTTCTCGTCAGACGTGGAAACCGAAGGCGGCCTGGTACACCTGGCGCTGGCGTTCAACCCGTCGCATCTGGAAATTGTAAGCCCGGTAGTCATGGGCTCGGTGCGTGCGCGTCTGGATCGTCTGGCGGAGCCGGGCAGCAACAAAGTCCTGCCGATCACCATTCACGGTGATGCCGCGGTTATTGGCCAGGGCGTGGTGCAGGAAACCCTGAACATGTCGCAGGCTCGCGGTTACGAAGTGGGCGGCACCGTACGCATCGTGATTAATAACCAGGTGGGCTTCACCACCTCGAATCCGAAAGATGCGCGTTCTACCCCGTACTGCACCGACATCGGCAAAATGGTGCTGGCACCGATCTTCCACGTCAACGCGGACGATCCGGAAGCGGTAGCGTTTGTTACCCGTCTGGCGCTGGATTATCGCAACACCTTCAAACGTGATGTGTTCATCGACCTGGTGTGCTACCGCCGTCACGGCCATAACGAAGCCGACGAGCCAAGCGCAACCCAGCCGCTGATGTATCAGAAAATCAAAAAGCATCCGACGCCGCGCAAAATCTACGCCGATCAGCTGGAAAGCGAAGGCGTGGCCACGCAGGAAGATGCCACCGAGCTGGTAAATCTGTACCGCGATGCGCTGGATGAAGGCGAGTGCGTGGTGCCGGAATGGCGTCCGATGAGCCTGCACTCGTTCACCTGGTCTCCGTACCTCAACCACGAATGGGATGAGAGCTACCCGGAAACCGTGGACACGAAACGTCTGCAGGAGCTGGCGCGCCGCATCAGCAGCATTCCGGAAGCGGTGGAAGTGCAGTCGCGCGTTGCCAAGATTTACAACGACCGCAAAGAGATGGCGGAAGGCAACAAGCTGTTCGACTGGGGCGGCGCGGAAAACCTCGCTTACGCCACGCTGGTGGACGAAGGCATTCCGGTGCGCCTGTCGGGTGAAGACTCCGGCCGCGGTACCTTCTTCCACCGTCACGCGGTGATTCACAACCAGCAGAACGGTTCGACTTACACCCCGCTGCACCATATCCATAACGGTCAGGGTCAGTTCAAGGTTTGGGATTCGGTGCTGTCGGAAGAAGCGGTACTGGCGTTCGAATACGGTTACGCCACCGCCGAGCCGCGCGTGCTGACCATCTGGGAAGCGCAGTTCGGTGACTTCGCCAACGGCGCTCAGGTGGTGATCGATCAGTTCATCAGCTCCGGCGAGCAGAAATGGGGCCGCATGTGTGGTCTGGTGATGCTGCTGCCGCACGGCTACGAAGGGCAGGGTCCGGAGCACTCCTCCGCGCGCCTTGAGCGCTATCTGCAGCTGTGTGCTGAGCAGAACATGCAGGTCTGCGTGCCATCAACGCCAGCACAGGTGTACCACATGCTGCGTCGTCAGGCGCTGCGCGGTATGCGCCGTCCGCTGATCGTGATGTCGCCGAAGTCGCTGCTGCGTCATCCGCTGGCGGTGTCCAGCCTTGATGAACTGGCCAACGGTAGCTTCCAGCCGGCGATTGGTGAGATCGACGACCTCGATCCGCAGCAGGTGAAACGCGTGGTGCTGTGCTCCGGTAAAGTTTATTACGATCTGCTGGAACAGCGTCGTAAGAACGAGCAGACCGATGTCGCCATCGTGCGTATCGAACAGCTCTATCCGTTCCCGCACAAAGCGGTGCAGGAAGCGCTGAAGAATTACGCCCATGTTCAGGATTTCGTCTGGTGTCAGGAAGAGCCACTGAACCAGGGCGCATGGTATTGCAGTCAGCATCATTTCCGCGAAGTGGTTCCATTTGGTGCGTCACTGCGTTACGCAGGCCGTCCGGCTTCTGCTTCACCGGCCGTGGGCTATATGTCCGTACATCAACAACAGCAGCAAGACCTGGTCAATGACGCGCTGAACCTTGGTTAATTAAAAGGAAAGAAAATGAGTAGCGTAGAAATTCTCGTTCCCGATTTGCCTGAATCCGTAGCGGACGCCACGGTAGCCACCTGGCATAAAAAACCCGGCGACTCTGTGACCCGCGACGAAGTGCTGGTCGAGATCGAAACTGACAAAGTGGTACTGGAAGTGCCTGCCGCCGCTGACGGTGTGCTGGAAGCGGTGCTGGAAGACGAAGGCGCCACCGTAACGTCGCGCCAGATTCTGGGCCGTCTGAAGGAAGGCAACAGCGGCGGGAAAGAGACCACGGCGAAAGTGGAAAGCAAGGAGTCTACGCCTGCACAGCGTCAGACTGCATCTCTGGAAGAAGAGAGCAATGACGCGCTCAGCCCGGCCGTGCGCCGCCTGATTGCGGAAAACAACCTCGACGCCAGCCAGATTAAAGGCACCGGTGTTGGCGGCCGTCTGACGCGCGAAGATGTGGAAAAACATCTGGCGAAGAAAGCCGACGGCGCGAAAGCGGCACCGGCAGCCGATGCGGCTCCGCAGGCAGTCGCCAACCGCAGCGAGAAGCGTGTGCCAATGACCCGTCTGCGCAAGCGCGTGGCCGAGCGTCTGCTGGAAGCGAAAAACAGCACCGCAATGCTGACCACCTTCAACGAAGTCAACATGAAGCCGATCATGGATCTGCGCAAGCAGTACGGCGATGCCTTCGAGAAGCGTCACGGCGTGCGTCTGGGCTTTATGTCCTTCTACATCAAAGCGGTGGTCGAAGCGCTGAAACGCTTCCCGGAAGTGAACGCGTCGATCGACGGCGACGATGTGGTGTACCACAACTATTTCGATGTCAGCATCGCAGTCTCGACGCCGCGTGGTCTGGTGACGCCAGTGCTGAAAGACGTTGATGCGCTGAGCATGGCCGACATCGAGAAGAAAATTAAAGAGCTGGCGGTGAAAGGCCGTGACGGCAAGCTGACGGTGGAAGAACTGACCGGCGGTAACTTCACCATCACCAACGGTGGTGTGTTCGGTTCGCTGATGTCTACGCCGATCATTAACCCGCCGCAGAGCGCGATTCTGGGGATGCACGCCATCAAAGATCGCCCAATGGCGGTGAATGGTCAGGTGGTGGTGCTGCCAATGATGTATCTGGCGCTCTCCTACGATCACCGTCTGATCGATGGTCGTGAATCTGTCGGCTATCTGGTCGCGGTGAAAGAGCTGCTGGAAGATCCGGCGCGTCTGCTGCTGGATGTCTGATTTTCGCCGGGCGCGCTGGCACGAGGCGCGCCCAAATTAACCCTGTTTAGATCTGAATGGATAGAACATCATGAACTTACACGAATACCAGGCGAAGCAGCTGTTTGCACGGTATGGTATGCCAGCTCCGACTGGCTACGCCTGCACCACGCCACGTGAAGCCGAAGAAGCCGCCTCGAAAATTGGCGCGGGTCCGTGGGTGGTGAAATGTCAGGTTCATGCCGGTGGCCGCGGTAAAGCGGGCGGTGTGAAGGTGGTTAACAGTAAAGAAGACATTCGTGCTTTCGCTGAAAACTGGCTGGGCAAACGTCTGGTGACCTACCAGACTGACGCCAATGGCCAGCCGGTAAACCAAATCCTGGTTGAAGCGGCGACCGACATCGATCAGGAGCTGTATCTGGGTGCGGTGGTTGACCGTGCTACCCGTCGCGTGATCTTCATGGCGTCAACCGAAGGCGGCGTGGAAATCGAGAAAGTGGCGGAAGAAACCCCGCACCTGATCCACAAAATGGCGCTGGATCCGCTGACCGGCCCGCAGCCATACCAGGGCCGCGAGCTGGCATTCAAACTGGGCCTGACCGGTAAGCAAGTCAGCCAGTTCACCAAAATCTTCATGGGTCTGGCGACCATGTTCCTGGAGCGCGACCTGGCGATGGTTGAGATCAACCCGCTGGTGATCACCAAACAGGGCGACCTGATCTGTCTGGATGGCAAATTGGGTGCCGATGGCAATGCCCTGTTCCGTCAGCCTGAGCTGCGTGAAATGCGCGACCCAAGCCAGGAAGATCCCCGTGAAGCCCACGCGACGCAGTGGGAGCTGAACTACGTCGCGCTGGAAGGCAACATTGGCTGTATGGTCAACGGCGCCGGTCTGGCGATGGGCACCATGGACATCGTGAAACACCACGGTGGTCAGCCTGCAAACTTCCTTGATGTTGGCGGCGGCGCAACCAAAGAGCGCGTTACCGAAGCCTTCAAAATCATCCTGTCTGACGATGCTGTGAAAGCGGTATTCGTTAACATCTTCGGCGGCATCGTGCGCTGCGATCTGATCGCAGACGGCATCATCGGTGCTGTGGCTGAAGTGGGTGTCAACGTACCGGTCGTGGTACGTCTGGAAGGTAACAACGCCGAGCTGGGCGCGAAGAAACTGGCGGACAGCGGTCTTAACATCATTGCAGCAACCAGCCTGACAGACGCAGCACAGCGTGTTGTCGCTGCTGCGGAGGGTAAATAATGTCCATTCTGATCGACAAAAACACCAAAGTCATTTGCCAGGGTTTCACCGGTGGCCAGGGAACGTTCCACTCTGAGCAGGCGCTGGCCTATGGTACGCAGCTGGTTGGCGGTGTGACGCCAGGTAAAGGCGGCACCACCCATCTCGGTCTGCCGGTGTTTAACACCGTGCGTGAAGCAGTAGAAGCCACGGGCGCCACCGCTACCGTAATCTACGTGCCGGCACCGTTCTGCAAAGACGGTATCCTGGAAGCGATCGACGCGGGCATCAAACTGATCATCACCATCACCGAAGGTATCCCGACGCTGGATATGCTGACGGTGAAAGTGAAGCTGGACGAAGCAGGCGTGCGCATGATCGGCCCGAACTGCCCGGGTGTGATCACCCCAGGCGAATGTAAGATCGGTATCATGCCGGGCCACATTCACCAGCCAGGCCGCGTCGGTATCGTGTCACGTTCCGGTACGCTGACCTATGAAGCGGTTAAGCAGACCACCGACATCGGCTACGGCCAGTCCACCTGTGTGGGCATCGGCGGTGACCCGATCCCAGGCTCCAACTTCATCGACATCCTGAAAATGTTCCAGGACGATCCGCAGACCGAAGCGATCGTGATGATCGGTGAGATCGGCGGCAGCGCTGAAGAAGAGGCCGCGGCGTTCATCAAAGAGCACGTGACCAAGCCAGTCGTCGGCTATATCGCCGGCGTAACGGCGCCGAAGGGCAAGCGTATGGGCCACGCCGGCGCCATCATTGCCGGTGGTAAAGGCACCGCCGATGAGAAATTTGCTGCGCTGGAAGCGGCCGGTGTGAAAACCGTTCGCAGCCTGGCCGATATCGGCGACGCGGTGAAAGCGGTACTTCCAGCGAAATAAGATTTTGCTGCTGAAAGAACAAAGCCACCTGCGGGTGGCTTTTTTTATGGCTGTAATGCGCGGCCATTAGCCGTCCTCACACATTTGCAGTAAAAACGTAACGGCAACATTTTCTGCGGCTATGCTTACTTTGTCGTTGAGTAAAGAAGGGCAAAGAGGCGTGCTATTTCCCGTCAGCGTCCAGGCATCTGGCTGGCACAGAGGTTAAATAATTACGGGAAAGGTAATTGTTTTCTTAATTGCGCTATCGATTTATGACAACTAATTAACAACAACTCTAACACTACATATCTGGAAAATTATTGTCTTAATCCAGATCAATAAAAGGCGATATATAGCAAACTTTACCGCTGGCTAAAAGCAACCCAACCGGTATAAATTGCGCTGCATCAATTCAGTCTTTTTCATCATTTTTCAGGAGTTTGTGCCAGGCGTTGTCATATCAATTCTGTCGCCTCCTCATCTTACTCCTGCTTGAAACAGGCTGAAGCGATCGGTTTTTCGGGGAATTTTTACCACTGTTACTCGCTCACTTCGGGCCGCAGTACGCATTGTGCTGTCGGTAACAAAACTGGAATCAATAATCAGTCGTTCCTGACCTTATTCTGCATCGCACTGCCCGCTGTTTGTGGTTGTTATTCGCAGGATGAGTTCATGCGAGGAGCAAGGAGTCATCATGTTAGATATTGTCGAGCTGTCGCGTTTACAGTTTGCCCTGACGGCGATGTACCATTTCCTGTTCGTGCCATTAACGCTGGGTATGGCGTTTTTACTGGCGATCATGGAAACGGTCTATGTCCTGTCGGGAAAACAGATTTATAAAGATATGACCAAATTCTGGGGCAAGTTGTTTGGTATCAACTTTGCGCTGGGTGTGGCCACCGGCCTGACCATGGAATTTCAGTTCGGTACCAACTGGTCTTATTACTCCCACTACGTCGGCGATATCTTCGGTGCGCCGCTGGCCATCGAAGGCCTGATGGCGTTCTTCCTTGAATCCACCTTTGTCGGCCTGTTCTTCTTCGGCTGGGATCGCCTCGGTAAAGTGCAGCACCTGGCGGTGACCTGGCTGGTGGCACTCGGCTCGAACATGTCCGCGCTGTGGATCCTGGTGGCGAACGGCTGGATGCAGAACCCGATCGCCTCCGAATTCAATTTCGAAACCATGCGTATGGAGATGGTGAGCTTCTCCGAGCTGGTGCTGAACCCGGTGGCGCAGGTGAAATTTGTGCATACCGTGGCCGCGGGTTACACCACCGGTGCGATGTTCATTCTGGGCATCAGCGCCTGGTATCTGCTGAAAGGGCGCGACATCGCGTTTGCCAAACGCTCCTTTGCGATCGCTGCCAGCTTCGGTATGGCTGCCGTGCTGTCGGTCATCGTGCTGGGTGACGAATCCGGCTATGAAATGGGCGACGTGCAGAAAACCAAGCTGGCCGCCATCGAAGCCGAATGGGAAACCCAGCCGGCGCCGGCGGCCTTTACGCTGTTTGGCGTGCCGGATCAGGCGACGCAAGAGAACAAGTACGCCATCCAGATCCCGTAT
The DNA here is from genome assembly GCF_018726825.1 of Pantoea sp. B270. Classification (NCBI taxonomy): domain Bacteria; kingdom Pseudomonadati; phylum Pseudomonadota; class Gammaproteobacteria; order Enterobacterales; family Erwiniaceae; genus Pantoea; species Pantoea sp. B270. Next base: position 332,132 of record NZ_JAHCSX010000001.1, read on the forward strand.
CTGCTCGGCCTGATCGCCACCCGTTCTGTCGATACGCCGGTCACCGGCCTGAAAGATCTGCTGGCGCAGCATGAAGTGCGCATCCGTAACGGTATGAAAGCCTATGCGCTGCTGAACGAGCTGCGTGCCGGCAGTAAAGATCCGGCGGTGCGCAGTGAGTTTGAGATGCATAAACAGGATCTCGGCTACGGTCTGCTGCTCAAGCGTTATACCCCGGACGTGGCGAACGCCACGGAAGCGCAAATCCAGCAGGCAACGCAGGATTCCATTCCGCGCGTGGCACCGCTCTATTTTGCCTTCCGCATCATGGTGCTGTGTGGCGTGCTGCTGCTGGGCATCATTGCGCTGTCGTTCTGGAGTGTGATTCGTAACCGCATCGGTAAGAATCGCTGGCTGCTGAAAGCGGCGCTGTACGGTATTCCACTGCCGTGGATTGCCGTCGAAGCTGGCTGGTTTGTCGCTGAATATGGCCGCCAGCCGTGGGCGATTGGTGAGGTGCTGCCAACCGCCGTGGCCAACTCGTCGCTGACCGTCGGCGATCTGCTGTTCTCGATGATCCTGATCTGCGGCCTGTATACCGTGTTCCTGGTGGCGGAAATGTATCTGATGCTCAAATTTGCCCGCCTTGGTCCAAGCAGCCTGAAAACCGGCCGCTATCACCATGAAACAGTGCAGGCTGTGACTCAACCGGCGCGCGGATAAGGAGAGCGACCATGTTTGACTATGAAGTGTTGCGTTTTGTCTGGTGGCTGCTGATTGGCATTCTGCTGATCGGTTTTGCCGTCACCGACGGCTTCGATATGGGCGTGGGAATGCTGACCCGCATCCTCGGTCGCACCGATACCGAGCGTCGCATCATGATTAACAGCATCGCGCCGCACTGGGACGGTAACCAGGTCTGGCTGATCACTGCCGGCGGGGCGCTGTTCGCCGCCTGGCCAATGGTTTATGCCGCCGCGTTCTCCGGTTTCTACGTGGCGATGATTCTGGTGCTGGCCTCACTGTTCTTCCGTCCGGTCGGCTTTGATTACCGGTCGAAGATTGAAGATATGCGCTGGCGCGGTGCCTGGGACTGGGGCATCTTCATTGGCAGTTTTGTGCCGCCGCTGGTGATTGGCGTGGCGTTCGGTAACCTGCTGCAGGGCGTGCCGTTCCATGCTGATGAGTACCTGCGCCTGTTCTACACCGGTAATTTCTTCCAGCTGCTTAATCCGTTTGGCCTGCTGGCTGGAGTGATCAGCGTCGCGATGATTCTGGCCCAGGGTGCGACTTACCTGCAGATGCGCACCAGCGGCGAACTGCACCTGCGTTCCCGCACGGCGGCGCAAATCAGCGCGCTGGTGATGCTGGTGGGCTTTGTACTGGCTGGCGTGTGGGTGAAGTACGGCATTGATGGCTATGTGCTGAAAAGCGCAATCGATCATCACGCGGCGTCTAACCCGCTGGGTAAAGACGTGGTGCGTGAAGCCGGGGCCTGGCTGGTCAATTTTGAACAGATGCCGGTGCTGTGGTTGTTCCCGCTGCTCGGCGCGCTGCTGCCGCTGCTGACGATCCTGTGTTCGCGCATGGAGAAGGGCGCATGGGCGTTTATCTTCTCTTCGCTGACGCTGGCGTGCGTCATTATGACGGCGGGCATTGCGCTGTTCCCGTTCATCATGCCATCCAGCACCGTGCCAGGCACCAGCCTGACCATGTGGGACGCGACCTCCAGCCTGCTGACGCTGCAGATCATGACCGTGGCAGCCATCATCTTTGTGCCGATTATTCTGGCTTACACCAGCTGGTGCTACTACAAGATGTATGGCCGCATCACCAAAGAACACATTGAGCGCAATACGCACTCCCTGTACTGATTGAGGAGATTAAGCATGTGGTATTTTGCCTGGATTCTTGGCACCTTGCTGGCCTGTGCGTTTGGCGTGGTCACGGCACTGGCGATCGAGCATGTGGAAGAGGGCGGCGCGCAGGACGACAAGCTCTGATGCGCAGCCTGATACAGACGCTGTATCGTCTGATGGATAAGGGCCCGCTGCGGGCCCTTTCACTGATTCTGGCGCTGTGGCTGGCCGGATGCGTCATCTGGCAGCCGGCGCGCTTTGCCGCACACACCAGTGAGCTCGCTGTCTGGCACGGATTATTGTTAATCTGGGCGGTGTGCAGCGGCGTGATTCACGGCACGGGTTTCCGGCCACAGCGAGCCCGCTGGCAGGCGCTGTTTGCCCCGCTGACGGCGCTGATCGTGCTGGCGCTGGGAATTTACTGGTTCTACCATTAAGTTCTGTCTCAGCCCGCAAGGGCTGTTTTACCGCTGCTGACGTGAGTTTTTGTCAGCGGTTGGTCAGGAAATCTCCCAAAAATCCTTCCAGTTGTTAACGTCTGATAATTATTTTCTCCTGGCTCTGGCGGACCATTCCCAAGCCGATCTCACTTGCGTATAGTAGCAACGTTTAAAATGAGACCGGGATGTAGAGTGAGTACAACGCTGTTTCGCTGGCCGGTTCGGGTCTATTACGAAGACACTGACGCCGGTGGTGTGGTTTACCACGCCAGCTATCTTGCTTTTTATGAACGAGCACGTACCGAGATGTTGCGCCAGCACCATTTCAATCAACAGGCCCTGTTGGAAGAGCAGGTGGCTTTTGTGGTACGGCGCATGACGGTGGACTTTATTGCCGCGGCACGTCTCGACGACCTTCTGGAGATCCAGAGCGAAGTGACAGCAATGACGCGCGCAACCATGACGTTCTCGCAGCGTATCGTGAATGCTGAAGGCAAAGTGCTCAATGAAGCAGACGTCCTGATTGCCTGCATCAACCCACATCTAATGAAGCCGATTGCGCTTCCCAAGTCTATTGTCGCGGAGTTCAAGCAGTGACTGACATGAACGTTCTTGATTTGTTCCTGAAGGCAAGCCTTCTGGTCAAACTTATCATGTTGATTTTGATCGGCTTTTCTATTGCCTCCTGGGCAATCATCATTCAGCGCACCCGCATTCTTAACGCGGCGGGGCGTGAGGCCGAGGCGTTCGAGGACAAGTTCTGGTCCGGTATCGAGCTGTCGCGTCTCTATCAGGAGAGCCAGGCGCGCCGTGACGAGCTGAGCGGGTCCGAACAGATTTTCTATTCTGGCTTCAAAGAGTTTGCCCGCCTGCACCGCGCTAACAGCCATGCGCCGGAAGCGGTGGTCGAAGGGGCCGGTCGCGCCATGCGCATCTCGATGAACCGTGAACTGGAAGCGCTGGAAAATCACATCCCATTCCTTGGCACCGTCGGTTCCATCAGCCCGTATATCGGTCTGTTTGGTACGGTGTGGGGGATCATGCATGCCTTTATCGCACTGGGTGCGGTGAAACAGGCCACACTGCAAATGGTCGCGCCCGGTATCGCCGAAGCGCTGATCGCCACCGCAATCGGTCTGTTCGCGGCTATTCCTGCCGTTATGGCGTATAACCGTCTGAACCAGCGCGTGAACAAGCTGGAGCAGGGCTACGACAACTTTATGGAAGAGTTCACGGCCATCCTGCATCGTCAGGCTTTCTCTACCGACAACAGCAAGTAAGTCGAGGTTAACGATGGCCAGAACCCGTGGTCGCGGGCGTCGCGACCTTAAGTCGGAAATCAACATTGTTCCGCTGCTGGACGTGCTGCTGGTGTTGCTGCTCATCTTTATGGCAACCGCGCCGATTATTACGCAGAGCGTGGAAGTGGACCTGCCGGACGCAACCGATTCGAAAACCGTTTCCAGCGACGATAATCCGCCGGTGATCGTGGAAGTGGCCGGGGTAGGGCAGTACAGCCTGGTGGTGGATCACGATCGTATGACGCAGCTGCCGCCGGAGCAGGTGGTGAGCGAAGCGCAGCGCCGTATTGAAGCCAATCCGAAGACGGTCTTCCTGATTGGTGGGGCGAAAGATGTGCCTTACGACGAAATCATCAAGGCGCTGAACCTGTTGCATCAGGCTGGCGTGAAATCCGTCGGTTTGATGACACAGCCGATTTAACGCGAACCGTTTTTGGGAACCGAGAGTGTCGAAGGCAACCGAGCAGAACGAGAAGTTAAAACGCGCGATAATCATTTCGGTGATTCTGCACATCGTGCTGATCGCCCTGCTGATTTGGAGCTCGTTTAACGAACATATCGAAGCCAGCGGCGGCGGTGGCGGCAGTGATATCGACGCGGTGATGGTCGATCCTGGTGCGGTGGTTGAGCAGTATAACCGTCAGCAGAATCAGCAGAGTGACAGTCAGCGCGCCGAGCAGCAGCGCCAGAAGCAGGCACAGCAGCAGGCGGAAGAGTTGCAGCAGAAGCAGGCCGCTGAACAGCAGCGGCTGAAAGAGCTGGAAAAAGAGCGTCTGCAGGCGCAGCAGGAAGCCAAAGAGCAGGCGAAGCAGCAGGCAGAGCAGCAGAAGGCGGCAGAAGCAGCAGCGAAGCAGGCGCAGGAGCAGCAGAAAGCCGCAGAAGCGGCCGCAGCGAAAGCCAAAGCCGATGCCAAAGCGCAGGCCGATGCTCAGGCGAAGGCCGCAGCGGACGCGAAAGCCAAAGCGGAAGAGCAGGCGAAGCAGGCCGCAGCCGACGCGAAGAAGAAAGCGGAAGAGCAGGCCAAAGCCGCCGCAGCCGAAGCGGCGAAAGAGAAAGCCGCGCAGCAGGCGAAAGCCGCAGCTGAAGCGAAAGCCAAAGCGGAGGCAGAAGCCAAAGCTCAGGCCGCGGCAGATGCGAAAGCCAAAGCTGCACAGGAAGCCAAAGAGAAAGCTGCGGAAGCCGCGAAAGAGAAAGCGGCCGCCGAAGCCAAAGCGAAAGCTGAGGCAGCAGCCAAAGCCAAAGCGGATGCGGCGGCGAAAGCTAAAGCGGCCGCCGATGCGAAGAAGAAAGCGGCTGCCGAAGCGGCGAAGAACGAGAGCGATGTGGATGATCTGTTAGGCGGTCTCTCTTCCGGTAAGAATGCGCCGAAAAGCGGTGCCGCTTCCGGTGGTGGCGCGGCGGCAGGTCAGGGCAATCAGAAGAAGGCGGGTGCCTCAGGTGCTGAGGTCAATGCGTATCTGGGTCAGATCACCAGTGCGATTCAGAGCCGCTTCTATGATGCCGATCTGTATCGCGGTAAAAGCTGCGATCTGCGGATTAAACTGGCACCGGATGGTTTGCTGATTGACGTGAAAGCTGAAGGCGGCGATCCGGCGCTGTGTCAGGCGGCGATTACCGCAGCGAAGCAGGCACGCATTCCGAAGCCGCCTTCGCAGGCCGTATATGAAGTGTTTAAGAACGCACCGATGCGTTTCAAACCAGAATAATGCAGTAACGTACGGCAGGTTGAACTAAGGTTAGCTTGCCGTACTCTATGAGTACTCGTGTTTTTTCAGGAACTGTGCGAATTATCATGAACTCAGGTTCAGATAAGGGAGATAAGATGAAGCAGGCACTTCGTGTAACCTTAGGTTTTTTTGTACTGCTGTGGGCAGCGATGCTGCACGCGGAAGTACGCATTGAAATTACGCAGGGCGTGAACACCGCGCGCCCAATTGGTGTGGTGCCGTTCCAGTGGGCCGGTCCGGGCGCTGCACCTGAAGATATTGGTGGCATCGTCGCAGCAGACTTACGTAACAGCGGTAAATTCAACCCGCTGGATCGTTCTCGTCTGCCACAGCAGCCGACCAGCGCACAGGAAGTACAGCCTGCCGCGTGGAGCGCACTGGGTATTGATGCCGTGGTAGTCGGGCAGGTTACGCCGAACGCCGATGGCAGCTACCAGGTGGCTTATCAGCTGGTGGATACCGGTGGCGCACCGGGCACCGTGCTGGCGCAGAACTCCTACAAAGTCACCAAACAGTGGCTGCGCTATGCAGCGCATACCGCCAGCGATGAAGTGTTTGAGAAGCTGACCGGTATCAAAGGTGCGTTCCGTACCCGTATCGCCTATGTGGTGCAGACCAACGGCGGTCAGTTCCCGTACGAGCTGCGCGTGTCTGACTACGATGGTTACAACCAGTTTGTGGTACACCGTTCGCCGCAGCCGCTGATGTCACCGGCCTGGTCGCCAGACGGCAGCAAAGTGGCTTACGTGACCTTTGAAAGCGGTAAATCGGCGCTGGTGGTGCAGACGCTGGCCAACGGTGCTATCCGTCAGGTGGCTTCTTATCCGCGTCATAACGGTGCGCCGGCCTTCTCGCCGGACGGCTCTAAGCTGGCCTTCGCCCTGTCGAAAACCGGTAGCCTGAACCTGTACGTGATGGATCTGGCCTCTGGTCAGACGCGTCAGGTGACCGATGGCCGCTACAACAGCACCGAACCTACCTGGTTCCCGGACAGCCAGACGCTGGCTTACACTTCGGATCAGGCCGGTGCGCCACAGATTTACAAAGTTAACGTTAACGGCGGAACGCCACAGCGCATTACCTGGGAAGGAGCTCAGAACCAGGATGCGGATGTGTCATCTGACGGTAAAACGATGGTGATGATCAGCAGCGCCGGTGGCGCGCAGCACGTCGCCAAACAGGATCTGGAAACGGGAGCCGTTCAGACAATAACGGACACGTTCCTGGATGAGACGCCAAGTCTGGCTCCTAACGGCACGATGGTAATCTATAGCTCTACTCAGGGGATGGGTTCCGTGTTGCAGTTGGTTTCAACCGATGGGCGTTTCAAAGCGCGTCTTCCGGCAACTGATGGACAGGTCAAATTCCCTGCCTGGTCGCCGTATCTGTGATGCATCGCTCCCTCGCCTGGCGGGGGAGTAAAATGTATGGCAAACAAAATAATAGGATAAAGAAATGCAACTGAACAAAGTGCTGAAGGGTTTGATGCTGGCTCTGCCGGTTATCGCGGTAGCTGCATGTAGCTCTCACAAAAACAACAACAACGATCAGACCGGTATGGGTGCTGACGGTGCATACGGCGCTGGCGCTGGCCAGAACGGCAACATGTCTTCTGACGAGCAGGCGCGTCTGCAGATGCAGCAGCTGCAGCAGAACAACATCGTTTACTTCGGTCTGGACAAGTATGACGTGCAGTCTGAATACGCTCAGATGCTGGATCAGCACGCTGCTTTCCTGCGCAGCAACCCATCTTACAAAGTGACCATCGAAGGTCACGCGGATGAGCGCGGCACCCCAGAGTACAACATCGCCCTGGGCGAACGTCGTGCTAACGCCGTTAAAATGTACCTGCAGGGTAAAGGCGTGTCTGCTGACCAGATGTCTATCGTATCTTACGGTAAAGAGAAACCTGCTGTACTGGGCCACGACGAAGCGGCTTACGCTAAAAACCGTCGTGCCGTACTGGTTTACTAAGAGAATCACATGATTAGTAACTTCAGACTTCATCTGTTGAGTCTGTCGTTACTGGTTGGCGTAGCGGCCCCCTGGGCCGCTAATGCCCAGGCGTCAATCAGTAGCGTTGGCTCAGGCTCGGTCGAAGACCGTGTCACCACTCTTGAACGTATCTCCAATGCCCAGGCTCAGCTTCTGCAGCAGTTGCAGCAGCAGATGAGTGATAACCAAAGCGATATCGATTCGCTGCGCGGGCAGATCCAGCAGAACAGTTATCAGCTTAATCAGGTGATTGAGCGGCAGAAGCAGCTTTATCAGCAGATCGACAGTCTGAGCAGCAGTAATGGTGCACAGGCCAGCGGTGGTGCGGATGCAGCAGCCGGTGCCGCAGCGGGAAACGCTGATGCGGGGAGCAGCAATACGGCTGCCGCTGCACCCGCACAAACCGGCGATGCCAACACCGATTACAATGCTGCCGTCGCGCTGATTCTTGAGAAGAAACAGTACGACCAGGCGATTACTGCGCTGCAGGCGTGGGTGAAGAAGTATCCGGACTCCACCTATCAGCCGAATGCTAATTACTGGCTGGGTCAGTTGTTTTACAACAAAGGCAAAAAGGACGATGCGGCCTACTATTTTGCCACTGTAGTTAAAAACTACCCGAAATCGCCAAAAGCGGCGGAAGCGCTGTTTAAGGTTGGGGTGATCATGCAGGAGAAGAACGATACAGCGAAAGCGAAAGCGGTCTACCAGCAGGTGATCAAACAGTTCCCTAACTCTGAGTCTGCTAAGCAGGCACAAAAACGGCTAGCTGCGATGTAATTGCTGCAGTTAAGACCGGATTTCGTCTGATTTCTGGTCTTGCCGCATGAAAGGTAAGCAGTTGAGACATTTAGCGGAAAATAAGGGTTGCGCCCTCCCGCTAAATCAGTAATATATGCCGCCGTTGCCGGGACATATCTTAACAAGTATCGGCAGCACTGAAGATGGGTCGTTAGCTCAGTTGGTAGAGCAGTTGACTTTTAATCAATTGGTCGCAGGTTCGAATCCTGCACGACCCACCATCTCAACCATTCAGTTTTGATGTCACTTCAGTTTGCTTCACAACCTTGATGGGTCGTTAGCTCAGTTGGTAGAGCAGTTGACTTTTAATCAATTGGTCGCAGGTTCGAATCCTGCACGACCCACCATCAAGTCGAAAGTTGTAAGCCACTTCCCGAGCGGGTCGTTAGCTCAGTTGGTAGAGCAGTTGACTTTTAATCAATTGGTCGCAGGTTCGAATCCTGCACGACCCACCAGTTATGTAGAAAGGCGCCCTAAAGGCGCCTTTTTGCTTTTTTACGTTTTTTACAGTGTTAGATGGGTTGCTTTGAGATTGTGCACCGGCCAGATAAGGCGGGGCGGATCGCAAAGGAACCTCACATCCCTGTGGATCGGCCTCGCCATCCATGGCTCGGACGCTTCGCTCCTCCGCACCCGCCTTTTCTGGCTGTCAGGCATTTCAGCTGCTTTAGTTTTGCAGCGCTTTCAGCAAGGCGCAGAGAGTTAATATGAAGCCGAAGGGTACGGAGCGGTGGAGTAAAGCTTCCGGCGCATGGATGCGCCGGCAGAGCCTACAGGGATGTATTTACGGCGACTTTACGCAACCGCTCCGTACCTTTTGGCTGAAAGCACTATTACAGTTATTCTGGCAACCACATCATGCCAAATCTCACTACCGCTTTTCCAGCGTCAGGCTCTTCCAGATATGCAGCACCGCGTAACTGCGCCATGGACGCCACACCTGCGACATCTGCTCTGCGACCTTTGCGCTCACGCCGCCGAGATTATTGCGGATCGCAATGTCCTCTTTCGGGAAGGCATCCGGCCAGCGCAGGGCGCGCATGGCGATATAACTCGCTGTCCATGGCCCGACACCCTTCAGCGCCAGCAACTGCTGCTGCACCACGTCCGGATTAACCGCGCCATTGAAGCGCAGCGCTCCTGAGGCGCAGGCCCCGGCCAGTGCCTGGATCGCCTGCGCGCGGGCGCTCACAATGCCGAGGCTGGCGATATCATCGAGGGTGGCAGCAGCCAGTGATTCGGCCTCTGGCGGTAAGCGGGAGAGCGCAGGCCACGGTGTGGTGAGGGGTGCGCCAAAACGCTCCGCCACGCGACTGCTCAGCGTCGTCGCGGCTTTCACCGTCACCTGCTGGCCGAGGATGGCGCGGACCGCCAGTTCGAAGCCGTCAAACGCACCAGGAACGCGCAAACCCGGATAGCGCGCCAGACTCGCAGCTAATAGCGGATCCTGGCTGAGCTGCTCGCTGATGCGCTGTGGCTGGGCATCCAGATCAAAAAGATCGCGCAAGCGGCGCAGCAGGGCAGGCAGCACCGGCGTCAGCGTGGTGGTAAATTGCACCTTCAGCGCCTGCTTTTCCGGCAAATGGCTAATGCGCACCCAGCCACGACACTGACCGAGCGCCACAGTACGATGATAAACGCCCTCGCTGACCCACTCGACTTGCTTCATCACGCGCTGTTGCAGGAAATCGAGGATGGCGTCCCAGTCATAAGGAGGCCGGTAGCTGAGGCGCAGTTCGGCGCTCTCCTGCTCACCATTCAGGGCTTCCGTCTGAATCTGCTTACGCAGACGCGAAGGCGTCATGCGATAGCGAGCCTGAAACACGTCGTTAAAACGGCGCAGGCTGCGAAAACCGCTGGCATAGGCAATTTCGGTCACCGGCAATGCAGTTTCAGTCAGTAGCTGCTTCGCCAGCAGCATGCGCCGGGTTTGCCGCAGTTCAAGTGGCGACACGCCCAGCTCCTGCTGAATCACCCGTCTTAGCTGGCGTTCACTCAGGTCAAACTCGCTGGCGATCTCAGCCAGCGTCTCCTGTTCTTCCAGTAAGCCTTCTTCGATACGGCGAATCAGCCGGTCGGCGATGCGATGATGGCTATCGACCGGTGCCGAACCAGGTGCCAGCTCGGGACGACAGCGCAGGCAGGGGCGAAAGTGCGCCTTTTCAGCCGCTTCGGCACTGGTGAAAAACAGGCAGTTTTTCTGCATCGGCGCTTTCACCGGACAGATCGGACGGCAGTAAATACCGGTGGAGGTCACGCCGACAAAAAATACCCCGTCGAAACGGCTGTCGCGCGCCGTCAGCGCCTGATAGGCAATTTCAGGATCAAACATCATCGTCTCCGGCAAATAAACACCATCGTCGCGCAGGTGCGAATGGAAAACTGGCTGCTTTCGGACAGCTAACCAGTTTATGCTCATGGCCGAAAACAGCCAGTTTCGCCGCGCAAAAGTGCGATAATCATCCGCATAGCCCATGCCGGAGGTGCAACATGTATCACGCTAAAATCATTACCACGCCCGTCGGAGAACTGACGCTCATTGCCACGGATCGCGGTCTTTCAGCCATTTTATGGGAAAACGAAGGCGCGCAGCGCGTGCCGCTGAAACCGATCGCGCGTAACGACCAGCATCCGATTCTCTGTGAGGCTGAGCGCCAGCTGCGCCAGTACTTTGCCGGCGAGCGTCAGCAGTTTGACATGCCTTACGACACCGTTGGCACTGCGTTTCAGAAAAAGGTCTGGCAGGCGCTGCTCACCATTCCGTTTGGTGAAACCCGCAGCTATCTGCAAATCGCGGAGCAGATCGGCAACCCGAAAGCGGTACGCGCCGTCGGGGCTGCCAACGGTAAAAATCCGTTGTCGATCATGGCGCCCTGTCATCGCGTTATCGGCAGCAACGGTAAGCTCACCGGCTTCGCTGGCGGCCTGGCGGTAAAAGCGTTTCTGCTTGAGCTGGAGAGCCCACAACAGGCGCAGGCCGGCGCGCAGCTGGTACTTCCCGCATAAAAATCACACGACAGGCTCGGTGTAATCCGCTATTGTGTTTAGCATATAAAACACGATGGCGGATTTAATGCCGCATCATCGTCCTGATGGGCGATTTTGTTAAATCGATAAAACGAGAGCCGTGTCATGAGTGCAATGTTTGATGCTGAAAGCGCCATTTATCCCTTCCCGCCGAAACCGGCGCGCCTCAGCCCGCAGGAAAAAGCCGGTTACATCGAAGAAATTAAACGCCTGCTCAAAGCACGCGATGCGGTTATGGTGGCGCATTACTACACCGATCCGGAAATCCAGGCGCTGGCCGAAGAGACCGGCGGCTGCGTGGCGGATTCCCTTGAGATGGCGCGCTTTGGCAGCCAGCATCCGGCGCAAACGCTGCTGGTGGCCGGCGTGCGTTTCATGGGCGAAACCGCCAAAATCCTTAGCCCGGAAAAAACCGTGCTGATGCCCACGCTGCAGGCGGAGTGCTCGCTTGACCTCGGTTGCCCGATTGACGAATTTAACCGCTTCTGCGATGCGCATCCGGATCGGACCGTGGTGGTGTATGCCAACACGTCGGCGGCGGTAAAAGCACGCGCCGATTGGGTGGTGACGTCCAGCATTGCGGTTGAGCTGATTGAACACCTCGACAGTCGCGGTGAGAAAATTATCTGGGCACCGGACCGCCATCTGGGCCGTTACGTCACGCAGCAAACCGGCGCTGATGTGCTGTGCTGGCAGGGCGCCTGCATCGTGCATGATGAGTTCAAAACCCAGGCGCTGCAGCGCATGAAAGCGCTCTATCCTGACGCGGCGGTGCTGGTGCACCCGGAGTCACCGCAGGCGATTGTCGAACTGGCCGATGCGGTCGGTTCCACCAGCCAGTTGATTCAGGCCGCCAAAACGCTGCCGCATCCGCAGATGATTGTGGCGACCGATCGCGGCATCTTCTACAAAATGCAGCAGGCGGTACCGGATAAAGAGTTACTGGAAGCGCCCACCGCGGGCGAAGGAGCGACCTGCCGCAGCTGCGCGCACTGCCCGTGGATGGCGATGAATGGCCTGCAGGCTATCGCTGAAGGGCTGGCACACGGCGGCGAGCAGCATGAAATTCACGTCGATGCGGCACTGTGCAAGGCAGCGTTGCTGCCGCTCAACCGCATGCTAGACTTTGCAGCACAACTCAAACTTACGCTGAAAGGGAACGCCTGAGGCGGTTTTCATACAGGTGCAGATGATGGACTTCTTTAGCACACAAAATATTCTGGTTCACATTCCGATTGGCGTCGGCGGCTACGATCTGTCATGGATTGAGGCGATCGGTACGCTGGCCGGCCTGCTGTGTATCTGGCTCGCCAGCCAGGAAAAAATTATCAACTACCTGTTTGGTCTGATTAACGTCACGCTGTTTGCGGTGATTTTCTTTCAGATTCAGCTGTATGCCAGCCTGCTGCTGCAGCTGTTCTTCTTTGTTGCCAACGTGTACGGCTGGTACGCGTGGAGCCGGCAGACCAGCAGCCATGAAGCGGCGCTGAAAATCCGCTGGCTGCCGCTGCCGAAAGCCATCGGCTGGGGCGCCGCCTGCGTGATCGCCATTGCGCTGATGACGCGCTATATCGACCCGGTATTCGTTTTCCTCACGCGCACCGCGGTGGGCCTGATGCAGTCGCTCGGCCTTAACGTGGTGATGCCGCAGCTGCAGCCGGATGCCTTCCCGTTCTGGGATTCCTGCATGATGGTGCTGTCGATTGTGGCGATGATCCTGATGACGCGCAAATACGTCGAGAACTGGCTGCTGTGGGTGGTGATCAACGTTATCAGCGTGATGATCTTTGCGCGTCAGGGCGTGTATGCCATGGCGCTGGAGTACGCCATTCTGACGCTGATCGCGCTGAACGGCACGCGCCTGTGGATGCAGAGCGCACGGGAACAGGGTTCGCGCGCGCTGTCCCATTAGTGGTGGTGATGCGCGTGGCCTTCCAGCGCTGCGTGCTCGTGCTGCGTGCCGCTCTCCTCGCATAACTCGCAGTCCGGGCCGACGCAGGGCTGATACTCCATCTGCACCGTGGCATGGGCAATCTGATAATGCTGGTGCAGATACTGATGAATGCGTCGCAGCAGGCCGTCGTGATCGTACGGCGGAATCACCTGCACGTGCAGCGTCAGCACCGGCTTTTCGCCCACCTGCCACACATGCACATGATGTACATTGCGCACTTCATCAATGTGACGCGTCAGCGCCCGCGCCAGCTTATCCACGTCGATATGCGTCGGTGCGCCTTCCAGCAGCTCGTGCAGGCTCTCGCGCAGCAGCGCCCAGCCGCTGCGCACCACCAGCAGCGCCACCAGCAGCGACAGAATCGGATCGATCGGCGTCCAGCCGGTCAGCATGATGATCACCGCTGCCACGATCGCGCCTACCGAACCCAGCAGATCGCCCAGCACGTGCAGCGCGGCAGCACGCACGTTGAGATTCTTCTCTTCGCTGCCGCGGTGCAGCAGCCAGAACGACAGCAGATTCGCCAGCAGGCCGGCAATGGCGATGCCGAGCATCAGCCCGCCTTCAATCGGCTCGGGCTGGTAAAAACGGCGCAGCGCTTCCCAGACGATCAGGACGGTAATCACCAGCAGCGCGATGGCGTTCACAAACGCTGCCAGCGTGGTCAGACGCAGTAAGCCAAAAGTGTGACGCGCATTCGGTTTGCGCCGGGCGAACTGCACGGCCAGCAGCGCCATCAGCAGCGCGGCGGCGTCGGTGAGCATATGTCCGGCATCGGCCAGCAGCGCCAGCGAACCGGACACCAGCCCGCCGATGACCTCGGCAACCATAAACAGCGCGGTGACGCCAAACGCGGCGGCGAGACGCGTGCGGTTGCCGCCGTGCTCACTGTGAGAATGAGTGTGTGCCATAACGTTCCAGTTGGTTAAGTAGCCTGTTCGTTAATGATATCAGTAAATTGAGATTATCAGGGTCAGGCTGATGCTGTTTTGCCGCGTCGGCCAGCTGCTGGCAGCGGGCGGCTACGTCGTCAATGCCGAGCATCAGCCAGCTGCCTTTCAGGCGGTGCGCCGCGCGCGCCAGCTGGGGCCAGTCTGCGGCCGCGCTCGCCTGCAGCAGCGCATCATGATCCTGCTGCAGCGTACGCTGCAGGGTATGGCAAATACGCGGGATGAAAGCCGGATTGTGCTGCGCCAGAATCTGCAGGCTGTCCGGCAACACCTGCAACGGATCGCGCACCGCCTGCGCCAGCAGCGGTGCAATATCCCGCAGAGTCACCGGCTTGACCAGCTGCGCTTCGTGCGCCTGCAGCGGCAGTTTCAGCAGCTGTACGTCGGCGGAGCACAGTATGCGCAGCGCAGGCTGCACGCGCTGGCGCTGACGGCGGCGCAGGATGCGCAGCAGCGTCAGGCCATCCGGGCGTGGCATCATCTGGTCGATAAACAGCACATCAAACGGCTGCTGCGCATCGGCCCGCAGCAGTTCGCGGCCATCCTCAAACACCGCCGCAGTAATGCCAAAGCTTGCCAGCTGCTGCTGCATCACCAGCAGATTGGTCGGGTGATCGTCGACAATCGCCACGCGCAGCTGCGGATAGTGCGGCCAGTGCGTGGCGTCATCCGCCGCCGATGCCGCACAGGGTTCCAGCGGCAGGCGCACGCTCACCGTGGTGCCCTGCTGCGGCGCGGACTCCAGCGACAGCGTGCCGCCCATGCGCTGTACAATCTCGCGACAGATAAACAGCCCGAGGCCGCTGCCCTGCACCGCATGGCGCTTGCCCGACGGCGCCTGATACCAAGGTTCAAACAGCTGCGCCTGCTCGCTGAGCGGAATGCCGCTGCCGCTGTCGCTCACCGTCAGCGCGATATCCCCGTTGACCGCCAGCGTCAGGTGGATTTCGCCGTGGCGGGTAAATTTCAGCGCATTGGCCACCAGATTGTTCACCACCTGCTGCAGGCGATCGCTGTCGAGCATCACGCTGGCCGGCAGCGGGGTCAGCGCCGCCACGTGCAGCTGTGGCCCGCCATCGCGCATCAGCGGGTGATAAAACTGCTGTTGCTGCTGTAGCCACAACCTGAGATCGAGCGGGCGTGGCGTCAGGCGGAAGCTGTGATTCTCAATGCGCGCATGATCCTGCAAATCGTTCAGCAGCGTCATCAGCGACCGTGCGCTGCTGTGCATCAGATCGAGCCGCGCGCTCGGATGCTGCTGCTGCTCCAGCTCCAGCAGACCGAGAATCGCCTGCATCGGCGTGCGCAGCTCGTGACTGGCGGTGGCGAGAAACTGGCTTTTAGCGGCGTTGGCACGCTCCGCCTGCTCGCGCTGTAACCGCTCACGCCGCTGCTGCAGATAACGGCGCAGCAGCAATACCAGCAACAGCAGGATGATCACGGCGGCCGCAATTAAAATCAGCAGCGGCACATTGCGCATCGTCATGGTGGTGCCGGGCTGCGGCGGCTGCGACCAGCTGACGCGCATCTGGTTCAGCGTATCCGCCGGAATCTGCTGCAGCGCATGGTCGAGAAGGGCGCTCAGCTGCGGCTGCTGTGCGCTCACCTGCGGCGCCAGCGGCCAGGCGATATCGCTGGCCACAAAGGCGAGATGCACGCGGTTGCCCTCATGGCTGGCCATGCGCCAGCGCGCCGACAGCACGTTATCCACCACTGCATCAATCTGGCCAGTGTTGAGGGCCTGCCACAGCTGGGCGCGATCGTCGAACAGCTGGGGCGCGATCTCAGCCGGAAGCAGACGCTGCGCCAGATCGCCACGCAGCACGCCGACGCGCTGAGCGTGCAGCGCGGACCAGTCCATCGGCTGCCTGTCGGACAGCGTGTAAATGCCCCAGATGGCGCGCCACACCGGCAGCGCGGTGCGGTTAGCATCGTCCCCGTACAGCGGCTGTAACAGGTTGAGCATCACCTGCTGCTGCTGCAACAGACTGGCGGCCTGCTGCGGACTATTGACCCAGCGCGGCGTGAAACGCAGGCCGGTGCTCTGGCTCAGCGCGTTAAGCAGGTCAATACCGAAGCCGCGCGCGTTGCCGCTGGCATCGCGATAGCTCCACGGCGCGTTATCGCTCTCGGCGGCATAAGGGATGGCATCCTGCTGCGCCAGCCACTGTTTCTCTTCGCCCGTCAGCATCAGGGTTTGCGTATCCTGATAGCGCAGCAGCGGTGGACTCCAGCGCTGCTGCACGCGATTGCTGAACTCCGCTGGCAGCAAACGCAGCTGGCGGTTGAGCCAGGCAATCAGCGCCGGATCGCGCGTCAGTGCGCGCAGCGACAGCTCACCGGCACCGGGATCGGCGGTGATTTGATAAATCTGTCCCTGCTGCAGCTGGCTGAGCAGGAAACCGGCGCTGGCTTCATCGGCCACCAGATAGTCACTCTGCTGGTTCAGCAGCGCATACAGCGCCTGTAAATTGCCGGGCAGCGTCTGCCAACGGTGGCGATGTGCAAAGTTTTCCGGCAGCTGCGCCAGCGTGTCGGCGGCGATGGTCAGCTGAGCGTTGTCACTGTTGAACATCACCGCGCGCTGGTTGTCGCGATTGCGGTAGATGCGCATCGGGCTGGTGAACCAGCTATCGCTGGTCAGTACGTCGGCGGGCAGATCGCGCTGGCGGGTGCTCAGCACCATGTCCACGTCGCCACGCTGCAGCGCCGCCAGCTGGGCGGCAAAGTCAGGATAGCCGTGCAGGCTGAATGTGCTGCCGCTCAGCTGGCTGAGGGCGCTGAGATAATCGGCATCAATGCCCCAGATGCGATCGCCAATGCGCATCGCCCAGGGCGCGCTGTTTTGCGCCGGCACCGCCACGCGCAGCACCGGTCCTGGCCACGGCTCGGCGTGCGGCGCGGGCATCATGGCGGGCAGCATCACGCTGCTGGCGGGCTGCAATCCGGCGCGCGCCAGCAGACTGAAAAACAGCGCGAACAGCAGCAGCCAGCGTGTCACTGCTGCGCTTTCCACAGTTCTGCCAGCTCGACTACCGACTGCACACCGGTCTTCTCAAGGATATTTTTTTTGTGGGTGCTGACGGTTTTATTGCTGATGTGCAGCTGTTCGCCAATCTGAATATTCGACAGCCCGCGCACCAGCAGCGCGACAATCTGCTGCTCTTTCTCCGTGAGCGGTAGCGCAATGCGCTCCGGCAGCGGCGGAAACGCCTGCTGGCCGCCCAGCACCGCCAGAATCGCGCTCAGCAACTGCGCCATGCTTTGACTCTTCACCACATAGCCGGCCGCGCCGAGCGAGGCGGCGCTGAGCAGCGTGTGGCGGCTCTGCTGGGCCGAGTAAATCAGCACCGGACACTGCGGATGGCGCGCGCGCAGACGGCGCAACAGCTCCAGACCATCGCTATCCGGCAGGCCGATATCCAGCACAATCAGGTCAATATGATGCTGTTGCAGCAGCTGGCGCGCCTGGGCTTCGTCACCGGCGGCGTACAGCTGTAATGGAATAGGGGCGTTGAGGCAGGCCGCTTCCAGCGCGACTTCAACTAAAGGGTGATCATCGATAAGCAGCAGCGCGGCCATGAAACAGTTCCTGTGAATTTCATAGCGTTAGCATAGCGGAAATAGGGCAGGGGAAAAACAACAGGGCGAGCCGAAGCTCGCCCTGCATCACGCTCCGCGTGGATTACTGCGTGGTGCCGTCAGTTTTATGTTTGACGTGACCACCGCCTTCCTTGGTTTCAACTTTCTTATTCATATCCGGGCAGCGACCATCTTTACACATGGTATTTTTGTGTTCCTGGCTGGCCGACATATTGCCGGAGCTGGTTCCAGAAGTCGCGGCACCGTTGGTGTTCATGCTGCCATTATTAATGTTGCTATTGTCGACATTATTTGGCGGCAGATTCTCTTTCGCGCCGCCCGCGGCTGCGCCGGCTTCTGCTGACGCATTCGCCTGGCCGTTGTTGTTATCCGCAGCCAGTGCTGCGCCGCTGCCCAAAGTCATCGCTGCCGTCAGAAAAATCAATGCAAACTTATTCATCATTATGCTCCTGTAATAAATGGATAGTTGCCGCGTGACACCCGCTGGTGCTGTTTGACGAAAAAAGCGTGCCGCGACGGAATTTAATTCCGTCATGAGTGTTCGGCATGAATATAAATAGCGAAAGCACCTCATTCCTCAGTGCTTACGTTTAAAAAGCTTAGTTCAGAAACGAATAAATGCAAATCTGAGCGAGCCATTTGCGCACAGGACATAATTTACACCTGGTGCCTGAAGGGATACATTGGACGGGTTGCGCCCGGCGTACGCAGGGCCAGAAATTTGAATGGAATAAGTATGGATTACCAGAACGACGATTTACGCATCAGAGAGATCAAAGAGTTACTGCCCCCTGTTGCGCTGCTGGAAAAATTCCCCGCCACCGATAACGCTGCTCAAACCGTTGCCCAGGCCCGCCAGGCCATTCACCGCATTCTGCACGGTGAAGATGACCGCCTGCTGGTAGTGATTGGGCCATGCTCCATCCACGATACGCAGGCGGCCAAAGAGTATGCCGCTCGCCTGCTGACGTTGCGCGAGGAGCTGAAGGGTGAACTGGAAGTAGTGATGCGCGTGTACTTTGAAAAACCGCGTACCACGGTGGGCTGGAAAGGGCTGATCAACGATCCTTACATGGACGGTAGCTTCCAGATTAACGACGGCCTGCGCCTGGCGCGTAAGCTGCTGGTGGATATCAACGACACCGGACTGCCGGCTGCCGGTGAGTTCCTCGACATGATCACGCCGCAATACATGGCGGATTTGATGAGCTGGGGCGCGATTGGTGCGCGTACTACCGAATCGCAGGTGCACCGCGAGCTCTCGTCCGGGCTCTCCTGTCCGGTTGGCTTCAAAAACGGCACTGACGGCACCATCAAAGTTGCGATCGATGCCATCGGTGCTGCCAGCGCGCCGCACTGCTTCCTGTCGGTCACCAAATATGGTCATTCGGCGATTGTCGAAACCAGCGGTAATGAAGATTGCCACATCATTCTGCGCGGCGGCAAAGAGCCAAACTACAGTGCGGAACACGTTGCGGCGGTGAAAACCGGGCTGGAAAAAGCGGGCCTGCGTCCACAGGTGATGATCGACTTCAGCCACGCCAACAGCAGCAAGCAGTTCCAGCGTCAGATGGTGGTGGCCGCAGACGTGGCGCAGCAGATTGCCGGCGGCGAGCAGGCGATTACCGGCGTGATGATTGAGAGCCACCTGGTGGAAGGCAACCAGAGCCTCGACAGCGGCAAACCGCTGGTGTACGGCCAGAGCGTCACCGACGCCTGTATTGGCTGGGACGACACGGAAAAAGCGCTGCGTCAGCTGGCGCAGGCGATCAAAACCCGTCGCGGCTAACGGCAGCGCACGGCATAAAAAAAGGCCAGACTCGCGTCTGGCCTTTTGCGTTTCAGCGTGAACTTACTTCGCTTTACCCTGGTTAGCAACGGCGGCGGCTTTCGCTGCGATCTCGTCGGCATCACCCAGATAGTAATGTTTGATTGGCTTGAAGTTCTCGTCGAACTCATACACCAGCGGTACGCCGGTTGGGATGTTCAGTTCGAGGATCTCATCTTCGCTCATGTTATCGAGGTATTTCACCAGCGCGCGCAGTGAGTTACCGTGCGCGGCAACGATCACTTTCTCACCGCTCTTGATGCGCGGCAGAATGCTCTCGTTCCAGAATGGGATCACGCGATCGATGGTCAGTGCCAGGCTTTCGGTGGTTGGCAGCTGCGCGTCGGTCAGGGATTTGTAACGCGGGTCGTGGCCCGGGAAACGCTCGTCGTTACGATCCAGCTCTGGTGGCGTAACGGCAAAGCCGCGGCGCCACTGTTTCACCTGATCGTCGCCGTATTTGGCGGCGGTTTCCGCTTTGTCCAGACCCTGCAGCGCACCGTAGTGACGCTCGTTCAGACGCCAGGTTTTCTCGACCGGCAGCCAGGCCTGATCCAGCTCATCCAGCACGTTCCACAGAGTGTGGATGGCACGCTTCAGCACTGAGGTGTAGGCAAAATCAAACACGAAACCTTCTTTTTTCAGCAGCTGACCGGCTGCTTTGGCTTCGGTGCGACCCTTGTCGGACAGATCCACGTCGTACCATCCGGTGAAGCGGTTTTCCTGATTCCACTGGCTTTCGCCGTGGCGCACCAGAACCAGCTTAGTTACGGCCATAGCTTTACTCCTTAATGCTTAATGTTTCGATGATGATAGAAACCGGCTGCGGCCGCTGATTTCAGCGGCACACTGATAGCGCCATACCATAGCGGAAAACAGCGCACGGCGTAAGCCTGTCGGCACCGCAGTGCGCGTTTTTCAACCGGCGCTTAGTGCGGGGTGAAGCGATAACGCGTCACGGAGTGCCATGTGTCGCCGGGCTGCAGCCAGCAATCAGGCTGCGGCCACTCGCTATGGTTGGGCGAATCCGGTAAAAACTCACTCTCCAGAGCGATGCCCTGGAAAGCAGTATAGCTGCCCTGTTCACGGGCGCGCGTTCCCTCCAGATAGTTGCCGGAGTAGAACTGCAGCGCCGGCGCGGCGGTGAACACGCTCACGCTAAGTTTGTCGTCCGCTGACCACAGCTGCGCAGCAGGCTGGCTGCTGTCACCGGCGGTGGTGAGCAGAAACGCGTGATCGTAGCCTTTCACCGCGCGCTGATCGTCGTCGGCCAGGAACTCATCCGCCACGCGTTTCGGCTGGCGGAAATCAAAGCTGGTACCGTCTACCGCTTTCAGCGGTGCATTGGGAATGCCTGCGCTGTCCACCGGCAGATAACGATCGGCCTGCAGTTGTAAGCGATGCTGGCGCGCGTCGCCATGATGCGCATCAAGGTTGAAGTAAGCATGGTTGGTCAGGTTGACCGGACAGGCCTGATCGGTCTGCGCTTCATAGCGAATCGACAGGCAGTTATCGTCGTCGAGCTGATAAATCACATCGGCAATCAGATTGCCGGGATAGCCCTGGTCGCCGTCCGGCGAATCAAGACGATAGTGCACTTCGCTGTCGCTCTGGCTGAGGATCTGCCAGCGGCGCTTGTCGAAACCCTGCGGCCCGCCGTGCAGCTGGTGCGGACCCTGATTGGCCGCCAGCAGCCGGTTAAGCGGCTTCAGCTCAGCGAAGGCGATGCGGTTCGCGTAACGCCCGATGGTGGCACCGAGATAAGCATCCTGATGCAGATAGTCGGACGGCGTGGCGCAGCCGAGCAGCGCTTCGCGCACGCTGCCGTCCTGCATCGGCACGCGCGCCGACAGCCAGGTGGCGCCCCAGTCCATAAAGGTGGCGACCATGCCGTTGCGGTTGCGCAGCACGGTGATGCGCCACGGCTGGCCGTCCGGCGCATGAGAGTTGACGTCGCTTACCATTGGCCGGCTCCTGCTGAGGCTTTACACACGTAAAAGGTCTCTTTGATGCCGGTCTGCGCTTCGTACTGCTGCGCCACCGCCGCTTTCACCTGATCGACCAGATCGGTTGGCATCAGGGCGACAATACAGCCACCGAAGCCGCCGCCGGTCATACGCACGCCGCCGCGCGGGCCGATCTCCGCTTTGACGATCTCCACCAGCTGGTCGATGGGCGCGACGGTAATCTCAAAATCGTCGCGCATTGAGGCGTGCGAGGCGGCCATCAGCTCACCCATGCGTTGCAGATCGCCGCTGCTCAGCGCGTCCGCCGCTTCCAGCGTACGCGCATTTTCGGTGATCACGTGACGCACGCGTTTGGCCACCAGCGGATCGAGCTGCTGTTCTGCCGCCGCAAACTCCTCCAGCGTCACGTCGCGCAGCGCCTTTTTGTTAAAGAAGCGCGCACCGGTTTCGCACTGCTCGCGGCGGGTATTGTATTCGCTGCCCACCAGATTACGGCGGAAGTTCGAGTTGATGATCACCACCGCGACATCCTCCGGCATGGATACG
Source organism: Pantoea sp. B270 (assembly GCF_018726825.1). Lineage (NCBI taxonomy): Bacteria > Pseudomonadati > Pseudomonadota > Gammaproteobacteria > Enterobacterales > Erwiniaceae > Pantoea > Pantoea sp. B270. The sequence goes on from NZ_JAHCSX010000001.1 coordinate 354,109, forward strand.
GCGCGCGTGCCCAGCGTGCGGCAGTCCAGCAGCATGGCGTGATCCTGCTGGCCGAGCGCTGAAATCAGCTGATCCATGATGCCGCAGTTGCAGCCAACAAACTGGTTCTCCGCTTCCTGCCCGTTAACGGCAATCGCTGCGCCGTCGAGCTTCAGCTGATACAGCTGCTGGAACACGGTGCCCACCGCCACTTCCAGCGAGGCGGACGAGCTGAGACCGGCACCCTGCGGCACATTGCCGCTGATCACCATATCCACGCCGCCAAAGCTGGCGTCGCGCTGCTGCAGATGTTTCACCACGCCGCGCACGTAATTGGCCCACATCGGTTCGCTGAGCGGCTCAATCGGCGCATCCAGCGAGAAGCTATCCTGCTGATTGTCGTAATCCACCGCCACCACGCGCACCTGGCGATCGTCGCGGCGGGCGCAGGCAATCACGGTCTGATAATCGATAGCGCAGGGCAGCACGAAGCCGTCGTTGTAATCGGTATGCTCGCCGATCAGGTTCACCCGTCCCGGTGCCTGAATGCTGTGGCTCGGCGCGTAGCCGAAGGTGTCAGCGAAAACCTGTTGAGTGATCGATTTTAAAGACATTTATTGTTCCTCGCGGAAATGGATAGCGCTGACAGAGCGCAGACGTTCTGCTGCCTGTTCCGCCGTTAAATCACGTTGGGTCTCGGCCAGCATCTCGTAGCCAACCATAAATTTTCGTACCGTCGCGGAGCGCAGCAGCGGGGGATAGAAGTGCGCGTGCAGCTGCCAGTGATCGTTGGCTTCGCCGTTGAACGGCGCGCCGTGCCAGCCCATCGAATAGGGGAACGAGCACTGAAACAGATTGTCGTAACGGCTGGTGAGCTGCTTGAGCGCCAGCGCCAGATCGGTGCGCTGCGCCTCGCTGAGATCGGTAATGCGTTTCACGTGCGTTTTCGGCAGCAGCAGGGTTTCAAACGGCCAGGCCGCCCACCACGGCACTACCGCCAGCCAGTGATCGGTTTCAACCACGGTACGGCTGCCGTCCTGCAATTCGCGCGTTACGTAATCCACCAGCAGCGGCGTACCTTTATCGGCAAAGTAGCGGCGCTGATTGTCATCCTCTTTTTGCGCTTCATTCGGCAGAAAACTGTTGGCCCACACCTGACCGTGCGGATGCGGATTCGAGCAGCCCATCGCTGCGCCTTTGTTTTCAAATACCTGCACCCACGGATAGTGCTGACCGAGTTCAGCGGTCTGCTCCTGCCAGGTACGCACGATGTCCTGCAAGTTGTGCAGCGGCAGTTCGGGCAGGGTTTTGCTGTGATCCGGCGAGAAGCAGATCACCCGACTGGTACCGCGCGCGCCTTCACAGCGCATCAGCACATCATCGCTCTGCGGCGCGTCCGGCGTATCGGTCATCAGCGCGGCGAAGTCATTGGTGAACACGTAAGTACTTTTGTAATCGGGATTTTTGTCGCCGGTGATACGGGTATTACCGGCGCACAGGAAGCAGTCCGGATCGTGTGCAGGCAGTTGCTCCAGCGCCGGCGTCTCCTGCGCACCCTGCCACGGACGTTTGGCGCGATGCGGTGACACCAGCACCCATTGATCGATCAACGGGTTATAGCGGCGATGTGGATGATGATCGACCGGGTTAAATTTTTGCATAACAAGTCCTGGTAATCGGCAAACAGAAGAAAATCACTGCCTTCAACGTAGCATAACGGTGGCGCTGAAAGCGTGATCCAGTCTGGATAAATGGTATCGTTTACACAAGGTGACGATTCTCATTTTGTGGGTTTATGCGCAGCGTTTGCTGAATAATGCGGCAGGCTAGTGGTAGCGGTTACATTTTTAGGGAAGGAAATTTGTCAGGTGCGTACTGTTATCGCCGGGCCGCCATGGATGGCGACCCGCTCATGAATGAAAACTAACGCAACGTCTCCTGCTGATAAGCATAGCCCGCGCCCTGTTTTACAAAACTCAGGCGGTGGGTGATGCACTGCGGCGCGTCTTCGGCGTGGTGGGACACAAACATCAGCTGGGTACGGCCTTCGCCGATCAGCACATCAACAAAGCGGCGCACCAGCTGGCGGTTAATGGGATCGAGCCCCTGCAGCGGCTCATCCAGAATTAACAGCGTCGGGTGCTTCACCAGCGCGCGCGCAATCAGCACCAGCCGCTGCTGGCCCCACGACAGGCTATGAAACGGCGCATCGGCCAGCGCATTGTCCATGCCAAGCAGCGCCAGCCACTGGCGCGCCAGCGCTTTCTGCCGATCCGATACCACCTGATAAAGACCGATCGAATCAAAAAAGCCCGAGAGGATCACCGTACGCACATTACAGCTGACGCGGTAATCCAGATGCAGGCTGCTGCTGACGTAACCGATATGCTGCTTGATGTCCCAGATGGTTTCACCGCTGCCGCGGCGAATACCAAACAACGTTAAATCATTGCTGTAGCCCTGCGGATGATCGCCGGTGACCAGGCTAAGCAGGGTCGATTTACCCGCGCCGTTGGGGCCGATAATCTGCCAGTGCTCGCCGGGATTGACCTGCCAGTTCAGGCCGTCGATCACCGCATGATCGTTATACGACACCACGCCGTTGCGCAGGATAACGCGCGGCGCATCTGCCGCCAGCAGCGGCAGCTGATCCGGCTGGTCCGGCTCCGGCAGCGCCATGCCCTGCAGGCGTTCGCTGTGCGCCAGCTGCGCCACCAGCGCTTCGGCGAGAATCGCCTGGCGCGCGCCCACGTGCGTCAGCGTGCACTCCGCCAGCACGCCGACCTGCTGGACAAAATCCGGGATGTCGTCAAAGCGGTTCAGCACCAGCACCACGGTGTAGCCGTCGCGATGCAGCTGATGCAGCGTATCGGCAAGACTGGCGCGCGATGCCACATCCAGACCATCAAAAGGTTCGTCGAGGATCAGCAAATCCGGCTGCGCCATCAGCGCCTGACACAGCAGCGTTTTGCGCGTTTCGCCGGTGGAAAGGTATTTGAAGCGGCGAGTCAGTAGAGCGCTGATGCCGAACTGCTGTGCCAGCGCCTGCGCCCGCGCCTCATCCTTTACTTCATCCTGAATGATCTCCAGCGCGGTGCGGCCGGTGTCATCTTCGCCTTCACTCAGCAGATCGGTGTTGTTGCGCTCCCACTCCTGCGTCACCAGCTGTTGCAGCTGCTCCAGCGACAGACGGGTGCGGCGCTGAAAATCCTGCCGCAGCTCGCCCTTTGCCGCCGTCAGCTCGCCGGACAGCGCGCGCGCCAGCGAGGATTTACCGCTGCCGTTTGCACCGACAAAGGCCCAGCTTTCGCCGCTGTGCAGGGTTAAGTCCGGCAGGGTCAGGGTACGGCTATCGCTCAGGTGAAATATGCCTTGCGAAATTTGCAATGAGGCCATGATTTGTTCCGTTTTCTGCATCAAGTCGCTCAGTTGTAGCGAGCCAGCGAAATGAAGTCAAATCATGGCGGCCAGATCAGAGCAGTGTGGCGATGATGGCGTGTTCTGCATTAAAACAGGCGGTCACGGCGCTGCCGGGCTGCAGATTATGCTGGCGAAGCGCCTGGCTGGGGACGGTGGCGCACAACATTTCACCGCCCGCCAGCGCAATCAGCACTTCACTCTGCGTTTCGCCGGGTTCGATGGTGTGGACAAGGCCCGGCAGCTGATTATCGCCCTCTGCGGCGTCAGGCGTCAGGCGGATCCACGGCGCTTTGATCAGCACCAGCACCTCTTTACCGCTGTCGAGCTGTAGCCGCTCCGCGCTGCGTTCGGTCAGAGCCACCTGCAGGCGCGTCACGCCGTCGTTCAGCAGTATCTCAACATGCTGCTGCACCTGCTGACGATCGCGCGCCTGCACCGTGCCAAATAGCTGGTTGCGCGCGCTGGTTTGCAGGGAAAAGCGGGCGATCGCCGCCAGCAGGCTGTCAAGCGGGAGGCTGTCGTTTTGCAGCACGTCAAAGGCTTTTTGCTGGATCTGCTCCATCAGCTGAAACAGCTGGATTAATCGCTCGCCGTAGCGCGTCAGCCGGGCACCGCCGCCGCCTTTGCCGCCGGTCGCGCGTTCGACCAGCGTCTGATCCGCCAGCTGATTCATCTCATTGATGGCGTCCCAGGCGCTTTTATAGCTGATGCCCGCCAGTCTGGCGCCCTGGCTGATGGAGCCGGTTTCCTGCACGCGCCTGAGCAGCTCAATACGGCGCGGATCGGCAAACAGTTTCTGCTGAAGACGAATGTGAAGAGAGAGTTCTGCCTGCATGTCAGCTCCTTAGGTGAATGCGCCAATTGTAAGGCCTAAAGTAAAAGCACGAAAAGGGCAGTGCCTTTTTTTCTCCAGCCGTTACAATCACTTTTTTACTCTTTGCGCGAGGTTTCCATGCTGGAACTGTTAAAAAGCCTGGCGGTCGCCATCATCATGGTGCCCATCGTGATGGCGATTATGCTGGGTCTGATTTACGGCCTGGGTGAAGTCTTTAACGTCATCTCTAAATTTGGCCGCCGCGACGACCGTCCCGCCAATAGCTCACACCACTGATTTTTAACGCCCGCACGCTGCGGGCGTTTTGCCCTTAACTTCCCGCCGTTTTTGCCGATATAAAGCTCATGACAGCTTTCAGGCTCGCGTTGTATTATCAACTATATAACGTAACCTGGAGTTCTCTATGCAAAATACGCTTTATCACTGGGCGGCGGCGGCCGTGGTCACCGTGTCGCTGTCGGGTCAGGCGCTGGCGGCGGAGAAAATTACTGTGTTCGCTGCGGCCTCGCTGACTAATGCGATGCAGCAGATTGCCACGCAATATCAGCAAAAAAGCGGCGTTGAAGTGGTATCCTCGTTCGCTTCCTCGTCGACGCTGGCGCGGCAAATCGAGCAGGGCGCCCCGGCGGATCTGTTTATCTCTGCCGATCAGCAGTGGATGGACGATGCGGTGGCGAAAAACAGCGTGATCGGCAGTACGCGCTACACGCTGCTGGGCAACGATCTGGTGCTGGTGGCGGCAAAAAGCGCTAACGCGCAGCCGGTGACCATCAATGCGCAGACCCCATGGCAGAACCTGCTTAAGGGCGAGCGCCTGGCGGTGGGCGATCCGGATCACGTGCCGGCAGGTATTTATGCCAAAGAAGCGCTGCAAAAGCTGGGCGCGTGGGACACGCTGGCTTCACGGCTCGCACCGGCTAACAACGTGCGTGCCGCGCTGGCGCTAGTGGAACGCCGCGAAACGCCGTATGGCATCGTGTACGGTTCCGACGCGGTAGCCAGTGATAAGGTGCAGGTGGTCGGACGCTTCCCCGAAGCGAGTCACAAACCCGTAGAGTACCCGATGGCGGTGGTCAGCGATCACCAGAACGCAGCGGTGCAGGCCTTCTATGACTATCTGCAGGGGCCGGATGCCGCTGCCGTGTTTAAACAGTATGGATTTACGCCGAAGAGATGATACTGAGCGATCCCGAATGGCAGGCCGTATTCCTGAGCCTGAAAGTTTCCTGCGTGGCGGTGCTGTGCAGCCTGCCGTTTGGCATCCTGATGGCGTGGATTCTGGCGCGCTGTCGCTTTCCCGGCAAAACCCTGCTCGATAGCCTGATTCATCTGCCGCTGGTGCTGCCGCCGGTGGTGGTCGGCTATTTGCTGCTGCTGTCGCTCGGGCGGCGCGGCCTGATTGGCAGCTGGCTGTATGACTGGTTCGGCATCACCTTTGCCTTCAGCTGGCGCGGCGCGGTGCTGGCCTCGGCGGTGATGGCGTTTCCGCTGATGGTGCGCGCCATTCGTCTGGCGCTGGAAGCGGTAGACAGCCGGCTGGAACAGGCGGCACGTACCCTGGGCGCGGGCCGCTGGCGGGTGTTTTTCACCATCACACTGCCGCTGACTTTCCCGGGCATCATCGTGGGCACCGTGCTGGCGTTCGCCCGCTCGCTGGGTGAATTTGGCGCCACCATTACCTTTGTCTCCAACATTCCTGGCGAAACCCGCACCATTCCGTCCGCCATGTTTACCCTGATTGAAACGCCCGGCGCGGAAGGCACCGCGGCGCGGCTGTGCGCGGTGGCGATTGCGCTGGCACTGCTGTCACTGGTGGCTTCGGAGCTGCTGGCGCGCTGGGGCCGCAAGCGGCTGGGAGCGGCCTGATGCTGAAAATCAACATTGCGCAACAGCTCGGTGAGCATCAGCTCAACGTCGATGTGGAGATTCCGGCCAGCGGCATCACCGCTATCTTTGGCGTGTCCGGAGCAGGAAAAACCTCATTAATCAATGCTATCAGCGGCCTGACGCAGCCGCAGAGCGGCCAGATTGCGCTTAACGATCGTCTGTTGTTTGACCGCGACAGCGGCATCAATCTGCCGCCGGAAAAACGCCGCATCGGGTACGTGTTTCAGGATGCGCGCCTGTTTCCCCATTATCGCGTGCGCGGCAATCTGCAGTATGGCATGGCGCCTAAAATGAAAGCGCAGTTCGGGGCGCTGGTGACGCTGCTGGGACTGGATGCGCTGCTGGATCGCTATCCGGCCTCGCTGTCGGGGGGTGAAAAGCAGCGCGTGGCGATGGGCCGGGCGCTGCTGAGTGCGCCGGATATCCTGCTGATGGACGAACCGCTGGCGTCGCTCGATCTGCCACGCAAGCGCGAGCTGATGCCCTATTTGCAGAAGCTGGCGAAGCAGGTGGAGATTCCGCTGCTGTACGTGAGCCACAGCCTTGAGGAGATTGTCCAGCTGGCGAATCAGGTACTGGTGCTGGATAACGGTAACGTCAAAGCCTTCGGCGCGCTGGAAAAAGTGTGGGGCAGCAGCGCGATGCGGCCCTGGCTGCCGGCGGCCGAGCGCAGCAGCGTACTGCGCGTGCAGGTGCTGGAGCAGCATCCGGATTACCCGATGACCGCGCTGTCGCTTGGCGATCAGCACATCTGGGTCAGCCGGGTGAATCAGCCGGTGAAAAGCGTACTGCGCATCCGTATCGCCTCGGCGGACGTGTCGCTGGCGCTGCAGCCGCCGCAAAATACCTCGATCCGCAATATCTTACCGGCGCAGGTGGTGGAGCTGCTGGAGCTGGACGACCAGGTCGAAGTGAAACTGCGCATCGGCGTCAGCGAGCTGTGGGCGCGCATTTCACCGTGGGCGCGCGACGAGCTGAATATCCGGCCCGATCAGTGGCTGTATGCGCAGATCAAGAGCGTGTCGATTACCGCGTAACACAAACCGGACGACAGCGCGGTACGTCCGGTCTGCGGATCAGCGCGTTTTTTCGCGCTTTTTTCCGGTCAACCCTACAGATGCCTTGTGCCGCGACCAGCCTGGCGTTACAGCACTTCCTGATAGATCACCTGCGCAATGCCCGGCTCAAGGTTGGTACCGATCACTTTGCGCGCGCGTGCTTTGATGGCGTCATCGGCATTGCCCATCGCCACGCCCAGCCCGGCCTGCTCCAGCATGCTAAGATCGTTGTAATTATCGCCAAACGCCAGCACGTCCTGCATGCTCAGACCCTGGCTCGCCACCCACTGCGCCAGGCGTTTGCCTTTGCTGTTGCCGGCCTGGGCGATGTCGACCTGATCGTGCCACGACCATTCACACGCCAGACCCAGCTCGCGTTCGGTGCGCTCGGCAAACTGCTGCAGCGCGCGGGTATCCGGATGCGACAGGGCAAATTTCCAGATCGACTGCGCGTCGTGCGCCGCCTGCGCCAGGCTCGGCACCTGCACAAACAGCGGGCGCTGCGCTTCCGGCAGCGACTGCGCCCAGTTGAGGGTGCGCGTCACATGGCCGGTCGCTTCCTGGTACAGCATCGCATCATCGACATACAGCAGACCGTGAATATTCTCCTGATCGAGCATCTCAATCACTCGCGCCGCCTGACTTTTCTCCAGCGGATCGGCAGCCAGCACCCGTTGCGCCTGGTAATCGTACAGGTACGTGCCGTTACAGCAGATGGCGGGCGTTGTCAGCTGCAGCGCCTGATAAAACGGGTGAATCGCGCAGTGATGGCGACCGGTGACGATCAGCACCTGAACGCCAGCCTGTTGCGCGCGGGCTAAGGCTTCAAGGGATTCTGGCAGGATGGTTTTGTTTGGGGTTAGCAGGGTGCCGTCGAGGTCAAGGGCGATTACGCGGTAGCTCATTACACTTTCCGTCCGGAGTTAGCAAAGCATTAAGTCTACACCCGCCAGCGGCCCTGAGACAAAAAGCAGGGCACAAATCAGCCCAGCGCGCGGCGGTGAAACGCGCTACAGTTACTGTTTTTCATCAGGCAGCGAATAAGGAAAACGCATGAAACAAGTCGTGTATACCGCCAGTCCCGAGAGCCAGCAGATCCACGCCTGGCAGATGCAGGAAGATGGCGCACTGACGTTATTGCAGGTCACGGATGTGGCCGGCCAGGTGCAGCCGATGGTGGTGAGCCCGAAGAAAGATTTTCTCTATGTCGGCGTGCGTCCGAATTTTCGCGTACTGGCGTACCGCATTGCGGCCGACGGTACGTTAAGCCTGGCCGGTGAAGCGCCGCTGCCGGGCAGCCCGACTCACATTTCTACCGATCGTCAGGGCAACTACCTGTTCTGCGGCTCCTATAACGATGCCTGCGTCAGCATCAGCCCGATTGGCAGCGATGGCCTGCCGCAGGCGCCACTGCAGGTGATTAACGGGCTGGAGGGCTGCCATTCGGCGAATATCGACCTCAGCAACCAGACGCTGTTTGTACCAGCGCTGAAACAGGATCGCATCTGCCTGTATCAGCTGCAGGCGGACGGCACGCTGGCACCGCGCGCGCAGCCGCAGGTGACCACCGTAGAAGGCGCCGGCCCGCGTCATATGGCGTTCCACCCGAACGGCGCCTATGGCTATGTGGTTAACGAACTGGACAGCAACGTCGACGTCTGGGCGCTGAACAATGTTAACGGCCAGGTCGAGCGCGTGCAGAGTCTTGATATCATGCCGCCGGGCTTCAGCGATACGCGCTGGGCAGCGGATATCCATATCACCCCGGACGGTCGCTTCCTGTATGCCTGTGACCGCACCAGCAGCACGCTGACCGTGTTCAGTATCAGTGAGGATGGCTCGGTGCTGACGATTGAAGGTTATCAGCCGACCGAAACTCAGCCGCGTGGCTTTAACATTGATGGCAGCGGTCAGTATCTGGTGGCGGCGGGGCAGAAATCGCATCACATTGAAGTCTATCGCATCGGCGATCGTGGCCTGCTGCAACCGCTGGCGCGTTACGCCGTGGGTCAGGGCCCGATGTGGGTAGTGATTCACGCGCTGGACTGAGGAACGCGCTTCGGTCATGCAGGGTCGCCATCTACGGCGACCTCTGTCAGGGTGCGCAGCGATGCGCACCTTATGTCATCAGGCGTATTTCACCGTGATCGACGCGCTGGCCAGCGCATGGAAGTGCACGTTGAAGCCGACCATCGCGCCGCTGGCACCTTCGTCCACCTCAATTTTCTCCACGTCCAGCGCATGCACCGTAAAGATGTAGCGATGCGATTCGCCCTGCGGCGGCGCTGCACCACCGTAACCGTTCTGGCCGAAATCGGTGCGCGTCTGAATGGCACCCTCCGGCAGTTCCGCCACGCCGGAACCGGCGCCCTGTGACAGCACGGTCACCTCAGCCGGAATATTGGCGACCACCCAGTGCCACCAGCCAGAGCCGGTCGGGGCATCCGGATCGTAGCAGGTCACCACAAAGCTTTTGGTGCCGGCCGGCACTTCATCCCATGCCAGGTGCGGCGACAGATTATCGCCCTGGTAACCCATGCCGTTAAACACGTGGCGCTCGGGCATTTTATCGCCATCGTTAAAATCCTGGCTCACTACGCGCATGATCTCTCCTTTCCTGTTGTGTACTGCTCTCCATGATGGTGGAAAATGGCGGCGAGTGCCAGCGGTGTCAGGGCTGAAAGTGGCCGTCCACCGCCAGTGCAGCGCTTAGCGCCGCCGTCAGCTGCGTCAGCTGTGCGGCAGAAATCAGATAAGGTGGCATCAGGTAAATCAGCTTACCGAACGGGCGAATCCATACGCCGCGTTCCACGAAGAACTGCTGCAGCGCCGCCATGTTCACCGGCTGATGGGTCTCAATCACGCCAATCGCCCCCAGCACGCGCGCATCCGCCACCATCGGATGGCCGCGCAGCGGCAGCAGTTCCGTTCGCAGCTGCTGTTCAATCGCCGCCACCTGCGCCGGCCAGTGCCCTTCGTTAATCAGCTTCAGGCTTTCGACTGCCACCGCACAGGCCAGCGGATTGCCCATAAAGGTCGGACCATGCATAAAGCAGCCTGCCGCGCTGCGGCTGATGGTATCGGCGACGTCGCGCGTGGTCAGGGTGGCGGAGAGCGTCAGGGTGCCGCCGGTCAGCGCTTTGCCGAGGCACAAAATGTCCGGCGTGATGCCGGCGTGTTCGCAGGCAAACAGCTTGCCGCTGCGGCCGAAGCCGGTGGCGATCTCATCGGCGATCAGCAATAAACCGTAGCGATCGCACAGCGCCCGCACCTGTTGCAGATAGCGTGGATGGTAAAAGCGCATGCCGCCGGCACCCTGTACGATAGGTTCCAGAATTACCGCGGCAATGCTGCGATGGTGCTGTTCGGCCAGCCGGGCGAAATCGGCAATATCGTTGTCATCCCAGTCATCGTCAAAGCCACACTGCGGCGCGCGGGCGAACAGATGCTCGGGCAGGTAGCCGCGCCACAGGCTGTGCATGGAGTTTTCCGGATCGCAGACCGACATGGCGGCAAACGTATCGCCGTGATAACCGCGCTGCAGCGTGAGGAATTTCTGCCGCGTCTCTCCGCGACCCAGCCAGTACTGCAGCGCCATTTTCATCGACACTTCGACGGCGATAGAGCCGGAATCGGCGAGGAACACGCACTCCAGCGCCTCGGGCGTCATGGCGATCAGCTGGCGGCTCAGCTCCACGGCTGGCGGATGGGTGATGCCGCCGAACATCACGTGTGACATCTGCGCCATCTGCTGCTGCAACGCCTGATTGAGGCGCGGATGGTTATAGCCGTGGATCGCTGCCCACCACGACGACATGCCGTCGACCAGCTCACGTCCATCGGCCAGCTGCAGCGTGCAGCCGTGCGCGGCCACCACCGGGTAGCACGGCAGCGGATCGCGCATTGAGGTGTAAGGATGCCAGATATGCTGGCGGTCAAAGCGGAGGTCGTCCTGTGTGAACATCTGTCTTGTAAACCATTTTGAAAAGATTTAGTTTACAAGTATAACCACGTTAATCGTCAGGATGAACCCCCTTTTTTTGGAGTAAGCAATGGCTAATCGCTGGACACTGGCTCAGGCTCAGGCGCTATTTGATAAACCTTTTCTCGAGCTGATGTTTGAAGCACAGCAGGTGCACCGCCAGCACTTCGACCCGCGTCAGGTGCAGGTCAGCACGCTGCTGTCGATCAAAACCGGCGCCTGTCCGGAAGACTGTAAATACTGTCCGCAGAGCGCGCGTTACAAAACCGGGCTGGAAACCGAGCGCCTGATGGAGGTGGAAGCGGTGCTGGAATCGGCGCGCAAGGCCAAAGCAGCCGGCTCCAGCCGCTTCTGCATGGGCGCGGCGTGGAAAAACCCGCACGAGCGCGACATGCCGTACCTTGAGCAGATGGTGCAGGGCGTGAAAGCCATGGGCATGGAAACCTGCATGACGCTGGGAACGCTTGACCACGATCAGGCGCAGCGGCTGGCCAGCGCCGGGCTCGATTTTTACAACCATAACCTCGACACCTCGCCGGAGTTTTACGGCAGCATCATCACCACCCGTACCTATCAGGAGCGTCTTGATACGCTGGATAAAGTGCGCAACGCCGGTATCAAAGTGTGTTCAGGCGGCATTGTCGGGCTGGGCGAAACGGTCAACGACCGCGCCGGATTGCTGGTGCAGCTGGCCAACCTGCCCACGCCGCCGGAGAGCGTGCCGATTAACATGCTGGTGAAAGTCAAAGGCACGCCGCTGGCGGATAACGATGACGTCGAGCCGTTCGACTTTATCCGCACCATTGCCGTGGCGCGCATCATGATGCCGACCTCGCACGTGCGTCTGTCGGCCGGTCGCGAGCAGATGAGCGAACAGACCCAGGCGATGTGCTTCATGGCGGGTGCCAACTCGATTTTCTACGGCTGCAAGCTGCTGACCACGCCGAACCCGGAAGAGGACAAAGATCTGATCCTGTTCCGCAAGCTGGGCCTGAATCCGGAGCACACCGCAACGACTGCGGGCGATAACGAACAGCAGCATCAGCTCAGCGAGCAGTTGCTGCACGCCGACAGCGCGCAGTTCTATAACGCGGCCGTGTAAATGTGGTCTGAACGTATTGCGCAGGCGCTGACGGCGCAGCGTACCGCCGACGGCTGGCGGCAGCGGCGGCGCATTGAGCACAACAGCGTGCGTGAAATTACCCTCGACGGGCAGCGCTATCGCCACTTCTCCAGTAATGATTACCTCGGCCTGAGCCAGCATCCGGCGGTGATGGCCGCCTGGCAGCAGGGCGTGCGCGAGGCAGGCGTCGGTGCCGGGGCTTCCGGCCACGTCACCGGCTACAGCCGTCACCATGCGCAGCTGGAGCAGCAGCTGGCGTCCTGGCTCGGCTACCCGCGCGCGCTGCTGTTTATCTCCGGCTTTGCCGCCAACCAGGCAGTAATCCATCTGCTGGCGCAAAAGTCGGATCGCATTATCGCTGACAAACTGGCGCACGCCTCGCTGCTGGATGCCGCCAGCCACAGTCCGGCAACGCTGCGCCGTTTTGCCCACAACCAGCCGGCCAGCCTGGCGAAGCTGCTGGCGACGCGCGCGGAAGGCGGCACGCTGGTGGTGACCGAGGGCGTATTCAGCATGGATGGCGACAGTGCGCCGCTGGCTGAACTTGCCGCCGAAACCCGGCGCGCGGGCGGCTGGCTGCTGGTGGACGATGCGCACGGCATTGGCGTCACCGGTGAGCAGGGGCGCGGCAGCTGCTGGCAGCAGCAGGTGAAACCGGAGTTGCTGGTGGTGACCTTTGGTAAAGGCTTTGGCGTCAGCGGCGCCGCGCTGCTGTGTGATGACGCCACCGCAGATTACGTCGAGCAATTCTCGCGCCATTTAATCTATTCCACCGCCATGCCGCCGGCGCAGTGCTGTGCGCTGCTGGCGGCGCTGGCGCAGATCCAGCAGGGCGACGCGTTGCGCGCGCGGTTACAGCAAAATATTGCCCGCTTTCGCGCGGGCGCGGCGCAGTTGCCGTGGCAGCTGATGGCTTCTGACAGCGCCATTCAGCCGCTGATCGTTGGCGAAAACCGTACCGCGCTGGCGCTGTCACAGCGGCTGGCGCAGGCCGGTTGCTGGGTGAGCGCGATCCGGCCACCAACGGTGCCGCCGGGTACCGCGCGGCTGCGTATTACGCTCACCGCGGCGCATCATCCCGAAGATATCGACGCGTTGCTGGAGGCACTGTATGACGCTGCAGGTGAATAAACAGGCGGTGGCGCAGGCATTTGGCCGGGCGGCCGCGCATTACGAACAGCATGCTCAGCTGCAGCGCCAGAGCGGCGAGGCGCTGCTGGCGCTGGCGCCGGCCGGATTTGGCCCGCAGCTGCTGGATGCCGGCTGCGGCACCGGCTGGTTCAGCCGCTACTGGCGCGATCGCGGTCGCCAGGTCTGCGCGCTGGATCTGTCACCGGCGATGCTGCAGGCGGCACGCGAACAGCACTCGGCGCACGACTATTTACAGGGCGATATCGACCAGTTACCGCTGGCGGATAACAGCGTCGACGGCGTCTGGAGCAACCTGGCGGTGCAGTGGAGCAGCGATCTGCGCACCGCGCTGCTGCAGTTTCTGCGCGTGACGCGCCCGGGCGGCAGCGTGCTGTTCTCTACGCTGCTCGACGGCTCGCTGCAGGAGGTGCACCAGGCGTGGGCGCAGATCGATGGTCGGCGTCACGCCAATCGCTTCCTCAGCGGCGATGCCTTTGCCCTGGCGACCGCGGGCCTGCCGCTGCGCAGCCAGACGCAGATCGTCACGCTGCACTTCCCCAGCGCGCTCAGCGCCATGCGCTCGCTAAAAGGCATCGGCGCGACGCACCTGCACGATGGGCGACACGCGGCCCTGCTGACGCGCCCGCAGCTGGCGCAGCTGGAGCAGCACTGGCCGCAGGATGCGCACGGCTATCGTCTCAGTTATCACCTGATGTATGGAGTTTTACAAAAATGACACGCTGGTTTATTACCGGAACTGACACCGAAGTGGGCAAAACAGTCGCCAGCGGCGCCCTGTTGCAGGCGGCCAGCGCTGCGGGATTACGCACTGCCGGCTACAAACCGGTGGCCTCCGGCTGCGAGGTCACGCCCGACGGTGTGCGCAACAGCGACGCGCTGGCGCTGCAGCGCTACAGCAGCCTGGCGCTGAGCTATGAGCAGGTGAACCCGCTGGCGTTCATCGAACCGACGTCGCCGCATATCGTCAGCGCGGAAGAGGGCAGACCGATTGAATTTGCGCAGCTCTCCGCTGGCTTACGCGCGCTGGAGCAGCAGGCTGAATGGGTGCTGGTGGAAGGCGCAGGCGGCTGGTTCACGCCGCTGTCCGCGACGCAAACCTACGCCGACTGGGTCGCCGCCGAGCAGCTGCCGGTGATTCTGGTGGTCGGCGTGAAGCTCGGCTGCATCAACCACGCCATGCTGACGGCGGAGGCGGTGAAGGCGCGCGGGTTGCGCCTCGCCGGCTGGATTGCCAATGACGTTCAGCCGCCGGGTAAGCGACATGCGGAATATCTGGCGACGCTGCAACAGCGCATTGCGGCCCCGTTCCTCGGTGAGATTCCGTGGCTGAGCAGCGCGGCACAGCAGGCCGACTGTGGCCGTTACCTTACCCTGCCAGAGTAAATGGCGCGGCGGCGCAGCACTCTGCGCCGCAGGCTACCGACGCTAGGTGGCCGTTAACCACTTACTCACCGTTACATCATCCAGCTGCGCCACGCTGCCCTGCGCCACGTTGCGGCCGCGATGCAGCAGCAGAAAATAGTCCGCCACGCGGCGAATGAACGACACATGCTGTTCCAGCAGCAGAATCGTCAGGCCATAGTCGCGGTTCAGGCGGCGAATCAGATTCCCCATCTCCTCCTCCAGCCACGGCGACATGCCTTCGGTGGGTTCATCGAGGATCAATAGTTTCGGCTGCAGCACCAGCGCGCGCGCCAGGGCCAGCTGCTGCTGCTGATCCATCGGCAGTTCGCCGCTGCGCTGATGACGCAGCGAGTAGAGCGCCGGAAACAGATCGAATACCATCTCGGGAATGGCGCGGCTGCGATCATCCTGTGCCGCCATCAGCGCAATCAGCAGGTTATCTTCCACGCTCATCTGGGAAAAGATGTGGCGTCCCTGTGGTACGTAGCCGATGCCCATGCGCGCGCGTTGCTCAGCAGGCTGCAGCAGCAGGTTTTCCGGCGGCGCGCCGTCTTCCTGCCAGGTCATCGATCCACTATTAATGGGCAGACGACCCATAATACAGTTCACCAGCGTGGTTTTGCCCATCCCCGGGCTGCCCAGCACGCCGGTGCAGGTGCCTGGCGGCAGATCGAGATCCACATCCCATAAAATATGGTTCTGACCGTAAAATTGATTCACCGAACGTAAACTCAGCATCTGACATTCTCCTTCCAGA
This sequence comes from Pantoea sp. B270, assembly GCF_018726825.1. Classification (NCBI taxonomy): domain Bacteria; kingdom Pseudomonadati; phylum Pseudomonadota; class Gammaproteobacteria; order Enterobacterales; family Erwiniaceae; genus Pantoea; species Pantoea sp. B270. The sequence goes on from NZ_JAHCSX010000001.1 coordinate 369,706, forward strand.
TTATTCGCCTGAATGCTCCCGCTCTGTGTCGTCTGGCATACAGTCATGCACAATGGCTATTGGGACACTGCTGTCGCCGGCGGCGCTTGTTCATCCTGCCGGCATGGACTCGTCACTCCACCGTTAATTCACTGCAATTCTCAGGCCAGGTCCGCCAAAGCAGCCTCAACCGGGATAAAAGGCAGCGAAACTCGCCATAATTGATGAGAAAAGCTTAACAATTGCCCGCAGTAATAACTCGCCTGCACTTTGACGGTGCTGACTGCTTAACGTTTCTGGTGCATCTGTGCTGTCATAAGGCAGGGACTGAAGAAATAAGTGGCCTTAACGCTGGGCTTTTTCCCGTTACGGCACGATGGGGTACGCCAAAAGAATAGTTAAAGCCGCACGGGATGATGGAAAAATAATCGCAAAAAAATTTTTTTCGCACGGCAGGATAAGCGAGGGGAAAATTATACACAGCCGATGGACGTGGGGCTGGATTCAGTTATCCACTATTCCTGTGGATAACCTTGTGCATTAGCGACTGAAAACCGGGCGCAAGCGAGGAAATACGCGGGTTGCATACATAATGCTGCGAAACTGGGCTTTTGAGTCAATCTCTTTTAAATCAGCAGGTTATTTAAAAGCAAGCCTGAGAATTGTCTGGCTTGTCATCAGACTGCAATTTAATGACGCTCTATTGACAATTGTTAAAAGCGTTGCTCGTCTGGGGATAACCTTGCGCAACAAACGCTTCCGGATTACCGCATAAATTACGCTGAAGCGAATCGCGGCATCTCCCCATCATCGTGCAGTATATCTGTAATTATATCCAGTATTTTTTTCTGGCAAAATCGCTATAGCAGAGTAGAATTACCAGCCTGCCCGCCGACTTCTTCAGCAGGAACCGTAATACCATGAGTAAAGCCTTTAAACTCAACTCCGCTTTCAAACCTTCAGGCGATCAGCCTGAGGCGATTCGTCGCCTTGAAGAAGGGCTGGAGGATGGACTGGCGCACCAGACGCTGCTGGGGGTTACCGGTTCAGGAAAAACTTTTACCATCGCTAACGTCATTGCCGATCTCAACCGGCCGACCATGGTAATGGCACCGAATAAAACGCTGGCGGCACAGCTGTATGGCGAGATGAAAGAGTTCTTCCCGGATAACGCCGTCGAGTTCTTCGTCTCCTACTACGACTACTATCAGCCGGAAGCGTACGTGCCCAGTTCGGATACCTTCATCGAGAAAGATGCAGCGGTAAACGAGCACATCGAGCAGATGCGTCTCTCTGCCACTAAAGCGATGCTGGAGCGCCGCGACGTGATTGTGGTGGCGTCGGTTTCTGCTATCTACGGCCTGGGCGATCCCGATCTCTACCTGAAAATGATGCTGCATTTGACGCGCGGCATGATCATCGACCAGCGCAGCATCCTGCGCCGCCTCGCAGAACTGCAGTACACTCGCAACGATCAGGTTTTCCAGCGCGGCACCTTCCGCGTGCGCGGCGAAGTGATCGATATCTTCCCGGCGGAATCCGATGACATTGGTCTGCGCGTTGAACTGTTTGATGAAGAGGTTGAGCGCCTGTCGCTGTTCGACCCGCTGACCGGCCAGGTGATCTCGGTGATTCCGCGTTTCACCATCTACCCGAAAACGCACTACGTCACGCCGCGCGAGCGTATTCTGCAGGCGATGGAAGAGATCAAGGATGAGCTGGCGGTGCGGCGCAAAGTGCTGCTGGAGAACAACAAACTGCTGGAAGAGCAGCGCATCACCCAGCGCACCCAGTTCGACCTCGAAATGATGAATGAACTCGGCTACTGCTCGGGCATTGAAAACTATTCGCGCTATCTCTCCGGACGCGGACCGGGCGAGCCACCGCCGACGCTGTTTGATTACCTGCCGGCGGATGGCCTGCTGGTGGTCGATGAATCCCACGTGACTATTCCGCAGATTGGCGGCATGTATCGCGGTGATCGCGCGCGTAAAGAGACACTGGTGGAGTACGGTTTCCGCCTGCCGTCGGCGCTGGACAACCGTCCGCTGCGCTTTGAAGAGTTTGAAGCGCTGGCACCGCAGACCATTTATGTCTCGGCCACGCCAGGTAACTACGAGCTGGAGAAATCGGGCGGCGACGTCATCGATCAGGTGGTGCGGCCTACCGGTCTGCTCGATCCGATTCTTGAGGTGCGTCCGGTGGCGACCCAGGTCGACGATCTGCTGTCGGAGATCCGTAAGCGCGTCGAAATCAACGAGCGCGTGCTGGTCACCACGCTGACCAAGCGCATGGCCGAAGACCTCACCGAGTATCTTGAAGAGCACGGCGAGAAGGTGCGTTATCTGCACTCCGACATTGATACCGTTGAACGTATGGAGATCATTCGCGATCTACGTCTCGGGGAGTTTGACGTGCTGGTGGGGATCAACCTGCTGCGCGAAGGGCTGGATATGCCGGAAGTGTCGCTGGTGGCGATTCTTGACGCCGATAAAGAGGGCTTCCTGCGCTCCGAGCGCTCGCTGATTCAGACCATCGGACGCGCGGCGCGTAACGTCAACGGCAGAGCGATTCTCTACGCAGATAAGATCACGCCGTCGATGGCGCGGGCGATGGAAGAGACCGAGCGCCGCCGCGAGAAGCAGCAGCGTTATAACGAAGAGCGGGGCATTGTGCCGCAGGGCCTGAACAAGAAAATCACCGATATTCTTGAGCTGGGCAAAAACGTGGTGAAAACGCGCGGCAAAGGCAAAACGGCTTCACGCACTGCCGCCGAGGCTGAGGCCAGCTATCTGGCGCTCACGCCCCAGGCCATGCAGAAGAAGATCCACGAGCTGGAAGGGCAGATGCAGCAGCACGCGCAGAACCTGGAGTTCGAAGAGGCCGCGCGGGTGCGCGACCAGCTACACGAGCTGCGTGAACTGTTTATCGCCGCCTCTTAATCTGAAACCGGCGGTCGCGTTGCGCGCCGGCTAAACCGCCTGAATGGCATGTTCCAGCGCGCGGCGCAGCAGCTGGCGGTCGTGACGATAGCGGATATCGGCGGCTTCCAGCGGTTCGCGCACGATCAACCGCTCAGTGACGCCGCGCGTGTCTGCTGACGGGCCGACCACCACGGCGTCAATCACCCGTTTGCCAATGGCTTTTTCCATCATCGCCAGCTTGTCGGCGACCGTCAGGCTGGCCGCCGCCGGACTCAGTTCGCGCCCGAGATTTCCGATGAACACCATGGTGGCGGGCGTCCGGCGCAGCGCGCGTGCCATCTCCTCCATCAGCAGAATCGGCATCAGGCTGGTGTAAAAACTGCCAGGACCAATCAGGATCAAATCGGCCTCGGCGACGGCGTCCAGCGCTTCACGCGTCGGCACCACATTAGGGTGCAGCATCAGCTCTTCCGGCGCCTGCTTCATTTCGTCAATCGCCGTTTCACCGTACACCATATTGCCTTCGCTATCCTGCGCGACCAGGTCCACCGGCTGTTCCGACATCGGAATCAGAAACGCATCCACCTTCAGCAGGTTGCGGATAATGTTGATGGCTTCCAGCGGACGCACGCTGAGGTGATCGAGCGCTTTCAGGATCAGATTGCCCAGATTATGCCCGGCCAGTTCGCCGTTGCCGGTAAAGCGATACTCGAACATGGCAGAGGCCACGCTGGGTTCGGTGATCAGCTGGTTAATGCAGTTGCGCATGTCGCCCCAGGCAATGCCGCCTTCTGAACGGCGTATGCGGCCAGTGGATCCGCCGTTGTCGGTGGTGGTGACGATGCCGGTCAGGCGTGAGCCCAGCGGCGCCAGCGCCGACATCACGCGGCCAAGGCCGTGGCCGCCGCCGAGTGCCACCACGCGATCCAAATCTGCCAGGGTACGATTCATGCTGCTCCTTAAAGCGCCGCACGTGAGGTGCAGACGGCGTTCAACTGATGTGTATCAATATCTGTCGCGCATTTTACCGTATCCTGTCGCGAAAATGCGGTGAAATAACGTTATGTATCAATATATATAGCGATAAATGCCGATGGATGCGAGCGTCAAATCGCGCTACCATTTGCTTTAACCGTGTTGTCCACAATGACAACAGACTCCCAAGCCTTGCGTTCCTAAGTCGTGTGATATGGATGCCTGGCCGCAGCCGCGAGCTGCCAGGGTGCAGAAAGAAATGACTGCATCTCCCGTACTTTGGAAAGGTGTTCAGGTGCCACAATTTACAGATGCCTATGCGCGCAGCTTTTATTATCTGCGCCTGTCGGTCACGGATGTGTGTAACTTCCGTTGTACCTACTGCCTGCCCGACGGCTACCGGCCGAACGGCGTGCACAACAAAAGTTTTCTCTCGCTGGATGAGATTCGTCGCGTGACGCGTGCCTTTGCGGCGGCGGGCACCGAAAAAGTGCGCCTGACCGGCGGCGAACCCTCGATGCGGCGCGACTTCACCGATATCATTGCCGCCGTGCGCGACAACGCGGCAATCCGCCAGATCGCCATGACCACCAATGGCTACCGCATGGCGCGCGACGTCGGCGCCTGGCGTGCGGCAGGCCTCACCCATATCAATGTCAGCGTCGACAGCCTCGACGCACGGCAGTTTCACGCCATTACCGGGCAGAACAAGTTTCACGAAGTCATGGCGGGGATTGATGCGGCCTTTGATGCCGGTTTCAGCACCGTCAAAGTCAACAGCGTGCTGATGCGCGACGTCAACAGCCACAATCTGGAGACCTTTCTGGCGTGGATCCGCACCCGGCCGATTCAGCTGCGCTTTATCGAGCTGATGGAAACCGGCGAGGGCGGCGATCTGTTCCGCCGTCATCATGTGTCCGGCGAGGTGATCCGCGATCAGCTGATCATGCAGGGCTGGCAGCGCCAGCCGCGCGGCCGCAGCGATGGCCCGGCCCAGGTGTTCCGCCATCCGGATTATCAGGGTGAAGTTGGCCTGATCATGCCGTATGAAAAAGATTTCTGCGCCAGCTGTAATCGCCTGCGCGTATCGGCGATCGGTAACCTGCATCTGTGCCTGTTTGGCGACGGCGGCGTGCCGCTGCGCGACCTGCTGGCTTCAGACGATCAGCAGGCCGAGCTGCAGGCGCGCATCGCCCACAGCCTCGGGCAGAAGAAGCAGACGCATTTCCTGCATCAGGGCAATACCGGCATCACGCAGAACCTCTCCTTCATTGGTGGCTAAACACAGGAGTTACGGCCATGGGTAAACCTTCCGGCGATTTTGTCGCCTTAAATGCGGCGGTGATGACCGTCTCTGACAACCGCGACGCCAGCAGTGACAGCTCCGGCGACTATCTGCGTGAGGCGCTGACTGAAGCCGGGCATCAGGTGGTCGATCACGCCATTGTTCCGGACAACCGTTATCGCATCCGCGCCACGGTGTCGCGCTGGATCGCCAGTGAAGATGTGCAGGTGGTGCTGATTAACGGCGGTACCGGCTTTAACAGTAAAAACAGTACGCCGGAAGCGCTGCTGCCGCTGCTGGATCGCGAAATTGACGGCTTTGGCGAACTGTTTCGCATGATCTCCTACGAGGAGATTGGCAGCGCGACGCTGCAATCACGCGCGGTGGCCGGTCTGGCCAACCAGACGCTGCTGTTTGCCGTGCCGGGCTCAACCGGTGCCTGCCGCAGTGCATGGGAGCGGATCATTGAAGCCCAGCTGGATGCGCGTACGCGTCCGTGTAATTTTGTCTCACATTTGAAGAAGTTATAAGCATGTCCTCGTTAACCCATATCAACGCGGCCGGCGAAGCCCACATGGTGGACGTCTCCGGCAAAACTGACACCGTGCGAGAAGCGCAGGCGGAAGCGCTGGTGCTGATGCAGCCGGCCACGCTGCAAATGATCCTCGACGGCAGCCATGACAAAGGCGATGTTTTCGCCACCGCACGCATTGCCGGCATCCAGGCAGCGAAGCGCACCTGGGAACTGATTCCGCTGTGCCATCCGCTGATGCTGAGTAAAGTCGAGGTGACGCTGGTGGCTGAGCCGGAGCACAGCCGCGTGCGCATTACCTCGCGCTGTCGCCTGAGCGGCAAAACCGGCGTGGAAATGGAAGCGCTGACCGCCGCGTCGGTTGCGGCGCTGACCATCTACGACATGTGCAAAGCGGTGCAGAAAGATATCGTCATCGACCAGCTGCGGCTGCTGAGCAAAAGCGGCGGTAAATCCGGTGATTTCCAGGCGGTGCGCCATGATTAAGGTGCTGTTTTTTGCCCAGGTGCGCGAACTGACCGGCACCGCCGCGCTGGATCTGGCGGCAGAGTATGCTGACGTCGCCACGCTGCGCGCTGCGCTGGCGCAGAAAAGCGATCGCTGGGCGCTGGCGCTGGAGTCCGGCAAGCTGCTGGCGGCGGTGAATCAGACGCTGGTGCCGATGAACCATCCGCTGCGCGCCGGCGATGAAGTGGCGTTCTTCCCGCCGGTTACCGGAGGCTGAGCATGACAACCCGAATTCGCGTCGGCAGCGCGCCGTTTAATGTTGGCGACGAGTATGCGCTGCTGGCGGCGCATGACAGCGACGGCGCGGTCGTCACCTTCACCGGCAAAGTCCGCAATCACAATCTCGGCGACAGCGTGGCCGCGCTGACGCTGGAGCATTATCCGGGTATGACGGAAAAAGCGCTGGCGGAGATTGTGGCGGATGCGCGTCAGCGCTGGGCGCTGCAGCAGGTGACGGTGATTCATCGCGTGGGCGAACTGTTCCCCGGTGATGAGATCGTGTTCGTTGGCGTCAGCAGCGCCCATCGCGGCAGCGCCTTTGCCGCCAGTGAATTTATTATGGATTACCTGAAAACCCGCGCGCCGTTCTGGAAGCGCGAAGCCACCGCGCAGGGCGATCGCTGGGTCGATGCCCGCGACAGCGACCACCAGGCCGCTGAACGCTGGAACTAGCGCGCAAAATCCGCCCGCGCTGATAGCCGCCAGACCACGAAAACGGTAAGGTACGGTTTTTGCTGGCTTATCAGGGAGCAGGATGAACACCAACACGATATTACGCGGCGCAGCGCTGCTGGCTGCGCTGGTGCTGGCCGGATGCAGCACCAAAAAGGAGCCGCAGCTACCGGCCCGCCAGCCCGCTGACGTGAAAGCGCAGATTCAGCAATTGCTGCCCGCCCATGTGACGCAAAAATCGGCCTGGGCCGACGACATCTATACCGCGCTGCGCGTGCAGCACATCGACGCCAGCGCCAGCAACATTTGCGCGGTGATCGCCGTGACCGATCAGGAATCTAACTTCAGCGCCGATGCCACCGTGCCGGGTCTGCCAAAAATCGCCTGGGCTGAAATTGACCGCCGCGCCGCCAGCGTGCACGTGCCGGCGTTTCTGGTGCGCACCGCGTTACTGATCAAATCCTCCAACGGCGAGAGCTACGCGGCGCGTCTCGATAAGGTGCACAGCGAGAAAGAGCTGAGCGCCATTTTCGATGACTTTATCGATATGGTGCCGATGGGGCAGAAGCTGTTCGGTAATCTCAACCCAATCCACACCGGCGGGCCGATGCAGGTCAGCATTGCCTTTGCCGAAGCGCATGCGCAGGGCTATCCATACCCGATTGACGGTTCAATCCGGCGCGAAGTGTTTAGCCGGCGCGGCGGTATCTACTTCGGCACGCTGCACCTGCTGGGCTATCCGGTAGACTACAGCCAGCCGCTGTATCGCTTCGCCGACTTCAACGCCGGCTGGTACGCCAGCCGCAACGCCGCGTTCCAGGCTGCGGTGGCGCGTGCCAGCGGCATCAAACTGGCGCTGGACGGCGACCTGATCCGCTACGGCAGCGAACAGGCGAGCGCCACCGAACTGGCGGTGCGCACGCTGGCGAAGCAGCTGGACATGAGCCCGCGGGAAATTCGCCGCGATCTGGAGAAGGGCGACAGCGAAAGCTTCAGTGACAGCACGCTGTGGAAACAGACCTTTATCCTCGCCGATAAGATGGTGGGAAAACGTCTGCCGCGCGAAGTGCTGCCGGGCATTAAGCTGGAGAGCCCGAAAATTACCCGTAATCTCACCACCGCGTGGTTTGCCCAGCGGGTTGACGGGCGATATCAGCAGTGTATGACGCGCCGTTGACGATCGGTGGTGTACACTTCACACTGACGTTATCAGTAACTTTTAAAGAGGTGCATCATGGATCGATATCCACGTAATGGTTCAATCGTGCAGCAGGCGTCGACCGGGCTGCAAACCTATATGGCGCAGGTGTATGGCTGGATGACCTGCGGTTTACTGCTGACGGCATTTGTGTCGTGGTTTGCCGCGCGCACGCCTGCCGTCATGGAACTGGTGTTTGCCAATCGCATCACCTTCTTCGGCCTGATTATCGCGCAGCTGGCGCTGGTGTTCGTGCTTTCCGGCATGGTGCAGCGCATGAGCGGCGCCGTGGCGACCGGGCTGTTTATGCTCTATTCCGCGCTGACCGGGCTGACAATGGCGAGTATTTTCCTTGTTTATACCTACTCGTCGATCGCCAGTACCTTCTTCGTTACCGCGGGCATGTTTGGTGCCATGAGCTTTTACGGCTACACCACCAAACGCGACCTGAGCCGCTTCGGCAGCCTGCTGTTTATGGCGCTGATCGGCATTCTGCTGGCGTCGCTGGTGAACTTCTGGCTGAAAAGCCCGGCACTGATGTGGGCGATTACCTATATCGGCGTGGTGGTGTTTGTGGGCCTGACGGCTTATGACACGCAGAAGCTGAAAGCCATCGGTGAGGGCATTGATGTTAACGATAAAGAGAATCTGCGCCGCTTCTCCATCATGGGCGCGCTGACGCTATATCTCGATTTCATCAACCTGTTCCTGATGCTGCTGCGGATTTTCGGTAACCGTCGCTAAGAGTAACCAGCCATTAAGGCTGTGAAAATAATCGCGCCGCTACGGCCAGGTGAACGGTTTGTACTTATCAGCCCGTTTCACCTTCTCCGCAGCGGCGCAATGTATTACGCGTTCTTCATCCTCCACCTGGCACGCCTTATCGCGCCGCCATCTTGCGCTCATTCTTCTGTCGTAAATGCTTCGCGCGGCTCTCCAGCCACAGATACAGCACCAGTGCCAGCAGCAGCGGCAGAATAAAATAGAGCACGCGATAAGCCAGCAGCGCGGCGATAATCTCACCGTGCGAAGCATGCTGGCCGCTGAGCAGCGCGAGGAACACCGCTTCCAGCACGCCAATGCCCGCCGGAATATGAATAATCACCCCGGCAATACTGCTGATTAACAGCACGCCCAGCACGATGGGATAATCCACTTCACGCGCCAGCAGCAGCCAGATAATGGTGCCCATCACCATCCAGTTGGCGCAGGAAACGGCAAACTGAAACAGCGCCATGCGCAGCGAGGGCAGTTGCAGATGCTGGCCCTTCACCGTCCAGCGGCGCTTCTTCGCGAAAGCACAGGCCCACAGATAAACCGCCACCATCGCCAGCAGGACCGCACCAATCACCCGTAGTGTGCCTTCGCCGATGAACCAGCCGGGCGGAATCGGCACCATGCCGGCGACAAACACTACGCCGCCAAGCAAAATGTAGCCCAGCCAGTTGGTGGCAATACTCAGTGAAAAGATGCGCGTGATGGTGCCGCCGGGCAGGCCGAGGCGCGAATAGAGGCGATAGCGCATCGCCACACCGCCCACCCAGGTGCTCAGCGTCAGGTTAAAGGCGTAACAGATGAATGACACCAGCATCACCTGACGTTTCGCCAGCTTATGCCCGCAGTAGGCGCGGCCAATCAAATCGTACAGACCGTAGGTGAGGTAGCTCACCACCACTAACGCGGCGGCGCTCAGCACCACGTAGCGGTTATAGCCGACGATGACCTTGTACACGTCCTCCCAGTTCACCTTGCGTGCGTAAACCACCAGCAGCACGATCACCGCAATGAAGAACAGCCAGGTAAGAATTTTTTTCGCTAACTGCCAGCGCGGGTTCTTTTTGCTCATCAGGGTTTCGCTCCTTCGTTATCGGCTTCAACCCGGTCCTGGGTTTCCATTTCCGGCTGCACCGGCGGATCGACCTGAGACAAGTGGGGCGTATGGGCAGGCAGCCAGCCGGCGATGGCCGGGAAATGGCGCAGGAAATGGAACACGACGACGCTTTTGGTCAGCTGCCACCAGGTGCGCGGCGGCAGCTTGTCTTCATCAACGCGCACGCAGTCCGCAGCCAGCAGCTGCTCGAGGTTATCGCGCAGCGTCTGGTTGAAGGCGTGGTCGTGGATAATCAGGTTGGCTTCGAGATTCAGCGACAGGCTGAGCGGGTCGAGGTTGCTGGAACCCACCGTTGACCACTGCTGATCCTGCACCGCCACTTTGCCATGCAGCGGGCGACGGCAGTATTCGTACACTTCAACGCCAGCATCCACCAGATAGTTGTACAGCAGCTCGGCGCCGACTTTGACAATCGGCATGTCCGGTTCACCCTGCACAATCAGCCGCACGCGCACACCGCGCTGGGCCGCGCTGCGCATTTCCCGCAGCAGGCGATAGCCGGGGAAGAAGTAGGCGTTGGCGATAATCACATCCTGCTTCGCCTTGCGCAGCATATCGAGATAGTGCTGTTCGATGTCATCGCGGTGCTCATCGTTATCGCGGTAGACAAACAGCACCTGCGCATCACCGGGCAGGGCGTTCACCGCCAGGCGCTGGGAGCGCGCGCCCCACCAGCGGCGCGTCACCTGTTCGCTGCCGATCGCCTGCTGTACATAGCGTGCGATGTCGAGCACCACCGGCCCTTTCACCTCCACGGCGTAATCCTGCTTGGCTTCCGGCCCGTAATCGGTGTTGTGCTCGGCGGAGAAATTGATACCGCCGACAAACGCAATCTCCTCATCAATCACCACAATTTTGCGATGCAGACGGCGGAACACGTTGGTGCGCATGCCCATCACCAGCGGACGCGGATCGTAATAGATAAAGCGCACGCCTGCTTCGGTCAGGCTGTTGATGTACTGGCTGGAAAGATCCGGCGAGCCGTAGCCATCCACCATCACTTCCACCTTAACACCGCGCTGCGCGGCGGCCAGCAGATCGCGGTGCAGCGCCTTACCAACCTCATCTTCAAACAGGATAAACGTCTCCAGCAGCAGCGTACGCTGGGCGCGCTGAATCGCACCGGAGACGCGCGGAAAGAATTGATCGCCATTTTCCAGCAGCCGCAGCTGGTTACCTTCGCGCCAGCTGAAATTCATAGAAAGATCTCCACGGCCAGCGGGGCATGATCGGACAGATGTGACCAGGGTTTCACCGGCAGCGCCCACGGCTGGCTCACCGACGCATTACGGATATAGATGCGATCGAGACGCAGCAGCGGAAAGCGCGCCGGGAAGGTGCGCGCCGGGCGACCGTTTTTCATGCTAAACACCTCCTGCAGACCGGCTCCGCGCTGTAAAAATCGATTAGCGCGTACCTGCCAGTCATTAAAATCGCCGGCCACCACCAGGGGCGCATCCGGTGGCAGCGACTCAATCAGTTCACACATCATGCGCATCTGCGCCAGACGATGCTTCTCTTTCAGGCCGAGGTGCACACACAAGGTGTGAATCGGTTCCGGCCGATCCGGCAGGCTGATCTGGCAGTGCAACATGCCGCGTTTCTCACTGCCGGCGACAGAAATATCGCGGTTTTGGTATTCGGTGATCGGAAAGCGTGACAATATCGCATTGCCGTGATGGCCCTCGGGATAGACCGCGTTGCGGCCGTAAGCGAAATCGTGCCACATGGTGTCGGCAAGATATTCGTAGTGCGAATTTTCCGGCCAGTTTTCAATGTGAGCGGAGTGGATGGCGTGCGTGCCCATCACCTCCTGTAAAAAGACGATATCCGCCGAGGTGGCGCGCACTGCGTCGCGCAGTTCCGGCAGGATAAAGCGACGGTTAAAGCTGGTGAACCCCTTATGGGTATTGATCGTCAGGACTTTAAATGAAGATCCTTGCGTGTTTTGTGGCATACTGCGACGCGCTCCTTTTCATCATCAACAGAACAAAGTGTAGTCTTTGTCACAAATGGGTGGTGCTGGAGACAGAAAATTAGGGTGTTATCCGAAATTTGCTTTACATTGAGGAAATCCGTCTGGCTGCGGTCAGATACACTTGGGCGACCTGTTGGGTCTGCCAGGAGAAGAGAATGAAATGGTCTAATCGTGTTCAGATTGTTACCGGTCAAACCTGCCTGCATATTGCGACCCACCTGCTGGTGATCGCGGCGCTGGTGTGGGGCTGGAAACATAAGGCACTGGTCGAAGTGAGCAGTACCCTGGTGGCAGCTTATGCGCTGGTGTTCATCACCATGCTGGCCCTGCAGCGTAGTGCCCGTTTGCGCCGCTTTGGTGACTCTCTGGAAGAAGTGACGACGACATACTACTTCGGCGCGGCGATGCTGACGCTGTTCCTGATTTCACGCTTCATCCACAACAATCTGCTGATTGGTTGTCTGGGCGTGGTGATGCTGGTAGGCCCGGCGCTGGTGTCGCTGCTGGCCAAAGAGCCACCGCAGCGCGTGCAGAAAAAACGCAGCTAAGCGGACGTGCCAGCAAGAAGAGGAGCCCACTGCGGCTCCTTTTTTATGCGCTACCGCGCAGCGGCCCATCGCCCTCACGTTTTGCTGGTCGCGGTTCTTGCGGAAAGCTGCTACACTGCCGCTCTTACGCATGGTAGTTTGTGCCCTTTTCACACGCAGGCCTTGAGGCTGCGTCATATCCCCCCTGAAAACTACATCGCGCAGCGCGATCAGGGCGGTTCGGAGTAATACACCTGCATGTCTTTTGACTCTCTCGGCTTGAATGCCGATATTTTGCGTGCGGTAGCAGAACAGGGCTACCGTGAACCGACGCCAATCCAGCGTCAGGCGATTCCCGTGGTGCTGGCCGGTCGTGACCTGCTGGCGAGCGCCCAGACCGGCACGGGTAAAACCGCCGGTTTCACGCTGCCTCTGCTGCAGCGTCTGTCAGAAAAACCGGCAGCGGCGCGCGGTCGCCGTCCGGTACGTGCGCTGATCCTCACGCCAACCCGTGAACTGGCGGCGCAGGTTGGTGAAAACGTACGTGAATACAGCCAGTACCTCAACATGCGTTCGCTGGTGGTGTTCGGCGGCGTCAGCATTAATCCGCAGATGATGAAACTGCGCGGCGGCGTTGATGTACTGATCGCCACGCCGGGGCGTCTGCTCGATCTGGCGCACCAGAACGCGGTCGATCTGTCGCAGGTGGAAATCCTGGTGCTGGACGAAGCGGATCGTATGCTCGACATGGGCTTTATCCACGACATTCGCCGCGTGCTGGCAAAACTGCCGGCCAAACGGCAGAACCTGCTGTTCTCTGCCACCTTCTCGGACGAGATCAAAGCGCTGGCGGAAAAACTGCTCACCAACCCGGAACAGGTGGAAGTGGCACGCCGCAACACCGCTTCCGAGCAGGTGTCGCAGCAGGTGCATTTTGTCGATAAGAAGCGCAAACGGGAACTGCTGTCGCTGATGATTGGTCGCGACAACTGGCAGCAGGTGCTGGTGTTCACCCGCACCAAGCACGGTGCTAACCACCTCGCTGAGCAGCTCAATAAAGATGGCATCACTGCCGCCGCGATCCACGGCAACAAGAGTCAGGGCGCGCGTACCCGTGCGCTGGCCGACTTCAAAACCGGCGGCATTCGCGTGCTGGTGGCGACGGATATTGCCGCGCGCGGTCTGGATATCGAAGAGCTGCCGCACGTGGTCAACTACGAGCTGCCGAACGTGGCGGAAGATTACGTGCACCGTATTGGCCGTACCGGTCGTGCTGCGGCCACCGGTGCTGCGCTGTCGCTGGTGTGCGTGGACGAGCACAAGCTGCTGCGTGATATCGAGCGCCTGCTGAAGCGGGAAATTCCGCGCATTGCGCTGCCGGGCTTTGAGCCGGATCCGAGCATCAAGGCGGAGCCGATTCAGAATGGCCGTCAGCAGCAGCCACGCGGACGTGGCCAGGGCCGCGCGCCGGGGCAGGGTGCTGACGCACCGCGCAGCCGCAGCGGCGGCAATGGTCAGCGTGCCAGCGCCGGTAACGGCGGCGCGCGTCCACAGGGCGAGGCGCGTGCACCGCGTCGTCCGGGCAACAACGGCCCGGCGGCAGGCAACGCGGGTAAACCGGCGCGCTCACGTCGCCCGGCAGCGAAGAGCAACGGGAACGCGTAACGGTATGCGGGTTTTACTGGCGCCCATGGAAGGCGTACTGGATTCGCTGGTACGTGAACTGCTCTCCGGCGTGAATGACTATGACCTGTGCGTCACTGAGTTTTTACGCGTGGTCGATCAGCTGCTGCCGGTAAAATCCTTCTATCGTTTGTGTCCGGAACTGCACCATCACAGCCGGACGCCCTCCGGTACGCGCGTGCGCATGCAGCTGCTGGGCCAGTATCCTGAGTGGCTGGCAGAAAACGCCGCACGCGCGGTGGAGCTGGGTTCGTGGGGCGTTGACCTCAACTGCGGCTGCCCGTCGAAGCTGGTGAACGGCAGCGGCGGCGGTGCGACGCTGCTGAAAGATCCGGAGCTGATCTATCGCGGTGCCAGAGCAATGCGCGAGGCGGTGCCCGCTCATCTGCCGGTCACGGTGAAAGTGCGGCTCGGCTGGGACTCGGGCGCGCGGCGTTTCGAGATCGCCGATGCGGTGCAGCAGGCCGGTGCCAGCGAGCTGGTGGTGCATGGCCGGACCAAAGAGGACGGCTATCGCGCAGAGAGCATCAACTGGCAGGCGATTGGTGAGATTCGCCAGCGTCTGACAATTCCGGTGATCGCCAACGGCGAAATCTGGAACTGGCAGGATGCGCAGGATTGCCTGCGCATTACCGGCTGCGACGCGGTCATGCTCGGGCGCGGCGCGCTCAATGTGCCTAACCTGGGGCGCGTGGTGAAATACAACGAAGCCCCGATGCCGTGGTCGCAGGTGGTTGAGCTGCTGCTGCGCTACACCCAGCTGGAAAAGCAGGGTGATACCGGCAACTACCACGTTGCGCGCATCAAGCAGTGGCTGGGCTATCTGCGCAAAGCCTACCAAGAGGCCGACGGCCTGTTCAGCGAGATCCGCACGCTGCGTGTCTCCGCCGAGATCGCCAGCGCCATCGAACGCCATGCCGCACGCATGGCCCAGGTGTCCTGCATCTGAACCTGAGCGGTGGTACCTGAACCGTCAGGTCCGCCGCGTTAACGGGCAAGCCAGCGATCACCCGGTGAAAGCGTGCGCTGCCGCCATGTTTTATAACAAAAAAAGCCGCGATCCTTAGTCTGCTAACCGGTATAGTGAATCTTCGCTTTCACCACGTTTCTGACGCCATCTTCCATGTCTGACGCCGCTGTACTGAGTAATGCTCAGTTAAATAAACGCATCCTCTCCGTCATCGTTTTCACCTTCTTTTGCTACCTGTCCGTCGGGTTGCCGCTGGCGGTGCTGCCGGGGTTTGTGCATAACCAGCTGGGCTTCAGCTCGTTTATCGCCGGGCTGATCATCAGTCTGCAATATTTCGCCACGCTGCTCAGTCGCCCGCACTCTGGCCGGCTGGCCGATCGCTACGGCCCGAAACGCGTGGTGATGATGGGGCTGGTGTGCTGCGGCATGAGCGGCGTGCTGTCGATCATTGCCGCGCTGTGCAGCGGTGCGCCGCTGCTGAGCCTGACGCTGCTGGCGCTGGGGCGGCTGTTTCTCGGTGTCGGGGAAAGTTTCAGCAGTACCGGCTCGACGCTGTGGGGCATGAACATTGTCGGCCCGCGGCAAACCGCGCGGGTCATTTCGTGGAACGGCGTGGCGACTTACTTTGCCATGGCGATTGGTGCGCCGCTGGGTGTGCTGCTGAATCAGATTTTTGGCATCAGCGGCTTTGCCGGTCTGGTCGCGCTGATGGGGGCGATCGGCTTCTGGATGGCCTCCGGCAAGCCGGCGGTCAGCGTCAGCGCCGGCGTGCGCATTCCGTTTCATCGCGTGGTCAGCCGCGTCTGGCTGTTTGGCCTGGCGCTGGGATTTGGCACCATCGGCTTTGGCGTGATCTCCACCTTCATCACCCTCTATTTCGCCAGTCGCGACTGGAGCGGCGCGGCGTTCGCGCTGACGCTGTTCAGCCTCGGCTTCGTGCTGGTGCGGCTGGCGTGCGGGCGCTATATCACGCGCTTCGGCGGGCTGCAGGTCTCGCTGATCTCCTTCGTGCTGGAGGGCGCTGGTCTGCTGCTGATCTGGCAGGCGGATAGCAGCTGGCTGGTGGATATTGGCGCCTTCCTCACCGGCGGCGGTTTCTCGCTGGTGTTCCCGGCGCTGGGCGTGGAAGCGGTGAAGCGGGTACAGCAGCAGGATCAGGGATCGGCGCTCGGTACCTATTCGGCGTTTCTCGATTTGGGGCTGGGGTTGACCGGACCAGTGGCGGGGTTGTTAATCGGCCACTGGGGGATGCAGTCGGTGTATCTGGCGGCAGCACTGATGGTGCTGGGCGCGTTCCTGATTACGCTGCGCCTGCACCAGCAGTCTTCAGAGCCTATCAGGCCAGATGAATAAACAGCGCATACAGCAGCCCTGACAGCAGCACCGATACCGGCAGCGTCAGCACCCACGCCAGCGCCAGATTACGCAGGGTGGCAAGCTGCAGGCCGGATCGGTTGGCTGCCATGGTACCGGCCACGCCGGACGACAGCACATGGGTGGTCGACACCGGTAAACCAAAGGCATCGGCCGCACCGATAGTAGCCATCGCCACCAGCTCCGCACTGGCACCCTGCGCATAGGTGAGATGGGTTTTGCCGATGCGCTCACCCACCGTAACCACAATCCGGCGCCAGCCGACCATGGTGCCGAGACCCAGCGCAATCGCCACCACCACTTTGACCCACATCGGGATAAAGCGCGTGGCCGCGTCCAGCTCGTGCTTCACCGCCGTCAGGTTGCGCGCCGTCTCTTCCGGCAGCGCGACGTTGGCCGATTGCAGATGCTTGATGGTCTCCGAGGCGAGATACATATCGTTGCGCGTATTGGTGACCGCCTGCGCCGGAATATTTTCTACCGAACCGTACTGGCGAATCTGTTCGCCGATATCGCCGAGCATCATACCGAGCGCCGGCAGCACCTGCGGCCGGTTCTGGCTGGTGCGTACATATTCCGTCAGCACCTCACGCGCTGCCGGCATTGCGGCGGGCGGTGGCTGCAGCGTCAGCAACTGCTGTTCGGTCACCTGGGTTAACGCCGCCACGCGCGGAATTTGCTCCGGCGGCAGCGAGCGGTTGAGCGCATAGGCGATCGGCATGGTGCCAACCAGGATCAGCATAATCAGCCCCATGCCTTTCTGACCGTCGTTCGAGCCGTGGGCAAACGAAACGCCGGTACAGGTGAGGATCAGCAGGCCACGAATCCACGCTGGCGGCGGCTGATTGCCTTCCGGCGCCTGATACAGCTGGCGATTGCGCACCAATGCCTTCATGGCCAGCAGCAGCACGGCGGCGCAGATGAAGCCAATCACCGGCGACAGCAGCAGGGCGTAACCGACTTTAACCGCCTGATCCCAGTTGACGCCGCTGGTGCCGCTGCGGCCGTGCAGCAGCGCATTCGCCACGCCTACGCCGATAATCGAGCCGATCAGCGTGTGCGAGGAGGAAGAGGGCAGGCCGAAATACCAGGTGCCGAGGTTCCAGACAATGGCCGAGCACAGCAGCGCGTACACCATAGCAAAGCCGTGACCGCTGCCCGCCTGCAGAATCAGCTCCACCGGCAGCAGCGAAATAATGCCAAACGCCACCACGCCGCTGGAGAGCAGTACACCAAGGAAATTACACAAGCCGGACCACACCACCGCCACGCCCGGCGACAGCGAGTGGGTGTAGATCACCGTGGCGACGGCATTGGCGGTATCGTGAAAGCCGTTAACAAACTCGAAGCCGAGCGCAATCAGCAGCGCCACGCCAAGCAGCAGAAACGGCGTATAGCTGGTGACGACCGCGCCGGTCTCTTCCACGTCGTTGAACAGATTGATACCGGTGAACACCAGCCCGGCCACCAGCAGCAGCAGAAAGAGCACGCGCGACGCGCGACCGCTGCGCGGGTGCAGATTGGGCCGTCCGCGGTCGGACGATGATGCAGGGAAACTGTTTTCAGCCATAACACACCCCCCGGGGTGAATTAACGATGCACGAATGGCACCCGTTAACTGCAGTGTGATACGGGTTTTGTATGACAGAATGATGATGCCAGCGCGGGCTGTCATCATGCTGTAACAGACCTGTCGCAGGCTGTGGATCTGACCGCTCTGGGATCTTCACGCCGCTATGCTCCAGCCTGTTCTGCCGCTTGCCTCGCTGCCCGACTTCAACAACGAAGTTGCCGGACTGATTCACGGTTACCTGTTCAACCCGGATGCGCCGCCACAGCGGCTCAACGCCCGCGAGGCCGCGCAGCTGGCGCGGCACACCCTACCCGACGGCTGCTTTCTCTGGCTGCACATTAACCTGAATCATGCCCGCGCCGAGCGCTGGGTTCAGGACCACTTCAGCGTAGATGACGATTTTTTCGATGAGATTCATTCGGCCTCGCCGCGCACCCGGCTGGCGCAGCAAAACGATGCGCTGCTGGCGGTGCTGAATGACGTCACCTTTAGTAAAGAGGAGCGCAACACACAAAATGCGACGTTGTGGATCTGGTGCCGGCCGCAGGTGATGGTCAGCGCGCGCTATCGCCCGGTTGGCATGATTGAACGTATGCATCAGCAGATTGATCGGCTGTGCTTCAGCGCGCCGGATGCGATGCTGCTGTGGCTGCTCGGCGAACAGGAAGCGCAGCTGGAGCAGGTGGTGCGGCGCTCCAGCCAGGCGGTGGATGCGATAGAAGAGCGGCTGCTGAGCGCGGCGATCAAAGCCAACCGCAGCGAGCTGGGCCATCTGCGCCGCATGCTGCTGCGCGTCCAGCGGCTGCTGGCGCCGGAGCCGGCCGCGCTGTTTCGCCTGCTTAACCGGCCGCCAAACTGGCTCAACCGGGAACCGCTCAGTGAGCTGCGCATTTTCACCGAGGAGTTCAGCGTAGCGCTTAACGACCTTGCCAGCCTGATGGAGCGCATTCGCCTGCTGCAGGAGGAGATTGCTGCCCGCCTGATGGAGCAGAGCAACCGAACGCTGTTTTTGCTCACCTCAATCACCGTGCTGGCGCTGCCCATCAATATCGTAGCCGGTTTTTTTGGCATGAATGTGGGCGGCATTCCGCTGGCGAACAATCCGCACGGCTTTCTGCTGTTAGTGCTGGTGGTGCTGGTGTTTACCCTGGTGGCGGGCTGGCTGGCGTTACGCCGACCGCACGATTGAGTGCGCAACTGCGCCGCGACACAACCGCACAATGATCCCGGCGATCGGGCAATAAAAAAGCCAGCCCTGCGGCTGGCTTGATCATCGACAGCGAACCCTTACAGGCTGTTGCCGTTGCTGGCAGGCTGTGCCGGCGCGGCCTGCTCAACCGGAGCGGCTTCAGCGGGCTGCTGTGCATCGGCCTGCGGCGCGACGGCGGTGGCACCCTGCGGCGTCATCGGCTCTTCTTTCGGCATCGCGTCAGAAGACTCCTGCACCATCACCGGCGCAGGCTGGGCTTCGCCCGGCTGACCGTTGATTTTGGTCGGCATACCGGTACGTGCCTGGATGGCGTTGTTCACGGCATCCTGATTGGTGCTGGCATCGGCCACCACTTTGGTCACGGCGGACGTCAGGCTGATTGGCACCAGTTCACGTGAGTTGAACTGCTCTTCAGTGGTCGACAGCGGGTTGTGAACCTCGATGTAGCGCGAACCGTCTGGCTCAACGGTGGCTTTTACCGGCTGGTCAATGAACTGCACGCGCGTACCCACTGGCACGTTGTCGAACAGCCATTTGATGTCGTCCGCACGCAGACGCACGCAGCCGTGGCTCACGCGCAGGCCGATACCAAAGTTGGCGTTGGTGCCGTGAATCGCATACAGACGGCCAATGTACAGCGCGTACAGACCCATCGGGTTATCCGGACCTGCCGGGAACACGGCCGGGATGCTCTCGCCGCGCGCCGCGTACTCTGCGTGCATCGCTTTGGTTGGCGTCCAGGTTGGGCCATTCTTCTTGCGCTCAACCGCGGTGGTCCAGTTAACCGGCGTATCTTTACCCAGCTCGCCGATACCGATCGGCAGCACCACGACAGTTTTGGTGCCTTTCGGGTAGTAATAGAGACGCATCTCGGCGCTGTTGATCACGATGCCTTCACGCGGTGCGTCAGGCAGAATCAGCTGCTGTGGGATCACCATTTTAGTGCCTGCTTTCGGCAGGTAAACGTCCACGCCCGGATTGGCTTCCAGCATGTTGCTGAGGCCCATCTGGTACTGCGCCGCAAACGCTTCCAGCGGCAGTTTGCTGTCGTCTGGCACGGTGATTTCAATATTTTCGCCAATCAGGCGGCTATTCGCTGGAGGCAGCGGATAGACGACTGCAAAGGCCGACTGGCTGAACGCCGCCAGTACGAGGGCGAGTGAAGCGAACGCGCGAATGCTTTTTTTCATGTTTTTACAAGTCGTTATGGCCATTTTCATGGCTTGTCAGTGTGTCGAACCCATCAGGGTCAGAATAACCCGCTGCGCATTATATGTGCATAGGCGCAATGATGGGAATCAGGATTTTCGCTGGTTGAAGATACTTTACGCAAAACGCGGCGTTTCACAGACTATTCTCTTTGCCACGCCGCCCAAAATGTGAATTTTCTTACGGTTGCCACAGCGTCACTTCGCCGCTCAGTTTACGGTTAAGGAAAAACGCGGCACTGATCAACGCCAGATGGGTCAGCGCCTGCGGCATGTTGCCCAGCGCGTTGCCGTGCGCGGTAAACTCCTCGGCGTACAATCCCAGCGGATTGGCGTAGCTCAGCAGCTTTTCAAATTCGAAGTGCGCCTCATGCACTCGCCCGGCGCGCGCCAGACACTCCACATACCAGAACGAACAGGCGGCAAATGCGCCCTCGCCACCGGTCAGCGCATCGGCGGGCGTCTCACTGATGTTATAACGCCGCACTAAACCGTCGCTCACCAGATGGGTTTTAATGGCATCCAGCGTGGCGATCCACTCCGGATCGGTCGAGCTGACAAAGCGCACCAGCGGCATCAGCAGCATCGACGCATCCAGGTATTTACCGCCGCGCGTGGCGGTGAAGTGGCCGAGTTCATCGTTCCAGAAGTTCTGCCAGATGTCGTCGCGGATCTCACTGCGCACCCGATCCCAGCGATCGTACGGCATTGGCAGCGAACGCTTCATACCCAGCCGCAGCGCGCGGTCCAGCGCCACCCAGCACATCAGGCGCGAATGCAGAAAGTGCTCCGGCTCGCCGCGCATCTCCCAGATACCGGCGTCCGGCTGGTTCCAGTTAACGCAGACGTAGTCAATCATGCTGGATACATGGCGCCAGCCGCGCTGCGAGATGGCTTCGCCGTATTTATTGGCAAGATAGACCGCATCCATCAGCTCGCCATAAATATCCAGCTGCGTCTGGCGCCAGGCATCATTGCCGATGCGCACCGGGCGCGAGTTGGCGTAACCGGAGAGGTTGAGCAGTTCGGTCTCGTGCAGCTCGGTGCCGCTGTCGAGGCGATACATCA
The DNA here is from genome assembly GCF_018726825.1 of Pantoea sp. B270. Lineage (NCBI taxonomy): Bacteria > Pseudomonadati > Pseudomonadota > Gammaproteobacteria > Enterobacterales > Erwiniaceae > Pantoea > Pantoea sp. B270. The sequence goes on from NZ_JAHCSX010000001.1 coordinate 391,260, forward strand.
CCTGCAAATGCGGCGTATCGTCGTGGCTGTGTTCAACGCAGCGGCCGACCCAATGGGTGAAGTCACGCGCTTCTTCCACATAGCCGAGCCGCATCAGCGCGTACATGCTGAACGAGGCATCGCGGATCCACGAGGCGCGGTAATCCCAGTTACGCTCGCCGCCCAGCTCTTCCGGCAGGCCAAAGGTGGCGGCAGCCGCAATCGAGCCGTGCTGGTGCGAGGTGAGCAGCTTGAGCGCCAGCGCCGAGCGCGTCACCATCTCACGCCAGCGACCGCGATAGGAGCTGTGGCTGCTCCAGCGCCGCCAGTAATCCACGGTATCGCGAAAGCAGCGCTCGGTCGCGATATGCTGCACCTGCGGATCGTCATCGTTGCCAAACACAAATTCGGCATGCTCACCGGCCTGCAGGGTAAACTGCGCCACCGCGCTGTCCGGTTCGCGCGTCATCACCACCGTGGCGCTCAGGCGCAGCGACGGCTGGCCTTCGGCGACAAAGGCGATACCGCCGGGGCGCGTCTCCGTGCGCGTTTCCGCACGGGCATAGTCGTGGCGCGGCGCGCAGCGCAGATCAAAGGTGGCGGTGCCGCGGATCATTTTTACCCGCCGCACCAGGCGCGGCACTTTGCTGCGCTCATCGCAGATCGGCATGTAATCGGTAATTTCCGCCACGCCGGCCTCATCAAGCCAGCGGGTTTGCAGAATATTGGTATCGGGCAGGTAGAGCTGCTGCTGGCGCGCGTTTTGCCACTGCGGTGCCAGCGAAAACAGGCCGGCTTCGTCGCTGTCGAGCAGGGCGGCAAACACGGAGGGGCTATCGAGTTCGGGCCAGCAGAGATAATCAATGGTGCCGTCGTTCGCGATCAGGGCACAGGTGCGTAAATCACCGATGACGCCGTGGTCGTCAATTCTGCGTTTAATCTTGCTCATCCTGCCTCCTGAACGATATCCGATTGTTAACTATAGACGAAACGGCAGAATCGGCTGCGACGTGGCACAGAACGATAACTTCTATACTGTGAAGACACCCATCAGGCAGGAGAACGTTATGACACTGGGCAAACAGAAAGTCGCCGTAGTGACCGCTTCAGATTCGGGGATTGGACGCAGCTGCGCCGTGATGCTGGCTGAGGCCGGCTACACCGTCGGCATCACCTGGCGCTCGGATGAAGAGGGCGCGCAGGAGACCGCGCGGCTGGTGGAGAGTAAAGGCCAGCTGGCCCAGGTGCGGCAGCTCGATCTGTCCGATCCGCAGGCTGGCGGGCAGCAGCTGGCGCAGCTGATCAATTCGCTGGGGCGCATTGATGTGCTGGTGAACAATGCCGGCGTGATGACCAAAGCCGATTTCCTTGATGTGACCTTTGAGGACTGGCGCAAAGTCTTTACCGTTGACGTAGACGGCGCCTTTGTCTGCGGACAGATTGCCGCGCGTCATATGGTGGATCAGGGCGACGGCGGGCGCATCATCAACATCACCTCGGTGCATGAGCATACGCCGCTGCCGGATGCCGCTGCCTATACCGCAGCCAAACATGCGCTTGGCGGGCTGACCAAATCGATGGCGCTGAGCCTGCTGCCGCATCACATTCTGGTGAATGCCGTGGCGCCGGGCGCCATCGCTACGCCGATGAACGACATGAGCAACAGCGAGGCGCACAGCCGGCGCATGCCGGAAATCCCGATTGGCCGCCCTGGCGATACGCGCGAAATCGCCAGTCTGGTGGCGTGGCTGTGCTCGGAATGGGCCACTTACACCACCGGGCAGTCATTCGTGGTCGACGGCGGCTTCATGCTGGCCAACCCGCAGTTCAAGGGTTACCACAGTTAACCGGCGCGGCGGCGGTTCCAGCGGCGAATCACAAAGCGCAGCACGATGCCGAACACAATTGCCGCCGCCAGCCAGATGAAGTGCTTGAGGTGCTGATCAAGCTTGTGCAGCCACGGCGTGATGATTTCACCGGCGAAGTAGCCGAGGGTGACAAAAATCAGCGCCCACAGCGCGGCGCCAATGACGTTAAGCACGAAAAAGCGCAGCGGCTTAAGGCGGCTGGTGCCAATAATAATCGGCCCAATCAGGCGAAAGCCGTACATGAAGCGCACGCCAATCACAAACAGGCTGGGGTGCTTCTGAATCAGCCGGTTAGCTTTTTTAATGGTGTCCTGATGTTTGCGGAAGCGCCGCAGAATGCGCGTGCCATAGCGGCGGCCAAGCCAGAACAGCAGCTGATCGCCAATAATGCCGCCGCCCATCGCCGCCAGCACCACGCCGCTGAAGTGCAGCAGGCCCTCGTGCGCCGCGACGCCGCCCAGCAGGGTAAAGGTTTCCCCTTCGGCAATGCAGCCAATCAGCAGTGCCAGGTAACCGTACTGGGTGATTAATCCATTGATATCGATGTGCAATTGCTCCTCCCTGGGTAAGCGATACAGCTAACAGTCTAGCTGGCTGCGGCTTTTTTTGTGCCGCTGGCCGCAAAAACAGCCGCGCCGATTATACTTGAACTGAAGCTGCCTGCATTGGACAGCCTGATCGCTGGGGCAGCCCGTCGCATCAGAGGAGTGATTGTATGAATCATGTCTGGGGTCTTCTGGCGCATCCCAATCAGGAGATGCGTGATATCAAGCAGGAAAACGAGAGCGTTTCGCACCACTACACCCATCACGTTCTGCTGATGGCGGCGATCCCGGTGATCTGCGCCTTTATTGGCACTACGCAGCTGGGCTGGAATCTGGGCGAAGGGCAGTTCGTGCAACTCAACATGCTGACCGGTATTGGTCTCGGCATTCTGTTTTACCTGATCATCTTAGGCGGTGTGGCGGTGATGGGCCGCGTCATTCACTGGATGGCGCGCGACTATCCGCAGCGTCCCAGCATTCAGCGCTGTACCGTATTTGCCGGCTATGTGGCGACGCCGCTGTTTATCAGCGGGCTGGTGGCGCTCTATCCGCTGGTGTGGCTGTGCGTGCTGGCCGGGGCGATAGCGCTGATGTACACCGGTTATCTGCTGTACGTCGGCATCCCGGTGTTCCTCAATATTGACCGTGAAGAGAGCCTGCGCTTCTCCGGCTCGACGCTGGCGATTGGCGTGCTGGTGTTCGAGGTGCTGCTGGCGCTGACGGTGATTCTGTGGGGTTACGGGCCACGCTTGTTCTGACCGTGATAAAGGTCAGGTCGTCAGCCATGGCGACCTGACTGATCCCGCTGCGCCTGGCAGCGTTTGTCATGCCCGCCTTTTTTTTAACGCCCGGAAACAATCTCCCTAAGAAATTTCGCAGACGAGCGCGTATGATAGCGCAGCCAGCCCGCGTCGCATCAGGCCTGACGCCGGCGGCCTGTGTTTCGACACAGCGCAAACCTCCTCACCGGATTTTTTTGACACGATGTCTGTAAAAATGCGTATTTCTTTGCTGTCGCTGGCGCTGTTTGTCGCCGCGCCAGCTGCGATGACTCCGGCGCTCGCCGCCGCAGCAAAACTGTCCGATCTGGCGCCGATTGCCCAGCCGCAAATCGCCTCCGGCAGCGCGCTGATTGTCGATCTCGATAATAACAAAGTGCTGTTTTCCAGCCATCCGGACCGGGTGCGGCCTATCGCGTCGATCACCAAAGTGATGACGGCGATGGTGGTGCTGGATGCCCGGCTGCCGATGGACGAAATGCTGTCGGTGGATATCAGCCAGACGCCCGAAATGCGCGGCGTATTCTCACGCGTGAAGCTCAACAGTGAAATCAGCCGCCGCAACATGCTGCTGCTGGCGCTGATGTCCTCGGAAAACCGCGCGGCGGCCAGCCTGGCGCATCACTATCCCGGCGGTTACGATGCCTTTATCCGCGCCATGAACGCCAAAGCGCGCGCGCTCGGCATGACGCACACCCACTATGTGGAGCCGACCGGTTTGTCGCTGCACAACGTCTCCAGTGCGGAAGATCTGGTGAAGCTGCTCAGGGCCACGCGCCAGTATCCGCTGATTGGCCAGTTGAGCACCACCAAAGAGGAGACGGCGGTGTTTAAACACCCCAGCTACGTGCTGCCGTTCCGCAACACTAACCACCTGGTGTACAAAAATGACTGGCGCATTCAGCTGACCAAAACCGGTTACACCGACGAGGCCGGTCACTGCCTGATAATGCGTACCATGATTAATAACCGTCCAGTGGCGCTGGTGGTGCTGGATGCGTTTGGCAAATATACCCACTTTGCCGATGCCAATCGCCTGCGCGACTGGCTGGAAACCGGCAAGGCGGCGCCGGTGCCGGCGGCCGCGCTGGCGTACAAAAAGCAGAAAGCGTCGCAGCTTGCCAGCAGTGCGGACGTGGAGTAACGCAACCCGTTACTCAGCGTAGCGGCGCAAAGGAGTGCGCCGTGTATTGTGGTGGCGCGTGACTGACGGTCAACGGCGCTTAAATGAACAAAATTTCTTATCGTTAGCACCAATGTTTTACGCCACCATTCCTATAGTTTCCCTGACGGCAAAGTCCTACACTGGCGACCATTCACGGTTAACCTTGCGTTTATAGGCTGTTATTGCGCTGGAATCTCACTCATATGTTCAAGTTTCGTTCTCTGTTTACCCCGTTCCTGCTGCTGCTGGTGTTATTCACGCCGGCGCTCAGCTATGCGGATGACAACGCCGCGCCCGCGCAGCAGGAAGAAGACGCGGCACCGAAGGTCAATCCGGCGGTTGAACTGCCGAAGATGCAGAAAATCCTCGACAAAATTAAGGGCCAGGTGTCTGGCGATACCAATGAAAACCAGCTCAACCAGCTCAATGAGATGGCGCTGGAGCTGTCAGGTAATGCGGAAACCCTCGGCCAGGCGCTGATTCCGCAGCGTCAGCAGCTGGATGCGCAGCTGGCGGTGCTCGGCCCGGCGCCGAAGGCGGACAGCGGCGTGAAAGAGACGCCGGAAGTGACGCGCAAACGCGCCGCGCTGGAGAATCAGAAGGGCAAACTGGATGATCAGATCAAGCAGGCCGACGGCATCAAAAACGGGGCGCTGGTGCTATCCTCGCAGATCGTCAACCTGCGGCGCGATCAGCTGAAAAGCCAGCTGGCGCTCAACTCCGGCAGTATTTTAGGACCGCGCTTCTGGTCACCGCTGTTCAGCCGTCAGGACCTGGATGGCGAAAAAATTGGCGACTTTATCAGCGAGCTGCAGGATACCGCCGCGCTGTCGTGGGAGCCGGGCTGGCGCGTGGGCACGGTCGGCTGGCTGCTGGCGGCGCTGCTGGTGATGACGCTTGGCCGGCGTTACAGCGAAGAGTTTCTGGCGTGGGTCAGCATTCACAAACTGCCGGAAGGGCGGCTGCGCCGCAGCTTCCTCGCGGCGGCGATTGCGCTGACTACGCTGGCGGCCGTGGTGCTGACTTTTAACTTTCTCTCGCTGGCATTTGTGCGCCGCGATGAAGTGTCCAGCGACGTGCAGGATTTTATCAGCCGTCTGGTGCAGCTAAGCGTTTACTGCGGACTGATCGCCGGTCTCGGCCGCGCATTTCTGTCAACGCGCCGCCCGAGCTGGCGTCTGCCGAGCATCTCCAGTGAAGTGGCGCTGGCGCTGAAGCCGTTCCCGCCGATTACCGCCGCGCTGGTGTTTATCTTCCAGACCGCCGAGTCGTTTAACTACACGGTCGGCACCAGCCTGAACACCACCATTTTTGCCAACGGCCTGACGGCGCTGCTGATTGGCAGCACCGGGCTGGCGATCAGCATGCGCACCAATCGCGTGCGTCGTCGCATGGCGCAGGCCGGCAATCCGCCGGAAGCGCGTCCGACAATCGTCGGCCTGGTGCAGCTGGCGCTGACGGTCACCGCCGTGGCGATTCTGGTTTCGCTGATTGTCGGCTACGTCACGCTGGCGCGCTTCCTCAGCTATGAAGTGATCTGGTGCGGCATCCTGTTTGGCTCGTTCTACTTCCTCAGTCATCTGATCAACGACGGTTGTGAAAGCCTGTTCTCCACCAACAACGCGACCGGCAAGCGGTTGCAGACCTCGCTGAATATTGACGAGCGCTACCTGCAGCAGGCCGCAACGCTGCTCAGCGCCGTGGGTAAAACTCTGCTGGTGGCATTTGTTGCGCTGGCGCTGCTCAACGGCACGTTTGCCTCGTCCACGCCGATTGAGCTGATCCAGAAAGTCATTGAGTTCTGGGGTGGCAAAGGGCTGGAGTCGCTCAACATTGTGCCGGCGCACATGGTGAACGCCATTCTGTGTCTGGTGGTGGGTATCTACGTGCTGCGCTCGGTGCGGCGCTGGCTGGACAAAGAGTTCCTGCCGAAGACCACCATGGATATCGGCATGCGCGTGTCGCTGGTGACGCTGTTCAGCAATATCGGCTACGTGCTGATTATCCTGCTGACGCTGTCGATTATGGGGCTGCAGTGGAACAAGCTGGCATGGATCGTCAGCGCCCTGTCGGTGGGTATCGGTTTCGGCTTACAGGAGATTGTGAAGAACTTTATCTCCGGTCTGATCCTGCTGACCGAGCGTCCGGTGAAGGTCGGCGATCTGGTGAGCATCAGCGGTATCGAAGGGGATATTCGCCGTATTAACGTGCGTGCGACTGAGATTCAGCTGGGCGATAAATCTACGGTGATTGTGCCGAACTCGCAGCTGATTTCGCAGAACGTGCGTAACGCCACCATGGGCAATGCGCAGGGCGTGGTGACGATTCAGCTGACCTTCCCGCTGGATATCGATCCGGTGCAGGTGCGTGAACTGTTGCTGGACGTCTATCGTGAAAACGAGCGTATTCTCGAAACGCCGGAGCCGTCGGTTTCGTTTAAAGATTTGACGCCGGCCGGCATTGTGCTGAGCGTGACCGGCAACGTCGCCAGCCAGCGCCAGATTTCCGGTGCGAAAAGCGATCTGCTGTTCGATATCCTGACGCGCCTGCGTAAAGAGGGCATCGTGCTGTCGACGCCACAGACCATGATCATCGAACGCCGCGCGCTGCCGGCGCCGCAGAATGAAGGTGAAGCGTTGCCATAATGGCATGAGACCGTAGCGGCGCAATTCATTGCGCTAAGGTTTGCCTCTGATGCAGCAAACCCGCGCGATAAATCGCGCCGCTACGGGTCCGGCAGATCTGACTCAGGCTTTCACCGCCCAGCCTTTCTGCTTACTGGTTTTCCCGATGCCCGGGTTAAAGGTATTGGTCGGATCGAGCTGGCGGTAAAACGCCTGCAGCTGCGGTTTGGCCGCATACAGATGTCCAACGTTATGCTCTGCCGGATACTCCGCGCCGCGCGCCGCGAGGATCGCCAGCATCTTCTCCTTCAGCGCATGGGCATCTACGCCTTTCTTCACAATGTAATCCTGATGAAACACGTGGCAGAAGAAGTGGCCGTAGTAAAGGCGATGAATCAGATCGTTATCAAACTCCGGCGGCAGGCGCTCAAACCACTCCTGATCGTTGCGGCGCAGCGCAATGTCCAGCGCCAGAATATCCTCCACTTCGTCAGCGTGCACCGCGTGATAGCGCACGGCGGCACCGGCTGCGGCAAAACGATGCAGAAAGGCGTGCGCGCCCTCTTTGGCGTCGCAGGCAAAGAACTCACCGCCGCCTTCGCGGAAATACTCCTGCAGATACGCCTGCGCTTCGGCCACGCCGTCGCCGGACATCTTCAGCATCAGGTGGTGCTCGTATTTGTCACGATACTGCTTCAGGCGCTTCGGCAGGTGCGCCGGGAACCAGCGGCTGATGCGTTGCAGCAGGCGATCGGTCAGGTGCGGCTTAACGAAGCTCAGCTTGCTGAGCCAGGCATCCACCCGGCCTTTGAGGGTGAAAAACAGTGGCATCTTGTCGGTGCCGAGTTTATCAATCATCACAAAGGTGTCTTTGCCGTAGACCTCGGCGATGTCGAAAATATCGCGGTGCATGTACTCACCGGCGACCGGTAAATGGGTAAACTCCGCCAGCATGTGGCGACGCAGCTCGCCGAGCGTCGCCGGGTCGTTGGTGCCAATGTAAAACACCTGCTGCTTTGGCTCGGTGGGGAAGGTGTCGAGCCGCACGGCAAACACCGCCAGTTTGCCGGCGCAGCCTGACGCCTCAAACAGGCGCCGCTGGTCGGCGTTGAAACGCGCCGGCGTATCGGCGTGAATGTCCCGCACCCGCTCGGCGTATTCGTGGTCGGACGCGTGGCGCGCATCCCAGCGCACATCATCCGGCTGCCAGCGCTCGTCGTCCAGCCGGCCGAGAATCTCTTCCGGCGAATGACCGAGGTCGATGCCCAGATGGTTGACCAGCCGGAGCTTGCCGTCGGCGTCCACCTGCGCAAACAGCGCCATTTCGCTGTAGGCCGGGCCGCGTTTGATCAGCGAGCCGCCGGAGTTATTGCAGATGCCGCCCAGCACCGAGGCGCCGATGCACGAGGAGCCAATCACCGAGTGCGGCTCGCGCCCGAGCGGTTTGAGGGTTTTCTCCAGCTGATACAGTGTGCTGCCGGGGAAGGCGAGAATCTGCCTGCCGCCGTCGATCAGCTGCAGTTTGTCGAGACGCAGGGTACTGATGATCACCACCGGGCGATCGTAATCGTTGCCGTTGGGCGTTGAACCTTCGGTCAGGCCGGTATTGGCGGCCTGCATCAGCACGATGGCATCGGCCTGTACCAGCGCCTGCAGCACGCGCCACAGCTCCAGCAGCGAGCCGGGGAAAACCACCGCCAGCGCATCGCCTTCGCCGGAACGGAAACCCTTACGATAGCGTGCGGTCTGCTCCGCGTCGGTCAGCAGCTGTGATGCGCCGACCAGACGGCGCAGCTCGGACAGCAGGGCAGGGTGTGAGGTGTTGTTATTCATTAGCCTATCCTTGTCGTTAACGTGGCGTTTCTACTGTAGCACGCGTCGGCCACGGGGGCGCAGTGTGACAATGGCGGCTACCTGCTATCCTCATCTTGTGGCACACTGCCCCGGTTATTTCGATATTGCGCAGTTACTTAAGAGAACCCGACCTGATGAAATGGATTTACTCTGTTAGCCTCGCTGTTTCCCTTGCCGTGCAACCCGCGTTTGCGGACTACCTGTTCGGCCCCCATCCAATGACGGAACAGGCGCGCGACGCCTTTGTTAATCAGCTGCTGAGCAAAATGACGCTGGATGAAAAGATCGGGCAGATGCGCCTGATTAGCGTCGGTCCGGATACGCCAAAAGAGGCGATTCGCGACATGATTCAGCACGGCCAGGTCGGGGCGATTTTCAATACGGTAACGCGTCCGGATATCCGCGCCATGCAGGATCAGGTCATGCAGCTCAGCCGCCTGAAGGTGCCGCTGTTCTTTGCTTATGATGTGGTGCACGGCCAGCGCACTATTTTTCCGATTCCGCTTGGCCTCGCCGCCAGCTGGGATCTGCAAGCCGTTAGCGAAGTGGGACGCATCTCCGCCTATGAAGCGGCAGACGATGGCCTCAACATGACCTGGGCACCGATGGTGGATGTGTCACGCGAACCGCGCTGGGGCCGCGGCTCTGAAGGATTTGGCGAGGATACCTATCTCACCTCGCAGATGGGCAGTGCGATGGTCAAAGCCATGCAGGGCAAGAGCGCCGCTGACCGCTACGCCATCATGACCAGCGTTAAGCACTTTGCAGCTTACGGCGCAGTGGAAGGCGGTCGTGATTACAACACCGTCGACATGAGCCCGCAGCGCCTGTTCCAGGATTATCTGCCGCCGTATAAAGCTTCACTGGATGCCGGCAGCGGCGGCGTGATGGTGGCGCTCAACTCGCTGAACGGCACCCCGGCCACCGCCGACAGCTGGCTGCTGAAAGATATTCTGCGCAACGACTGGAAATTCAAAGGCATCACCATCAGCGATCACGGTGCCATCAAAGAGTTAATCAAACACGGCGTCGCCAGCGATCCGCAGGATGCCGTGCGCATTGCGCTGAAATCCGGTATCGACATGAGTATGAGCGACGAGTATTACAGCAAATACCTGCCGGGACTGGTGAAAAGCGGCGCGGTGAGCATGGCGGAAATCGACGATGCGGCCCGTCACGTGCTCAACGTTAAATATGACATGGGCCTGTTCAACGATCCGTACAGCCATCTGGGTCCGAAAGGCAGCGATCCGCAGGACACCAATGCGGAAAGCCGCCTGCACCGGGCGGAAGCGCGCGACGTGGCGCGCCGCAGTATGGTGCTGCTGAAAAACTGGCATGAAACCCTGCCGCTGAAGAAAGAGGCCACCGTGGCGCTGGTGGGACCGCTGGCCGATAGTCAGCGCGATATCATGGGCAGCTGGTCGGCTGCGGGTGTGGCGAAGCAATCTGTCTCGCTGCTGCAGGGCATGCGCAGCGCCATGGCCGGCAAAGGCACCGTGCTGTATGCCAAAGGGGCCAATATTTCTGATAACAAAGGTATCCAGAACTTCCTCAACCTGTATGAGCAGGCGGTCAGCGTCGATGCCCGTTCGCCGCAGCAGCTGATTGACGAAGCGGTCGCGCAGGCGAAAAAAGCGGACGTGGTAGTGGCGGCAGTGGGCGAGGCGCAGGGCATGGCGCATGAAGCGTCGAGCCGCAGCGATCTGGTGATCCCGCCGAGCCAGCAGAAGCTGCTGGCGGCCCTGAAAGCCACCGGGAAACCGCTGGTGATTGTGCTGATGAATGGCCGTCCGCTGGCGCTGGTAAATGAGGACCGCATGGCGGATGCGATGCTGGAGACCTGGTTCAGCGGTACCGAGGGCGGGAACGCCATCGCCGATGTGCTGTTCGGTGATTACAACCCATCGGGCAAACTGCCGGTGTCATTCCCGCGCTCGGTCGGACAGATTCCGATTTATTACAATCATTTGCCAACCGGCCGTCCGTACAATTTCGAGAAGCCGAACAAGTACACCTCGCACTACTACGACGCGGTCAACGGTCCGCTCTATCCGTTTGGTTACGGTTTGAGCTATACCCAGTTCAGCGTGTCGCCGGTGAAGATGTCTGCCCCGACCATGCCGCGTAACGGCACGGTGGAAGCCAGCGTGACGGTGACGAATACCGGCAAACGCGATGGTGCCACGGTGGTGCAGCTGTACCTGAACGATCCGGTTGCCAGTATCAGCCGTCCGGTGCAGGAGCTGCGAGGCTTCCAGCGCATTATGCTGAAGGCCGGCGAGTCGCAGACCGTGCGCTTTAAGATTGATGTCGATGCGCTGAAGTTCTGGAATCAGAAGATGCAGCACGTCGCCGAGCCGGGCAAATTCAACGTGATGATCGGTCTGGATTCAGTCAGAACCCAGGATGCGCAGTTCGATTATTTGTGAGTCTTAGGGTCAGCATAAATGCTGACCCTACAGGTTATGCTGTCGTAGCATTCCGGGGGCGGTATTCATGCCGACCAGATCAACCTGTACATGTTATGCTGACGTGACATTGTAGGGTCGGCATTCATGCCGACCAGCTTAACCAGCCTGACGCGTCAATATGATGAATCTCCGCCACCGCATCGAACAGCAGGTCTTTCGCCTTAACGGCCTGTCGCTCAACGAATTTGACATCTCTCAACCGCCGGGCGATCCCGGCCTGTTCGGTCCTGACCACATCATCTGGCAGGTGCACGGCGACTTTCCCGCGATGCTGTGCGGCGGCATCAGCGCGCTGATGCTACAGATGCTGCATCCGGCGGCGCTGGCGGGCGTGTGGGATCACTCCAGTTTCCGCCAGGACATGCTCGGCCGGCTGCGGCGCACCAGCCAGTTCATCGCGGTCACCACCTTCGGCAACACCGCCGATGCGCATACGCTGATTGAGCGGGTCAAACGCATCCATCTGCGCGTCACCGGCATCGATAACACCGGCAAACCCTATGCCGCCAGCGATCCGCATCTGCTTACCTGGGTGCACGTTGCAGAAACCAGCCGCTTCCTGGCCGCGCATCTGCGCTACAAAAATCCACAGCTCAGCCTCGCCGATCGCGATCGTTATTACGCCGAAGCGGCGCGGGTGGCGGAAGCGCTTGGTGCGCAGCAGGTGCCGAAAAGCGTAGAGGCGGTTGAGGCCTATTTACAGGCGATGCGGGCAGAGCTGGTTTACGATGCGCGCACTCACGAAGTGATGCAGCTGCTGCTTAATGCGCCAGCACCCAGCTGGCAGGCGAAACCGGCGATGCGCGTCATGCTGCGGGCTGGCTGTGGTCTGCTGCCCGACTGGGCGCAACAGCTGATGCAACAGCCGATCGGGCCAGTGGCGCAATGGCGGATTGATAAGCAGATCGCGTTGATTGCCGCCCTGTTGCGCTGGTCAATCCAGCGTGGCGCCTGGGCGCGTGCCATGCAGCGCATGGGGCGCGATCCGCGTTACAGGTGAAATTCATCCTGCTTGCTGGTATAGCTACGCGGCGTGCGCGCCTCGCGTTTCAGCAGGAGCTGGCGCTGCTGATAGTGATGCAGCAGCATGCCCAGGCCAACGCCCAGTAGCGCCAGCGGCACCAGCGTGTAGTAGATATCCAGCGGCAGCAGCACCAGCAGCGCGATGGCAGCGACGATCAGCGTCAGGGCTGCCATCACCCACGTATAGCGGACAAACAGCCACAGCAGCAGGGCGAGAATCACGATTTCGCGCAGATTGAGATCGAGGGTTTGCAGCACCATGACGACAGCTCCGCAACAGAAGAGTGCGCTGACAATAGCATGCGAAGCGGTAAAAGAATCGCAAAAAAATCTGAAGCTTCGCCGCCGCTGCCCCCGCCATTCTTAAGCCGGGCTGAACGATGGCTTGGCGCACTTTGAGAGTTTTACCCTTGTGTCACATGGCGCGAGTGCCGATCCTGCTCTATTCTCGGGGAAAATGGATCCCTCCAGGCATTGTCGAGGCGTTATGACACACCAACCTCTGATTGCTGAGGTGCCGAATCAGCAACACACTTTAACCGCCATCGTCGAACAGGATGCGCGTACCGCCTATTTTTATATCTGGCCGAACGACCTGTTCCGCAGTCAGTACGCCGTGCGCGGCTGCTGGTTGCGCAATCTGCTGCCGGCACCGGCGCAGGAAGATCGCGAAGCGATGGAGCAGGGTATTGCGCCGCTGCTCAGCGCCAGCTATTGCCGCACGCTGGAAGCGGAGCCGATGCTCGATCCGGCCGGCCTGCAGATTCTGTGGGAGCCCAGCGACGACGGTGCCGCGCTGTGGTATTACGGCCAGCTGCTGGCGGTGATCCCTGGCTGGAGCCTGTATCAGGACAAGCAGGTCAGCTTCTCGGCGGGCTGCATCAAAGAGAACCGTCTCACCGCGCCGCTCGGTTCAGCCTCCACCAACGATTACTACGCGCGCGCCGAACAGCAGCGTCATTTCTGGCGTGACTGGCACGATGGCCAGCAGTGGGATCGCGTGCAGAGCGAGCTGCTGCAACGTTACCAGGCGCAGTTTGGTGAGTCGGTAAAATATTACGCCATCGACCAAGGCAACTGGCCGCCGATGGCGATTTCGCAGCACTGGCATAACGGCGTGTGGTATTTCTTCACGCTCGGCATGAGTATCCGGCCGATGCCGCAGGTGGATTACCTGTTTGACGAGCTGGCACCGCAGTACCGGCGTGTAGAGCTGGCGATGGCGGTGGATGGTGAAGTGATGACCGAGGCCAACGCGGTACAGATGGCCAGCGCGCTGGCGGAGTTTGCTCATCTGCCGTGGGCGCGGCTGACGTGGATTGGCGAAGGGCACACGCTGGCGTCGGAAGTTGCGCCGGTCGGCTTTGAAAGCTTCCTGCTGGCCAACGGGCTGGCGGGCGAAAACGCGCAACTGCGGCTGCCGAAGCGCGACGGCGATCGGCCAAATCTGCTGTGGGCGACGCCGATTACCGAAGCCGAGCGGCTGTTTGCCCAGGCGGACGATCGCGGCGGCCAGCAGCTGCTGCAGCGTTTGCTGGCGCAGGGCAGCAATCATGTATTCCGTCCGCGCCAGGAAGTGGTGGAGTCCGCACCCTAGTGCCTGCCGAAAAAGCCCCGACATACCCCTCTGGCAGCGACCAGGCGGGTATTAAGCGGATGCTTCCCGTTCCAGCCATGCGATAAAGCGGTTTAGCGAGGATGATTTATCCACGTCAGGCGCAATTAACGCCACGTAGCGGCTCCCCTTCGCCTCAATAGCTAACGGGGTGACAAGCCGGTTGCCCTGCAGATCATGTCCCAGCATTTGTATTCCACCGATACCCACACCGACGCCATCAATAATCGCCTGCAGGCTGATATAATTGTGTTCGAATCGCTGAAAACGTTCCGGACGCACCTCCCCGACGCCAGCCTGCTTCATCCACTGCTCCCACTCGCCTGACCGCGTACTGGATAACACGACAACGTGGGACGCCAGGTCTGCAGGGGTGTTCAGCGCTTTTGTGGCTAACAGTTTCGGCGCGGCAATCAGGGTGAGTTTTTCCTCAAATAACGCTTTCTTCTCAAAGTAACGCCATTCAGGTTTGTTCAGCGCATCCCGGCGAATCAATACGTCAAAGCCAGATAGCCCTTTCACCTCCGAACTGTTTGAGGTGGATACCGAGATTTCAATGTCAGGATATTGGCGGTGGAATGCCGGCAGGCGCGGGATCAACCAGTGCATCGCAAAGGTGGTTTGCGCATTGACGCGTATCGTGCGGGTGTTCGGTGTTTTGCCAAAGCGCACTGCAGCATCGCTGATGATGTCAAAAGCGGTGCTGATCTCTGCGGCAAAAGCCCGGGCATGTTCCGCCGCCACGCTGCGCTGTCCCTGACGTTCAAATAACGGTTGTCCCAGCCACGCTTCAAGCAATTTGATCTGACGGCTAACGGCACCGTGGGTCACCCCTAATTCCTCAGCCGCGTCACTCAGGCTGTTGGCGTGCGCGGCCGTTTCGAACAGCCGCAATGCATTCAACGGTGGCAGGTTACGTTTTTTCATCTGTGACTTTTAGTATCAGTGGTGGGCAATATTTATCGATATTATGATCGAATTGCCCTCATTAATATGCGTGCTTTGCCGTTGAAAATGAGGAAACTCAGTGGGTGAATATCTCTTTGTGACGCTGATCGCGATCCTCTCCGGAGCGCTGAGTGGCATCATCGGCACCGGTTCTTCGTTACTGCTGCTGCCGCTGATGGTCAGCAATTTCGGCCCCAGAGTGGCGATGCCGGTCATGGCTATCGCCGCAATCCTGGGGAATCTCTCGCGCATCGCGGTCTGGTGGCGTGAAATCGACTGGCGCGCCACTCTGGCCTATAGCCTGCCTGGCGTGCCAGCTGCGTCGTTAGGCGCGCATGTGCTGCTCTCTTTACCCGCCTGGATCATTGATGGCGCGCTGGGTCTGTTTTTCTGGGTGATGATTTTGGTCAGACGCAGCCTGAAAAACAGTCACTGGATACTCTCGATAAAGCAGTTAGGGCTTTGTGGTGGCGTGGTGGGTTTTCTGACCGGACTGGTTCTCTCCACCGGACCGGTGAGCGTGCTGATTTTTACCGCCTATGGATTGAGTCGTGGCGCATTTATTGGCACGGAAGCATCGAGTGCCTTGCTGTTATATTTCAGCAAGGTCAGTACGTTCGCCTTCCAGCAGGCGCTCTCAATGCAGGTTGTGCTCACCGGTGTGTTAGTGGGCAGTGGCATTATGCTGGGCACCCTGAGCACGAAGGTGATAGTCCAGAGACTGTCAGTCACTCAATTTGCCGTGCTGATAAACGCCATTCTGTTTATTTCCGGCGCAGGATTGATCGTTAATGCCTGGTCAGGAGCACCCTAGCGTTACGTTTCATTCTTTGCAGTCTCTTCATTGCTGAGGAACAGCAGGGTAAGGCCGGTGACAATAAGCGCTCTTATGGTCACGCTATTCAATCAGTTAACCATTTTGTGATCTGGCGCACCTCAAGTTCCTCTGTAACAAGCCGTTAACCTCGATCAGGCAACTCGCCACACCAGGGTAAGGGCACACCGATGTTAAAAACCACACAATCCCGTTTTACCGCGACCTTAGTCGCATTCTTCGTTGTTCTTATGCTGGTCACCGTCCTGGTGATCAATCAGTTCATCGCGCCACAGCTTAGCCAGAACGAAAGCCGGCTGGTGCGCTATGAGGTGGATGGTCTCGCCGGACGTATCGTCGAGCAGATGAACCGCGTGCAGGCGCAGCAGCGTGCGATTACCGAAGCGGCGGGCGTGATGGACAGCGCCGCCATTGATACGCTGCTGCCGGCGCTGGTTAACCAGTATCAGGACAGCAACGTGTTCGGCGGCGGTATCTGGCCGTTACCTAACCGGCGCGATCCGGCGAAAGAGAAAGACAGCTCGTTCTTTGCGCGTAACGCCAGCAACCAGCTGCAGGTCAACACCTACTGGAACTCCGATGCTGCCGACAAATACTGGGAGCAGCCGTGGTACAAAGATGGCATGGCCGCAGAAAAAGGCCAGTGCGCGTGGGCGAAGGCTTATCAGGATGCCGCCAGCCCGCAGCCGCGCACCAACTGCGCCATGGCGATTTACCGTAACGGCACTGTGTGGGGTGTCTCAACCATTGACGTCACGCTCGGCTTTTTCAACCAGCTGGCGCAGCAGATGGGTGAGGCGATTCATGGCCGCGTACTGATTGTCGAAGCGGACGGCAAAGTGGTCGGCAATGCCGCGCTGCTGGAGGGGACGCCGAAGCTGGAAAATCTGGCTGATACCCAGCTGCCAATGGCGGCGGCGCTGAAAGGGCTGCTGGCACAGGCCGGTTCTCAGCCGTCGCAAACCACCTTCAGCGGAGAAGATGGTGAGCACACGCTGTTCCTGCAGGCCATTCCCGGCAGCCCGTGGTATCTGGCCAGCGACGTTCCGTCCGCGCTGCTGGATGCGCAGACGCACAGCATGCTGACCCGTCTCGGCCTGGTCCAGATCCCGCTGGCGATTCTGCTGCTGCTGGTGCTGCTTGGCTTTGTCCGCGCGATGATGAAACGCCTGAATCTGCTGCATCAAAACATCGAAGCGCTGTCGACCGGTGGCGCGGATCTGACGCAGCGTCTGCCGGCCAGCAATAGCCCGGAATTCAACGCTGTGGCGCAAAGCTTTAACCAGTTCATCGCCCATTTGCAGGGGCTGATGCGCCAGGTGGGCGACAGCGCACTGGCGATTACTGCGGCTTCACGTGAAATCGCCAGCGGCAACGCCGATCTCTCGGCGCGGACGGAATCGCAGGCGAGTTCCATTGTGCAAACCGCCGCGTCGATGGAAGAGCTGACCGGCACGGTGCGTCAGAACGCCGACAACGCCACGCACGCTAACCAGCTGGCAGATGGCGCGTCCCAGGTGGCGGCGCGCGGCAGTGAAGTGGTGTGTCAGGTGGTCAGCACCATGGGCGAAATCCATCACTCCTCGCGTAAGGTGGTGGATATCATCAGCGTCATCGACAGCATCGCCTTCCAGACCAATATTCTGGCGCTCAACGCGGCGGTAGAAGCGGCACGCGCCGGTGAACAGGGTCGCGGGTTTGCCGTGGTGGCTTCGGAGGTACGCAATCTGGCGCAGCGTTCCGCCAACTCGGCGCGCGAAATCAAGAAGCTGATTGAAGAGTCGGTAGCTAATATCGACACCGGCAGCCAGCTGGTGGAGCAGGCCGGACAAACCATGGACGAGCTGATGCAGGGCGTCAGTAGCGTCACAACGCTGATGAGCGAAATCATGTCCGCCAGCCGCGAGCAGAGCATGGGGATCGAACAGGTGAACGTGGCGATTACCCAGCTCGACGGCAGCACCCAGCAGAACGCGGCGCTGGTGGAGCAGGTCTCGGCAGCGGCGCGCGCCATGGAAGAGCAGAGCGTGCAGCTTGAGCAGGTGGTGCACGGCTTCAAACTGTAATTCATCCCGTCAGAGAGCACAGCGGCGCGTTTTTTGCGCCGCTGTCACGCTTTTCCCCGCCTTTTTCTGCTGAATTATCTGCTGGCTGCTAAGCTTACTGCTTATCGCGCCAGCGCACGGAATGTGCGCGATTTTCTCCGCTGCCGCTTCCGCTATTGTGTACAATAGTGGGGATTTTTCCGAAGGAGTTGTCATGCCCGCCATTGAAGTTATCCTCGTTGACCACCTCGATCGTCCCACCGGCAAGATGGAAAAGCTGGAAGTGCATGAGAAAGGATTGCTGCATCGTGCGGTAACGGTTTACGTGTTCAATTCGCGCCATGAACTGTTGCTGCAGCGCCGGGCGCAAAGCAAGTATCACTGCGGCGGTTTGTGGAGCAATACCTGCTGCAGCCATCCCTACCCGCAGGAGCCGACGCGCGATGCGGCTGAGCGCCGCCTGCGTGAAGAGATGGGACTGGATCTGGCGTTAACGCCGGTGTTTGAACTGAGCTATAACCTGCCGCTCAGCAACGGTCTAATCGAACACGAGTACGGTCACGTGTTTTTCGCCATCAGTGACGAAGTGCCGGTGCTCAACCTTGATGAGGCTGACGACTGGTGTTACCGCTCAGTCGAACAGATTCAGCAGGAGATGCGCGACAATCCGGCAAAATTCACGCCGTGGTTCCTGCACACTTTTCCGCGCATCCCCAACACGCTGGGCGATTTCCGCCTCACCGCCTGAGCCAACGCCTCATCGCTGAGGCGTTATCCGCTTACTGAAAATCTTCCGCATCGACATCATAGCCTGACGGTTCCCAGCGAATCGCCAGCAGCGCCAGTAATCCGGCCAGCGGTGCGAGCAGGATCACCCAGAACACGCCGGTGCCGAACGCCGCCACCAGCAGCGGAAACACAAACAGGGATACCGTCGAACTGGCGCGCATCAGCGTCTGGTTAAAGCCGACGCCCACGCCGCGCAGCGAAGCCGGATAGCTCAGCGAGGCAAACGTCATAGTGTGCGAACCCGGACCAAACCCCTGGCCGAACAGGAACAGCGCCAGCATGGCAATTGCCAGCGCTGCTTCCTCGCCGCCGGCCGGGCGACCAATCAGCGCCAGACCCAGCAGCGCCGCACACTGGCAGGCGTAACCGGCCACCGACATCTTCCACGCGCCCAGCCGTGGCACCAGCCGCACCGCCAGCAGGCCGCCAACAAACGCAAATAGCAGGTTAAGCGCCAGCGAGACCAGAATGGTGGTCAGCATCGACTGCGCGAGGAAACTGGAGATGATCACCGGCAGGCCAAAGGCCACGGCGTTATAGGCGAACGACGATGCAATCGAGGTTATCGTTGCCAGCAGCGTACGGCGGCGGTAAACGCCCTGCAGCAGCGCGCCGTAGTTGCGCCAGCTGGCTTTACGTACTGGCTGTGCGGCAGTGAGCTCGGCATCCTGCGCGACCTCCGCGTTGATGTTATACGACCGCCGCAGGATTGCCGCTGCACCCTGCAGGTTGCCCTGATTTGCCGCCCAGATCGGTGATTCGCTCATGTAACGACTGCGGATGGCGATGATCAACAGCGCCGGTACCGCGCCAAAGCCGAGGATCAGCCGCCACAGCCAGTCAGTATGGCTCTCTGGCAGCACCGCATACAGCAGCAGCACCAGCAGATAGGAGATGCTGATCGCCGCGTACCAGGAGGGACACCACATCGCGACGCTGGCGGCCTTATTGCCCTGACCGCGCAGTCGGGAAAACTCCGCCAGAAACGCCATCGCCACCGGCAGATCGATGCCGACGCCGAGCCCCATCACAAAGCGCGCCGCCGCCAGCACGTACTCGTTCGGCGCAAAGGCACAGGCCAGTGCCGCCACCACGAAGAAGAACATATCGGCCATGAAGACCCGATAGCGGCCAATTTTATCGGTGAGATAGCCACCGATCAGCGCGCCAACAATCGCGCCAAAGGTGATAGCCGACGCCACCATGCCGGTGCCGGCGGGCGTCAGATTGAATTCGCGCGTGACATCTTTAATACCGAAGGCCAGCGCACCAAGGTCGTAGGCATCGAGAAAAACCCCGCCCAGCGCAATGGCGATGACGATGCGCGCATTGCTGCGCGAGGCGTTACTGTTGTTGACCAGCCGCGTCACGTCGGCCGCGCTGCGAATCCACTGCGTCTCGCCCTGCGGCGTATTCCCTGCCAGCGCCACGTGCGCCGAAGAAGTTAAGTCAGACATGATGTTGTGTGATTTATTGTAATGATTGGGGCTATGAGCATAAGCCGCGCCACGGATGTGAAAAATTCTATTTGGTTATAAGTGCAACCAAAGCGTTCTATAAAACCGGCAACGGATAGCAGAAAAAGAACGAATTGCGCCGCTTGACCGCACCCATCCCGTTTCGCCAGGCTACGCTTGATAATCACTGAAAGAAAATAATGCTGAGGAAAGCGCCATGATTAAGCAGGGTTTATTGGGGATGATCGCATTCGCGATGAGTGTCGGGGCCGTGCAGGCAGCGGACCCGGTCAAGGTAGGTTCCAAGATCGATACTGAAGGTTCGCTGCTCGGCAACATCATTCTGCAGGTGCTGAACCAGCATGGGGTAAAAACCGTGAATAAAATCCAGCTCGGTACCACGCAGGTGGTGCGCGGCGCAATCACCGCCGGTGAGCTGGATATCTATCCGGAATATACCGGCAACGGGGCGTTCTTCTTCAATGATGAGAAGGACGCGGCGTGGAAAAACGCGCAGCAGGGCTATGAGAAGGTGAAAAAGCTCGATGCAGAGAAAAATCATCTGGTGTGGCTGACGCCAGCACCGGCTAACAACACCTGGACCATTGCGGTGCGCGGCGATGTCGCGCAGCAAAATAACCTGCAATCCCTCGACGATCTCAGCGCTTACCTGAAAAAAGGCGGCACCTTTAAGCTGGCGGCGTCGGCGGAGTTCATCGAGCGCAGCGATGCGCTGCCGGCGTTTGAGAAAGCCTACAACTTCAAGCTGAGCCAGTCACAGCTGCTGTCGCTGGCCGGCGGGGACACCGCTGTTACTATCAAAGCGGCCGCCCAGCAAACGTCCGGCGTCAATGCGGCGATGGCTTACGGTACCGACGGCCCGGTCGCGGCGCTCGGCCTGCAAACCCTGAGCGACCCTAAGGGCGTACAGCCGATTTACGCGCCCGCGCCGGTAATCCGCGCCAGCGTGCTGCAACAGTACCCGCAGATTGCCGACTGGCTGCAGCCGGTATTCAGCAAGCTGGATGAGAAAACCCTGCAGCAGCTCAACGCGCAAATCGCCGTTGACGGTCAGGACGCCAGCCAGGTAGCGCAGCAGTGGCTGCAGCAGAATAAGTTGCTGTAAGCGGTGCTGTCACGGATAAACCGACCGCGCCAGCAGCCGGTGCTGCTGGTGCTGACGCTGCTGATCACGCTGGCGCTGGGAGCGCTACCGCTGCTGAGCTATGCGGCCAACCGGCTGGTCTCCGGACAGCCCTTGATGCTTTGGCAGGTAACGGCGGGCTGGCTGCTGCTGCTGCCGCTGTTATGGCTATGGCTGGGATTGTGGTGGCCGCCGGGACGCGGTGCGGCGCTGGCGCAGCTGCTGGGCGCGGAGCTACTGTTCGCCCTGCTGATTGGCATCGGCGGCCACGCCGCCAGTGAGCTGGCCCGCAGCGGCAGCCCGCTGGCGCGCACCGCGCTGGGCAGCGGCCTCTGGTGTGCGGCAGGATTAGCGCTGCTGCTGACCGCCGAAGCGATTCGCCAGCTTAGCCAGCAGACGCCGCTGCGTATTCTGCTTAATCTGCAACTGTGGCTGCCGCCGCTGATACTGCTGCTGAGTGGTCAGCTGGACGCGCTGTCGCTGCTGAAAGAGTACAGCAATCGCACCGCTGTCTTTAACGCCGCGTTCAGCCAGCATCTGCTGCTGCTGGGCGGCACGCTGTTGCCCACCTTGCTGATTGGTCTGCCGCTGGGACTCGCCATCGCGCGTCGCGCCCGCTGGCAACATGCCGCCTTCAGCGTGCTGAATCTGATCCAGACCGTGCCGTCTGTGGCGCTGTTTGGCCTGCTGATTGCACCGCTGGCCGGACTGGCGGCGCATTTTCCGCAACTGGCGCGCCTCGGTATCAGCGGGATTGGCGTCGCGCCGGCGCTGATTGCGCTGGTGCTGTATGCACTGCTGCCGCTGGTGCGCAGCGTGGTCGCGGGGCTGCAGCAGGTGCCGCAGGAGGTGCGTGAAACCGCGCGCGGTATGGGCATGAGCGCCTGGCAGCAGTTCTGGCACGCCGAGCTGCCGCTGGCGCTGCCGGTGTGGCTCTCCGGACTGCGCGTGGTGGTGGTGCAAACCGTCGGGCTGGCGGTGGTCGCCGCACTGATTGGGGCCGGCGGCTTCGGCGCCATTGTGTTTCAGGGATTGCTGAGCAGTGCGCTGGATCTGGTGCTGCTGGGCGTGATTCCGGTGGTGGCGCTGGCGGTGATATTCGATGCGCTGCTGCGATTGCTGTCGGCGCTGCTGGAGAGAGGACATGATTGAATTTCATCAGGTGAGCAAAGCGTTCGCCGGTAAAGAGGCGATTCGCAACCTGTCGCTGAAGATTGAGAAGGGCAGTTTTACCGTGCTGATCGGCACATCCGGCTCGGGTAAATCCACCACGCTGAAGATGATTAACCGGCTGGTTGAGCATGACAGCGGCGAAATCCGTTTTGCCGGTGAGCCGATCGAGCAGATGGATGCGCGCGCGCTGCGGCGGCGCATTGGCTATGCCATTCAGTCCATCGGCCTGTTTCCACACTGGAATGTGGCCAAAAATATCGCCACTGTGCCGTCGCTGCTCGGCTGGCCGCGGGAAAAAATTGCCGCACGGGTTGAGGAGCTGCTGGCGCTGCTCAATCTCGACAGTCAGCTGGCGTCGCGCTATCCGCACCAGCTCTCCGGCGGTCAGCAGCAGCGTGTTGGCGTGGCGCGCGCGCTGGCGGCCGATCCGGAACTGCTGCTGATGGATGAACCGTTCGGCGCGCTCGATCCGGTCAACCGGCAGGCGCTGCAGCAGGAGATGCTGCGCATTCAGCAGCTGTCGGGGCGCACCGTGGTGCTGGTGACGCACGATATCGACGAAGCGTTAACCCTCGCCGATCAGCTGGTGCTGATGGACGGCGGAGAGATTGTGCAGCAGGGACGGCCGATTGACCTGCTGACGCAGCCTGCCAGTGATTTCGCGCGCCAGTTCTTTGGCCGCAGCGAGCTGGGCGTGCGTCTGCTGGCGCTGGGGCGGGCCGGCAGTGCGGCACGACGCGGTGAGTGGCTGGAGGCGGAACCGATCGCCGCCGGGCTGACGCTGCGCGAGGCGCTGTCGCAGTTTATTGCGCGCCGCACCGACAAATTACCGGTTGTCGATCAGCATCAGCAGCCGCTGGGCGTACTGCACTTTAGCGATTTGCTGCGACAGCAGGAGGCGGGCTGATGCGAGTGCTGCGCGATCCGCTCTACTGGCTGCTGGGGGTATTTCTGCTGTTGCTGTGGGGGTTACCGCACAGTGCGCCGCTGTTTGCGCACTGGTTTCCGCAGCTGGAGCGTCCGCTGTACCAGCAGGAGAGTTTCTGGCAGCTGGCGCTGGCCCATCTGCTGCTGGTGATCAGCGGTAGCACGCTGGCGATTCTGGTGGGCGTTGGCTGTGCGGTCTTCGCTACCCGTCACGGCGGCAGGGCGTTCCGCCCGCTGCTGGAGACGCTGGCGGCTGCCGGTCAGACCTTTCCGCCGGTGGCGGTGCTGGCGATTGCCGTGCCGGTCATGGGCTTTGGCGCTGCGCCGGCGGTGATGGCGCTATTTCTGTATGGGCTGTTGCCGATTCTGCAGGGCACGCTGGCGGGACTGGACAGCGTTCCGGCCAGCAGCCGTGAGATCGCCGTCGGTCTGGGAATGGGACCCTGGCGGCGTCTGTGGCAGATAGAGCTGGCGCTGGCGGCACCGGTGATTATGGCGGGCGTGCGCACCTCTGTGATGATCAACATCGGC
Organism: Pantoea sp. B270; assembly: GCF_018726825.1. Lineage (NCBI taxonomy): Bacteria > Pseudomonadati > Pseudomonadota > Gammaproteobacteria > Enterobacterales > Erwiniaceae > Pantoea > Pantoea sp. B270. The sequence goes on from NZ_JAHCSX010000001.1 coordinate 415,035, forward strand.
ACCGCGACCATCGCCTCAACCGTCGGGGCGGAGAGTCTGGGTTCGCCGGTGATTATCGGTCTGAGCGGCTTCAATACCGCTTATGTGATTCAGGGCGCGCTGCTGGTGGCGCTGCTGGCGCTGATCTGCGACCGGCTGCTGGAGCGGTTGCAGCACGCACTCAGTGGGTATGCAGAATAAGGCTGTAGCCAACCAGCATCATGCCGCCCATGCCGCCAATCGCCATGATGGCAAACAGGGTGCCAATGAGAATTTTATTCCAGTTCATAGGTAAACCTGAGAAAAGTCATGAAGTGCGGCATGATAACGCGCACATGCGGTAAGGCAAAGGCCGCATGTGCGATTTTTCAGGTCGGTTCGTGGACGTGAATCGAGAAGCCCTGAGCCTGCCAGTGTTCGAACTGCTCCAGCTGGCGGCGCGTCGGCTTTTTACCGGTCCAGATGAACAGATGCTGGCCGGGAAACAGCTCCGGACGCGGCATATCCAGCGGTTCCGCCAGCACATCAATGCGCCAGCCCTGCTGCGCTAAGCGCCAGGCTTCCAGCCAGATGCGGGTGCGATCTTCTACGCCCCAGCCAATCATTAAGGCATCTTTGCCGGCTTTTTTTCGCGCGCCTGCCAGACAGAACGCGACATAATCAATCAGTGCGCCGTCCAGCAGACTGCACATGGTGCGGGCGGTATTTTGATCCAGCCCGAGACGCTGGCGTACCGGTACAAAAACGTGGTCAATCAGCGCATCGACCGGGTGTTCACGGCCAATGGTGGCGATTTTGGTGCGCAGTTTGGAGGCGCGCACGTGGCGCAGCACGCTCATCAGCTCTTCCTGCAGCGCCGTCCAGCCGTCATGCACGTTGAAGGTCTCTCCTTCAAGCAGGGCTTTGACTTTGCCAACAGGCACACCGCTCTCTATCCAGCGTTTGATCTCTTCGATCCGCTGAACATCTTCATCATCAAATTGTCGATGACCACCCTCAGTGCGCTGCGGCTTTAACAATCCATAACGACGCTGCCAGGCGCGCAGGGTTACCGGGTTAATTCCACAGCGCTCGGCAACATCACCGATACTGTATAAGGCCATGGCATCCTCTAAAATTCTGACCTGCATAACAACACCTTAACCGCCAGAGTGAGCTTGTACAATGATTATTTTATTGTACAACTTGACCCACTGCACGATTTCGGGCTTTATCTCTTATATGGGATTAATTTCCCGAAAATGAGAGGTTAAAGATGTCTGCTCTAAATACGGAAGATCGGCTTGCGGCACGTCTGGCGGAATTACGCCAGCAGCGCGGCTGGTCGCTGGATGAACTGGCTCTGGCAACCGGCATTAGCCGGGCATCATTGTCGCGCATTGAGCGCGCCGAGACCAGCCCTACCGCCGCTTTGCTTAATCGCTTGTGCGTGGCCTACGGTTTAACCATGTCGCGACTGCTCAGCGAAGTAGAAGAAGAAGCGGTGCTGCTGCTGAAAGCGGAGCAGCAGCCGGTCTGGCAGGACACGCTCAGCGGCTTCCAGCGGCGCAACGTCTCGCCGCCGGCCAGTCAGTTTAAAGCGGAGCTGGTGGAGGGCGTGCTGCGTCCGGGCGCGCGCATTGATTATGATGCGCCGCCGGTACAGGGTCTGGAACAGCATATCTGGCTGCAGTCGGGCGAGCTGACCCTCACCATGGAGACGCAGAGCTGGACGCTTCAGGCCGGCGATTGCCTGCGCTTCCACCTCAGCGGACGTTCCTCTTTTCAGGCGCATGCCGAAGGCGGCGCGCGCTACATTCTGGTGGTGTGCAAACCATGATTGAAATCGACTCTCTCAGCGCCACCCAGGCGCAGCCGCTGCTGGCGTCACTGTGTGAGGTGCTGCACGGCTGCGTGGCAGACGGTGCCAGCGTCGGCTTCATTGACGCGGACGATCGCGCAGTGATGGCGCGTTTCTGGCAGGACAAAATTTACAGCCTGGCGAGCGGCGATAACCAGCTGCTGGTGGCCTGGCAAGCGGGCGAGATAGTGGCCACGGTGATGCTGGGCTTCAGCAGTATGCCCAACGGCCGCCATCGTGCGGAGATCAGCAAGCTGCTGGTGCATCCGCGTGCGCGACGTCAGGGCATTGCGCGCCGTCTGATGTTACGTGCCGAACAGCTGGCGCAGCAGCAGGGGAAAACGCTGCTGGTGCTGGATACGCGCAGCGGCGATGTTGCCAGCGCGCTCTATCTGTCGCTCGGCTGGCAGGTGGCGGGTTCGATTCCGTACTATGCCGAATCCACAGCCGGCGAGCTGGATGCTACCACGGTGATGTATAAGCGGCTGACATAAGCGTTCTGGTTGCTGTTACCGGACGCCACGTTTCCCTTGTCCACAGGCTGCCTCTCCCTTGTCCGCAGGCTGCGTCTCCCTCTCCCGGTGGGAGAGGGCCGGGGTGAGGGCATCAGCGTACACATTCCCATCCCGTGCCAGCAGAAACCCGGTCACATGCACCAAATCAGTGCGCCGCCGCCGCATCGCTCAACCCCAGCGCCTGCATAAACAGCCGGATGATCGGATTTATTTTCCGGCCTTTCTTCATCACCAGACAAAATGCGGTTTCGCGCCGCAGCGTGTCATCGCCCAGCTCACACAATTGTCCGCGGGCAATAAACGGAGCGGCATAATGTTCCGGTAAATACCCAATAAAGTGACCGGTTAAAATCAGCATGGCCACCGATTCCACCTGCACCGCCTGCACACCGCTCTCCTGCACCGGAATCAGGCGGCGTTCATCGCGTGGGGTAACATATAAATGATTAATAATTTTCTGCTGACGTAATACATCCACCGAAATATTTTTATCGCAAGATCCGCAATAGAGAGGATGTGACGCAGCGCAATATAATTTTGCGTATTCTTTATAAAGTTCGAAGTAATCAAACTCATTTTTCATTTCATACACGGGAGCGATGCCGCAATGAAAACGCCCTTCGCTTATGCCGCGTTCAATATCATCCAGCTGTGCGGTCTGCAGACGAATCTGCACCTTTGGCGCTTTCTGGTGCAACTGTTGCACCGCACTGGTGACCGGCGAGTGCGGATCGCTAATGGTGTTATCCACCACGCAAATCGCGATGTCGCCCAGCAGCTCGTTGCGACTATTGTGCAGCCGCTCGCGAAACAGGTTGAGCGATACGAACAGCTCCAGCGTGGCCTGATAAACATTGATGCCGTACTGCGTCAGCTCAAAACCTTCACGGCCGCGGCTGCACAGCGTCATGCCCAGCCGAATCTCCAGGTCAGAAACCTGTTTACTGATCGCCGCCAGGCCAATATTTAATTCGTGACTGGCAGCGGTTAATCCGCCGGCTTCCACCACGCATTTAAATACCCGCAGCAATTTTAAGTCGATATTACTCAGCGCCAGAACCGCATTATCGCCGCGATTATTCGCATTGTTTCCAGACTGGGAAACTTTACTTTCCATTTTTGCTATTCAACTCCGGAATAATTGCGGTGAAAGTACAGTGAATCTGAAATACCACCTATTTGCCAGCGTGGCAATAAAATAAGTTTTTATTATCGCTGCCGGCTGAATCCAAACTTTTTCATATTGCTGCGGCTGATTTGTGAGGGAAATAGCATGTCTGAGAATGCCGAACTGTTATGGGGCGCACGTTTTAAAGCGGCTCCGGCAGCCAGTTTAACCGCGCTGTCGCGTAGCCCGGATTATTACTTTGCGCTGGCACCGTACGACCTCGCCGGTTGCCGCGCCCATGCGCGCGAGCTGGCGCGGGCCGGGCTATTGAGCGCTGACGAGCTGGATACCATGCTGGCGGCGATTGACGCGCTGGACGCCGATTATCGCGCTGGCCAGCTGCAGCCGATTGCCGCCGATGAAGACGTGCATACCTTCATCGAACGCGCACTGACAGAACGCCTCGGCGCGCTGGGCGGCAAGCTGCGTGCCGGCCGTTCACGCAACGATCAGACCGTCAACGATCTGCGCCTCTACCTGCGGGATAACGGCCGCAAGCTGGTGAGCGCGCTGTTGCAGCTGCAGCAGGCGCTGGTGACGCAGGCCGTGCAACACACCGACAGTGTCGCGCCCGGCTTCACCCATCTGCAGCAGGCGCAGCCGATTGTGTTTGGCCATCAGTTGCTGGCGCACGCCCAATCCTTCGCGCGTGACATCGAGCGTATGCAGGACTGGGATCGCCGCAGCGCGCGCTGTCCGCTGGGCGCGGCGGCGATGGCCGGTTCGGCAATTGCGCGTCAGCCAGAGCTGGCCGCAGCCGATCTCGCTTATCTGGCGCCGTGTGAAAACTCGATCGATGCAGTCGCCAGCCGCGACTACGCCGCGGAATTCCTGTTCGTCACCAGCATGATCGGCATCAACCTGTCCCGGCTGTGTGAAGAGGTGTGCCTGTGGGCGTCACGGCAGTTCCGCTGGGTGGAGCTGCACGACAGTTATGCCACCGGCAGTTCGATCATGCCGCAGAAGAAAAATCCGGACATTGCCGAGCTGACGCGCGGCCGCAGCGGCCGGCTGGTCGGTAACCTGATGGCGCTGCTGACCACCATGAAAGCCATGCCGCTCTCTTACAACCGCGATCTCAGTGACGACAAACGTAACGTGATTGATGCGGTCGACACGCTGCTGATGGTGCTGCCTGCCATGGCCGGCATGATGGCGACGCTGAAATTCAATACTGAGGTGATGCGCGAGCAGGCGCCGGATGGCTTTACGCTGGCGACCGAAGTGGCCGACTGGCTGGCAATGCGCGGCGTGCCGTTCCGCGAGGCGCACGAGATTACCGGCCAGCTGGTGCAGCTGTGTGAACGCGAAAACTGCGGCCTGGCCGATCTCAGCGATGCGCAGCTGCACGGCGTCGATGCACGGCTCACGCCCGAGGTGCGTCAGGCGTTGACGCTGGAAGCGGCGCTGGCAGCCCGCAGCGGCTACGGCGGCACCGCGCCGGCACGGGTGCGCGAGCAGCTGGCCCGTCTGCAAACCCTGATGCAGGACCAGCAGCGCTGGGCCGATGATTACGCCGGACCGCGCGCCTGAGGAGAGCCTATGTCACACACCACACCGGTTGAACCGTCGGTCAACAATGGCCGCGTCCAGCCCCATTACGATCTCGATCGCTATCAGGTGGTGCCGCGCCGCTATTATGGCCGCATCACCGCATCGGCAGTGATCCTCGTGCTGCTGGCGCTGCTGGTTAATGCCTTTGCGCATGGCAATATTGAGTGGTCGTTCGTCGGCCAGTTCTTCACCGCGCAGGCGATCCTTAACGGCGTGGTTAACACGCTGATTATGTCGGTGCTGGCGATGGCGCTGGGCATCCTGTTTGGCGTCATCACCGCCATCATGTACATGTCGCCCAATCCGGTGCTGCACTATATCGCGGTGGGCTATGCGTGGATCTTTCGCGGCACGCCGCTGATTCTGCAACTGCTGCTGTGGTTCAACCTGGCGCTGGTATTTCCCACCATCAGCATTCCCGGTCTGTTCAGCGTGCAAACCGTCACGGTGATGACGCCGTTTCTCGCCGCGCTGCTTGGCCTGAGCATCAATCAGGGCGCGTACACCTCAGAAGTGGTGCGCGCCGGGCTGTTATCGGTAGATACCGGACAGTATGAAGCCGCCAAAGCCATCGGCATGCCGCGTTTGCAGGCGCTGCAGCGCATCATTCTGCCGCAGGCGATGCGGGTGATTCTGCCGCCGGTCGGCAATGAGTTCATCAGCATGATCAAAACCACCAGTCTGGCCAGCATGATTCAGTACTCCGAGCTGCTGTACAACGCGCAAACCATCTACTTCGCCAACGCGCGCGTGATGGAGCTGCTGTTTGTAGCGGGTATCTGGTACCTGATTATCGTGACGCTGCTGTCGTTCGGGCAGAGCCAGCTGGAACGCTACTTCTCACGCGGCCATCGTCGTCGCCAGTAACCGGGAGTGAGAGATGAGAAACATCGTGCGCGCCGTCAAGGTGAACAAATATTTCGATCAGTTCCACGCGCTGAAGGACGTCAGCCTGGAAGTGAACTACGGCGAGGTGATGTGCATTCTCGGCCCGTCGGGTTCCGGTAAGAGCACCTTTCTGCGCTGTATCAATCAGCTGGAGAAAGTGGATCAGGGCGGCATCTGGGTCGACAACGAACTGGCGGGCTATCGCATTGCCGGCAACAAGCTGCACCCGCTGAGTGACAAACAGATTGCGCGCCAGCGGCTGCAGACCGGCATGGTATTTCAGCGCTTCAACCTGTTTCCGCACAAGACCGCGCTGGAGAACATCATCGAGGGGCCGTGTCGCGTGCTGCTGCGCCCGAAACGCGAGGCCAGCGAAGAGGCGATGGCGCTGCTGGATCGCGTCGGACTGGCGCACAAAGCACACGACTATCCACAGTCGCTCTCCGGCGGTCAGCAGCAGCGCGTGGCGATTGCCCGCGCGCTGGCGATGAAACCCAAACTGATGCTGTTTGATGAACCGACCTCGGCGCTCGATCCGGAGATGGTCGGTGAAGTGCTGGCGGTGATGCGCCAGCTGGCAAAAGAAGGCACCACCATGCTGGTGGTGACCCACGAAATGGGCTTTGCGCGTGAGGTCGCCAACCAGGTGGTGTTTATGGATGAGGGACGCATTATTGAGCAGGGCGCACCGGAAGAGATTCTGCTGAGCCCGCAAAACCCACGGATGAAAAACTTTATCAACGCGATTCTTCTTTAACGTGACCGGGGTGAATAGATGAAAAAACTGTTATTGAGTGCCATCAGTGCCGCGCTGCTGCTGCAATCCTCTGCCTGGGCGGAGATTGCCGTACCGGCCAGTATCAAAGAGAAAGGGCTGACCGTCGCCATCATGCCGAACTACCCGCCGATGGATTTTAAAGATCCGGCCACCAATCAGCTGAGCGGCGTCGATTATGAGCTGGGCCAGGCAATTGGCGAGAAGCTCGGCGTGAAGGTTAACTGGCAGGAGATCGCGTTTGAACAGATGGTCAACGCGGTGGTGACCAAACGCGTCGATCTGGTGATGTCCGGCATGACCGACACCAAAGAGCGGCAGAAGGTGGTTAACTTTATCGACTACTTCAAAACCGGTCCGCAGTTTTACACCCTGGCGGCGCGCAGCGACATCAACAGCGCCACCGATCTGTGCGGCAAAAAAGTAGGCACCAGCCGCCGCACCACCTTCCCGCAGGAGATTGCTACCTGGTCAAAAGCGCACTGCGAAGCGGCCGGTAAACCCGCGATTATCGTGGTGGGCGCGGAAGGCACCGCCGATGCGCGCACGCAGCTGCGTCAGCGTCGTCTGGATGGTGCGGTACAGGGCAGCGAAACCCTGCCGTACATCATGAATCTGGAAAAAGGCACCTTTAAGCCGCTGGATAAAGCCTTCTCCTTCCAGTACACCGGCATGGCGCTGGGTAAAGATGCCGGTGAGCTGACCACGGCGATTCAGGCAGCCATCAATGCCATGATTGCCGATGGCAGCTACCAGAAAATCCTCAGTAAATGGGGCCTGAGCGACAACGGCATTGCCGAAGCCACGGTGAATCAGGGCTAAGGAGCGGGCGTATGCAACAACCGGGCGCAGTGCGCTGGCCGCAGGGCAAGCGTGGCTGTATGGCGCTGGCGTTTGATCTTGATGGTCCCACTGGCGATGCCATGCTCAATGGCAGCCTGTGGTCAACACCAGAGTATTTCACCTTTGGCGCCTACGGGCCGTTTCGCGCGCTCGGTCGGCTGCTGGATCTGCTGCGCGCCTTCCAACTGCCGGCCACGTTTTTTGTGCCGGCGTGGGTGGTGGAGCAGTGGCCGCGGCAGTGCCAGGCGATTATCGAACAGGGCCATGAAGTGGCCTATCACGGTTATCGCCACGAATCGTTCTGGGCGATTACGCCAGATGAACAGCGCGTCGTGATGGCGCGCTCTGCCGCCATCTTTCAGCAACATCTTGGTATCCGCGCCTGCGGTTTCCGCACCCCTTCCGGCGACTGGCACGCCGAAACGCCGCAGATTCTGCGGGAAGCCGGGGTGATTTACTCCAGCAGCATGCGTGGTGACGATCGGCCGTACAGCATTGCCGTCGCCGGGCATACGCCGCTGGTGGAGATTCCCGGCAAATGGGAGATGGATGATTACGCCTCGCTGGCCTACACGCGCCAGCCGGATTTTCCACAGGGCGGCGACCGCATCGCCAGCTATGCGCACACCGGTGACAACTGGCAGCGCGAATTTGACGGCGCGATGGCCGAAGGACTGTGCCTGACCACGCTGTTCCACCCGAAAATTTCCGGGCAGCCCGGCCGTTTGCTGTTGCTGGAGCAGCTGTTTGCCCACATGACGGCGCGCGACGATGTGTGGTTTGCGCGCTGTGATGCGGTGGCCGCGTGGTATTTGCAGGAGCAGCAACATGACTGAACATTCACGCTGGCCGTCGGGCAAACAATCGGCGGCCATCATTACCATCGACTATCACGATATTCACGGCATCCTGACGCAGGCGCCTGCGGTTGCCGGGCGCGATAAAACCCTGTCGGTGTGGCGCTATGGCACGCTGCGCGGCGTTGATCGCCTGCTGGATCTGCTGGCGGAGAAACAGCTGCTGGCCAGCTGGTGCTTACCGGCCATCGTCGCCGAAGAGCAGCCGCAGGTGCTGCAGCGTATTGTCGCCGCCGGCCATGAGATCGCCTGCAGCGGTGAGCGACACGAAGACTTCTCTGCGCTGACGCTGGCGCAGCAGATTGCCAGCGTGACGCGCGGCTGCGAGCGGCTGGCGCAGCTGACCGGCCAGCCGATTGCCGGGTTTCGCACGCCGGCCGGCCAGTGGAAACCGGGCCTTGCTGCGGCGCTGGCAACGCACGGCATCCGCTGGTCCTCCAGCTGGCGCGGTGATGATTTACCCTATTTTCACCCCGGCACCCGGCTGGTGGAGCTGCCCATGCACTACACGCTGGAGGATGCGCCCTATTTTGCCTTCAACCTCAGCCCGGCGATTCCGCCCGGACAGTCGCGCATCGCGCCCTATGGCGAAACGCTGGCTAACCTGACGCAGGATTTCCACGGTTTTCACCGTTTCGGCCTGTGCTACCTGTTGCGGCTGCACCCGGAAATTATCGGCACCGCCGGACGCATTGGCCTGCTGCGTCAGCTGCTGGAGACGCTGCAGCAGCATGACGTGTGGATCGCTACTGCCGGCCAGGTGGCCGCGCACTGGCAGACGCAGCCGGATAACGATGCCGATCATCCGGCAGAGGTGTTTGCCCGGCTCAGCGGAGGCGAACATGGACACCACGCTTGATCGGCTGGCGGACTTCATCGCGGCCACCCGCTTTGCCCAGCTGCCGGAACCGCTGGTAGCGCAGGCGAAGCGCCATCTGCTGGATACGCTCGGCGCGGCGCTGGCGGGCTGTGACAGCCCGATCTGGCGCGAATGCCGGGCGCTGGTGGCCGAAGAGGGCGGCAGCGCCGTGGCGCAGCTGTGGGGCTGTGCGCAGCAAGCTTCCCCGCGCCAGGCGGCGTGGCTCAACGGCGTGGCGGCGCACATGTATGAACTGGACGACACCGGCGGCTGCGATCACTCCGGTGCCGTGGTGTTACCGGCGCTGCTGGCGGCGCTGCCGCTGGCGACGCAGCCGGTCGACGGACGGGCATTTCTCACCGCGATGGTCGTGGGTTATGACATCGGCCGCCGCGTGCTGGAAGCCTGCGGGGGTTATGCGGCGCACAACGGTGCGGGCTGGCACTCAACTGCCAGCTGTGGCGTTTTTGGCGCGGCTGCCGCCGTCAGTTGTTTGCTGCGGCTGCCGGCCGCGCAGTGTGCCTCAGCGCTGGGCATCGCTGCCAGCTTCAGTGGTGGCCTGTGGGGCTTTATTCATGATGGCTCACACACCAAAAAGCTGCACGCGGCGCGCGCGGCGGAAGGGGGCGTACAGGCGGCGCTGCTGGCACAGCGCGGCATCAGCGGACCGGCCGCGGTATTTGAGGCGCGCTGGGGCGGCTTTCTGCAAACCCTGGCCGGTGAAACGCAACAGCCCGCCGCGCTCACGGCCCAACTGGGCGAGGTGTGGAAACTGGCGCGCTGTTCCATCAAGCCTTACGCCGCCTGTCGCGGTACGCATGCGGCGATCGATGCGCTGGGTCTGCTGCTTGAGCAGCATGCGGTGGCGACCGGGGATATTGCACGCATTGTGGTTGGGCTCAATCCGTTCCTGCTGGAGATGTGCGGCACGCGTGAGCTCACCAGCCTCGCCGCCGCGCAAATGAGCCTGCCGTATGCGCTGACGGCGCGTGCGCTGTTCGGCTCTGCGGAGCTGGCGAGTTATGACGACAGCCGTCGCCTGAGTGCGGAAGCTGCCGCGCTGATGGCGCGTATTGAGCTGGAGATTGACCACCAGCAGGGGCGCGATGATGAGCCGTGGGTTCGGCTGGAGACGGTGCAGGGCCAGCAGTGGCAGCAGCACGTCGCGGTGCCGTCCGGATCGCCGGCGAATCCGCTGAGCGACGCGGCGCTGCACGCCAAATACCGCAGCCTCGCCGCGCGCGTCTTGCCGGCGCCACAGGTGCAGCAGCTGGAAACGCTGTGCCTGACGCTGGATAACGTGGCGGATGTGCGGCAAGTCGCGGCGATGCTGGCGACCCGGTAAAAGTGGGGCGCCAGCCATGGCGAAATGCCGCTCGGTCAGGCCAGCGCGACCTGATGATGACGGTGCGCATAAATGCGCACCCTACAAAAACGCGCGCTGGCCCGTAGGGTCGCCGTTTACGATGACGGTGCGCATAAATGCGCACCCTACAAAAACGCGCGCTGGCCCGTAGGGTCGCCGTTTACGGTGACCTGGGATTTGCCGTTCATGGTGACCTGGGATTTACCACATCCATTGCGACCGCAATCAAACCCGTTCCGCCAGCCCTTCAATCCGCGCCATCGCCGCCCGCAACCGCGCTTCGTTGACCGGTTCGGCCATGTTCGCCATATCCGGCGCGTGGACAGACTCACGTATAATCAACGCCAGCTCGCTCTCATCCAGCGCGGCAATCTCGGCCAGCGTCAACGGTACGCCGCAGTCGCGCGCCAGGCGCATCTCATCCACCAGCTCTTCGTCGCTGCGATCCTCCAGCGCCAGCAGGCACAAATTGCCGTAACCCACCAGCAGGCCGTGACCAAACTCGCGCGTTTTGTCGCAGAAGGTGAAGCCTTCGTAAATGGCGTGCGCAGCGGCGGCGTGGGCGCCATTGCTCATCAGCGAGGTCAGACCGGCCCAGGTAAAAATCGCGTCCAGCACCTGATCGAGCGAAGTGCCGCTCTCACCGCGCAGTACCGCTGCGTAAGCCGCCGGACCGTGCTCCGTGATCACCTCATAGCAGATCTGGCTGTGCGCCAGCGATGACAGCGCATTGCCGGTGCGCGCCGGATGGCGCGTGCTTACCGCCCGGAACTCATACCATTTAGCCAGCGTATCGCCGAGGCCCGCGGCCAGCCAGCGGGCAGGGGCGGCTGCCAGCAACTCACTGTCGATGATCACCGCCGCCGGTGCCTGTGGCAGCGGGAAAATATCAAAGAAGTTGCCGTTATCGTCGTAGCGAATGGTCAGCGGGGTCACCGCAGCGCAGGTGGCGGCAATCGTCGGGACGGTTATCACCGGCAGCCCGAGCTGTGCGCCCACCGCTTTAACCGTATCCAGCGCCTTGCCGCCGCCCGCACCGATCAGCACCTCTGCCTGTTGTTCAATCGCTAACACCGCCAGCCGTTCGATATGGTTAAGCGAGGTTTCGCCACCAAACCACACCGGTGCCAGCAGCGTGACGCCAGCGGCGTCGAGTTGGGTCTTCACCTGCGTCGCCACCGCCTGCATCGCGCGCTGGCCGCCAATCAGCAGTGCGCGCTGGCCCAGCCCGGCGCAGATGGCCCCCAGTTGGTTAATCACACCCGCACCACGCAGCACGCGCGCCGGGAACACCAAATTTTGTTGCGACATAGCGAAAGCTCTCTTTTTCAGGGAATGGCTGCATCATCGCCAAAGCGGCTTGCAGAAAAAATCCCTGTCAGCCGATAATCACTTCAGCGATTCGTTAACTATTGTCAGCAATCCCTGAAGGAAGTGCGGTGCCAACCTTACCCAATCTGAAACTGCTGCAGGTGTTCGCCAGCGTGGTGGAAAACCAGGGCTATTCGCGTGCGCAACAGGCGCTGAACATGACCACACCGGCCATCAGCGCCTACATGAGTGAACTGGAAAGCCAGCTGGGCTTTATTCTGTGCCAGCGCGGCCGCGCGGGGTTTGCGCTGACCAGCAAAGGCGAACAGTTCTATGCCTATACCCGGGAAATGCTGGCGACCCTGAGCGGCTGGCAGTTGCAGGTGGAGACGCTGAAAAGCGCGCAGGGCGGCACATTTGCGCTCGGCGTGGTCGATGCCACCGTCACCGACAGCACGCTGGATCTGCCGGCGGTTATCGCCCGTTTTAATCAGCGCTTTCCGGCGGTGTTTCTCACCCTCAGCGTGTGCGAGCCCAACGAACTGCAGCAGCAGGTGCTGGAAGATCGGCTCGACCTGGCCATCGGACACTTTCCGCTGCGCGCCAGCAATCTGGTGACGCTACCGCTATACGAGGAGCAGCAGTGGCTGTACTGCAGTCCGCAGCATGCGCTGGCGCAGGGCGATGCGGATGTGCGTCGCGTGCAGCAGACCGGCATGGTAACGCGGCGCTACTGGAACCAGCAGGAGCTGAACAAGCGCGGTTTCCGCCACAGCACCGCCTCGGTGGAGAGCATTGAAGCGCAGCTGACGCTGATTCTCTCCGGGCGCTATATCGGCTTTTTGCCCGAGCATTACGCGCGCAGCCGCGAGCAGCAGGGCCAGTTGCTGCGCCTGCTGCCCCACCATTTTCACTTTCGTGCGCCGTTTTCGTTCGCCTTCCGGCGCGGCCGCGCGCGCGAGCCGCTGATCCGCGCGATGCGCGAAATTCTGAATCCAGCGCGAAAAACTGAGCGCGAAAGCTGACGCTGTGGCAATACTGTGTAAAAATACAGGCCGGTTTAACCAACAGTATTCACTATGGCCCTGACAGCAGCGATAAAAAGCCAGATTGCGCAATGGTATAAGGCGCTGCAGCAGCAGGTTCCTGACTTTATCCCACGCGCGCCGCAGCGCCAGATGATCGCCGAAGTGGCGAAGAGTCTGGCCGGTGACGAGGGTCGCCATCTGGCCATTGAGGCGCCCACCGGCGTCGGCAAAACCCTGTCCTACCTGATTCCCGGCATTGCGGTCAGCCGCGCCGAAGAGAAACGTTTAGTCATCAGCACCGCCAACGTGGCGCTGCAGGATCAGATCTTCAGCAAAGATCTGCCGCTATTAAAGAAAATCATTCCTGACCTCACCTTCACCGCGGCTTTTGGTCGCGGACGCTATGTCTGTCCGCGCAACCTGACCGCACTGGCAGCCACGGACGATCAGCAGGGTGATCTGTTGCTGTATCTCGACGAACAGGCGGTGACCGGTTCGAAAGAGGAGCAGAAATTCTGCGCGCGGCTGGAGAAAGACCTCAGCAGCTATAAGTGGGATGGCCTGCGCGATCACAGCGACGTGGCGATTGACGACAGCCTGTGGCAGCGCCTCTCCACTGATAAAGCGAACTGCCTGGCACACCATTGCCGCTGGTATCGCGAATGCCCGTTCTTTGTGGCGCGACGCGAAATCGAGCAGGCCGATGTGGTGGTGGCGAACCATGCGCTGGTGATGGCGGCAATGGAGAATGAGTCGGTGCTGCCGCCGGCCAAACACCTGATGCTGGTACTGGATGAAGGACACCATCTGCCGGAAGTGGCGCGGGATGCGCTGGAGATGAGCGCGGAGATCACGCCGGGCTGGAGCAGCCTGCAGCTCGATCTGTTTGTGCGGCTGGTGGAGACCATCATGGCGCAGTTCCGGCCGAAATCCCCGCCGCCGCTGAGCAATCCCGAGCGTCTGAAAGGACACTGCGATGAGATGCGCGAGCAGCTGCAGACGCTGTGCAACGCTCTCAATCCTCTGCTGCCGTGCGATAATCAGCCAGGCGAGTTTCGCTTTGTGCTCGGTGAGCTGCCGCCAGAACTGCTGACCCTGTGCGCGCGGCTGTTTAAGCTGAGTGATGCGCTGCGTGGCCTGAGCGAAGGGCTGCTCAACGAGCTGGGCGAACAGACCGGCAAGGCCGATATCATGCGGCTGCACAAAGCCATCCTGCAGCTCAATCGCCACTTCGGCTGGTTTGAATCCATCAGCAAACTGTGGCGGCTGGCGGCGATGGAAAAAGCGTCCAACGCGCCGGTGTCGAAATGGGTGACGCGTGAAATTCGTGACGGCCAGGCGCATCTGCTGTTTCACTGCGCCGGGATTCGCGTCAGCGACCAGCTGGAAAAGCTGCTGTGGCGCAAAATCCCGCACGTGGTGGTGACCTCGGCTACCCTGCGTTCGCTGAACAGCTTTAATCGCCTGCAGGAGATGTCCGGCCTGAACCAAAAGGCCGGCGACCGCTTTGTGGCACTCGACTCGCCGTTTAATCATGTCGATCAGGGCAAGCTGATCATCCCGCAAATGCGCTATGAGCCGCTGCTGGCCAGTGAAGCGGAGCACATTGCTGAGATGGCGCGCTTCTTCCGCCAGCAAATGCAGGCGCAGCAGCACAAAGGCGTGCTGGTGCTGTTTGCCAGCGGGCGTGCGATGCAGCAGTTTGTCAGCCTGGTGCCGGAGCTGCGTCTGTCGATGCTGGTGCAGGGCGATCAGCCGCGTTCACGGCTGGTGGAGCTTCACCGGCAACGTGTGACCGCCGGACAAAGCAGCATTCTGGTTGGCCTGCAATCTTTTGCCGAAGGGCTCGATTTGAAAGGCGATCTGTTGTCGCAGGTGCACATCCATAAAATTGCTTTTCCGCCGGTGGACAGTCCGGTAATTTTGACCGAAGGGGAGTGGCTGAAGAGCCTCAAACGCTACCCGTTTGAAGTACAAAGTTTACCCAGCGCATCGTTTACGCTGATCCAGCAGGTCGGGCGTCTGATCCGCAGCCATCAGTGTTTTGGTGAAATCGTCATTTACGATCGCCGGCTGCTGAGCAAAACCTACGGCAGCCGCCTGCTGGCCGCGCTGCCAGTGTTTCCGATTGAACAACCGCCGGTGCCGGAAGCGGACAAACCGGCGAAGCGCAGCAAGAAATCCTGAGTATGCGGCAACAGCCGGATGCACGATTGTTGGCCGCCGGGTGACGGCGCGCCCTGGAAGCGGGAAGTATGATGGAACTGAATAAGATCATTAAAGAGATTGGCCGCGGCAAGAATCACGCACGCGATATCGACTTTGACACTGCCGTGGCGCTTTACAGCGCGATGCTGGCGGACGAGGTGCCGGATCTCGAACTGGGTGGCGTGCTGATTGCGCTGCGCATCAAAGGCGAAGGGGAAGCAGAGATGCGCGGCTTCTACCACGCGATGCAGCAGCGCATGATGCGGCTGCAGGCCCCGGCACAGCGTCCGATGCCCGTCGTGATCCCCAGTTATAACGGCGCGCGTCGCCAGGGCAACCTGACGCCGCTGCTGGCGCTGCTGCTGGTGAAGCTCGGTTTTCCGGTGTTGCTGCACGGCGTCAGCGACGACCCAACCCGCGTGACCAGCGAAGCGGTGCTGGCGGCGCTGGATATTGCGCCGGTGACCAGTGCACAGCAGGCGCAGGCGAAACTCGACGCTGGCGAGCTGGCGTTCATCACCATCGATAATTTATGTGCGCCAATGGCTAAACAGCTGGCGCTGCGCTGGCGCATGGGCGTGCGCAACAGCGCGCACACGCTGGCCAAGCTGGCGACGCCGTTTGCCGAACGCGCCGCGCTGCGGCTGGCGAGCGTGTCGCATCCGGAATATGTGCCGCGCGTGGGTAAATTCTTCCAGAATATCGATGCACCAGCAATTCTGCTGAACGGCACTGAAGGTGAGGTCTATGCCAATCCGCAGCGCTGCCCGGCGATTAATTATATTCGCGGTGCCGGCGCAGAAGCGGAAGTGTGGGTTGAGCGGCAGCCAGAGGTCGCGCTGGCGCTGGCCGAGAGCAAAGGGGCCCAGGATACCGCAGCGTGGATCCGCCAGGTGCTTGCCGGTGAACGCGCCGTGCCGCAGGCGCTGCGCCTGCAGCTGGCGTGCTGTCTGGTGGCGACCGGCGAAGTCGCGACGATGGCTGATGCCGAAACGCGGTTACAGCAGGCGGGAATTTAACCGGGCTGCCCGGCCGGCCATGCACGAGAAACCTGAGCGGTGACGGCGGTCACCGCAGCGGTTGCGCAGGGGGGCACGCCTGCGCAGCTGAAAGGGCTTACTGAGCAGCGCCATCAGCGTTTAATCAGTACGCTCTCCACCAGTTGCTGCCAGAAGGTAATACCAATCGGCAGCAGCGCATCGTTGAAATCATAGTTGGCATTGTGCAGCGGCGCTGAAGGCGTGGCACCGTCAGCGCCGAGCCAGAAATAGGCGCCGGGACAGGCTTCCAGCATGCAGGCAAAATCTTCAGACGCCATCGACGGGTTAACCTGCCAGTGCACCTGCTGTTCACCCAGCAGCTGGCACGCCACGTCACGCACCTGCTCCGCCGGGGCGACATGGTTGGCGGTAACCGGATAACCGGGATACCAGTGAATCTCGCCGCTGACGCCAAACGGGCGCGGCAGGGTGGTGACAAAATCTTCAATCAGACCGCGCACGCGATTGCGCACGTCGGTCTGCAGACATCGCACCGTACCGCGCAGCGTGATCTGCTCCGGAATGACGTTAATGGCCTCGCCACCGTGAATCTGGGTGACGCTGACCACCGCCGACGCCAGCGGTGACAGGCGGCGCGACGGGATGGTTTGCAGCGCCAGAATCAGCTCGGCGGCGACCACCATCGGGTCGGCACCGCTTTCCGGCATCGCCGCATGGCAGCTTTTGCCGTGCAGCGTAATCTCAAACGAATCCAGCGATGCCATCATCGCGCCCGGATTTACCGCCAGCGATCCCACCGGCAATCCCGGCCAGTTGTGCATCGCGTACACTGCATCCATCGGGAAGCGCTGAAACAGACCTTCTTCCACCATTTTGCGCGCACCACCGAGATTCTCTTCGGCTGGCTGAAACAGGAAATGTACCGTACCTTTGAAATTACGCGTGGCGGCCAGCTGACAGGCTGCGGCCAGCAGTACCGCGGTGTGGCCATCGTGACCGCAGGCGTGCATCACGCCAGGCCGGCTCGATTTCCACTGCGGCTCGCCTTTTTCGGTGATCGGCAGGGCATCCATATCGGCGCGCAGCCCGATGACCGGACCGGGACCATTTTCCAGCGTGCCGATCACGCCGGTGCCGGCGAGACCGCGAAACACCTGCAGTCCGGCATCGGTCAGCACCTGAGCTACCAGTTCGTTGGTCTGCTGCTCCTGGTAACCCAGTTCAGGGTGTTGATGTAACTGACGACGCCAGGTGAGGGCGTTTTCCAGCAGGACAGCAGGCAGGCTCATAAGGTAAGGCTCCATCAGCAGCGTCAGCTGCGCAATCTCCGACGCGGGAAGTTAAGTGTCCACTGTAGTGGTAAGCGTGGGGGGCGTCTATCGTGGAAAGGAATAATTTGGCTATAGGCTATAGCGGATTGGCATAAGCGCATGGGGGCAAGGTCGGCATAAATGCCGACCCTACAGGGCGCGATAGGATACCGCCGTGCTGGTGCTGCACGCGGTCGGCATGAATGCCGACCCTACAGAGCGCGATAGGATACCGCCATGCTGGTGCTGCACGCGGTCGGCATAAATGCCGACCCTACAGGACTCGATGGGATGCTGCCGTGCTGGCGCTGCACGCGGTCGGCATCAATGCCGACCTTGTACAGTGCAACCTTTGCGAACAGTGTTAAGGCTTAACAGACCGCACATTGCGGCATTGCCCAGCCGGGGTAACTTCCCGTAGGGTGCGCATTGATGCGCACCTGGAACTACTTCAGCATCGGCAAATTGAGACCGTGCTGCTCTGCGCAGGTCTGCGCCAGCTCGTAACCCGCATCGGCATGACGCATCACGCCGGTGGCCGGGTCGTTCCACAGCACGCGACCAAGGCGCGCATCCGCTTCAGCCGTACCGTCACAGACGATCACCACCCCGGAATGCTGCGAGAAGCCCATTCCGACGCCGCCGCCGTGGTGCAGGCTCACCCAGGTGGCCCCGCCGGCGGTGTTCAGCAGCGCGTTCAGCAGCGGCCAGTCCGACACCGCATCCGAGCCATCCTTCATCGCCTCGGTTTCACGGTTAGGTGACGCCACCGAGCCGCAGTCGAGGTGGTCACGACCAATCACGATCGGCGCTTTCAGCTCGCCGTTGCGCACCATCTCATTGAATGCCAGCGCGGCTTTGTGACGCTCGCCCAGCCCCAGCCAGCAAATACGCGCCGGCAGGCCCTGGAAGGCGATGCGCTCCTGCGCCATATCCAGCCAGCGGTGCAGGTTTTTGTGATCCGGGAACAGCTCTTTCAGTTTGGCGTCGGTTTTATAGATATCTTCCGCATCGCCAGACAGCGCCACCCAGCGGAACGGGCCTTTGCCCTCGCAGAACAGCGGACGAATATACGCCGGCACGAAGCCCGGGAAATCAAAGGCGTTTTTCACCCCTTCATCCAGCGCCACCTGACGAATATTGTTGCCGTAATCCACGGTCGGCACACCCATGTGGTGGAAGTCGAGCATCGCCTGCACGTGCTGCGCCATGGAGGCGCGTGCCGCTTTCTCTACCGCTTTCGGATTGCTGACGCGCTCGGCTTCCCAGCGTGCCACGTCCCAGCCCACCGGCAGATAGCCGTTGATCGGGTCGTGCGCGGAGGTCTGATCGGTCACGATGTCAGGCTTCATGCCGCCCGCTTTCGCGCGCTGCACCAGTTCCGGGACCAGCTCGGCCGCGTTGCCCAGCAGGCCCACGGAGATCGCCTGGCCGGCTTCGGTGGCGTCTTTGATCAGCGCCAGCGCCTCATCCAGGCTGTAGGCTTTATGGTCGAGGTAGCGGGTGCGCAGACGGAAATCGATGCGCGACTCCTGGCACTCAATCGCCAGCACGCAGGCACCGGCCAGCACGCCCGCCAGCGGCTGCGCGCCGCCCATGCCGCCCAGACCGGCGGTAAGGATCCAGCGGCCGGTCAGGTCACTGTTGTAGTGCTGGCGACCGGCTTCGGCGAAGGTTTCAAAGGTACCCTGCACGATGCCCTGCGCGCCGATATAGATCCATGAACCGGCGGTCATCTGGCCATACATCATCAGCCCGGCCTTATCCAGTTCGTGGAAGTGATCCCACGTTGCCCAGTGCGGCACCAGGTTGGAGTTGGCCAGCAGTACGCGCGGCGCATCGGCATGGGTGCGGAACACACCGACCGGCTTGCCGGACTGAATCAGCAGCGTCTCTTCCGGCTGCAGCGCACGCAGCGAGCGCAGAATCTGCTCAAAGCACGCCCAGTTGCGCGCGGCTTTGCCGATTCCGCCATACACCACCAGATCCTCCGGGCGTTCGGCCACGTCAGGATCGAGGTTGTTCTGAATCATGCGGTATGCCGCTTCAATCAGCCAGTTGGCGCAGTGCAGTTCATTACCGCGCGGCGCACGGATTTCACGGGCAACAGCCTGAGGCAAAGTTTCGCTCATCATCGGTTCCTTAATTAGCAGTAGAACGCTGGCTTGGCAGCAGCGCAGTAAGGGTTTCAGGCCAGACGTAACTGCTGGCCCACAGGCGCATGGCATCAATGTCCGGCGCCAGTAAACGGTCCTGATCGAGGAAGGCGACCTGCGCACGAATGCGGCTCATCTCCTGTTCGATCGCGGCAGAGCTTTGCAGCGGGCGGTGGAAGTCGATGCCCTGCGCCGCCGCCATCGCTTCAATGCCGACCACGGCAGCGGTGTTGAAGCACATCTCGCCCAGGCGCCGTGCCGCGTAGGTGGCCATCGATACGTGATCTTCCTGATTGGCTGAGGTCGGCAGGCTGTCGACGCTGCCCGGGTGCGCCAGCGATTTGTTCTCCGAGGCCAGCGCGGCAGCGGTAACCTGCGCAATCATGAAGCCCGAGTTCACACCGCCGTCGCGCACCAGGAAGGGCGGCAGGCCGGAGAGGCCGGTGTCGAGCAGCAGCGCCAGGCGGCGTTCGGATATAGCACCGACTTCGGCAATCGCCAGCGCGATGATGTCGGCGGCAAAGGCCACCGGCTCGGCGTGGAAGTTACCGCCGGAGATCACGTCGCCGCTGTCGCTGAAGACCAGCGGGTTGTCAGAAGCGGCGTTGGCTTCAATCTGCAGCACGCGCGCGGCGTGGCTGAGGTTATCGAGACAGGCGCCCATCACCTGCGGTACGCAGCGGATCGAGTAGGGATCCTGCACGCGTCCGCAGTTGCTGTGCGAACTGAGAATTTCGCTGCCTTCGAGCAGCGTCGCCACTGCAGCGGCGACGGCAATCTGCCCGTGCTGGCCGCGCGCCTGATGGATGCGCGCATCAAACGGTTTAACCGAGCCTTTAATTGCTTCCAGCGACAGCGCGCCAGCCATCAGCCCGGCGGCAAACAGATTTTCGGCTTCAAACAGACCACGCAGCGCCAGCGCGGTAGAGACCTGGGTGCCGTTGAGCAACGCCAGACCCTCTTTTGGCCCCAGCACAATCGGCTGCAGGCCGACGTGGGCCAGGCCTTCGCTGGCGGGCACCAGTTGACCGTCAATGCGCACCTGGCCTTCACCGAGCAGCATCAGGGAGAGGTGCGCCAGCGGCGCCAGATCGCCGGACGCGCCAACCGATCCCTTCGCCGGGATGCACGGCATCACACCGGCGTTGAACAGCGCCAGCAGCGCGTCAATCAGTTCCATGCGGATGCCCGAGTGGCCGCGAGCCAGGCTGATGATTTTGCTGGCGACCACCAGGCGGGTGACGTTGTCCGGCAGCAGATCGCCGAGGCCGACGCTGTGTGACAGCACCAGGTTACGCTGCAGTTCCGCCAGGCGTTCGGCGGGGATCTGCGTCTGCGCCAGCTTGCCGAAGCCGGTGTTGATGCCGTACACCACCTTGCCCGAGGCGACGATGGCCTCGACGGTTTCACGTGCGCGGTCAATATCCGCCCGCGCTTCCTCTGCCAGCTGCAGCGTCACCTTCTCCTGATAAATACGGCGTAAGGTGGCGAGGTCCACTTCACCGGGAACGAGGCGAATTGCCTGAACCGAACCTGACATAGTCTACTCCTGTCTATACAAGTTATCTGCCACGTTGTGGCGGTGCTCAAGATGCGATGGCATCCGCCAGAGGCGCTATAAGTGTTGTGAGTGAAGCATAAGTGTCTAATCTTGTCTATACAAGTAGCAAGCGCTGTGCCAGATTGATCGTATTCTGTGAAACGTGCCGCAATGCGGGTGCGGCAACCTTCAGCCTGGTACGCTGCACCAAAAGCGGGCGGCAGCTGCACCACTCCGGCAGGCTTTGCACCATTGGATGTATATACATTTAGGCGGCGAGACAGTAAACTTCACTCATCATTCGGAAAAGGAACAGGAAATGGCGGAGCAAACGGCAATCGCACAGCTGGCGGCAGCGATGGGGGATGAACCCGCGCCCATTTACCAGCGCGTTAAGCAGGCAATCGTCAGCCAGATCCGGGAAGGTCACTGGAAAGCCAACCAGCGGGTGCCGTCCGAGAGCGAGCTGGTGAATGAACTGGGCGTCAGCCGCATGACCATCAACCGTGCGCTGCGGGAACTCACCAGCGAAGGGTTTCTGGTGCGCATGCAGGGCGTCGGCACCTTTGTCGCGGAGATGAAGGGCTATACCGCAATGCTGGAAGTGCACAACATCGCCGATGAAATTGCCCAGCGCGGCCACACGCACAGCTGCAAAATTCTCTCGATTGGTCAGATGAAGGCGGATCCGGAACAGGCGGCGGTGCTGGGATTGTCCACCGGCCAGACGCTGTATCATTCGCTGATCGTGCACTATGAAAATGAGCTGCCGGTGCAGCTGGAAGATCGTCTGGTCAATCCGCTGGTCGCGCCTGATTATCTCAGCCAGGATTACCACAGCCTGACGCCGTACACCTATCTGATGCGCGTCGCCCCGCTGACTGCCGGTGAGCATATCGTTGAAGCGGTACTGCCGGATTTGCGCCAGCGTAAGCATCTGGCGCTGGACGAGCACGAGCCGTGCCTACTTATCCGTCGCCAGACGTGGAGCGACAACAAAATCGTCACCTATGCGCGCCTGCTCTATCCAGGCTCACGCTACAAATTGCTGGGCCGCTTCAGGGGACACGGCTAAGCGCGATAAACAGCAGGCTGGCCTCTGCCGTTTGCGGCACCAGCTGCTGCTCCTGCAGCCACCACATTCCCTGCTGCGCCTGCAGCGTCTCGCCCGCACTGCTGCGCCATGTACCGGCCAGCACATACGCCACGCCATGCAGGCTGCTGACCGCCAGCTGCTCCACGCTTACCGCCGCGCGCCATGCGTCGCGCCGCGTCATGATATTGAAGTCCTGACAGCTGCCGCTGACCTGCGCCTCTATCGCCCATTCGCCGGGAAAGGCCCACGGCTGATGGGGCAGTAACGGCTGTTCGGCCTGTTCACAGCGCAGCAGCACGCTATCGCCATGCAGCAAAGTGATCACCCGATCGACACCGGGGAAGGGCGAGAATGGCCCGTCGGCGTCGATGGTGGCGATGCTGGCGCGCCACTCGAACTGCGCTGCGCCCGGCGGATAGCTGATAATTTCGCGCGTCTCCCCGCCGCCGTTGCGCCAGCGGCTGACCGGCAGCTGCGCGTAGTCAAAGCGCGCGATCATTGCAGCGCCCGCATTGCCCGGGCGAAGCCAGCGGCGGCCGCTTCTTCCGCCACGTGGTGGCCCTGCTGAATCACCGCCTGTCCGGCAACAAACACGTCTCGAATTTGCTGGCTGCTGCCGGCAAACAGCCAGCGATTGAGCAGCGCGGCGGAACTGACGCTGGCCAGCAGCGCATCCTCCTCCAGAACCAGCCAGTCGGCGCGTTTGCCCACCGCCAGCTCACCGCTGGCAATGCCACAGGCCTGCGCGCCGCCCTGCGCCGCCTGCTGCCACAGCAGATCGCCGACCGAGGGTTGATCGGCCAGCGTGATGCGGTTGCGGCGACGATCGCGCAGCCGCTGGCCATACTCCAGCCAGCGCAGCTCCTCCAGCGCACTGAGCGAAACGTGGCTGTCAGAGCCAATGCCCCAGCGCCCGCCGCGCCCGATGTACTCCACCGCCGGGAAGATGCCGTCGCCGAGATTGGCTTCGGTGGTGGGACACAGCCCGGCAATCGCGCCGCTGTCCGCCATGCGCGCGATCTCCTGCTGATCGAGATGGGTGGCGTGAATCAGGCACCAGCGCGCATCAACGGCAAAGCGGTTATACAGCCACGCCACCGGCCGTTCGCCGCTCCATGCCAGACTGTCATTAACCTCTTTTTCCTGCTCGGCAACGTGAATGTGTACCGGCAGATGCGTAGCGCTGGCGGCCAGCACCTCATGCATCTGGGCTTCGCTTACCGCCCGCAGCGAGTGGAAACACAGGCCGTGGTTGATCAGCGGCTGCTGCGCGCTCCACTGCGCGACACGCTGCTGCTGCTGCAGATAGGCATCGGTGTGCTGAATAAAGCGTCGCTGACCGTCGCTGGCCGGCTGCGCACCGAAGCCGCTGTAGCCGTACAGCACCGGCAGCAGCGTCTGGCCGATACCGGCGGTGTGCGCTGCCTGCATCAGCTGGTGCAGCATCGCATCATCAGCGTAGGGCTGGCCGTGCGGATCGTGATGCAGATAGTGAAATTCCGCCACCTGGCTGTAGCCGCCCTTGAGCATATCAATGTAGAGATGGGTGGCGATGGCACCGACCTGCTCAGGCGACAGGCGCTGCACCATGCGGTACATCAGATCGCGCCACGTCCAGAAGCTGTCCTGCGGATCGCCTGCCACTTCCGCCAGCCCGGCCATGGCGCGCTGGAAGGCATGGGAATGCAGGTTGGCCATTGCCGGAATCACCGGGCCGGCCAGACGAACGGCATCGCCGGGCGTACTGTCGGCGGTAAGAGCGCGAATAAATCCCTGATCGTCGGTTGCGATCAGCACGTTTTCCTGCCAGCCGTCGGCCAGCCGTGCGCGTGGGGCAAAATAAACTGCCATGGTTGATCCTCAATGGCGGAAAGTTGTATATACATATACATACTTTGAGGCGCAGTGTAAATCGCCAGACAAAAGGGGAGTGGGATGGCAAGTAAACAGATCGACAGCCTGTGGCTGGGGGCCGATGTGGTCACCATGCGTGACGGTCGCTATAACCTGATTGAGGATGGCGCCGTGGCGGTGGATAACGGCGAGCTGGTGTGGGTCGGCCCGCGCAGCGCGTTACCGGACTTTGCCCCGCGCCGGCAGCAGCAGTTTGACGGCGGCATCATTACGCCCGGTCTGGTGGATTGCCACACGCATCTGGTGTTTGGCGGCGATCGCAGCCAGGAGTTCGAACAGCGGCTCAACGGCGTGAGCTACGCGGAGATCGCCGCGCAGGGCGGCGGCATCCTGTCGACGGTGCGCGCCACGCGCGCGGCCAGCCAGCAGCAGCTGGTGGATTCGGCGCGCTGGCGGCTCGATCGCCTGCTGGCCGAAGGCGTTACCACGGTGGAGATCAAATCCGGCTACGGGCTGGACGAGGAGAGCGAGCTCACTCTGCTGCGCGCTATCCGCGAGCTGGCGCAGTCGGTGCCTGCCGATGTGCAGGCCACCTGCCTGGCGGCGCACGGCTTCCCGCCAGAGTTCAGGGATAACCCGCAGGGCTGGATTGATATCATCTGCCAGCGCCTGCTGCCGCGGGTGAAAGCGGAAGGGCTGGCGGATGCGGTCGACGCGTTTTGCGAACACCTGGCGCTGTCACCGCAGCAGGTGAGCGCGGTATTTGATGCCGCCAAAGCGCTCGGCCTGCCGGTGAAGCTGCACGCTGAACAGCTGTCGGCACTCGGCGGTGCCGCACTGGCGGCGCGCTATGGTGCGCTCTCAGCCGATCACCTCGAATACGCCACGGAGGACGATGCCCGCGCGATGGCGGAGCATGGCACGGTGGCGGTACTGCTGCCCGGAGCGTTCTATCTGCTGCGCGAGACGCAGCGTCCGCCGGTCGAACTGTTCCGCCAGCACGGCGTGCCAATGGCGCTGGCCAGCGATGCCAATCCGGGCACGTCACCGGCGCTGTCGCTGCGGCTGATGCTGAACATGGGCTGTACGCTGTTTGGCCTGACGCCGGAAGAAGCGCTGGCCGGCGTCACGCTGTGGGGCGCGAAGGCGCTTGGCCTGCAGGCCACGCACGGCTCGCTGGAGCCAGGCAAAGTAGCCAATTTTGTCCACTGGCCGCTGGCTCGGCCGGCTGAGCTGGTTTACTGGCTGGGCGGCGAACTGCCGTGCCAGGTTATCTATCGTGGAGAAGCGCAATGACCCCTTTTCATTTCACCGCCGGTAAGCTGCCGCTGCTGGTCAGTATTCCGCATGCCGGTACCCAACTGACGCCGGAGGTTGACGCCGGGCTGAGCGAGGCCGCGCGCGGCCTGCCGGATACCGACTGGCATATTCCGCTGCTGTACGACTTTGTGCGCGACCTCGGTGCCAGCGTACTGATCGGGCACTACTCGCGCTTCGTGATCGATCTCAACCGTCCGCCGGACAACCAGCCGCTGTACAGCACGGCCACCACCGGGCTCTATCCTGAAACGCTGTTTGATGGCACGCCGACCTTCATACCCGGCATGACGCCGGACAGCGGGGCGCGTCAGCGCTATCTGGAGACTATCTGGCAGCCCTATCATCAGCAGATTCAGCAGGAGCTGGCGCGGCTGAAAGCCGAACATGGCTATGCGCTGCTGTTTGATGCGCACTCCATCGCTTCGGTGATTCCGCGCCTGTTCGACGGCCAGCTGCCGGACCTGAACATCGGCACCAACGATGGCGCCAGCTGTTCGGCGGCCAGCATCGCGGCGATTGAGCAGGTGTGCGCCGCGCAAAGCGACTACAGCTGGGTGGTGAACGGACGCTTTAAAGGCGGCTACATCACGCGCGCTTACGGCCAGCCAGCGCAGGGCGTGCAGGCGGTGCAGCTGGAGCTGGCGCAGCTGAATTACATGGATGAGGCGCCGCCGTTTGCCTGGCAGCAGAATCGCGCCACGCGGTTGCAGCACGTGCTGAAGCCGCTGCTGCAGGCGTTTCTGCAGGCGGGGAAAGCCGTTTAATTGATGCGGGTCGCCATCACGGTGACCCCGTTTCTCATTTGGCGGATGTACATCCGCTGCCTCACTCCCCAATGCTGTGCAACCCCTGCCCTGAAAGGGTGCACGACGCGTTCCGCCTGACGCCGATCCCCTCCGTTTACCGTCTTTGCCGATCTGGCACAGCCCTTGCTAGCTTGTATGTACAAGTAAAGACCGCGCGGCAATGATGACTATTTATTCTGGCTGGCTCACAAAAAGCTTATGCCGACAATGATCTGCCGCAAGCTAATTTGTATATACATGAAATGTCATTTGCGCTGTATCAGCCAACAGAGACAGCCAGATTTGTTAACCACCAGGAGAAGACGTATGACACACCGTGCCCCGTTTCGCCGTTTTTGCCTTACCACGCTGTTTGCCAGCCTGATGCTGGCCGGCGTGGCTGCCGAGGCTAAAGAGTGGAAATCCATCACCATCGCCACTGAAGGCAGCTATGAGCCGTGGAACCTGACGCTGCCGGGCGGCAAGCTGGGCGGCTTCGAACCTGAACTGATGGAAGATCTGTGCAAGCGCATGAGCATTCAGTGCAAGCTGGTGGTGCAGAACTGGGACGGGATGATTGCCGGACTGAACGCCGGGAAATATGACGTCATCATGGATGCGATTGTGATTACGCCGGACCGGAAAAAAGTGGTCAACTTCACCACGCCGTACGCGTCAACGCCGGCGACCTTCATCACCAGCAAAGATAACCCGCTGCTGCCGGCCGATAAGAACATCATCAAACTGCACGACGACGAGGCGGCCATCAATGCGGCCATCGCCCCGCTGAAGGCGGCGCTCAAGGGCAAAACCATCGGCATTGCCTCCGGCACCGTGTATACGCCGTTTATCGATAAATACTTCAAAGACGTGGCCGACGTGCGCGAATACACCGCTTCGGCGGATGCGATTCTCGATCTGCAGGCGGGCCGCATTGATGCGGTGTTTGATGACGTGACCTTCGCGCAGTCGATGCTGGCGCGTAAAGAGAACAGCAACCTGACGTTCAGCGGCCCGCAGCTGGGCGGTCCGATCTGGGGGGAAGGCGAAGCGATGGGCGTGCGCATGGCTGATAACGACCTGAAGGCCAAACTCGATGCCGCCATTCACGCTGCGCTGGCGGACGGCACGGTGAAAAAGCTGAGCGAGAAGTGGTTTAAAACTGACGTAACGCCGTAAGTGAGGTGAAAGATGATGAGCCTGCTGAGTTTTGGTGCAGATGGCTGGGGTCGCCTGATTCTGAGCGCCGCCGGTACCACGCTGCTGCTGTCGCTGGCGGCGCTGATGATTGGCGCCGTGGTCGGTTCCGGCGTGGCGGCGGCGAAACTCTCGCACCAGCGCTGGCTGCGCTGGCTGGGTGAAAGCTATTCGGTGGTGTTTCGCGGCATCCCGGAGCTGCTGGTGATCTACCTGTTCTACTTCGGTGGATCGGGGTTGATCACGCTGGTCGGCCAGCTGTTTGGTGCTGACGGCTTTATTGAAGCACCGCCGTTCCTGATTGGCGCGCTGGCTATCGGGCTCATCTCCGGATCCTATCAGGGTGAAGTGTATCGCGCTGCGCGCCTGGCGCTGGCGAAGGGCGAAGTCGAAGCGGCGGTAGCCATCGGGATGCCGCGCTGGCGTATCGCCCAGCGCATCCTCGTCCCGCAGATTGTGCGCTACGCGCTGCCGGGGATGTCCAACGTCTGGCAGATGAGTCTGAAAGATTCGGCGCTGGTGTCAGTGACCGGCATCGTCGAGCTGATGCGCGCCAGCCAGGTGGCGGCCGGTTCAACGCGCGATTACTTCACCTTTTATCTGATTGGCGGTGGCTGCTATCTGCTGCTGACACTGCTGTCGAACCATGCGTTTCGCCGCGCGGAATCGCGCCTCGGCCGCGCATGGCAAAGTCGCACTGCGGCACAGCACTAAGGAGCAGCAGCATGATCGACTTCGCTTTTCTTGCCGACACTTTTCTTAAGCTGAGCGCGGCGCTGCCGGTGACGCTCGGGCTGTTTATCAGCGCCTTTGTCTGCGGCGGGCTGCTGGCGCTGGGCATTCTGGCGCTGCGCATGAGCCGCTGGCGGCTGCTGAGCGGTTTTGCCCGCGGCTATATTCTGGTGTTTCGCGGCTCGCCGCTGCTGATTCAGCTGTTTCTCATCTACTACGGGCTCGGCCAGTTTGGCGTGATTCGCCACAGCTTCGTCTGGCCGTTTCTGCGCGAGCCGTTTATCTGCGCGGTGCTGGCGCTGTCGCTGTGTACCGCCGCTTACACCGCTGAGATCCTGCGCGGTGCGCTGCTGGCGGTGCCGGCAGGTCAGGTCGAAGCCGGGCTGGCCTGCGGCATGTCACGCTGGCTGCTGCTGCGCCGCATCATCGCGCCGATCATGCTGCGCTATGCGCTGCCGGCGTACTCCACCGAGGCGATTCTGCTGGTGAAATCCACCGCGCTCGCCAGCCTGGTCACGGTGTGGGATGTCACCGGCGTGGCGCAGCAGATCATCCAGCGTACCTATCGCACCATGGAGGTGTTTGTCTGCGCTGCGGCGATCTACCTGATTCTCAACTTTATTATCGTCCAGCTGTACGCGCTGTTAGAGCGCCGTCTGACCCCGGTGCACCGCGCTGAAAAAAAGCCGCTGCCCGCCGTTAAACCGCTTGCCGGAGACTAATATGCATTCCACTTCATCAGTCACCTTGTCCGCCACTGATATCCATAAATCCTTTGGCGCTATGGAGGTGCTCAAGGGCATCTCGCTGCAGGCGCATCAGGGCGATGTTATTTCAATTCTCGGTGCCAGCGGCTCGGGCAAAAGTACCTTGCTGCGCTGCATCAATCTGCTGGAAACGCCGGATGCCGGCGTGGTGAGCGTAGGCGGCGAAACCATTGAAATGAAGCGCCACGCGCGCGGCCATCAGCTGGCGGCGAATCCTAAGCAGATTGAACGCCTGCGTTCGCGGCTGGGCATGGTGTTTCAAAGCTTCAATCTGTGGTCGCACATGACGGTGCTGCAGAACGTGATTGAAGGTCCGCACTATGTGCTGAAGCGCGATAAAAAGAGTTGTATCGCCCAGGCAGAGCAGTTGCTGGATCGCGTCGGGCTGCTTAACCGCAAGGATTTTTATCCGGCGCAGCTCTCCGGCGGCCAGCAGCAGCGCGTGGCGATTGCCCGCGCGCTGGCGATGGATCCGGAGGTGATGCTGTTTGATGAGCCAACCTCGGCGCTCGACCCGGAACTGGTCGGCGAGGTGCTCAAAGTGATGCGCAGCCTGGCGGAAGAGGGGCGCACCATGCTGGTGGTGACGCACGAGATGGGCTTCGCGCGCAACGTCTCTAATCGCGTGGTGTTTATGCATCAGGGCAACATTGATTGCGAGGGCACGCCGGAAGCGATGTTTGGCGCCAGCGGTTCATCGCGCTTTAAGCAGTTTATCTCCAGCCATCAGAGCCATCACGCGGAGCAGCCAGTATGACCGTCGTCTGGGGCGATGCGCCGCTGACCTGGCAGGCGCTGGTACAGGTAGCGCGACATAACGCCGAACTGACGCTGAGCGCCGCCGCCTGGCAGCGCATTGCGCGCGGTCGCGAGATCGTCGAACAGATCGTTGCCAGCGGCCAGATTGCCTATGGCATCAACACTGGGCTGGGGGCGCTGTGTAACATCACGCTGCCGGAAGACCAGCTCAGCCAGCTGTCACGCAATACGTTGCTGAGCCACGCCTGCGGCGTCGGTCCGCTGCTGACGCGCGAGCAGACGCGCGCCATTCTGTGTGCGGCCATCGCCAATTACAGCCACGGCAAATCCGGCGTTTCGGTGGCGCTGGTGCAGCATCTGCTGGCGCTGCTCAATCAGCAGATCACGCCGCAGGTGCCGTCGCAGGGTTCGGTCGGTTATCTCACCCACATGGCGCATATCGGGCTGGCGCTGATTGGCGTGGGCGACGTTGAGTACCAGCAACAGGTGATGCCGGCGGAGCAGGCGCTGCGGCTGGCCGGTTTACAGCCGTATCGCCCCGGTGCCAAAGAGGGCCTGAGCCTGGTCAACGGTACGCCGTGCATGACCGGGCTGAGCTGTCTGGCGCTGGACGATGCGGCGCGGCTGCTGGATTGTGCGGATGTCACCGGCGCGATGAGCTTCGAAGCGCTGCGCGGTCAGCTGGCGGCCTTTGACGCCGAGGTGATTGCGCTGAAAGCCAGCCCCGGCATGCAGCACAGCGGCCAGCGTCTGCGTGCGCTGCTGAGCGACAGCCCGTTGCTGGCGGCGAGCTGCGGCATACGCACCCAGGATGCGCTCAGCCTGCGTTCGATGCCGCAGGTGCACGGCGCCAGCCGCGATCAGTTCGCCCACGCGGCGCGTCAGCTTGAGATCGAGCTGAATGCCTGCACCGACAATCCGCTGGTGCTGGGCACGCCGGACGACTGGCGCGTGGTGTCGCAGGCCAATCCGCACGGCGAATCGGTTGCCATGGCGGCCGATCTGCTGGCGATTGCCATGGCGGAGATTGGTAGCATTGCCGAGCGCCGGCTGGATCGGCTGGTCAATCCGCTGGTCAGCGGGCTGCCGCCGTTTCTGGTGGCGCAGCCGGGCGTCAACTCCGGCATGATGATCGCACAATACGTGGCGGCTTCCCTGTGCGCGGAGAATCGTCAGCTGGCGCAGCCGGCGGTGCTGGACAATTACGTCACCTCGGGACTGCAGGAGGATCACCTCAGCCTCGGTACCGGCGCGGCGCTCAAGCTGATCAGACTGCTGAATAACCTCTGGCAGGTGCTGGCGATTGAGTACCTGCTGGCGGCGCAGGCGCTGGATTTTCACGGTGAGGCGCAGCTGGCCAGCGGCACGGGCCAGGCGCTACGTGCGCTGCGTGCTGAGGTTGCCACCTGGCAGGAGGATCGCTGGCTGGCACCGGAGATAGCCCGGACGGTGAAGGTGTTACAGACGCTGGCCTGCTAGCGGCGCGAGGGGGCGCGCCGCCAGTGGCCTGATTTAACCGCGGCGCGCGTCCGGGCGCACCAGATCAAAACGCTGATCTTCGCTGATGGCGTAATAGGCGGAAGGACCGCCAGCGCGCAGAATCGGCTGCGCTTTGGCGGTCTGGGAGATGCCGTTCTCCAGCAGCGCTTCATCGATGTGAATCGCCACCGCTTCGCCCAGTACCAGCCAGCTCTCCAGCTCGCCTCCCTGTGCATCCTGCAGGCGAATCAGCTGCGTCAGGCGACACTCAAAGTTGACCGGGCTTTCTGCCACCATGCTGACGTTAACGTGGGAAGCGGCCAGCGGCGTCAGGCCGGCGAGGGCAAACTCGTCGTGATCGGGCGGTACTGAGGCGGAACTCTCATTCATGGCTTCTGCCAGCGGACGCGTCGCCAGGTTCCAGACAAACTCGCCGGTTTCACTGATATTCTGCACGCTGTCTTTCCAGCCGCTGCTGGCAAAACCAATGATTGGCGGATGGTAGTTAAAACAGTTAAAGAAACTATAGGGCGCCAGATTGCGCTGGCCGCTGGCGCTTTGCGAGCTGACCCAGCCAATCGGGCGCGGGCCGACGATGGCATTGAGCGGATCGTGAGGCAGACCGTGTCCACTGCGTGGCTGATAAGTGTAACGTTGACGCATTTGCGCTCCTGATTCGTCCTGGATACTGCGTGTTCCGGCGGCGCTGGCGGCTGGACGCAGTATTGCGGATGCAGTTTTAGGGAGAATAGATTTAAATTCGTTGCACTAAATTTTCCTGGCGGATTGTGCGCTGCCGTCATCCAGCGTATCTTACGCGCGCATTAATGTCCGGAGAATCTATGAACAAGCCTGCCGCTACCGCGCTCTTTCATCCGCGTAACCGCCATCAGGGCCGTTATGATTTTGCTGCCCTGACTGCCGCGCATCCGCCGCTGGCGGACAAAGTGCGCCCCAACGGTTACGGTGAGCTGTCGGTTGATTTCGCCGATCCGCACGCGGTGCTGCTGCTGAATCAGGCGCTGCTGAAACTGTTTTATAACCTGAACTGGCAGCTGCCGGAAGGCTATCTGACGCCGCCGGTGCCGGGCCGCGCTGACTATATCCATGCGCTGGCGGATCTGCTGGCCAGCGATAACGGTGGCGTGCTGCCGCGCGATCTCGACGTGATGGATATTGGCTGCGGTGCCAACTGCATCTATCCGCTGATCGGTTACGCAGAGTATGGCTGGCGCTTTACCGGCACCGACATCAGCGCGGACGCCGTTAACGCCGCCAGTCAGATTGTGGCCAGCAATCCCGGCCTGCAGCGCGCCATTCGCCTGCGCCGTCAGAAGCACGAGAGCGCGATTTTTGCTGGCGTGGTGCACAAGAACGAACGCTATCACGCGGTACTGTGTAATCCGCCGTTTCATGCCTCGGCGGCCGATGCGGCGGCCGGCAGCCAGCGTAAAGTGCGCAATCTCGGCCTGAGCAGGCAGGCGCCGCTTAACTTCGGCGGTCAGCATAACGAGCTGTGGTGCGACGGCGGTGAGCGTGCGTTTATCGGCCGGATGATCGATGAAAGCGTCGCATTAGGCGATCGCATCGTCTGGTTTACCTCGCTGGTGTCGCGCAAAGAGCATCTGCCCGAGCTGCGCGATCGGCTGAAGGCGCACGACGCTTATCAGGTACGCATCGTCGACATGGCGCAGGGCCAGAAGCAGAGCCGCTTTATCGCCTGGACATTTTTACCGCCCGCCACGCGCGCGCAGCGGCTGGCACGCTAAGCGCTGCTCAGGTAAAAAAAAAGCCGCTACGGGGATCCGCAGCGGCTTTGTTGTTTTTACGCCGTATTAAGAGACGTGCTGCAGGAACTCACGCAGACGGTCGCTCGGCGGGTTAGTGATCAGATCGTCCGGATTGCCATCTTCCGCGATGGTGCCTTTGTCGATAAAGATCAGGCGCGACGCTACTTTCTGTGCAAAGCCCACTTCATGGGTCACGATCACCATGGTCATGCCTTCTTCCGCCAGATCCTGCATCACTTTCAGCACTTCGTGACGCAGCTCGGGATCGAGTGCCGAGGTAGGCTCATCGAACAGCATCATCTTCGGCTTCACCGCCAGCGCACGCGCAATCGCCACGCGCTGCTGCTGGCCGCCGGACAGCTCAGAAGGGAAGTGGTGCGCGCGCTCGGCGAGGCCGACCTTGCCCAGCAGCTCACGCGCCAGTTTGTGTGCGGCGTCTTTCTTCGCCCCGCGCACGCGGATCGGACCAAAGGCCACGTTGTCCAGCGCGCTCATCTGCGGGAACAGATGGAACTGCTGGAACACCATACCGGCTTCCTGACGGATCAGGCGTTCATCCACTTTTGGATCGTTAACTTTCATGCCATCGACAATCAGTTCGCCGCTGCTGATCTCTTCCAGCTTGTTGATGCAGCGCAGCAGGGTAGATTTACCGGAGCCGGACGGCCCGATGATTACCACCACTTCACCCTGATTAATTTTCAGGTTGATGTCGTGCAGTACCTGAGTCTGGCCGAAGTTTTTCGAGACGTTTTTAAATTCAATCACAGGATTTTCACCCTTTTCTCAATACGGCGCAGCACAAAGCTCAACACCAGCGTAATAACCAGGTAAATGATGGCAACGGCGCTCCAGATCTCCAGTGCGCGGAAGTTACCGGCGATGATCTCCTGGCCCTGACGGGTCAGTTCCGCCACGCCAATCACGATGAACAGCGAGGTGTCTTTGATGCTGACGATCCACTGGTTACCCAGCGGCGGCAGCATGCGGCGCAGCGCCAGCGGCATGATCACGTAGCGCAGCGTTTCGCGGCGCGACAGGCCAAGCGCCAGGCCGGCTTCACGGAACCCTTTGTTGATCGACAGCACCGCACCGCGGGTAATCTCCGCAATGTAGGCACCGGAGTTGATCATGATGGTCACGACGGCGGCGGTGAACGGGTCGATGCGCAGGTCCGGGAAGGCCATCGGCAGGGCGAAGTAGATGAACATCACCTGCACCACGATCGGCGTGCCGCGAATCAGTTCAATGAACACTAACGCGATGTTGTTGGTGATCCAGCCGCCGTAGGCGCGAGCGAAACCGGCCACCAGGCCGATAACCAGGCCGCCAATCAGGCCGAGGATCGAGATAAGCAGGGTCATTTTGGCGCCTTCAATCAGGATCGGTAAGGCGGGCCAGATGACGCTCCAGTCAAACTCCATGGTGTGACTCCAGAATCTGTTGCAGTGGAAATGTAAAAAGCAGGGAGAACAAAGCTCCCTGCTGATAAAAAGGCCTCAGGCCTGAATTATTTAGGTTCGCTGCCGAACCATTTTTTATAGATAGTGTTGTAAGTACCATTGTCGTGCAGGGTTTTTAGCGCGCCATTCACTTTCTCACGCAGGTCGTCGCTGCCTTTCGGGAAAGCGATGCCATACTGTTGCGCTTCGATGGAGTCACCGACGGCTTTGAAACGGCCTTTGCCAGCGGTGTGGATGAAGTACAGGATGTTTGGCGTGTCGTGCAGCACGGCGTCAGCACGGTTAGTACCTAACTCCATGTACGCGTTATCGATGTTCGGGAACTGGCGCAGGTCTTTAGTTTTGATATGCGCTTTGGCGTAATCCACCGAACCGGTGCCGCTTTTCACTGCGACCACTTTACCGTTCAGATCGTCGATGCCTTTGATGTCATTTTCGTTGTTACGCACCATTACCAGCAGGCCGCTTTTGTAGTAGCCGTCAGAGAATTCGATGGCTTTTTTACGTTCTTCGGTAATGGTGATGCCGGCCAGCGCCAGGTCAACGTTTTTGGTTTGCAGCGCCGGAATGATGCCGCTGAAATCCATCGGCTTCAGGGTGTAATCCAGCTTCAGCTGTTTAGCGATAGCGTCCCACAGGTCGATATCAAAGCCGACGTACTTGTCGCCCTGTTTAAATTCAAACGGAACGAAGGCGGTGTCGGTAGCGACCACCAGTTTTTTGTCTGCTGCAGTGGAGGAAAGCGAGAAGGCCAGCGCCAGCGCGGCCACGGAGACTTTAATCAACGACTTCATCATTTTTTTCCTTATTACCCGTCAGGCCTGGTGGCCTGATGTACGGCTCATCATATGAAAAAATTATGCCAACTTTTCTCAAACGCGAAAATCAATAGATTGCCGGGGCAGGCTGACACGATTCTGCACGCCGGGAAAAGTTTGCACCAGAATGAATCACCAAAATGGTGCATTGTGCTGTGGTGGTGCAGGCACAGTGTGCATCAGAGTGATAATAAGGGAAAGAAAGGATTAAGGAATTGTTAACGGCGTCAAAAAAGCCGGGCGGGTAGCAGGCATAAAAAAGGCGGGATAACCCGCCTGTCTGAGCATTACTCGATATTTGATTCGATAAACCACAGGAACTTATCAAGGTCACGCGATGCGGCAGTAAAGATATCAGCCGTATCTTCGTCTTTCACTTCACTGATGGCTTTACGCGTATCGTTAGCCACGACGGCGTAACGATCGGCCAGCGCTTTCAGGTGATCCTGTACGCTGTGAATGTTCAGCGGGTAGCTTTTCAGCGGTGACTTGTCGTTAACCACCTGCGTGGTGCCCAGCGCCACGCCGCCCAGCTGCACCACACGTTCTGCGATGGTATCCTGGTGGTCGGTAATCGCGGTGCGGAAGCCGTCCAGCATTTCATGTACACCGATAAAGTTTGCGCCGCGCATATTCCAGTGCGCCTGCTTGGTGATCAGCGACAGGTCAATAAATTCCACGACCAGACGGTTGAGCACCTCGATGGTAGCTTTCTTCTCGCTATCAGCCACGTCATTGCGGGTATAAATCAGATCGGAAGATTTTGTTTTAACCAGTTTTGCGGTACTCATCATTAATGTCCTCTTATTGATAGTTGTCCTAATCAAGCACGGGAATAAGTATAGCAGCAGTTTTTGACTCTGCAGGATTGATTAAATCAATGACAGGAATAGTTAAAGCCGAAGGTGGGTTAAGAAATAAGGTTAATAGATTTAACGTCATGTAAATAAAGGAATTATCTGGTTTGTTAAATATTTACTCATCATGTTGCAAAATAATAATAACCGATCGTTCACATAGCAAAGAAATGATAATGAGAATGTTTCTATATTCAGCCTGTTAAATAACCGGCTGAACCCGCACTGTTTATTGCGGCGCGTTGATATCGACTTCGTTTATATGTGCCGCTTTCTGTTTCATGGTCAGCGTCGAGCCGGCCGACGCGGCAATGATCGCCAGCAGCGCCAGCCACTGCTGCAGCGTCAGCAGTTCGCCGAGGAACAGCATGCCGGAGAGTGCGGCCATCGCCGGTTCCAGACTCATCAGCGTGCCGAAAATGCGCGCCGGCAGACGCGTTAACGCCATCATCTCCAGCGAGTAAGGAATGGCGCTGGAGAGCAGGGCGATAAGCAGCGCCAGCGGCAGGATTTCCCATTGCCAGATGCCGGGCGCGGCGAAGGTCAGACCGAGCGGCACAAAAATCACTGACGCAATCAGCGACCCCATCGCCACCGTGGCCGGGCCGTGTTCAGCACCTGCCCGCTGGCCCGCCAGAATATAGACTGCCCAGCAGGCACCCGCGCCCACCGCCAGCAGTGCGCCTGCCGGATCGATATGGCTGAGGCCGTGACCAATCGGCAGCAGGAACCACAGGCCGGTGACCGCCAGCAGCACCCAGAGAAAATCCAGCGGACGGCGCGCGCCGGCCAGCGCCAGCGTCAGCGGACCGAGAAACTCCAGCCCTACCGCGACGCCCAGCGGCACGGTACGAATCGAGAGATAGAACAGATAATTCATGCAGCCCAGCGCCAGTCCATACATCAGCAGCGGCTTGCGCTGCGCGGCGCTAAAGCGCAGACGCCAGGGTTTGAAAATTGCGCACAGGATAAGCGTGCCCAGTCCCAGACGCAGCGCGGTAATGCCCGGCGCACCGACGGTGGGAAACAGCGATTTCGCCAGCGATGCGCCGCCCTGCAGCGACAGCATGGCGATCAGTAATACGGCAACCGGCAGCACTACCGGCGCCAGTTTGGGGTGGGAAAGAGGTGCAGACATCCTGTGATCAATTCCTGTGATGATGAATAACCAGGCAACGGGCAGCCAGTGTAAAGCAATCGGCGGGAAATAAGGAGGCGGCTGAGGCAATGATGCAGGGTTTCTGTCACCGCTTTATCATCGGGCGCGGTCGCCTCGCATTATCCTGGCGTCAGTGACGACTCATTCACACCGCTTTTCGGGCGAAATTTCCGGCGAATAAAGCGCGACGGCGGAAAAAATGCGCCAGCGACTGGCTGAAAAATCACCGTTTTCAGGGCCATTTCCGTAAAGAAATGTCAGGTTAGTTTAGGAATTTACTTAAACCGATAATTTTCTGTGCGCAGGATTATTGCAGAAAGATGATGCTTTTTATAAGAAAAATGAATGACATACGAAAGTTCATTAACTTTCTGTTACACCAAACAATCTGTTAGACAACAAAATGCGGGCAGAGTTTCTTGCTAAGTTTTGTTATATTTTTAGCGTTGTCAGGAGAGAAGTATATTCACATTTGAGGTGGTTATGAAAAAAATTGCATGTCTTTCAGCACTGGCTTGTGTACTGGCAGTTTCCGCTGGTTCCGCCATGGCACAGAGCACCGTTTCTGCCGGCTACGCGCAGAGCGACTATCAGGGCGTTGCTAACAAAGCTAACGGCTTCAACCTGAAATACCGCTACGAAGACGGTTCTAACCCACTGGGTTGGATCGGTTCTTTCACCTACACCGAAAAAGATCGCACTGAAGATGGCGTGTACAACAAAGGTCAGTACTACGGCATCACCGGTGGTCCGGCTTACCGTCTGAACGACTGGGCCAGCATCTACGGCGTAGTAGGTATCGGCTACGGCAAATACCAGCAGAACCAGACTGCCGGTCAGTCTAAAACCGACAGCAGCGACGTAGGCTTCTCTTACGGCGCAGGTATGCAGTTCAACCCAATCCAGAACGTTGCTCTGGACGTGGGCTACGAGCAGAGCCGCATCCGTAACGTCGACGTGGGCACCTGGATTGCTGGCGTAGGTTACAGCTTCTAAGTTTTTGCTTAGACCAGAGTTGCACAGAAACGGCCCTTTACGGGCCGTTTTTTTATGCCTGAAAACACTGCCGTGAAGGGCGTTTTTCGCAGGCAAAATAAAACCCGCTGCAGGCAGCGGGTCAGACTGTGAAGCCCTGAGGAAACTCAGCCGCGCCAGATCAGATTCGGGCAGGGCTGTGCGGCGATTTTTTTGCCGGTCAGTTTCTCAAGCAGCATCAGGCGCAGGGCAAAAGGCGAGCGGCTAAACAGACACAACAGCGACTTCAGCTCAAAAGCCGGTTTGCTTTGTACGGTCTGGAAGCATTTGCCGCAGTCGAGGCAGCTTTTCATCGTGCTCATCTTTACCTCCTGGAAAACGGGTAACCCAACAGTAAGCACAGCCCTGCAATAAACAGCAGGAAAAGGAGCAGCAACAGCCAGGGTTCGTTCATCGTTGCCTCCTTTGTAGGCTATTCGCTTACAACATGTACAAAGATAGCACTGGCTATACTCTTTAGCCAACACTATTCAGGAAAAATTTGTGCTTATTTGTGCCTGGTTTACAATGAGCGCAGCCAGCCCGCACCGCAGGTAAAGTGCGGCAGATAATAAAGAGGAAGCTGAATGAGTCGTCGTGCGAAAAGCGCCACCCACATGCCCCAGGGGCCGCTGAAAGATATTGAGGAGCATGTCGAAGGATTTCGCCAGGTACGCGAAGCGCATCGCCGTGAGCTGATTGATGATTACGTTGAGTTAATCTCTGATTTAATTCGTGAATTTGGCGAGGCGCGCCAGGTTGACATGGCGGCACGCCTGGGCGTCTCGCAGCCGACCGTGGCCAAAATGCTGAAGCGTCTCAGTACCACCGGTCTGGTTGAGCAGGTGCCGTATCGCGGCGTGTTCCTCACCCCGGAAGGCGAGAAGCTGGCTGAAGCCAGCCGCGTGCGCCATCATATCGTTGAAACCTTTCTGCTGGCGCTGGGCGTCAGTCCGGAAACCGCCCGCCGGGATTCCGAAGGGCTCGAGCATCACGTCAGTGATGAAACCCTCGCCGTGTTCCAGAAATTTTACGAGAATCGCTAACCTACAAGGCCTTCTGCCATCATGCCCATCGTGCTTCGTTCCTTAATGCGTGACCGCGTTTTGCATTTACTGTTGCTGTTGGGCGTGATTCTGTTGCCGCTGGCGGATTACCGCTGGCCGCAGCTGCCCGCCGCCGTTGACTGGCACACCATCATGACGCTCACCGGTTTGCTGATGCTGACAAAAGGGCTGGAAAACAGCGGCTATTTTGATGTGCTCGGCGCGCGGCTGGCGCAGGGCTTCCAGCACGAACGCACGCTGGCGCTGTTTATGGTGTGTGCGGCGGCGCTGCTCTCGACCTTCCTGACCAATGATGTAGCGCTGTTTATCCTGGTGCCGCTCACGCTGACGCTGCGCAAGTTCTCGCGCCTGCCTATCTCCAGACTGATCATCTTTGAAGCGCTGGCGGTCAATGCCGGCTCGTTGCTGACGCCGGTCGGCAACCCGCAAAATATCCTGCTGTGGAGCCACGGCACGCTCAGCGTGGCCGGTTTTATCGGTCAGATGGCGCCGCTGGCGGCGATGCTGATGCTGACGCTGGTGGTGCTGACGTGGTTTAGCTTCCCGGCGCGCAGCATTGAGAAGCATGATGCACCGGGCAATCAGCAGTGGCAGAAACCGCTGTTTATCGTCAGCGTGCTGCTGTACGTGGTGTTTATCGTCGCGCTGGAGCTGAAACTCACCGGCTGGGCACTGCTGCTGGTAGCGGGCTGTTTTCTGCTGATGGCGCGACAGGTGCTGGCGACCATCGACTGGAGCCTGCTGCTGGTGTTCGTGGCGATGTTCATTGATGTCTTTTTACTGATGCACCTGCCAGTTCTGCAGCCGCATTTTACCGCCATCGGTCAGCTGGGCGAGGGCGGTATCTATCTGCTGGCGATTGGCCTGTCACAGGTGATCAGTAACGTGCCGGCCACTATTCTGCTGTTACAAAAAGTCCCGCCTTCCGAAGTGCTGGCCTGGGCGGTGAATATCGGCGGCTTTGGCCTGCTGCCGGGATCGCTGGCCAACCTGATTGCGCTGCGCATGGCACAGGACGCCAAAGTGTGGTGGCGTTTCCATCTGTTTTCCCTGCCGATGCTTGCCTGGTCGATGCTGTGCGGCTGGCTGTTGTTACAGCTGCTGCGTTAACCCTGACCAACCTGTCCGCCTTAGCAAGACGCGCTGATTTATCAGCGCGTTAAGTGATGTGGCAGAAAATGCGTCGGATGTTAGCTTATGTAAAGTTACACTGGCATTTGTCAATTTCCCATCTAAGGTTAAGTTGACCGTTTCGCCCGGGGATCGGGATTACCAGCCAGTGATGACAAATTATGAGTGAAAACCACAATCCGCCATCCGCCGATGAGCAAAAAGACAACAACACGTCAGATTCCAGTCAGGATAACGAGCAATCACCCCGTAAACGCCCCGGCAAAAAGCCGCTGATCATTCTGGCGATTGTGGTGGTGATTATGCTGCTGGTGGGATTCTGGTTCTGGTTTAGCACGCGCAACATTGAAACCACCGACGATGCGTTCACCGAAGGCGATGCCGTGACCATCGCGCCCAAAGCGTCGGGCTACGTGGTGCAGCTGCTGGTAAAAGATAACCAGCGGGTGAAGAAGGGCGATCTGCTGGTGCTGATCGACCCGCGTGATAACGCCGCACAGCGCGATCAGGCCAAAGCACAGCTCGGTCTGGCGCAGGCGCAGTTGCATCAGGCGCAGGCGCAGCTGGCGCTGGCGCGGGTGCAATATCCGGCGCAGCGCGATCAGGCGCTGGCCGACCAGGCACGGGCGCAGGCCAATTTACTCAATGCGCAGGCGGATTACCGTCGTCAGCGCGGGGTTGACCCGCGCGCAACCTCGCAGCGCAATATCGATACCGCCGCTGCGCAGTTACGCTCGGCTGAAGCGCAACTGCAGAGCGCCAAAGCGCAGGTCGAAGTGGCCTCGCAGGTGCAGTTGCAGATTCGCCAGCAGGAAACCAATGTCGAAGCGCGGCAGCAGCAGGTCGAGCAAGCCCGGGCTCAGCTCAACACTGCCGAGCTTAACCTCTCTTACACCGAAGTACGCGCGCCGTATGACGGTTTCGTCACCAAACGCAACGTGCAGCCCGGTACGCTGGTGCAGGCCGGCAGCGCGCTGTTTTCGCTGGTATCGCCGGATATCTGGATCACCGCCAACTTCAAAGAGTCGCAGCTGGCGCGCATGAATCCGGGCGATAAAGTGGAGATTGGCGTTGATGCCTGGCCGGACATGAAGCTGGAAGGGCACGTCGACAGCGTGCAGATGGGCTCCGGCTCGCGCTTCTCTACCTTCCCGGCCGAGAACGCCACCGGTAACTACGTGAAGATTGTGCAACGCGTGCCGGTGAAAATTGTGATTGATAAAGGTCTCGACCCGAATCATCCGTTGCCGCTTGGCCTGTCGGTTGAACCGAAGGTGACGGTGGAATGAGTGCGAGCGAAAGCTGGCGTCCGGCCAGCAATCCCTGGCTGGTTGCCATCACGGTAACGCTGGCGGTGTTCATGGAGATTCTGGACACCACCATCGTTAACGTCGCGCTGCCGCACATCGCCGGGTCGCTGTCATCCAGCTACGATGAATCCACCTGGGTACTAACCTCCTATCTGGTCGCCAACGGCATTGTGCTGCCGATCTCGGCCTTTTTCAGCCGCCTGTTTGGGCGCAAGCAGTTCTTCCTGATCTGCATCGTGATGTTTACCATCTGCTCCTTCCTGTGCGGTATTGCCACCGAGCTGTGGCAAATCATTCTGTTCCGCGTGCTGCAGGGCTTCTTCGGCGGCGGGCTGCAACCGGTGCAGCAGTCGGTGCTGCTGGATTACTTCAAGCCGGAAGATCGCGGCAAGGCTTTTGGCCTGTCATCGATTGCCATTATCGTCGCGCCGGTCATTGGCCCGACGCTCGGTGGCTGGATCACTGATAACTACAGCTGGCGCTGGGTGTTCTTTATCAATATTCCGGTGGGGATCCTCACGGTGCTGGCGATCTATCAGCTGCTGGAAGATCCGCCGTGGGAGCGCAAGTGGGAGAAGGGCCGGCTGAAAATCGACTATATCGGCATCAGCCTGATTACCCTGGGTCTCGGCTGTTTGCAGGTGTTTCTCGATCGCGGTGAAGACGAAGACTGGTTCGCTTCACACTTCATTCGCCTGTTTGCCATGCTGGCGGCCGTCGGCATCGTCGGTGCGGTTTACTGGCTGCTGTATGCACGCAAGCCGGTGGTGGATATCACGGTGATGAAGGATCGTAACTTCTGGGTGGCCGGTCTGCTGATGGCGGGCATGGCGATGATTCTTTATGGCAGCTCGGTGGTGTTACCGCAGCTGGCGCAGCAGGATCTCGGTTATACCGCCACCTGGTCCGGGCTGGTGCTGTCGCCCGGCGCGGTCCTGATCGTGCTTACCATCCCGCTGGTGCTGAAGCTGATGCCGATTGTGCAGACGCGCTACATCATCGCCTTTGGCTTTACCTGTCTGGCGCTGGCCTTCTTCTATTCCAGCACCCTGACGCCCAACGTGGATTTCACCACGCTGGTGCTGATGCGCAGCGCGCAGTCGATTGGCCTCGGCTTCCTGTTTGTGCCGCTCACCACCATTGCCTTTATCACCGTCCCGCAGCGCCTGAATGCGGATGCTTCCGCGCTGTTCACCATGTTCCGTAACGTGGCCGGTTCGATCGGCATTTCGCTGGCCACTGCTGGCATCACCGAACGTGAACAGGTGCGATCGGCCCACATGGTGCACAACATGTCGCCGCTCAATGAGCAGTTCAACCTCACGCTGCAGCACTGGGCGCAGGCGATTCGTGACTTTACCAGTGCGGTGGGCGATCCGCTGACGCTGGCCAGCGGTCAGCTCTATCAGGAGATGATTGCCCAGGCGCGTATTCTGGCTTACATCGACGTGTTCATGGGCCTGAGCATTGTCGCCGTGCTATTGATTCCTTTTTGTTGGTTGCTTTCGCCGATCAAGAGCGAAGGCAGTGCAGGAGCACATTAACATGATCACCTCTTCGCGCGTTACGCCGTCGCTGACGCTGCTGGCGCTGTCCATGCTGCTGGCGGGTTGTGCCGTCGGGCCCGATTATCAGCCGCCGCAGGCGCACACGCCCGGTAGCTACCGTGATTTGCCCTCTCAGGAAGCCTCAAAACCGCTGGCGTCCGCGACCAATCCCTCGTGGTGGAAAAGCTTTAACGACCCGCAGCTCGATAGCCTGATTGAGCGCGCCATCGCCGGCAACCTGACGCTGCAACAGTCGGTGCTGCGCATCGCCGGTGCGCGCGAACAGCTGGCGCAGGCACGTGGCGGGCTGTTCCCGTCGCTTAACGGTTCCGCCAAAGTGACGCGTCAGCAGCTCGGCCTGAAAGGCATGCTGAAATCCAACGGGGTGTACGATCAGGTGGATGATGACGTGGCGGATCAGCTCAACGGTCTGACCCATTCGGTCACGCTGTATCAGGGCAGCTTTGACGCCAGCTGGGAACTGGATTTATGGGGCAAAGTACGACGCCAGATGGAGATGGCGGACGCGCAGCAGCAGGCGGCGATTGAGCAGCGTAACGATGCGCTGGTGTCGCTGGAAGCCGAGGTCGCGCGCGCGTATCTGCAGCTGCGCGGCGCGCAGGCGGTGCTGGCGACGCTGCAACAGCAGATTAACGTGGCGCAGCAAACCTGGGAGCTGACGCAAAGCCAGCAGCGTAACGGTCTGGCGCCGCTCACCGACGTTGAG
Organism: Pantoea sp. B270; assembly: GCF_018726825.1. Taxonomy (NCBI): domain Bacteria; kingdom Pseudomonadati; phylum Pseudomonadota; class Gammaproteobacteria; order Enterobacterales; family Erwiniaceae; genus Pantoea; species Pantoea sp. B270. The sequence goes on from NZ_JAHCSX010000001.1 coordinate 459,105, forward strand.
AATGCCCGTGCGCAGCTGGCCTCCCTTAACGCGCAGCTGCCGCAGTATCAGGCCCAGGAACGTCAGGCGATGAACGGGCTGGCAGTGCTGCTGGGCAAAACGCCGGGCGCGCTGGATAACGAACTGATGAGCAGCAAAGCGCTGCCGGCGTTGCCGAAGCTGGTGGCGGTGGGCATTCCATCGACGCTGGCGCGCCGTCGTCCGGACATCCGCCAGGCTGAAGCGAATCTGCATGCACAGACCGCCAATATCGGCGTATCGGTCGCGAACCTGTTCCCCAGCCTGTCGCTCACCGGGCAGCTGGGGGTGCGCAACACCGATGCCAGCTACCTTGACGACTGGAGCAGCCACTTCTTCAGCGTCGGCCCGGCGCTGTCGATCCCGATTTTTCAGGGCGGACGTCTGGTTTCCAGTGTGAAACTGGCGCGCGCGCAGCAGGCGAGCGCGGCGCTCGATTATCGCCAGACGGTATTGACGGCGCTGCAGGATGTGGAAAATGCGCTGGTCAGCTACCGCGCCGATCAGCAACAGGTTACCGCGCTGGATGAGACTACCGGCGCACTGCAGCGCGCCTTTGACCTCGCCAGTGACAGTTACAAACAGGGCATCTCCACCTTCCTTGAGGTGCTGGATGCCCAGCGTCAGCTGGCACAGTCGCAGGCGCAATCGACGCAGGCGCGCATGCAAAGCGCGCTGGACCTGGTAGCGCTGTATAAAGCGCTGGGCGGCGGCTGGGAGCCGTATCAGCAGGTAACGCTGCCGGACTATGACGTTTTTGGTCCGGCCACCGCAGTCAATTAATCTGACATCGCTGACCGCATTCACTGCGTGCGGTCAGCGCCTTCCGTGAAATAAATATTCTCCCTTCTGTTTGTTGTGCAAAATTTGCACTGCCTTCTCTGCGCCCTGAATCAGGTTGTGTGATCGTTATCTCAATTAAAGGCAAAGAGAATGACCCGTGGCGCAAAATTTAAATTTCATATTTATTCATTGTGGTGGAAATAATCTATTTTAAGGCTTCTTATCTCAGGAAAGGAGTTGGTTATGTCCCGCGAAACCTGGATGACGCCTAATCCGGCATCAGGGCCAAACAGCAGCACGCGCACCGAGCCTTTTGTGAAAGTCATTGCGCTGATTGCCACCCTCGGTGGTTTGCTGTTTGGCTACGACACCGGCGTGATCTCCGGCGCACTGTTATTCATGGGCGACGATCTGCATCTCACCCCATTTACCACCGGGCTGGTGACCAGCAGTCTGCTGTTTGGCGCGGCGTTTGGCGCACTGGCTTCCGGTCACTTTGCCGCCGCGGTCGGGCGGAGAAAAATTATTCTGGTACTGGCGATTATTTTTGCACTCGGCGCGCTGGGTACAGCACTGGCACCCGATGTCAGCTGGATGATTTTCTTCCGCCTGGTCCTTGGCGTGGCCGTGGGCGGTGCGTCCGCCACCGTACCGGTGTATATCGCCGAAATGGCACCGGCCAACAAACGGGGTCAGCTGGTGACCATGCAGGAGCTGATGATCGTTTCCGGCCAGATGCTGGCCTATATGTCGAACGCCGGCTTCAACGCGGCCTGGGGGGGCGACACGACCTGGCGCTGGATGCTGGCGGTCGCCACGCTACCGGCGGTGCTGCTGTGGTTCGGGATGATGTTTATGCCGGACACGCCGCGCTGGTATGCCATGAAAGGCCGTCTCGCTGAGGCGCGCAAGGTTCTGGAACGCACCCGCGCGCGCGAAGACGTTGAGTGGGAGATGATGGAGATCGAAGAGACGCTATCGGACGAGCAACAGCAGCGTCCGCGTCTGCGGGAACTGCGCCAGCCATGGCTGATCAAACTGTTCCTGATCGGTATCGGTATTGCCGCCATCCAGCAACTGACCGGCGTGAATACTATCATGTACTACGCGCCGACCATGCTGAAAGCGGTGGGGATGAGCAATGACGCTGCGCTGTTTGCCACCATTGCCAATGGCGCGGTATCGGTATTAATGACCTTTGTGGGGATCTGGCTGCTGGGGCGCATCGGTCGCCGCACCATGACGATGATAGGTCAGTTTGGTTGTACCGCCTGTCTGGTGTTTATTGGCACCGTCAGTTACCTGATGCCGGAAACAGTTAACGGTCAGCCGGATATCTTGCGCAGTTATATGGTGCTGCTGGGTATGCTGATGTTTCTGAGTTTCCAGCAGGGCGCGTTATCGCCGGTCACCTGGCTGCTGCTGTCAGAAATTTTCCCCACACGGTTACGCGGTATTTTTATGGGCGGCGCGGTATTTGCGTTGTGGATCGCCAATTTTCTTATTTCTCTGCTGTTCCCGGTTCTGCTGGCGTCGGTTGGCTTATCCGGCGCGTTCTTTATTTTCGCGCTGATTGGCATAGGCGGCGCGATTTTTGTTATTCGCTGGGTACCGGAAACACGCCATCGTTCGCTGGAGCAGATTGAACATTATTTGCACGACCGGCTGTCTGATGCGCCGGCGCCCCAGCTATTGCGACCGGCAGTGAAGAAAAGCGGATAACCACAGACATACGATTTTTGCATGATGGCCGGTTAACAACCGGCCTTTTTTTATTTATTTAATGGCAAAATGAGATATTGCTCGCATCTGTGACGCCAATGCCATCCGCGTTAAAAAGGGATTTTACTTACACTATTAATGTTTTTTTACCTTTATGCTGACTACTGCCTCAGCGCACAATAAGCGCTAAACGCTTGTTTCCTACGCGTGAATAAGCAATGAAATCGATTCCAGTTCCAGCCGGTGGTACTGAACCGCTGATGTTAATTCACCGTTAATTCACGCCGCACATTGGGTTTAAACGCGCCTGCCAGGAATATGCTAATCCATTCGGATTAATCCGGTCTGCAAAATTAATTTATTTTTTTATTTGAATTGGGTAATCTTGCCACTACAGTTTATTTAACCCCCTTAAGCAAGGACATTGTGATGAGTGACGCATTTAAAGTTCTGAACAACATTCGCACATTACGTGCACAGGCTCGTGAACTGCCACTGAGCGATCTGGAAGAAATTCTGGAAAAATTAACCGTCGTGGTGACTGAGCGCCGCGACGAAGTTGAAGCGGAAGAAGCGCAGAACCGCGAAAAAGAAGAGAAGCTGTCTAAATACCGTGAAATGCTGCTGGCAGACGGTATCGACCCGAACGAATTACTGGGTGCACTGGAAACCGGTAAAAAACGCGCCAAGCGTGCGCCGCGTCCGGCGAAATATTCTTACACCGACGAAAACGGTGAAGAGAAATCATGGACCGGTCAGGGCCGTACCCCAGCTGCGATTAAAAAAGCGCTGGATGCAGGTAAAAGCCTCGACAGCTTCCTGATCAAATAATCTGCACAATCCTTGTAAGCGGGAGCCGGAGGCGTCAGCGTCTCCGGCTTTTTTATTGGCCTCGCTCCGGGCACGGGCGGCGGTTCATTTCTCGCGCCGTGGATAACCTGTCCGGCACGGTCGCAATTATTTTACCTCTGGCAACAAGGTGTTCTCCGCCTTGCCTCTGCGTATCCGGGTGCAGAGGTGGCTCATCCAGGCCGCTTCTGGCATAATGCCCGCTGTTTTTTCCTCCACTGCGTAACAAAGGTCAATGCCGTGTTAGTTTCCAGCAATATCACTATGCAGTTCGGCAGTAAGCCACTGTTTGAGAATATCTCCGTTAAATTTGGCGGCGGTAATCGTTACGGTTTAATCGGTGCGAACGGCAGCGGTAAATCGACCTTCATGAAAATACTGGGCGGCGACCTGGTTCCGACTAACGGAAATGTTTCCCTCGACCCTAATGAGCGCATCGGTAAGCTTCGCCAGGATCAGTTTGCTTTCGAGCAATATAGCGTGCTGGATACCGTGATTATGGGTCACCAGGAATTGTGGGCGGTGAAGCAGGAGCGCGATCGCATATATGCATTGCCGGAAATGAGCGAAGAGGAAGGCTATAAAGTCGCCGACCTTGAGGTCGCCTACGGTGAAATGGATGGTTACAGTGCCGAATCACGCGCCGGAGAATTATTACTCGGCGTGGGCATTCCGGTGGAGCAGCATTACGGTCCGATGAGTGAAATTGCCCCAGGCTGGAAATTGCGTGTGCTGCTGGCGCAGGCATTATTTGCTAACCCGGATATTTTGTTACTCGACGAACCGACCAACAACCTGGATATTGACACCATTCGCTGGCTGGAGCAGGTGCTTAACGAACGTGACAGTACCATGATCATCATTTCGCATGACCGTCACTTCCTGAATATGGTGTGTACGCACATGGCGGATCTGGATTACGGTGAGCTGCGCGTTTATCCCGGCAATTATGACGAATATATGACGGCGGCGACCCAGGCGCGCGAGCGTTTATTAGCGGATAACGCCAAGAAAAAAGCGCAAATTGCCGATTTGCAATCCTTCGTTAGCCGCTTTAGCGCCAACGCCTCAAAATCGCGTCAGGCCACTTCGCGCGCGAAGCAGATTGATAAAATCAAACTGGATGAGGTAAAAGCCTCCAGCCGTCAGAACCCGTATATTCGTTTCGAGCAGGATAAAAAGCTGTTCCGTAATGCGCTGGAAGTGGAAGCGCTGACCAAAGGATTTGATAACGGTCCGCTGTTTAAAAATCTTAACCTGCTGCTGGAAGTGGGTGAGAAACTGGCCATCCTCGGCGCCAACGGTATTGGTAAATCCACGCTGCTGAAAACACTGGTTGGCGAACTGCAGCCGGATAGCGGCACGGTGAAATGGTCGGAGAATGCGCGCATTGGTTACTACGCGCAGGATCACGCCGAAGATTTTGCTGACGACCTGAGCGTGTTCGACTGGATGAGCCAGTGGAAGCAGGAAGGCGACGACGAGCAGGCGGTGCGCAGTATTCTTGGTCGTCTGCTGTTTAGCCACGACGACATCAAGAAGCCAGCGAAAGTGCTGTCCGGTGGTGAGAAGGGCCGCATGCTGTTTGGCAAGCTGATGATGCAGAAGCCAAACATCCTGGTGATGGACGAACCGACTAACCACCTGGATATGGAGTCGATCGAGTCACTGAACATGGCGCTGGAGATGTATGAAGGCACGCTGATTTTCGTCTCGCACGACCGTGAGTTCGTCAGCTCGCTGGCGACGCGCGTGATCGAGATGAAAGGCGATCGCATCGTTGACTTCACCGGCAACTACGAAGATTACCTGCGCAGCCAGGGCATCGTCTAATGGCGTAGCCGTTTAGCAGCCGCCATCATCAGCGGCGCAATTTATCGCCTGATAATTTGCGCCGCTCAGCAATACCTGACGCTTATGTCACGCCCTGACGTTATTCCTCACGCTGGCCACACACTTCACATTGCGCATCCTGCGCCACTTTCAGGCTGCGAAACTCGGCGCTCATCGCATCGTACATCAGCAGTCGCGCGCTGGCCGGCTGGCCAAAGGCGCTCAGCACCTTCAGCGTTTCCATCGCCTGCATCGCACCTACCACGCCGACCAGCGGAGCCATCACGCCGGCTTCGACACAGCTCAGCGTCTGCTCGCCGAACAGACGGCTGATGCAGCGGTAGCAGGGCTCGCCGGGCTGCCAGGTGAATACGCTGAGCTGGCCTTCCATGCGGATGGCGGCGCCGGAGATCAGCGGCACCCGATGCTGAAAACATCCGCGGTTCACCTGTTCGCGCGTGGTGACATTGTCGCTGCAGTCCAGCACCGCATCGTGACGCGCAATCAGTTCGCCGAGCGCGGCTTCATCCAGCTGCGCATCGATCGCCTCCAGCGTGCAGTGTGGATTGAGCGCCGCCAGTTGCTGACGGGCCGAGGCGACTTTTGCCATGCCGATGCGCTCATCGCTGTGCAGAATCTGGCGCTGCAGATTACTCAGGCTGACACGATCGAAATCCAGCAGCGTCAGATGACCGACGCCGGCGGCGGCAAGATAGGGCGCGGCAGCACAGCCCAGTCCGCCCAGGCCAACGATAAGCACCCGTGAGGCTTTCAGCCGTTCCTGGCCGTCGAAATCGAAGCCGCGCAGCACAATCTGCCGGTTGTAGCGCAGCATCTCTTCATCGCTCAGCTCTGTGTGCATTAGCCCTCCAGCAGGCTGTTGAAGGCCTCGACATCAACCCATTCGCCCGGCTCAACGTCACCGCGATCGCGCTCCAGCACAATAAAGCAGTCGGCCAGCGCAAAGGAACTGAACACGTGCGAGCCCTGCGCACCGGTGCTGCGCACTTCCAGTACAGCATCATCGCCGCGACTGAGGATGCCGCGCTGAAAATCGAGCCGGCCCGGCGCTTTCTTCAGACGCTGCGTTGCGCGCGCGCGCTGGCGCAGCGGCATGATGCGCGTGGTCTGGCCGGTCAGCGTGGCCAGCAGCGGCTGCACCAGCTGATAGAAGGTTACGGCCGCCGACACCGGATTGCCCGGCAACCCGCAGAACCAGCTGTTGGCCAGACGGCCAAAGGCAAACGGCTTGCCGGGCTTGATTGCCAGCTTCCAGAAGGTAATCGCGCCCAGCTCTTCGAGCATCGCTTTGGTGAAATCCGCCTCGCCCACTGACACGCCGCCGGTGCTGATCACCACATCGGCCTGGCGATCGGCTTCGCTGAAGGCCTGGCGCAGCTTCGCGGGATCATCAGCGATCACGCCAAGGTCGATCACCTCGCAGCCAAGTTTGCGCAGCATCAGCGCCACGGTGAAGCGGTTGGTGTCATAAATCTGGCCCTCAGCCAGCGGCTGGCCCACCGCCTGCAGTTCGTCACCGGTGGAGAAAATGGCCACGCGCAGCTTACGCAGCACGCTGACCTCCGCAATACCCAGCGACGCCAGCAGCGGCAGCTCTGCCGCACCGAGCCGCACGCCGGCATCCAGTACCTGCTTACCGGCCTGAATATCCTCCCCGATGCGGCGAATATTTTGCCCGGCACGCACTGGCGCGGTGATAACAATGCCGCCGTCACGCGGTTCGGTTTGCTCCTGCATCACCACGGCGTCGCAGCCGGCGGGGACGGGTGCGCCGGTCATGATGCGAATCACGCTGCCGGCTGGCCACTCGCCATTAAACGGGGCGCCGGCAAACGCTTTGCCCGCTACCGGCAGCACGCGGTCAGCGGACAGGTCGCTCAGGCGCAGCGCGTAGCCGTCCATCGCGGAGTTATCGAACGGCGGCACGTCCAGCGGCGAAATCACCGGCTTCGCGGTAATGCGCCCGGCGGCATCGGCCAGCGCGACACTCAGGCAATCGCTAATCGGTTGCAACTGCTGCAGCATTTTCTGCTGCGCGTCTTCAAGGGAAATCAGTCCGGCGGTAAAAGGTTCCATGTCCATCTCTGTCGGGTTAAAGGCGAATGCTGCCTATTATGGTGGCTGTTGTCGGCTGAGTCACATGCGAGATCAAAGGGAATGGAAATTAGTGCGCGGTGACGAATCCGCCGGCGAACATGCTTTGTTCAGACTGAAAGTGAGTATCATGTTAACAACCGTGCTGACGTTATGATGTGAGTGCGGCAGATACTTTCTTATGCACCAGTGACAGAAACGCGCCCGCAGTGGTATCCCAGTTGGCCGGAACAAACTCTCTTTTATAGCGGTCACGGAAATCAGATTCGACATCATCGCACTCTGCCAGAAACAGCTCGATGTCTGCCAGCATGGCGTGCAGGTTTCCTTTATGCGCTTCTCTGATATACGCCTCGATTTTGGGCTCGATCTCATCACCCGGTTCAAACAGGTCATAATCCTGCCCAAACCAGATGCCAATAAAATTATCCAGTTCACTGATACTGATACGGTCCATCATAACTCCGGGAAAGCGGTAATGATAAAGTAAGGTTTGCCGTTGTAGGGCTTAAAATCCAGTATGACGCGAACGGCGTAGCAGGTCTCAACCTCTTCACGCCCTTTACTCACGACTATACCAACCGGATGTGAAAAACGCCGACTCAGGCGCATACGGGCTTGCAAGCCTGGAGGGATATTTTTCACCCACATCTGAATTTGATGCTTATTATCTGCCAGCACCTTACTGATCAGTGCTTCCGCCTCGCTCAGAGACTTAAAGCTACTGGCTTCATCGAGACGAGGCCGGTTACGAAGCCTCTCCCGCAGCTCATCCGGCGTTTTGCCGATATGTCGCTCAATCGTGTGCCCACCGGGTGCTCGCCCTGAGAGCGACTCATGCTCGGCGATTTTGACCCGCCCGGCACGCACCGCGATGACGCGCTCTGCTCCGGCTGCAAAGGCAAATGCCATCGGAATGGCGATATCTACCGTCAGGCCGACATTCATGGCGGTCTGACGGTCAGCGCCGAGCGATTCTGCGAGTGCCACGGCCGAATTAAACGTGTCGGTAGCGACCTGTCTGCCAGTCCATACCTGGCGCAGGCTGGCCTGAAGCGTGTCGAGACTGTGAGTGCCGACAAAGACGCAGCCAGCTTTGGTCAGCATGGTGGGCTCAGGCACGACGCACAGTGCGCCAGCACCAAAAAGCTCAATCACTCCGCCAGCGAGCCCGAGCCCTCCGAAAATGCGGTTGCTGGTCGTTTCACCCTCGCTGACGCTGCGATCTGAAAGGACGGCTGCCAGCTGCACCGGGGAGAGTGCAATCCTTAGCCCTTTTTCATCTTCCACTGAATATTCCTTTTCATGAATGGGCCTTTAACTTACCCGATTTTTAACCGGCACTGAAGCCACACAAAAAGTAAGGGCGAAGAGGTTGTTCACTGCCTTGCCGGTGCCAGACGTAAGCGCGCCAGCCATAATATTAAAGCTGGTGCGTTCTCTCCCTTAATTCACAAAAAAGCATAATCCACATTAAAAGGTTATGACCGCTGATACACTTTCTGCTTTACAAGCAGGGAGGGGCTTTCTATAGTCGAAAATTGCCAAAAAAAGATGAAAACCATTCTAAATCAGTGTTTTTGGCTCTGATTCCTTGACAGGGTAACGGTTATGGCTAAAGCAGTTATCGCAATTCACGGCGGCGCCGGCGCGATTACGCGTGCGGCAATGAGCGCCGAAAAAGAGCAGCACTATCGTCAGCAACTGGCCGCGATTGTCAGCGCCGGCCAGCAGATTCTGGCCAGCGGCGGTAGCGCGCTGGATGCCGTGACCGAAGCGGTGCGGCTGCTGGAAGAGTGCCCGCTGTTCAATGCCGGCAGAGGGGCCGTGTTCACCCATCAGGGCACCCATGAACTGGATGCCAGCCTGATGGATGGCCGTACGCTGGATATCGGCGCCGTCGCTGGCGTCAGCCGTATCCGCAATCCGATTCTTGCCGCGCGTAAAGTGCTGGAAGCCAGTCCGCACGTGCTCTTTATTGGCAGCGGGGCGGAAGCCTTTGCCGCGCAACAGGGGCTGACGCCGGTCGAGCCTGATTTCTTCTCGACGCCAGAACGCTGGGAGCAGCTGCAGCGCGCGCTGGGCAGCGAACAAATGCTGCTGGATCATGATGGCGCGGCGCAGGAGAGCGATCCGCTGGACCCGGATCGCAAATTTGGCACCGTGGGCGCGGTGGCGCTCGATTTGCAGGGTAATCTGGCGGCCGCCACCTCGACCGGCGGCATGACCAACAAGCAGGCGGGCCGCGTCGGCGATTCACCGCTGGCGGGCGCCGGCTGCTATGCCAACAACGCCACCGTGGCAGTCTCCTGTACCGGTACCGGCGAAGTGTTTATTCGTACGCTGGCGGCTTACGATGTCTCAGCGCAGATGGAATATGGCGGTCGTTCGCTGCAACAGGCCACCGCCAGCGTGATTCATGACAAAGTGCAGGAGCTGGAGGGTAGCGGCGGGCTGATAGCCGTTGATGCCCACGGCAACGTGGCGCTGCCGTTTAACAGCGAAGGCATGTACCGCGGATTCGCTTATGTGGGCGGCGAGGTTGAGGTAGCGATTTACCGCGACAGCTAAGGAGCAGGCATGACGGATCTACAGCAGCAGTTTGCGCCGCAGCAGGTGCTGGCGGTACGCGATCTCTGTGTGCGCTTTGAGCATGAAGGGCGCGTGACGGACGCCGTGCGGCAGCTTTCGCTCGATCTGCACCGCGGAGAAACGCTGGCGCTGGTGGGCGAATCGGGCTCGGGCAAATCGGTGACGTCGCTGGCGCTGATGCGTCTGATTGCACAGGCCGGCGGCGCGGTCAGCGGTGAAATCCTGCTGCGACGGCGCAACGGCGAGGTGCTGGATGTGATGCGGGCGTCCGCCAGCCAGATGCGCCGGGTGCGCGGTGCGGACATGGCGATGATCTTTCAGGAGCCGATGACGTCGCTCAACCCGGTATTCACCGTCGGTGAACAGATCGCCGAATCTATTCGTTTGCATCAGGGGAAAAGTAACCAGCAGGCGCAGGCCGAAGCGCGACGCATGCTGGACCTGGTGCGCATTCCGGAAGCGCACAATGTGCTGTCGCGCTATCCGCATCAGCTCTCTGGCGGTATGCGCCAGCGCGTGATGATCGCCATGGCGCTGTCGTGCAAGCCGGCGCTGCTGATTGCCGATGAGCCGACCACCGCGCTGGACGTCACCATCCAGGCGCAGATTCTGCAGCTGATTCGCGTGCTGCAAAAAGAGATGCAGATGGGCGTCATCTTTATCACGCACGATATGGGCGTGGTGGCGGAGATGGCCGATCGCGTGCAGGTGATGTATCGCGGCGATGTGGTTGAGCGCGCGCCGGTGCAGCAGTTGTTCGATGCGCCGCAGCAGCCGTATACCCGCGCGCTGCTGGCGGCCGTGCCAAAGCTCGGGGCGATGAGTGGCCAGCCGCTGCCGGCGAAGTTTCCGCTGCTGCATACCAACGGCCGCGAAGAAGCCAGCACGCCGCAGGATACCGTGCGTCACGATCGTCCGCCGATTTTACAGGTGCGCGATCTGGTTACGCGCTTTGATATTCGCGGCGGGCTGCTCAATCGGGTTAAGCGTCGCGTCCACGCGGTGGAAAAAGTCAGTTTCGATCTTTATGCAGGCGAAACCCTCGCGCTGGTGGGCGAGTCCGGCTGCGGCAAATCCACCACCGGACGCTCGCTGCTGCGGCTGGTCGCCAGCCAGGGCGGCAGCATCACCTTTGACGGCCAGCGCATTGATGCACTGCAGGGCAGGGCGCTGGCCACGCTGCGCCGCGATATTCAGTTTATCTTTCAGGATCCGTATGCGTCGCTCGATCCGCGCCTTACCGTCGGCTTTTCAATTATGGAGCCGCTGCTGGTGCATCGCAGCATGGGGCGCGCGCAGGCAGAGAAACGCGTCGCCTGGCTGCTGGAACGCGTTGGTCTGCTACCCGAACACGCGCAGCGCTACCCGCACGAATTTTCTGGCGGTCAGCGCCAGCGTATCTGCATCGCACGCGCGCTGGCGCTCAATCCTAAAGTGGTGATCGCCGACGAATCCGTCTCCGCGCTGGATGTGTCGATTCAGGCGCAGATCATCAATCTGATGCTGGATTTACAGCGTGAATTTGGCATCGCCTTCCTGTTTATTTCGCACGACATGGCGGTGGTGGAGCGCATCAGCCATCGCGTGGCGGTGATGTATCTCGGACAGATTGTGGAGATGGGACCGCGTCAGGCGGTGTTCGAACAGCCGCGCCATCCTTATACCAGAAAACTGATGGCCGCGGTGCCGGTGGCCGATCCGGCGCATCGGCATCGCGAGCGGGCGCTGATGGTGGATGAGATCCCCAGCCCGATTCGCCCGCTGGGTGATGAGCCGGAAGTGGCACCGTTACTGGAAGTGGCACCGGGCCATTTTGTCGCCCGCCATGCCATTAGCGGCGCCTGAGCAGCAACCAACCGCGCCCTCCGCGCAGGGCGCGCAAGACAGGGACTACAGGAGAACGATAACGATGCACCATATCATGCGAAAAGGGGTTATCACTGCCGGGTTGTTGAGTTCGGCGCTGGCGCTGCCCGCCTGGGCGGCCAAAGATGCGGTGATTGCCGTGGCGTCGACCTTCACCACGCTGGATCCGTACGACGCCAACGACACGCTGTCGCAGGCGGTGGCCAAGTCTTTCTATCAGGGCTTGTTCGGCTTCGATAAAGACATGAAGCTGGTCAACGTGCTGGCGGACAGCTACCAGGCCAGCAGCGATGGTTTGACTTACACCATCAAGCTGCGTCCGGGTGTGAAATTCCAGGATGGCACGGATTTCAATGCCGAAGCGGTGAAGGTCAACCTCGACCGCGCCAGCAATCCGGAAAATCATCTCAAGCGCTATAACCTGTTTAAATATGTCGCCACCACCGAAGTAGTCGATCCGTCCACGGTGAAAATTACCCTGAAGCAGCCGTTCTCAGCGTTTATCAACAATCTGGCACACCCGGCTGCGGTGATGATCTCGCCAACCGCGCTGAAAAAATATGGCAAGGACATCGGTTTCCATCCGGTAGGCACCGGACCTTATACCTTTGACACCTGGAACCAGACCGATTTTGTCAAAGTGAAAAAGTGGTCGGGCTACTGGAAACCGGGCTATCCAAAACTCGACAGCATTACCTGGCGTCCGGTGGTGGATAACAACACCCGCGCGGCGATGCTGCAAACCGGCGAGGCCAGCTTTGCCTTCCCGGTGCCGTTAGAGCAGGCCAAACTGTTGCAGGGCAATAGCAAGCTGGATGTGGTGACCACACCATCGATCATGCAGCGTTACATCAGCCTCAACGTGACGCAAAAGCCGTTCGATAACCCGAAAGTGCGTGAAGCGCTGGAGTACGCCATCAATCGCCAGGCGCTGGCGAAAGTGGCCTTTGCCGGTTACGCCACGCCAGCCACCGGCATCGTGCCGCCGCGCATTGATTTTGCCCAGAGCTATCCGGCCATCAAATACGATCCGGCCAAAGCGCGCGAGTTGCTGAAGGAAGCGGGCTACCCGAATGGTTTTGAAACCACGCTGTGGTCATCGCATAACCACAGCACCGCGCAGAAAGTGCTGCAGTTCACCCAGCAGCAGCTGGCGCAGGTAGGCGTGAAGGTAAAAGTCACGGCGATGGATGCCGGCCAGCGCGCGGCGGAAGTAGAGAGTAAAGGGCAGAAAGAGAGCGGGGTGCGCATGTTCTACACCGGCTGGTCAGCCTCCACCGGCGAAGCCGACTGGGCGCTGACGCCGCTGTTCGCCACCAGCTCGTGGCCACCGGCGATCTTCAACACCGCGTTCTACAGCAACCCGCAGGTGGATAAAGACCTGGCGGATGCGCTGAAGACCACCGATCGCGACCAGAAAGCCAGACTGTATAAAGACGCGCAGGACCGCATCTGGAACGATCACCCGTGGATTCCGCTGGTGGTGGAGCAGCTGCTGTCTGCGAACAATAAAAACCTGACCGGTTTTTACGTCATGCCCGATACCTCATTCAATTTTGATGAGGCGGATCTGAAGTAACAGACGCGGCCAGCCTTACGGGGCTGGCCGATGCTGCGCGGGATTTCGCATGCTCAACTATTTTCTTAAACGCCTGCTCGGACTGATTCCCACGCTGCTGATTGTCGCAGTGCTGGTGTTCCTGTTCGTGCATCTGCTGCCGGGAGACCCGGCGCGCCTGATTGCCGGACCGGAAGCGGATGCCTCAGTGGTGGCGCTGGTGCGTCAGGAGCTGGGACTCGATCAGCCGCTGATTCAGCAGTTCTGGCACTTTATCCTCAATGCTTTGCAGGGTGATTTTGGTCAGTCGATGGTGTCAAAGCGGCCGGTCTCTGCCGAAATTGCCGCGCGCTTTTTTCCTACTCTGTGGCTGACGCTGAGCAGCATGGTGTGGGCGGTGGTGTTTGGCATGGCGATCGGCATCGTTTCGGCGGTATGGCGCAATCGCTGGCCGGACCGCATCGGCATGACGCTGGCGGTTTCCGGCATCTCCTTTCCGGCGTTTGCGCTGGGTATGCTGCTGATGCAGGTCTTTTCGGTCGAGCTCGGCTGGTTGCCAACGGTGGGCGCCGACAGCTGGCAGCACTACATTCTGCCGTCGATTACGCTCGGTGCCGCCGTGGCCGCGGTGATGGCGCGCTTTACCCGCGCTTCGTTCGTTGAGGTGATGCAGGAAGATTATATGCGCACCGCGCGGGCCAAAGGGGTGCGCGAATCGCTGGTGGTGGTCAAACACGGGCTGCGCAATGCCATGATTCCGGTGGTCACCATGATGGGGCTGCAGTTCGGCTTTCTGCTCGGTGGCTCGATTGTGGTGGAAGTGGTGTTTAACTGGCCCGGACTGGGCCGTCTGCTGGTGGATTCGGTGGAGATGCGCGATTACCCGGTGATTCAGGCCGAGGTGCTGCTGTTCTCGCTGGAGTTCATTCTGATTAACCTGATCGTCGATATGCTTTACGCGGCGATCAACCCGGCTATTCGCTACAGGTAAGGAGTCGCAATTGAAGAACTGGCGACGCGAGGCGGCACTGAAATCCCTGCCGCTGATGACGGAAAACCGGGTTCGCACGCCGTGGCGTGAATTCTGGCGGCGCTTTCGCCGTCAGCATGTGGCGCTGCTGGCGGGCGCATTTGTGCTGCTGCTGATTGTGGTGGCGTTTATCGCCCCGTGGATCGCCCCGTTTGATGCCGAAAACTATTTTGACTACGACCGGCTCAACGAAGGTCCGTCGTGGATGCATCTGTTTGGCGTCGATTCCCTTGGGCGCGATATCTTTAGCCGGGTGCTGGTCGGGACGCGCATTTCGCTGATCGCCGGCTTCTTCTCGGTGGCGATTGGCACGGTGATCGGCACCGTGCTGGGGCTGCTGGCGGGCTATTACGAAGGCTGGTGGGATCGCATCACCATGCGCATCTGCGATGTGTTGTTTGCGTTTCCCGGCATTCTGCTGGCGATCGCGGTGGTGGCGATCATGGGCAGTGGCATGAGCAACGTGATTGTGGCAGTGGCGATTTTCAGTATTCCGGCATTTGCCCGTCTGGTGCGTGGCAATACGCTGGTGCTGAAACATCAGACTTATATCGAGTCGGCGCGCAGTATTGGTGCTTCCGACTGGACCATTATCATGCGTCACATTTTGCCCGGTACGGTGTCGTCGATTGTGGTCTATTTCACCATGCGTATCGGTACCTCGATCATCACCGCTGCCAGCCTGTCCTTTCTCGGCCTGGGCGCGCAGCCACCGACGCCGGAGTGGGGCGCGATGCTCAACGAAGCACGCGCCGATATGGTGATTGCGCCGCACGTGGCGATCTTCCCCAGCCTGGCGATTTTTCTCACCGTGCTGGCGTTCAATCTGCTGGGCGACGGCCTGCGCGATGCGCTGGACCCGAAACTGAAGAGCTGAGGGTGAACACCGCATTGCAGTTGTAGCGGCGCGATTTATCGCGCAATAAATTGCGCCGCTACGATAAGTGCAATGCCTGGCGTATGACTTTTGTTCAATTCATTGATTTTATTAAAAACTTCAGCGCATCAAAACGTTTCCCAGTTGTCGTTACCGTGGCTCACCGCCGCGGGCAGGGGGCGGGTCGGGGCGGGCAGCACCGGTTTCACCACCCGCTCGGTTACCGCAGCGGGCGGGCGTGCGCCGGTGTTGAAACGCGCCACCGCCGATGACAATCGGCTGGCCTGCTGCTCCAGCGACGCCGAGGCGCTGGCCGATTCCTGCACCAGCGTGGCGTTCTGCTGCGTCACGCGATCCATCTCATTCACCGCCTGGCCAATCTGGTCAATACCGCGGCTCTGCTCATCGGAAGCCGAGGCAATCTCACCCATAATGTCGGTGACGCGCGTCACCGCGCTGACAATCTCCTGCATGGTATCGCCAGCGCTGCTGACCTGCTGCGAACCGAGGTCCACGCGCTGCACGGAGTTTTCAATCAGCAGTTTGATCTCTTTTGCCGCCTGCGCGCTGCGCTGGGCCAGGTTGCGCACTTCGCCCGCCACCACCGCAAAACCGCGCCCCTGCTCACCGGCACGCGCCGCTTCTACCGCGGCGTTAAGCGCCAGAATGTTGGTCTGGAAAGCGATACCGTCGATGACGCTGGTAATGTCGGCGATTTTCTTCGAGCTGTCCGCAATGTCGCGCATGGTTTTCACCACGCCTTCCACCACGTTACCGCCTTTATCGGCGGTGTCCGACGCGGTTTTCGCCAGCTGCGTGGCCTGACGCGCGTTGTCAGCGTTCTGCTTCACGGTCGCGGTCAGCTGTTCCATGCTGGCGGCGGTCTCTTCCAGTGAGGCAGCCTGCTGTTCGGTCCGCGCCGAGAGATCATTATTACCGTTGGCGATGGCACTGGCGCTGCCAAAAATGGCATCCGCGCTGTCGCGCACGTTATTAATGGTACCAAGCAGCGCCTGCTGCATATGATTCAGGCTGGCGGCAATGGCCGCCATTTCACTGCGGCCTGCCACCTGCAGGCTGGCTGACAAATCGCCTTCGGCAAAGCGCTCGATCTGCTGCTGCACCTGCTGCATCGGTGCCAGCAGCACGCGGCGTACCAGCGTCCATACCGCCGCCACCATCAGCACCACCACCAGCGCGATGACGGCAATCATGATCAGCACCTGCTGATAGTTGCTGTCATTTTGCAGGCTGCGCTGATTAATCAGCTGCATGTTTTCATCGCGCCACTGCTGATAAGCCTGTTCCAGTTCATCCTGCGCCTGCTGCGCATCGAGGTTGCCGTAGGCCGCGTAGTTATTGGCTTTCAGAAACACGGCGGACTGCTGCAGCAGCGCGGCAAACGCTTTGAATTTATTGTCGATCAGATCGGCGGTCGACGCACTCTGGCCGTCGATGCGCGGATAGCTTCTATACTGATTGAAGTGCTGCTGCGCCGCTTCCAGCGAGGCACCGGCTGCCAGCAGCAGCTTGTTGATCGCCGCCAGCGACTGCTCGTCGGTCTGATTTTTCAGAATACGGATCGCCACGCGGTTGATGGTGACGCGGGTTTTCACCAGCGTTTGCCAGCCGTCGCCCAGCTCGCGCTGCTGATGAGACAACTGATTGCTGGCGGTGAAATTATGTTGTCCCGCGCGCAGCGAGGAGAAAAAGAGCGAGCCGGATATGGCCTGCATGGCTGTGAATACCACCAGAATAACCACAATGGCGGTCACAATTTTCATCTTGTTGAACATGTGAGCATCTCTTAGCAAATGAGCCGGTAGTTATGTTATCGGTGGAAAAAAGCATCACTAAAGTGCGGCAGCGAAATAATTCACCGCAGTAATGGTTACGGACAGGAGGCCAGGGGATGAAACCCTTCAATTACCAGCAGGATTTTAAACAGCTCGACTTCCGTCAGCATCCGGAGCTGTATCAGGTCGGGCGCGGCGAGCAGGGGGTGCTGATGGTGGAACCTTATAAGAGCGAAATTCTGCCGCACTGGCGCTTTCGCACCGTCGAGCTGGCGCAGCAGTCATCAGAAAAAATCATGCAGCTGTTCGAGGCGTATCGCGCGCAGGATGATTTTGTCGGTATGGATATGGCGCGCAAATTTATTCAGATGGGTTACACCCGCGCGCGCCGCTACAGCAATCATCAGGGCGGACGGAAATACGGTGCCGACGGCAAAGAGCTGCCGCGGACGGTAGAAAAAGAAAAGGCCGCTGCGGCGGCCGTGTTCAAAGCGTGCTGGGACCGGCTGCGCGCCGATAACGATTATCTGGCGCGCAAAAAAGCGCACCAGCAAAAGTACGGTTAAACGCGCGAGCCCCACAGGTCGTATTCGTCGGCGTGTTCGACTTTGACCCGCACCACCTCGCCGACCTTCACCTGGCGATCGCCATTCAGGTACACCGCACCGTCGATTTCCGGGGCGTCGGCCATGCTGCGGCCGACCGCGCCTTCTTCATCCACTTCATCGATGATCACCAGAATCTCGCGACCGATTTTCTCCTGCAGACGCTCTGCGGAGATCTGCTGCTGCAGCTGCATGAAGCGGTCAAAACGCGCCTGCTTGACGTCGTCCGGGACCTGATCCGGCAGCTGGTTAGCCGTGGCGCCTTCAACCGGGCTGTACTGGAAGCAGCCAACGCGATCGAGGCGCGCTTCACGCAGGAAGTCGAGCAGCATCTGGAAATCTTCTTCGGTTTCGCCCGGGAAACCCACGATGAAGGTGGAACGCAGCGTCAGCTCCGGACAGATTTCACGCCAGCGTTTGATGCGCTCCAGCGTGCGCTCAACCGCGCCCGGACGCTTCATCAGCTTCAGGATGCGCGGGCTGGCGTGCTGCAGTGGAATATCGAGGTAAGGCAGGATTTTGCCTTCGGCCATCAGCGGGATCACGTCATCGACGTGCGGATACGGATAAACGTAGTGCAGACGCACCCAGACGCCGAGTTTCGCCAGCTGCTCACACAGGCTGACCATGCTGGTTTTCACCGGCGAACCGTTCCAGAAACCGGTGCGGTGTTTAACATCGACGCCATACGCGGAGGTGTCCTGCGAGATCACCAGTAGCTCTTTTACGCCGGCTTCCACCAGACGTTTAGCTTCATCAAGTACTGCGCCAATCGGACGGCTGTCCAGATCGCCACGCATTGACGGGATGATGCAGAAAGTGCAGCGATGGTTACAGCCTTCGGAAATTTTCAGGTAAGCGTAGTGGCGCGGCGTCAGTTTCACGCCCTGTTCCGGCACCAGGCTGAGGAACGGGTTGTGCTCGGGTTTTGGCACGTAAGTGTGCACGTGCGACAGCACCTGCTCGTAGCTGTGCGGGCCGGTGATCTCCAGCACTTTCGGATGCACTTCGCGAATCTGATCCACTTTGGCGCCGAGGCAGCCGGTGACGATCACTTTGCCGTTTTCGTTCAGCGCTTCACCAATCGCTTCCAGTGATTCCTGTACGGCACTGTCAATAAATCCACAGGTGTTAACGATGACGATCTCCGCATCATCGTAGCGTGGCACCACGTCGTAGCCTTCTGTCCGCAGTTCCGTCAGGATGCGTTCAGAGTCGACGAGGTTTTTTGGGCAGCCGAGAGAGACGAAGCCTACACGCGGCGGATTTTTGACATGGCTCATAAGGATAAAAATTCATCATAATTAAGGTGGACAGGAGCGCGATTGTACAGAGGTTGACGGGGAAAATGTATAGGGAAGCGCTGTCGAAATCAGAGAAAAAGGCCACGCAAACGGTGGCCGGGGGAATTACAGCAATAATTGTTCCGGACGGCAGCTGTAGAGTCGGGCTAAGCGCTCGCGCGTTTTTTTCTGTGGTTTACTCTCTTTGCGTTCCAGTTGGGAAATTGCACTTTGCGTGGTCCCTAATTGTTCAGCTACATACTGCTGCGAGAGGTTACGGTAAACACGCCAGGCCGCCTGCAGACTGATATCCTGGCTGAGCATAATGCCAACCACGTCATGCGGCACGGTTTCATCATCATGTTCATCCGCTTCAATTGCGAGGGTTGTCCAGTTGCTTTCCGCATCTGAAAGCAGCTTTTCATACTCCGCGACAGGCAGAACCACGAATTGCGGTTCGCCTGCTTCATCATAAATATACTGTTTTGACATACGTTATCCGGGTAGCGTCAGGTCGCGGCCAATGTCATCAGGTGCATAGCTGCGGGGTTTCCCCCGCAGAGTATCAGTAAGTATGAGAGGTTCTGCGTGCAACTTCTACAATCTCAAGAACGACAGGCTCTCCCTCTATCAACGCAAAGATAACCCGATAATCGCCCACCCGCAGACGGTAACGATTATCACTCTGCTGCAGCTTCCTGATGTCCAGGGCGACGGCCGGAAAGGCGATCAGCTGGGATGTCTTTTCAAAGATGCTTTTTTGATAGCGTTTGTCGATCTTCATCAGGTGTTTCAGGGCACGTTTAGACCAGGATACTTCAACCACAATGCACCTCTTTTCACCTGCCATCCCTGCAAGGGATAATTAGAAAATAAAGAGTAAATCTAATATTGTCAATCTAATAATCTTATATGTCAGGGCAGGGCGGTTACCTGGCGCAACATTTTGTTTGGTGTACGCTTAGTGAGCATGGCGGACATCCGGGTTGTGCAAGCGGGTCGATTTTGCTTAAATATCGGGTTGGTAATTGTAAGTTATTATCGACATTACAGAATTTTAAAGCGCGCCAGCGGTGAGTTTCTCTCTGCCGGGGCTGAAGTGGATAATGTGAGAGCAGACAAATGCAAGAGATCGTCAAAGGTTTTCTGAATTTTCAACAGAATGTGTTTCCTGAAAGGAAGGATCTTTTCAAGAGTCTGGCGTCCAACCAGAATCCTAAAGCTTTATTCATCTCCTGTTCGGATAGCCGTCTGGTGCCAGAGCTGGTGACTCAGTCGGAGCCGGGCCAGCTGTTTGTGATCCGTAACGCCGGTAATATCGTCCCGCCGTTTGGTCCGGAGCCGGGTGGCGTGTCGGCAACCATTGAGTATGCGGTGGTCGCGCTGGGCGTAACCGAGATTATTATTTGTGGTCACTCCAACTGTGGTGCGATGAACGCGATTGCGTCCAACGCCGATCTCGAGAGCATGCCGGCGGTTGATCACTGGCTGCACTACGCCAATGCGGCAAAAGCGGTGGTGGAAGAGCGCAACTACGAATCGGTTGAGAAACGCCTCAACGAAATGGTGAAAGAGAACGTGATTGCCCAGCTCAACAATATCAAAACGCATCCTTCCGTTTCGGTCGCGCTGCGTAAAGGCAAGCTGCGCCTGCACGGCTGGGTTTATGATATTGAAAGCGGCGGCATTATTGCCCTGACCAAAGGCGGTGAATCCTTCATTTCACTGTCGGAAAACCCGGAAACCTGCTTCGAATAATCCTGCCTGCTATCCGCCCGGCCACTGCGCCGGGCTTAATGTTTTGTAAATCCTGCACATCCTTTCTTACTGGCTGACTACCCTTAACGGCAGACTGTGAAAAGGAGAATCCCATGCGTTTATGGCGTGTTGCGCTGCTGGCTGGCGCGCTCAGCGGTTCCTTTACCGCGCTGGCGGCCGATGTCCAGGTGCAGGTGTTACAGGACAAGCTCGATCATCCGTGGTCGGTGGCGTTTCTGCCCGACCAGCAAACCCTGCTTATTACCGAACGTTCCGGACAGCTGCGCAGCTGGCAGCCGGGCCGGGGGCTATCGCAGCCGATTAGTGGCGTACCCGACGTGTGGGCCAACCGCCAGGGCGGTCTGCTGGATGTGGTGCTGGCGCCGGACTTCGCGCAAAGCCGTCGGGTGTGGCTTAGCTATACCACCGCCGATGACACCGGCCGCGCGGGCGGCGTGGTGGGTTACGGCACGCTCAGCGCAGATCTCCGTCATCTGCAGGATTTTAAGGTGGTGCTGGAGCAAACGCCGAAACTGTCCGGCGGTGCCAACATCGGCACGCGACTGGCGTTTGATCGCCAGGGCTATCTGTACATCGCGTTCGGCGATAACTTTGCCAGCCGCAGCGCGCAGCAGCTGGACAAACTGTCGGGCAAAATTGTTCGCCTGACGCAGGACGGCAAGGTGCCGGCGGATAATCCGTTTAACCATCGTCAGGGCGCACGCGCGGAGATCTGGTCTTACGGCGTGCGCAACCCGCAGGGGCTGGCGCTCAATCCATGGACGCAGCAGATGTGGGAGAGTGAACACGGCCCGCGCGGCGGCGATGAGGTGAATCTGGCGGCGAAGGGCAAAAATTATGGCTGGCCGCTGGCGACATACGGCATTGATTACAGCGGGCAGAAAGTGCCGGAAGCGCAGGGCAGCGCCGTTGCCGGCACTGAGCAACCGCTGTTTTACTGGCAGCAATCGCCGGCCATCAGCGGCATGGCGTTTTACAATAGCGCGCGCTTTCCCCAGTGGAAAAACTCGCTGTTTATCGGTGCGCTGAAAGATAAAAGTCTGATCCGTCTGCGCGTTAACGGCGAGAAGGTCGAAGAGGCGCAGCGGCTGCTGGGCGACCGTGGCGAACGCATCCGCGATGTTCGTCAGGGGCCGGATGGTTATCTGTATGTGCTGACTGATGAGGCCAATGGCAAGCTGCTGAAAGTCGGGCTGGCGGATGCCGCCAGCGCCGCGCGCGGTTAATCAGCGCACCCAGTTACACACCTGCCAGCCGCGCTGCTGCGCTTCCTGCTGCAGCAGCGCGTCCGGGTTAATCACCCATGCATGATCGGCATGCGACAACAGCGGCAGATCGTTCATCGAATCGCTATACGCCCAGGTGCGCTCAAAACGTTGATCCTGCTGCAGCGCTCGCCAGTCGCTGAGGCGTGAAACTTTGCCTTCACGGTAAGTGGCGGTGCCGTAAATCTCACCGCTGTAGCGTTCATCGACCACTTCCACGCCAATCGCCAGCGCGCCGTGTACGCCCAGCCGTTCCGCAATCGGCACGGCGAGGTGATCGCCGCTGGCGGTAATAATCATTACCGTGTCGCCACGCTGCTGATGCCACTGAATGCGTTCGCGCGCGGCGGGAAAGACGCGCGGCAGGATATCGCGATGAATAAAGCGCCGCACCCAGCCTGCGACGGTGAGGGTCGCCATACCGGTGAGCGGTGAGAGCGTGGTGCGCATGTACTCTTCAATCGACAGGCTGCCGGCGTGGTATTGCGCCATCAGCGCCTGCTCCTGACGAATGATCTCTTCCGGTGCAAACCCCTGCGAAACCAGCCAGCGCAGCCAGAGGCTGGTGCTGTCTTCACAAATCAGGGTTTCATCCAGATCGAAAACGGCTAAGTCCATCATGATTCTCCTCGGGCTGACTGGCATCAGGTTAGCGGAATTTTGTGACTGGCTTAACTGTTCTGCGAAAATTCGGAATTTCTCGCAATTTTTCCTCTGCCCTGACGCCCGCGCACTGGCAGCGCAGCGGCCTTAATGCCAGGGTTACTCTAACAAACTCTAAAAAACTTTACGGTTTGGCGGTTTTTTTCACCGGCGTGAACCGTTAGCGTTTGGTAAGACATGTCTTACCTGCACAAATCCGTGATTTTACAAGGACAATTGGGTCACGCTCATGAGAAAAACTTCCCTGACTTCGGTCTGGCGGCCAGTGGCGGCCACTTCATTATTATTGCTTTTCGTTCCCGTCACCACTCAGGCCGAGCAGGCACCTCCGCCACCGCAGATTGAGGCCAAAGCGTGGATTCTGATGGACTACAGCAGCGGCAAAGTGCTGGCGGAGTCCAATGCCGATCAGCGTCTCGATCCCGCCAGTCTGACTAAAATGATGACCAGCTATGTAGTGGGTCAGGCGCTGAAATCCGGCAAAATTACTAACAACGATATGGTCACTATCGGCCAGGACGCGTGGGCCACCGGCAATCCGAAACTGCGCGGATCGTCGCTGATGTTCCTCAAGCCGGGCGATCGCATCCCGGTCTCGGAACTGAATAAGGGCGTGGTGATTCAGTCAGGGAATGATGCCTGTATCGCGCTGGCGGATTATGTCGCCGGCAGTCAGGATGCCTTCATCGGCCTGATGAACAATTACGTTAAAGCCTTTGGCCTGCAAAACACCCACTTCATGACGGTGCACGGTCTGGACGCCGAAGGCCAGTACAGCACCGCACGCGACATGGCGATCATCGGCCAGCGCCTGATTGGTGATGTGCCGGAAGAGTATGCGCTGAACAGCGAAAAAGAATTTACCTTTAATAATATCAAACAGATGAACCGCAACCGCCTGCTGTGGAGTAGCAACCTTAAGGTTGACGGCATCAAAACCGGGCATACCTCAGGGGCGGGCAACAATCTGGTTGCTTCAGCGGTCGATGGCGATATGCGCCTGATTTCGGTGGTACTGGGCGCGCAGACCGATGCCATTCGCTTTCGCGAGAGTGAAAAGCTGCTGACGTGGGGCTTCCGTTTCTATGAAACCGTTACGCCGATTAAAGCGGATAAACCGTTTGCCCAGCAGCGCGTGTGGTTTGGCGAAAACAGCCAGGTCAACCTCGGCGTGGCGAAGGATGCGGCGATCACTATCCCGAAAGGGCAGATGAAAAATCTCAAGGCCAGCTTTACCCTCAACACACCGCAGCTGGAAGCGCCGCTGAAAAAGAATCAGGTAGTGGGCACTATCGATTTCCAGCTGGATGGCAAAACCATTGAGCAGCGTCCGCTGGTGGCGATGGAGGATGTACCAGAAGCCGGCTTTATTGGCCGCATCTGGGATTTCATTATGATGAAATTCAACGGCTGGTTTGGTAAGTGGTTCAGTTAATCTCAGGACGGCGGGTCAGCCCGTGGCTAACCCGCCTGCCGGCTGAGTTTATCCGCGCACCCAGCCTTTTTTAATCGGCATCGCGAACAGGGCGCGGTAGAGTTGATGCGTCAGCGCCAGCATGCGCTGACCGTACAGCTGCCACGCCAGATGCGAAGCCAGACAGCCAAGCAACCCCACCAGAAAACCGCCCAGCATATCCAGCGGCCAGTGCACGCCGAGATACACGCGTGACCAGGCAATAGCGCTGCCAATCGCCAGCAAAACCACCCCGGACCACAGACGGTGCCAGAAAATAAACGCCAGCGCGAAGGTAAAAATCGTGGTGCCGTGATCGCTGGGATAGGAGTCATCAGCAGCGTGTGACAGGAACTGGTGACCAAAGCCAATGGCGAACGGGCGCGGGTGTGGCAGCAGCTGGCCCACGCACCAGGAGATGCTCAGCGCATAAATCAGCGCCATGCCGGTTTTCAGCACCAGCGCGCGCTGCGACTGCAGCTGATCGCGCGGTCCCCATAGCCACAGGGCGACAATCAGCAACGGTACAATCGCAATCACATCTTTGGCGATAAAGGTCGCCAGGCTGAGCAGCCACGCGGGTGAATCCGGCGTGGCGTTAATCCATAAAAAGAGGGTGTGGTTAAGAGCTTCCATCACGTTTCCTAGTCCTCGTCTTGTTTACCCAAAAAGAAATTGCGGCAAAAATCAGCAGCTGGCTGAGCCACACCCACCAGCCCGCCCACAAATTGTGGGAGAAAAAGTGCGCACCACGCATCACCTGGCCATAGCCCATCAGCAGGCCACAGGCGATTCCCACTGCCAGCGCCAGCAGCGCGCGGCGTGGACGCTCCGGCCACCACAAAAAAAACAGCGCCATCAACGCAAAGCCGCTGGAAGCATGGCCGCCCGGAAAGCACTGGCCGGGGCCACTGTTGGCCGGCACCGCCGCCAGCAGCGGAAAGCTCGCGGCATTGCCGCCGAACAGCGCCAGATCCCACGGACAGGAGTGCGCGCTGTGCGCCTTCAGCATGCCCACCACCAGCGGCCCCATACCAAACAGCAGGACCACCAGCACACGCCGGGCGTCACGCTGTTGCAGGCCGCGCAGTAATAGCAGCACCGCGCCAGCGATAATCACATCCTTCATCAGCCGATGGTTGATCAGATCCAGCCAGCGGTTGTGCTGCCACGGAAAACGCCGGGTGAGCGGATCAAACCAGCGCTGGCTGATGGCGATGTCGAGGCTTTCGTTACGCGACCACCACAGAAACGCCAGCGCCAGAATTGCCAGCAAAATAAGGTTGATAGCGTAGAAGCGCGCGGACAGAGAATAAATAGCCGCGCTCCGAATCTCACTGCGGGTTGTTGGAGTGTTTAACTTTGATGAAAGTTGCATGAATATTTGCAAATAGCGAAACCAGAGTCACAGGGTGGCAAATCACGCTTAGGGAAACCTTAAGGGGGGCGCGTAGCAGGCATAAAAAAACCCGCTAGCAGAAGGCTAACGGGCTCCTCAATTTGGGGATTTCAAAGAAAAGCAGTGGCACTTATTCAGACTGCATCGCGTCCGATTAGTTCTGACGCGTGTAAAAATATTTTTAAACAGGCAAAAGCGGCCAGATGATGACGATCAGCGTCCCCGCCAGCGTCAGCAAGACGTTGGCAATGGCGTAGGTGCCGGCATAGCCGAGCGCCGGAATGCTGCTGCGCGCGGTATCGCTGATAATCTCCATGGCCGGTGCGCAGGTGCGCGCGCCCATGATGGCACCAAACAGCAGCGCGCGGTTCATGCGCAGCACATAAGCGCCGAACAGATAGCAAATCACCACCGGCAACAGACTCACCAGCAGGCCGCTCAGCAGCATCAGCGCGCCCGCACTGCCGAGACCGTGCTGCAGGCCGCTGCCGGCGCTCAGGCCAACCCCGGCCATAAACACCATCAGGCCAAACTCTTTCACCATGGTCAGTGCACCCTGCGGGATGTAGCCAAACGTCGGGTGGTTGGCGCGCAGGAAGCCGAGCATGATGCCGGCAAACAGCAGCCCGGCGGCGTTGCCCAGGCCAAAGCTGAAGTTACTGAACTGGAAAGTGATCATGCCGATCATCAGGCCGATGATAAAGAAGGCGCAGAACGCCAGCAGATCGGTCATCTGGCTGTGAATAGCAATGAAGCCGATGCGATCGGCCAGGCTTTTCACCCGGCGCGCTTCGCCGCTCACCTGCAGCACATCGCCTTTGTTGAGCATAATGCTGTCGTCGATCGGCATCTCAATCTGGCTGCGAATTACCCGGTTAAGGAAGCAGCCGTGATCGGTCAGTTTTAAATGGCTCAGGCGTTTATTCACCGCGTTGTGGTTTTTCACCACGATCTCTTCGGTGACGATGCGCATGTCGAGCAGATCGCGATCGAACACCTCTTTACCATTACGGAAACTGGCGTCGAGACGCGCATGGGCATCCGGATAGCCCACCAGAGAAATTTCGTCGCCGAGCTGCAAAACTGCATCACCGTCCGGGCTGGCGAGAATGCCGTTACGCCGCAGGCGCTCAATGTAGCAGCCGGTCTGACGGTGAATCCCCAGCTCGCGCAGGTTTTTGCCGCCGCTCCACTCAACCAGCTCCGGACCAACGCGGTAGGCGCGAATTACCGGCAGGAACACTTTACGCTGGCTGTCCGCATCCAGACCGCGCTCGCGCGCGATTTGCTGGGCGCAGGTCGGCAAATCCTGATGCTGCAGGCGCGGCAGGTAGCGTGCGCCGAAAATCAGGCTGACCAGCCCAATCAGATAGGTGAGGGCGTAACCCAGGCTGAGGTTATCCTGCATGCGCCCCAGCAGCTGCGTGTCGCTGATGCTTTGCCGCAGCGTATCGCCTGCGCCCACCAGCACCGGCGTTGAGGTCATCGAGCCGGCCAGCATGCCGGCGGTGAGGCCGATATCCCAGCCAAACAGTTTGCCGAGCGTCAGCGCAATCAGCAGGGCGCTGACCACCATGACGATCGCCAGAAAGAAATAGTTCTTACCGTCGCGGAAAAAGATGGAGAAAAAGTTGGGACCGGCTTCCACCCCGACACAAAAAATAAACAGCATAAAGCCCAGACTTAAGGCGTCAGTATTAATCGCGAAGTGTTGCTGACCCAGAATCAGCGAAACCACCAGCACACCAATAGAATTACCGAGTTGTACGGAGCCAAGGCGTAATTTACCCAGGCACAGGCCGAGGGCTAATACGACAAATAATAACAGAACGTCATTTCCGCTTAACAATTCTGCGACGTTAATGTTCACGGTTTAACTTCTTATTTACCTGTAACGGGTTGATGGGAGGGGATTTTTTCGCTATCTTGTGACGGCAGCGCACGGCCCGGTCACCGAATGTTCTTAATCTGTGACCCACATAAAGCGGCGCCATTCTAATCATAATTAACACCCTCAGCTATCAGCAGTTTTCATTCCTTCTGCCTTTAGCTGTTTCTTTTTATTTCCACGTAAGCGCATCAGGGCAGTTAAAAGTTTCAATATTGTTAACGTCAAAGTTGAGGAGAGGTATGTTGCAGCGCAATAATCGCTGGCCAGCATCGGTTCTGGGCGTGATGCTTTATACGCTGGTGTTTATTTTTGCACATCATTTTTGGTCCGCCGCCGCGACGCAGGCGGTGCGTGGACAGCCGGAACTGCTGCTGTTTCTGCTGCCGGGCATCGTGATGGCGCTGCTGCAGCCGGACAGTCCGCTGATCGGCACCCTGTGGATAGCGCTGGGCGGGACGCTGCTGGGCATGACGTGGGTGTGGCTGGTGATGCCGATGTCACACAGCTTGCTGCTGGTGACAGCGTGGAGCCTGAGTGCACTATTCTGGGCGGGGTGCGGTGCGCTGCTGGTGCGCCTGTTGCGCATTATGCTGGCGATGCGCACCAGCTGAGTGAAGCGAAGGCGGGCCCGCAGGCCCGTCTGGTCAGGCCTCGATGCCGAGGTTTTCTTTGGTCCACGCAGCAAATTCGGTGTAACCACCGATGTGCTGGTCGTCGAGGAAGATCTGCGGCACGGTAGAAACCGGTTTGCCGGCACGCGCTTCCAGGTCGGCTTTGGTGATGCCGGTCGCCTGGATATCGACGTACTGATAATTAAAATCGTCGCGCTCGCTGGTTAACTTCGTGGCTAACTCTTTTGCTCGTACGCAGTATGGGCAGCTGGAACGGCCAAAAATCACTGCAATCATTGCTTCTCTCCTTCCGCTGCTGTTTTGTGACTTGTCTCACATCACAGCGTGAATAATGCGTCACATCATGCCCGCCCATCCTGCTTAAGAAAAGCAGAAATTGCCTGTTACTCTAATGCGCGCTGTCTATACCCGGTCACAATGCCGTACTACAGTAATCGGGTATCACCTGCAGCAGAAACAGATGAACACTGAGGAGCCCTGAACCATGCGTAATCTGGCGACGTTGCCCAAACCCGTGCTACTGCTGGAAGCGCTGGGCGTGCTGGCAGTGATTGGCGCGCTGCTGCTGGTCAACGACTGGCTGGCGGCACCGGCATTCATGGCGAAAAAACCGCTGGCAACGCTGCTGTTTTTCCTCGGCATTGCGCTGATGTTGCCGGCAGCGTGGCTGATGATGTGGCGCACCGCAAAGGCGATGGCACCGCAGTTGTTCAATCACAACCACAAAAAGAAGTAACCGGAGAGGATTATGACGCCGACTATTGATTTGCTTTGCAGCCACCGTTCCATTCGCGCCTTTACTGAGCAGGGGATTGATGACGCCCAGCGCAGCGCGATTATCGCTGCGGCGCAGGCGGCCTCGACCTCCAGTTTTTTACAATGTTCTTCCATTGTCCGTATCACCGACCGCGCCCTGCGCGAGCAGCTGGTGCAGCTCACCGGCGGCCAGCCGTGGGTCAGCGCCGCAGCGGAGTTTTGGGTATTCTGCGCCGACTTCAACCGCCACCAGCAAATCTGCCCTGAGGCCCAGCTGGGCCGTGCCGAACAGCTGCTGCTGGGTTGTGTCGATACCGCGCTGATGGCGCAGAACGCCATGGTGGCTGCGGAATCGCTCGGTTTAGGCGGCGTGTTTATTGGCGGCATTCGCAACAGCATCGCGCAGGTGACGGAGCTGCTGGGGCTGCCGAAGTTTGTGCTGCCGCTGTTTGGTTTCTGCATCGGCCATCCCGACGCGTCACCGGACGTCAAGCCGCGCATGCCGCAGGCGATGCTGGTGCATGAAAACCGCTACCAGCCGCTGGATAAAGCGGTGCTGGCGCAATATGACCAGCAAATCACCGCTTACTATCAGCAGCGCGACAGCAATCAGCGCTCGGAAACCTGGAGCGAACTGATTCAGCGTTTGATCATTAAAGAAACGCGACCGTTCATGCTGGACTACCTGCATCAGCAGGGCTGGGCAACGCGCTAAGCACAGGGACCGCTGCAATGAAGATGGCCATTCTCACCCGTGACGGCGCGCTCTACTCCTGTAAACGCCTGCGTGAAGCCGCGGAAGCGCGTGGCCATCAGGTGCAGATGATCGATCCGCTCTCCTGCTACATGAATATCAACTCCGACTCGCCGGCGGTGCACTATCGCGGTGAGGCGCTCGGCCATTTCGACGCGGTGATCCCGCGCATCGGCACCGCCACCACCTTTTACGGTACGGCGGTGCTGCGTCAGTTCGAGATGCTCGGCAGCTATCCGCTCAACGAGTCAGTGGCCATTACCCGTGCACGCGACAAGCTGCGCTCGCTGCAGTTGCTGGCGCGCGAGGGCATCGACATGCCGGTTACCGGCTTTGCCTCGTCGCCGGATGACACGCAGGATGTGATCGCCATGGTCGGCGGCGCGCCGCTGGTGGTGAAACTGGTGGAGGGGACGCAGGGGATCGGCGTGGTGCTGGCGGAAACCCGCCAGGCGGCAGAGAGCGTGATCGATGCGTTTCGCGGTCTCAATGCGCATATTCTGGTGCAGGAGTTCATCAAAGAGGCGCGCGGGCGCGACATCCGCTGCCTGGTGATTGGCGACGAAGTGGTGGCGGCGATTGAGCGGGAAGCGAAAGAGGGCGATTTCCGCTCTAATCTGCACCGCGGCGGCAGCGCCCGCGCCGTCACCATTACCGATCAGGAGCGCGAGATCGCGGTCAAAGCGGCCACGACGCTGGGATTAGCCGTGGCGGGCGTGGATATTCTGCGCGCCAACCGGGGTCCGCTGGTGATGGAGGTCAATGCCTCACCGGGGCTGGAGGGCATCGAAGGCAGCACCGGTTTAGACATTGCCGCCATGATGATCCGCTGGATTGAGCAGCACGCCTGTCCCGGTTATCGTCCGAAAACCGGGGGCTAAACCGCGCTTTTGCGCGGTTTTCGTGGCATCTGCAGCTATTTTTCCGTAAGCTAAGGCGCTTATTTATTCACCCCACAGGATACAACGATGGATTCACTGGTCGTTCCTGACATCGACATGCTGCGTCGCTGGCTGGATCAACAAAATATCACCTGGTTCGAATGCGATGCTTGCCAGGCTTTGCATCTGCCGCATATGCAGAATTTTGACGGGGTGTTTGACGCGAAAATCGACCTGGTGGACAACGTTATCCTCTTCTCGGCGCTGGCAGAAGTAAAGCCCACCGCGCTGATCCCGCTGGTTGGTGAACTGTCGCAAATCAATGCCAGTTCGCTGACGGTGAAAGCCTTTATCGATATACAGGATGACAACCTGCCGAAGCTGATCGTCTGCCAGTCAATCAGCGTAAGCGCCGGCATCACCTTTGGTCAGTTCACCCACTTCATGAAGCAGAGCGAAGAGGGGATTTCGATGGTGATCATGGAAGCGTTCGCCAATCATCTGCTGATGATGGGCGAAGACGAGGAGCGTCCGCCGAGTGTCAGCAGCCACAGCATGCTGCACTGATTTTTTCCCTCCTGCTAACTGCCGCTTTTTGCGGCAGTTTTCATTTCAGGCCCACCACTTTTTATTCTGCATTTTGCCCTTTATTGCCAGATATTAGTCGTGCTTTATGCCGCTAGTGCCAGAGTGCATAGCAGAAACATGCATAACTTATCGCAAAAAGGCGTTTTTTAAGCTGGGATCTGGCACGCAGGAATCAGGGGGGCTATTCTTGCGGGGCTGTCTGATACGTGCAACTACGGCGCAGCTATAGGTTTTTGCTATTAAACTCCCGCTGAATATTGATTCATTGTGTGGCTGTAATTTTACAGACAACGCAACGACCGGATCGCGTGTATGCAGCGTTGTGATGACCCGCTCAGGAGGAAGAAAAACATGATCAACCAGTCAAAAAAATGGTTGCCAGGTGTGGTTGCAGGTGTGCTGATGGCTGCGGCCGTGGGCGCTCAGGCAGAGGATAAAACGCTGCACGTTTATAACTGGTCCGATTATATTTCGGCCGACACCGTGCCCAATTTTGAAAAGCAGACCGGCATCAAAGTGGTCTACGACGTGTTTGACTCCAACGAAGTGCTGGAAGGCAAACTGATGGCTGGCAGCACCGGCTATGACGTGGTGGTACCGTCGTCGAGCTTCCTCGCACGTCAGCTGCAGTCTGGTGTGTTCCAGGAGCTGGATAAGAGCAAGCTGCCTAACTATAAAAATCTCGATCCCGATCTGATGGCGAAAGTAGCCCAGCACGATCCGGGTAACAAATACGCCATTCCTTACCT
Source organism: Pantoea sp. B270 (assembly GCF_018726825.1). NCBI lineage: Bacteria > Pseudomonadati > Pseudomonadota > Gammaproteobacteria > Enterobacterales > Erwiniaceae > Pantoea > Pantoea sp. B270. The sequence goes on from NZ_JAHCSX010000001.1 coordinate 490,842, forward strand.
GTGGGGCACCACCGGTATTGGCTATAACATCGATAAAGTCAAAGCGGCACTGGGCGCCGATGCGCCGGTGAACAGCTGGGATCTGGTGCTGAAGCCGGAAAACCTGGAAAAACTGAAGAGCTGCGGCGTTTCGTTCCTCGATGCGCCAGAAGAGATTTTTGCCACCGTGCTGAACTACCTCGGCAAAGATCCGAACAGCTCTGACGCGAAAGATTACACCGGCGCGGCGACCGATCTGCTGCTGAAGCTGCGGCCGAATATCCGCTACTTCCACTCTTCGCAGTACATCAATGACCTCGCCAACGGCAACATCTGCGTCGCCATCGGCTGGTCTGGCGATATTCTGCAGGCGAAAGATCGCGCGGTGAAAGCCAACAACGGTGTCCATCTCGGTTACAGCGTACCGAAAGAGGGCGCGCTGGCATTCTTCGACATGATGGCCATTCCAAAAGACGCGAAAAATCTGGATGCGGCTTATCAGTGGCTGAACTACATCATGGATCCGAAAGTGATTGCCGACGTCTCCAACAAGATGAACTACGCCAACGGCAACAAAGCGTCGCTGCCGCTGATCAATGCGGATGTGCGCAACAATCCGGGTATCTTCCCGACACCGGAAGCGATGGCCAAACTGTTTGTGCTCAAGGTCCAGGATCCGAAACTGGATCGTGCGCGTACCCGTGCATGGACTAAAGTAAAAAGTGGTAAGTAATTCGTTCTGAACGGATTCCCTTATCGGTAAACGACAACAGAGGCGCGGTGCTGGCCTCTGTTGTGTCATTTAGCGGCTGGCTGTGCCGCGCTATCCCGCTTAGCGCCGGAGACATGTGAGTGAACGACGCGATTCCCCGCCCCCAAAATAAAACGGCTAAGGCGTTAACGCCGCTGCTGGAAATCCGCAACCTGACGAAATCGTTTGACGGCCAGCACGCCGTGGATGATGTCAGCCTGACCATTTACAAAGGCGAAATTTTCGCACTGCTGGGCGCTTCCGGCTGTGGCAAGTCCACGCTGCTGCGGATGCTGGCCGGCTTTGAAATTCCCAGCAGCGGTCAGATTGTGCTGGATGGTCAGGATCTGTCCCATGTGCCGCCGTATCAGCGGCCCATTAACATGATGTTCCAGTCGTACGCGCTGTTTCCGCACATGACGGTGGAACAGAACATCGCTTTTGGCCTGAAGCAGGACAAACTGCCGAAAGGCGAAATCAGCAGCCGGGTGGCAGAGATGCTGGCGCTGGTGCATATGGAAGAGTACGCCAAACGTAAGCCGCACCAGCTTTCTGGCGGCCAGCGTCAGCGCGTGGCGCTGGCGCGTAGCCTGGCGAAACGTCCCAAGCTGCTGCTGCTCGACGAACCGATGGGCGCGCTGGATAAAAAACTGCGCGACCGCATGCAGCACGAAGTGGTGGATATTCTGGAGCGCGTAGGCGCTACCTGCGTGATGGTGACCCACGATCAGGAAGAAGCCATGACCATGGCGGGCCGCATCGCCATCATGAACCGCGGTAAATTTGTGCAGATCGGCGAGCCGGAAGAGATTTACGAGCACCCGACCAGCCGCTACAGCGCCGAGTTTATCGGCTCGGTGAATGTGTTTGATGGCCTGCTGCGCGAACGCCGCGACGAAGGCGTGGTGATCGACAGTCCGGGGCTGATGCATCCGCTCAAGGTGCAGACCGATGTGTCGATTGTGGACAACGTGCCGGTGCACGTGGCGCTGCGGCCGGAAAAAGTCATGCTGTGCGACGAGGTGCCGGCCGACGGCTGCAACTTTGCTGTGGGCGAAGTGGTGCACATCGCCTATCTCGGCGATCTGTCGATTTACCACGTACGGCTGCGCAGCGGCCAGATGATCAGCGCCCAGCTGCAGAATGCGCATCGCTACCGGAAAGGCGCGCCCACCTGGGGCGATGAAGTGCGCCTGTGCTGGGATGCCGACAGCTGTGTGGTCCTGACGGTTTAAGGAGGCGCTATGAGCCAGATTTCTCAACGCAGCGAGCCGGAGGTGGCGGGCACACCGCTGCAGCGCTGGGGCACGCGCATGAAAATGCAGCACGGTCGCAAGCTGGTGATCGCGCTGCCTTATCTGTGGCTAATCCTGCTATTTATGCTGCCGTTCCTCATCGTGCTGAAGATCAGTTTCGCCGATATTGCGCGCGCCATTCCGCCGTACACCGATTTGGTGACCTGGGCGGACGACCAGCTCAACCTGGTGCTCAATCTGGGCAACTACCTGACGCTAACCGACGATCCGCTGTACGCCGAAGCTTATCTCACCTCGCTGAAGGTGGCGGCGATCTCAACGGTGATCTGTCTGCTGATCGGTTATCCGCTGGCGTGGGCGGTGGCGCACAGCAAGCCCTCCATGCGCACCATCCTGCTGCTGCTGGTGATCCTGCCGTCGTGGACCTCGTTCCTGGTGCGCGTCTATGCGTGGATGGGACTGCTGAACAACAACGGGATCCTCAACCGCTTCCTGATGTGGCTTGGCGTGATCGATCATCCGCTGATCATCCTGTACACCAACACGGCGGTGTATATCGGTATCGTTTACTGCTACCTGCCATTTATGGTGCTGCCAATCTACACCGCGCTGACGCGCATTGATTATTCGCTGGTGGAAGCGTCGCTTGACCTCGGCGCGCGCCCGCTGAAAACCTTCTTCAGCGTCATCGTGCCGCTGACCAAAGGCGGCATTATTGCTGGTTCAATGCTGGTATTTATCCCGGCGGTGGGCGAGTACGTGATCCCGGAACTGCTCGGCGGACCGGACAGCATCATGATTGGGCGCATTTTGTGGCAGGAGTTCTTCAACAACCGCGACTGGCCGGTAGCTTCGGCGCTGGCGGTGATCATCCTGCTGATCCTGATTCTGCCTATCGTCTGGTTCCACAAACATCAAAACCGTGAAATGGGGGAGAAGGGATGAATCAGCTACCGGTAATCCGCTCTCCGTGGCGCACCGCGATTCTGGCGCTGTGCTTCCTGTTCCTGTACGCGCCGATGCTGCTGCTGGTGGTTTACTCCTTCAACAGCTCGCAGCTGGTGACAGTATGGGAGAGCTTCTCGTTTCACTGGTATCGCGTGCTGTTCCAGGATGATGCGATGCTGGATGCGGTTGGCCTGAGCCTGACCATCGCGGCGCTGTCGGCCACCATGGCGGTGGTGCTCGGCACCATGGCGGCGGTGATTATCGTGCGCTTCGGGCGTTTTCGCGGCCACAGCGGCTTTGCTTTCATGCTCACCGCGCCGCTGGTGATGCCCGACGTGATCACCGGTCTGTCGCTGCTGCTGCTGTTCGTGGCGATGGGTAACACCTTTGGCTGGCCGGGCGATCGCGGCATGCTGACCATCTGGCTGGCGCACGTCACGTTCTGTACCGCCTACGTGGCGGTGGTGATCAACTCGCGGCTGCGCGAGCTGGATCGCTCAATTGAAGAAGCGGCGATGGACCTCGGCGCTACGCCGCTGAAGGTGTTCTTCGTGATTACCGTGCCGATGATTGCCCCGGCGATCATTACCGGCTGGCTGCTGGCGTTTACTCTGTCGCTGGACGACCTGGTGATCGCCAGCTTCGTCACCGGGCCGGGCGCTACCACGCTGCCGATGGCGATCTTTGCCACGGTGCGGCGCGGCGTCAATCCGGAGATCAACGCGCTGGCCTCGCTGATTCTGTTTGTGGTCGGGCTGGTCGGCTTTATCGCCTGGCGCTTTATGGCGCACGAAGAAAAACAGCGATTGCGCGATATTCAGAAAGCAAAACGTGGCTGAGTGACGCAACATTTGCCAATATAAGCAAGGCTGACTCTGTCAGCCTTTTCTTATGGAGCGCGCGCAATGTCGGAAACGTTGAAAAACCTGGTGTTAACCTCCACGCCCGTGCCGGTGACCATTGCCGGCAGCGCCATTATCGCCACGCGCTGTATCAGCGTGCTGATGCTGGCCAATGAGCTGGGCTATGACGAAATCGCTAATTTCGTGCACCGTAGCGCGCAGGCGTGGGACTCCACGCTGATTTTTATCGCCAGCCAGCTGATTTTCCTGTTTGAACTGCGCTGTGCCTTTACCCTGATGCGCGGCAGCAATGCCGGGCGCTGGGGCTACGTGGCCACACAGATCGTGGTGCTGCTGTACATGCTGATGGCGTCGGTAGGCTGGATCTATCCGGAGATTTTCAGCATTCCCGGCGAGAATAACGCGCAGATTATTCACCACACGCTGCTGCAGAAACTGCCGGATGTGCTGGTGCTGCTGCTGCTGTTTGTGCCGGCCAGCAGTCGCGCATTTTTCCGCAGCCGGTGATACAATCGGCCCCCGTTTTTGCTCCCGATTCTCAATACAGGCCTTTCCATGCATTGCGCGCTTTATCAGGCCGGTCGCTGTCGCTCATGTCAGTGGCTGGAAAAACCCTATCCGCAACAGCTGAGCGACAAGCAGGCGCAGCTGACGCAGCTGCTGGACGGCATGCCGGTCGCCGACTGGCGGCCGCCGGTTACCTCGGAGCAGCAGGGGTTTCGCAATAAAGCCAAGATGGTGGTGAGCGGCAGCGTGGAAAAACCGCTGTTCGGCGTGGTGGCGCGTGACGGCGAGCCGGTGGATCTCTGCGCCTGTCCGCTCTATCCCGCCAGCTTCGCGGCGGTATTCGACGTGCTGAAACCCTTTATCGCCCGTGCCGGTCTGACGCCGTACAACGTGGCGCGCAAACGCGGCGAGCTGAAGTTTTTGCTGCTGACGGAGAGTACTCAGGGCGGCATGATGCTGCGTTTTGTCCTGCGCTCGCACAGCAAACTGGCGCAGCTGCGCGCCGCGCTGCCGTGGCTGCAACAGCAGCTGCCGCAGCTGCAAGTGATCTCCGCCAATATTCAGCCGGTGCACATGGCGATACTGGAGGGTGAGGAGGAGATTGCGCTGACGCCTGAGCAGGCGCTGCCGGAACGCTTTAACGACGTGCCGCTGTATATCCGTCCGCAAAGTTTCTTTCAGACTAACCCGCAGGTGGCGGCTGCGCTGTACGCAACGGCACGCGACTGGGTGGCGGAGCTGCCGGTGCACAGCATGTGGGATCTGTTCTGTGGCGTTGGCGGCTTTGGCCTGCACTGCGCCACGCCGCAGATGCAGCTGACCGGCATTGAAATCAGTGCGGAAGCCATCGCCTGCGCGCAGCAGTCGGCGCAGCAGCTGGGGTTAGAGCAGGTGAGTTTTGCCGCGCTGGATTCCACGCAGTTTGCCACCGGGCATACGAGCGTGCCGCAGCTGGTGCTGGTCAATCCGCCACGTCGCGGTATTGGCGCAGAACTGTGCGCCTGGCTGAGCCGCATGGCGCCGGACTACATCCTGTATTCCAGCTGCAATCCCGCCAGCATGGCGCAGGACATTGCCCGTCTGGCCGACTATGACATCAGCCGCGTGCAGCTGTTCGATATGTTCCCGCACACCGCACATTTCGAGGTGCTGACGTTACTGCGTCGTAAGGGTGGAATCGCGTAGCGCCCGGCTGCGCTGAGGACGTGCAGAACCTGGCAGGCCCGGCGCCACGCAACTCCATAATGCTTATTCCGGGAACCACTTCTGATTGATCTGCTGCCAGCGACCGTTGGCTTTCAGCGCCGCCAGCGCGCCATTCAGCTGTTGCAGCAGCGCGCTGTTGCCCTTGCGCACCGCAATGCCGAGCCCGGTGCCGAAGTAGTCGCTGTCGGTAATGTGCTCGCCGACCGTGCTCAAATCCGCATTGGCCTTCAGCCACTGATTGACGACTGCGCTGTCACCAAATACGCCGTTGAGCCGGCCATTTTTCAGGTCGAGGATTGCGTTCTGGTAGCTGTCGTAGGCCACCGCAATTACTTCCGGATGCTTCTCCAGCAGGTATTTCTGATGGGTGGTGCCGTTTTCCACGCCGATGCGTTTGCCTTTCAGCTGGCTAAAGTCGCTATATTCACCTTTATGGGCGATGACAATCGCCGAATTGGCGTAGTAGGGCTGGGTAAAATCGACCTGCTTACTGCGCTCGGTGGTGATATCCATGCCGGAAATGACCGCGTCATAGCGACGGAATTTCAGCGAAGGAATCAGGCTATCAAAGGCATTGTTGGTGAAAGTGCACTCGGCCTGCATCTGCTGACACAGCGCTTTAGCGAGGTCGATATCAAAACCGACAATCTGGTTATTCTGATCGAGTGCTTCGAACGGGGGATAGGTGGCTGAGGCAGCAAAACGAATTTTCTCTGCCGCATAAGCATTCATTGCCAGCGTTGCCATCACTGCCGCAACAATCCATTTTTTCATTATAAGGCTCCTGTAAACCATGCCAGAGGCGAAACGATTTACACGATGCCAGTTAATGCATTTGTATGCAATAAATATGATTAAAAATTTATTTCGCTGCAATCAAATATAGCGAGAAAGGGCGCGGCGCTTTCCTTCGCACCGCGTCAGACGATCAGTTGCGGCGCTCAAACGCCAGCGCGCGCTTCTCGACCAGGCGCATCAGCAGCGTCAGCAGGCCGTTAACCACCAGATAAATCAGACCGGCAGCAGCATATACGGTGACGTCATAGGTGCGGCCATACAGCAGCTGGCCGTGGCCCATCACTTCCATCAGCGTAATGGTATAGGCCAGCGAAGTACTCTTGAACACCAGCACCACTTCGTTGGAGTAAGAGGAGAGGGCGCGCTTAAACGCGTACGGCAGCAGAATACGCAGCGTATCGCGGCGGCGCATGCCCAGCGCGGCGCAGGAGTGCCACTGCCCGGCCGGTATGGCGCGCACCGCGCCGTAGAACAGCTGTGTGGTGTAGGCTGCGCTATTAAGCGACAGCGCCAGCATGGCACACAGCCACGGCTGCGACAGTAAATGCCAGAGCCACGGCACGTTCTGAATGCTGGGGAACTGGCCGGGACCGTAATAGATCAGGAAAATCTGCACCAGCAGCGGCGTGCCGGTAAACAGGGTGATATAGCCTTTGACCAGCCAGTTGAGCAGCGGCAGCTTCAGCGCCAGCACAATGGTGCACAGCAGCGCCAGCAGCAGCGCGGCGACCAGCGAGGCGGCCGTCAGCGTCAGGCTGGTATGCAGGCCTTTCAGTAGCTCAGGTAAATACGCCAGCATGCGTCAGGCCCCCCGCTCGAAACGCGTGGTACGTGATTCAATACGGCGCAGCACCGCCTGACTGAATAGCGTAATCACTAAATAGATCGCGGCAGCCACCAGATACCAGGTAAACGGCTCCTGGGTGCGCGTCGCAATGCTTTTGGTCTGCAGCATGAGATCGTTGACGCTAATCAGCGACACCAGCGCCGTATCCTTGAGCAGCACCAGCCACTGATTGCCGAGTCCGGGCAGCGCATGGCGCCACATCTGCGGCATAATCAGGCGGAAGAAAATCGCTGACTTTTTCATGCCCAGCGCCTGGCCTGATTCCCACTGGCCGGACGGCACCGCTTTCAGCGCACCGCGCAGCGTTTGAGAGGCGTAAGCCGAATAGAGCATCGCCAGCGCAATCACGCCGCACAGGAACGGGCTGACATCAAAGTTCTCAATCTGCATCTGCACCGGCAAGGTGAACAGGCCCAGATTGAGCTGGAAGCCGTCCGACAGCGTCAGCAGCAGCTGCGAGGCACCGAAATAGATAAACAGCACCACCAGAATTTCCGGCAGGCCGCGAATCAGCGTCACCAGCCCGGTACCGATCCACGCCAGCGGTTTCCAGCGCAGCGATTCCCAGCCAGCAAAAATCATCGCCAGCGCGAGGCCGGCGATCAGGGCACAAACGGCAAGGCCGACGGTCATGCCGGCGGCGCTTGCGAGTGGAATCATTTCATTCATCAGAAATTACTGCTGAAACCATTTGTTGTAGATGGTTTTGTAGGTGCCGTCGGCTTTGATCTTATCCAGCGCGCCGTTGAACTTCTGCTGCAGTTCGCTGTTGCCCTGACGCACGGCGATGCCGAGGCCGGTGCCGAAGTAAGCTTTGTCGGTCACTTTCTCACCCAGCGCGGCGAGGTTGGCGTTCTGCTTCAGCCACTCGTTAACCACGGCGGTATCCCCGAACACTGCATCAATACGGCCATTCTTCAGGTCGAGCACCGCATTCTGGTAGCTGTCGTAAGGCACGATGGTGATGTCGCTGTGCTTGTCAGAGAGATATTTCTGGTGCGTGGTGCCGTTCTGCACGCCCACACGCTTGCCTTTCAGCGCCGCAACGTCCGCCAGCTTGCCTTTCTGCGCGATGAAGGTCGCAGAGTTGTCGTAGTAAGGTTTGGTGAACAGCACCTGCTTTTCACGCTCTGGCGTGATATCCATGCCGGCCATCACCGCGTCAAAACGGCGGAATTTCAGGCTGGGGATCAGGCTGTCGAAGGCCTGGTTGGTAAAGGAGCAGGTCGCATCGATCTCTTTGCACAGCGCATTGGCCAGATCGACATCAAAGCCCTGGATTTTGTTGTCGGAGTCGACAAATTCAAACGGCGGATAAGACGCCTCGGTCGCGAAACGCAGGGTCTGCGCGGCAGAAGCGCTCAGGCTCAGGCTGGCAAGCAGTGCAGCAAGTACAACTTTTTTCATTAGAAGCATCCTGACTTAGTGCGAAAGATAATGAGCAAACGCGTCGGTTTGCGGCTGTGTAAAGTGGCTGGCATCGCCCTGTTCAATGATGCGACCGTTCTCCATGTAGACCACGCGGCTGGCGGTTTTGCGCGCCACCTCGACTTCGTGGGTGACAATCACCTGCGTGATCTGCGTCTGCGCCAGCTCACGAATGATGCTGACGATCTGTGCGGTGATTTCCGGGTCGAGCGCGGCGGTCGGTTCATCAAACAGCAACACCTGCGGCTCCATCATCAGCGCGCGCGCAATTGCCACGCGCTGCTGCTGGCCACCGGAAAGGTGCAGGGGAAAACGATCGGCGTACGGCGTCAGACGCAGGCGTTCCAGCAGTTTATCGGCGCGCGCGCGTGCCGCATCTTTGCTGAGCCCGAGCACACGACAGGGTGCTTCAATCAGGTTCTGCATCACGCTGAGGTGCGGCCACAGATTGTACTGCTGGAACACCATGCCGACATTCTGGCGCAGTTCGCGAATCGCGTTGTCGGACGGCGTCTGGCTAAAATCGAAGTGGTTGCCGGCAATCTGCAGGCTACCGGAACGCGGCAGCTCCAGCAGGTTGAGTACGCGCAGGAGTGAACTTTTACCCGCGCCACTCGGGCCGAGCAACACCAGCGTTTCGCCCTGCGGGCAGGCCAGGTTGATATCGAACAGCGCCTGATGGGCACCGTAAAAACAGTTAATGGCGTTTAGTTGAATACTCATGCGCAAAAAATGAATAGCAATTAGTGTCGCAAATCTTAACGTCACCAGAATAGTTATGCAAATGAGGTGGGTTAAAATTTATTAAAGAGCAATTAAACAGCAAAAGCGTAGCACAAAATCGGGCAGGGCAGCGGGGAAAGGGGCTGACGGGTAAGCGTTGGCTATTGCGCGGAAACTTAGCGGCGCCGCAATGGTGCGGCGCGCTAATGGTTGCGGCTGAGTGCGGAAAAAATGCGCGACTATTTTTTCTCTTCCAGCAGCTGGCTGAGCGAGCCGCCACCGGCGTGTGGCCAGTCGCCGACGTAGCGCACATCATCCACCACCCAGCAGGTGCCTTCGTGGATCATCAGCACTTCATCGCGCCAGCTTTTATCGCCACGGCTCAGCGTGACGCGCAGCGGAATGTTGCGCGCATCGCGGTTAGGAATGCTGGAGGCGCTGGCCACGTCAGCGGCGGTGGGTCCCTGTGCCAGGCTGGAGAACAGATCGCCCTGGCGCCACGCTGCCGGTGGGTTGCTCTGGCTGCTGGCATGCAGCAGTTTCTGATACAGGTTGTCGCTCAGGTACGGGCGATATTTTGCCAGCGTGGTGCTGTCCGGCAATCCCTGAGTTGGCTGGCTGACACGTAAATCGTAGAACTGCTGCGCCACGCTGTCCGGACCGCCGTCAACGCAGGGTGCGGTACGCGGCCCGTTGTCCTTGATCACCGGCTCAACGGTGGTACAGGCACTCAGCAGCAATGCAGCGGGAACAAGCAGCGCAAAGGCTTTGTTTCTCATCTCGATTTCCTTATTGTTCACTGGCAAAGCGCCATTTTTAGCATAGAGTATAGCCGTGCTTTTACGCCGTACGAGCTATCGCCTCATGAATCACCACAGGAGAGAACGATGAAATTTTCGACTACGCCAACCCTGGAAGGGCAGAGCATCACTGAATATTGCGGCGTTGTGACCGGCGAAGCGATTCTCGGTGCCAACATTTTCCGCGACTTCTTTGCTGGCATCCGCGATATCGTCGGCGGCCGCTCCGGTGCCTATGAGAAAGAGCTGCGCAAAGCGCGGCAGATCGCCTTTGAAGAGCTGGAAGAACAGGCGAAAGCGCTGGGCGCCAATGCGGTGGTTGGCATTGATATTGACTACGAAACCGTGGGCAAAGACAGCAGCATGCTAATGGTGAGTATTACCGGTACTGCGGTGATCGTGCGCTAATGCGCGCGGTGTTACTGCTGGCGATGGCGCTACTGCTCAGCGCCTGCCAGTCGACGCTGGAAGCGCGCAACGGCTATTGGGTCGATAGCGCGCACCCGGCGCAGGGGGCCAGACCGCGCATCAAAGTGGTGGTAATCCATTACACGGCGGAGGACTTTCCCTCGTCGCTGGCGACCCTGACGGACCGCAACGTCAGCGCGCACTATCTAATTCCGCAGCAGCCGCCGCAGAAAAACGGCGCCGGGGTGATCTGGCAGCTGGTGGCTGAAAACCAGCTGGCGTGGCATGCCGGACCGAGCTTCTGGCGCGGTGCAACGCGCATTAATGACACCTCAATTGGCATCGAAATCGTCAATGACGGCTATCGCCGCACGCTGACCGGCCGGCAATGGCAGCCGTTCACCGCCGCACAAATCACTGCCCTGACCGCGCTGGTGCGCGATATCAGCCAGCGTTACGGCATCAGTCCGGAAAATATTGTCGGGCACAGTGATATCGCGCCGCAGCGCAAGCAGGATCCCGGTCCGCTGTTTCCGTGGCAACAGCTGGCCCGGCAGGGGCTGGGAGCGTGGCCGGATGCCGCCACGGTACAGCGCTATCTGGCTAACCAGCCGCCGGATGCCCCGGTCGAGGCTGCAGCGCTACTGACTGCGCTGCAGCGCTATGGTTATGACGTTGCCGCTGCGCAAACGCCGCAGATGCAGCGCAAACTGATTGCGGCGTTTCAGATGCATTTCCGCCCGCGTGATTACCGTGGCGAAGCCGATGCCGAGACGCTGGCCATCGCCCGTGCGCTGCTGGCGAAATACGGCACGGCACCGTAGCCGCGCTTAGCGGCGTTACGGCTGCAGAAAGGCCTGCCAGCGCGCCACCAGCTGCTGTAATTGCTGGCGGCTGACATCCAGATGGGTGACGATGCGGGTCTGCGGACCTACGCTGAGCAGCACGTCGCCCGCCTGCATCCAGCGCTGTAGCGGTGCGACCTGCTCCGCCGGCACTTTCACGAACAGCATGTTAGTGTGCTGGCTCACCACTTCCACACCAATAGCGCTGAGCTGCGCGCCGAGCCATGCGGCGTTGTCATGATCCTCCTGCAGACGCGCCACGTTGTGCTGCAGCGCGTAGAGACCGGCAGCCGCCAGAATGCCGGCCTGGCGCATGCCGCCGCCGGTCATTTTGCGCCAGCGCCGCGCCTGCTCGATATAAGCTTCATCACCACACAGCAGGGAGCCGACCGGTGTACCCAGTCCTTTCGACAGGCAGATGGTCAGGCTATCGCAGTAGCGGGCGATATCGATCAGCTGCACACCCTGCGCCACCACGGCATTAAAGATGCGCGCGCCGTCAATGTGCAGCGCCAGCTGGCGCTCGCGGGTAAATTGCCACGCCTGTTCAAGGTAGCTCAGCGGCAGCACTTTGCCGTGATGGGTATTTTCCAGGCTCAGCAGGCGGGTGCGGGCAAAATGCATGTCGTCCGGCTTGATGGCGGCCGCCACGTCGTGCAGCGGCAGCGTGCCGTCGGCAGCCGCGAGGATCGGCTGCGGCTGGATGCTGCCGAGCACCGCGGCACCGCCAGCCTCATATTTGTAGTTATGCGCCTGCTGGCCGACGATGTACTCATCGCCGCGCTGGCAGTGGCACAGCAGCGCCACCAGGTTGGCCTGGGTGCCGGTAGGGAAGAACAGCGCAGCCGCTTTACCGCTCAGGCGCGCCGCTTCAGCCTCCAGCGCATTGACGGTGGGATCATCGCGATAGACATCATCGCCGGTTTCGGCCGCCATCATCGCATCCAGCATCGCGGCACTCGGGCGGGTCACGGTATCACTGCGTAAATCGATCACGTTGCTCTCCTGACATAAAAAAGCGGGCTAAGCGCCCGCATGATGATTAATCCGGCAAGTCTCTTCGTTTTACCGCAGCCAGTTGGTTTTCGCCAGCTCGACGATTTCATCACCGCGACCATTCAGGATCGCGCGCAGCATGTACAGGCTGAAACCTTTAGCCTGCTCGGCTTTGATTTGCGGTGGCATCGACAACTCTTCCTTGGCGGTGATCACGTCTACCAGCACCGGACCGTCATGGGCGAACGCCTGTTGCAGCGCGCCATCCAGCTCCGAGGCTTTTTCCACGCGGATCCCTTTGATGCCGCAGGCGGTGGCGATGGCGGCGAAGTCCGGGTTCTCCAGATCGGTGCCGTCGGTGAGATAGCCACCGGCTTTCATCTCCATTGCCACAAAGCCCAGCACGCTGTTATTGAAGATCACCAGCTTCACCGGCAGCTTAAGCTGCGCCAGCGAGATGAAATCGCCCATCAGCATGCTGAAGCCGCCATCGCCGCACAGCGCAACCACCTGACGCTGTTTATCAATGGCCTGTGCGCCAAGCGCCTGCGGCATGGCGTTGGCCATCGAACCGTGGTTAAACGAGCCGAGCAGACGGCGCTTGCCGTTCATTTTCAGATAGCGCGCTGCCCACACCGTTGGCGTGCCGACATCACAGGTAAAGATAGCGTCATCGGCCGCATAGTGGCTGATCTGCTGGGCCAGATACTGCGGGTGAATCGCCTGCTTATCGTTGGCGGTCGCCAGATCGTCCAGCCCTTTGCGCGCATCCGCGTAGTGCTCCAGTGCGCGATCGAGGTGATGACGGTCGCTGTGGCTGGTGAGCTGCGGCTGCAGCGCCTGCAGCGTGGCTTTGATGTCACCCACCAGCGCCATGTCGACGTGACTGTGCGCGCCGAGGCTGGCCGGATTGATATCAATCTGAATAATGCGCGCGTCCGCCGGGTAGAACGGGCGATAAGGGAACTGGGTGCCGAGCAGCACCAGCGTGTCGGCGTTCATCATGGCGTGATAGCCGGATGAGAAGCCGATCAGCCCGGTCATGCCGACATCATACGGGTTGTCGTACTCGAGGTGCTCTTTGCCGCGCATGGCGTGTACCACGGGTGCTTTCAGCGTTTCGGCCAGCTTTACCACTTCCGCATGGGCACCGGCGCAGCCGCTGCCGCACATCAGGGTGATATTTTTCGCTTCATTGAGCGTTTCTGCGAGGCGCGTCAGTTCACTGACCGACGGCACCACCTGCGGCAGCTGCGGCGGATACCATTCGCTGCGCGCATTCTCCGGCGCCGCCTGCAGCGCCACGTCACCCGGCAGCACAATCACCGACACGCCGCGATTGAGGATGGCTTTACGCATCGCAATGCCGAGCACCTGCGGCAGCTGTTCCGGATTGGAGACCAGCTCGCAGTAATGGCTGCACTCGCGGAATAACTCCTGCGGATGGGTTTCCTGAAAATAGCCGCTGCCGATTTCGCTGGAAGGAATGTGCGCGGCAATCGCCAGCACCGGAACATGGTTGCGATGGCAGTCAAACAGGCCGTTGATCAGATGCAGGTTGCCAGGGCCGCAGGAGCCGGCGCACACCGCCAGCTCACCGCTGATTTGTGCTTCCGCCCCGGCGGCAAAAGCGGCCACTTCTTCATGGCGCGTTGGCATCCATTCAATGGTGCCCATGCGGTTGAGGCTGTCGTTCAGCCCGTTGAGGGAGTCACCGGTTACGCCCCAGATGCGTTTTACGCCGGCGCTCTCCAGCGTTTTGGCCAGCAGGGCCGCCACTGTTTGCTTCATCGTTCGCTCCTTTCTGGTGTCGGCCATCCAGTCGGATGGCAAAAAACGTGTCAGAGAGAAAGCGTAGACGAAGCCGCAGCGCAGCGGGCGTGAAAAAATGCGCTGCGCGTCAGGCGGAAAACAGGGCGATGAGGATAGGTGCCAGCAGGTTCATGATAAAACCGTGCACGATGGCCGCAGGCACAATCTCCATTCCGCCGGCACGCTGCAGAATCGGCAGGGTGAAATCCATCGACGTGGCACCGCTCAGCCCAAGTGCCATACTGCGGTAGCGGTTGACCAGCACCGGAATCAGCAGCACCGCAGCCAGCTCGCGCAGCAGATCGTTAAAGAAGGCGGCGCTGCCGATCACCGGGCCGTACGCTTCGGTCATCAGAATGCCGGACAGCGAATACCAGCCGAAGCCGCTGGCCAGCGCCAGTCCGGTTGACAGCGAAACGCCGAGCAGCCACGCCGCCAGCACGCCGCCGCCCAGCGAGCCGCACAGGGATACCAGCGCTACCGTCATGCCACGCCGGTTCAGGGTGATCTGGCGTAGCGTCATGCCGCTGCCGCGCAGCTGCACGCCAACCAGGAACAGCAGCACGATGAGCGCGATTTCGCTGAGGGTCGATGCATGGCGCAGCGGCGCCCACTGGGTTAATCCCAGCAGGAAACCGGCCAGCACCGCCACGCACAGCTTGAGCGATTCCAGCACCATGTGCCAGCGCGATGGCAGATCCTGCTGGCGATGCTGCTGACGCCACGGCCAGCGGCGATCCAGCAGCCACAGCGCCAGCAGTGAGCAGCTGAGAATGGCACCTGCAGCAATCAGCGCGGTTTTAAACACGATCAGCAAGTTGGTGCCGAGATTGTCGAGAAAGGCGAGGCTGGTACCCATAAAAAACAGAATGGCGTAAATCAGCAAACTCAGCAGGCGGTTAACGCGCTGCAACAGCGCAGGCTGATGCCACGGCAGCAAATAGCCCACCATCAGCGGCACCAGAATGATAAGCAGTCCGGTATACATGAAAAATGACGTCCTTTTTTGCGAGACGCCACGCTAATGGAAAACGCCTGAAGTGTAAACCTTTTCTCCCGCTGCCGACTTGACCAACGCAGCGCGGCGGACCATGCTCTGGCAAAGCACGGAGGGACTGCGCGATGATTCTGGAACATATCGATATACACGGCTTTCGCGGCATTAACCGGTTGTCGCTGCCGCTGACCGACACCAACCTGCTGATTGGGGAAAACGCGTGGGGTAAATCCAGTTTGCTGGATGCGCTAACGCTGCTGCTGGCACCGGCCGCTGAGCCCTATATGTTCACGGAACAGGACTTCCATTTCCCGCCCGGTGAGGTGGAAGCACGCCTATATAAGTTGCAGCTGGTGTTTCGCTTTCGCGCGCAGGGCGATGAGCATGAAGCGCTGTTTGCGCCGTTCTGGCAGCAGGATGACGCGGGGCGCTATCTGCGCTTCAGTACGCTGGCGACGCGCCAGGGTAACGAGGTCAAAACCCGCTGGCGCTTTATTGACGCGCGTGGCGAGGTGCTGCCGCTGGCGGGCACCGACGCCGCGCTGGCGCAATTGCGCGCGTACTATCCGGTGCTGCGCCTGCGTGATGCGCGCTTTGGCCGGCGGTCGCGCCATAACGACAACGACACCCAGCGGCGCGCTGATACGCTGAGCGCGCTGGCGCAGGAGATGCATAGCCTGACGCGCGATCTGGTGGCGCGGCCGCAAACCCTGAGCGACGAGCTGTTGCGCCAGGGATTGCACACCATGCAGCAGCTGATGGCGCACTATTTTCTGGTACAGCAACCGGACACGGGCGCCGCGCGGGTTGCGCCGGAGCTGCGTGACGGCAGTCAGGGCTGGCGTTCGCTCGATCAGCTCAATCAGCTGATCGCCGGTACCGAATCGCGCAGTCGCCAGGTGATTCTGCTGCGCATGTTCTCGCTCCTGCTGCAGGCGCACGGCAGCGATGCGCTGCCCACAGGCGCGCGCCCCTTGCTGCTGGTAGAGGATCCGGAAACCCGGCTGCATCCCATCATGCTGTCGGTGGCGTGGAATCTGCTGGCGCTGATGCCGCTGCAAAAAATCGCCACTACTAACTCCGGCGAGCTGCTGTCACAGGTGGCGCTGGAGCAAATCTGCCGACTGGTGCGCGAACCCGATCGCGTGGCGGCGTGGCGTATCGGGCCGGAAGGATTAAGTGCCGAAGAGGCGCGCCGTATCGGCTTTCATATCCGCGTCAACCGTCCGTCGGCGCTGTTTGCCCGCTGCTGGTTGCTGGTAGAGGGTGAAACCGAAGTGTGGATCATCAATGAGCTGGCGCGGCAGCGCGGCTACCATTTTGCCGCGGAAGGCGTGAAGGTGATTGAGTTTGCGCAGTCCGGACTCAAGCCGCTGCTGAAATATGCGCGCCGCATGGGCATTGCCTGGCACGTGCTGACTGACGGCGACGAGGCCGGGAAAAAATATGCCGCCACCGCGCGCAGCCAGCTACAGCCGCATGAGCAGGAGAGCGACCATCTCACGCAGTTCCCGGCGCCCGACATCGAACACTTCCTTTATAAGCAGGGCTTTAGTGATGTCTATCACCAGATGGCGCACCTGCCGTTAAACGTGCCGATGAACGCGCGGCGTATTATTACCAAAGCCATTCATCACAGCTCGAAGCCGGAACTGGCGATTGCGGTGGCGATGGCAGCGGCCGAACGCGGGCCGCAGGCGATTCCGCCGTTGCTCGATCAGCTGTTTGGCCGCGTGATGTGGCTGGCGCGCGGTCGGGCAGAGTAAAACTGACGCGGGACGCCAAAGAAAAATGCCAGCGTCTGCGGCTGGCATTTTTTTTCGGGAGTGGTCAGAATGAGAGCAGACGCGCGCCCGTCAGGAGAGTGACGATGCTTCACAGGGCACAATCAGACTGGCATGGTTGCCTTTCGGCCCTTCATGGACATCGAACTGAACGTGCTGGCCCGCTTTCAGCGTTCTGTATCCCTCCATCTGAATCGTGGAGTAGTGTGCGAAGATATCGTCGCCGCCGCCAATCGGACAGATAAAGCCGAAGCCTTTGGCGTTGTTGAACCATTTAACAGTACCCGTCTCCATGCTTTTACTTCCCTCGCAAGACATTTTGATAAGTAGGTGAGGTCATTGAAGCTGTGAGTCGAGTTTGTTTAAAACTCAATCAGCTTGTGTAAGTAGAATGTAGAGAAACGGACCTTATCGTCAAGCAAACGGCCCTGGCGCACGGGGAGAAATTCATCAAAATTTGAGGCAGTTAACGCTATTGCAAATTTTGTGATACAGGTCGCGCATGCGCTTTCAGGACCGATTTTTGCCACAGGAAAAGCGGCTTGACAGGCGTGTTAAACTTGAGGTGAGAGCACAGAAATGTGCGCTACCGTAACGCAGAATTTCAACGGAACATTATGGCAAACACAAACGACTGGCTTAACTTTGAACATCTGGCCGAAGACAAAGTACGCGAAGGGTTAAAGCCGCCTTCAATGTATAAAGTCATTCTGAATAATGACGATTATACACCTATGGAATTTGTTATTGACGTTCTGCAAAAGTTCTTTTCTTATGATGTTGAACGTGCAACGCAACTGATGCTGAAAGTTCACTACCATGGAAAGGCAATCTGTGGTGTATTCACTGCAGAAGTGGCGGAGACCAAAGTCGCCCAGGTGAACAATTACGCGCGGGAAAATCAACATCCGTTGCTGTGTACGCTGGAAAAAGCCTGAAGCTGTCTCCATATAGGATTCAGTCCGTCAGAGCGATAATTGGGGGAGGTGCCAAATGCTCAATCAAGAACTGGAACTCAGTTTAAACATGGCTTTCGCCAGAGCGCGCGAGCACCGTCACGAGTTTATGACCGTCGAACATCTGTTGCTGGCGCTGCTCAGCAACCCGTCGGCCAGAGAGGCACTGGAAGCCTGTACGGTGGATATTGCGGCTCTGCGTCAGGAACTCGAAGCCTTCATCGAACAAACCACGCCGGTGCTGCCTGCCAGCGAAGAGGAGCGCGACACTCAGCCGACGCTCAGCTTCCAGCGTGTGCTGCAGCGTGCGGTCTTCCATGTCCAGTCATCCGGTCGCAGTGAAGTTTCCGGTGCGAACGTGCTGGTCGCCATTTTCAGCGAGCAGGAGTCGCAAGCGGCTTACCTGCTGCGCAAACACGAAGTGAGCCGCCTTGATGTGGTGAACTTCATCTCCCATGGTACGCGTAAAGACGAACCGGGCCAGCCGCAGAACAGCGCGGAAAATCCGGTTAACGAAGAGCAAGCAGGCGGGGAGGAACGTATGGAAAACTTCACCACCAATCTTAATCAGCTTGCTCGCGTCGGCGGAATTGACCCGCTGATCGGCCGCGATAAAGAGCTGGAACGGGCCATTCAGGTGCTGTGCCGTCGTCGCAAGAATAACCCGTTGCTGGTGGGCGAATCGGGCGTCGGTAAAACCGCGATTGCGGAAGGGCTCGCCTGGCGCATTGTGCAGGGCGACGTGCCGGAAGTGATGAAAGAGTGCACCATCTACTCGCTGGATATCGGTTCGCTGCTGGCCGGTACCAAATACCGCGGTGATTTTGAAAAACGTTTTAAAGCGCTGCTGAAACAGCTGGAACAGGATAACAACAGCATTCTGTTCATCGACGAGATCCACACCATTATCGGTGCCGGTGCGGCATCTGGCGGCCAGGTGGATGCGGCGAACCTGATCAAGCCGCTGCTTTCCAGCGGTAAAATCCGCGTGATGGGTTCCACCACCTATCAGGAGTTCAGCAATATCTTTGAGAAGGATCGTGCGCTGGCGCGCCGTTTCCAGAAAATTGATATCACTGAGCCATCGGTTGAAGAGACGGTACAAATTCTTAACGGGCTGAAGCCGAAGTACGAAGCGCATCACGATGTGCGCTACACCGCCAAAGCGGTACGTGCGGCGGTTGAGCTGGCGGTGAAATACATCAATGACCGTCATCTGCCGGACAAGGCGATTGACGTGATCGATGAAGCCGGCGCGCGTGCGCGTCTGGTGCCGGTCAGCAAGCGCAAGAAAACCGTCAACGTGTCGGACATCGAATCCGTGGTGGCACGCATCGCGCGTATTCCGGAGCAGAGCGTTTCGGCCACCGATCGCGATACGCTGAAAAATCTCGGCGACCGTCTGAAAATGCTGGTGTTTGGTCAGGACAACGCGATTGAAGCGCTGACTGAAGCTATTAAGATGAGCCGTGCGGGTCTGGGGCAGGAGCGTAAGCCAGTCGGGTCGTTCCTGTTTGCGGGTCCGACCGGGGTCGGTAAAACCGAGGTCACCGTGCAGCTGGCGAAGGCGCTTGGCATTGAACTGCTGCGCTTTGATATGTCCGAGTATATGGAGCGTCACACCGTCAGTCGTTTGATTGGTGCGCCTCCGGGCTACGTCGGCTTTGATCAGGGCGGTCTGCTGACCGATGCCGTCATCAAGCATCCGCACGCGGTGGTGCTGCTGGATGAGATCGAGAAAGCCCATCCGGATGTCTTCAACCTGCTGCTGCAGGTGATGGACAACGGAATGCTGACCGATAACAACGGCCGCAAAGCGGACTTCCGCAACGTGGTGCTGGTGATGACCACCAACGCCGGGGTGCGCGAGACCGAGCGTAAATCCATCGGCCTGATTCAGCAGGACAACAGCACCGACGCGATGGAAGAGATCAAAAAGATCTTTACGCCGGAGTTCCGTAACCGTCTCGACAATATTATCTGGTTCCGTCACCTTGATACTCAGGTGATCCATCAGGTGGTGGATAAATTTATTGTTGAGCTGCAGGCACAGCTGGATGCGAAAGGTGTGTCGCTGGAAGTCAGCGATGATGCGCGCGACTGGCTGGCCGAAAAAGGTTACGACAAAGCGATGGGCGCGCGTCCGATGGCGCGTACCGTGCAGGAAAACCTGAAGAAACCGCTGGCTAACGAGCTGCTGTTTGGCTCGCTGGTAGATGGCGGATCGGTGTCGGTTGGACTGGATAAAGAGAAAAACCAGCTCACCTACCACTTCATGAGTGCGGAAAAACGCAAAACCGAGGGCACCGTGCATTAAGCCGGTGCGCAGATAAGAAAAAGGCCGGATTAAAATCCGGCCTTTTTTTTCGCGCTTAGTTTACATCAGCAAACGCGAGGCGAGTGCAACAACTTAGCGACTACGGAAGACAATGCGGCCTTTGCTCAGGTCGTACGGGGTCAACTCGACAGTCACTTTGTCGCCCGTCAGGATGCGGATGTAGTTTTTACGCATTTTACCGGAGATATGAGCGGTAACCACGTGCCCGTTTTCAAGCTCTACGCGGAACATGGTGTTAGGTAACGTATCCAGTACGGTACCTTGCATTTCAATATTGTCTTCTTTGGCCATCGAATCCTCTGGGTGAACTACCAAACTGTTGAACCGGCAAGATAATGCCGAATTCCATGATTTATGTAAAGAAACGTTGGTTGTTTTTGCCAACGCTTCGCCGTGCGTCGCGCCGCTGCGCGTGCATTACGGATAAATTCGGGTGTTTTTGACGTCTGCGGGGGATTAGCGGGCTAAGAATCTGCAGCAATCGGCATCGGGTGCGCAACTGAAACAGCTTCGGGAACAGGGTGAGATTCCCAGCCTGGCAATTCCGGCTCGCCACAGCGAAGCGCGGACGACATACCAAACTTGCTTATTGTATCACTTTTGTCGGGAATTGTGTGCAAAACATCTGCGGGGTCGGTCAAAAAAGGGTTTGTGTTTGCCAGCAGCCGGTCTGCACCGGTTGCCACGCCAGCGTTTGCACGTATTGCAGATAGTCGACACGCGGAATTTCAACTGCGCCCAGCGAGGCGGTATGCGGATTCAGCACCTGACAATCGATCAGCCGTCCCTGATGCGCAATAAAGTGCTGTGAGAAAACCCACAGCGCGGTTTTAGAGGCATTTTCCGCCCGGCTAAACATCGACTCGCCGCAAAAAATCTGTCCGAGCGCCAGGCCATACATGCCGCCAACCAGGCGTTGATCCTGCCAGACCTCAATTGAGTGCGCATGACCCAGCTCATACAGGCGAAGCCAGGCGCGTTTCACTTCAAAGGTGATCCAGGTGCCTTCCTGACGCCCGCTGGCGCAACCTTCCACCACCTGAGCAAAGGCGTGATTCATGGTGACGCGATAGGGCGAACGGCGATGGAAGCGCGCCATGCTGCGGCTGAGATGAAACGACTCCGGCAGCAGGACCGCGCGTGGATCTGGCGACCACCATAAAATTGGATCGCCGGGCGAAAACCACGGAAAAATACCGCGCTGATAGGCATTCATCAGGCGGGCAGGGGAGAGATCGCCGCCCATGGCCAGCAGGCCGTTTGGTTCACGCAGCGCCATCTCCGGCGGCGGGAAATTGAGCGAATCCCGGGAAAGTTGTACCAGTCTCATGGCGTCGGTCACCCTCAGGCTAAACGCATAGACTATAGCGCAAAGCGCTGCTGGAAACGCCAGTAGCGTCCAGCTTTTGAGATTAATTCGTCATGGCTGCCGGATTCGATAATCTGCCCACCGTCAAGCACACAGATGCGATCCATTTTTTCCAGTCCGCTCAGGCGATGCGTCACCATGATCAGCGTTTTTCCCTGGCTAACCTGCTGTAGCAACGTGAGAATCTGCTGCTCGGTCGCGGCATCCAGACCTTCGGTCGGCTCATCCAGCAGCCACAGGTCGCCATCGTGCAGCAGCGCACGGGCAATCGCCAGCCGGCGCAGTTCACCGCCGGACAGCGGTCGGCCGCCTTCTCCCATCCACGCATTCAGCCCTTCACTTTGCTGCGCCAGATGCGCCAGCCCAACCCGCTGCAATACGTCAATCAGCTGTGCATCGCTGGCGTGTGGTGCTGCCAGTAGCAGATTAGCGCGCAGCGTCTGGCTGAACAGATGGACGCGCTGCGTGACAACGCTGATGCGCTGACGCAGGCTGGCTTCGTCCCACGCCGTCAGATCAATCCCGTTCAGGCGAATCGTGCCGCGCTGCGCTTCCCAGCCGCGCGTGATCAGCGCCAGCAGGCTGGATTTCCCGCAGCCGGTCGGGCCCAGCAGCGCCAGATGTTCACCGGCTGCTAACGTCAGGGAGAAATTGTGCAGCACCGCTTCTGGCCGCTGCGGATAGCTGAAATCGATCTGTTCCAGCGTCAGGCTGAGGCCGCGCTGCGTCGCAACCGGTTGTGTCGGGAAGTGAATGGCTGGCGGTTGATCGATGATCTCCTGCACGCGCTGCGCCGCGTGCGTCACCTGCGCCAGTGGCAGAAATGCGCCGGCCACCGGTGCCAGCGCTTCAAACGCGGCCAGCGCGCAAAACACAAACAGGGCAATCAGTGCACCCGGTGTGCTATTGGTGCCGACGCCGCTGGCGGCCAGCCACAGCAGCAGCGTAACGGTACTGCCGGCGATCAACGTAAGCAGGCTCTGCGCCACCGCCTGCAGCCGGTGTTGCTGCTGCTGCGCCTGTTGCCACGCACGTTCTTCCTGATCCAGCCGCTGTCGCCACAGCGCCGCCGCGCCGTAAATCTGCAGCTCGGCCAGTCCGCTGAGCCAGTGCGTCAGTTGCAGGCGCCAGCGAGCCTGGTAACGGGCAATCTGCGCGCCGGTGCGCGCGCCGAGCCGCCAGAATAGCGGCGGCATCAGCAGCAGCGTCAGCAACATGATCGCCCCAAGCAGCAGCGCCAGTCGCATATCGAGTAGCGCCAGGCCACAGGTCACCACCACAATCACCACCGCCGCACCCAGCAGTGGAGAAATAACGCGTAAATAGAGATGGTCGAGAGTATCGACATCGCTGACAAAGCGGTTCAGCAGTTCGCCGTGACGAAAGCGCGCCAGCTGCGCCGGTGCCAGCGCCATCAGCCGGCTGAAGGTAAAGACGCGCAGATGTTGCAGCACGCGGAAAGTGGCGTCATGGCTGACCAGCCGTTCAAAATAGCGCGCGGCGGTGCGGGTGATTGCCGCGCCACGCACGCCGGCTGCGGGCAGCATGTAATTTAAGCTGTACAGGCCGGCGACGCCAGCCAGCGAGGAGGCAGCAAGAAACCAGCCGGACAGCGTCAGCAAGCCGATGCTGGCGAGCAGCGTGACAATCGCCAGCACCACGCCAAGACCTAAACGCCACGGATGGCGGCGATACAGGCGCAGGAAAGGCAGTAACGTGCGCATCAGGCAATCTCCTTCTGACGATGCTGCGCCAGCTCGCGCAGCGGGCCGGCTTCTGCGATCAGCTGTTGCCAGTGGCCCTGCTGCACCAGTTGTCCGGCCTGCATCACCCACACTTCATCCCACTGGTCGAGAGCGTGCAGCTGATGGGTAATCATTAACGTAGTTTGCTGCTGTGCGGCCTGCTGTAGTGCGCCCATCACGTGCTGCTCGCTCTGGCTGTCGAGCCCGGATCCCGGTTCGTCCAGCAGCAGCAGGCGAGCCGGTTTCAGCAGCGCCCGCGCAACGGCGATGCGCTGTGCCTGCCCAACGGACAGGCCGATGCCGCCATCGCCAACTGGCGTATCCAGCCCCTGCGGCAGACGCGATAAAAATTCGCTGACGCCAGCGCGCTGCAGCACGGCGGTCAGCGTGGCCTCGTCCACCGGCGTGTCAGTGAGCTGGAGATTGTCACGCAGCGTCGCCGCCGGCAGCTGCGGATTTTGTCCTACCCAGGCCAGCTGCTGCTGCCAGCTGCTGCGGCTGATGTCGCGCAGTTCCTGGCCGTTAATGCACAGTGAACCCTGATAGGGCAGAAAACCGAGCAGGACATTCATCAGCGCACTTTTTCCGGCCCCGCTTTGTCCGACCAGCGCCACGCGCTGACCGGGAGTAAAGCTGAAATTCAGCGGCTGTGACAGCGCCTCGCCGTTGGCGGTCATGATCACCAGATCCTGCGCCCGTAGGGAGAGTGGCGCGTCAGCATCCAGCGTCTGCGTGGCCGCCTGCGGCGCGCGCTGGGGCGTTTCGCGCAGGAAGGTATCCAGCGCGTCTGCGCCGCCCACCGCCTGCGCTTTGGCATGGTAAAAGGTGCCAAGATCGCGCAGCGGCTGGAAAAATTCGGGGGCAAGAATCAGCGCGAGGAAACCGGCGAACAGCGTCACGCCGGTGTCGTAGTGGCCAAAATTGAGTTCACCCAGGTACGAGAAGCCGAAATAGACCGCGACCACGGCAATCGCCAGCGAGGCGAAAAACTCCAGCACCGCAGAGGAGAGAAAGGCGAGGCGCAGCACTTCCATGGTGCGCTGACGAAAATCCTGCGTAGTGGCGGCAATCGCCTGCTGCTCAGCGTCCGCGCGGTGAAACAGGCGCAGCGTTTCGCGTCCGCGCAGCCGGTCATAGAAATCGCCGCTCAGACGCGCCAGCGCAAGGAAATTACGCCGGTTGGCATCGGCCGCTCCCATGCCGACCAGCGCCATAAACAGCGGAATCAACGGCGCGGTCGCCAGCAGAATCAGTCCGGCGGCCCAGTTAATCGGGAAAATGGCGATCAGGATGGCGCAGGGCATAAAAACCGCCAGCGACATCTGCGGCAGATAGCGCGCGTAATATTCCTGCATCTCTTCGATCTGTTCCAGCAGCAGCGTCGCCCAGCTCCCGGCCGGTTTGCCCTGAATCCAGGACGGACCGAGCGCGTTCAGCCGGTCCAGCACCTGTTGCCGCAGCGCACGGCGAATCGCCACGCCGGCCCTGAAGCCGGCCATCTCACGACCGTAGTGCAGCGCGGCGCGCAGTGCGAAGCACAGCAGTAGTAACAGGAAATCACTCACCAGTTCAGCGCGGGGTTGCTGTTCCACCAGCAGTTTTTGCAGCAGGGAGGCCAGTAGCCAGGCCTGGGCGATGAGAATTAACGCCGCAGCAAAACCTGCCAGCGAGGCCAGTCGCAGGCTGCGTGCGCCATGATGACGTTGCTGGCGTAACCAGCGCAGCAGTTCGTGTTGCCGTGATTTGTTCATGCGAAGCCGTTTGATCACCGTGACGAGAGGCAAAATCCGACGCTAAATGCCGGACAGACGGGTGGCAGAACTGTAGCACGCAGGCGATAAAAAAGGCGACCAAAAGTGGCCGCCTCAGTGCAATTATGATCAGATAATTAACAACTTACTTATCGTTTTTAACCAGACCATCCAGATAACGTTCCGCATCCAGCGCGGCCATACAGCCGGTACCGGCAGAGGTAATGGCCTGACGATAGATGTGGTCCATTACGTCACCGGCAGCGAACACGCCCGGCACGCTGGTCTGCGTGGCGTTGCCCTGCAGGCCGGACTGCACTTTGATATAGCCGTTTTCCAGATCCAGCTGGCCATCGAAAATCGCCGTGTTCGGACTATGACCGATGGCGACAAACAGGCCCGCCACTTCCAGCGAGAGCGGGGCTTCACCTTTGGTTGACGAGAGTTTCAACCCGGTGACACCCATCTGATCGCCTACCACCTCGTCCAGCGCGCGGTCAGTGTGCAGCACGATGTTGCCGTTACGCACTTTCTCCATCAGACGGTCGATCAGGATTTTCTCAGCGCGGAAGCTGTCACGACGGTGAATCAGGTGCACTTCGGAAGCGATGTTCGCCAGATAGAGGGCCTCTTCAACGGCGGTGTTACCGCCGCCGATAACCGCGACTTTTTGGTTACGATAGAAGAAACCATCACAGGTGGCGCAGGCCGAAACCCCTTTGCCTTTGAATGCCTCTTCTGACGGCAGGCCGAGGTAGCGCGCTGAAGCACCGGTCGCGATGATCAGCGCATCCGCCGTGTATTCGCCGCTGTCGCCGGTCAGGCGGAACGGACGGTTCTGTAAATCAACCGTGTGAATATGGTCAAAGATGATTTCGGTGTTGAACTTCTCAGCATGCTCCTGCATGCGTTCCATCAGCGCAGGGCCGGTCAGATCGTGCGGGTCGCCCGGCCAGTTTTCGACTTCAGTCGTGGTGGTGAGCTGGCCGCCTTTTTCCAGTCCGGTAATCAAAACCGGGTTCAGGTTAGCGCGGGCGGCATAAACCGCTGCGGTGTAACCGGCAGGGCCGGAGCCCAGAATGAGCAGCTTACTGTGTTTGGCCGTACTCATGCGTTCCTCAGTGTGTGTCTGACAACATAGTTTTCGATTGTAGGGAAATTACTGTCGCAAAAAAAGGTTTCAGCAATTTTGTTAACAATCACTGCAAGCGGCGTAGACGATGAATGGCAATTCTGCACGCGTGCTGCGCCAAAAGGGGGCATTGCTCGGCAATTTGTGGTGCAGCTGTATAAAAATTCTCATTTAAAAACAGCAACCCAGTACGCTGTCTGGCATCTTGTACTGAATTTGGATGTTTTACTTTGACAATCGCCTGCGCTTTTGCGAAAACATTGTCAGAAGCAGAGAAAATTTAGCGGTTCGAAACAGAATTTCAGCTCTGTTTTGCGCAATTTCGCCAAATAAACTCAGCCTGACATTGGTAATGACGCATGATGTGGACAGACAGCATGCGTCATACGGATGGTCGCGTTACTGCACAGGCTTAAAGACTTCACTTCAGTAAGGCCCTGAACATTGAACGTTTTCAGGGTTTGGCAGGTAAAGGGAAGGAATTAAGAGAGACAATAATAATGGTAGACAACAAGAAACGCCCCGGAAAAGATCTGGATCGGATCGACAGAAATATTCTGAATGAACTGCAGAAAGACGGTCGTATTTCCAACGTTGAGCTTTCAAAACGTGTCGGCCTCTCGCCAACACCTTGTCTTGAACGCGTACGTCGCCTGGAACGTCAGGGTTTCATTCTGGGCTACACCGCGCAGCTGAACCCGCACTATCTCGATGCTTCACTGCTGGTATTCGTTGAGATTACTCTGAATCGCGGCGCGCCGGATGTGTTTGAACAATTTAACGCCGCCGTACAAAAACTTGAGGAAACTCAAGAATGTCACCTCGTTTCCGGTGACTTTGACTACCTGTTGAAAACCCGCGTGCCGGATATGTCCGCCTACCGTAAACTGCTGGGTGAGACCTTGCTGCGCCTGCCGGGCGTCAACGACACCCGTACCTACGTGGTGATGGAAGAGGTCAAACAGAGCAATCGTCTGGTGATTAAGACCCGGTAACGCAGGGCAGGTGCAAAGCTTGCAGGATTTCGGTACACTCCTGTGAATTCATACAGGACCAGCGTCAGGCAAGCCTGGCGCTGTTGCCTTCTTAATTTACAGGCACCTGGAGAGTTCTCTTGAGCCAGGAATATACAGAAGACAAAGACGTTTCATTACAACCACTGAGCAGCGGACGTCGGCTGCTGGAAGCGTTGCTCATTTTGGTGGCCTTGTTTGCCATCTATCTGATGGTGTCGCTGGTTAGCTTTAATCCCTCCGATCCCAGCTGGTCACAAACCGCCTGGCACGAGCCGATCCACAATCTGGGCGGCAGCGTGGGCGCATGGCTGGCCGATACCCTGCTGTTTATTTTTGGTGTGATGGCCTACGCCATTCCGCCAGTGATTATTGGTCTGTGCTGGATCACCTTCCGTCAGCGCGATCGCCAGGATTACATCGACTATTTTGCGGTGGGCCTGCGGCTGATTGGTGTGCTGGCGCTGGTGGTGACCACCTGCGGACTGGCTGCGCTGAACGTGGACGATATCTGGTATTTTGCCTCCGGCGGCGTAATTGGCAGCCTGGTGAGCAATGCGATGGCGCCGTGGTTCAGCGGTGCCGGTGGCACGCTGACGCTGCTGTGCGTCTGGGCGGCGGGTATCACGCTTTATACCGGCTGGTCCTGGCTGGCGATTGCCGAGAAGATCGGCAGCGTGGTGATGGGCGTGCTGACCTTTGCCAGCAACCGCTCGCGCCATGATGAACCCTGGCAGGAAGAAGACGACTACGACGAGGCGCAACCCGACGAAGCGGTTCCGCCACTGCGCGCTGCGCCGGCTCAGGACGACGAAGATGACGTACTGCTGGCTAAGCCCCGACAGGTAGCGGAACCTGCGGCTGAAGTCGCCAGCGACGATCCCCTGCTGGCGAAAGCCAGTGCGGCTACCGTGGCTGCGCTGGCCGCCACCAGTGACGCCGCACGTCAGGCGCCGGCCGTCGCTGCGCCTGAACCATCCGCACCGCCGGTAAACGTAGCTCCACAACCTGCGCCGTCACAGCTGGCTGCGGCTGCTCCGGCATCGGTATCCGTTGCCAGTGCGCCTGCGGCTCCAGCTATTCCGCCAGCAGAACCCACGCCAGCGGCTCCCCCGTTATATCGCTTCGAAGTGCCTGAGTCACCGGCCGCCGACGCCTTCTCGCTCGCTGAAGAAGACGATGGCCCGCGCATGGGTAACTGGCAGAGTGCCGATCAGGCCGCCACACCGCTGAATACGGCAGCCGCTGCCGCACTCGGTTCAGCGACGGCTACTGCTGCTGCCCGCTCTGCGGCTTACACGCCAGCCTTTGATGTCGTGCCGGAGCGCGATTACAATCCGCAGGTGAAACAGGGCATCGGCCCGGAACTGCCGCGTCCTAACAAGGTTAAGCTGCCAACCCGGCGTGAGCTGGCCTCATACGGTATCAAACTGCCATCGCAACGCATGGCAGAAGAGAAGGCCCGTGAAGAGGCCGACCAGCAGCAGCCGGAAATCAGCGCCAGCTGGCAAGTGCCACAGCCGCACGATGATGATAATGCTGCGCTGCAGGAAGCCCAGCTGCGCGAAGCGTTCCATTCGCAGCAGCAGCAGCGGTACGGCGACAGCTGGCAGCAGCAGCCGGCAGAGGAAGAAGATGAAGAGGCGCTGCAGCAGGCTCAGCTGGCGCAGCAGTTTGCTCAGCAGCAGCAACAGCGTTACAGCCAGCCTGAGCAGGAGAGCGCGCCGGTATTTAATCTGGATACCTCAGCCGCGTTTGATTTCTCTCCGATGAAAGATCTGGTTGATGACACGCCGAGCGAACCGCTGTTTACCATTGCCGCCACGCCAGAGCAGGACGCTCCGGCCCAGTGGCAGCAGTCAGCGGCACCTGAGCCGGCGGTACCCGCATCGCTGAGTGAGGAAACCAGCCCGTGGTCAACGCCAGACGACGAGGTTTACGCCGCGCCGGCTGAAACGCCGAAGCCTGTCGCCCCTGCGCAGGACAGCCTGTTCCACCCCTTCCTGGTACGTCACGAACAGCCGCTGGAGAAACCTTCCACGCCGCTGCCGACGCTGGATCTGCTGACGTCGCCGCCGGCGGAAGAGGAGCCGGTGGATATGTTCGCACTGGAACAGACCGCGCGTCTGGTTGAAGCGCGTCTGGCGGATTACCGCGTGAAAGCCGAAGTGGTGGGCATCTCTCCGGGGCCGGTAATCACCCGCTTTGAGCTGGAGCTGGCGCCGGGCGTCAAGGCGGCACGTATTTCTAATCTGTCGCGCGACCTGGCACGTTCGCTCTCTGCCGTTGCGGTGCGCGTGGTTGAGGTGATTCCGGGCAAGCCTTATGTCGGCCTGGAGCTCCCCAATAAACATCGTCAGACCGTTTACCTGCGTGAGGTGCTGGACTGCGATAAGTTCCGCGACAACCCTTCGCCGCTATCGGTGGTGCTGGGTAAAGATATTTCTGGTCAGCCCGTGGTGGCCGATCTGGCGAAGATGCCGCACCTGCTGGTGGCCGGTACCACCGGTTCCGGTAAGTCGGTTGGCGTCAACACCATGATCATCAGCATGCTGTATAAAGCCACGCCGGAAGAAGTGCGCTTTATCATGATCGACCCGAAAATGCTCGAGCTGTCAGTGTATGAGGGCATTCCCCATCTGCTGACGGAAGTGGTCACCGACATGAAAGACGCGGCCAACGCGCTGCGCTGGAGTGTGGTCGAAATGGAGCGCCGCTATAAGCTGATGTCTGCGCTGGGCGTGCGTAATCTGGCTGGCTATAACGAGAAGATCGAGCAGGCGGCCGCGATGGGCCGGCCAATTCCGGACCCGTTCTGGAAACCGGGCGACAGCATGGACACCACGCCGCCGGTGCTGGAAAAACTGCCGTACATTGTGGTGTTGGTTGATGAGTTTGCTGACCTGATGATGGCGGTGGGCAAGAAGGTCGAAGAGCTAATCGCGCGCCTGGCACAGAAAGCCCGTGCCGCAGGTATTCACCTGGTGCTGGCTACCCAGCGTCCGTCGGTGGATGTGATTACCGGCCTGATTAAAGCCAACATTCCGACGCGTATCGCCTTTACCGTATCCAGTAAAATTGACTCGCGTACCATTCTCGATCAGGGCGGTGCGGAATCCCTGCTGGGTATGGGTGACATGCTTTACATGCCACCTAACTCCTCCATGCCGGTACGTGTTCACGGCGCCTTTGTGCGTGACCAGGAAGTGCATGCAGTCGTGCAGGACTGGAAAGCGCGTGGGCGACCGCAGTACATCGACAGCATTACCGCCGGTGAAGAGAGTGAAAGCGGTGCTGGCGGCCTGGACGGCGATGAAGAGCTGGATCCGCTGTTTGACCAGGCGGTGGCGTTCGTGGTGGAGAAACGCCGCGCGTCGATCTCCGGCGTGCAGCGCCAGTTCCGTATTGGCTACAACCGCGCGGCGCGGATTATCGAACAGATGGAGGCGCAGGGCATTGTCTCGGAGCCAGGTCACAACGGTAACCGTGAAGTGCTGTCACCGCCACCTCACGAAATGTAAGACTTTTCTCCGCAGTGTTATGCCGGGCCAGTGTAAACTGGCCCGTTGTTTATCTGTGGTCCGATCCCCATATCATTGGGAGCTTTCGGCTTTTTCTCCTGTCGAACTGACGGAGCGGCGACTACGGTTAATGCAGTAAGTGTCAGGAAACCATGAATAAGGAATCGTATCAGATGAAATTTCGCGTTATTGCCTGTGGCCTGCTGGCCGGTTTTGTTGCTTCTTCTGCCCTGGCGGATGCTTCCAGCGATCTGCAGCAGCGCCTTAATAAAGTGAACAGCTTCCATGCCAGCTTCAGTCAGAAGGTGACTGACGGTAGCGGCGCAAATGTGCAGGACGGCGAAGGCGAACTGTGGGTAAAACGTCCGAGCCTGTTTAACTGGCACATGACTGCACCGGACGAAAGCGTGATTATCTCCGACGGTAAAAATCTGTGGTTCTATAATCCTTTTGTGGAACAGGCGAGCGTAAGCCTGCTGCAGAATGCCACCAGCAACACGCCGTTTATGCTGATTGCGCGTAACCAGCCCTCTGACTGGCAGCAGTACAACATTAAGCAGCAGGGTGATAATTTTGAGCTGACGCCTAAAAGCAGCGATGGCAACCTGAAACAGTTCACCATCAATGTCACTTCCGCAGGCACCATCAATCAGTTCAGCGCGATCGAGCAGGATGGACAGCGCAGCAGCTATCAGCTGAAGAGCCAGAAAAACGGCGCTATCAGCCCGGATAAATTCACCTTTACGCCGCCAAAAGGGGTAACGGTGGACGATCAACGTCAGTGAGGTGAGGGTGAGTAACCTGTCGCTGGATTTTGCACCGTCAAATGAGTTCAGACCGCTGGCTGCGCGTATGCGGCCAGCGACGCTGCAGCAATATATTGGTCAGCAGCATCTGCTCGCGGCCGGTAAGCCGTTGCCGCGCGCTATTGAGGCGGGTCAGCTGCACTCCATGATCTTATGGGGACCGCCGGGTACCGGTAAAACCACGCTGGCGGAGATCATCGCGCATTACGGCAAAGCCGATGTCGAACGCATTTCAGCGGTGACTTCCGGCGTTAAAGAGATCCGCGAGGCCATTGAGCGCGCGCGGCAGAATCGCCAGGTGGGGCGTCGCACTATTCTGTTTGTTGATGAGGTGCATCGCTTCAATAAGAGCCAGCAGGATGCGTTTTTGCCACACATTGAAGACGGCACCATCACCTTCATTGGCGCAACCACGGAAAATCCCTCCTTTGAACTGAACTCGGCACTGCTGTCGCGCGCCCGCGTTTATCTGCTTAAATCGCTGACCAGCGCGGATATCGAACAGGTGCTGGATCAGGCGATGCAGGATAAAACGCGCGGTTACGGCGACAGCGATATTCTGTTACCGGACAATACCCGGCGCATGATCGCTGAACTGGTCAATGGTGATGCACGACGCGCACTGAATACGCTGGAAATGATGGCCGATATGGCTGAGCTCAATGCGCAGGGACAGCGGGAGCTAACGCCACAGCTGCTGAATGAAGTATCGGGTGAACGCGCGGCGCGTTTCGATAACAAAGGCGACCGCTTTTACGATCTCATCTCGGCACTGCACAAATCGGTTCGTGGTTCAGCCCCGGATGCGGCGCTTTACTGGTACGCGCGCATCATCACTGCCGGTGGCGATCCGCTGTACGTGGCGCGGCGGCTGCTGGCGATTGCTTCGGAAGATGTCGGTAATGCTGATCCGCGCGCCATGCAGGTAGCAATTGCCGCGTGGGACTGTTTTACCCGCGTCGGGCCTGCGGAAGGGGAACGTGCAATTGCCCAGGCAATTGTTTATCTGGCCTGTGCGCCAAAAAGCAATGCTGTTTATACCGCCTTCAAAGCGGCGATGCGTGATGCGCGTGAGTTCCCGGATTACGATGTGCCGGAACATCTGCGTAATGCACCGACGAAGCTGATGAAAGAGATGGGCCTCGGCAAAGAGTACCGTTACGCGCATGACGAACCCAATGCCTATGCGGCCGGCGAGGTGTTTTTCCCGCCGGAAATGGCGCAGACGCGCTACTATCAACCCACCAATCGTGGCCTTGAAAGCAAGATCGGTGAAAAACTCGCCTGGCTTGCTGAACAGGATCAAAATAGCCCGATAAAACGCTACCGCTGATAAACGCGTTACGGTAAGGTGAGCAAGGATTTCAATGCATTCCGGTGGAATGCATCCCTCCATTCGTTCAATCAACCTTTTATTACACAGGATAAGCATGCTCGATCCCAATCTGCTGCGTAATGAGCCAGACGCAGTCGCAGAAAAACTGGCACGCCGGGGATTTAAACTGGATGTGGATACGCTGCGCTCCCTCGAAGAGCGTCGTAAGGTTTTGCAGGTAGAAACTGAAAACCTGCAGGCTGAGCGTAACTCCCGCTCCAAATCCATCGGTCAGGCCAAAGCACGTGGGGAAGATATCGAGCCGCTGCGTCAGGAAGTGAACGCGCTGGGCGAACGCCTGGATGCGGCGAAAGCAGAGCTGGATACCCTGCAGAACGAAATTCGTGACTTTGCGCTTGCGCTGCCTAACCTGCCGGCCGACGAAGTGCCGCTGGGTAAAGATGACAGCGAAAACCAGGAAGTGTGCCGCTGGGGCCAGCCGCGCCAGTTCGATTTCCCGGTGAAAGACCATGTAGAGCTGGGTGAAGCGGTCAAAGGGCTGGATTTCGCCTCGGCGGTGAAACTGACCGGTTCGCGCTTTATCGTGATGCAGGGCCAGATTGCTCGTCTGCATCGCGCGCTGAGCCAGTTCATGATCGATCTGCACAGCCAGCAGCACGGTTATCTGGAAACCTACGTGCCGTATCTGGTGAACCACGAGACGCTGTACGGTACCGGTCAGTTACCAAAATTTGGTGAGGATCTGTTCCATACCAAACCGCTGGGCGAAGAAGCAGGCAGCAGCAACTATGCGCTGATCCCGACCGCCGAAGTGCCGCTGACTAACCTGGTGCGCGATGAGATCGTTGAAGAGGAATCTCTGCCGATCAAACTCACTGCCCACACGCCTTGCTTCCGTTCCGAAGCCGGTTCTTACGGCCGCGACACGCGCGGTTTGATCCGTATGCACCAGTTCGACAAAGTGGAGATGGTGCAGATCGTCGCACCGGAAAACTCCATGGACGCGCTGGAAGAGCTGGTCGGCCATGCAGAAAAAGTGCTGCAGTTGCTGAACCTGCCGTACCGTAAAGTGCTGCTGTGCACCGGCGACATGGGCTTCGGCTCAGCCAAAACCTATGACCTGGAAGTCTGGCTGCCGGCGCAGGACACCTATCGTGAAATCTCCTCCTGCTCGAATATGTGGGATTTCCAGGCGCGCCGCATGCAGGCTCGCTGCCGCAGCAAAACGGACAAAAAACCGCGTCTGGTGCACACGCTGAATGGTTCAGGCCTGGCGGTGGGGCGTACGCTGGTAGCCGTGCTGGAAAACTATCAGCAGGCGGATGGTCGCATTGCGGTGCCGGACGTGCTGCGCCCGTATATGGGCGGGCTGGAATATATCGGCTAATTTGCACTCATGCACAAACCCGGCTCAGGCCGGGTTTTTTATTTCTTAAGCGCATCAGCCATTATTTTTTAACCGGAATTAATCAGAAATAAACGTTATCGTCATGGCTGCGCGTCAAACCATCAAAAATGTATAAATTCATGTAGATAGATTCAGACATAAGACCTTTCTCAAGCCCTGTAACCCGCTGAAGATAAAAATAATAAATTGTTCAGCAGCAAAATGTGCGGCGCTGTTTTTTTGCACATTGACTTTGCCATCGCCAATGGCAAACTGCGCGCAAATCTGTTCATTTCTTTTGGTTTTATTCCCTATGTCAACCTGGTCGCGCCCCGTCCTGCTGCTGCTTTGCGGCTTAATGCTGATGACGGTGTCTATTGCTGTGCTTAATACGCTGGTGCCGCTGTGGCTCACCCACGATCAACTGCCGACCTGGCAGGTGGGCATGGCGAGCTCTGCTTATTACACCGGTAACTTACTGGGCACCTTGCTGGCGGGCTGGTTGATTAATCGCTATGGCTTTAACCGCTGCTTTTACCTTGCCAGCGTACTGTTTGCGCTGGCAACCATGGGCATGGTGCTGCTGGACGGCTTTTACAGCTGGACGCTGCTGCGCTTCACCGCGGGCGTAGGCTGTGCACTGATTTGGGTGGTGGTTGAGAGTGCACTGTTGTGCAGTGGTACCGTGCGCAATCGCGGTCAGCTGCTGGCCGCTTACATGATCATCTATTATCTTGGCACCGTTGCCGGTCAGCTGCTGGTGAGCCGTGTCTCGACAGAACTGCTGCACGTCATTCCCTGGGTGAGCGCGCTGATCGTCTGTGCCGTGCTGCCCGTGGTATTTGTGCAGGTCAACGCCGGTGCGGCTACTGAAGAAGCCTCAACCGGGCGTATCTGGAGCATGCTGCGCCGCCGCAGTTCGCGCTTGGGTATCAACGGCTGCATTATCTCCGGTATCGTGCTCGGTTCGCTCTACGGCCTGATGCCGCTTTATCTTTCGCATCAGGGTATGAGCGATGCCACCGTGGGTTACTGGATGGCGCTGCTGGTCAGTGCCGGGATTGTCGGTCAGTGGCCGGTAGGACGTCTTGCCGACCGCTTTGGTCGCCTGATGGTGCTGCGCGTGCAGGTGTTCGTGGTGATTCTGGGTGCGATTGCTATGCTGAGCGGAACGGCAATGGCACCGGCACTGTTTGTGCTGGGGCTGGCTGGCTTTACGCTTTATCCGGTGGCCATGTCCTGGGCGTGTGAAACGGTGGCGCATCATGAACTGGTGGCGATGAATCAGGCGCTGCTGTTCAGTTATACCGTTGGCAGTCTGGTCGGGCCGGGGATGACCGCGATGCTGATGCAGAACTATTCCGATCGCCTGCTGTTTGTGATGATTGCGGTGGTGGCGCTGGTCTATCTGGTGATGCTGCTGCGTAAAGCCGATCAGCACGCAACACCGGTGGCGCATGCCTGATGGCGGTGCTTAAACGGGACATTCGCAACCTGTCGCAAATGTCCCGGCGGTAACGCTCTGTTTCTTGCCGGTAAAGCTTCAGCTACAGGCCAACCGTCTTAATACATGACGTTATGGCCGTAACCGGCAAGAATATTTTTCACCCGCTCCATGGTCTCTTTCGTTGGCGGCTTCACGCCTTCCAGCTTGTACTCTTCACCCATCGCAATCCATTTATGCTTGCCGAGTTCGTGATAAGGCAGAAGCTCGATCTTTTCAATGTTACTCATGTCTTTAGTAAATTCACCGAGGCGATGCACCGAATCGTCATCGTCCGAATAACCCGGCACCACCACATAGCGAATCCAGGTCCTTTTACCGCGCTTTTGCAGATAGCGGGCGAAATCCAGCGTGCGGTGGTTTGACACGCCGACCAGAATCTCATGGATATCGTCATTGATCTGCTTGAGGTCGAGCATCACCAGGTCAGTTGCATCAAGCAGTTCATCGATCACCGGATCGTAACGGCGCACAAAGCCGTTGGTGTCGAGGCAGGTATGGATGCCCTCGGCCTGGCAGGCGCGGAACCAGTCGCGCACAAATTCAGCCTGCAGAATGGCTTCACCGCCGGAGGCCGTCACGCCGCCACCAGACGCATTCATAAAGTGGCGATACGACAGCACATCCCTCATCAGCTCATCGACGGTAATTTCCTTACCGCCGTGAGTGTCCCAGGTATCGCGGTTGTGGCAGTACAGGCAGCGCATCAGGCAGCCCTGGAAGAAGGTGATAAAACGGATGCCGGGACCGTCAACGGTGCCGCAGGATTCAAACGAGTGGATACGACCGATGGTTGACATTGCGATGTATTCTCCGGTTCAGCCTGGCGTGCAGGCGGCACAATCTGTGTTGTGCTCTGAGGATGTAAGTCGGTTTTGCCAGACTGCCTGCAAAAGCAGACTGGCAAAACTGGCTTGTGGAGAAAAGGCTCCCGCAGGAGCCTTTCGATTACAGTGAGGAGGATTACAGCGACTGAGTAAAGGTACGGGTAATCACATCCTGCTGCTGCTCTTTCGTCAGCGAGTTGAAACGTACGGCATAACCGGAAACGCGGATGGTCAGCTGTGGATATTTCTCAGGGTGCTCCATGGCATCCAGCAGCATTTCACGGTTCATGACGTTAACGTTCAGGTGCTGGCCGCCCTCGATACTGGCTTCGTGATGGAAGTAACCATCCATCAGGCCAGCAAGGTTGGTTTTACGCACGTTATCATCTTTGCCCAGCGCATTCGGTACGATAGAGAAGGTATAAGAGATACCGTCTTTGGCGTAGGCAAATGGCAGTTTGGCCACGGAAGTCAGTGAAGCGACAGCACCTTTCTGGTCACGGCCATGCATTGGGTTGGCACCTGGTCCAAATGGCGCACCGGAGCGACGACCATCCGGGGTGTTACCGGTTTTCTTACCGTATACCACGTTGGAGGTGATGGTCAGTACCGACTGCGTTGGCACCGCATTACGGTAGGTCTGCAGTTTCTGAATTTTCTTCATGAAACGTTCAACCAGGTCACAGGCCAGGTCATCCACGCGCGGATCATTGTTACCGAACTGCGGATATTCACCTTCAATTTCGAAGTCCACTGCCAGACCATCGGCGTCCCGGACAGGTTTCACTTTGGCATATTTAATCGCTGAAAGTGAGTCCGCGGCGACTGACAGGCCCGCGATACCACACGCCATGGTACGATAAACGTCACGGTCGTGCAGTGCCATCAGCGCGGCTTCATAACTGTACTTATCATGCATGTAGTGGATGATGTTGAGTGACGTGACGTACTGTTTTGCCAGCCAGTCCATGAAGTGGTCCAGACGCGCCATCACGGTGTCATAATCCAGCACATCGTCAGTGATTGGCGCTTCTTTCGGGCCGACCTGCATTTTCAGCTTCTCGTCCACACCGCCGTTGATTGCGTACAGCAGTGTTTTAGCCAGGTTGGCACGTGCGCCGAAGAACTGCATTTGTTTACCGACAATCATCGGGCTCACGCAGCAGGCGATGGCGTAGTCATCATTGTCAAAGTCCGGACGCATCAGGTCATCGTTCTCATACTGCAGCGATGAGGTGTCGATGGAGACTTTTGCCGCATACTTTTTGAAGTTAACCGGCAGTTTCTCAGACCACAGGATGGTCATGTTTGGTTCCGGTGATGGCCCCATGGTGTACAGCGTGTTCAGGAAGCGGAAGGTGCTTTTCGTCACCAGCGTACGACCGTCAACGCCCATACCTGCCAGTGATTCAGTGGCCCAGATTGGGTCGCCAGAGAACAGCTCATCGTATTCCGGCGTACGCAGGAAGCGCACCATACGCAGTTTCATCACCAGATGGTCAATCAGTTCCTGTGCCTGCTCTTCGCTCAGTTTACCGGCTTTGATATCGCGCTCGATGTAAACGTCAAGGAAGGTGGACACGCGACCAAACGACATCGCGGCACCGTTTTGTGATTTCACTGCTGCGAGGTAACCGAAGTAGGTCCACTGTACTGCTTCCTGCGCGGTGGTGGCTGGCAGGGAGATATCAAAGCCATATTTGGCGGCCATCTCTTTGATCTGGCCCAGTGCGCGGTGCTGTTCAGAAATCTCTTCACGCAGGCGAATGGTGGCTTCGAGATCAACGCCATTTTCCATGTCACTCTGCAGTGAGTTGAACTGAGCCACTTTGTCTTTCATCAGGAAGTCGATGCCGTACAGCGCGACGCGACGGTAGTCACCGATAATACGACCGCGGCCATACGCATCTGGCAGACCGGTCAGCACGCCGGATTTACGGCAGCGCAGGATATCCGGGGTGTAAACGTCAAACACGCCCTGGTTGTGGGTTTTGCGGTAATCGGTGAAAACTTTCTTCAGCGCCGGGTCCAGCTCGCGGCCGTAAACTTTACAGGAGCCTTCCACCATTTTAATGCCGCCAAACGGGATAATGGCGCGTTTCAGCGGGGCTTCAGTCTGCAGACCAACGATGGTTTCCAGCGATTTGTTAATATAGCCCGCATCGTGTGAGGTGATGGTAGACGCTAAATCAGTGTCGAAATCAACCGGTGCATGGGTACGGTTTTCAATTTTGATGCCTTCCAGCACGCTGTCCCACAGTTTGGTGGTGGCTGGCGTCGCGCCGGCGAGGAATGCTTCGTCACCTTCATACGGCGTGTAGTTTTTTTGGATGAAGTCACGGACGTTGACGCTGTTCTGCCATTCACCGGCGCTAAATCCTTCCCAGGCTGACGCCATTTTTTCATTCAGTTCGGACATGATATACCTGCCTTATTTAGGGAGACTGTAACGTATGGCGCGCTGCTCAGCACGCCCGTACTTAATGACTCAGTGCGCGGACTCACCGTCGCGCAGATAGATAACCCAATAGGTCAACCCGACTAACAGACCGCCGCCAATGATGTTGCCGATGGTTACGGGAATCAGGTTATTAACAATAAAATCGCCAATGCCCAGTGCAGGAAATTGCGCCGCGCTGGCACCGGTCATCTGCCAGAATTCCGGGCTGGCAAAATCGCGAATCATGATGGCCATCGGGACCAGGAACATATTGGCGATGCTGTGCTCAAAGCCGCTGGCTACGAACATCGCAACCGGTAAAATCATTGCCACCATTTTGTCGAGCAGGCTACGGCCGGAGTAGCTCATCCACACCGCCAGACACACCATCAGGTTAGCCAGTGTACCGAGGCTTACCGCTTCGATAAACGTATGATGCATTTTGTGGTCGGCGGTCTGTAAGACATTTAATCCCCAGGCACCATTTGCGACCATATGCTCACCGGCCAGCCAAATCAGCGCCACAAAAAACAGCGCGCCGCACAGGTTGCCAACATAGACATTGAGCCAGTGACGACCCAGTTGCAGCCAGGTAATGCGTCCGCTGGCTTTAGCCACCACAATCAGCACCGTTGAAGTAAACAAATCAGCGCCACAGACGACAACCAGCATTAAACCCAGTGAAAAGCAGATGCCACCGATCAATTTGGCCATGCCATACGGCATAGTGCCGCTGCCGGTGGTGGCGGTGATATAAAACACAAAGGCAATGGAAATAAAGACGCCAGCAGTGATAGCCAGAAAGAAGGTGGTTAAGGGATGTTTAGTCGCTTTATAGACACCGGCATCTTCTGCGACTTTTGCCATCGCCGCCGGTAATAATGAATTAAAAGGGTTGTCAGCTTTCACACTAACGCTCTCCAGAAATTGTCTGTAAAGATACTAACAAAGGAGTATAGGTCAGGAGTTGATGTGGATCATATTTGCCGAAACGGCAGGGTTAAGCAAAGCCGTAAAATGGCCAAAAATTCAAGTAAGCTATTGAAATTTATTAAATAAATAATTTTTAATTTATGCAAAATAAGTTGAAGATGCGGCTGGCTTAAGGGCTATTTTGTTAAATGCTGTTTATCAATGATAGTGAATTGTTATTTATTATTTTCTGCGCCCGATGAATTTTCAGCGGCATTAAAAAAGGGCACTGGATACTGCCAGTGCCCGTTAATTTTCAGGCTAATTGGTCACAGACAAAATGAGCCGATTTATTTCGCAGACCAGTAACGACGTTTTGCTGCCTGTAATTTTTCATACGCGGCCAGCAGTGCCTGATGCGCCGGGAACGCGTGCAGATCGCGGTCAACCACCTGCAGACCGTAGAACGGTGCCTCACCGCTGATGGCAGCCGAAGCGGCGTCGACGGCGGCTTCGCCATACATGCGCACAAACGCGCGATGATACTGCAGCGGATCGCGATCTTCTTCCATCGCCAGCAGCAGCAGAGTCTGCAGGCAGCGATAGTAGTTGGCACGCTCAGGGCTGAAGATCGACTGGTTGAATTCCATGGTCCATTCCGTCCAAATCAGCGCCTGATCCAGATCGCCACCGGCCAGCGCCAGCATCGCTTTCAGCTCGCCAATACGCAGCGTGAACCAGCCGTTGTCTTTGCCGGTCGCCAGCCCCAGCAGCTCACGCACGCGGGTGAAGTCATCATGACCTTCTTCATCCAGCTGTTCGATCAGAGCCAGATACTCCTCGGGTTGCCACTGGGTTGCTGGCAGGGATAACAGCGTTTCACGCAGTGATGCACCCATGTTGTTATTCGCCAGCAGCAGGTCTTCGGCAGGGTAAATATCAGACATGCCCGGTACGATAATGCGGCAGGCGTAAACGCCCAGATGTTCGTAGTCGGCGATATACACTTCTTTATCTTCCGCACGGAAGATCGCCATCAGCGTATCGAACTCTTCATGGGTGGTGCCGGCAAAGCTCCAGTCGACAAAGGGATAGTCGGCATCGTCTTTGAACATATCCCAGGAGATCAGACCGCTGGAATCAATGAAGTGGGTTTCAAGGTTAGCGTGTTCAGCCACTTCTTCATCATCGAAGGTGGGCGGGGTAAACACGTCGAGATCTTTCAGGCCGCGGCCCTGCAGCAGTTCGGTGACGGTACGTTCCAGCGCGACACCAAAGTCCGGATGGGCGCCAAAAGAGGCAAAACAGGTGCCGTTAGCCGGGTTGAACAGCACCACACAGATCACCGGATAGTTGCCGCCCAGCGAAGCGTCATAGGAGAAAATCGGGAAACCTTCCGCTTCAAGACGATTGATGGCCTCTACCACGGCAGGATAGCGCTGCATCACCGCTTCAGGAATTTCCGGCAGGCTGATGGATTCCGCAATAATGCGGTTTTTAATATGGCGCTCAAACACTTCGGATAAGCCCTGTACGCGCGCTTCATTGGCGGTGTTGCCAGCGGACATGCCGTTAGACACATACAGGTTGCCGATGATGTTCATCGGAATGTACACGGTTTGCTGATCGGACTGGCGGGTAAATGGCAGGCCGCAAATACCGCGATCGGCATTACCAGACTGCAGATCCACCAGATCGGAGGCGCTCAGGCTCTGTTCCGGATCGTAAAACTTACGCAGGCGTGCATCCAGAATGCCTTCCGGCAGGCTGTCGTCGTCGGTCAGCGGGAACCATTTCTCGTTCGGGTAGTGCACGAAGTCGCCGTTAGCGATGGTTTCGCCCAGCCAGAAATCGGCAAAGAAGTAGTTGGTTGAGAGGCGCTCGAAATATTCGCCCAGCGCTGAGGCCAGCGCCGCTTTTTTACTGGCGCCTTTACCGTTAGTAAAACAGAGCGGGCAGTCGCGGTCGCGAATGTGCACAGACCAGACGTGCGGCACCGGGTTCAGCCAGGAAGCTTCTTCAATGTTGAAACCCAGATCCTGCAGTTTCTGCTGGAAGCGTGCGATGGAGTCTTCCAGTGCGGCGTCTTTACCTGGAATAAACGTTTGCGTCATGGTGGCGCTCTCTCAAGTCGATGGTTGGGCGTAAAGCGCGCAATAATACGGGTTTTGCGCCTGCTTCGCTATTGCTCCGCCAAATTTCTCAACGCATTGTTACGGCTTTTTCGCGCTCTGGCAGCTGTCTGATTTTACTTCACCGCGCTGCCTCACAAAATTCCGTGGCTTATTACATTTGTGACATAAGCTGCGGTGGAGCGGGATCTGGAAATGTGATCGCTGCCGGATAAATGATTGCAGCCATCCGGAGGCAATGATAAAACCGATGGGGTATTTATAACCGTTCGATATGACAATGGTGAGGGGAAATGGCGCAGGTTTATAATTTTAGCTCCGGACCGGCAATGCTGCCGGTGGAAGTGCTTCGTCGTGCAGAACAAGAACTGACAAACTGGCATGGCTTAGGCACCTCGGTGATGGAA
Source organism: Pantoea sp. B270 (assembly GCF_018726825.1). Lineage (NCBI taxonomy): Bacteria > Pseudomonadati > Pseudomonadota > Gammaproteobacteria > Enterobacterales > Erwiniaceae > Pantoea > Pantoea sp. B270. The sequence continues at coordinate 533,366 of NZ_JAHCSX010000001.1, forward strand.
ATCAGTCACCGCAGCAAAGAGTTTATTGAAGTCGCGGAAGCGGCGGAGCAGGATTTTCGCGATCTGCTGAAAATCCCGGCCAACTACAAAGTATTATTCTGCCATGGCGGCGCGCGTGCGCAGTTCGCGGCAATCCCGGGCAATCTGCTGGGCGATGCCAGCCGCGCGGATTACATCGACGGCGGCTACTGGGCGCACAGTGCTATTAAAGAAGCAGAAAAATTCTGCTCGCCGAACGCCATTGACATCAAAACCACCCGTGAGGGTAAACGCGCACTGTTACCGATGCGTGAATGGCAGCTCAGCGATGATGCTGCTTATGTGCATTTCTGCCCGAATGAAACCATCGACGGTATTGCCATCGATGAAGAGCCAGACTTCGGCGATAAAGTTGTGGTGGCCGATCTCTCTTCCACCATCCTGTCCCGCCCGCTCGACATCAGCCGCTACGGCGTTATTTATGCCGGCGCGCAGAAGAACATCGGTCCCGCTGGCCTGACGATGGTGGTGGTGCGTGATGACCTGCTGGGCAAAGCGCAGCGCTGGGTGCCCTCCATTCTCGACTACAAAGTGCTGGCCGAAAACGATTCGATGTTTAACACGCCGCCGACGTTTGCCTGGTATCTCTCCGGCCTGGTGTTCAAATGGCTGAAAGAGAAGGGCGGTGTAGCGGAGATGGATAAGGTTAATCAGGCGAAAGCCGATCTGCTGTACGGCGTGATTGATAGCAGCAGCTTCTACCGTAACGACGTCGCCAGTGAAAACCGTTCCCGGATGAATGTGCCTTTCCAGCTGGCCGATGCTGCGCTGGATAAGGTGTTTCTTGAAGAATCACTGAAGGCGGGCCTGCATGCGCTGAAGGGGCACCGTGTGGTTGGCGGTATGCGTGCCTCGATCTACAATGCGATGCCGCTGGAAGGCGTTAAGGCGCTGACCGAATTCATGGTCGACTTCGAACGTCGTCACGGTTAATTATCTACTTTAGTGCCAGCCTGCCCGGCTGGCATCAGACCCTGTCACTGGACAGGGTCTCGTATTTCTGGAGATTTGGTTTCACATGCAGGACTCCCTGACTTTACAGCCGATTGCCCGCGTTGACGGCACGGTAAACTTACCGGGCTCAAAAAGCGTATCAAACCGCGCCCTGTTACTGGCTGCACTGGCGAACGGCACCACGCGCCTGACCAACCTGCTCGACAGCGATGATGTTAAACACATGCTTAATGCGCTGCAGGCGCTGGGTGTCAGCTATACCCTGTCAGCCGATCGCACCGTGTGTGAAGTGGTCGGCAATGGTGGACCGCTGCGTGCCGAACAGCCGCTGGAATTGTTCCTGGGCAATGCCGGAACCGCGATGCGTCCGCTGGCGGCCGCACTGTGCCTCGGCGAGCAGTCGGTGGTGCTGACCGGCGAACCGCGCATGAAAGAGCGTCCGATCGGCCATCTGGTCGATGCGTTACGGCAGGGCGGCGCGCGCATTGATTACCTCGAACAAACCGACTATCCGCCGCTGCGTCTGAACGGCGGATTTACCGGCGGCGAAGTCAGTGTCGATGGCAGCGTTTCCAGCCAGTTCCTGACGGCGCTGCTGATGACCGCGCCGCTGGCACAGCAGGACACCACGATCACCATCAAAGGCGAGCTGGTTTCCAAACCCTACATTGATATCACCCTGCACCTGATGCGTTGCTTTGGCGTGGACGTTGATAATCAGCACTATCAGCGCTTTGTGGTGAAAGGTCAGCAGCAGTATCAGTCGCCGGGTGATTATCTGGTGGAAGGCGATGCGTCGTCAGCGTCCTATTTCCTTGCCGCTGCGGCAATTCGCGGCGGTACGGTGCGGGTTACCGGCATTGGCCGCAATAGCGTGCAGGGCGACATCCGTTTTGCCGATGTGCTGGAGAAGATGGGAGCAGTGATCGAGTGGGGCGACGATTATATTGCCTGCACGCGTGGTGCGCTGAACGCCATTGATATGGACATGAACCATATTCCGGATGCGGCAATGACAATCGCTACCACCGCGCTGTTTGCCGAAGGCACCACGCTGATGCGCAACATCTATAACTGGCGCGTAAAGGAGACCGATCGCCTGGCGGCCATGGCGACCGAGTTGCGTAAAGTCGGGGCGGAAGTGGAAGAGGGGCACGATTTTATTCGGGTCACACCGCCTGCGCAGCTACAGCACGCCGATATCGGCACGTACAACGATCATCGTATGGCGATGTGTTTCTCGCTGGTTGCGCTGTCTGACACGCCGGTAACCATTCTCGATCCCGGCTGCACGGCAAAAACCTTCCCGGATTACTTCCAGCAGCTGGCAAAAATCAGCCACACATCCTAATCCACCCGCCCGGCACCGCTGTGCCGGGCTTCTGAACCCTCTGCTGGCCTCACTGGCGGGAAATTGTTCTGAAACTGTCGAAATTTCTGGCGCTGTCTACGCTAAAGGGTAACCAAGCGGACGCGGGCAGCGTATAATGCCGCGCAATCCAGACAGCCAAGAAGGCTGATCATCAGCACGCAGCAACAGGAGAGAACAATGACGGCAATCGCCCCGGTAATTACCATTGATGGCCCAAGCGGCGCGGGTAAAGGGACTTTATGTAAAGCGATGGCGGAGTCGTTGCAGTGGCACCTGCTGGATTCAGGGGCTATTTATCGCGTACTGGCTCTGGCCGCGCTGCATCATCAGGTGGATATCGAGTCGGAAGAAGCGCTGGTGCCCATGGCGGCGCACCTTGACGTGCGTTTTCTGTCGGTAGACGGTGAAATGCAGGTAGTGCTGGAAGGTGAGGATGTCACCGGCGAAATCCGCACCCAGGAAGTGAGCAATACGGCGTCGCGCGTGGCGGCATTTCCGCGCGTGCGTGAAGCCTTGCTGCGCCGACAGCGTGCTTTCCGCGAGGAGCCGGGTTTAATCGCCGATGGACGTGATATGGGCACCGTGGTTTTCCCGGACGCGCCCGTTAAAATTTTCCTCGATGCCAGCTCCGAAGAGCGTGCGCATCGCCGTATGCTACAGTTGCAGGAAAAGGGCTTTAGTGTTAACTTTGATCGCCTTTTATCCGAGATAAAGGAACGCGACGACCGCGATCGTAACCGCGCCATCGCGCCTTTAGTGCCATCCGCTGATGCTCTGGTGCTGGATTCAACCAGCATGACCATTGAGCAAGTGATTGAAAAGGCACTAGATTATGCCCGCCAGAAGCTGGGCATTTAATCTTTTCGGCGACCGAATTGTAGTAACCCTGTGCCAGGGAAGCGGTGCAGGGCATGTGAAACAACCCCATCCGACAATGACGTCAGGTGGACGTTAAATTGAAGAATCCTAAGATTATCAATATGACTGAATCTTTTGCTCAACTCTTTGAAGAGTCCCTGAAAGAAATCGAAACCCGTCCGGGTTCCATCGTTCGTGGCGTCGTTGTTGCTATCGACAAAGACGTCGTGCTGGTTGATGCGGGTCTGAAATCTGAATCTGCTATCCCTGCAGAACAGTTCAAGAACGCAGCCGGCGAACTGGAAATCCAGGTGGGCGACGAAGTTGACGTTGCTCTGGATGCAGTAGAAGACGGCTTCGGTGAAACCCTGCTGTCCCGTGAGAAAGCTAAACGTCACGAAGCTTGGATCACGCTGGAAAAAGCTTACGAAGACGCTGAAACTGTTACCGGTGTTATCAACGGCAAAGTTAAAGGTGGCTTCACAGTTGAGCTGAACGGTATTCGTGCGTTCCTGCCAGGTTCACTGGTTGACGTTCGTCCGGTCCGCGACACCCTGCACCTGGAAGGCAAAGAGCTTGAATTCAAAGTAATCAAGCTTGATCAGAAGCGTAACAACGTCGTGGTTTCTCGCCGCGCGGTTATCGAATCTGAAAACAGCGCTGAGCGCGATCAGCTGCTGGAAAACCTGCAGGAAGGCATGGAAGTCAAAGGTATCGTTAAGAACCTCACTGACTACGGCGCATTCGTTGACCTGGGTGGCGTTGACGGCCTGCTGCACATCACCGATATGGCGTGGAAGCGCGTTAAGCATCCAAGCGAAATCGTCAACGTGGGCGACGAAATCACTGTTAAAGTGCTGAAGTTCGACCGCGAGCGTACTCGTGTATCTCTGGGCCTGAAACAGCTGGGCGAAGATCCATGGGTCGCTATCGCTAAGCGTTATCCGGAAGGTACCAAACTGACCGGTCGCGTGACCAACCTGACTGACTACGGCTGCTTCGTTGAAATCGAAGAAGGCGTTGAAGGCCTGGTACACGTGTCTGAAATGGACTGGACCAACAAAAACATCCACCCATCTAAAGTTGTCAACGTAGGTGATGTGGTTGAAGTTATGGTTCTGGACATCGACGAAGAGCGTCGTCGCATCTCCCTGGGTCTGAAGCAGTGCAAATCTAACCCATGGCAGCAGTTCGCAGAGACCCACAACAAAGGCGATCGCGTTGAAGGTAAAATCAAGTCAATCACTGACTTCGGTATCTTCATCGGCCTGGACGGTGGCATCGACGGTCTGGTTCACCTGTCTGACATCTCCTGGAACGCGACTGGCGAAGAAGCCGTTCGTGAGTACAAGAAAGGCGACGAAATCGCTGCCGTTGTACTGCAGGTTGACGCAGAGCGTGAGCGTATTTCTCTGGGCGTGAAGCAGCTGGCTGAAGATCCATTCAACAACTACATCACCCTGAACAAGAAAGGCGCAATCGTGACGGGTAAAGTCACTGCAGTTGACGCTAAAGGTGCTACAGTAGAATTAGCTGACGGCGTAGAAGGTTACCTGCGCGCTTCTGAAGCTTCTCTGGACCGCATCGAAGACGCCACTCAGGTTCTGAGCGTAGGCGACGACGTTGAAGCGAAATTCACCGGCGTTGACCGTAAGAACCGCGTTGTGAGCCTGTCTGTTCGTGCTAAAGACCAGGCTGACGAGAAAGAAGCTATCAACACTGTTAACACCAAACAGGAAGATGGCAACTTCTCTAACGCAATGGCTGAAGCGTTCAAAGCGGCTAAAGGCGAGTAATCGACCCGAAGCACCGGACGATGAAAATCGTCCGGTTTCGGTAAAAGCTGTCATACCTTTCCAAACAGGGATTAACCGGAGGTTACATGACCAAGTCAGAACTGATTGAAAGACTTGCTGGCCAGCATACTCATATCCCGGCGAAAGTCGTTGAGGATGCGGTCAAAGAGATGCTCGAGCACATGGCCACTACGCTGGCCCAGGGCGAGCGCATTGAAATCCGGGGATTCGGCAGCTTTTCTTTGCACTACCGCGCACCGCGCACTGGTCGTAACCCGAAAACGGGTGACAAAGTGGAACTGGAAGGTAAATACGTTCCCCACTTCAAGCCAGGCAAAGAATTGCGTGACCGTGCAAATATCTACGGCTAAGCCGTTACCGAACGATAAAAACGACACCTGCAGGTGTCGTTTTTTTTGCCTCGCGTTCAGGCTTGCGATCCTGCTTCCATATTGCTGTTCATTTCCTGCAACCACCATAAACTGCGCGTAATCCCTCTCTGAAATCGACATTTAGCCGCATGCTTTTGCCTCTGCCAGCGCGCACAATGCGCGGCAATGACAGAAGAGGGCGTGCGCGTGACAATAACAGTGGTAGCCAGAATGATGCTCCTCGCGGCGCTGCCGCTGGGTATGCTGCCGCACATCCCCGCTTACAGTACCATTGTGCTGCTGTTAATAAGCGCACTGTTGCTGGCGTGTACGTCAGTAATGCTTTTGCGCTACGCCGGACTGGGCTTGCTGCTGTTGAGCTGGGCACTGATCGAGGCGCGTCAGACGGTCGATACCCTCGAGCAACTGACCATGGCACCGGTGGCGGCCACGCTTCAGATAACTGCAGTGAATCCCGCGAAGAACCAGCTCACGGCGCAGATAATCCGGGCAGGTGACCGCTACGTCTTTCCACCGTTGTTTGTCACGCTGCGTAATGTCAGCGATGAGGTCGCCTGGTGTGCCGGACAGCGCTGGCAGATGCAGCTGCGGCTACGTGCGGTGCACGCCCGGCTCAACGAGGGCGAATTTGATCTGCAGCGTTTTGCCATTGCTAACCACAGCGCGCTGCAGGGGCGTATTGTCAGCCAGCAGGCTGAGTATCTGCGCTGCAGCTGGCGGACGCGTTTTATCAATTATCATCTGGCGCGTTTCAGCGGGTTAACGCAGCCCGCAATACTACAGGCACTGGCCTTTGGCGTGCGTGACGCGATGACCCCGGCCCAGCGAGCCTTGCTGCGCGAAACCGGTACTGCGCACCTGATGGCCATCTCCGGCATGCATATCGCGCTGGCGGCCAGCGTAGGCTGGCTACTGGCGCGCGTCATCCAGTTAGTGTTACCTGCCAGGCAAATCGGCTATCTGATGCCGCTGCTGATCAGCGGGTTAACAGCGGCAGCCTATTGCTGGATCTCCGGCAGTCATCCGCCGGCACAGCGCGCGATGCTGGCGTTAACGCTGTGGCTGGCGACGCGTATAGCTGGCTGGCAGCTGAGCAACTGGCAGGTGTGGACGCTCTGCGTAGGGAGTTTGTTATGGCTTGATCCGCTGACGGTGCTGTCAGAAAGCTTCTGGCTGTCGGCGCTGGCCGTGGCGATGCTGATACTGTGGTTTCAGTGGTTTCCTCTGCCGCCACGTTTCCGTCAGCCGCGTCGCTGGCTCATGCTGCGACTGCTGCACCTGCAATTGGGCATGATGATTCTGATGGCGCCACTGCAGATCTTTCTGTTCCACGGGCTCAGCCTGAGCGCGCTAGTGGCCAACCTGCTGGCGGTGCCGGTAGTGTCGCTGATTACCGTGCCGTTGATTCTGCTGGCGATGCTGTTGCCGCTGCCTGCAATAGCCGTTCCGCTATGGCAGCTGGCCGATCTGTCGGTCAGCCTGGTGATGCAGGGGCTGGCGTGGCTGCCCGCCGGCTGGTGGCGCTGGAGCGATACGCTGCCGGCGGTGCTGCTGCTCTGGGCCGGGCTGGCGCTGTGGCGCAGCGGCTTGCTCGCGAAGGCGCTGATGCCCTGCTGCGCGCTGTTGCTCTCGCTGTGGTTCTGGCGCAGCAATGCCCAGCAGGACGACTGGCAGATTGACATGATCGATGTCGGACATGGTCTGGCGGTGGCGATCAGTCAGGGAAATGAGGTGATGCTGTATGACAGCGGACCCGGCTGGGCAGAGGACAATGCAGGCGTGCGGGTTTTGTTACCCTGGCTGCACTACACCGGGCGCCAACTGCGAGGAGTGATCCTGAGCCACAAGCATCTCGATCACCGTGGTGGATTAGCCGCGCTGCAACAGGCGCAGCCTGGTCTGCGGGTACGCAGCGCGCTCGGCGAGCCCGGGCATCTGCCGTGCTATCGCGGCCAGCAGTGGCAGTGGGGGCGTTTGCACTTTCACGCGCTATGGCCGCCGCGCGCGCAGACTGCCGGGCAAAATAACGACTCCTGCGTAGTGCGTGTGGATGATGGTCAGTTCAGCCTGTTACTGACCGGGGACATCGAGCTTGAGGCGGAGCGCAAGCTGGTCGCCCTGGAAAAGGGCGGCTTACAATCTACGGTTATCCAGGTGCCCCATCATGGCAGCCGGAGCTCCTCTGGCCCTTTACTGTTACGGAGTGTTGCCGGGCAGGCGGCGCTGGCTTCGCTGGCGCGCTATAACGCCTGGCGTATGCCCGCCATCGCCGTGGTCCAGCGTTACCGCGAGCAGGGCTATCGCTGGTATGACACTGCGCAATCAGGCCAGATTCACATCGCGATACGGCAGGGTCGCTGGCAGATTAAGGGGTTAAGAGAGCAAATAATCCCCCGCTGGTATCATCAGTGGTTTGGCGTCAAACGCGATTCCAGGTAGAATGAGCGGCTATTTCAAACAGCGTGAATAAATAATGCATCAAGACAAAGACCTCTCAACGTGGCAGACATTTCGCCGACTCTGGCCGATGATTGCACCGCACAAGGCTGGCCTGATTGTGTCCGCCGTGGCGCTGATACTCAATGCGGCAGGCGACACCCTAATGCTCTCCCTGTTGAAACCTTTACTGGATGATGGTTTCGGAAAAGCCGACAAATCCGTTCTGCTGTGGATGCCGCTGGCCGTCATCGGCCTGATGCTGATCCGCGGCGTAACCAGTTATATCTCCAGTTACTGCATCTCATGGGTCTCCGGCAATGTGGTGATGAACATGCGCCGTCGCCTGTTCGGCCACATGATGGGCATGCCGGTTGCATTCTTTGACCAGCAGTCTACCGGTACGCTGCTGTCGCGGATTACCTACGATTCTGAACAGGTGGCCTCTTCCTCCTCCAGCGCGCTGGTGACGGTGGTACGCGAAGGCGCATCGATCATTGGCCTGTTCATCATGATGTTCTACTACAGCTGGCAGCTTTCACTGATTCTGATCCTGCTGGCGCCGCTGGTCTCTTTTGCCATCCGCACCGTATCCAAGCGTTTCCGCAGCATCAGTAAAAATATGCAGAACACCATGGGGCAGGTAACCACCAGTGCTGAGCAGATGCTGAAAGGGCACAAAGAAGTACTGATTTTTGGCGGACAGGAAGTAGAAGCTGAGCGTTTCTCGCAGGTGAGCAATAAAATGCGCCAGCAGGGCATGAAACTGGTCTCGGCCTCTTCGATTTCCGATCCGGTGATCCAGCTGATCGCATCGCTGGCGCTGGCTTTTGTACTGTATGCGGCCAGCTTCCCGAGCGTGATGGATACCCTGACTGCCGGTACCATCACCGTGGTGTTCTCGTCGATGATCGCCCTGATGCGCCCGCTGAAATCACTGACCAACGTCAACGCCCAGTTCCAGCGCGGCATGGCGGCCTGTCAGACGCTATTCACCATTCTGGATAGCGAGCAGGAGATCGACAACGGCAAGCGCGAAATCACGCGTGCGAAAGGGGACGTTGAATTCCGCAACGTGACCTTTACCTATCCGGGCCGCGACATTCCGGCGCTGCGTGATATTAATCTCACGCTGCCTGCGGGTAAAACCGTGGCGCTGGTGGGCCGCTCCGGCTCGGGTAAATCCACCATGGCCAGCCTGCTGACGCGTTTTTACGATATCAACGAGGGCGAGATTCTGCTGGATGGCCACGACCTGCGGGAATACACCCTGCGCTCGCTGCGTAATCAGGTGGCGCTGGTCTCGCAGAATGTCCATCTGTTCAACGACACCATCGCCAATAACATCGCTTATGCGCGCAACGGTGAATACACCCGCGAGCAAATCGAGCAGGCGGCGACCATGGCGCACGCCATGGACTTCATCAACAAGATGGATAACGGTCTCGATACGGTCATTGGTGAAAACGGCGTGCTGCTGTCTGGCGGCCAGCGTCAGCGTATCGCCATTGCCCGTGCGTTGCTGCGTGACTGCCCGATTTTGATTCTCGACGAAGCCACTTCGGCGCTGGATACCGAATCCGAGCGCGCCATCCAGTCGGCGCTGGACGAGCTGCAGAAGAACCGCACGTCGCTGGTGATTGCGCACCGTCTCTCCACCATTGAAAAGGCCGACGAAATCGTGGTGGTCGAGGATGGGCGAATCGTGGAACGCGGTACTCATGAGGTGCTGCTGGCGCAGAAAGGCGCTTACGCGCAGCTGCACAAACTGCAGTTCGGTCAATGATTGAACGTATCTGGAGCGGACGCTCGCCGCTGTGGCTGCTGTTGTGGCCGCTGAGTCTGCTGTATGGCGCTATCACCTGGCTGATTCGCCTGAGCTATCAGCGCGGCTGGCGTAACCGCTGGCGCGCGCCCTGTCCGGTCATTGTCGTTGGCAACCTGACCGCGGGCGGCAACGGTAAAACACCGCTGGTGATTTGGCTGGTGCAGGCGCTGCAACAGCAGGGGCTGCGTCCGGGTGTGGTGTCGCGCGGTTACGGCGGTAAGGCGGAACGCTATCCGCTGCTGGTCAATCAGGATAGCACGACGGAACAGGCTGGTGATGAACCGGTGCTGATCGCCCAGCGCACCCAGGTGCCGGTGGCAGTAGCACCGCAGCGCCGGCTGGCAATCGAGGCCCTGCTGGCGGCGCATCCGCTGGATGTGATTGTGACGGATGATGGCCTGCAGCACTATGCGCTAGAGCGCGATCGCGAAATCGTGGTGGTGGATGGCGTGCGTCGCTTTGGCAACGGCTGGTGGTTACCGGCCGGACCGATGCGTGAACGCGCATCGCGGCTGGAGCAGGTTGATGCCGTGGTGGTCAACGGGGGCAGCGCACAGGCTGGCGAGATCGCCATGACGCTGCAGCCGGGTCTGGCGGTCAATCTGCTGACCGGCGAACAGGCCGCGCTGACGCAGCTGCCGCCAATTGTCGCGATGGCCGGCATCGGTCATCCGCCGCGTTTCTTCACTACGCTGCAGCAGCAGGGCGTGCAGCCGGTGGCAGAGATTGCCTTTGCCGATCACCACGCTTATAGCGAAGAAGAGTTACGCAGCCTGACTCAGGATGCACAGTGCCTGCTGATGACGGAAAAAGACGCGGTCAAATGCCGCCATTTTGCCCGCGCTAACTGGTGGTATCTGCCGGTGGATGCGCATCTGGCGGGCGCGCCGCTGGCCGCATTGCTGGCCGATCTGACGCAACTCTGTACGGCTGCGCGCGACGCCCGGTCGCGCTAACCATCTAAAGGGACGACGTAATGACCAGCACGCATTCCCTCTCTCTGCAAACCGCCCGCAACCTGCACCTCTCTGCCCAGGGCCTGCTACGCCCGCCGCGCCGTCAGGCGCGTTTTGCCGATATTCACGCCTGTGTGCGGCAGATGTCGCTGCTGCAAATCGATACCATTAATGTGGTCGCGCGCAGTCCGTATCTGGTGCTGTTCAGCCGCCTGGGCGCTTTTCCTGCTGAGTGGCTGGAGCAAACGCTGGCGGCAGGCGCGCTGTTTGAATACTGGGCGCATGAAGCCTGTTTTATCCCTTTTGAAGATTATCCGCTGCTGCGTCACCGCATGCTGGCTCCGCAGCGCCTGGGCTGGAAATACAATCAGCAATGGGTGGATCAGCATCAGCAGGAGATCGCCGATCTGCTGCAACATATCGCCACCACCGGTCCGGTACGCGCCGCTGATTTTGCCAGCGACAAGCACACCAAACCCGGCTGGTGGGCGTGGAAGCCGCACAAGCGACATCTGGAGAACCTGTTTAGCGCCGGTGAGCTGATGGTTGTTGAGCGCCGTAATTTCCAGCGCGTCTACGATCTGCGTAGTCGGGTGATGCCACACTGGCGCGACGAGCAGCATGCGCTGAGCGAGAACGAGGCGGTGATGCAGATGCTGGATCACAGCGCGCGCAGCCTCGGCATTTTCCGCGCCAGCTGGCTGGCCGATTACTACCGGCTGAAACGTGCGCCCATCGCACTCTGGCTGGCGCAGGCCGCTGAGCAGGGAGTGATTCAGCGCGTTGAGGTTGAGCAACTGGGCGAGATGTGGCTGCACCATACGCTGCTGCCGCAGCTGACGCAGCCGCAGGCCGCCACGCACAGCGCGCTGCTGTCACCGTTTGATCCGGTGGTATGGGATCGTCGCCGCGCGCTTGAGTTGTTTAATTTTGACTACCGCATCGAGTGCTATACGCCGGAGCACAAACGTAAATACGGCTATTTTGTCCTGCCGCTGCTGCACCGCGGCGTACTGAAAGGGCGCGTCGATGCAAAAATGGATCGCCAGGCGCAGCGCCTGATTCTGCGGGCCTTCTGGCTGGAGCCCGGCGTGCGCCTGAGCCAGCAGTTTCTCGCCGATGTGCATAAAGCCATTAACCGCTTCGCCGCCTGGCAGGGTGCCAGCGAAGTGGTGCTGGAAAACGCGCCTGATGCGCTGCGAGCCGCCTGGTCCACGCGCTGGCACGTCAGCATATAAGCCGATGGCGGCGCGCCGTCCCTGATTGCGCTATGGTATGCTAATCCTCTGACGTATCGGTCCTGAAAGGAGAAAAGTATGGATCACCGTTTACTTGAGATTGTGGCCTGTCCGGTCTGCAACGGAAAACTGTATTACAACAAAGAGCAGCAGGAGTTGATTTGCAAACCCGACGGCCTGGCGTTCCCGGTGCGTGACGGTATTCCGGTATTGCTGGAAGTAGAAGCGCGCACCCTGTCCGTTGAAGAGATTCATCCATGAGTTTCGTGGCGATTATTCCGGCACGCTACGCCTCCACGCGCCTGCCGGGCAAACCGCTGCTGGATATTCACGGTAAACCGATGGTGGTGCACGTGATGGAACGTGCACGCGAGTCCGGTGCCGAGCGGGTGATTGTGGCCACCGATCATCCTGACGTGGCGGCGGCGGTGACCGCTGCCGGCGGGGAAGTCTGCATGACGCGCGCCGACCACCAATCTGGTACCGAGCGTCTGGCCGAGGTGATTGAAAAATATCAGTTTGCTGACGATACCATCATCGTGAACGTGCAGGGCGACGAGCCGATGATTCCGGCCGAGATTGTGCGTCAGGTCGCGGACAATCTGGCCCAGGCGGATGCTGGCATGGCCACGCTGGCGGTACCGATTCACGAGGCAGAAGAGGCGTTCAATCCCAACGCGGTAAAAGTGGTCACCGATGCCAGCGGCTATGCGCTCTATTTTTCACGTGCGACCATTCCGTGGGATCGCGAACGTTACGCGCAGTCGCGTGAGCAGATTGGCGACACGCTGTTGCGCCACATCGGTATTTATGCCTATCGCGCCGGTTTCATCCGTCGCTATGTGGCATGGCAACCCTGTGCGCTGGAGCAGATCGAGTTGCTGGAGCAGCTGCGCGTGCTGTGGTACGGCGAAAAGATCCACGTGGCGGTAGCGGCTACCGTGCCGAGCGTCGGTGTGGATACGCCGGACGATCTGCAGCGCGTGCGTGAAGCGATGCAGGCATAATCGTCAGCGGCCAGCGCCCCGGCTGGCCGCAAAGTTTGATCTGGCGCTAAGTTTTGCGCCGTCATGACCTCCAGGATGGTGCAATGAGTTAACTCCGGAGGACTCTTCCATGGAACAACTCCGTGCAGAACTGGCGCTGGTGCTGGGCGAAGGCGTCAGCCGGCTGGAAACCATCAGCGAACAGGCACAATCGCGGCTTTACGCCCTCTATGATGACCACGGCAAGCCGATGCCGCTGGTGGCCAAATATTTTCGTCATCAGGGACGCGCCGCGCTCGAAGCGAAAAAACTCACCATGCTGGCGCATGAAGGGCTGATTACGCTGCCCACGGTGTACGGCCTGGTTTTGAGTCAGCAACCGCCGGCGCATGAAATGCTGCTGCTGGCACGCTTAAATGGCGTATCGGCCGAAGCGCCGGCGCGCACGGCAGCGCGCTGGGAGCAGCTGTGTGAACAGATTGTCGAAGGGCTGCTGGCGTGGCACCGCATTGACAGCCATGGCCTGGTCGGCAGCGTTGACAGCGTGCAGGAAAATCGCTGGCCGGCATGGTATCGCCAGCGGGTGGAAGTGCTGTGGTCCACGCTGGGCTACCTGTCGCCCCCCGGATTTACCCACGCCGATCGTCAGATTCTGTTTCGCAGTCGTGAACAGCTGGCGCAGCTGTTTGCCGGCTTTGACGATCCGTGCGTGCTAATGCACGGCAATCTGCGTCTCGCCAGTATGCTGAAAGACCCGCACAGCGATCAGCTGGTGGCGATGACCCAGCCGGGCACCATTTTGTGGGCACCGCGTGAGTATGAGCTGATGCGCCTGGCGGAAAACGGTGCTGAAGCATCGCTGCTGCAGCACTATTTACAGCGTGCGCCGGTGGATGACGGTTTCGTCTGGCGCCGCTGGCTCTATCAGCTGTGGGATTGCGTTGACATGCTGGTCAGCAGCGGCCAGTTTGATCGGCCGCGCTTTGACCATGCCCGCGCACAGCTACTCCCCTGGCTCGGCTGAAGGTTCGCCACTGCCGCGCAGCCGCTGCCAGATCAGCCCCAGCGTTTCGTACACTGCGCGCTGGCTATGGCTGAGCCATAGCGGCGAGGGCAGCGTGCGATCCCAGACGCTGATCGGTGAGGTGATCGCCAGCTGGTTAGCCGGTGCCGGTAGCGGATTCAGGCCGGCGCTCTGGAAAAAGTGCATGGCGCGTGGCAGATGGTTGGCAGACGTCACCAGCAAAAACGGATGCTGCCCGATGGTCTGCTTCACCGCCAGCGCTTCTTCGCCGGTGTCATGCGGCTGATCCAGCACGATAATGGCATCGTCGGGCACGCCAAGGCTGCGCGCCACGTCGGCGGCAACGCTGGCGTTGCTGCGCGGATTGTAGCCCGCAGCGGCACCGGTGAAGATCATTTTGGCCTGAGGATAGCGTCGCCACTGGCGAACGCCTTCGGTCACGCGCGGCAGGCTGTTGTTCAGCAGGTTGGAGCTGGGTGCCCACTGCCGGTTATAGGTGTAACCCCCGCCCAGCACCACGATATAGTCCACCGGCTCGCTGCCATTCCACGTGGCATACTGGTTTTCCAGCGGGGCCAGCAGCCGATCGGCCACCGGTTGCAGGCTCAGCAGTAACAGCATCAGCCAGCTCAATGAGATAAGGATTTTGCCGCTTTTTTGCCAGCGGCTGAACCAGAGCAGTAAAAGTCCTGCCGCCATAAGCGTTAACAGCAATGGCAAAGGCAGTAGCATCGCGCCAATCCATTTTTTTAAGGCAAAAAACATCGAAAACGTCTCCTTTTGTCCGAAAAAACAGCAGCCAGACAGTTACTGCGGCATGAAAGGTTCATTCTTGTCGAGCCTGTGACAAAATAGCACAAGTTGAATGCAGCAAAGCGGAGCCATCACCATGCAGGATCGTAACTTTGACGATCTGGCGGATAAATTCTCGCAAAATATTTATGGCACCCGTAAAGGCCAGGTGCGTCAGGCGATCATCTGGGATGAGCTGAACGCCATTCTGCCGACGCTGCCCGCCGGCCCGCTGACGGTGCTGGATGCCGGTGGTGGCGTCGGTCAGATCTCCAGCGGCCTCGCCGCGCAGGGGCACCAGGTACTGCTGTGCGACCTGTCGGGCGAGATGCTTAAGCTGGCCGCCGCCCATGCGCACAGCGCAGGTGTGAGCCACAACATGCAATTCAAACAAATTAGCGCGCAGCAGGTTGGCGAACATTTGGATAAGCCGGTGGATCTGGTATTGTTTCACGCTGTGCTTGAGTGGGTAGCGGATCCGCTGGCGGTGCTGCAGGCGCTGTGGCATACGCTGAAACCCGGTGGTGTGCTGTCGCTGATGTTTTATAACGCGCACGGCCTGACGTTCCGCACTCTGACGCTCGGCAATTTCGGCTATCTGCGCGCCAACATGAGCAAGCGCAAAAAACGCACGCTGTCGCCGGATTTCCCCCGCGATCCTGACGATGTACAGCGCTGGCTGACGCAGTGCGGATTTATCACCGAGCAGCGTGCCGGTATCCGCGTGTTCAGTGACTACATGAAGCCGCAGCCCGGCGCCGGGAAGAGCGTTGAGGAAATTATTGAGATGGAACGGCGCTACTGTCGTCAGGAGCCCTTTTTGAGCTTAGGGCGCTATATCCACGTGACTGCGCGCAAACCCAGGTAGAAGGATCAACTATGAGCGAATTTTCCCAGACGGTCCCCGAACTGGTGGCATGGGCGCGCAAGAATGACTTTTCCCTTGCGCTGCCGGTAGAACGTCTGGCGTTTTTGCTGGCCATCGCCACCCTCAACGGGGAGCGCATGGACGGCGAGATGAGTGAAGGTGAGCTGATTGACGCCTTTCGTCACGTCAGCAAAGCGTTTGAACAAACCCACGAAACCGTTCAGGTCCGTGCCAACAACGCCATCAACGACATGGTGCGTCAGCGCCTGCTTAACCGCTTTACCAGCGAGCTGACCGAAGGTCACGCCATCTATCGTCTGACGCCACTGGCGATCGGCATCACCGACTATTACATCCGCCAGCGCGAATTTTCCACGCTGCGCCTGTCGATGCAGCTGTCGATTGTTGCGCAGGAGCTGAAGCGCGCCGCCGACGCCGCCGAGGAAGATGGCGACGAGTTTCACTGGCACCGCAACGTCTTTGCGCCGCTGAAATATTCGGTCGCGGAAATCTTCGACAGCATCGACATGACGCAGCGCCTGATGGACGAACAGCAGCAGGCGGTGAAAAGCGATATCGCCGATCTGCTGAATAAAGACTGGCGCGCGGCCATCTCCAGCTGTGAGCTGCTGCTGTCGGAGACCTCCGGCACGCTGCGCGAACTGCAGGATACGCTGGAAGCGGCAGGCGACAAGCTGCAGGCTAACCTGCTGCGGATTCAGGACGCCACGCTGAGCAGCCCGGATCTGGGCTTCGTCGACAAGCTGGTGTTTGACCTGCAAAACAAGCTCGATCGCATTATCAGCTGGGGCCAGCAGGCCATCGATCTGTGGATCGGTTACGACCGCCACGTGCACAAATTTATTCGTACTGCCATCGACATGGATAAAAACCGCGTGTTCGCGCAGCGTTTACGCCAGTCGGTGCAGAACTATTTCGATCAGCCGTGGGCGCTGACCTACGCCAATGCCGACCGTCTGTATGACATGCGCGATGAAGAGATGACGCTGCGTAACGACGAGGTGATGGGCGAGCTGCCGCCGGAGATGGAGTACGAAGAGTTTAACGAAATCCGCGAGCAGCTGGCGGCGATGATTGAAGAAGCGTTGCAGATTTATAAGCAGCAGCAGAAGCCGCTGCATCTCGCCACGGTGATGCGTGACTATCTGGCGCAGTATCCCCGCGCGCGCCACTTCGACCTCGCACGCATCGTCATCGATCAGGCGGTGCGACTCGGCGTGGCCGAAGCCGATTTAGCCGGTCTGCCTGCGGAATGGCAGACCATCAATGATTACGGAGCCAAGGTGCAGGCACATGTCATCGACAAATATTGAACAAGTGATGCCAGTCAAACTGGCGCTGGCACTGGCAAACCCGATTTTTCCCGCGCTCGATAGCCAGTTACGTGCCGGCCGCCACATTGGTATTGAAGAGCTGGATAATCACGCTTTTCTGATGGATTACCAGCCGTTTTTAGAAGAGTTTTATGCGCGCTACAACGTTGAGTTGATCCGCGCGCCGGAAGGTTTTTTCTATCTGCGTCCGCGCTCAACCACGCTGATCCCGCGTTCGGTGCTGTCCGAGCTCGACATGATGGTGGGTAAAATTCTCTGTTATCTCTACCTGAGTCCGGAGCGGCTGGCCAACGAGGGCATTTTCACCCAGCAGGAGCTGTACGACGAGTTGCTGTCGCTGGCGGATGAAAGCAGGTTGCTGAAGCTGGTTAACCAGCGCTCCACCGGGTCGGACCTGGACCGCGCCAAACTGCAGGAGAAGATGCGTGCGTCGCTCAGCCGTCTGCGCCGTCTCGGCATGGTGTGGTTTATGGGCAACGACAGCAGCAAGTTCCGCATTATGGAGTCCGTTTTCCGCTTTGGTGCGGATGTGCGCAGCGGTGACGACGCACGTGAAGCGCAGCTGCGCCTGATTCGTGACGGTGAAGCGATGACGCTGGAGAACGCACCGGTCGCCAGTGAGAGCGACGAGGCAGAAAATGACAGCGAACACGACGCGAGCGAGCGCGCGGAGGATGAACAGGCATGATTGAACGCGGTAAATTTCGATCGCTCACGCTGATCAACTGGAACGGTTTCTTTGCCCGCACCTTTGATCTGGATGAGCTGGTCACCACGCTGTCCGGCGGTAACGGTGCCGGTAAATCGACCACCATGGCGGCGTTTGTTACGGCACTGATTCCGGACTTAACCCTGCTGCATTTCCGTAACACCACTGAAGCCGGTGCCACGTCCGGCTCGCGCGACAAGGGCCTGCACGGCAAACTGCGCGCGGGCGTCTGCTATGCGGTGCTGGACGTGGTCAACTCGCGGCATCAGCGCGTGGTGGCTGGCGTGCGCCTGCAGCAGGTGGCCGGACGCGATAAGAAAGTCGACATCAAGCCGTTCAGTATTCACGGGCTGCCGACCGATACGCTGCCAACCGATATGCTGACCGAAATTCTCGGCAGCCGTCAGGCGCGCGTGCTGCCGCTGGCAGAAGTGAAGGAGCGGGTGGAAGCGCAGGAGGGCGTGCAGTTCCGCCAGTTCAGCTCGGTCACGGACTACCACGCCATGATGTTTGAACTCGGCGTGGTACCGCGTCGTCTGCGCACCGCCGGCGATCGCAGCAAATTCTACCGTCTGATCGAAGCCTCGCTGTATGGCGGTATCTCCAGCGCCATTACCCGCTCGCTGCGCGATTACCTGCTGCCGGAAAACGGCGGCGTGCGTAAAGCGTTCCAGGATATGGAAGCGGCGCTGCGCGAAAACCGCATGACGCTGGAAGCGATTCGCGTCACGCAGTCGGACCGCGATCTGTTTAAGCATCTGATCTCTGAAGCCACCAGCTACGTTTCTGCCGACTACATGCGCCACGCCAACGAGCGTCGCATCCATCTCGACGGTGCGCTGCAGCTGCGTAACGAGCTGTTCACCAGCCGCAATCAGCTGGCATCAGAACAGTATCGTCACATCGAAATGGCGCGCGAACTCTCTGAGCACAACGGCGCAGAGAGCGATCTGGAAACCGATTATCAGGCGGCGAGCGATCACCTTAATCTGGTCCAGACGGCGATGCGTCAGCAGGAGAAGATTGCGCGTTACGACGCCGATCTGGAAGAGCTGACTTATCGCCTCGAAGAGCAGAATGAAGTGGTGGCCGAAGCGCGTGAGGTGCAGGAAGAGAACGAAGCGCGCGCTGAAGCGGCGGAAATTGAAGTCGACGAGCTGAAAAGCCAGCTGGCCGATTTTCAGCAGGCGCTTGATGTGCAGCAAACCCGCGCCATTCAGTATCAGCAGGCGCTGCAGGCGCTGGAAAAAGCGCGGGCGCAGTGCCAGCTGCCGGACCTCACCATCGACAACGCCGCAGAGTGGCAGGAAACCTTCCAGGCGCGCGAAGAAGAGGCCACCGAACGGCTGCTGCGCCTGGAGCAGAAGCTGAGCGTGGCGGAAGCGGCGCACAGCCAGTTTGAACAGGCGCTGGCGCTGGTCACCAGTATTGCTGGCGAGGTAAGCCGGCAGGATGCGTGGCAGGTCGGGCGCGAATTGCTGCGCGATGCCGCTAATCAGCGCCATCATGCCGAACAGCTCTCTTCGCTGCGTCTGCGTCTCAACGAACTGGAAACCCGCCTGCGCGAGCAGCATGACGCCGAACGTCTGCTGGCCGACTTCTGTAAACGTCAGGGGCAGCAGTATGACGCTGACGCGCTGGAAGGCCTGCAGCGTGAACTGGAAGCGCAGATAGAGCAGCTGAACGAAAGCGTGGCCGACGCCGGTGAACGCCGCATGCTGATGCGCCAGGAGCTGGAGCAGCTGCGCGAGCGCATCACTACGCTGACCGCGCGGGCACCGCACTGGCTGGCGGCGCAGGAGATTCTCACCCAGCTGAGCGAGCAGACCGGCCAGACGCTGAGCAGCAGCCAGCAGATCACCGAATATATGCAGCAGCTGCTGGAGCGCGAGCGTGAAACCACCGTTGAGCGTGATGAAGTGGCGGCGCGCAAGCGTGAAGTTGAGCAGCAGATTGCGCGACTCAGCCAGCCGGGCGGCGCGGAAGATGCGCGCCTGACCCAGCTGGCGGAGCGGTTTGGCGGCGTGCTGCTGTCAGAAATTTACGATGACGTGACGCTGGATGATGCGCCGTACTTCTCCGCGCTGTATGGCCCATCGCGTCACGCCATTGTGGTACCGGACCTGTCGCTGGTGCGCGAGATGCTCGACGGCCTGGAAGAGTGTCCGGAAGATCTCTATCTGATCGAAGGCGATCCGCAGTCGTTTGATGACAGCGTCTTTAGCGTCGACGAGCTGGAAAATGCGGTCGTTGTCAAAGTGGCGGAGCGCCAGTGGCGTTATTCGCGCTTCCCGAAAGTGCCGCTGTTTGGTCGCGCGGCGCGGGAAAATCAGCTGGAGCTGTTGAACAATGAGCGCGACCAGCTGGCCGAACGTTTTGCCACACTGTCGTTTGACGTGCAGAAAACCCAGCGTCTGCATCAGTCGTTTAGCCGCTTTATCGGCAGCCACCTGGCGGTGGCCTTCGACGAAGATCCGGAAGCGCAGATGCGTCAGCTCAACAGCCGTCGGGGCGAGCTGGAGCGCGCGCTGGCGCAGCACGAGAATGACAACCAGCAGCAGCGTGCCCAGTTCGAGCAGGCAAAAGAGGGTGTGGCGCAGCTCAACCGCCTGCTGCCGCGCGTTAACCTGTTGCTTGACGACTCGCTGGCCGACCGCTGCGAAGAGATTCGTGAGCGGGTGGAAGAGGCCCAGGAAGCCGCGCGCTTCCTGCATCAGCACGGCGCGAAACTCAGCAAGCTGGAGCCGCTGGTGGCGGTGCTGCAGAGCGATCCGCAGCAGCACGAACAGCTGACGCGTGATTATCAGCAGGCGCAGCAGCAGCAGCGCGAAGCGCGTCAGCAGGCATTTGCCCTGACCGAAGTGGTGCAGCGCCGCGCGCACTTCAGCTATGAAGATTCGGCTGGCATGCTGACCGGTAACAGCGATCTCAACGAAAAACTGCGCCAGCGTCTGGAGCAGGCGGAAGGCGAACGCAGCCGCGCGCGCGAACGCCTGCGCGAACATCAGGCGCAGCTGACGCAGTATTCCCAGGTGCTGGCGTCGCTGAAGAGTTCGTACGATGCCAAGCGCGACATGCTGAAAGAGTTGCAGCAGGAGATGCAGGATATTGGCGTGCACGCCGATGCCAGCGCCGAGGAGCGCGCGCGCAGCCGGCGTGACGAACTCTACACGGCGCTCAGCCACAACCGTGCGCGTCGCAATCAGCTGGAGAAACAGCTCACCTTCTGCGAAGCCGAGATGGATAGCCTGCAGAAGAAACTGCGCAAGCTGGAGCGTGATTATCACCTGATGCGTGAGCAGGTGGTCAGCGCCAAAGCGGGCTGGTGCACCGTGCTGCGTCTGGTGAAAGAGAACGGCGTCGAGCGCCGTCTGCATCGCCGCGAACTGGCTTACCTGAGCGGCGACGAGCTGCGCTCGATGTCGGATAAAGCCCTCGGTGCGCTGCGCCTGGCGGTCGCGGATAATGAACACCTGCGCGATGTGCTGCGCATGTCGGAAGATCCAAAACGGCCGGAGCGCAAGATTCAGTTCTTTATCGCCGTCTATCAGCATCTGCGTGAACGTATCCGTCAGGACATTATTCGTACCGACGATCCGGTTGAAGCCATCGAGCAGATGGAGATTGAGCTGAACCGTCTGACCGAAGAGCTGACGGCGCGTGAGCAGACGCTGGCGATCAGCTCGCGCAGCGCGGCCAATATCATCCGCAAAACCATTCAGCGCGAGCAGAACCGCATCCGTCAGCTGAACCAGGGCTTGCAGGCGGTGAGCTTTGGCCAGGTGCGCAGCGTGCGGCTGAACGTCAACGTACGCGAAACGCACGCCATGCTGCTGGATACGCTGTCGGAAGAGCATGAACAGCATCAGGATCTGTTTACCAGCAATCGCCTCACGTTCTCGGAAGCGCTGGCGAAGCTGTATCAGCGTCTCAATCCGCAGATTGATATGGGCCAGCGCACGGCGCAGACCATCGGTGAAGAGCTGCTCGACTACCGCAACTACCTTGAGATGGAAGTGGAAGTGAACCGCGGCTCAGACGGCTGGCTGCGCGCCGAAAGCGGGGCGCTGTCGACCGGTGAAGCGATCGGTACCGGTATGTCGATTCTGGTGATGGTGGTGCAGAGCTGGGAAGAGGAGTCACGGCGTCTGCGTGGTAAAGATATTTCACCGTGCCGCCTGCTGTTCCTCGATGAAGCCGCGCGTCTTGATGCGCGCTCCATCGCCACGCTGTTCGAACTGTGCGAGCGTCTGGAAATGCAGCTGGTGATCGCCGCGCCGGAGAATATCAGTCCGGAAAAAGGCACCACTTATAAGCTGGTACGTAAAGTCTTTAACAATACGGAGCATGTGCACGTGGTCGGACTGCGCGGTTTCTCCGCCGACCCGACGCCGGTGAAACAGGAAAATCCCGGCGCAGGCGTGGCCACTGAAAATAGCTAGCAGCAAATCTGGTTAAAAATTCAGGCTGCGGTTAATCTGTAAACGGCATCGGCCCTGCGAGGCGGATGCCGTTTTTTATTTTATACTCAACCATAAGAGTACAGGCGGTACACGGCGTTTTCAGGATGCTGTGTCTTTGGTAAGAAGGGGGCAGGGATGTTGCTGAACAAGAAGAGCAGAGTTAATCGTGCTGCAATAGCACTCAGTTTGTCACTGATGGCGGCACCGCTGGCTTTCAGCCAGGCGGCAGACGTCGGCGCGCTGCCGCACAGCACGCTGTCAGTGGCTGCCAGCCAGCAGCAAATTCAGCAGGCATTTAGCCCCAGCGAACGACCCTTTTATCTGCCCGGCCTCGCCGGCATCTATGCGGCACGCAACATGGCGCCGCTGTGGCAGGATCGCGACGCCGTGCAGGCTTTCCAGCAGCAGCTGGCAGAAGTGGCGCTCTCCGGCGTACAGCCGCAGTTTACCCGCTGGGTAGAGTTGCTCACCAATCCGGATATCAAAGGCTTCGCGCGGGACGTGGTGCTGAGCGACGCCATGCTTGGCTATCTGCAGTTTGTCGCTAACGTACCGACCCAGGGCGAAACCTGGCTGTACAGCAATGTGCCGTACAAGCTGACCATGCCGTCACTCTCCGCCATTAATCAGTGGCAGAACGCGGTGAACGGCGGCGGCAGCCGCGCCTTTGTGGTGTCGCTGCAGCCGCAGCATCCGCAGTACGCACCGATGCACAGTGCGTTAAAAGCGTTGCTGACCGATAACCGGCCGTGGCCGCAGCTGCGCGATAAGGGCACGCTGCGCCCGGGGCAGATCAGCGATGATATGCCGGCGCTGCGTGAGATTCTGCAGCGCACCGGGATGCTGACCGGCACGCACAGCGCGACGCCCACGCCAGCCGACGATGCCGTCCCGACGGCGCCGCAGCCGGTGAGCCAGAGCGATCAGCCCGTGGCCGTCAGCCCGTCGGCCACCAGCGTCAGCGATCTGCCGGCGCAGGTTCCGCAGGCCAGCGGCAACATCAGCACGGTCACCCCGGCTGCCAGCAATAATGTCTACGACAACACGCTGGTGGAGGGGGTAAAACGCTTCCAGCACTGGCAGGGACTGGCAGACGACGGTGCCATCGGCCCGCGCACCCGCGAGTGGCTGAATGTTTCCCCACAGATGCGTGCAGCGCTGCTGGCGCTGAATATCCAGCGTCTGCGTCTGCTGCCGGATGACATGCACAACGGCATTATGGTGAATATTCCCAACTATTCCCTGACCTACTACAACAACGGCAATACCATTCTGTCCTCGCGGGTGATTGTCGGTCGTCCGGACCGCAAAACGCCGCTGATGCGCAGCGCGCTCAATAATGTGGTGCTCAATCCACCGTGGAACGTGCCCACCACGCTGGTGCGCCAGGATATCGTGCCGAAGGTGAAGCAGGATCCGAGCTATCTGTATAAGCACGGCTACACGCTGCTGTCGGGCTGGAGCGCCGATGCGGAAGTGATCGATCCGTCGATGATTGACTGGCACATGGTGTCCGCCGCCAGTTTCCCGTATCGCATTCGTCAGGCGCCGGGTGCCAGCAACTCGCTGGGCCGTTATAAATTCAACATGCCGAGTTCAGACGCGATTTATCTGCATGACACGCCAAATCATGGCCTGTTCCAGCGTGATATCCGCGCGCTCAGCTCCGGCTGCGTGCGCGTTAACAAAGCTTCTGAACTGGCCGATCTGCTGTTGCAGGACGCGGGCTGGAACGACAGCCGTATCTCTGACACGCTGAAGCAGGGCGATACGCGCTACGTGCCGATTCGCCATCGTATTCCGGTCAATCTCTACTACCTTACGGCCTGGGTGGCGGACGATGGCCAGCCGCAGTATCGTACAGATATTTACAATTATGATAACCCGGCGCGCTCCGGCAGCCAGGTGCTGACCAAAGCGGGGCAGCTGCTGCTCTAAGCGTTGATTTCCCTGTTATCCTTCCCTTAAAGAAAATGGCAAGACCGGTCTGGAAAATTGATTTCAGACCGGTTTTGCGCATTCTGTGACAGATTGCGGGTTGACTGCTCTCCAGGCTGCGGTTACTGTTCGGCCTTGTGTACTTTTTGCACATATTTTTATCGTTTTAGATTAGGTAACCCCGCTTCATGGCTAATTTTGATTCTCAACGTCGTCGTTTATTGCTGCTGGGTGGCGCAGCGGCTGGATTGTCACTGCTGCCGGGTGCAGCGCTGGCGTCAGTTTCCACCTCCCGCCCCCGGGTATTAACGCTCAGTAACATGCATACCGGTGAAACCCTCAAAACTGAGTTTTTTAACGGTAAGAGTTATGACAAGGATGAGTTAGCTCGCTTAAACCACTTCTTCCGTGATTACCGCGCCAATCAGGTTAAACACATCGATCCGCATCTGTTTGACCAGCTGTATCGTCTGCAGACGCTGCTCAACACGCGCAAACCGGTGCAGCTGATCTCCGGCTACCGTACGCTGGCGACCAATAATATGCTGCGTGAATCGGGCCCTGGCGTGGCCAAACACAGCTATCACACCAAAGGGCAGGCGATGGATTTCCACATTGAGGGCATTTCTCTGAGCAATGTTCGCAAAGCGGCGTTATCTATGCGCGCCGGTGGTGTAGGATATTACCCGCGCAGCAACTTCGTACACATTGATACCGGGCCTGCAAGGCACTGGTCCTGATACCGGCAGCGCTGCGTGTGTCGGTCATGGAGCGCTATGAATTACCTGATTATTCCGGTCACCGCCTTTTCACAGAACTGTTCCGTTATCTGGGATGACGAGACGCAACAGGCTGCGCTGGTTGATCCCGGCGGCGATGCCGAAACCATTATTGCCGTGCTGGCGGAGCGAGGCTTAACGCCGTCGCAAATCCTGCTGACCCACGGCCATCTCGATCACGTCGGTGCTGCTGCCGAACTGGCGCAGCACTATCAGGTGCCGATCGTCGGGCCGCAGCCAGCCGATGCCTTCTGGCTGGATAACCTGCCCACTCAAAGCCGGATGTTTGGTTTGCCGGAGTGTGCGCCGCTGACGCCAGATCGCTGGCTGGAAGAGGGCGAAACGGTACAGCTGGGCAACGTGACGCTGGAAGTGCTGCATTGTCCCGGGCATACGCCAGGCCATATCGTGTTCTTTGACCGTGTTGGCCGTCTGCTGATCTCAGGTGATGTGATTTTTAACGGTGGCGTCGGACGCACCGATTTTCCGCAGGGCAGCCACAGCGATCTGATCGCGGCCATCCGGGATAAACTTCTGCCGCTGGGTGATGATGTGACGTTTGTCCCCGGCCATGGCCCGATTTCCACCCTCGGCCACGAGCGCGTCAGTAATCCTTTCCTGCAATAAAAAAAATGGGCCATCAGGCCCATTTTTCGTTGGTTACAGCACCGCGACTATCGCTTCGCACAGCGCCGACATATTATCCGGCGTCATGCCTGCCACGTTAACGCGACCGGAATTCACCGCATACACGCCAAACTCCTCACGCAGACGCACCACCTGATCTTTGGTCAGACCGCTGAACGAGAACATGCCGTTCTGTTTGATGATGAAGCTGAAATCGCGCTGTGCGCCTTTCTCCGCCAGGGTATTCACAAACAGCTGACGCATGCGCTGAATGCGCTGACGCATGTCGGTCAGCTCCTGCACCCAGATGGTACGCAGCGCGTCGTTACCGAGAATGGTGGCGACCACGGCAGCACCGTGCGACGGCGGGTTAGAGTAGTTGGCGCGGATGCTGTATTTCACCTGGCTGAATGCTGTCTTCGCCACGTCGGCCGTTGCCGCTACCAGCGTCAGCGCACCGACACGCTCGTTGTACAGACCAAAGTTCTTCGAGTAGGAGCTGGCGACAATCAGTTCCTGATGGGATGCCGCGAAAATGCGCAGGCCTTCAGCATCTTCATCCAGACCGCGCGCGAAGCCCTGATAGGCGAAATCGAACAGTGGCAACCAGCCTTTCTCCAGCGACAGCTGCGCCAGCTGTTGCCACTGTTCGGCCGTTGGATCGATACCGGTCGGGTTATGGCAGCAGCCGTGGAACAGCACCACGTCGCCCGCCTGCGCTTCCTGCAGCGAGGCCAGCATGCCGTCGAAGTCGAGGCTGTGGGTCGCCGCATCGTAATACTGGTAATCACACACTTCCAGACCGGCGGCGTTGAACACGTTTTTGTGGTTCGGCCAGCTGGGATTGCTCACCCAGACGCGTTTGACGTTGGTTTGCGTAGCGAGGAAATCCGCGGCGACGCGCAGCGCACCGGTGCCGCCCGGCGTCTGCGCGGTGCAGGCGCGGCCAGCGCTAATCAGCGCGTTCTCTTTGCCAAACAGCAGTTCCTGCGTGCAGCGCGCGAAATCAGCCAGACCATCAATGCTGAGGTAGTTTTTGGTGGTCTCGTTCTCCAGCAGATACTGCTCAGCTTTTTTCACACTGGTCAGCACCGGCGTTTTGCCGGTTTCATCTTTATAAACACCAATGCCAAGATTGATTTTATTCGGGCGGTCGTCGGCGCGAAACAGGTCAGCCAGTCCCAGAATAGGATCGGCTGGTGCGGCAGAGATTGATTCAAACATGAGTCAGTTCCGTTAGGGTGAACTTTAGCAAAATGAGCTATCAGGTTAACGTCAGACGCAACGCTTGCCAACCGCTGACATAAAAAAGAAATAACTGTGGCGTATAAAGTAATGGCGCTAATCGGGAGCCCGATCACTGAAATGCAAAACGGAGCCCGAAGGCTCCGTTTCTGAGGTGTTACGCAGTTCGAATCGGCAGATTAGAACTGGTAAACCAGGCCAACACCAACCACGTCGTCGGTGCTGATGCCCTTCGCACGGGTAAAGTCGTTGTCGTCCAGCAGGTTGATTTTGTAGTCAACATAGGTGGACATGTTTTTGTTGAAGTAGTAGTAGGTACCGACTTCGATGTATTTAACCAGGTCAGCATCGCCGCCAGCGAAGGTTGAACCGTTGCCAGTCGCGCCGCTCAGGTCCTTACCTTTAGACTGCAGGTAAGCGATGGATGGACGCAGACCGAAGTCGAACTGGTACTGTGCAACCACTTCGAAAGCCTGAACTTTATTAGCAGTCTGGGTGTTGGTGCCACCGTAAGGCGTGGTGTTACGTGATTCACCGTAGAATGCAGCCAGGTATACGTTGTTCGCGTCATATTTCAGACCGAAACCGTAAGCGTCAGCTTTATCGCCGTTGCCATCAAGAACCTGTGCATCGGTACGGTCAGAAGAGAAGTATGCACCTACAGCGCTGATGCCCATACCGGTGTCATACGCTACAGAAGAACCCCAGCCGTCGCCATTCTGGTTCAGGACGTCACGGCCTTCGTTTTTGCCCTGATACTGCACGGCAAAGCTCAGACCATCAACCAGACCGAAGAAGTTGCTGTTACGGTAGGTAGCCAGACCGTTTGAACGACCAACCATGAAGTTGTCGTTGTCCTGATACAGGGTATCGTCACCGAATACTGGCAGCTGGTCAGTGTAAGACATTGCGTCGTACAGAACACCGTAGTTACGGCCGTAGTCGAAGGAGCCTGCATCACCAAATTTCAGACCGGCAAAGCCCAGACGAGTTTTAGAGCCTTGGGTGCCCTGGTTCTCAGTCACGTTAGCCTGAATGTTGTATTCCCACTGGCCGTAACCGGTCAGCTGGTCGGTAATCTGAGTTTCACCCTTGAAGCCAAAACGAACGTAAGATTTGTCGCCGTCATCACCAGCGTTGTCAGAGAACTGATGACGCGCATCAACTTTACCGTAGAGGTCCAGTTTGTTGCCGTCTTTATTATAAATTTCTGCTGCGTTTGCTGCGCCGGCAGCTAACAGAGCAGGGATAACCACTGCAAGAATGTTGCGCTTCATCATTATTTATTACCCTCATTGGAGTTATTTGGACATCTGCCACTGCCGTCAAGAAACCTTTACGGGAGCCTTGAAAGAAGTTTGATGTCTCCTGTGTCTGCACGCATCTTTCCATCACAGGGTTGCTAATTCTAGCCCGAAAATGATTCAATTCTCGTAATTGCGTATCAAAAAGCAAAATTGTATTACAATTTGTAAAATATCGGGAACTTTGTGAGAGAACTCAAAATTTACAAAAATAAAAAAAGGCCGGCAGGGCCGACCTCAATATATATATGAATTTCTTATATTTAATCTTAAATCTTAGAAATTCGCGTTACGTGGCGTGCGTGGGAACGGGATAACGTCTCTTACATTTTGTACGCCGGTGACATAGGCGATCAAACGTTCGAAACCTAAACCGAAGCCGGCATGCGGCACGGTGCCATAGCGACGCAGGTCACGATACCACCAGTAATCTTCTTTATTCAGGCCCATTTCAGCGAGGCGCGCATCCAGCACATCAAGACGCTCTTCACGCTGGGAACCGCCGATGATTTCACCGATGCCCGGTGCCAGCACGTCCATCGCCGCCACGGTTTTGCCGTCGTCGTTCATACGCATGTAGAACGCTTTAATATCTTTCGGGTAGTTCTTCACCACCACCGGCGCTTTAAAGTGTTTCTCCGCCAGATAACGCTCGTGTTCGGAAGAGAGATCGACGCCCCATGACACCGGGTTCTCGAAGCTCTGGCCGCTTTTCAGCAGAATGTCGACGGCGTCGGTATAGTCTACCTGGGCGAAATCCGTGGTGATGAAGCGCTCCAGACGGGCGATGGCCTCTTTATCCACGCGCTCGGCGAAGAACGCCATATCATCAGCGCGCTCTTCCAGCACCGCTTTAAACACATACTTCAGCATCGCTTCCGCCAGGGCAGCCGCATCGTCCAGCGTGGCGAACGCCACTTCCGGCTCCAGCATCCAGAATTCCGCTAAGTGACGGCTGGTATTCGAGTTTTCGGCACGGAACGTCGGGCCAAAGGTATACACTTTGGACAGCGCACAGGCGTAGGTCTCGGCGTTCAGCTGGCCGGAAACGGTCAGGAAAGCCTCTTTACCAAAGAAGTCTTTATCGAAATCGACTTTGCCCTGCGGGTCGCGCGGCAGGTTTTCCAGATCCAGCGTTGAGACGCGGAACATCTCGCCGGCACCTTCGGTGTCAGAGGCGGTGATCAGCGGCGTGGAAACCCAGAAATAGCCGTTTTCATGGAAGAAGCGATGCAGCGCCTGCGCCAGCGTATGACGCACGCGCGCTACGGCACCAACAATGTTGGTGCGCGGACGCAGGTGCGCCACTTCACGCAGGTATTCGATGCTGTGACGTTTCGCCGCCATCGGATAGGTATCCGGATCGTCAACCCAGCCGGTGACCTCAACCCGGGTCGCCTGCAGTTCGAATGCCTGGCCTTCACCTGGCGACTCCACCACTTTACCGGTGACGATCACCGAACAGCCGGTGGTCAGACGCAGCACTTCATCCTGATAATTATTCAGAGAATTATTGACGACGGCCTGAACGGGATTAAAGCAGGAACCGTCATAAACGGCGATAAAGGAAAGACCGGCTTTGGAATCTCTTCGGGTACGCACCCAACCACGTACGGTGACTTCACTGTCAACCGCGACACGGCCGTGCAGTACATCCGCTACAGGCACTACGCTCATAAAAATCTCTCTATATAAATGAAGATGGAGTGAAATAAGCCCCATTCCGGGGTTTAGCTATGTTACTTGCGAGCCACCAGGAAACAAGCAAAATTGCCGGAGAATAAAGAGATTTTCTGGCGCAGAGCAGGGCGCAGGCACCCTGCTCAGGCCAATTAGCTGGCGCGTTTGACCAGCGGCAGGTCGAAGGCTTTGCGCAGGGCGCGCACAAAGGCTTTATCCTGGCAGATGGTTTTACCGGGACTGTCGGAGAGCTTAGCCACCGGTTTACCGTTGCAGCTCACCAGTTTGATCACGATATTCAATGGTGTTACGCCGGGAATATCGCAGGTGAGGCGGGTACCGATGCCAAATACCACGTTGGCGCGCTGGCCGAAATGACGATACAGCGCCAGCGCTTTATCGAGGTTGAGATTGTCGGAGAACACCAGCGTTTTGCTGAGCGGATCGATATTCAGCCGCTGATATTGCGCAATGGCTTTTTCTCCCCACTCCACCGGATCGCCCGAATCATGGCGCAGCCCCTGATAGCGATGGGCAAAACCGGGGCCGAAATCACGCAGGAAGGCGTCCATCGTGATGCAGTCGGTCAGGGCAATGCCGAGCTGGTTATCGTACTCATCCAGCCACGACTGCAATGCCGCGCGCTGGCTGTTGGCCAGTACCGGGCTAATCTGCTGATGCGCCTGGAACCATTCATGTGCCTGGGTTCCGACCGGGTTAAGCTGCAACCGGCGCGCCAGATCGTAGTTACTGGTGCCCAGCAGCCACGGGAATTCGTTTTTCAGCGTGCTGACAATCGCTTCCTGCACCGCGCGCGAATAACGACGGCGCGTGCCAAAGTCCATCAGCTGGAAGCGCGACATATCGAGATCGCCCACCTGCTCACGGAAGTGCACCAGCTTCTGCTGCAGATGCGCCACCGCCTGTTCCGCGCCGCTTTCCGGCGTCCGGTGGCGGTGTACCACTTCGCTGATCAGCGCCAGCAGCGGCACTTCCCACAGAATCACTTCACGCCACGGGCCGCGAATCTGAATGCGCAGATGCCCGTGATCGTCGCGCACCTCAACCTGCGAGGCATCGAAGCGGAACTGGCGCAGCCAGTCGAGATAATCCTGCTGGAAAAACGGTAAGCTGCTGAGGTAACGATATTCGTCATCGCTCAGCGCCAGAGATTGCATGGCAGTAATGTGCGTGCGGATGGCGTCGGCATACTGGCCGAGCTGCTCATCGCTGCGGCAGCGAAATTCTGCCGTTACCGGGACATCGTAGTAACGATGATAAACGGCCTGCTGCATGTGAAGCTTATAGGCATCGGTATCAAGCAGCGTGGTCAAAATCGGGGAAGCGTGTCCAGTCATGGTGCGTTTCAGCATCCTCTTCCGCGGAGCAGAGCCCGGTATTCAACAAAGTCATAAAGACGCAGGAGTATAAAACAGTAATCACCGCGATCACACCATAATTGCAGGTGACAGGTCGAGGGTCATTTGTGCCATTGTTAATGAATTGTAGACTTTTGGCGCAACGCACGCATTGTGCGTGGCAACCCGGGCGCAACCCGCTTAGACTCTGAGGGTTGACTATATTAACGATGCGAGAAGGATTTATGACGCAACAGCCGCAAATTAAATATCGCCACGACTACCGGGCGCCGGACTACACCATCACCGATATCGACCTGACGTTTGATCTTGATGCGGCGACCACGCGCGTCACCGCCGTCAGTCAGGTAAAACGCCTTGGCGCGCAGCAGGCTGAACTGCGTCTGGACGGTGAGGCGCTGACGCTGCTGTCGCTGGCGGTGGATGGCAATCCGTGGCCGCACTACCGCGAAGAGCAGGGCGCACTGATCATCAGCCAGCTGCCGGACAACTTTACCCTGACCATCATTAATGAAATCCATCCGGATAAAAACACCGCGCTGGAAGGGCTGTATAAATCCGGCGAGGCGCTCTGCACCCAGTGTGAAGCCGAAGGCTTCCGGCATATCACCTGGTATCTCGATCGCCCGGACGTGCTGGCGCGCTTCACCACCACCCTGATCGCCGACGCGGCTAGCTATCCGTACCTGCTGTCCAACGGCAACAAGCTGGAGAGCGGTCAGCACGAGGATGGGCGTCACTGGGTGAAATGGCAGGATCCGTTCCCGAAACCCTGCTACCTGTTTGCGCTGGTCGCCGGCGATTTCGATGTGCTGCGTGACAGCTTTACCGCCCGTTCCGGCCGTAACGTGGCGCTGGAAATTTTTGTCGATCGCGGCAACCTCGACCGTGCGGACTGGGCGATGACCTCGCTCAAAGCCAGCATGAAGTGGGACGAAGAGCGTTTCGGCCTCGAATATGACCTCGATATCTTTATGATCGTCGCGGTGGATTTCTTCAACATGGGCGCGATGGAGAATAAAGGCCTCAACGTCTTCAACTCCAAATACGTGCTGGCTAAAGCGGAAACCGCCACCGACAAAGACTATCTCGGCATTGAAGCCGTGATTGGTCACGAATATTTCCACAACTGGACCGGTAACCGCGTCACCTGCCGCGACTGGTTCCAGCTCAGCCTGAAAGAAGGTCTGACGGTCTTCCGCGATCAGGAGTTCAGTTCCGATCTCGGCTCGCGCGCGGTCAACCGTATTGATAATGTGCGCGTGATGCGCGGCGCGCAGTTTGCCGAGGATGCCAGCCCGATGGCCCATCCGATCCGTCCGGATCAGGTGATTGAAATGAACAACTTCTATACCCTGACGGTGTATGAGAAGGGTTCTGAAGTGATTCGCATGCTGCACACGCTGCTGGGTGAAGAGCAGTTCCAGCAGGGGATGCAGCTCTATTTCGAGCGTCACGATGGCAGCGCCGCCACCTGTGATGATTTCGTGCAGGCGATGGAAGATGCCTCCAACGTCGATTTGTCACAGTTCCGCCGCTGGTACAGTCAGTCGGGCACGCCGGTGCTGACGGTGCGTGATGACTACAACCCGGAGCTGGAGCAGTACACGCTGCACGTCACGCAGCACACGCCACCGACCGCCGATCAGAAAGAGAAGCTGCCGCTGCACATTCCGCTGGATATCGAACTGTATGACGGCGAAGGCAAGGTCATTCCGTTGCAGCACAACGGTCATCCGGTTCATCACGTGCTGAACGTCACCGACGAGTTCCAGACCTTCATTTTCGACAAGGTCTATTTCCAGCCGGTGCCGTCGCTGCTGCGGGAATTCTCCGCACCGGTCAAGCTCGACTATAAATGGAGCGATGCGCAGCTGACTTTCCTGATGCGCCACGCGCGCAACGACTTCTCGCGCTGGGATGCCGCGCAAAGCCTGCTGGCGACGTATATCCGCCTCAACGTGGCGCGCCATCAGCAGGGCCAGCCGCTGTCGCTGCCGCTGCACGTCGCTGATGCTTTCCGCGCGGTGCTGCTGGATGAGCAGGGCGATCCGGCGCTGATGGCGCTGATCCTGTCGCTGCCGTCAGAGAATGAGATCGCCGAGCTGTTCGAGGTGATCGACCCGCTGGCGATTGCCGCAGTCCGCGCGGCGCTGGTGCGCACGCTGGCGAATGAGCTGAGTGATGAATTCTATGCGGTGTATCTCGCCAACCAGAGCAGCGACTACAAAGTTGAGCATGCCGAGATCGGCAAGCGCGCGCTGAAGAATGTCTGCCTGAGTTATCTGGCGTTTGCGGACGCGGAGCAGGCCAGCAAACTGGTGCAGGCGCAGTACGACAAAGCCAGCAACATGACCGATGCGCTGGCCGCGCTGTCTGCGGCGGTGGCGGCCCAGTTGCCGTGCCGTGATGCGCTGCTGGCGGCGTACGACGAGCGCTGGCATCAGGATGGTCTGGTGATGGATAAGTGGTTTATGTTGCAGGCCACCAGCCCGGCGGCTGACGTGCTGAGCAAGGTACGTAGCTTGCTGACGCATCGCTCGTTCACCATGGGTAACCCGAACCGCATCCGTTCGCTGATTGGCGCGTTTGCCTCGGCCAACCCGGCAGCCTTCCACGCTAAAGATGGCAGCGGCTACCAGTTCCTGGTGGAGATGCTGACCGATCTCAACCGCCGCAACCCGCAGGTGGCAGCGCGCATGATTGAGCCGCTGATTCGTCTGAAGCGTTATGATGCCGAACGTCAGGCGCTGATGCGTCAGGCGCTGGAGACGCTGAAAGGGCTGGAGAATCTGTCCGGCGATCTGTACGAGAAGATCACCAAAGCGCTGAACGCGTAATCACTCAGGTCGCCAGGAATGGCGGCCCTGTACGACTCCCGTAGTAATTCCCAGGTCGCCATAAATGGCGACCCTACACGGATCTCGCACGGTACGTGTTTCATTACCATTAATGGCAATGATGCACGACCCCGTAGGGTGCGCATTTATGCGCACCTGTTCCTTCAGCGCTGCTGCGCGAACTGCAGGGGCTGCTCTGAGGTTCCCCGCTTCATCACCCGATCCAGCACCTCGGCCTCCAGCTCGGCAAGGCGCGCCGATCCTTTGCGGCGCGGACGCGGTAAATCCACCGCCAAATCCAGCCCGATCTGACCCTCTTCAATCAGCAATACGCGATCGGCCATCGCCACCGCTTCGCTGACATCGTGCGTCACCAGCAACACGGTAAAATTATGCTGCTGCCACAGCGACTCAATCAGGCCCTGCATTTCAATGCGCGTCAGCGCATCAAGTGCGCCGAGCGGTTCATCGAGCAGCAGCAGGCCGGGACGATGAATCAGCGCCCGCGCCAGGGCCACCCGCTGTTTCTGTCCGCCGGAGAGCGCTGCCGGCCACTCATGTGCGCGATCGGCCAGACCGACCGCCGCCAGCGCTTCCAGCGCGGCGCTGCGCCACTCGCGGCCTTTCAGACCGAGGCCAACGTTATCGATCACTTTCTTCCACGGCAGCAGACGCGCATCCTGAAACATCAGGCGGGTATCTTCGCGCGCCTCGGCCAGCGGCGCGTTGCCCGCCAGCAGTTCACCGTGCGTGGTGGATTCCAGCCCGGCCAGCAGGCGCAGCAGGGTACTTTTACCGCAGCCGCTGCGGCCGACCACCGCGACAAACTGGCCGGCCGGAATATGTAAATCGATATGATTCAGGATGGTGCGATTGCCATACTGCTTGGTGACGCCATTGACGCCTACCGGGGTACCGCGGTTCAGACGCGCCGGGCTTAGCGTTGCGTTGCTCATGCGTTCTCCTCCTTCAATTGGTAAGCCGGATGCCAGCGCAGCCAGACACGCTCCAGCAGCTGTGCCGTCACGTCGGCCAGTTTGCCCAGCAGGGCATAGAGAATGATGGCGACCACCACCACATCGGTTTGCAGAAACTCACGGGCGTTCATTGCCAGATAGCCAATACCGGAGTTGGCCGAGATGGTTTCGGCCACGATCAGCGTCAGCCACATCAGACCGAGGGCAAAGCGCACGCCAACCATGATTGACGGCAGCGCGCCCGGCAAAATCACCTGAATAAACAGGCTCCAGCCGGAGAGACCATAGCTGCGCGCCATCTCCACCAGGCCGCGGTCAATATTCCGTATGCCGTGATAGGTATTGAGGTAGATAGGGAACAGCGTGCCGAGCGCCACAAGAAAAATTTTGGCTGACTCGTCGATGCCGAACCACAGAATCACCAGCGGGATCAGCGCCAGGTGCGGCACGTTACGCAGCATCTGCACAGAGGTATCCAGCAACCGTTCGCCGGTGCGCGACGTGCCGGTAATCAGCCCGAGAATCAGGCCAATCGAACCGCCAATGGCAAAGCCGATTGCCGCTCGCCAGCCGCTGATGGCGAGGTGTTGCCACAACTCACCGCTGGCCGCGAGATGCCAGAAGGTGATGACAATATTCTCCGGCGAGGGCAGGATGCGCGTCGACAGCCAGCCGGCCTGTGAGGCAATCTGCCACACCACCACCAGCAGCACCGGCAGCGCCCACGGCAGCAGGGCATTACTCAGCTGTTTATTGACCTTTGCCATATGCGACTCCTTAACTCTGCGCGACTTTTTGCGGGGTGAAATCATTGGCGACCGCTTCACCGTGCGCCTGCACTACGCGGGGTTGCGGGATTTCCGGCACGGCCAGGTCGAGATGCGGGAACAGCAGCTCGCCCACGCGATAGGCCTCTTCCAGATGCGGATAGCCAGACAGAATAAAGGTCTCGATGCCGAGATCCTGATACTCCTGCATACGCGCCGCGACCGTCGGACCGTCGCCCACCAGTGCAGTCCCGGCACCGCCGCGTACCAGACCGACGCCGGCCCACAGATTTGGGCTGATCTCCAGCCGATCGCGCCGTCCGCCATGCAGCGCGGCCATGCGCTGCTGACCGACTGAATCGGTGCGGGCAAAGGCCGCCTGCGCTTTAGCAATGGTGGCATCGTCAAGATGGGCGATGAGCCGGTCTGCCGCCTGCCATGCTTCTTCATTGGTTTCACGCACAATCACGTGCAGACGAATGCCGAAGCGCACCGTGCGCCCCTGCGCCGCCGCTTTGGCGCGCACCTGTTCAATCTTCTCTTTGACCAGCGCCGGCGGTTCGCCCCAGGTCAGATAGACATCCACCTGCTCCGCGGCCAGATCCTGCGCCGCATCCGAAGAGCCGCCGAACCACAGCGGTGGACGTGGCTGCTGCACCGCTTTAAACATCAATCGTGCACCGCGCACTTTGACGTACTTGCCTTCGTAATCGACCGTTTCGCCTTCACTCACCCGGCGCCAGACGCGGGTAAACTCCGCAGATTCGGCATAACGCTCGCGGTGATCGAGGAAAACGCCGTCGCCCGCCAGCTCTTCCGGATCGCCGCCGGTGACGAGGTTAAACAGCGCGCGCCCGTTGGAGAGACGATCGAGCGTGGCGGCCTGCCGTGCGGCCTGCGTCGGGGAAATCACTCCCGGGCGCAGCGCCACCAGAAAACGCAGGCGCTGCGTCACCGGAATCAGGGATGCGGCCACCAGCCATGCATCTTCACACGACCGGCCTGTGGGGATCAGCACGCCACCA
Source organism: Pantoea sp. B270 (assembly GCF_018726825.1). Taxonomy (NCBI): domain Bacteria; kingdom Pseudomonadati; phylum Pseudomonadota; class Gammaproteobacteria; order Enterobacterales; family Erwiniaceae; genus Pantoea; species Pantoea sp. B270. The sequence continues at coordinate 569,993 of NZ_JAHCSX010000001.1, forward strand.
AAACCGAGGCGGTCGGCGGCCTGCGCCACCTGTTGCAGATAACCGTGGTCCACCGGGCGCGCGCCTTCGGCGGTACCGAGATAATGGCCGTCGCCGTGGGTGGGAAGAAACCAGAATACGGATACGCTCATGATAAATTTCCTTATGGCCGGGCCGGCTGTGGCTGCCAGATGCGATCGGCAATGGTGACTTTGACCGGCATTAAATGGTTGGCATAAAACAGATCGGCAGTTTGCTGTTGGGCCTGCGCCGTGTGGGCGCTGACCGGCGTAATGGTGGTCGGAGGACGATGGTCAAGGTAGCTGGCGATCACCGGCTTCGGCAGGCCCATCGCCTGTGCCAGCAGATCGATACTTTGCTGGCGCTGGCTACGCGTCAGCGCGTCGGCTTCGCTAAAGGTGTGCAGCACCTGCTGCACGAAGTCACCGTGATCGGTAGCAAAGCTGCGCGTGGCGAGATAGAACGAACCGGTCTGATTCAGCTTGCTACCGTCCACCAGCACACGGACGTTGCCCTGCAGCAGCGCAGCGGAATAGTAGGGGTCCCAGATCGCCCAGGCGTCAACATCGCCCTGCTGAAACGCGGCGCGCGCATCGGCTGGCGTCAGATAAGTCGGCTGAATATCGTTAAAGCTCAGCCCGGCCTGTTCCAGCGCGCGCAGCAGCAGATTGTGCGAACTGGAGCCTTTCTGGAACGCCACTTTATGACCTTTCAGTTGCGCCACGCTGTGGATGGGACTGTCCTTCGGCACCAGAATCACTTCAGCCTGCGGCTTCGGTGGCTCCGAGCCGACATACAGCAAATCCGCCCCGGCGGCCTGAGCAAACAGCGGCGGGATGTCGCCGGTGCTGCCCAGGTCAATGCTGCCCACGTTCAGCGCCTCAAGCATTTGCGGACCGGCCGGAAACTCGATCCACTGAATGTTGGTGGCCGGGAAGCGCTGCTCCAGCAGCCGATGCGATTTGGCCAGCACCATGCTGACCGATCCTTTCTGATAGCCGATACGGAATTGTGCTGGCGCTTCGGCAGCCTGAGCCGCGAGGGTCAGGGCAAACAGCGCGGTAACGGTCGGCAGCAGCCAGCGGGTTAACATCCTTTTCATCGCGGTTCCTTTATACAGCCTGAGCATAGGGTTGATGACGACGGTGCAGCGCCTGCCAGAAGGTTTCCAGCGCCTCATCAATGCGCTCGCTCAGCAGCGCATCCAGCTCAGGCTGGCGGTCGTAGTGGGTGATTTGCGTATCGTTGGCGAACACGCCGTGCAGAACTTCCTGCGCTTTCAGCGCGTTCAGCACCGGTTTCAGCGCGTAGTCAACGGCCAGCATGTGCGCCACGCTGCCGCCGCTGGCCAGCGGCAACACCACTTTATGTTCCAGCGCCCGCTCTGGCAGCAGGTCGAGCAGGGTTTTCAGCGCGCCAGAGAAAGAGGCTTTATAAATCGGTGTGGCGACGATCAGCCCCTCCGCGAGCGCTAAATCCGCTTTAAGCGCGGTCAGTGCCGGTGAGTCAAAGCGCGCATACAGCAAATCTTCCGGCTGAAAGTTGTGAATGTTCCACGGAATCACCTCAACGCCACGCGCTTCCAGCGCCCGCTGGCACACACTCAGCAGCGCCGTAGAACGTGAAGGAAAACGCGGACTCCCCGCCAGCGTAATAACCCGCATGGTCACTCCTTATAACTGAAAGTTATTGATTAGCAATTATTGAGAACTGATGCATTCAATCCTGACAGAGCAGGCGGCGAGGCGTAAATGATTTATCCGGCAATGGATAGCCGTCAGGCGGGAATAGCGCCCTCTTATAAAGGAAGGGAAAAGCGCCTCTAAGGTTAATCTGAATTGCACCCGCAGATTGCCGGGTTTTCATTAGCGGCTTCCGTCACTGGCAAGGTGAGAATGATTAAAAGCGCTGTTGCCTGGTTAAATCAGAGGTGTAACCGTCGACACATATCGCCGGGCGCGCCATTGTCGTCAGGCTTAAGAAGAAATAGATGAGGTAATTTAAGGAGTAGCAAACAAACGCTGACGTAAGTTTAAAGCGGGCACCAGGATTTTTCGTAGTGGCTGTTTAGAATGTTCCATTTTAAGCTGGTCTCAAATTAGCGAGTAAGTGTGTCAAAGCGTGGCGTTTTATTAAAATCGCACCGTTTAACGCGTTTCCTGTTACCGATATTACGTATTACTTCAGCACTCTGGCCGGGATTGCTTCAGTTGCGCTTAACAATAAACGGTAAATTATCAGCCAGTCTGGCAAGGGCCAATAGTCATGCCGTCGGCGGGCTGTTTATAATTGATTGAGTTTTCTTACGCTAAAAAAAAGTCACTGCCTTATTTGCGCCTTAATTGGGCGGATTTTTGTCTGGCCATTGTTCAGTATTATTTTTAGGGAGAGGAATATGGGAAGGTCTGCTCTGTTAGTGCACCCGGCTGAGCCGGTTGCCGCTCAGCCCGCGCGCGTCGCGGCTGATAACGTTAATCCACTATTGTGTTATCTGCTGCAGCCGGATGCCGCGCACAGTCAGTTTACCGCTGTGCCACAGCCAGCGGCGGAGAGCGTCAGCGACGACGCGTTTTTACTGTTTGCCGCCGATGGTTTTGTGCCCTCTGCGGCACTGTTGCAGGAAGTGGCAACGCTCAGCCATCAGCGCCCGGAGCTCAACTGCATGCTGGTTTCACTGGCACCACGCGCACTGAGCAGCGGCCTGCAGTCGTCGCTGCAGCTTTTCCAGCAGCTGCAGGCGCAGCGCCTGTGGCAGCAGAATAACTATGCGGTCATCCTGCGCGCCGCGCTGGTGAAAAATGCCGCTCCGCTGGTACGCATTCAGGATGTGATGCTGGCTGGCCTGTTAAATACGCAAACGGTATGGCTGCTGGATGCCCGCGCAGAGCATGAGGTCACCACGGTTAATCCGCCGCCCAGCTATCAGCAATTTATGACGGAGTATGAAAAGGTCACCCGTTTGTCACACTTTATTCCGGAGCGAAACCGTTATCGCCAGAGTTATTTACGCAGCGGGTTATTACAGCTGGTACAGCAGGAATTAAACGCTGAAACGCAGTTCTCTAATAATGTGCGGCACGCGGTGCGCTACTTTGCCGATCAGTTTTCACCGCAGAGCACAATGGAAAAACTGTTACTGAAACAGCCCGACCTCTATTTCTCACTGATGAAAATGAGAAAAAGCCGCTGAGATAGCGCCAGCGTTAATTTTAAGAATTACTCCCGTGGGCGCTGAGGTATTTTTGTGTCACGCTGTTAACACTGAGAAAAATACCCAGACGCCAGAGTTTTTATGTCTATCAAACGTAACGCGATTGCCAACTATGTTGGCCAGATCTATCTGACGCTGTCAGGTATTTTAGTAGTTCCCCTGTATATTCAGCATTTAGGTATGGAAGCTTACGGTCTTGTGGGCTTCTTTTCTATATTGCTAACCTGGCTGCAGCTGCTCGACGCGGGCGTTTCAACCACGCTGATGCGCGAGGCGGCACGCTACCGGGCGAATCAGGCAGAATTTGTCTGGTTTCCGGCGCTGTTTGCCACGCTGACCCGCTTCTTTCTGTTCTCCACCCTGGTGCTGGTGGTGCTCGGCTGGCTGGCGACGCCATGGATCGCCACGCACTGGCTGGATGCGCAGCACTTGCCCGCCAGCGATGTGGTAGTTGCCGTGGCGATCATGGTGATCACCGCCGCGATTCGCTGGCGTACCAGCCCGTATCGCAGCGTGATTGTCGGTTTTGAGCATCAGGTCTGGCTCAACGGCGTGAACCTGATCATTACCACGCTGCGTACTTTTGGCGCGGTACTGGTGATCCAGCTGTTCCCGAATCCGCTGCTGACCTTCTTTATCTGGCAATTGCTGGTCTCGATTGCCGAAGCCGCCTGCTGTATCTGGAAATCCTGTCAGCTGGTGCCCCGCGCAGCGCGCAAAGAGAAGCGCGACGATCTGAAAGGCGTGCTCAAACCCTTTATCCGCTTTGCGCTGAGCGCCGCCTTCTCCAGCGCCGTGTGGACCTTTATTTCGCAGATTGACCGGCTGGTGCTGTCAAAAACCCTGCCGCTGAGTGAATACGGCTCGTTCACCGTGGTCGCCACGGCCGCGACCGGGATCCTGCTGCTGAGCAGTCCGATTATGCAGGCGATTGTGCCGCGCATGACCGGCATGAAAACCCGTCAGCAGGGCGATGCCGAATCGCTGAAGCTCTATCGCTATACCACCCAGGCGGTAGCAATTTTTATGGCCCCGCTCAGCATCACCATTGCCTGCTATGCCGGACCGCTACTGTGGGCGTGGACGCAGAAACCGCAAATTGTCGAAGAGATGGCGTTCGTGCTTAGCCTGTATGCGCTCGGCAGCGGTATCCAGGCGATCTGCGGCCTGCTGTATCACCTGCAATACGTTAACGGCAATCTGAAACTGCACATGCAGGGATTCACCTGTTTTGCCGTCGTGCTGGTGCCGCTCAACATCTGGTGTGCCGTCCATTACGGCGCGCTGGGCACCGGCTGGCTGTGGCTGGGGCAGAATATCTTCTATTTAGTTGGCTGGGCGTGGCTGGTGCATCGCCGCTTTGCGCCGGGTATCCATTTCAGCTGGCTGACGCGCGACGTGGCGCTGATTTGGGCGGTCTCGGCGCTAATTGCCTGGCTCAGCACGCTGTTGCCCATCGAGTGGAACCAGAATCGCTGGATCAACCTGCTGTGGCTGGGGCTGATCGGGGCCTTTAACCTTGGCGTGTGCTGTCTGTTACACAGCCTGGTGCTAAAACGCCTGCGCGCGCCGCTTGTTAACGCAGAGGAAAGAGGATGAGCATGACATCACGCCGCACACCGACGGTTTCGGTAATTATCCCTAACTGGAACTGCGCGCCCTGGCTGCCGGAAACCCTGGGATCGCTGCTTCGCCAGTCATCGCCGCCGGAAGAGATCATCATTATTGATGATGGCTCGAGCGATGACAGCGTGGCCTGGCTGACGGCGTTTGCTGCGCAGCATCCGCAGGTGACGCTGCTGAGTGGCGGACGCGGCGGCGTCAGTGCCGCGCGCATGAAGGGGCTGGCCGCAGCCAGCGGCGATTTCGTCTATTTTATGGATGCCGACGACTTCGTCTCGACTGAACTGTTCGCCGATTTCCGCCGCGTGCAGGCCCGTCACCCGGAGATTGATCTGTTCTGCTTTGGCGCGAAAATGTTTTTCGACCTGCCAGCGCCGCAGCGCCATTATCAGACCATCCATCAGCGCCACATCAGCGGCCTGCTGCCGGGCGGCAGCGCCACGCTGCGCACGCTGATTCAGCATCAGTCGGCGCATCGGGTGATCTGGAGCAGCATCATCTCGCGTCGCCTGATTGACCAGCTCGATCTGCAGTTTCTGCCGATCCAGAACCATGAAGACGCGCCCTTTATGTTCGCCCTCTACCTGCAGGCGCGCGCGCTGTACTGCACCAGCCAGAGCTACTACTACAAACGCTTTATGCTGAGTTCACTGTCGCAGAGCACGCGCGACTTCTCGTGGGTGAAAAATTACTTTATCGCCCGCGCCGGCAGTGAGCAGTTCCTGCAGCAGCAGCAACTGCCGTACGATGAGGCGCTGCTGGATGACTATTACCAGACGGTGATGCACGGCTGCCTGACGCAAATCCGCAAAAATCACATGACGGTGCCCGCCGAGTGGCAGCCGCAGGTGAATCAGCTGGTGCGTAAAGTGTTACAGCACAACGCGCGACTGAAACTGCTGTGGTATTGCCCGGCGATTTACAGCGGCTTACAGGCCTGCCGCGATCGTCTGGGACGCTATTCCGCCCGACGCTGATACCGATCAAATTGTTGCATCCCAGAGTAATTTACTTTTGCGCCAGAGCACCTTACCATTCTGGCGCACAAATTCCCGTGCACCCGACTTTCACGAAGCTTCCGCCATTCAGGAGAGTGCATGCTATATCCTATCGTCCGGCCGGCGCTGTTTAAGCTCGATCCAGAGCGCGCGCACGAACTCACCTTTCAACAGTTACGCTTCATCAGCGGCACGCCGCTGGAAGGGCTGATTCGTCAGTCGCTGCCGTCACGCCCGGTGACCTGTATGGGGCTGACCTTTCCGAACGCGCTGGGTCTGGCTGCGGGTCTGGATAAGAACGCGGAGTGCATTGATGCCTTTGGCGCCATGGGCTTTGGCTTTGTCGAAGTGGGCACGGTGACGCCGCGCGCGCAGCCGGGCAATGACAAACCCCGCATGTTCCGGCTGGTGGCGGCGGAAGGAATCATCAACCGCATGGGGTTTAATAATCTCGGCGTCGATCACCTGGTTGAGAATGTGAAAAAGGCGCGCTTTAAAGGCGTGCTCGGCATCAATATTGGTAAAAATAAAGACACGCCGGTGGAGCAGGGCAAAGACGATTATCTCACCTGCATGGAAAAGGTGTATGCGCACGCCGGTTATATTGCCATCAATATTTCCTCACCGAATACCCCCGGATTACGTTCGCTGCAATATGGCGAAGCGCTGGACGATCTGCTGTCGGCGATTAAATTAAAACAGCGGGCGCTGCAGGAAAGCCATTTGAAATATGTGCCGGTGGCGGTGAAGATCGCGCCGGATCTTTCTGAAGAAGAATTGATCCAGGTTGCCGACAGTTTAGTGCGCCACGAAATAGACGGCGTGATCGCCACCAATACCACGCTCGATCGTTCGCTGGTGAGCGGGCTGAAATATGCCGACGAAGTGGGGGGATTAAGTGGCCGTCCGGTACAGTCGCGCAGCACCGAGGTGATTCGCCGTCTGTCGCAGGAGCTGCAGGGACGTCTGCCTATTATTGGCGTCGGCGGCATTGATTCGCTGGTCGCGGCACGGGAAAAAATGGCGGCTGGCGCAACGCTGGTGCAGATATACTCTGGCTTTATTTATAAAGGTCCGGGTTTAATTAAAGATATCGTGACCCATCTCTAAGACATTTCTCACTTTCCCTGGCCGGGGGGTTTATTTCTCCCTCCGGCTCGTTTATATTTTGTCCTGTTCGTACAATTTTCAGCTTTTTCCTTAAAGCAATATTTTAAATTTCAGCGCCGTTTAGCGCAGCGTAAATCCACAGGGCACCCCATGAAAATCAAACCCGATGACAACTGGCGTTGGTATTTTGACGCAGAGCATGACCGGATGATGCTGGATCTGGCCGATGGAATGTTATTTCGCTCGCGCTTCTCGCGCAAAATGCTGACGCCCGATGCCTTTAATGACAGCGGTTTTTGCGTTGATGACGCTGCGCTTTATTTTACTTTTGAAGAGCGCTGTCGCCAGAGCGGTTTAAAAAGCGATCAGCGCGCCGAGCTGGTGCTGAATGCGCTGGTGGCCAGCCGTTTCCTTAAGCCGCTGATGCCGAAAAGCTGGCACTTCACCAGCCATGCGCACAGCTGGCAGCCCGTCGCGGGCGATATTGTGGCGGTAACGCTGGCCGACAGCGGCGAACAGGCACAGCTGCTGGTGGTCGAGAGCGGCGAGAATGCCGCGCTCTGTCTGCTGGCGCAGAGTGCGCTGACGGTGGCGGGCAAAGGGATGCAGCTCGGCGATGCCATCAAGATCATGAACGATCGCCTGCAGCCGCAGTGGCAGGAGAACAGCGCGCCCTTCGCCCGCGCGGTGTAGCGCTTACGCCAGTTCGATATCTCCGTTCGGAATACAGCTGCAGCTGAGAATGGTGCCGTCGCCGCGCACCGCGCTCTGCTTCAGCGCCTTCACGTCACCCGACACCAGCGTCATTTTGCAGCTGCCGCAGATTCCGGCCCGACACGAATAGGGAATGCGAAAGCCCTGCATCTCCAGCTGTTCCAGTAATACCTGCTGATTATCGCCGGCAAACTGCTGACCCTGATAGCCAATGGTCACGGCGGCCGGCGCGCTGCTGGCGGCCTGCAGCGTTTCCACCACCTCACCGGCACCGTAAGCGCGCGGCGTTTGCCGTTCCAGCACTTCAACCGTATCGCCGACGCGCACTATACCGCTGTTGAGCGCAATCAGATTCAGGCCGAAATCGATATCACCGCTGCCGTCCTGCGCGCTGCGGAAACGCTGCAGCGTGGCGAGCGGTTCGCCCTGCGGATGCTTGCGGCCGCTTTCGGTGCCGATGGTGGTAAACACGCAGCGGCTGCACGGCTTCGGCATCTCGAAGGTGATCTCGCCGATCTTAATACGTTTCCAGCTGTCCTCATCCCAGGCGCTGGCGCCGCTGGCGATCAGATTGGGGCGGAACTGTTCCAGCCGCACGCTGGCCGGACAGCGCTGCTGCAGATCCTGCAGCGACGCCATGTTGACCAGCAGGTAAGGGAAGCCGTCAGCGAACCCCAGCGGGACCTGGTCGAAGCGTTTTACCCGGCGTGACGGCTCAGTGCCAACCCAGCGCAGCTGCACCGGGCGCGGGAAAAAGCCACTCAGCCACTGGTTGATGGTGTCAGGCGCAATACGGGCGGTGAACTGGTTGCCCCACACTTCCGTCGGTGCCGGCTGGGTGCTGAAATCGCTGAAGCGGATCAGCGCCTGGCTGCCGTCCGGCGCGGTGATGAATAGCCCGTCGGGCAGCAGCGCGGGCGTAAAACGCACCATCTCCGGAAACTGGCGGGCGGTAATAAAGGTCCCGTCCGCTTCGGTCACCATAAAGATGCGATCGAAGGCCAGACCGCTTTCCAGCACCTGCGCGTGTGACAGCTGCAAACCACGCATCGATTTAACCGGGTGAATATACAGGCGAGACAGGGTAATCATCACAACTCCGTACAGACAAAAAGAAGCTAACTTTATGACATAGGACGCTGATTCGCTATAATGCGCAACAATTTTAGCAAGAGTAAAAGTGACGATATGAATTCTCTGTTTGCCAGTACGGCGCGTGGGCTCGAAGAGCTGTTGAAAACTGAGCTGGACGCGCTGGGTGCGCAGGATTTGCAGGTGGTGCAGGGCGGCGTCCACTTCCGAGCCGACGACCGCGTAATGTACCAAAGCCTGCTGTGGAGCCGTCTGGCTTCACGTATTTTGCTGCCGCTGGGAGAATTCGGCGTCTGGAGCGATCTCGATCTCTACGTCGGCGCGCAAAGCATCCCGTGGAGCGAGCTGTTTGACAGCAACACCACGTTCGCCATCCACTTCAGCGGCACCAATGAGGTGATTCGCAACAGCCAGTTTGGTGCGCTGCGCATCAAAGATGCGATTGTCGATAGCTTTACCCGGCAGAATCTGGAGCGTCCGAGTGTCGATCGCGAGCAGCCGGGCATCCGCATCAACGCGTGGCTGAACAAAGATCGCGTTAGCATCGCGCTGGATCTGAGCGGCACTGCACTGCACCAGCGCGGCTATCGTCAGCAAACCGGCCAGGCACCGCTGAAAGAGAACCTGGCGGCGGCGATTGTGATGCGCTCCGGCTGGCAGAACGGCACGCCGCTGGTCGATCCGATGTGCGGCTCCGGTACGCTGCTGATTGAAGCGGCGCTGATCGCCTGCGATCGTGCGCCAGGCCTGCTGCGTTCGCACTGGGGCTTCAGCCGCTGGAAACGCCACAACAATGCACTGTGGCAGGAAGTGCGCAGCGACGCGCTGCAGCGTGCGCGCGCTGGCACGGCCGCCACCACGTCACGCTTCTTTGGCTATGATAATGATGGTCGCGTGCTGGAATGGGCACGTGCCAACGCGCGCCGCGCCGGCGTGTTTGATCTGTTCACCTTTGCGCAGCAGGATATGCTGCAGCTGAAAAATCCGCTGGCGGGCGAAGCGATGCGCGGTACGGTGCTGAGTAACCCGCCGTACGGTGAGCGTCTGGAGAGCGAGCCGGCGCTGATTGCGCTGCACAGCCAGCTGGGCCGCATCATGAAACAGCAGTTTGGCGGCTGGAATTTGTCGCTGTTCAGCGCCTCACCAGAGCTGCTCAGCTGCCTGCAGCTGCGCGCCGATCGCCAGTTTAAAGCGAAAAACGGTCCGCTGGAGTGCGTTCAGAAGAACTACCAGCTGGCGGAGAACAGCGCCGAAGGCGGCGCACAGATTGCCGAAGACTTTGCTAACCGCCTGCGTAAGAACAGCAAAAAACTGGACAAGTGGGCGCGCCAGTCGAATATTGACTGCTACCGCCTGTATGACGCCGATCTGCCGGAGTATAACGTGGCGGTCGATCGCTACGCCGACTGGGTGGTGGTTCAGGAGTACGCGCCGCCGAAAACCGTGGATGCGACCAAAGCGCGCCAGCGCCTGTTTGACGTGATCGGTGCCACGCTGAGCGTACTGGAGATACCGGCCAATCGCCTGGTGCTGAAAACCCGCGAACGGCAGAAGGGCAAAAACCAGTACCAGAAGCTGAGCGAGAAGGGCGAATTCTTTGAAGTGCAGGAGTTTAACGCGCGGCTGCTGGTGAACCTGACGGATTATCTCGATACCGGCCTGTTCCTCGACCACCGTATCGCGCGCCAGATGCTGGGCCAGATGAGCCAGGGGAAAGATTTCCTTAACCTGTTCTCCTATACCGGTAGCGCCAGCGTGCATGCCGGGCTGGGCGGCGCCAAATCCACCACCACGGTCGATATGTCGCGCACCTATCTGGAGTGGGCCGAACGTAACCTGCGCCTGAACGGATTAACCGGGCGCCAGCATCGCCTGATGCAGGCGGACTGCCTGAGCTGGCTGCGCGAAAGCGATGAGCAGTTCGATCTAATCTTTATCGATCCGCCGACCTTCTCCAACTCCAAACGCATGGAAGATGACTTCGATGTGCAGCGCGACCACCTGATGCTGCTGCAGAACCTGAAGCGCATGCTGCGTCGCGGCGGCACCATTATGTTCTCCAATAACAAGCGCGGCTTCAAAATGGATCTGGACGGCTTGCAGCGTCTGGGTCTGCAGGCGCAGGAAATTACGCAAAAAACGCTGTCGCAGGACTTTGCGCGCAACCGTCAAATTCACAACTGCTGGCTGGTAAGCCACGCCGGTAAGGAATAAGTTTTATGTCACTGATCAGTATCCATGGCGCTTACCTGTCGTTCAGCGATGCGCCGCTGTTGGATAACACCGAACTGCATATCGAAGAGGGCGAGCGCGTCTGTCTGGTTGGGCGCAACGGCGCCGGTAAATCGACGCTGATGAAAATCATCAACGGCGAACAGCCGCTGGATGACGGCCGCATTATTTATGAGCAGGATTTGGTGGTCGCGCGGCTGCAACAGGATCCGCCACGCAATATCACCGGTTCGGTGTACGACTTCGTCGCCGAGGGCGTGGCCGAACAGGCTGAGCACCTCAAGGCCTACCACGCCATATCGCATTTAGTGATGGAAGATCCGAGCGAGAAAAACCTCAACGAAATGGGGCGACTGCAGACGATTCTCGACCATCACAACCTGTGGCAGCTCGACAGCCGCATCAACGATGTGCTGCAGCAAATCGGGCTGCAGCCGGACACTGAGCTGTCGTCACTCTCCGGTGGCTGGCTGCGTAAAGCCGCGCTGGGCCGAGCGCTGGTCAGCAACCCGCGCGTGCTGATGCTCGACGAACCGACTAACCACCTCGATATTGAAACCATCGACTGGCTGGAAAGCTTCCTGAAAACCTTCAACGGCAGCATCGTGTTTATTTCGCACGACCGCTCGTTTATCCGCAATATGGCGACGCGCATCGTCGACCTCGATCGCGGCAAGCTGGTGTCGTGGCCGGGCGATTACGATCAGTTCCTGCTCGGCAAAGAGGAAGCGCTGCGCGTTGAAGAGATGCAAAACGCCGAATTCGACCGCAAGCTGGCGCAGGAAGAAGTGTGGATTCGCCAGGGCATCAAAGCGCGTCGCACCCGTAACGAAGGCCGCGTGCGCGCGCTGAAAGCGCTGCGTCGTGAACGCTCCGAACGGCGTGACGTGATGGGCAAAGCCAATATGCAGGTCGGTGAAGCGGCGCGTTCCGGCAAAATCGTCTTTGAGCTGGAAAACGTGGATTACGGCGTTGACGGCAAAACGCTGGTGAAGGATTTCTCTACCCAGGTGCAGCGCGGCGACAAAATCGCCCTGATTGGCCCGAACGGCTGCGGTAAAACCACGCTGCTGCGCCTGATGCTCGGCCAGCTGAAGGCAGATGCCGGTCGCGTGCACTGCGGCACCAAACTGGAAATCGCCTACTTCGATCAGCACCGCGCGGAGCTCGATCCGGATAAAACCGTGATGGACAACCTGGCGGAAGGCAAACAGGAAGTGATGGTCAACGGCAAGCCGCGTCACGTGCTCGGCTATCTGCAGGACTTCCTGTTCCACCCGAAACGCGCCATGACGCCGGTGCGTGCGCTGTCCGGCGGCGAGCGTAACCGCCTGCTGCTGGCGCGTCTGTTCCTCAAGCCCAGCAACCTGCTGATCCTTGACGAACCGACCAACGACCTTGACGTCGAAACGCTCGAGCTGCTGGAAGAGCTGGTGGATGGCTATCAGGGCACCGTACTGCTGGTGAGCCACGATCGTCAGTTTGTGGATAACACCGTGACCGAATGCTGGATCTTTGAAGGCAACTGCGAGATCGGTACCTTCTTCGGTGGCTACCATGATGCGCAGCAGCAGCGCGCCGCCTACAAACAGACCAAAGCCGCACCGGTCAAAAGCGCAGTGGCTAAACCGGCAGAAAAAGCCGACGCCCCCAAACGCAGCGCAGGCAAGCTAAGCTATAACCTGACGCGTGAACTGGAACAGCTGCCGCAAAAGCTTGAGCAGCTGGAGACGCGTATCGGTGAGCTGCAGGCGCAGATGAGTCATCCGGACTTCTTCAGCCAGCCGCACGACAAAACGCAGCCGGTGCTGGATGCGCTGGCGCAGGCGGAGCAGGAGCTGGAAACCACCTTTGAACGGTGGGAAGAGCTGGAAGCGCTGAAAAACGGCGCATAACGCAGAGGGAGTCAGCATGTGTGCCACGCATCAGACGCAGCACTGGATGCTCTGTCCGCAGTGTGATTTAACCGTAAAACTGCCCGCCGTACCGGTGGGCAGCCGTGCGCGCTGTCCGCGCTGTCACACCACGCTGGTGGCTAACTGGCACGAACCGCGTAAACGTCCCACCGGCTATGCGCTGGCGGCGCTGTTTACGCTGTTGCTGGCCAATCTGTTTCCGTTTATCAGCATGCATGTGGCCGGTCTCAGCAGCCAGATCTCGCTGATGGCCATTCCGCAGGTGATGGATCGCGAGGATTATCGCAGCCTCGCCACGCTGTTCCTGCTGTTTGTGCAGGGCATTCCGGCTTTCTGCATGATCGCCATTCTGCTGCTGGTCAATCCGGTGCGCCTGCCGCACAGCCTGCGACTCGGGCTGGCACGCATTCTGTTTCAATTGCGCAGCTGGGGTATGGCCGAAATTTTCATGGCCGGCGTGCTGGTCAGCTTCGTCAAACTGATGGCCTACGGTGAAATTGGCCTTGGCAGCAGCTTCTGGCCGTGGTGCCTGTTTTGTCTGCTGCAGCTGCGTGCGTTTCAGTGCGTCGATCGCCGCTGGGTCTGGCAGCGCATCGATCCGCTGCCGCCGCTGGCGCAAACGCCGCAGGCGGGCATCAGCGGACTGAAGCAGGGGTTGCGCAGCTGTCCGTGCTGCACCGCGATTCTGCCGGCCGCGCAGAAGACCTGTCCGCGCTGCGGCGTGAGCGCTGCGCCGCGCAGGCAGCACAGCCTGCAGTGGACGCTGGCGCTGCTGATCACCTCGGTGATGCTGTATATCCCGTCGAATATTATGCCGATCATGGTGACCGAAACGCTCGGCTCGCAGTATCCGTCCAACATTATGGCCGGCGTCATTTTGCTGTGGAGCGATGGCTCCTGGCCGGTCGCGCTGGTGATTTTTATCGCCAGTATTATGGTGCCTTCGCTGAAGATGGTGGCGATTGGCTGGCTGTGCTGGCACGCCAGCGGCCGCGGCCGGCGCGACAGCGAGAAGATGCACCTGATTTATGAGGTGGTGGAGTTTGTTGGCCGCTGGTCAATGATTGATGTGTTTGTGATCGCTGTGCTTTCTGCGCTGGTGCGCATGGGCCAGCTGATGAGTGTTTACCCTGCGCCAGGCGCGCTATTGTTTGCGCTGGTGGTGATCCTGACTATGTTCGCTGCCATGACGTTTGATCCGCGCCTGATTTGGGATCGCCTACAGGAAACTGAACGTAAGGAGCCGCGTCTTGACGGACAACCAACACGGCATTGCTAACGTCGACCAGATTAAACGCTGGTCGCCGGTGTGGATCGTACCTATCGTCACGCTGTTAATCGGCGGATGGATTCTGTTTTATCACTTCAGCCATCAGGGACCGCAGGTCACGCTGATCACCGAAAACGCCGAAGGCATTGTTGCCGGTAAAACCACCATTAAAAGCCGCAGCGTCGACGTGGGCACCGTCGAAAGCGCGGTGCTGACGGACGATCTGCACCATGTGGAGATCACCGCGCGCCTGAATGCCGGCATGGAAAAACTGCTGCATAAAGACAGCGTGTTTTGGGTGGTGAAGCCGCAGATTGGCCGGGAAGGGGTGACGGGCCTCGGTACGCTGCTCTCCGGCGCCTACATTGAACTGCAGCCGGGCGCCAAAGGGGATAAGCCAGAGCACTATCAGCTGCTCGATGCGCCGCCGCTGGCACCGCCGGATGCCAAAGGTATTCGCGTCATCCTTGACAGCAAAAAAGCCGGCCAGCTTAATCCGGGCGATCCGGTGCTGTTCCGCGGCTATCGCGTCGGCACGGTGGAAACCAGCACCTTTGATACCGACAAGCGCATGATGACCTATCAGCTGTTCATCGCCGCGCCTTACGATCGGCTGATTACCACCAACGTGCGCTTCTGGAAAGACAGCGGTATTGCGGTGGATATGTCCGCTTCCGGTATGCGCGTCGAAATGGGCTCGCTGACGACCCTGTTTAGCGGTGGTGTGAGCTTTGACGTGCCGGACGGCTGGGAACTCGGCGAGCTGGCCAAAAACCAGGACGATTACCATCTGTATGATGACCAGCGCAGCATTCAGGATTCGCTGTACACCAAACACACTGATTTCCTGATGTTCTTCAGCGACTCGATTCGTGGTCTGCAGGTTGGTGCGCCAGTCGAGTTCCGCGGCATTCGTCTCGGTACCGTGGCTCAGGTGCCTTACATGATCCCGGGCGTGAATCAGGCGCTGAACACCGATTACCGCGTGCCGGTACTGATCCGCATCGAGCCGGACCGCTTTATCAGCCGTCTGGGGGGCGACTTCAATCTTGAACAGCATCTGCAGGATGGTAAGAAACGCGGCCTGCGCGCCACGCTGAAAACCGGCAACCTGCTGTCCGGTGCGCTGTTTGTCGATCTCGACTTCTATGACAATGCACCGGCTTACAAAGGACCGAACGAAGTGGCGGGGCTGGAAGTGATTCCGACCGTGAGCGGCGGCCTGAGCCAGATTCAGCAGAAACTGATGGCGGCGCTGGATAAGATCAACGCGCTGCCGCTCAACCCGATGATCAACCAGGCCACCGGCACGCTGAAAGAGAGCCAGCGCACCCTGCAGCAGCTGCAGAAAACGCTGGATAACCTCAATCAGATCACCGCCAACCCGGCGATGAAAACGCTGCCGGCCGATATGCAGCAAACCCTGCGCGAGCTTAATCGCAGCATGAAGGGGCTGCAGCCGGGATCGCCAGCCTATAACAAACTGGTGGGCGATATGCAGCGCCTTGACCAGGTGCTGCGCGAATTGCAGCCGGTGCTGAAAACGCTCAACAGTAAGAGCAACGCGCTGGTATTTGAAGCCAAACCGGGTCAGGATCCGCAGCCAAAGAGGGCGAAACAGTGAAAAAAGGGCTGATTATCGGTGCTGTGCTGCTGCTGGCGGGCTGTAGCAGCACCATCGACACCACTTATTACCAGCTGCCTGCGGGCAGCAATATGGCGCGCGTCAGCAGTGACGCCTCCGCCAGCCAGCCGATGATTTGGGTTGAACAGGTGAGCGTGCCGGATTATCTCGCCGGCAACGGGTTGGTTTATCAAACCAGCGACGTGAAGTACGTGATTGCCGCCAATAATCTGTGGGCCAGTCCGCTCGACCAGCAGCTGCAGCAGACACTGGTGAGTAACCTCGGCCAGGCGTTGCCCGGCCGGCTGGTGGCCAGTCAGCCGCTGGGTGACACGCACGATACGCTCAGCGTGCACGTCACCGGCTTCCACGGCCGTTATGATGGCAAGGTGGTCGTAAGCGGTGAATGGCTGTTACAACATCAAGGCCGGCTTATCAAACATGGCTTTAATCTGACGCTGCCGCAGACCGAAGATGGCTACGATGCGCTGGTGCGCACGCTGGCGCTCGGCTGGCAGCAAACGGCACAGCAAATCGCTAACAGCGTGGTGACGCTAAATTAGGATTTGTTCGATGCTTATGCTAAGTCCCTGATTTGCCGTTATGTGACGGCGCGCAAATCAGGGACTTTTTTATTGCGGAATCAGCCAGATATGGCGGCGGCACTGAGGGATTTGTGTCGATTTCACGGCAAATTGATGACATTGGCGTGAATTTTGCGCATTGACCTTTCACCCACCACAGGTTAGAACATTACTGTGGTTGAACATTAATTCACCACTCTTTCTTTCCACCAGATTCCACCAGACCTGAAATGAGGGAAACGAGGTATGAAGAGACAGAAGAGAGACCGCCTGGAACGAGCACATTCACGAGGCTATCAGGCAGGCATTACCGGCCGCTCAAAAGAGATATGCCCTTATCAAATGATCGATGCCCGGTCTCACTGGTTGGGAGGTTGGCGACAAGCCATGGAGGACAGGTCGGCGGTGGCTTAGGCACCGTCGGATGTCTGTAAACAGGAAAAAAACCTCCGCTGCGTGCGGAGGTTTTTGTTGGCGGGTCAGAACGCTGAAGTGTCTTTAAACAGGCCCACTTTCAGGTCAGTCGCGGTGTAAATCAGGTTACCGTCGACGAACACTTCGCCATCGGCCACGCCCATCACCAGCTTGCGGTTGATGACGCGTTTGAAGTGAATTTTGTAAGTAACCAGCTTCGCCGTCGGCAGAACCTGGCCGGTGAATTTCACTTCACCCACACCCAGCGCACGGCCTTTACCTTCCGCACCCAGCCAGCCGAGATAGAAGCCAACCAGCTGCCACATGGCATCCAGACCCAGACAGCCTGGCATCACCGGATCGCCTTTAAAGTGGCAATCAAAGAACCACAGGTCAGGGCGGATATCCAGTTCGGCTTCCACATAACCTTTATCAAATTTGCCGCCGTCTTCGGTCATTTTGACCACGCGGTCCATCATCAACATGTTGTCAGACGGAAGCGGTGGGCCATTCTCGCCAAACAGTTCGCCGCGACCAGAGGCAATCAGGTCTTCTTTGCTATAGGATTCGCGTTTATCTACCATGTTCTCAATATGCCTTCTTTTAGTGAAGCCCGAATATTAGCGAACAGTTGTACGCTGGGCAATGTAATCAGCTGTGGTTGAACCAGTTGAGCCAGCGTAATGGCCAGGGCCGCGGTCGGTTTTCCTGCTGATTGAGCTGAGTAATGCGCTCCTGAATGGTGCTCAGCAGCGAGTCGCCGCTTTCGCTCTGCCAGGCAATACCGGTTAACAGCGGCAGCGCTTCGTCAACGCGCTCAATCGCCCAGATATGGAACTGGCCCTGCTGCACCGCTTCTACCACGTCGTCGCTGAGGCTGAGATGGCGCACGTTGCTGGCAGGCAGAATCACGCCCTGTTTGCCGGTCAGCTCACGCGACTGGCAGATGTGGAAGAAGCCTTCGATTTTCTCATTCAGACCACCCACCGGCTGCACGTTACCAAACTGGTCCACCGAACCGGTAACGGCAATCTGCTGGTTCAGCGGCTGGTTTGCCAGCGCGCTGATCAGTACACACAGCTCGGCCAGCGAGGCGCTGTCACCATCGACTTCGGAGTAAGACTGCTCAAACACCAGCGATGCCGAGAAGGGCAGCTGCTGTTCCAGCTCCAGCTCCGAAATCAGATATGCCTGCATGATCATCATGCCTTTGGCGTGGATGTTGCCGCCAAGCTCCGCTTTGCGCTCCACGTCGGTAAATTCGCCATCGCCCGGGTGCACAACACAGGTGATGCGTGATGGCTCGCCCCACGGACGTGGATGACCAGGGAATTCAATCACCGACAGGCCGTTGATCTGACCGACCACTTCGCCTTCTGTTTCGATCATGATCTGATTTAACAGGATCTCATCGCGCATCCGGTCGGCAAGGAAACTCTCGCGCCACTGGCGTGCTTCCAGCGCCTCTTTCAGCGCCTCGCCATTCAGCGTCTCACCGTGCAGCGCGGCTTCCTGCAACTGACGACGCAGCCAGCGCGGGCACAGCGGCAGCGTGTCCTGATCGCCGGTCAGACGCACCGCTTCCTGGATCAGCAGCGGCCAGAAATCAGCTTCGGGTGGCGTCAGGCCGGCCAGCTCCGCCTGGCATAGCGTCCAGCGGCACCAGTTGGCCATGTCATCCTCATCGACCAGCTGGAGATTCTCTTCGAACTCGCTGTAGAGCGCCATTTCGTGCACTTCAACGTCCAGTTCCTGGAAGCTGGCCAGCGCCTCGCGATCGCCACATAAAATCAGACGCAGCTGCAGCGGCAGTGGGGGAATGGTCACCGGCAGGGGACGGCGCTCGTCCGGTGAGTACCAGTCGAAGCGGCCCAGTTCGATCACTTTGCGCAGGCGTAGCCACAGCAGCGGCTGCGCCAGCAGGGTATTGATCGACAGGATCAGCGTGCCACCGTTAGCCTGATGCAGCAGACCGGGCTCCAGCTGTACGCGATCTTTATACTGACGCACGCAGCCAAACAGCTGTTCGGACTCAATCCAGTCGGCATAATGCACGCCGCCGGTGCTGGTGAAGGGACGGCTGGCGTCGACTGGCGGTTGCAGGCTGACGTTGTCGCCCATCACATGGTAATCACCGCCGTACAGCGCGTCCTCGTCAGGCTGAAAGCGCTGCGCCGCCTCGGCAATCCACGCCAGATAATCACTGTTTTCCTGGCTGCGTAACAGCAGCAACGGAAAGCCCAGCGTTTGATGATGTAAATGCGCCAGCGCATTCAGCAGACGCGGCTGAACCGCGGCAAGCGTATCGCTATCTTCCAGAGAGACGGTTGAGAAAAGTGATTGGTAGCGTGAGCTATCCGGCTGCAGGGCTTGCCACGTAAGTTGAGTGCTGGTCAAAATATTCGCATTAGTCTGGTTCAGGAAAAGCGCGATTATACAGGATTCAACCCGGTTAAGCACGGCGCACCTCCGGCCTGAACTGTGATGGCCGCAACATGTTTTTCCTTGCTGCATCCGGGAAAAAAGCTGTTATTCTTAGTTTGTTACGTGATCACGATGAGATTCCGATGAAATACCAGCAACTCGAAAATCTTGAAAGTGGATGGAAGTGGAAATACCTGGTGAAAAAGCATCGGGAAGGTGAGCTGATCACCCGGCATATTGAGCTGAGCGCTGCGCAGGCGGCGGTAGAGACGTTGCTGGCGATGGAGAATAACCCGGTTGAGGTCGGTGACTGGATCGCAAAGCATATCCATCCGGAGCTGGAAAACCGTCTGAAACAGACCATACGCGCGCGGCGCAAACGTCATTTCAACGCAGAGCATCAGCACACGCGGAAAAAATCGATCGATCTGGAGTATCTGGTGTGGCAGCGTCTGGCCGGTCTGGCGCAGCGTCGTAACAGCACCCTGTCAGAGACCATTGTTCAGCTAATCGAAGATGCAGAACGCAAAGAGAAGTATGCCAGTCAGATGTCGACGCTGAAGCAGGATCTGCAGGCGATTCTGGGTAAAGGCGGCGCGGATAACGAATAGCAAAAAATTGCGTGTGATAAAAAGCCAAAAAAAACCCCGCCGAAGCGGGGTTTTTTATTGCGCGATAACTTAAGCCTGTGGCTGAGTTACAACGTCTTTGATACCTTTCACGTCGATTTCTACGCGACGGTCTGGCGCCAGGCAGTCGATCAGGGCATTGCGGCCTTTCACGCTGTCACAGGTGTTGCCAGTAACTGGGTTAGATTCACCCATGCCACGTGCAGAGATCTTGTTAGCCGGGATACCTTTAGATACCAGGTAGTCGACAACAGACTGAGCACGTTTCTCAGACAGTTTCTGGTTGTACTGGTCTGAACCGATGCGGTCGGTGAAGCCCAGAACCACAACAGAACCGTCTTTCGGATCCATTGAGCTCAGCTGGCTGTAAAGCTGATCCAGAGCCTGCTGGCCTTCTGGCTTCAGGGTAGATTTGTTGAAGGTGAACAGCACGTCAGACTTCAGAGTGAAACGTTTGGTTTCAACAACCGGAGCCGGAGCTGGCGCTGGAGCAACAACTGGTGCAGCAGCTTCGTCCTGACCGAAACGGTAAGAAACGCCGACGCTCAGCATGCTGTTGTCTGGACGCGCACCAACGGTACCTGCGTCACCGATGTTGTTAACCCACTGGTAGTCCAGGCGAGTCGCCCAGTTTTTGGTCAGTGCGTATTCAACACCAACAGCAGCCAGCGGAGAAACGCCGGTGTCGTGGTTGCTGATGCGAGTGCCGTCAGCTACGTTAGCCTGAGTTGAGTCTGCACGCCAAACCATGCCACCCAGACGGGTGTACACGTCCAGATCGTCAGCAATTGGGTAGCTCAGTTTAGCTGCCAGCTGTACGCCCTGTGCTTTGAATGCGCCGTTAACTTCGTTGCCTTTGTTCGGCATACGGCCCAGCCAGTCGTAGCCCAGCTCGAAGCCCAGGTATGGGTTAGCCTGGTAGCCCAGGAAAGCACCTGCGCCCAGCTGAGATTCGTGAGTTGGACCGTCGTTGTTTGCGTAACCGTTACCGTAGTAACCAGTATCGTGATACTGAGACCAGCCCAGTTTAGCACCGGTGTACCAGGTGTCATCTTTAGGAGCGGCCTGCGCTACGGTAGCGAAGCCAGCCAGTGCCACTGCAATTGCGATAGCTGTCTTTTTCATTTTGCGCCTCGTTATCATCCAAATAGGCAATGAGCAAAAAGGTTGCTCTTGGTTGTAATCCTTCGCCGGGTCTAAACGCTCGCTTATGACTCTACCGAAAAAACGGAGGTTATTGAGCACCCTGGCGAGGTAAAGTCTACAACGAGATTGGAAACTTACAAGTATGATGTGACGTCAGCGGATAAAAAAACAGGGATTTATACACACATTTTAACAAATGACATGGCAAAATTTTCGCTACCAGAAAAGAAAAATGCGGCTAAGCCATTGTCATAGCTGGCGGGAAAAGAATCAGTGGCTTAGCCGCAACTTTGTGAAAAAATAGCGTGAGAAAAATCTTAGTTTTACTTAATGAAACAAATCAGAGGGAATTTTTGCGCTGTTTGGCTGTCTGGACAGAGCAAGATCCCGCCCCTGAGGACGCATAATCAATCCCAACGCTTCGCCTTCGGCGGCTGCCTGCTCAAGTTCCAGGCGCTCTTCATTGCTCAATTCATAAGGAATCCAGGCGAGTACCACGCTGTAGTTGCCGGTGCGCAACGCTTTCACCATGCTCTCAACCGTGCTTAAACGCTCGGATTCCGTAATATGCATACTCTTTTCCAGCGGTAATCCTGACTGCTGCATCCAGCTGCGGTTCAGTTTGTGCGCTGGCGTCAGCCACAGCTGCCAGCGTGACTGAGTGCTCAGCTGCTTGAGGACCGGCAGTAACAGCAGCGGCATGATGCCGGGCTGCTCGCTATAACGCAGTTCAGTAATACCACCCAGAGAAGGTTGCGTTAAGCCCGTCGCAGCGAAACGGTGAGCACGATCAGCAGGGCCAGAGTATTGAGTACGCATATTTTAATCACTCAGTAATGAACTGTATGAATATACAGTAATGAGTTCCTGGATAAAGATCAACCTCAATTTCTGAAAATGCCTCGCAAATTCCGCACAAGATCGGCGCGTTGCCGCTTTTATTCATTGAACAGCTAAATCGTTTTTTCTATCTTCTAACCAGATGAATCTCTGAGCTTTTTATAGGAAATTTCCCGCGCAAGGAATGAGGAAAAGGGGACGTTATGAAGAAAAATAATCCGGTGGTTGAGCAGTCCAAAGCCCAGTTAGCGGCATTGGGAAAAATTGAATCGCGCACCCAGTTTGGTGGTTACGCGCTGGCGGTCGAAAAGGTGGTGTTTGCTTACATCAATGAGGATGCGCTCTATCTGCGCGCCAGCGAGGCGCTACAGCACTATGCCGCACAGCGCCCGCTGGAACCGTTGATATACCGCAAGCGCGGCATGCCGGTGACGCTCAGCTACTACAAAGTGGATAAACAGCTCTGGCAGGACGCCGATCAACTGCTGCGCTTATCGGCCAGTTCGCTGTCTGCGGCGCGCGCCGAGGCGGCGAACAGACTTGTCTTGCTCAGGCTGAAAGATCTGCCCAATCTCAGCCTGCGCATGGAGCTGATGCTGCACAAAGTCGGGATCAATTCTGTTCGCTTGCTGTATGAAATGGGCTCGCGTCAGAGCTGGCTGAAGCTGCGGGCGGTGAATAAAGATATCGGCCTGAAAACGCTGCTGGCACTGGAAGGCGCCATTTCCGGCCATCACCAGGCCGCGTTGCCGGCGGCGGTACGTGAAGAGTTGAGCGCCTGGTATCAGGAAACGCTCCGCCAGCACGCCGCGGCGGAGCGCCTGTTGCCTTAAACGGCGGCGAGGGTGCGGCGCAGGCGGGCAATTTCCGGCAGCAGCGCAACCAGCAGCCCCAGCTGCTGCAACACCAGCGGTGCCTGCGCCTCCTCACTGGTTTTCAGCGCGCTCAGGCGCTGCATCAGTGTCTGCTGCATCGTTTCCGCCTGCGCTTCGCTGACGCGATCGATCTGCAGCACATCCTCGACGAAGCATACCGCGTCATCTAAAAGGGTCAGCAGTTCGCCCTGCGTCAGCCGCTCCCGGTGCGCGCCCAGCGCCGAGATGTAGCTGAGAAACGAGTGATTGAGGCACATCAGACGGAACGCATTCTCGCGCAGCGGCGGCTGTTGCTTCAGTTCGCCGCTGATATTGGACACCACTGACGCCAGTTCCGCATCAGCGTTATGCGCGTCACGGCGCGCCACGCGGTAGGCGAGACGGTTATCTTTACCCTGATGATACTGTTCCAGGATGGCATCAAGATAACGACAGTTGGCATTCAGCGTGCGATCGGCAACGGTCGTCAACTGACGGAAACGCCAGTCAGGCCAGACAAACGCCACCGCCAGCCAGGCGAGGCCACAGCCGAGCAAGGTATCCACCACGCGCGGCAGGGCGACATCAAAGCCTTCACCCAGCAGATTGAAGCACAGCAGCACCAGCAGGGTGATGAACAGCGTCGCCTGCGCGTACTGAATCTGGCGGAAGGCAAAAAACAGCACGCCGCTCAGCACAATCAAAACCAACTGGCCCTCGATAGAGGGCACCAGCCACAGCACCGGCAGGCCAATCGCAATACCGGCCAGGGTTCCGCCAATACGCAGCGCCAGCCGCCGCCGTGTGGCGTTGTAGTTAGGCTGGCAGACAAACAGGCTGGTCAGCAGGATCCAGTAGCCGCGATGCAGGCCGGTAAGCTGAATGAAGGCGTACCCCACGCACAGCACCAGCGACATGCGCACCGCGTGGCGGAACAACGCCGAGGTCGGACTCAGATGGCGACTGAGGCGCAGCCGGATATCCGCCCAGCCACTCAAGCCTTCACGCGACAGATGGTGATCGCTCTGCGTCAGCGGTTCTGCCAGCCGCTGCTCTGATTCGATCGACGCCAGCTGCGCATCAATGGCGCGTAAGTTGCGCAGCAACCAGAACAGCGGACGAATGTGCGTCGCCTGCGGATCGTTATGTTGCAGGCGCTGTAGGGCGGTCTCCAGCCGTTCAAAGCTGCGCGCAAAGTGGCTATCGTGGTGCCACGGCTGGCGCAGCACGATATTCTCTGCCAGCTGGCGACAGGCCTGCGCCTGCATGTTCAGCAGTCGCTGAAAGCGAAACAGCACCTCGTTGTAGCGCCAGTCATCGCGCAACAGGTGATATTGCAGATGCGACGAGCTGGCGCGCTCGTGAATATCCTGCGCCACAAAATAGTAATGCAGGCTGCGCCGCGTGCTGCGCGAGCCGCGGTCGCCGCGTAAACGGCTCTGAATGGTGGTTTTCGTCAGGTTGAGCTGCGCCACCAGTTGACTATTGACCATCGCGGTGGCGATCAGCGCCGCGTCATCCTGCTCACCGCCGTCGGGATCAAACAGATTGGCCTTGGCTTCCAGATAGCGCGCCAGCTGGGAAAAGCTGGCGGCCAACTGCTCCTGCACCGGGCGCACCGGGAACATCAGGTGGCCGATAAAGGTCAGCAGGTTGTACCACAGCGCGCCAATCAGTAGCAGCGCCGGCTGCATCCACCACTGCGGAAACAGGCCAATGCCCAGCATGGTGTACACGGCGATCAGCAGGGCACCAAACGCAATGGTGGCGTAGCGCTGCCCCAGCGCGCCCAGCAGGATAAATCCCCAACTGGAGAGCGCCAGACCGATAGCAAACAGCCACGGGTGCGGAAACAGCAGCTCAACCGAGACCGAGGCGATGCAGAAGCACACCAGCGTGATGAGCAGGTTGCGCACGCGGCCGGTCCAGCGATCGTCAAGATCGGCCAGCGCCGCCGCCACGACGCCGAGCGTTAGCGGAATGGTCCACTCAATCTGCTGCAGCCACCAGGGAACGGCGGCACAGCCGGCCAGCGCGAAGAAGATGCGCAGCAGGTAGCGCAGGCTGCTGTTGAACAGATAACGGCGCCAGCCGGGTAGAGCGTCAGGCATCATCTTCAGCCTCAGTAGCGGCGCCGCGCGTTAGCTTCACGCGCCGCCTGCGCTTCTTCCACTGACACCACGCGGCGACCTACCGGCCACAGCGCGATAGCGGCGATTTTGAAGTGGGCAATGCCGGTCGGAATACCGATGATGCTCAGACACTGCAGGATGCCGGTCGAGATGTGCATCAGGCACAGCCACCAGCCAAAGAAAATCAGCCAGAACAGGTTGAGGAAGGTGCCGCCGGCGTTCAGCACGTGGCTTTTGCTCTCCGGGCGCAGCACGTCAACGTGAACCGCTTCGTTGCCAAACGGCAGCAGGGACAGTTTGGTGATCTCCCAGCAGGAGCGGGTCAGCGGCAGGGTAAAAATCAGCACGATGCTGATCAGCGTGGCCAGCAGCCAGCCGAGGGTGGTGATAAAGCCGCCAAGAACAAAATTCAGAATATTAAGCACGGTGCGCATAACGCGATTTTCCTTTTGCAATCCGCAATATGTGTCGCTCAGTTTAGCGTGTTTTAAGGCTGGAGCGCTAAGGGTCTGACAGGTAAACTGCGCGATAATTGAATTCCACATGACGGTGCGGAGATGGAACTAAAAGCAACATCCATAGGCAAACGGCTGGCACAGCATCCCTATAACCGGGTGCGATTGCTGGCTGCCGGTGTGGAAGTCAGCGGTGATCGCCACGAGTACCTGATCCCGTTTAATCAGCTAATTGGTATCACCTGTAAACGCGGCCTGGTGTGGGGCGAGCTGGAGTTCTTGTTACCGGAAGAGAAAGTGGTGCGGTTGCACGGCACCGAGTGGCAGGAAACCCAGCGTTTTTACCATTACCTGCAGCAGGCGTGGCAGCAGTGGAGCCTCGAGATGAGCGAAATCAGCGCGCAGGTGCTGAGCGCGCTGCAGCAGGAGATCGTCGCGTTTACCGGCCAGGATCGCTGGCTGAAGCGCAGCGAATTGGCCGCGGTAAAAGAGACCATCACGCGCCAGTTTTCCGCCTTACCGCTGCCGCTGGCACGGCTTGAGGAGTTTGATAACTGCCGTACGCTGTGGCGCTTTTGCCAGCAGTGGCTTGAGCAGGGCGAGAGCGCGATTCGGCAGCGCAACCGTGAATGGAGCGCGCGGGTGATCAGCGATAATCACGCCTTCTTCTCCACCGTCGAAACCACGCCGCTCAATCCATCGCAGTGTGAGGCGGTGGTCAACGGTGAAGACGCGCTGCTGGTGCTGGCCGGCGCGGGCAGTGGCAAAACCTCGGTGCTGGTGGCGCGCGCCGGCTGGCTGTTACAGCGCAAACTGGCGCAGCCGGAGCAAATCCTGCTGCTGGCCTTTGGTCGCCAGGCTGCGGAAGAGATGAACGATCGGATCCAGACGCGGCTGGGTGAGAGCGCGATTCAGGCGCGTACGTTCCACGCGCTGGCGCTGCACATCATTCGTGAAGGCAGCAATAAACAGCCGGTCATCAGCCGGCTGGAAAGTGACAGCAGCGCACGACGTCAGTTGCTGATCGAAAACTGGCGCGAGCAGTGCAACAGCAAAAAGGCGCAGGCCAGCGGCTGGCGACAGTGGTTGCAGGAAGAGCTGGCGTGGGACGTGCCGGAAGGTCCGTTCTGGCAGGATGACAAACTGGTGCAGCGTCTTGCCGTGCGGCTGGAGCGCTGGCTCGGCCTGATGCGCATGCACGGCGGCGCGCAGGCGGCGATGATTGCCGATGTGCCGGAACCGCTGCGCGACAATTTCACGAAGCGCGTCAGGTTGATGGCACCGCTGCTCAAAGCATGGAAAAGCGCACTGAAAGCCGAGGGCGCGGTGGATTTCTCCGGGCTGATCCATCAGGCGATCGCTGTGCTGGAGAAGGGGCGCTTTATCAGCCCGTGGAAGCACATTCTGGTGGATGAATTCCAGGATATTTCCCCGCAGCGGGCGGCGCTGCTCAGCGCGCTGCGGCAGCAAAATAAGCGCACCAGTTTGTTTGCGGTCGGCGATGACTGGCAGGCGATCTATCGCTTTAGCGGCGCGGAGATGAGCCTGACCACCGCGTTTCATCACTATTTTGGCGAAGGCGACCGCTGCGTGCTGGATACCACCTACCGCTTCAACGATCGCATCGGTGACATTGCCAACCGCTTTGTGCAGCAGAATCCGCATCAGCTGCGCAAGCCGCTCAACAGCCTGAGTAAAGGGAACAAGAAATCCATTACGCTGCTGCCGCAGGAGCAACTGGAAGCGCTGCTCGACAAGCTGAGCGGTTACGCGAAGCCGGACGAGCGCGTACTGCTGCTGGCGCGTTACCATCATCTGCGTCCGGCCATGCTGGATAAAGCCAAAACCCGCTGGCCGAAACTGCGTATCGACTTCATGACCATCCACGCCAGTAAAGGTCAGCAGGCGGATTTTGTCATCGTGCTGGGGCTGCACGAAGGGCGTGACGGTTTCCCGGCGCAGGCGCGCGAGTCGATCATGGAAGAGGGATTGCTACCGCAGCCGGAGGATTTTCCACATGCAGAAGAGCGGCGCCTGGCCTACGTGGCCATCACGCGTGCGCGTCAGCAGGTATGGCTGATGTTTGATAAAGAGCGGCCTTCCGTGTTTGTCGAACACCTGCGCGAACTGGGCGTTGCGCAGAGCCGGAAGGCCTGAGCCATCAGGCTTTCAGGCGTTCCGTCAGGTAGCGCTGATAATCGGGGATCTGGATGGTCACTTCGCTGGCAAACATCGGCGAATGGATAATGAAATCAGCGGTGGCGCGGTTGGTCGCTACCGGGATATTCCATACGGTAGCCAGGCGCAGCAGCGCTTTGACGTCCGGATCGTGCGGTACTGCATTGAGCGGATCCCAGAAGAAGAACAGCACATCAATTTTACCTTCAGCAATCAGCGCGCCGACCTGCTGATCGCCACCCATCGGCCCGCTGAGCATGGCATTCACATCCAGTCCGGTGTGACGATTGATAAGGTTGCCGGTGGTGCCGGTGGCATACAGCACGTGAGGTTGCAGCGCATTTTGATTGATTTTCACCCAGTCCAGCAGCGAGGCTTTGCAGTGGTCGTGGGCAACGAGGGCGATGTGTTTCTGAACTTTCAGGGTACGAACGGTCTGCTCCATGGGGCTTCCTGTTTCGGCGCGTGCAAACGTAGTGAATGCACGAGTTTACCCCTGGCGTTCAGCTGCTATCAACTTGCGCGTAGGGTTTTCACCCAACTGATAAAACGCTGCCGCGTGGCGGCATCAACACGCTGCAGCCAGCGTTGCAGCGCGGGCAAATTACTGGCGTCCTGCCATACCATATCCAGACTGAGACTGGCGTCCGGTACGCTGGCCGCCTGCAGCGCAAAGCGCGGCACGCTGGCCGCCTGCGCCGTACGGTTGTAGTTGATCATCGCCTGTTCAACATTGCCGCTGCTCTCACCCGGCAATCGGTCGCGAATGCTGGCTATTTCATTACCCCGCTCGTCAATCAGCTGAAAATTTAACGATTTATCAAACAGGCTGCGTTCGCGGCGGTTATTTAGCGCCGGCAGGCGAATCGCTACGGAATGGGCGTCGGCAGTGAAGGTAACGATCATCAGTTCTGAGCGGAAGTGAGTGGCATCGGCGCAGGGTTTATCCACGCGAAACAGAAACTGATGCTGACCGCGCTCCAGCTCAAGGCTGTCCGCGCCTTTCAGCAGCGAACCTGAGATTTTGCGCCCATCCAGCACCAGCAGGTCGATCTGCGGATCGAGCTTCAGGGTGATGGCATGGCAGGTTGCCGATACGAGCAGCAACAGCAAACCCGTAACAGCCAGAGACAGCTTCATTTCAACTCCCGGAACAGGGGAAAAGGGCGATGTGTAGCAAATTATTACATTATGGCAGTTAATTTACATTTTAACATATTTATTCGTGTCGCCGCGCAAACTTTTCGTGCGCTGCGCTTGCACTTTAGCGCGCAATGGCATCTACACTCAGGCGAGTGAACAAGGAGAAAAACATGAACGATCAAACGATTCGCGATGTCCTGACGCAAACCCAACGCATCGCGCTGGTCGGTGCCAGCGATCGCACTGAGCGTGCCAGCTATGGCGTAATGAAATACCTGCTCGATCAGGGTTATGACGTAGTGCCGGTGAGCCCGAAGCTGGCGGGACAGCAGCTGCTGGGCCAGACCGTATATGGCACGCTGGCGGAGATTCCGGGCAAGATCGACATGGTGGATGTGTTCCGCAATTCCGAAGCGGCATGGGGCGTGGCACAGGAAGCGATTGCTATCGGCGCCAAAACCCTGTGGCTGCAGCTGGGCGTGATCAATGAGCAGGCGGCGGTGCTGGCGCGTGATGCCGGGCTGACGGTGATTATGGATCGCTGCCCGAAGATAGAAATTCCGCGGTTGGGCGTGACGCGTTAAAGACAAACGGCGACGCGCAGTCGCCGTACCCTTAATGCCGCAGGCTGGGCGCCTGCAGCTGCTGGCGGATCGAGGCGGCCAGCTCATCCATGGAGGGCTGTTCCGGATGTTCGAACGAGGTTTCGCCGGCCAGCTGAATCTCAGCGATATAGGTATGCACCTGTTCGCCTTCCTCATCTTCCATCACCACGTGATACCAGGGAGCGGCACGCAGAGATTCCGTCGCGCCAACCTCATCCAGCTGCGGATCGTCCAGCGAATACTCCGGGTCGACATCCACAATCACGCCGAGCACCCCGGAGAGACGGTGCCGGACCTGCTGTCCAATTCCAAATTTACTGGCAATCATTGTGACCTCCCAAAACTTTGCCCTGCCACCGATATGGGGGCAGGGACAGCGTTTTCAAGTCACAGCACGCGACAGGCAAAGCCTTTCAGATAAAGCCCTTCAGGATAGCTGGCGATCACCGGATGGTCGGCTGCCTGACGGAACTGCTCTATAAATTGTACATCACGACCGGCATCAACAGCGGCATCAGCGATAATTTTCTGGAACAACTCGGTGGCCATCAGCCCGGAACAGGAGAAGGTCAGCAGAATGCCGCCCGGATTCAGCAGCTGCATTGCCAGCATGTTGATGTCTTTATAGCCGCGGCAGGCGCCCATCAGCTGGTTTTTATTCTCAACGAATTTCGGCGGATCCATGACGATCATGTCGAACTTCTCGCCGCTGTCGCGGTAGCGACGCAGCAGTTTGAACACATCGTCACGCAGGAACTGCGCGCGTGAGACATCCAGCCCGTTAAGCGCCACGTTCTGTTTTGCTACGTCAAGGGCGTCCTGCGAGGTATCCACGCTGATCACTTCCCGGCAGCCGCCGAGCAGAGCAGAGACCGCAAAACCGCCGGTGTAGGAGAAGCAGTTAAGCACCCGGGCATTTTCTGCGTAACGACGGGTGGCAAAACGGCTGTCGCGCTGATCGAGGTAATAACCGGTCTTGTGACCGCCCTGAATATCCACCAGCAGCTGCATGCCATGCTCGGTTATCGGCAGCAGCGCAGGCGGCAGCTCACCGCTTACCGGGCCCTGCGCCAGCTCCAGTCCCTCTTTCTTGCGCACCGCCACGTCAGATCGGTCGTAGATGGCGCAGTCGGGATAGCACTGCTGCAGCGCCGAGACGAGAGCTGGGCGCTGATACTCCGCCCCGGCCGACAGCAGTTGCAGAACGAGGAAGTTACCGAAGCGATCAATCGTGACGCCCGGCAGTCCATCGGACTCGCCGGCAATCAAACGATAGCTGTCCAGCCCGTCGCGCTGTGCCAGCCAGTCGCGCCACTGCTGGGCTTTCTGCAGCGTGCGCACAAAGAAGGCGATGTCGATTGACTCATCCTGCTGCCAGCTCCAGACGCGCGCGCGAATTTGTGACTGAGGAGAGTAGGCGGCGCGGGCCAGCCATTTGCCGTTGCTGTCACAGATATCAATGGTTTCACCCGACTGGGCTTTACCTTCCATACGGGCAACGGCCCCGGAGAACACCCACGGATGGCGGCGGAGCAGGGATTTTTCACGTCCCTTAGCGAGAATCAATCGAACGGTCATGTTTTGCTATGCTTACCTGAAAAAATGAGGCGCCATTTTCCGGTGGATGGCGGCAAAATGCAACGCACAAAGGGGAGATCGCCATGGCGACGACAGGTTATAAAATCTGGGTTCACGGCAGGGTGCAGGGCGTGGGCTTCCGTTATTACACCCAGGCGCAGGCGAACACGCTGGGCGTCACCGGCTATGCGCATAATCTGGCCGATGGCAGCGTGGAGGTGCTGGCGGCGGGAGAAGCGCAGCAGGTGGAGTCTCTGATTGCGTGGCTGAAGGCGGGCGGACCGCCCAGTGCCCGGGTCGATAAGGTGCTGGTGGAGCCGCATCAGCTGGCGGAGCGGCCGACGCGGTTTACTACCGGATGATCACAGACACTTCGCCGGTTTTGGCAGGCCAGCAATTTTGGTGGCCTGTTTGGCCGGACCTTCCGGGAACAGGCGAAACAGATAGCGGCTGTTGCCTTTCTCTTCGCCATATTTTTGCGCCATGGCTTTGACCAGCATGCGCACTGCCGGCGACGTATTAAACTGCTGATAAAAATCACGTACAAAGTGCACCACTTCCCAGTGCGCTTCACTCATCTCAATCGCTTCCTGCTGGGCGATGGCCTGCGCCAGCGCTTCACTCCAGTCGGCGCTATTTTTCAGATAGCCTTCTGCGTCAGTGGCAATCTCTTTACCGGCAAAAATCACGTTGTTTCCTCATATCGTCAGCGCGCCTATTGTAAAGGCGGCGGCGGATAAAAAGCAAAAACCCCGCCGGAGCGGGGTTTAACGGTGCGTGCTTTACGTCTTAGTCGCGGTTGGCGAAGCCCAGCAGGCTCAGCAGGCTGACAAAGATGTTGTACAGAGAGACATACAGGCTGACGGTGGCGCGAATGTAGTTGGTTTCACCGCCCTGAATGATGTTGCTGGTTTCCCACAAAATGGCACCGGCAGAGAACAGAATAAACAGGGCGCTGATCGCCAGGTGCAGCGCGGGCAGCTGCAGGAAGATATTGGCAACCACGGCCACCAGCAGCACCACAAAGCCGGCCATCATCATGCCGCCAAGGAAAGACATGTCGCGACGCGTGGTCAGGACATAGGCGGAACAGCAGAAGAACACCAGCGCGGTACCGCCCAGCGCCATGGCGATAACATCACCCATACCGGCGGTGAGGAACGAGCTGAGAATCGGACCGAGGCAGTAACCGAGGAAGCCGGTAAAGGCAAACGCGGCCAGAATACCCGCCGGGCTGTTCGCCAGGCGATAGGTCAGGAACATCAATCCGTAAAAGCCCACCAGCATCAGAATCAGTCCCGGCGAGGGCAGGGCGTAGACGGTGCTGAGCGTGGCGGTGACGGCGGAAAACGCCAGCGTCAGGCCAAGTAAGAAATAAGTATTGCGCAGCACTTTATGGGTGCTGAGTAGCGACTGCTGCTGTGACGAGCTAATTATTCTGTCCATCATGCGCTCCTGTTAGAGAGAGAACACCAAATATGGCCTGAGAATACGCAACGGTCAGAGGACAGAAAAGGCGTTTTACCCATCTTTACGCGATAAATTGCTGTTTCACTGAGCAGAATGACGATTAAGACGGCAAAAAAATCATTTTTGACTGTTTTTCAGGCGAACGAATCACTGGATGCTTTACATCGTTCGGGGGGATGTTTATAGTGCGCCTCATTGCGGAGGGGTGGCCGAGCGGCTTAAGGCAGCGGTCTTGAAAACCGCCGATGGGAAACCATCCGAGAGTTCGAATCTCTCCTCCTCCGCCACTTCACACTCTCGCAGTGTGAGGTGACAAAAAGATTTCAGGAGGGATGGCCGAGTGGCTTAAGGCAGCGGTCTTGAAAACCGCCGATGGGAAACCATCCCAGAGTTCGAATCTCTGTTCCTCCGCCATATAAGAGAAGCCCGCAGCGATGCGGGCTTTTCGCTTTTCTGCTTTCCATCCTTCTGAAAAACATCCTGAAGCTTTTCAATCTGCTGCCGTAACCCGACGGCCAGCGCGTTTACTGCTATAGTCGATGCACGGTTTTTGCAAACATCTGGCGATTTTCTCAGGCAAGCTGGGTTACACTGTGCGGTAATTCGCTCTTTGGCGAGCTAATCGCTTGAATGCCAGAGTGTTTCCCTGATGAATTATGGAATAGGCACAATGATCAAGAAACTGAGTCTTTGCGCGCTGTCAGTGATCGCGGCGCTGCCGATGGGTATGAGCGCTTACGCCGCGGATGGCGACATGCAACTGCAGCAGGTCCTGATGCTGAGTCGTCACAACCTGCGTGCCCCGCTGGCCAACAACGGCAGCGTGCTGGAGCAGGCGACGAAAAAAAGCTGGCCGCAATGGGATGTGCCCGGCGGTGAGCTGACCACCAAAGGCGGCGTGCTGGAAGTCTACATGGGTAACTACACCCGTCAGTGGCTGGCTCAGCAGGGGCTGGTACAGAACGGCACCTGTCCGGACAGCAGCAACATTTTTGTCTATGCCAACAGCCTGCAGCGCACCGTCGCGACGGCGCAGTATTTCGTCACCGGTGCTTTCCCGGGCTGCGATATCGCTGTCACCCATCAGGATGCGATGGGCACTATGGACCCGATCTTCAATCCGGTAATCACCGATGGCAGCGAAGCGTTTAACAAGAAAGCGCTGGCGGCGATGACCGCAGCTAATGAGAAGCTGGCGCTGAAGCCGGCCTTCCAGCGGCTGGAAAAAATCGTGGATTACAAATCAGCTCCGGCCTGTAACGGCAAGAAACAGTGCGACCTAAGCAGCGGCGACAACACCTTTAGCGCGGAAAACGGCAAAGAGCCCGGCGTCAATGGCCCGCTGAAAGTGGGTAACTCGCTGGTCGACGCCTTCACGCTGCAATATTACGAAGGTTTCCCGGCGGATCAGGTTGCCTGGGGACAAATCAAAACGCCTGAACAGTGGAAAGAGCTGGCGGCGATCAAGAATGGCTATCAGGATGCGCTGTTTACCGCGCCTGAAGTGGCGCGTGACGTTGCCGCCCCGCTGGTGGATTACATCCGCAGCCAGCTGGTCGATCAGGACAAAGCCACCGCGCCAAAAGTCACGCTGATGGTCGGACACGATTCGAATATCGCGTCATTGCTCAGCGCGCTGCAGGTTAAGCCATACGAGCTGCCGGGTAACGACGAGAAAACCCCGATTGGCGGCCAGGTGGTGTTTGAACGCTGGCACGATGCGAAGAACAATAAAGATCTGCTGAAAGTGGAGTATGTCTATCAGACGGCGGATCAGCTGCGTAATGCCGATGTGCTGAGCCTGAAGAACCCACCGAAGCGCGTTACGCTGCAGCTGGCGGGGTGTGACACTGACGCCAACGGCTACTGCAGCTGGGATCAGTTCACCAGCGCGCTGAACAACGCGCTGCAGGGTACACCGCTGCAGCCAGCCGCACCGGCACCGGCCGCACAGCCTGCTGCCGCGCCGGCAGCCAGCGATGACGCACAGGCCAAAGCGGATCAGGCCAGCGCAGATAAAGCGGCGGCTGACAAAGCCGCGGCTGATAAAGCTGCAGCGCAGAAAGCCGCTGACGCCAAAGCCGCTGAGGAAAAAGTGAAGGCGGACAAGGCCGCGGCGCAAAAAACGGCGGACGACAAAGCCAAAGCTGAGAAGGCCAGCGCTCAGAAGGCCGCAGATGAGAAGGCGAAAGCCGATGCTGCAGCGGCGCAGAAAGCGCAGGCTGAAGCAGCGCCGGCGAAGCCGGAGGCGGACGCTAAACCCGCGCAACAGCCGGCAGCAGCCAGCAACTAAAACGCCAGCAGGGTCGCCATGCACGGCGACCCTGCTGTGTTGTTACCGGCTGCGCATTGACGCGCACCGCAGTAAATCGAATAAAACCACCGTTCAGTTCCACGGTGGTTTCATGCCGCTTAACCGGCTACCACGACCAGTTTCTGGTTAGCAAACTCCTTCAGCCCGAGATCGGACAGTTCACGGCCATAGCCGGAACGCTTCACGCCGCCGAACGGCAGCTCAGCCGCAGTATCGCTCTGCGAATTGATAAACACCATGCCGGTCTCAATCTGCGAAGCCATGTTGCGCCCGCGCGCAATGTCCCGCGTCCATACGGAACCGCCCAAACCGTAGTGCGAATCGTTAGCCAGCGCCACGGCAGCACGGTCGTCCGCCACCACATACACCTGCGCCACCGGGCCGAAGAACTCCTGATAGTAAGCCGGGTTATCCGGCGTCAGGCCGGTCAGGATGGTTGGCTGGTAGTAGCAGCCGACGCCGTCGATTACGCGTCCGCCGCACTCCACGCGGGCGCCATGCGCCACCGCCTCGTCCACCTGTTTTACCAGCCGGTCACGTGCATCCTGTGACGATAGCGGCCCCAGCGTGGTTTTTTCATCTAACGGATCGCCGGGCGTAGCGGATTGCAGCGCCGCGCTAAATTTAGCCATAAAGCGTTCAGCAATCTTTTCATGCAGAATAAAGCGCTTGGCCGCGGTACATACCTGACCGCAGTTGCTGAGCCGCGCCTGCGCCCCCTGGCGCACCGCTTCATCAATGTCGGCATCGTCCAGCACCACAAACACATCGTTACCACCCAGCTCGAGCGTGGATTTTTTCAGGTGCTTACCGGCCTGCTCGGCCACCGCGCTGCCAGCGCGCTCTGAACCGGTGAGCGCCACACCCTGCACGCGCGGATCGGCAATCAGATCGGCCACCTGCTGGTTAGAGATAAACAGATTGGTCCACGCGCCCTGCGGCGCACCGGCTTCCAGCACCAGCTTTTCAAACACGTCGGCGCAGTGCGGCACAATATTGGCATGTTTCGCCAGCACCGGATTGCCCAGTGCCAGGTTCGGTGCCAGCACGCGCATCAGCTGATAATAGGGAAAATTCCACGGCTCGACGGCCACCACCACGCCAATCGGATGGTATTCGAGCCAGGCATCACCGACATCGCTGGGATAGGGCTGGGCCTGTAACAGCCTTGCCGCGTGTTCGGCATAATAGCGCGCGATGCTGGCGCAGATTTTCACTTCGCCGCGGCTCTGGCCAATCAGCTTACCCATCTCTTTGCTGGCGATGATGGCCAGCTCTTCGCTGCGCTGCTCAATCAATTCTGCCAGACGCTGCAGCACCTGCAGACGCGGCTGAATGTCGCCTTTGCTCCACGGCGAATGGTAGAGCGCATCGGCGGTGTGCAGCGCCTGCTGCGCGTAGCTGTCATCGTGTGATGGCCAGGTTTTCAGCAGCTGATTATTGGCCGGATTAATGCTTTGATAGGCTGACATAAAAGCTCCCTGACGGCTAAAAATGAGAAGGCGGGACATGCCCGCCTGTGCTTCAGATGTTTTTACGTTCGACCGGCTTATCGTCCCACGTCAGGACGTCCTGGTCGGTTTTCTCAAACGCGCGGAATAACACCTCATCGCTGCCTTGCTGGCGCCAGATCTCTTCGGCAAGCCGTTCGTCATAATTCGCCACTTCGAAAATTGCTTCAGCGATTTCCGGTGAGGTGTGACGTAAGGTCGCCCATTCGCCCACGTGGTGAGCTTTAAACTGTTCTGTTGCCATAACTCTCTCCTGTTGGGAATTTATCCTTTCAGTTTTACCGCCAGACCGGCGACGTATTGGCCCTGATAACGGGCAATTTCCAGTTCTTCCGCAGAGGGCTGGCGCGATCCGTCACCGCCCGCCAGCGTGGTTGCGCCATACGGCGTACCGCCACGCACCTGCGAAATATCAAACAGCTCTTTGGTGCCGTAGCCGATGGGCACAATCACCATGCCGTGATGTGCCAGGGTGGTCCACACCGAGGTGATAGTCTGCTCCTGACCGCCGCCGGTGCCGGTAGACGCAAACACGCTGGCAATCTTGCCGTACAGCGCGCCAGAGGCCCACAGGCCGCCGGTGCGGTCCCAGAAATTACGCATCTGACCGGACATGTTGCCGAAGCGCGTCGGGGTGCCGACGATGATGGCATCGTACTGCGGCAGGTCGTCCGGTTTGGCTTCCGCCGCCGGCTGATTAACCTTCCCGCCGACCTGAGAAAATCGTTCGGCATCCATACTTTCCGGCACGCGCAGAATGGTGACTTCGGCACCGCTCACGCTCTTCGCACCGTCTGCCACCGCGTTAGCCATGGTTTCGATATGTCCGTACATGGAGTAATAAAGCACCAGAATTTTTGCCATCGTGTTTTCATCCTGTGGTGTAAGGAACAGAAAGAAGTATAGAAGAGGCTGCGCGCTATGC
Organism: Pantoea sp. B270; assembly: GCF_018726825.1. Taxonomy (NCBI): domain Bacteria; kingdom Pseudomonadati; phylum Pseudomonadota; class Gammaproteobacteria; order Enterobacterales; family Erwiniaceae; genus Pantoea; species Pantoea sp. B270. Next base: position 606,985 of record NZ_JAHCSX010000001.1, read on the forward strand.
TGGTCAGCCATTGAACAGTCACGGAGATTGCGCTACGACTTCTGCCGCTAACCGCTTGTTTTTCAGCTGAATATCTCGCCATAAAAACGATGTTAAGCGGTTTATCTGTTGCAAAGTATGAATATGTGCCTGATTGTGCGTATCCATTGGCTATGCTTTAAGCGGGTGTGGCGAGATAGTGCGCACCTGACCTGACACTGTTAGCGCAGTGAAATGTCTTCACCACCTATGCTCAATACCTGGAGGAAATGATGGCTCAACATCGTGGAGGATCAGGCAACTTCGCGGAAGATCGCGAAAGGGCCGCGGAAGCGGGTCGAAAAGGCGGTAAAAACAGCGGCGGGAATTTCAGAAATGATCCGCAGCGTGCTGCCGAAGCAGGTGAAAAGGGGGGACGCAGCCGCGCGAAAAAATAGTGCGTCTGTGACGGTATCCCCGGCCGCCGGGTACGCCCGGCGGTTACAATGATTGCAATTTGCCCGGCTAATCAGCAAAAATGTGCGCCAGTCCTCTATTCTGGTGCGTTATGTCTGCTTCCACTTCCCGCCTCAGCCTGCGTATTACGCGTCAAGAGCTGGTACTTATTTTTATCACGATGGTCTGGGGTGGCACCTTTCTGGTGGTGCATCGCGCCATGGCGCACTCGGGGCCGTTCTTTTTTGTCGGGCTGCGTTTCGCTACCGCCTCGCTGCTGCTGGCCTTTTTCTTTCGCCGCTATTTGCGCCACATTACCTGGCTGGAAATCAAAGCGGGTACGCTGATTGGCGTGGCGATTGCCGGTGGTTACGGATTGCAAACCTGGGGTATGCAAACCATTTCCAGCAGTCAGTCGGCGTTTCTGACGGCGCTTTACGTGCCGGTGGTGCCACTGTTGCAGTGGCTGTTTCTGCGCCGGCCGCCGGGCCTGATGGCGTGGCTGGGTATTTTGCTGGCGTTCACCGGTCTGGTGCTGGTGGCGGGTCCGCAGGATGGCAGCCTGACGCTGAATGCCGGCGAGATCGCCACGCTGCTCAGCACCCTCGCCATTGCCGCCGAGATCATTCTTATCAGCCGCTACGCCGGACAGGTCGATGTGCGCCGCGTGACGCTGGTACAGCTGCTGGTGGCCTCGGCATGTGCCTTCGTGCTGATGCTGCCCAACGGCGAATCTCTACCCACGCTATCGGCGCCGCTGCTGTTCAGCGCGCTGGGCCTCGGCGCGGCCAGCGCGCTGATTCAGGTCACCATGAACTGGGCGCAGCGCAGCGTCTCGCCGACGCGCGCCACGGTGATTTATGCCGGCGAGCCGGTGTGGGCCGGTGTGGTCGGACGCATTGCTGGCGAACGGTTACCGGCCGCGGCGCTGCTGGGCGGCGCACTGATTGTCTGCGGGGTGATTGTCAGTGAACTGCGCCTGCGGCGCAAAAAAGCGGTGCCGGAGCAGGCACCGCAGAAGCCTTAAGGCTGCGGGCGCGCCGCCGGCTGGGTCAGCGCGGCACCGCGTCGCTGCAGAATTGCGTTGAGGATGATGGCGCCGAAGGTGGCCGTGCCGATGCCGCCGAGGGTAAAGCTGCCAATCTTCAGCGCAAAATCCCCGGCGCCGAGCACCAGCGTGGTGGCCACCATAATCAGATTGCTGTTCTGGCTAAAATCGACATGGTTTTGCACCCAGATACGTGCGCCGGCCACAGCGATTAAGCCAAACACCACAATTGAAGCGCCGCCAATCACCGGGCCGGGAATGGTGTGGATGAGCGCGCCGAACTTAGGCGAAAAGCCCAGTACCAGCGCAATCAGCGCCGCAGCGACAAACGCCAGCGTGGAGTAGACTTTGGTCACCGCCATCACGCCAATGTTTTCGGCATAGGTGGTGACGCCGCTGCCGCCGATGGAGCCGGACAGCATGGTTGCCAGGCCGTCACCGACGAACGCGCGTCCCATCCACGGATCGAGATTACGCCCGGTCATGCCCGCCACCGCTTTAATATGGCCGAGGTTCTCCGCCACCAGAATAATCGCCACCGGTGCGATCATCACGATTGCCTGCATATCAAATACCGGCGCGGTGGTGTGCGGCAGACCAAACCACGCGGCGCTGGCCACGCGGCTGAAATCCACCGGCTTGCCGAAGCCCATCACATTGGTCAGCAGAGCGTACAGCGCCCAGGCGACAATCAACCCGACCAGAATCAGCAGCCGCTGCACCATACCGCGGGTGAACACCGCCACCAGCCCGATGCACAGCACCGTCATCACCGCCATCCAGCTATCAAACATCGAGGCGGAGACGCTGTGCACCGCAATCGGTGCCAGATTAAGGCCGATGGCCATCACTACCGCACCGGTGACCACCGGTGGCATCAGCCGTTCAATCCAGCCGGTACCCACTTTCATCACCACCAGGCCAATCAGCGTGTAGAGCGCGCCGCAGGCAATAACGCCGCCCAGCGCCAGCGCCAGGTTGGGATTGAGCCCCTGACCGTTGAAGCCGGTAATGGCGATCACCACGCCGACAAACGCGGCGCTCGATCCGAGATAACTCGGCACGCGACCACCGGTAATGACAAAGAACAGCAGGGTGCCGATACCGGAAACCAGAATCGCCAGGTTGGGATCCAGCCCCATTAGCAGCGGCATCAGCACCGTTGCGCCAAACATTGCTACCGCATGCTGCAGGCCCAGCACGAACGTCTGCCCAAGCGGCAGGGTCTCGTCGGGGGCAATCAGCCCGTTATCGCTCATGGCTGACTTTTTCTGCCAGCGGGGGAACCAGGAACTCGCCATCGTCTTCTCCAGGGTAGTGGTCGAACCGGGCCGCACGGTGCGGCGTTAGCGGGCGTCCTGCCGTGAAAGGGCATGGTAGCGACGGTCAAACCACATCAGACCGGGCTGGGCATCATGGCGCTCCAGCGCCATCACGTTGCAAAACAGAATGTCGTGTGTCGCCACGCTGACGACCTGCGTGATGGTGCAGTCGAACGCCATCAGCGCCCCCTGCAGCAGCGGTGCGCCGCTGCGCTGCGTGTGCCAGCGGGCGGCGGCGAAACGTTCGGTCATCGGGGTTTTGCCGCCAAACAGCGTCGACAATGACTCCTGCCCGGCGGCCAGCGTGTTCACGCACAGCACACCGTTATCGCGGAAGAGGGGCCACACCGACGCGTTGCGATTGAGGCAAACCAGCAGCGTCGGCGGCGTATCACTGACGCTGCACACCGCGGTGGCGGTAAAACCGGCGCGTCCGGCGGGACCGTCGGTGGTGATGATATTAACCGCTGCGCCCAGGCCGGACATGGCATCGCGGAAAGCCTGCTGACTCACTTCGGGCAGCAGGGGCAGTTCATGTACGCTCATCATCGGCTCCGTGATTAGCTGGCGCGGCGAGCCGACGTGGCGGTGTCCGCCAGCCAGCGCAGCAGCAGCGCATTAAAGTTGTCGGCATCGGTCACGCTCATGGCGTGGCCGCCCCACGGCATCTCAATCAGGCTGCCGTTGGGCAGCGCCTGCGCCAGCTGCGGCGAGCAGCTCCACGGCACCAGCAGGTCATCCTGACTGCATATCGCCAGCACCGGCTGGGTGATTCGCGAGGCGTGCGGACGGTAATCGGCCGATTTCAGCGCGTGCAGACGCCGCAGCAGGTTCTCCGTGCCCTGGAAATGCGCCACGTGATGCACATCCTCCGCGCTGATGCGCGACTGATGGCGTGCCAGCCATTCGGCCGGATAAAGAAACAGCGGCTGCGCGCGCACAAACGCTTCAACACCAACGTTGAGCAGCAGATCCTGGCGCACCTGGAAGCAGCGCTCGGTGTGGGCATCCAGCGCCAGCCAGCCGTTAATCACTACTACGCGTCCCACGCGCTGCGGATAATCGAGCGCCAGCTGCAGGCCAATCAGCCCGCCAAGCGCATGGCCCACGATGTCATACTGTTCGATGCCGTGCTCCGCCAGCGCGTCGGCCAGTTCCGCCGCCATCATTGCCATGCTGTAACCTTCCGGCAGCGTATCGGGGCTGCGACCGGTGCCGCGCTGATCGTAGGTCACCACGCGATAGTGCGGCGTCAGTGCCGCCAGCTGCGGTTGCCAGAACGCGGCCACGCCGCCCAGCCCGGACGACAATACCAGCGTCGGCGCGTCGGGCGCGCTTAATCCCTGAATGTCCAGATGCATTACGCCTCCTGCCGGCCAATGTGTGCCACGCTGGCGATTTCAATCAGCGCATCGGGTTTCACCAGACCGCACTGAATACAGAAGCGCGCCGGTTTGTCGCCGGGGAAATAGTCGGCATACACCTGGTTTACCGCCGCGTAGTTGCTCCAGTCGGTGATGAAAATCGAGTTGAAAGTGACGTCCTGCAGGCTGCCACCGGCGGTCTCGATCACTTTTTTGATGGTTTCCAGCACGTGGCGGGTTTGCGCCGCCGCATCCCCGACGTGCACCACGTTGTTGTCGGCATCGAACGGCAGCGTACCGGAAACGTACACCACGCCATCGGCTAAAGTGCCGGGTACAAACGGAGCGATCGGCGTCGTGGTGCCGGGAGGAATAATCACTGTTTTAGGCATGACTCAGAGTCCTTATTATTAAGCGTGCAGGTGAAACGGCGGTTACGACTTCAGCGCCTCGCAGAAGGTGTCGGTATCGCTGACCCAGCCAAAAAAGGTTTCAATGTTGAACAGCGCCGCCTGCTGAGCAAACGACGGTCCGGCCTGATGGGTGGCATCGGCCAGCACCACGCCGAAATACTCGAGGAAAAAGCCGTCGCGCAGCGTCGATTCCACGCAGACGTTGGTGGCAATGCCGGTAAACACCAGATGACGAATACCGCGGCTGCGCAGCATGCTGTCGAGCGGCGTGTTGAAAAAGCCGCTGTAGCGCGGTTTGGGCAGCACAATATCGCCGGCTTGCGGCACCAGTTCATCCACCAGCGCATAATCCCAGCCGCCTTTTGCCAGCAGCGTGCCTTGCAGCTCCGGCCGCTGACGCATGGTTTTCAGTGCGTTGGATTTATGGAAATTGGGCGAACCGGCGTCACCGGCTTCGACATACTGATTATCCCAGCCGTTCTGGAACCAGATGATCTGCATCCCTGCCGCGCGGGCGGCGGTAACCGCCTGATGAATCCGGGCGATAACCGGCTGGGTAGCGGAGACATCAAACCCGGCCAGATCGAGATAGCCGCCCTGGCTGGCGTAGGCGTTCTGCATATCCACCACAATCAGCGCGCTTTGCGCCGGCGGCAGGGCGATGGCTTCCGGGCGCGCCGGCAGAGTCACTGCAGGCTGGCTGCTGCTGTGGGCACAAACGACGGTATTCATTATGCAACCTCCTTGTGGGCGTCAATCAGCGCGCGGCGGCACGCCATCAGCGGCTGGATACGTTCACCAAAATCTTCAATGCCCTGCAGGAAATCATCAAAGGTCAGCAGCACGCCTTCGGTGCCTTCCACCAGCGCCACTTCATCCAGCATGCGTGCCACGCTGGCATAAGAACCGACCAGCGTGCCCATATTGATGTTGACGGCAGAGGTCGGATCCGCCATCTGGCGCACATTGGTGTCGCTGCCGGATTTGGTGTCCTGCTGGCTCTGCGTGGTGAGCCAGGCGAGGGCTTCCTCGTCTGCGCCGGCTTTATAGTGTTCCCATTTGGCGCGCGCGGCTTCGTCGCTTTCGGCGGCGATAATCATAAACAGCACGTAGGAACCGACGTCGCGCCCGGTTTTGTCCGCGGCCTGTTTCATGCGTGCGGCGGTGGGTGCAAAGGCGGTCGGGGTATTGACGCCCTTGCCGAAGCAGAAGTTGTAATCAGCGTATTGCGCCGAAAAGGCCATGCCGGCATCACTTTGCCCGGCGCAAATCACCTTCATCGGCTTCTGCGGCTGCGGACTGACGCGACAGTCGTTCATGGTGAAGAACTCACCTTTGAAGTCGCTCTGGCCAGTGCCCCACAGATCGCGCAGCACCGTGACGTACTCCGTCAGGTAGTTGTAGCGGCTGGCAAAATATTCATCGCCCGGCCACAGCCCCATCTGCTCATACTCCGGCTTCTGCCAGCCGGTGACCAGATTGACGCCGAAGCGGCCGCCGGAAATGGAGTCGATGGTAGCGGCCATGCGCGCCACGATAGCGGGCGGCAGCGTCAGGGTGGCGGCGGTGGCGTAGATTTCAATGCGTGAGGTCACCGCAGCCAGCCCGGCCATCAGGGTGAAGGACTCCAGGTTGTGGTCCCAGAATTCGGTTTTGCCGCCGAAGCCGCGCAGCTTAATCATCGACAGGGCAAAGTCGAAGTGATAGTGCTCAGCTTTGAGCACAATCGCTTTGTTGAGTTCAAAGGTCGGCTTGTATTGCGGGGCATGCGTGGAGATGAGCCAGCCATTGTTGCCAATCGGAACGAAAACGCCAATTTTCATGTGAAACCTCTCTGCATTGAACATGGATTGCTTCACGCGCTGCGTTGCTTCCTGCACGCATCCTGCGGGCGGCGCTCGATCACAAAATTGCAAAGCCTGTGCCACAATTTTAAAAGTGATACATAACAATCAGTTAAAATTGGCGACGTAATGAATCCTGAGTGACTGGTCCAAAACAGACCATCTGGTCAAAACAAATTGCACGTTTTTCATGCGTCGCCTGAGCGAAAAAGGTGCAGGGCACAGCATTAGGCAGGAAACAGGGCGTTTGTTATGATGCGATTTCGCAGGATGGAAGAGGTAACAGTGTGAAAAGCGATGAAAAAAAGCCAGGACGCCGATCGCGGGCCGTTGCGGCGAAACGGGCAGCTATTCTGGAAGCGGCATTGGCCTTCTTCTCGCAGTTTGGCATTCACGGCACCAGTCTGGATAAGGTGGCTGAGCGCGCGGACGTCTCAAAAACCAACCTGCTTTACTACTATCCGTCAAAAGAAGTGCTGTATGTGGCGGTACTGAAAGAGATTCTTGATGTGTGGCTGGCGCCGCTGCGTGCGCTGCGTCATGACCAGGATCCGCTGGTGGCCATCCGCAACTATATTCGTCTCAAGCTGGAAGTGTCGCGTGACCACCCGCAGGCATCGCGCCTGTTCTGTCTGGAGATGCTGCAGGGCGCGCCGCTGCTGAAGGGCGAGCTGGCGGGGGATTTAAAAGCGCTGGTGGATGACAAAGCGGCGATTATCGAACAGTGGATCGCCGAAGGGCGTATTGCCGGCGTGCAGCCGCAGCATCTGTTCTTTCTGCTGTGGGCGACCACGCAGCACTACGCTGATTTCGCGTCCCAGGTGGAAGCCATCACCGGCCAGACGCTAAACGATGCGGAATTTTTTGCCCAGACGCTGGATAACGTTCAGCGCATGATCATTGAAGGGATCCGCGTGCGCTGATCCCCGTGGCTGACCAGGAGAGTGCATGGATTCGCTATCACAACTAACGCTGGGCGCGGCGGTGACCGTGGCCGTAATGGGCAAACGCGTGCCGCTGTGGCAGGCGGCGCTGGCGGGGGCGGTCGCGGGCACGCTGCCGGACCTCGACGTGTTTATCGACCACGGCGATGCCATTCGCAACATGACGCTGCACCGCACCGAGAGCCACGCGCTGCTGTGGCTGACGCTGGTGGCACCGTTACCTGGCTGGCTGGTGGCTGGCGTGACGCGCAGCCGGCAGCACTGGCGCGCCTGGTGCCTCGCCATCTGGCTGGCATTGATCACGCATCCGCTGCTGGACCTGACCACGGTGTACGGCACGCAGCTCGGGCTGCCGCTGACCGATTACCCGTTCGCCATCGGCAGCATGTTCATCATCGATCCGCTCTACACGCTGCCGCTGCTGATCGCCCTGATCGTCGCACTGTGGCGGCGGGATGCGTGCGGGCTGCGCTGGAATCAGGCCGGATTGCTCATCAGCACGCTGTACCTGGGCTGGAGCATGGTGGCGCAAAGTGTTGCTACCCGGCATATTGAGCACCAGCTGACGCAGCAGGCCGTGCAGCCGCAGCAACTGCTGGTGACGCCCACCGCGTTTAATACGCTGGTGTGGCGTACGGTAATTATCACGCCGCAGCGCTACGGGGAAGCCTGGTGGTCGCTACTGTCGCCCAATCGTCCCTTACAGATTCGCTGGTACGATCGCCATCCCGCGCTTTTTGCCCCGTTTAAAGGCCAGTGGCACGCCGAACGCGTTGCGTGGTTCAGCCATGGATTTTATGCCATGCGCCAGCAGGGCAATGACACGCTGATCGTGGATTTGCGCATGGGGGAAGAGCCGGATTACACCTTTACCTTTAATCTCGGTCCCGCCGCAGCGCCGGCAGCAGCACCACAGCGGGAAGATTCGCTGCGGCCGTCGCTGGCGCAGGCGTGGCACAAATTCACAGAACGCTTATAACGAAAAAGGCCCGGATAACCGGGCCTTTTCGTTTAGGTGGATCAGGCTTTACGCCGGCGTAGCAGCCAGCCCATGGTCAGCACCACAAACCACAGTGGCGTCACCATCAGCGCCTGGCGGGTATCTTCCTGCAGGGTCAGCAGCACCAGCACAAAGGCAAAGAAAGCCATGCACACCCAGCACATCAGCTTGCCGAGTGGCATTTTGAAGCGTGACGCCGCATGACGCTGCGGATGCTGTTTGCGATAGGCCAGATAGCTGCACAGGATAATGGTCCAGACAAACATAAACAGAATCGCCGAAACCGTGGTCACCATGGTGAAGACCGTCATCACATCCGGAATCAGGTAGATCAACGCCACGCCAGCCAGCAGACACAGGCAGGAGAAGAACAGGCCGGTGGTCGGCACTGCGCGCGCTGAGAGACGGCCAAACGCCTTGTGCGCCACGCCCTGTTCCGCCAGGCCGTACAGCATGCGACTGGTGGAGAAGATGCCGCTGTTGGCTGAGGAGGCCGCGGAGGTCAGCACCACAAAGTTAACGATGCTGGCAGCGGCCGGCAGGCCAATCAGCACAAACATTTCAACGAATGGACTGCGATCCGGCATGACCTGGTTCCACGGCGTCACCGCCATGATCACCAGCAGCGCCAGCACGTAGAACATGATGATGCGCAGCGGGATCGCATTGATGGCACGCGGCAGAACTTTATGCGGATCTTTGGTCTCCGCCGCCGCCGTGCCCACCAGTTCAATGCCGACAAAGGCAAACACCGCAATCTGGAAGCCGGCAAAGAAACCGCTCAGCCCTTTCGGGAACATGCCGCCGTGATCCCAGATATTGCTCAGCGCCGCGTGACTCCCGTTCGGCGAAGGGTAGTGCAGGCTGACCAGCACAATACCGGTGATGATTAACGCCACGATGGCGACAATTTTGATAATGGCGAACCAGAACTCCATCTCGCCAAACAGTTTTACCGTGGCAATGTTCAGAGCAAGGAAAACAAACACGCACAGCAGCGCGCTCATCCAGATCGAGAAGTCCGGGAACCACAGCTGGAAATAGGCGCTGATCGCCACCACGTCGGCGATGCCGGTCACCACCCAGCAGAACCAGTAAGTCCAGCCGGTGAAATAACCGGCCCACGGACCGAGCAGATCGGCGGCAAAGTCGCTGAAGGATTTGTACTCAAGGTTGGAGAGCAGCAGCTCACCCATGGCGCGCATCACAAAGAACAGCATAAAACCGATGATCATATAGACGAAGATGATCGACGGACCCGCCAGGCTGATGGTTTTACCGGAGCCCATGAACAGACCGGTGCCAATGGCACCGCCGATGGCGATAAGCTGGATGTGACGGTTATGCAGGTTGCGCCGGAGTTTTTCCGGCTGTTCGGCCTCAATGGGCGCCGCTTTAGATTGATCAACCATAAAAATATCTTTCCTGTCTTGATGTTGTGTCAGCTCTGCTGGCTGTTGAATAACGTGCTGTTGCACAGGGCAAGAGGGCATAAGATAGAGGAAAGGCGGCCACTCTCGGTAATGGTTTTTAAACCTTTGTGCCCTTTTGCGTGCTTTACCGTGTCAGTAAATATTTACATGGCGCGCCGTGCCGTCATTTTGCGTAAATGTTCTGCAAATGAGCCGCTTGCACCACGCAGCGCTGCGCAGGGTTCTACACTTGTCATTTCGATGAACCCGGAAAAAGTGAGGCAGCGTGCGCGCATTGCTCGCGATAGTGCTGCTGGCCCTGTGCGGCTGGTGGAGTTTACCCTGGCTGAAAACGCATCTGCCGCCACAGTGGAATCCGTTTATACCGCTCCAGGTTACCGATCCGCCGGGCTGGATGACGCGCTATAAGCTGCAGCGGCTGAGCAGCGATCCGGCCGCGTGTCTGGCGGTGATGCGCGCGGCCAGCGCGCAGGGCAGAGTCAGTTTCCGTGAGGTGCCGCCGCTGCAGGGCGATTGTCCGATTGATCAACCGCTGCGCATCAGCCGCTTCGGTGAGGTCACGCTGAGCAGCAGTTTTCTTGCCAGCTGTCCGATGGCGGTGGCCAGCACGCTGTATGTTACGCGCAGCAATGCGGCGCTGCAGCAGGCCGGCATTACCTCGCCGCTGCGCCGCATCGCGCACGTTGGCAGTTACGCCTGCCGCAATATTTATCACCGCCAGGAAGGACGCCGCAGTGAACACGCGACGGCGGAGGCGTGGGACATCACGGGGTTTCAGCTGGCGGATGGGCGCTGGCTACAGGTAGGCAAAAACTGGCAGCAACCGCCGCAGGCCGCTGCCGGTTTGCACGCGTTATGGCGCAACGGCTGTGCCAGCTTCGGTAATGCGCTGGGGCCGGATTACAATGCGGCGCATGCCAGCCATTTCCACCTTGGCATGCGCGGCGCAGGCTTTTGTCGCTAAACTACACCGCCGGGTTTAATCCGCGTTTGATGAGGAAATGATTTGCCGGCCAGGAGAAAATAAATCCGGTGAGCATCGCCAGCTGTAACATAAACCAGAAGGCGCTGAGCAGGGGATTGAGCTGTTGATTAAGCACATATTTTAGGGCCAGCGTCATAAAGATAAAGATTCCCGTTTGATAAATCAGCAGCGGAAAGGTTTCTGTTTTCAGCGCTAATAATAACGTACGGACAATAGAAAGTTGTTCCCGCTGGCGAATGGCCAGAAACTGAAAAAATAATCCCGCCAGTAACGAAATCATCACGCAAATAACCGCCTGTAACCACAGCGCGGGGCTAATTGCAAAATGCTTGAGCAGCGTGACTATTGGCAGGGTGATGATGTCGCCGAATATACAGGCGGCGGCAGAGAGCGAGGTGGAAATAAAAATGGTTTGCCAGCTGGCATAACCGGTTAATCCGGAGGGCAGCAGCAGCGCCAGTTTTCGCTGACGTGACGGTTTACGCCCGAGATACCACCATGCCAGCCAGCCGAAAAACGGCATGTACAGCCCGGTGAGCGGCCAGATGATATTCATGACCGCCAGCGGATGCGGGTGACGCAACAGATCTTTAGCGATCATCAGGGCGGTACACACGCCCACGACCAGAAAGGGTAATGCCAGCTGGTTTAACATAGTCAGTCCCACTCAGTTTGCTGAAATCGCGCCAGCCTGCGGAGCTATGCTGGTGCCTGCCACCTTGCGCCTCTGCTAAAGCGTAGCTGGAAAAGACGGTGCCGGAAATGTCTGCCACAGGGGTACGGCAGTGAACCACTGCAGAAATAACTGGAATTAAGCCGCGCTGCGGACTTAATCAGCAGGAAGATTATGACGGGCGGTATAAAAAAGGGAAATGGCAAAGATAATAGCGATTAATGATGAGGCGAATGTTTTATCTGCGAAGTCTGGCGTTTAATCAACAGGACGATTGAAAATTCTTCAGAAAAATCTTATTCTGATTCGCACGACTTATCATCCTGATGGTGCCGCTGGCAAACGCACCATAGTTTAATTTCTCATTTGGGTAACATATTGACAACAAGGTAGTTATCACTTTTTACCCGCAATGCCGCTCTGGTTTCAATCAATATTTTTTCTCTGGTTAATTTATTTTTTACATTAATCGGCACAGATATCCTGTTATGAATAAGGCGTGAAACAGCGCCAGGGCAATAATGACCATCGATAATTATTTCGTCTGGCGAGGCGAAACTGAAAAAGAATTTCAGGCGCTTTCCGAAGTGCTGCAATTGAAATCGCTGCTGCAAAAACATGTTGAGGCCCTTGGATTTGATGCTTTTGCCTTTTTGGTACAGCATCCGGTGCCTTTTACCCGACCGCGTATTTTTCTCTTTAGCACCTATCCGCAGAGCTGGGTGAAACGCTACGAGAGTGAAAATTACTATGCGGTAGATCCAGTGTTAATGCTCTGCCAGCAGCCCGGTCGCGGCGTGGAGTGGACGCGTGATTTATTTACCGGCGCAGGCAATTTATGGGCAGAAGCCAATGCAGCAGGGCTGGTAAGTGGCTTTTCATGCTCGGCAATGGCGCTAAATCGTGCCATTGGTATATTATCTATAGCATCGCAACAACCCAGCCAGACCCAGCACAGACGCGTTGAGCTGGAGGTGCAACTGCACTTCCTGGCGGAACTGAGTTTGCGTGTGCTGGACCGTCTGAATGACGGCTCAATGGTGGTGTTATCGAATGATTTTAGTCAGCGCGAGCTGGAAATATTGAAATGGACAGCGGAGGGAAAAACCTCAGCCGAAATTTCCCTTATTCTGGCTATTTCTGAACACACGGTAAATTTTCACCAAAAGAATATGCAAAAGCGTTTTAATGTTTCCAATAAAACGCAGATTGCCTGTTATGCCGCAGCCATCGGCCTGATATAGCGAAAAGGCAACTACTAATTTTAGTAGTTCCTAAGCCGCAGTCAGTTGTCTACCCTGCGCCGGAAACTCCGCCAGGCTGGCGCTTAATAAATCATTGCAAACATGGGGATGTCAGGGGCGCATGATGAAAATAATTCAAACACAGCTAAAGGATATGCCGTCCTCTTTGCTGGCCGAGTTGGGCACCTATCGTTACAGCGTATTTGCGCGTGGCGAGGGCTGGTCAATTCCGCCGCGACTCAGCACGCCGGGACAGGAGTATGATCGCTTCGATCGTTCCGATGTCACCTGGCTGATTGCCTGGACTGCGCGTCAGGGCATTTGTGGCTGCGCACGTCTGCTACCGTGGCACGAGCCGGAAGTGCCGGAGGGCATGGTGCTGCCTTTTGATCAGCAAAAAGTGTGGGAAATGTCGCGCTATTCGGCCCGCCTTGAAGTGGATGCCGAACTGCCGCTGAACATCTTATGGCATTCGGTACAGCTGGCTGAGCTGAGCGGGATGGAGTATTTGATCAGTTCGGCCACGCCGATGCTGGAGAAAATGTTTGAGCAGCATCAGGTGGTGTACGAGCCGCTCTCGCCGGGACTGATTCAGTCAGAAGACAATCTGTTTGCCATTCGTATTCCGGTGCAGCAGCCGGCGCTGGCGGAGAAGTATCGCGGCACGCGTCGCTTCAGTCCGGAAGAAGTGCTGCCCTCGCTGGGCGTGTCGGTCAACTGGCAGTCACACAGCTAACGCCCCGCGCAGGATGCGCAGGGCACGCCGCTTACTGACGGTAGGCGGTTTTAATCTGGCGGATGGTGTTGCTGAACACCTCAGCCTGCGGTTTATCGGCCAGCGCGGACTGAACGTAGCGCTCCATGTTGATGATCACCTTACCGGCATCAGCCTGGCCCATACCTTTCAGGATCAGCGTCACCATCATTTTCAGGCAGGCGACTTCATCCGCCAGCGCCTGGGTATCGCGCGATGTTACGAAATCTTCATCACTCATCATTATCTCCTTTGTGGAATGACCTTGTGCGCACACATTCTTCCCGTGCATAAAAAACAGAGTATATCATACGCTTGATGGAAGAATTTAGGCCACATCATCGACCCGCGCACAGACGGTTAATTAATTGCGCCGTTCGTTATTTTTTGTGCGCAAAAAACTTCCACGGAAAGATTATTTTTAGGTGCTGCCGGCGGGAAGAAGCGAAGGCGGGTTATAAATTATAACTTAATGATATTAGTCACATTTTAACAATTTTATTCCAGTATGGTATTGCATCAGCTAAAAAAAACAATCACCGCTGCCTGCTATTTGACATGGGTCATTGGTTTTGAGATTTATCTGGCGCCCCTGATGTTCTTTCCACGCGAAACCCGGTAAGATAACGCCCCTGAAATATATTTTCCCCCACTAACCTGCGGAGTACGTCCCGTTGATCAGCCTGCTTCTTGTTGATGACCATGAACTGGTACGCGCCGGTATTCGTCGCATACTGGAAGATATGAAGGGACTGGTGATTGCCGGGGAAGTGGCCTGTGGTGAGGATGCGGTAAAATGGTGCCGCACACATCCTGTGGATGTGGTGCTGATGGACATGAACATGCCCGGCATTGGCGGACTGGAGGCGACGCGCAAAATCGTGCGCTTCAATCCGGATATCCGCATCATCATGCTGACTATCCACACCGAAAATCCCCTGCCAGCGAAAGTCATGCAGGCCGGTGCGGCAGGTTATCTCAGCAAAGGGGCGGCGCCGCAGGAAGTGGTCAGCGCCATTCGCTCGGTGCACGCCGGTCAGCGTTACATCGCCTCTGATATCGCTCAGCAGATGGCGCTGAGCCAGATTGAGCCGCAGCGCGCCGAATCACCGTTCAGCTGTTTGTCGGAAAGGGAATTGCAGATTATGCTGATGATTACCCGAGGGCAAAAGGTGACGGAGATTTCCGAGCAGCTTAACCTGAGCCCGAAAACCGTTAATAGCTATCGCTATCGCATGTTCAGCAAGTTGAACATCAGTGGTGACGTAGAGTTAACGCATCTGGCCATACGCCATGGCCTGTTCAATGCGGAGCCGTTAATCAGTAGTGAGTGACGTTTTCAATCCTAAAGCCTTTCTCAGCACCGTGACCAGTCAGCCCGGCGTCTACCGCATGTATGACGCGACAGGCACGGTGATCTATGTTGGTAAAGCCAAAGACCTTAAAAAACGCCTAAGCAGCTATTTCCGCACGCAGGTGGGAAGCCGTAAGACCGAAGTGCTGGTCAGCAACATCCATAATATTGATGTCACGGTCACCCATACGGAGACCGAAGCGCTGCTGCTGGAGCACAACTACATCAAGTTGTATCAGCCGCGCTACAACGTGCTGCTGCGCGATGATAAGTCGTACCCCTATATTTTCCTTAGCGGCGATCCGCATCCGCGCCTGGCGATGCACCGCGGTGCCAAACACGCCAAAGGCGAATACTTTGGTCCGTTTCCCAACGGCTATGCGGTGCGTGAAACCCTGGCGCTGCTGCAAAAGGTGTTTCCGATTCGCCAGTGCGAGAACAGCGTCTACCGCAACCGCTCGCGTCCGTGCCTGCAGTATCAGATTGGCCGTTGCCTCGGCCCCTGCGTCGCCGGCCTGGTGAGCGAAGAGGAATATGCGCAGCAAACCGACTATGTGCGGCTGTTTCTGGCCGGTAAAGACGATCAGGTAATTAATCAGCTGGTGCAGCGTATGGAGCAGGCCAGCGTGGGCCTGCGTTTCGAAGAGGCGGCGCGCCTGCGGGACCAGATTCAGGCGGTGCGGCGGATTACGGAGAAACAGTTCGTCTCCAATCAGGGCGATGATCTCGACGTGATGGGCGTGGCCTATGACGCCGGCATGGCCTGTCTGCACGTGCTGTTTATCCGGCAGGGCAAAGTGCTGGGCAGCCGCAGCTATTTCCCGAAGGTGCCCGCAGACACGGAACTCACCGAAGTGGTGCAGACGTTTGTCGGACAGTTTTATCTGCAGGGCAGCGAAGCGCGTACCTTACCGGCGGATATCCTGCTGGACTTCAATTTGCCTGAGCGGGAGCTGCTGGCCGCGTCATTGAGCGAACTGGCCGGGCGCAAAGTCAGTATTCAGAGCAAACCGCGCGGCGACCGTGCGCGCTACCTGAAGCTGGCGCGCACCAATGCCGCCACGGCGCTGACGACGCGGCTGGCGCAGCACTCGACCATTCAGCAGCGTCTGGCGGCGCTGGCGGCGTTCCTCAAACTGGAGCAGATTAACCGCATGGAGTGTTTCGACATCAGCCACACCATGGGCGAACAGACCATCGCGTCCTGCGTGGTGTTCAACCGTGACGGCCCGCTGCGCGCTGACTATCGCCGCTACAACATTGAAGGAATTACCCCCGGTGATGACTACGCGGCGATGAATCAGGTGTTGCGCCGTCGTTACGGCAAGGCGCTGGAACCGGAAAAGATCCCGGATGTGATCCTGATCGATGGCGGTAAAGGGCAGCTGGCGCAGGCGCAGCAGGTGTTTGCGGAACTGGATGTGCCGTGGGATAAAAACCGGCCGATTCTGCTCGGCGTGGCAAAAGGTAGCGACCGTAAAGCCGGCCTGGAAACGCTGTTCTTTGCGGCGGAAGGCGAGGGCGTTTCGCTGCCGCCGGACTCGCCGGCGCTGCATGTTATCCAGCACATTCGTGACGACGCTCACAATCATGCAATTTCGGGCCACCGGAAAAAACGCGCCAAAGTGAAGAACACCAGCGCGCTGGAGAGCATTGAAGGCGTCGGACCTAAACGGCGTCAGCAGCTGCTGAAGTACATGGGCGGCCTGCAACCGCTGATGAATGCCAGCGTCGATGAGATCGCTAAAGTACCGGGTATCTCCTTCGCCCTGGCGGAAAAAATCTACTACTCGCTGAAACACTAACATTGAAACAGGGTGGGCAATGTAGGAACATACGTTAAATCCTACTCACACCAGACAGTTAGTGGCATATGCAATTTAACATTCCGACGTGTCTTACCCTGTTTCGAGTTGTTCTGATCCCGTTCTTCGTGCTGGCGTTCTATCTGCCATTTCACTGGGCTCCCTTCGCGACGGCGCTGCTGTTTGTCATTGCTGCGGTCACTGACTGGTTTGATGGCTTCCTCGCGCGTCGCTGGAAGCAGACAACCCGTTTTGGTGCCTTTCTCGATCCGGTCGCTGACAAAGTGATGGTGGCGATGGCGCTGGTGCTGGTCGCCGAGTATTTCCACGCCTGGTGGATCACGCTGCCGGCCGCCACCATGATCGCGCGTGAAATCATTATCTCGGCCTTACGTGAGTGGATGGCGGAGATTGGCAAGCGCAGCAGCGTGGCGGTGTCGTGGATTGGCAAAGTGAAGACCACGGCGCAGATGCTGTCGCTGGTGGCGCTGCTGTGGCGTCCGGACGCGACCGTAGTAGGCGTTGGCGTGGTGGCGTTGTACATCGCAGCGGTGCTGACTTTCTGGTCAATGTTCCAGTATTTAAGCGCGGCACGCGGCGATTTGCTCGATAGCTGATCGATGCGATTTAAAAAGCAGCAAACGGACGCAGTGTGTGGATAATTCTATTGACTCGTTGCGTCAGATAAGTAGAATGCATCGCATCGAACGGCAGCAAGGCTGCAAGAAGCTGAGTAAAATCAGCAAGTTCGGTGAAGCATAAGCAAATGCGGGAATAGCTCAGTTGGTAGAGCACGACCTTGCCAAGGTCGGGGTCGCGAGTTCGAGTCTCGTTTCCCGCTCCAGATATTGCAATACGTCGCAGACGGCTTGCACCTCAGATTAAAAGGCGCGTTGGCAGAGTGGCCATGCAGCGGATTGCAAATCCGTCCACCTCGGTTCGACTCCGGGACGCGCCTCCAGTTTACACCCTGCCCGGGTGGTGAAATCGGTAGACACAAGGGATTTAAAATCCCTCGGCTTATGGTCGTGCGGGTTCAAGTCCCGCCCCGGGCACCATATTTAATACCGAATAAAATCAAAGCAATAAGTAGCAATGTCGTGACCGCCCAAGGGCGGTTTTTTTGTGCCTGAAAAATAAAAACGGGACATAAGGTCTGTCCCGCTAATCTCAATCCTGAGGCTGGCCGACCTGGCCTTCGCCTTCGCTGGCGCCAGGTACTGACTGCTTGCTGGGCGCATGTGGACGTCCGTCACTGCCCACTGCGTCGCTGTGTTGCATACAGCCGGCCAGCGTAACCAATGTCAGTGCCGCTAAGGCTGCCTTCATCAAACCACTCATCTTGCTCTCCTCCTGTTACGAACCGCGTAATCGTTAACGCACTGAGAAATAAGCAAAGCCACGAATCCGCCTTTACGCAAGCGAAGCGCGTACAGTTTTCTTCTTTACTCTTAGCGGTCCTGCGCCAGCGTTTCAACGCGACGTCGGTATTCTCCCGGAGTGCAGCCAAACTCACGGACAAACGCTTTGTGAAAGGATGATTCGCTGGCGTAGCCGACGGCCAGAGCGATGTTGATTAACGGGGCTGTTTCGCGCGCCAGTCGCTGAGCGGCCAGTTGCAGACGAAGGGAGGTGAGCACGGCCAGCGGCGTGGTAGCGCTGAGCTGGCGGAACAGCAGCGCGAATGAGGCGCGGGACATAAACACTTGCTGAGCCATGGCTTCTACCGTCCACGGTCTTTCCGGCGCGGCGCACAGTTGGGTGATTAAAGGACCAAGCCGTGGATGCAGAGCCAGGGAGAGTAAGCCAGGGTGCGCTGCGTGAGTTGAGAGCCCATGGCGCACCGCCAGTGTGAACAGGCTGCCAATCTGCTGGCTGCGAAGTGCGGCATCACCAGCAGCTGGCAGTGCATCAGCACTCTGGGTGATGAACGGCAGCACCGCAGCCAGCCAGCGCCCATCGCTGCTTGTGGGTTCGGGGGCCAGCATTAGCACTTCGGGCAGGGCGGTGAGGAAAGCATGCGCCGACGCGGGCAGTTCCAGCAGGCCGCACACCAGTTGGGTTGGCTGCGTATGGCGCTGATAAATACGATGCGCGGCGTTTTGCGGCAGAAATATGACGCTGCCAGCAGGGAGTTCGACACCCGCAGTGACGGGCATATCCAGCATCACCGGGCCGCCAGTGACCGTATGCCAGCGCACTGCGCACAGATGTCCGGCGCTGTGCGGCAGTTGCCACTCACCGCTCAGCACGCAGTTCTTATCTATGCTGCCCTGCGGGTTATGCAGCAGCAGCAGTTGACTCAATGGATCCATTTGTTTTTTCCCTTTTCCCTGAACTGCCCGCTTGATTCAGACGCAAAGACAAAAATACCAGCGTTGCGGCGAAATACGGCACGGCAGCAAACCGTAAGCTTTGGGTGATGACTATTTTTGACGCTTATGGAGAACATCATGAACCATTATCAGGCAGCAATCATCGGATTTGGTAAAGCAGGTAAAACGCTGGCGGCGGCTCTGGGGCGCGCCGGATGGCGTGTCGCGATCATCGAAAAATCCCGCGAAATGTATGGTGGCACCTGCATTAATGTTGGCTGTATCCCAACGAAAGCACTGGTACACGATGTGCAACATCATGCCAGTTTCAGCGATGCCATGCAGCGCAAAGCGGCAGTAGTAGAATTGTTGCGTGAGAAGAATCATCTCAACCTGGCCGCTATTGCGCAGGTCGATGTCATTGATGGTGAGGCAGAATTTGTGGATGCCCACACGCTAAAAATCACCTCCTCGCAGCAGGTCAGCCAGATTCATGCTGAGCGAATTTTTATCAATAGCGGTGCCGAAGCGGTGTTTCCCGTGCTGGAAGGCTTAGTTGCCGGACCGCGCGTGGTTGACAGCAGCGGTATCCTGAATTTAACGCAACTGCCGCAGCGGCTGGGGATCCTTGGCGGCGGTTATATTGGCGTTGAGTTTGCTTCCATGTTTGCCGGTTTTGGCAGCGAAGTGACGTTGTTTGAAAGTGCACCGCAATTTCTGGCGCGTGAAGATGATGATATCAGTGCGGCGATAGCCGGGATCCTGCAGGAGCAGGGCGTTAAGCTCGAGCTCAACACTGCATTACAGCGTGTAACCAGCGGTCGCGACAGCGTGACGCTGCATACCGCACAGGGCGATCGTGAAGTCGATGTGCTGCTGGTCGCCACGGGCCGTCGTCCGGCGACGAAGGCACTGAAACTGGAAAACGCGGGAGTGGTGACCGATGCGCGCGGCGCGGTGCGCGTCGATAAACAGCTTAAAACTTCCGTGGATCATATCTGGGCGCTGGGCGATGTGACCGGCGGACCACAGTTTACCTATATTTCGCTTGATGATTTCCGCATCGTTTACGATCAGTTGCTGGGTAAGGGCACGCGCACCACCGAAGATCGCGTTAACATCCCGTATTCCGTGTTTATGACGCCTGTGTTATCACGTATTGGTTTGACTGAAGCGCAGGCGCGCGCGCAGGGGCGGGATATTCAGGTGGTGACACTGCCGGTCGCCGCGATTCCGCGTGCGCGCGTTGTTGACGACACCCGTGGCATGCTGAAAGCCGTAGTTGATAATGGCAGCCAGCAGATTCTCGGCGTGGCGCTGCTGGCTGCGGACTCGCATGAAGTCATTAACATCGTGAAAACGGTAATGGATGCCGGGCTGCCGTATAGCGTGCTGCGTGACCAGATTTTTACCCACCCAACCATGAGCGAATCGCTCAATGATCTGTTTTCCCTGGTAAAATAATGACGAACAGGACGCCTGCACCGGGCGTCCCGATCGCACATCTAGCCGAGATTGCCGCTGAGGCGATCGCGGAAATCGCTGCTGCGGTTATCCAGGCCGGTGAAGGTGACGCTGGCGCCGTGCCGCTGGTAGCGGTACTCAATGGCGTCGAGCGCCGCCACGCTGGAGGCATCCCAAATCTGCGCGTGGGTCAAATCGATGGTGACGCGCTGCGGATCGTGGCCGTAGTCAAAATGCTCAAACAGATCGTTGCTGCTGGCGAAAAACAGCGGGCCACGTACCGTGTAGTGCACATGCTCGCCATCGTCACTCAGCTGGCGCTCGGCATGGATCACGTGAGCGATGCGGCGCGCAAACAGCATCATGGCCAGCATCACGCCCACCAGCACGCCAAGCGCAAGGTTACCGGTCCACACCGTGACGGCGACGGTCAGCACCATCACCAGCGTTTCCGACCACGGCATGCGTTTCAGCGTGGCCGGCTGCAGGCTGTGCCAGTTCACGGTTTTCACCGCGACCACCATCATAATGCCCGCCAGCACCACCATCGGAATCTGCGCCATGATCTGGCTCAGACCGGTGACCAGCAACAGCAGCACCAGCGCCGCGGCCACGGTGGATACCCGGGTACGCGCCTTGCCCAGCTCGACGTTAACAATGGTCTGGCCGATCATCGCGCAACCGGCGATACCGCCGTAAAAGCCTGCCAGAATATTGCCGACGCCCAGCGCCCAGGATTCACGCCGCTTGCCGGAAGGCGTATCGGTCATGTCATCTACCAGTTTGGCGGTCAGCAGGGATTCCATCAGGCCGACGAAGGCGACCGACAGCGCGGTGGGCCAGACAATCTGCAGCGTCTGCAGATTAAGCGGCACCAGCAGGGTATTGAAATCCGGCAGGCCGGCGCGCATTGGCCCTTCATCGCCGACGTTGGGCACGCGATAGCCCAGCAGCAGCGCGACTGCGGTAACAGCCACGATAGCCACCAGCGGCGAAGGCACGCTTTTAAGCACTTTGGGCAGCAGCAGCACGATGGCCAGCGTGGCGGCGAACAGCTGCCACACCAGGCCGGACTGGCCCCAGACGTGCGGCACCTGCGCAAAGAAAATCAGTATACCCAGCGCGTTAACGAAGCCGATCATCACCGAGCGCGGAATATAGCGCATCATGCGCGACAGCCCGGCAAGGCCGAAAATGATTTGAATCATACCGCCGAGGATCACTGCCGGCAGAATGTACTCCACGCCATGCGCGTGCACCATTGGTCCGATCACCAGCGCGACGGAACCGGCCGCCGCGGTGACCATTGCTGGCCGTCCTCCCAGAATCGACAGCGTCAGGCACAGCACCACCGAAGCGACAAGGCTGACTTTAGGGTCGACGCCGGCAATCACGGAAAACGAAATCACTTCCGGTATCAGCGCCAGGGCGGTAATCACCCCGGCCAGGCACTCGCGGGTGAAAAGAGAGGGGGAACGCAGCACACGTGCGACCGTGATGTCGCTCGCTGTGGCAGCGGGGCGATCGGCAGTTTGACTCATCTGTTGCAGGCTCTTTTATTGGATGCGCATGCCGTCACGGCATAGCAATATTTAATGGAAAAGTTAACGCTGGCGATGTTACCGGGGGATGACGCGAGGCGCCAGTAAAACGGGGCGATAAGGTTGATTCCATCCCTGGAATCCGCTGCGGCTACAGCGAAAAATCATCCGGGGTCTGGTGAACCACCAGTTCCAGCAGGTGACGGTAGACATCCAACTGGACGACATCGGCTTCCTGCTCCAGCCGGCCAATCAGGGCGGCAATAATGGCCTTATTGGTCACCGGCATACCGCTGTGCAGGATTTCAGCAATCAGATGGCCTAAGACTTCCATCTCATTGGTTTCACTGTTAACGGCCTGTTTGAAATTGTCAGCGAGGACATCGCTGCTATTGACGGCATTTTGCATGTGTAAGCCCTTAAGATTGGCTGATGGCCCAGCGGCCAGCACAACCAGGATGAAATATTTCCGCGCGGACAGGCGCGAAAAACCTGACTCACCACCCAACACAAAAAGACACCTCTGAAGGTGGAAATCCACAACACCTTCAGAGGCGACGCAACTGCATCATTCGTTACCGAATCGTTAACCGATTCATGGCGGCTAAAGTTATACAGTAACCCCTAATCTGTACAAGCGGCGGCTTGTGCATTTCGTGCTTATCAGGCTAATTTACTCAATATTATAGAGTATTTTGCCAAAAAAAGTTATACAGGCAAGCTGTACACACGACCTGACCGGGCCTTTCCGCGACTTAAGTGAAACTGGTAATCTGCACGCAGCACGACTAAATTTGCTGATGTAAGCAAACTTTTCATTCGCACGTCGCTTAGCTTATAATAACCTTCCCATTTAGTTAGAACTCTAACCATTAGGCCGCTACGCTTTGACTGACCATCCACAACCGTTCTCCCGTCTGTTGCATCTTACTGCCCATGCGTGGCGGCTGGCGGTTGATCGCCGCCTGAAAGAGAGCGGTTTGAGTATGAGTAGCTGGCTGGCAATTGCCAGCGTGGCGACCGCCAGTGAACCGCCGACGCAAAAGGCGCTGGCACAGCTATTGGGGCTGGAGGAAGCCAGTGTAGTGCCGCTGGTCGATCGGCTGGTGAAACAGCAGCTGCTGGCACGGGTGCAGCCAAAGGAAGATCGTCGCAAGCGCCTGCTGGTGTTAACCGAGCAGGGCGGCGAGGCGTTCGCTACGGTGAAAACGCAAGCGGATGCGCTGCGCGCCCAGTTGCTGGCCGATATCGATCCCGCCGCGCTGGCAGTGACCGAAAACGTGTTGCAGCAGCTGCTTGAACGCTTAGGAAACGTATAGCCGTGGCGAAACGTAACCCGTATGCGCCTCGCGAATGGCTGCCGCACGAAAAGCCGATGCTGCCGGGATCGCCCTCGACACCGCTGCATGCGCCATCGAAACGCATCGCGTTTGGTCTGATCGGCCTGCTGATCTCCATTACCGGCGCGCTGAGTAATGCGCTGGTGACCGCCAACCTCACCAATCTGCAGGGCACCTTCGCCGCATACAGCAACGAAATCGCCTGGCTGCCGGCGGTCTACGTGATGGGCAATATCTCCATTAATCTGTTGCTGGTGAAGTTCCGCCAGCAGTTTGGTCTGCGGCTGTTTACCGAAGCCTTTCTGGTGCTGTACGTCATCGTGGCGTTTTTTCACATCCTCGCTAACGATCTCAGCTCAGCGATTATCGTGCGTACCGCGCACGGCATGGTGGGCGCGGCGCTCAGCTCGCTGGGCATCTATTATCAGATCCAGGCCTGGCCGGCGAAGCACCGTCTCAAAGCGCTGGTGATTGGCATCACTGCCTCACAGCTGGCGATTCCGCTGGCGCGGCTGTTCTCCAGCGAGCTGCTGCAGCTGGAGGAGTGGCGCGGCCTCTATCTGTTTGAACTGGGCCTGGCGATGATTGCGCTGGGCTGCGTGCTGGTGGTCAAGCTGCCGCCGGGCGACCGCATCAAAGCGTTCGAAAAGCTCGATTTCGTCACCTTTATGCTGCTGGCACCGGGCATGGCGTTATTGTGCGGCGTGCTGTCGCTCGGGCGCATTGAGTGGTGGTTCAGCACCCCCTGGCTTGGCGTCTGTCTGGCGCTGGCGCTGGTGCTGATTGTCGCGGCGGTGGTGCTGGAGCATAACCGCGCTAACCCGCTGATTAACACCCGCTGGCTGAGCAATGGCATGATCGTGCGGCTCGGCATCGTGATGATCATGATGCGCATCGTGCTGGCCGAGCAGAATACCGGGGCGGTGGGCTTTCTGCAGCAGCTGGGCCTGCTCAACGATCAGATGCGCGGGCTGGCGCTGGCGATCATTGCGGGCGTGATCTGCGGCATGATTGCCAGCGCGCTGACCATCAAACCCAACCATCTGAGCTGGCCAATCGTGGTCTCGCTGGCCGTAATGATTGTCGCCTCGCTGATGGATGCGCAATCCAGCCCGCTGACGCGTGCCAGCAATCTCTACTTCAGCCAGTTTCTGCTTGGTTTCAGCAGTGCCTTTTTCCTTGGGCCAGCGATGCTGCTTGGCATCGGCGGCGTGGTGACTCAGCCGAAAAATCTGGTGAGTTTTGTCGTGCTGTTTGGTATGAGCCAGAATCTCGGCGGGCTGATTGGCTCCGCCATTCTCGGCACCTTCCAGACGTGGCGCGAAAAATATCACTCCAGCCTGCTGGGCGATCAGCTGTCGCTGCTCGATCCTAATGTGGTGGATCGCCTCAGCCAGTACAGCGCGCTGTTTCGCAGCCAGCTGGCGGACAGCGGCCTGCTCAGCGCGCAGAGCAGCAGTCAGCTGCAAACCGTGGCCACGCTGCAGGCCAACGTGCTGGCTTATAACGATACCTATTTACTGACCGCCGCGCTGGCAATGATAACGCTGATGTGGGTGCTGTGGCGCCTGACGCGGCTGCGTTATCTTAACTGGCGCCAGGCGCGACATAATCTGACTGAGCAACAGCAGCAGGCTGCGCCAGCAAACCGAACGGAGACCCCATGAGTCAACAGGACGATCTACAGGCTGCGGAGCGCGAGCGCACCAACCGCCGACGCATTCTCTCTATCGCCGCCGGGAGCGGCATCGCCATCGTGGGCGTGCTGGTGATTTTATACGCCTGGCAGCTGTGGCCCTTTACCAGCACCATCCAGTCAACGGAAAACGCCTACGTGCGCGGCCAGGTGACCTTTATCAGCCCGCAGGTCAGCGGCTACCTGACGAACGTTGAGGTGGTGGATCTGCAGCCGGTGCGCAAAGGACAGCTACTGATGACCATTGACGATCGTATCTATCGCCAGCGCGTGCATCAGGCGCAGGCACAGCTGGCGATGAAGATTGCCGCGCAGAATAACAACCAGCAGCAGCAGAAGAGTGCGGAGGCCACAATCGCCAGCAATAAAGCCGCGCTGGAGAATGCCAAAGCGCAGGCGCTGAAAAGCAGTCTGGATTTGAAGCGGGTGGAAAATCTGGCGGCGGATGGCTCGCTGTCGGTACGCGAGCGTGATGCCGCGCGCGCAGCCAATGCGCAGGCTCAGGCCCAGCTGCGCCAGGCGGCGGCGCAGGTGGCGGTCTCGCAGCAGAATCTGCAAACCACCATCGTCAACCGCGCGGCGCTGGCCGGCGACGTAGCCAGCGCGCAGGCGGCACTGGAGCTGGCCAATATCGATCTGGACAACACGCGCATTATCGCGCCGGACAGCGGCCAGCTCGGTCAGCTGTCGGTGCGCAAAGGCACGTATGTTACTGCCGGCACGCGGCTGACCTCGGTGGTGCCGGATAATAAATGGGTGATTGCCAACCTGAAGGAAACCCAGCTGGCGCGCGTGCGCCCCGGTCTGCCGGTGTCGATCCGCGTTGATGCGCTGGACGGCAAGCGCTTTGACGGCCGCGTTGAGTTTATCTCGCCCGCCGCCGGATCTGAGTTCAGCGCCATCTCGCCAGATAACGCCACTGGTAACTTCGTGAAAATCGCCCAGCGCATTCCGGTGCGCATCAAAATTCTTGGTGACGAACTGCAGCAGCTGCGGCCGGGGATGTCGGTGGAAGTCGACATTGATACCGCCGCCGAACCACACCGGGATGCGTTATGAAGCGGCCGTTACGCGTGGCGCTCATCGCGCTACTGCTGACCGGCTGCGCCCGCGAAGTGGAGCAGGCGCCGTCGTCGCTACCGATTCCGCCCGACTGGCGTCAGCAGGTCGGGCCCGCCGCCGCGCCGGAAGCGCAGTGGTGGCGCAGCTTTGGTGATGATCGCCTCAACTGGCTGGTGAACCAGGCGTTGCAGCACAACAGCGATATTCTCATTGCCCGGTCGCGCGTCGATCAGTATCGCGCCGAGCTGCGCGCTGCGCAGGGCGACAACTTCCCGACGCTGTCGGCGGGCGTGGCGGCAACCCATCAGCGTGCGCTGTCAGCGGCGACCGGTCAGCCGTACGAAAGTGCGGTTTTTCAGGGACTGCTGCAGGCGAATTATGAGGTCGACTTATGGGGCAGCCGCAGCAACAGCATCCGCGCGGCGGAAGCCACGCTGGCGGCGCAGCGTGCGGCGGCCTCGGCAGCCGAGCTGACGGTGGCCAGTTCGGTCGCATCCGGTTACCTCAGCCTGTGCGCGCTCGACGAGCAGCTGCGCGTCACCGAGGCCACGCTGGAAACGCGCCAGAACTCGCTGAACCTGGCGCAGCGTCAGTTCGAAACCGGCTATACCTCGCGGCTGGAATGGATGCAGGCGGCGTCGGAGTATCAGACGGCGAAAGCGCAAATTCCGCAGCTGCAGCATCAGATCGCCCAGCAGGAGAACGCGCTCAGCATTCTGGTCGGCATGAATCCGCGCCAGATCGCGCGCAGCAGCCAGTTCGACCAGCTGCGACCCCACGCACTGCCGGCGCTGCTGCCGTCGCAGCTGCTGAATCGCCGGCCTGACATTGTCCAGGCGCAGCGCCTGCTGCTGGCGAGCGACGCGTCGCTGGCAGCGGCACAGGCACAGCTGCTGCCATCGCTCAACCTGACTGCGTCCGGCACGCTGCAGAGTAGCCAGCTACACGATCTGCTGGATAATCCGTTCCGCCTGTGGAGCATCGGCGGCAGCGTTCTGGCACCGCTGCTCAACCGCGAAGCGCTGACCGCGCAGGTGGATGTGGCGATGGCGTCGCGCAACCAGGCGCTGTACGGCTACGAAAGGGTGGTACGCAACGCCTTTGCCGAGGTGGATAACGCACTGGATGCCATCACGCGCAGCCAGCAGCAGCTGACGGAACTGCAGGCGCAGGAGCGCTACGTTGCCGAGGCGTGGCGGATTGCGCGCAACCGTTATCAGAATGGCTATGCGTCCTATCTCGATGAGCTTGATGCGCAGCGCACGCTGTTCAGCACCCAGCTGAATATTGTGGCGGTGAAAAACACGCTGCTGCTGGCGCAAATCGATCTCTACCGCGCACTTGGTGGCGGCTGGCAGGGGTAACACTGCGGCAGTTACGTTGGTACGTGACTGCTGCAACGCTTTCCTTGTTTAGCGGCGGTTCTTGCCTCTCCTCTCACTGAACATCACTTTTAGCAAATTGCTTGCATTTAGCTGTACGCTGCGCATAATCGCAAACCGCAATAATAATGATTCTCAGTATAATTTACATCAGGGGATAACCATGCGCAGAACGCCTTTCAATCCCGGAATGAAACCGACGCTGCTGGCCATGCTGGTCAGCGCCGGTTGTTTGCCAGTGATGGCTGCTACCACTAACACCAGTAATGCTCCTCAGGGCGCTAACGAACAGCAGACGCTGACCGTCACCGCCACGCCGCAGAGTGAATTCAAACCCGGCGGCAACGACTTAGTACCGGCCTTTCTCGATGGCCAGATTGCCCACGGCGGTCGCCTCGGCATGCTGGGCGAGCAAAACGCCATGGACGTGCCGTTCAACGTCATCGGCTATACGGCAAAAATGATTCAGGACCAGCAAGCGCAAACCATCGCCGATGTGGTGCGCAACGATGCGGGCGTGCAGAACGTCAAAGGTTACGGCAATTTTGCTGAAACTTACCGCATTCGGGGTTTCACGCTCGACGGCGATGATATGACTTTCGGCGGTCTGCCGGGCGTGGTGCCGCGCCAGGTGATGGACGCTTCGCTGATCGATCGCGTGGAGATCTTCAAAGGCGCCAACAGTCTGGTTAACGGCGCAGCCAGTTCCGGCGTCGGCGGTATGATCAACCTCGAGCCGAAACATGCCGAAGATACGCCGATCAATCGCGTTGGCCTCGATTACACCTCCTCGTCTCAGGTTGGCGGAACGCTGGACGTGGGGCGCCGCTTTGGCGATAACAATCAGTTTGGCGTGCGGGTTAACGCCGTGCATCGCGAAGGTGAAACCGGCGTTGACGGCGAGAAAAAACGCACCACGGCGGCCTCGGTTGGTCTTGATTATCGCGGCGATCGGCTGCGCACCTCGCTGGACGTTGGCTATCAGAAGAAAACCTTCCATGACGGCTTACAGGGGGTGAAATTCGCCAGCGCCGGGGTGATCCCGGCGGTGCCGTCAAATTCGCATAACTACAGCCAGAAATGGGTGTACAGCGATATGGAATCTGAATTCGGTATCGCCAAAGCAGAATACGATATTACCGACAGCTGGACGGCCTATGCCGGTCTCGGCGCACAGCACGCTCATGAAACCGGCAACTACGGCGCGCCGACCATTACCAACAGCAACGGTGACGGTACCATCAGTAGCTTCTACTCCAACCGTATTCAGGACAACATGAGCGGTATGGTGGGGCTGCGCGGTGAGTTCCACACCGGTTTTGTCAGCCATAAAGTCAACGTGGGTTACTCGGCGCTGACCACCAATGCGAAAAATGCCTACGACATGTCGCTGGTGGGCACGCCGTTTAATATCTACCACAGCGGTGACGTGGCGGAACCGGCGGCCACCTTCGCCGGCGGCAAGTTCTCCGATCCGCTTACCACTTCGCGCACCCGAACCCAGGGCTATCTGCTGAGCGATACGCTGGGATTACTGGACGATACGCTGCTGGTGACCGTTGGTGCTCGCCATCAGAAAGTGGTGGTGCGCAGCTATAACTACAACACCGGCGCGGAAAGCGTTGATTCGCGCTTCACCAACGACCGCTGGATGCCAACGTACGGCGTGGTCTACAAGCCGTGGAAAGAAGTGGCGCTGTACGCGAACCATACGGAAGCGCTGCAGCCTGGTGAAGTGGCCCCTAAAGACGCCGTCAACTATGGCACTGTGACCGGCGTGGCGCACTCGAAGCAGAATGAGATCGGTGTGAAAACGGATTTCGGCCGCATCGGCGGCTCGCTGGGGCTGTTTGAAATCCAGAAACCGTCCGGCCTGATCAACAGTGACAATGTCTACGTCATGGATGGCGAGCAGCGCCATCGCGGCGTGGAAGCCAACGTGTTTGGTGAGCCGGTGCTGGGCCTGCGCCTCAACGCCAGCGCCACCTGGATCGATCCGGTGATGAAGAAAACCGCCGGCGGCACTTACGATGGCAAACAGGCGATCGGCGTGCCGCGCTACACCTACGTGCTGGGCGCGGAGTATGACATCAAGCCGGTGGAGGGGCTGACGGCGACGGCGCTGCTCAACCACAGCGGCTCTCAGTACGCCAACTCGGCCAACACCCTCAAGCTGGACAGCTATACCACGCTGGATCTTGGTATGCGTTACCGCATGAAGGTGAATCAGAACGATCTGGTGTGGCGCGTGGCGGTCGAAAACGTCACCAATGAGAAGTACTGGTCAAACGTTGATGACACCGGCACCTATCTCGCGCAGGGCGACCCGCGCACGCTGAAAATCAGCATGAGCTACGATTTCTAAGCGGCCACCACGGGGCGTAATGACGCTCCGTGGTCTTTTCCGACAGAAATAGTGCTGTACGTTGGCCGCTATTCCATTACACTCTGTGCGGCAATCCCGCTGAAAAACGCCTCTTTCCTGTTGAGTCATCATGAGTTCACCCGCGCCACCTGACGATCACGACGAACCTTTACGGCAACCGCTGGATGATGCGCACTTCGCCATTGTGGTACTTGCAGTGACCTCGGTTACCCTTATAATCTTCGTCCTGATGCTTACATTATGGATGAGCTGAGGCCAGCAACCGACTACGGACGCCTGCAAGGAGATGTCGATGGAATCCCGGGATGACAAACTGATCGCCATCATTGGACTGCTTTCCGCCTGCCTGATCGGCGTAGTGTTCCTTTTCACCATGACCTGGCTGACGGACGTGCGCCATCCAGCCGATCCGTCACTGGATGTACAAACCTGCCCGCCCAAAACCGCCAGCCCGGTGCAGCACTCTTAATCCTGGGTGCGCCATTTAATCTGCTGACTGCGTAACTCCAGCGCCAGCGCTTCGTGCAGGGTGCGATTGCCATTAGGATCGCCCAGACCAAACAGCGCGCCAGGCGAGCGCCGATCGTCGGCCCACGCCGGATACTCCACCACCGGATAGAGCGAAATGCCTTCCAGCGCCACGCCCTGCGCTAAGGCCAGCCGCGCTTCCTCACTGACATGCCGCAGCCAGGGCGCGCGCGCGTCGCCTTCCGCGCCGGTTTCTGCCAGCAGCAGCGGGCGCTGATAACGCTGCCAGCACTGCATCAGCAGCCGGTGCAGCGGCTGACGCTGCGGATGATCGGGTGGAATGGTGTCGCCGGAGAAAAACCAGTGGTTGTCGGGATAATAGTTCAGCCCCAGGATGTCGAGAAAATCGGGCTGACCACCCAGCTCCGGCGCATCGCGTCCTGCCAGCCAGTCCCAGGCTTCAAACTGCGCCTGATGCTGGCTGTCGGCATAGGGTTTGCTGTCGGGGTTATGCGGATCGGCGGCGATCTGCACCAGCGGGTCGGTCAGCACGAAGCGGGCATCCGGATAGACGTCGCGAATGGCGTGCATGGCCGTCAGCGAGGCGCGCACCAGCTGACGTTTCAGTTCGCGGCCGCGCGCGCTGGCGTAGGGATCGAGCCACGAGACATCGGCGCCGGCCCAGGACCAGAAGGATATCTGATTGATAGGCGTAAAGAACGGCTGCTCCACGCCCTCATCCCGCATCAGCTGAGCCATGGCGCGCGCGAAGCGGCCAAAGTGCTCCACAAACGCCGGCTTCCAGATATCGAGATGATCGGGGTAGCCAAAGTGCGCCAGCTCCCAGATGATTTGTAAATCATGGCGCGCCGCCGCGTGAATCATCGGCAGAAAGGTGCGCCAGTCGTATTCACCTGGCGTGGCCTCAATCAGGTGCCAGCGGGCGCCATCACGCGCGGTGCGCAATCCCTCCTGCGCCAGCGCGGCGTAATCTTTCTCCAGCAGCATGTCGTGGCCGCTGCTGATGACCATATCCAGTCGTCGCCCGCCGCTGCGGCAGGCGGTAGAGCAGGGGAAGCTGCCCTGAAAAAAGCTGCGAAATAGCCGGGGCTGATGGCGCGGGGATAGCTGAGTCATGATCTTCTCCTCACGAAGAACGCCGGATGCAGAACGCCTGGCTAAGTCTAGACTAAATTAACGCCGCACCCGACGCGGAAGTAGACGGCTCTGATTGCCTTTACGTGCGGTGATACCAACAATAACAGCTTCAGGGTAAGCAGGGATTGAGTATGAGCGAAGCGGCACTGCGTTCCTCACGCGAACGGCCAGGCGACGGGCTGAGAGAACATGCGCAACAGCAATGTGCCCGTCATCCGGGACTGAGCGGCATTCATCCGCTGAACGATGGGCTGGATGCGTTTGCGGCACGCTATCTGCTGATGGGCATGGCGCAGCACACCATCGACGTCCAGTATTATATCTGGCACAACGACATGTCCGGACGCCTGCTGTTCAGCGCGCTGCTGGATGCGGCGGAGCGCGGCGTTCAGGTGCGCCTGCTGCTGGATGACAACAATACGCCCGGGCTGGATGAAACGCTGGCCGAACTCGATCGGCATCCAAATATCGCCGTGCGGCTGTTTAATCCCTTCTCGTTTCGAACCCTGCGCGCGCTGGGCTATCTGACCGACTTCGCTCGCCTGAATCGCCGGATGCACAACAAAAGCCTGACCGTGGACGGCGCGGTAACGCTGGTGGGCGGCCGTAACATCGGCGACGAATATTTTGGCACCGGCAATGAGCCGCTGTTTACCGATCTCGACGTGCTGGCGCTGGGACCGGCGGTAGATGAAGTGGCGGAAGATTTCGCCCGCTACTGGCACAGCAAAGCGGTATCGCCGTTGCGCAGCGTCGTGGACACCGGCGCACCGCCGCATGAAGCGGTGCGTTTACCGCCGGAGTGGCAGCAGAGCGAGGCGGTGCAGCGCTATCTGGCGCGGCTGGAGAAATCTTCATTTGTCAGCCAGCTGGAGCAGGGCTCGCTGAGCATGACCTGGGCACACACGCGACTGCTGAGTGACGATCCGCGCAAAGGGCTGGGCAAAGCGAAGCGCTCCTCTTTGCTGCCGCAGCGCATGCTGGAGGTGATCGGCACGCCGCAGCAGCAGTTCGATATTATTTCGGCCTATTTTGTCCCGACCCGGGCCGGCGTGGCGCAGCTACTGGCGCTGAAGCGGCGGGGCGTTAAGATCGCCATCTTAACCAACTCGCTGGCCGCCAATGATGTCACCGTGGTTCACGCCGGCTATGCGCGCTGGCGCAAGAAGCTGCTGCGTCACGGTATTGCGCTCTACGAACTGAAGCCGCAGGCCAATGCCGCGGATGCCCCGCACGATCGCGGCCTGACCGGGAATTCCGGCTCCAGCCTGCACGCCAAGACTTTCACCGTCGATAACCGCAAAGTGTTTATTGGCTCGTTTAATTTCGATCCGCGTTCGGCGGTGCTGAACACGGAGATGGGGCTGGTGATTGAGAGCGAAGCGCTGGCGCAGCAGACCCATCAGCGCTTCAGCAGCGGCATGCGCGACCGCGCCTGGGCACTGCGGCTGGATAAGTGGGGCCGCGTTAACTGGGTGGAGTACAGCGGCGAAGCGCGGGAAGTGGTACATAAGCACGAGCCGCAGTGCACGCTGTTGCAGCGTTTGCTGGTGCGGCTGGTATGGCGTCTGCCGGTGGAGTGGCTGCTATAGCCGGGCTGCAACGCGCGCAGCCCGGCGGGTAAGCACGCCGTTACGTCTGCGCGGAGGTCTCTGGTTTGCGCTGCGGCTTGCCGGAGAACAAAAAGCGCAGCAGCGGGATACGCAGATGAATCTCGTACAGGGCAAAGGCAACGCCAAACACCATCAGCAGGCCGACAAAGAAGCCCAGCGTATTACTGCTGATGTGTGGCGTAACGTAGATGCCGTACAGGATGGTCAGCGGATGGTGCACCAGATAAATAAACAGCGACGCGTTCACCAGATACATGATGCGCGGCGAGTGGCTGTTCAGCAGCTTGTGGCCGAAGCTAAAGCAGACGTTCAGCATACACAAGCCCATCAGCGTAGAAATGATGGCATCAAGCTCGTACAGCCAGCCTTCACCGCTGCTGTAGCGCTGATTCAGGCTGTACGCGATGAACACCGCAATGGCACCAAAGCACATCACCGGATTAAAACGCACAAACAGCGCTTTCAGCGCCTGATGTTTCCAGCTCAGTGCACCCAGCATAAAGAACGGCAGGAAGAACAGCGACTGCATTACCGCAATGCTGAACAGGCCATCCATTAACAGCGCGGGAGCAAAGTGGAAAATCAGCCGGCGGAAGGCGCACCACACCAGCGCATAGGCCAGCAGGGCCAGCGTCAGCTTGCCCCAGCCAACCTGCTGATAATCGATGCGGCGCTGCTGATCGCGCAGCCAGCGGAAGCTCAGCATGCCAAACGCGGTGAGAATCACCAGTACCAGTAAAAACCACAGGTGCGAAATCAGATCCCACATCAGCGCGTTGTACTTGTCATACAGCGAGAAGTTTGCCCAGTCGCCGACTTTGCTGGTGAGATTTTTCAGCATAAAAAACTGTGGCAGGGTAATGAGCGGCACCGCAGTTAACAGCGGAATGCCGACGCGCTCCAGCCGCACCTTCAGCCAGCGGTTGGGCTGATAGCGCAGATAGAGCATATATGAGAAATAACCTGAAATAACAAAGAACACCTGCATGCGGAAGGCGTGAATAAAATCATTCAGCACCGTCAGCCACAGTGAGGCGTCCTGGCTGTTAACCGACCAGCGTTGGGTCGAGTAAATCAGCGAGACGTGGAAAGGCACGCCCAGCAGCATTAAATACGCTCGAATCGAGTCGAGGAAATATTCACGTTCGGGTTTGGCTGAACTCATAAGCTTCCGGTTTGTCAGTTTACTTGCCGGTTTCACCCTGAAACCGGATTATGCCGGACGAAATTCTACCGGCTGTAAACAGCGTATACTATCAGGTGAATCTGTTTCTTAATCTTCCGGGTTTAATTATCCGAAAAGTACACTTTCGGCTTACGAATCAGGGGAACAATCTTTTACATAAGCTGTCGGAAAACCGAATAATCCTTTAAGATAAATGGGTTTGATCTAAGCACACGAAAGGGGGGGATGTGCTGACTAAAGTGAAGAATAATGGCGGGCTGGTGAAGATGCGCTGGGTAGGCGCAGCAGTTCTGCTGGCGTTGTACGCCAACAATAGCTGGGCGTTCAACATTGATGATGTGGCAAAGCAAGCTAAGGCGCTGGCAGGGAAAGGTTTTGAAGCGCCAAAAAGCAATTTACCCTCTCAGTTTCGTGAAATGAAGTTTGCTGACTATCAGCAGATCCAGTTTAACCACGACAAAGCATACTGGGGCAAACTGCGCACGCCGTTTAAGCTCGAGTTCTATCATCAGGGCATGTATTTCGACACGCCGGTGAAAATCAATGAAGTCACCGCGTCTTCGGTACGTGAAATCAAATATAACCCTGACTACTTCAATTTCGGCAACGTGAAACACGATGCCGATGCGGTGAAAAACCTCGGTTTTGCCGGTTTCAAAGTGCTGTATCCTTTAAATAAAAAGGGTAAAGACGATGAGATTACCAGCTTCCTGGGTGCCAGCTATTTCCGCGTGATTGGCGAAGGCCAGGTGTATGGCCTGTCGGCGCGTGGTCTGGCGATTGATACCGCGCTGCCTTCCGGTGAGGAGTTCCCGCGCTTTAAAGAGTTCTGGATCGAGCGGCCGAAGCCGCAGGATAAACAGCTGGTGATTTATGCGCTGCTGGATTCTCCGCGCGCCGCCGGTGCCTATCGCTTTGTGATCCAGCCGGGCAAAGAGTCCACCGTGGACGTGCAGTCTAAAGTGTATCTGCGTGACAACGTCGGCAAACTCGGCGTAGCCCCACTCACCAGTATGTTCCTGTTTGGCGCTAACCAGCCGTCGCCGGTCAGCAACTTCCGTCAGGAGCTGCATGATTCGAACGGCCTGTCGATTCACGCCGGAAATGGCGAGTGGATCTGGCGTCCGCTCAATAACCCGAAACACCTGGCGGTCAGCACCTTTACCATCGAAAACCCGAAAGGCTTCGGTCTGCTGCAGCGTGGCCGTGACTTCAGCCATTACCAGGACCTGGACGACCGCTATGATCTGCGTCCAAGCGGCTGGGTTGAGCCGCAGGGCGACTGGGGCAAAGGCCGCGTAGAGCTGGTGGAGATCCCGACGGCAGATGAAACCAACGATAACATCGTGGCCTTCTGGACGCCGGAGAGCCTGCCAGAGCCAGGCAAAGAGATGAACTTCAAATATCGTCTGCACTTTACGCGCGATGAAAACCAGCTGCATCAGGACGATGTGGCCTGGGTGAAAGACACGCTGCGTTCTGCGGGCGATGTGAAGCAGTCTAATCTGGTGCGTCAGCCGGATGGTTCCATCGCCTTTACCGTGGACTTTGTCGGTAAAGCGATGAGCAAGCTGCCGGAAAACACCCAGGTGGCGCCGCAGGTCAGCGTCGGTAACAACGCCGACGTGGTCGAGCAGAGCGTACGCTACAACCCGGTCACCAAAGGCTGGCGTCTGGTGCTGCGTCTGCGCGTGAAAGACAACAAGCAGCCGACCGAAATGCGTGCGGCGCTGGTGAGCGGCGACAAGACATTGACGGAAACCTGGAGCTATCAGTTACCTGCCAATGAATAAATCGACTTATTTACCTCAATCTTACGTGGAGGCGCTGCCGCTTGATGCGGCAGCACGCGCCACGCTCAGCGCCTCGCTGCAGAATGCGCAGGCGTTTCATGCCATTCACAGCGCGCTGGGGCAGGATATCGCCGCCAGCGAACGGCCGGACGATGCGCCGCTGAAATCGGTCTCGTCGCGCGTATCCATGGCGTGGCCGGATTCGCTCGCCGATGGCCAGCAGCTCAGTAAAGATTATCTCGACCGCACCACGCTGAAGGCGATGCCGCCGGTGAAGCGTTCGCTGATGTTCCCGGAAGCCTGGCGTACTAACCCGATCGCGCGCGCCTGGGATTCCCTGCGCGGGCAGAAAGGCAACCCACGCTATGCCACGGTGGAAGAGCAGAAAGCGGAAGACAAATGGCGCCACGTAGGTTCCATGCGTCGCTACGTGCTGCTGATCCTGACCATTCTGCAGACCGTGGTCGCCACCTGGTACATGAAAACCATCCTGCCGTATCAGGGCTGGACGCTGCTCGATCCGGTCGAGCTTTTTAACCAGAACTGGCTGCAGTCGGTGGAGCTGATCCTGCCGTATATTCTGCAGACTGGCATCCTGTTCCTGTTTGCCATCCTATTCTGCTGGGTATCGGCTGGTTTCTGGACCGCGCTGATGGGCTTCCTGCAGCTGTTGATCGGTCGCGATAAATACAGCATCTCGTACTCGACCACCGGGGATGAGCCGCTCAATCCGGAACATCGCACCGCGCTGATCATGCCAATCTGTAACGAAGACGTGGAACGCGTGTTCGCCGGTCTGCGCGCCACCTGGGAGTCGGTGAAACGCACCGGTAACGCGGAGCATTTCGACGTTTACATCCTGAGCGACAGCTACGATGCCGACATCGCCATCGCCGAGCAAAAAGCGTGGATGGAGCTGGTGCGGGATGTCGGTGGGGCGGGCAAGATCTTCTATCGCCGTCGCCGCCGCCGCGTGAAGCGTAAAAGCGGCAACATCGATGACTTCTGCCGTCGCTGGGGCAGCAACTACAGCTACATGGTGGTGCTGGACGCTGACAGCGTGATGAGCGGTGAGTGTCTCACCGGTCTGGTGCGCATGATGGAAGCGAACCCGAACGCCGGTATTATCCAGTCGTCGCCGAAAGCGTCAGGCATGGATACGCTGTATGCGCGCTGTCAGCAGTTCGCCACCCGCGTTTACGGGCCGCTGTTTACCGCCGGTCTGCACTTCTGGCAGCTGGGCGAATCGCACTACTGGGGGCACAACGCCATCATTCGCGTGCAGCCGTTTATTGAACACTGTGCGCTGGCGCCGCTGCCGGGTGAAGGCTCCTTCGCCGGTTCGATCCTGTCACATGACTTCGTGGAAGCTGCGCTGATGCGTCGTGCCGGCTGGGGCGTGTGGATCGCCTACGATCTGCCGGGTTCTTATGAAGAACTGCCGCCGAACCTGCTGGACGAGCTGAAGCGTGACCGTCGCTGGTGCCACGGCAACCTGATGAACTTCCGTCTGTTCCTGGTAAAAGGCATGCACCCGGTGCACCGCGCGGTGTTCCTGACCGGCGTGATGTCCTACCTGTCGGCGCCGCTGTGGTTTATGTTCCTTGCGTTGTCGACCGCCCTGCAGGTGGTGCATACGCTGATGGAACCGACCTACTTCCTGCAGCCGCGTCAGCTGTTCCCGGTGTGGCCGCAGTGGCGTCCGGATTTGGCGATTGCGCTGTTCTCCACCACGCTGGTGTTGCTGTTCCTGCCAAAACTGCTCAGCGTGGTGCTGATCTGGTTTAAAGGGGCGAAACCGTACGGTGGCGCATTCCGCCTGTTCCTCTCGCTGCTGCTTGAGATGCTGTTCTCGGTGCTGCTGGCACCGGTGCGCATGCTGTTCCACACCGTGTTTGTGGTCAGCGCCTTCCTCGGCTGGGAAGTGGTGTGGAACTCGCCGCAGCGTGACGATGACGCCACGCCGTGGAGCGAAGCGTTCCGTCGCCATGGTTCACAGATGCTGCTGGGGATTGTCTGGGCCGTCGGGATGGGCGTGCTCGATCTCAACTTCCTGTGGTGGCTGGCGCCAATCGTCTTCTCGCTGATTCTGTCGCCGTTTGTCTCGGTGATGTCGAGTCGCGCCACGGTCGGGCTGAAGAGTAAGCGTGCCAGGCTGTTCCTGATCCCGGAAGAGTATGAGCCACCGAAAGAGCTGGTCGACACAGATCACTATCTGCAGCTGAACCGTGAACGTGCGCTGAAGCATGGCTTCATGCATGCGCTGTTCAATCCGGCGTTCAACGCACTGGCGACGGCGATGGCGACATCGCGCCATAAGCAGAGCGCACTGCTGGATCACGCACGCGATCGCCGCGTCGATCAGGCATTGAGCGATGCGCCGGAAAAACTGAATCGCGAACAGCGTCTGCAGCTGATCAGCGATCCGGTGGTGCTGGCGCGCGTGCACACGCGTTTGTGGGAAAGTGCGGATAAATATCATCAGTGGGTAGAGAGTTATCAGAAACTCACGCTTAACCCGCAGGCGCTGCCTCAGCGCGCCTGACAGGCTAACGGTGATGAAAAAGCGGCAGCGATGCCGCTTTTTTTATGCCTGCGCTTCAGCGGGGGGCACAACGCGCCTCACACAATCTTTACGCATAAAGGCATAGCGGTTTAGCTGCACCCGCAGCTAAAATGGCGCGATGACACGTGCCAGCGTTCCTGAGCACATTTAAACAGTCACTGACGCACATCAGAATCAGGGGTGTCAGTTCAGGATGAGTAAATGCAGTGAAATATTGCCTGAAGTTAATTGCGCTGTGCGCCGCCATTTTGCTGCTGACGGGCTGTGGCAGCATTATCAGCCGGACCGTACCCGGACAGGGGCACGGCAACCAGTATTATCCGGGCGTGCAGTGGGATGTGCGTGACGGGCCGTGGCGCGTGCTGACCATTCTCGATCTGCCGCTGTCGCTGGTGATGGACACGCTGCTACTGCCGGTTGACGCACAGCACGGCCCGTACGAGTAACTTACGCCCAGTTGTCTGACGGACTGTCGTCGTCTTCCCACTCTTCGGCCGCAGCTTCGCCTTCTTCCAGGTCGCGCGGCGGCTCCAGCTGAAATTCGCCTTCATCCCATTCGTGCAGGGTATTTTCCGACTGCCACTCCTGGCGCAGCTCAATTTCATCGAAATTACCGTCGAACACCGCCTGCGCCGCTTCACCGCTGCAGATTGGCAGGCATTCGCCCTGGCCGTCTTCGTCAGCGAAAAACTCCGCCTGCCACATAATGTCGCCATCCTGCATCACGTACTTCTGCAGCGCAAACTGGCTGACACTGGCGTCATCCTGCTCCAGTTCAGGCTGGCTGGCGAGAAACTCTTCGCGTGCGGCTTCAATGGCTTCTTCTAACGTAATATACAGGCTCATCTGCAACTCCTTGTCAGTGCAAAAAGGGATTTCACAGAAGAATAGACGAAAATTGGCGGCTGTCAGGGCGGGAGAGAACAATGACGGGGTGGATGCGTAAAAAGTCATCCACCCGCGCCGGTTACATCATTTTTTGCGGAAAGTGCAGAACCGGTCGTACCGACTCGCGTAACACGGGTGCAGAATAACGGATGCAGCATTTAATACAGGGTTTCACCTTTTTAAAATTAATTCGTGCGGTGGCCAAAGCCTGATTTAAATTATAGAGCGTACCGATGAACACCATATCCTCCTTAACCGGCAGACGTTTACACTCTTTCCGATGCAGCAGATGGTAACCCTCCTGATCGGTACTGATCGTCACGTAGTAGTAGATACCTTTATTCATATTATGTGTCCTGAATATATTTGCTGTGTGTAATCTTTTTATATTTTTAAACGCGCAGTTAACGAGCTAACTGTCAGGGTCGAAACTAACTGGATTCGATCGGGCTAACCAATTCCATAAAGATATATTAAAGATGAATTTTTAATCAAAAGAGAATATGGCGGTTAACTTTCAGACAAACACTTGTTTAATCAGTAAAATTTATTAGATAAGTAAACAAGACGGCAAGCCTGAGTAAAATTAAATAGGAAAAGGCCTGGAAGTCCTCAAAATCAGATCCGCACCCGTCATATTTTATGCGTGTTGCCGTACAAACTCACGTACTGAAAAGCAGCGGCGGTAAGGGAGAACGCGTAGGCGTAGCTACAAAAAACCGTGATTAATGCGCAAGATAGCAGCGGGTGGCATAAAGGGTGTCGTTGATGTAAGTGTCGCCGTGTGGAAGGCATAGCAGTTCAGGCTGGGCCTTTTTTAGCGCGCCACTGCGCAAAGAATCACGTGAATTAAGGCAAATGTGCGGTAAATAACGCGGGGCATTGATAATACCCCGCAACCGATTAATAGCGTGAAGGCTGCCCTTCGGGCCGGGTTTTAAAGCGGCGATGCAGCCACATATACTGCTCAGGCGCCAGCAGCACCGTCTCTTCCACCACTTTATTCATCACGATAGCGGTATCCAGCTCACTCTCCAGTGAGAATTTGTGGCGGATATCCGGCATCATTTTCAGTTCGTAGCCGCGGCCGTGCGGCAGGCGGCGTGCCAGAAACGGCACCACGCTCGGATTAGCCAGACGAATCAGCATATGCGTGCCGGTGGTGGTCGCGGCTTCCTGAACGGCAAAGAACGGGGCGAATACACTGCTGCGCGGGCCGTAGTCGTGATCGGGCGCATACCAGATGATGTCGTTGTTCTTCATGGCGCGGATCATGCCTTTCAGATCTTTGCGGTCCAGCATGCTTTTATTGGAACGCATGCGTCCCCAGGTTTGCAGCCAGTCCAGTAACTTGTTGTCGTTAGGGCGATACACGCCAATGCCCGGGTTGTACATGCCAAACACGCGCGCACCCAGCTCCAGCGTCAGGAAGTGCATGCCAATCAGCAGGATGCCGCGCTTTTGTGCCAGCGCCTCGGTAACGTGCTCCAGGCCGCTGGTACTGACCCATTTACGAATACGCCAGTCCGGCCAGAACCACGCCATGCCGGTCTCAATCAGCCCCATTCCCACCGATTCGAAATTGTGCTTCACCATGGCTTCGCGTTCGCTGGTCGGCATATCCGGGAAGCACAGCGCCAGATTGCGTTGCGCAACCTGGACACGACGCTTCATAAAACGCATGGCAAGGCGTCCCAGCCCGCAGCCAGTCACGTACAGCAGCGGGTAGGGCAACAGCACCAGCACATAGAGGAAACCGATGCCCAGCCAGGTCAGCCAGTAGCGTGGATGAAGGAGTTCGCGGGTAAATTGCGGAAGTTGCGTCATGGAAATATCAATGTCCTGCGTCGTGTACCAGAGAGTCCGGTTTCTGTAATTGGCCGGGATTATGCCATTTTTTCTCTCTGACTGAAATCAACCATCCGTGCGTCAGCGCACGACGAACAGCATTTCTGCGCAGATATTGGCGAGCACAACGCAGAACCCCGTCGATTGTGGCTGATGGCAGGAGAATTGCACCAGAGGCTTTGCATCACGCTCAATTCAGGTATCATATGCGCGCTAAATTTCTCTGATTGCTAACAGGTGTTCACCATGCCAGTGTTACACAACCTCGTTTCCAATAAAGAGCTGAAAGAACGTATGCTGGCCGAAACCGAGCCGCGTACCACAGTCTCTTTTTATAAATACTTCCAGATTGCCGATCCACAGGCATTCCGCGACCGTCTCTATGTTGCCTTAACCCAGATGAAGGTGTTCGGCCGCGTCTACGTGGCGCAGGAAGGGATTAATGCACAAATCAGCGTGCCGGCCAGTCGCTATGAAGCGATGAAGGCGATGCTCTATGCCTTTGACCCGGCGCTCGACAATCTGCGCATGAACATCGCGCTGGATGACGACGGCAAATCGTTCTGGGTGCTGCGCCTGAAAGTGCGCGATCGCATCGTGGCTGACGGTATTGAAGACGGTAGCTTCGACGCCAGTAACGTCGGTAACTATCTTAAAGCGGCCGAAGTCAACGCCATGCTCGACGATCCGGATGCGGTGTTTGTGGATATGCGTAACCACTACGAATACGAAGTGGGCCACTTCGACAACGCGCTGGAAGTGCCAGCCGATACGTTCCGCGATCAGCTGCCGATGGCGGTGGATATGCTGCAGGCGCAGAGAGACAAAAAAATCGTCATGTACTGTACCGGCGGCATCCGCTGTGAAAAAGCCAGTGCGTGGATGAAGCACAACGGTTTTGATGATGTTTACCACATTGAAGGGGGCATCATTGAATATACCCGCCGCGCGCGCGAGCAGGGTTTACCGGTGCGCTTCAAAGGCAAAAACTTCGTGTTTGACGAGCGCATGGGCGAGCGTATCTCTGACGATATTCTCTCCAGCTGCCATCAGTGTGGTGCGCCGTGCGACAGCCACACCAACTGCGTTAATGACGGCTGCCATCTGCTGTTTATCCAGTGCCCGAGCTGTGCAGAAAAGTATCAGAACTGCTGCAGCCCGCTGTGCATGGAAGAGTCGAAACTGGCGCCGGAAGAGCAGCGCGCGCGCCGCGCTGGCCGTGAAAATGGCAACAAAGTGTTCAATAAATCGCGCGGTTTACTCAACATGACCATGGCGATCCCCGCGCCGGACAAAAAGTAACGGCTTAACAGCCTGGCGCATTGCCCGCCAGGCTGTACTGCTGATTACTGACGCACACCTTCGACTGAAATGATCAGCTCGGCTTTTTGCGAGGCCGGACCGAGATCTTTGCTGATGTTAAACTCTTTCAGCACGATTTCGCCGCTGGCGGCAAAGCCGGCGCGATAACCGCCCCACGGATCCTTGCCTTCCCCAATCAGCTGCGCATCCAGCGTGATCGGCTTCGTTACGCCGTTGAGCGTCAGGTTGCCGGTGATCTTATAATCCTTGCCCTGTTTTTTAACCTCAGTCGAGCTGAAGCTGGCCTGCGGGAATTTGCCGGTATTGAGGAAATCCGCGCTGCGCAAATGCTTGTCGCGCTCGGCATGGTTGGTATCGAGGCTGTTGGTATTGATGGTCACGTTGACCTTGTCCGCGGCCGGATTGGCTTCATCAAAGGTAAAGCTGCCATCAAAATCTTTAAAGCTGCCGTACAGCCAGCTGTAGCCAAGATGCTGAATGCGGAACTGAACAAACGCGTGCTGACCCTCTTTATCAAACTTATACTCAGCCGCGCTGGCACTCAGGCTGGTCGAAAAGAGGGCAGCGGCGCTGAGCGCCAGCAGGGTTTTCCTGATCATATTACTTTTCCTTTTCAGAGGTTAAGGGGATGCGGTAACCGAGCATCCGTTTCAGCGTCATGTCGCGATCGACAAAATGGTGTTTCAGCGCGGCCAGGGCGTGCAGGGCAGACAACAGCACCAGAGCCCACGCCAGCCATAAATGGACCTCACCGGCGACATCGGCCTGCTCACCCGCGCCGCTAAACAGTGCCGGTACCTCAAACCAGCCAAACACTGAGACCGGCTTGCCGTCTGCGGTAGAGATTAGATAGCCGCTGATCAGCAACACCAGCAGCAGGCCATACAGCAGCCAGTGCGCAGCATGGGCGGCACGGCGTACGTGCGGCGAGTAACTGTTGAGCGGTGCCGGCGGCGGCGATATCACGCGCCAGCACAGGCGCAGCAGCAGAGCAGCAAACAGTAAGATGCCGATGCCTTTGTGAATCTCAGGGGCGCTGTGATACCAGCCGTCGTAATAGCCAAGTCCGACCATCCATAAACCCAGCGCGAACATACCGTAAATCGTCAGCGCCATCAGCCAGTGCAACGCAATGGTTAACGCACCGTAATGCCGTGGAGAATTACGCCACATAGTTAAGCCGTTATCAGGAAATAAGTGGTAATGAGAATCTACAACCTGAAATAGAAAATCAATCATCCTTACTTTTCTATAACTTTGAATTTACGGGTTCGATATATATGGCGAAAGGCTGGTGGTGTAATTCAATAATTCTGAATAGATAAGCAAATAGCAGTTTTAGTCCTGGCGGCAATGGCTATTGCTACACCAAATGCGCCATAAACGCGGGCGTAAAGTAAATCTGTGTCAGGAAAGGTCAACAACTGCCAGTGCGCTCCGCACCGGCAGCAACAAAATCAGGCAAAACGCGAAAGTGAGAAGGGCGTGAGGTCAAAGGAGAACGGTTTATTCTGCGCAAATTCGCTGGCCAGTTCACCCAGCACGCTGGCGAATTTAAACCCGTGGCCGCTCAGGCCGGTGATGATCAGTCGGTCAGGCTCATCGGGCAGGGTATCGATAATAAAATCTTCATCCGGCGTGTTGTCATAGCTGCAGGCTTCACCATGCAGGCACACGCCTACGCCTGGCAGAAACTGGCGCAGGAAGCTAAAGGCTTCGTTACCGTCAGCGGCGATGCTGCCGAACGGTTTGCGGTCCGCTGGCGTCTGCATCGGCTGACCGCCATCGTGGCGTCCCACTTTCAGGGCATTATTGTCTGCCGGGAAACCGTAGAAATGGCTGCCATCCGGCATCTCTACCGTAAAGCCGGGGAACTGGTTATTTTCGCTGTAGCGCCCATCGGCCTGATACCAGGCAAACACCTTGCGCACCGGCGTAACGGGCAGATTGTCCACCAGCTGACTGACCCAGGTGCCGGCGCTGATCAGTAGCTTGCGCGCGCGGAATACGCCATCGCTGGTGGTGACCTGCTGCAGATCGCCCTCGCGGCCAATCGCGCTGACCGGGCAGTTAAACAGCTGCGCGCAGCCAGCCTGTTCCGCCAGCTGCACCCAGCTGCGCACCGCCTGTTCGCA
The DNA here is from genome assembly GCF_018726825.1 of Pantoea sp. B270. Classification (NCBI taxonomy): domain Bacteria; kingdom Pseudomonadati; phylum Pseudomonadota; class Gammaproteobacteria; order Enterobacterales; family Erwiniaceae; genus Pantoea; species Pantoea sp. B270. Next base: position 651,746 of record NZ_JAHCSX010000001.1, read on the forward strand.
TTTCAGGAAGCCAGAGTTAGGCTCAAATACGCCTACGTAGCCGTCCGGAACGCTAAGCTGCGGCCAGCGTTTACGCACCTCATCGGCCTGTAACACCTGCACCGCTAACTGCCAGCGGTTAGCGCTGTCGATTACGTTGTGAATGAAATCCGAGCTGGCCGGCGCCAGATTAAGAATGCCACTGCGGTGCATAATGCGTTCGCCGCTCTGGCGCTCCAGCTCATCCCACAGCGTCTGGGCGCGCAGCACCAGCGGCACGTAGCGTTCACCTTCGCCGTAAGCATGACGAATCAGGCGGGTTTCGCCGTGATGCGTCCCCTGACTGTGGGGCGGGTGCGCGCTGTCGATCATCAGCACCGACAGGCCCGCCTGGGTTGCGTAGAAACCCGCGGCAGCTCCGACGGAACCACTTCCCACCACAATCAGATCATAAACCATGACGACATCACTCCTGCAAAACGGCGATTTTTTTCAATAGCATATCAAAAGAGTGCGCCCATGAAAAAGGCACCCTGTAGGGTGCCTTTTCACGCGATGGTGATGATTAGTGCTTGCGATTATCGCGTAGGTATTGCTCAGTGGACTCGATCTTTGCAATGCCAGCTTCGAGGATAGAGATAAACTGTCTGGCTACGTCAGTTGTCAGCCAGTATGTTGGGCCCACGTCAGCTTCTTCTTCTTTCTGGTCCTGCGATGATAGCGAGTGCAGGCGGATCATCATGGCGTCATAGCTGTCAACGGTGCTGATATCCCATCCCACCAGCGGATGGGTCTGGATGACGTCTTTACTTCTGTCCATTATAACCTCCTTATTACTCGTTAAACGAAGTGCTTTCGAGGTTCAATGCGTCTGTATCTTGCACTAGCGAGATAATTATAACATGGAATTAACAGTACAGTAGTTAAAAAGTGTGGTGACTAAAAACACAGCAAAATAAAAGCAGCCAAAAGCCGGTTTTCAACGAATAAATAAACGCCTTACGCAGCTGGGTATTTATTGTCGCAGCGCAACGTGTCGTCATACCGATTATCGGCATCTCAGCATTAAAACTTTAACGGGCTGAACGCCAGGGTAAAAATCTGAAATTATCCCTGCGACTCGGCAGGCAACTGCCCTTTGCGTCGATGGATCTCGTCCGCCAGCCGGGCAAAATGCTGCTGTAACTGAGCGTCATGATTCTGGTTTTGCGCTTCGAGCGTCAGATTGTGAGCCAGCAGCTGGCTGGCGCGATCGTCCAGACAGAAGGTCAGCGTAGCAAAGGCATTTTCCAGCACGGTCAAACGGCGTTGCTGTTCAGCAATGAAGGCCAGTAATTCCCCAAACGTCATCGCCTCTTCTGGTTTTTCAGTAGTCATGTGCAACACACCTCCTGTAAGCACGACGAGGCAAGAATAGGACATCGTTTAATCAGAGTCTAGCTGGCGCGGGTTTTTCTGGCGAGCGGGAAATAAAAACAAAAAAGCCGGGCGGCGGGCCCGGCAAAAACGGCACAGTGGCGGTTAATCGGTAATAAACCAGTCGTCAGCGCTTTCCCAGGTTTCCTGCAAAATATCGCTGATGCGGTCGCGTGATTCTTTACAGCCGCCAAACACGCTGAGCTGGTTACCACCGGCATAGCGCACTTTGACGTGATGATTGTCGTCGGGAAAATCGCGGGAGATACGGCGAGTGAGTTCAGCGCTCAGTGCATCCAGTGCACCGACGGGAAGGGGCTGAGTCTTTGCTACGGTAATTTCAACACGCATAAACGCCTCCGGGATAATATACTGGTTATTTGTACAGTATAAAATTCCCGAAGGCAAGCGGCAGATGATTATTCTTTGATGCGCCAGTTAAGGGTTTCACCGGCGAGGAACGGAACCAGCGTATCGTCAGCGACCGTGATGCTCTCCTGCACCGTCCACGGCTCACGCACCAGCGTCAGGGTGCCGTCGTTGAGCGGCAGGCCGTAGAAACTGGGGCCATTCTCAGAGCAGAAGGCTTCAAAATGCTCCAGTGCGCCAAGCTCTTCAAATACGGTCAGATAAGCGGGCAGCGACGTCGGCGCATTAAATACGCCGGCACAGCCGCAGCTGGCTTCTTTCAGGTGGCGCAGGTGCGGTGCCGTGTCGGTGCCCAGGAAGACACGCCGGTTGCCGCTTGCCACCAGGTTACGCAGCGCTTCCTGATGAATGTTGCGCTTCAGAATGGGCAGACAGTAGAGATGCGGGCGCACGCCGCCCACCAGCATATGGTTGCGGTTGAACATCAGATGCTGTGGCGTAATGGTCGCGCCAAGCAGTTCATTGCCGGCGGCTACATACTCCGCAGCTTCCTTCGTGGTGATGTGTTCCATCACCACTTTCAGGCCCGGGAACTGCTGGCGCAGCGGCTGCAGCACGGTTTCGATGAAGCGCGCTTCACGTTCAAAGATATCAATGTGCGCATCGGTGACTTCGCCGTGCACCAGCATCGGCATACCGATTTCCTGCATGCGCTCCAGCACGCTGGCAATGGAGGCAATGTTGGTGACGCCATGGCTGGAGTTGGTGGTGGCGTGTGCCGGATAGAGTTTAGCCGCCGTAAAAATACCGCTGCGGAAGCCGCGTTCGATTTCATCCGCATCAAGCGAATCGGTGAGGTAACAGGTCATCAGCGGCGTGAAGTGATGCCCAGCAGGCAGCGCCGCCATGATGCGTGCGCGATACGCTTCGGCAGCCGCAACGCTGGTGACCGGCGGAACCAGATTTGGCATGACAATCGCACGACCATTCACCGCGCTGGTATAGGGCAGCACTGCATTGAGCATCGCGCCATCGCGCAGGTGGATGTGCCAGTCGTCAGGGCGGCGAATCGTGATTTGCTGGGGTTGGGCTGTCATTCAAAAAGGCTCCGGCTGAGGTGAAAACGAAATGGCTCGTTTAGGCCGGGGACTAATCATAAGGGGGCGGGCAACCGTTTGCACGGGATTTTGCAGTGCGGCAGAGAAATAACCACAGGCGCGGCAGGTTGCGCGGCAGGTTGCGCGGCAGGCGCGGGCGGAATAATGCCGGCATCCTGCCACGCTATCCAGGGCCGCCGCTGAGAACGGCCCTTTGCAACGTTAATCGGTAAACGGAATCACCAGCTGGCCAGGCTTCACTTCCAGCCCTTTAGCCAGTTTCTTCGCCAGCGCCTCGCCTTTGCTACGGTCGGCACTCAGCACGTAGGCGGGTTTTTCATTGAAATAGCGCTTGAGGGATTCGTTCAGATACGGCGTAAGGGTTTTCATGATCGACGCCATCTTCTCAGGTTGCACCTGCGCGTCGACGATTTCGAGGTCCTGCAGAAAGATGGCGCCCTGCTGCGCGTTGTACACCGGTTGCGCTTTCATCTTCAGCTGCATTTCGGCCTGCTGCGGACCAAACAGCGAGCTGACGTTGATGTTGGCTTTACCAGACAGCGTCACTTTGCCGGGTTCTTCACGGCCAATCTGGCTGCTCAGGTCGGTCAGTACAATATGGGCATTCACCAGCCCGGACACGCCGATGTCTTTCTCGTAGTTGTTGCGCTTTTGCAGCGCCTGATTCACTTCCTGCTCGCTGATGGTGTATTGCGTCAATTGGTTACAGCCGCTGAGCAGCACGGCAAAAAACAGGGCAAACAGCCCGGGAAACGCCTTCTTCATGATTTCTTCTTCCTGGTTGATACGGCCAAACAGCCTTAAGCCTGCCTGATTCAGGGCCAGGTGTCACCAGGAGAGAGATGAGAAACGCAGCCGCGCGCTTCTCATCACAGCGTCATCAGGCCGCAATCGACGACAGCAGATTCACCTGCGTCTGTTTCGCCATATTATCGCGGTAGTCAGCAACGCGGCTCGGCCACTCGATACCGGAAACCAGCGTCAGCGAGCGCAGCAGCGGAAACAGATGAATGTCATCCTCAGACAACTCGCCGTTCACCGCATTGGGTTTGACGATCAATTTATCCAGCTGGCGCAGATCATCGCTGATATTTTTGATGAACCCCGGGGCATGCTTACGCAGTTCGGCAAAGTCACCGAGGCTGGCCTGTTTCTTTTCGCGGAAGTAATCACGTGCTTCGGGAGTGGCGAATTCAGCAAACGCGGCCTCGGCGATGCGCGGCAGCAGCAGCTTGTTGATGTAGCCATTGACCCGTCGCAGCCAGTCGGCGATGGCGGGATTTTGCTTGCCGGTCAGCAGCGGCTGGCGATCCTGATTATCGACAAAGCGCACGATATCCATGCTCTCCGGCATCGCACTGCCATCGGCTTTTTGCAGAATCGGCGCCATTTTCTGGCCAATCAGCTTTTTCGGCGTTGCTTCATCATCATTGAGCATCACAATCAGCTCAACCGGCAGGTTTTTCAGGCCAAATATCATGCGTGCTTTGACGCAGAAAGGGCAGTGATCGTAGATGTAAAGTTTCATCCCGTTTCTCCTGTGGTTCTCAGGGTGACAGAGGTCACCCTTTTTCCGGACGTGCGGGAAGTATGGAAGAGAACGCCTGAACCGGCAAACTAGCTGCTGAAGATCGCCGGTGCCACCTGGCGCGGCTGGAACTGCCACCACAGCGCCAGCAGCGTGATGATACCGACGGTGCTGAGCAGCATCCACGGCAGCTCCGGGAGGGCCAGCTGCTGGCCCATATCGAACATCCAGCCGCCACCGGAGTAGCCAATCAGCCCGCCAATCGCCAGACCGAGCCGGCTGAACCCCATGTAGCTGCCGCGTGCCCGGGCGCTGGCCAGGGAGGCACTCAGGGTTTCACGCGCCGGTTCAGCGATGATCGATCCGAGATAGAAGACGGCGATCAGCAAAAACAGCGACGGCAGCGAATCGGTCATGCCAACCGGCAGCAGGCTGAAGGTCATCAGAAATAGTCCGGCCATCAGGCGCGTCTCGAGGCGGAAGCGCTTTTCACTCCAGCGCGCCAGCGGATAGAGCAGGCTGAGTGACAGCAGCGCTTCAATCGCGTACATCCACTTCACCGCCGCCGGTGCGCCCGCCACCTGATTGACCATGACCGGCAGCATCAGCATCACCTGCACGGCGAGAATGTAATAGCCGGTCAGAGTAAAGACATACAGGCGGAAACGGCGGTCGCGCCACACGCGCTGCATTCCCTCGCGCATGGCGATACGCTCCGTAGAAATGCGCCATGCTGGCAGCCACACGGCGTTAAAGATGGCGGCGACGACAAACACCGCCGCACCGACCCAGCACACCAGACGGAAATCCCAAGCCAGCAGCCAGCTGCCAATCAGCGCGCCCAGCACCGCGCCGGCGCTGTCCTGCATCATCAGCAGCGAAAAGAAGCGTCCGCGCTCGCGTGCCCGCACCAGTTTCACCACCAGCGCGCTGCGTGGCGGATCGAACAGCGTGCCGCCCAGTCCGGACAGCAGGCAGGCCAGCCACAGCAGCCACGGCTGATGCGCCAGCGCCATACAGGCGAAACCGGCAGCGCGCATCAGCATGCCGGTGACAATCAGCGGCCGTGCGCCAAAACGGTCAGCAATGGCCCCACCGAAGATGCCCAGCCCCTGCTGCACCAGCTGACGCAGGCCGAGCGCAATGCCCACCAGCAGCGCGGCCCAGCCAAGCTGTTCCACAAAGTGAATGGAGATCAGGGGAAACACCACAAAGAATCCCATTACCACCAGCATGTTATCGACTAACAGAAACGTTTTTCCAAGGCGTCGTGCCCGCGCAACCCGTGACATGCTGAATCCTGAGCAAGTGAGAAGGAAAAGTGACCAGTTGGTCTATTTTCTGCCTGCTCCGGCGGGAAAAATAGCGTTTTCAGGATGATATTTTTTTATCCAGCCTGAAGAGAAATTAATCCTTAATCGGAATCAATTGCCGTGAGCGATGCGCGGGGTTTTACCGCAGCCGGGGTGACGGTTATAGTGAGAAGTAACGCCGCTGGCGTACATCTTTCTTTCGTTATGGATTTCAGGAGTCATGATGTTTGGCTATCGCTCTGCTGGCCCGCGCGTGCGGCTTACCACCGATCGTCTGGTGGTGCGTCTAGTACATGAACGCGATGCCTGGCGTCTGGCGGATTACTACGCCGAAAACCGCGCCTTTCTTAAACCCTGGGAACCGGTGCGCGATGAGAGCCACTGTTATCCTTCCGGCTGGCAGGCGCGCCTGGGTTTAATTGCCGACATGCATAAACAGGGCTCCGCGTTCTATTTTGTGCTGATGGACCCGGAAGAGCATGAAGTGCGCGGCGTCGCCAACTTCAGTAATGTGCTGCGCGGATCGTTTCATGCCTGCTATCTCGGCTACTCGCTGGGAGAGAAGTGGCAGGGGCAGGGCATGATGTTTGAGGCGCTGCAGGCGGCGATTCGCTACATGCAGCGCCAGCAGCGCATTCATCGCATTATGGCCAACTATATGCCGCACAATCAGCGCAGCGGTGATTTGCTGGCGCGCCTCGGTTTTGAAAAAGAGGGCTACGCCAAAGACTATTTACTGATTGATGGCCGCTGGCAGGATCATGTGCTGACGGCGCTTACCTGGCGCGAATGGAACCCGGATCGTCGCGGACAATAATAAAAGGAACACGTAATGAAGATGGCTCTCTCCGCGCAGGCATTGCGCGTGATCGGCTGCCTGCTGGAGAAGCAGGTCACCACGCCGGATCAATATCCGTTATCCCTCAATGGCGTGGTCACCGCCTGTAATCAGAAATCTAACCGCGAGCCGGTGATGAACCTGAGCGAAAGCGAGGTGCAGGCTCAGCTCGATGAGCTGGTGAAAAAGCATCTGGTCACCGCTAACAGCGGTTTCGGTCAGCGCGTCAGCAAATATGAACAGCGTTTCTGCAACTCGGCGTTTGGCAATCTGCAGCTGAATGCCGCCGAAGTGGCGGTGCTGACGCTACTGTTCCTGCGCGGCGCGCAGACGCCGGGCGAACTACGTACCCGCAGTGGTCGTCTGCATGAGTTTCAGGACATGGCCGAAGTGGAACGCACGCTGGAGGGGCTGACGACGCGCGATGACGGCCCCATGGTGGTGCGTCTGGCACGCGAGCCGGGCAAGCGAGAAAGCCGCTATATGCATCTGTTTGGCGGCGAGGTGGCGGACGAGCTATCCGCGAGCCACACAGCGTCGCCTGAGTCTGACGATCTGGCCGTGCGCGTTGCTCAGCTGGAAGCGCAGGTGGCGCGCCTTGATGCTCAGCTGCAGCAACTGCTGCAGCGGGAGGCGTGAAATGACGCTGCGTATTGGTGTGGTCGGGCTTGGCGGTATCGCGCAGAAAGCCTGGCTGCCGGTGCTGGCGCAGGCCAGCGGCTGGCAGCTGGTCGGCGCGTTCTCGCCCAGCCAGGCGCGGGCGCAGCCGATCTGCGACAGTTACCGTATTCCTTATTTTAGTCAGCTGGATGTGCTGGCGGCGGCCAGCGATGCGGTGTTTGTACACAGCAGCACCGCCAGCCATTTTGAGGTAGTGCAGGCGCTGCTGCTGGCCGGTAAAGATGTTTGTGTCGATAAGCCGCTGGCCGAAACGCTGCAGCAGGCGGAGACGCTGGTGGCGCTGGCGGAAAAGCGCAAACGCAAACTGATGGTGGCCTTCAACCGGCGCTTTGCACCGCGCTACCAGCAGCTGAAAGCGCAGCTGCCGGGCGCGTCCTCGCTGCGCATTGAGAAACACCGGGCAGACAGCGTCGGCCCGCACGACCTGCGCTTTACCCTGCTGGATGACTATCTGCACGTGGTCGATACCGCGCTGTGGCTGGCCGGCGGCAAGCTCAGGCTAGAGTTCGGCCATATCGACACCCATGATGACGGCGCAATGCTCTACGGTGAGCACCATTTCTCGGCCGGATCGCTGCAAATTACCACCAGTATGCATCGCCGCGCGGGCACGCAGCGTGAAGTGGTCAGCGCCATCTGCGACGGGCGTTACATCGAAATTAATGAGATGCGCGACTGGCGTGAAGAGACGCTTAGCGGCCTGCGCAGTGATGTCCCGCCGGCGTGGCAAAGTCATCTGACCCAGCGTGGCTTCAGCGGTGCGGCACACCATTTTATCCAGTGCGTGGAAAATCAGACGATGCCTGAAACCAGCGGTGAACAGGCGCTGGCGGCGCAGCGTCTGGTGGAAAAACTGTGGCGCGACGCCGTACAGGAATAATCCCTTGTAACACTCAATGCTGGTCATTTCCCACCGCAGCAGTAGACTATCGCCGGACATCGCAGGATGTCCGCGCTAAGTTGCTCATTTATCCGACACTTTTCAGGATGCGCCACTCATTATGAATTTGCTGAAATCGCTGGCTGCGGTCAGTTCGATGACCCTGTTTTCCCGCGTGCTGGGCTTTGCCCGCGACGCCATCGTGGCGCGCGTTTTCGGGGCTGGCATGGCCACCGATGCCTTTTTCGTGGCGTTCAAACTGCCCAATCTGCTGCGCCGTATTTTCGCCGAAGGCGCCTTTTCACAGGCCTTCGTGCCAATTCTTGCCGAATATAAAAGCAAGCAGGGCGAAGACGCCACGCGGGTGTTTGTTGCCTATGTATCAGGCCTGCTGACGCTGGTGCTGGCGGTGGTGACGGTGCTGGGCATGGTCGCTGCGCCCTGGGTAATCGTGGTAACGGCGCCGGGTTTTGCCGATACCGCCGACAAGTTCGCCTTAACCAGTTCGCTGCTGCGCGTCACCTTTCCTTATATTCTGCTGATCTCGCTGGCGTCGCTGGCCGGGGCGATTCTTAATACCTGGAACCGCTTCTCCGTCCCGGCGTTCGCGCCCACGCTGCTGAATATCAGCATGATCGGCTTTGCGCTGTTTGCCGCGCCGCACTTCCATCCGCCGGTGATGGCGCTGGCGTGGGCAGTGGTAGTGGGCGGGCTGCTGCAGCTGTTTTATCAACTGCCGCACCTGAAAAAGATTGGCATGCTGGTACTGCCGCGCGTCAACCTGCGCGATGCCGGCGTGTGGCGGGTGATGCGCCAGATGGGCCCGGCGATTCTCGGCGTGTCGGTGAGCCAGATCTCGCTGATCATCAATACCATTTTCGCCTCGTTTCTGGTCTCCGGCTCGGTGTCGTGGATGTACTACGCCGATCGTCTTATGGAGTTTCCCTCTGGCGTGCTGGGCGTGGCGCTCGGCACCATCCTGCTGCCGTCGCTGGCGAAGAGTTTTGCCAGCGGCAACCACGATGAATATTCCCGTCTGATGGACTGGGGCCTGCGTCTGTGCTTCCTGCTGGCGCTGCCGAGCGCGGTTGCGCTGGGCATTCTTTCCGGTCCGCTCACCGTGGCGCTTTTCCAGTACGGCAAATTTACCGCTTTTGATGCGGCGATGACCCAGCGCGCGCTGATTGCCTATTCGGTTGGGCTGATGGGGCTGATCGTGGTGAAAGTGCTGGCGCCGGGCTTCTATTCGCGTCAGGACATCAAAACGCCGGTTAAGATTGCTATCGCCACCTTGATCATGACCCAGCTGATGAACCTGGCGTTTATCGGCCCGCTGAAGCACGCCGGTCTGTCGCTGTCGATTGGTCTGGCGGCCTGCCTGAATGCGGCGCTGCTCTACTGGCAGCTGCGCAAACAGCAAATCTTTCAGCCGCAGCCGGGCTGGCACGGTTTCCTGCTGCGTCTGCTGGTCGCCGTCGCGGTGATGGCTGCTGCGCTGCTGGGCATTCTGCAGGTGATGCCAGCGTGGGAAGAGGGGCAGATGTGGTGGCGGTTACTGCGTCTGGCGGCGGTGTGCGCCATTGGCGGCGGCGCTTACTTCGTGATGCTCGGTTTACTGGGCTTCCGCCCGCGCGATTTTGCCCGCCGCACAGCGGTGTGAGCGCACAATAAAAAAGGGTCGCCCGGCGTGGCGACCCTGATTCAGCGGACCCGCAGCACGGCTGCGTTTAGCCTTTGCGGCTCAGCGTGGTCTGGCCTAAACCACGACCGTCCGGACCGTAGAACGACTGGGTCTGATGCGGTTTCAGCACCGACAGCGCCTGTTCGGTAAAGGTCATCTGATGCTGCAACAGCATGCCATTGTGCTGATTGGCGTCGCGCAGACGCTGGGTATGTTGCTGAATGCTGTGCCAGCGGCGTGCGATATCACTGTGACCACGATAAGGCGCTTTGGTACCCAGCGACAGCTCGGTTTTGCGGCGCATTTCGTCCAGATAATTCAACGTCGTCAGCAGCGCGCTTTTATCTTCTGTAATGCGCTGCAGCAGGTTGCCATTAATCCGTCCGGCAGAAAGTTGCTGCTGCTCTTCATCCATCACGACGTTAAGCGAACTCAGCACATCCTGCATTTTATCTAAGGTGGTCAGCAGATTATCCATCGGGACTATTTACCCTCTAAAAACGCCCTGGTATCGGCGATCAGCGCATCGGCGATCTTACCGGTATCCATTTTCAGTTCACCATTACGAATGGCGGTCTTCAGCTGCTCTACGCGCGCTGTGTTAATATCTTTGCTGCCCGGCTGCATCAGCTGCGCCTGAGCGGGACTCAGCGTCACTTCCGCACCATTCTGGCTGGTGCTGGCGGCCGGTGCGCTGTTCTGACGCACTTTTGCCTGGTTGTCGCTGCTGTCACGGGTTTGTACAGTGCTCACCGGTTTTAAAGGCTGCGTTCTGTCGATACTCATGGTGTGGCTCCTGTTAGGGTCAGTTGGGGATCAGCCAACTGAGTCAGCATAGGGTAATATCATTGTTGATATCTCTATCGGCAGAACAACAGCGTTCTTTAACGCTTTATAGCGATATCAGAATATTCCCATCCTCGCTGACACGACCGCTCACCACCTGGCCATTGCTCATGCGCACGCGCACCGTCTGCGCCGCGCTGGCGTTGTTCAACGCACGACCTTCACTGCTGGCATTAAAGCCGTTGCCGCTGGCAATCACCATCACATTCTGACCGGCTTTCACCCGCCACGGCTGGCGCAGCATGGTGGCCGTCACCGGCTGGCCTGGCGCAATGTCACGCAGGGCAATGGCGTCCGCCAGATTGCTGCTGCTGAGCAGCGCGCGCGCCGGCAGCGTATCCAGCCGGCCACTCTCCAGGCGGAAGTCACTGGCGCTGACGTTGCTGCCGCGCGCCAGCTGACGATTGGCCACCAGATACTCGCCGGTCACCTGCACCTGCACCTGCAGATAGCGACGATTCTGGCCGCAGCTGGCGGCAATGCTCAGATTGCCCCACTGGCGACTGTTCCCCGGCAGCAGCAGCTGCGGTGTGTCGCAGGCGGGCCACTGCGTCTGCGGCGTGCGGACCACCACGGTCATACCGGCGGCGTGCTGCGGATCGCGCGCCTGAAAGAACTGAGTCAGCTGCGCGCTGAGATCGGCGGCATAGCCGGGCGTCGCGAAGGCCAGCCACAGCAGGGCCAGCAGGGAAGAAGTTGTACGCATCAACGCCTCCTGTCGAAAAGATGGCACTGAGTCTACTCCGCGCACCAAAAATTCAAGGTGAAAAATAGCCACGATTTTTGCTGCTATTCAGACGATAGCCCTTGCTTTTGTCCCATTAAGCTGTCAGCTCGAAATTCTCATTCGCGGAGGAAGCATGCTCGACAAACTCGATGCCGCGCTGCGATTTGGTACTGAAGCATTAAACCTGCGGGCGCAGCGCCAGGAGATTCTGGCGTCTAACATTGCCAACGCCGATACCCCGGGCTACCAGGCGCGGGATATCGACTTTGCCAGCCAGCTGAGCAAGGTGATGCAGAACGGCCGTGCCGAAGGCAGCAGCCTGGCGCTCAATGTCACGTCATCACGTCACATTGAAGCGCAGACCAATTCACAGCCCGCACTGGATCTGCTGTACCGCATTCCCGATCAGCCTGCCGCGGATGGTAACACCGTGGATATGGATCGCGAGCGTACGCAGTTTGCGGATAACAGTCTGAAATACCAAACCGATCTCACCCTCATCAGTAGCCAGATCAAAGGCATGATGAGCGTTCTGCAGGGGCAATAATCATGGCATTGCTGAATATCTTTGATATCGCCGGTTCTGCGATGACCGCACAGTCACAGCGGCTCAACGTCAGCGCCAGTAACCTGGCCAACGCCGACAGCGTCACCGGGCCGGACGGCCAGCCGTACGTGGCGAAGCAGGTGATTTTCCAGACCGATGCCGCTCAGGGCGCGGCCACCGGCGGCGTCAAAGTAGCCGGTGTCGTGAACGACCCGACGCCCGCCAAACTGGTGTATGACCCGGGTAATCCGCTGGCTGACCAGAAAGGCTACGTCAAAATGCCTAACGTCGACGTGGTCGCCGAAACCGTTAACACCATGTCCGCGTCGCGCAGCTATCAGGCCAACGTCGAAGTGCTGAACACGGTGAAGTCAATGATGATGAAAACCCTCACCATGGGTCAGTAACGGAGACGCATTATGAGCCTTGCAGTAGGGATTAAAGACAACCTCGACCCCACGGTCCTCAGCTCCAGCAGCAGCACCGGCAGCGGCAACAGCGCGCAGGATCTGCAAAACCAGTTCCTGAACATGCTGGTGACGCAGCTGAAAAATCAGGACCCGACTAACCCGATGGACAACAGTCAGCTGACAACCCAGCTGACGCAGATCAACACCCTGAGCGGCATTGAAAAACTCAATACCACGCTGGGATCGATCTCCGGTCAGATCAGCACCAGCCAGTCGCTGCAGAGTTCAACGCTGATCGGCCATGGCGTGATGGTGAAGGGCAGCCAGGTGCTGGTCGGCAGCGGCACCAGCACGCCGTTTGGCGTGGAGCTGGGCACCGCGTCGACCGCCACCAGCGTCACCATCAAAGATGGCAACGGCAGCGTAGTGCGCTCCATCGATCTCGGCGGTCTCAGTGCCGGCGTTCACACCTTCTCGTGGGACGGCAAGATGGACGATGGCAGCGCTGCACCGGACGGCAAATATACGGTTTCACTCGCCGCCAGCAATGGCAGCACCCAACTGGTGGCACAGCCGCTGAACTACGCCTATGTCAACGGCGTCAGCACCGTGAATAACACCGCAAAACTGGATCTCGGCACCATGGGCTCCGCGACCCTCGATGAAATTCGTCAGATTCTCTGACTAACCTCTTAGCAGGAGAAATAGCATGTCATTTTCACAAGCGGTGAGCGGCCTGGGCGCTGCCTCCAGCAACCTCGACGTTATTGGTAACAACATCGCCAACTCGGCGACGGCCGGCTTTAAATCCAGCACCATCGCGTTTGCCGATATGTTCGCCGGTTCGAACGTGGGTATGGGTACCAAAGTCGCAGCGGTGATTCAGAACTTTAACGACGGCACCACCACCTCTACCAGCCGTGGGCTGGACGTGGCGCTGAGCGGCAACGGTTTCTTCCGTCTGACCGACGCCAGCGGCGGCGTGTTCTATTCGCGCAACGGCCAGTTCACGCTGGACGAAAACCGTAACCTGGTGAACACCCAGGGCCTGACCGTAACCGGCTATCCGGCTAACGGCACCCCGCCAACCATTCAGGCCGGTGCCAACCCGGTCGCGCTGAGCATTCCGACCACCCAGATGTCGGCACGCGCTACCACTACCGTCACCATGGTATCCAACCTGAACTCAACCGATGCGGTGCCAACCGGCGGTGCGTTCACGGCAACCAACGTGGATACTTACAACGCCAAAAGCACCGTGACCGTGTACGACTCGCAGGGTAACGACCACGCGCTGGATCTGTACTACGTCAAAACGGCCGACAACAACTGGACGGTGCACGCGATTGATTCCACCACCGGTCAGGCTGCCGGTAACTTCAACATGGTATTCGATACCAGCGGTAACCTGACCTCGGCCAGCACCGTGGCGCTGACCATTCAGGGTGCCAACGGTGCCGCGGCCAACCAGGCCGTCAGCCTCAGCGTGCTCGGCAGCCTGCAGCAGAACACCGGCAAAACCAACTTCGGTAACCCAACCCAGGATGGCTATGCGCCGGGCGATCTGACCAGCTACACCATCAACGATGACGGCACCATCACCGGGACTTACTCCAACCAGAAAACCCAGCTGCTGGGTCAGATTGTGCTGGCGAGTTTCTCTAACCCGGAAGGGCTGAAGTCCGAAGGCGATAACGTCTGGTCGGCAACCAACTCCTCGGGCCAGGCGGCAGTCGGTCTGGCAGGCACCGGTACCTACGGCAACCTCACCTCCGGCGCGCTGGAAGCGTCCAACGTCGACCTGAGTAAAGAGCTGGTGAATATGATCGTTGCCCAGCGTAACTATCAGGCCAACAGCCAGACCATCAAAACGCAGGACCAGATTCTTAACACCCTGGTCAACCTTCGTTAATACGCTAACGGGATTGCTTTATGGATCACGCAATATATACCGCGATGGGCGCGGCCAGTCAGACGATGGAGCAACAGTCTGTCACCGCCAGCAACCTCGCCAACGCCTCGACGCCGGGCTTTCGCGCTCAGCTCAATGCGCTGCGCGCGGTGCCGGTCAACGGCTGGTCGCTGCCAACACGTACGCTGGTCGCCGCTTCCACACCGGGTGCCGATATGTCGCAGGGCTCGCTCGATTACACCGAGCGTCCGCTCGATGTGGCGGTGCAGCAGGATGGCTGGCTGGCGGTGCGTACCGCTGACGGCAGCGAAGCTTATACCCGCAACGGTAACATGCAGATCAGCCCGACCGGCCAGCTGACCATTCAGGGCAATCCCGTGATGGGCGATGGCGGTCCGATTGCCGTGCCGCAGGGCGCGCAACTGACCATTGCCGCCGACGGCTCCATCACCGCGCTTAACGCCGGTGACGCGCCGAACGCCACGGTGCAGCTTGGACGGCTGAAGCTGGTACGTGCCACAGGCCAGGAACTGACGCGCGGTGATGACGGCATGTTCCGTCCCAGCGCCGCCACTCAGGCACAGCGCGGCGCGGCGCTGCCGAATGACGCGACCGTGCAGGTGATGCCGGGCGTGCTGGAGGGCAGCAACGTGAAGCCCGTGGAAACCATGGTCGACATGATCGCCAACGCCCGACGTTTTGAGATGCAGATGAAAGTGATCTCCAACGTCGATGAAAACGAACAGCGGGCTAATCAGCTACTCAATATGAGCAGCTAAGGCTTAAGGAAAACACAATGATTCGTTCTTTATGGATCGCGAAAACCGGTCTTGACGCACAGCAGACCAACATGGACGTCATCGCCAACAACCTGGCGAACGTCAGCACCAACGGCTTTAAGCGTTCACGCGCGGTGTTCGAAGACCTGATGTACCAGACCCTGCGTCAGCCGGGTGCGCAGTCGTCAGAACAGACGACGCTGCCGTCGGGCCTGCAGATCGGTACCGGTGTGCGTCCGGTGACCACCGAACGTCTGCACAACCAGGGCAACCTGTCGCAGACCAGCAACTCAAAAGATGTGGCGATCAACGGTCAGGGCTATTTTCAGGTGCAGATGCCGGACGGTACGTCGGCGTATACCCGCGACGGCTCGTTCCAGGTGGACCAGAACGGCCAGCTGGTGACCAACGCCGGTTTTCCGGTGCAGCCAGGCATCACTATTCCGGCGAATGCCACCAGCATCACCATTGCGCGTGACGGCGTGGTGACGGTGACACAGCAGGGGCAGACGCAGCCGGCACAGGTTGGCCAGCTGACGCTCAGCACCTTCATGAACGATGCCGGACTGGATAGCGTCGGGGAAAACCTCTATCAGGAAACCCAGGCCTCCGGTGCGCCGACCGAAAGCACGCCGGGCCAGAACGGGGCCGGTCTGCTGTATCAGGGTTACGTGGAAACCTCCAACGTCAACGTGGCGGAAGAGCTGGTGACCATGATCCAGACGCAGCGCGCTTATGAGATCAACAGCAAAGCGATCAGCACCTCCGATCAGATGCTGCAGAAGTTAACCCAGCTGTAATGCCGGGATCGTTGGGCCAGCGCGTCTGGCCCGATTAAGAACATGAAAAAGGTCAGAACTCCGTGGCGAAGCAAGTGATTCTCAAGCCTGGGCATTGGTTAGTAGCCACGCTGCTACTGACCCTTAACGGTTGTGCGCTGGTGCCGCGCACGCCACTGGTACAGGGTGCGACGACGGCTGAGCCGACGCCATCCGCACCGCCGGTGGTGAACGGTTCCATTTTTCAGGGCGTGGCGCCGCTCAACTACGGCTATCAGCCGCTGTTTGAGGATCGTCGTCCACGTAACATTGGTGACACCCTGACCATCACGCTGCAGGAAAACGTCAGCGCCAGCAAAAGCTCTTCAGCCAATGCCAGCCGCGACGGCAGCAACAGCTTTGGCCTGAGCGCCATCCCAACCGGCCTGGCCGGACTGGTGGGCGCCGGCGGCGAAAAAGCCGCGCTCGATGCCAACGGCAAAAACGATTTCGCTGGCAAAGGTGGCGCGACCGCCAACAACACCTTTACCGGCACCATCACCGTCACCGTTAACCAGGTGCTGTCGAACGGCAACCTGCGCGTGGTCGGCGAGAAACAGATTGAAATCAACCAGGGCACCGAATTTATTCGCTTCTCTGGCGTAGTGAACCCGCGCACCATCAGCGCCAGCAACGCGGTGTTGTCAACGCAGGTCGCCGATGCACGTATTGAGTACGTCGGTAACGGTTATATCAATGAGGCGCAGACCATGGGCTGGTTCCAGCGCTTCTTCCTGAACGTCTCGCCGATGTAAGAGGTCATGATGAAAAACACTACACTGCTGCGTTTGGGCCTGGGCCTGTTGCTCGGCATCAGCAGCCTGATGGCGCAGGCCGATCGCATCCGCGATCTCACCAGCGTGCAGGGCGTACGCGATAACCAGCTGATTGGTTACGGTCTGGTGGTTGGCCTTGATGGCACCGGTGACCAGACCACCCAGACGCCGTTCACCACGCAAACGGTGAGTAACATGCTGTCGCAGCTGGGCATCACCGTGCCTGCCGGCACCAACATGCAGCTGAAAAACGTGGCGGCGGTGATGGTCACCGCCAAACTGCCGTCGTTTGCCCGTCAGGGACAGACGGTTGACGTGGTGGTGTCCTCACTGGGTAACGCCAAAAGTTTGCGCGGCGGTACGCTGCTGATGACGCCGCTGAAGGGCGTCGATAACCAGGTTTACGCGCTGGCGCAGGGTAACATTCTGGTCGGCGGGGCGGGTGCCTCGGCCGGCGGCAGCAGCGTGCAGGTTAACCAGCTCAACGGCGGCCGCATTACCGGTGGCGCCACCGTGGAGCGCGAGCTGCAGAGCAACTTCGGCAGCCAGAACACCATCAACCTGCAGCTTAACAACGAAGATTTCACCATGGCGCAGCGCATTGCTGATGCCATCAACAGCCGTGGCGTGGGGTCAGCGCTGCCGCTGGACGCCCGTACCGTGCAAATCCGCGTGTCGCCAAATAACAGCTCGCAGGTACGTCTGCTGGCGGAGATCCAGAACATCGACGTGTCGGTACCGCTGGAAGACGCCAAAGTGATCATTAACTCGCGTACCGGTTCGGTGGTGATGAATCGCGAAGTGACGCTCAACACCTGTGCGGTGGCGCAGGGCAACCTGTCGGTCACGGTTAATCAGCAGCAGAATGTCAGCCAGCCGGATACGCCGTTTGCCGGTGGTCAGACGGTTGCCACCACGCAAACGCAGATCGATCTGCGTCAGAGCGGTGGCGCGCTGCAGCGGGTTAACGCCAGTGCCAACCTGAACAACGTAGTGCGGGCGCTGAATGCGCTGGGTGCGACACCGATTGAGCTGATGTCGATTCTGCAATCGATGGAGAGCGCGGGCTGCCTGCGCGCGAAGCTGGAAATTATCTGATGACCGATACGCAATCGCTGATGAACGCGGCGTATGACAGCCGCTCGCTGAACGAACTGAAACGCCAGGCTGCCGTGGACCCGAAAGGCAAAGCGCTGCAGGTGGCGAAGCAGGTCGAAGGGATGTTCGTGCAGATGATGCTGAAGAGCATGCGTGAAGCGCTGCCGCAGGATGGCATGCTGAGCAACGATCAGACGCGGCTTTACACCTCGCTTTACGATCAGCAGATTGCGCAGGAAATCGGCAAGCGCGGGCTGGGTCTGGCCGACACCATTGTCAAACAGATGCAGCCGGCGCAGGCACCGGACGAAAGCGCCGGTACCGTGCCGATGAAGCTGGATAACAGCTTCATCTATAGCAGCATGGCGCCCACGCAGCTGGAGCAGATGGTGCGCAAAGCGGTGCCGCGTCTGCCGGTCTCGCCGGCCAGCCTGCCGGGTGACAGCAATGAGTTTATCGCCCAGCTGGCGCAGCCGGCGAAAGTGGCCAGCCAGCAGAGCGGCATTCCTCACCATCTGATTCTGGCGCAGGCGGCACTGGAGTCCGGCTGGGGCCAGCGGCAGATCCTGACGCGCGACGGCAAGCCGAGCTACAACGTGTTCGGGATCAAAGCCAGCGGCGACTGGAAGGGCGAAACCACCGACATCATGACCACGGAATACGAGGGCGGTGAAGCGAAGAAAGTGCGCGCCACCTTCCGCGTTTATGGCTCCTATTTCGAAGCGCTCAGCGACTACGTGCGGTTGATCTCCAGTAACCCGCGTTATGCGGCGGTGGCGAATGCACCAAGCGCCGAGCAGGGCGCGCGCGCGCTGCAGGCGGCTGGCTACGCGACTGACCCGAAATATGCGCAGAAACTGGTAGGAATGATCCAGCAATTCAAAAACATGGGCGAAAAAGTGGTTAAGGCTTACAGCCAGGATTTCACCGACCTGTTCTGATTTTTCCGCTCAAGTTTCGCTTAAGCACGCCGATAACCTTTACATGCCGCGGGCGTTGTGGCCCGCGCAATCGCACTGATGACTGCCAGCCCGGTTAACGGGAAAAAGGAACCGAGATGTCCAGCATAATTAACTCCGCGATGAGCGGGCTGAGCGCCGCACAGGCCGCATTAAGCACCACCAGTAACAACATCAGTAATTACACCGTGGCCGGTTATTCGCGCCAGACGATTTTGCTGTCGCAGGCCAACAGCACGCTGCAGGGCAGCAACTATTATGGCAACGGCGTCAACGTGACCGGCGTGCAGCGTGAATACGATGAGTTTATTACCGCCCAGTTGCGCGGTAACAGCGCCAACTACAGCGCGGTCAATTCACAGTACAACCAGATTTCGAATATTGATGATCTGCTGTCGACGTCGACCACCAGCCTGTCTGACTCGATTCAGAGCTTTTTCACTAACGTGCAGAACGTGGTGAGTAACGCGGACGATCCTTCTGCGCGTCAGTCTATGCTGAGCTATGCGCAGGGACTGGTAAACCAGTTCCAGACTACCGCACAGTATCTGACCAGCATGCAAAACAGCGTCAATACGGACATCAAAGCCAGCGTCGAGCAGATCAACACCTACTCCAGCCAGATTGCCGATCTCAACACGCAGATCGCCAAGCTGACCACCGGCGGCGGCTCTGCGCCTAACGACCTGCTCGATCAGCGCGATCAGCTGGTCAATAACCTGAATGGCCTGGTCGGCGTAAACGTTTCGCAGCAGGACGGTAATTACATCGTCTCGATGGGCAACACCACGCTGGTCAACGGCAGCAAAACCACCTCGCTGATCGCCATGCCTTCCAGCAGCGATGCGTCGCGCATTACCGTGGGCTATGTCGATAAGCAGGCCGGTAACGTTGAGATCCCGGAAAAAACGCTGACCACCGGTTCGCTCGGGGGCCTGCTGGCGTTCCGTACCCAGGATCTGGATAACGCGCAGAACCAGCTCGGGCAGCTGGCAGCAGCATTCACCACCAGCTTCAACCAGGTGCACAGCCAGGGCTATGACAGCAAAGGCAACACCGGCATCAACTTCTTCAATATTGGTAGCCCGACAGTGGTGACCAATAGCAAAAACACCTCAGCCGCCACTGTCAGTGCCAGCTGGACCGACACCGGGGCGATGAAAGCCTCTAACTACAGCGTCAGCTATGACGGCAGCAACTGGTCGGTGACGCGTCTTTCCGACAACGTGAAAGTGACGCCGACCATGGGCAGCGACGGTGCCGGCAATACCACCATGAGCTTTGACGGACTGTCATTAACGGTAAATGGAACGGCTAACGCCAAAGACAGCTTCCTGGTCAAACCGGTGCAGGATGTGATTAGCGGCATGTCAGTGGCTATCACCAGTGAATCGCAGATCGCGGCAGCTTCGGCTGCGGGTGGCGCCAGCGATAACCGTAACGCGCAAAAGCTGCTGGACCTGCAGGATGCCAAACTGATTAACGGTAACGCCACGCTGGCGCAGGGTTATGCCAGCCTGGTGAGCACCGTCGGCAACAAAACCAAAAACCTCGAAACCGCCGCTACCACCCAGAAGGGCGTGGTGACGCAGCTGACCGAACGTCAGCAGTCGGTTTCTGGCGTAAACCTCGACGAAGAGTACGCCAACCTGAGCAAATATCAGCAATTTTACATGGCGAACGCGCAGGTACTGCAAACCGCCAATACCATTTTCGATGCTCTGATGAGCATTCGCGGTTAATACGGGAGGCCTGACCGATGAGACTCAGTACCAACATGATTTTCGACCAGCAGGTGCGCGGCGTCACTGACGCGCAATCCTCCTGGCTGAAAGCGGGTGAACAACTGTCAACCGGTCGCCGCGTGACCAATCCGTCTGACGATCCGATCGCCGCTTCGCGCGCCGTGGTGCTGTCGCAGACGCAGGCGCGCGACAGCCAGTTCGCGCTGGCGCGTTCGTTCGCGAATCAGGGACTGTCGCTGGAAGAGAGCACGCTGAGTGATGTCACGACGGCGATTCAGTCGGCGCAATCCACGCTGATCAGCGCCGGTAACGGCTCGCTGAGTGACGATGACCGCGCGTCTTATGCTACCCAGCTGGAGGGCATTCGCTCGCAGCTGCTCAACCTGGCCAACAGCAAAGACGGGAACGGCCGCTACCTGTTTGCCGGCTATGCGTCCGACAAGCCGCCGTTCACCGAAGATGCCAGCGGTAAAATCATCTATAGCGGTGGCAGCGACGCGATCACCCAGAAAGTCGACAGCGAACGCACCATGACGGTGGGCCATACCGGTAATTCAATTTTTGACCAGCTGACCAGCAACGCCAAGCCGGAGCCGGATGGCAGCGCCAGCCAGACTAACCTGTTCGATATGCTGGATGACGCCATTGCAGCGCTGAAAGTGCCGCAGAATGACGCTGACGATGCCACTAAACAGACCTTCAGCGCGGCGATGGACAAGGCCAACCGTGGCTTCAGCAACTCGCTGAACAACGTGCTGGCGGTGCGTTCTGAGATTGGTACCCAGCTGGACGAACTGGATACGCTGGATGCAAAAGGTGACGACCGCAAGGTGACGCTGAAAGATCAGATGAGCACGCTGGTTAACGTCGATTACACCGAAGCCATTTCTACCTACACCATGCAGCAGCAGCTGCTGCAGGCGTCGTACACCACCTTTAGCGATATGTCGAAGATGTCTCTGTTCCAGATGAATAAATAAACCTGACTGTTTGAGCGTACTTAAACCGGGTACGCTTAGTTTTTCCCACTGCCTGCGAGGGCCGTGGGATTTTTTTTGGCTTTTATTCAGAGTGTTCAGTCAGGTGGGAGGGGAGAATGCGGGCAATAAAAAACCCCGGACCAGCCGGGGTTTGGAGACGGTAGTGCTCTACAGCAGAGACTTACGCGCTTTCCGGACGGGTAGCCGGTGCGGTAGCCTGATGCGTGGCGCTATGACCACCGGCTGAACCGCGTCCTTCGAAGTTGAAGGCCGGACGAACCCAGTCACTGTGGCGCTCGGGCTCAGGTTCCCATGCCGGTGCCGGTGCTTTGGTCATCGGCGCCGTAGCGTGATGCTTGAAGCGGGTCTCAGCATGGCTGACCCCGGTATCACGGGCGGCAACCGGTGCGTGCGGTTCGGTGACCGGCGCGACAGGCTCTTCGGCCGCTACCGGCGCGGACAGCACCTCTTCTACCTGCGCTTCAATCGCGGGTGACACCTCGATCGGAGCCTGTTCCGCTGCGCTAACCGCTTCGGTAACCACTTCGGTAACCACTGGCTGCGTCTCATCGGCAGGCGTAACAGCCGGTTGCGCTTCTGCTGCGGTTTCCTGTGCAACTGCTTCATCGGCTGCGGAAATCACTGCTGGCTGGTTATCAACCGGTGCCGCCACTGGCGTCAGGTCATCAGTATTCACCACCGGCACCTCAGTGTGCGCCTGCGGTTCAGCCTGATGCACCACTTCTGGCGCTGGCGTTTCTGGCTGTGCCACGGCAGCGGCTTCGACAGCTACAGGCAGTTCTTCCGCCGGGGCGGCATCCTGATAGCCATAGTCTGGCATTTCGTTCAGCGCCTGGTTAGAGGTGAAGTGCTCGTGAGTCTGCGTGACCGGATAGGTGATCCACACTTTGCCTGACGCCATCTCTGGTGAGGCAGCTGCTGTTTCCAGCGGCATCGCAGACTGCGTAGGGTAACGCTCGTCACGATAGCGACGACGACGCTGACCGCTGACGCGCAGATGACGCGGTGAGCGACGTGAACGGCGCGGCATGTTGGCCCCGTCACGGTTCTCGCTGTCATCCTGCTCATCCTGAGCGATTTCAACTTGCTCTTTCAGCTGGGCGCGCTGGCTGTTTTCCTGCACCGCTTCAGTAACGGCAGCGGCAGGCAGCTCAGCAGGCATCGCGTCAGCGTTGTCACCTACGCGCACGCGCTGACTGAGCTGG
Source organism: Pantoea sp. B270 (assembly GCF_018726825.1). Lineage (NCBI taxonomy): Bacteria > Pseudomonadati > Pseudomonadota > Gammaproteobacteria > Enterobacterales > Erwiniaceae > Pantoea > Pantoea sp. B270. The sequence goes on from NZ_JAHCSX010000001.1 coordinate 674,372, forward strand.
CGCTGTTTGCGACGCGGCATAACCTGAACGCGTTCGTCTTCCTGCGCAACGCTGTCATCAACGCTATCAACAACAGGCACCTGCTCAGCAACCTGCGGTTCCTGCTGCGCACGTTTCTCTTCCTGACGACGACGCTGGCGCTCAGCACGCTGTTCGCGACGCTGTTGCTGCTGCTCATCACGCTGCTGCAGTTGCTCTTCAGTCAGCGCCGGACGCTCGCCGCGCGCGTCATTCTGACGCTTGTTACGGCGGTTATCCTGATCGCGTGGCTCGCGGGCTTCACGAGGCTCACGGGGTTCCCGCGGCTCGCGCGCTTCACGTGGCTCACGGCCTTCACGGCTCTGCGCATGCTCACCGTTACGCGGCGTGCGCTCGCGGCGATTGTTGTTGCGACGATTGTTACGACGCTCACCACGCTGCTGCGTATTCTCACCGTCAGCCGTTTTCGCTTCGGTCTTCTCTTCAGCAGGGGCTGCGGCGGGCGCATCACCGGCAAACAGTTTTTTCAGGCCACCCAGCAGGCGCGCAACAAAACCGGTGCTGACGGTCGCGGGTGCTGCGACCGCCGGTTTGGCTTTGACGTCAACCGCTGCCGGCTGGCTCTCTTCGCTCACTTCAACCGGAGCCGGTGGTGCATCCGGCATCACGAAGGCGGCCAGTGCTGGCTGCTCCGGACGACGACGCTCAGCGTGCTCTTCTTCCGAAGGCAGCGCCATCTCAGCTTCATGCAGTTTCGGCAGGTGATAGGAGAGGGTTTGCGTCTCTTCACCTTTGCGCACGCGCAGCACCGAGTAGTGCGGCGTTTCCATCTGATCGTTTGGCACGATGATGGCACGCACGCCGCCCTGACGTTTCTCAATCGCACTGACCGCTTCACGTTTTTCGTTCAGCAGGTAAGAGGCCACCTGAACCGGCACAATGGCGTGCACTTCTTTGGTGTTGTCTTTCAGCGCTTCTTCTTCAATCAGACGCAGGATCGACAGCGACAGCGATTCGTTATCACGAATGGTGCCGGTGCCGCTACAGCGCGGGCAGACGTGATGGCTGGACTCACCCAGTGACGGGCTGAGGCGCTGACGCGACATCTCCAGCAGACCAAAGCGTGAAATGTGGCTGATCTGGATACGCGCCCGATCCTGACGTACCGCTTCACGCAGACGGTTTTCCACGGCGCGCTGATGGCGCACAGGCGTCATATCGATGAAGTCGATAACAATCAGACCACCGAGGTCGCGCAGACGCAGCTGACGGGCAATCTCGTCGGCGGCTTCCAGGTTAGTGTTGAAGGCGGTCTCTTCGATATCACCACCGCGTGTAGCGCGGGCGGAGTTGATATCAATGGCGGTCAGCGCTTCGGTGCTGTCGATAACGATAGAACCGCCGGACGGCAGGCGCACTTCGCGCTGGAACGCCGATTCAATCTGCGATTCGATCTGGTAATGGCTGAACAGCGGAATTTCACCGGTGTACAGCTTGATTTTGCTGCTGAAGTCCGGACGACCGAGCGCGGCGATGTGCTGACGCGCCAGCTCCAGCACTTTCGGGTTATCGATAAGGATTTCACCGATATCCTGACGCAGGTAGTCGCGGAAGGCGCGCACAATCACGTTACTTTCCTGATGAATCAGGAACGGTGCCGGGCGGCTGTCTGCGGCTTTTTTGATGGCTTCCCAGTGCTTCAGACGGAAGCTGAGGTCCCACTGCAGCGATTCGGCAGATTTGCCGACGCCAGCGGTACGCACGATCAGGCCCATGCCGTCCGGCAGCTCCAGCGCTGAGAGCGCCTCTTTCAGCTCGGTTCGGTCGTCACCTTCGATACGGCGGGAAATGCCGCCAGCGCGCGGGTTGTTGGGCATCAGCACCAGATAGCTACCGGCCAGCGAAATAAAGGTGGTCAGTGCTGCCCCTTTATTACCGCGCTCCTCTTTATCGATTTGTACGATCACTTCCTGGCCTTCACGCAGCACATCTTTGATGTTCGGACGGCCATGCGCGTTGTAATTAGCAGGGAAGTATTCGCGGGAAATTTCTTTCAGAGGGAGGAAACCGTGACGCTCGGCACCGTAATCAACAAACGCAGCTTCGAGGCTGGGTTCAATACGGGTGATTTTACCTTTGTAGATGTTGGCTTTTTTCTGCTCGTGTCCGGGGCTTTCGATATCCAGATCGTACAGACGTTGTCCGTCAACAAGGGCAACGCGCAACTCCTCCTGCTGAGTTGCGTTGATTAACATTCTTTTCATCGTGACTTACTCGTTATTCTCACATGAGTGATAAAGCTGCGGGCATCGTTACCCTGGACGAGAATCAACCGATGGCCCCGTGTCTGCATGCACTGACGTCAACCTCACGGTTGTCGGCGGCTAAAGGGGCGCAAATCTTGTCGGTGGCCTGTTTTTCATAAGGAAAACCAGCGCCTGAAGGTGGAAGTGCTACAGAGTATTCAAAAATCCACACATCCCAGTCTGTCGTCCAGGCCGCAACCCGCAGCCCGCTAAGTGCCTGATTAAACATCACGTCTTACGCCATTGCTGCGTGTCCGTTTCATCCGGCAAAATACCTTAATTTCGCTCTTTTTCCTGCCTGACTCTTTCCAGGACAGAAACCTCTGCATTATTCCATTGCTTAGCAACTTATAGCAAGGCGACTTTTACCGAGCTGTGAAGTTTGTTCATCCTTAACCTGTTCATTTGCAGGGGTAATCATCGCATCGTTGAAAAAGCCAGCATTCTGGCCGCGTAACGCGGCGATAAAGTCAGAGTTAAGCACAGAAAAAGGGGTGGCGCTATCCGGGGACACTATTTAGAATCGCCGCCATGAAAACAGAGAATCCCGGCGTACAGTTTGTCGCCATCACGGCTGAAAATGCCGGTCAACGTATTGATAACTTTTTGCGCACCCAGCTGAAAGGGGTGCCGAAAAGCATGATTTACCGCATCCTGCGTAAAGGCGAGGTGCGGGTGAATAAGAAGCGCGTAAAACCTGAATATAAGCTGGAAGACGGCGACGAAGTGCGCGTGCCGCCGGTGCGCGTGGCCGAGCGTGAAGAGCAGGCAGTGTCGCCCAAACTGGATAAAGTAGCGGCGCTGGAGTCGTGCATTCTGTATGAAGACGATTATCTGCTGGTGCTGAACAAACCGTCCGGCACCGCGGTGCACGGCGGCAGCGGGCTGAGCTTCGGCGTGATTGAAGGGCTGCGCGCGCTGCGCCCGGAGGCGCGTTTCCTTGAACTGGTGCACCGTCTCGATCGTGACACGTCCGGCATTTTGCTGGTGGCGAAGAAGCGCTCGGCGCTGCGTTCGCTGCACGAGCAGCTGCGTGAGAAGGGCATGCAGAAGGATTATCTGGCGCTGGTGCGCGGCGACTGGCCATCGCACCTGAAAGTGGTGCAGGCACCGCTGCTGAAAAACATACTGCAAAGCGGCGAGCGCGTGGTGCGGGTCAGCGCCGAGGGCAAGCCGTCAGAAACGCGCTTTAAAGTTGAAGAACGTTTTGGCCTGGCGACATTAGTTAAAGCCAGTCCGGTGACCGGACGTACGCATCAGATTCGCGTGCATACCCTGCATGGCGGGCACCCGATTGCTTTTGACGATCGCTATGGCGATCGCGAATTCGATCGCCAGCTGGCACCAACCGGTCTGGCGCGGCTGTTCCTGCATGCTGCCGCGCTGACGTTTACCCATCCCAACACCGGCGAAAGCCTGCGTATGGAAGCGCCGCTGGATAAGGCTCTGAAGCACTGCCTGTCCCAGCTGCGCCAGCAGAAAAAAGCCTGACAGCGTGGCATCAGCCCAGCGGATTGATGCCCGCCTGCCTTAGCAGGCCATTCAGCGCGATCAGCGGTAAGCCAATCAGGCTATTGGGATCGCGCCCCTCCAGCCGTTCAAACAGACAAATCCCCAGTCCCTCACTTTTGAAACTGCCGGCGCACTGCAGCGGCTGCTCCAGCTCGACGTAGCGCGCGATCTCAGCCGTGCTCAGTTGCCGAAAATGCACGGTAAAGGGTTCACACAGCACATGCTGCTGCGCGCTGGCGGGGTGAATCAGCGCCAGGCCGGTATAAAAGGTAATGGCTTTACCGCTCGCCAGCGCCAGCTGCTGGCAGGCGTTCTCTGCGGTATGCGGCTTGCCGGCGATGCGGCCGTCCAGTACACAGACCTGATCGGACCCAATGATCCAGTGCGCAGGATAGCGCGCGGCCAGCGCCTGCGCTTTGGCGATGGCCAGCCGCTGCACCAGCTGCGGCGCGGCTTCTCCCGGCAGCGGCGTTTCATCGCTTTCAGGGGCGGCAGTGATAAACGGCAGGCCGAGCTTGCGCAGCAGCGCCTGACGGAACGGAGAGGTTGAGGCTAAAACCAGCGGTGTCATCATTTTTTTGCAGAAGTGATAGCGTAAAGATGACAGGCATTTTAAACTATGCGCCGCACTGGATGCGACTAACGGGTGAAAGATGCTGTAAACCGGCCTTTTTCTTTGACTCTATGACGTTACAAAGTTAATATGCGCGCCCTATGCAAAAGGTAAAATTACCCCTGACGCTCGATCCGGTCCGCGCCGCGCAAAAACGCCTGGATTATCACGGTGTTTACGCACCTGAATTGGTGGCGCGCCTGGCCGAAACGGTCGTGAGTGTGGACAGTGATGTGGAATGTGCCATGTCGTTTGCGGTTGACAACCAGCGCCTCGCGGTTCTGCAAGGAACAGCCGATGTGCAGGTAACGTTGTTATGTCAACGCTGCAACCAACCGTTCCCGCATGCTGTGCACGTAAGCTATTGCTTCAGTCCTGTCTCTTCTGATGAGCAGGCCGAGGCACTGCCGGAAGCCTACGAGCCGGTCGATGTCAACGATTTCGGTGAAATCGACCTGCTGGCGGTGATCGAAGATGAACTCATCCTCGCGCTGCCGGTCGTTCCGGTGCATGATTCTGAACACTGTGAAGTGTCCGACGCGGACATGGTCTTTGGCCAGCTGCCTGAAGAGGCGGAAAAACCAAACCCATTTGCCGTATTAGCCAGTTTAAAGCGTAAGTAATAGGAGTAAGGTCCATGGCCGTACAACAGAATAAACCAACCCGTTCTAAGCGTGGTATGCGTCGTTCGCACGATGCGCTGACCACTACCACTCTGTCAGTAGATAAAGTTTCTGGTGAAACTCATCTGCGTCACCATATCACTGCGGATGGTTACTACCGCGGTCGCAAGGTTATCACCAAGTAATTCTTTGCGGTTACGCAAGGCGATACCTTGACACGTTTGACCCTGGCAGTTGATGCCATGGGCGGGGACTTCGGTCCCTGCGTGACAGTGCCTGCAGCCTTGCAGGCACTGGCCTCTCATTCGCAGCTGGTTCTTCTTCTGGTCGGCGATCCCGACATCATCTCGTCATTTCTTGCCAAAGCGGATTCCTCGTTACTGGGGCGTGTGCAGGTAATCCCTGCCGAATCGGTTATTGCAAGTGATGCCAAACCCTCGCAGGCGATTCGTAACAGCCGCGGCAGCTCCATGCGCGTGGCGTTAGAGCTGGTGAAAGAGGGGAAAGCGCAGGCGTGCGTCAGTGCCGGCAATACCGGTGCGCTGATGGGCCTGGCAAAATTATTACTGAAGCCGCTGGATGGCATTGAGCGTCCGGCGTTGATGACCGTGCTGCCGCATCAGCAGCACGGCAAGACGGTGGTGCTGGATCTGGGCGCTAACGTCGATTCCGACAGTGAAATGCTGGTGCAGTTTGCAGTGATGGGTGCGGTGATGGCGGAAGAAGTGCTGGAAATCAGCCAGCCGCGCGTCGCGCTGCTCAACATCGGTCAGGAAGAGACGAAGGGGCTGGAGACGATTCGCGCCGCATCGGCGGTGCTGCGGGCCTCGCCGCAGATCAACTATATTGGTTACCTTGAGGGGAACGATCTCCTCACCGGCAAGACGGATGTGCTGGTCTGTGATGGCTTCGTGGGTAATGTCACGTTGAAGACCATGGAAGGCGTGGTAAGAATGTTTCTTTCTCTGCTCAAATCGTCAGGTGAAGGAAAAAAACGGGCCTGGTGGCTGAAATGGCTGGGACGCTGGATCCAAAAGCGTCTGGCTAAACGTTTCGGTCATCTCAACCCCGACCAGTACAATGGCGCTTGTCTGTTAGGATTGCGCGGGACAGTGATCAAGAGCCACGGCGCGGCGAATCAACGCGCGTTTGCCGTGGCGATAGAACAGGCAGAGCAGGCGGTGCGCAAGCAAGTTCCCGAGAGAATTGCCGCGCGCCTTGACGCTGTATTAGCCAGGAGTGACAAAGCGTAGATGTTTACCAAAATTATCGGTACGGGCAGCTATTTGCCTGAGCAGGTTCGCAGCAACGCGGACCTGGAAAAAATGGTGGAGACTTCGGACGAGTGGATTGTCACCCGGACCGGTATTCGTGAACGTCGCATTGCGGCACCGGATGAAACGGTGGCCAGCATGGGCTTCACCGCGGCCCAGCGTGCGCTGGAAATGGCGGGCGTAGCTGCCAGCGACGTTGGCCTGATCATCGTGGCAACTACTTCTTCCAGCCACGCCTTCCCGAGCTCAGCGTGCATGATTCAGCAGATGCTGGAAATCAACGACTGCGCCGCCTTCGATCTCGCAGCCGCCTGTGCCGGCTTTACCTATGCACTGAGCGTGGCCGATCAATACATCAAAAACGGTGCGGTGAAGCACGCGCTGGTGATCGGCGCGGATGTGCTGGCTCGCACCCTCGATCCTGACGATCGCGGCACCATCATCCTGTTTGGTGATGGCGCGGGTGCCGTGGTGCTCGGCGCAAGCGAAGAAGCGGGCATCCTCTCCACGCATCTGCATGCCGATGGCCGCTACGGTAAGCTGCTGACGCTGCCGTACCAGGATCGCGCGCATCAGGATGAGCCGGCTTACCTCACCATGGCCGGCAACGAAGTGTTTAAGGTCGCGGTCACTGAGCTGGCGCATATCGTCGATGAAACGCTGCAGGCGAATAATCTCGATCGTGAACAGCTTGACTGGCTGGTGCCGCATCAGGCCAACCTGCGCATCATCAGCGCCACCGCCAAAAAGCTCGGCATGGGCATGGATAAAGTGGTGGTGACGCTGGATCGACACGGCAACACCTCGGCAGCGTCGGTGCCAAGCGCGCTGGACGAAGCGGTACGTGATGGCCGCATCAAGCCCGGACACCTGATTTTGCTCGAGGCCTTTGGTGGCGGTTTCACCTGGGGCTCGGCGCTGGTTCGCTTTTGATTGACAGGAACGCAAGATGACGCAAATTGCTTTTGTTTTCCCGGGACAGGGATCGCAGACCGTCGGCATGCTGGCCGATCTGGCAGCGGAAAATCCACAGGTTGAAGCCACTTTCCGTGAAGCTTCTGACGCGCTGGGTTACGACTTATGGCAGCTGGTCCAGCAGGGCCCGGCTGAAGAGCTGAACAAAACCTGGCAGACCCAGCCGGCACTGCTGGCAGCCTCGGTCGCGATTTATCGCGTCTGGCAAAGCAAAAATGGCGCGCAGCCCGCGCTGATGGCCGGACACAGCCTCGGTGAATACTCTGCGCTGGTGTGTGCGGGCGTGCTGAATTTTGCTGACGCCATCAAGCTGGTTGAACTGCGCGGCAAACTGATGCAGGAAGCGGTGCCGGAAGGCACGGGCGCCATGCAGGCGATTATCGGTCTCGACGACGCGGCAATTCGCAAAGCCTGTGAAGAGAGCGCGCAGGGCCAGGTGGTTTCGCCGGTCAACTTCAACTCGCCGGGTCAGGTAGTTATCGCCGGCAATAAAGAAGCGGTTGAACGTGCTGGTGCCGCCTGTAAAGCGGCCGGCGCCAAGCGCGCGCTGCCGCTGCCGGTCAGCGTGCCGTCACACTGCGCGCTGATGAAACCTGCGGCGGATAAGCTGGCGGTGGCGCTGGAAAGCGTGATCTTCAATGCGCCGTCGGTACCGGTGGTCAATAACGTTGACGTTAAGTGCGAAAGCGACGCCGCGGCGATTCGCAGCGCGCTGGTGCGTCAGCTGTACAGCCCGGTGCGCTGGACTGAGGCGGTTGAGTTTATTGCTGCACAGGGCGTGACTGAACTGCTGGAAATCGGTCCGGGTAAAGTGCTGACCGGCCTGACCAAACGAATTGTGGACAGCCTGACGGCTGCAGCGGTGAACGATCCGTCGTCACTGGCTGCGGCGCCTGGCCAGGAATAAGAGGAAAATCATGAGCTTTGAAGGTAAAGTAGCGCTGGTGACCGGCGCCAGCCGCGGTATCGGACGTGCCATCGCGGAAACGCTGGCGGCACGCGGTGCAAAAGTGGTGGGTACTGCCACCAGCGAAAGCGGCGCGGAAGCCATCAGTGCTTACCTCGGCGACAAGGGCAAAGGTCTGCTGCTGAACGTGACCGATGCGGCCTCTATTGAGAGCGTGCTCGAGAAAGTTCGCGCCGAATTTGGCGAAGTTGACATTTTGGTCAATAATGCAGGCATTACGCGTGACAATCTGCTGATGCGCATGAAAGACGATGAGTGGGCGGATATCCTCGATACCAACCTGACATCGGTGTTCCGCCTGTCGAAGGCGGTCATGCGTGCCATGATGAAAAAGCGCGTGGGCCGTATCATTACCATCGGTTCGGTAGTTGGAACCATGGGTAACGCGGGTCAGGCAAACTATGCGGCAGCAAAAGCAGGTTTGATTGGCTTTAGCAAATCACTGGCGCGAGAAGTTGCGTCACGTGGCATTACCGTAAACGTCGTGGCTCCGGGCTTTATTGAGACGGACATGACGCGTGCACTGAACGAAGATCAGCGCTCGGGCATTCTGGCAGAAGTGCCGGCAGGTCGTTTAGGCGACCCGCAGGAGATTGCCAATGCTGTTGCATTCTTAGCCTCTGACGAAGCCGCCTACATCACGGGTGAGACGCTGCACGTCAATGGCGGCATGTACATGGTCTGATAATCACGAAATCATTTGCATTATCTGCGGTAAACACCGCAGAATAACGCAAAATCGTGGTTCGACCAGCCGGGATTTTGTTGCATCTTTTTCAACATTTTATACACTACGAAAACCATCGCGAAAGCGAGTTTTGATAGGAAATTAAATAGTATGAGCGATATCGAACAACGCGTTAAGAAAATCGTAGCTGAGCAGCTGGGCGTTAAAGAAGACGAAGTGGTTAACGGCGCTTCTTTCGTTGAAGACCTGGGTGCAGATTCTCTTGACACCGTTGAGCTGGTAATGGCTCTGGAAGAAGAGTTTGATACTGAAATTCCAGACGAAGAAGCTGAGAAAATCACTACCGTTCAGGCAGCGATCGACTATATCAATAACCATAAAGGTTAATGAATATCTTCAGGCGGTCATTCGACCGCCTGAGTTTTATGTTTGCCCCACATAGCGTCATTATTTCCCTCCCTGGAGGACGAACGTGTCTAAGCGTCGTGTAGTTGTGACCGGTCTTGGCATGTTGTCTCCTGTCGGCAATACCGTAGAGTCTACCTGGCGTGCTCTCCTTGCCGGTCAGAGCGGCATTAACCTGATCGACCATTTTGATACCAGTGCCTACGCAACGCGTTTTGCGGGTCTGGTGAAAGATTTTAACTGCGATGAATACATCTCGCGCAAAGATCAACGCAAGATGGATGACTTCATCCAGTACGGCATTGTGGCCGGTATTCAGGCTATGGCGGACTCCGGTCTGGTCGTAACCGACGAGAATGCCGGACGCATCGGTGCGGCTATCGGTTCCGGCATCGGCGGTCTGGGTTTGATCGAAGATAACCATACCTCGCTGGTCAATGGCGGTCCGCGCAAAATCAGCCCATTCTTTGTGCCTTCAACCATCGTTAACATGGTCGCTGGCCACCTGACCATTATGTACGGCCTGAAAGGCCCGAGCATCTCGATTGCGACCGCCTGTACGTCTGGCGTGCACAATATTGGTCACGCTGCCCGTATCATCGCGTACAACGACGCGGATGTGATGCTGGCCGGCGGTGCTGAAAAAGCCAGTACGCCACTGGGCGTGGGCGGTTTCGGCGCGGCGCGTGCGCTCTCTACCCGTAACGACAATCCGCAGGCGGCAAGCCGTCCGTGGGATAAAGATCGTGACGGTTTCGTGCTGGGCGACGGTGCCGGTATCGTGGTGCTGGAAGAGTACGAACACGCGAAGAAACGCGGTGCGAAGATTTATGCGGAAATCGTCGGTTTCGGCATGAGCAGCGACGCTTACCACATGACATCTCCACCGGAAGACGGTTCAGGTGCAGCCGCAGCGATGGTCAACGCGCTGCGTGATGCGCAGCTGGACCCGGCGCAGATTGGCTATGTTAACGCGCACGGCACCTCAACGCCGGCCGGTGACAAAGCCGAAGCGCAGGCGGTGAAGTCGGTGTTTGGTGCGGCCGCGCACAGCGTAATGGTCAGCTCGACCAAATCGATGACCGGTCACCTGCTGGGTGCGGCGGGCGCGGTAGAAGCGATTTACTCGATTCTTGCGCTGCGCGACCAGGCGGTTCCGCCCACCATCAACCTCGACAATCCTGACGAAGGTTGCGATCTGGACTTTGTGCCTCACACGGCGCGCCAGGTCAGCGGACTGGAGTACACGCTGTGTAACTCTTTCGGTTTCGGCGGCACCAACGGCTCGCTGATCTTCCGCAAGGTATAAGCGCTATCCAGCCGAACAGAGGCCCGCAATGCGGGCCTTTTTTATATTTTGTCACGCAGTGGCGTGGAATGTTACGCGCCACAGTGCTATTCAACGCTGACGCCAGCGGCAGAGGAGAAGCGCATGTGGATTAACGGAGTGGCACAGGACACCCTTTCTGCCCGCGATCGCGCGGTGCAGTTTGGTGACGGCTGTTTCACCACCGCGGCAGTCAGAGAGGGCCGTATCCAGCTGCTGGAGGCGCATCTGCAGCGTCTGCAGGACGGCTGCCAGCGTTTGCTGATGGCCGCGCCGGATCGCGCCTTACTGGCGGAGGAGATGCGCCGCGCGGCGGCGGGCCAGCGCGAAGCAGTGCTCAAAGTGATTCTGACGCCCGGCGCGGGCAGACGCGGCTACAGTCGCGCCGGCTGCACGCAACCCACGCGTATCATCGCGCTCGCACCCTGGCCACAGCACTACGCCACGTTGCAGCAGCAGGGCGCGCGGCTGGTGACCAGCCCGGTGCGGCTGGCGCAGAACCCGCTGCTGGCCGGCATCAAACACCTCAACCGGCTGGAGCAGGTGCTGATTCGCCAGCAGCTGGATGCGTGCGACGCAGACGAAGCGCTGGTGCTTGACACCGCCGGGACGGTAGTGGAATGCTGTGCGGCCAATTTATTCTGGCGCAGCGGTGAGGCCATTTTCACGCCGCGCCTCGCGCAGGCCGGCGTTGATGGCATCATGCGTCGTTATCTGCTGGCACAGCTGGCACAGGCCGGTTACGACTGCCAGCAGGTGGAGGCCAGCCGATCGGCGGTGTTAAGCGCCGATGAAGTGGTGATCTGTAACGCGCTGATGCCAGTATTACCCGTGCGGCAAATTGACGACGTCATCTTTTCCGCACGCACGCTGTACCAGCAACTGCTCGCCAGTTGCCAGACGATGGAAGCATCATGACCCGAATGAAAAAAATAGTTGCCGGCGCCGTAGTCATCGCTGGCCTGGCTGCCGCATTGAGCTACTGGCAGATTAAACGCTTTGCCGCGACGCCATTAACCATTCACCAGGAAACCCTGTATACCCTGCCGGCCGGTAGCGGTCGCGTGGTGCTGGAAGCGCAGCTTGAGAGCCAGCACATCATTCCGCAAAGCATCTGGTTTGGCCCGTTGCTGAAGCTGGAGCCCGATCTGGCTAACTTCAAAGCCGGGACGTATCGCCTTGAGACCGGCATGACGGTGCGCCAGCTACTGCAGTTGCTGGCCAGCGGCAAAGAGGCGCAATTTCCGCTGCGCTTTGTCGAGGGTTCCCGACTGAAAGAGTGGCTGGCTGAGCTGCGTAAAGCGCCATACCTTAAACACACGCTGCCGGATGATGAATTTGCCAGCGTTGCGGCCGCGCTTAAGCTTGATGTCAGCCAGCTGGAAGGCGGTTTCTATCCGGATACCTATCTGTATACTGCCAACACCAGCGATGTGGCACTGCTGGAGCGGGCGCACACGCGCATGAACAAGCTGGTGGATGAGATCTGGCAGGGGCGGATGGCCAGTCTGCCGTATAAAACACCGCAGCAGATGGTCACCATGGCGTCGATTATCGAAAAAGAGACCGGCGTCAGCGAAGAGCGCGCGCGCGTTGCTTCGGTATTCATCAATCGCCTGCGCACCGGTATGAAACTGCAGACCGATCCCACGGTGATCTACGGCATGGGCGACAGCTATACCGGTACGCTGACGCGCAAGGATCTTGAGACCCCGACCGCGTACAATACCTATACCATCAGCGGCCTGCCGCCGGGACCGATTGCCATGCCGGGGCGCGCCTCGCTGGAAGCGGCGGCTCATCCCGAGAAGACCAATTACCTCTATTTCGTCGCGGATGGCAAAGGCGGTCACACCTTTACCACCAATCTGGCCAGTCATAATAAAGCCGTGCAGGTTTACCGGCTGGCGATGAAGGAAAAAAATGAAAAGTAAGTTTATCGTCATCGAAGGGCTGGAAGGCGCCGGCAAAACCACCGCGCGTGAGGCGGTGGTTGCGGTCCTGCATGAGCAGGGCATTGAAGACGTGGTCTTTACCCGTGAGCCGGGCGGCACGCCTTTGGCCGAACAGCTGCGCGTGCTGGTGAAACAGGGCATTGATGGCGAACAGGTGAGTGATAAAGCCGAGCTGCTGATGCTGTATGCCGCGCGGGTGCAGCTGGTAGAAAACGTCATCAAACCGGCGCTGGCACGCGGTGCCTGGGTGGTGGGCGACCGTCACGATCTTTCGTCGCAGGCGTATCAGGGCGGTGGTCGCGGGCTCGATACCCAGCTGATGACCACGCTGCGCGATGCGGTGCTGGGCGATTTTCGTCCCGACCTGACGCTCTATCTCGACGTCACGCCGGAGATTGGCCTGCAGCGTGCCCGGGCGCGCGGCGAACTGGATCGCATTGAGCAGGAGTCGCTGAACTTTTTTACCCGCACGCGCGAACGCTATCAGGCGCTGGCCGCTGCCGATCCAACCATCAAAACCATCGATGCGACACAGCCGATTGAGAATGTGACAGCGTCACTTAAAGCCGTGCTGCGTCAGTGGCTGGCTGGTCAGGCGGCATGAACTGGTATCCGTGGCTGAACCGGCCGTACCGACAGATCATTGCCCGCCATCAGAGTGGACAGGCACATCATGCGCTGCTGATTCAGGCCATTGAGGGCATGGGCGACGATGCGCTGGTGTGGGGCGTCAGCCGCTGGCTGATGTGTCAGCAGCCGCAGGGACTGAAAAGCTGCGGTCAGTGTCACGGCTGCCAGCTGATGCAGGCGCACACCCATCCGGACTGGTATCGGCTGGAAGCGGAAAAGGGAAAAGCCTCGCTCGGCATTGATGCGGTTCGCGACGTCAGTGAGAAGCTGTACCATTTTGCCCAGCAGGGTGGCGCGAAAATTGTCTGGCTGCCGGATGCGACGCAACTGACCGAAGCCGCCGCCAACGCGCTACTAAAAACGCTGGAAGAGCCGCCCGCCAACTGCTGGTTTTTCCTCAGCGTGCGCGAGCCGTCGCGACTGCTGGCCACGCTGCGCAGCCGCTGTATGACATGGCATCTTTCGCCGCCGGAAGAGACGCACAGCCTGCAATGGCTGCAGAAACAGCAGCCGCAGCCGGAAGCGATTCTGCGCGCGGCGCTGCGTCTGAGCAACGGGGCACCTGCTGCGGCGCTGGCCTTGTTACAGCCGGACCGCTGGCAGGCACGGCAAACGCTGTGCGACAGCCTGAACAGCGCACTGAGCGGCGATATTCTGCAGCTATTGCCGGCGCTCAACAGCGACGATGTGGCGGTTCGCCTCGGCTGGCTGCTTTCGCTACTGGTGGATGCGATGAAGGTGCAGCAGGGCGCCAGCAACTGGCTGAGTAATGGCGATCGCCCGGACGTGGTGACGCAGCTGGCGCAGCAGTTCAGCAGCAGCGCGCTGAATGCGAGCGTGCAGCAGTGGCTGCAGTGTCGCGAGCAGCTGCTGCACGTGGCGGCGCTTAATCGTGAACTGATTCTGACCGACTGTCTGCTTGCCTGGGGACGTTTGCTGTCTCCCGCGACGGTCGGCTAAGGGTAAAAGAGAGATCTATGTTTATTGTTGATTCGCACTGCCATCTTGATGGCCTTGATTATGAAACCCAGCACCGCGATCTGGATGACGTGATTGCCAAAGCGGCGGCGCGGGATGTGAAATTCATGCTGGCGATTGCCACCACGCTGCCGGATTACTACAAAATCAAACAGCTGGTTGGCGATCGTGACAACATCGCGCTGGCCTGCGGCGTGCATCCGCTCAATCAGGAAACGCCGTATGACGTGGAAGAGTTTCGCCGTCTGGCGGCGGAAGAGCAGGTGATTGCACTGGGCGAAACCGGGCTGGATTATTTTTACCAGCAGGAGACCAAAGCCCAGCAGCAGGCCTCGTTCCGTGAGCATATCCGCACCGGCATTGCGCTGAACAAGCCGATTATTGTCCACACCCGCGATGCGCGCGAAGACACGCTGGCCATTCTGCGTGAAGAGCAGGCAGAGCGATGCGGCGGCGTGCTGCACTGTTTCACCGAAGACAAAGAGACGGCAGCGCAGCTGCTGGATCTTGGGTTCTACATCTCCTTCTCCGGCATTGTGACCTTCCGCAACGCTGAACAGATTCGCGAAGCAGCGCGCTATGTACCGCTGGATCGCATTCTGGTTGAAACCGATTCACCCTATCTGGCGCCGGTACCGCATCGCGGCAAAGAAAATCAGCCTGCCTTCACCCGCGACGTGGCTGAGTATATGGCCGTGGTGAAGGGCGTCGATCTTGCGACCCTGGCGGCCGCCACCACGGAAAACTTCTCCCGCCTGTTTAAGGTGCCGATGAGCCGACTCGGCGGCTAACGCGCTTTATTTCAAACTCTGTAATTAATCTGAAATCACTCATCTGCGCTGCGTGTTTCGCGGCGCAGGCAGTGATTTATTGCTGTTTATAGCAGCAAGTCAGTAAGAAATGACTGAAATTTCAGCGCTGTGTTTGGTGAAACGTGATAGCCGTCAAAGTAACGTGTCGTCATTTATTTTACCCTTCGTAATAAATCAAAAGACGCTCAGCGTCACCCCGGCTAAGGATCCTCCCCCTTTGCCATGCGCACTGCGCTAAAAAATGCACTCATACTCAGGAGCTTCTATGTTCAAGAACGCATTTGCGAACCTGCAAAAGGTAGGTAAATCGCTGATGTTGCCGGTATCGGTTCTGCCGATTGCCGGTATTTTGTTAGGTGTTGGTTCTGCTAACTTCAGCTGGCTGCCGGAAGTGGTTTCCCACGTGATGGCCGAAGCGGGTGGTTCGGTGTTTGCTAACATGCCGCTGATCTTTGCGATCGGTGTGGCACTGGGCTTTACCAATAACGATGGCGTGTCGGCGCTGGCCGCCGTGGTCGCCTACGGCATTATGGTGAAAACCCTGGCTGTGGTCGCGCCGCTGGTGCTGCATCTGCCGGCGGCCGAGATCGAAGCCAAACACCTCGCCGATACCGGGGTGCTGGGCGGCATTATTGCCGGTTCGATTGCAGCCTACATGTTCAACCGTTTCTACCGCATCAAGCTGCCGGAATACCTCGGTTTCTTCGCCGGTAAGCGCTTTGTGCCAATCATTTCCGGTCTGACCGCGATTTTCACCGGTGTGGTGCTGTCCTTCATCTGGCCACCTATTGGTACCGCGATTCAGGACTTCTCCCAGTGGGCGGCCTATCAGAACCCGGTGGTGGCGTTCGGTATTTACGGTGTGGTTGAGCGTGCGCTGGTGCCGTTTGGTCTGCATCACATCTGGAACGTTCCTTTCCAGATGCAGATTGGTGAATTCACCAACGCGGCCGGTCAGGTCTTCCACGGTGACATTCCGCGCTACATGGCGGGTGACCCGACTGCCGGTAAACTGTCTGGCGGCTTCCTGTTCAAGATGTACGGTCTGCCGGCTGCGGCTATCGCCATCTGGCATTCTGCTAAACCTGAAAACCGCGCCAAAGTGGGCGGCATCATGATCTCCGCCGCGCTGACCTCGTTCCTGACCGGTATCACCGAGCCGATCGAGTTCTCGTTCATGTTCGTGGCACCGATCCTGTACGTGATCCATGCCATCCTGGCGGGCCTGGCGTTCCCAATCTGTATTCTGCTGGGCATGCGTGATGGCACCAGCTTCTCACACGGTCTGATCGACTTCATCGTGCTGAGCGGCAACAGCAGCAAAATCTGGCTGTTCCCGATTGTCGGTATCATCTACGGTCTGGTGTACTACACCGTGTTCCGCGTGCTGATCGCAAAACTGAATCTGAAAACCCCGGGTCGTGAAGACACGGCGATGGAGCAGAGCAGCGCGACCGGCAGTGAAATGGCGGGCAAGCTGGTCACTGCGTTCGGTGGCAAAGAGAACATCACTAACCTTGATGCCTGTATTACCCGTCTGCGCGTCAGCGTGGCGGACGTAGCGAAGGTGGATCAGGCTGAACTGAAAAACCTCGGCGCGCGTGGTGTGGTGGTGGCCGGTTCCGGTGTGCAGGCGATTTTCGGCACCAAGTCCGATAACCTGAAAACCGAGATGGATGATTATATCCGCAGTATGTAAGTGACATGACGGCAGGCCGGGCCGGTGCGGTGAAGCGGCGTCAGATCGTAAAGACGCCAAAACCATCCCTGGGGCTCGGCCCGCGACATCCCTGTCGCGGGACGCTTTACTCCTCTACCGCCGCTTCACCGCACTGCAACTTCGGTGCGACAAAACCCCTCATCCGAGGGGTTTTTTATTTTACTGCCGCCAGACACCGCCGGCCGCGCCGCGCCAGCGTGAAAAAGTGATGCAAAGGCAGCCATTTAATGAAGAAAAGTGGTCCTGAGGTTGAAAGAAACGGAATTCCTCACGCATACTGCCTGACTGAACTCAGGCTTAAGGAACTGCACCATGGCTGAAGAAACCATTTTCAGTAAAATCATTCGTCGCGAAATTCCCGCCGACGTGGTTTATCAGGACGAACTGGTCACCGCCTTCCGCGATATCGCGCCCAAAGCGCCTACCCATATACTGATTGTCCCCAATGTACTGATTCCGACCGCCAACGATGTACAGGCGGCGCATGAGCAGGCGCTGGGCCGCATGGTTACCGCCGCCGCAAAAATTGCCCGTGATGAAGGCATCGCCGAGGATGGCTATCGCCTGATCATCAACTGCAACCGTCACGGTGGGCAGGAGGTTTACCACATTCATATGCACCTGGTCGGCGGACAGCCGCTGGGCCCGATGCTGGCCATCTAACCTCAGGCGGACCTTGTGATGCGTCAATGGCTGAGCGGCTTGCTGTTGCTGACCCTGGTGGGCTGCAGCAGCGATAAGCCGATGATCAACACCTCCCAGTCGCTGGTGATGGAGTCTGCCGTACTGTCGGCGGGCATCATCACCGATGAGCCCGCGCTGACCAGCCGCGACGGCCAGCAGCGCGCCGCCAGCGTGCTGCAAAATCTGCGTGAAACGCCGGTCACCGTGCACTATCGTTTCTACTGGTACGATGACAAAGGGCTGGAGATTGAGCCGCAGGAGCCGGCGCAGACTCAAACCGTACCGGCGCACGGCAGCGTAGAAGTGGCCTCGCAAATGGGTAACCCGACCGCCAGCAAGGTGCGTCTCTATCTTTATCTTTGAGGAGTAACCTGTGATTCGCAGTGTACAACGTTCCGGCGCGCTACTGTTTGCGCTGATGCTCACCGGTTGTGTGGTGAAACAACAAACCCCGGCGCCGGTTGAACCGACGCAGCCGACCACGCCAACCCAGCCAGAACAACCGCCCGCGCAGCCGGTGCCGCCGCCGCAAACTGTGCCGCAGCCGCCGAAGCTGAAAACCATCAACTGGAACGCCAGCGTCCAGCCGTTAGTCGCCAATATGGTGCAGTCGGCGGGCGTCAATCCGGGCAGCGTGCTGCTGGTGGATCGCATCAAAAACAGCACCAACGGCTCGCTGCAAACGGAAAAAGCCACGGCAGCGATTGAGAACGCGCTGGCGAATAACGGCAAGTTCAGCCTGGTCTCAAACGATCAGCTTAATCAGGCGAAGCAAACGCTCGGCCTGTCGCCAGAGGATAGCCTCAACTCGCGCAGCAAAGCGATTGGCCTGGCGCGCATCGTCAACGCGCAGTATGTGCTGTACAGCAACGCGCAGGGCGATGTGAAAGCTCCTGCGCTGCAAATGCAGCTGATGCTGGTGCAGACCGGCGAAATCATCTGGTCGGGCAACGGCGTTGCACAACCCTGATCCCCGGCTGCAGCATCTGGTTCAGCAACAATGGCCGACGGCGCAAGCTGCCGGTCATTTTTTCGCGCTGCCAGGACTGAGCGGTAACAGCGTGCAGGTACGCAGCGAGCAGGGCGATCTGCTGGCGCGCCGGACGCCGTCGCAGCCCATCCCGTTTGTCGATCGTCAGCGCGAATACCGCATCCTGCGTCAGTTGCGTACTACGGCGCTGGCGCCGCAGCCGCTGACGTGGCAGGCGCCGTGGCTGCTGCAGCGCTGGCTGCCGGGCGAGGTGCTTTCGCCGGATCAGTTCAGCGCGCAGCGCGCAGCGGTGCTGACGCTGCTGCTGCGCCTGCATCACCAGCCGCTGACCGGTTATCGCTTACGGCTGGCACCGTTGCTGCAGCGCTACTGGCAGCTGTGTCAGCAGCGGCACTGGCGCTGGCAGCGGCGCTTAAACCAGTTGCTGCAGCGCGGCGAACCGTCGCCGCTGCGGCTGGCACCGCTGCACATGGACGTCCACCCTGGCAATCTGATTGCCACGCCGGATGGCCTGCGTTTAATTGACTGGGAATATGCTGCGGATGGCGACGTGGCGCTGGAGCTGGCCGCTATCGGCGCGGTGGATGGCGCTGAACACGATTACTGGATAACCGACTATGCCGCCGAGGCGCGGCTGTCGGCCACGGCGCTGCGGCGTCAAAGCCGGCGCTGGCAGCCGTGGCTGCAGCTGCTGATGGCCAGCTGGTATCAGCTGCGCGCCGAGCAGAGCCATGACCAAACATTGCAACGGCTGGCGCAGGCCAGCTGGCAGGATCTTTAATTCAGGAACCGAAACATGACGATGACAACGCCCGGACCGCTGATGCTGGACGTCGAAGGCTACGAGCTGGACGCCGAAGAGCGCGAAATTCTGCAACATCCGCTGACAGGCGGACTGATCCTGTTCGCCCGCAACTTCCATGATGTTGCGCAGCTGGCGGAGCTGGTGCGCCAGATTCGCGCGGCGTCGCGCAACCGGCTGCTGGTGGCGGTTGATCAGGAAGGCGGACGCGTGCAGCGCTTCCGCGACGGTTTTACTCAGTTGCCTGCGATGCAATCATTCGCCGCGCTGCATGACATGGCACGCGCCGGCGAGCTGGCGCAGCAGGCCGGCTGGCAAATGGCGGCGGAAATGATCGCCATGGATATCGATATCAGCTTTGCGCCGGTGCTGGATATCGGCCACATCAGCGCGGCCATCGGCGATCGCGCTTTCCACGCCGATCCGGCGATTGCGCTGCAGATGGCGCGCCAGTTTATCCACGGCATGCACGAAGCCGGCATGAAAACCACCGGCAAGCACTTCCCGGGCCACGGCGCGGTCAGCGCGGATTCGCACAAAGAGACGCCGCGCGACACGCGCGATGCGGCCACGCTGCGCCAGCATGACATGGCAATCTTCCAGCAGCTGATTGATGAGCAGCTGCTGGATGCGGTGATGCCCGCGCATGTTATCTATACTGAAGTGGACCCGCTGCCGGCCAGTGGTTCGCCTTACTGGCTGCAAACGGTGCTGCGGCAGGAGCTGGGCTTCAACGGGGTGATCTTCTCAGACGATCTGTCGATGGAGGGCGCGGCGGTGATGGGCAGCTATGCGGAACGGGCTCAGCAGTCGCTGAATGCCGGCTGCGATATGATCCTGTTGTGCAATCAGCGTGCTGGCGCGGTGAGCGTGCTGGATAATTTGACGCCGATCCAGGCGACGCGCGTCACGCAGTTATACCATCAGGGACGTTTTGACCGTCAGAGTCTGCAGGCCAGCGAGCGCTGGCGGCAAAATCAGCGTCAGCTCAGTGACCTGCAGGATCGCTGGCTGGCGCACAAAGCGTCGGGCAGATAATCGCCGCTGCCCGGATCTCACTCCACGCTGAGGATAATCATGATCATCTATCTGCACGGTTTTGATTCCAACAGTCCGGGCAACCATGAAAAGGTGCTGCAGCTGCAGTTTATTGACCCGGACGTCAGACTTATCAGCTACAGCACCCGCCATCCGAAACACGATATGCAGTTTCTGCTGAAAGAGTGCGACAAACTGCTCCAGCAGGGCAGCGATGCGCATCCGTTGATTTGTGGCGTCGGCCTGGGCGGCTACTGGGCAGAACGCATCGGCTTCCTTTGCGGCATGCGCCAGGCGATATTCAATCCCAACCTGTTTCCTGATGAAAACATGGAAGGCAAGATCGACCGGCCGGAAGAGTATCTTGATATCGCCACCAAATGCGTCAGCAACTTCCGTGAAAAGAACCGCGACCGCTGCCTGACCATTTTGTCACGTCACGATGAAGCGCTGGATAATCAGCGCAGCGCGGCCGCCTTGCACCCGTACTACGAGATCGTGTGGGACGAGGAGGCCAGCCACAAATTCAAAAATATTGCCCCGCATCTGCAACGCATCAAAGCGTTCAAAACCCTTGCCTGAGTGCTGCTGCGCCGTGTGATGCGGCGCACAAAACGTGTAACATTCTGATAATGCAGTGCAAAGATTGATGTACATCAATTTTCTTATGTCCGGATGATTATGCCGTGCTATTCTGCCCTCAGCTCGCGATTAAATGTCGCCAACCCTATGTTTATTAAGGTTTTATATAACCATTAATTAACTTTTGGTTTACAACTTTGAGGGGGTCTTCATTGACTACAAGCATGGAAAAAATCGTCATCGTCGGTGGCGGTGCCGGAGGGCTGGAGCTGGCAACACAGCTCGGCCATAAACTCGGCCGCAAAAAAAAGGCGGAGATCATCCTGGTCGATCGTAACCACAGCCATCTGTGGAAACCGCTGCTGCATGAAGTGGCGACCGGTTCGATGGATGAAGGTATTGATGCGCTCAGCTATCTGGCGCATGCGCGCAACCACGGTTTCCAGTTTCAGCTGGGTTCGCTGACGCAAATTAATCGCGAAACAAAAACCATTGAACTGGCGGAGATCCGCGACGCGGAGGGTGGGCTACTGGTACCGCAGCGCGAACTGGCGTATGACCGTCTGATAATGGCGCTGGGCAGCACCTCGAACGATTTCGGCACGCCAGGCGTGAAAGATCACTGCATCTTCCTCGACAACCCGCATCAGGCGCGTCGTTTCCACAATGAGATGCTCAACCTGTTCCTGCGCTTCTCTGCCAGCGAAGGGCAGCTGCAGAAAGTCAATATCGCCATTGTCGGCGGCGGCGCGACCGGCGTCGAGCTGTCGGCAGAACTTTATAACGCAGTGAAACAGCTGCACAGCTACGGCTATAAAGGTCTCGACAGCAGCGCGCTCAACGTCACGCTGGTGGAGGCCGGCGAGCGTATTCTGCCTGCACTGCCACCGCGCATCTCCGCAGCGGCGCACCAGGAACTGAGCAAGCTTGGCGTGCGCGTACTGACGCAAACCATGGTCACCAGCGCAGCAGCCAACGGTCTGAATACCAAAGGGGGCGAATTCATCGAAGCCGATCTGATGGTGTGGGCGGCCGGTATTAAAGCGCCAGACTTCATGAAAGAGATTGGCGGGCTGGAGACCAACCGCATTAATCAGCTGGTGGTCAAAGAGACGCTGCAGACCACGCTGGACGACGACATTTACGCCATCGGCGACTGCGCCTCCTGCGCGCTGCCGGGCGGCGGATTCGTGCCGCCGCGCGCGCAGTCGGCGCACCAGATGGCGTCGCGAGCGCTGGAAAACATCCTCGCCCAGCGCAAAGGCAAGCCGCTCAAAGCCTACGTGTATAAAGATCACGGCTCGCTGGTGTCGCTGTCCCGCTTCAGTACCGTCGGCAGCCTGATGGGGAACCTGATGCGCGGTTCGATGATGGTGGAAGGGCGTATTGCGCGTTTTGTCTACATCTCCTTGTACCGTATGCACCAGATTGCGCTCCATGGATACTTCAAGACCGGTCTGATGATGCTGGTCGGCAGCCTCAACCGCGTGCTGCGTCCGCGTCTCAAACTGCACTGATCGCTGGCGGGCGGTCACCCCCGCCCGCTGCGTGCCCGGCTGCCGTAACCGGCTGATTGCCGTCAATCAGCGCCAGGTTACGGCGCAATGACACTGCCGCTCAGAACTCTCCTAAAAGCTGGTCCTGCTGGCTTTCCGCTGCGTTTCCTCCATTAATCTGATGTTGCATTTTCGGACCATCTGTAAAACTTATGCCAACGAACACGGCGCGGCGCGCACGCCGGTTATGCCTCGGTAACCCGGGATCGGGTTGCGGCAGGAATGCGCGGTAACAACTTCAGGAGGACATTCCTGTGAATAAATCAATGTTAGCGGGTATTGGAATCGGCGTAGCAGCAGCGTTGGGCGTGGCCGCCGTCGCCAGCATGGATGTGTTTGATCGTGGCCCGCAGTATGCTCAGGTGCTTTCGGCAACGCCAATCAAAGAGAGCATCAAGCAGCCGCGTCAGGAGTGCCGCAACGTTACCCTCACGCACCGTCGTCCGGTGCAGGATGAGAACCGCATCGCCGGTTCCGTACTGGGTGCCGTGGCCGGTGGGGTGATTGGTCACCAGTTCGGCGGTGGCCGCGGCCGGGATATCGCGACCGTAGCCGGTGCGCTGGCAGGCGGCTACGGCGGTAACCAGGTACAGGGTGCGCTGCAGGATCGTGACACATACACCACCAGCGAGCAGCGCTGCAAAACCGTGTACGATAAACAGGAAAAAATGCTGGGTTATGACGTGACCTATAAAATAGGCGACCAGCAGGGCAAAATCCGCATGGAGAATGACCCTGGCACCCGCATCCCGCTCGACCGTAATGGTCAGCTGATCCTGAATTCGAATCAGGCCTGATTGGGCAAAGCTACTTCACAGCAGCAGTAACAAAAAAAGCGCCGCAAGGCGCTTTTTTTACGTTGGTTTTTTAATTCAGGATGAAGAAAAGAGATCCGGAGCTTATACCTCATGACGAATTTCATCAGCTATCACCGGTCTGGCTTATTATCTGTTGGCAGGCATGTTATGAGGTAATCAGGTTCGCTTATCTACCATCGAAACGAGAACTGTGCGCGGTTGTTCCTCAATTTCAATCGACACGGTGACAAGCGGATCGTCGCCAGTCCAGCAGTCACCTGCGAAACTGCACGCTTCGCTTTGTTTGAAACCCTTTTCTTTCATAAACGCATTAATTTTATCTGCGTTGGTCGCGCCAATAAACCTCAGCTGAAAAATCAGTGCAGGGTTAGGACCTGATACGTTACTGTAATAAAAGCTATAGTTATCAGTAATGCGCGGCATCTTTTTGAGTAAATCAGGCGTATAAAAGTCGTAATCCAGCGTGTCGTGCTCTGTATAATTAGCGCTATCTGCAAACTCCATACGGAGATAATTCAAGCCATAGGCCATACCGACCACACACGCAATGAGAACGCAAAGTAGAATCCTGAGCGATTTTTTCATAGTTTTGAAATGCCCTTACCAAAATGGATAAAGCCACGGTCCGGGTCTATGATGCCAACATCTTCTGATGTCCACCGATTATAGGGCGTTACGCTTCGCATGAAGATCGGTAACTGACCAAAGTGAGGTTTGGCGTTAGGGAATTGAATAGGGTCAGGGAAAAGCAGTGGCTTAAAGGTTTCGTTTTTCCAGGAGCCAATTTTTCCATAATGGTCCCAGCGTCTTAATGCATCCGCCTGACTCACTGGTTTCAGGTGGCTGAAAATGCCGCTCATGCATGCCACAACCCGGTAAAAACCCAGGAGATCCGATACAAGGTCTTCGCCACTGAATCCGCTGTCAGTAGCCCAGCTAAAAGGGAAAGAATTCTGCAGCCCTTCAAACCTGCGCGCCAGCGTCATCATCATGGCAAGAGCTATGCTTTGCTTTTGGTGATATGACAGACCTTTTTTGAGACGCCAGGTAATTGATTTTCCCACAGTCAGGCGCCTTTTGAGGCCAGCCATTGATTGTTTATAGGTAACGTCATAGGTCAGGCCGCTCTGTGCTTCGCCGCACAGCATTTGCTCCCATAACTGTCTGATGTCATTGCCCTGGGCGTGACCGAGATCTATCCAGCCCAATACTTCTGTGTAAACCAGGCCGTAAGCACTTCTTTCTGCTTTACTGCCGTCAAGAATATCCTCTCGCCTGCTCATCATTGAGCTCCTTCCATGAATAAATCCTGTGATGCCATCCTTGTGATATCACAGGATCAAGCGGTGATTTAATTGTTTCCGCTAAGTTTGCGAGCTCGCTCCTTAAACCCGGTTCTTCGCCAGCTCGGCGACGAAATTCTGCACCCATTCCATGCGCGTTTTGCGTTCGCTGAGATCGCGGGTGAATTTCAGTCGCGTCGGGCCATCCAGCTTCCACTGCTTGGCATCTTTCTGCAGCAGGCCGATCAGCCAGCCGGGATCGACCTGATTCTGCGGCGCGAACTCAAAGAAGCCGCCTTTTTCGCTGGCTTCGATTTTGCGCAGCCCCAGCTGGCGCGCCACCAGGCGCAGCGCGGCGATGTCGAGCAGGTTACGCGCGGCGTCGGGCAGCTTGCCGAAGCGGTCAATCATCTCAATTTTCAGCTCGGCCAGCTCCTGTTCATCGGCCGCACTGGCGATGCGTTTATACAGCGACAGGCGCGTATTGACGTCCGGAATAAAATCATCCGGCAGCAGGGCAGGCATGCGCAGCTCAATCTCGGTCTGATTGCTGGTGAGATCTTCCAGCGACGGTTCACGTCCGGCCTTGAGTGCATCCACCGCGTTTTCCAGCAGCTCCATGTAGAGCGTGAAGCCAATGGTCTCCATCTGACCGCTCTGATCTTCACCCAGCAGCTCACCGGCACCGCGAATCTCCAGATCGTGCGTCGCCAGCGCAAAACCAGCGCCCAGATCCTCCAGCGAGGCAATCGCTTCCAGTCGCTTCTGGGCATCGGTGGTCATCGCTTTCGGGTGCGGCGTCAGCAGCCAGGCATAGGCCTGATGGTGCGAACGGCCGACGCGGCCACGCAGCTGATGCAGCTGCGCCAGACCGAAATGGTCGGCGCGCTCAATGATGATGGTATTGGCACTGGGCACATCGATCCCGGTTTCGATGATGGTGGTGCACACCAGCACGTTGAAACGCTGGTGGTGGAAATCGTTCATCACCCGTTCCAGATCGCGCTCGCGCATCTGACCGTGGCCGATGGCGATGCGCGCTTCCGGCACCAGCTCGGCCAGCCGCTGCGCTGCTTTCTCGATGTTCTCGACGTCGTTGTAGAGATAGTAAACCTGGCCGCCGCGCAGCACTTCACGCAGGATCGCTTCGCGCACCACCAGGCTGTCATACTCGCGCACGAAGGTTTTCACCGCCAGACGGCGCGCCGGTGGCGTGGCGATAATCGACAGATCGCGCATGCCGCTCATCGCCATGTTCAGAGTACGCGGAATCGGCGTTGCGGTGAGCGTCAGAATATCGACGTCAGCGCGCATCGCTTTAATGCGCTCTTTGTGACGCACGCCGAAACGGTGCTCTTCATCGACGATCAGCAAACCGAGATCGCGCCACTTCAAATCGCTCATCAGCAGCTTGTGGGTGCCGATCAGAATATCAATTTTGCCCTCGCTGGCCTGTTCCAGCACCTGCGCCTGCTCTTTGGCGCTGCGGAAGCGCGACAGCATCTCAATGCGCACCGGCCAGTTGGCGAAGCGGTCGCGGAAGTTATCGTAATGCTGCTGCGCCAGCAGGGTAGTTGGCACCAGCACCGCCACCTGTTTGCCGTTCTCCACCGCAAGGAAGGCAGCCCGCATCGCCACTTCGGTTTTACCAAAGCCAACATCGCCGCACACCAGGCGGTCCATGGCCAGCGGCTGGCACATATCGCTGAGCACGGCGTTAATTGCCTGCGCCTGATCCGGCGTGGTTTCAAACGGGAAACCCTCGCAGAACAGCTGATACTGCTCGCGGTCGTGCTTAAAGGCAAAGCCAGCCTTGGCCGCGCGCTGGGCATAGATATCCAGCAGCTCAGCGGCCACGTCGCGGACTTTCTCCGCCGCTTTCTGGCGCGCGCGTGACCAGGCATCGCTGCCCAGTTTGTGCAGCGGCGCATTTTCATCGGCGCCGCCGGCGTAACGGCTGATCAGATGCAGCGATGACACCGGAACGTAAAGTTTGGCATCGCCGGCATAAGAGAGCATCAGATACTCAGCCACGATACCGCCGGCTTCCAGCGTGGTCAGGCCGATGTAGCGCCCCACACCGTGTTCAAGATGCACCACCGGCTGGCCCGGGTGCAGCTCGGCGAGGTTACGAATCAGTACATCCGGATTGATGGTGCGGCGATTGTCCTGACGGCGGCGGCTGACGCGCTCACCCAGCAGATCGCTTTCGCAAATCAGCGCGCGCTGGCGCTGGGTGTCGATAAAACCGCGCTCGCTGGCGCCAATCATCAGGCTGTACGGCTGCTCATCGGCCTGCTCGAAGCGATCGATCGGCTGCGGGCGCAGTTTGATGCGGGACAGCAGCTCCTGCAGGCTTTCGCGGCGACCTTCGCTTTCTACTGAGAAAATCACCTGACCGGTAAACTGCTCGAGGAACTGACGCAGCAGATCGAGCGGCGCTTTGGCCTGCGCCTGCACCGTCAGCTCCGGCAATGGCTGATAGCCCAGATTACTGTTCGCGGCTTTCTCCGGCAGCGTCTCAGCGCTGAGCTGCATGCGCGGCCAGTTTTTCAGCTCGCTCAGCAGCGCATCCGGGCGGAGCCACAACGTGGCCGGTTCCAGCAGCGGGCGCATAGGATCGATGCGACGATTTTCATAGCGTGCGTTAGCATCCTGCCAGAAACGCTCAGCGCTGGCGTGCAGATCGCCGCTGTTCAGCACCAGCGTGCTGGCGGGCAGATAGCTAAACAGGGTAGGCAGTTCCTGCTCGAAAAACAGCGGCTGCCAGTACTCAATTCCGGCCGGCAGCGTGCCTTTGCTCACCTGCTGATAGACGTGCTCAGGTTCGCGCCGCACGTCGAAGGTTTCACGCCAGCGGCTGCGGAACAGCTCAATGGCTGCTTTGTCGGTGGGAAATTCATGCGCCGGCAGCAGGTTGATGGCGCTCACCGCCTCCAGCGTGCGCTGTGAATCGACGTCAAACAGGCGCAGGCTGTCGATCTCATCATCAAAGAAATCGATGCGGTAAGGCTGATCGCTGCCCATCGGGAACAGGTCGAGCAGCGCGCCGCGCGTCGCGTACTCGCCATGCTCCATCACCTGATCGACATGGCGATAACCGGCCTGCTCCAGCTGGTCGCGCAGGGCATCGCGCGACAGTTTCTGGCCCTGCTGCATTACCAGCGCATGGCCGTGCAGGAAGCTGTGCGGGCAAACGCGCTGCATCAGCGTATTGACCGGCAGAATCAGCATGCCGCGCGTCAGGGTGGGCAGCTGGTACAGCGTAGAAAGACGGGCGGAAATAATGTCCTGATGGGGCGAGAAGCTGTCGTAGGGCAGTGTTTCCCAGTCAGCAAGGTTGGTGACCGGCAGATCGGTAAACTGCCTGATCTCCTCCTGCAGCCGCAGGGCCGATTGCATATCCGGGGTGATCATTAACACCGGACCGCTGTGGCGTTCGGTGATGCTGGCACACTCAACCGCCTGCGCGGCGCCGACCAGCTGACCGAGCTGACGATGGTCGCCTGCTTTAGCAGGCAGGGTATAACGACGCTGTTCCGACATAAGGTCCGACATTCTCTCCTCAGTTTCCAGGGCGTCATCATTCCACATTCCGCCGTGAGGATCATCTCTCCTTTCTGAGTTTATGTCAGGGTGCATGAATGCGCACCTTACCTCAGCGGCACCCTGAAGGGCCGCCAGTATGGCCAGTTGCCAGGTCGTCATTGATGGCGACCTGGCCGCGTCACGTTATTTACTGGATTGCTGTGTGTAGTGCATGCGTGGACGATCCACATTGGCCCATGACAGCTCGCGCTCGACATGGTAGCTGTTGTTGCCATCGTCCCACTTCACATAATAACCGGTTAGCGCGTCTCCCTGCTCAAAGACATTGACCACTTCGCCTTTGATCTCGCCAGATTTATGTTTAACGATACTGCCTTTAGGAAACCTGCTCATGGTAAGAACCTCCGTACTGCGCTTACTGTGATGCGAAAACCGGTACTGCAAGCTAAGTCTAACCCACCTGCTGACGAATAATCGTACTAATAGCGTCACTATTTTGTCGTAATTTTGTGCATTGTCGCGCAGGAGGACGCATTTTGACGCAACTTTGCAACTGACTCAGCGGGTTAGAGGTTTCATAAAGCAGACGGCTCCTTTATCATCGCTCTACTTAATTTTGAGCAACGGCCAAGACGGATCTCATGTATCAACCAGTCGCGTTATTCATCGGTTTGCGCTACATGCGTGGACGTGCTTCAGACCGTTTCGGTCGTTTCGTCTCCTGGCTCTCGACTATTGGTATCACGCTCGGCGTACTGGCACTGGTGACGGTGCTGTCGGTGATGAACGGCTTTGAGCGCGAGCTGGAAGGCAACATTCTCGGCCTGATGCCGCAGGCGCTGGTGACCAGCGACACCGGCAGCATCAATCCGCAGCAGATGCGCGCGCAGGATCTCAAACTGCAGGGCGTGACGCGGATCGCACCGCTGACCACCGCCGATGTGGTGTTGCAGAGTGCGCGCAACGTGTCGGTGGGCGTGATGCTGGGCATCAATCCCGACGAACAGGATCCGCTGACGCCTTATCTGGTCAACACCCAGCAGAGCGTGCTGCAGCCGGGGCAGTATAAGGTCATTCTCGGTGAACTGCTGGCCTCGCAGCTGGGCGTGAAGCGCGGCGATCAGCTGCGCCTGATGGTGCCATCGGTCAGTCAGTTTACCCCAGTGGGGCGCGTGCCGAGCCAGCGCATCTTTACCGTTGCCGGTACCTACGCAGCCAATAGCGAAGTCGATGGCTATCAGATTCTGGTGAACCAGCAGGATGCCTCGCGCGTGATGCGCTATCCGCTCGGCAACATTACCGGCTGGCGCCTGTGGCTGGATAAGCCGCTGAATGTCGATGCGCTCAGCCAGCAGCCGCTGCCGCAGGGGCTGACGTGGAAAGACTGGCGCGAACGCAAGGGCGACTTGTTCCAGGCGGTGCGCATGGAGAAAAACATGATGGGGCTGCTGCTCAGCCTGATCATTGCCGTGGCCGCCTTCAATATCATTACCTCGCTGGGCCTGCTGATCATGGAGAAGCAGGCGGAAGTGGCGATCCTGCAAACCCAGGGCTTAACGCGGCGGCAAATCGTCGCGGTATTTATGGTGCAGGGCGCCAGCGCCGGTATTATCGGCGCGCTGCTCGGTACGCTGCTGGGCGTGCTGCTGGCCAGCCAGCTCAACAATTTAATGCCGGTGATCGGCCTGTTCCTTGATGGCGCCGCGCTGCCGGTAGATATCAATGTCTGGCAGGTGATCACTATTGCGCTGGTCTCGATGGCCGTGGCGCTGCTCTCTACCCTCTATCCGTCATGGCGCGCTGCCGCCGTTCAACCCGCTGAGGCTTTACGTTATGAGTAATACCCCTTTGTTGCAGTGTCGTGACCTGTGCAAACGCTATCAGGAAGGCAGCGTGCAGACCGATGTGCTGCGCAATGTGGCTTTTAGCCTGCAGCCGGGCGAACTGACGGCCATCGTCGGCAGCTCCGGCTCCGGCAAAAGTACCTTACTGCACCTGCTGGGCGGGCTGGATGCACCGACCTCCGGTGACGTGGTGTTTGACGGGAAATCGCTCAACGCCATGTCGTCGGCGGCCAAAGCAGAGCTGCGTAACCGTGAACTCGGCTTCATTTATCAGTTTCACCATTTGCTGCCGGACTTCAGCGCGCTGGAGAACGTAGCCATGCCGCTGCTGATTGGCAAAACCGGCAAAGCCGAAGCGGAAGCGCGCGCACGCGAGATGCTGGCGGCGGTTGGCCTGGAAAAGCGCGCGGCGCACCGGCCTTCTGAGCTGTCGGGCGGTGAACGTCAGCGTGTGGCGATCGCCAGGGCGCTGGTGAACCGGCCGCGGCTGGTGATGGCCGATGAGCCTACCGGTAACCTCGATGCGCGCAACGCGGACGCCATTTTTGAACTGCTCGGCGAACTCAACGTGCAGCAGGGCACCGCGTTTCTGGTGGTGACGCACGACCTAAACCTGGCGAAGCGCCTGAGCCGTCAGATGGAAATGCGCGACGGCCAGCTGAGCGATCACCTGACGCTGGGAGCGATCTGATGGCGTCCTCTTTATCCCTGCTGCTCGGGCTGCGCTTCAGCCGCGGCCGGCGGCGCGGCGGCATGGTGTCGCTGATCTCCATCATCTCGACCATCGGCATTGCGCTTGGCGTGGCGGTGCTGATCATCGGGCTGAGCGCGATGAACGGTTTTGAGCGGGAGCTCAACAACCGCATTCTGGCCGTGGTGCCGCACGGCGAAATTGAGGCGGTTAACCAGCCCTTTCGCAACTGGCAGCCGATGATTGCGCCCATCGAACAGGTGCCGGGCATCGCCGCAGCGGCGCCTTACGTTAACTTTACCGGATTGATTGAGAGCGGTGCGAAGCTGCAGGCGCTGCAGGTGAAGGGCGTTGATCCGCAGCAGGAGCCGCGCCTCAGCGCGCTGCCGCGTTTTGTCAGCGGCGATGCCTGGTCGCAGTTCAGCGCCGGCAGGCAGCAGATCATTCTGGGCGGCGGCATCGCCAAATCGCTCAACGTGAAGCAGGGCGACTGGATCACCATCATGATCCCGAATAATGATGGCGAGAACAAACTGCTGCAGCCAAAACGCATTCGTCTGCAGGTGAGCGGTATTCTGCAGCTGAGCGGCATGCTGGATCACAGTCTGGCGCTGGTGCCGCTGGCCGATGCGCAAAAATATCTGGATTTGGGCGACAGCGTCAGCGGCATTGCGCTGAAGATGAGCGATCCGTTCCAGGCACAGAAGCTGGTGCGCGATGCCGGCGAAGCCACCCACTCCTATGTCACCATCCGCAGCTGGATTGGCACTTACGGCTACATGTATCGTGATATCCAGATGATTCGCGCCATTATGTATCTGGCGATGGTGCTGGTGATCGGCGTGGCCTGCTTTAATATCGTGTCGACGCTGGTGATGGCGGTGAAGGACAAGAGCAGCGATATCGCCGTGCTGCGCACGCTTGGCGCGAAAGACGGCCTGATTCGTGCCATCTTTATCTGGTATGGCCTGCTGGCCGGGCTGCTGGGCAGCGTCAGCGGTGTGGTGGTCGGCGTGCTGGTGGCGCTCAATCTGACGCCGGTGATGCGCGTAGTGGAGCACCTTACCGGGCATCAGCTGCTGGCGGGCGATATCTATTTTATCGACTTTCTGCCGTCCGAGCTGCACTGGCTGGATGTGGCCATCGTGCTGGCAACGGCGATTGGCCTGAGCCTGATTGCCAGCTGGTATCCGGCGCGGCGCGCCAGCCGCATCGATCCTGCCCGCGTGCTGAGCGGTCAGTAAAGACAAAACACGCAGCCGCCTTCGCGGCTGCGCACATTTTCAGCGTCTGCGGCATGCAGCCGTCATACCCAGCCGCTATTATCGGGTCTGAGTAACCCGGAAAACACCCGCAGCGCGGCGTTCAGCGCCGCAGATTAAGGAGCCTTTATGCGCCAACCGCGCCGCCGCCTTCGACTCGCCCGCTACAAAAAGAACCGCCGCAAAGTGCATCAGCGCTTTCGCCAGCGCATCTTTGAGCGCGATCGTCAGGTCGAACTTGCCGCCCATCCGCAGCCGCACGTGGTGGTGCTGACCGGTGCCGGAATTTCGGCAGAATCCGGCATTCGCACGTTCCGCGCGGAAGATGGCCTGTGGGAAGAGCATCGCGTGGAAGATGTGGCGACGCCCGAAGGCTTTCGCCGCGATCCGGCGCTGGTGCAGGGGTTCTACAATGCGCGCCGGCGTCAGCTGCAGCAGCCAGAAATCCAGCCTAACGCGGCGCACAAAGCGCTGGCTGAACTGGAGCAGGTGCTGGGCGATAATTTCCTGCTGGTTACGCAGAATATCGATAACCTGCACGAGCGCGCCGGCAGCCAGCGCGTGCTGCATATGCACGGTGAGTTACTGAAGGTGCGCTGTGAGCACAGCGGTCAGGTACTGGCGTGGACGGAGGACGTCGGTCCGGACGATCGCTGTACCTGCTGCCAGTTCCCGTCGCGGCTGCGTCCGCACGTGGTGTGGTTTGGTGAAATGCCGCTCGGCATGGAGGAGATTTATCAGGCGCTGGAACAGGCCGATCTGTTTATCGCCATCGGCACCTCAGGCCACGTCTATCCGGCGGCAGGATTTGTGCACGAGGCGAAACTGCAGGGGGCGCATACCGTGGAGCTGAATCTGGCCCCCAGTCAGGTCGGTAACGAATTCGCTGAAGCACATTACGGCTTAGCCAGCGAAGTGGTGCCCGAATTCGTGCATACTTTTTTGCGCGGCTTGTATAAATAGTCAGCGTACTGCGCGTTTCCCCTCATCCCGGCCTTCTCCCGGCGGGAGAAGGGGAAAAACGCGCCGGACTGAAACTCAGGCTGAATCCAGTACGGTCTTTCCCACAGGCCGAATCCAGCACGAATGAACCCTCTCCCACAGGCTGAACCCGGCACGAATGAACCCTCTCCCAATGCCGAAACCAGCACGAATGAACCCTCTCCCAATGCCGAATCCTGCACAAATGAACCCTCTCCCTCTGGGAGAGGGCAGGGTGAGGGCCAGGCCGCACCGAATCCCCACCTCAGAACCTCACCGTCCCGCTTTCAGCTTCTGGAACAGCGTTTCGTACTGCACGCTGGCGGCACCGACATCGTTCTGCCACTCGCCGTTTTTGATCACTTCAGCCGGCGGATAGAGTGACGGATCGCTGGCCACCTCGGGCGGTAGCAGCTTTCTTGCCGCCAGGTTGGGCGTCGGATAACCGATGGTTTCCGCCACTTTAGCCGCCACATCCGGGCGCAGCAGGAAGTTAATCAGCTTCAGCGCGCCCGCTTTATTTTTCGCATTCGCCGGGATCGCCAGGTTATCCATCCAGAAAATCCCGCCCTCTTTCGGCCAGATAATCTGCAGCGGCGTGCCAGCCTGGCGCGCCACCCAGGCGGAGCCATTCCAGATCATGCCGACGTTGACTTCGCCTTCCATAAACGGATTACCGGGATTATCCGAGTTGAACGCCAGTACGTTCGGCATCAGCTTTTTCAGCTCTTCATAGGCGGCTTCAATCTGTTTTGGATCCTGCGTATTACCGGAGTAGCCGAGCTTGAGCAGCGCCATCTGGAACACTTCACGCGCGTCATCGGTCAGCAGCAGGCTCTGCTTATACTGAGGTTTCCACAGATCGGCCCATTGGGTCAGGGTTTTCGCATCCACCTCGTCGGTATTCACGCCAATCGCCGTTGCGCCCCAGATATAGGGAATGGAATAGTCGTTGTTCGGATCAAACGGCTTGTTCAGCAGGTCAGGATCGAGGTTGCGGAAGTTGCTCAGCTGTGACTTGTCGATCTTCTGCAGCATGCCCTCGTTGCGCATTTTGGCGATGAAGTAGGTCGACGGCACCACCAGATCGTAAGCGCCCGCTTTCCAGGTTTTCAGCTTGGCGTACATGCTTTCATTGGATTCATAGGTGGAATAAATCACTTTGATGCCGGTCTCTTTGGTGAACTGCTCCAGCAGCCCGGGCGGCACATATTCGGTCCAGTTATAGAAGTAAAGCGTGTTGTTGTCATCCGCCTGAGCGCTTTGCATACCCAGTGCCAGCGCCCCAGCCGCCAGCCAGTGAGACCACTTTTTCATCGGTTATCCTCTATTTGGTTTTATCACGCAGCAACAGCTGACTGGCTGCCACCAGCAGCAGCGACAGCAGCATCAAAATGGTAGCCAGCGCGTTCACCTCCGGCGACACGCCCACTTTCACCATGGAATAAATTTTCAGCGGCAAAATTTCGAAGCCGGGACCGGTGACAAATGACGACACCACCACATCATCCATCGACAGGGTGAAACTCAGCAGCCAGCCCGCGGCCACTGCCGGCAGCGCCAGCGGCAGCAAAATCTTACGTAGAATAGTCACTTCGCTGGCGCCGAGATCTTTTGCCGCCTCCAGCATGCGCACATCAAAGCCTTTCAGGCGCGAATAGACGGTAATCACCACAAACGGCAGGCAGAAAGTAATGTGTGAAAACAGCAGCGACCAGAAGCCGAGCGAAACCCCCAGCAGCATAAACAGCACCAGCAGCGAAATCGCCATCACGATATCCGGCGACATCATCACCACAAATAGCATACCGCTGACAAACGGCTTGCCGCGAAAACGATAGCGGTACAGCGCCACGGCGGTGAGCGAGCCGATCAGCGTCGCGCAACTGGCCGACAGCACGCCCATGATCAACGAATGCTGCGCCGCCTGAATCAGGCTGTCGTTATTGACCAGCAGGCGATACCACTGGGTGCTTAAGCCCTGCCAGTTGATGCCGAAGCGCGAGGCATTAAAGGAGTTGACGATCAGGATGATGATCGGAATGTAGAACCAGGCATAAATCACGGCCATGAAGCCGTAGCGTAATCCGCGCGCCATCATTGCAATGCCGCCTTGTGATTCAGCAGACGCGCTGCGCGCCAGTAAACCAGCAGCATCAGCCCCATCAGCAGCGTCATGACAATGCTGGTGGCGGCACCAAACGGCCAGTCACGAATATTGAGGAACTGGCTTTTGATTACGTTACCGATCAATAGGTTCTTTGCTCCGCCCATTAAATCCGCTACGTAGAACAACCCCATCGCCGGGATAAATACCAGTAGCGCGCCGGCAACGATACCGGGCAGGGTCAGCGGCAAAATGATACGGATGAAGGTCTGTAGCCTGCTGGCGCCAAGATCGCGCGCCGCTTCCAGGCAGGATTTATCCAGCTTCTCAAGGCTGGAGTAGAGCGGCAGTACCATAAACGGCAGCAGAATATAGATCAGCCCGAGGATCACCGCTTCCGGGGTAAACATGATGCGAAACGGCTTGTCGATGACGCCGAGCCACAGCAGAAATTCATTGAGCCAGCCGCGCGTGCTGAGAAAAATTTTCAGACCATAAATGCGGATCAGAGAGTTGGTCCAGAACGGCACAATCAGCAGAAACAGCATCAGCGGACGCAGACGCGCCGGCAGTCTGGTCAGGCACCAGGCAAAAGGGTAGCCGAGCAGCAGGCAGCACAGCGTGGCGATGCAGGCCATGTTGAGCGAGTGCAGCAGCACGTCGGCATACAGCGGATCGAGTAGCCGGCCGTAGTTGTTCAGGGTGAACACCATGCTGACAAAGTGCGCGTCGTCGCGCGTCAGAAAGCTGGTGACGAAGATCATCAGATTCGGCAGCAACACGAACAGCGTCAGCCAGCCGACGATCAGCGCCACAATGGCTTTCTGCAGACGATTACGCATCCGTTTCATACGGCAGCACCACCTCCCAGTTTGGCACCCAGCTGACCGCCATTTTCTGGTTCAGCGAGTGGTCAAAATCCGGATCATCCTCATTAAAGAACTCGCTGACGGTGAGCAGCTTGCCGTTCTCCAGTTCGACGGTGGATTCCAGCGTCATGCCTTTATAGTTGCGTTCGCGCACATAGCCGATCAGGTTTTCGCTGCGGCTGTCGTGATCGATCTCCTCGACGCGCAAATCTTCCGGTCGCAGCAGCACATGCAGCCGATCGCCGGGTTTGACCGGGAACGGGCAGTGAATATCACACTCGCGGCCTTCGACGCGAGCACGTACCTGCGGCGCGTGCGCGCTGCCGATCACTTCTGCATCAAACACGTTGATTTCGCCAATGAAGCGCGCCACAAACAGGTTCGCGGGCTCTTCGTAGATCTCGCGCGGCGTGCCGTCCTGCTCGATGCGCCCATCGCGCATCACCACGATGCGATCGGACATGGTCAGCGCTTCTTCCTGATCGTGCGTGACAAACACAAACGTGATGCCCAGCTTGCGCTGCAGCGCTTTTAGCTCGTTTTGCATCTGGCGGCGCAGTTTGTAATCCAGCGCGGAGAGCGACTCATCAAGCAGCAGCACTTTGGGCCGGTTGACCACCGCCCGCGCAATCGCCACGCGCTGCTGCTGGCCGCCGGAGAGCTGATGCGGCCGGCGCGCGGCAAAGCTTTCCAGCTGCACCATCGCCAGCGCCTCGTTGACGCGCTGCGTCAGCTCTGGCGTCGGGGTTTTCTGCATGCGCAGGCCAAACGCGACGTTTTCAAACACCGACATGTGCGGAAACAGCGCGTAGCTCTGAAACACGGTATTGATATGGCGATGCTCGGCGGGCGTTTCAGTGATGTCGCTCTCATCCAGATGGATACGTCCGCTGTCGGCGTTTTCCAGCCCGGCGATCAGGCGCAGAATCGTGGTCTTACCGCAGCCGGAGGGGCCAAGCAGGGTGATAAATTCGCCATGACCGATGGTCAGGTCAAAATCCGGGATGATGGTTTTGCCATCGAAAGCTTTACTGATGCCAGAAAGCGTAACCAGCGCCTGCTGCGCGCGTGTTTGCGTCATTTTAGTCACTCAGTCTGATGAGAATCAGGTTACAGCATAGCCGCCGGCGACAGCTTGCCGTGATGAAGGGCGCGATAATACCTGAAAAATGCGCCATTGCCATGTTCAGACACGGAATAACCTTGAAAAGTCTGCAAATTGCTGGAGTATGCTCATCGGGCCAGCCGGACGGGTGGCTGGCAGGGCGAATTTCAGCGCACGATTGGGCTGAGAGGGCTAACCTGAAGGATAATGATTTGACGCAACATGGCGATAATCAGGCCCCATGATAATAATGCAGGTTCTTTAGAGGGATGACAGATGGATCAATTACTTGAGCGTTTTCTCAGTTATGTGGCAGTAGAAACTCAGGCAAAACCTCAGGCGCGGCAGGTGCCGAGCAGCGAAGGGCAGTGGACGCTGGCGCGTCAGTTACAGGAAGAGCTTATTGCGCTGGGTTTTGTGGACGTCACCTTAAGCGATCATTGCTGTGTGATGGGCACCCTGCCGGCAAACGTCGACTGGCCGACGCCGGTGATCGGTTTTATTTCCCACATGGATACCTCGCCGGATTTCACCGCGAAAAATGTCAATCCGCAGATCATTGAAAACTATCGTGGCGGCGACATCGCGCTGGGCAACGGGGATGAAGTGCTCTCACCAGTGATGTTCCCGGTGCTGCACAAGCTGACCGGGCATACGCTGATCACCACCGACGGTAAAACGCTGCTGGGCGCTGATGATAAAGCCGGTATCGCTGAGATCATGACGGCAATGGCCGAGCTGGCCAAAGGGGATGTGCCGCACGGCGCCATTCGCGTGGCCTTTACTCCGGATGAAGAGATAGGTCGCGGCACGTCGCACTTCGACGTTGAAGGATTCGCGGCTGACTGGGCTTATACCGTTGACGGCAGCGATCTCGGCGAGTTTGAGTTCGAAAACTTTAATGCCGCGACGGCGCTGGTCAAAATCACCGGCAACAACGTGCATCCCGGCAGTGCGAAAAACGTGATGGTGAACGCGCTGGACCTGGCAATGCGTTTCCACGCCGAGCTACCTGCCAAAGAGAAACCGCAGTTTACCGACGGCTATGAAGGCTTTTTCCACCTGCACACTATTAAGGGATCGGTAGAGCACGCCGAGCTGATGTACCTGATTCGTGATTTTGATGCCGACAGCTACGAACAGCGTAAGCAGCTGCTGCAGGAGATTGGTCGCCGCGTCAGTAAAGGTCTGCAGGCTGAGTGCTCCATAAAGGTGGAGATCAGCGACAGCTATCGCAATATGCGGGAGAAGGTGGAACCGCATCCGCACATCATTGAGCTGGCGCTGCAGGCGATGCGCGACTGCGGTATCGAACCGAACGTGAAGCCGATTCGCGGCGGCACCGACGGATCGGCGCTGTCATGGAAAGGACTGCCGTGTCCGAATCTGTTTACCGGCGGCTACAACTATCACGGCAAGCATGAGTTTGCGTCGCTGAATGTGATGGCGAAGTCGGTTGAGGTGATCGTGCGCCTGGCCGCGCTCGCGGCGGAGAAGAAGTAGGGCGGAGAGGGGCTTGCCCTCACCCTAACCCTCTCCCGCCCACGGGAGAGGGGACCGATCGAGCGGGAATCAGGCTCTTCATTTGCCCATGCCGCCGCCGGCGCTTTACTGCAATCGTCGCGCGGTTTTCTCCCTCTCCCGCGGGCGGGAGAGGGCCGGGGTGAGGGAAACCGGCGCAGAGGACCTGATCAACTCAATCAGCAAAAAACCAGTACCCGCTGTTCACCAGTGCCGCCAGCTGAGCCAGCAGCGAAGGATCGTCCAGCGCATCGCCGAAATCTTCCAGCGTCAATACATGCTTGTGTGCCAACGCAGCCAGAACCGACGGATGCGCGCACTCGACGCGTTCACCGTTGACGTACACCGCGTCGCCCAGCGTCAGCACGCGCAGGCCGCCGAGGCGCGTCAGCGCATCACCCTGCTGCAGCGCGTCATAAATCTCATCCGGCTGATACGGCGGTTCCGGCGGTGCCACATCCAGCT
Organism: Pantoea sp. B270; assembly: GCF_018726825.1. Lineage (NCBI taxonomy): Bacteria > Pseudomonadati > Pseudomonadota > Gammaproteobacteria > Enterobacterales > Erwiniaceae > Pantoea > Pantoea sp. B270. The sequence goes on from NZ_JAHCSX010000001.1 coordinate 713,284, forward strand.
CGTGACGCGACTGGGAAATAAATTCGCCAAACCACTGGGTAAACTGCTCCGGCTGATTAATCACATCCAGCATCACTTTGCGGATCCCTTCCACTTCCGACGGCAGAATCTGCGAAGGACAATCGCGCGCTGGCACATCCGGATCGCTGAAGCGGTAGCTGCCCAGCTCATGCGCCAGCATGTAATCCGCAAAGCCGCTGATCAGCTCGCGTCCGTTAGGTGCGCGGAAGCCGACTGAATAGTTGAGCGCGTTCTCCAGCGAATAGCCTTCGTGCGGAAAACCCGGTGGAATATACAGAATGTCGCCTGGTTCCAGCTCTTCATCGATGATGGCGTCGAACGGTTCAACCTGCAGCAGATCCGGATGTGGGCAGTGCTGTTTCATCGGCACTTTTTCGCCTACGCGCCAGCGACGGCGGCCAGTGCCCTGAATAATAAACACATCGTATTGATCAAAGTGCGGGCCTACGCCGCCGCCCGGCACTGCGAACGAGATCATCAGGTCGTCGATACGCCAGTCGGGCAGAAAGCGGAACGGGCGCATCAGCGCAGCAGAAGGTTCATGCCAGTGGTTCACCGCCTGGACCAGCAGCGACCAGTTGCTTTCACCCAAATGATCGTAGCTTTCAAACGGACCATGGCTGACCTGCCATTTGCCGTTGTTGTGGCTGACGAGGCGGCTGTCCACCTCGTTTTCCATTGCCAGACCGGCCAGCTCATCCGGAGAAATCGGATCAATGAAGTTTTTGAAACCCCGTTTCAGCACCACCGGGCGTTTTTGCCAGTAGCGCTGAATAAAGTCGGGCCAGTTGATGTCGAGCTGATAGTCCATGCGAGGATTCCGGTTAGGGCCATAATTGCTGCCAAGTATAACAGCCCGCGTCCGGTTCTACTCGCGGTGATGTTCAACTTCCTGCCGCTGAAAAATCACCTCCATGCGTGCGCCGCCGAGCGGGCTGGTCGTGGCGATTACCTGACCTGCATACTGCTCGAGAATATCGCGCACTACCGCCAGTCCCAGTCCCTGACCGGGACGCAGCGTATCGGCACGCTGGCCGCGCACAAAGATCAGATCGCGCTTGCTTTCGGGAATGCCGGGGCCGTCGTCGTCAATGAACAGATGCAGCGCGTTTTCCGTCTGGCGCGCGCTGACCTCAATAAATTCGAGGCAGTATTTGCAGGCGTTATCCAGCACGTTGCCCAGCACTTCCATAAAGTCATTTTGATCGCCGATAAAGGTCAGCTCCGGCGAAATATCCAGCGTGATCTCAACGCCCTTGCGCTGATACACCTTATTGAGCGCGGAACACAGGCTATCCAGCAGGGCCGAGACCGAATGCAGATCGCGCTGCAGCGGGTTGTGATCCGCCTGCATACTGGCGCGATGCAGGTAGTAGCCAATCTGCTGCGAGATGCGGCTGATCTGTTCGAGCATGACCGGCTCAGCCTGTTCGATGGTCAGCTCTTTGCCACCGCGCAGCGAGCGCAGCGTGCTTTGCAGCACCGCCAGCGGCGTTTTCAGGCTGTGCGTCAAATCCGACAGCGTGGTGCGATAGCGCGTGTAGCGCTGCCGTTCGTTGGTGAGCAACAGATTGAGATTGCGCACCAGGCTGCGCAGCTCCTGCGGCGGGTTGTCGTCGAGATTTTCCCGGTGGCCGGTTTCCAGCTCGCGCACCTGCGAAGTCAGGTGGCCAATCGGACGCAGGCTCCAGTGTGCCGCCAGCCACAGCAGCGGAATCACTAGCAGCAGATTGGCCGCCAGCACATAGCTAAACCACGACCACACCACGTCTGAGTGCTGCAGCTCCTGCGGGATCGAGTCCACCACCACAATGGTCAGCGCCGGGAGATTGGTGGTCGCGTCGTAGCGGTTGACCGCCACCGAGTGGGTGAAGGTGTCATTGCTGTCACTGTCCAGCGCGTGCAGTCGCTGCTGTGCCTGCGGATTGTTACCCATCGCCGCCATACTGGTGCGATTGCTGGTATCGATCTCGTAAAAGTCTGGCTTCATCAGCCAGTCGCGGCGAATGTTTTTACGAATTTCCGGCACGTCGCGCTGCTGCCACAGCAGCTTACCGCGCTCGTCATAGATGAACACCAGCGTCGGGAAATTGAGCGTCATGCGTTCCGGCTGGGCGATGGTGAGCTTGTTGTCTTTCCACTGCGCGAGGGTGAAGAACAGATTGCTCTCGCCGCGCATCACGCGATAGGTATTTTTATCAAAGCTGACGACGTAGCCAATGACCGCCACCATGCCATACGACAGCGACAAAAACAGCACGATCGCCGCCGTCGCCAGCAGGAAACGCGCGCGTAAGGAGAAAGGGCGCTGACGGCGGAGCAGCTTCATAAATCAGAGATCAAAGCGGTATCCCTGGCCACGCACGGTGTTGATCACTTCGGTCGGGTGCAGCGCGAGAATTTTTTTGCGCAGCCGGCCCATCAGTACATCAATGGTGTGGCTTTCGCGCAGTTCCGCATCGGGATACAGCTGCAGCATCAGCGAGTCTTTGCTGACCACTTTACCGGCATTGCGGATCAGTGTTTCAACAATGGTGTACTCAAACGCGGTCAGCTTGACCGGCGCGTCGTTCACCGTAAGCTCGCGGCGCGACAGGTCAACCTGGAACGGCGGCATGGAGATAATTTGCGAGGCGTGTCCGCTGTTGCGACGCATCAGCGCCTGTAAGCGGGCGGCGACCTCTTCAATGTGGAACGGCTTGGTCACGTAGTCATCGGCACCGGCTTCCAGCGCTTCAACTTTCGCCTGCCAGCCTTCGCGCGCGGTCAGCACCAGAATTGGCTGACGAATGGCATCGCCACGCCAGCGGCGAATCAGCGACATGCCGTCTTCGTCGGGCAGGCCAAGATCGACCAGCGCGATATCGGGAATGTGTTCCTGCAGGAAATAGTCGGCTTCTTTGGCGTCTTCGGCGGCATCCACCTGATGACCCATGTCACGTAACTGGACTGCGAGGTGATGGCGCAGCAGGGCATTATCTTCCACAACCAGAACACGCATAGAATTTCCTTACCTTCAACTCAGTGATGATGGCGAAAAGTATACGCTACGCCAGCTAAACCGCAGATTAACACTCCGCTGTGATGCACTGGCAGGGGAACCTCAGCCACCACGTGACGTGCATGACTGAGGTAACACCAACTTGCCATAGCCTGAGTTTTCAGAGCAAGGAATTACTTCAGGTCGTCAACCATCTGAATCGCGCGGCCGAGGTAGTTGGCTGGCGTCATCTGCTTCAGGCGCACTTTCTCTGCTTCCGGCAGTTCCAGGCTGTCGATAAACGCCTGCATACCGGCTGCGTCCACGCGCTTGCCGCGCGTCAGCTCTTTCAGCTTCTCGTACGGCTTTTCAATGCCGTAGCGGCGCATCACGGTCTGGATCGGCTCAGCCAGGACTTCCCAGTTGTGATCCAGCTCGTCCAGCAGGCGATCGCGGTTCACTTCCAGCTTGGAGATACCTTTCAGCGTGGCCTGATAGGCGATCAATGCATAGCCGACGCCGACGCCGAGGTTACGCAGCACGGTAGAATCGGTCAGATCGCGCTGCCAGCGTGATACCGGCAGTTTGCTGGCCAGGTGCTGCATCACCGCATTGGCCAGCCCCAGATTCCCTTCGGAGTTTTCGAAGTCGATAGGGTTAACCTTGTGCGGCATGGTTGAAGAGCCAATTTCGCCAGCAATGGTTTTCTGTTTGAAATGGTTCAGGGCGATGTAACCCCAGATGTCGCGGTCAAAATCAATCAGGATGGTATTGAAGCGCGCGATGCAGTCAAACAGCTCGGCGATGTAGTCATGCGGCTCGATCTGCGTGGTGTACGGGTTCCAGCTGATGCCCAGTGAGGTCACAAACTGCTCGCTCAGCTGATGCCAGTCCACTTCCGGATAAGCGGCGATGTGCGCATTGTAGTTGCCCACCGCGCCGTTGATTTTGCCCAGCACTTCCACCTTGCTAAGCTGACGCAGCTGGCGTTCCATGCGGTAGGCCACGTTGGCCATCTCTTTGCCCATGGTGGACGGCGTTGCCGGCTGACCGTGAGTGCGCGACAGCAGCGGAATGTTGCGATACTCCTGCGCCAGTCCCTTCACGGCGGTGATGATCTGGTTCCAGAACGGCACGATCACGTCGCGGCGTGCGGTTTCCAGCATCAGCGCGTGTGACAGGTTATTGATATCTTCGGAGGTGCAGGCGAAATGGATAAACTCAGACACCGCATGCAGCGCCGGCACGTTGGCCACTTTCTCTTTCAGAAAGTACTCTACGGCTTTCACGTCATGGTTGGTGGTGCGCTCAATGGTTTTGATACGCGCTGCATCTTCTTCGCTAAAACCGGCGACAATTGCATCAAGGAAAGCGTTTGCGTCGGCATCAAATGCAGGAACTTCCTTGATCTCTGCGGTCGCGGCCAGTTTCTGTAACCAGCGAACTTCAACCTCAACGCGGAATTTCAGCAAACCGTACTCGCTGAAAATCGCACGCAGCGGGCTGACTTTATCGCCGTAACGACCATCGACAGGTGAGACGGCGGTCAGAGAGGATAATTCCATCAGTGCAACTCCTGAATCGTTAACAATATAGGGCAGGGCGGCGCTTAATACGCCGGACCCAGCCGGGATAAAAGGGTTTTCGCTTCGCGCAGCAGACGCTGGCGCGCAAACATCAGCTGCAGACGACCGCCGCCGACCTGCTGCCACAGCACCGCCGCGCGGATACCGGCCAGCAGCGCAGCGCGAACTTTGCTCTGCACCTGCGAATTCTGCAGCACCTGCGGTGAGCCGGTCACCTGAATGCGCGGGCCGAGCGGGCTAATCACATCGACGTAAATGCCGGCCATAGCGCTGGTGATGGTGTCTGATTCCAGTTCGTAATGCGCCAGCTGACGATCAAGCTGGCCGATGCGCTGCGCCAGGGTGTTTAGCGCGGTTTTGTTACCGTGCAGTTTACGCTCCAGCACCATCAGGCTCAGGGTATAACGCGTCAGGTCGGCGCTGGCACCCTGCCGGCTGCCGCTGTTCAGCACCGCCATCAGCGCTTCCAGCCCGGGGCGCAGGTTGGCTTCATCGTTGCCAAACACCGCCAGCGTTGAGCCTGGATTTAAATCCAGCAGGCTGCGCAGCGACACCTGCAGCGCCGCGTTGTTGCAGTGCCCCTGGTGTGCCAGCTGCTGCACCAGATGGGCTGCCTGGCAAACGCCGGCCAGCGCCAGCGTTATCTCATAATAGTTTTTAGCCACGCTTCACTCCTGTAGACGCGTCGGCAGTGCCGACTCAGGCCTCTGTCAGCGGCAGGCGCTGTTCAATAATACCGCCACCAAGGCACACGTCACCGAGGTAAAATACCGCGGACTGGCCCGGAGTGACGGCCGCGACCGGCTCATCGAAACGCACTTCAATGCGATCGTCGCCGTGCGGAATGATCTCGCAGGGAATGTCGCTCTGACGATAGCGGGTTTTCACCGTGCAGCGTAGCGCTGCAGTCACTGGCTGGCGATCGACCCAGTGCAGCTGCTGTGCTATCAGGCCCACCGACATCAGGCGCGGATGATCGCCGCCCTGTGCGACAATCAGCGTATTGCGCGCGACATCTTTGTCGACCACATACCACGGATCGTCATTGCTCTCTTTGCGTCCGCCGATGCCCAGCCCTTTACGCTGACCCAGGGTGTGATACATCAGCCCCTGGTGTTCACCGACCACTTCACCGTCAACGGTTTCGATGACGCCCGGCTGGGCCGGCAGGTAACGACCGAGGAAGTCGCGGAATTTACGCTCGCCGATAAAGCAAATACCGGTGGAGTCTTTTTTCTTCGCCGTAATCAGATCGAGCTGTTCGGCGATGCGGCGCACCTCAGGCTTCTCCAGTTCGCCGACCGGGAACAGGCTCTGTGCAATCTGCTGGTGGCTGAGCGTGTAGAGGAAATAGCTCTGATCTTTGTTGCCGTCGAGACCGCGCAGCAGCTGGCTGGTGCCATTGACATCGGCACGGCGCACATAGTGGCCGGTGGCAATGTAGTCTGCGCCGAGATCGTCTGCAGCGAATTCGAGAAACGCTTTGAACTTGATCTCTTTGTTACACAGAATATCCGGGTTCGGCGTGCGTCCGGCCTTGTACTCTTCCAGAAAGTGCTCGAACACGTTGTCCCAGTACTCAGCGGCGAAATTGATTTTGTGCAGTTTGATGCCGAGCTTGTCACACACGGCCTGTGCGTCAGCCAGATCGTCAGCGGCGGTGCAATACTCCTCGCCATCGTCTTCCTCCCAGTTCTTCATGAACAGGCCTTCAACCTGATAGCCCTGCTGCTGCAGTAACCAGGCGGAAACGGAAGAATCGACGCCGCCGGACATCCCGACGATCACTTTTTTCTGGCTGTTGTCAGACATGACGCACTCTTGATTACGATAAAAACAGGCGGCGCATTCTATCACGCGGAAGCGTTGTGCGCACCCTCATGAAACGGCCACTGATACGGGGCTATCAGCTGCAGCGGATAGCGGGCCCCCTGCTGCCACAGCCGCACGCTTTCGGCCACCAGCGGCGAACGCAGCGTCTCTGCGCTGAGAATCTGCGCGGGCGACAGCCACCAGCAGCAGTCAATATCGCTGTCGTGTGGCGTGGTGGTCACGGTGGCAGGCAGATCGAGGCCAAACAGAAAACGCACAAAAGGTGTATGGTCCGGGGCGATCCACTGCTGCACGCCGAGAAAATAGTCGGGCTGCGCGCTGATGCCGGTCTCTTCGTACAGCTCACGTTGCGCGGCTTCCAGCAGCGTTTCATCGGCCTCAAGATGACCGGCCGGCTGATTCCAGGTAACGCGGCCGTCGACGCGCTCTTCTACCACCAGTAATTTGCCCTGCGCGTGCACCATACAGGCGACGGTTACATGAGGTTTAAACATCGTTCCTCCCAAATAGTTAACCTGACGTTATCGAAATGTATAAACTACGTCCGGTCGCTGATGTCGCGCCATTCGCCCGGTGCCAAATCCTGCAGCTGGTAATTACCCATGGCAAAACGGATCAGGCGTAACGTTGGAAAGCCAATGTGCGCCGTCATCCTTCGGACCTGGCGATTGCGCCCTTCATACAGCGTGATTTTCAGCCAGCAGGTGGGGATAGCTTTGCGCTCGCGAATCGGCGGGGTGCGCGGCCACAGCCATGCGGGTTCAGGCACCACTTCTGCGCCCGCCGGCAACGTCGGGCCATCGTTGAGGGTGATGCCACGGCGCAGGCGGGATAAATCTGATTCCTGCGGCACGCCTTCCACCTGAACGTAATAGATTTTGCCGGTGCGCTTGCCCGGCTGCGTCAGCTGCGCCTGCAGTGCGCCATCGTTGGTCAGAATCATCAACCCTTCGCTGTCGCGGTCGAGACGGCCTGCGGCATACACCTCGCTCACCGGCACAAAATCTTTCAGCGTGCGGCGGCCAGCCTCATCGCTGAACTGCGGCAGAACATCGAAAGGTTTGTTAAAGAGTATGACGCGACGCGGACCTTTTGGCCGCGTGTCACGCCGCGCGGGCTGGCGCGCCGGGGCAGCAGGGCGCTTATGCTGGTGAATTCGTTGAGAAGTTTTTCGCATGGGCTTTGCAGTTGGTAACAATCGGCGCATTATAGCGCGAAACTGCGGTGATTGGCGTGGCGGAAATATTCAAGTAGTATTGACGCGCATCTTACAAATCATTAACAAAAAATCGCTCGAAGGAGAGGTTAATGGAAAGCAAAGTAGTTGTTCCGGCGGAAGGTCAAAAAATCACCCTGGATCAGGGCAAACTGAATGTCCCGAATAACCCGATCATCCCCTACATTGAAGGTGACGGTATTGGGGTTGACGTTTCCCCGGTGATGCTGAAAGTGGTTGATGCCGCTGTGAAGAAAGCCTACAACGGCGAGCGAAAAATTTCCTGGATGGAAATTTACACCGGCGAAAAATCCGTCGAACTCTATGGCCAGGATGTCTGGCTGCCGCAGGAAACCCTCGATTTAATCAAAGAGTACCGCGTGGCCATTAAAGGCCCACTGACTACCCCGGTAGGTGGCGGTATTCGTTCCCTGAACGTGGCACTGCGCCAGGAACTGGATCTGTACGTGTGTCTGCGTCCGGTACGTTACTACAAAGGCACGCCAAGCCCGGTTAAACGTCCTGAAGATACCGACATGGTGATCTTCCGTGAAAACTCCGAAGATATCTATGCCGGTATCGAGTGGAAAGCCGGTACGCCGGAAGCGGACAAAGTGATCAAATTCCTGCGTGAAGAGATGGGCGTGAAGAAAATTCGCTTCCCGCAGCAGTGTGGTATTGGCGTGAAGCCGTGTTCAGAAGAGGGCACGAAACGTCTGGTGCGTGCCGCGGTTGAATACACCATCACCAATGACCGTGATTCCCTGACGCTGGTGCACAAAGGCAACATCATGAAGTTCACCGAAGGCTCTTTCAAAGACTGGGGCTACCAGCTGGTGAAAGAAGAGTTCGGCGGCGAGCTGATCGATGGCGGTCCGTGGATGAAGTTCAAAAACCCGAACACCGGTAAAGAGATCATCGTTAAAGATGTGATCGCCGACGCCTTCCTGCAGCAGATCCTGCTGCGTCCAGCCGAGTATGACGTTATCGCCTGTATGAACCTGAACGGTGACTACATTTCTGATGCCCTGGCGGCACAGGTAGGCGGTATTGGTATCGCACCGGGCGCCAACATCGGTGACGAGTGCGCACTGTTCGAAGCTACCCACGGTACGGCACCGAAGTATGCGGGCCAGGATAAAGTGAACCCAGGTTCCGTGATCCTGTCTGCAGAAATGATGCTGCGTCACCTGGAGTGGTTCGAAGCGGCTGACCTGATTGTTAAAGGCATGGAAGGCGCAATCGCTGCCAAAACCGTGACCTACGACTTTGAGCGTCTGATGGACGGCGCTAAGCTGCTGAAATGTTCTGAGTTTGGTGACGCGATCATCGCGAACATGTAATTTGCCCTGAGCAAATGCAACATGAAAGGGAGCCGCAGGGCTCCCTTTTTTTATGCTGGCAGCGGGAAGGACTTCTGTCACCGCCGGTTTGCCATGCATGACGACCGTGCGATGCGTGGCTTTATTCCGCCGGAGGCTGTAACTGACCGATCTGGCTATCGCGCGCCTGCGACAAACGCCAGAAATCATTGCCGGCCGGATGCTGGTAAATCCGCAGCGAAAACTGACCGACAATGGCGTAGATGAATTCAAATATCGCCGACTGGGAATTTTCGTAATCAACCCACAGTACCGAGGAGGTAAAGCAATAAACCTCTACCGGCAATCCCTCCGGTGAGGGTTTCATCGCGCGCACCACGATATACATATCTTTTTTAATATCGTCGCGCTGCGCCAGCCAGGCGGTGAGATAGTGACGGAACACCGTGAGGTTGGTGATGCCGTTTTCCGCAAACCAGCGGTCACCGACCACGCTGCTATCGCGGCCATCCATCAGGATTGAAAGCTGCTCACTGACGCCGCGAATCTGGCTCATCTGCTGCACCATTTGCTGATCGAGAAAGCGAATCGAGGTCTGGTCGAGATGAAAGCTGCGCATGATACGCCGCGCGCCGGAGGAGAACATCGCCTGCCAGTTGGTGTAGGTTTCGGTCAGGAAATTTTTGGTCGGGATCCGCGACAGCGTATTGTCCCAGTTGCGGATGGTAATGGTATGCAGAGCGATATCAATCACTTCACCGCTGATGCCGTTATCCGGCATTTCAATCCAGTCGCCGAGCTGCAGCACATCGTTCGATGACACCTGAATATTGGCCACCAGCGACAGCAGGGTGTGCTGAAACACTAACATCAATACCGCCGCGACCGCACCCAGACTGGAGATGATAATCACCGGCGATTTGTTCGACATGATAGCCAGAATCATGATGGCGGAAATGATGTGCACCAGGATCTTACCGATCTGGATATAGCCTTTTATCGAGTGGTTCTTACGCTTCGACTTACGCGAATAGGAGTTATTAACGATCTCCAGCACTTCGTTAAAGAACAGCGACAGATATACAAAAAACAGAATGCCGCAGATGGTTTTCACCGCGATCAGCAGATGCTCGGGCAGGTCCGGCATAAACTGCAGCAGGTAATAGACGGTGATCACCGGAATAAAATTCGACAGCTTTTCTGAGAGTCGGACGTCTTTATCCAGCGGCACCTGGTTTTTATGCGTGCTAAAGAACACGCGGCGCACCACTTTTACCACGAAGAACTTGCAGATCAGATGGGTGACCATGCCGGCAACCAGTAACAGCAGCAGGCTGAAGGTGGCGGAGAGCACCGTGTTGCCTTCAATAAACGTTTGTATGTCGCGTAAGTAATTCATTTTAACCACATGCCGGCCGGTTGAGGCGGGAATTCAAACATAAAGCGGCCACGGACGATAAGCGACGCGTGCGCAAAAGTGTTGCTACGAGACCAGCGCTTTGCGTGCCGCCTCGGCAAGAAAATGGCTGCGGCTGCTGTAGCGCGCGTTATTACTGACCATCTTATCGATCTTCTCAATCAGCAGATGCGGCATAGTGATATTGATGCGCTCGGATTTGCCCAGATAGCGGGTGACATCAATATCAACGTAGATCCACACGCCGGGCTGGCTAAATTCCTGCTGCCAGTGCTGCGCCGGCTCCGGAATCAATAAGCCTTTCTCCGCCATCAGTTCAAAGTGGGCATGCAGCGCAGATTGCGCATCCTGCAGCGTTTGCTCGGGCGTATCACCGGCAAAATAACAGCCGGTGACATCCGGGAAATAACCACTGGCCGAGCCGTCAGCGTCAATCTCTACCAAAGCGGGAAACAGCATCATGTCACCTCTGAGCAAGCGGAATAAAACCAGCATGGATCAATCCAGCCTGGCGTCTTTCAGAATCTGCATCAGCGTGCCTGTCTTCATGTCCTTCTGCGGATGCGGCACGGTGATCAGATGAGCAAAATCCGGATGTGAGAACTGATGATGACTGCCGCGTATGCGCTCCAGCTTCCAGCCATTCTTTTGCAGCAGTTTAATCAGCGTCGCGCTCTTCATCGGACTTCCTGTAGGTGAAATTATACACACAATACACACTGATGCAAGGCGGTCTCTGCCATCACATCGGCGGGTCATGGCCAAACTAACCGGGACGGCCGTGACAGGCACCCGTTGATGCTGCGTTCTGCGTGCTGTTTTCCACGGCTTTTTCCCGCTGCGATAGTGGTTTGCGTAAAACTTTGAAACAGTTAACATCCCGGCACCGGCGCGCGTGCCATTTGCTGGCTGAACCGCTATCTTCAGCCTTCATCAATCCGGAGGTGCTATGCAAGGTGTAATCAAGTTTGTAAAAGGCTGGCTGATTTTTTCCCTGCTGTGGGGCATTTTTATGTGGTTTGTATCCTGGCAGGCACAGGGCAAAACGCCGGGCATGATGATTGTCATGAGCCTGTATGCCGGTTTGATTTATCAGGCATTAATGACCATGGTGGCGCTTTACAAAGCGCGGCGCGCACAGGCCTGATTATTCACAACTGCCGACATAGCTTTGCGTCGCGCTGACGCTAATTTGCATGACATCCGGCAAGCTGAGCGCTCACTAATCAGCGTGTAAGGCGGGCAGGATGGGAAGAACGTTACTGACGGGATGGTTTTTATTGCTGCTATCACTGGCGGCCAGTGCACAATTACCGGTAGGGCCTGTGGTGATAGCGGGACAGCATGGGCGCCACCTTGCCGGGCACAGCAGTACGGCAGATGTCGCCGAAACGCCGGATGAACATATTCAGGAACGACGGGACGGCGTGCCGCAGCGGCATTGAGTATCGGGGCCGCACGGGCCCCGATCGCCGGGGATTATTTACGGCCCAGCAGGAAACCGACAATCACGCCGATGCTGGCGGCAACGGCCAGCCCGGTCGCCGGGTTGTCGCGTACCGATCTCACCACGCAGTCTGCTGCATCCTGCACCGCATAACTGGCCTGCGCCGGATAGCGTCGAGCGGCACCGCGTGCCTGATGGCGGCGTGAACCGGTGAACTCGCCAAATTTTTCCTGTACGGCACCCGCCGCTTCATTCAATTTTGCTTCCGCTTTATCGGTCATATTGACTCCCTGAGAGTGGTGAATGTCTCTTTCAGCGTAGACAGAGAAGTGCAGACCAGCAACCTGGTGGCTTTTCAGGATGTAACAGTGGTTTGCAGGAATCGGCATTGCTGTCCATACCTGGTAAGGACCACGCTAAGCTGCGCCAACCTCACGCAGCGCTCACTGAACGGAGGAGAAATGAAACGCGATATCCTGAATGAAGACGATTACGATGAAGTTTGCCGGGTGATTGGCGATGCGGTGATTGTCCTTTCCGAGTGCGGTCATGAAACCAGACGGGAGGAGATTGCCCGTTTGCTGCAGCGTACGCGCCACGATCGCGCCCACGACGAACGCGATGAACAGCGTATGCTCGAGCACGCGATTCGTCTGGTACGGCCGTAAGCGCAGGGCGTCACGCGGACGCCCTCACTGCTGGCCGCGATACGCCGGGTACCAGCTCACCAGGAAGTGGCGCAGATGATCAAAACACCATTCGGCATCGTCTGCCTGCTGGCAGTAATAGCGAATGGTGACCTTCTCATAGCGGCGATGGCGCTGCTGCAGCGGCGACCAGCTCCAGTCCAGCACCGCGCGCGCATAGTTGACCAGCGCGTCGCGCGGCATGCTGTGCTGCTGCTCCTGGCGGCGCAGATACATCTCAAAGAACTGATCGAGGCTCTGTGTCTCTTCGCTGCTACAGTCCAGCGTGGGGCGGAACGCCACATCGAGAAAGCCGCACACGCCGTCTGCGCGCTGCTGCCAGTCACAGGCCAGCGTCATAAACAGGCCATCCTGCAGATTGACCTCTTCCAGCAGACGACGCAAATTTTCAGAATGTTTACCGGCGGTGATCTCATCAATGCGATCGGTTTCCAGCGTCAGGTCAAAACCGCACGGGTTGACCGAGCCATCCGCGTCTCGGGTGGCCGGAAAGGGGAAATCGATATAACCGTTATTGTCCAGACTCTTTTCCATAATGCAGGTCCGCAGCATGACAAACGCTGACAATAAACCATCTGCGCGCGCCACGCACGGCTTATGGACACGTCCAGGTAATCATGGTGTTACGCGCCGGGTTGATCAGGCGGAACTGCTTGTCGCTGAGCCGCTGTGCATAAAAGCCTTCGGGCGTCACGGCAGAAGGGACATAGCGGAAACGGTCGGTGGAGTGCAGTGCGCCGCTGCTCATCGTTACGCCATCGCGCGCCACCGAAAACGAATTCACCAAATCGAAAATGCGCCCTTCGGTTTGGCCCAGCGACTGACCATAGAGCGTTGCGACCTCGCCGGGGCAATCGACGCCTTTCGGCGTGGAGCTGCAGCCAGCCAGCAGGATAACTGTGAGTAGAAAACTGAGTCTTAACATGGTCCTGTTCCTGGTGCATTCCCTGATTTATGCTGGCCTGACGATGCGCGCCACTGATCCGATCATAGCATGTCTGACGCCACTGCCCATTTGCCATTTGTTTAATCGTTAAGCGGTAAGCATGTAAAGGGGTGACTTTGCTAGCAGATAAACGTTATTCTTGCCAGCGTTGCGCACCAGGTAAGCAAAACAAGGGTAAATCCATGAGAGAAGAAGAAGCCAGTTTAATGATTCTTCAGCACGCGATTGATAAGTTAGACGCCGACAAAAAACAGCAGGTGATGAACTGCGTGACGGCGATCCATGAAGTTATGCAGCGTTTCGATCCAGACGATGCCGGACTGGCGCTGATGCTGGTGGCCGCGCAGGTCGCGGCAGAGTAGCTCCATCCCATCCCGGTCTTAACCATTTATTTCACCCACCAGCCAGCGGTGAATCACCCGCACCATATATTGCTGCTGCTCTGCCGTTAACGGCTGATGCGCAGCAATGCCATGCCATTTTGCCAGACAGCCGCGGCAGCAGGTTGCCGTGGCGTGCTGGGCGATAAATACCGGATGGCCGCGCATTGGCGTCTGTTTGCCATCATTCTTTGGTTCGGCTGCGGCCAGTCTTTGCTGGATAAAATCGGCCGCATGTTGATCGATCACCGCCGGGCCTTTCTCAATACAGTACTGCCGCTCTTTCGCGCCTAAATGGAAGCGGCGGCGAAACGGCGATTGCGCCAGCCGCGCGAATAATGCCTGTTCATCTCGCATAACATCCTCCTGACGCGATCTTAGCGCATTTTACTTAACTCGTTACAAAGATATCCCGATCGCATAAAACCTCACAAAATCAGCGATGTGGAGGCGTTCTTCCTGCCCGCAGTGGCTGACCCGCGGTCGCAGATTACCGCACCGGCGGCGGTTGTATGTTACCCTCTGGCCAATTAAATTCCTGTAAAATCATGATCTAACCTCAGTGGAGAACCCCATGAAGGCGATAACCCTTGCCGCGCTCCTGATGGCTTGCCAGATTGCCCCCGCGTGGAGCGAAAGCGAATTCCAGATTACCTGCCCGGGCCGCCCCACCATGACGGTATCGCGTGCCGCCTACGGGCTCAGCACGCTGATGTGGCCAACCCGGCATTTCCAGATTGCCGCCGGGCAGCAGCGCACGCATCTGCAGGACGGCGATAAGGTCGCCATTACCCGTTTCCGCAATGGCGATCAGCTGATCGTGAATAAAAACAGCGGCGAAACCTTTTTCGTCTACGCCGACAGCGATAAGCTGTTGCCCTGCAACCGCACGGAAAAACGCGATGCTGATATTCTGTCGCTGGAGCGCTACGACGACCGCCAGCACCCCTCTTCATAATGCCGCCACAAGGAGCCGACCATGCAATTAAGCGTTACGGATAGCGTCACGCATCAGGACCTGGATGAAATGCGCCTCGGCCTGAACGCCTTCAACAGCCGCTTTATTGACATCAATGAGATGAAAGCCATCGGTGTGTTCATTAAAGACGGCGCCGGGAAAAAGCTGGCGGGACTGACGGGCTCAACCTATGGCAACTGGTTACGTATTGATATGCTGTGGGTCAGCGATGGATTACGCGGGCAGGGCGCCGGCAGCCAGCTGATTCAGGCTGCCGAACAGGAAGCCCGCGCACGCGGCTGCCGTTACGCGCAGGTGGATACCGCCAGCTTTCAGGCGCGGCCGTTTTATGAAAAGCTTGGCTATACGCTACGTTTTAGCCTTGATCATTATCCGCGCGAACATCAGCGTCACTATCTGAGCAAGACGCTGTAATCACAGCAGTGGCTGCTGGCGCAGATCCAGCGGCGACTGTTCCGCTTCGTCAATCGCGGCCAGCCAGCTCTGTAAATCGACCTTCGCCCAGGAGAGATGTCCGCGCGTGGTGCTCATCAGCACTACATCCGGACGCAGCGAGCGGTACAGCTCCAGCGACTGCTGCAGCTCCGCAGGATTACTGTCCGGCACCAGCACGCTGATCCAGCGATGGTAATCCCGCGTAAGGGTGTCGCCGACAAACAGGTAGGTCTGGCCGAGCGGTGAGTGATACAGGTAGCTGCAGCTGCCCGGCGTGTGGCCCGGCGTGGGCAGCAGGTGAAAGTCGCCAAAGTGCACGTCCTGATGCGTGAAGGTTTCGTCCGGCTCAATCACCAGGCTCACCGGGCCGAGCGATCGGCTGTGGCAATACAGCGCACTATTGAAGCGCTGCTGAATGGCCCGCGCGCCCGGCGCGGCTTCGTGCCAGTGGGTAAAATAGTGGCGAATCACGCCGCCCGCGTCCGCGAGCACTTCATGATCCAGCAGCTGCTCAACGCGGCCAATTAACAGGTTGCCGCGCGGATGGCGCAGCATAAACCCGTGCATCATTAAATCATTTGCCGTCTCTTCGGCGGGAAATTCCGGCGTGGAGATCCACAAGTCATCGTACAGCGGCTTCAATAGCGGTCTCCTGCGGCAACACGTCAGCGCAACGCCGGATGGCCGGTAAAGGCTAACCGCGCGGCGCCCTGGTCAATCTCAAGCGTGGCGCTGGCGCCGAGCGGCAGCGTCACGGTATCGGCATCATGGCCAAACGGCAGATCGCTGATTACCGCAATCTGGTACTCATCACGCAACCGCTGCCACACCGTGGCGAAATCAAAGCCATTGTCGTAATCGGACAGGGCGGTGCTGGTGAAGCTGCCGGTGACAATGGCTCGCTGGCGCGCCAGAATACCGCTCTGCTGCAGCTGAATCAGCATACGCTCAATGCGGAACGGATGCTCATTCACATCCTCGATCACCAGAATGCCGTCTTCAATCTGCGGCAGCCACGGCGTGCCAATCAGGGAGCAGATCATCGCCAGATTGCCGCCCCACAGCGTGCCCTGCCAGCGGCCGCGATCCGGACTGGCGCTGTGCCACGCCAGATTGACTGTAGGAGATGTTAGCGCCTGCCAAAAGTGGCTGACGGTAAATTCAGATAAAGCCTCCGCGCCAAAATTGCCGGCCAGCATCGGTCCGCTGAAGGTGATCAGCCCGGTCTGCGCCAGCAGCGCCAGCTGAATAGCGGTGAAATCACTGTGGCCGCACAGCGCGACAGGCTGATTAAGCAGGCGACGCTGCAGCGCCACATAGTCGAGGTGATCGAGCAGGCGTGAGGCACCATAGCCGCCGCGCACCGCCAGTACGATATCCGGCAGCGACGCCAGCGACGCCAGTGCATTCACATCCTGCAGGCGCTGCGCGTCATCACCGGCGAAACGCTGCCAGCGGCGCGTAATGGCTTCCGGGTTTTGCAACTGATGGCCTTCCGCCTGCAGGCGCTCCACCGCGCGGCGGGCGGCGTCCTGATTGTGGCAATAACCGGAGGGGGCGATGAGGCGTATTGAACGAGGGGCGAGCATAACTTCCATCCTGCTGTCTGTTGGCCTGCCGATGATGACGAAATGCGTTACCGAAGTCACGGTAGCACAAGGTTTTTTACGTATTTAGGATAAACGGTAATTTTACCTTTTACCGTCATGGTTATGATAGCTTGCGCCAATCTTATAGCGGAACCGAAAATCAGTGAAAATTCGACTACTTATGCTGTCTGCTTTGCTGCTGGCTGGCTGTGCCAGCGAGCCGGAAAAACCGGTGACGCCGGAGAAGAATACGCCATTAACCCAGGCGCCGCCGTCGAAAGTGAATGATGCATGGTCACTGTTTACCGAAGATGCCGCCAGTCATTATGGCGTTGATGAGAAGCTGATCAGCGCCATTATTAGTGTCGAATCCGGGGGCAACCCAACCGTGGTAAGCCGTTCTAACGCGGTCGGGCTGATGCAGATCAAAGCCGCCACCGCCGGGCGCGAGGTGTATCGCGCACAGGGACGCCACGGCCAGCCGAGTAATTCCGAACTGCGCGACCCGGCGAAAAATATTGATATCGGCGCGGCCTATATCCGGATTCTGCAGGATTCCGCACTGGCGGGCATTCGCGATCCGCTGACGCTGCGCTATGCCACCATTGTTTCCTATGCCAACGGCGCCGGCGCGCTGCTGCGCACCTTCTCGCGCGACCGCGATCGCGCCATTGCAATGATCAACGCCATGACGCCGGATGAGTTCTACCAGCACGTGCAGAACAAGCATCCGGCCGCCCAGGCGCCGCGCTATCTGTGGAAAGTCACCACCGCCTATCGCACCATCGGCTAATACCGCTGGCGGGTTCAGTGCTGTGCGCGCTCTGCCGCAGCCTCATTTGAGGCATCGCTGAGGTTAATGCGCGGCAGCACGCCGCCGGTGAACTCCACGCGGCGCATCGGGAAGGCGAAACGAATCTGTTTCTGCTCCAGCTGCGCCATCAGTTGCAGGTTAATCTCCTGCTGGATGTCCATGTATTTGTTGTAATCGGCGCTCAGCACGAAATAGACCACCTCAAACGTCAGCTGCGATTCGTCAAACGACAGGAAATGGGCGCGATCGAAACGCGTGTCCGGCACGCCTTCAATGATGCGTTGCACCATGCCGCCAATCTGCCGCACTTTCTCCGCCGGCGTGCCGTAATTAATCCCGAACTTAAACACGATGCGCCGCTGCTGCATGCGTTTGTAGTTGTGGATGGTTTGCTGCAGCAGAATGGTGTTGGAGCAGACAATCTGTTCGCCGCCGAGACTGCGCAGCCGGGTGGTTTTCAGGCCAATGTGCTCAATGGAGCCAGCGATGTCGCCGAACACAATAAAGTCGCCGTGCTCAAAGGGCTTATCGAAGCCAATCGCCAGCGAAGCGAACACATCGCTCAGCACCGTCTGAATCGCCAGCGCGATGGCGATACCGCCGACGCCGAGGCTGGCCACCAGCGCGGTGATATTGATCCCCATATTGGAGAGGATCGCCAGCAGCATCATCACCCACACCACGACGCGCAGCAGAATACCTAGGATCACCGTGGTGACCGGATTGCGCACGTGCAGCGGATCGCGCAGCAACGAGTGCAGCCACAGGCGAATGCCGCCGTCGATCCACAGCGTGAGCTGCAGAATCAGCGCCAGGAACCAGCCGTGGGCGATGGCGACGCTCCAGCTGTCCGGCAGATCGACAAATTTCAGGGTGATCAGCAGCGAGAAGATCAGCAGCAGCAGCTGACTGGTGCTGCGCAGAATCTCCACCAGAATGCCGGTGAAGCGCACGTGGCGCTGTTCGCTGTAGTGGGCGATACGGTTAGAGACAAAACGAATGACGGTGCGCAGCAGCCAGTAAACAATCAGCGTGCCACACACGATAATGGCGCTATTAATCCAGAAGTTTTGATTGAGAAAGATAAGTTGTAAACGATGGGCAGAAAGCCAGTTTTCCATTGGGGAGAATCTCCTTGCTGGGAGCCGGTGAAAAGAATGTGCAAGGAGAAAGCATAGACTACGCTGGCGTCGCGCGGGACGCCGGCGGTTTACTGGAAGCGATTGGCCTTGTCGCGCGCCAGCCGCTCCAGCGCAAAAATCACCTGCTGCAGCTGACGCTCCTGCACCGGTTCGATGGCGGTAAAACGGAAGCTGAGTCGCGGCGTGATGCGGGTTTCGTTCTTGCTGGTCACGGTGCTGCGCTCGCCGATGTGTAGCAGCTGTGCGGTCACTTCGAACTGGCCATACTCGCCCAGCTCAACGCGCAGCTTTTTGAAGGTATCGCCACGGTTAAGACCTTCCGGCAGCGCCTCATCCAGCAACACGCCGACGCCGCCGAGCGACAGATCCTGCAGGCGAAAGCGCGCGGTGCTGCCGTCCGGCCACTGGCTGTGGCAGTAGAATACTGGTTCGAGCGGCGCGTTGACGCGAAAGAATTCCCGGCGCTGAATCTGCCACACCAGGTCGGGCAGCGCGGCGGCAAAGGCGGGCAGGCCGTCATAATCGATGCGGGTTAATTCCTGCAGCCCAAACTCCACTTTGGCACCGTGGGTTTCGGCCGCAATATTCACTTCGCCACCCTGCAGTGCCAAATCATTGTCCAGCGCGTTGCTGCCGAGATCAAAAATCACCCGATCTTCATCCGCAGCCAGCAGCCGGCTGATGAACTGACCACGGGAGAAATTGACCATCAGCAGGGTTTGATAACGCAACAAATCCTTCATCACGTTCAACACCGCCAGCGTACCGCGCTTGAGATATTGTTCTTTATCGGCGTCTTTCACGTCCTGCTCCACCTGTCCGATTGCTATTTTACGAGTGCCACTGCTCTTCGTCGGTTATCGACCGGGGCGGTAAAAGCTTTAGCCGGCGTGAACGAATTCATCATGATGTTGATGTAGCAGAGAAAAAATTCCCGGCTATACTTAGCGCGATGAACACCTTGATTCATAACGTAAGGAGCAGCAAATGGGTATTCTTTCATGGATTATTTTTGGTCTGATTGCCGGGATTATCGCTAAATGGATCATGCCAGGTAAAGATGGCGGCGGATTTATTTTGACCGTGGTACTCGGGATTGTCGGTGCGGTGGTGGGCGGCTGGATCAGTACCCTGTTCGGCTTTGGCCGGGTTGACGGTTTCAACTTTGGCAGCTTTGTGGTCGCGGTGATCGGTGCCATTGTGGTGCTGTGGATCTACCGTAAAGTCCGCAGCTGACGCCAAATCACGATTCAACAAGATCCGCAGTCCCGTCCGGGGCTGCGGATTTTTTTATGTCGTCAGAAATCGTAGCCGATTGTGGCGGTCAGCGTCCGCTCCGCGCCGCGATAGCAGTAACCGGTGCCGTAGCAGGCTGCCAGATACTTTTTATCCGTCAGATTGCGGGCATTCAGCTGCAGCCAGGCACCTTTCAGGCTCGACTGCCACGCGCCCAGATCGGCGCGCAGCGAGGCGTCAAACAGGGTCACCGACGGCAAACGGGTGGTGTTTTCGTTATCGGCCCACTGGCGGCCAATATAGCGCACCCCGGCACCCGCGCTCAGGCCGTAATCAAACTGATAATGCCCCCACAGCGACGCCATGCTATTTGGCGTGACGTACGGCGTATGGCCATCGTTGCCGTCCACGGAATCCTTAAAGCGCAGATGGTTGAGCGTATAACCGGCGACGGTGCTGAACCGTTCGGTCAGCTGGCTGCGCGCCTCCAGTTCAATGCCCTGTGCATGCACTTTGCCGGACGGGGTGTAGGTGCCGTCCTGCACGTTACGGTTGGCCACATCGTTCTGCGTCAGATCGTACAGGGCCACGCTGTAGAGATCGCGCGTGCCGTTCGGCTGGTATTTCACCCCGGCTTCATACTGTTCTGAGGTGGTCGGTTTTAGCTGATTCCCGTCGGGATCGGTCAGCGAAGCCGGGGTAATCGCCTGGCTCCAGCTGACGTACGGCGACACGCCGTTATCAAAGGCGTACAGCAGCGCGGCGCGGCCGCTGACGTGATCGTCCTGACGACGACTATTGCCATTCTCTGACACGATGCGGTCATAGCGACCAGACAAATCCAGATGCCAGCGCTGCCACGCCATCTCATCCTGCAGATAGAGGCCGCTCTGATAGTAGCGGCGCGTCTGCGCTGTCCAGAGGTAATCCGGCTGGCTGCCGATGGCCTCGCCGCTCCAGGCATTCAGCGGTGAGGCAGCGCCGCTGGCGTCGCTCAGATCATTTTTGTAGCGGTGATACTCCGCGCCGAGCGTGACGCGATGCTGCAGCGCACCGCTGGCAAACTCCGCCTGCAGCTGGTTATCAGTCGCCCACGCGCTGAGCGAAGAGCGCTCACCGGAGTAGTAGCGATTGAGCAGGTCCGGATTGTCGCTGTTCCAGCCAATCTGGTACACCTGGTCGAGCGCCACGTTGGAATGGCTGTAGCTGCCGGTGCTGTGCACCGACCATACCTCATCGAAACGGTGCGAAAAGTCGTAGCCGTAAATCTGCTCATGACGTTTGAACTGATCCAGCGCGCTGTCGCCCTCATAAAAGCCGTCGCTCAGCCAGCGGCCATTGTGGCTGTACAGCGTGCCTTCCGCCGGCACCGAGCCGTGATAGCCGCCTGAGGGATCTTTTTGCAGATAAGCACGCAGCAGCAGGCTGGTGTCTTCATCCGGCTGCCACAGCAGCTGGGGTGACAGCGCATATTTCTCTTCGCGCGTGTGGTCGTACTGGGTATCGCTGTTGCGCGTGATGCCGGTCAGGCGGTACGCCCATTGATCGTTAATCGCATCGGTGTAATCAAAGGCGGCGCTGTTGCTGGCATTGCTACCGGTGGCGAAGCGTAAATGGCCCTGTGAAGCAAACTGCGGTCGCTTCGTGACCATGTTCACCAGTCCGCCCGGCACCGTCTGACCATAAAGGGCAGAAGAGGGGCCTTTAATTACGTCGATGCGGTCAAGGAACCAGTTATCCACCTGCAGGATGTTGAAGCTGCCGCCGTCGCTCATCACGCGCAGACCGTCAAGGAAGGTGTTGTCGACGTCACCGCCGTGGAAACCGCGCAGCGAAATGGTGTCGTAACGCGTGGCCGCGCCACCAAAGTTGGTGAAAACCCCCGGGGTATAGCCCAGCGCCTGGTTCAGATCCTGCGCGCCCTGATCGTCAATCTGCTGACGCGTCACCACGGAAATGGACTGCGGCGTGGTGACGAGTGGACGATCGCTTTTCGTGGCGCCGCTGCGGGTGGCGAGATAGCCCGCCGTAGGCGAGGTGGCGCTCTCCTGCGGCTGTGCGGTGACCACCAGAGAGGGTTCGGCTACGCCGAGTGCCGGAAACGCCAGCGCCAGCGTGCACAGCAGCCGGCCACGGTTAAGGGGGAACAGCGCGGTCATAATGATTCCTTTGGCTGAGAACAAAAGCCGCACCATACCAGCGCGGCGGTTAATGATGAGAAAAAGAGTCATTTTAAGATTGAGAATTATTATCTTTTAGCAAGGGGTGTTTCAAGATGTAAAAGATAAGTAATGGAAAAGTGTGATGCGCAGGGGGATGCCGCAGCGCCGGGCGTGGTCATCGCCTGGCTGTGGCATCGGGCCTGAGAAGCAGGTGCGCACGGCGGCGCACCTGACGTCAGGGTTATTTCGCCGCGTTTAGCGTCGGCATTGAGGGGATGTCACGTGTGCTGTTACAGGTTTTATCTTTCGGACAATACTTATCCAGCAGCTTCAGCGTTACGCCGTTAGTCCAGCCAAAACCGTCCTGCAGCGGATACTCGCCACCGCCACCACCGCCCAGTTGGGCACCGTCGACCACATACTTCTCGACCAGTTTGTGCTCGCGATCGTAAGTCTGCTGCACATTTTGCAGGAAGCGCAGACCAATCTGCTGCGCCAGCTGGTTCTGCTTATAGTGCTCCAGACCTTCGACCGCTACCCACTGCAGCGGGGCCCAGCCGTTAGGCGCATCCCACTGCTGGCCGTTGTTTACCGTCGTGGTGACCAGCCCGCCCGGTTTCAGCAGCTGTTTTTCCACGGCGGCGGCGGTACGTTCCGCCTGTTTGTCGCCCGCCAGCTGCATATACAGCGGGAACAGCGTGGCGGCGGTGAGCTGATTGTGCACCTGCTTTTTCTGGAAATCGTAGTCGGCATACCAGCCCTGTTTGTCATCCCACAGGTAACGATTGATCGCCGCCTGGCGCTTCTCTGCATCCGCCGCAAACTGCTGCGCTTTATCATTCTGTTTTGCCAGCTTCGCGGCTTTCGCCAGCGTCTGCTCCAGGTGGAACAGCAGGCTGTTGAGGTCAACCGGGGCCAACTGGGTGGTGCGAATCGAGGCCAGATTGTGCGCATCGGTGAACCAGCGTGAGCTGAAGTCCCAGCCCGAGGCGGCGCCCGCGCGCAGATCGCGATACACCTGCTGTTTATTGCGCTCAGGCGCTTTTTTCGCGGTGTTGACATCGTCCAGCCAGGATTCGGTGCGCGGCACGTCACGGTCATCCCAGTAGCGATTGAGCAGGGTGCCGTCGCTCAGTTTCACCACGCGCTTGCTCGCCTGGCCGGCAGCCACCTTGTCGCTGTCCGCCATCCAGTAGTCATACTCTTTTTGCAGCTGTGGCAGATACTGGCGGTAGACATCGTCTCCCTTGTGGCTGGCCAGCAAATCCACCATCAGGCTGAAGAACGGCGGCTGCGAGCGGCTGAGATAATAGCTGCGGTTGCCGTTGGGGATGTGGCCGTACTTGTCCAGCTCGCTGGCGAAGTTGTCCACCATATCCTGCACCCGATCCCAGTGGCCGCTCTCTGCCAGCCCGAGCATGGTGAAGTAGCTGTCCCAGTAATAGACTTCGCGGAAACGCCCGCCTGGCACCACGTACGGTTTCGGCAGTGGCAGCAGCGAATCGTACTGGCTGGCCGTTGGCGTGCTGCGCGTCAGCACCGGCCACAGACCATTGATGTGCGCGCGCAGGCTCTGGCCGGCGGGCGGCACGTATTTATCCTGCGCTTTGGGCAGGGTGAAGTTGGTATCCACGAAGCGCCTGAGATCGAAATTACGCTGATTTTTCTGCATCTGCCAGTCGGCGAGAATCGACGCCGGGTCATATTTGGGGACCGCATCGGCAAAGGTTTTCTGGTCCGGATAAAATCTGGCCTGCTGCACGGCACTGAATAGTGGGCCGAGTCGCACATCCGGCGGCTGCGGCTGGGCGCTGAGCATGCGGCTGTTATCCTCAGCGTGCACAGCAGACGCGCTCAGCAGCGACGCGCTGAGCAATAGGGTAAGACGCGCAGGCGTAAACACTACATTTTTTATCATCGGTTTTTCTCCTTGTCCGAAAAGGTGGTGCGCTAACGCATTGACCACCCGAACAACTTTAGACGTTAACGCGCCGCTTAGCCTTTTGCAGCGGCGGAAATGTGAAGCCTTCGCGATTAATCGCCGGAAAATTGCGGTGCCGCGCGGGTTTTTACTTGCCCTGCGCCGCTATTTGACTGAGGCTGAAAGAAAAAAAGGAGAGCAGTATGGAGATCATCTGGTATCACCCGTCACTGAATCCGCAGCCGTGGCTGGACGGCATGCGCCAGCGACTGCCGGAAGTGCGCATCCGCCAGTGGCAGCCGGGCGACAGTGCGCCTGCCGACTACGCCATTGTGCGATCGCCGCCGGTGGAGATGCTGGCGGGACGGGCGTTGTGTGGCGTATTCGCCATGGGGGCCGGCGTGGACGAAATTTTGCGGCAGCTGCGCACGCACCCTGAGATGCTGGCTGACGCGGTGCCGCTCTACCGGCTGGAAGACACCGGCATGGCACGCCAGATGCAGGAGTATGCGAACTGGTGCGTGCTGGGCTGGTTCCGCCGCTTCGCCGACTATCACCAGCAGCAGCGACAGGCGCTATGGCAGCCGCTGCCGGACCGCGAACGTGCTAATTTTACCATTGGCGTGCTGGGGGCAGGCGTGCTCGGCCGCAGCGTGCTGGAGAGCCTGCGCCAGTGGGGCTTTCCGCTGCGCTGCTGGAGCCGCTCGCCGAAGCAGATAGCCGGTGTCACCACCTTTCACGGCCGCGACCAGCTGGCGGATTTTCTCGCTGACAGTCAGGTATTAATTGATTTGCTGCCCGCTACGCCGGAAACCAGCAATCTGATCGATAGCGCGTTTCTTAGCGCGCTACCGCGCGGTGCCTGTTTCCTCAATCTCGCGCGCGGTGCGCACGTGGTGGAGGCCGATCTGCTGGCGGCGCTGGAGAGCGGTCAGCTGGCCGCCGCAGCGCTGGACGTATTCCAGGTGGAACCGCTGCCGGCCGCGAGTCCGCTGTGGTCTCATCCGCGTGTCATGATTACCCCGCATAATGCCGCCACCACCTTGCCGCATGAGGCGATGGACTATATCGCCGGTGCCATCACGGCACTGGAGCAGGGCCAACAGCCGCGCGGTCTGGTCGATCGCCAGCGCGGCTATTAATTCAGCAGAGGAGAAGAGGATGTATCCCGTCGATTTACATATGCACACCGTGGCCAGCACCCATGCGTACAGCACGCTGCACGATTACGTCGCTCAGGCGAAACAGAACGGCCTGAAGCTGTTCGCCATTACCGATCACGGTCCGGACATGGCCGATGCGCCGCACTACTGGCATTTTGTCAATATGCGCATCTGGCCGCGCGTGATTGACGGCGTCGGCGTGCTGCGCGGCATTGAAGCCAACATCAAAAATCAGCAGGGTGAGATTGATTGCAGCGGGCCGATGCTGGATGCGCTGGATTTGATCGTCGCCGGCTTCCATGAGCCGGTCTATGCGCCGCGCGACAAGGCTCACCACACCGAAGCGATGATCGCCACCATGGCCAGCGGACTGGTGCACATCATCAGTCATCCGGGCAACCCAAAATTTCCGGTGGATATTCGCGCCATCGCGGAAGCCGCCGCGCACTACGATGTGGCGCTGGAGATCAACAACTCGTCATTTACCCATTCGCGTCCGGGCAGTGAACCTAACTGCCGTGCGATTGCGGAAGCGGTGCGTGACGCCGGTGGCCGGCTGGCGTTTGGCTCCGATTCGCACACCGCCTTTACCCTCGGTGATTTCGAACACTGCCTGCGTATTACGCGCGAAGTGGATTTTCCGCAGGATCGCGTGTTAAATGTCACGCCGCGTCGCCTGCTCGACTTTCTCGAACAGCGCACCGGCAAACACATTGCGGAATTTGCCGACTTTTAACTTTTTTGCCTCAAGGAATTCTGTTGCATGAATGAGTTTTCCATTCTCTGCCGCGTCATCGGCTCGCTGTTTAATCGCCAGCCGCAGGACCCGCTGCTGGTGCCGCTGTTCACCCTGCTGCGCGAAGGCAAACTGAAAGATCAGTGGCCGCTGGAGCAGGATGAACTGCTGACCCGGCTGCAGCAGAATAGCGATCCGCAGGCGCTGGCGGCGGATTACAACGCGCTGTTCGTCGGCAGCGACTGCAGCGTACCGCCGTACGCCTCACAGTGGCCGAACGGACCGCAGGAAGCCGAGGTGCGGGCGTTTTTAACCTCACGCGGTATGCCACTGAGCGAGTCGCCGGCCGATCACTTTGGCGTGCTGCTGCTGGCGGCCTCCTGGCTGGAAGATCAGTCTGCAGAAGATGAGGCGGCGGCCCAGCTGGCGCTGTTCGATGACTACCTGCTGCCGTGGTGCGGCGCCTTCCTCGGTAAAGTGGAAGCCCACGCCACCACCGCGTTTTATCGCACGCTGGCGGCGCTGAGCCGTGAGGCGATTCAGGCGATGTATGACGAACTGCGTGAAGAGGGCGACGACGCCTGAGTCGTCACCAGCAGGGATGGCTGCTGCCGGGCAGCTGCGCCGGTGAAGCGCACAGCATCGGCGTACCGGGCAGATAAGCCGCGGCGCGCAGGCGCTCGCCAATCCCCCAGCGATTGATCTCCAGCGCGCTCAGCGCATCGTGCGGCTGCGGCGTAATGCCGCGCTGTTCGCCTTGTGGCGCTGCGCCGTGCTGCTGAAGCAACAGCGCGGTGCGCGCCAGCGACAAACGCGCCTGCCAGCCGGTGCCGTTAACGTGGCGCTGGCGTAATCCTTCCAGCACCGCGGCCGCCATCATATAGCCGGTGGCGTGATCCAGCGCCTGCACCGGCAGCGGCGTCGGTTTAACGCCGGCCTGCCAGCGCATGCCCTGTTCGGCGATGCCGCAGGCCATCTGCACCAGGCTGTCAAAACCGCGCCGGTTGCGCCACGGCCCGTGCCAGCCCCAGGCGTTGAGGCTGACATCCACCAGCCCCGGCGCCAGCCGCTGACGGCTCTCCGCATCCAGCCCCAGCTTTTCCAGTGCGTCCGCGCGATAGCCGTGCACCAGCACATCCGCATGCTGCAGCAGCGTAATCAACTGATCGCGCCCGGCGCGGGTTGTGATATCCAGCTGCGCGCAGCGTTTGCCGCAGTTGATCTCCTCTTCCAGCGTCGGTTCACGCCAGCCGGGCGGATCGATGCGCAGCACCTGCGCGCCGAGGCTGGCCAGAAAGCGGGTCGCTACCGGTCCGGCAATGATGCGCGTCAGATCCAGCACCCGCACGCCCAGCAGCGGTCGCGCCGGCAGCAGCGCCCAGCCCGGCGTGGGCGCTTCGCCGGTTGCCCGTTGGGCAATCAGCGCTTCTTCGCTTACCGCCAGCCCCTGCGCGTGCTGCTGCCACTGCTGTGCGCTGCGCATCCAGGCGGCACAGCCGCCGGCGTCGACCACGGCCTGCTCCAGCGCGTGTCCCTGCCAGCGTGCCACCCCCGCCGCCAGCGATGACCGATCGGCGTGCTCGCCCAGCACGCTTGCCATGGCGGCGCGATGATGCGGTGCGTTGGTGTGCAGGCGGATCCAGCCATCCTCGCACGGATAGTCACCGGCCAGCGCGTCCCACTGGTCGGCTGGCGGACGGTTTAGCGGCGTCAGGCTGTGCTGAAACCAGCGCGAGGCCAGCCGGGCGTTGACGCTGACCGGGGCCGGACGCTCCAGCAGATCGCTCAGCGCCTGGCTGGCGAGGCCGATGCTGGTGGCGGCGAGTTCGCTAACGGCAAAAGCCGAGGGGAAGCTGTCGGTCTGAAGAAAGTGGATCGTCGGCGCGTGTTCCGCACCCCGCAATCCCTGCCACAGTTGCTGCCACAATGCGGCAGCGCGTTGAGAATCCATGCTAAACCTCCGGAAAACACGCGAGCTTCAAGCATAGCAGAGTGGATTAGCGGCGGCGCAGGCGCGGAAAGCGGGCATGCATGCGCAGGTTACGCAGGTTAATCACCGCAATCGCCGTCCCCAGCACCACCAGCGAGGCTCCAAGGATTTTGAAGCTGTTCATGCTGTCACCCAGCACCAGCACGCCCATCAGTACCGCCAGCACCGGCGTCAGCAGCGAGTAGGGCATGATCAGGTTGACGTTATATTTTTTCAGCAGCGCGTACCACAGCGTGTAGGCGACAATCGACGAGGCGAGGGCGCTGTACAGGATGCCAAACCAGCCGCGCCAGCCGGCCTGACTCAGCGCGGTAAACTGCTGCGATTCGGTCAGCCACGAGGCCGCGCCGACAATCGGCACTGCAAGGAAGGAGATCCAGCCGGTGAGCGTCAGCGGTTTAATCGGCGGCGACTTTTTCACAATCATGTTGCTCACCGCCCAGCCGGTGGCGCTGCACAGCAGAATACACAGCACCCACCACGCCGGAATTGTCGGGCTGCCGGAGAGCACCACCACGCCGGCCAGCGAGATGGCGATACCGCACAGCTGCACCAGCCGCAGTTTCTCCTTCAGCACCACCATCGCCAGCAGCATGGCAATCGGCGTGCCCAGCTGGACCACAATGGCGCCGGTGCCGGCATCGGTATAGCGCATGCCGACAAACAGCAGCGAAAAGTGCATGAAGCCAAAGGTAAACGCCAGCGTCAGCAGCCACGGCAGCTGGGCGCGCGTGATGCGGCAAAACGGCACCAGCACGATAGCCACCACCACAAAGCGCATCCAGGTCAGAAACAGCGGCGGAAGCTCCAGCAATCCCCACTTTATCGCCACGTTATTGAACGCCCAGATGCACACCACCATCAGAACCAGAAAAAAATGCCGCACCGCCACGCTGCTGTCCTTTGTTTTATTGATGTTGTCACCGTCTAATGATGGCACGAAGGCGATCGGTTGGCGCACGCGGGCGACGCTTTTTTTCGTAATGGCATTAGCTTATGCCGAAAAATCCAGGACAGGGGGCAAATTTACTGTCAGAGTGGATGTCCGAAACACGATCATTTGAGGACCGTATTCGGCATGACACAGACCCGCACCTTACCCCTTGCTTTAATTCAACTCGAAACGCCGCCGCCGCAGGTGGTGGCAAAAATTGGTGAACAACCACAGTGGTTTATTGCAGCCCTGGCGCTACAGCCGGATGATTATGTCATTGTGCGGCCGCATCTCGGGGAAGAGCTGCCGGCTTTCTCTGGCATCAGCGGTGCGATTTTCAGCGGTTCGTGGGCGATGGTGACCGATCACGCCGACTGGAGCGAGCGCACCGCCGCCTGGATTCGTGCGGCCATCGACGCGCAACTGCCGCTGCTCGGCGTTTGCTATGGTCATCAGCTGATGGCCTATGCGCTGGGCGGTAAAGTGGGCGATAACCCGAACGGCTGGGAGCGCGGGCTGAAAACCCTGACGCGCACCCCGCACCGCGATCCGTGGCTGGCACAGTTGCCGGAGGCCTTCCCGGCGTGGTTGTCGCACCGCCAGTCGGTGCTGGTACCGCCGCCGCAGGCGCAGGTGCTGGCGCGTTCAGCGCTGGATGGTTGCCAGATCCTGCGCTATTCGCCGCAGGCGCTGTCGGTGCAGTTCCATCCGGAGTTCGACCATAACATCATGACCGCCTGTCTGCCTTCCGGCGTCAGCGATGATGGCGCGCAGCTGTCTGGCGAAGACTGGGCGCGCGAGCTGCTGCAGCGTTTCTGGCAGCAGACGCGCCCGCAGGCGCAGGCTCAGGGCGCGTAATGCCGCGTGCAGCGATAAACCCAGGCGGGTGGCATATTTTTCAGCACCCGCTGGCGCTGCCAGGTGAAGTAGCGTGACAGGCTGGGCTGGGTCAGCGAGGTGTACTGAAACTGGACAAACACGCCGCGCGGTCCCAGTCCTTCATGTACCGCGCTGAGAATGGCGTCGCGTGTTGCGGGCGGCAGCGACAGCAGCGGCAGGCCGGAAAAAATCACGTCGTACTCTCCGGACAGATACTCTGCGGAGCAGGCGCGCACCTGCATGCGCGCATCGTTCCAGCGGCGTAACCCTTTTACCAGTTCGGGACTGATTTCAAACACATCCAGCTGCGCCTGCGGTGCCATATGTGCCAGCAGATGACGAGTCAGCACGCCGTCGCCGGCGCCCAGCTCGGCAATGCGCAGGCTGTGCTCCCAGTTGACCGTTTCACACATGGCGCGACACAGGGCGGCTGAAGAGGGCGTGATGCTGCCCATTTTGCGCGGATTGCGGATAAATTGCTGAACGAAGTTCGCTTTGGCGCGCATTACCATCAGGGCTGAAGCCAGCATCTTGTTCTCCTGTTCACGGGTCTGCTTCATATTGACCGCACAAATCGCACATGTTCCGCTTTTCCTCACGCTTATGGCCAAACTCGGAATTATCTGTCTGTGACAGGCGCAGGTTATGACGTGACGGCAGGACAGTTTCTTAACGCCCTATTTTCCTTCGATGCGGTCACAGTTTCCCGCTGAGCGATCTGACAGGCTGGCATTGTTCGCTCAATGTTAATAACAAGTTTAAATGTTGTTAATCGCCACTCTGTCCCGCAAGGAGAAACACCATGCGTTACGCTGCTCCGGGAGAAACCGGTTCTCTCATCCACCTGCAATCGCGTTATGGCAACTTCATCAACGGCGAATTTGTTCCGCCGGTAAACGGTAACTATTTTGTTAACACCACGCCGATCAACGGCTCGACCATCGGCGAATTTCCGCGCTCGGATAAACAGGATATCGACAACGCCGTCGCCGCCGCACAGGCCGCTGCGGACGCATGGGGCAAAACCTCGCCGCAGGCGCGTTCGCTGCTGCTGCTGAAAATTGCCGACCGGCTGGAAGCCAATCTGGAAGCCATCGCGGTCAATGAAACCTGGGATAACGGTAAGCCGGTGCGTGAAACCCTGGCGGCTGATTTGCCGCTGGCGGTTGACCACTTCCGCTACTTTGCCGGCTGCGTGCGCGCCCAGGAAGGCACCGCGGCAGAGATTGACGAGTTCACCGCCGCCTACCACTTTCATGAGCCGCTTGGGGTCGTCGGACAAATTATCCCGTGGAACTTCCCGCTGCTGATGGCGGCGTGGAAACTGGCGCCGGCGCTGGGTGCCGGTAACTGCGTGGTGCTGAAGCCCGCCGAACAGACGCCGCTCTCCATTACCCTGTTGATGGAGCTGATTAAAGACCTGGTGCCGCCGGGCGTGATTAACGTGGTGCACGGCTACGGCAAAGAGGCCGGCGAGGCGCTGGCTTCGCATCCGGGTATCGCCAAAATCGCTTTTACCGGATCGACCGCCACCGGCGGCCACATTCTTGAGCTGGCGGCAAAAAGCCTGATCCCGTCCACCGTCGAGCTGGGCGGCAAGTCGCCCAACATTTTCTTCGAAGACATCATGCGGGCGGAGGAGAGCTTCATCGAAAAAGCGGCCGAAGGCGTGGTGCTGGGCTTCCTCAATCAGGGCGAAGTCTGTACCTGTCCGTCACGCGCGCTGGTGCAGGAGTCGATTTTTGAGCCGTTTATGGCGGCGGTGATGAAGCGCATCCAGACCATTAAACGTGGCGATCCGCTCGACACTGAGACCATGATCGGCGCGCAGGCGTCGCAGCAGCAGTTCGACAAAATTCTCTCTTACCTGGAGATTGCGCAGCAGGAGGGCGCGCAGGTGCTGCACGGCGGTGGGGTGGAGAAAATCGGTGAAGCGTTTGCCAGCGGTTACTACATTCAGCCGACGCTGCTGAAAGGTGATAACAGCATGCGCGTCTTCCAGGAGGAGATTTTCGGACCGGTGGTCGGCGTGCTGACCTTTAAAGATGAAGCGGAAGCGATTGCCATCGCCAACGATTCGATTTACGGCCTCGGTGCGGGCGTGTGGACGCGCGATATCAACCGTGCTTACCGCGTAGGTCGCGCGATCAAAGCCGGTCGCGTCTGGACCAACTGCTATCACCTCTATCCGGCGCACGCCGCGTTTGGCGGCTATAAAAAATCCGGTATTGGCCGTGAAACCCACAAAATGATGCTCGATCACTATCAGCAGACCAAAAATTTGCTGGTCAGCTACAGCACGCAACCTCTCGGCTTTTTCTGATTTAACCGGCAGCGGTGCGCGCCGCTGCCGCCTTCATGGCAACGTCACACAGCCCTGTCACAGTGCTGACAGAAAAAACAGATTATTCCCCCTGTTATTAAGACGCGTCTTGTCGATATTAAGAGACGTGAGTTTATACAGTAACGCACCGTTTTTAAGGAGAGAAGATGAACACCCTGTACCACTTTCAGGAGCAGCACGACGAAGTGCTGGATGCGGTCGAAGAGAATATCATTACCGTAAATCTGCCGGGCCGCCAGGCAATCTACGTGATTGGCCAGAACGACGACGATGCCGATCTGTTGCTGGACGTGCAGCTGCGCGGTGTGTGAGCGCCGCAGGGTCTGGCAGACAAAAAAAATCCGCAGCTTTTACGCCGCGGATTTTTTTATAGCTGGCCGGCTTATTTCACGCAGGCAGCACACTGGTTGTGGATTTGCTGGAAGAAGTCGTTGCCTTTGTCATCCACCAGGATGAACGCCGGGAAGTTCTCCACTTCAATTTTCCAGATCGCTTCCATGCCCAGTTCAGCATACTCCACGCACTCCAGACTCTTAATGCTTTGCTGCGCCAGCACCGCCGCCGGGCCGCCAATACTGCCCAGATAGAAGCCGCCGTGTTTATGGCAGGCATCCGTGACCTGCTGGCTGCGGTTACCTTTGGCCAGCATCACCATGCTGCCGCCGTTAGCCTGCAGCAGATCGACGTAGGAGTCCATGCGGCCGGCGGTGGTCGGACCGAGTGAACCGGACGCGTAACCTTCCGGCGTTTTCGCCGGGCCTGCATAGTACACCGGGTGATCTTTGATGTACTGCGGCAGACCTTCGCCGTTGTCGATGCGCTCTTTCAGTTTGGCGTGCGCAATATCACGCGCCACGATGATGGTGCCGTTCAGCGACAGACGCGTCGCCACCGGGTAAGCGGAAAGCTGGGCGAGGATCTCGCTCATCGGGCGATTGAGATCGACGCTGACCACTTCGCCTTCGCCCTGCTGACGCAGCGCTTCCGGGATATAGCGACCCGGATTGTCTTCCAGCTTCTCGATCCAGATGCCTTCGCGGTTAATTTTGGCTTTGATGTTGCGGTCAGCCGAGCAGGAAACGCCCATGCCTACCGGGCAGGATGCGCCGTGACGCGGCAGACGCACCACGCGGATATCGTGAGCAAAATATTTACCACCAAACTGCGCGCCCAGGCCGAGTTTCTGCGAGGCTTCCAGCAGTTCCTGTTCCAGCTGCACGTCACGGAACGCCTGACCGTGTTCGTTACCTTCGGTCGGCAGCGAATCATAATAGTGGGTTGACGCCAGTTTCACGGTTTTCAGCGTGCTCTCAGCGGAAGTGCCGCCGATGACAAACGCAATGTGGTACGGCGGACAGGCCGCAGTGCCGAGCGACATCATTTTATCGATCAGGTAGTTTTTCAGCTTCGCTGGTGTGATCAGCGCTTTGGTTTCCTGATACAGATAAGTTTTGTTAGCAGAACCGCCACCTTTGGCGATGCACAGGAATTTGTATTCGTCGCCGTCAACGCTGTAGAGATCGATCTGCGCCGGCAGGTTGGTGCCGGTGTTGACCTCTTTGTACATATCGAGCGGCGCATTCTGCGAGTAGCGCAGGTTATCTTCGATAAAGGTGTTGTAAACGCCCTGAGACAGCGCAGCTTCATCGCCACCGCCGGTCCAGACGCGCTGGCCTTTTTTACCCATGATGATGGCGGTACCGGTGTCCTGGCAGGTCGGCAGCACGCCTTTGGCGGCGATTTCCGAGTTGCGCAGGAACTGCAGCGCCACGTATTTGTCGTTCTGACTGGCTTCATCGTCCGCCAGAATCGACGCCACCTGCTGCTGATGTGAGGCGCGCAGCATAAAAGAGGCATCGTGGAACGCCTGCTGTGCCAGCAGCGTCAGCGCTTTCGGGTCGACTTTCAGGACTTCTTCGCCGTCAAAGTTGGCCACCGAAACATGGTCGCGGCTCAGCAGATAGTACTCGGTATCATCTTTGGCGAGAGGAAAGGGATTCTGGTAGTAGAAGGGTTTGTTCGACATGTTGGCTCACTTAGCTTCGTGTTGCCCGCCAGCATGACGGGCGACAAATTAGGCGATCTGTTATTCGATTTTCTCTCGCCAGTCCGCGGCAAGAGCTGACTGGCGAGTATCATACCACTTTAACGTTGTTACGCGGCTGCGTTTTTAACATCAAAGCAACATCATCAGAACATCATCACCATCCACGGGTAGGCAATGACCATCAGCGCCACCAGGAACAGGGCACCAAAGATGGTACCGAGACGCCAGTAGTCTTTGGTTGGCAGGTAGCCGCTACCGTAGTAAATCGGGCTTGGGCCCGTGCCGTACGGGGTGATAATGCCCATCACACCCAGTGAGGTACACATCATCAGGCAGAACACCGGCATGTTGATGCCCGGAATCGAGGCGGCAATGGTCAGCATGGCAGGCAGCAGGGCGGTGGTGTGCGCCGTGGTGCTGGCGAACAGATAGTGCAGCAGGTAGAAGGCCACCAGCAGTACCACCGCGGAAACCTGCGGGTCGTAGCCGTGCAGCAGCAGCGCACCTTCTTTACCCAGCCAGGCGATGAAGCCTACGCGCGCCAGTCCATCAGCCAGCGCGACCAGCGTGGCAAACCAGGCAAAGGTGTTCCAGGCGGCTTTGTTGCTGGTGATGTCGTTCCAGTTCAGCACGCCGGTCCACAGCATCAGCACGATAACCAGCAGAGCGGCCATCGCCGGTTCAATCCACGCAGTGGCGAAGATCCACATCATCAGCGCGGCGACCACGAACACCAGCAGCAGAATTTCATTGCGCGACAGCGGACCCAGTTTCTCCAGCTCGGCTTTAGCCCAGCGTGGCACTTCGTCATTCACTTTTACTTCTGGTGGATAGAGCCAGTAAGCCAGCAGCGGCATGGTAAGAATCAGCAGGATCCCCAGCGGCAGGAAGGCGAGGAACCACATGCCCCACGAGATATCAAAGCCAACCACGCTTTTAACCAGCGCCAGCGCCAGCAGGTTAGGAGCCAGCGCGGAGAGGAACATTGAGCTGGTGATACAGGCGGCGGTGATAGCAACCCACATCAGGTAAGAACCAATTTTGCGTGCGCTTGGATCGTTAGGTTTAGAACCGTACAGCGGCGGCAGGTTGGCAATGATGGGATAGATCGTCCCGCCGCTGCGCGCGGTGTTGGACGGCGTAAACGGTGCCAGCAGCAGGTCGGCAAAGGTGATGGCATAGCCGAGCGTCAGGCTGCGACGGCCGAGATATTTCACCAGAATCAGCGCCAGGCGGCGACCGAACTGGGTTTTATCGTAGCCGGCGGCAAACATGAAGGCGCCGAAAATCAGCCACACGGTGGAGTTGCCGAAGCCGCTCACCGCCCATTTAAACGCCTGTCCAGCCGTTTTGAACTTCGGATCGGCCAGTTCTGCCGGGCTGAACAGCACGTACTGGCTGAACAGCGCGATGATCACCACGCCGGTCAGGCCGATGACCGCGCCCGGCAGCGGTTCGAAGATCAGGCCGACAATCACCCCGACGAAGATGGCGAAGAAGTGCCATGCATACGGTTCCAGCCCGGCAGGGGTGGGCACCAGCAGCAACAGCACGGCAACCACGATCGGCAGGCACAACATGACTAGCCGGTTCTTTTTCCCCGGTGCGGCAGGTGGCGCCTTTAGGGGTTCACTCTGGGTTGTTTGTGTATTCATAGTTTTGGTCTGCAAGTTATGGGAATGCGATTGACGGCCCGGTCGGGTTGATTTTTTTAGTTACGAAACGCTTGTAGCAGATCAACCGGGACGTTTTAAAGTGTCTTTTACATGAATCTTCGTTATTGCAATTTTGCTTCGCGAATTATCAATTGAATGACGCTATGATGCGATTAATTAAAATATCTATTTTGATCTGGATCAATAAAATTATTAGCGGGTTTTTTGTTTTAACCTTTTGCGCCGTAATAAATGAACCAACAGGTGTAAAATATGTGTTAAAAATGAACGGAGCGGCAAAAATACCGCCAGAATCGGGCGAAGGGCGCTTTTTATCTCTTTGATATTACGTCATTTGTTTTAAATGTAAGGAAAAAGTTGATTTTTGTCAAGTATTGGTTAAAACTTAGCGGAGCGCGGATTTCAGCAATGAGCAATAAAAAGTATTTTCACGCGTAAAACTTATATAACTAACATTCTGGGTTATGTAACTAAATAAAATGGTATATTTATGCCATGAAGTCGGACCACTTAAATTAATTATAAAGACCTCCGAACTGCCAAAGAATTGAATACACGATTTCTTAATTCTGGAGTTGCTCATCATGAATACGCTCACCCCGATTCTTAATCCGCTGACATTACCGAAAGGGGCGGTGCTGAAAAACCGCCTGGTGATGGCCCCGATGACCACCTGTACCGGCTATTACGACGGCGGCGTGACCAGCGATCTCGTTGAGTATTATCGCGTGCGTGCCGGCAGCATCGGCACCGTGATCGTCGAGTGCGCCTTTATCGATAACCGCGGTCCGGCGTTCCCGGGCGCTATCGGCATCGACAGCGACAACAAAATTCCTGGCCTGGCCAGAATCGCGCACGCCATCAAGTCTCAGGGTTCCAAAGCCATTCTGCAGATTTACCACGGCGGCCGCATGGTTGAGCCCGCGCTGATCGGCGGGAAAACCCCGGTCGCGCCCAGCGCTATCGCCGCGCCGCGTGAAGGTGCCAGCACCCCGCAGGCGCTGACGGCGGAAGAAGTGGAGGTGATGATCACCAAGTTTGGTGATGCGGTGAACCGCGCCATCAAAGCCGGCTTCGACGGCGTGGAGATCCACGGCGCTAACACCTACCTGATTCAGCAGTTCTACTCGCCGAACTCTAACCAGCGCGACGACAAATGGGGCGGCAGCCGCGACAACCGCGCGCGCTTCCCGCTGGAAGTGCTAGAAATCACCCACAAAATGGCGGAGCGCTTCGCCGCAGCGGATTTCATCATCGGCTATCGCTTCTCGCCGGAAGAGCTGGAAGTGCCCGGTATCCGCTGGGACGACACGCTGTACCTGCTGGAAAAACTGGCGGCGCGCGGGCTGGATTACGTGCACTTCTCCGTCGGCCAGCTGCTGCGTCCGTCGATTGTCGACACCCAGGATCCGACGCCGTTAATCAGCAAATACATTGAACAGCGCTCGGCGACGCTGGCGAAAGTGCCGGTGATTGGCGTTGGCGGCGTGGTGAACAAAGAGGATGCCGAACTGGCGCTGGCCTCGGGCTTCGATCTGGTGGCGATTGGTAAAGCCTGTATTGCCTATCCAGACTGGGCCGATCGCATCATCAAAAATGAGCACATGGATCTGTACATCGACAGCACCAAACGCGAAGCGCTGACCATTCCGGAACCGCTGTGGCGCTTCTCGCTGGTGGATGCGATGATCCGTGACGTCAGCGATGGCCATCGTAAGTACAAAGCCGGCGTTTACCAGGCGAAAGTGGAAGCCGAAGCGCTGAAGCTGAAAATCAACGTAACGCTCGACACCGACCGTATCACCGACATTTCGCTGGTGCCGGATCCTAACCTCGACGTCGATTTCACCAGCACCTTTGAAAGCCTGCGTGAACGTATTCTGGTGGCGAACAGCCCGCACGTCGATGCCATTACCGGCGCTACCACGCAGAGTGAGGCGCTGAAGAAAGCGGTATCGCGCGCGCTCACCACCTCCAGCAAAGAGTATGTGATTGAAGAGGGCGGCAATCCGAATGCGCCGGTCAATTACGATGTGGTGGTGGTGGGTACCGGCGGGGCCGGTCTGGCGGCGGCGATTCAGGCGCACGATGACGGCGCACGCGTGGTGATCATTGAGAAGATGCCCACCATTGGCGGTAACACCATCAAAGCGTCGGTGGGGATGAACGCCGCGGAAACCCGTTATCAGAAACTGAAAGGCATCGAAGACAGCAAAGAGCTGTTCTACGAGGAAACGCTGAAAGGCGGCAAGTTCAAAAACAACCCGGTGCTGCTGCGTGAGTTCGTTGAGCGTGCGCCAGAAGCCATTGAGTGGCTGGCGGCGAAAGACATTGAGCTGAGCGATATCACCATCACCGGCGGCATGAGCATTGACCGTACGCACCGTCCGGAAGATCGCTCGGCGGTGGGCGGCTTCCTGATTAGCGGCCTGGTGAAAAATGTTAACCAGCGCAACATCGAAGTGCTGCTGGAAACCTCGGTGGCCGAGATCCTGTTTGAAAACGGTGCGGTGACCGGCGTGAAAGTGGTTGATGAGTACAACGACAGCCGCATCCTGAATGCGAAAAGCGTGATTGTGGCCACCGGTGGTTTTAGCGCCAACCGCGAGATGGTGGTGAAATACCGTCCGGAGCTGGATGGTTTCGTTACCACCAACCACAAAGGCGCCACCGGCAGCGGTATCGCCATGCTGCAGAAAATTGGCGCCGAGACTGTCGACATGGGCGAAATCCAAATCCACCCAACCGTTGAGCAGACCACCTCGTACCTGATTTCCGAAGCGATGCGCGGCGGCGGGGCGATTCTGGTCAGCCAGGCCGGTAAGCGTTTCTACAATGAAATGGAAACCCGTGACAAAGTTTCTGCCGAGATTATCGCGCTGCCGGAAAAAAGCGCGTGGATCGTGTTCGATGAGCAGGTGCGTGCCAACAACAAAGCGGCGGACGAATACATCGCCAAAGGCTTTGTGATTAGCGCGCCGACGCCACACGAGCTGGCGGTGAAACTCAACATGGATCAGGAAACGCTGCAAAGCACGCTGGGCCGTTACAATGAGTTTGTGATTAACCAGAAAGACGAAGACTTTGGCCGTGCCACCGCGCTGCGTCATCCGCTCAATCAGGGGCCGTTCTTCGCGATTCGTATCGCACCGGGCGTGCACCACACCATGGGCGGCGTGACCATCAACACCGAGACCGCGGTGCTTGACGCGCAGAAACAGGTGATTCCTGGGGCCTGGGCGGCGGGTGAAGTGGTTGGCGGCATCCACGGTGCGAACCGCATCGGCGGTAACGCCGTCGCCGATATCATTATCTTTGGTATCAAAGCGGGCCGTAATGCCGCTAAACTGGCGTTAGGTAACTAAGCTATCACGATGCCCGCGCCCTGCGGGCATCGTTCTCTTGCGGGGCCACAATGACAAGCGACGCTGGCGTCCATTCCTATTCTGCCGTCCTCATGGGTTCGCCCATTCTGCTCAAACTGTTCGAAGACAATCCTACGCTGGCCAGCCAGGTCTTTCGCCTGATCAAACAGCAGGAAAACCTGTTTACCGTCAACCGCGCCGAATCCGAAGTGATGGCCATTAATCAGGCCGCCGGACGCCATCCGGTGGTGGTGAGCGCGCCGGTTTTTGCGCTGATTAGCGTGGCGCACGCGGTGAGCATCCTGCCGGACAGCGCGTTTAACTTCACCATCGGTCCGGTGGTGAAACGCTGGAAGATTGGTTTTCAGGGGCGTGAAGTGCCGCCCGCAGCGGAGATTGAGGCGCTGCTGCGCCTGACCGATCCGCATCAGGTGGTGCTCGATGCTGAACAGCGCTCGGTGTTTCTGCCGCTGCCGGGCATGGAGATCGATCTGGGCGCCATTGCGAAAGGCTACATCGCCGATGTGGTGCAGGCATTTCTGCGTCAGCAGGGTGTTGCGCAGGCGCTGATTAATCTCGGTGGCAATGTGCAGACGCTCGGCAGCCCGCCGCATCAGCCGCAGGGCTGGGGCATCGGGCTCAAAAAACCGTTTGGCCGGGACGATGAGCTGCTGGGTACGCTGCAGGTGCAGGGCAAATCGGTGGTGACGTCCGGGATTTATGAGCGCTACTTTGAACGCGACGGCCGCTGCTGGCATCACATCTTTGATCCGCGCACCGGTTATCCGCTGGACAATGCGTTATTGAGCGTGACGGTGATTGCCGATCGCTCGCTGGATGGCGATATCTATACCACGCTGCTGTACGGCATGGGCGTAGAGCAGGGACTGGCGTATCTCGCCGGCCAGCCTGATATCGACGCGGTGTTTGTCACCCGCGATCGGCAGATTATCTGCTCGCCGGCGCGCCATTTCCGCTTCAGCCAGCTGGATTTCAGCTGGCAGCTGCGTCACTGACAGTACTGCTGCAGCAGCGAATGGTACTCCGGCTGCAGGCGATAGCGATACACCGGGCGGCCGGTGGCACCGTAGTGAATGCTGGTAAACAGGATATTAATCTGCGCCAGCCAGATCAGGTATTTGCGACACGAAACGCGCGAAATGTTCACCTCTGCCGCCAGCTCGTCGGTGGAAAACTCATGGCCGGGATGGGCGTCAATCCACTGACATAGCGTGCGCAGCGTCTGCGGCGTTAAGCCTTTCGGCAG
The DNA here is from genome assembly GCF_018726825.1 of Pantoea sp. B270. Classification (NCBI taxonomy): domain Bacteria; kingdom Pseudomonadati; phylum Pseudomonadota; class Gammaproteobacteria; order Enterobacterales; family Erwiniaceae; genus Pantoea; species Pantoea sp. B270. Next base: position 753,818 of record NZ_JAHCSX010000001.1, read on the forward strand.
CCGTTTGTTGTCGTGCTGGGTGGCCGGGCTGCCGTGCATCAGCAGATCGAGGTCCGACTGCTGATAGTAGTGCTGGTTGTCCATCAGCGATTTTTTCTGCCGCCAGCCGGTCAGCGCCTCTTCAAAACGCGGGAACTGGAACGGTTTGATCAGGTAGTCGACTACGCCGTAGTGCAGCGAGGTTTTGATGTTCTCCGCGTCGGCCGCTGACGAAATGATGATCACTTCCACTGAACTCTGCGCCTGGCGCAGCTCTGGCAGCAGATCGAGCCCGTTCTCCTGCTGCATATAGATATCCAGCAGCACCAGGTCGATCGGCGTTTCGCTATTAAACAGGAACTCGCGCGCCTGCTGCAGCGTCGCGGCGGTACCCACGCAGTGAAAGCCCGGCACCTGGCCGATAAAGCTGCGGTTCAGCTCGGCCACCATGGCGTCATCGTCGACCACTAACACGTTAATCATGCGGTTTGGTTCCTCCATCCCACGGAAGTTGGACTAAAAATTGGGTGAACACGCCGGGCTCGGACTCCACGCTGACGCTGCCGCCGAGGTGCTCCGTCTGCTGTTTCAGCAGAAACAGGCCGACCCCGCGATCCTCGCCTTTGGTGGAGAAGCCCTTGTCGAACACGGTTGCCAGATGCTGCGGCGCAATGCCCGGTCCGTCATCGCTCACTTCACAGGTCAGCCAGCCGTTCTGGTAGTGCAGCATGACGTGGATTTCGCCCTCGGTCTGCTCACTCATCGCATCCAGCGCATTCTCCACCAGGTTGCCGACCACGGTGATCAGCGCCGCCATCTGCTGCTCGTTGCCGCTGTCCGGCAGGTAACTGGCATCGCTGATGGTCAGACGATGGCCGCAATCAGAGGCGCGGTTAATTTTGCTGAGCAGAAAACCGGCAATCACCGGTGATTTGATCTTCTCCAGCAGGAAGCCGATTTCCGTCTGATAGTTATTAGCGGTCTTCAGAATATAGGCTTCTACCTGCGCATAATTTTTCATGTGCAGCAGGCCGAGGATCACATGCAGCTTATTCATGAACTCGTGCGAGCGCTCACGCAGGGCATCAACATAGTTTACCATGCCGGTCAGACGCTGCATCAGCTGGCTGATTTCGGTCTTGTCCCTGAAGGTGCAGACCGCGCCGATAATGCGTCCCTGACTGCGCACCGGCACGGTGTTGCTCAGCAGCAGTCGGCCATTGACGTTGAGCTCCTCATCGCGCCGTGCGCGACCGCCGTTGAGCACTTCCTGCAGATGCTGGTCGATCACTGAGGCATCATAAATGCGCGCGGTACTCACTACGCTGCTGCCCATTTTATCGCTCAGCAGCTGGCGCGCCGCCTGATTGACCAGCGTCACCTCGCCCTGATCGTCCATCGCCACCACGCCTTCCTTGACGGAGTTAAGGATCGCCTGGCGCTGCTCAAACAGGGTGGAAATTTCGTATGGCTCGAGGCCGAACAGGATACGCTTCAGCACGCGCACCAGAATGAAGGTGCCAACCGCGCCGGCAAAAGTGCCGATCAGAATGGTCCACAGAATGCTCCAGCGACTCTGGTTGATCTGGTCGGTGACCGCCTCCAGCGAGATGCCGATAGCCACCACGCCAATCTGCCGCTGCTGGGCGTCATACACCGGGGTAAACACGCGCAGCGATTTGGCCAGCGAGCCCTGATTCACGGAGACATTCTCGTTGCCGCGCAGCGCCGGTTCGATGTCCGGGCCGATAAAGTGTTTGCCCACCAGCTCCGGATTACGGTGCGAGTAGCGGATGCCATCCATGTTGGTGATGCTGATAAACAGCAGATGGTTGCTCTCTTCCACCGCTTTGGCGATGGGCTGGATAGCGGCCCGATCGGGCGGCAGGCGCAGCGCCTGCTGAATTTCGGGGGATTTCGCCAGCGTGCGCGCTACCGCCATGGCTTTATCCTCCAGCTGGCTGCGCGTCGCGGCCCCAATCTGGAAGAAATAAAACATGTGTACGCTCAGCAGCACCAGCACAATCACCGCGCTGAGCATTAGCGTCACCAGGGTGTTGAGCTTCATCGGTCGCCTGCGCGCCGGCGTGGCTTGCTGTGGAGAGGTCATGATCGTGCTCTGCGGAAAACGGGGGGCTATTATGACGGATAATCCGCAGCGGGTCGCGCTAAATGCAGGAAGGCCGTCAGCGATGACGACCTTCCGTGGGGGAGAGCGGGCGGGTTAACCCTGTTTCACCCGGTTAGCGAAGCTTTTACGCAGTTTCTGCAGCTTCGGCGGGATCACCGCCAGGCAGTAACCGTTGCGCTGGCCGGCACCGTCCCAGTAATCCTGATGATAATCTTCTGCCGGGTACCAGGCTTTCAGCGGCTCGATGGTGGTCACCACCGGCACGCTGTGATCTTCCTGCGCGCGGGCAATTGCCGCAATCGCTTCGGCTTCCTGTTCCGCGTTAGCCGGGAAAATCGCCGAACGGTACTGGGTGCCGACATCATTACCCTGACGGTTCAGCTGGGTAGGATCGTGGGTGGCAAAGCTGATGTCCAGCAGATCGCCGTAGCTCACTTTCTCCGGATCGAAGCCTACGCGAATCGCTTCGGCGTGGCCGGTCGCACCGCTGCACACCTGCTCGTAGGTAGGATTAGGACGTTCACCGCCGGTGTAACCACTTTCGACTGACTCGACGCCAATCACATCTTTGAATACTGCTTCGGTGCACCAGAAACAGCCACCCGCGATAATCGCATATTCGGTTGCCATTGTTTTACTCCTGTCAGGGCGAAAGCGTTAGAGTGGGGGTTCAGCACGCTGAATTCAAGCCGCTTTCTGTTAACATTTCTGGCGCAACCCGGCGCGGCTTAGCCCGTAGCGCCTTGCCATTGCGCGCAGACGATCTGCGCCGCACGGGAAACGCCAGCCGATCTGCCAGCGGCGCTTTTACCTGCGTGATTAAACGTTATTCAGCGGTGAGATGTCGTGGTTTATTTTGCGCGTAATAGCCCGGATGATACGAAGCAGATAATATTCTTGTTTAAATAGAATAACGCGGCTCAGCTGAGCCGCATCAGGTAAATGACTTTCTGTCGGTGTGGATTAACGGATACTCCAGTAATCTACAATATCGCTATTATTAAAAGTGATATAGAGTCTATTACCGTGTATTTCAGTATTCCCACTACGTTTATCTGCCATTTTGCCTGCCGTAGAGGATACTTCACTTGCTGAGTTTGCCATACCTAACGCGCCGGATACGGCTCCCGCTCCCGGGATGTAGCCCAGCAGCGAAGAGGCGCTGCTGTAATCCGCATTTTTCTCGTAAATCCAGGTAGTGCCCTGAGAGGATTTTTGATTATCATCCGGGACACCATAAAGCTGCTGCACTTCCGCCTTGGTGGTTTTCCCTTCTTTAATGTGTGACTGAACGTAGGTCGCGCTGTATTTATCCTCACCCCCCGTCGACGAACATCCACTTAACAGGATAACGAGCATCACCATCAAACCCATAAGGTTAATTTTCATTTTTCCCTCTTTGTAAGTTTATTGTAAAGTCCAGATTTAAATATCACGGCCTTAATGGTTGCGCAATATTATAATGGTGCGCTTTATCTCATTTTGCTGATGCGGCAATTTTAATTATGGCTAACCTTTTGATATGGATTTGTTTTTGTTGTGATGCGCCGGCAATAAATTTTCATTGATTTTAAAATAGCGTCGGCCATTTAGGGCAGTGAAGTTTAAGCATTAAGTGCTGTATTCGTCAGCGCCCGATATTGATCAATTATCTGTAAATTAATTTCATCATTAATCGCGTATCGATTGGTGTGAATTATCAATTTTCTCTCCCGCCGCCTTGCGATTATTCCGCGCAGCGTGACAGGTTCAGGGTCGCCGCGGGAGAGAGATTAAGTCACTTTGCCTTCACGCGCGGCACGTCACTAATACGCGTGGTGTAAGCCGGAGACAGCATGTCGCGTTTCATCGCCCAGGGTTTCTGAATGCCCTGACCGGCAAACCACAAGGCACCGCGCTGGTGGGCGTTGATCTTATCCATCAGCGCCATCAGCTGATCGCTGTTACGGCGCGGCTGATAGTCAGCAAACATATCAAGCTGCGCCACCCCGTCGCTGAAAAAGTCGCCCAGCATTACGCCGCCTTTCAGGTAGCGCTTGCCGGGGATCCAGATGCGATCCAGGCAGTTGAGCGTGGCCTGAATGATGTCGCGGCTGTCGGCGGTAGGGGTAATCAGAGTCTGGCTGGCGGCATTGGCATAGTAGGGCTGATGCGGATCGTGCGGACTGGTGCGGATAAAGGTGCCGATGTAGCGGCAATACTGACGCTCGCTGCGCAGTTTTTCCGCTGCGCGTGCCGCATAGCTGGCGATGGCTTCGCGCATATCCTGATAATCGGTAATGCGATCGCCAAACGAGCGCGAGCAGAGGATATTTTGCCGGTGCGGAATCACCTCTTCAAACGCCAGGCACGGTTCGCCGCGCAGCTCGCGCACGGTGCGCTCCAGCACCACGCCAAAATGCTTGCGGATCAGCGCTGTGGGCGTCTCCGCCAGCTGCAGGGCGGTTTGAATGCCCATCAGGTTCAGCTTGTTCGATAAACGGCGGCCGACGCCCCACACTTCCTCTACGCCCACCCGCTGCATCAGGCCGCGCTGGCGCGCCGGATCAGAGAGGTCCATGACGTTTTCGGCTTTGGTCCAGCGTTTGGCCGCCCAGTTAGCCAGCTTGGCGAGGGTTTTCGTTGGCGCGATGCCGACGCCCACTTTCAGGTGCGTCTCTTTCCACAGGCAGTCACGTACCTGCTGTCCAAAGCGCGTCAGCGAGGTGTAGCCTTCAATTCCGCTGACATCAAGAAAGGCCTCGTCAATCGAGTAGACATCCACGCGCGGTGCCAGCCGGTCGAGCGTCTCCATCACGCGCGCCGACATGTTGCCGTACAGCGCATAGTTAGATGAAAACACCACCACCTGATGACGCATCAGCTCGTCGCGATGTTTAAACCAGGGCGCACCCATTTTGATGCCGAGCGCCTTCGCTTCGCGGCTCAGCGAGATAATGCAGCCATCATTGTTTGACAGCACCACGATCGGCCTGCCGCGCAGATCCGGGCGAAACACGGTTTCGCAGCTGGCGTAGAAAGAGTTTACGTCGACCAATGCATACATCATCGGCACCCTGAAAATACTGTATATAAAAACAGTATAGGTCAGATGCAGGAAAAATGAGAAGCAGAAATCGATCTGTCCGGCCAGGTTGCTGGTGGGGGAAAAGAACAGGGTGGGTACAGACATCAGGACGAAAAAAACGGCGTTCCCGTCAGGGGAAACGCCGTGGGCCAGGGGCCAGTTACTGCGCGAGAAAAAAACGTGTCACTGCCTGGTCTGACTGAACGTCAGGGCGCCTTCTTGCTGCCCGCTTCTGCTCCGGTAATCGGATCGATCAGCGGATCGGACGCGGTGCGTGCGGCCAGCGCATCGATGTCGCGCTGCTCATCCGGCGACAGCGTCACGGAGGGCAGACCATCGCCGCCATCCACCGCCGGCTGCGGATCGGCCACATAATCGAAGTTGTCATCGGAGTTCCAGCTACCGCGCACGTCATCACCTTCTGACATGTTGTAGTAGTTGTGCGCATACTGCTCAATTGGCGGCAGCTTGCCCGGTGGGAAGTTGTCGCGAATGGAGTACAGCGCTTTCTCAAACGAAAGCTGGTGCGCGGCTTCACGCGTCATCAGGAAGCCTAACGCATCCTTCACGCCGACATCGTCAGTGACGTTGATCAGGCGTTCATAGATGATTTTGGCGCGCGCTTCGGCGGCGATATTTGAACGCAGATCGGCCGTCACCTCCCCGATAGTATCCACGTAAGCCGCGGTCCACGGCACGCCGCCGGAGTTGGTCAGCGGCGGACCACCGCCATAAAGAATCGAAGTCAGATGGCTATCGTTACCGGCACCCGTGATTGAGCGATACAGTTCGCCTTCCTCTTCAGTGCCTTCGGCCAGCTTGCCTTTGGCGCCTTTATTGAGCATGCCAACCAGCGAGCCGATAATCTCAAGATGGCTGAGCTCCTCGGTAGCGATATCCATCAGCAGGTCGCGGCGTCCTAAATCCTCATCGCCCAGGCCCTGGGTAAAATAGCGCATGGCCGCAGCCAGTTCGCCCTGCGGACCGCCAAACTGCTCTAGCAGCAGATTGGCCAGGCCCGGGTTCGGTGCACTGACGCGCACCGTATACTGCAATTTCTTAACGTGTCGAAACATAGCTCACCTCAAAAAGTCTCTTACGAAAAGAGAAAATCAGCGTTTCGCTTTCGCGTCCGGGTCTTCGCTGCGCAGCAGGAACTGATCGGTCAGTTCAGGCATGTGCGTTAACATCCAGTCCGCCATCGCGATCTCCTGTTCACAGATCTGTTTGAGAATGGCCACGCTCTCCTGATCCCCGGCACGCGTGGCGGCGCTAATCAGGCTGGTGTAGCTGCCAATCTCGGCATTCTCGAACACGTAGCCGCTGATAGCGCCTTTCACCACTTCGTCTTCCGCGAAGGTACCGCCAAACGCCTGGCCCATGGCGGCCATTTTCCCCATCACGTCTTTCACGCTGGAGTGGGAAATACCGTGGCGGTCGAGAATGGATTCCAGCATAGACTGCTGCTGACGGGTTTCTTCGATATGCTGCTCAATGCGGGCCCGCAGCTGCGGGTAGTTTTCCAGGCGTTTTGCCATCTGCTCGAGCATGGTTTCGGCCTGTTTTTCCATGGCGTGAGCGTCGCGCAGCCAGTCGTGATAATGTGAGAGTGCGGATGTGGTCGTCATATCTACCTCCGTTGTACGGCAGTCGCGTTACTGTTTTTCCGCGATATCCGTGAGTTTTTCATCGGTGGATTTTTCTTCTGCCAGCGTGGCAGCCAGCAACTCTGCGGCCTGGTTCAGCTCCAGCTTTTTCGCCATGGCCACCAGCGTGCCGTAAGTGGCAATTTCGTAGTGCTCAACCTTCTGCGCTGCGCCGATCAGGCCAGCATCGCGCACCGGGCCGGCTTCGGTGGATTCAATCAGCTCCTGCGCTTCTTCGACCAGGCCTTCCAGCGCGTGGCACTTCATACGCATGATGCGCAGCTCATTGTGGCTTTCTACGACCTGATCGAGGCGCTCAATTTGTCCCTGGGTCTCTTCCAGATGTTGCTGAAAAGCGTTTTTTAAACTTTCATCGGAGGCTGCCCGGACCAGTTTGGGTAACGCACGGGTGATCTGTTTCTCCGCGCTGTAAACGTCCGAAAGATCGTGAATAAAAAGATCAAGTAGCGATTTAACTTTCATGGAATATTCTCCGAATCGGTGATTAACGGGAGGCTGAAGCCATTAAGTGATAACGCGATTAAAGAGAGGGAATGAAACGAAGCAATAAATCCCTGTCATCCTGTTGATGACGGAGCATTCCCTGCTCCGAGACATTCCTTACTCTGCGTTACAGCGCATCAGGAATCGCGATGGCTATTCTGTCCGCCTTTTTTGCCGGCTTCGGACGCTTTCTCACGGTCGTTTTTGAAATTACCACCGCTGTTTTGTCCGCCTTTTTTACCCGCTTCAGATGCTTTCTCTTTGTCTTCTGCGAAATTACCTGAACCGCCTCTATGCTCTGTCATACTATTACCTCGTGATGAGTAATAAATAACATGACGCATCTGCCGCCATGCATGTTTTGCACACTTAATACTAATGCAGGCTGCCTCACTGACAAGCGCGACGGCTTTATTTTTCACGCCTCGCTAACGCTATATTGATGAGAAGGCTGGAGATTGTGGTGTAAAATAACCACGCTATTTTTAGCGAGCCGGCCAATATTACGGTCTCGCTTTTAACCTGCCTGATGATTATTTATGCTCAACACATTTTCCTCCGGTGGGAATTTTATCCGCCCGTCTTATTTATTTACGTTTAATCATTGAACGGCGAAGCGGCGCTAAATAGCGTCGAGCAGACGGTTCAATTCCGCCAGACTAAAAAGGGTTGCTTTGCGCACCACTTCTTCACCTTCACCTGAAAACCACTGCCGGCTGGTGTGCACGCTGCCATCTGCCAGACACCATGCAAACCACACGGTGCCGGCTGGCGTGCCGTCCTCACCGCCGTCCGGGCCGGCATAGCCACTGACGGCAATAGCCAGCGTATCCCCGGAGAGCTTTTTCGCGCCGCAGGCCATCTCCCGTACCGCGGCTTCACTGACGGCGGTATCACGCGCCAGCGTCTCTGCGTTGACGCCCAGCACGCGCTGCTTCGCCTGATTGGTGTAAGTAATAAAGCCGCTGCTGTAAAAGCGGCTGCTGTCGCTGGCGGCCGCCAGCGCGGAACCGACCCAGCCAGAGGTGCAGGATTCGGCGGTGGTGACGCTCAGGCCGGCGGCCAGTAATTTATTACCCACTTCGGTCGCTAAATTAACCAGTTCTTCATCCATATTCTGTATCCCTTGTCAGAGTGAAATTAATAAACCCCGTCTCTGCCGCTGCTCATATGCATTGCCAGCGGCGTGCATCCGAATTATAGGAGTAATTTCTGCACCGCTGCTCAGCCGAATTAAACTGTTACCGAAGCTCCCGGCGTTTACCGCTAAGCTTAAAACTCAGAACGAAGAGGGAATAACCGGAGCGACATGATGTCAGCTAATTAATTGCAAGAGGAATAACACCATGAAGAAAGATGAGTTAGCCAGCCGTGATTATCCGGTACAGGAGGATATGCGCTGGCAACGCAGGGAGAGCGTTATACAGCGTATCGGTGAATACGTGCTGATAGTGATTGTGATCCTGGGTGCCTGCGGGCTGTTTTCCAAAGGCATATTAAGTGACGGGCAGGCGCAGTCGGCTGATGGTTCCGTCAGCCTGCGCTATGAACGTTTTGGTCGCATCGACAGCAATATGAACCTGCGGATTCGCGTGGCACCGCAGAGCGGCGAACGTTTCACCGTCACGCTGGGCAGCGGCGCGTTAGACGATTTGCAGATCCAGACGCTACAGCCACAGCCACAACAGGCCATTACGCGGGATAACACGCTGCAGCTGACTTACGCCGGCGAGGCGGCAGAAGGTCATGTGATCTGGCTGGGGATTCAGCCGCAGGCGGCGGGGCGGGTGGCGCTGAGTGTGCACGTCAATCATCAGGTACCGGTAAAGGTATCGCAGTGGATTTACCCGTAAAAGGAGAACGTTATGGAAACGGTATTACGCGCAGCCGCCATTTATCTGTTGTTAATGGTGGTATTTAAAATTGCTGGTCGACGCACGCTGCTGCAAATGACCTCATTCGATTTGATTCTGCTGCTGATTATTAGCGAAGCCACACAGCAGGCGTTGCTGGGTGATGACTTTTCCGTTACCGGTGCCAGCCTCACCATCATTACCTTAATCACTATTGATATTGTGCTGGGCAAACTCAAAGCGCGCTTTCCGCTATTCGAACAAATGGCGGAGGGAGGACCGCTGATTTTGGTGGAGCATGGCCGGATATTAACGCAGCGGCTAAAAATGTCGGGCATCAGTCGGGAAGATATCCTCGAGGCCGCGCGTTCAGGTCAGGGGCTGGAACGCATCGATCAAATTAAATACGCGGTGCTGGAAGTGAGCGGTCATATTTCCATCATCCCGGAAAATTCAGATAAAACTGAAAAATAGCAACAATCTCTCAATACTTGTTTGTGACAAAGATCACACTTTTGTTAATTAATTGATTTTATACCACTAAAATTATTTTGTACAAGTTTGAAAAAAAAATCTTTACAAGCAACCCGCTATAAGCGCAGCGGTGAAAATAACCATTTGCGCATGGCTTTTTGTCAGCGCAAATATGCATATTAAATGTTGTTTTATCTCCAATCCCATCCATATTGTTCCTGTGTGGAGATATTCTGTCGTTTAACTACTTAATTATTTTTATCAATGGGGTGACATATGACACAACGACGTGGTGGTGCAGGTAATTTTGCAGAAAATACCGAGCGTGCTCGCGAAGCGGGTAAAAAAGGCGGCAGCGTCAGCAGCGGGAATTTTAAAAACTGTCCTGAAAGGGCAGTAGAAGCGGGCAGACGCGGTGGAAAAGTAAGTCGTCGCGGCAAAACCGCAGCGGCGGAAGCTTAAACCGCCGTCTTTAATATAAATGCAGTCAGCGTAATCAGTTAGGCTACCCTGAGGCGGCTTAATCGGTAACGCAGCGGCGCAATTCAGGGAGTGGTCCATTGCGCCGCACGCATTTTATATCACCAGCTGCCGTGCTGCAGGGAACGAAAAAATGACGCGCGGTAATATCTGATAAGCGCAGCGGCTGCAACCACCAATAACGATTGTTAGCGCGAGAGGAAATAAGTAACAGGCAGATTAGGTGGCACTGATAACGAAGCGATACGTTATCGACTCATTATTAATGTGGACCTGATCGGGCGTTGACGATGTTAAAAAATTTCAATTTATGCATGGGTTAATAACTTTTCGGTAGCACTTTTTGCAACAAAAAAACCCCATTCTCTTGTTTATCCTCTTGTACAGATTTTGAAAAACTTGTACAACTTAGCCAGAACATTTTTCTGACAATTTAATGTTAACGGGAGTCACTTATGCGCCAGAACGGATACACTCCGAACTCAGTCGAGGCGATTGCCAACTATTTTAGCAAAGCCACGCTGCCTTCGCAGCAGGAGACGCTGGGCCAGGTCGTGGTCGAAATCCTGCGTGAAGGCCGTAATCTGAACCGTAAATCGCTGTGTACTAAGCTGCTGCGTCGTCTGGAGCTCGCTTCTACCACGGAAGAAGAGCACCATTATCACCAGCTGATTGGCCTGCTATTTGAACGCGAGAGCTGAGAGCGAAGCGAAAGCGTCCAGGTTGTACACACGAAAACGCCATTCTGATAACGTATCACTGCATGTATGACTTGTGACGGGCTGTATCGCGCCGCAGGATAGCGGCGCTGTTTTTCTGTCGCGTTCCCGGTCGGGGCAGGCAGCATGCAGAGATTTATTATGTTATGAACAGAAGCGAACACCAGACTCTTATTGATGAGATCATCGGCGAAGCGGCGTTAACGCTGCTGCAGCGCTCCGGGCCGGTCACCACCCAGGCGTTGCTTGATGAGCTCCACATTATGCAGCAGCAGGCCAGCGATGATGCGCAGGCGGCTGCGATTCGCACTGCAATCGATGAAGTCCGGTCGAGCATGACGGCTGGACAAAAGCGGCGTGGCGAACAATCGGATCGCGATAATGTGCATCCGCTGTTTGGCCACAACGGTCAGGGTGGCGGCAGCCGCAAGCACTGACTGACAGTTAAATTATAATCTGACTGTATTGCTCACAGTACGGGAAAAGAACGATGTCGGAGAATCACTCTCTCTATTCTGCGCTGCCGGACACGGAACTGGCGGCGCATTTTCGCGATGCCGGAGTGGCATTGAGTGAAGAGGCCGCGGTACTGAATGATGTCATTCGTAGCGTGCTGGCCAGCGAAGGCCGCGTCAGTAACAAATCCATCATTCTATGTCTGATTATGGCGCTGGAAGCGACACAGGACGAAGCGCAGGCAAGTGTGCTGCGCAGAACGCTGGAAATTGTGGTGGGTTATACGCCAGACGACGCCTGAGGTAGTGGTCCCCGCGCAGGCGGGGATCGGTTCAGTGCATAAGATCTGCCAGTAGCCTTATTGCGGCATCGCAGCGATGCCGGAAATCCTCATCACGCGCGTCTGCTTTCATCGTATGCAGCACCTGCGTCACGTCATGTATCCTGAACACGCTACCTTCCCTGATAAATTCCGTCACCGCGCTGCCTATCAGCGCATACAGATCCGGTGCAGGACGGTTAACTTGTTTCACGTCACCTCCGGGACTTGTATATCCGTACAGTGTTACACAGATGATAACAACCCAACACCTTTTTCTGCTGTGAGTGAAAATGGCACAGGTTATTAGTCAGACAGATTGCCAGGTGTTATCACGCTGCGCGAATAGTAATACGCTGCTGAAGCAGATTCATGCAACTAAAAAATGGTTGAGCATACCGATAACTCTATTTTAACGCTGCGCTTATTGCGCCCGGAACATTCACCGACACGCTGCGCGGCGGGCGGGAATTATCGCGCCTGCTGCGACCGAGATTAAATTTATGCAGCCAGCTGCGATACTGTCTGATTAATTCCTGTGCATTTTTTTCATCACTGGCGCGACAAATAAACAGCTGGCTCATGGTCTGGTGCTCAGCCGCCGTGGCGTAGATCTCGCAGGTCATCTCGCGTTGCTGCAGTTCAATCGCCGTAAAATGTAACTGCGGCCACTGCTGCAGTCGGTTAGCGAACATTTTGTAGTCCATTTTAGGATCCTTTTATTTTTCTATTTTCTACTGGTATTACCTGTAGAAGGCACAATAGACCAAAAGTGAAAAAGCGCCAGTTTTGCGGGTCACGACCCATTAAATAGTGCACAAAATGGAAAAAATATTTACGTGTACAGCTTTTACCGCTGCGCTTATATTTTCGTGAAAGATTGAATAAGCGCAGCGGTTAATAGCAACAGTGCAGAAATACCGTCTGGCTCGCAGCATCGCCTATCCTCTATTAGGGTTAACTGATGGCTAACCAAAGGAGAAGAGGCATGACCAATCCGAGTGCCGCCGATGAACTGGCGCTGATCGATCGCTACTGGCGCGCCGCCAATTATCTGTCCGTCGGGCAAATCTACCTGATGGCCAACCCGCTGTTACGCGAACCACTGCAGCCCGGGCATATCAAGCCACGTCTGCTCGGCCACTGGGGTACCACGCCCGGCCTGAACTTTATCTATGCGCACCTCAACCGCATCATCCGCCAGCGCGAGGTGGATCTGCTGTACGTCTGCGGCCCGGGGCACGGCGGGCCGGGGATGGTGGCGAACAGCTGGCTCGAAGGCAGCTACAGCGAAATCTATCCGCACGTCAGTGAAGATGCCGCCGGTATGCAGCGGCTGTTTAAGCAGTTTTCGTTTCCCGGCGGCATTCCCAGCCATGCGGCACCAGAAACGCCGGGCTCGATTAATGAAGGCGGCGAGCTGGGCTATTCGCTGTCGCATGCGTTTGGCGCGGTTTTCGATCATCCGCAGCTGATCGTACCCTGCGTGATTGGTGACGGCGAAGCCGAAACCGGGCCGCTTGCCGCCAGCTGGCACGGCATCAAATACCTCAATCCGCAGCGTGATGGTGCAGTGCTACCCATTCTGCATCTGAACGGCTACAAAATTGCCAACCCGACGCTGCTGGGGCGCAGCAGTGATGACGATCTGCAGCAGCTGTTCAGCGGTTACGGTTATGAGCCGCTGTTTGTCTGCGGGCACGATCCGGCCGACATGCACCAGCAGATGGCGGCAGCGCTGGATAACGCGTTTGATAAGATTGCCACTTATCAGCAGCAGGCGCGCAGCGGCCAGACAGAGCAGGCGATCCCGCGCTGGCCGATGATTGTACTGCGCAGCCCGAAGGGCTGGACCGGCCCGAAAGAGGTGGACGGTAAAAAGGTGGAAGATTTCTGGCGTGCGCATCAGGTGCCGGTGGCGGCGTGTCGCGAAGACGTGTCGCATCGGCAGGTGTTAGAGCAGTGGCTGCGCAGCTATCAGCCGGAAGATCTGTTTGACGAGGTGGGTAAACTCAGGCCGGAACTGCGTGCGCTGGCGCCGCAGGGGGATAAACGCATGAGCGCCTCGCCCTATGCCAACGGTGGCCGGCTGCGACGCACGCTCAACACGCCGGACATCCGCGAGTTTGCGCTCGACACCGGCGCGCCGGGCAGCCAGCGCGGCGAAGCCACTAAACAGTTCGGCCACTACCTCAGCGCGATTTTTCAGCGCAACGCCGATAACTTCCGGCTGTTCGGGCCAGATGAGACCGCCTCGAATCGCCTGACGCCGGTTTTTGACGTCACCAGCCGCAGCTGGATGGCAGATATCGAACCGTATGATGAGCAGCTGGCGCGTGACGGTCGGGTGATGGAAATTCTCAGCGAGCATCAGTGTCAGAGCTGGCTGGAGGGCTATCTGCTCACCGGTCGACACGGGCTGTTCAACTGCTATGAAGCCTTTATCCATATTGTCGACTCGATGTTTAACCAGCACGCCAAATGGCTGAAGGTGACGCGCAAGCTGGGCTGGCGTCAGCCGATCTCGTCGCTCAACTATCTGTTGTCTTCACATGTCTGGCGTCAGGATCACAACGGTTACAGCCATCAGGATCCCGGTTTTATCGATCACGTGGCGAACAAAAAGGCGGATATCGTGCGCATCTATCTGCCGCCAGACGCGAACACCCTGCTGTGGGTGGGTGATCACTGTCTGCGCACCTGGCATCGCATCAACGTGATTGTCGCCGGCAAGCAGCCGTCACCGCAGTGGCTGGACATCGACAGCGCCATTGCCCACTGCGAGGCGGGTATGGGCGAATGGCGCTGGGCGAGCGATGACGGCGAGCCGGACGTGGTGATGGCCTGCGCCGGCGATGTGCCCACCATGGAGACGCTGGCGGCGGTAGATCTGCTGCGAAACTATCTGCCCACGCTGCGCATTCGCGTGGTCAACGTGGTGGATCTGCTGGCGCTGCAGACGCAGCAGCAGCACCCGCACGGCAAGTCGGAAGAGGATTTCGATGCGCTGTTTACCCGCGACAAACCGGTAATTTTCGCCTTTCATGGCTATCCCAGCCTGATTCATCGTCTGACCTATCAGCGCAGCAATCACGCCAATTTCCACGTGCACGGCTTCAACGAAGAGGGCACCACCACCACGCCGTTTGATATGACGGTGCTCAACGAGCTGGACCGCTATCATCTGGCGCAGGCGGCGATTTTGCATGTGCCGGGCCTGGCCGATCGCCATCCTGAATTGCTCGACGACCTGCAGCAGCGCATCGCGGAGCACCATCGCTATGTGCGCGAATACGGTGAAGACGTGCCGGAAGTACGTAACTGGCTGTGGCCGGGCTAACCCGACCCGGGCGCGAAAAAAAACCGCCTGAAAAGGCGGTTTATGGTTTATTCGGCCTGTTTATCCCCGGATTCAGGCGCGCTGGTTTCGTCATCTTTCGGCTTCTGGTCGGGGCTGTTTTTACGCGGATCGTAATCCGGCTGGTCGCCGTGAACGGGACGATCGGTCATTGTATACTCCTTAACGGTTACCATGTGAACCCGCGCCACCGTTGCCAGCTGCGCGGATGTAAAGGGTGGCTGCGCGGCTCAGCCCGGAACATTCTGCCGCTTCTCTGTGTGCTGATGTTTCCCCATAGCCAGTGCGCTGGCGCTGGCCGGATCGAACAGCGACAGGCTTTCAATCTGGTCGACCATCAGCACCTTACGGAACTCCAGCGCGCTTTTGGGTTTGGAGACAAAGCTAATCTCGTGCTGGTGATACCAGCGACTGTAGTTATGCTCAATCGCCAGATTCAGCGTGCGCGAATCGCGGTAGCCGCTGAGCATCGGAATCAGCACGATATTGGCGGTGCTGGGATATTCAAAGGTGGCAGCGTGAATCATGCCGATGTAGATACGGCGCGATTTCAGCGTGACCCAGGCCAGTTCGCCTTCTTCCATGCAGTGCAGCAGCAGTTGTTCAATACCGTTAGAGCGGGACAGGCGCTGATATAGCTCTTTGCGACTGCCGGCGGTCAGCCGCGCGCTGCCGGAATTGGAACGATACACACAAAACAGCACGGCAAACGCCAGCATGATCACCACCGGTGCCTGAATGCCGAGAAAACTCCATGTCATGAAATCGACGTGCCAGCGCGCATGGAGATCGGCAGACAGCGCCAGGCTGTTATTGATGGCCGATGCCGCCAGCAGCAGCAGCCAGACCAGGCCGGTGGCGACCACGCCCTGAACGACAAAAATGCAGCCGTACAGCGCAATGAGAAAATAGACGTCCCAGCCAAAGGAGCGTTTTATTTTCAGGCGGCTGGACATATCGCGACTGGTGTACCAGTAGCCGCAGACCATCAGCACCATAAATATCGCGGTTCCCATCAGATATCCTTTAAGCGCTTAATATGATCGGCGAAGTCCTGCTGTACCTGCGGACTGAGGGGATTAACCGAAGCGTTACCGTCTTCGTCAATAATAATCCGGTCACCTTCCTGAATGGATTCACAAATATCCTGGCGGCTCATCACCTGCAGTAATGATTCCGGACTGGAAAAAAGAGAGGTAAAATAGTGCAATATCACGTCAGGCTGTTCCTGTAAGGCAATAAATAGTTAATTGATCATATAACGTTTTCTGCCAGATTCAGGCGGTTTCAGAGTTATCTGTTAAACGTGAGGAAAGTCAGCGCAGGGTAAGACAATAATCCGGGGGGTAACGGCGCGCTCCCTGCGCCATGGCCGCCTCATCCTGTGCTGGCCGGCTAATCACGAGCCGCGATTGCTGCTCTGACCGCCTTTTTTACCGGCTTCGGACGCTTTTTCGCGGTCGTTTTTAAAGTTGCCGCCGCTGTGCTGTCCGCCTTTTTTACCGGCTTCTGATGCTTTCTGTTTATCTTCTGCGAAATTACCTGAACCGCCTCGATGCTGAGTCATAATATATCCTCTTCATGAGTAATAAATAACATGACGTTGTTGCGCTGTCATGTGCGTGTTGCGTATTTAATAGTAATCGCTGGTGCTATTTCTGCAAGCGTGACGGCGCATAAAAAAGGGCGTTTTTATTTTTTATCTTAGTTTGTTGAAATAACAATAATTCTGCGCTGTCGCTGCGCTGTCGCTGCGCTTATTTAAAACTTTTGCGGCGGTGAAGTAATAAAATGAAACACTCCAGTGCACCCAACCGGCCGGGCCAGACAGCTGACCCGGCGCCGTGAGCCACGCTAAATAACCATGCCTAAAATCTGCAGGATGCTCTGTTGCGAAGCAGTAATAAAAGGAATGTCTTTGATGTGCTGCATGCCAAAGGCTTCATAAAATTTGCGTGCGCGCACGTTCTCGCCCATCACTTCCAGCCACAGATAGCCTTCCTGCTTATCGCGTGCGGCGTGGATAATGCTTTCGAACATGCGCCGGCCATAGTTTTTACCGGTTTCCTGCGGATTGAGGTAGAGCTTATTCAGCTGGGCACCGCTCATGCCGGAGTCCGGTACCGGCGTATTCCAGGTCACTTTGGCAAAGCCGATGGGTTTGTTGGTTTCGGCAATCAGCCAGCTTTCGTTGGGGGCCACCAGGCTGCTGCGCAGTTCGGCCAGGCCGTACTCTTTGTCGATGAATTCATCCAGCTCGGCTTCGGAGACCCACATATGTTTGAAGTGGGCGCTGTAGGTCATGCGCCCCAGCTGATGCAGCAGTTCGGCATCATCAGGCTGCGCGTTGCGTATGGTGAATTCCATGCCAGTCTTCCTTCAGTTTTTATGTTTTATCCTGCGTTACGGCAGAGTGGGGGTGTCAGCGGGCATCCTGCCCGTACAGGTGACCCGTCATTATGCGCGAATCAAACCGGGTGTCATCCCTTTTGCGGTAAGGATGTTGGCTGAATGTCTTGATTTTTTAACAGGAAAGGAGGCAGGCGCAGGATGTCCAGCGAGCTGAACATCCTGAATTGAGGCGGGAGGCGCGAATCAAAAGCCGTAGCTGGTGAGGCGATGGTAAAAATCCATGTGGTTTTTACAGCCCAGCTTGCGTGAGATGGTGTTCTTGTAGTGGCTGATGGTCTTATTGCTGAGGTGCAGCGCATGCCCGATCTCCGTCATGCGGCGCGGACCCGCCAGCCAGCGCAGCAACGTGAACTCGCGCTCGGTCAGCACATCGGCGTTGCCGTGCGGTGCGGCGGCAACGTTTTCCGGCGTCAGCACCGCACTGACCAGCGTCGCCAGCGGGCATTTTTTACTCAGGATCAGCGCTTTCTTCAGGTGGCGGGCCACGTAATTCAGCACGGCTTCATCGCTGATGTCGGTGAGAATCACCAGCTCGACGCCCGGTGTTTTGAGCTGCATCAGCAGCAGGCTACGCAGCGTCTCTTCCAGGTTTTTATTGGCAAAATGCAGCTCGCTGATCACCACGTTACGCCCGCGTCCGGTGGGGATCGGGTCATCCGGCGAGGTGAGCGTCAGGCAGCTTATCATCTGCCCGGAAAAGTAGAGGCGCAGACCTTCAGTAATCCAGCGGTCGCTATCCATAGTGAAGATGTTCAGCATTGTTTCCTCCTGTGCTCGCGGTTAACCCATTTGAACGGAAACCTCGCGGAGCCGATATCAGACGGCCTGCGTCAGGTTGTAGGAAAAGGCTGAGAAATGTCCGGGATGGCTGAGCTGCAGGGGGACAACATGAAAGCTGGTTCCTGATGAATGAAGCAAAATCGGTACGGTGGCGAACCGGGGAGATCGCCCGGGATGATGTCAGCTGCCACTGTTGCTCTGCAATTTCATTTTCCTGTCATTTTTAGTCTTTAGGGTGTCAGCTCCTCTGTATGGACATGAATAATATGAAAAGAAAAACGCTTCCCCTGGTTCTCGGTTGTACCCTCTCGTTATCCACGCTGGCGGCGCAGCCGCCAACCGAACGCTATAGCGTCACTTTTCCTCAGGGGACGCGCGTCAGCTACAGCGGTGCGTTCGCCAGCGCGTTTCCGGAGGGTTTGCCGGTGGGCATCGGTTCCGGTTTGCTGTTTACCGGCAGGCAGGGAGATACGCTCAACTTTGTGACCGTCACCGATCGCGGACCGAATGCCGACTCGCCTGACATGGGTAAACAGGAGTCGAAAATTTTCGTCACGCCGGACTTCGCGCCGCTGCTGATGAATATCCAGGTGAAGAACGGCAAAGCGCAGGCGACGGACGCCCGACCGCTGCACGACGCAAAGGGCAATATTAACGGCTTGCCGCTGCAGAATGGCGTCATCGGGTCAACCAATGAAATCGCGCTAAGCGATAAGTTGCACGTGCTGCAGGGCGATAACCGGGGTCTGGATACGGAAGGCATTACGCTGGACGGGAAGGGCGGATACTGGCTGTGCGATGAGTATGGTCCGTTCCTGATTAACGTTGATAAGCAGGGCAGGATCCTGGCGATTCACGGGCCGCAGGCCATGGAAGGGGAAAAATCGATCGCGGGTGGTCTGCCGAACGTTCTTAAATGGCGCCAGCCAAATCGTGGCTTTGAAGGGATCACGCGCATGCCGGATGGACGCATCATCGCCGCGGTGCAGAGTACGCTGGATATCAACGGGAAAAGTAAAAAGCAGGCACGCTTTACCCGCCTGGTGAGCTTCGATCCGGCCACCGGTAAAACCGCGATGTATGGTTACCCTATCGACAGCGAGGCGTACAGTAAAAACAGCGACGCGAAAATTGGCGATATCGTGGCGATCGATAATCAGCACATCCTGCTGATTGAGCAGGGCAGCGACAAAGACGACGCGATGCGTAACCTTATCTATAAGGTGGATCTCAGTCAGGCCACCGATCTGGCCACATTCGATAAGGCCGGTGACTACCCAGAGTTTGACGACGCAAAAACGCTGGCGCAGCGCGGCATCGTGCTGGCAACGAAAACGCGGGTGGTGGATCTGCGTCAACTCGGCTGGCAGCAGGAGAAGGCCGAAGGGCTGGCACTGATCGACAGCAACACGCTGGCGGTCATCAATGACAATGACTTCGGCGTGAAAATGGTGCTGCAAAATCCGGTGGAAGGTAAGAAGCGCAAGGATTATCGGGTCAACGACCAGGGGAAGCTGACGGTAGATGATAAGCCGGTTGCCACCACCATCAGCGTGAAGCCGCTGGATAAAGCCAGCTCGGACAGTGAGTTGTTTATCATAACGCTGGCGGAACCGCTGCAACCCTAGAGGCTGCCTTGCTGGCGCTGAACACCGGTGCCAGCACGAAAATGCTAATGGCTGAATGCCCCCCTTGCTTCATCGGGGGGGCATCGCGGACCCGGGTTTAATATGTAAAAGAATGAGTGAGCAATAATTCAACTGTACCAGGCTGGAGCAAGCCTGATTTTTCCCCACTCTTCAGGGTCATGACCGGGTATTAATGTCGCGTTAAATCGTTCGGTTAGCTGACGCAGTTTTCGGACGGACTGAGCGACATCCGTGGCTGACGTCATCAGTCCAGGGAGCGCCCTCTCATGGTAATGATCTAAGGTATAAGCCGCATCAATCGCCAGCATAAAATGTTTACCGCTGGGTAAGCTGATAAGAAAAGATTGATGCCCCGGGGAATGCCCTGGCGTGAAAACACACTTTATCGTGCCATCACCGTAAAGGTCATAGTTATCTTCAGGCAATCCGTTGAGAAAAAGCCAGTTGAGTTCAGGACGATCGTAATCGTGTCGGCAATAGGCGTCCGATGTAAACCAGTCAGGAGCTAAGGCATATTCAAACTCTCGCTTCTGAACCACATGAGTGGCATGGGGGAAGTGACCGATTGCGCCAGTGTGATCAGCGTGCAAATGGGACAGCACCACATAGCGGATCTTCTCTGGAGCGATGCCAAGCCTTTTAAGCTGTTCCAGACAGCCCTGTTCTTCTGACATCACCGGTTTAAACTGCTCTATACCCTTTCCCCAATAGGCAGCAGGGTTTTTCAATCCTGCTACAGCCAGACCACCGTCAATCAGGGTAAAACCCTCCGGATGGGTCAGCAGAAACCAGGGAACCGGAATTTCATAACGTTCGCCTGCGCCCTGATTCATCCGAATATGCTGATATTTACATTGCTGCGTTCCTGACTGGAACATGAAAAGTTTGATATCTGACATGGTTGTATTCCATCTAAAAATCAATTTTATAGATCAACATTTGCTGAATCCTTACCTGAACGATGAGTTTTCATCATCTCGTAGAAGAGCAGTAGATACCTGTATCGAATTACATTTATCGGCAAAACCAATATAATCGCTACATGGATCTCTTCTCTGCAATGCGCATATTCATCAGGGTGGTTGAGCGGGGCAGCATGTCGGCTGCAGCCCGCGATCTCGGCATTGGCCAGCCTGCCGTCAGTGAAAGAATTGAAAAACTGGAAGCACATCTTGGTACGCGTTTACTAAGGCGCAACACGCGGAATATGTCTCTGACACATAGCGGTAATGTGTTTTATGAGCGAAGTAAAACAGCGATTCAGGCGGCAGAGCACGCTCTTTCTGTGAATGAAGAAAATCAGGCTTTGCAAGGCAAAATCCGTATCGCGGCGCCTTATTCTGCCGGAGAAAGCTTGCTGATGCCTGCGTTGTTACAGCTTCAGATCAAACATCCGGAGCTGCAGATCGATGTCATTTTTAACGACCGTATCATCGATCCCGTCACTGAGGGGGTGGATATATCCCTGAGGCTGGGAGAGATCTCAGAAGGATTTTTTGTCGCACGTCCACTTGGTAGCGTGCACAGAGTGTTGCTGGCCTCTCCATCTTTGCTGGCTAAAATCGGTTATCCACGCTCTCCGGATGCGCTGGCTGATTATCCATTTGCTGCTGTTTCTGGTGTATTTGCCAGTAATCGCATTCCAATGCTCACCTCTGAAGCCCAACTCGTTAATGTTCCCGTCAACGTTAAATTTCAGTCCACGCACTGGAGAAGTGTACTCTCCTATTTATTAGCAGGACATGCCATTGGTGTTTTGCAATTTCCGGTATGCAGAAATGAAATTGCACAGGGTTCGCTCATCCCCATTTTAAGTCACTATCCGATCCCGCCTTTTAACGCCTGGTTGCTCCATCCACCGGCTGGCATGATGTCATATGAAACGCGAATTTGTGCAGGTCTGCTGGAGCGTTATCTAAAAACTTCTCTGTCTGAAATGATGGAATATGAATAACGTCTGCGCCTGGCACAAAGCAGATATGCTGGCAGGATAAGGTTCCGCTTTGAGCGGGAAGCAGT
This sequence comes from Pantoea sp. B270, assembly GCF_018726825.1. NCBI lineage: Bacteria > Pseudomonadati > Pseudomonadota > Gammaproteobacteria > Enterobacterales > Erwiniaceae > Pantoea > Pantoea sp. B270. Next base: position 775,664 of record NZ_JAHCSX010000001.1, read on the forward strand.
CATAACAACCTCACGCGTTGCACGGGTGAGTAAACCCACCCGGTCAGTGGCGGTAATGATCAAAGACCATCATCAAGGTTTTGGCCCTGCCAGATATTCAACTGCTCGGCGCAGGACCGATTCCGCCGGCGCGTTACTTCAGGTCCAGAGCGGCTATCACTGCTGCTACTTCTGCCACCTCTGCGGCCGATAAGGGTAACAGGGGACGAGGCAGGCAGTCGGCTTCGGTCAGCCGCAGTATGCCTGCTGCCGCTGCGATCACGCGGATACTTCCGCCATGCTTACGGAACAAATCCCATAAAGGTTTCAGGCGGTGAGTTAGGGCAGTAACGCGTTCAGCGTCGTTAATGGCTGCGGCTTGCGTAATTTGTTTAGCGGTTTCCGGGAAGATACCGCCGCAAACGGAATACCAGACTTCGCAACCGGCATTCAGCCCCAGCCCGGCACTGGCGTCACCACTAATACCCAGGGTCACGCCAGGACGAAGATGTTGTCGTAATGCAGCAACGCGTTCAGCTGCAGCGATGGGGGTATCCGGTACTCCCGGAATTTTAACTGAGCGAATCCCTTTTAGTGACGACAGCTGCCCGAGCAGTTCGTCGGTAAAGCGGAAATGCGTGGTTCCGGGGTTGTCATAAACACAAACCGGTACTGAAGCATGGCGGGTAACCGTCTCAAAGAGGGCATACACCTCTTCATTACGCAGCGGCTGGTAACTCATCGCCGGCAGCAGCAGCGCATCCGCGCCTGCGGACTGCGCATCTTCAGCCAGATGCAGTACGGCATCGGTGCTGATAGCACCCACGCAAACCATCACGGGAATCTCCCCGGCAACCTGACACGCCAGCGTTGCGCTGCGTTTGCGCTGTTCCCTGCTCAGGTAAGCATAGCTGCCGGTTGAACCCAGAACACCCAACGAATCGACACGGGCTGCCGTCAGGCGCGCCAGGATCTTCGTGAATCCCTGTTCATCGACACCACGCGCGGTGACAGGCGTTAACGGGAAAGCAGACAAGCCGGTGAACATGCAGAGACTCCAGAACTGAGTTAAAGGTGTTACTCGCCGATGAGGGTGACGTTACACTGCCGTCCGGGCATCATTTCTTCAAGGCCGTCGGTCAGCATCTTTCCAGCTTCATGCAGCTGCTCAGGCGGCATCTGCGGCAGACTTTCCAGAATAAACCACATGTGTTGCGCTTCAACGCTTAAGCGAGTCCTGATTCCCTGCCGCCAGTTCCAGCGACGGCAGGTTACGCCGGCATCATCACACCAGACGACTTCGCCAGGCGCAGGATATTCCACCGCCATAACCCCTTCTTTCATGGTATCAAAGGGTTCCGTGCCTGTTGCCACCGTCAGGCGAGGTGCACCCTTGTACGCGGCAATATTTTCTCCCCCTACGGGCACGGCATAACGCAGACTGACAGCGTTATAAAGATCAACGACCGGATCGAGCGCGGGCAGGGTGCCATCGCGAAGCACGCGTTTGCGTAGCGCCTCAGCAGAACAGGGCGTGCGTTTGGGTTTGGCACCAAATTTCTGAAACACATCGGCCCATGCGGCCAGATGGGATTCAGCCCAGTTGGGGGAATCTGACAGCACCGCCTCACAGGCCGCCTTCAGTGCCGTTACCCCGACGTGCGGATTCACGACAGGCGCTGCCTGTACACTGATGCTGAGCGCCCGAAAACCGGGGGCGATTTGATAGATTTCAGGGGAAATTGACGCAGATACGATTAACACGCGATAATCCTGTAATGACCATTTTATTTCATAATATCGACCCAATGACCAAAAAAGTCAATTTAGTGACCTTTGCCGGCGCAGATGTCAACACGGTTAACGAAGCCGTATCCCTGCGGATTAAGCAGTTTCGTAAACAAAGAAAAATTTCTCTCGATGAGCTATCCCGCAAAGCCAGTGTCAGTAAGGGGATGCTGGTAGAAATAGAAGGGTGTAAGGCTAACCCCAGCATTGCGCTGCTATGTCGGCTTGCTGCTGCCATGGGCGTGTCCGTGGCGGATTTTGTTGATGTCAGCGCCAGGCCTGATGTGCACATCATCGCTGATACGGACATCCCCGAACTCTGGACAGGAGACAAAGGGGGAAGCGCCAGGCTGCTGGCCGGCTCAGGTGGACCCGATATGCTTGAGCTGTGGCTGTGGGAAATGCGGCCAGGCGAAAAGTTTGAATCACCCGGGCATACCTCAGGCACGCTGGAGCTACTGCACGTAAAATCCGGAACCCTCACGCTTGGCGTGAAAGAGAGCGTATTTCAGGTAACGGCGGGATTTTCCGTTACAGCCAAAACCGATGTTCCACATTTCTACGCAAACCAGGGAGAAAACACGCTGAACTTTATCATGACGGTGAATGAAAAAGCGTCATAAGCGTTTTTTCAATAAACGGCCAAAGAAGCCCTGATTTGTGCGCAAATAATCATCCTTTGTTGTCGCTATTCATGTCCGTTTCTGCCACCAGGCGGACTGTGTATTCGCCATGAGCGAGGAGCGGATATTTGCGACAAAGAGTCGGGGAATATCACACAGCGGCCAGGTCGATATCGCACATGGCTTGATCTCATAGCCGCTGGCGCCTTATTAAGGTATATAAAATATCCGGATCGCTACCCGAATGGGTCGATGAGGATATCTGACTACACCGTTGGAATAGTGCCGCCATCGATGACAAATTCAGTACCGGTGATCGCGGCAGCATAAGAAGATGCGAGGAAGACAATGAGATTAGCTACCTCAATGGGTTGAGAAGGGCGTCCCAGCGGAATACCGCCAAGTGCCTTCATGATGATCTGCTTACCGCCTTCGTAATCTGTTCCTGCCTGCTGCGCCAGCCGTTCCGCCATGGCCACTGAAGCTTCGGTTTCGATCCAGCCGGGTGCCACGCGAACCACCCGAACCCCCTGCGACGCAACCTCTTTCGACAGGCTTTTACTGTAGGCTGACAGCGCCGCTTTCGCTGCTGCATAACCCGTGGTTGATTCTGGTAAGGGCAGTTCTCGCTGGATAGAAGTGACATGGATGATCACTCCGCCCCCCTGCTGCAGCATGGCAGGCAACAACGCACGATCTAAACGTACTGCGGGCAACAGATTAAGATTGAGCTCCTGTTGCCACTCCTCTTCACCCAATGCTGCAAAGCCACCACCGGGTGCGGTAGAACCGCCGGCCACATGAACAATGATGTCGACGCCTCCCAGATGTGTCTGAACGGCTTCCGCGACTGAGGTACACCCTGTAACCGTGGTCAGGTCTGCCGTTACGAAGGCGTCTGCCCTACATTCTGCGGATGCGTGGCGTGCGGTTGTTAATACTGTTGCACCCAGCTGTTTGAATAGCCCAACTACCGCTTTACCCACACCTTTGGTACCCGCAGTGACCAATATGCGTTTACCGTGGAAATCGAGATCACATGGCATTGGAGAATCTCCGGTCTGTTGATGTGGCAGTACCATAATCAGTAATGCTGGCAATATCGCCACCCTTGCTGAGCGCGAAGTCGTCATAAATAGCGAGCGGTAATGTGAATGGCATAGACCTGTACTCCCTTTGTTTACAGTACGGTCATATTCCACATAGACTGTTAAATTGACAAGTACGCACAAAAAAGTGAGTTACTGAATGATGAGTAAGTTATACAGTCCGGAATCAGCCGCAAGCGGAGTGGAGCAGGTTATTCAACTGCTGGAAGGGCGCTGGAAATTAATCATCCTTTTTCATCTGTTCGACGGCAAAGTACAGCGCTATTCAGATTTTGAAAAATTAATTCCCGGTATTTCGCAGAAGATGCTGGCGCAACAACTGAGACAGCTGGAAGCCGACGGTATAGTGTCGCGGATGGTGTATCCTCAGGTGCCACCAAAAGTGGAATATCGACTCACTGAATGGGGACAGGCACTTTGTCCTGCTCTTGATGCCATGCTGAAATGGGCGGAAAAACGCCCGACTTAACCGGCCAGGACGCTGATTCTGATCAAATTTAACCTGTTCAGGCTGGTGTTTAAGGTATAAAGCGTGCTTTTATTCGTAGTGACTGAGAATTTCATAAAATTAAATTTAACGTCCCTGTTATGAACCCGGGATTGCCCCGCGATAAAATAGTAAGAAAACGTGGTTTATAAACGGTAAGTTCAGGAGGTTTCTTTGCAGGCAGATACGACACGACTTCATCTACGAACGGTAATTGAATCTGACGCTGATGATCTTTTCAGAATTTATGGCGACCCTGCTACAAATACCTTCAATCCCGCAGGTCCGTATCCCGATATTGATTATGCACGTCAGGTGTTGGCTCGCTGGCTTCAGCACTGGGAAACGTACGGTTTCGGTAATTGGGCTATCGCGCTGACGGACAATCCGGGGAGAGTCATTGGTTTTGGCGGACTCAGCATCAGGAGCTATGCCGATTTATCAATCAATAACCTTGGATATCGCTTCTCTACAGAGGCATGGGGAAAAGGGCTGGCGACAGAGTTTGCTAAGTATACGGTCGACTATGGTTTTGGTGAAATAAAGTTGGCTGAAATATCTGCTGTAGTACGGGCAAATCATCTGGCCTCGCAAAAAGTTCTGACCAGGGCAGGATTGCAGTACTTACGAGAAATTCATGATGTGAAAAGTGCGCCCCCAAGCTTGCTTTTCACCTTGACTCAGGACAAGTGGAATAACAAATAAATATGCGGGGCACACTGTCTCCCGCCGGATACCATCAATTTCCGCTGTGCTCTAAAATTAATGCTGCGAATCCGGCAACGCTCCACCTTAAAGTGCAGCGATTATCGCGGCTTCCATTTTTTCCGGGGGCGTGATCGGTGCAAAGCGTTTCAGCGGCTGGCCGTCGCGTCCGATGAGAAACTTGGTGAAATTCCACTTAATCCGTCCGCCCAGCACGCCGGGTAGTTCCGCTTTCAGATAGCGAAATATCGGGTGCGCTGCGCTGCCGTTAACCTCGACTTTGCCGAACATCGGGAAGCTTACCCCGTAATTAACATGACAGATTTGTGAGATTTCATCAGCGTTTCCCGGTTCCTGCTTACCGAATTGATTGCAGGGATAGCCAAGCACCACCAGACCCTGTGCGGCATATTTCTGATAGAGCGCTTCAAGGCCGGCGTACTGGGGCGTAAAGCCGCAATGACTGGCGGTATTCACCACCAGAACCACCTTGCCAGCGTAGTCGGCCATAGAGATAGGTTGACCGGTCAGGCTGGTGGCCGAAAACTGATAAAAAGAAGGGGGCATGTCAGTGTCCTCAAAACAGCACAGGTTCGATGTTGATGTTGCCACGCGAGCCCGATAGCGGGCTTCATAGCCTGGCGCGCACAGCATAACTTTCTGCGCGTCGTTGTCACAATAACACTGACATCTAACCTTGCAGACAGAGCCTGATCGCCGGCACAAAACTCTGCCTGCCAGTCTCACTAAGACGCCTCTGCCAGCAACGCCGCCTGCACAGCTGGGCGCGCATTGATCCGTGCCATATACGCCAGTAGCGCAGGCCAGCGATTCAGCGTGAGTTTGGACTGGTGTGTTCGCCATCCGGTCAGTCTTCTGTTGCCGCGCAGTCACTGCTGACGACGCTGCGTAAAGAAAGATAAGCCACGGTCCAGAGGTCACTTTATTTGCTGGCTAACCGTCAGTTTCATAATGAAGGGCCTCGGCGCAATCTGTCAGCCGCATGAAAACCGGGAGGTTAATAAAAATCCGTGGCATCCGTGTGTTATGCCATCATGGCGCAATGACCGCCGACATACCAGCCATAGGCATGGTGCGGATCGTATTGATTCTTTTTCCCCGGTGAGCCGGTTCCTGTTTTGCCGTGCACTGTCCAGCCCTTAACGCTGACGTCGTAGCGGGTAATATTATCTGTCATGTCATAGGCATGCTTGTTTACGTGCAGCTCACGGTTAACGACTTTCCTTAAAAAGCCAATCTGCTGAACAGGTGAAATCTGCAGGGATGACATAACCCACACCCCATTCTGACCGGGGGCGCTGACGTCAACGGCGGAAACATCTTCGTTTCCGTAAGCAAACGCCTTTACATAGCCTTCAAAGCGATGTTGCCCAATCTTTTTAACAACCTGCTGCGAATACCAGAAGACCGAATATTTTAGCCACGCCGTAGGATCGATTTTATTCATCCAGTTTTTACCGCCCCAGTCCGGGTATCCTTGTTGGTAATCCCAGGCGGGTTCCTTTTCATTTTTCAGCACGCCGGCATCAAATCCCATCAGGCTAATGGCTATTTTAAAGGTGGATGCGGGTGTGACTTCTCTACTGCAGTCGTTGCCACTCTCCAGCAGGACTTTGCCTGATTCAGCGTCAACAATCAGGGTGCACAGGTTTTTGGCGAATGCCTGCTGTGAAAATAATATCGCAGCAACAGAGGCCATAACGGCCAGACGGGTTTTCATTGATGATTGAATCCAAAGTTAAATGCTAACGTAATTTACAACATGAGAAAGGGCACTGAACGCGGTCAGGCCGTGCATCAAGAGACTGGTCACGCCACATCCCTTTATTATCTGCAAATTATCGCGTCCGGTGTGCTTATTAATAACCCTGAGCAGGGGTAAATAAAAACGATTTAATCTGCGCCTGTTTTTTAGGAAAACTAAACGATGCGAAACCGCATTTCCGCGAGACAAGCGGTCCGAAACGACACTATTGCGGTCTGCATACCTGCGGCGTTTTTCGTCTCGACGGCGATATAAGCGGTAATTAATGGATTGTAGTCCTGCGCCTACATAACCGGTAAGCACATCCGATGGTCAGAGATATTAATACGTGACAAGCTTATCCGCAGTTCACGGCAATCCTCTGCCAGGCATAATGAGAATGTATTTTCAGGAGTGGTTATGCAGCCGGTTAAACGTTGGCAACGCGATGTCTGTCATTTAAATACCCGGGCGTTAACCTGGGTGGCGGCGGGCGCATTTTGCGCGGGCTGCTGGTTATTGATCAGCGTGCTGGTGCTAACCCTGTAACGCGTAGCCAGTGCGAAGAGAATTAGCGCCAGCCGGAAGGGAATCCGCACCAGGGCGTCAGGGATGAAATTTTTGTAGTGGTTGGGGGCGCGTTGCCCCCTTTTTTTTGCCTGCAGACAGGGGTAATGCAATGCGCAGCGCGTGCGATTACGGCCCGAGACGCAACGTTTCGGCGCGTTTTGCTGTCTCGTAAACGTATTGCAGCATCGGTTCTAAATCGGCATCCGGTCCGGCGCTGATAATTTTGCCGCGCAGCCATTCAATTTCACTGGTGATATCAGGATGAAAGATGGTGTTGTTTTGCGCGTTGCGTAACCACTTCAGCAAAAAGTTATTTTTCCCGCGTACGCCGCCGGACTTCTTGCTGTTCACATAGAGTTTTAACGCAACCAGAATGCAGTAATAGAAATGGACGCGCTGACTATAATTCTGCAACATCTCTTGGCTCTTCATCTGCCGTTTTTCACGCCCGCCAGTGTGCATTGATGTGAAAAGCAGGTCAAACATAATTGGCCGCGCGCCTGTCACAATTGCGAGCGCAACCAACATTTTAAGAATTTCTTTAGCAGCAGATAAATTGCGTCCGCCAGCAGCTGGATGCTTTACCGGGCAGAATAGCCTGTGATTATTTGTTAATAATCACAAAAAAGCACAGCCGTATCTGATAATTAGATAGATCCGATTCTCTAAATGAATTTCCCCTCCGCATCGCCATCTGCAACTCTGTTCTCCGCGCTGGCCACCCTTGCGTTTTACCGGCCGGTGAAATTTTTATTTGCATCAACATGGCTGTCATAAACAGGAGGTGAATTATGACAAAACCTGCTCTGGCGTTCGCTGCGGCCTTACTGGCGCTCAATGCCACCGCATCCGTTGCGGCTCAGCCGCATCACGTTTATACCAATAAAGATTTCTATAAAAATGGTGTCTTCCAGAAAGAGGTGGCGAAAGATGCAATAGCGCAACTGCTCGCTTCTTACGGTCATACGCTGACGCCGGCCATGCGCCAGCAGCTGTGGGTCAATGATTTCGGGCTGGGCGATTATCAGCATGTTGGCCTGGCCAGCATCACCTGGGTCAATAATCTGGATTACGGTTATTACGCTATGACCATGTATCTGTTGCCGAATCAGATGATTCCGGAGCATCGACACATGCCGATTAGCGCGCCGCCGGCACGTCCGGCAAAACATGAATCATGGCGCGTCCTCGATGGCTGGGTATATAACTTCTCAGAAATTGGCGCCGCATCAGCGGATATTCCGCCGACGCCGAAAAGTTTTGGTCCGGTGCAAAGCCACAATGTCGTCATTCAGCATCAGGGCGAAACGCTGTCGCTGAAAAAACTGGAAAGCTATCATTTCCTGATGGCCAACAGCAAAGGGGCGATTGTGGATGAATATGGCAACTGGCAGGATCGCCGCGGCTGGTTCAGCTCCAATCCTAAAGTCGCCCCTACGCCGTAAACCGTGCCCTGCGAGAGATAGTCGATGTGATTTCCCTGTAGCCACCGGAGGCGTTCGCGCCTCCTTTTTAATTAATGCTCTTTACCGGGATGCGCAGAGAGCCGCTCAGCCGCGGCGATTTACCCGGTGCAGACGAATACCACGCTGTTTCATCTCCTCAACGGCAGCACAGGGGCAATCGTCATCGGTGATCACACCGTCCAGCTGCTGCAGCTTACATACGGAATACACGCTGTAACGACCATATTTGCTGCTGTCAGCCACCAGATAACGCTGCGCTGAGGCGGCCAGCACCGCCTGATTCATCAGCAAGGTGTCTTCGTCGGGTGTCGAGAGGCCGTGCGTGACATCCCACGCGCTGGCGCTGAGGAAAGCCAGATCAATATTGAACGCGGCAAGGGCGGTCGCCGCCATGGCACCCACGCTGGCAATATGCCGTTTATCAACTTTGCCACCCGTATGAAATAGCGTGATGTGGCTGTGACGCATCAGCCAGGCGGCAATCGTAAAGTCGTTAGTCAGCACGGTGAGACTTACCTGATCGCCTAATGCACGCGCAATTTCATAGCTGGTGGTACCGGCATCGAGGTAGACCACCTGGCCATCCTGTACCAGCGATGCGGCATAACGGCCAAGGCTTTGTTTGGCGTGCACGTTCAGCTGTGCCTTCTCCACATACGGCAATGCCTGATGAACCACGGCAGGCAGCCTGGCGCCGCCGTGTATGCCGACCACCAAACCGGCATCCTGCAGGAATTTAATATCGCGGCGGATGGTCATCGCCGACACCGCCATCAGCGTGGCCAGTTCGTGAATGGTGGCCGATCGTTTCGCAAACAGGTAGCGATAAATAGCATCTTTTCGGTCTTCGGGCAGCATGATGAGCTCGGGGTTAAAAGTGACGTTTTGCCTGCCATGCCACGCGTGCATAGCATCCGGTACGGCAGCTTCGCTATGATAGCTCATCTGAAGTTGAATCAGATTCAACGTGGCAATGAGTCAGGAGATACGAAAATGCCCGCCCTGCAACGTAATGAACTGGCCGATCTGAATGTTTTTCTGCTGATTTGCCGGCGCAAGAGCTTCCGCCTCGCCGCGCTGGAACTGGGGGTCACCACGTCGGCCATCAGCCACACGTTGCGCAGTCTTGAAGCGCGTCTTGGCGTGCGCCTGCTCAACCGCACCAGCCGGGCGGTGGTGCCGACGGACGCCGGTGCCGCTTTTTTGCGCCATCTGGAAACCGGCTTTGCGCAGATTGAGCTGGCGCTGAACGATCTGCACCTGTACCGCGAATCACCCAGCGGCCGACTGCGGCTGAACATCCCGCGTGATGCCGGGCAGCTGCTGTTTCGGCCGATCCTGGCGCGCTTTATGGCGACCTATCCGGAGCTCAGTCTGGAAATTACGGTGGATAACAATCTGGTGGATATCATCGGCAGCGGCTATGACGCCGGGATCCGCTACGGCGCCAGCGTACCGAAAGATATGATCGCCATGCCGCTGACGCCCAAACTGCGCTGGATCGTGGTGGCGTCACCCGATTACCTGCGCGACGCGCCGCCGCTGCAGCATCCGGACGATCTGCGCAACCATCGCTGTATTCGCATGCGCCTTGGCAATGGCACGCTGTATAAGTGGCCGCTGGCGCAGGGCAAGGTGGCGTATGAGGTCGATGTGCCGGGCACGCTGACGCTCAATGAGAGCGACATGATTATTGATGCGGTCGCCGGCGGTTACGGTCTCGGCTACTGCCCGGAGCGCTATGTACAGGCGCAGCTGGCGAGCGGGCAGCTGGTGCGCGTGCTGACGGACTGGTGCAGTGAAGACGAACCGCTGGTGATGTATTACCCCGACCGTCGCCAGCTGCACCCGGGTTTACGCCGGCTGATTGAGATGATCCGCGCCGAAACGATGCGCTAACGCTGGACGCGTGCGGCGTAAATAATAAACGTCACCACGCCAAAAATTTCCAGCTCCTCCTCTTCACGCAGCCGGATGGGCTGATAGCGCGGATTCATCGGCATCAGCTGTACGCAGGGATGCGTCTGCAGCCGCTTGACGGTGAACTCGCCGTTGATGGCGGCGATCACGATGTCGTCGTGCCGGGCATTGAGTGAGCTGTCGACCACCAGCAGGTCACCTTCGCGGATATTGGCATCGCGCATTGAGTCGCCTTCGACGCGTACAAAATAGGTGGCGCTGGGGCGGGTCACCAGCAGCTCATTGAGATCAATCTGGCGCTCAATGTAGTCCTGAGCGGGCGAGGGGAAACCGCCGTGCACCGCGTCAAGGAATAGCGGGCGGGAGCGCGAAGGCGGTGAAAGCTGTGGCAAAAAGAAACGCGTCATAGCGAACATTCCATAGATACTGTTTTTATATACAGTATCAGGCGATTTTTGCTATGATCAAGTCTGCCCGCGGTAAAAAAAGCGAAGCGTATGAAAAACAGCAGAATTCAGTTTTTTGCCGCGCAAACCGCTGAAAAGTGCACTCTTCGCTAAGCACTCTGTGCGCCCGTCTGGCGAAACTTCAATTGTTGTCTACACTTAATGTTGCCGATGTTCGTAGTGCGGTTGCAGTGTTGATGAAAATTTCGTTTAGTTCTGGAGCGTTACCCTTTCGATTCCCGTGTTTACGGAAAAACCTCCTCACTTCCTGCCTGCCTGCGAACAGACTGCCCGTTTACGTTCAGATACAGGAGGAGACGTGACCCCTGCGGTTAATGAGAACAGCACCCTGCCGTCGCTAAGTGGCGGACTTTACGCCTTCTTTTTTGATGTTGACGGCACGCTGGCCGCGCTTCAGTCGCAGCCCGAGTCGGTTTCCATCCCCGCATCGGTGCGCCAGCATCTGCAACAAATTTCTAATTTAAGTCACGGCGCGCTGGCGCTGGTTTCCGGCCGTCCGATCAGCCAGCTGGATGAGCTGGTCGCGCCGCTGGAAGCCCCGGCAGCGGGCGTGCATGGCGCTGAGCGCCGCGATGCCAGCGGACATCTGCATCGTCAGTCGCTGCCCGATGAGGTGGCGCAAACGCTGCAGGTTGAACTGCAGCAGACGCTTGACCAGTGGCCCGGTACGCTGCTGGAAGTGAAAGGCATGGCCTTTGCGCTGCACTACCGCAACGCGCCAGAATATGAAAACGCCATCATGCAGCTGGCCGAAGAGGCGGTAACCCGCTTTCCGGCGCTGGCGCTGCAGCCAGGTAAATGTGTGGTGGAACTGAAACCGCAGGGCATCGATAAAGGTGCTGCGGTACGCGAATTTATGCAGGAAGCGCCATTTACCGGTCGCATTCCGGTATTTGTGGGCGACGATCTGACCGATGAGAAAGGCTTTCTTGCAGTCAATGCCATGCACGGCATCTCGGTCAAGGTCGGTGAAGGTCCAAGCCAGGCGCGCTATCGTCTGCCCGATGTGGCAGCGGTCTGGCACTGGCTGGAACAACTATTATTACAACTAGAACATGACAACGTCGGTAAGGAGTTTAGGTTATGAGTCGTTTAGTCGTCGTATCTAACCGTATCGCTATTCCTGATGGAAGCAAAACCAACGCAGGCGGTCTCGCCGTCGGCATTCTGGATGCGCTGCAGACCACCGGAGGATTGTGGTTTGGCTGGAACGGAGAGATCAGTGAGTTTTCCGGTGAAGAAGATGAGGAACTTACCCAGATCGAACAAGACGGCATTACCTATGCCTCATTCCCCCTCAATCAAAACGATTACGATCAGTACTACTGCCAGTTTTCGAATACGGTGATCTGGCCCGCGTTCCACTATCGCCTCGATCTGGTGCAGTATCAGCGTGAAGCCTGGGAAGGCTACTGCCGCGTGAATACCCTGCTGGCGCAGCGGCTGAAACCGCTGATCAAGCCGGACGATATCCTGTGGATCCACGATTACCACCTGCTGCCGTTTGCCGCTGAACTGCGTAAACAGGGCATCAATAACCGAATCGGATTCTTTCTGCATATCCCGTTCCCGACGCCGGAAATTTTCAATGCGCTGCCGCCGCATCAGGAACTGCTGGAAATGCTGTGTGAATACGATCTGCTGGGTTTCCAGACAGAATCCGATCGCGTGGCGTTTCTCGACAGCCTGAGCCAGCTGACGCAGCTGCAGAATAAAGGCGAGAAGAAGCATCGCGCCTTTGGCAACACCTTTATGACCGAGGTTTACCCCATCGGTATCGAGCCGGACAGCATTAAAGAGATGGCGGAAGGGCCGCTGCCACCGAAGATGGCCGCGATGAAGCGTGAGCTGGGCGATTTGCAGAATATTATCGCCTGTGAGCGTCTCGACTATTCCAAAGGCTTGCCGGAGCGTTTCCTTGCCTATGAAGCGCTGCTGGAAAACTTCCCGCAGCACCGCGGCAAAATCCGCTACTCACAGATTGCGCCGACCTCGCGCGGCGACGTGCAGGCCTATCAGGATATTCGTCACCAGCTGGAGACGGAAGCGGGGCGCATTAACGGTAAATACGGCACGCTGGGCTGGACGCCGCTCTATTATCTCAACCAGCATTTTGACCGCCGTCTGCTGATGAAGATTTTCCGCCTGACCGACGTGGGGCTGGTTACGCCGCTGCGTGACGGCATGAACCTGGTGGCGAAAGAGTATGTCGCGGCGCAGGATCCGGACGATCCGGGCGTGCTGGTGCTGTCGCGCTTTGCCGGAGCGGCCAACGAGCTGACTTCTGCGCTAATCGTCAACCCGTACGATCGTGATGATGTGGCGGCGGCGCTGGACCGCGCACTGACCATGCCGCGCACCGAGCGTATCTCGCGCTATAACGACATGATGGCCGTACTGCGTAAGCAGGACATTTCGCACTGGCGGGAAAGCTTCCTGAACGATCTGAACACGCTGCCGGCACGCAGCGCCAGCCACGGTAGCGATAACAAGGTCGCGACGTTTCAGAAGCTGGCGTAATTAGCCCCGCAAGGCGCGATTTTCCCCTCAGGCAATGCCTCTCCCGTACGCGGGAGAGGTATCCGTCAGACGACGCAGGCAGGACCATGCTGCGTAGCGTTTTCACGCGATACCCTCACCGGATGAAATCGATTTCATTTTGTTAAGCGCTAACCCGCTGACCCGGCACCAAAAAACGCACGAATTGGTTAAAATTAAGTCAGTTAATCACTGAAACGCTGAATTTTTTCTTCCGACCCTAAAGATTTGGCTGGCCAGGCCGATAGTTCTAATACATCAGTGTGTTAGTTAGTCAATTCATTCATATTGCTAATGTAACGTGCTGTTACATCCCTTGTGACTCGCTAAACCCTCCCTACAAACTCTTTACACACCACAAGCGCGCTGCATCCACTCTTCACGCTTCGCTAGCACAGCGCCATTAGTCCTGCATGGCAATATTCCCTGTAAGTGATTAATTTAAAAGCGAATAATTACAGCGATTTTTGGTGTTTTATGCTGCCTTTTTGGTTTATTTTGGGGCCTTGTCTTTGCCTAAAGCTAACGTAGCAGATAAAAGATCGTCCCATGGCGGCGATCTGCGACACACTTCAAAATTCAGACTTTTCCTGTGAAATATTAGCGAAACGTTTCAAAATCGCTCAAAAAAAGAACAACAGAAAAGCATTACTGAAGCTTCACTTGAAAAATTTGCCTTAAAAGTGTGACACAGATCACACTTTATCTAAAATTTCATACCAATCACGTTGTATGTCGAAATCAGACGATATAGATTTGCCTTGTTTTCAGATTAGTCTTAAAAAACTGTAAGCAGACGTCACGGAAGATGGTTACAACTCAAGAAAAGATTGGCCTGGAGTTTTGACTACTACTGATCAATATCCCGGTGGGAAGTGAAACAGTTCAGTACGCGTTGGCTTATGCCTGATTATTTTTTGCCATCTTTAGATTTACCAACCAGCAACCCGAACCATAGAACACTTAATTCTGTGGCCGTATATATGTCGCGTCTATCAGGATGGAAAAAAATGGGTACATCAGAATTACTAAAACACATATATGACATCAATCTGTCATATTTATTGCTTGCACAGCGTTTGATAAACCAGGAAAAAGCTTCAGCAATGTTTCGTTTAGGTATCGATGAGCCAATGGCGGATGCATTGCAGCAATTGACTTTACCTGAGATGGTAAAATTAGCGGAAACCAATCAACTGGTTTGCCAGTTCCGCTTTACCGATCACAATCTTATTAACCGTTTAACGCAGGAATCACGTGTGGATGATTTGCAGCAAATCCACACCGGTATTTTATTATCCAGCCGTTTATTGCGCAGCGCATCGAAAGACGATGCCTCTGCTAAAAAGAGGGCGGTATAATGACCGAAAAAAGTATCGTTCAGGAAGCGCGTGATATTCAGCTGGCAATGGAGCTGATTACATTGGGCGCACGACTGCAGATGCTGGAAAGTGAAACCCAGCTGAGCCGCGGTCGCCTGATTAAACTGTACAAAGAGCTGCGTGGTGCACCACCACCGAAAGGCATGCTGCCATTCTCTACCGACTGGTTCATGACCTGGGAACAAAATATTCATGCGTCGATGTTCTGCAACGCCTGGCAGTTTCTGCTGAAAACCCGGCTGAGCAGTGGCGTAGAGGCGGTTATCAAAGCGTATCGCCTGTATCTTGAGCAGTGTCCGCAATCGGACGAGGGCCCGCTGTTGGCGCTGACCCGCGCCTGGACCCTGGTGCGATTTGTTGAAAGTGGCATGCTGGAATTGTCTGACTGTAAATGCTGTGGCGGAAGCTTCATCAACCACGCGCATCAGCCGCCGGGCAGCTTTGTTTGCAGCCTGTGCCAGCCGCCATCACGTGCCGTAAAAAGACGTAAACTTTCTGCAGATTCTGCCGATACCTTTCCACAACTGCTGGATGAACAGGTTAAACGCGCCGTTTAAGTTTGTTCGCATCGTGGAAAGCATCCAGCAGCGGTTAATACCGCTGCTTTTTTTTTGCCCACACCCTGCGAATAACACCTGCGGCTCTCTGGCTTAACTTCCACCAACACGTTACGGACGTAAGGATGTTTTTGTGCTGATTATTGTGGGTTATATCGTAGTCCTCGGTTCCGTGCTGGGCGGTTACATGATGGTAGGCGGCCATCTGGGCGCGCTTTACCAGCCGTCGGAGTTGCTGATTATTGGCGGCGCCGGCATTGGTGCGTTTCTGGTGGGCAACAACGGCAAATCGATTAAAAAGACGCTAAAAGCGCTGCCTTTGTTAATGCGCGGCTCAAAATATAACAAAGCCGTATACATGGATTTAATGGCGCTGCTGTATCGCCTGATGGCGAAATCACGTCAGCAGGGCATGCTGTCGCTGGAACGCGATATTGAAGATCCCAGCCAGAGCGAAATTTTCGCTAACTATCCGCGTATTTTGTCCGATAAACCTTTAGTGGATTTTATTACCGACTATTTACGGCTGATGGTGAGCGGAAATATGAATGCTTTCGAGATCGAAGCCCTGATGGATGAAGAGATCGAAACCTATGAACACGAGTGCGAAGTACCAGCACAAAGCTTAGCGGCAGTCGGTGATGGCCTGCCGGCGTTTGGTATCGTCGCCGCGGTAATGGGCGTGGTGCACGCGCTGGCCTCCGCGGACCGCCCGGCGGCAGAACTGGGCGCGCTGATTGCGCACGCCATGGTGGGAACCTTCCTCGGTATTCTGCTGGCTTACGGCTTCATTTCGCCGCTGGCATCCGTGCTGCGCCAGAAGTGCGCGGAAACCACCAAGATGATGCAGTGCGTCAAAGTCACGCTGCTCTCCAGCCTGAACGGTTATGCGCCGCAGATCGCCGTCGAGTTTGGTCGTAAAACCCTATATTCCACCGAGCGTCCGTCCTTTACCGAGCTGGAAGAGCACGTGCGCAACGCGAAAAACCCGGCTAAGCAGACTTCGGATACGCCTTCATGAAGCACGGTAATCGCCCGATTGTGCTGGTCAAACGGCGCAAACATAAAAAGCATGAAGGCAGCCATGGCTCATGGAAGATTGCCTATGCCGACTTTATGACGGCGATGATGGCGTTCTTCATGGTGATGTGGCTGATCTCGATCGCCAATCCGCAGGAGCTGGTGCAGATTGCCGAATATTTTAAAACGCCGCTCAAGGTCGCCCTGACCGGCGGTCAGCGTAGCAGCGACAGCGAAAGTCCGATTCCCGGCGGCGGCGATGATCCGACGCAGAAGAAAGGCGAAGTGCAAAAACAGGTCGATATGGATGCGCAAAAACGCCAGCTGGATGACATTCGCCTGAACCGGCTGCGTGAAAAACTCGACCAGCTGATTGAGGCCGATCCGCGCCTGAAAGCGCTGCGTCCGCATCTGATCATCAACATGGTGGAAGAGGGGCTGCGCATTCAGATTATCGATAGCCAGAACCGCCCGATGTTTAAAACCGGCAGCGCCGAAGTAGAGCCGTACATGCGCGATATCCTGCGCGCCATTGCGCCGCTGCTGAATGATATTCCTAACAAAATCAGTTTGTCCGGCCATACCGATGACTTCCAGTACGCCAGCGGCGATCGCGGCTACAGCAACTGGGAACTGTCGGCGGATCGTGCCAATGCCTCCCGCCGTGAGCTGGTGGCGGGCGGGCTGGACGGCGGCAAAATGCTGCGCGTGGTCGGCATGGCCGACACCATGAAACTGAAAAACCGCGGCGCCAACGACGCGGTGAACCGTCGTATCAGCCTGCTGGTGTTGAACCATGACACCGAAGCGGCGATTGAAAAAGAGAATGCCGAGAGCGATGCCGTTCAGGTGAGTGACCCGGCGCAGATTTTACCTAGCATTACCGCACCGGCTGGTCCGGCGGCGCCAACTGCCCCCACGGGTTCTACCGCAGCACCGGCCACACCGGCAGCCGCGGCGAATCCGCCGGCAGCGGCACCGCCCGCCGCCAGCGCGGTGACACCAGACCAACCCTCACAGCCGAGGTGATCCCGTGAGCATGGACATCAGCGATTTTTACCAGACGTTTTTTGATGAAGCCGATGAGCTGTTAGCGGATATGGAGCAACACCTGTTGGGACTGGATCCCCAGGAGCCCGATTCCGAGCAGTTGAATGCCATCTTCCGCGCCGCCCACTCCATTAAGGGCGGAGCCGGTACGTTTGGCTTTACGGTTTTACAGGAAACCACCCACATCCTGGAAAACATTCTGGATGGTGCGCGCCGTGGCGAAATGCAGCTCAGCACCGACATCATCAACCTGTTTTTGGAAACCAAAGATATTATGCAGGAACAGCTCGATGCCTATAAAACCGCGCAGGAGCCAAACGCAGAAAGCTTTAACTACATCTGTGAAGCCCTGCGCCAGCTGGCGCTGGAAGCCAAAGGAATAGCCCCGCAAGCCGCCGCACCGGTGGTGGCGCTCGCCGACGTGGCAGCACCTGCCGCGCCCGCCAGCAGCGGCCTGCGCCTGCAGCTGATCAATCTGAAAGAGAAAGAGCCGGATCTGCTGCTGGAAGAGCTGGGCAACCTCGGCACCCTGACCGATGTGGTGAAAGGCGCCAGCTCGCTGGAAGCCACCATCGATGGTGTCGGCAAAGACGATATCGTGGCGGTGCTGTGTTTCGTGATTGATGAAGCGCAGATTCAGTTCCCGCAGGACGCCGCACCCGCCGCCGTTGCCGCCGCGCCAGTCGCAGAGGCCGAAGCCGCAGCGCCGGTGCAGCAAACGGCGACCGTCACCGACATTACCCCGGCGGTGAAGCGTGAGAGCAAGCGTGCTGCCGCGCCCGCCAAAAGCAGCGAATCCAGCAGTATTCGCGTGGCGGTGGAAAAAGTTGACCAGCTGATCAACCTGGTCGGCGAGCTGGTGATTACCCAGTCGATGCTGGCGCAGCGCTCCGGTGCGCTGGATCCGGTGGCACATGGTGACCTGCTCAACAGCATGGGTCAGCTGGAGCGTAACGCCCGCGACCTACAGGAATCGGTGATGTCGATTCGTATGATGCCGATGGAGTACGTGTTCAGCCGCTTCCCGCGTCTGGTGCGCGATCTGGCCAGCAAGCTGGGCAAAGAGGTTGAACTGACGCTGCTCGGCAGCTCAACCGAACTGGATAAGAGCCTGATCGAACGCATCATCGATCCGTTAACGCACCTGGTGCGTAACAGCCTCGACCACGGCATCGAAACCCCGGAAAAACGGCTGGCCGCCAGCAAAACGGCGGTCGGCAATCTGACGCTGTCCGCGGAACATCAGGGCGGCAACATCTGTATCGAAGTGATCGATGACGGTGCCGGCCTCAACCGTGAACGTATCCTGGCGAAAGCGCTCTCGTCCGGCCTGCCGGTCAGCGACAGCATGAGCGATGAAGAAGTCGGCATGCTGATCTTCGCGCCAGGCTTCTCGACCGCCGAACAGGTGACCGACGTATCAGGCCGCGGCGTCGGCATGGACGTGGTGAAACGTAATATCCAGGAGATGGGCGGTCACGTCGAAATCTCCTCGAAGCAGGGCAAAGGCACCACCATTCGCATTCTGCTGCCGCTGACGCTGGCGATCCTCGACGGGATGTCGGTGCGCGTGGCAGACGAAGTGTTCATCCTGCCGCTGAACGCGGTGATGGAGTCACTGCAGCCCACGGCTGAAGAGCTGAAACCGCTGGCCGGTGGCGAGCGCGTACTGGAAGTGCGCGGCGAGTACCTGCCGCTGGTTGAGCTGTGGAACGTGTTTGACGTGCAGAACGCCAAAACCGACGCCACGCAGGGCATCGTGGTGATCCTGCAGAGCGCAGGACGTCGCTATGCGCTGCTGGTCGATCAGCTGATTGGTCAGCATCAGGTGGTGGTGAAGAACCTGGAAAGCAACTACCGCAAAGTGCCGGGCATTTCCGCCGCCACCATCCTCGGCGATGGCAGCGTTGCGCTGATTGTCGACGTATCGGCACTGCAATCATTGAACCGTGAGAAGCGTGTGGCCGGTGCCGCAGCGTAACAGATAACGAAAGGGTAAAAAAATGACTGACATGGCAACCGTGACGAAAATCGCCGGCGAAACCGTCGGCCAGGAGTTCCTGGTTTTCACCCTCGGTGACGAAGAGTACGGCATCGATATCCTTAAAGTGCAGGAGATTCGTGGTTACGATCAGGTAACGCGTATCGCTAACACGCCGGAGTTCATCAAGGGCGTAACTAACCTGCGTGGCGTGATTGTGCCGATTATCGACCTGCGCGTGAAGTTCTCGCAGCCGGACGTGGAGTACAACGAAAACACCGTGGTGATCGTGCTGAATCTTGAGCATCGCGTGGTCGGCATCGTGGTGGATGGCGTGTCTGACGTGCTGTCGCTGACGCAGGATCAGATCCGTCCGGCACCGGAATTTGCCGTCACCATGTCGACTGAGTACCTCACTGGTCTCGGTGCGCTGGGCGAGCGTATGCTGATTCTGGTCGACATCGAAAAACTGCTGAGCAGTGAAGAGATGGCGCTGGTGGATACGCTGCGTAGCGCATAATCGTTCGCAGAGAGTCACGGGTCGCTGATGCGGCCCGTGACTATTACATCCTTTATTAAACCGTTATAAATCAATAGCAAAGCCCACAAATATTTCCTGCCCTCGCTCAATATTCCCGCCGCCAGGTCGATAACTGTATTGCACGATTTTTCTTCATTTCCCAGGGCAAACTATGTTTACGAAAATCCGCGTTGTGACCAGCCTGTTGCTGGTGTTGTTGGTGTTTGGCGTACTGCAGCTGGCTTCCGGCTCGCTGTTTTTCAAAGCGCTGAGTGACGACAAAAAAAGTTTCAATACCTCTCAGCTGGCGAGCAAAAACATTGCCGCCATCAATGATGCTTACATGAGCCTTAACCAAAGCCGCGTGATCCTGACGCGTATCCAGCTGCGTATTGCCACCAGTAAACTGACCGGCACCGAAGCTGACATCAGTACGCTGTTCGGGCAGAGCAGGACGTTCCAGCAGACGGCGCAGGACAAATTCACGCTGTTTAAAAACACGCCGGACACGCCGGGCCAGAATCTGCAGCTCAATCAGCAGCTGGAACAGACCTATAAAGCTTACGCCAGCGCACTGGCTGAGATGCAGCAGGTACTGCAGCACAACGATACCGCCGCAGCCGGAAAAGTACCGGTGGCCCCGACGCAAAGTGCCTTTCTGGAAAACTACACCCAATGGCGCGCCGATCAGGATCGTCTGACGGCGGCCGGCGTGGCGGCGAACAGCGCCGCTTACGAGCACATGATGTGGTTGCTGGGGCTGGTACTGGCGCTGGTGGTGGGCGTGATCGTGCTGTGCTGGTTCGGCCTGCGTAAGGTGCTGATTAAGCCGCTCAACGACAGCATCCAGCACATTGAACACATTGCGCAGGGCGATTTAACCCAGACCATCACCGTCGAAGGACGTAATGAAATGAGCCAGCTGGCGAGCAAGCTGCAGGAGATGCAGCAGGCGCTGGTGCGCACCGTCAGCAACGTGCGCGACGGCTCGGACGCCATTTTTACCGGCGCCAGCGAAATCTCCGCCGGCAATAACGATCTCTCGGCGCGTACCGAACAGCAGGCGGCGTCGCTGGAGCAGACTGCGGCCAGCATGGAGCAGCTCACCGCCACGGTGAAGCAGAACGCCGAGAACGCGCGGCAGGCCTCGCAGCTGGCGCTCAGTGCATCGGAAACCGCGCAGAAAGGCGGAGAAGTGGTCGAAGGCGTGGTGCGCACCATGCACGATATCGCCGGCAGTTCGAAGAAGATTGCCGACATTACCAGCGTGATTGACGGTATCGCTTTCCAGACCAACATCCTCGCGCTCAACGCCGCAGTCGAAGCGGCGCGCGCCGGGGAACAGGGCCGCGGCTTCGCGGTGGTGGCCGGTGAAGTGCGCAACCTTGCCCAGCGCAGCGCGCAGGCGGCGAAGGAGATCAAAGGGCTGATTGAAGACTCGGTGCGTCGCGTTGACAGCGGCTCACAGCTGGTCGGCACGGCGGGCAATACCATGGGCGAAATCGTCAATGCGGTGACGCGCGTCACTGACATCATGGGCGAGATCGCTTCGGCATCGGACGAGCAGAGTCGCGGTATCGATCAGGTCGGCCAGGCGGTGACCGAGATGGACCGCGTCACGCAGCAAAACGCCTCGCTGGTGGAAGAGTCGGCGGCGGCGGCGGCCTCGCTGGAGGAGCAGGCCAGCCGTCTCAGCCAGTCGGTGGCGGTGTTCCGCATTCCACGTGGCGCTCAGCCTGTCAGCAGCACGGGCGTGCGCCATCCGCAGATCGCCCCCCCGCAGGCCAGTGCGCCACGCAAAGCGCTGACCGCGCCGGTCAGCGACGCCAACTGGGAAACGTTCTAAGCTGAAACGGGAGCGGACAACGCGCCGCTCCCTCATCTCCTGCTTTTTTTACTTATAAAACGCTGTAAAAAAGCTTTAATTCAGCATTATCCCTCGTAAAGTCCGGTAAACCCTCTCAAATATTTAGCGCAGCGGTCGATAAACAGGGCGTAACCCCCTTTTTGGAGACACCATGTTAAAACGAATCAACGTCGTCACCAGCCTGATCGCAGTCCTGCTGGTGTTCGGTGCTATGCAATTACTGTCCGGCGGGCTGTTCTGGTCGGCATTACAAAAAGATAAAGAGGCGTTTGCTGTGGCACAAACGTCAAGTAATAACGTCGCTGCCATGTCCGATGCCTGGATTGAACTCAATCAAACCCGTACCGTGCTCAACCGCGCCATGCTGCGCATGCAGGGCAGCATGGCATCACAGACCAACGGCGGTCAGCTTAATGCACTGATCGCGCAGACGGAGAAACAGCTCGACACCGCGGCCGGCCACTATCAGCGTTATTACGATTTGCCAGCGACGCCGGGACTGTCTGATGCGCTGCGCGACCGGCTGGAAGCGGATTATGCCGCATTCAATAACGGCCTGAAGGCGATGCTGGCCCGGCTGAAAGCCAACGATCTGCAGGGCATGTTTGATCAGAACATCGAAGCCAAACAGGTCAAAATGAAAGCCACCTATGAAGAGTGGCGCAGCGCGCAGAGTGCTTTAGCCGCTGAGGGCGTGGCGCAGAACCAGCGTGCCTTCCACACCATGATGTGGCTGCTGGCGATTGTCGCAGTGATGGTGATCGCGGTAATCGTCGCCTGCTGGTTTGGCCTGAGCACGGTGCTGATTCAGCCGCTGCATCAGTTGCTCGGCCACATTCGCCATATCGCCGCAGGCGATCTGACGCAGACCATCACCGTTGAAGGGCGTAACGAAATGAGCCAGCTGGCCAGCAGTCTGCATGAAATGCAGCAGTCGCTGGTGCACACCGTCGGCAACGTACGCGACGGTTCGGACGCCATCTTTACCGGCGCCAGCGAAATTTCCGCCGGCAACAACGATCTCTCGGCGCGTACCGAACAGCAGGCGGCGTCGCTGGAGCAGACCGCGGCCAGCATGGAGCAGCTCACCGCCACGGTGAAGCAGAACGCCGAGAATGCCCGGCAGGCCTCGCAGCTGGCGCTCAGCGCGTCGGAGACCGCACGCAAAGGTGGCGACGTGGTCGAAGGCGTGGTGCGCACCATGCATGACATCGCCGGCAGTTCGAAGAAGATCGCGGATATCACCAGCGTGATCGACGGCATTGCCTTCCAGACCAACATCCTCGCGCTTAACGCGGCGGTCGAAGCGGCGCGCGCCGGTGAGCAGGGCCGTGGTTTTGCCGTGGTAGCGGGCGAGGTGCGCAACCTGGCGCAGCGCAGCGCGCAGGCGGCGAAGGAGATCAAAGGACTGATTGACGATTCGGTCAGCCGGGTTAACGCCGGTTCGCAGCTGGTCGGCACCGCAGGTGACACCATGCAGGATATCGTCGGTGCGGTGACGCGCGTGACTGACATCATGGGCGAAATCGCTTCGGCCTCGGATGAGCAGAGCCGTGGCATCGACCAGGTGGGCCAGGCGGTGACCGAGATGGACCGCGTCACGCAGCAGAACGCCTCGCTGGTAGAAGAGTCGGCCGCCGCCGCGGCCTCGCTGGAGGAGCAGGCCAGCCGCCTGAGCCAGTCGGTGGCGGTGTTCCGCATTCCGCGCGCGTCGGCAGCGGCCCCTGTGCGTCCCCCGCTGACCACGACACCGCCGGCGGCGCGCAAAGCCGCTGCGGCCCCGGTGAGTGACGGAAACTGGGAAACGTTTTAATCACTGCCTGAATCGTCCCCTCTCCCGCAGCGGGAGAGGGTCGCGTGGCTGGCCCTTCCCCGGTTTGCTGCTGGTCTTACCCCTTTCACCTCACATAAAGATCCGCGCCTGCGCGCCGATAACACCAGCGATCCGCCAATTAATGAGGTGTTTATGTTTAGTCGTGTTCGAGTGGTGTCCGGCCTGCTGTGCGTGCTGGCGTTATTTGCCTTACTGCAGCTGTTTTCCGGAGGAATGTTTTTTTCAACGGTGAAAGCCGATAAAGATAATTTTGCGTACAACCAACGTCTTAGCACCCTGCAGCGGGCGATGGGCACCTCATGGGTTTCGCTGGTACAGGCGCGTAACACGCTGAACCGTGCCGGTATCCGCTATCTGCTGGACAGTCAGCAGGCTGGCTCCGGTGCCACGGTAAAAGATCTGGTGGCGCTGGCCAATACGGAGCTGAAAACCGCCGATCAGAGCTTTGCCGAGTTCAACGCTAACCTGTCGGAAAAGGGCAAAAGCGCGGAGAACGTGCTGACGCTGCAGGCCAACTACAACGCGTTTCGCGGGGCGCTGGCCGAGCTGATTGATTTTCTCAGTGCCGGTAACTTTAAAGGCTTTGTCGATCAGCCAACGCAGGGTTTTCAGGACAAATTTGAAAAGGATTACAACGCCTGGCTCGCCTACAACATTGTGCTGGCAAAACAGGGCATCGACGCCAACGAGAGCGCTTACCAACACGCGATTATGCTGGTGGTCGGTACGCTGCTGGTGACGCTGCTGGTGATTGCGCTGGTGTGGAGCGGTATGCGTACGGCGCTGATCCGTCCGCTGCAGCAGAGCATTGAGCACATCCGCCATATTGCGCGCGGCGATCTGACCCAGCCGGTCGATCTCAGCGTGCGCAACGAAATGGGCGACCTGCTCAGTTCGCTGCAGCACATGCAGCAGGAGCTGGCGCGCACCGTACGTATCGTGCGCGACGGCTCGGACGCCATCTACACAGGCGCCAGCGAAATCGCCATGGGCAACAACGATCTCTCTTCGCGTACCGAACAGCAGGCCGCATCGCTGGAGCAGACCGCGGCCAGCATGGAGCAGTTGACCGCCACCGTGAAGCAGAACGCGGAAAACGCCCGTCAGGCGTCGCAGCTGGCGCTGAACGCGTCCGAAACGGCGCAGCAGGGCGGCAAAGTGGTCGATGGCGTGGTCAGTACCATGAAGGACATCGCCGGCAGCTCGAAGAAGATTGCCGATATCACCAGCGTGATTGACGGTATCGCCTTCCAGACCAATATCCTCGCGCTGAACGCCGCGGTGGAAGCGGCACGCGCCGGTGAGCAGGGGCGTGGTTTCGCTGTGGTCGCGGGCGAGGTGCGCAGTCTGGCCCAGCGCAGCGCGCAGGCGGCGAAGGAGATCAAAGGCCTGATTGAAGATTCGGTCAGCCGCGTCAATACCGGCTCGGTGCTGGTAGAGAGCGCGGGCGAAACCATGAGCGAGATCGTCAACGCGGTGACCCGCGTGACCGACATCATGGGCGAAATCGCCTCGGCTTCCGATGAGCAGAGCCGCGGTATCGACCAGGTTGGCCTGGCGGTGAACGAGATGGACCGCGTCACCCAGCAGAACGCCGCGCTGGTGGAAGAGTCCGCGACGGCGGCAGCGGCGCTGGAAGATCAGGCCAGCCGACTGAAACAGTCGGTGGCGGTGTTCAATATTGGTAAAGAATTTGTCGCCCAGGCCGTTAACGTAACTACAGCGCCAAAAATTGCGCGTCCGTCTGCACCGCAGGCGCTGGCGCCAGCGGCAGGAGCTCGTGGCGCTGACGATAACTGGGAAACCTTTTAACCCTTGTGGCCGCCGCAGGGCGGCCCGTGTGAATGGTGTGCACTGGCAGCACAGTAGCAACCGCAGTATCACAATTTAATCAGTTTGTTGCCGGGTGACCCGAAATGAAGAAATCGACGTTATTGGATCAAAATGAAGCCACGACGCTGCTCTCACAAATGGTGCAGCGCCTGCCGCTTTCCGATACACATTTTCGTCGTATCAGCCAGCTGATCTATCAGCGCGCGGGCATCGTGCTGGCCGACCACAAACGCGAGATGGTTTACAACCGTCTGGTACGTCGGCTGCGCATGCTGAATATTGATGATTTTGGTCGCTATCTGGCGCTGCTGGAGCAGGACCCGAACAGTGCCGAGTGGCAGGCGTTTATTAACGCACTGACCACCAACCTGACCTCATTTTTCCGTGAGGCGCACCACTTCCCGATTCTGGCAGAGCATGCGCGCAAACGCAGCGGCAACTACAGCGTGTGGAGCACCGCCGCCTCAACCGGTGAAGAGCCGTACTCGATTGCCATGACGCTGGCGGAAACGCTGGGCACCGGACCGGGGAAATTTTCCGTCCACGCCAGTGATATTGATACCCAGGTGCTGGAGAAAGCGGTAGCGGGCGTTTATCGCCAGGAGGAGCTGCGCACCTTATCGCAGTCGCAGCTGCAGCGCTTCTTCCTGCGCGGCACCGGTCCGCACGCCGGTATGG
The DNA here is from genome assembly GCF_018726825.1 of Pantoea sp. B270. Classification (NCBI taxonomy): domain Bacteria; kingdom Pseudomonadati; phylum Pseudomonadota; class Gammaproteobacteria; order Enterobacterales; family Erwiniaceae; genus Pantoea; species Pantoea sp. B270. The sequence goes on from NZ_JAHCSX010000001.1 coordinate 801,803, forward strand.
TGCGCGTGCGCAGCGAGTTGGCCAACATGGTGAACTATGCGCAGCTCAATTTACTGGCGCACGACTGGGCGTTGCCGGGGCCGTTCGACGCGATTTTCTGTCGTAACGTGATGATCTATTTCGATAAAGAGACGCAGGAACAAATTCTGCGCCGTTTTGTTCCCCTGCTGAAGCCGGGCGGTCTGTTGTTTGCCGGGCATTCGGAAAACTTCAGTCAGATCAGTAAAGAGTTCTGGCTGCGTGGACAGACTGTCTATGGACTGACCAAGGAAAGACGATGAGCAAAATCACCGTGATGTGCGTGGATGACTCCGCGCTGATGCGCCAGTTGATGACGGAGATCATCAACAGCCATCCCGATATGGAGATGGTCGCGACGGCGCCGGACCCGCTGGTGGCGCGGGATTTGATCAAACAGTACAACCCGCAGGTGCTGACGCTGGATGTCGAAATGCCGCGTATGGATGGCCTCGACTTCCTTGAAAAACTGATGCGCCTGCGGCCGATGCCGGTGGTGATGGTTTCGTCGCTGACCGGTAAAGGATCGGAAGTGACGCTGCGTGCGCTGGAGTTAGGCGCGGTAGATTTCGTCACCAAGCCGCAGCTCGGCATCCGTGAAGGCATGCTGGCCTACAGCCAGATGATTGCCGACAAGATTCGCGCCGCCGCGCGCGCCAAACTGCATGCGCGTGCCGCCACGCCGCAGCCGGTGATGCTGAAAGCGGGACCGCTGCTGAGCAGTGAAAAGCTGATTGCTATCGGCTCTTCAACCGGCGGCACCGAGGCGATTCGCCATGTGCTGCAGCCGCTGCCGGCCACCAGTCCGGCGCTGCTGATTACGCAGCATATGCCGCCCGGTTTTACCCGCTCGTTTGCCGAGCGGCTGAACAAGCTGTGCCAGATTACCGTGAAAGAGGCGGAAGACGGCGAGCGTATTTTGCCCGGTCACGCCTATATCGCGCCGGGCGCGATGCACATGGAGCTGGCGCGCAGCGGTGCCAACTACGTGGTGAAACTGAACGACGGACCGCCGGTGAACCGCCATAAACCGTCGGTGGACGTCCTGTTCCGCTCGGTTGCGGTCAACGCCGGGCGAAATGCAGTGGGGGTCATTCTGACCGGCATGGGCAACGACGGCGCGGCCGGGATGCTGGAAATGCACCGCGCCGGCGCGTGGACCATCGCCCAGGATGAAGCCAGCTGTGTGGTATTTGGTATGCCGCGCGAAGCGATAGCGATGGGCGGCACCAGTGAAGTGGTCGATCTGGGCCACATCAGCCAGCATATGCTGGCCAAAATTAGCGCCGGACAGGCATTGCGAATTTAACGAGCCGGTCCTGCCGGACAAGACAACACAGGAGTAGATATGGCTGATAAAAACATGCGCTTTTTGGTAGTGGACGACTTCAACACGATGCGTCGTATCGTCCGTAACCTGCTGAAAGAGCTGGGATTCAATAACGTGGAAGAGGCCGAGGATGGCGTCGACGCCCTGACCAAACTGCGTGCAGGCGGCTTCGATTTCGTTATCTCTGACTGGAACATGCCGAACATGGACGGTCTGGAACTGCTGCAGACCATTCGTGCTGACGCCACGCTGGGCAAACTGCCGGTGCTGATGGTCACTGCCGAAGCCAAGAAAGAGAACATCATCGCCGCCGCGCAGGCCGGTGCCAGCGGTTACGTGGTGAAGCCTTTCACCGCCGCCACGCTGGAAGAGAAGTTGGGCAAAATCTTCGAAAAACTGGGTATGTAAGGAGATGTGATGAGCGACCTTCCGAAACCAACTGAAGAAGCTTCGGCACACGAGATTATTGCCCGGATTGGCTCTCTGACACGTATGCTGCGTGACAGCCTGCGCGAACTAGGGCTGGATCAGGCCATTGCCGAAGCGGCAGAAGCGATTCCGGACGCGCGTGACCGTCTGGATTATGTGGTGCAGATGACCGCACAGGCAGCGGAACGTGCGCTGAACTGTGTGGAAGCGGCGCAGCCACACCAGGACCAGATGGAAGCCGGCGCCACCCAGCTGAAAGGCCGCTGGGATGCCTGGTTTGAAAACCCGATCGAGCTGGCGGATGCACGCGAGTTGGTTTCGGATACGCGCCAGTTCCTTGACGACGTTCCGTCTCACACGGCGTACACCAACAAGCAGCTGCTGGAAATCATGATGGCGCAGGATTTCCAGGACCTGACCGGTCAGGTAATCAAGCGCATGATGGATGTGATCCAGGAGATCGAACGCCAGCTGCTGATGGTACTGCTGGAGAACATGCCGGAAGCCAATGCGGCGGCACGTAAAGAGGGCAACAGCCTGCTGAACGGTCCGCAGATCCATGCTAACGCGCCAGGTGTGGTTTCCAGCCAGGACCAGGTTGACGACCTGCTGGACAGTTTAGGTTTTTAATGCTGATCGGGTGTTCAACCCGCATCCGAACCCTCTCCCGCCCGGGAGAGGGGACCGCACGACGTGTTTTCCCGTCTGATCGCCCTGCATGCCCTTGGGTGGCGTAAATTCTGAAACATAGCAAGACAAGTCCTACGTTGGCGCGAGGATATGTTAAGGTAACCTCGTACAGTTTTGTGAGCTACTTCAAATTCTAAACTGAAACGACTACTCTTTTGCTATGCTGCCATTGGTTCTGACCCGCAAAATTTTCGCTGCTGTAACCTTCGGGGCCCCTGTACTGGTGGCCGTTGCGCCTGCGCAGGCCTTCACTGGCAACAGCGACGTCTCCGCAACACCGTTTGCCGATCCGGCACGTTTCCAGAAAATCGCTGATGGATTACCGGCGCTGGGCTATCAGGACGATACATCGGCGTTCAGTAAAAAGCTGGCGGGCATTGCCAAAAGCATCGGCGAGGCCAGCCAGAACAGCGACAGCGATACCACGCTGGGTCAGCAGGCCGGTATCTGGGCGTTTAACCATTTTCGTGATGAGGTTGCCACCCGGGTGGCGGATGAAGGGCAGTCGCTGCTGTCGCCTTATGGCCAGGCACAGATCGATCTCAACGTCGATATGGAGGGCAACTTCAGCGGCAGCGGGGCTTCGCTGCTGACGCCATGGGCCGATCGCTACAATTACCTCACGTTCAGCCAGCTGGGCGTACACCAGACCGATGACGGGCTGGTGGGCAATGCCGGGCTGGGACAGCGCTGGGTGGCCGGCAGCTGGCTGCTGGGCTATAACGGCTTCGTTGATCGGCTGTTTGACAGCGGCTTGCAGCGCGCTTCGCTGGGCACCGAGGCCTGGAGCGACTACCTGCGCTTATCCGCCAACTACTACACGCCGTTGTCCGGCTGGCGCAATCGCAACCCGTTCCAGCAGCAGCGGCTGGCGCGTGGGTATGATGTCACTACCCAGGGCTATCTGCCGTTTTACCGCCAGCTGGGCGTGTCGGTCAGCTGGCAGCAGTATCTCGGCAACAATGTCGATCTGTTTAATTCCGGCAACAGCTACCACAATCCTTCAGCGCTGACGCTGGGCGTCTCCTACACGCCAGTGCCGCTGGTCACCGTATCGGCCAGCCACAAAACCAGTAATGAAGGCGAGAGCCAGGATCAGCTCGGCTTACGTCTCAACTACCGCTTTGGCGTGGCGCTCAGTCAGCAGCTCAATCCGGATAACGTCGCCGCCGCGCGTTCGCTGCGCGGTAGTCGCTATGATTTGGTCACGCGCAGCAATACGCCGGTGCTGGAGTTCCGCCAGCGTAAAACCCTGTCGGTATTCCTCGCCACGCCGCCGTGGCAGCTCAATGCGGGCGAGAGTTTGCCGCTGAAACTGCAGATCCGCAGTGCACATCCAATCAGTAAAGTCAGCTGGCAGGGCGATACGCAGGCGCTGAGCCTGACGCCGGGTGCCGATCCCAACGATCCACAGGGCTGGAGTATCATTATGCCGGCGTGGGATGCGTCGCCTGAGGCGAACAACAGTTATCGCCTGTCGGTGACGCTGGAGGACAGCAAGCAAAATCGCGTGACTTCCAACTGGATTACGCTGCAGGTGCAGCCGCCGGTGATGCTGGAGCAGGGGGGCGAAAACCGCTTCGACCTACTGGCGCCATAATCAGCGCGGCACCAGAGAAAAAGGGCAGCCGGAGCTGCCCTTTGCTGCATCCTCAGCCGACACTTGCCGGGATGCCATGAGGGTAAATCATCATCAGAACTGGTACACCAGACCGACCGCGGTAATATCGTCGGTTTTCAGGCGCAGCGCGTTGTCATCTTTCAGCAGGTTGATGCGGTATTCGCTGTAGACCGACATGTTCTTGTTGAAGTAGTAGGTGGCACCCACGGACGCGTATTTGAACAGCCAGGCGTCGCCGACGTTTTCAATATTTTTGCCCTTTGAGCTCACGTAGCCCAGCGACGGACGGAAACCGTTCAGGAACTGATACTGCGCCACGGCTTCAAAATTCACCGCTTTGTTGGCGAACCCGATGTTACCGATTGGCGTAGCGTTGTGGGATTCGCCGTAGATGGTCGCCAGATAGAGCTGGTTAGCATCATATTTCACCCCGGTTTCCCAGTGTTCGGCTTTCTCACCTCTGCCGTAAGTGGCAAGGTTTTGCGCGCTGACGCGATTGAGGCTGGCATAGGCGGCAACCGCGCTCAGGCCAAAGTCGGTGTCATACGAGGTGGAAAGGGCGAAACCATCACCGTTGGAGCGGCGTACCGCCAGGTTTGGCGTTGCCGCGCTGTCGCTGCGCTCGTTCTTGCCTTCGTACTGCGCTGCGACGTTCCAGCCTTTAACCAGACCGAAGAAATCTTTGTTACGCCAGGTCAGCACGCCGGTGGAGCGACCGGACAGGAAAGCATCGACATAACCGGAATCACCGCCGAAGAAAGGCAGCATATCGGTATAGCCCAGCACGTCATAAATCAGACCATAGTTACGGCCATAGTCGATCGAACCAAACTGCGCAAACTTCAGACCCGCATAGCCGAGGCGGGTTTTGTTACCGGCCTGGGCATCGGCACCTTCCGTGTTACGCAGGCTGAACTGCGATTGCCAGAAACCGTAGCCGGTCAGCTGATCGGTAATTTTGGTTTCGCCCTTAAAACCGATACGGACATACGATGAGGTATCACCATCATTGGTGGTGTCATCGGAGAACAGGTGCGACACGTTGATTTTGCCGACCAGATCCAGCTTGTTACCATCCTTATTATAGATTTCAGCGGCCTGAGCCACAGAAAATCCCAGCAGCAATGGCATGACCGCTGCCAGTAAAGTGCGCTTCATCATTTATATTTTTACCCTGTGTTATTTTTTAATTTTTTAAGCCCCTGGTGGGGTGACAAGAAAATGACACAAAAGGATAAAGATCAGTAGTGCAATAGTTGTAACAAATAATTTCTTATTGGCTATTTGTGCGATTTTTATACGCCAATTCCATTATTCGGAAATGGGGATCGCTTTTACTTATCATGATTAAGTGAGCGTTTAATCGACGATTAATATTTATATTATTGATAAGTAATGATTAAAGTAAGAGGGGTATGACTTAATAAAAATAGCGTTTTATTGCCTTAAATAGCACAAGCCTATGCCTTAAAGTTCAATGCTTATGAATCAAAGCAGGCTGATAGTCACCCCGTAAATTATCCGCATTGACGCACTGTGTCGTTTTATTTCAGGCTAAATAATATCCCGATCTTTAATACGTTTAATTACCGGCCAGCCTGGCGCAAGGTAGCCAAAATAAGTTAATCAGTTGTTACTTATAAGCGGCCGACCTGCACCACGCCGATGCCTGAACCGGGCTGTCACTTGCACCCGTTAAGCGCAGTGCGCCCCAAAATGGCGCAGCAGACGCCTCATTTTGGCGAAATATCTGCTGTGCGATCACAAAAGCAATATTTCATTTTGCGAATGCATAAATCTGCTAAACAAATTACTACGGTGCCGCTGTCATCGGATGGTTATTCACTTTTTATGCATTAAATGTGCATAGTGAAAGGGTGTAAATCATTGATATTTCGTTGTCTAACCTGATTTATGCATTTTTTCCTCTGGCTGGCACGTTAACTGCACTCTATAGTCGAGCTGCAACTCAGCAACTTTTAACAATTTTAAAACAAAAGCTTCACCCGAAGTGAGGCAGGAGAAATGGCTATGTCACTGCAGGTTTCACGTCACGATTTCGATCAATGGATGATGCCGGTTTATGCCCCTGCGGCTTTTGTGCCGGTGCGTGCCGAAGGTTCTACGCTGTGGGATCAGCAGGGCAAAGAGTACATCGATTTTGCCGGTGGCATCGCGGTGAACGCGCTTGGCCATGCCCATCCCGCGCTGCAGCAGGCACTGACCGAGCAGGCCGGTAAACTGTGGCACACCGGCAACGGCTACACCAACGAACCAATACTGCGCCTGGCGAAGCAGCTGATTGATGCCACCTTTGCCGACCGCGTGTTCTTTTGTAACTCCGGGGCGGAAGCCAACGAGGCCGCGCTGAAGCTGGCGCGTAAAGTAGCGCACGATCGTTTCGGTGCCGAAAAAAACGGTATCGTCGCCTTCACCAATGCCTTCCACGGCCGCACCCTGTTCACCGTTTCAGCCGGCGGACAGCCCGCCTATTCGCGCGATTTCGCCCCGTTACCGCCAGCCATTCAGCATGCCACCTTTAACGATCTGGCCTCGGCGGCGGCCTTAATTAATGACCAGACCTGCGCGGTCATCGTCGAGCCAATTCAGGGCGAGGGCGGTGTATTACCGGCCGATCCGGCGTTCCTGCGCGGACTGCGCGAACTGTGCGACCGCCATCAGGCGCTGCTGATTTTTGATGAAGTGCAGAGCGGCGTCGGCCGTACCGGCTCGCTGTATGCCTATATGCATTACGGCGTCACGCCTGATGTGCTGAGCACCGCCAAGGCGCTGGGCGGCGGTTTCCCCATCGGTGCGATGCTGACGCGTGAAGATCTGGCGCAGGTGATGGGCGTCGGCACGCACGGCACCACCTACGGCGGCAACCCGCTGGCCGGTGCGGTGGCCGGTAAAGTGATGGAGCTGATCAATCAGCCTGAGTTTATGGCTGGCGTTGCCGAGCGGCACCAGTGGTTTGTCACGGCGCTGCAGGAGATCAACCAGCGGCTGCCGGTGTTTAAAGAGATTCGTGGCCTGGGCCTGCTGATTGGCGCGGTGCTGAATGACGATTTTGCCGGTAAAGCCAAACAGTTCAACCTGACGGCGGCGGAAGAGGGCGTGATGGTACTGATCGCCGGTGCCAGCGTGGTGCGCTTTGCCCCGGCGCTGAACATCAGCGAGCATGAAGTAAAAGAAGGGCTGGCGCGCTTCGAACGCGCCTGCGCACGCGTGCTCAAAGGAGCCACATCATGATGGTGATTCGCCCCGTCGAACGTGACGATCTGCCGCAGCTGCTGGCGCTGGCGGGGAAAACCGGCGGCGGTCTGACCTCGCTGCCCGCTGACAGCGAGACGCTGAAGGCGCGCATTGAGCGCTCGCTGCAAACCTGGCAGGACGCGCTGCCGCGCGCCGAACAGGGCTACGTATTTGTGCTGGCGGATAGCAGTGACAATCGTGCCGTCGGCATCTGCGCCATTGAAGTGGCGGTAGGTTTGCAGGATCCCTGGTACAACTTCCGCGTCGGTACCCAGGTGCACGCCTCGAAAGAGCTGAACGTCTACGCCAGTTTGCCGACGCTGTCGCTGAGTAACGATCACACCGGCAGCAGCGAACTGTGCACGCTGTTCCTCGATCCTGACTACCGCGACGGTAAAAACGGTCATCTGCTGTCCAAGTCGCGCTTTCTGTTTATGGCGAATTTCCGCGAGCGCTTCATGAAGCACGTGGTTGCGGAGATGCGCGGCGTCAGCGACGAGCAGGGACATTCGCCATTCTGGGACAGCGTGGGCAGCCGTTTCTTCTCTATGGAGTTTCGCCAGGCCGATTTTCTCAGCGGCACCGGGCAAAAAGCCTTTATCGCTGAACTGATGCCCAAGCATCCGCTGTATATCCACTATCTGTCGGAAGCGGCACAGCAGGTGATTGGTGAAGTCCACCCGAAAACCGCGCCGGCGCGCGCGGTGCTGGAAGCCGAGGGTTTCCGCTATCTCAACTATATCGACATCTTTGACGGCGGCCCGACGCTGGAGTGTGAGATCGACCGCATCCGCGCCATCCGCAAGAGCAAAGTGCTGACCGCCAGCGAAGGCGAAGCTGAGGCGCACTGGCCGCTGTGTCTGGTGGCGAACTGCGACTATCAGCAGTTCCGCGTGGCGATGCTGCCGGTCGATATCGCATCCGGTCAGGTTCTGATTAATCAGCAGCAGCGCACCGCGCTGCGCTGCGACTATGGCGATTCGCTGCGGGTGGTTACCCTGGGTCGCGAGGAGAATAACGCATGACGCATTTTATCAACGGTGAATGGCAGCCGGGCAGCGCGGAGACGCTGAGTAAACACAATCCGGTGAGCGGCGAGATCTTATGGCAGGGCAACGCTGCTTCTGCGGCGCAGGTGGCGGCGGCCTGTGAGGCGGCTCGCGCGGCATTCCCGGCATGGGCACGTCTGCCGTTTGCTGCCCGCCAGGCGCGGGTAGAGGACTTTGCCCGTCTGCTGGAGCGGGATAAAACCGAGCTGGCGGCGATCATCGCACGTGAGACCGGCAAGCCGCGCTGGGAAACGCTGACCGAAGTGCAGGCGATGATCAATAAAGTGGCCATTTCGGTTAAGGCTTATCACACGCGCACCGGCGAACAGGCCGAAGGTGAGAGTTCACTGCGCCACCGGCCGCACGGCGTGCTGGCGGTGTTCGGCCCGTATAACTTCCCCGGCCATCTGCCGAACGGACATATCGTGCCGGCGCTGCTGGCGGGCAACTGCGTGTTGTTTAAACCGAGCGAACTGACCCCCGCCACCGCAGAGAAAACCGTGCAGCTGTGGCATGAAGCGGGCCTGCCGGCGGGTACGCTGGCGCTGTTACAGGGCGGACGTGATACCGGCCAGGCGCTGGCGCAGGCGGAGCAGATTGATGGCCTGCTGTTTACCGGTAGCGCGGCCACCGGCTATCACCTGCATCGCCAGTTCGCCGGACAGCCGGAGAAAATGCTGGCGCTGGAGATGGGCGGCAACAATGCGCTGATTGTGGAAGATCCGGCCGACATTGATGGCGCGGTGCATATCGCTATTCAGTCGGCGTTCATTACCGCCGGCCAGCGCTGCACCTGCGCGCGTCGTTTGCTGGTGAAACGCGGTGCGGCAGGCGATGCCTTCCTGCAGCGCCTGGTCGAGGTGAGTGCGCGCCTCAAACCGGCAGCGTGGGACGCCGAACCGCAGCCGTTTATGGGCAGCGTGATTTCGCCCGCCGCCGCCGGACAGATCTTCGCCGCCTGGCAGCAGCGGGTTGCGCTGGGTGGCAAGGTGCTGCTGGCGATGCACTGGCCGGATCGCGACAGCGCGATTATTACGCCCGGCATCATCGACATGACCGGCGTCGCCGGACTGCCTGACGAAGAGGTGTTCGGACCGCTGCTGCAGGTCATCCGCTACGACCATTACGCGCAGGCGATTGGCCTCGCCAACGACACGCGCTACGGATTGTCGTGCGGGCTGGTGTCACCACAGCGTGACCAGTTTGATCAGCTGTTGCTGGAAGCGCGCGCCGGCATCGTGAACTGGAATAAACCGCTGACCGGCGCCGCCAGTTCGGCACCGTTTGGCGGCGTGGGCGCTTCCGGTAATCACCGTGCCAGCGCCTGGTACGCGGCAGATTACTGCGCCTGGCCGATGGCCTCGCTGGAGAGCAGCAGCTTAGCGCTGCCGGGCAGCCTGTCGCCGGGGCTCGATTTTGCTGCTTCAGGAGCGACATCATGAAGGCGTTTGAAGCAAACTTTGATGGTCTGGTCGGCCTGACGCACCACTACGCTGGCCTGTCGTTTGGCAACGAAGCCTCCACGCGCAATCAGCTGCAGCCCTCCAATCCGCGGCTGGCGGCCAAACAGGGGCTGCTGAAAATGAAGGCGCTGGCCGACATGGGCTATGTGCAGGGGGTTATCCCTCCGCACGAGCGGCCTAATCTGCCGCTGCTGCGCCAGCTGGGATTCAGCGGCAGCGATGCGCAGGTACTGGCCAAAGCGGCGCAGCAGGCACCGCAGCTGCTGTCAGCGGCCAGTTCGGCGTCGGCGATGTGGGTGGCCAATGCGGCCACGGTTTCGCCATCGGCCGACAGCGCCGACGGCAAAGTGCATTTTACCGTAGCCAACCTCAACAATAAGTTCCACCGGGCGATCGAAGCGCCGGAAACCGCCGACCTGCTGCGCGCCATCTTCCGCGATGGCCGCCACTTCAGCGTGCACGACGCGCTGCCGCAGGTGGCGCTGTTTGGTGACGAAGGCGCAGCCAACCATAACCGCTTCGGTGCTGACTATAGCGCGCCCGGCGTTCAGCTGTTTGTTTACGGCCGCGATGGCCAGCAGCAAGGCAGCGCACCGGCGCGCTATCCGGCGCGCCAGACGCGTGAAGCCAGCGCGGCGGTGGCGAGACTGCATCAGCTGGATGACGCGCGCACGCTGTTTGCTCAGCAAAATCCGGCGGTGATCGATCAGGGGGTGTTCCACAACGACGTAATCGCCGTCAGCAATCAGCAGGTGTTTTTCTGCCACGAAGAGGCGTTTGTCGACCAGCCCCAGCTGCTGCAACAGCTGGCGGATCAGGTGCCGGGCTTCCAGCCGGTTGTGGTGCCGCGCGATCGGGTGTCAGTGGCTGATGCGGTGAACACCTATCTGTTTAACAGCCAGCTCTTGCAGCATCCGGATGGCGGCATGCGGCTGGTGCTGCCGGAAGAGTCGCGCCAGCATCCCGGCGTGTGGCGCTACCTGAGCGAGCTGGTGGAGAGCGGCGGCCCGATTCGCGCGCTGCAGGTGTTCGATCTGCGTGAAAGCATGTGCAACGGCGGCGGACCGGCCTGCCTGCGTCTGCGCGTGGTGTTAACCGAGGCGGAGCGTCAGGCCGTCAATCCGGCGGTGCTGATGAACGATCGCCTGTTTACGCGTCTGAATGACTGGGTGGATCGTCACTATCGCGACCGCCTGACGCAGGCCGATCTTGCCGATCCGCAGCTGCTGAGCGAAGGGCGAAGCGCGCTGGACGAGCTGACACAGCTGCTAGACTTAGGCAGTGTCTACGCGTTTCAGCGTTAACGCCGGGGGCAAATGTGTTGCCCCCTGTGTCAGAAAGGAGTGAACATGCAGGACTTTTTACAGCAAACCCTGTCAGGCAGGCCGCCCGCGCAGCGGCAGGGCAGTAACGCCCACCTGCACTGGCAGTGGCATGATGAGGGCATACTATCCCTGACACCGCATACGTCCACGCAGCAGGCGCTGGTTCTCTCCGCCGGGATTCACGGCAACGAGACCGCCCCGGTGGAGATCCTCAATCTGTTGCTGACGCCGCTGCTGCAGGGGGAAAAACCGCTGGCCGTGCGCCTGCTGGTGATCCTCGGCAACCCGGCGGCGCTGCGCAGCGGCAAACGCTACCAGCATTATGATATCAACCGGCTGTTCGGTGGACGCTGGCAACAGGTGGCCGACGTACCGGAGGCGCAGCGCGCGCTGCAACTGGAGCAGGCGCTGGAAAACTTCTGGTGCGAGTGTCTCGATCACGAAATTCGCTGGCATCTCGATTTGCACACCGCGATTCGCGGTTCGTGGCATACGCGCTTTGGCGTGATGCCGCTCAACAGCCAGCCGTGGCCAGCGGATTTTTTACACTGGCTGGCAGCGGCCGAGCTGGAGGCGCTGGTGTTTCACCGTGCGCCGGGCGGCACTTTTACCCACTTCAGCTGTGAACACTACGCCGCTGCCAGCTGTACGCTGGAGCTGGGAAAGGCGCTGCCGTTTGGCGAGAACGATCTTACTCAGTTCAGCGGCGTGCAGCGTGCGCTGGCGGCGCTGCTGTACGGTGAGGCGCTGCCGGCGGTGCGCGAGACGCCGCGCCATTATCGCGTAGCGCAGCAAATCACCCGGCACGGCGAGCAGTTTGTTCTGCATATGGGCCCGGAAACTCTCAACTTCACGGCTTTCCCGCAGGGCACGCTGCTGGCGGAAGAGGGTGAGCGGCGCTATTACGTGCAGCAGGCGCGTGAATATGTGCTGTTCCCCAATCCCAACGTGGCACCGGGCCTGCGCGCCGGGCTGATGCTGGTGGAGGAGAGTGAGCAGACCCAGGTGCTGGAGTTGTAATCGAAAGCTTTACCCGGCAATCCCTCCTCTCCCTGTGACGGGAGAGGTCACGGGTGAGCAGAGAACGTGCCCAAATTAACGACATTTTCCCTTCCGCAAAACCGACAAAGCCATTACACTCCTCCTTAATTCCTGCGCTTTCCCCTTGAACGTCATACTCTTTTGCAATTCCTCACGCATTTCTTCGCAATCTCTCCATGATTGCCCGATATCTGTCTTTTATGCTTGCAGGGCTTTACTCAGCCTCTGAGTAGTTGACGTTCAGCGTCGTATGCTTGTTTCCGAAGACGCGACACAGGCTGTCGTCATTAAACTGAAAAGTAAGGACAATATTATGCGTAAACTGACCTCCCTGTTTCTGGCTACCGCAATGGCTTTCGGCGCCGCCAATATCGTCCATGCTGCGGCTGACAACCTGACGCCGCCGCCAGCGGGCAGTGAAAAACCGATGCACAAGCCGATGCGCCACCACGGCATGGACATGATGTTCAAAGACCTCAACCTGACCGACGCGCAGAAAGCCCAGATTCGCGACATCCTGCGTGACAGCCACAAAGACATGAAGCGTCCATCGCTGGAAGAGCGTCGTGCTAACCACAGCATCATTGCATCCGACACCTTTGACCGTGCCAAAGCAGAAGCGCAGGCAGACAAAATGAGCGCCAATGCGAAAGAGCATGCGCTGAAGATGCTGGAAACCCAGAACAAGATCTATAACGTGCTGACGCCAGACCAGAAGAAGCAGTACAACGCTAACTTTGAGAAACGTCTGACAGAAAAAGGCCCGCATGACGGTAAAATGCCGCCATCGCCGGCTGATGGCGAATAAGCCGTTTAGCTCACCGGTTTGAGACCGCCGACGTTGTCCATGGCACACTGTGCTTTGGGCAGCGTCGGCGGTTTTGCGTTACAGCTCGATCAGCGGATAAACGCCGGACAGCAGTGGGCGGCAGAGAATTTTGTAGCCATCATGGTCGAAGCCGTGACGCGCCCGCTGCAGCTGACGCGCTTCCTGCTCACTGCTGACCGATCCCAGCCAGAACCAGTGATCGATGACGTGAATCTGCGTCATCTCCGTCCCGCGCTCCACCATACCCACCGGGCCCTGCCACGGCCAGCACACCACGCGCAGCTGCTCCAGCCCTGCCAGCAGGCGCTCCTGATGCGCCGCCAGCGGTTCCGCCCCGCAGCAGGCACCGGCACAGCGTTTAAGCGCCGCGCGGAAACAGCCGCGTCCCGGCTGCAGGCGCTCTAATCCCAGCAGGCCGTGACACAGGCGCAGCTCATCGGCAAGGCTTTTCAGCTTCTCTAACGCGGCAAAGCGGCTGCGGAATAACCCGTACAGGTCAGGCGAGGAGGAGAAATCGAGATCGCGTGCGTACACCACCTGCGGTGCGCCGTCGCCCAGCTGCAGCGAGCACAGCTGGCGGTTTTTGCGCAGGCGCTTATTGAACAGTGGCTGCTGCGTTTTGATCATCTGCGCTTCGAGCAGCTGTGCGCCCACGTCCCCGGCGGTGGGGATCCAGCTGACGCGTCGCGCCTGGCGCAGCATACTGGCTTCATCCGCCGTGCGAAAATGGGCCATCACCCGGCTGCGCAGGTTGATACTCTTGCCGATGTACAGCGGCAGGTTGTCGTTATCACCGTGGAAAGTGTAAACGCCCGGCTGATTAGGCAAGCCTTCCAGCCACTGACGCAGATGTTCGGGATATTGATAGATAGCCGCCGCATCAAATTCGAGGCGATGGCGGTTTGCTCGTCTGACCAAAGAACGCTCCGCTTACTGGTTGTGCATACAGTATATCAGCGTGCGCGTTTTCCCGCCAGCGGGGACGTGAAGAGGCTGGCTTCCCGCCGGGGGAGCGGGAAGCCGCAGGGGATTACTTCTTCCAGAAATCGTCGAACACGGTGATCGGCGGACGACGTTTATGCTCGGTTTTGGTATACCAGCCTTCAATGATTTTCGCCGCGTCGGCGTCGATGGTTTTGCCTTCGAGGAAATCATCAATCTGCTGATAGGTCACGCCCAGCGCGACTTCATCCTGCAGACCGGGACGATCGTCCTCCAGATCGGCGGTGGGGTGCTTGAGATAGAGGTGTTCCGGGCAGCCGAGCGCTTTCAGCAGCTGTTTGCCCTGGCCCTTGTTGAGGCGGAAAATCGGGTTAATGTCGCTGCCGCCGTCGCCGTACTTGGTAAAGAAGCCGGTCACTGCTTCTGCGGCGTGATCGGTGCCGACCACGACGCCTTTGGTCATGCCGGCAATGCTGTACTGGGCTTTCATGCGTTCGCGCGCTTTCTCGTTGCCGCGCACAAAATCCGACAGGGCAATGCCCGCCTCCTGCAGCGCGCGCTCGCTGGCCAGTACCGCTTCTTTGATGTTGACCACCAGCGTGCGATCCGGCTGGATAAATGCCAGCGCATCCTGGCAATCCTGCTCGTCAGCCTGCACGCCATATGGCAGGCGCACGGCGATAAAGCTGTAGTCGTGATCGCCGGTCTCTTCACGCAGTTCAGTAATGGCAGTCTGCGCCAGCTTGCCGGTCAGCGTTGAGTCCTGACCGCCGCTGATGCCGAGCACCAGGGTTTTGATAAACGGATGGGCTTTCAGATAGGACTTCAGAAAATCGACGCTGACGCGGATCTCCTGCTGCGGGTCGATAACCGGTTTAACACCCAGGGCCTGAATGATTTCCTGCTGCAGTGACATGAACCTCTCCTCAAGTCGGTAGCCTGACGGCACAATGCGAATCATGTGCTAAAGCTAACGCCTCCGCAGAAAAACAACAAGCCGAACGGCTTGTTGTCCGGTGTTTCTGTTGGCAATTCAGGCGCTTTTTGGTTTCTGCGCCAGCAGCATGAACATCACGATGGCCAGCATAAAGCAGCCAAAGATGGTGGCCGTCATGCTGATTACCGAGGTGCCGCCAAGGCCGGTGATCGGTACGCTGAGCGCGCCGAGCGAGAACATCGCAACACCGATTACCGCCGAGGCGCTGCCGGCGCGGTGGCCCTGGCTCTGCATCGCCAGCGATGACGCGGTGGTGGCGATCACGCCGTTACTGGCGATGGTGAAGAACAGCGCCACCAGCACCAGCGGCAGCGGCGCGCCGCTCACGCCGGCCAGTAGCAGGCAGCTGGAGGCGACAAACGCCAGCGTCAGGCCGCCCTTCAGCACGCGATATTCGCCCCACAGCGGACAGAGCCGGGCGCTGGTCTGGGAAGCAATCACCAGGCCAATACCGTTCGCCGCAAAGCACAAGCTGAACGCCTGCGGTGACAGGCCGTAAATCTGCTGCAGCACAAACGGCGAGGCGCCGATATAAGCAAACATGCCGGACATCATGAAGCCCTGCGTCAGGCAGAAGCCCATAAACGGCCGGTGGGTGATGACCTGGCCGAGCGCCGCCCAGGCGGAGAGGATCGATCCCTGGCTACGGCGTTCGGCCGGCAGGGTTTCGCGCAGCTTTCAGCGCGCCAGCAGAATCAGCAGCACGGCAATCGCGCCCAGCACTACAAAGATGCCGCGCCAGTTCAGCACCGTCATCAGCGCACCGCCCAGCACCGGCGCACCAATCGGCGCCAGGCCATTCACCAGCATCAGCAGGGCAAAAAAGCGCGTCAGCTCATGGCCGCTATACATATCGCGGGCAATGGCACGCGACAGCACCGCGCCGCCGGCACCGGCCAGCCCTTCAAACAGGCGCGCCACCAGCAGAGCGTGAATATCCTTCGCCAGCGCACAGCCAATTGAGGCGATGAACAGCAGCGCCAGCGACAGCAGCAGCGGACGAATACGGCCAAACTTATCGCTCATCGGACCAAACAGCAGCTGTCCGGCGCCCAGCCCCAGCAGACCGGCGGTCAGACTTAGCTGGGCGGTGGCGGTTTCGCTACCGAGGTCGCGCGCCAGTTCAGGCAGGGCAGGTAGATAGAGATCGATACAAAGCGGCCCGAGCGCGGCGAGCAGGCCGAGCGTGATGGCATAAACCAGCCGGTTAGGGTGTGCAGGTGTCATTGATCCTCTGTGGTATTTTTGACTTTAAGATGTATCTTGCGCCGCGATTATACGGAGCCGGTGACGGCAACACAGCATCTTTACGTAATCCTGACGCTTCAGAACTGACCGAAAGCACCGCCATTGAGTTGATAAATCTGGAATTATGTTCCAGGCTTAGTGGGACATGGACAAAGTATGAGGAACAACAAGATGAATAAAGTGCTGGGATGTATCGCTGCCGCTATGACGCTGGCAGCCCTGTCTGGTTGTACAACTTACGATCGTGCGGAAAGCTACGTGACTAAGCCTGTGGTGAAGGATGTGAAAAAAGGCATGACGCGTGAACAGGTGCGCCAGATTGCCGGACCGGCGTCAACCGAGATCACCATGGTTCACGCACGGGGTACCTGCCAGACCTACGTGATTGGTGAGCGTGATGGCAAACAGCAGACTTACTTTGTGAGCTATAACGACACCGGTCGCGTCATGAACTACGGCTTCCAGAGCTGTAAGGATTACGATACCGATCCGCAAGCCGCGCAGTAACGGCAGCAGAATAACAAACGGCCCGTCTCAGACGGGCCGTTTTTCTTTGTGCGCTTACAGCCCATACGGCCGCGGCACCTCAATGTAGCTGCCGCTGATCTCGCGCTGATAGTAGTGACCATCCTGCACGTAGTAGCGTTTGCCGTTGTAATCCAGAACGCGCATGGCGCTGGCCGGTGGGCCATCCGGTGGCTGGACCACCACGTAGGTGTCGCCCTGCCGCTGGTAGTAGCTACCGTTCAGCAGGTAGTAGGTCAGTCCGCCAATCAGCACGGCGGTTGAGGCCTCCGG
Source organism: Pantoea sp. B270 (assembly GCF_018726825.1). Classification (NCBI taxonomy): domain Bacteria; kingdom Pseudomonadati; phylum Pseudomonadota; class Gammaproteobacteria; order Enterobacterales; family Erwiniaceae; genus Pantoea; species Pantoea sp. B270. The sequence continues at coordinate 818,838 of NZ_JAHCSX010000001.1, forward strand.
CAGAAAACGCAGCGGTCCGGGATGGCCCCAGCGGGGTCCCGGACCACCCCAGTGCGGGCCGGGGCCCGGACCCCAGCCATACGGATGAGCAAAACTTACAGTTGGCGCTATCAGGGTTAACGCCAGCATTGAGGCGATAACGTTTCTCATGAGGGTTCTCCTGCGGTAACTCCCCGCAGCATTCGCCTTTCAGCACGCAAACTCAAGCAAAAAACCGTCGATTTTGCCTCCGTTTACCATGCTTAACGTTTTCCTGACGTTAGCGCCATGATTGCGGAAAAAAGTGCAGAAAACGGCAAAAAAAAACGGCAGGCTTTGCGGCCTGCCGTTACGGGAAAACGGGTTAATTAGCGGTGCGCCAGTTCCGCGTGTTCGTCGCTCTCCAGCACTTTTTTGTCGGTCATACCCAGCCAGCGGCTGGTCAGTGAACCGGCGGTCATCGAGCCGTTAACGTTGAGCGCGGTACGGCCCATATCAATCAGCGGTTCGATGGAGATCAGCAATGCCACCAGCGTGACCGGCAGTCCCATCGCCGGCAGGACGATCAGCGCGGCAAAGGTCGCGCCGCCACCGACGCCCGCCACACCGGCTGAACTCAGCGTGACAATACCGACCAGCGTGGCGATCCATACCGGGTCAAACGGGTTGATGCCCACGGTCGGCGCTACCATCACCGCCAGCATGGTGGGATAGAGGCCGGCACAGCCGTTCTGGCCGATGGTCGCGCCAAATGAGGCCGAGAAGCTGGCGATGGATTCCGGTACGCCCAGACGACGCGTCTGTGTCTCCACGTTCAGCGGAATACTGGCGGCGCTGGAACGGCTGGTGAAGGCAAAGGTTATCACCGGCCAGACTTTACGGAAGAAGCGCAGCGGGTTGATACCGTTGATTGACAGCAGCAGCGCGTGAACGCCAAACATAATCGCGAGGCCGAGATACGAGGCCACCACAAAACCGCCCAGCTTGATGATGTCCTGCAGGTTGGAACCGGCAACCACTTTGGTCATCAGCGCCAGCACGCCGTACGGTGTCAGCTTCATGATCAGACGGACCAGCTTCATCACCCAGGATTGCAGGGTATCAATCGCCACCAGAACGCGCTCGCCTTTGGCTTTGTCATCTTTCAGCAGCTGCAGCGCCGCCACGCCGAGGAAAGCAGCGAAAATCACTACGCTGATGATTGACGTAGGATTGGCACCGGCCAGATCGGCAAACGGGTTTTTCGGGATAAAGGAGAGCAGCAGCTGCGGCGTACTCAGATCCGCGACTTTACCAACGTAGTTGCTCTGAATGGCGCTCAGACGCGCGGTTTCCTGCGCGCCCTGTACCAGTCCCTCGGCGCTGAGGTGGAACAGGCCGGTCACCAGCACGCCCACCAGTGCGGAAATGGCGGTGGTAAACAGCAGCACGCCGATGGTCAGCACGCTGATTTTGCCCAGCGACGAGGCGTTATGCAGCCGCGCCACCGCACTGAGGATCGAGGCAAACACCAGTGGCATGACAATCATCTGCAGCAGCTGAACATAACCGTTGCCGACGATGTTAAACCAGCCAATCGACTCTTTCACCACCGGGCTGTTTTCGCCATAAATGGCCTGCAGTGCCAGGCCAAAGATCACCCCCAGCACCAGGCCGGTCAGCACGCGCTTCGACAGGCTCCAGCTCTGGTTGCCGACGCGGTTTAACGCAATCAGCAGCGCGACAAATGCTACGATATTGATGATCAGAGGAATATTCATTGTTAACTCCTGAAGGTCGCCACGCGATCGCGCCGCGTAACCGAAAATAGCAGAGGGATCCTCTGTAACTGTCGCGGCATGGTACCAGTTGGCCCTGCGGGAACAATATATCTAAATCGTCTGGGTTATAACTAAATGGAATTTAAGGCGATTATTTCAGCAATGTCTGGCAGAAGGAAAAACACTTCAGCGCGTACTGCCGTTCACCAGCCGGCCAATGCCGTTCTGCAGGTTGTTGAACAGCTGCTCCGGCCAGCCGTTGGCGCCAAACGACGGCATACCGGGCGGAAACCACAGCGCATAGCCCACCAGAGCGAGGCACAGCGCGCGCTCCAGTTGATTACCTTGCTGGCTGTTGAGGATAGGCAGGCGAAAGCGCCAGCGGCACGGCCACAGCAGCGGCACGCCGGCGGGCGTCAGCATATCGGCGACAATGTGGCTCAGATAGCCGAGCGTCATGCCCTGCAGGACATCCGCTGGCAGGAACCAGTCGGCCGGCACGTTAATCTGAAACAGCCACAGGCTGACCGCCACCGCCAGAAGGCTATGGGTAAAGCCGCGATGGCCAAAAGCGCGGGCTATCGGCTGCGACAGCCACTTTAGCCGCTGGCCCAGCACCGATTTAGGGTGATCGATATCCGGCAGCAGGCAGGTCAGCAGCGCAGCCGGCACCAGATGCCACCAGTCGGCACTGGCCATCACCGGCGTCAGTTCGGCGCGTTTGGCAAATATCGCACTGGCGATGGCAAAAATGATATGGCCTTCGGCCGTCATGATGGAACCTGGCTGCAAAAACTGTCGATGCATCCAGTATAGGGATTTATCCAGTAAATGAGAACGGTGACGCTGTAACGAAGAGTGAATTTTTTGCTGACCCGCGCCTGAAAAAAGCGCGGGAAATTAACGGTCTGACTTACTTTTGCGCCTGGCAACCGGGCGAAACCTCAGCCAGGCGTAACGCGCGATGCACACCGATCAGTTAAACAGATGTTCCGCCTGCAGCTGCGTCAGGTTTTCCAGTTGCACATTGGCCAGTGCCCAGCGCGCATCGTGGCGATGTTCGGCGGCAGGCACCACGATGGAACGCATACGCGCAGCTTTGCTGGCGATCATGCCGTTGAACGAGTCTTCCAGCGCCACGCAGTTGAGCGGATCAACCCCCAGCTTTGCCGCAGCATCCAGATACACCTGCGGATGCGGTTTGCTGTAAGGCAGCGCTTCAGCCGAGGCGAGGGCGCTAAAGTAGTGACGCAGATTGAACATCTCCAGCACGCGCTCCAGCATCGCCAGCGGAGACGCCGAGGCCAGCGCAATCGCCAGGCCCTGTTGCTGACACAGCTGCAGCGCCTGCTCTACGCCAGGCAACAGCGGCCGCGTCTCTTCGACCAGCGCCAGCGCGCGGGCAATAATGCGCTGAGTGACTTCGGCCTGATCCGGTCCGTTCCACGGCAGCGCCTCGTACCACATGCGTACGGTTTGATCGATGCGCAGGCCGAGCGTATCCGGCAGCTCGTGGCGGCGGCTAATATCCACATTCAGGCTGGCAAACACCTCCAGCTCGGCGCGATCCCATAGCGGTTCAGAATCAATCAGTAGGCCATCCATATCAAAAATAGCGGCCAGCACAGGGCGACGATAGGTCATACAACAGCTCCATTGACAGTTTGCCCTACCTTAACATGGGCTGCGGCGAAAACCGACTTACGGCAGGTTACGCATTTTTCAGGAAAATTTGCTGTAGTGCAGGTAGACTTAGGGCAAAACTACTGTTTGTGAAGGGAAGACACCATGACGTATCAACAGGCTGGCCGCATCGCCATCCTCAAGCGAGTGGCTGGCTGGGTGATTTTTATTCCGGCGCTGTTATCCACCCTTATCTCCATCTTAGGCTTCATGTTTAAACACAGCGAAAAGCAGCCCGGCATCGACGCCGTGATGCTCGACTTCGTGCATGTGATGGTGGATATGATTAAGTTCAACACGCCGTTTCTCAATGTGTTCTGGAACAATTCGCCGGTACCGGAGTTCAACGGCGGGGCCAATATTGGTTTCTGGCTGATCTATATCCTGATATTCGTGGGCATCGCTTTGCAGGCCTCGGGCGCACGCATGTGGCGTCAGGCGCGCCATATCAAAGAAGGCATTGAAGACCAGATGATTCTGGAACAGGCGAAGGGCAGCGAAGGGCGCACGCGGGCGCAGCTGGAAGAGAAAATCCATGTGCCGCGCCACACCATTTTGCTGCAGATTTTTCCGCTGTATATTCTGCCGGTGATCATCGCCGTGGCCGGTTACTTCGTGTTGAAACTGCTCGGCATGCTGTAAGGCGTCAGGCCGGTCTGACCTGGCGCTGGCCCAGCGCATCCTCCTCCAGCAACTGGCCGATAGCGAACTGCGCTTCGCCGGCCCAGTTGCCGCCAAAGACGTTGGCGCGGTTGAGCAGATAGTAGAGCTGATACACCGGCTGACGCTGCGAGAAGCCTTCCGGCAGCGGCCAAACCGCATGATACCCTTCGTAAATCTGGCGCGGCAGATCGGCGTAATAGCTGAGCATCGCCAGGTCGCATTCGCGATCGCCCCAGTAGCAGGCGGGATCGAACAGCCACGGGCCGCTGGCGCTGCCGGCGCAGTTGGCTGGCCACAAATCACCATGCAATAACGACGGTTGCGGATGGTGATTAGCGAGGCTGCGCTGCACGCAATCCACGATCAGCTCCATGTCACCGTAGTGCACGCCTTTCTCCGCCGCCAGCTGCAACTGCCAGCCGATGCGCTGTTCGGCGAAAAATACCGACCATTTGCGTAACCAGCTGTTGGGTTGCGGCGTGGTGGTAATGTTGTTGTCGAAGTCGAGACCAAACTGCGGTTGCTCGCTCCACTGGTGCAGATGGGCCAGCTGCTGGCCGAGCTGGAATGCGCTTTGGGCGTCGAGTGGCTGCGGGGGAATGTATTCCAGTAGCAGAAAGCTGGTGTCACGATCGTTACCGACGCCGTAGACCTTCGGCACGCGCACCGTGTGGGTACGCGCCAGCAGATCAAGCTGGTCGGCTTCCCAGCTGAACAGCGTCAGCATGTCGCGCGTATTGCATTTGACGAACACCTCCAGCTCACCGTAGCGCAGGCGCCACGCCGGATGAATATCGCCACCGGGCAACTCATGACGTTCCGTGATTTCGGCATCGCCGGCGTACTCGCTTAACAGACGACTAATGGCTGACCACATTGGGTAATCCTCTTTATTCGCTGCGTAAGGTCGATTGTAACGCGCAAAACTTGCACAACTCCAGCGGCAATGCGCAATTTGCGGATTGCGTCAGGCTTGCGTTTTGAGAAACGCCTCCAGCGTGGTGACGTCAGCGTCCGGCTGCTGATCGAGCGCCACTGCCGCCAGCCCGGCGGCGTGTTCCGCCAGCGCCTGCTCCTCCAGCGCACTGACAATGCCAAAGCTGTTGGTGCCCAGCTCGTGCGGATGGCCGTCCGCATCGTGTAACGTGGTGCTGTAACCACCGTTAACCATCGCGCTATTCAGCGCCTGCAGATCGCCAAGACCCCTTTCCTGATAACGGAAGGTGACAACGTAACGCTTGAGATCATGATCGCTCATCTTTTCACCTCATTGTTATCGAACAGATTTCAGCGTAGACCAGCGCCTGCGATAGAGCGAATTCTGCACAATCGCCCGGCGGCGCACAGCGTAAAGTCCTGTCAGGGGCGGCAGAAAATTCTTGTAGCATTTAAGCTGTTATTTGGTTATTTGCCGCCTATAATGCGCGCCGGAAATGGGAAGATTCCCAATCCACACGCGGTGCCAGCGCAAAACCTGGCGATTCTGGTGCTTTCATACTTTTTTACAAAACTTACCGTAAATTGCATTGATTGCCCGGGAAAATTCTCCAGACTCATCTCTTTTTCAACTGTCGTACGGGTTACCTTTTAATGAAAGCCTTCAATAAGCTGTCCGCTGTTTTGTTGCTCTCCGCCGGAGCATTTTGTCACCAGGCCTTTGCAGATAACGCTGTCTTCACCTCAATGGATGACCCTTCTACGGCAAAAAAACCGTTTGAAGGCACCGCGTCAGCCGGTTACCTGGCACAGACCGGTAACACCACCAGCTCATCGCTGACCGCGTCAACCAGCATGACCTGGTATCAGACCTCAACGGCGTACAGCCTGTGGGGTAACGCCGCGAATACCTCATCCAACGATGAGCGCTCATCGGAAACCTATAACATCGGTGGCCGTAGCCGTTACAACCTCAACAGCGCTGACTACCTGTTCGGTCAGGCGAGCTGGCTGAGCGACCGCCTGAACGGTTATGATTCACGTGATGTCCTGACCGCTGGTTACGGTCGTCAGATCCTCAACGGTCCGGTGCACTCGCTGCGTGCTGAATTCGGTCCGGGTGTACGTTACGATGACTTCCACGATGGCGGCCACGAAACCAAAGCACTGGGCTACGGCGCGCTGAGCTATCAGTGGCAGCTGACTGACACCACCAAATTCATCCAGGGTGTGTCGGTGCTGAGCAGCTTTGGTGAAGACACCACGCTGAACTCCGAAACCGCACTGCAGGTGGCGATCAACGACCACTTCGCGCTGAAACTGGGCTACAACGTCACCTGGAATAACAATCCGCCAGAATCTGCGCCAGACCGTACCGACACCAAAACCACGGTCCAGCTCTCTTACGCGATGTAAACCAGAGCGCATTGTTACACCGTCGCCCGGCCTGTGCCGCGCGGCGGTTTTTTTTGATCTCTCTTTGGCTTAGCGCATTTCTTCGCGGGTTTTGCTCACTGCGGAAAGCTGTTATCATCGTTGCCGCTTTACGCGCCTGGCGTCATTCCGACAGTGTGGGTCTGACATCGCGCCAGGTTAACCAAACAAAACTCAGTGTTGCATGTAGGCTTTCGTGTGGCTTACCACTGCAATTAAGGATATGAAATGCCAGTAATTACTCTTCCTGATGGCAGCCAGCGCGTATTTGACCGTCCGGTCAGCGTGATGGACATTGCGCTGGATATCGGTCCGGGTCTGGCGAAAGCCTGCATCGCCGGTCGCGTCAATGGCGAACTGGTCGATGCGGTTGATCCGATCACCAGCGATGCGCAGGTCGCCATCATCACCGCGAAAGATGAAGCCGGTCTGGAAATTATTCGTCACTCCTGTGCGCACCTGTTAGGGCATGCGATCAAACAGCTGTGGCCGAATACCAAAATGGCCATCGGTCCGGTTATCGATAACGGCTTCTATTATGATGTCGATCTCGACCATACGCTGACCCAGGAAGATCTTGAGCTGCTGGAAAAGCGCATGCACCAGCTGGCTGAGACCAATTACGACGTTGTGAAGAAGAAGGTGAGCTGGCAGGAAGCGCGTGACGTGTTTGCCGCGCGGGGCGAGAGCTACAAAACCACTATTCTCGACGAAAACATCAGCCATGACGATCGTCCTGGCCTGTATCACCATGAAGAATACATCGACATGTGCCGCGGTCCGCACGTGCCGAATATGCGTTTCTGCCATCATTTTAAACTGCAGAAAATCTCCGGAGCCTACTGGCGCGGCAACAGCGACAACAAAATGCTGCAGCGTATTTACGGTACGGCCTGGGCAGATAAGAAACAGCTGGCGGCCTATCTGCAGCGCCTGGAAGAGGCCGCGAAGCGCGATCACCGTAAAATCGGTAAGCAGCTCGATCTCTACCATATGCAGGAAGAAGCACCGGGTATGGTATTCTGGCACAATGACGGCTGGACTATCTTCCGCGAGCTGGAAGTGTTTGTGCGCACCAAGCTTAAAGAGTACGACTACCAGGAAGTGAAAGGTCCGTTCATGATGGACCGCGTGCTGTGGGAAAAAACCGGGCACTGGGACAACTACAAAGAAGCGATGTTCACCACCTCTTCAGAGAACCGTGAATACTGCATCAAACCGATGAACTGTCCGGGTCACGTGCAGATCTTTAACCAGGGTCTGAAATCGTACCGCGACCTGCCGCTGCGTATGGCGGAGTTCGGCAGCTGTCACCGTAACGAACCGTCAGGTGCGCTGCACGGTCTGATGCGCGTGCGCGGCTTTACCCAGGATGACGCCCACATCTTCTGTACTGAAGATCAGGTGCGTGATGAAGTGAACAGCTGCATCCGCATGGTCTATGACATGTACAGCACCTTCGGTTTTGAAAAAATCGTGGTGAAACTGTCGACGCGCCCTGAGAAGCGTATTGGCAGCGATGAGATGTGGGATCGTGCCGAAGTGGACCTCGCCGAAGCGCTGAAAGAGAACAACATTCCGTTCGAATATCAGCCGGGTGAAGGCGCCTTCTACGGCCCGAAAATTGAGTTTACGCTGCACGATTGTCTCGACCGCGCCTGGCAGTGCGGCACCGTTCAGCTAGACTTCTCCCTGCCGAAACGTCTGGACGCCACCTACGTGGGCGAAACCAACGATCGTCAGACGCCAGTGATGATTCACCGTGCGATTCTGGGTTCGATGGAGCGCTTCATCGGGATTCTGACCGAAGAGTTCGCCGGTTTCTTCCCGAGCTGGCTGGCGCCGGTACAGGCAGTGGTGATGAATATCACCGACGGCCAGGCAGAATATGTCAGTGAATTGACAAAGAAATTGCAGAATGCTGGCATTCGTGTCAAAGCAGACTTGAGAAACGAGAAGATAGGCTTTAAAATCCGCGAGCACACATTACGTCGCGTCCCTTACATGCTGGTCTGCGGTGAGAAAGAGGTGGAAGCAGGCAAGGTTGCCGTGCGCACCCGCCGTGGTAAAGACCTCGGGAGCATGGACGTAGATGTGTTTGTTGAGAAGCTGCAACAAGAGATTCGCAGCCGACATCTTCACCAATTAGAGGAATAAGGTTATTAAAGGCGGAAAACGAGTACAACCGACGCGTCCGAACCGTATCAACGGCGAAATCCGTGCCACCGAAGTGCGCTTAACTGGCGTAGACGGCGAGCAACTTGGCATTGTCTCACTGCGCGAAGCGATTGAGAAAGCAGAAGAAGCTGGCGTAGATTTAGTTGAAATTAGCCCGAACGCCGAACCGCCGGTTTGCCGCATTATGGATTACGGCAAGTTCCTTTATGAAAAGAGCAAATCTTCTAAGGAACAGAAGAAGAAGCAAAAAGTTATCCAGGTTAAGGAAATCAAATTCCGTCCTGGTACCGATGAAGGCGACTATCAGGTAAAACTCCGCAGCCTGATTCGTTTTCTGGAAGAGGGCGATAAAGCTAAAATCACGCTGCGTTTCCGTGGTCGTGAGATGGCGCACCAACAGATCGGTATGGAAGTGCTTAACCGCGTGAAAGAAGATCTGAATGAACTGGCAGTGGTCGAATCCTTCCCGACGAAGATCGAAGGCCGCCAGATGATTATGGTGCTCGCACCTAAGAAGAAACAGTAGGCTTTCAAGTAATAATGCCGCGTAGCGTTCGCGCTGCGCGGATTTTTATTCGCCTGTCTGGTTCATTTTATTAACAATGCGAAGTGGATATTTGTAAAAATGCCAAAGATTAAAACTGTACGTGGCGCCGCAAAGCGCTTCAAGAAGACCGCTTCTGGCGGCTTCAAGCGTAAGCACGCAAACCTGCGTCATATTCTGACTAAAAAGTCTACTAAGCGTAAACGTCACCTGCGTCCAAAAGGCATGGTGTCTAAAGGCGATCTGGGTCTGGTTGTTGCCTGCCTGCCGTACGCATAAGTTAACCCTTTTTTAATTCCCCGATAGATTTCGGGTTGCAGTCAGGCGGCAACGGAATGAATCCCGAAGCTTACATCAGTAAGTGACCGGGATGAATGAAGGCAGCCAACGCCACTGCGGCACGAGAGATGATGGGGAAATCACAGAATATGATATAGGAGAGCTCACATGGCTCGCGTAAAACGTGGTGTAATTGCTCGCGCACGTCACAAGAAAATCTTAAAACAAGCTAAAGGCTACTATGGTGCACGTTCACGTGTTTACCGCGTTGCCTTCCAGGCTGTTATCAAAGCTGGTCAGTATGCTTACCGCGACCGTCGTCAGCGTAAGCGTCAGTTCCGTCAGCTGTGGATCGCACGTATCAACGCTGCGGCGCGTCAGAACGGTATCTCTTACAGCCGTTTCATCAATGGCCTGAAAAAAGCGTCCATTGAAATCGACCGTAAAATCCTCGCTGACATCGCTGTATTCGACAAAGTGGCATTCACTGCACTGGTTGAAAAAGCAAAATCAGCTCTGGCGTAAGTCAGGTAAAAAAGGGAGCTTGCTCCCTTTTTTATTGCCTGCAACCCACGCAAATGATTGACATTTTAGCCGCAGGGCATTTCAATAGTGCGGTTTCTATCAAGACAAGGTAACGCAAGCATGCACGCTGCTATTTTCCGTTTCTTTTTTTACTTTAGCGCCTGATCGTCAGGGGCTTTTGCGCATAAGAAAAGAAACGAAAAATCGCGCTGAAAGCCTCCCTCGTGGAGGCTTTTTTGTTTCCGGCGACACTTAATCGGATCGCACGATCCCAACGAGAACTGACCAGCCCGGCTGGAAGAAGAGGAAATCATGTCCCAACTCGCAGACCTGGTGGCCCGTGCCACGGCCGCCATCGACGAGGCGTCGGATATCGCCGCCCTGGACGCCGTGCGCGTCGAATTTCTGGGTAAAAAAGGGCACCTGACGCTGCAAATGACCACCCTGCGTGAACTGCCGGCGGAAGAGCGCCCGGCGGCCGGTGCGGTCATCAACGACGCCAAACAGCAGGTACAGGACCGTCTCAACGCGCGTAAAGATACGCTGGAAAGCGCGGCGCTGAATGCCCGCCTGGCGGCAGAGACTATTGACGTATCGCTGCCGGGACGCCGTATCGAGAACGGCGGTCTGCATCCGGTGACCCGCACCATCGATCGTATCGAAACCTTTTTCGGCGAGTTGGGTTTCGCGGTGGCGACCGGTCCGGAAATTGAAGACGATTATCACAACTTTGATGCGCTGAATATTCCGGGGCATCACCCGGCGCGCGCCGATCACGACACCTTCTGGTTCGATGCCACGCGCCTGCTGCGTACCCAGACGTCGGGCGTGCAGATCCGCACCATGAAAAATCAGCAGCCGCCGATTCGTATCATCGCGCCGGGCCGCGTTTACCGTAACGATTACGATCAGACGCACACCCCGATGTTCCATCAGATGGAAGGTCTGATTGTCGATAAAGACATCAGCTTCACCAATCTGAAAGGCACGCTGCATGACTTCCTGAACAACTTCTTCGAAGAGAACCTGCAGATTCGCTTCCGCCCGTCCTATTTCCCGTTCACCGAACCGTCAGCGGAAGTGGACGTGATGGGTAAAAACGGCAAATGGCTGGAAGTACTGGGTTGCGGCATGGTGCATCCGAACGTACTGCGCAACGTGGGCATCGATCCGGAAATCTACTCCGGCTTCGCCTTCGGTATGGGCATGGAGCGTCTGACCATGCTGCGCTACGGTGTGACCGATCTGCGCGCCTTCTTCGAAAACGATTTACGTTTCCTCAAACAATTTAAATAAGGGCAGGTTATCCAATGAAATTCAGTGAACTCTGGTTACGCGAATGGGTAAATCCAGCCCTGGACAGCGCCGCGCTGTCTGAGCAAATCACCATGGCCGGTCTGGAAGTCGACGGCGTCGACCCGGTGGCAGGCGCGTTTCATGGCGTTGTGGTGGGTGAAGTGGTGGAGTGCGGCCAGCACCCGAACGCCGACAAGCTGCGCGTCACCAAAATCAACGTTGGTGGCGAACGCCTGCTGGATATCGTCTGCGGCGCGCCAAACTGCCGTCAGGGCCTGAAAGTGGCCGTGGCGACCGTTGGTGCCGTGCTGCCGGGCGATTTCAAAATCAAAGCGGCAAAACTGCGCGGTGAGCCGTCAGAAGGCATGCTGTGCTCATTCTCCGAGCTGGGTATTTCTGACGATCACAACGGTATTATCGAGCTGCCAGCCGATGCGCCGGTGGGCACTGATATTCGCCAGTACCTGCAGCTGGATGACAACACCATCGAAATCAGCGTGACGCCAAACCGTGCCGACTGCCTGGGTATCATCGGTATCGCGCGTGACGTGGCGGTGATCAATGGCCTGCCGCTGCAGGCACCGGTCATCGAGCCGGTTAAAGCCACCATTAGCGACACCTTCCCGATTCGCGTTGACGCCACCGATGCCTGCCCGCGCTACCTCGGCCGCGTGGTAAAAGGCGTAAACGTGAAAGCAGAAACGCCGCTGTGGATGCGCGAAAAACTGCGCCGCTGCGGTATCCGCTCGATCGATCCGGTGGTGGATATCACTAACTACGTGCTGCTGGAGCTCGGCCAGCCGATGCACGCCTTCGATCTCGACCGCATTGACGGCGGTATCGTGGTGCGCATGGCGAAAGAGGGGGAAACCCTGACGCTGCTCGACGGCAGCGAAGCGACCCTCCACAGCGATACGCTGGTGATTGCTGATCACCACAAAGCGCTGGCGATGGGGGGCATCTTCGGCGGTGAGCACTCCGGCGTCAACGAAGCGACGCAGAACGTACTGTTTGAGTGCGCCTTCTTCGATCCGCTGGCGATCACCGGTCGTGCGCGTCGTCATGGTCTGCATACCGATGCTTCCCATCGCTACGAGCGCGGTGTCGATCCGGCGCTGCAGCATAAGGCGCTGGAGCGCGCCACTCAGCTGCTGCTGGCGATTTGCGGCGGCGAAGCCGGTCCGGTTATCGATCAGACCGATGCCAGCAAACTGCCGGCGCGCGCCACCATTACGCTGCTCCGTGAGAAGCTGGACCGCCTGATTGGCCACGTCATTGCGGATGAGCAGGTGACCGATATCCTGACCCGTCTCGGCTGTGACGTCACCGTTGGCAACGGCGAATGGCAGGCCGTCGCCCCGAGCTGGCGCTTCGATATGGCCATCGAAGAAGACCTGGTCGAAGAAGTGGCGCGCGTATACGGCTACAACAACATTCCGGATGTGCCGGTGAAAGCCAGCCTGCTGATGACCCAGCACCGTGAAGCCGATCTGTCGCTGAAGCGTGCCAAAAACCTGCTGGTGGATAAAGGCTATCAGGAAGCGATTACCTACAGCTTTGTCGATCCGAAAGTGCAGCAGCTGCTGCATCCGGGCGAAGAAGCGCTGATTCTGCCCAGCCCGATTTCCAGCGATATGTCGGCGATGCGCCTGTCGCTGTGGACCGGTCTGCTCGGCGCCGTGGTGTATAACCAGAACCGTCAGCAGAGCCGCGTGCGCCTTTTTGAGAGCGGTTTACGCTTTGTGCCTGATACGCAGGCCGATCTCGGCATCCGTCAGGATCTTATGCTGGCGGGCGTGCTGAGCGGTAACCGCTACGAAGAGCACTGGGATCTGGCGCGCCAGACGGTTGACTTCTATGATTTGAAAGGCGATTTAGAGTCGCTGCTGGATTTGACCGGTAAACTCGACGCGATTTCGTTCCGTGCAGAAGCCAATCCGGCGCTGCATCCGGGACAGAGTGCAGGCATTTATTTAGCCGGCGAACGAATCGGATTTATCGGGGTGGTTCATCCGGAGCTGGAACGTAAGCTGGATCTTAACGGCCGCACCTTAGTGTTTGAACTGCTTTGGAATAAGGTCGCAGACCGCGTCCTGCCTGACGCGCGCGAGATCTCACGCTTCCCGGCAAACCGCCGTGACATCGCTGTGGTAGTGGCTGAAAATGTGCCCGCAGCAGATATCATCGCGGAGTGTAAGAAAGTTGGCGTAAATCAGGTAGTTGGCGTAAACTTGTTTGACGTGTACCGTGGTAAGGGCGTAAACGAGGGTGAAAAGAGCCTCGCGATTAGCCTGATTTTGCAGGATACCAGCCGGACACTCGAAGAAGAGGAGATTGCTGCGACCGTTGCCAAATGCGTTGCAGCATTAAAAGAGCGATTCCAGGCAACCTTGAGGGATTGAACCTATGGCGCTTACAAAAGCTGAAATGTCAGAGTACCTGTTTGAAAAACTCGGGTTGAGCAAACGCGATGCCAAAGAGTTGGTAGAGCTTTTTTTCGAAGAAGTTCGCCGCGCGTTGGAAAACGGAGAACAGGTAAAACTGTCCGGATTTGGTAATTTTGATCTGCGTGACAAAAACCAGCGTCCGGGCCGTAACCCGAAGACGGGGGAAGATATTCCAATCACCGCCCGCCGCGTGGTGACATTCCGTCCGGGGCAGAAGTTGAAAAGTCGCGTGGAGAACGCGTCACCCAAGGATGCTGACTGATTTCAGTATGACAAAAAGGCCGCTCAGCGGCCTTTTTTATGCGCGCAATCCCGGCACCACGCTGCAGGCGCGGCTTTCTTTTTAGCGTAATCTCTCTACAATCAAATCTCTTTTTTCTCAGCCAATCTTACTTATGACTCTGCTGGATCAGCTGGCCCAACAGGCCGACCGTCGCAGCCGGCGCTGGCTCGGCGCGCTTACTGCCGCAGTGCTGCTGCTGCTGGTGCTCAGTCTGTGCACGGGCGACAGCTGGATATCTCCGCTGCAATGGTTTTCTGCCAGCGGCGATCTGTTCGTCTGGCAACTGCGCCTGCCGCGCACCCTGGCGGTGCTGCTGGTGGGCGCGGCGCTGGCAGTCTGCGGCGTGGTGATGCAGGCGCTGTTCAACAATCCGCTGGCGGAGCCCGGGCTGCTGGGCGTATCGAACGGTGCCGGCATTGGCCTGGTGCTGGCGGTGCTGCTGGGTAACGGCGCACTGTGGAGCCTGGCGCTGGCAGCGATGGCGGGCGCGCTGCTGATCACGCTGATCCTGCTGCATTTTGCCCATCGCCAGCTGTCGGCCAGCCGTCTGCTGCTGACCGGCGTGGCGCTCGGCATTATCTGTAGCGCCATCATGACGTGGGCGGTGTACTTTAGCACTAGCCTCGATCTGCGCCAGCTGATGTACTGGATGATGGGTGGATTTAGCGGTATCGACTGGCGCTACGGCTGGATGATACTGGCGCTGCTGCCGGTGACGCTGGCGCTGCTGGCCAGTGCCCGGACGCTTAATCTGCTGGCGCTGGGGGAGGTGTCGGCGCGGCAGCTCGGCCTGCCACTGCTGCTGTGGCGTAATCTGCTGGTGCTGGCGATGGGCTGGCTGGTGGGCGTCAGCGTGGCGATGGCCGGTGCGATTGGATTTGTCGGACTGGTTATCCCCCATCTGCTGCGCCTCAGCGGCCTGAGCGATCATCGCTACCTGCTGCCGGCCGCGGCGCTGGCGGGCGCGGCGGTACTGCTGGCGGCGGACATTCTGGCACGGCTGGTGCTCACCTCGGCCGAGCTGCCAATTGGGGTGGTCACTGCCACGCTCGGCGCGCCACTGTTTATCATGTTATTAGTGAAGTCTTCGCGCTAGCTGCGGCTGGCACAGTGCAATCAACAACGGGAATCGACGATGAGCCTTTATCAGACAGAACTGGTTACGCTGGACGGTGAAAAAACCACGCTGGCACAGTATCAGGGCAAGGTGCTGCTGGTGGTTAACGTAGCATCAAAATGCGGCCTGACGCCGCAGTATGAACAGCTGGAGTCTCTGCAGAAGGCCTGGCAGGACAAAGATTTCAGCGTGCTGGGCTTCCCCTGCAATCAGTTTCTTGAGCAGGAACCCGGCAGCAACGAAGAGATCAAAACCTTCTGCAGCACCACGTACGGCGTAACCTTCCCGCTGTTCGACAAAACGGACGTTAACGGCGAGCAGCGTCATCCGCTGTACCGTCAACTGGTCGCTGCGCAGCCGGAAGCCGAACGCCCGGCAGGCAGCGGTTTCCTTGAGCGCATGGAGAGCAAAGGCCGCGCGCCGAAAGCGCCGGGCGATATCCTGTGGAATTTCGAAAAGTTCCTCATCAACAAACAGGGTGAGGTGATCGCGCGCTTCTCGCCGGACATGACGCCGGACGATCCGATCATTCTGAAGCGCATTGAGCAGGCGCTGGCGGCGTAATGCTGCTGCAGTGCCACGACCTGCGCGTGCCCGGACGGCTGAGCGCGGGGGAGCTGACGCTCTGCCGCGGTGAGCGCGTGCACGTGGTCGGCCCTAACGGCGCCGGCAAGAGCACGCTGCTGACCGCGCTCGCTGGCCTGCTCGACGCCGAAGGGCAGCTGACGCTGGCCGGCCAGCCGCTGCGAAGCTGGTCGGGGGCCGCACTGGCGCAGCAGCGCGCCTGGCTCCCGCAGCAGCAGCCGGCACCTGCGGCGCTGCCGGTGTGGCACTATCTGCGGCTGCACAGCCCGCCGGGTGGCGACAACGCGCAGGCGACGCTCACTGACCTGCTGCAGCAGCTTGGCTTGCAGGATAAGCTGACGCGTCCGCTGGCGCAGCTCTCCGGCGGTGAGTGGCAGCGGGTGCGTTTAGCGGCGGTGGTGCTGCAGATCCATCCGGCAATTAATCCGCGCGGTGCGTTACTGATTCTGGATGAGCCGCTCACCGCGCTCGACATCGCACAGCAGCGCGCGGTGGATAAGCTGCTGTTGCAGCTCAGCGAGGCCGGCATCGCCATTATCGCCAGCGGACACGATCTCAACCACAGTCTGCGCCATGCCGATCGCGTCTGGCTGATGCATCAGGGCCGCGTAGTCAGTCAGGGCGGGGCGCGCGAGGTGCTGACCGCCGAGCGACTGGAACCGCTTTATCAGGCCGAATTCGTGCAGCTGGAAACGCCACAGGGGCCGCTGCTTTATCTTCCCTGACTTGCGCGCCGCGCCGCTTTGTCGCTACAGTGTCAGCCGGACGACGTTTTTAAGGACTATTCTGATGCGGCTGACCCTGTTTCTCCTCGTGTTGCTGCTGGCGGGCTGTAGCCATCATGCGCCGCCGCCCAATGGCCGTCTGTCTGACTCCATCACCGTGATTGCGCAACTTAACGATCAGCTCAGCCGCTGGCGCGGTACACCTTATCGCTATGGCGGGTTAAGCCGCGGTGGCGTGGATTGCTCGGGTTTTGTCTACCTGACCTTTCGTGACCGCTTTGACCTGCAGCTGCCGCGCTCAACGATTGATCAGACCGATATTGGCACGCGCATCGATAAAAGCGATCTGCTGCCCGGTGATCTGGTATTTTTCAAAACCGGCAGCGGTGAAAATGGCCTGCACGTGGGCATCTATGACACCGACAATACCTTCATTCACGCCTCCACCAGCCAGGGCGTGATCCGCTCCTCGCTGGATAATGTTTACTGGCGCAAAGTATTCTGGCAGGCGCGTCGCATCTAATCCGCTTAACCCATTAGTGTTAAAAAAAGGCGTAATAAACAGATGGGTTTTGATCCGATTTATTTGTTTTTTTCCGCCAGATATAACTCTCATTTAAAATGGCACTTTACCGCAATCGGGTTTGCGACTAAAAATAGACGTCAGTGAATTTAATCAGTATGGACATTAACCTGGATCATTTGGCTTAAGTATTATTTGATGCAGAAAAGTCGGTAATTAGACAGAAAACGGCGTCTCTTCTAACGTTTGGTCCTATTGCCTGACCGTTTTCATTGATATACGATGCGCCAATTGCCACTGCATCTGGCTGTAAAAAATGAAAGTCCATTTATCTGCCGACTATCAGTCGGAAACCTGGTTTTATCCTGCCTATTCTCTGGCGGGCCAGCTGACTGCGGTTGAGCTGGTCACCCAGTTTGTTCACGACAGTGCGCCGATTACGCTGCCGCAGGACTTGCTGTTGCCGCAGCTTGACGATGCCCAGCAATTACGTTTGCTGCAGAGCCAGTTAGTGCTGCTGGAAAAGTACCGTGACTTTTTTGAGTTACATCAAATTATCGCGCTGGTTCGTATTGATGAATCTATGGCCACGACGCTATTGGCCAGTGAGTTTCTCTTAAGGAAATTTAAACAACTTCCCTTTATTGTTTTGGATATCAGTGAAACGTTTCCGCAATTATCGGCTGGTAAAAAGCAGCCGCTGTTAGCACGCCTGCAACAGGAATTTCGCTTATCGCTTTCTCAATTTGGGGCAGGAAAAGCCCCGGCTACGGCAGTATACGAAAATCTGTTTAGCGTGTTAAAAATGGACAAAGCGTTTATTCATGCGCTGGCGAAACGTGCCTCATTTACGCCATTTATTCAGACTGTTATCGATAATTTTTCCGCTTACGCCCCGCAAATAATTATTTGTGGCGTTGACGATAATGCCCTGCTGGAGAAAGTCAGTTCCCTGAGCGGCGCACAGCTGCAGGGCAGTCTGTTCCCGGTGGTTAAAGCGGAACGGTTAAGCGATCTCATCTATCCGCACGTCACGCTCACCACGCCTTCACAGCAGTAACCTTTCATCTGTCTTCTCCGTCACCCCGACGGTAGACTACGCTTTATCTTTAAACGCAATGCGGGTGGCGCACCGTTGCGCACCTTCCGGAGTGTCGATGCAATTTATTAATAGCTGGCAGCAGACGTTGCCGGGATTCTACACCGCGCTGGACCCAACGCCGCTTGCCGGCGGGCGGCTGTGTTATCACAATGCCGCGCTGGCGCAGGAGATGGGCCTGGATGCTGCGCTGTTTGCTGGCAAAGGCCACGGCGTGTGGTATGGCGCAGCGTTGCTTCCCGGCATGTCGCCGCTGGCGCAGGTCTACAGCGGGCACCAGTTTGGCGTGTGGGCCGGTCAATTGGGCGACGGACGCGGTCTGCTGCTGGGCGAACAGCAACTGGCCGACGGCCGCAAACTTGACTGGCATCTGAAAGGCGCGGGCCTTACCCCCTATTCACGCATGGGCGATGGCCGCGCGGTGATCCGTTCCAGCGTGCGCGAGTTTCTCGCCTCGGAAGCGCTGCACCATCTTGGCATCCCGACCACGCGCGCGCTGGCGCTGGCCATTGGCGACGAACCGGTCCAGCGTGAAACCCGCGAGCGCGGCGCGATGCTGATGCGCATCGCCGACAGCCATCTGCGCTTTGGTCACTTCGAGCATTTCTATTACGGCGGCGAGCCGGAGAAAGTGCGCCAGCTGGCGGACTACGCGATTCATCATCACTGGCCGCAGCTGGAGCAGGAGGCCGATCGCTACCTGTTGTGGTTTACCGATATCGTCAAACGCACCGCCAGCCTGATTGCCCAGTGGCAGAGCGTCGGCTTCGCGCATGGCGTGATGAACACCGATAATATGTCGATCCTCGGCCTGACGCTCGATTACGGGCCTTACGGTTTCCTTGATGACTACGATGCGGATTTCATCTGTAATCACAGCGATTATCAGGGGCGCTACGCCTTCAGCAACCAGCCGATGATCGGCTTGTGGAATCTCAACCGCCTGGCGCACGCGCTGTCCGGTTTGCTGAGCACTGAGCAGTTGAAACAAGCGCTCAGCCATTACGAGAGCGAGCTGATGCGGGTGTGGGGCGAGAAAATGCGCGCGAAGCTCGGGCTGCTGACCGCCGATGCGGGGGATAACGCTATTCTCACTGACCTGCTGGCGCTGATGACCGCAGAGCACAGCGATTACACTCTGACGTTCCGTCTGCTGAGCGAGACGCAGCAGGCAGAGACGCGTTCACCGCTGCGCGATGAGTTTATCGACCGTGACGCCTTCGACCGCTGGTATCACGGCTATCGCCAGCGCCTGCTGCAGGATGGCGTCAGCGATGCGCAGCGTCAGGCAGTCATGAAAGCGGCTAACCCGGCGCTGGTGTTGCGCAACTATCTGGCCCAGCAGGTGATCGATGAGGTTGAGCAGGGGAAAACGGCGGCGCTGGCCAGATTACATCTGGCGCTGCAGCAGCCGTTTAACGAGGCGGCCATCAGTCCGGAACTGCGCCAGCGGCCGCCGGAGTGGGGAAAAACGCTGGAGGTAAGCTGCTCCAGCTAGCAGGCATCAGAAGCGGCTGTCCACGGCAGCCGCCAGCAGCGCCAGCACCTCCGCGCTGTCATCCCAGCCGAGGCACGGATCGGTAATCGACTGGCCGTAGGTCAGCGGCTGGCCGCTCACCACTTTCTGATTCCCCTCCTGCAGGAAACTCTCAATCATCACTCCCGCCACTGCCCGCGAACCGGCACGGATCTGCGCCGCCACGTCCTGCGCCACATCGCGCTGGCGGCGATGCTGCTTCAGGCAGTTGCCGTGGCTGAAGTCGATCACCAGCTGTTCCGGCAGGTTGAAGTCGCGCAGGTTGGCGGCCGCAGCGGCGACATCTTCAGCATGATAGTTTGGCTGACGGCCGCCGCGCAGGATCACGTGACCGTGCGGATTGCCGCTGGTCTGATAAATCGTCATCTGCCCGGTTTTGTCAGGTGACAGGAACATATGGCTGACGCGCGCGGCGCGAATCGCATCAACCGCGATCTGCACGTTGCCGTCGGTGCCATTCTTGAAGCCCACCGGGCAGGAGAGCGCCGAGGCCATTTCACGGTGAATCTGGCTCTCGGTAGTGCGCGCGCCAATCGCGCCCCAGCTGATCAGGTCGGCAATAAACTGGCCGATCACCATATCGAGGAATTCCGTGGCGGTTGGCATGCCGATGGCGTTGATATCCAGCAGCAGCTGGCGCGCGATAGCGATGCCGCGGTTGACGTCGAAGCTGCCATCGAGATCCGGATCGGAAATCAGACCCTTCCAGCCGACCACGGTGCGCGGCTTCTCAAAGTAGGCGCGCATCACAATTTCCAGCCGGTCCTTGTGCTGTTCACGCAGCAGATTGAGACGCTCTGCGTACTCCAGCGCGGCCTTGGGATCGTGCAGCGAGCAGGGGCCGATAATCACCAGCAGGCG
This sequence comes from Pantoea sp. B270, assembly GCF_018726825.1. Classification (NCBI taxonomy): domain Bacteria; kingdom Pseudomonadati; phylum Pseudomonadota; class Gammaproteobacteria; order Enterobacterales; family Erwiniaceae; genus Pantoea; species Pantoea sp. B270. Next base: position 839,292 of record NZ_JAHCSX010000001.1, read on the forward strand.
TGGATCTTCACCGGTCAGGATGCGCGCGATGCGCTGACGCGCGGCGGTAACGTTAGCGGCAATCGCCGCCGAAATGGGGTGTTGTTGCGCCAGCGCGGCTGGCGTCAGCAGCGTGCCGATGCGCGCGGTGCGCAGTTCATCAGTTTTGTTCATTGGGATTCTCAAAAATCTGTTCTTCGCAGCGGTGAAATACCGGGAAGTGATGATGATCACAATAAACCATTAGCCCGTGAATTCAACCAGCTAAATCAAAAGGCTATTCATTACTGACGGCAGCCAGGCTTTACAACCTGGCAGGTGAGGTCAGTACATGCTGCGGCGCAGGCCCATGATGTCGAGGATTTTGGTGGCGATCTCTTCGACAGAGTAATTGGTGCTGTTGAGATAGCGAATCTGATGGGTGCGGAACAGCGCTTCCACTTCACCGACCTCCAGCCGGCACTGACGCATTGACGCATAGCGGGTATTTTCAGCGCGCTCCTGACGAATCGCCGCCAGCCGTTCCGGATCGATGGTCAGGCCAAACAGCTTGTGCTGATGGGCGCGCAGCGCAGGCGGCAGCTTTAGGTTATCCATGTCATCAGCGATGAACGGATAGTTAGCCGCGCGTACACCAAACTGCATCGCCAGGTACAGGCTGGTCGGGGTTTTGCCGCAGCGCGATACCCCCAGCAGAATCACCTGCGCATCTTCCAGCCCGCGCAGCGAAATACCGTCATCGTGCGCCAGGGTGTAATCAATCGCGGCGATGCGGGCATCGTATTTGCCTAAGTTACTGGCGGTCAGGCCGTGGGTACGGTGCGCCACCGGCATCGAGGCCACGCCCAGTTCGCTCTGCAGCGGTGCCACCAGCGCCTGCACGATGTCCTGGCAGAAACCTTCGCTCTCCAGAATGATGTCGCGCACCTCCGGTGTGACAATCGAGAAAAACACCAACGGGCGCACGCCGCTCTGCTGGTAGAGCGCATTGATCTGGGCTTTCACCGCCTGGGCGCGCTGCACATTCTCCACGAACGGCAGCGTCACGCTGTTGGTATTCACCGGAAACTGTGACAGCACCGCGTGGCCCAGCACTTCCGCGGTGATGGCGGTGCCGTCAGAGATATAGAATACGCTGCGTTCAGTGCTCATGGTTGACCTCATGCTTTTGTTTACTTTTGCGTAACATTATCGCCTAAAATATTTCATTTTCACTAAGGGTAAAATGAAATATCCATATCTGCCCGGCGAATAATCTATTTTTACGCTGCGCTGATTACCCATCATAGATGAAATGCCGGGTTATTCAGCGCTAATTTCTCGCTTTTGCCCGCGCGGGCGCAAAATAAAAACGGCAAGCGTTGCGCAACAAAAAACGCGCCTAACCTCATGAAAAAGTGAAAAATATCGCATTGCCAATAGGTTGGCAAAAAATAGCTGCGTTGCGCAACAAGGCGCTTTTCGGGGAGTAATCCGATTTTAACGCTGATTTTCTGCTTTAACGATTCAACACTTAGTCTTTATTAATTGATTGTGCCAGGCTGATTTGGCGAATAGCAAAATGTTCCATGTGCTCCAATCATTTAAAAGGATAATCTCAATGTCCAATCAAGACCAACAGTCGCTAGTGCTCTGGTACAACCAGCTTGGCATGCATGATGTTGATCGGGTAGGGGGCAAGAATGCTTCCCTGGGAGAAATGATTACCAATTTGTCGTCGCTCGGGGTGTCCGTGCCAAACGGCTACGCGACGACATCTTACGCTTTTAATCAGTTTCTCGACCAAAGCGGACTGAACCAGCGTATTTATGCATTGCTGGACAACACGGATATTGATGATGTTGCAGCGCTGGCGCAGGCCGGCAAACAGATTCGTCAATGGGTGGTGGATACGCCTTTCCAGCCAGAGCTGGAAGCGGCGATCCGCAGCGCCTATGAACAACTTTCTGCTGATGACGCCGAAGCCTCCTTTGCGGTGCGCTCTTCGGCCACCGCCGAGGATATGCCCGATGCCTCGTTTGCCGGCCAGCAGGAAACTTTCCTTAACGTGCAGGGCTTCGACGCGGTGCTGGTGGCCGTGAAGCACGTATTCGCCTCGCTGTTTAACGATCGCGCCATTTCATACCGCGTGCATCAGGGCTACGACCACCGTGGCGTGGCGCTCTCGGCCGGTGTACAGCGCATGGTACGTTCCGATCTCGCCTCCTCCGGCGTGATGTTCACCATTGATACCGAATCCGGCTTCGACCAGGTGGTGTTTATCACTTCGGCGTTCGGTCTTGGCGAAATGGTGGTGCAGGGCGCGGTCAACCCGGATGAGTTTTACGTGCACAAACCGACGCTGGCCACTAATCGCCCGGCGATTGTGCGCCGTACGCTGGGCTCGAAGAAGATCCGCATGGTGTATGCCGATTCGCAGGAGCACGGCGAACAGGTGCGCATTGAGGACGTGGAACAGGAACAGCGAGACCGCTTTAGCCTGACCGATGACGAAGTGCAGGCGCTGGCGCGCCAGGCGGTGCTGATTGAGCAGCACTATAAGCGTCCAATGGATATTGAGTGGGCCAAAGATGGCCACACCGGCAAACTGTTCATCGTGCAGGCGCGGCCGGAAACGGTGCGTTCCAACGGACAGGTGATGGAACGCTACAGCCTGCAGGGCAAAGGCAGCGTGCTGGTGGAAGGCCGGGCCATCGGCCATCGCATCGGTGCGGGTGAAGTGAAGGTGATTCACGACATCAGCGAGATGCACCGCATCGAAAAAGGCGATGTGCTGGTCACCGACATGACCGACCCGGACTGGGAACCGATCATGAAGAAGGCGTCGGCGATCGTCACCAACCGCGGCGGCCGGACCTGTCACGCGGCAATCATTGCGCGCGAGCTGGGCATTCCGGCAGTGGTGGGCTGTGGTGACGCCACCGAGCACCTGAAGGACGGTCATAAGGTCACGGTGTCATGCGCTGAAGGCGATACCGGCTATGTGTATAACGATCTGCTGGACTTTGAAGTTACCAGTTCGCAGGTTGATACCATGCCGGATCTGCCGCTGAAAATTATGATGAACGTCGGTAACCCGGATCGCGCGTTTGACTTTGCCTGTCTGCCCAACGAGGGCGTCGGTCTGGCGCGGCTGGAGTTCATCATCAACCGCATGATTGGCGTGCACCCGAAAGCCCTGCTGGAGTTTGATCAGCAGACGCCGGAACTGCAGGCGCAGATTGGTCAGATGATGAAAGGTTTTGACGATCCGGTGGAGTTCTACATCGCGCGGCTGACCGAAGGGATCGCCACGCTGGGTGCGGCATTTGCGCCGAAGCGGGTGATTGTGCGGTTGTCGGATTTCAAAACCAACGAGTATGCCAACCTGGTCGGCGGCGAGCGTTACGAGCCGGAAGAGGAAAACCCGATGCTGGGCTTCCGCGGCGCCGGACGCTACGTGGCGGACAGCTTCCGCGACTGCTTTGCGCTGGAGTGTGAAGCCGTGAAGCGCGTGCGCAACGACATGGGGCTGACCAACGTTGAGATCATGGTGCCGTTTGTACGCACCGTCGATCAGGCCGAAGCCGTGGTAGCCGAGCTGGCGAAGCAGGGCCTGAAACGCGGCGAGAACGGACTGAAGGTGATCATGATGTGCGAGATCCCGTCCAACGCGCTGCTGGCAGAACAGTTCCTGCAGCACTTTGACGGCTTCTCTATCGGCTCCAACGACATGACGCAGCTGGCGCTGGGGCTGGATCGCGACTCCGGCGTGGTGTCGGCGCTGTTTGATGAGCGTAACGATGCGGTGAAGGCATTGCTGTCGATGTCGATTCAGGCAGCGAAGAAGCAGGGCAAATACGTCGGCATCTGCGGCCAGGGGCCTTCAGATCATCAGGACTTTGCTGCCTGGCTGATGGAGCAGGGCATCGACAGCCTGTCGCTCAATCCGGATACCGTGGTGGAAACCTGGCTGAGCCTGGCTGAGCTGGACGCGGCCAAAGCGTAATCTGTTATACCTGCCTGGTGCCCGGCAACCGTCGGGCACCTGTCCCATATCCCATTCCACTTTTCATCACTTAAGATTGCCATAAACCCAGCGCTGACGGCGTTCGCCGCCGGGCCGCTCTGTTTATCGCTGAATTACAGGCAAAAAAAAGCCCATCACAGGGGATGGGCAAAGACTACACACAGCAATTCTTCACTTTACTCAGGGGAAAAAGGTTGTTTAAAAATCAGTGGCTTGATTTAAAACATAGTGAACATGTTATTCACCGCCGCCGCTGGCGTCTTTAAGAATCCTCTTATTAGTTTAAAGCTGATAATCTTTCATTACGTTTTATGACCCATCCGGCACAGGAATCAGTGCGAAAAATAATCATTTTATCGGTGCGATCGGGCTTAAACGCTGAAAAGTGCGTTTTTTCTTAAAAATCACTAATGGAAAAAATTATTGTGCCGCGAAATTAAGTGGTACGGATTAATGAGTGTTAACCACGGCTGACTAATGCAAATCGCGATGGGTGCGGAGAGGGAAAAGCGGATAAGCAAACCGGGCCTGGGGCCCGGTTATGCGCCGGAAGCGCGTTACGGCTGCGGTTCTTCGTGTTCAGCTAGTGCTTCGATGGCCGTTTCCGGATCGTCATCCGGCGCCGGCGCTTCATGCATCCACACCGAAACCAGCCGGTAAGAGACCGCCAGCACGACCGGACCGATAAACAGTCCAATCATACCGAAGGCGATCAGCCCGCCGATGACGCCGGAAAGTATCAGAATCATCGGTAAATCAGCGCCCATGCGAATCAGCATCGGACGCAGCACGTTATCCAGCGTGCCGACCACGCAGCTCCACACTAACAGCACCGTGCCCCAGGTGGTGTCGCCGCTCCAGTAGAGCCAGATAATTGCCGGCACCAGCACAATCAACGGTCCAAGCTGCACCAGGCAGGTAAGAATCATTAATACGGTCAGCAGCGTGGCATACGGAATGCCGGAAATCGCCAGGCCGATGCCGCCCAGCACGCCCTGCACCAGCGCGGTCACCACCACGCCGAGCGCCACGGCGCGGATCGCCTGACCGGCCAGCAGCACGGCGGCGTCACCGCGCCGTCCGCCCATGCGGTAGGCAAAGTGCCGGATGCCGAGACCGACCTGCTCACCGCGCCAGTACAGCAGCACGCTGAACAGCAGCATCAGGGCAAGGTGCAGCATGAAACGGCCAAAGTGTCCGGCCTGGGCGACAAAGAAGCCGGTGGTGCGGCCAATATAAGGCTGGACCTGGCTCATGATCGCTGCGCCGCCACCGTCGATCAGTTTATGGTAGCTGGAATAGAGTTTGCGTCCGGCATAGGGAATATCGCGCAGCCAGGCGAGATCCGGCAGCACCAGATGGCGCTGGGTCGCCCAGGCGATGACCGGCGCGCTGTTATCAATCAGGCTGCTGACCAGCAGCGCGATAGGAATAATAAACAGCAGCAACAGCAGAATCGTCATGGCAATCACCGCCAGCGAACGGCGACCCCACAGCAGTTGCTGCAGACGAATCATCAGCGGCCAGGTGGCAATCACCACCATGCTGGCCCAGGCGAAGCCGAGAATGAACGGCTGCACCACCCAAAGACAGGCAATGATCATCAGCAAAATAAACATCAGCGAGAACAACATTTGCGGTAGATCCACACCGCGTTGCAGGCTTTTCATCACAACACAGACCTCAGTAATCCTTCAGGAGGGCGCTCCGCGGCGCCTTCACAATGATGATCTATTTCCTGAAAATTAAACAGAAAAAGCAGCGCGACGCGGCCGTTTTCCTGAAAAAACAGCGGGCGGCAAAAAAATGTGATACAACCAAGAGCTGAAAAAAATTAACCACGCAAACGTTTACAACATCCCGGTCACGAAATAATGATCCCACAGATTTCTCAGGCGCCAGGCCTCGTTCAACTGGTGCTGACATTCCTGCAGTCGCTGAAAGAACAAGGTTTTACCGGCGACACCGCGACCAGCTATGCCGACCGCCTTACGCTCTCCACCGATAACAGCATCTATCAGCTCCTGCCCGATGCAGCGCTGTTTCCGCGTTCAACGGCGGACGTGGCGCTGATCGCCCGACTGGCCGGTGAGCCACGCTTCAACAGCCTCGTGTTTACCCCGCGCGGCGGCGGTACCGGCACTAACGGGCAGTCACTCAATCAGGGCATTGTGGTCGACATGTCGCGCTACATGAACCGCATCCTTGAGATCAACACCGAACAGGGCTGGGTGCGGGTTGAAGCCGGCGTGGTGAAGGACCAGCTCAACGCCTGGCTCAGGCCGTACGGTTTTTTCTTCTCTCCCGAGCTGTCGACCAGTAACCGCGCCACGCTGGGGGGCATGATCAATACCGATGCCTCCGGTCAGGGCTCGCTGGTGTATGGCAAAACCTCCGATCATGTTGAAGGCCTGCGTGCCGTGCTGCTGGGCGGCGAAATTCTTGATACGCGCGCCATGCCCACCGCGCTGGCGGAACAGCTGGCCACGACGCCGACCGCTGAAGGGCGCATCTATAAAGCAGTGCTTAACCGCTGCCGCGAGCAGCGTGAACTGATTCTGGCAAAATTCCCCAAACTGAACCGCTTTCTCACCGGTTATGACCTGCGTCATGTGTTCAGTGATGATTTGCAAACGTTCGACCTGACGCGCCTGTTATGCGGTGCCGAAGGCACGCTGGCCTTTATCACCGAAGCCCGGCTGGATATCACACCCATTCCCAAAGTGCGCCGGCTGGTGAACATTAAGTACGATTCGTTCGATTCCGCACTGCGCAATGCGCCTTTTATGGTCGAGGCGCAGGCCCTGTCGGTGGAGACGGTGGATTCGAAAGTGCTGAACCTGGCGCGCGAGGATATCGTCTGGCATTCGGTCAGCGAGCTGATCACCGATGTGCCAGGTAAAGAGATGCTCGGCCTGAATATTGTCGAGTTTGCCGGCGACGATGCGGCACTGATTGCGCAGCAGGTGACCACGCTGTGCGCGCGGCTGGATGAGCTGATGGCGCAGCAGCAGGGTGGCGTGATGGGCTATCAGCTGTGTGATGATCTGGCGGGCATTGAGCGTATCTATAACATGCGTAAAAAAGCGGTGGGTCTGCTTGGCAACGCCAAAGGGCGCGCCAAACCGATTCCGTTCGTGGAGGATACCGCCGTGCCGCCGGAGCATCTGGCGGATTACATTGTGGATTTTCGTGCGCTGCTCGACAGCCACGGCCTGAGCTACGGCATGTTTGGTCACGTGGATGCCGGCGTGCTGCACGTGCGTCCGGCGCTGGACATGTGCGATCCGCAGCAGGAGATGTTGATGAAGCAGATCTCGGACGAAGTGGTGGCGCTTACCGCGCGCTACGGCGGTCTGCTGTGGGGCGAGCACGGCAAAGGCTTCCGCGCCCAGTACAGTCCGGCGTTCTTTGGCGAAACGCTGTTTAATGAGCTGCGTCGCATCAAAGCGGCGTTCGATCCGGATAACCGTCTCAACCCCGGCAAAATCTGTACGCCGCTGGGTAACGACGAACCCATGATGCAGGTCGATGCGGCCACGCGCGGCAGCTGGGATCGCCAGATTCCGCTGACGGTACGCAATGACTGGCGCGGCGCGATGGAGTGTAACGGCAACGGACTGTGCTTTAACTTTGACGTGCGCAGCCCGATGTGCCCGTCGATGAAAATCACCCGCAATCGTATCCATTCGCCAAAAGGACGCGCCACGCTAACGCGTGAGTGGCTGCGCCTGCTGGCGGAGCAGGGCGTCGACCCGCTTAAGCTGGAGCAGGCCTTGCCAGCACAGGGCGCCAGCCTGCGCAGTCTGATTCAGCGCACGCGCAATTCGTGGCATGCGAAGCAGGGCGAATATGACTTCTCGCATGAAGTGAAAGAGGCGATGTCCGGCTGCCTGGCGTGTAAAGCCTGTTCGACCCAGTGCCCGATTAAAATCGATGTGCCGAACTTCCGCTCGCGCTTCCTGCAGCTTTATCACACCCGCTATCTGCGCCCGGTCAGCGACCATCTGGTGGCGTCGGTTGAAAGCTATGCGCCGCTGATGGCGAAAGCACCGCGGGTGTTCAACTTCTTCCTGAAACAGCCGTGGATGCGCGACCTCAGCCAGCGCCACATCGGCATGGTGGATCTGCCGCTGCTCTCCTCGCCGAGCCTGAAGCAGCAGCTGAGCGGCCACCCGGCGATGCGGGTCACGCTGGAGCAACTGGAGGCGATGGATGCGGCCCAGCGCGAACAGCACGTGCTGGTGGTGCAGGATCCGTTTACCAGCTATTACGAAGCGCAGCTGGTGACCGATTTCATCCGGCTGATTGAAAAACTCGGCTACCGGCCGGTGCTGCTGCCGTTCTCACCTAACGGGAAAGCGCAGCACGTGAAAGGTTTTCTGCAGCGCTTTGCCCGCACCGCTGGCAAAACCGCTGAGTTCCTCAACCGGGTGGCGCAGCTCGGTGTGCCGATGGTCGGTGTCGATCCGGCCACGGTATTGTGCTATCGCGACGAATATCAGCAGGTGCTGGGCGAGCAGCGCGGCGCGTTCAGTGTGCAGCTGGTGCATGAATGGCTGCACGGCGTGCTGGCCGGGCGCGAGGAGCAGATCGCCAGCGGCGAAGCCTGGTATCTGTTTGCCCACTGCACCGAGGTCACGGCGCTGCCGTCAACGCCCAATCAGTGGCAGGCTATTTTTGCCCGTTTTGGCGCGAAACTGGAGAACATCAACGTGGGCTGCTGTGGCATGGCCGGCACTTATGGTCACGAGAGTAAAAACCTGGCGAACTCGCTGGGCATTTATGAACTGTCGTGGCATCCGCAACTGCAGAAGCTGCCGCGTCAGCGCTGTCTGGCGACCGGCTTCTCCTGCCGCAGCCAGGTGAAACGCGCCGAGGGCAACGGTATGCGCCATCCGCTACAGGCTTTGCTGGAATTGATGTAAACAAATTGTAGGAGCCGTCACAAAGCTGGATTAGAATATCCAGCCTGCGTGGCGGACGAAATCACTTTGCAGGCGGGTCGCCTGGTCCCAGTCGCCGCTGAGCGCCAGTTGATGACACAAACGGGTCAGCGACAGGCGCGCCAGCTGGTAAGCCTGAATACGGAACAGGCGATCGCGATCGGCATTGCCCATCTCCTGCACTAAGCGGTGGTGCAGCTTGCCCATCGCGTGCAGGTAGCTGTGATCGTCGCCGTTCAGCTGGCAGATTTCGGCCATGTCGAGACAGGTATCGTTAAAACGACGCAGTTGTTCAATGGAACAATCGGTGCGGTTGAGCTTTGCCTGAGCCAGATAGAAGTCGACGGTGATATCGCGGACCGAAAACTTATATTCGTCGATTTTGTGTTGTAACCAGGCTGAGACGGAAAGCGTCATGTCGCCACCCAAAGTAGGTTAATGATAATCATTATCATATTAAACCGCGCCAGGAATGCAATTCCCGCCGTGAAATTTTATTGATTTCCTTTGCCTGTTACAAAAATCGGCAATAACAATCTCTTTACATTCAGCAAAGGCGTAACCTATCAATCAGAGCATAAACGTAAAAAGCGAACTGGAAAATTTACGGCTTATGAACAGGTTACGTTCTGACGGCGCGCGCAGGAATGGCGCGCACAAGCTGGTGGGAAGGGACTATGCTTAATAAAGCAGCAGTAAAAAACAGCACGAGATGATTATCCCTGCAAAACAAGAGGTTGAAGTGATATCTGATATCACTACCATAGGGGGATAGCCTGAAAAGGCCCAGACTTACGAGGTAGCACTATGTCATCAGTAAATGCAGCGTCTTTTTCACCTGACGATTTCGTCTGGAAAGGGCTCACGCTGACCGAATCGGCAGCGAAACAGATTCTCAGCCTGGTGGAACAGGACCCGGAAGTTAAGGGCCTGAAACTGGGTGTGAAACAGTCCGGCTGTGCCGGTTTTGGGTACGTTATGGATCTGGTGAAAGCGCCTGCCGATGACGACCTGCAGTTCGAGCAATATGGCGCAAAACTGTTTGTGCCGCTTCAGGCGATGCCGTTTGTTGACGGTACCGAGCTGGATTATGTCCGCGAAGGCCTGAACCAGATTTTTAAATTCAACAACCCTAAAGCTCAGCACGCCTGCGGGTGCGGTGAAAGCTTTGGCGTCGAGTAAGTGAAATATGTCACGACACAGCGAAGCATCTGACGATGTACAAACCTGGGAAGGCAGCCTGAACTACAAAGAAGGCTTCTTCACCCAGCTGCAAACCGACGAACTGGCACACGGCATCAATGAAGATGTGGTGCGTGCCATTTCGGCCAAACGTAACGAACCCGAGTGGATGCTGGAGTTCCGTCTCAAGGCGTTTCGCGCCTGGCTGGAGATGGAAGAGCCACACTGGCTGAAAGCGCACTACGACAAGCTCGATTATCAGGATTACAGCTACTATTCCGCGCCGTCCTGCGGCAATTGCGATGACAGCTGTGCCTCTGAACCGGGTGCCACCCAGACGTCCGGCAGCGTCGCCTCCAGCGATTACCTGACCAAAGAAGTGGAAGACGCGTTTAATCAGCTGGGCGTGCCGGTGCGTGAAGGCAGAGAAGTGGCGGTGGACGCCATTTTCGACTCGGTGTCCGTGTCGACCACTTATCGCGACAAGCTGGCTGAGCAGGGCATTATTTTCTGCTCCTTCGGTGAAGCGATCCACGATCATCCTGAGCTGGTACAGAAGTATCTTGGCACCGTGGTGCCGCACAACGATAACTTCTTTGCTGCGCTCAACTCGGCGGTGGCGTCCGACGGTACCTTCGTTTACATCCCGAAAGGCGTGCGTTGCCCGATGGAGCTGTCGACCTATTTCCGCATCAACGCGGCGAAAACCGGCCAGTTCGAACGTACCATTCTGATTGCTGATGAAGACAGCTACGTCAGCTACATCGAAGGCTGTTCAGCGCCGGTGCGCGACACCTACCAGCTGCACGCAGCGGTCGTCGAAGTGATCATCCACAAAAACGCCGAAGTGAAATACTCCACGGTGCAGAACTGGTTCCCGGGCGGAGAAGGCGAGGGCGGTATCCTCAACTTCGTGACCAAGCGTGCGCTGTGTGAAGGCGAGCACAGCAAGATGTCGTGGACGCAGTCCGAGACCGGCTCAGCCATCACCTGGAAATACCCGAGCTGCATCCTGCGCGGTGATTACTCAGTGGGCGAATTCTACTCCGTCGCGCTGACCAGCGGTCGCCAGCAGGCCGATACCGGTACCAAGATGATTCACATTGGTAAAAACACCAAATCGACCATCATCTCGAAAGGTATCTCGGCCGGTAAGAGCCAGAACACCTACCGCGGCCTGGTGAAAATCATGCCGACTGCGACTAACGCGCGTAACTTCACCCAGTGTGACTCGATGCTGATTGGGCCGGACTGCGGTGCGCACACCTTCCCGTATGTGGAAACGCGCAACAACAGCGCGCAGCTTGAGCACGAAGCCACGACGTCGCGCATCGGTGAAGATCAGATGTTCTACTGCCTGCAGCGCGGCATTAGCGAAGAAGATGCGATCTCGATGATCGTCAACGGCTTCTGTAAAGACGTTTTCTCCGAGCTGCCACTGGAATTCGCCGTGGAAGCGCAAAAACTGTTAGCGATCAGCCTTGAGCACAGTGTCGGCTGATGCCACACGCGTTGCCGGAAGCAATGTGAAGGAAAGAGTATGTTAAGCATTAAAGATTTACAGGTTAGCGTTGAAGACAAAGAGATTTTGCGCGGTCTGAACCTCGAGGTTAAGCCGGGCGAAGTGCATGCCATCATGGGCCCGAACGGTTCCGGCAAGAGCACCCTGTCTGCCACGCTGGCCGGTCGTGAAGATTATGAAATCACCGGCGGTTCCGTGACCTTTAAAGGCAAAGACCTGCTGGAGCTGGAGCCGGAAGAGCGTGCCGGTGAAGGCATCTTCATGGCGTTTCAGTACCCGGTCGAGATCCCGGGCGTCAGCAACCAGTTTTTCCTGCAGACCTCGGTCAATGCGGTGCGTAAATACCGTGAGCAGGAAGAGCTGGACCGTTTCGACTTCCAGGACTTCATCGAAGACAAGATCAAGCTGCTGAAGATGCCGGAAGATCTGCTGACCCGTTCCGTCAACGTCGGTTTCTCCGGCGGTGAGAAGAAGCGTAATGACATCCTGCAGATGGCGGCGCTGGAGCCTGAGCTGTGCATCCTCGATGAAACCGACTCCGGTCTGGATATCGATGCGCTGAAAATTGTTGCAGAAGGCGTGAACAGCCTGCGCGACGGCAAGCGCTCATTCATCATCGTAACGCACTACCAGCGCATCCTGGATTACATCAAGCCAGATCACGTGCACGTGCTGTATCAGGGCAAAATCGTGAAGTCTGGCGACTTTACGCTGGTGAAACAGCTGGAGGAGCAAGGCTATGGCTGGCTTACCGACCAGGAGTGATAACGCGCTGCAGCAGTGGCATCACCTGTTTGAGTCACGCGGCGAACAGCGTTCGCTGCAGGCACAGCAGCACTGGCAGCAGCTGATGCGTGTCGGCCTGCCGACGCGCAAGCATGAAAACTGGAAATACACCGCGCTGGACAGCCTGCTGGCTCAGCAGTTTGTGCAGGCGGAAGCGCCAGGCGTGAGCGCTGAGCAGGTGGCTGCGCTGGCGCTGCCGCTGGACGCGATTTGCCTGGTGTTCGTCGATGGTCGCTTCCAGCCTGAGCTGAGCGCGCGTGATACCGGTCTGTTTGACGTGCAGCACAGCCGTGCCGCTGAGCGACGTCCGTTACCGGCCGCAGTACAGCCGGAGGTGTTCCTGCACCTGACGGAAAGTCTGGCGGAAGAGGTGACCTCGATTCGTCTGCCGCGCGGCAAAGCTGCGGCGCAGCCGCTCTATCTGCTGCACATTACCAGCGGCCAGGCGGATGCGCTGAATACGGTGCATCATCGTCACCATCTGGAGCTGGAGTCCGGTGCGGAAGCGCAGGTAATCGAGCATTACGTGACGCTGAACGCCCGCGCCCACTTCACCGGCGCGCGCTTTACCTTTGCGGTGGGCGACAATGCGCAGCTGAAGCACACCAAGCTGGCGTTTGAAGAGAGCAGCAGCTATCACTTTGCGCACAACGACATCGTGATTGGCCGTGACGCGCAGGTGAGCAGCACCAGCTTCCTGCTGGGTGCCGGTTTGTCGCGTCACAATACCAGCGTGCAGCTGAACGGTGAGAACACCCAGCTGTCGCTGAACAGCCTGGTGCTGCCGGTTGGCAGCGAAGTGGCGGATACGCGCAGCTATCTGGAGCACAACAAAGGCCACTGCCTGAGTCGCCAGCTGCACAAAACCATTTCGCGTGACAAAGGGCGCTCGGTGTTTAACGGCCACATCAAAGTGGCGCAGCACGCGCTGAAAACTGACGGCCAGATGACCAACAACAACCTGTTGCTCGGTCGCCTGGCGGAAGTGGACACCAAGCCGCAGCTGGAAATCTACGCCGATGACGTCAAGTGCAGCCACGGCGCGACTATTGGTCGCATCGACGATGAGCAGATGTTCTACCTGCGCTCGCGCGGCATCGCCGAAGACGCGGCGCAGCAGATGATCATCCATGCTTTCGCCGCTGAACTGACGGAAGCGCTGGAAGATGACGCGCTGCGCCAGGTGGTACTGCAACGTATTACCGACCGTTTCCCGGGAGTTGAGTCATGAGTTTCGATCTCGAACGAGTCAGAGCGGAGTTTCCGATTCTGAGTCGCGAGGTCAACGGACATCCGCTGGCCTACCTTGACAGCGCGGCCAGCGCACAGCGCCCGCTCGCGGTGATCAATGCGGAAAGTCACTTCTATCAGCACGGCTATGCGGCCGTGCACCGTGGCATTCACTCGCTGAGCGCGCAGGCGACCAGCGATATGGAAAACGTGCGCGCCCAGGCGGCGCGTTTTCTGCATGCTGCCGCGCCGGAAGAGATTATCTTCGTGAAAGGCACCACCGAAGGCATCAATCTGGTGGCCAACAGCTGGGGCGGCAGTCAGCTGCAGCCGGGCGATAACCTGATCGTCACTGAGATGGAGCACCACGCCAATATCGTGCCGTGGCAGATGGTGGCCCAGCGTACCGGTGCGGAAATCCGTGTGCTGCCACTTAACGACAACGGCGAGCTGGCGCTGGAACAGCTGGCGGGGCTGATCGACAGCCGTACGCGCCTGCTGGCCGTGACGCACGTTTCCAACGTGCTCGGCACGGTTAACCCGGTGAAAGCCATCGTGGCGCAGGCGAAAGCCGCGGGCGTGGTGACGCTGGTGGACGGTGCCCAGGCTGTGATGCACCACCCCGTTGACGTGCAGGATATCGGCTGCGATTTCTACGTGTTCTCCGGCCATAAAATCTATGGGCCGACCGGGATTGGCGTGCTGTACGCGCGTAAGGCGCTGCAGGAGATCATGCCACCGTGGGAAGGCGGCGGTTCGATGATCGATCAGGTCATGCTGCCCACCGGCACCACCTGGAATGGCGCACCGTGGCGCTTTGAGGCCGGCACGCCGAACACTGGCGGCATCATTGGTCTCGGCGCGGCGCTGACGTGGATCAGCGAACTCGGTCTGGAGACGATCCATCAGCGCGAGAGCCAGCTGATGCGTTACGCGCTAGACAAGCTGGCGTCAGTGCCGGACCTGGTTATTTACGGCCCGGCCGAGCGCAGCGGCGTGGTCGCGTTTAACCTCGGTAAGCACCACGCGTTTGACGTTGGCAGCTTCCTCGACCAGTACGGCATTGCCATCCGCACCGGCCACCACTGTGCCATGCCGCTGATGCGTCATTATGCGGTGCCCGCGATGTGTCGCGCCTCTTTCGCGCTCTACAACAGCGAAGAGGAAGCCGATCGCCTGGCGGCTGGCCTGACGCGCATTCATCGTCTGCTGGGCGGTTGAGCAGATTTCAGGAGTTATGCATGGCAAACCTGCCAGAAAAAGAGAAACTGGTGCGCAACTTCAATCGTTGCGCCAACTGGGAAGAGAAGTACCTCTACATCATTGAACTCGGGGCAAAATTACCAGAATCCTCTGAAAGCTTGCATCAGCCGCAGTACGTCATTTCCGGCTGTCAGAGTCAGGTATGGATTCGCATGACCCCACAGGCAGACGGCACCATTACTTTTGAAGGTGACAGCGATGCCGCCATCGTTAAGGGTTTGATTGCCGTGGTATTTAGCCTGTATCAGGGGCTGAAAGCGCCAGAGATTCTGGCACTGGATGTCGCCCACTGGTTTGGCGAACTGGCCCTGACGCAACACCTCACCCCTTCGCGTTCGCAGGGGCTGGAAGCGATGATTCGCGCGATCCGGCATAACGCACAGTCTCTCAGCTAAGTTACACTCTCCAGACCCCGGCCATGAGCGGGGTCTGTTCCATCCGACAAAGAGAAAATTGCATGAAACCTGCGCTTCGTTTAGCCGGTGCATTGCTGTTGTCCTGTTTCGGACTGTCTGCACCTGCGTTTGCTACGGAATACCCCCTGCCAGCCGCTGATAGCCGTTTGATTGGCGAAAACACCCTGACCACCGTCCCGGATGACAAACGGCCGCTGGAGAGCATTGCCGCGCGTTATAAGATAGGCATGCTTGGCATGCTGGAAGCCAACCCGGGCGTCGACCCCTGGCTGCCGAAAGCCGGAACGCAGCTTACCGTGCCGCTGCAGATGCTGCTGCCGGATGCGCCGCGTGAAGGCATCGTGATCAACCTGGCCGAACTGCGTCTCTACTATTATCCCAAAGGGGAAAATCGCGTCGTGGTTTATCCGATCGGCATCGGCCAGTTGGGTGCTGCCACGCCGAGCATGGTGACAAGTATCAGCCAGAAAATCCCTAACCCCACCTGGACGCCCACCGTCAATATCCGTAAACGCTACGCCAAAGAGGGCATCACGCTGCCCGCGATGGTGCCTGCCGGGCCGGATAACCCGATGGGGCTGTTTGCACTGCGTCTGGCGCGCGGCAGCGGCCAGTATCTGATTCACGGCACCAACGCCGATTTCGGCATCGGGATGCGCGTCAGCTCCGGCTGTATTCGTTTGCGCCCGGACGATATCGAAGCGCTGTTTAACAGCGTGCCGCAGGGTACACGCGTACAGGTGATTAACCAGCCGATCAAATATGCCATCGAACCCGACGGCAAACGCTACATCGAGGTACACCAGCCGCTGTCGCGTAATGAACAGGACGATCCGCAGACCATGCCAATTGCGCTGAGCGCGCCGCTGAAAGCCTTTATAAAGAGTGCGAAGAGCGACAGTGTGCTGATTAAGGCGGCGATTGAACGTCGTTCAGGCATGCCAGTACTGGTGAGCAGTGGGGAACCGGTGAATGAGGCGACGCCGCTGCCGGCAGTGCTGCAGACGCAGCAGGGGGCAACAGGCGGTGCGCAAGCCACCATCAGTCAGGCGCAGGGCGAAGCCGCTGCGACACCGTGATTCAGGGCCAGCGGACGGCAGAATCCGGACAAAAAAAATGGTGCCACAAGGGCACCATTTTTCAAACCAGAACTCTTACTTACGGTAAGAGTGAGCCTGGTTGTCCAGACGCTGGTTAGCGCGAGCTGCGTCGTCTTTAGCAGCCTGAACGTCAGAACGGATTGCGTTCACGTCGTTGCTCAGCTGGTCAACTTTAGCGTTCAGAGTCTGAACGTCTGAAGACAGCTGGTCGATTTTAGCGTTGCTTGAGCAACCAGCCAGCAGAGTTGAACCCAGGATTACCGCGCCCAGTACCAGTTTAGTACGATTCATTATTTATACCCTCTAGATTGAGTTAATCTCCATGTAGCGTTACAAGTATTACACAAAGCTTTTTAAGTTGAGAATAAATTTTTGATGAGAACATGCTTAAATTTGATCGTTCGCTCAAAGAAGCAGCGTTTCGCAGAACATGATGAAAATATTTAGCGAAAACAGAGAGATTTAATCGGATTAACCTTAATTCTGCGGGATATTGAATAGTTATTATCGATTGGAATTTTCCGCTTTCTGTCTCAGGCGCGGAATAAAAAAAGCGCCCCGAAAGGCGCTCTTTTAAATAAACATCACCGGCTCGATCAGAGTACGTGCACCGACGCGGTGTTGGTGGTTCCGCTCGGTACCAGCGCACCCGAAACCATCACCACGACATCGCCTTTCTGCGCGTAGCCGCTCTGCAGCGCCATCTCTTTGCCGATGCGGTAGAAATCATCGGTCGAGGCGATTTCGCTCACCAGACGCGTTTCAATCCCTTTGCTGAGGATCAGCTGACGCGCAGTGGTCTGGTTAGTGGTCAGGGCCAGAATGGTGGCATCCGGGAAGTATTTACGCACGGATTTAGCTGACTTACCGCCTTCGGTCGCCACCACAATCACCGGCGCTTCCAGTTTCTCAGCGGTCTCAACGGCGCCACGGCACACTGCTTCAGTGATACGCAGCTTGCGCGAATCCTGCAGGGAATCGATGCGCGATTTCATCACGCGATCGGTACGCTCGCAGATAGTCGCCATGATGCTGACCGACTCCAGCGGGTATTTACCCTTGGCGCTCTCACCGGACAGCATCACCGCGTCGGTACCGTCGAGGATGGCGTTGGCCACGTCGCCGGCTTCAGCACGGGTAGGGCGCGGGTTCTTGATCATCGAATCCAGCATCTGCGTCGCGGTGATCACCACTTTGCGCGCTTTATTACACTTCTTGATCATCATCTTCTGCGCGAAGATCACTTCTTCAACCGGGATTTCCACACCGAGGTCACCACGCGCGACCATGATGCCGTCAGAGGCTTCCAGGATCTCATCGAAGTTGTTCAGGCCTTCCTGGTTTTCGATCTTGGAGATGATCTGAATGTGCTCACCGCCGTGGGCTTTCAGGTGCTCACGGATTTCCAGCACGTCAGAACGTTTACGGATGAAGGAAGCCGCAACAAAATCCACGCCTTGCTCGCAGCCGAAGATCAGATCGCGCTTGTCTTTTTCCGCCAGTGCCGGCAGCTGAATGGACACGCCTGGCAGGTTGACGCCTTTGTTTTCGCCAAGGTCGCCATTGTTCAGCACTTTACACACCACGGTGTTTTCCGTGACTTCGGTGACTTCCATGCCGATCAGACCATCGTCGACCAGCACGGTGTTACCAATTTTCAGGTCTTCGGTGAAACCGGCGTAAGTAACGGCAACGCGCTCGCTGTTACCAATCACTGACTGATCGGTGGTGAAGGTGAAGGTCTGGCCAGCTTTCAGGGACACATCGTTGCCACCGTCCAGTTTCATGGTACGGATTTCCGGGCCTTTGGTGTCCAGCAGAATCGCGGCCTGGCGACCGGTTTTTTCCATGACGGCACGCATGTTGGTGATGCGCTGACCATGTTCGGCATAATCCCCGTGAGAGAAGTTCAGGCGCATGACGTTCATGCCCGCTTCCAGCAGTTGAGTCAGCATCTCTTCGGATTCGGTTTTCGGACCGATAGTACAAACGATCTTGGTCTTTTTCATGTCAGATTTCTGTAAGTTGTGATGGATGATAAAGGTCGGGGTTCGATGCGTCTGGCACCGAAGTAAAAATCTGTTTGGTGTTGGTACGTTTACCACAGAAGTAAGAATAGGTGACGACGGCTAAGCGTGCAGAGAAGTTATGCGCCGGGCGGAGAGACCGTAGCGACGGCGTTGCGCAAATGATGTAAGTGGCTGGCATAGGCACGTTAGCGCTGAAACCTTTCAGGTGGAACAACGCGGCATAGTATAGTCGCTAAGTATGCGAAAACCAATATAAAAGCAGAGGGAGAAAACCGACTCAGATCAAGGAAAAGCGAGTTGCGCAAGGGAGATAACAGCAAAAGTGGTGCGCTCTAATGGACTCGAACCATCGACCCCCACCATGTCAAGGTGGTGCTCTAACCAACTGAGCTAAGAGCGCATTTCAGAAATCTGGTGCGTCCGAGTGGACTCGAACCACCGACCCCCACCATGTCAAGGTGGTGCTCTAACCAACTGAGCTACGGACGCACTTGGTGCGCTCTAATGGACTCGAACCATCGACCCCCACCATGTCAAGGTGGTGCTCTAACCAACTGAGCTAAGAGCGCAACATGCTGTCAGGGCGACAGCGGGGACGAATATTAACGGCAGGCCGTGATGCTGGCAAGCGGAAAAGTGATTTTTCCTGACGACTGACCAGCAACTGTGCTATGCGTCGTTTTTTTCGCCATTGCGGGCCAAATAAACGCCCGCTCAGCCACTTAGCGCGCGGCGCGCGCCAGAATCACCTGCGCCGGTAAACGCTGCAGACGGCGGATGCGCCAGATCATCATTACCGCCGCCGACGTCAGGCCGACGATAAATCCGCACCAGAAACCGGCCGGCCCCAGTGGTGCCACCACCCAGTCGGTCAGCGCCAGCACGTAACCCACCGGCAGCCCCAGCACCCAGTAGGCGATCAGGGTGATAAAGAAGATCGAGCGCGTGTCCTTATAGCCGCGCAGGATACCGCTGCCGATCACCTGAATCGAATCCGAGAACTGATAGATGGCCGCCAGCAGCATCAGCTGTGCCGCCAGGGTAATCACTTCCGGATTAGCGGTATAGAGCGCGGCAATATCGTGGCGGAAGGTCACGGTAAACAGCGCGGTGATCGCCGCCATGGTAATACCCACGCCCTGGCCGGTCCACGCGGCGATGCGGGCCTGTTCGGCCGAGCCCTGGCCCAGACGGTAGCCGACGCGAATGGTAGTGGCGACGCCGAGCGACAGCGGCAGCACAAACATCAGCGAGCTAAAGTTGAGCGCGATCTGATGACCAGCGACTTTCACAATGCCGAGCGGCGACACCAGCAGCGCCACCACGGCAAACAGCGTGACCTCGAAAAACAGCGCCAGCGCGACCGGTAATCCCAGCGTGAACAGGCGCGTCAGGATGGCGCGCGACGGTGGCGACCAGCGGCTATGCATGCGGATATCGCGCATGGCCGGCATGCGCTTCAGCCAGAAGCGCATCACCAGATACATCACCCAGTAAACCGACGCGGTGGCGACGCCACAGCCCACGCCGCCCAGCGCAGGCATACCGAAATGGCCGTAAATAAACACATAGTTCAGTGGAATGTTGGTCAGCAGGCCGAGGAAACCCAGCAGCATCGCCGGCTTGGTCTTCGACAGCCCTTCACACTGATTACGTGCCACCTGGAAAAACAGGTAGCCCGGTGCGCCCCACAGCAGCGCGTGCAGATAACCTTCTGCTTTGGCCGCCAGCTGAGGATCAATGTCATGCATGGTGTGAATCAGGTAGCCGGCGTTCCACAGCACCACCATAATCAGCAGCGCCACGCCCGCCGCCAGCCAGTAACCCTGGCGCACCTGTTCTGCGATGCGTTCGCGTCGCCCGGATCCGTTGAGTTGCGCAACGGTTGGCGTCAATGCCAGCAGCAGACCATGACCAAACAAAATGGCGGGAAGCCAGATAGAGGTGCCGACAGCAACGGCGGCCATATCCGTGGCGCTCACCGCACCGGCCATTATGGTATCCACAAATCCCATCGCGGTCTGTGCCACCTGAGCAAGGATGACCGGGATCGCGAGGGCCAGCAATTGACGCGCTTCTGTTAAATACTTCTGCACGTATCACCTGCGTAATTTAAGAAGAGAGCGGGGTGAAATCCCCAAAGAATGCGCGACCTAGTGTAGCGGTAGCCCGCACTTCCGCCAAACATTGATCGCATTTGGTTGCGCCATTTGTGTAAAGTTTGCGCGCCGGCAAATTAAACCTTGCGGCGCAAGCTGTGATAAACTGCCACAAACTTCGCAGAGGCTGAAATTATGTTTACCGGAATTGTGCAGGGCACGGCAGAAATTGTCGCCATTGAAGAAAAAGAGTTGTTCCGCACCCACACCGTGCGCTTGCCTGCTGAGCTGTTGCCCGGCCTGGCGCTGGGCGCCTCGGTAGCGCACAACGGGTGCTGCCTGACGGTGACCGCCATTGACGGCGATCGCGTCAGCTTCGATCTCATCAAAGAGACGCTGCGCATCACCAACCTCGGTGAATTACAGGTTGGTGACATCGTGAATATTGAGCGCGCCGCGAAATTCAGCGATGAAATTGGCGGACACCTGATGTCCGGCCATATTATGACCACCGCCGAAATCTGTAAAATTATCCAGTCAGAGAATAACCGCGAAGTGTGGTTTAAATTACAGGACGCTGAGCAGATCAAATATATTCTGCATAAAGGATTCGTCGGCATCGATGGTATCAGCCTGACAGTCGGCGATGTCACCAAAAGTAAGTTCTGCGTGCATCTGATCCCGGAAACGCTGGAGCGCACCACGCTGGGCGCGAAGAAGCTGGGGCATCGGGTCAATATCGAAATCGATCCGCATACCCAGGCGATTGTCGACACCGTCGAACGTGTGCTGGCGCAGCGTGATGCCGCGGCTGCGCTGTTGGCACAAACGCTGCCGGACGCGGAGTAATCGCGAATAAAAAAGGCGCGGTAAGCGCCTTTTAGCATTGCACTGAAATCAACGCGCCACGCGCAAACCGCCTTCAGCGCCGCGGCTGAAAACTACCTGCCACAGCTGAATATCGCGCGCGCGAAACGCACCGGCGCAGGCGTTGAGGTAATAGCTGAACATCCGTTTGAAACGCTCGCCATACTTCTCCGCCAGCTGCGGCCATGCCGCCTGGAACCGCTCATGCCAGGCCATCAGCGTGGTGTCATAATCCGCGCCGAAGTTATGCCAGTCTTCCATGATGAAGTGAGATTCGCTGGCATCGGCAATCTGCCGTACCGACGGTAAACAGCCGTTGGGGAAAATGTATTTATCGATCCACGGGTCGACGTTCATGTCGGTTCTGATCGCCCCAATGGTGTGCAGCAAAAACAGGCCTTCCGGTTTCAGGTTACGATCAACCACATTGAAGTAGGTGGCATAGTTTTTCGGCCCGACGTGTTCGAACATGCCCACCGACACGATGCGGTCAAACTGCTGGTCCAAATCACGGTAATCCTGCAGCAGAATGGTCACATCAAGACCGGCACAGCGCTGCTGCGCCATTTTCTGCTGCTCGGCAGAGATGGTCACGCCATGCACTTTCACCCCATAATGACGCGCGGCGAATTCCGCCAGTCCGCCCCAGCCGCAGCCGATATCCAGTAGCGTCATGCCCGGCTCAAGCTGCAGCTTACGGCAGATCATATCCAGCTTGTCCTGCTGTGCCTGCTCCAGCGTTTCCGCGCTTTTCCAGTAGCCGCAGGAGTACTGCATAAACGGATCGAGCATCAGTGAAAACAGGTCGTTGCCAAGATCGTAGTGCTCTTTACCAACAATCCAGGCGCGTTTCTTTGACTGCAGATTGGTGAGGCGCGCCGCAGCAATGCGCAGCGTGTCTTTAAAATGGTGCGGTAACTGCTTATCCAGATGATGTTTCAGCACGCGGTGGAAGAACATATCCAGACGTTCACACTCCCACCAGCCGTCCATGTAGCTTTCACCGAGGCCCAGCGATCCCTCCTGCAGGACCCGTTTGAAAAAATCCGCATGTCTGACCTGAATATCCCAGGGACGTGTGCCGTTGATGTGAATGTCCGCCCGCTCCAGTAATTCATGGGCGATACGAAACCATTGGTTTTCTTCAAGGCTCACTTCTTCTATACACGATGAACTCATAGCTTCTCCATCACCTTTCCGATTTGAACCTGAGAAAAAGAATAGTCAAATTCCTCAGGCCTGTGAGAGAACTCACGGAAAATCCGTGCGCCAGATAGCCGACGTATTACAGAGGTATGAATCTGAATAGAAATGTCTGCCACAACTCCGGAGGTGAATATCGTGCAGACGCCATCCCAGCGACAGTGTCGCTAAAAAATACGATCATTATGTTATTGATTTGTTGCAGAAATGCTGACCCACTGAGTATATGCTCACGCAAGTCAGTATTCAATGGCTTATCGTTAGTTTGCTAACGATAATCGTTGCCTTAGCAATTATCTTCGCAGGGACGGGAAGCGTGAGCAATATCACTTTGTGCGCTGGCGCTGCGCTGCCACAGGAAACCGGCCCAGGC
This sequence comes from Pantoea sp. B270, assembly GCF_018726825.1. Classification (NCBI taxonomy): domain Bacteria; kingdom Pseudomonadati; phylum Pseudomonadota; class Gammaproteobacteria; order Enterobacterales; family Erwiniaceae; genus Pantoea; species Pantoea sp. B270. Next base: position 862,297 of record NZ_JAHCSX010000001.1, read on the forward strand.
GAGGATCACCGTGGCGACCATGACCAACGTGGTATGCAACAGCGCATGCTGCAGACCGGCGGAAACAATCAGGCTGGCGAGGAAGCATAAGCCCAGCTGCAGCAGATTCTGCAGGCCGGCCGCTTTGCCGGTGGCCTGCGGGAACGGGGCGAGGGCGCTGGACACCACAATCGGGTAAATCGCGCCATTGGCCAGCGCCATGCCGCAGAACGGCAGCAGCAGAGCCACCAGCGGCGGCGTAGTCATCAGCGCCACCGCAAACAGGCCCAGAATGCTCAGGCTGTAAATCATCAGCAACCACGGCAGCAGCTGCGCACCCTGAAAGCGATTCAGCAGTGCGCGACAGCCAAATCCGCCCAGCAGGAAGGCGATGGTCTGCGGAATATAGCTCAGGCCAATGTCCGCCGGGCTCAGACCCGCGGCGGCGAGGATAAACGGCGAGCCGGTCAGCCAGGCGAAGAAACTGGCGGAGCAGGCGGCATAAATCAGTACGTTACCGCTGTAAATACGCGTCGCCAGCAGCGTCAGCCAGCTGGGCTGCGGCGTGCTTTCGTGGCGCGCACGCGGCGCGCTGGTCAGTTTCAGCGTGCCAAACAGCAGCACCAGCGTCACCAGCGTGAGCGCGAGGAAGATGGCGCGCCAGTGAAAATGGGCCATCAGCCAGGCCCCCAGCAGCGGCGCCAGCGCCGGTGACAACGCCACCAGCGGCATAATCGTGGCAAACACTTTGTTGGCTTTGGCCTGCGGATAGCGATCAACCACCAGCGCCTGCCAGCTCACCGCCGCGGCGCACACGCCTACCGCCTGCACAAAGCGCAGCGCCAGCATCAGCCAGACGTTAGTCACCCACAGCATGGCAAGACAGCTCAGCGCAAACAGGCTCAGGCCGGCCAGTAAAATCGGCTTACGGCCAAAGCGATCCGACAGCACACCCCACAGCACCTGCGCACAGGCAAAGCCGCCCAGAAACAGGCTCAGGCTGGCGCTGATGGTGCCCGGTGCGGAAGCAAAGTCGCGCTGCATGGCGCCGAAGGCGGGTAAATACATATCGGTGGCCAGAAAGCCGAGCATGCTCAGCACGGCAAGGTAAGGCAGAAATCCTTTTGATGACAGCATGGTTTTTCTCATTCGGCAGGTTGAACGGCGGGGAGTGTAAAAGGGTGCAGCGGGCTTTGTGAAACGCTAATATTTGCAGGATGCTGTTAAAATTTTTGATGGGAAAACTATGTGGTCGGAATATGCACTTGAGGTGGTGGACGCGGTAGCGCGCACCGGCAGTTTTAGCGCGGCGGCGCAGGAGTTGCACCGCGTGCCCTCTGCCATCAGCTATACTGTGCGCCAGCTGGAAGGCTGGCTGGCGGTACCGCTGTTTGAGCGGCAGCATCGCGAAGTGGTGCTAACGGCAGCAGGCGAGCATTTTGTGCGTGAAGGGCGTTCTGTTATCAAAAAAATGCTGGCCACGCGCCGTCAGTGTCAGCAGCTGGCCAACGGCTGGCGCGGTCAGCTCAGTATCGCGGTGGATTGCATCGTCAAACCGCAGCGCACCCGCCAGCTGGTAAAGGATTTTTACCGCCATTTTCCCGATATGGAGCTGATCATCAGCTACGAAGTATTTAACGGCGTGTGGGACGCGCTGGCTGATGGGCGTGTCGATGTGGCGATTGGCGCCACCCAGGCCATTCCGGTCGGCGGCCGCTTCGCTTTTCAGGATATGGGCGCGCTCAACTGGCGCTGCGTGGTGAGTCCGCAGCATGCGCTGGCTCACAGCCCGCAGCTGGACGACGAAACTCTGCGCGCCTGGCCGTCGCTGGTGCTGGAAGATACGTCGCGCGCGCTGCCGCGCCGCATGACATGGACGCTGGATAACCAGCGGCGTCTGGTGGTGCCGGAGTGGGAAACCGGGCTGGATTGCCTGCAGGCCGGATTGTGCGTGGGCATGGTGCCGGGGCACCTGGCGCGCCCGCTGCTGGACAGCGGCGCGCTGGTGGAGCTGGCGTTGCCGCAGCCGTTTCCGGACAGCCCGTGTTGCGTCAGCTGGTCTGAGCAGCGCGCGTCACCGGCGCTGGCGTGGTTACTGGAATATCTGGGCGATGCGGAGACGCTGAACCACGAGTGGCTCAGCGAGAAGGCGGCTTAACGGCGGTAATCGCGGAACGGGCCATCGGCCACGGAGCGGCGCTCAATCAGCGTGGGCTGCACTTCAATGGTCTGCGGCTCTTCGCGTTTGCTGGTGATGCGGTCCAGCAGCATCTCCAGTGCCTTTTCCCCCAGCTGCGCTTTCGGCTGGTGCACGGTTGTCAGCGCCGGGGTGAAGTAGCGCGCGTTGCGCACATTGTCGTAGCCAATCACCGAAATATCCTGCGGCACGCGCAGTCCCATCTCGTCGGCCGCGCAAATCGCGCCCATCGCCATGATATCGCCGCCGCAGAACACCGCCGTCGGGCGCTGTTTCTGGTTCAGAATCTGCTGCATCGCCTGATAACCTGACTCCGGTTCGAAGTCACCCTGCACAATCCACTCGGGACGGACGCTGATGCCCGCTTCCTGCATCGCCTGCAGAAAACCCGCATGACGGCCACCACCGGTGTTGCGCTCCATCTGGCCAGGGATAGCACCGATATCGCGATGGCCGCGCTCAATCAGGTATCGTCCGGCGAGGTAACCGCCGTGGAACGCATTGTCCTGCACGGTATCGGTAAAGTCCCCGCGCGATTCGCCCCAGTCCATGACCACCATCGGGATATTGCGGTTCTCTTCCAGCATCTGCAGCAGATCGTCGGGATATTCGGAGCACATGACCAGCAGGCCATCGACGCGCTTTTGCGCCATCATCGACAGATAGGCACGCTGTTTTTGCAGATCGTTATGCGCGTTGCCGAGAATCAGCGTGTAACCACGCTCAAAGCAGTGATTCTCCACGGCTTCAATAATTTCGGCGAAGTAGGGCGCTTCGCTGGAGGTCGCCAGCAGGCCCAGCGTCTTGGTGTGATTCACCTTCAGGCTGCGGGCCACCGCGCTCGGTGAGTAGTGCAGCGCTTTAATCGCTTCCCATACGGCGTTACGCGTCTCTTCCGCGACAAAACGCGTTTTGTTGATGACATGCGAAACCGTGGTAGTTGAGACCCCGGCGCGTTTCGCCACATCTTTAATGGTTGCCATGAAAATGGTACTCCTGGGCTTATCGCAACTTACTGATAAGTATATTGTTAAACGTTTGCGTCTGCTAATGGTTTTGCGCCCTGAATATCAGGGCTAATCTGCTTAATCGGGCAGGGAAACATCCTTCAGCAGGCTGTCAATGCAGCATGCGCTAAATCTGTTGCGCAACGAAAGGCGGCGATTCTAGCAAGCCGGGGCGGATAACACGAGATTTTTGCCCATCACTGTGCGAAAATTATTTAACCATGCAAACTGTGTGACTAAGGAGTTGTGATGAGTACCGATTTAAAACTGGCATTGACCACCACCGCCGCTGCTCTGCTGATGATTATTGCCTTTAGCTTTACCGCCATTCTGCATTAATAAAAAAGCCGGTGCTGCTGAACAGCCACCGGCTTTTTTGTTGCGCAATGCTGAGCTTAGCGCACGGTTTTCGGCGTCATCATACGGCGTGCGCCAACGTAATGCTTCTGCCAGTAATCCTCGCCCAGCGCGCTAATCTGAATGTCCTTACCGGTGCGCGGAGACTGAATGAATTTGCCATTGCCCAGATAAACCCCGACATGGTCGGCGGTACCGCGATTGTTGATGCGGAAGAACACCAGATCGCCTTTCTCCAGCATCTCGCGCTTGATCGGCGCGGCGTCGCGCAGGTGATACATCTCATTGGCGGTGCGGGGAAATTTAAACTTCACCAGGTCTTTGTAGGCGTACCACACTAAACCACTGCAGTCGAAACCGGTGTGCGGTGAGGTGCCTCCCCACTGATACGGTTTACCCAGCTGGCCCATCAGTTTCGTCATCGCGGTTTCGCGCGCTTTTTGATAGCGCAGGCGGTGGGCCTTGCTCATTTTAATGCCGCTCAGCTGCTGCACTTCATCATCAACGGCAACGTCACGCGATTTTTTCGCCAGCCGCTGATGACCGTATTTTTTCGCGCTGAGCTTAAGCGAGGATTTGCGCTGCGTGGTGTGCTGAAGTGCCGTTTCGCTTTTCTGCTGTTTTTTGAGTTTGAACTTTTGCACCGACGTCAGGCGTGACTTTTTGCTGGTGGTTTTCACCGGGCGTCGTTTGCGACGCTCATCTTCACGCGCGTTCTTTTTCTCCGCTTTCTGCAAACTGGCATTAACCGGCGCATGCGGAGAAGCCGCCGCCACATTAAAGAACAGTTGGGCAAAAGCCAGTATGAAAAGCGTAATCAGTAAACGCATAGTCCGGTTACAGGTTAAGCCGTCGGCAGGAAGCCAGACCGCGGTAAAGTTAGAAAAATCTGATCGACGATCAGCACCGGGGCAATTCTAATCCACTTTTTTTGCAAAAGGTAAGGTCTTTTTCCATTAATCTGTCACGGTACTGAAAGTGGGGCAAAAATGAGCGATTTCAGCTGTTTAACCCAGCGGAATTATTGCTAATTATTAATTGATTAATGCTTATTAATGATACGAAAATGTTATTCGTGGCGCGCGAACTTAACAAACATGGCGATATGCGCCGGCTAAGGCAAAATCCCGTTTTCAGTCGCGGGGCGAAGTCGCTACAATAAACAAACACGAAGTGAAGGATTAAGGAAGGCAAAAATGAGTACTGTTGAAAAAATTCAGCGCCAGATCGCAGAAAACCCGATCCTGCTGTACATGAAAGGTTCGCCGAAACTGCCAAGCTGCGGTTTCTCTGCGCAGGCGGTACAGGCGCTGTCTGCCTGTGGTGAGCGCTTTGCGTACGTAGACATTCTGCAAAATCCGGATATCCGCGCTGAGTTACCGAAATACGCCAACTGGCCAACCTTCCCGCAGCTGTGGGTGGATGGCGAGCTGGTCGGCGGCTGTGACATCATCGTTGAGATGTTCCAGCGCGGCGAACTGCAACCGCTGATCAAAGAGACCGCTGAGAAGCACAAAGAAGCAGAATAAGAAAAAGGCCGACAGCAGTGTCGGCCTTTTTTTTGGCTGCGGTCTGACGGGCCTCAGGCCGAGGCATCGTCTTCGGCCGGCTCTTCACTCACCGCCAGCGGCCAGCCGCCGAGGCGTTTCCAGCGATTCACCAGTTCGCAAAACAGCGTGGCGGTCTGTTCGGTATCGTACAGTGCCGAGTGCGCCTGAGTGCTGTCAAAATCTATCCCCGCCGCTTTACAGGCCTTGGCCAGCACCGTTTGTCCCAGCACCAGCCCGCTCAGTGCGGCGGTGTCAAAGGTGGCGAACGGGTGGAACGGGTTACGCTTCATGCCGGTGCGCTCTGCTGCCGCCATCAGAAAATTATGATCAAAGGTGGCATTGTGCGCCACGATAATCGCCCGGTTACAGCCGCTGTCTTTGGTGCCTTTACGCACCATTTTGAAAATGGCGTGCAGCGCCTCATATTCACTCACCGCGCCGCGCAGCGGATTGCTGGGGTCGATACCGGTAAACGCCAGCGCTTCGGGATTGAGAATCGCCCCTTCGAACGGCTCCACGTGGAAATGCAGGGTTTCATCGCGGTGCAGCCAGCCATCCTCATCCATTTTTAACGTAGTGGCGGCGATTTCCAGCAGCGCATCGGTTTGCGCATTGAAACCGGCGGTTTCAACGTCAATCACCACAGGATAAAAACCACGGAAGCGTTGATGGAGTGCGTTTAAGGCGTTCGATTCAGACATCAGGATCTCATTGCAGGAAATGGGGCAGCGCGCATTATGGCAAAAATCGGCGCAGGGTGCAGCAGGAGAGGGAAGTCAGCCCGCAAATTAGCAGGCTGACTAACGGCATTAGTTGCCGAGGCCGTGACCGGCGTGTTTGTTTTCGATCAGCTCGATTTTGTAGCCGTCCGGATCTTCCACGAAAGCGATGATGGTGCTGCCGCCTTTTACCGGGCCGGCTTCACGCGTGACGTTACCGCCCGCCTGACGGATGCGGTCGCAGGTCGCCGCGACATCATCCACGCCCAGCGCGATGTGGCCGTAGGCATTGCCGAGGTGGTATTTATCCACGCCCCAGTTGTAGGTCAGCTCAATGACCGCACCTTCGCTCTCTTCGGTGTAACCCACGAAAGCCAGGGTGTATTTGTATTCGGTGTTTTCGCTCTGACGCAGCACGCGCATGCCCAGCACGCGGGTGTAAAAATCGATGGAGCGCTGCAGATCGCCAACGCGTAACATAGTGTGAAGTAAACGCATAACATCCTCTTTTCAAAAGTCATCAGGGAACCCGCTTAGTATAGCGAGGGAATGCCCTGAAGAAAGCACGCGGCCGCACATCCGCTGCGGCCGCGTTTGACTTACAGTGTCGGGTAGTCGGTGTAACCTTCCCCGCCGCCGCCGTAGAAGCTCTCCGGGCGCTGCGGGTTAAGCGGTGCATCCTGCTGCAGGCGTGCTACCAGATCCGGGTTGGCGATGAAGTCGCGGCCAAAGGCCACCGCGTCAATCAGGCCACGCGCAATCAGATCGTCCGCTTTTTCCACGGTGTAGGCACCGGCACCGATAATCACGCCCGGGAAGGCGGCACGCACTTTCTGGCGGAACTCATCGGTGTAAGGCTTACCGCCCGCCCAGTCTGGCTCAGACAGGTGCAGGTAGGCGAGGCCGCGCTTGCCCAGTTCGCTGATGTACCACAGTGCCGCTTCTTCTTCATCCGGACCGTTTTCCAGATTCTGGAAGGCGCCAATTGGCGAGATGCGGATACCGATGCGATCGGCTGACCAGTTAGCAATCGCCGCATCGACCACTTCCAGCGCGAAACGGCCGCGCTTCTCAATCGAACCGCCGTATTCATCGGTACGCTGGTTAGAACCGGGTGCGAGGAACTGATGCATCAGATAACCGTGCGCAGAGTGCAGCTCCAGCAGGTCAAAATCGGCTTCACGCGCATTGGCTGCCGCCTGACCGAAGTCTTTAACGATCTGCTGAATTTCTGCCACGCTCAGTTCACGCGGCATGGAGGTATCTTCGCGGTATACGCTGCCGTCGGCGGCGCGCAGCGAGGTGCGGGTGCCAGCGGCGATCGCGGACGGTGCAACCGGCGCTTTGCCATCCGGCTGCACGCTATTATGCGAGATGCGGCCGGTGTGCCACAGCTGAACGGCGCTGTGACCGTGCGCGGCGTGAATACCTTCGTTAATCATTTTCCACGCAGCAATCTGCTCCGCGGTGTGCAAACCCGGCGCACCGGCGTAGCCTTTCGCCTGGAACGAAACCTGGGTGGCTTCGGTAATGATCAGACCCGCGCTGGCGCGCTGCTGATAATACTCCGCCATCAGCGGGGTAGGAATATCGCCCGGTTCAATGCTGCGCAGACGCGTCAGCGGCGCCATAAATACACGGTTAGGTACGGTAATCGCGCCCACTTTCAGCGGGGTGAACAGCTGTTTACTCGCCATGATGACTCCTGTAATAGACCGGTCGTCTAGAAATTGCCGTTTTTAAAAATCAGCGGTGATTAAGCCACTGTTCGATGGTGTCGAGCGCCAGGCTAATCGGCCCGGGCTCACGTGAAATCTTGCTCTGCAGGCTGGCACCCAGCCACAGCAGATAACAGCGTTGCGCCAGCTGCTGCGGGCTTTGCCCATAGGGCAGCGGCTGTTCGGCTGCGACCTCCGTCAGACAGCGTGCGTAAGCCGCCGTAATGGCCGTGGCACCGCGCTGCAGCGCATCGCGCATCGGCTCTGACAGATCGCACACTTCGCCGGAAAGCTTAACGCCCAGACAGCCGACGATGTGACCCTGCTCAATAAACAGCCGTTCCGCGTAGCGAAAATGCTGCAATAAGCGTTCGCGTGCAGTAACGCCGGGCTGGGTCAGCTGCTGTTCAACTTGCTGCTGATAGTTGACGAAATAGCGCTCCAGCAGCGCCACACCGAACGCTTCTTTCGAGCGGAAGTAGTGGTAAAACGAGCCTTTCGGCACTTCCGCCAGCGCCAGCATTTCGCTCAATCCCATGCCGGTGAAACCGCGCTGCAGGCAGACCTGCTCGCCGGTGGCGAGCAGATGTTCACGGGTTTCGTTGCGTTGCACTGTCTTGTTCATGGCAGGCAGAGTATTAGACCAGTCGGTCTAATGCAATCCTCAGGCGCGATTCTGGCACGATTTGATCATATCCAGCTGCGGCTGATACTGCTGCGTCTGGATGTTGAACAGGCCGAGCACAGTGTGGAACAGATTATCCTGCGACACCGCTGTCTCTGCCGCCTGCTGGCGCAGACAGGCCTGATCAATGTGATACGCCGCGGCGTAGCCCGGCGACATCCACAGCAGCAGCGGGATGTGCGTCTGCTGCGACGGCGCAAACAGGTACGGCGCGCCGTGCAGATACATGCCGTGTTCGCCCAGCGATTCGCCATGGTCGGACAGGTACACCAGCGCCACGTTAAAGCGATTGCTCAGGCCTTTCAGCTTATCGATGGTGCGACTCAGCATATCGTCGGTATACAGCAGCGAGTTATCGTAGGTGTTGACCAGCGCCTGGTGGTCGCAATCCTGAATCTGATTGCTGTCGCAGGTAGGCGTAAAGCGCTGGAACGCGGCCGGATAGCGCTTAAAGTAAGCCGGACCGTGGCTGCCCATCTGGTGCAGTACGATGATGCCGTCATTGTGCAGGCTGTCGACATAGTTATCAAAGCGATGCAGCAGGACGTCATCGAGGCAGAAGCCATCGTGGCAGTACTGTGGCAGCTGCCACTGCGTCATATCGGTATGCGGCACGCGGTCACAGGCACCTTTGCAGCCGCCGTCGTTTTCGCGCCACAGCACGCTGATTCCGGCATGGGCCAGCACATCCAGCACGCCTTCCTGATGATGGGCGAGGTTCGCGTCATAGTGCTCGCGCGGCATATTCGAGAACATGCACGGCACCGAAATGGCGGTTTCTGTGCCGCAGGAGCTGGCGTTGGGATAATAAATCACCTGCTGCTTTTTCAGCTGTGGGTTGGTGTCGCGCGCATAGCCGCCGAGGGAGAAGTTCTCCGCGCGCGCAGTTTCACCCACCACCAGCACCACCAGCGTCTTCTTCGACCCGGCGGTGATCAGCGGCCCTTTCTTCGCATCTTCGCCAATCTTTACCAGCGCCTGGCTGCCCTGCAGATAGCGCTGATCGACATAATGGCCGGTGCCACTGACAATATTGGCAGGAGTGATCATCTTCACCAGGCCTTTGTTATTGCGGATCAGCGAAGCATAGTCTTTGTAGAACAGCACGGCCATCAGCAGAATCACCAGTACGGCACCGAGCGCACTGGCGAGGCGCTGCAGCAGATTCCACCACCAGCGCTGGCGATTGCTGATACGGACGCTGCACACCAGCGCGACCGGAAGAATGCCCATCAGCAGCATCCAGATGACATAGTTGCGGCTCATCAGCGCGCCGGTTTCCTGCGCATTCGACTCAAACACGTTTTCAATCATGTTGGTGTCGATGACCGTACCAAAGCTGTGCATAAAGTAGTTGGCGGCGGCGCTGGCGAGAATCAGCACAATCAGCAACGGTTTGCGTATCCACGGCCAGGCCAGTAGCGAGAAGAGCAAATAAAACGCCGCGACCAGCACCACCGGCATGCTGGCGGCGAACAGGTAATCATGCACGCGGGTGTAGGGAATAATTTCCCACGCGCGCAATAAAAACAGGGCATTGAGAACAACGGCAAAGAACAACGCGGCCAGTAAATTAAAACTGTTGTCGTGACACTGTAACTTAGAGATCAGTTTCATGGAGACTCATCGGAATAACGGAATATGACAATCGTATGAATTGAAGATGAGGAAAACCTTAACCGCGTCTCCTTACCTGATTGATTCCCTGACTATTGCCACGGTGACGGACGCTGGCGTGGTTGTCGCCGTGTACAGTACCAGCAATAACGGTTTATGCCTTGCACTATGTCACTAAGCTGTTATCAATAAGAGTGGATAGGTTCATTGCGGAGGTGATGTGGCTGAGCAATTAGAGTTTTTTCCGGTTCCGAGCCCTTGTCGCGGTATCTGCCAGAGCGATGCGCGCGGCTATTGCCGTGGCTGTCTGCGCAGCCGGGAGGAGCGCTTCAACTGGATGAAATTCAGCGATGCGCAAAAACGCGAGGTGCTGCGCCTGTGTCGTCAGCGCCTGTTGCGCCTGCAGCGGCAGCAAAAAGTGGATGAAAATCCTGATCCACAGCAACCGGAGCTGTTTTAAGAAAACGCGCCGTGCGCATTTGGTTATACTCGCGCTTTCGCTATTGCGCAGAAGGGAGTTTAACCATGTTACAACCGCACGCTATTGCCCCACAGGGACCCGCTTTTTCGCCGCTGATCGCCGGTTACTGGCGGCTGATGGAGTGGGGCATGACGCCACAGCAACTGGTGCAGTTCATTGAGCATCATCTGGCATTGGGCATCACCACCGTTGACCACGCCGACATCTACGGCGACTATCGCTGTGAAGCCGCGTTCGGCGAAGCGCTGCGCCTGGCACCGCAGCTGCGTCAGCAACTGCAAATCGTCACCAAGTGCGGCATTGCCACCCGCGCGAAACCGGAACATAAAATCGGTCACTACATCACCGAAGCCAGCCACATCCTGCACAGTGCGGAAAATTCGCTGCGCCACTTTGCCACCGATTATCTCGATCTGCTGTTGATTCACCGTCCGGATCCGTTAATGGATGCGGATGAAATCGCCGACGCCTTCCTGCAGCTGCATCAGAGTGGCAAGGTGCGTTATTTTGGCGTGTCCAACTTTACCGCTGCGCAGTTCACGCTGCTGCAATCCCGTCTGCCGTTTAGCCTGGTCACCAATCAGCTGGAAATCTCACCGCTGGAGCAGTCGGCGCTGCTCGACGGCACGCTCGACCAGTGCCAGCAGACGCGTATGCGCCCAATGGCGTGGTCGTGCCTCGGTGGCGGCCGCCTGTTTAACGATCCGCACTACCAGCCGCTGCGCGATGAGCTGGAACAGGTGCGTCAGGAGATCGGTGCCAGCAATATCGAGCAGGTGGTCTATGCCTGGGTAATGAAGCTGCCCAGTCGTCCGCTGCCGATTATCGGTTCCGGTAAAACCGCGCGTGTGAGCGACGCGGTGAAAGCCTGTGAACTGACGCTGGATCGCCAGCAGTGGTTCCGTATTCGCAAGGCGGCACTCGGCTACGATGTGCCCTGAAGCGTAAATCTGCGTCAAACTACGGCAGCCTGGGCAAAAGCGGTCCAGGCTTAGAGGGAATCTGAACCGTAAGGAGACGTTATGAAAAAAACCATTATGGCCGTGCTGACGCTGGTGTGTGCTGCCGGTGCACACGCGGCGTCAGAAGACGTGACGCTGCATCAGGTGACGGCGCAGGGTATCGGTGAGTCGATCGGTAAGGTGACCATCAGCGAAACCCCGTATGGCCTGCAGTTCGCGCCGGCGCTGAGCGGGCTGAAACCCGGCATTCACGGCTTCCACGTCCACGCCAAAGGCAGCTGTGAGCCCGGAGAATCCGCCGGCAAAACCGTGGCGGCCGGCGCGGCGGGCGGTCACCTCGATCCGCACAACAGCGGCAAGCACCTCGGTCCGTACGCTGACGGTCACCTCGGCGATTTGCCCGCGCTGTATGTCACCGACGACGGCAAAGCCAGCTATCCCGTGGTGGCGCCCCGCCTGAAATCGCTGAGCGAGATCAAAGGCAAAGCGTTGATGGTGCACGTCGGCGGCGATAACCATGCTGACCATCCGCAACCGCTTGGCGGTGGCGGGGCGCGTCTGGCCTGCGGCGTGATCTGACCACCGGGCGGCGACGGGCCTGACCCGCCGCCGCCGCGCAGAAAAATTCTGACCCATTTTCCTGCTACTCAGCGGCAACATTCCATCCTATGATGTTGATTCAGGAACGGAACCGCTCAGGGGCAGGCATGAAAACGCGTGGGATTTTGCTGTTGTGTTTAGCGCTGGTGGGCTGCGATCGCCCGAATGATACCCAGCTGCGACTGGAGGCCAGCCGTCAGCTGCAGCGAGATATAGATACCAATCCGCTGCGCGCCAGTTGTGAAAATATTGCCCGCGGCCGCGAATGGCTGACGCAGCATACCCTGCAGCGGCTGCAAGCCAAAGGCTGTCAGAATGTCCTGCGCAGCGCCACCGAAACCAATTTCACCCATACCGAAATCCGCCGTCACAGCATCACCGTGGTGTGCGGCGGCATTCAGGGCACCAGTTTTACCGGCAGCACGCTGGCACGGCGCTTTATCTACTCGTCGGATGAGAAAGCGCTGGTGATCGAACCGATGTCCGAGCAGGATAAAACCCGCTTTGAAGGGCAGAAGACCCTGCAGCAGCTGCACGATGACTTTGATCGGCAGTTTACCCAGTACTGTGAATGATCAATCCGGCACCGCCTGACGCAGCTGCGCCAGCGAACAGCGCAGGCGCCACAAAATACCCGCCAGGGTGTTCGCGTCGCTCTCCGGCTGCCCCTGAAGCTGATCAATGGCCTGCTGCAGCGTATCCAGCGCGGTCTGCAGCGAGTCGTGACGCACACCGCGCAAACTCATAATACGCTGCAAGTCCTGCAGACTGCTGTCGCGCAGCTGCGCCAGCGCCGGTGAGCGGGGTTGCCAGGCGCGCAGCTGCCAGACAATGTGCGAACAGTTCAGCAGCACCACGCCCCAGCGCAGCAGCCACAGGCGCGCCTGCTCATCACGGCTGTGGCTCAGCTGGCTGATGTGATGATAAATCTGCGATTCAAACCGGCTTTCACTCAGACGCGGCTGGCGACGTAGCTGATCGAGAAAAGCGTGGCGCAACGCCCGGATATGGCGCCGGCTGCGGCGCGCATCAGAACCCGGCTGTAACACCTGAAACGCCAGCCACGCCAGCAGGACGCCACACACTTTTGCCAGGTTATCGTTAAGGAAGCTCTGGAAATCCCAGTCTGGCGGATTACTTACCGCGATAAACGATCCCATAAACACAATAAACTGGCCCCAGAGCGCGGCGCGTTGCTTCTGTTGCAGCTTAAACAGTTGCAGCGTCAGCAGCAGCGGGAACAGCAGCAGCAAAAACTGCCACAGCGCGCTGATTTGCACCATCAGACCAAACTGTAGCACAAAGCTGAACAGCGACAGCCACAGCAGCGTTTTCAGCAGCAGCGACACGCTGCCGCCGGGCGAAGGCGATGACGAGTAGAGCACGCAGGCAATAGCGGTAAGCGTCAGCGCGGCGGCGCCAGCGTCCCACTGGGTCCCGATCCAGAACGCGCAGCCCAGCATGATCACGCTAAACGTGCGCAGCGCACTCCAGCCAGCTTCGGCACTGTCGCTGGCACGTGCCAGTGCCGGCGCGTACGGCGGCTGGAAACGGGTGTCAGCGTCGGCGCGCTCAATCAGGCGAATCCAGCGCTCCACATTCAGCCATACCCAGCAGAAGTAGCGCAGCCGCTGGACAAAAGCACGCTGGCGGAAATCACCGTGCACGTCCGGCGTGATGCTGCGCAGAATCTGCGCCAGCCGGTATTTATCACACTGCGGCTGCGCCAGTTCGTGCAGCAGCTGTTGCATTGCGCTGTACAGCGCCGGCGGCGCGTCGGGCCAGTTAAGCAGCATGCGCCGCAGGCTGGAGAGCACGCTGGTCAGGCGCAACTGCTGATGCAGCACGTAATTAAGCACGTTATTTTGCCGGCGGAAGCGATAGTGGCTCCAGAAGGCCTGAATGCGCAGCAGATTCATGGTGAGGATTTGGCTGATCACCGTTTCGTGGGCGGTGCGCACATTTTCCGTGCTGCTCTGCTGCAACAGCAGCACGGCGTGGTCGAGCAGGCGGGTGTGCATCTGGCGCAGCGATAGCATCAGTGCGCTGCCGTCCGAGGTGCTGGGCAGGATCATCATCATCAGCCCGGCGCAGAGAATCCCGACGATCACTTCGCACACGCGCGCCTGGGTGATGTCCCACAGCTGGCTGACGTCGCTAACGTTAACGCTGCTGAAGGCGATAATCGCGGCGGTGTAACCGGCCAGTGAAAAGGCGTAGGCCACATTGTTTTGAAAATGGCTGGCGACCCAGGTGCAGAGCGCCAGCCAGCCGGCCATGAAAAAGGCAAACAGCCACGGTTCGTTGAGCGTATGACCGGCAATCAGCAGCGCGGCGCTGGCACCGAGCAGGCTGCCGACGATGCGGCCCAGGCTTTTGCTGATGGCGCCGCCGACGGTGGGGAAACTCACCACCGCGGCGGACGTCATGGCCCAGTAAGGCTGATCCAGCTGCAGCGCATACGCCAGGGTGAGCGCCAGACACATCGCGATTGCATTACGCAACGCATAGCGCCACTCGCCGCCGGTTGCCTTTATCCACGGCAGATTGTGCCAGGCCAGCCACTGCAGATTCATGCCGGCCTCAGTGCGCGACAGAGATGGTGCAGGTGGTACCGGCCACCAGCGGCACATTATCCGGTACCGCGTTTAGCCGGATACGCACCGGGACGCGCTGCGCCAGCCTGACCCAGGGCACGTTGGGTTTGATATCAGGCACCAGACCGCCGTCGCTGGCGATGCTTTGATCGTAAATGGCCCGCCCGATGCTCTCCACCTTGCCCTGCAGTCGTGCGCCGTTGCTATACAGCACGATTTGCGCCGCCGCGCCGGGCTGGATATGGCGCAGTTTGGTCTCTTCGAAATAGCCCATCACATAGTAAGAGTGGCTGTCGACCAGCGCGAACAGTGGCGTACCAGCGGTCGCGTAATTGCCGGCACGCAGCGTCAGGTTACTGACCCAGCCGTCGGTCGGTGCCGTCACCGTGGTTTGCTGCAGGTTCCAGCGCGCCTGATCGAGCATCGCCTGTGCGGCTTTCGCTGTGGCGGCCGCCGCATTCGCGTTGAGGCGCGCCGCGTCCATATCTTCAGCGGATATCACGTTACGCGGCAGGCTGGCACGGCGATCCGCCTCATGCTGCGCTTTGGCGAGGTCGGCCTGCGCCTTCGCCAGCTGGGCCTGCGCATTGGCCAGCGCAATCTGCCACGGCACCGGATCCAGCGTCAGCAGCACCTCGCCTTTATGCACGAACTGATTGTCGCGCACGGCCAGCGTGCTGATACGGCCGGAGACCTCGGGCGTCACGTCCACCAGTTCAGCGCGCACTTTGCCATCGCGCGTCCACGGGGCCTGCATGTAGTAGTTCCACATCCACCAGCCTGCGAGCAGCGCCAGGGTAAACACCACAAGGGTAGAAAAGTACTTAAAGGGGTTGAATTTCATGGTGATTTATCCGAGGCTCAGTATCCACAGTGCGCCGCTCACGCACAGAACAAACAGTGAGAGATCCATTAAGGTGGGGTGCCAGACATCGCCGGAGTAGATCCAGCCGCGCAGCAGCGGATGAATCAGCAGCCAGAAAAAGAAGCCCAGCAGCACCGCTTTGAACAGCGGCGGGAAGAACAGTGAGGCACCGAACACCAGATCGGTCAGCGGCGCCGTCGCGGTGAGCGCGAAGATTGACACGTGGCATCATCCTTTTTACCCGGGCACGGTTAAATCAAGTGTAGACAGCGGGCGTGCCGTCTGGCCCGGGATTTGTAATTTGTCCTGTAAACTCGCAGAATAGTGTAAAATCTGGCTTGATAGCTAGCAAGCTAATTATAAGGAGATGAAATGGATACGCCGCTTGGAACAGATCTGTCTCGCCTGGTGCGCATCTGGCGCGCGTTGATCGACCAGCGTCTGAAGCCGCTTGAGTTGACACAAACCCACTGGGTGACGTTGCACAATATTCATCAACTCCCGCCAGAGCAGTCGCAGATTCAGCTGGCGAAAGCCATCGGTATTGAGCAGCCGTCGCTGGTGCGTACGCTGGATCAGCTGGAAGAGAAGGGGCTCATCACCCGCGCCACCTGCGCTAACGATCGCCGCGCCAAGCGCATTAAGCTGACCCGTCAGGCTGAGCCGATCATTGAGCAGGTCGAAAACGTGATTGACGCGACGCGTGACGACATCCTCTCCGGCATCAGCCTCGAAGAGATCAATCAGATGGTAACGCTGATTGCCCGGCTGGAAAAAAACATTCTCGAGTTGCAGAACCGCGAGAAATAAAAAAACCGACGCACTGGCGTCGGTTTTTTTTATCTGCGCGCTTAGCGCGGAGAGACGGTGACCTGGCTGCCGTTGGAGGCCATCACCACGCGCTGGCCGACTGAGTAACGGCTGGCGGACTGCTTCTGCACCACCATAATGGTATTGCCGTCATCCTTACGGATCTCCAACTCTACGCCGTCAGATTTGTTGAGCGCACCCTGCACGCCCTGACCGGCTACGCCGCCCAGTACAGCACCGCCGGCCGTTGCCAGACTGCGCCCCGCGCCGCCGCCGATGGTGTTACCGAGGAAACCACCCAGCACCGCACCGCCAATAGCACCGATCACATTACTGTCATCGCCGCCCTGAATTTTTACCGGACGCACGGATACCAGCGTACCGTATGAGACGCTTTGAACCTGCTTGGCTTCGCTGGCGCTGTAAACATCGCCGGAAAGGGTATCGTTATTAACACAGCCAGCCAGCGTGATACCCGCCAGGGCTACGGCTACGAAACGCTTAATCATGAGAAAGCTCCTTAATGCAAAAAAACGCCATATTCTCGTCCTGTACTGCAACAGTATAAGTCAGAAAATGGTCAATTGACGCGATG
The DNA here is from genome assembly GCF_018726825.1 of Pantoea sp. B270. Taxonomy (NCBI): domain Bacteria; kingdom Pseudomonadati; phylum Pseudomonadota; class Gammaproteobacteria; order Enterobacterales; family Erwiniaceae; genus Pantoea; species Pantoea sp. B270. Next base: position 879,036 of record NZ_JAHCSX010000001.1, read on the forward strand.
TCCGAACAATATGCGGCTGGGCCGAAGCATAGACCACCGCCCATCAACAAAAATTCAATTGCCGGATGAAAATAGTTTGCTGCCGGAATGCGTGTCGCAGCGCAGTTGAAAAGCGGAAATTTATCATAGAATTAGCCCCGGTAATTTGCCAGGCTAAACACAGATGCATTGCAGGCCCGCAAACGGGTAAGGAAGCGCTATGAAATCAGGACGCTATATCGGCGTGATGTCCGGCACCAGCCTGGACGGCGTAGACGTCGTGCTGGCCGCGATCGACCAGCATATGGTGGCGCAACAGGCCAGCTACTGCCATCCCATCCCGCTGGCGCTGCGTCAGCAGGTGCTGGCGATTTGTCAGGGACAGACGCTGACGCTGTCGCAGCTCGGTCAGCTCGATACCCGGCTCGGCCAGCTGTTTGCGGAAGCCGTACTGACGCTGATGCAGCAGCAGGCGCTGGAGGCCAGCGATATCATGGCGATTGGCTGCCACGGCCAGACGGTGTGGCACGAGCCGCAGTCGGCGGCACCGAATACGCTGCAAATTGGCGACAATAACCAAATCGCTGCCGCGACCGGCGTTACGGTGGTGGGCGATTTTCGCCGCCGCGACATGGCGCTGGGCGGCCAGGGCGCGCCGCTGGTACCGGCTTTTCACCAGGCGTTGCTGATGGACAGCGTTGAACGGCGCATGGTGCTGAATATTGGCGGCATCGCCAATCTGTCGCTGCTGATCCCCGGTCAGCCGGTGCGCGGCTTTGATACCGGGCCGGGCAATATGCTGATGGATGCGTGGATCTGGCGCCACAAAGGCCTGCCGTTTGATAAAGATGCCGGCTGGGCGCGCAGTGGCCAGGTCGTGCCCGCGCTGCTGGAGCAGATGCTGGGCGATCCGTGGTTTGCGCTGCCGCCACCCAAAAGCACCGGTCGGGAATACTTCAACCTGGGCTGGGTGGAACAGCAGCTGCAGCGCTTCCCGGCGCTGGCCCCGCAGGATGTGCAGGCAACGCTGTGCGAGCTGACAGCGCTGACTATCGCCCATCAGGTACGGCTCAACGATGGCTGCGATCGTCTGCTGGTGTGCGGCGGCGGCAGTTGCAATCCGCTGCTGATGGCGCGGCTGGCCGCGCATCTGTCTGGCACCGAGGTGGGCACCACCGATCAGGCCGGTATCAGCGGTGATGATATGGAGGCGCTGGCCTTTGCCTGGCTGGCGTTCCGCACCCTGTCCGGGCTGCCGGGCAATCTGCCGGCGGTAACCGGCGCGCGCGAAATGAGCGTGCTGGGTGCTATCTATCCCGCCAATCCCCACGCAATACGTTAAGGAGCAAACATGAAAAAGATGATCGTGCTGGCCGGCACCCTGACCTTACTCAGCGGTTGTGGTATCTGGCATAAACCCGCACCCGCGCCAGAGACGTTACATTACCAGTGTGGCACGCTGCCGCTGACGGTCACTCTGGACAACGCGAAGCAGCAGGTGAGCTTTATTCTGGACGGCAAACCACTCACGCTGACCCAGACGGTGTCTGCCTCCGGCGCGCGCTACAGCGATGGGACCTACGTTTTCTGGTCAAAAGGCAATGGCGCCTTTGTTGAACGCAACGATAAAATCGTGATTAATGATTGTGAACTGCAGAACGCGGATGCCTCCGCACAGTAAGAGAGAACCGGGATACCAGCATGAGCGACAGTGACAGCTTGCAACAAATTGCCCACCTGCGCCGGGAGTACACGCGCGGCGGGCTGCGGCGCAAAGATTTGCCAGATACTCCTCTGGCGCTGTTTGAGCAGTGGCTGCAGCAGGCGTGCGCCGCGCAGCTGCCCGATCCCACCGCCATGACGGTGGCGACGGTGGACAGCAGCGGCCAGCCCTATCAGCGCATCGTCCTGCTTAAACACTACGATGAGCAGGGCATGGTGTTTTACACCAACCTCGGCAGCCGTAAAGCGCTGCAGCTGGCGGACAATCCGCGCATTTCCCTGCATTTCCCCTGGCACTTCCTTGAGCGTCAGGTGATGGTGCTGGGCGAAGTGGAAAAGCTGTCGCCGCTGGAAGTGCTGAAGTACTTCCACAGCCGTCCGCGTGACAGCCAGATTGGCGCCTGGGTATCGAAACAGTCGAGCCGGATTTCCGCGCGCGGCGTGCTCGAGGGCAAATTCCTTGAGCTGAAGCAGAAGTTTCAGCAGGGGGAAGTGCCGCTGCCGAGTTTCTGGGGCGGATTCCGCGTCAGATTCCACACCATGGAGTTCTGGCAGGGCGGCGAACATCGCCTGCATGACCGCTTCCTTTATCAGCGTGATGGCAGCGGCTGGACAATCGACCGTTTAGCACCGTAAAACTGCGTTTTATCCCCTTTCAGCGCTGGCGCACGGCTCGTCAGCGCTTTATGCTATAGCCCTCATTTTTTTCGTATCCGCACGTCAGCGGACAGCTGTGTACCAGCATAGGTGCAGTCTGATCAATTTGGAGTCAGTGATGACCAGCAGTAACCTGATACAACAATTGCAAGAGAGAGGCTTAGTAGCCCAGGTAACGGACGAGGAAGCGTTAGCAGAGCGGCTGGCGCAAGGGCCAATTGCACTCTATTGCGGCTTTGATCCCACCGCTGATAGCTTGCACTTGGGCCATCTGGTGCCGCTGCTGTGCCTGAAACGTTTCCAGGATGCCGGCCACAAGCCGGTGGCCCTGGTCGGCGGTGCCACCGGCCTGATCGGCGATCCCAGCTTTAAAGCGGCCGAACGTAAACTCAATACCACGGAAACCGTTAACGAGTGGGTAGAGAAGATCCGCAAACAGGTTGCGCCTTTCCTCGATTTTGACTGCGGCGACAACAGCGCCATCGCGGCCAACAACTATGACTGGTTTGGCGGCATGAACGTGCTGACCTTCCTGCGCGATATCGGTAAGCACTTCTCGGTCAACCAGATGATCAACCGTGAAGCGGTGAAAATGCGCCTGAACCGTGAAGATCAGGGCATCTCCTACACCGAGTTTTCCTACAACCTGCTGCAGGGTTACGACTTTGCCGAACTGAACAAGCGCTACGACGTGGTGCTGCAGATTGGCGGCTCCGACCAGTGGGGGAACATCACCTCCGGCATCGATCTGACGCGTCGTCTGCATCAGCAGCAGGCGTGGGGACTGACGGTGCCACTGATCACCAAGTCGGACGGTACCAAATTTGGTAAAACCGAAGGTGGCGCGGTATGGCTGGATGCGAAGAAAACCAGTCCGTACAAGTTCTACCAGTTCTGGATCAACACCGCCGACGCGGACGTCTATCGCTTCCTGAAGTTCTTCACCTTCATGAGCATTGAGGAGATCAATGCGTTGGAAGAAGAAGACAAAACCAGTGGCAAAGCGCCGCGCGCGCAGTATGTGCTGGCTGAGCAGGTGACGCGTCTGGTGCACGGCGAAAGCGGGCTGAGCGCGGCGAAGCGCATCACCGACAGCCTGTTCTCCGGCAGTCTGAGCGACATGACCGAAGCGGACTTTGAGCAGCTGGCTCAGGATGGCATGCCGACCATTAGCCTGAAGGCGGACGACGATCTGCAACAGGCGCTGGTGGCGGCGGAACTGGTGCCGTCACGCGGCCAGGCGCGCACCATGATTGGCTCCAACGCGGTATCTGTCAACGGTGAGAAACAGTCTGATGCCGAGTATCGTTTCAGCGACAGCGACAAACTGTTTGGTCGTTACACGCTGCTGCGTCGCGGCAAAAAACACTACTGCCTGATTAGCTGGCAGTAAGGTGCAAGGGCCGGTCTCCGGCCCTTTTTTATGGCAAGCAGTACAGGGCAATAATGAAAAATATCCTCGCAATCCAGTCTCACGTGGTTTATGGCCACGCCGGTAACAGCGCGGCTGAATTCCCGATGCGACGCATGGGCGCCAACGTCTGGCCGTTAAACACCGTGCAGTTTTCCAATCACACCCAGTATGGTCACTGGACCGGCACCGTGATGCCCGCCACCCATTTGACCGATATCGTCAGCGGGATCGCCGCCATCGATCGTCTGAAAACCTGCGATGCGGTGCTGAGCGGCTATCTCGGCTCGGCGGAGCAGGGCGAACAGATCCTGGAAATCGTGCGTATGGTGAAGGCGGCGAATCCTGACGCCTGGTATTTCTGTGATCCGGTGATGGGCCATCCGGAAAAAGGCTGCATCGTCGCGCCCGGCGTGGCGGAGTTTCACTGCAAGCAGGCGATGCCGGCCAGCGATCTTATCGCGCCGAACCTGCTGGAGCTGGAGATGCTCAGTGGCCAGACGGTCGCTAACGTGGAACAGGCGGTGGTTGCCGCCCGCGCATTGATTGCGCAGGGGCCGCGCGTGGTGCTGGTGAAACACCTGGCGCGCGCCGGACGCCGTAGCGACCGCTTTGAAATGCTGCTGGTCACCGCCGATCAGTGCTGGCACATCAGCCGTCCGCTGGTGGATTTTGGTGTGCGTCAGCCGGTGGGGGTTGGCGATCTGACCAGTGGTCTGCTGCTGGTTGACCTGCTGCACGGCAAATCGCTGCAGGATGCGCTGGAACATGTCACGGCGGCAGTATATGAAGTGATGCTGAAAACCCACGAGATGGGCGAGTATGAACTGCAACTGGTGGCGGCGCAGGATGCGATTGCGCAACCCACGCAGCACTTTGCGGCAGAACAGCTGTAATCGCTGCTAATCAACAGGCCGGCCAGCACGCCGGCCTGTGGCGTCAGACCAGACCTTCAGCCTTCAGTGCGGCCTGAACCGCCGGCCGCGCGGCCACCCGCGCAAACCATGCCTCCAGCGCGCTCAAACCTTCGAGATTCAGTTTGATGGCTTTTGCCCAGCGCGTAACCACAAACAGATAGACATCGGCGACGGTGAAGCGTAACCCCATCAGCCACTGTTTATCCTGCAGCGCATCGTTAACGCGCTGAAATTTCTGCTCCAGCTGTGCACGCACTATAGCTTTGTACTCTTCCGGCGTATCCGGACGGAACAGCGGGGAAAAGGTTTTGTGCAATTCGCTGCTGATGTAGCTCAGCCACTCCAGCGTGTGATAGCGCGTCAGGCTGCCGGTCGGTGCCAGCAGGTTGCGATCCGGCTTGAGATCCGCCAGATACTGCACAATCGCCACGCCTTCCGTCAGTATGCTGCCGTCATCAAACTGCAGCGCGGGAACCTGTCCTTTGGGGTTTATCTGCCAGTAATCTTCTCCGCGCTCGGTGACTTTCTTCTGCAGATCGACATTGACCTGCGTAAAATCCAGCCCGCATTCGCGCGCAACGATATGCGGCGAGAGCGAACAGGCACCGGGCTTACAATAGAGTTTCATCATGGCCTCTCCTGATGAGTTGTTGTGATGACAGCAGCATAAAACTGCCAGAAATTTTTACCAGTGACAGCGATCAGGAATTGCGGGCGGGCGCGGGAAATTCAGCGGCCGCCTGCAGTCGCGGCGGCAGTGCCGTGAGCGCGAAATCCCAGAAACAGCGTACCTTGGGCGCCATGTTTTTCACCCGCTGCGCCACCAGATGCACCGGCAGCGGTGCCGGCTCCCACTCGCTCAGCAGGCGGATCAGCGTGCCAGCCTGCAGTTCATCTATCACCTGATAAGACAACAGACGGCCAATGCCCTGGCCACTGCGCAATGCATCCAGCTGGCTGGCGATATCATTGACGCGCAGGCGTGGGGTGATGCGCACACGCAGGTCGTGCGCGAAGCGCCACTCACGGGTATGGCGCACGCCTGCCACCAGCGCATGCATGCTGAGTTCAGCCGGATGGGCCGGGATTCCGGCCTGGCGAAGGTAATCCGGGCTGGCGACCAGCATCGAGCGTACGCTGCCGACGTTGCGCGCCACCATCGACGAATCCTGCAGCTCGCCAATGCGAACTGCAATATCCAGCCCGTTTTCAATCAGGTCCTGATAGCTGTCGCTTAGAATCAGTTCGATTTGCATTTCCGGATGCTGTTGCAGAAAGGCATTGACCAGCGGCATCACGTGACGACGGCCACACATCACCGGGGCGGTAATGCGCAGCAGGCCGTGCAGTCCGCTGTGGTGGGCGCTGTCGAGCGCGCTCTGGTAATCGTTAAGCAAGCGCTGCGCCTGCTCAAACAGCTGCCAGCCGCTCTCGGTGGGAGCCAGCTGGCGCGTGGTGCGTTCAATCAGGGTGGTGCCGAAACGTGCTTCCAGCGCATTCAGGGTGCGGGTAATGACCGGCGGCGAACGCTGCAATACGCGCGCCGCGCCAGCCAGGCTGCCCTGCTGAATCACCGCAACAAACACCTGCAGCTCGTCAAATCTGTCCATGAGCCATTCCCGATCTCAGCCGTGCAAGGCGAGCATAAAAAGCGTGTTGCTTAAACTACAGCGGAAAGCGGGGGTTGTGAAGGGGGATAAAAAAAGCCGGGCTTAGCCCGGCTCAGAAACGATTACTGGTTGGCGCTGGCGCGCTTCAGTTCTGCCTGCGCGTCATCCTGCGTCATGCGGTTGAGCAGCGGGGCGGTAATCAGCATCAGCAGGGCGATTACGCCAGTGGCGATACCAATCTGCTGGAACACCTGGCTATACACGGCCAGTGAGGCGTGAGGATCGGTGACGTTTTCCGGCACCGCCATCAGGTTCGCTACCTTACCGGCAATCATCGCGGCGCCGGCGGTGGTGAGGAACCAGGAGCCCATAATAAAGCCCATCAGACGCTGCGGCACCAGCTGCGCCACCATCGCCAGGCCGAGACCGGAGATCATCAGCTCACCGATACTCTGCAGCGCATAGCTCAGAATCAGCCAGTTTACCGAAACGATACCCGCCTGGTTCGCGAATTTCGCGCCAAACGGCAGCACCAGAAACGCTGCAGAGCACAGCACCATGCCAATGGCAAACTTGTGCGGCATCGGCAGTTTATCGCCAAGCTTGTTATAGACTGCCGCCAGAATCGGGCTGGCTACCATGATCCAGAACGGATTGAGCGCCTGGAACTGTTCCGGCTCAAAAGTGATACCGAGAATCGCGTGCTCGACGTTACGGATGGCGAAGAAGTTCAGCGAGGTTGGCATCTGCATGTACAGCACGAAGAACACAATGGCTTCGACCATCAGCAGGAAGGCGACAATCATTTTGCGGCGTGCCGCGCCGTGCAGCGCAAAGGCTTCTTTGGCAAACACCAGCACGATACCGATGGCGATCACGCCCAGCGTCATGCGGGCAATGCTCTGATGATGCAGCAGCCAGGTGGCCAGCGCGATCAGCGCAACCACGCCGACAAGGGTCATCAGAAGTTTACCGACCTGCAGCGGCGCAAAGTCTGGTTTGGAGCCGTAATTCTTCACCAGGCGCTGGCAGAACAGGAAGTTCAGCAGGGTGATCACCAGACCCACCACCGACAGCGAAAACGCCGCGCCCCAGCCATATTTGGCCGCCAGCCACGGAGTCAGCATCATGGAGAACAGCGAACCGATGTTGATCGACATGTAGAACATGGTGAAGGCACCGTCGATGCGCGGATCGTCTTTCTCGTAGCAGGTCGACAGCAGTGAAGAAGGGTTAGCCTTGAACAGCCCGCTACCCACGGCGATGGTCGCCATGCCGACATACACCATGGTGGTGTCATGACCGGAGAAGGCAATCATCGCATAGCCCAGCGCCAGCACAATGACGCCGAGAATAATCACGCGTTTGGTGCCGAGCACTTTGTCGCCCAGCCAGCCGCCAATGGCAACCAGGCCGTAAACCAGTGCGCTGAAGGAGGTGAACAGGGTGATGGAGTCCGCTTCGGACATCCCCAGCTGTTTCACCAGATAGACCGCCATGATGGCTTGCAGACCGTAGTAGCCAAAACGCTCCCACAGTTCGATGGAGAAGATCAAATAGAACGCTTTCGGCTGACGGAAGGCGTTAAGGCTTACCGCCTCATCAGTGTGTTTGTTTGCAGTTGACACGTATACCTCAGTTTATACATCGCCTGTTTTACAACAGGAATTAAGTCTGCGTCGGGCTGGGTAATCCCGCGCAACATTGTTATTAGAAAGGAAAAACGGCGCCTAATTTGGCTGAATCAGGCCAACAGGGCAAGCATTTTCTGCACGCTGAAATACTTGTTACAGGCAGGGTTATAACCAGGATAATAACTTGTAAATCAGTGTTAAATATCACTGCGTGACATTATAGCAGTATAATTGTTCTTGTTGCAGATCGGTTGATGGATTTTCCTGAGATAAACTGCTTTTCCTGCTCCGGGCAGGACATAATATTATCCAGTCTGTTCAGATGGATGATTCCCCTGATTTTTGCCGAAGAAGTAAGCGCAATTGTCTGATTGTTGAGCACAATAAGCAGCTGACGGTTCGCCGCAGGCTAATTTGTTGATCCTGCGCACAAAATTATCAATTAATTAGAAATGTAAAAAAAGAAAACGATTGCCGCTCTCCCGTTTGCCGACAATTTCACCACTTAATCGCGGCTTTCATTGTATAAGCTCTGCAACGCCCCCGGTGGCAGCGACCTGTTGCGCCAGGCAGGGGGAGGATCGATAGCCGATCGCCAGCCCTTAGACAGCCTGAAGAAATTGCTGTAACCTCGTTTTTTCCCTGCAAGGAACTCATCATGAAGCAGTCCGTTCGTGTCGCTCTCGTGGGCGATTACCGTGCCAGTGCTGTCGCGCACCAGGCTATTCCTCCCGCTGTTCAGCTTGCCGCAACCTCTCTCTCACTTAACGTAACCGCCGACTGGATCGCGACGCCGGAAATCGATCTGCCGCGTCTGCACGACTATGATGCCGTCTGGGTGGTGCCTGGCAGTCCCTTCCTGAATGATGCCGGCGTGTTCGACGTCATTCGCTGGGCGCGCGAAAGCGGTAAACCCTTTTTAGGCTCGTGCGCCGGCTTTCAGTATGCGGTGGTGGAGTACGCGCGCAATGTGCTGGGCTGGGAAGATGCTGGTCATGCCGAGACCGACCCTGACGCGCGTTGGGTGATTGCGCCACTGGCCTGCTCGCTGGTCGAGCAGCGCGGTGAGGTCACGTTTGAGCCGGGTTCGCGTATTGCTCAGGCCTACGGCGCGCTGCAGAGTAACGAAGGCTATCACTGCAACTTTGGCGTTAACGCTGAGTTCAGCGAGGCGCTGGCCACGCGCAATCTGCGTATTACCTCATGGGATCTGGAGGGGGATGTGCGCGGGGTAGAGCTGACCGATCATCCGTTCTTTGTCGCCACGCTGTTCCAGTCTGAACGCGCCGCGTTACAAAACCGGCTGTCGCCGCTGGTCGTAGCGTGGCTGCAGGCGGCGCGATAACAGTTAATAAGCGATCTACGGCGCGCAGCGTCGCGCCGTTATTGATCAGTCGGTCTTTTCCGTGAACTCACACAAATCTTCAATCAGGCAGGAGCCGCAGCGCGGTTTACGCGCCACGCAGGTGTAGCGACCGTGCAGAATCAGCCAGTGATGGCAGTCAACCTTAAAGTCGGCCGGCACCACTTTGAGCAGCTTCTGTTCTACTTCCTCAACGTTTTTACCCGGCGCAAAGCGGGTGCGATTGCTGACGCGGAAAATGTGGGTATCCACGGCAATGGTGGGCCAGCCAAAGGCGGTATTGAGCACCACGTTGGCGGTTTTACGCCCGACGCCGGGCAGGGCTTCCAGTGCCGCGCGGTCTTCCGGCACCACACCGTCGTGCTGCTCCAGCAGGATGCGGCAGGTTTTGATGACGTTTTCCGCTTTGCTGTTAAACAGGCCAATGGTCTTGATGTACTCTTTAACGCCTTCCACGCCGAGCGCCAGCATTGCCGCTGGCGTATTGGCCACCGGATAGAGTCGGGCGGTGGCTTTGTTGACGCTGACATCGGTTGCCTGTGCCGACAGCAGCACAGCGATCAGCAGCTCAAACGGTGAGCTGAAATTCAGTTCGGTGGTCGGATGGGGATTGGCGTCACGCAGTCGCGTGAGGATCTGCAGGCGTTTATCCTTATTCACACAGCCTTCCCGGTTTCGCCCTGCGGCGCGGCCGCAGCAGCGTCCAGCTGACGTGCGGCGCGCTGCTTCATTTTCTGATCGATCAGGTATTTGCCGGCCAGCAGCATACCGAGGCCGATAAACGCACCCGGCGGCAGCATCGCCAGCAGCATTGGTGAATCAAAATGCACCACTTCAATGCGCAGCGCTTTAGCCCATGGCCCCAGCAGCTGATCAGCGCCGTTGAACAGCGTGCCGTTACCAATCAGTTCACGAATCGAACCCAGCGTCACCATTGCGCAGGTAGCGCCCATACCGATGGCAAAGCCATCCAGCGCGGAGAGGGGAATGCTGCTTTTCGATGCCACTGCTTCCGCACGTCCCACCACAATGCAGTTGGTGACGATCAGCGGGATAAAGATGCCCAGCGACTGATACAGGCCATAGGCATAGGCGTTGATCAGCATCTGCACGCAGCTCACCACCGAGGCGATGATCATCACGTAGATCGGAATACGAATCTCACCCGGCACCCAGCGGCGCGAAGCGGAAATCGCACTGTTGGTGATGGTCAGTACCAGCGTGGTTGCCAGTCCGAGGCCCAGTGCGTTAGTAGCGGTTGAGGTCACCGCCAGCAGCGGACAGAGCCCCAGCAGCTGCACCAGCGCCGAGTTATTCTTCCACAGTCCGCCAATCAGTAAATTTTTCGCTTCACTCATGGTGCATCTCCACATTCAGGCAGCGAAGCGAGCTTCGCTGGCAGCGTTTCAATCAGCAGCGCCGTGCGTTTGGTGGCGTTGACCACCGCGCGCGGCGTGATGGTCGCGCCGGTAAACTGGTCAAATTCGCCACCGTCTTTTTTCACGGCAAAGGCTTTATCGTCGGCACCGTGCACCACTTTGCCGTTAAAACTGTTGATCCAGTCGGAAATTCGCAGCTCGATTTTATCACCCAGACCCGGCGTTTCATGATGTTCAATCACGCGTACGCCCAGCACTTTGCCGTGGAAATCGGCGCCGACCAGCATCTGTATCGCGCCAGAATAGCCGTCGGGGGCGGTGGTCTCAAGTGCGGCGGCCACCGGTTGATCCCCTTTGCGCGCCACATACAGATGATGCGGTTTGTCGTTGCCGAGCGCGAGGGCATCGGTCACCAGCAGACACTCCTGCTGAATATTGTTGTCGTACAAATCGGTGGGCACCACCTGGTCGAGCAGGTTTTTCTGCTGCAACGCGGTCTGGTGATCGACCGTCGGTTTGGTGACGTAGTTGACCACCGCCGTCACGCCGGTGGTGATCACGGCAAACATGCCCAGCGTGAACGCGTTTTTACGAATGGTTTCGATCATCATCAATCCCTGCGATGTCCATACACGCGCGGCTGCGTGTAGTAGTCAATCAGCGGCACGCAGATGTTGGCGAGCAGCACCGCGAAGGCGACGCCATCCGGATAGCCACCGAAGCTGCGAATCAGCCACACCAGCAGGCCAATCAGCGCACCGTAAATCAGCCGGCCACGGTTGGTGGTGGACGCGGTGACCGGATCGGTAGCAATAAAGAACGCACCGAGCATGGTCGCCCCGGAGAACAGATGCACCAGCGGCGAGTTTAGCGACTGCGGTGCGAACAGCCAGCCGAGCGTGGCGCACAGCGCCAGCGACAGCAGGAAGCTGAGCGGGATATGCCAGCGAATGGCATTCTTCGCCAGCAGCAGCATGCCGCCGAGCAGATAGCCGAGATTGACCCACTGCCAGCCGAGGCCGGCCAGTACGCCGCCATAAATCGGCTGGGCCAGCAGCTGTTCGGCGCTGTGCCCGGCGCGCAGGCCGGTTTTAAAGGTATCGAGCGGCGTGGCCTGGCTCACGCCATCCACTCCCAGCTGCAACTGCTGCATGGTGTCACCAGCCAGCGTGTGGCCGGTAAAAATCATACTGAGTGAGTCCATCAGGCCAGGTTTGATCGCCTGCAGGACATCCGGCGGCAGCCAGCTGGTCATCTGCACCGGGAAGGAGATCAGCAGCACCACATAACCGACCATGGCCGGATTGAACGGATTCTGGCCGAGGCCGCCGTACAGTTGCTTGGCGATAACCACGGCAAATACGGTACCGAGCACCACCAGCCACCACGGCGCCAGCGGCGGCAGGCTGATGCCCAGCAGCAGCGCCGTCAGCAGGGCAGAGTTATCCGCCAGCGTCGGCACTACCGGCGCGTGACGCAGGCGCAGAATCACGCCCTCGGTGATCCATGCGGTAGCGACTGCCAGCAGCACCTGAATCAGGAAACCGATGCCGAAGAAATACCACTGTGCCGCCATGCCGGGCAGCGCGGCCAGCACCACCAGCAGCATGATGTTGCCGGTGCTGCGGCGGTTATGGGTATAAGGCGAACTTGCAATACGAAAAGCCATTTAGTCCTCAGTCGTCGAAGGCTGCTGCTGCGCTTTACGCGCTTTGGCACGGGCGACCGCTGCGGCAATCGCCGCTTTGCGTGGGTCGGCGGAGTCAGGAGAGGCAGCAGCCTCCACTTCAGGGGATGCGGCGGGCGCGTCGGCTGTCTGCTGCGCTGCGGCCGCGGCTTTCTTCGCTTTGGCGCGGGCAATCGCCGCTTCAACCGCTGCTTTGCGCGGATCGACTTCAGCCGCTGGCGTTTCCGCTGCCGGCTCAGCATCAGCCGGCGTCTGCGCGGCCGCAGCTTTCTTCGCTTTGGCACGGGCAATCGCCGCTTCAACCGCCGCTTTGCGCGGATCGACCTCAGCTGCGGGTGTTTCCGCTGCTGGCTCAGCGTCGGCCGGCGTCTGCGCCGCCGCAGCTTTCTTCGCTTTGGCACGGGCGATAGCAGCTTCGACTGCGGCTTTGCGCGGATCGACCTCAGCCGCTGGCGTTTCCGCTGCCGGCTCAGCGTCGGCCGGCGTCTGCGCCGCTGCAGCTTTCTTCGCTTTGGCGCGGGCGATAGCGGCTTCAACCGCCGCTTTGCGCGGATCGCTTTCTGCGGTCGTAGTGTCAGCGGCTGGCTGTGCCGGCGCGGCCACTTTTTTCGCTTTAGCACGCGCAATGGCGGCTTCCACGGCGGCCTTGCGCGGGTCAATGGCCTGGCGGCTTAACGGTTCGGTTTCTGCCTGCTTCTCGGCCTGCTGCGCCAGCGCCTGGGCATGGCGCGCTTCGCGTTCGGCGGCTTCCTGTTCCGGCGTCTTCGCCTGACGCGCTTTCACGCGCCCGGTTGCCGCTTCCAGCTCGGCTTTATCGCTGCGCGCAACCCGCTGTTTGGCCTGCTCGTGGCGCGCTTCCCGCGCCAGTTTTTCCCGCTCAAGGCGTGCCTGACGCGCTTCAAAGCGTGCTTTGGCTTCGGCGGTGCGTTTGGCCTCCAGATCGATGGCGCGCAGTTCGGCTTTTTCCTGACGGTAATACTGCACCAGCGGAATATTGCTGGGACAGACATACGCACAGGCACCGCACTCAATGCAGTCATCAATGTGATGGGCGCGCGCTTTGTCATGATCGCCACCCTGGCTGTACCAGTACAGCTGCTGCGGCAGCAGTTTTGCCGGGCAGGCGTCAGCGCAGGCGCTGCAGCGGATGCAGGACTGTTCTTCCTGCGGTTGCCCCATCTCGCTGGCCGACGGTGCCAGAATACAGTTGGTGATCTTCACCACCGGCACGTTGAGGGACGGCAGGGTAAAGCCCATCAGCGGCCCGCCCATGATCACCATCTGGCGCGCGCCCGGCGTGAAACCGACCTGTTGCAACAGATGGCTTACCGGGGTACCGAGACGACCCCAGACATTACGTGGCCGGGCAATGGCCTCGCCGGTCAGCGTCACCACGCGCTCCGTAATCGGTTCGCCATCGATAATGGCGCGCTTCACCGCCCAGGCGGTGCCGACGTTCTGCATCAGCACGCCAATGTCGGTGGAGCGTCCGCCGTGCGGCACTTCCCGCCCGGTGAGAATTTTGGTCAGCTGTTTGGCACCGCCGGAAGGGTATTTGGTTGGGATCACCCGCAGCTGCAGCTCGCGGTCACCGGCCAGCGCCTGTTTCAGCGCGGCAATCGCCTCCGGCTTATTGTCTTCAATGCCAATCAGCACGCGCTCCGCCTGCAGCACCCAGGCGAGGATGCGGCAGCCCTCCAGCACTTCCGCCGCACAATCCTGCATCAGGCGATCGTCCGCCGTGATGTAAGGTTCGCACTCGGCGGCGTTGATGATCAGCGTGTTGACGCCGCGCAGTCCGCCACGCAGTTTGGTGGCGGTCGGGAAGCCCGCGCCGCCGAGGCCTGCAATACCGGCTTCGTGGATGCGTTTCACTACCGCGTCCCGACCCAGCGCGCGATAGTCCGGCTGCGGATCGAGTGGCATCCAGCGGTCTTCGCCATCGGCGCGCAGGAAAACGCACAGCTCGGACAGGCCGGACGGGTGCGCCGTCATGTGTGGCGCGATGGCTTCAATGGTGCCGGAAGTGGGCGCGTGCACCGGCAGCATCCGGCCGCTGCCAAAGGTCAGCGGCTGGCCGCGCAGTACCTTATCGCCCGGCGCCACACAGATTTCGCCTTCGTGGCCGATATGCTGTTTCAACGGAATAATGAACTGTTCAGGCAGCGGGAGCTGGCTGAGCGGCGTGCCGCTGGACTGGGTTTTCATTTCCGGCGGGTGAATGCCGCCTTCGAAATCCCACAGCTTCTCTTTGCGCAGCAGCGATAACAGATTAAGCATGATGTTCTACCGGGATCACCCGTACAGGTATGGTGTCGAGATCCCACTTCCAGTTGGCGGTGGTGGTGGCAACCGGGCGCATCTCAATACAGTCGGTGGGACAGGGCGCGACGCACAGATCGCAGCCGGTGCAGACATCGCTCAGCACGGTGTGCATGGCGCGCGTGGCACCGACGATGGCGTCAACCGGGCAGGCCTGAATACATTTGGTGCAGCCGATGCAGTTGGCTTCGTCAATCCACGCCACGGTGCGAACCGGCGTCAGCACTTCCGCGCCGCCGTCCAGCGGCTGCGGTTCAACATTGAGCAGTTCGGCCAGCTTCAGCATGGTCTGTTCGCCGCCCGGCGCACATTTATTAATGGCTTCACCGTTATTGCCCACCGCATCGGCGTACGGACGGCAGCCGGGATAGCCACACTGGCCGCACTGGCTCTGCGGCAGAATCGCATCGATCTGCTCAACAATCGGGTCTTCTTCTACTTCAAAGCGGCGCGAGGCGTAGCCCAGCAGGGCACCAAACACCAGTGCCAGCGCCGCCAGAACAGCAATAGCAATCCAAATCGCGGTCATATCAGAATTTCACCAGACCGGTAAAGCCCATGAACGCCAGCGCCATCAGGCCAGCGGTGATCAGGGCAATGGAGTTTCCTTTGAACGGTGCCGGCACGTTGGCCAGCACCAGACGTTCACGCATGCCAGCGAACAGCACCATCACCAGCGAAAAGCCGAGTGACGCACTGAAGCC
The DNA here is from genome assembly GCF_018726825.1 of Pantoea sp. B270. Lineage (NCBI taxonomy): Bacteria > Pseudomonadati > Pseudomonadota > Gammaproteobacteria > Enterobacterales > Erwiniaceae > Pantoea > Pantoea sp. B270. Next base: position 894,421 of record NZ_JAHCSX010000001.1, read on the forward strand.
GTACAGCGCCGCCTGCAGGAACGTGTGGTTGAGGTTGACGCTCAGCAGCGGCACGCCCAGCACCGCGCAGTTGGTGGTGATCAGCGGCAAAAAGATACCGAGCAGGCGATACAGCGACGGGCTGGTTTTACGCACCACCATTTCGGTGAACTGCACTACTACCGCAATCACCAGGATATAGGCCATGGTACGCAGGTACACCAGATCGAGCGGCAGCAGAATCAGGTGATTCACCAGCCAGGCGCAAATCGACGCCAGCGTAATGACGAACGTGGTGGCAAGTCCCATGCCAATGGCCGTTTCCAGTTTTTTTGACACGCCCATAAAAGGGCAAAGGCCGAGGAATTTGACCAACACGAAGTTGTTCACCAGCACTGTGCCAATAAAGAGCAGTAAGTAATCGGTCATTTTTTAACCTGGGAAGCCGAAAGGCGTTTATTATCCGGAATTGAGAGGTGCATCTCAACCTTTGCGCGATTCGTGCGCTGGCTGAGAGCACTCAGAATTAAATTCCTGACGAAAAGAGCGTCATCAGGGCTGAATAAAGGTCTGTTTGACCCGCTGTGAGCGTTTGAAGTAGGGCACAAAGACCGCCGCCGAGAGCAGGGCCAGCAGCAGCGTCTGGATCGCTTTCCCATCGGCCACCGGCGTAAAAGCGAAGGTTTTCAGCGCCAGCAATACGGTCATCAGCAGCCAGAGAATGTAGTGACGTGGCAGACGGCGCGAGCGCTGACAAAAGATCCAGCACACCCAGATGCTGTACAGCCACACCGCGGCGGCGGTGAGTAAGGACACCAGCCACTGCGTCATTAAAATACTGGCGTGAGAAAACAGCGTGGTGCGCAGTTCCGTGTCAAACAGCGGCCGCAGATAGAGCGCCACCACCAGCGCGCTGGTCAGCATCGTCATAATCAGCCAGGCAAGCGGCAGCAGCAGCCAGCCGGCAATACGCGGCGGGTTTACCGATTCGGACATGTTGTTCATCCTGATGTAAGAAAAAAGACGAGGCAGAGCGTACCATGTCCAAACGGGTCACGCCCGATTCGGACAGCGCACCAGGGGCAGAAACAGAGATAAGCGCGCTTTACACCACGTAGCGCCAGACGGATTTCGGCACACAGCCGAGGTCATACAGACGGCCACCTGAGGCGAGTTCAGCACGGCGGTGATCGGCGGCGCGGTACATATTAATGATCTCGTTATCATCAGTGAGCGAATAATTGAGGTGATCGTAGAGTTTTTCCAGACTCTCAAGATTATTCACTTTACGAAATTTCAGCAGGTAATCGAGCGCAGTCATGATTGCCATAAAAGATAGAGAACGGGGAAGTGCTCAAGTATAGGGAGCACGCGGCCAGAGTCCAGACACCGCGGTTAAAAAAATTCAAAATTCAGACAACGTGCGCTAATTCGCTCATCAAAAGGGACTTTTTTACGCTTTTATCTTTTTTAACGCGCATTTTCCTGCGCGTCAGGCGCGTTTTTGGCCCCGTTAACCGGGGGCTGGTGAGAAAATTTAACAGCTGCCTTAAACGGTATTCCAGACGCTATTTTTTGCACTTTTGTTGCGCTTATTTTGAAACGCAGCAGGCGCGAAAAAGCGATTTATCGGTAACGGGTGACGCACAAGGGTGCAGCTGTGATGAAACGTCAAATCGCAAGTGTGCGAATTATCACAAAACAGAACATTGCCTGCCGCCCGCATGAATAACCATTCTTTACGTGTCCGTTGTAATCGTTTCCAGTGCCTGCGGTCATAACCGCTTCTGTTTATTACAGTTATTTAACCTCCGCTGACATAAAGTTCAGGCGTTTTGTCCATAAGCTGAGTCAGCTGTCTGACACGCTGATACGCGTAACCCCTTTAATTCATTCTGTTTTGTGAGGTGTGTCGCGCTTGTTTTAGCGCAATTGCGCCAGGCTTGAAGCGCGTTTGTACCCCTACAGCACACTCCCTTCAGAGGAATGAAAATTATGTGGAAACGTTTACTCTTGACCACCATGGTCAGCGCCGCACTCAGCACATCGGTTCTGGCTGCCGACATGACGGTGGGCTTCTCACAGGTCGGTTCTGAATCTGGCTGGCGTTCAGCCGAAACCAACGTGGCAAAAAGTGAGGCGCAAAAGCGCGGTATCACCCTGAAAATTGCCGATGGTCAGCAGAAGCAGGAGAACCAGATCAAAGCGGTGCGCTCGTTCATCGCTCAGGGCGTTGATGCCATCTTTATCGCGCCAGTGGTACAGACTGGCTGGGAACCGGTGCTGGAAGAGGCCAAAGACGCCAAAATTCCGGTGTTCCTGCTGGACCGCGCCATCGTGGTGAAAGATAAATCGCTGTACATGGCGGTGGTGACGGCCGACAACGTGCTGGAAGGCAAACTGATTGGTGACTGGCTGGTGAAAACCGTCGGTGACAAGCAGTGTAACGTGGTGGAACTGCAGGGTACCGTTGGTGCCAGCGTAGCGATCGACCGTAAGAAAGGCTTTGCCGAAGCCATCGCCGGCCACAACAACATCAAAGTGATTCGCTCGCAGTCCGGTGACTTTACCCGCAGTAAGGGTAAAGAGGTGATGGAGAGCTTCATCAAAGCCGAGAACAACGGCAAAAACATCTGCATGGTGTATGCGCATAACGATGACATGGCGATCGGCGCCATCCAGGCAATTAAAGAAGCCGGCCTGAAACCGGGCAAAGATATTCTCACCGGTTCGATTGATGGCGTGCCGGATATCTATAAAGCGATGCTGGCCGGCGAGGCCAACGCTAACGTTGAGCTGACGCCGGACATGGCTGGCCCGGCGTTTGACGCGCTGGAGAAATTCAAAAAAGACGGCACGCTGCCGCCGAAAATCATCAAAACCGAATCAAAACTGTTCTTACCGGCTGACGCTCAGGCGGAGCTGGATAAGAAAAAGGGCATGGGTTACTGATCCCCGCAACCGCCCTTCGGGGCGGTTTTTATGACGTAAGCGAGGCAGAATCTGATGAGCAGCTACGATGAAACACCCCTGCTGAGCCTCAACGGCATCAGCAAAGGCTTTCCCGGCGTCAAAGCGCTGGATAACGTGTCGTTCAGCATCCGCAAGGGCGAAATCATGGCGCTGCTGGGTGAGAACGGCGCGGGGAAATCCACCCTGATTAAAGTGCTGACCGGCGTCTACACGCGGGATGCCGGCACCATCACCCTCAACGGCGCGGTGATTGCGCCGCACAGTACCGCCGATGCGCAGCAGATGGGCATTGGCACCGTTTATCAGGAAGTGAATCTGCTGCCGAATATGTCGGTGGCGGATAACCTCTACATTGGCCGCGAGCCGCGCCGCTTCGGCATGATCGATCGCAAGCGCATGGTGCGCGACGCCGATGCGCTGATGCGTAACTACGGCTTTGCGCTGGATGTGACGCGTCCGCTCGGCCATTACTCGGTGGCGATGCAGCAGATCATTGCGATCTGCCGCGCAGTCGATCTCTCCGCGCAGGTACTGATTCTGGATGAACCAACTGCCAGCCTTGATGCCAGCGAAGTGGAGATGCTGTTTACCCTAATGGCGCAGCTGAAAGCCAAAGGCATGAGTCTGATTTTCGTCACCCACTTTCTCGACCAGGTGTACCGTATTACCGACCGGATTACCGTACTGCGCAACGGCCAGTTTATCGCCACGCGGGACACCGCCTCGCTGCCGCAGATTGAGCTGATTAAGCTGATGCTGGGGCGAGAGCTGCTGGAAACCGCACTGCAGCGCCAGGGCAGCACGTTACGCAGCAATCAGCCGGTGGTGTCGTTTGAGGATTACGGCAAGAAAGGCACCATTGAACCGTTTAGCCTGCAGGTACGGCCGGGTGAAGTGGTGGGGCTGGCCGGACTGCTCGGCTCCGGGCGCACCGAGACCGCCGAGGTGCTGTTTGGCATCCGCCGCGCCGATCGCGGTACCGCCACCATCAAAGGCAAAGTGCAGCATATCCGCACGCCGGCCAAAGCCTCGCGTCTCGGCATGGGCTTCTGCCCGGAAGATCGTAAAACTGACGGCATCATCGGCGCGGCCTCGGTGCGGGAAAACATCATTCTGGCGCTGCAGGCGCAGCGTGGCTGGCTGCGGCCGATCAAACGCCGTGAGCAGCAGGCGATAGCCGAGCGTTTTATCAAGAGCCTGGGTATTCGCACGCCGCATGCCGACCAGCCGGTGGAGCTGCTGTCGGGTGGCAACCAGCAGAAGGTGCTGCTGTCACGCTGGCTGGTGACTAAACCACAGTTTCTGATTCTGGATGAGCCGACGCGCGGTATCGACGTGGGTGCCCACGCCGAGATCATTCGGCTGATTGAATCCCTGTGCGCCGACGGACTGGCGCTGCTGGTCATCTCCTCTGAACTGGAAGAGCTGGTGGGCTATGCCGATCGCGTGCTGATTATGCGCGATCTGAAGCAGGTCGCCGAAATTCCGCTGGAGCAGCTGTCGGTGGCGTCGATCGTCAACGCCATCGCGGACGGAGGAGCACAACATGCTTGAATCGCCTATGACACACGAAAAACCGGAACGGCGGAAGCCGAAGCTGCCGCCGGGCATGCCGCAGATCGTCGCGCTGATTCTGGTGCTGCTGATCGACAGCCTGGTGGCGAATAACTTTTTTGCTATTCACATTCAGGATGGCCGGCTGTTCGGCAGCCCGATTGACATTCTCAACCGCGCCGCACCGGTGGCGCTGCTGGCGATTGGTATGACGCTGGTGATCGCCACCGGCGGGATCGATCTGTCGGTGGGTGCGGTAATGGCGATTGCCGGCGCGACAGCGGCGACGCTGACGGTGGCGGGGCACAGCCTGAGTTTTATTATTCTGGCCACGCTCGGCACCGGGCTGCTGTGCGGCCTGTGGAACGGCGTGCTGGTGGCGCTGCTGAAGATTCAGCCGTTTGTCGCCACGCTGATTCTGATGGTAGCCGGGCGCGGCATCGCGCAGCTGATTACCCAGGGACAGATCGTCACCTTTAACAGTGACAGCCTCGCGTGGTTTGGCAGCGGTTCGCTGTGGCTGCTGCCGGTACCGGTGTGGATTACCCTGCTGGTGGCGGTAGCGGTATGGCTGCTGACGCGCAAAACCGCGCTTGGCCTGTTCATCGAAGCGGTAGGCATCAACCTGCGTGCGGCGCGTAATGCCGGGGTGACCGGCTGGCTGGTGGTGATGTCCACCTATGCCATCAGCGGCGTGTGCGCGGCGGTAGCCGGGCTGATTGTCGCCGCCGATATTCGCGGTGCCGATGCCAATAATGCCGGGTTGTGGCTGGAGCTGGACGCCATTCTGGCGGTGGTGATTGGTGGCGCCTCGCTGATGGGCGGGCGTTTTAACCTGGTGCTGTCGCTGGTTGGCGCGCTGATAATCCAGTCAATGAATACCGGAATACTGCTGTCAGGTTTTCCGCCGGAGCTGAACCAGGTGGTGAAAGCGGTGGTGGTGATGTGCGTACTGCTGCTGCAGTCGCCGCGCTTTATCGCCATGCTGAAGGGGAGACGTAAACCATGATCAAGCGTCATTTACCGTTAATGATTACCCTGCTGGTGTTTGTCGCGGGTTACCTGTTCTGCCTCAGCCAGTTTCCCGGCTTTGCCTCAACGCGGGTGATTTGCAACATCCTCACTGATAATGCGTTTCTCGGCATCATCGCCGTCGGCATGACGTTTGTGATTTTGTCCGGCGGCATCGATCTGTCCGTTGGCGCGGTGATCGCTTTCACCGGCGTGTTTCTGGCGCGCATCATCGGTGACTACCATGTCGACCCGCTGCTGGCCTTTGCGCTGATTCTGGCGGCAGGCGCACTGTTTGGTGCCATGATGGGCTGGCTGATTGATGCGTTAAAAATCCCGGCCTTTATCATCACGCTCGCCGGGATGTTTTTCCTGCGCGGCTGCAGCTATCTGGTGTCGGAGAACTCGATTCCTATCGATCATCCGCTGTATACCACGTTGTCTAGCCTGGCGTGGAAAATTCCCGGCGGCGGACGTCTCAGCCTGCTGGCGGTGATTATGCTGGTGGTGGTGGCGGGGGGCATTCTGCTGGCGCACCGTACGCGCTTCGGTAATCAGGTGTACGCCATTGGCGGCAATCTGACGTCGGCTCAGCTGATGGGCGTGTCGACGCGCGCCACCACGATTAAGATTTATATGCTGTCGACCACGCTGGCGACGCTGGCAGGCATCGTATTTTCCATTTACACCTCGGCCGGCTACGCGCTGGCCGGGCTGGGCGTCGAGCTGGATGCCATCGCTTCGGTGGTGATTGGCGGCACGCTGCTGTCGGGTGGCGTCGGTACGGTGCTGGGCACGCTGTTTGGGGTGCTGATTCAGGGGTTGATTCAGACATGGATTAACTTCGACGGCACGCTGAGTTCGTGGTGGACCAAAATCGCCATCGGTATTCTGCTGTTTGCCTTCATTGCGCTGCAGCGTCTGCTGACGGTGATGTGGGACCGCCAGCAGAACGCGCCGGTTAAGCGTTTAACGTCTTAGTCGTCATCGCATGTGTGTGTTAAAAGGTGCGCAAACTGGCGCACCTTTTTTTATGCACAGATTCGTGGATGTTGGGTGGGGTTGCTGTTTTAGCGCTCAGAGTCGTGAAAGTTTGGTGGGTTTGCTGTTAATTGGGTGCCCGGCCCCATTAAGGCCAGCCCGATCGCAAAGAAACCCCGCATCCATGCCGATCGGCCGCGCCATCCCTGGCGCGGACGCTTTGCTATTCGGGCTGGTCTTGATGGGGCAAGTGGGACTGTCATTGCTGTAGTCAGTACGACGCTTAATGGCTGATGCAAATTCGGCTCCGGTAAAAGCGCAACCAACCAGCATTAAGGAGATCAAGGCGGCCGGGGCGACAGGGAGGTATTCACGCTGGCTTTACGTAACGCCTGCCGTTGTTGACTGGACCGCAGTTTCGCCATAAAAAAAGCCGCGATACCCTCGCGGCTTGCTTCAACATTTCAGGCTATTAACGTTTCAGGCGGTAGTACGCATCGTTCCAGCGCAGCGCATCTTTGAAGGCCGGCAGGCGCGTCTCGTCATCAATCACCAGCACTTCAATGCCGTGCAGTTCACCGTACAGGTACATGTCCTCGACATCCAGCGCCTGGCTGAACACCGTATGGTGTGCGCCGCCCGCCAGGATCCACGCTTCAGAAGCGGTGGCCAGCGACGGCTGTGCGCGCCACAGCGCACGTGCCACCGGCAGCTTCGGCAGCGCCTGCGGCTGTTCAATGGTATCGACCACGTTGACCAGCAGACGGAAGCGGTCGCCCATGTCGATGACGCTGGCGTTCACCGCGCGACCCGCCGGCGTCGAGAAAATCAGACGCGCCGGGTCGGCTTTACCGCCAATGCCGAGGAACTGCACATCAATCAGCGGCTTCTCCTCTTTGGCGATCGACGGGCACACTTCCAGCATGTGCGAGCCCAGTACCAGCTCGTTGCCCGGCGCGAAGTGGTAGGTGTAATCCTCCATAAATGAGGTGCCACCGGCGCGCGTGCCGGCCTGTACTTTCAGGATGTGCAGCAGCGCGGCGGTTTTCCAGTCGCCTTCACCGGCGAAACCGTAGCCCTGAGCCATCAGGCGCTGAACCGCCAGACCGGGCAGCTGGGTCATACCGTGCAGCGTCTGGAAATTGGTGGTAAAGGCTTTACAGCCTTCGCTATCGAGGAAGCGCTTCAGGCCCAGTTCGATGCGTGCGGCATCCAGCACATTCTGCCGCTTGCCGCCGTTTACTGACGCCGCCGCGCTGAACAGATACTGGCTCTCATATTCGTCGACCAGCGCGTTGACATCACCGTCGCTGACGCTGTTCACCACCTCAACCAGATCGCCGACGCCCCAGCCGTTAACCGCATAGCCAAACTGAATCTGCGCTGCCACTTTATCGCCTTCGGTGACCGCCACTTCGCGCATATTGTCACCGAAGCGCGCCACTTTCAGCTGCTGGCTGGCCTGCTTCGCCAGGGCGGCATTGATCCAGCGCGCAATACGCTGCTGGCTGGTTTTATCCTGCCAGTGACCGGTCACCACGCTGTGCTGCAGACCCATGCGCGCGCCAATGAAGCCGAACTCACGGCCGCCGTGCGCGGTCTGGTTCAGGTTCATGAAGTCCATGTCCATGCTGTCCCACGGAATTTCCGCATTGAACTGGGTGTGAAACTGCAGCAGCGGCTTATGCAAAATACTCAGTCCGCCAATCCACATTTTTGCCGGCGAAAAGGTATGCAGCCAGGTAATGATACCGACGCACTGGCTGTCGTGATTGGCCTCGCGGCACAGCGCCAGCGCTTCATCCGGTGATTTCACCAGCGGCTTCAGCTCAAGCGGCACCGGCAGCGTACCGGCCTGGTTGAGGCCGTCCATCACCTGGCGCGCATGCTGCTCAACCTGGCGCAGGGTTTCCGCTCCGTAGAGATGCTGTGTACCAATCACAAACCAGACTTTCTGTTCCATTCATCGCTCCTTTACTTAGCGGATGCGGCGCGCGCGGCGTACTGCGGTTCAGCCGCCTGGCACCAGTGTTGATAACGTTGATAAAGCTGCTGATAAGTCGCCACGCGCGCGCTGTCCGGCTGCAGGGTGACGGCAATCGGACTGGCCATCACCTGCTGCGCCGCCGGCACATCGGGGTAAACGCCGGCGGCAACGGCGGCAAAAATCGCCGCGCCCAGCGCGCAGCACTCATCGGAAGCGACAATGTCCAGCGGCCGGTTCATCACATCGCAGCAGGCCTGCATGATGGCAGGGGATTTGCGCGCAATGCCGCCGAGCGTCAGGATGTTCTGCACCGGAATCTGCTGCTGCTCGAAGCACTCCATGATGGCGCGAGCGCCGAAGGCGGTGGCGGCAATCAGGCCACCGAACAGCGCCGGCGCATCGGTGCCGAGGTTAAGGTCGGTAATCACGCCTTTCAGGCGCTGGTTGGCGTCCGGCGTGCGGCGACCGTTAAACCAGTCCAGCACCACCGGCAGGTGATCGAGTTGCGGATTTGCCGCCCAGGCGTCGGTCAGCTGGCGGATCAAATCCTGCTGCAGCGCGGCCAGCTGCGGCTGTAATTCAGGATGGCGCTGCGCCGCCTGCTGCAAAGGCCAGCCGAGCAGGCGACTGAACCAGGCATAGATGTCGCCGAACGCCGATTGTCCGGCTTCACAGCCGATGGCGCCCGGCATTACGCTGCCGTCGACCTGACCGCAGATGCCTTTGATCGCGCGATCGCCCACCTGTTCGCTGTCGGCGATCAGGATGTCGCAGGTCGAGGTGCCGATGACTTTCACCAGCGTGTACGGCTGTGCGCCCGCGCCAACCGCGCCCATGTGGCAGTCAAAGGCGCCACCGGACAGCACCACCTGTTCTGACAGGCCAAGACGCTGCGCCCATTCGCCCGACAGCGTGCCGACCGGCACATCGGCGGTAAAAGTATCGCTGAACAGCGGCGAATCGAGCTGTTCCACCAGCATGGGATCGAGCGCGCGAAAGAACGCCGCCGGCGGTAAACCCTGCCACTCCGGATGCCACAGTGATTTGTGCCCTGCGGCGCAGCGTCCGCGCCGCAGATCGGCCGGTGCGGTGGTACCGCTCAGCAGCGCGGGCACCCAGTCGCACAGCTCTACCCACGAAACCGCCGCCTCACGCACCGCGGCATCGGCACGCGATACGTGCAAGATTTTGGCCCAGAACCATTCGGAGGAGTAAACGCCGCCGATGTAGCGGGTATAGTCGGTGAACTGGCCGCTGCGGCACAGGCGGTTGATCTCTTCGGCTTCTTCTATGGCGGTGTGATCTTTCCACAGCACAAACATGGCGTTGGGATTGCTGGCGAATTCCGGACGCAGTGCGAGGACGTTGCCGTCGCGATCGATGGGGGCCGGCGTCGAGCCGGTAGAATCGACGCCAATACCCACCACCGCGGCGCGCTGCGCCGGACTTAACGCCTGCACCACGCTGACGATGGCCTGCTCCAGCGCATCAATATAATCCTGAGGATGATGACGAAAGCGGTTGGCGTGTGCATCGCAGAATTCACCCTTTGCCCAGCGCGGATAGTTGACCACCGCCTTTTCCAGCTCTTTACCGCTGTGGCACTCCACGGCCAGCGCTCGTACCGAGTCACTGCCGAAATCCAGCCCAATTGTTATGGCACCCGCGCTCATCGGGATTCTCCTGTGTGAGTTGTCTCGCTCTATCCTGGAATGGGGCGCGGGCGGCGGTTAGTCATCAGCGGCTGAGAATATGCACTTTTCTGTCATCGGCGGGGTTGTGTGATCGACAGCAAAAGTTAATGTCCGGTTAATTTTGCTGAATATATGGAGGATTTAGTCATCGTTTTGGGATGTGATACCGCTCTACATTTTTCCGCGCTTTTCCCGCTACAACTAGCCCAGCGTTTGCACAGCCTTTGTACAACCTTTGAGCTAACGCGCTGATTTTGCGCTGTACCCGAACGTGAAATCTGATTGGTAGCGTTTACACCGATTCGTTGATAACAGCGATAAAACACCATTGTGCCGGAGAGCATCATGCATAAATTCACTAAAGCACTGGCGGCCGCAGGCCTCGCCGCGCTTATGTCACAATCCGCTATCGCCGAGACCATGAAGCTCGGTTTTCTCGTCAAACAGCCGGAGGAACCCTGGTTCCAGACCGAGTGGAAATTCGCCGATAAGGCCGGCAAAGATCTCGGCTTTGAAGTGATCAAAATTGCCGTGCCGGACGGTGAAAAAACCCTGAACGCTATCGATAGCCTGGCGGCGAGCGGCGCCAAAGGCTTTGTCATCTGTACCCCGGATCCCAAGCTGGGCTCGGCCATCGTCGCCAAAGCACGCAGCTATGACCTGAAAGTGATTGCCGTGGATGACCAGTTTGTCACCGCCAAAGGCAAGCCGATGGATACCGTACCGCTGGTGATGATGGCGGCGACCAAAATCGGCGAGCGTCAGGGCCAGGAGCTGTACAAAGAGATGCAGAAACGCGGCTGGGATGTGAAGCAAACCGCCGTGATGGCGATTACCGCGAACGAACTGGACACCGCGCGCCGCCGCACCGGTGGCTCAATGGCCGCGCTGAAAGCCGCCGGCTTCCCGGAGAAACAGATTTATCAGGTGCCGACCAAATCCAACGATATCCCGGGCGCGTTTGACGCCGGTAACTCGCTGCTGGTGCAGCATCCGGAAGTGAAGCACTGGCTGATTGTCGGCATGAACGATAACACCGTGCTGGGCGGCGTGCGCGCCACCGAAGGCCAGGGCTTCAAGGCACCGGACGTGATCGGTATCGGCATCAACGGCGTGGATGCGGTAAGCGAGCTGTCAAAAGGCGCGCCAACCGGCTTCTACGGTTCCCTGCTGCCGAGCCCGGACGTGCACGGCTATAAGAGCAGCGAAATGCTCTACAACTGGGTGACCAAAGGGCAGGAGCCAGCGAAATTCACCGAAGTGACCGACGTGGTGCTGATCACCCGCGACAATTTCAAAACCGAGCTGGCGAAGAAAGGGCTGATGTAAGTCGGTTTTAAGCCGTCCTCAATGTGATGTTAATTAACAGGCAGCCGGCATAGTTCGTGCTGTAGCAAGGCGGCAAACACGTTTATCCCCGGGAGCTTACTGAAGTCAGTGACCGGGGTAAATGTGCGCAGCCAACGCGGCTACGGTGCGAAATATGGAGGCTCAGGAGTTCCCATGAACACGGATCCAGCATTTCTGTCATTTCATGGCATCAGCAAAACCTTCCCTGGCGTGAAAGCGCTGCAGGATATCTCTTTTCAGTGCCGCGCCGGGGAAGTGCACGCGCTGATGGGAGAAAATGGCGCGGGCAAATCCACGCTGCTGAAAATCCTCAGCGGCAGCTATCAGCCCAGCGGCGGCGAAATCCGCATCAAAGGCACAGCGAAAAGCTTCAGCAATACCGTTGATGCGCTGGATGCCGGCGTGGCGATCATTTACCAGGAGCTGCATCTGGTACCGGAAATGAGCGTGGCAGAGAACATCTATCTTGGCCAGCTGCCGCACAAGCGCGGGCTGGTTAACCGCAAGCTGCTGCGCTACGAAGCCGGTCTGCAGCTGAAAAATCTTGGCATGGATATTGACCCCGACATGCCGCTGAAATACCTGTCGCTCGGTCAGTGGCAGATGGTCGAAATCGCCAAAGCGCTGGCGCGCAACGCGCGTATCATCGCCTTTGATGAGCCGACCAGTTCGCTGTCGGCGCGCGAAATTGAGCATCTGTTCCGCGTGATTCGCCAGCTGCGCGAGCAGGGCCGGGTGGTGCTGTATGTGTCGCATCGCATGGAAGAAATTTTCGCGCTGAGCGATGCCATTACGGTGTTTAAGGATGGGCGCTACGTGCGCACTTTTACGGACATGGCCAATACCCATCATGACGATCTGGTGGAGGCGATGGTCGGACGCAACCTGGGAGATATCTATGGCTACGCGCCACGTGAGCTGGGCCCCGTGCGTCTGCAGCTGGACAAGGTGGAAGCGAAAGGCGTGCGGATGCCAATATCGCTGACGGTGCGCGCCGGAGAAATTGTCGGTCTGTTTGGACTGGTCGGTGCCGGCCGCAGCGAACTGATGAAAGGGCTGTTTGGTGCCACCCGGCTGCGCGCGGGCACGGTCACGCTGGATGGTAAGCAACTCAACATCCGCGAACCGATTGATGCCATCCGCGCCGGTATCATGCTGTGCCCGGAAGATCGCAAAGCCGAAGGTATCATTCCGGTGCACTCGGTGCGCGAAAACATCAATATCAGCGCGCGCCGCCACAACCTGAGTGCCGGCTGTCTGATCAAGCCGGGCTGGGAAGCGAAAAACGCGGACCACCACATTCGCTCGCTGAACATCAAAACGCCGGGTGCGCATCAGCTGATCATGAATCTGTCCGGTGGCAACCAGCAGAAGGCAATTCTGGGCCGCTGGTTGTCGGAGGAGATGAACGTGATCCTGCTCGACGAACCGACGCGCGGCATTGATGTCGGCGCCAAACATGAAATCTATAACCTGATTTATCAGCTGGCGAACAAAGGGATCGCGGTGCTGTTTGCCTCCAGCGATCTGCCCGAAGTGATGGGACTGGCCGACCGCATCGTAGTGATGCGCGAAGGTGAGATTGCCGGTGAACTGCCCCACGACGCCGCCACGGAGCAGCTGACGCTGAGCCTGGCCATGCCGAAAACCACTCAAGCGGCCGCCGTGGCCTGAGGTAAAGGAGAGTAAAAATGGCTTCATCTACCACGTCCAATACGCCACCGGTGCAGCGCAGTGGCCTGCAGCTCGGGCGCATCTGGGACAACTTCGGCATGCTGGTGGTGTTTGCGCTGCTGTTTATCGTCTGCGCCATCTTCGTGCCTAATTTTGGCACCTTTATCAACATGAAAGGGCTGGGCCTGGCGATGTCGATGTCCGGCATGGTGGCGTGCGGCATGCTGTTCTGCCTCGCCTCCGGCGATTTCGACCTGTCGGTGGCGTCGGTGATTGCCTGCGCTGGCGTCGTCACCGCCGTGGTGATCAACATGACCGAAAGCCTGTGGATCGGCGTCGCCGCCGGCCTGCTGCTCGGTATGGCCACTGGCTTCGTTAACGGCTTCGTGATTGCGCGTCTGAAGATTAACGCGCTGATCACCACGCTGGCGACCATGCAGATTGTGCGCGGCCTGGCCTATATCTTCTCCGACGGTAAAGCGGTGGGGATTGAGGATGAGCGCTTTTTCACCCTCGGCTACGCCAACTGGCTGGGCGTGCCGGCACCGATCTGGCTGACCATCGCCACCATGATCGTATTCGGTTTCCTGCTGAACAAAACCACCTTTGGCCGCAACACGCTGGCGATTGGTGGCAACGAGGAAGCGGCGCGGCTGGCCGGGGTGCCGGTGGTGCGCACGCGCATTATCATCTTTATCCTCTCCGGGCTGGTGTCAGCGGCGGCCGGCATTATTCTCGCCTCGCGCATGACCAGCGGTCAGCCGATGACCTCGCTCGGCTATGAGCTGATCGTCATCTCCGCCTGCGTGCTGGGCGGCGTGTCGCTCAAGGGCGGTATCGGCAAGATTTCCTATGTGGTCGCCGGGGTATTGATTCTGGGTACCGTCGAGAATGCGATGAATTTATTGAATATCTCGCCATTCTCACAGTATGTGGTGCGCGGTTTGATACTGTTAGCGGCAGTGATTTTTGACCGTTACAAACAAAAGAGCAGAACCGCTTGATCCCGCGGGCGCAGCCGCAACGCTGCGCCCTGACATCACGCGAACCGGGAGATCCTTATGTACCACCGCGAAGCGCCGAGTGAGCAGCAAAATCCCTTACTGCCGGGCTATCCGTTTAACGCCTGGCTGGTGGCAGGACTGACGCCGATCAACGCCGGCGATCAGCTCGATTTTTTTATCGATCGCCCGCACGGCATGAAAGGTTACATCCTCAATCTGACCATCAAAGGTCAGGGACGGGTCTTTGACGGCGAGTCAGCTTTTGACTGCGAGCCAGGCGACCTGCTGCTGTTTCAGCCGAAAACGCCGCACTACTATGGCCGCGCGCCGGACAGTCCGTGCTGGCATCATCGCTGGGTCTATTTCCGTCCACGCGCCTACTGGACCGACTGGCTGCAGTGGCAGGATCAGAACCAGGGCGTTGGCCGGCTGCGGTTGCCGGAAGCGCTGCGCGCCGAATTTGACCGCCTGTTTGCCAGCATCGAACAGACGCACAACTCCGGGCGTCGCTTTGCCGAAGAGCTGGCGATGAACCTGCTGGAGCGCCTGCTGCTGCGCGCGGTGGAAGAGGATCCGCGCAGCCATCAGCAAATTCGCGACCCGCGCGTGATTGAAGCCTGCCAGTACGTCACCAATCATCTGGCCAGCGAGGTGAAAATCGAGGAAGTGGCGCGCCACGTCTGTCTGTCGCCGTCGCGTCTGGCCCACCTGTTCCGCGAGCAGATGGGAATCAACCTGTTACGCTGGCGCGAAGATCAGCGGGTGATCCGCGCCAAGCTGCTGTTGCAAACCACTCAGGAACCGATCGCCTCGGTGGGGCGCGAGGTCGGCTACGACGACCAGCTCTACTTCTCGCGCGTGTTCCGCAAGCGGGTGGGCGTCAGTCCGAGCGATTTCCGCCGCCGCAGTCAGGATGCGCACGACGCGCTGGTGGCCCAGGAGAGCTGGCAACCGGCACGGAGTGCGATCTCCTGAGCTTTCAGGTGATTCCGCCTTGTTCTTACTGACTGATTCGTCTTAAATCAGTCAGGTCACGAACAAGAGGAATGAGAATGAGCGATAAACTACGTGTCGGCCTGATCGGCTACGGATTTGCCAGCAAAACCTTCCATGCGCCGCTGATCGCCGGTACGCCAGACGTTGAGCTGGCGGCGATCTCCAGCAGCGATGCCAGTAAAGTGCACGCTGACTGGCCGTCGGTGCAGGTGGTGGCCGATCCCCAGGCGCTGCTGGATGACCCGACGCTGCATCTGATTGTAATTCCTACCCCGAACGACACCCATTTCCCGCTCGCCAAAGCGGCACTTAATGCCGGCAAGCATGTGGTGGTCGATAAACCGTTTACCGTGACACTGTCACAGGCGCGTGAGCTCGATCAGCTGGCCAAAGCCAAAGGGCTGCTGCTGTCAGTGTTCCACAACCGCCGCTGGGACAGCGATTTCCTGACGCTGAAAACGCTGCTGAACGACGGCACGCTGGGCGAGGTGCGCTATCTGGAGTCGCACTTTGACCGTTTCCGTCCGGAAGTGCGTCAGCGCTGGCGCGAAATGAAAGGCCCGGGCAGCGGAATCTGGTTCGATCTTGGACCGCACGTGCTGGACCAGGCGTTGCAGCTGTTTGGACCGCCGGTGGCGATCAACGTCGACATGGCTGAACTGCGTCCCGGCGCGCAAACCACCGATTACTTCCACGCGGTGCTGACTTATCCCACCCGGCGCGTGGTGCTGCACGCCAGCATGCTGGTGGCCGCGGAATCGGCGCGTTTTGTGGTGCACGGCACGCGTGGCAGCTACGTTAAGTACGGGCTCGATCCGCAGGAGGACCGTCTGAAAGCGGGTGAACGTCCGCCGCGTGAAGAGTGGGGCTACGACATGCGCAACGGCACGCTGACGCTGGCCGAGGGCGACGTGATGGTGGAGAAAGAGCTGCTGACGCTGCCGGGCAACTATCCGGCCTATTATGCGGCGATCCGCGACGCCATTGCCGGTAACGGTGCCAACCCGGTTACGGCGGAAGAGGCGATTCAGGTGATGGAGCTGATTGAGCTTGGCTTGCAGTCGGCGGAGAAACGCCAGACACTGTCCCTGAAGTAAACCGGACGGCGTTATCGCCAGCCGATCAACAAGGAGCGCAATCTGCGCTCCTTTTTTATGGCTTATGCCGCCACGCGCTGGCGCAGCGCGGCTTTCTCCGCCTCGGTTAAAAAGGCGATGGCAATGCCGTTCTCCTGCGCCTGGCGAATCTCGGCGGCGCTCAGGCCCGCCTGTGGCGCAGCGACCTCATATTCATGCGCCAGCTCAATGCCCTGTACCGCCGGATCGTCAGTGTTGATGGTTGCCAGAATGCCGTGCTGCAGGAACGCCTTCAGCGGATGGCTGGCCAGCGAGGCCACGGTGCTGGTCTGAATGTTCGACGTCAGGCAGGATTCAACGCCAATGCGCTGTTCGGCGAGGAAATCCATCAGCGCGCGGTCTTCAATCGCTTTGACACCGTGACCGATGCGCTCAGCGCCCAGCTCGCGGATCGCCTGCCAGATGCTCTCCGGTCCGGCGGCTTCACCGGCATGCACGGTGATGCGGAATCCGGCATCGCGGGCGCGGTTAAAGTGGCTGAGGAATTCGCTGCCCGGGAAGCCCAGTTCGTCACCGGCCAGATCGACGGCGGTGATGCCGTCGCGGTGCGCCAGCAGACCTTCCAGCTCGCGCAGGCAGGCTTCTTCGCCGAAGGTGCGGCTCATGATGCCAATCAGCTTCACATCAACGCCGTACTGCTGCACGCCCGCGCGCACGCCATCAATCACCGCTTCCACCACGCCAGCAATCGGCAGCTGATGGTTCATCGCCATATAGCCCGGTGAGAAGCGCAGCTCAGCATAATGGATACCGGCCTGCGCGGCGTCAGCGACGTTTTCCAGCGCAATGCGGCGGCAGGCATCGAGATCGCCCAGCACTTTGACGCCCCAGTCAAGCTTCTGCAGGAAGCTCACCAGGTCCGGCTGGTTGGCGGTCACCTGCACGTGCGGACGCAGCGTATCCAGCGTATCGGCGGGCAGCGCAATATTGAACTGGCGACCTAAATCAAGGATGGTCTGGGCGCGGATATTGCCATCGAGGTGGCGGTGAAGGTCGGTGAGGGGAAGTTTCGCATCAATCATGTCGCACTCGCTGAATTAACGTAAAGTGCAGACCATTATAAAAACATCTTGCGCAACCACGCCAGTGATTTGCGCAAAGCGGATAGCGGATGCTGAATTAATCAGCATCCGCTGTGGTTCAGAACGATTGCAGTGCGGCAATCAGCCGGTCCAGCCCGTCATCCAGCTTGCTGCGCGGGCAGCCAGCGTTGAGACGCAGATAGCTGCGGCTGGCGCTGCCGTAGGTGCTGCCTGGCATAATCGCCACCTTATGCTGCTGGATCAGCCGCTGCTGCAGCGCGACGTCATCAATGGCCAGCGGCGCGGTGTCAATCCATGCCAGATAAGTGGCCTGCGGCGGTTGCCAGTTGAGCCCGGCAAACGCCGCGTTGAGCCGTTGCGCAATGTGCTGCATATTGGCGCGCAGATAATCGCGCAGCGCGTCGAGCCAGGGTGCGCCGTGACGGTAGGCGGCAATAGTCGCAGCCAGCGCCATCACCGCCGGTGACGACAGCCCGTCCTGCTGCTTCAGCGCATGAAACCACGCCTGGCGGTCGTCCGCGTCCGGGATAATGCCCCAGGCGCCGGTCAGCGCCGGAATATTGAAGCTCTTCGAGGCCGAGGTAAACAGCGTCCAGCGGCCTTGTGCCACCTCGCACCATGGCGTGTGGCGCGCCGCGCTCAGCACCATATCCATATGGATTTCATCGCTGATCACGCTCACGCCATGCCGTTCGCACAGTGCCGCCATCTGCTGCAGCTCTGCGCGCTGCCACACTTTGCCGGTGGGATTGTGCGGGCTGCACAGTAACATCACCTTACAGCGCGGCCGCGCCAGCAGGGTTTCCAGCTGAGCCATATCACAGCGCCATGTGCCGCCAGCGCGCTGCAACGGTAACTCCAGCACCCTGCGCTGATTACCGATGATTGTCTGGTAAAAAGCATCATAGGCGGGCGTATGAATCAGCACTTCATCCTCCGCCTGCGTCCAGTGGCGCAGCAGCTGCGCCACCATATAAATCACCGACGGGCCATACACCAGCGACTCTGCCGCGATCTCGCTGGCAAAGCGGCTGCGCATCCAGTGCTGCAGGGCGGAGAGGAAATCCTCGTGCTGCCAGCGGCTGTAGCCCAGCACGCCGTGATTCAGCCGCTGCTGCAACGCGTCAATGATGCAGGGAGCCGTGGCGAAATCCATGTCCGAGATGGTGAAAGGCAGCAGATCTGGTACGCCGAAGCGGTCGGCGACAAAGTCCCACTGCGTGCACCAGCTGCCATGGCGATCCACCACCTGATCAAAATTAAACGCCTGCATATTTACACCGTTGCGCTCATCAGATGGGCCATTTCATCCTTGACCGACTGCACCTGCGGGCCAATCACCACCTGCAGATTGGTCTGGTTAAGGTGCACCACGCCAATGGCACCGTTGGCTTTCAGCGCGGCATCGTCGACCTTGCTCATGTCGGCGACCGACAGGCGCAGGCGCGTCAGGCAGTTATCCAGCGAGGTGATGTTGTCAACGCCGCCCAGCGCCGCGAGAATCGCTGGCGTGTTGTAGCCGGATTTGCCGACACCGGCGCGGCTGACCTGCTGCTCAACGCGGCTGGTTTCTGCTTCACGGCCCGGCGTTTTGATATTGAAGCGGGTGATGGCGAAACGGAAGATGGCGTAGTAACCGACAAACCACACGGCGGCAATCACCGGCACCCAGTACCATTTGGTGGAGAGGCCGTGCAGCACGCCAAACACGAAGAAGTCGATCACGTTGCCGTCGGTATTACCGATGGTCACGCCGAGCATCGCCATCACGGTGAAGCCGAGACCGGTCAGCAGCGCGTGGATCAGATACAGTACCGGCGCGACAAACAGGAACAGAAACTCAATCGGTTCGGTGGTGCCGCCAACCACGCAGGCAACCACGCCAGAAATCAGCAGGCCTTTAATTTTGTGACGGTTTTCCGGGCGCGCGCAGTGGTAAATCGCCAGCGCTGCTCCCGGCAGGCCACCAAGGAATGCCGGCATTTTACCCTGCGACAGGAAGCGGGTGGCGCTTTCCGCGAAGCCGTGGGTTTCCGGACAGGCCAGCTGCGCCTGGAAGATGGTCAGCGCGCCGCTGACGCTGTGACCACACACCTCCATGGTGCCACCGGCATCGGTGAAGCGAATAATCGCCACCAGAATATGCTGCAGGCCAAACGGCAGCAGCAGACGTTCACCGGTGCCGAAGATCATCGGGCCGAATTCGCCCGCGCTATTGATCATCCAGCCAAGACCGGTAATCGCGCGCGCAAAGAATGGCCAGATCAGCGGTACCACCAGCCCCAGCAGACCCATCACCACGGTGGTGATAATCGGCACAAAGCGCGTGCCGCCGAAGAATGCCAGCGCATCCGGCAGGCGAATATTGTGAAAACGCTCGTGCAGCCAGAACACCACAATGCCGACAATCACCGCGCCGAGAATACCGGTGTCGATGGACTGAATGCCGAGAATGTTCTGCACGTTATTGGCTTTCAGCACCGCCGCATCGGTAGTCGGCAGAATCCCGTTAATGTTCAGCCAGAAATTAACGCTGAGATTGAGCACCGCAAAGCCGACGAAGCCGGCAAACGCCGCCACGCCTTTGTTTTCCCGCGCCATGCCCAGCGGGATGGCGATGGCAAACATAACCGGCAAATAGCTAAAGGCAAAGGAGCCGATTTTCGCCATCCAGATAAACAGGTATTGCAGGAACGGCTGGTCGAGCAGCGGAATCAGCGTCAGTACATCATGGCTGCTGAGTGAACTGCCGATCCCTAGCATGATGCCGCAAAACGATAGCAGCGCCACGGGTAGCATGAAGGTTTTCCCCAGGCTCTGGAAAAATTCCCAGAGCGACATTTTGGGTTGGCTGTGAGGCATAGTCTCTCCTGGCTAAAAAGTAACAAGCGGGTAAAGTGGTGGAGGATGATAAAACGTTTTATCATGGCTTTTTGTGGTGATAATCACAAAGCGTGACGAGTATCAGGCTTTATTTTTATGCGAATCAGTGTAACGTTTTACCTCTTTGAATTTTCCGGCTACGAAAAGCGTCACACTATGTCCCAGCAGAAAATCACCATCCATGATGTCGCGCAGGCCGCTGGCGTATCGGTCAGCACGGTATCGCTGGTGCTGTCCGGCAAAGGGCGTATTTCACCCGCCACCGCCGCGCGGGTGAATCAGGCGATTGAGCAACTCGGCTATGTGCGTAACCGCTCGGCCTCCATGCTGCGCGGCGGTGAGAGCGGGGTGATTGGCCTGATCGTGCGCGATCTCAGCCAGCCCTTTTATGCAGCAATGACGGCGGGACTGAGCGAGGTGCTGGAGCAGCAGGGCAAAGTGCTGGTGCTGACGCAGAGTGGTCAGCACGGCCAGCATCTGCAGCGCTGTTTTGATTCGCTGGCGGCGCAGGGTGCCGATGGCATTGTGCTGGGCGGCGCGGTGGCGCAGGCGGAATCGCTGCGGCTGCAGGCGCAGGAGCAAAATATTGCGCTGATCTGCGCCGCGCGCGCCAGCAGTCTGGAAAAAGTCGATTCGCTGCGTCCGGATAACAGCCAGGCGGCGCGGATGGCCACCGAGTATCTGATCAAACAGGGACATCAGCGCATTGCCTGGGTGGGCGGTCTGGGGTCCTCACTGACGCGCGCCGAACGTATCGGCGGCTATTGCGCCACGCTGCTGCAGTACGGTTTGCCGTTTCGCCCGGACTGGATTATCGAATGTGACGATCGCCAGCAGAGCGTCTCTGCGCTGACGCAGGCGCTGCTGCATCAGCATCCGCGTATTACCGCTATTCTGGCCCACAATGCCAGCACCACGCTCGGCTGCTATTTCGGCGCGCTGCGCAGCGGCCGCACCCTCGGGGAAGACGCCGTGGACAGTTACTACACCCAGCAGCTGGCACTGGTCGGCTTTAATGACGATCCGCAACCTGAGCTGAACGATCCGGCGTTGACGTTTGTCAGCAGTGAAGCGCGCATCGTCGGGCGGCGTGCGGCAGAACGCATATTACAGCGCCTGGCGCAGCCACAGGCCGATGTGCAGACGTTAATCGTGCCGCCGCAGCTGGTGCAGGGCCGCTAAGCCTGTCGCCCGCCCGGCGTCAGATCATTACTCGCCACGTTTCTGTTACCGCTGCTTACCGATTTTCAGCCGGCCTGTGATCATCGTTCTGCTTATGCATGGCGGGCCAGCAGAAAATAAAGATTAAGCTTCAACATCAAATATTGACACGAAACTGTCATAATATGGCCAGCGTTAAATGAAAATCAACGCGTTAGCCATTTTTATAAATTCCGCGAATTTTGTATTGATTAATATTCTTTACCGGCCGCGCCTGTATTTTATTCAGGCTGGCTGATGTTATTACCTGTCACAAAATGTGTATTTTCTTATTGTTTAGCGCGGGTTTACTTGCTCGCTGGATTTGTGACTGGCGAGGAATATACTGCCAGCTATGCTTATTTTTCCTGTGCCGGGGCACGTATGAAAATAATCGTAAATGGGAAAGGTTATCCGGAAAAGAGAAATATCATCGTCAACGATTCACACCATTATCTCAATCTGAAATATAAAAATATCTGGTTTTATCGTAACGCCGTCAGGCAGAAAATCCGCAAAGCCAATAAGTTGTTTATTTTCGCGCCGCTACCGTTCTCGGTGCCGGACGATGCGCAAATCATCCATCTTTTTAATGAAGTGGCCTGCACGAAAAAACGCTGGATGGCGACATTTGAAACCGAAATTCCGCGCGTGCTGCCGGTGCCGGGCATGGCCAAACTGCATAATCCACAATTGCAGAAACAACTCAAACTGATCGCGGCACCGCAGTGTACGGCGCTGCTGGCCATTTCCGACGCAACGAAAAAGATTCAAATCAAGCTGTTACAGGCGTTTCCGCAGCAGGCTGCAGCCATTTTGCCTAAACTGCACACCCTGCATCCGCCGCAGGCAATTATCTGTGATCGGGTCAGGCCGGTGAATCAGGCGAAGCTGACGTTCAGCTTTGTCGGCAATGAGTTTTATCGTAAAGGTGGGGCGGAAGTGGTGCTGGCCTTTAGCGAGTTGCTGGCAGAAGGCATCATTCACCCCGACAGCGTGCAGGTGAATTTAACGGGCAACCTGAAGCATCGCTATAATATCGCGCACGGCGCGCAGCAGGATGACGCGCAATTTCATCAGCGGATTGAAGACCTGATTAATCAGCAGGCAATCTTCAGGCATGAAACATTTTTGCAAAATGATCGGCTGATGAAAATGCTCGAACAGACCGATGTGGGATTATTACCGACCTGGCAGGATACCTACGGCTTTTCAGTGCTGGAAATGCAGGCGTGCGGCTGTCCGGTCATTACCACTAATGTGCGCGCACTGCCGGAAATAAACCCGGCTTCGGCCGGCTGGCTTATTGATTGTCCGCTGAATGATATGTTTGAAATCGCCATCGCTTCAGCGCAGGAGAAACAGGCGATCAGGGACAGAATTATTGCGCAGCTCAAACAGATCATCACGCAGATGATGGCGCAGCGCGAGGCGATCAGCACCCGCTCGGCGCGGGCGCTGCAAAGAATTAAAGACCAGCACGATCCGGCGCGCTTTCGCGCCCGTCTCGACGCCTTTTATCAGCAGACAGCACAGGTGAATCGTGCCCCGGGCGTCAGCGCTAAAGAGATTTGACGCATTAATCACGCCGGGTGAAGGAAGCGGATCCCCGGTTATCGCCGGTGGCGCTGACGCAACGGCCAGCGCGCACGGCATTAGCGGGCTCTGGCCGTCAGACTAAAATAGGGATGTTTTCCTGCCAGCAGCAGCAAAAACTCATATTCTCCCTGACTGAGCGGCGACGGTTTTGCTGCGGACTCCTTCATCTGCCAGACCCGCAGGCTAAGGTCGAAGCGTTCAGCCGCGTGCAGTTGGGTCATGCCCGTGGCGATGCGTAAGTCACGGACATCAGTCTGAACCGGAACGATGTGCTGCAATGATTGATGACTCATAAGTTCTTCTCTTTCTGTGGCCTGTCCCTGGCGGTATGGTTATCGGCTGCGAGCTATGCCGGGTCAGAGACGGCAAGCTTTTCTGTCGCGAAGCTGCCGGTGGCTGAAACGGGGCGCTGACCGGCCAGCAGCGCGCAGTGCTGCGGGCTGTCAGAAAAGTTAAAATGACTGATCACCGCAGCCAGCGTTCCGGTACGGCCATTCAGGCTGCCGGCCGAGGCGGCAATCTCTTTCACCAGGGCGGCATTCTGCTGGGTAACGCGATCCAGATCGGTCACGGCCAGCGTAACCTGGGCAATGCCTTTGCTCTGTTCGTCTGACGCCAGCGCAATCTGGCCAATCAGCGAGGTGACGGCTGAAACGCTTTGCGTGGCGCTGTCCATGATCGCGCCGGCGCGCTGCGCGGTCTGCGCGCCCTCGCCAACGCGCGTCACGGTACCATTAATCAGCCCTTCGATCTCCTTCGCGGCGCTGGCGCTGCGTTGTGCCAGCGTGCGCACTTCAGCTGCCACCACGGCAAAGCCGCGTCCCTGCTCACCGGCGCGAGCGGCTTCAACAGCCGCGTTCAATGCCAGAATATTGGTCTGAAACGCGATGCTGTTAACCGTGGCGGTGAACTGACGGATTTTATCGGCTTCGGTGGCGATATCGGCCATCATCGCTGACACGCTTTTCACCAGCGCTTCGCCGTCGCGTGTGGTGCGCGCCGCATCCTCAGCCAGCTCGCGCGCTTCGCCGGCGCTGTGGGCATTTTTCTCTACGGTGGCGCTAAGCTGCTCCATGCTGGCCGAGGTCTGCTCGAGCGCAGCCGCCTGGCGGGTGGTGCGGTCGGACAGATCGGCGTTGCCGCTGGCGATATCCGCAGACTCCTTGCGCAGCACGTCGGTGTTGTCATGCACGGCACGCACCGTGGTCAGCAGGCTCTGCTGCATCAGCCTGACCAGCGGAATCAGCTGACCCACACAGTTGCGGCCAAAATCCTGCGGTTCCCGCGTAAGATCGCCAGCGGCGATGCCGCGGAAATGTTCCCGCAGCGCCCCCAGCGGCCGTACCAGATGCGTGACCAGAAAACGGTCACAGAACAGCAGCAGCGCGAGCATCAGCAGTGCAGCTATGCCAAAGGCCATTTGCAGACGCTGGCGATCGGACTGGTCGGCATGGTTATTCGCTGCGATGTCGCGCTGCAGCAACTGCAGGCGCTCAGCCGCAGGCAGCGCAAAGTCAGCCGGCGATGCGGCGAGGGCGGCACGCAGCGGCGCCCAGTCGCTATCGGCCGGCGCATCGGCCGCTACGGCCGCTTTTGCCGCCGTGGTTCCCGATGCCATCACTAAACTGGCGCGATTGAGAAACAGCAGCTGGCTGGTCAGTGTGGCGTTATGCAGTTCGCGCTGATGCATGTCGCGCAGCACCGTGCTGCCATAGATCCCGGCCAGCGCCACAATCAGTAGCGCCGCGACCAGGATGCACTGCACAACCCGGCGAATGGTGAAGTTTTTAAGAAATTGCATGGTGAGTTTCCCCGGTGTCGTTTAAGACACAATGGTGTCGAGCGTTATTATTTATTGTTCGCGATAATATCGCGTACTATGGTTTAGCGTTTTAAGCATGGCAGGGAATTCTGAAAAAGAAAATGAATCGTCGATAAAATATTTCTTTCCCAAAGATATGCCAGATTAATTTACAAGAGGGTTATTTCGCCTGGCCGCGGCAGTAAAGCTCGCCGGCGGATAAATAAACTTTCATTGTTTTTGCCGTTTGCTGAAATTGAGCGTTCAGTGCCCGTTAATTTAGCTTAAGTCACGCCGTAATGATTAACAGCACTCCGCCTGCAACACGCTGGGCGTCAACAAATAATAAACGCTGCCGTGTTAACGCTAATTTCACCCGTGACCATCACCGATTATAAATTCACACTGTAAAGCACCGGACCCGTTGGACGTCCGGTTGGTGAACCGCCGTGCGGCTCGAGACTGATCGCCAGCGTCGCCTTAACCAGGGACTGCTGTTTCTCAATCGGATACTGCTGCGGCGCACTTCCGGTGACCAGACCGAGTGAAACTGGCGCCCGGCCAGGCGGAATCAGCCACAGTTCCAGACTCTGATCCGCCCTGACCGCGCTGACCTGCAGCGGCGCCAGACTGATCACGTCCTGCCGGCGGCTGGCGCTCACCACCCATTGCTGACTGTGTTGCGCATCGGTCAGCACCGCCAGCGGTGTCATCACCGGCTCGCGCAGCCAGTAAGCCGACAGCGCGAAGCCCAGCGCGACGCAGGCGGCAGCCAGCCACGGTAGCGTCCGGCGTGCGGGCGCGACGCGCTTGTCGGGCGGCAGGGAAAGGGCAATTTTTTTCCACAGCGTTTCCGGCGGCGTGACGGGCGGCTGAACCTGGTCGAGACCCGCCAGCAGCGTCTGCCAGCGGGCGACCTGCGCTGCCAGCGCCGGCTCGGCCTGCAGTCTGCGCTGAAAACGCAATCGCGCGCTGCCGCGCAGCGTGCCGAGGGCATACTCCGCCGCCAGGGCGTCATCCCGCTGCACCTTGTCACTCATCGTCCAACACACTCCCGCAGGTGGTCCAGGCCACGTCGAATCCAGCTTTTAACCGAGCCCACTGGCTGCTGCAGCCACCCGGCAATGTCGCTATGTGATAAGCCCTGATAATAGGCCAGCGCGATCGACTGGCGCTGTTCACTGCTCAAATGCTGCAGACAGTGGTGCAGGCGGGCAACCTCGCGATCGTGCTGCTCATCCAGACTGACGTCACCCGGCGTGCTGCTTAAATCGTCGAGCCAGGCTTCATCGGCATGGAATTGTCTGGCATAGCCGCTGCGCAGCCAGTCAATACAACGGTTGCGTACAATGTGCGTCATCCAGGTCAGGGGAGAACTGAGCGCGCTGTTAAATGACGCGGCGTTGTGCCAGACCGTGATGTAGCATTCATGCAGAATCTCTTCCGCCCACGCCCGCTGGCGTAACATGCGTAGCGCTACCGCAAACAGATGCGGGGAAGTCAGCCGGTACAGCTGTTCAAAAGCCAGGCGGTCGCTCTTCGCGACCGCCTGTATTAAGGCTATTTGTTGCTCAGCCTGAGAGGCGTCCATAATACTCCTGGCCGGTTTGTTTAACCTTACCGAGTATAGACAGTTATTCAGGCATTAAGACGGTATCAATAACGTCAATGACGCCATTTTTCTGGTTTACATCATAAGTGCTGATATTTGCCACATTACCCTGACCATCTTTCAGCTGAATATTGTGTGGCCCGTTGCTCATAATCCACAGCGGCTGACCATTCACCGTTTTCAATTCGGCTTTACCGCCACCCTGTTTAATTTTTTGCTCCAGCGCTTTCATATCATATTTACCGGCGACCACATGGTAGGTCAGCACGCTGGTGAGTTTGGCTTTGTTTTCCGGTTTGAGAAGTGCATCAACGGTGCCGGCAGGCAGTTTGGCAAAGGCGGCGTTAGTCGGCGCAAACACCGTAAACGGGCCTTTACCCTGTAAGGTATCGACCAGACCCGCGGCTTTAACGGCGGCGACCAGCGTAGTGTGATCCTTCGAGTTCAGGGCGTTTTCAATAATGTTTTTTTGTGGATACATTGCCGCGCCGCCTACCATCACCGAATCGGCGTGCATGGCCGCCATCGCAGCGTTCGCGCCAAGCAGGGCGGCAGACAGGACGGCATAACTGATTAACTTTTTCATCATATATCCTCATTGAAGGAGCAGAAGGGTGCTCACAAAGGGATATACGTACGGTGCGGCTGAACGGATGCAGAAAAGGGTGAAATTTTTTTGCCGGGGGAAAACGGCAGCCCGGAGCGGGCTGCCGCGGGGATTACTCTGGCATGCCTTCGCTGGTTGGCGCGCCTAACATGTAGCGCGACAGGAACTGCTCCAGCGTCATTTTGTCGCCATTCATGGTGACCTGACCGTTAGCGTATTGCAGGCTGGTAGTGATGTTATCGTCCTGCTGCTGCGTCAGGCGGAACATCTGGCCCATCGCCGCCAGGCCTTTCACCTGCTGATCGGCCAGCTTCTGCGCGTCATCACCCTGATAACCTTCCGCCAGCCCGACGTGACGCATCACTTCGGTCGCCATCGGCATATTGATGCTCAGCTTGCCGTCGAGCGTTTTCAGCACGCGATCCACGGCGGCACCCAGACTCTGCGGTTCACCGGTGACGGTCGCCGGATCGTTAAAACCGACGTTAAGGTTGAACGTGCTCTCGCCTTTGTCATTTTTCCAGCTCAGCGGTGCCACGCTCACGGTCGGTGAACCTTTCAGCAGGGTCGGCAGGTTATTTCTCAGAATGGTCTGCACGCTGGCCTGGTAGCGGATAGGATCGTCCACCACGCCAGGCTGGTTCAGCAGATCCTGCATCTGCGCATTGTATTGGTCAGAGAAGGTTTTCACCGCCTGAGCATCAAACTGCGCAAATTTCATCGCCAGTTTGGCTTCGCCGAACGGCTGTTTCTGCAGGCTGATGCTATCAACCTGATAATCAATCTGGCCGCCAATCTTACCGTCTTTGTTGTCGAACGAGGACTTCCCGTCCAGCTTCTCCAGCGTCAGGCCTTCCTGACCGTTAATGCTGGCATCGAGCTTATCCAGCGTGATGGTCTGGTCGCCGACGCGCACGCCTTCCGGACTCAGGTGGGTGTCACCGCCCAGCTTCAGACCATTAAGGGTAAACAGCACCGGTTGCTGCAGCTGGTTTTTGCTGGTGACGGCGATGCTGGAGAAGTCGCCCTGCAGACTGATTTTGTCGCCTTTGCTGTCCGCGCTGACGTTGAGCGTGCCGCCGTTGGTGGCGAGGCGATCACCGGTCTGCGCATTGCTGTAATCCACCGGCAGCAGGTGCAGCGCGGTATCGGTCGCGCCGCTGTAACCAACGCGGGTATCGGCATTAACCAGCGATTTGCCCTGGGTCAGTTCAAACAGTTTCTTCACCGCATCGGTGTTTTCCAGTTCGGTGTGCACCGAGGCCATGCTGGGGATCAGGTTGCCGCGCTTCAGCTGAGCAAACGGGAAAGGACCGTGGTCGATGGTTTCGTTGAGCACGATGCTTTGGCCCGGCTTCAGCAGCGGATTGTCTTCGGTCTGCGAACTGGCCTGAATTACCAGTTTGGTTTTGCTGCTGAATACGCCACGCTGGTAATCCTGATAGCTGAGCGTCAGACGGCTATTCGGCGCGTACGCGTTGATCTGGCTGTTGGCATTTTGCAGCATCTCATCCATGTGGCTTTCCATCTGTTTACCGGTAAACCACGCTGCGCCAGTCCAGATTACGCCGAGCGCCACAATCACACCTACGGCAACCTTGGTCTTTTTCATCGCTGAGTCGTCCTTATCCTTGCGTGCGCATACCGTTGGGCCGCGCGACGGGTGAAGAAAAACGCCCGCAGGCGTTTTTTAATTAATAGTTTGAAATAATAGCAGTTAATGCTGCAGGCGTCAGCCGCCTCACGTCAGCGCGTTGTACACCCGCGCCAGACGACCGGTCCCCGCCGCGCTCACCGGCGACTCGCTGGCTGCGACAAAGCAGGATTCGCCCGGTTGCAGTACCAGCTGCTGTCCGGCCTTTTCAATCACCGCCTGGCCTTCAATGCAGAACAGCAGGGCGGCACTGTGCTGTGCCAGCGTTTGCGGCGTGGCCGAGAGCGTATGGATGGCGAAGGCAAAATCCTCTACCGGAATCGGGAAGTTCAGGCTGTCGCCCTGCGTCTGCGGCTGCGTGAGCAGCGTCGCCGCCGGTTTGGCCTCGAACTTCAGGTTGGCCAGCAGTTCCGGAATATCAATGAATTTCGGCGTCAGGCCGGCGCGCAGCACGTTATCCGAATTGGCCATCACCTCCAGCGCCACGCCTTTCAGATAGGCATGCGGCGTTTCGGCGAACAGGAACATCGCCTCACCCGGTTGCAGGGTGATGACATTCAGCAGCAGCGGTGAGAACAGGCCATTATCGTCCGGATAGTCGCTGGCGATCGTTTTGATGGTCTGCCACGGTTCGCCTTCGCGCGCGTTCAGCGCGGATTTCAGCACGCCGAGCGCGCGGGTTTTGCTCTCGTCTTTCAGCGACAGCAGGGTAGCGAACAGTTTAGCCAGCGCGGCTTCGCTGGCGTTTTCAAGGAAATGGGCGATCTGCGGATGCGCGCCCGCGACCGGCTCCAGCAGCGAGACAATCTCCGGCAGTTCGCGAAAGCCGTTCATCGCCTGGAACGGCGTCAGGGCATACACCAGTTCGGGCTTGTGGTTAGCATCTTTATAGTTGCGCTCGGCGGCGCTGAGCGGAATGCCCGCCGCGTTTTCACGCGCGAAACCGGCTTCTGCGGCAGTTTTACTGGGATGCACCTGAATCGATAACGGCTGATCGGCGCACAGCACTTTAAACAGAAACGGCAGCTCACCGAAACGCTGCGCTACCGCAGCGCCCAGCGTCGCGAGCGGATCGTCATTGATCACGTCACGCAGCGAACGGGTGACGCCATTCAATTCAACGGTAGAGGGGCTTTTCGGGTGCGCGCCCATCCATAATTCCGCCATCGGCAATCCCTGCGGGTTTTCGATGCCGTAGAGTTCGGTCAGCGCGGTTTTGCTGCCCCATGCATAATTTTGCAGCGAATTGTTCAATTTTTGCATCGGTTACCCTTAATAACGGTAAGTAAATAAGCGTATTAAAGCAGAAAGTGCCATAGAAAATACACGAACAAGTGCAATAAACGCGATGGGCTCGCATAATGTTAATTTCTTGTATGTGACAATCTTGCTCGCTCTAAGGCGTCGCGGGAAGACGACTTAGGCGGAAACCTCAAAATCTGAGCTAAGGAGACGTAGTCATGGCAGCCAACCGCATTGAAAAAGATTCAATGGGTCCGATCGAAGTTCCGGCAGATAAGTTGTGGGGCGCACAAACGCAGCGTTCGCTGGAGCACTTCCGTATCTCCACCGAGAAGATGCCCGTGGCGCTGGTGCACGCGCTGGCGCTGACCAAGCGCGCCGCCGCCCAGGTTAACCGCGATCTGGGGCTGCTGCCGGCTGAACGGGCCGGGGCGATTATCGACGCCGCTGATGAGGTGCTGGCCGACCAGCACAGCGACGAGTTCCCGCTGGCCATCTGGCAGACCGGCTCCGGCACCCAGACCAACATGAACATGAATGAAGTGCTGGCTAACCGCGCCAGCGAATTGCTGGGCGGCGAGCGCGGCATGTCGCGCAAAGTGCATCCGAATGATGATGTTAACAAAAGCCAGAGCTCCAACGATGTGTTCCCGACGGCGATGCACGTTGCTGCGGTGATTGCGCTGCGCGAACAGCTGATCCCGCAAATTGAGGTGCTGAAAAACACCCTGAGCGAGAAGTCCGTCGCGTTTAAAGACATCGTTAAAATTGGTCGTACCCACCTGCAGGACGCCACACCGCTGACGCTCGGCCAGGAGATTTCCGGCTGGGTTGCCATGCTGGAGCACAATCTGAAGCACATCGAACACAGAATTCCGCATGTCGCCGAGCTGGCGCTGGGCGGCACCGCGGTCGGTACCGGTCTAAATACCCATCCGGAATATGCAGTGCGCGTGGCGAAAGCGCTGGCCGACCTGACGCAGCAACCTTTTGTCACCGCGCCCAACAAGTTTGAAGCGCTGGCGACCTGCGACGCGCTGGTGCATGCGCACGGCGCGCTGAAAGGCCTGGCCGCCTCGCTGATGAAAATCGCTAACGACGTGCGCTGGCTGTCGTCCGGTCCGCGCTGCGGCATCGGTGAAATCAGCATCCCGGAAAATGAGCCCGGCAGCTCGATCATGCCAGGCAAAGTCAATCCAACGCAGTGTGAAGCGCTGACCATGCTGTGCTGCCAGGTGATGGGCAATGACGTGGCGGTGAACATGGGCGGTGCGTCCGGAAACTTCGAACTCAACGTCTACCGGCCAATGGTGATCCACAACTTCCTGCAGTCGGTACGGCTGCTGGCCGACGGCATGGACAGCTTCAATCACCATTGCGCGGTGGGCATTGAGCCCAACCGCGAGCGCATCGATCAGCTGCTCAACGAGTCGCTGATGCTGGTTACCGCGCTGAATACCCATATCGGCTATGACAAAGCGGCGGAAATTGCCAAGCAGGCGCACAAACAGGGGCTGACGCTGAAGGCCTCGGCGCTGAAGCTCGGCTACCTGACTGAAGCGCAGTTTGACGAATGGGTGCGGCCGGAAGAGATGGTTGGCAGCATGAAGCAATAGCTTTACTGCCGGGCACCGCAGCGCGACCTGTCGCGCTGTTTTTTTGCCTTACAGACGGTCACTCCATAAATGCAGCCGCGGGATGATCAAATGCAGCGGCTGCGCCAGCGGCTTGTAGCGGTGCGAGATGTTTTCAGCATCGTAATCCAGCAGTTCACCCAGCGTCGGCACCTGCGTACGATCGCGGCACAGCACCAGCAGCGGCGAAGGGCAGGCCAGCTGCAGCTGTTTTTTCTCGCTGGCGCGCCACAGCCGCGCGATAGGTTGCACTTTGACCGGCCGCTTGATCTTCAGCTGCGCGCCGTCCGGCAATGACCGCACCCGCTCCAGCTCCTGCTGCACTTTCTCAGCCCACTGTTCGCGCGTCCACGGCGCCTGCGCGCGGTTCGCCTTCAGGCTGCGCTCCAGCTGCTCGACGATGGCCTCGCGCGTCACCTTCTTGATGATGTTTTTATTCGCCCAGCCAAAACGCAGTGTATCCGGCGCCTGCAGTAGCGTGACGCTGCGGTAGGCGTTGAGGGTGATCAGGCCACGCAGATGCTGGTGCACAAACTCAAAACGCGCCTCGCTCGGCAGGCCGGAGTCGACGGTGATCAATTGCTCCAGCCGCTGTTTAAGGGTGTTGATGGTCGTGACCTGCTGCTCCAGTCGCTGGCTGGCTGCCTCATCCGCCTCAATGCAGAGGGCGCCAGGCAGACGCACCGCCGCTTTGGTGCTGAGTTTTTCTGACTGATGCTGCATAAACAGGCGACAGTAGTGGGCGAGGGCCAGTTCGCGCGCGCGTTTACCGAGGTGCTGGGTCACCGCGATGCGGTTGATTTCATCATGCTCTTTGCCTTTCTCGATCTCCGGCAGGCTAAACACGCGCGCCAGCAACAGCGGCTGCTGTTCAACCGACGCCCGCAGCGCAGTGAGTTCGCGCTCCAGCGTGTTCACGCATTCGTGTAAATCAGCCACCAAATCATAGCGAGCCATCGCGGTTCTCCATAGTTACAACATACCAAAGGGTGGCACTGAATGACGCGGCGAGCAAGCAGGCATACTAGTTACAACATACTATAATAAGGTTTATCCATCCAGTCGCTGAAACCCCGGCGTGGAATTCGGCTCAACAGGGCGCGCGGGCATTTTTCCTGCCGGATGAACATGTTATAACCGTGATTTACCTGTTAACGGATATTAGCTGTGGAGTATCAGCCAAAACCGGGCGCGCCCGCTATCGTCACGCTCGGCGCCGTGCAGATCCTGTCATGGGGCGGATCGTTTTATCTGATGGCCGTGATGGCTAACCCGATCATCGCGGAAACCGGCTGGTCGCAGCAGTGGGTATATGGCGCACTTTCGCTCGGCATTCTGATCTCCGGCCTGCTGGCACCGCTGTGCGGCCGGCTGATTGCCCGCGCACAGGGTCGCCGGCTGCTGGCGGCGAGCGGGGCGGTGATGGCGCTCGGGCTGGTGATCATGGCGCTGAGCCACAGTTTGCCGCTGTTTCTGTTTGCCTGGCTGATTATCGGCGCGGGTATGGCGATGGGCCTGTATGACGCGCTGTTCGCCACGCTGGGCACCTTATATGGCGGCCAGGCGCGTGGCGCGATTACCGGTATTACGCTGATTTCAGGATTCTGCACCTCGCTGGTGTGGCCCGGCATCGCGCTGCTGATCCACTGGCTGGAGTGGCGCGGCGCTTGTCTGGCTATTGCCGCGCTGCTGTGTCTGGCGGTGCTGCCGGCTTACCTGTATGCGCTGCCGGCGCCGCGCACGCCATCGATGCCAAAAACCAGGCAACAGCATACCGCACAGAATTCGCTGGCCCCCACGCTGTTCTGGCTGCTGTGCAGCATCTTTACCCTCGCGTCGGTGATCATGACGGCGATATCGGTGCAGCTGATTACCCTGCTGCAGGCGAGCGGGCATTCGCTGAGCGCCGCGCTGGCGATCAGCACGCTGCTGGGGCCGTGCCAGGTGGCGTCGCGCATTGTCGATATGGCGTTTAAGCGCGGCCATCCCATCTGGACTACTTTCTTCTCAGTCGGGCTGGTGGCGCTGGGATTACTGCTGCTGGCCTGTTATCCCGCGTGGGCGCTGGTGAGTATGGTGCTGTACGGTGCAGGAAATGGCTTGCGGGCTATCGTGCGCGGTACGCTGCCGCTGGCGATGGTAAAACCGGAAGAGTACGCCATTGTGGTTGGCCGCATGGCGCGACCGGCGCTGATTGGTCAGGCGCTCACACCGCTGATTGGCGGCTATATTTTCCAGCATTCCGGCGCGCAGGCTACGCTGTGGCTGTTATGTGCGCTGGCGCTGATCAACGTGCTTTTGGTGGTGGTGCTGAAGCGGAAATTGCCGGCAGGCGCTCCGGAATCCGCAGGTTGAAATCGCCACTGACGGCTAACGGTCAGAGATGGCCGCTGCTGCGCTTTAGTGGCGATCCGTCAGATATTGCAGCAGGCAACACAACGCGCTTAACAGCAGAGTGCAGCCAGCCGAGACAACGAAAGGCAGCGGTGCCATCCGTACGCATTGCCATAAGGTTGGCGCATTCAGGCAGCTGGTTGCCGCCGTGATGATGCCCACCGTCAGCGGGAGAACGGTCAGCAATAATGCGCCGACGACCGGGGATAATACAGACATTATTTCGCGCCTCGAAAATAGTAACGGCGCGCATTTTGTGCAAAAAATAGCAAGGGAATCATGACCCGGATCAATATTATTCCTTTCAGAAGCCGGTTTATCGACCCTGACGCAGACCCCTTCGCCGGGGTGTTTTTGTTTCTTACACAGAAACAATGGCTTGTCTGAAGGTCGGTTGCGCACACGGCGCGACACCCGTGCAGAAATAATCGTCCCTTTGTCACAACATCCTTTGCCAGCCCGCAGCTACAGCGGTGGGGGCAAAAAAGTGACACATCGCGCATATTGTTGCGCAAGGCTCAGAGTGCTAAAGCGCTCAGTGGCATGCCCTGTTGGAATATTTTTATCTAAATTCAATAGTTTAAGTAGATATTAAGGCGGGTAATAGCGCAGGTTAGTCACGGGCGGAAAGCATTTTCGGTATTCTAAAAAGCAACAGTGTTTGTTATATTTATTGCTCATTGATTATTCACTGCCGCGGTATGAAAACAAGAAGATAGGCCGCAACTCAGGAAACAGAAATGCTAGATTACCGCTTCCCGACAGCTTTGCAGATGGTTTTGAGCGTAGCGATGGCGGAGCAATTGGGTAAACGCTCGACCAGTGCCATTCTGGCGTACGGTCTTGAAGCGAACCCCAGTTTCATTCGGAAACTCATGGTTCCGTTAACGCGCGATGGCATCATTGTCTCGACGCTTGGCCGTACCGGCTCGATCCATCTGGGTCGTCCGGCCGCTGAGATCACGCTGCGCGATATCTACACCTCAGTGATTGAAGACAAAAAACTGTGGGCGTCGCGCCCCGATGTCGCACCGCGCTGCCTGGTCAGCGCCAACCTGTGCTGGTACTTCAAATCGATCGCGGAGCAAGCGGAAGAGGCGTCGCTTAAAGTGCTGGAAACCCGCACCGTCGCCGATGCCCTTAACGAGCTGAAAAAGCACGATACCAGCAACTGCGAACCGCTGCCTGACCTCGAAATCGCCGAACTCTGCAAAAAAGACCGCTAACCTCCCGTGCGCATCGCTGATGCGCACCTTTCCATTCCGCTTCTGCATGCGCAATCTACCCCTGTAAATCCTGTGAAATCACGCTGCTGTGCTCTGGCGCAGAGGCGCGCTGTTGCTGTGTAACATCGTCATGCTGCGCCAGGCAAAAAAAATCCGGGCACGGTGGCCCGGATGGGTTTTACTCCTTAGCGTTTACACCGTCTGCGTTTCCACCGCTGGCTGCTGTTTGCGCGTCACCAGCTTACGCAGCGTCACGTAGAACACTGGCGTCAGGAACAGGCCAAACAGCGTAACCCCCAGCATGCCCGAGAACACGGTGATGCCGGTGACGCCACGCACTTCGGCGCCCGCACCTTCGCCCAGAATCAGCGGCACGGTGCCGGCGATAAAGGCGATGGAGGTCATGACGATGGGGCGCAGACGCAGGCGACAGGCTTCCAGCGCTGACTCCACAATCCCTTTGCCCTGCATCTCCAGTTCGCGGGCGAACTCGACGATCAGGATGGCGTTCTTACATGCCAGCCCCATCAGCACCACCAGACCGACCTGGACAAACACGTTGTTATCGCCGCCGGTCAGCCACACGCCGACCAGTGCGGAGAGCATCGTCACCGGTACGATCAGGATCACCGCCAGCGGCAGCGTCCAGCTCTCATACAGCGCCGCCAGTACCAGGAACGCCAGCAGCACCGCCACCGGGAACACGATAAACGCGGTGTTGCCCTGGGTTGCCTGCTGATAACTCAGATCGGTCCATTCGATATTCATGCCGTTCGGCAGCACCTGGCTGGACATCGCCTCGAGTTTCTCCATCGCCTGCGCAGAAGAGAGCACGCGCGGATCGGCATCGCCAATCAGGTCGGCCGCCGGATAGCCGTTATAGCGAATCACCGGGTCCGGACCGTAGGTGGTGGTGATGTTCACCATGCTGCCAATCGGCACCATCTCACCGCGATCGTTACGGGTGCGCAGGTTTGCGATATCCTGCACGCTGTCGCGGAAATCCCCGTCGGCCTGCGCCATCACGCGCCAGGTACGACCAAACTTATTGAAGTCGTTGACGTAAGAGGAACCCAGATACACCTGCAGCGTCGTGAACAGATCGGTCAGCGATACCCCCTGTGCTTTGGCTTTGTCGCGATCGACCTGCACATCCAGCTGCGGCACGTTGGCCTGATAGGAGGAGATCGGGAACATCATGCCAGGCGTCTGCATCACCGCACCGGACAGGGTATTAATCGCGGTTTGCAGCGCACCATAGCCCAGGCCCGCACGGTCCTGCACATACAGCGAATAGCCCGATCCCTGGCCCAGACCGAGGATCGGCGGTGGCATGATGGAGAAACCGAAGCCCTGCTGGATTTTGGAAATTTTCGCGTTGATCTCAGCATTAATTTCCGCCGCAGTGCGGCTGCGCTCGCTGAACGGCTTCAGACCGAAGAACACCGTGCCGGTATTCGGCGTATTGGTGAACTGCAGCGCATTCAGGCCGGGGAAGGCGACGGAGTAGGCCACGCCTTCGGTGTTCATGCCGATTTCGCTCATCTTGCGAATCACTTCATCGGTACGCGCCAGCGATGAGCCTTCCGGCATCTTCACGCCACCAATCAGGTACAGCTTATCCTGCGTCGGAATAAAGCCGCCTGGCACGGTGTGGAACATGAAGCCGGCACCGGCCAGCAGCAGCACGTACACGCCAAACACAGCGCCGCGCCGGCGCAGGGTTTTGCCGACCATCGATTCATAGCCGTCCGAGCTGCGCTGGAAGAAGCGGTTAAACGGCCGGAACACCCAGCCCAGCAGGCGATCGATCAGGCGCGTCGGCAGGTCCTTCGGCGCACCGTGCGCCTTCAGCAGTTTCGCCGCCAGCGCCGGAGAGAGCGTCAGCGAGTTAATCGCCGAAATCACCGTCGAAATGGCAATGGTCACGGCAAACTGTTTATAGAACTGACCGGTTACGCCCGAGAGGAAGGCCATCGGCACAAATACTGCACACAGCACCAGCGCGATGGCGATAATCGGCCCGGAGACCTCGCGCATCGCCTGGTGAGCTGCCGCCACCGGTGTTAAGCCCTGCTCAATGTTACGCTCGACGTTCTCCACCACCACGATGGCGTCATCGACCACGATACCAATTGCCAGCACCAGCCCGAACAGGCTCAGGGTATTGAGCGAAAAGCCCAGCAGATAGAGCACGCTGAAGGTACCGACCACCGACACCGGCACGGCCAGCAGCGGGATGATCGAGGCGCGCCACGTCTGCAGGAACAGAATCACCACCAGCACCACCAGCACGATGGCTTCGAACAGCGTCTGAACCACGGCGCGGATTGAGTCACGCACAAACACCGTTGGGTCGTACGGCGCGGCCCACTGCACGTCATCCGGGAAGCGCGTTGCCAGCTCGGCCATTTTGGCGCGTACCGCATTCGACAGGTCGATGGCGTTTGCGCCCGGCGACTGGAAGATACCGATACCAACCGCATCCTTGTTGTTCAGCTGCGAACGCAGGGCATAACTGCCGGAGCCCATCTCGATGCGCGCCACGTCACGCAGGCGCACCAGCGTGCCGTCATCGGCGGTTTTCAGGATGATGTTGCCAAACTGCGCCTCATCTTCCAGCCGCCCCTGGGTGTTGATCGACAGCAGGAAATCGCTCTCTTTCTTCGTCGGCTCTGCGCCCAGCTGCCCGGCAGAAACCTGCACGTTCTGCTCCTGCATGGCGCTGACCACGTCGCCGGCGGTCATGCCGCGCGCCGCCACTTTATTCGGGTCGAGCCAGACGCGCATCGCGTAGTCACCGGCACCGAAGATCTGAATCTGGCCGACGCCCGGCAGGCGCGCCAGCTCATCTTTCACCTTCAGCGTGGCGTAGTTACGCAGATAGAGCGAATCGTACTTGCCGTGGGGCGAGAACAGATGCACCACCAGCGTCAGGGTAGGTGACTGCTTCTGGGTGGTCAGGCCGAGCTGACGCACCTCTTCTGGCAGACGCGCTTCAGCCTGCGCCACGCGGTTTTGCACCTGGACCTGCGCCTGGTCGGGATCGGTCCCCGGGCGGAAGGTCGCGGTGGTAACCAGCACGCCATCTGAGCCGGCCACCGACTTCATGTACATCATGTTTTCCACCCCGTTGATCGCTTCTTCCAGCGGCGTTGCCACCGAATCAGCAATCACTTTGGGGTTGGCACCGGGATATTCTGCGCGCACCTGCACGCTGGGTGGTACCACGTTGGGGTATTCACTGATCGGCAACAGCGGAATGGCGATCAGTCCGGTGGTAAATATCAAAATCGACAGTACCGCGGCGAAAATCGGTCGGTCGATAAAAAAGCGGGAGAAATCCATAACGGGCAGTCTCGATTATTATTGAGCGGAGCGCATGGCCACCGGCTGCGCTTTTACCGGCATACCGGGCATGAACACTTTCTGCAGACCGTTGACAATTACCTTGTCGCCTGGCTTCAGACCCTGCTGCACAATACGCAGGCCGTTAGCCAGATCGCCCAGCTGAACATCGCGGCGTTCGGCTTTGCCCTGCGCATCAACCACGTAAACGTATTTACGATCCTGGTCGGTCAGTACCGCGCGGTCGTCGACCAGCAGCGCGTTAAATTCTGCGCTGCCCGGCAGCCGCACGCGGGCAAACAGGCCTGGGGTAAACTGACGCTGCTGATTGTCGAGCGTGGCGCGCATGCGAATGGTGCCGGTGCTGGCGGTCAGCTGGTTATCGAGAAAATCGACGGTGCCGCGGTGCGGATAACCCTGTTCGCCGGTCAGCGCAATCTCTACCGGCAGCGAACCGCGGTTCTGGCCCTGACGCGCCATCGCCTGGTACTGCAGATAGATCGCTTCGTCGACGTCAAAGTAGACGTACATGCGGTCCTGTGAAACCAGCGTGGTGAGAACGCTGGCGCTGTCGCCGGCGGTCACCAGGTTACCGGTGGTGATCATCGCCCGGCTGGCGCGACCATCAATCGGCGCGGTGACGCGGGTAAAGTCGAGGTTCAGCTGCGCCATATCGACTGCCGCCTGGGCGGCCAGCACGCTGGCCTGCGCCTGACTGGCGGTCGAACGACGCTGTTCCCACTCTTCGCGCGATACCACCTGGGTGCCGATCAGCTTGTCGGTACGGGCCGACTCGCTGCGGGCCAGCGCCGCCTGGCTACGTGCGCTGGCCAGTTCGGCCTGCGCCTGCTCCAGCGTGGCGCGGTAGGTGCGGTCATCAATGGTAAACAGCACCTGACCTTTCTTCACCTCATCGCCTTCGCGATAGTTAACCTGATCGATGTAGCCCGAGACGCGCGGACGCAGCTGCACGCTCTGCACCGCTTCAATGCGGCCATTGAAGCTATCCCACTGGCTGACTTTTTGTTGCACCACCTGCGCGACACTCACTTCGGGCGGAGGCGGCGGCGCGTTTTGCGCCACACCGCGATCACAACCGGCCAGCAGGCTTCCCAGCAACATCACTCCTGACAGGCTTACGGCCCGACGAACCCCATATGTTTGCAGATGCATTGTTGTTATTCCGCGTTGGTGAAAAAGAAAGGAGACGTACGAAAAATCTGCAACTTTTAAGATTGCATTAAAACCACAGGAGTGTAGGCTTGGGCGAACTGCATCTGCAAGAATATCTGATACACTTTATGTGCGGTTTTGATCAATTCGTAACAGGTAGCGAAAGCCCCTACGGCGAGTGCGGCATTTAATGCAATAATAAAACTTGCATTAAGTGCGATAGTCAGTCACCCTTAAAGTGTAATTGCAACTGATACTGATACTATTCGCCATGGCGACGGGAGAGAATGGGATGATGAGCGACGCTTTTATTCACGATCTGATCGACTGGATTGATAACAACATTGAAGCACGTCTGGATCTGGACACCGTAGCGGGGCGCGCCGGCTATTCGAAGTGGCACCTGCAGCGCATGTTCAAAGAGCACACCGGCTATCCGCTAGGTGAGTACATCCGGGCTAAGAAGCTGAAAAAATCGGCCGACCGCCTGACAACCACCAACGAACCGATCCTCAACGTGGCCATTTCGCTGGGCTTCGATTCACAGCAGTCGTTTAACCGCAGCTTCAAGCGCCAGTATGGCGTGGCACCGGGCGCATGGCGTCGTCACGCCGCGCACACCCCGAGCGCGATGCAGCAGTAAACCTCCGCCAGGGCCAGCTATGCTGGCCCGCGTTTTTCCCCGCCTGAAACCTGCTATTATCGGCGTCCTGCCTTTCAGGATGTCACTATGTCGAAAAAACTCTGGATTGGATTACTGTTTGCGCTGGTGGTTTGCTGGATCGGGCTGAAGCCCCATCTGAGCGGTACTGCGCCAGGAAAACAGACGGATATTGCGCAACTGACCGATGCCAATCGCGTGGCGCGCTGGCTGCAGCAGCATCACCGTTTGCCTGATTTTTATCTCACCAAAAGCGCGGCACGTCGTCAGGGCTGGAATCCGGCTCAAGGTAACCTGTGTGAGGTGTTGCCGGGGCGGGCGATTGGCGGCGATCGCTTCAGTAACCGCGAACGGCGGCTGCCGATGCAGGCAGGGCGTCAGTGGTATGAAGCGGACGTCAATTACGACTGCGGCCACCGCGATGCCGATCGTCTGCTTTACTCTTCTGATGGGCTGATCTTTCTCACTACCGATCACTATCGCAGCTTCACGCCGTTACCCTGACTATGCTGACACTCCATTTTGATTTTCGCACGCTGGATACGCGCCAGGCCTTTTATCAGGCGCTGGTCGATCAGAGCGGCTGCGGTGAACGCTTTGGTTACAATCTGGATGCGCTGTGGGACTGGCTGACCGGCGGTATGGCGCTGCCGGCAACGCTGCATCTGGAGCATGTCGCCGAGGTCAGCACCAGCGCGGAGTTTGCCCCGGTGCTGGCGCTGCTGGAAGAGGCGGCGCAGCAGCTGGCGGGCGAGCTGCGCCTGATTACTCACTGACTACGCGTGCAGCGGCAGCAGCATAATCGCCAGCGTCTGGCGTGCGCTGGCCGGCAAATCGCCGCCGCCGGTGTAGCCGTTATTTTCGACGATCAGCGAATTTAACCCCACCAGCCAGTCATAAATGTAATAGGCGGTGTGGTTAGCCGGCGCGGCAGACAGCCGCGTAAGACGCTGGCCTGACGAAAAGCTGACGCTGGGCGCCGGCGGGCGGGCGAAAATCGGGCTGCCGCGATTGACGCGACTCTGCGGCCGTTCACGTTCATCCCGCTGCAGGAAGCCGAGCCAGGCGACAAAGTCACCCAGCACCGTCATGGCACGCGACACCTGGCGATCGGTGCGCGCTTCATGGGCACTGGCCTGCGTCTCTGTTTCGTTCAGCGCGCTTTGCAGTTTGCTCAGCACCTGCAGACGGAAGCTGGCGGTGATGAGCTCCTCCACCAGCAGTTCCAGCGTCGGCTTATCAACGTTGAGCAGCGCCAGCAGGCTCTGGCTCTCCGGCAGCTGACGCAGGTGCGCCAGCCACAGCGCGAACACCTGCTGAGGAAACTGCTGATCGCGCTGGCCGCTGCTGCTGCGCGGTTCGGCGGTGGTTACCGGCTCATCGTTAAACAGGTCAAACTCAAAACCAATACCAAAATAGCTCTGCTCTGCCGCGGCTGGCTGGCCGCCGGTGGACGGCGTGCTGCCGTGGCTCTGACTTAGCCACAGCTGGCGCACCGCTTCGCGCGACGGCTGCAGACGCTCAAGCAGCTCGCCGTGCAGGCCGGTGCGATGCTGTAAACACTTCAGCAGCGTATCGGCGATGGCCTGTTTCCGCGCGGCCTGTTCCGGCGTGGCGCTGGCTTCGGTCCACGGCTGCAGACGCTCCACCAGTTTCTGCTGCAGCGTGCTGAGCTGCAGCGCCAGCCGGTCGCGCCGTGCCTCCGGCTGCATCTCATCCTGCAGCCAGCTGCTCATGCGGTCGACACCGGCGCGATCGCGCGCCAGCATGGAGCCCCAGCTTTGGCCAGGCTGACCAATCTGCCGCTGTACCGCTTCATCGACGTTGATTTGCGACTGCTGATAGCGCGCATCGTGCGGCGTAATCGCCCAAATCAGGCGCGGCTTATCCGCGCTGGCCGTCGCGCTCTGCTGCAGTTGCCACTCGCGCAGCGTGCTGGCGGCGAGATCCGCATCCTGACGCTGGCTGGCGGCGGTACAAATCAGCATTAAATCGATCCCCTGACGGGCGGCATAGAAGCCCGGCAGCAGGGCACGTTTCTGTTCCAGCAGACTGGCGCGCAGCGCATCACGCGCCTGCAACCTTGCGCGCTCGTCCTGCTGATCGCGATCGGCGGGCGTGCCCGGCGCGGGCAGCTCCAGCATATCGGCTTCGTCATACAGCGCCTGACGCGGCGTCGAACTGAGCGGCAGGGTGATTTCCAGCGTCAGCAGCGCCAGCCAGCCGAGCGGCACCGACTGCGGTTTGCCCACGCGGTTGGCGACAACCGGACACACTTCAATCAATTCGTTCAGGTCGGCGTCATGGCCGATGAGCTTTTCAGCGGGCAGTGAGGCGTCATCCACCAGCAGGCTGAGCGGTGCCAGCACGCGCGGCGCGTGCCGCAGCTGATGGCGCAGATGCAGCAGGCTGCGCAGGGTTTCATTCAGCGCCGGACGCTGCGGCCACAGCAGCGCAAACAGCTGCACGCGGTCGTCCACGTTGAGCCACGGTGCCAGCTCAATCGCCTGCGGCCAGAAATGACGGTCCAGCACCTCGGCGTGATCGGGCTGGCGGCGATGCCACGCCCACAGCGTCACCAGCGCGTCGCTGTCGAGGCCGGGCTGCATCTCGCTCTGGCGATGGCGCTGCAGGCGCTGCAGCGCGGCATCAATCGCCGCGCTGTCCGGCTGGGTTTCCGCGCTGGCACAGGCCAGCATCAGACGAATCAGCTCGGCTTCGCTCAGCAGCGTCATCTCCAGCGGCCACGCACCAGACTGCGCTTCACGCTGATGGCTGAAACGGGTGGAGATGGCGAAATCGAGATTGCCGGGATTAATGTGCTGAAAATAGTTCAGGGTTTTGTCGCCGAGACGGGCGATCAGCTGGCCCTGCGCGTCGCCGACCATTTCACTCAGCAGCCAGGCTTTACCCGCCTGCGACTGACCAAACAGCGCCAGGGTGACCGGCCGCGCCAGCTGTCGTGCCAGCGCGTGGCTTTCAACGCGGGCGCGACGCAGCTGGAGCCGCAGCGTATCGGCTTCCAGCGCCAGACGCGGCGAGTGCGCCTGGTGGCTCTCCACCCAGTTCAGCGCGCCGTCAACCGTCTCCTGCAGCAGGCCCAGGCGTTTAGCAGGCGTCGCCGGCGTGGCTTTTTTGGCAGTTCTCATCGTTTACACACGCTCCCGCTGTCGATCCAGTATTGCGCATTGGCGTTGCCGGTGGCCGACAGCGTATTCAGTTTCAGACTCAGTTGCTCCAGCGGCACGCGCGTGCCATCGTCCATGCGCGCCTCGCTCAGCACCAGCCGCTCCGGGCCGAGATTATCCGGGCCCGGTTGTACCGCCAGCCTGATGCGCAGCACGCTTTCGCCCGCTACCTGGCGCGCCAGCTGCGGATCGGTAATGCTCAGGCTGTAGAGCGGTGTCGCCGGCCAGCGGTCGTTCTCCAGCTGGCGGAAACCGAGGCAGACGTTACCGCGAATGCGGAAGCTGCTTTTACGGTCCAGCGCGAAGCTGTGGCTGTCGAGATCAATCTCGCTGTAGCACAGATTGTCATCGCTCAGCGTGGCGTTTTCATCCAGCACGCCAAGATAGCGAATGGTCGAGTAGGGTTCAAAATCGCCGGCGCGGAACCAGAAGCTGCTGAGACGCAGATCGAGTGCCAGCAGACACAGCATGGCACCGACCGCCGCGGTGGATTTCGGGTTATCAATGCGTCCCTGTTTGTTGAACGGATACCAGTCGCTGGTGTGATACCCCTCCAGCGACAAAATGCGGCTGCCCGGCAGCGGCTGCAAATGACGCACCAGCGCCTGAATGCCCGGGAAGCGCGACGGGCGACCGGTCAGCAGCAGCACATCGCACTGATAGAGGGAAACCACTTCGCACATGGCGCGCAGCGCCGGGATGATCGCCATCCGGTGCTGCAGGAACTCAGCATGCAACTGCGCCATGCTCACCACCAGCGGCACGTCAAGCAGATCGAAACGGCTATCGCCGCCGAGCGTGCGCTGAATCTCTCCGTTGACAAACGCCAGCACGCTGCTGGCTGGCTTCTGCGGCACCAGCTCGCCAAACAGCGCGTTAATTTCGCTGTGGCTGTCGAGTGGATTCCAGTTTTCATAGCGCTCCAGCACCGCCTGCGCCAGCGGAATAAACAGCTGCAGGGTGACCTGCTGGCGCAGCGTGGCCTGACCGTCCATGCGGCTGTCGTGTCCAAACAGCTTGTTCATCAGCGGTTCCGCCAGCGCCAGGCCGGCTTTTTGCAGACTCTGCTGTAGCGCGGGCAGGATCCACAGCTGAATCACGTCCAGCAGAATGTCATCGCCGGCCACTTTAAACCCTTCCCGGAACAGCAGGCGCGGGGTGATTTTCACGTTGTTGCCCTGACCATCATCCAGACGATACTGGGTGATGGCGAGGTCGGTGGTGCCGCCGCCGATATCAATCGAGGCGATGCGCAGGCTTTTGCCCGGCAGCTCATCCGCTTCGCGCGGGCGATCCGGACGCGCCATGCTACTGAAGAAATCTTCCGCCCGACCGGCAAAGTTCACCTGGGTTTCGTTGAACAGCCACACCATCTGA
The DNA here is from genome assembly GCF_018726825.1 of Pantoea sp. B270. Lineage (NCBI taxonomy): Bacteria > Pseudomonadati > Pseudomonadota > Gammaproteobacteria > Enterobacterales > Erwiniaceae > Pantoea > Pantoea sp. B270. Next base: position 939,402 of record NZ_JAHCSX010000001.1, read on the forward strand.
CCGCAGGTGGCTTCATCCCACTCCATCTGCACATCCGGCACCGGCCGCAGGCTGTGCGCCTGGCTGGCGGCGTCAAACGCGGCGTCGGCCGGATGCCAGCCTTCGGCTTTCCACACCAGCGCGATGGCTTCCTGCATGCGGCGACGGAAAATTTCCCGCTCCGGCTTCGGCATGGCTGACGGCAGCGTCAGGATCACATGACGCAGCTGGCGCGGCGCCTGGCTTTGCGGCATACGCTGGCGCTGGGCCACGCTGTTCATCTGCATCATGGCCTGCGCCAGCAGCTCACACAGCATAAAGGTCATCAGCGAGCTGCGGCTGTAGCTGGCAGAAAACACCGGCAGGCGGTCATCTTCCGGCAGGGCATGCAGCGGCTGCCCCTCATCGTTGAGCAATAGGGTAAACGGCAGGGCGGTGGCCTGCGGCTCGTCGCTGCCGCCGCTGGCGTTGAAGCGCCAGCCGGGCTGATAACGCGCTTCGTCCCATAAGTAGCGGCGCGGGCTGGAGAGGCCGGTGCTGCCCTCGGTGCCGGCGCGCTGCAGCGCCAGGCGGCTGGCTTCGCGACCGACGCGGGTCAGCGAGGGCCACATAAACGCGTTTTCGCGGCCGCTCTCCAGCGAGAAGTTGGCTTTGCCAAAGTGCGTTTCGGCAAACTCCAGTCGGCTGTCAAACAGCTCGTTGTAGACCTGGTGCGGCTGCGACAGATCGCGCAGCTGCAGCTCATAGGTCTGGCGCAGGCCGTTGCTCTCTTCGGGGTGATCTTCCACCAGAATGCCGCAGGTGTGCGAGTTGCCGACGTCGAGAATGATATCCACGTTGACCGCCGGCGTTTGCGGTGAGGCCGCCTGAATGGTGATTTCTGCCAGATCGAGCTGTTCGCCCAGCAGTTCCAGCACGTTGAGATAGTGCGCCTGATATTCAAATTCGCGCAGCGCCTGGTTCACTTCCTGCTCGCGGCGTGATTCCAGCGCATACACCTGCTGGCTGAACGTCTCGCGCAGCCAGCCGTCAACCCAGGTGAGATCGAGGAACTCGCCCAGCTCATAGTTGTGCCACGCCAGCGCAAAGCTGACGCCGTTCTGCGCATCGGCTTTGCTCAACCCCAGCTGCTCACCGCCGTCCGCGTCGGCCACCAGGCGCGTATCAAAGGCGAGGGTGATGCGATGGGTATTACCCGCCGCGTCGGGCTGGCTGAGCGGCGCAAGGCGCAGACGCGCCCAGTTATCCGGGCCACCGATAAAACGACGGCCGCTGGAACAGCGCAGCACCGGCAGCGGCAGCCACTGCCCGGCCAGCAGCGTCAGGGAATCGGCCAGCGCGATATCGGTCTCCGGGCGCACTACCTCAGCGGCACCGCCATCCTGCGGATAGAGCAGAAACTTGCCGCTGTTGCCATCAACGTTGAGGCGCAGCAGCGGGCCGTTGGCGGTCTGGCGCACAAACTGCCGCCGCGCCTGTAGCGCGGGCAGGCGCAGACCAAAATCAAGAAACTGCACACCGCTGTCTTCGATCAGCGTGATTTTCTGTTTGTCATCAATCAGGGGAGCCAACATGGTTACTTACTCTCACGCTTAATCGTCAACGGGAACACCTGATCGGCGCCATACTGCGCCGTACAGCTGGCAATGCCATCACCGGCTTTGCACACCAGCTCCGGCATGCGATAGCGTGATTTATCGCTGCAGCTGGCAGTATAGCGGCTGCGCACTACCATGGTGCCGGCGCTGGTCATGGCGGCGGTGACATCGGCTTTACAGCGAATATTGTCGCCCTGGGTAATCACTGCGCTGCCTTTACCGTTGCGGATCTGATAGCGCAGGCTCGGCGGCTTGCCGGTCGGCAGATTGGTCTGACGCAGCGTCACGCGCCAGGTACCATTGATAAATTTCACCGAGCCGAGGCGCGCGTCATCGGCCGTCATCACCAGATCGTCCGCTTTGGCCGGTTCGGTATGTTCCGCTACGACCTCCGGCGGTGCCGGTGGGGCAGCCGGTGCCGGCGCAGGCGTCACCGTCGCACTGCTGTGCGGCAGCGTGGCGGCCAGCGTCTGTGCTTTCGCCAGCATCGCCGGGGCCAGCGCGGGCGCGGCGCTGACCACAGGCGCGGTTTCGGTTTCTGCCGGCTGGACCGGCGCGTTGTGTAACCAGAAGGCCACACCCGCTGCGGCGGCAGCGGCCAGAGGCAGCACCAGCAGCAGCGGGCGCAGTGCGGATTTCTTCCGCGCGGGCGCGTCGGCGACAACGCTCAGCGGTGCGGGTTCGGGCTGTGGTTCGGGTTCCGCCAGCAGTTCCGGCTCGGGCTCCGCCACAACGGGGGCCGCAACCGGTTCAGGCGCGGCAGCCCTTTCTGGCTCCGGCGCGGCCACCACCAGCGGCGGCAGTTCTTCATCAAGGCTGTCGCGCAGGCAGGCCAGCGCATCATCACGCGTGCGCGCCTGCGGGTCGACAAAGCCCCAGAAGGTGATCACCGGCTTGCCATCCACCAGATAGACGTATTGCTGATCGGGAAACTGCAGCGTCTTTGCCAGCAGCGCCCCAAACAGGCGCATCGCCGGATTGTCGGCATCCCGGGCGCGCAGGCTGAGCGCCTGCAAATCCTGCTGATTAAGGGTGAGCTGATCCAGCGCCTGACGCTTTTCGCGATCGCTGGCCGCCAGCCAGGATTTCACTTTGCCGCTGAATGGCGCGTACCAGTCAAGGCGGTCACCGCGCTCGTTGGCCTGCGGGATCGCGAGGCAGTTGGCCAGTGTCGTCTGGCGGCGCAAACGTAACGTTTCGCGAATTTGCAGGGCAGAAGCCCAGACCGGCTGGCCGTTCTCCCCCAGTGCCAGTAACGCGTCGAGATTACCGCTGCGCAGAAAAGTTTTTGCCACTCGTTGGGCCCTTATCGGTGGTTATCTGAAGCCAAACATCGGGTGTGATGGGCGATGGTAGTGATCTTAAGCCAAATGCGCCGCAATCAAACGGGGGAAAAAGGGGGGAAAACAGGGCGTTATTCCCTCCACGGTACGCGGGGTGGTGAAATGTTAACCGTTCCGGCGCGGGCTGAGCAGCAAATGGGTGAGGACGCCCCCGATCAGGCCCCAGAACGCCGAACCGACGCCGAGCAGGGAGATGCCGCTGGCGGTGATCAGAAATGCCACGATGGCGCTGTCGCGCTGCGCCGGTTCCGCCAGCGCGCGCTGCAGGCTGCCCGCCAGCGTGGCCAGCAGTGCCAGACCGGCCAGCGTGGCGATCAGCACCGGCGGCAATGCGCTGAGCATCACGGCGATCAGCGCGCCGGTAAAGCCGGTCAGCAGATAGAACACGCCCGCCAGCGCGGAAGCCACCCAGCGGCGCGCCGGGTCCGGATCGACATCATCGCCCATGCAGATCGCGGCGGTGATCGCCGCAATACACACCGAAAAGCCACCGAACGGCGACAGCAGCAGCGCGATCAGGCCGGTCCAGCCGGTGAGCGCGGAGACCGGCGGCCGGTAGCCATGCGCCTGCAGCGTGGCAATACCGGGCGCATTCTGCGACGCCATGGTCACCAGAAAGTAGGGCAAGCCGACGCCAATCAGCGCGGCAGGATTAAAGTGCGGCATGATAAATTCCGGCACGCTCAGCGTTAGCGCATGAGGCGGAAAGTGGATGGTGCGCTGACCCAGCGCCACCAGTACGCCTGTCACCAGCGCCAGCAGAATGGCATAACGCGGCAGCCAGCGGCGGCCCAGCAGCCATACCAGACACATGCTGCCGCACAGGGCAAAATGATCCTGTAAGCCGCTGAAGGTGCCGATGCCAAATCGCAGCAGAATCCCCGCCAGCATCGCGGCCGCCAGCGACTGGGGAATGTGGTTCATCAGCCGGGCAAACAGGCCGGTCACGCCGCTCAGCACAATCAGCAGATTGGTAGCGACAAACACCCCGACCACTTCATTGAGCGTCAGGCCGTGCACGCTGGTGGCCAGCAGCGCGGCACCTGGCGTCGACCAGGCGGCGAGCACCGGCATCCGCGTCCACAGCGACAGGCCGAGTGACGCCAGTCCCATGCCCACGCCCAGCATCGACAGCCAGCCGCCAATCTGCGCCGGTGAGGCGCCTGCGGCCTGCGCCGCCTGGAAGATCAGCGCCGCGGTGCTGCTGTAGCCGACCAGCACGGCGATCAGGCCGGAAATCAGCATCGGAAATGAAAAAGCCGGACGAACAGTCGCAGTGGTCATGGAATCACATCCTGTTGTGCGTTATAACGCACATTGTGGCACGCACGGTATGGCGTGCACAAGTGGTACACTGCGCGCCCGCTTTTCAGGAGAATTCATGGAAAATCTGCATCAACATCTCAGCCAGGCGCTGAAGCAGCTGCGTCAGGCCAATGGCTGGAGCCTGACGCTGGCGGCGGCGCGCACTGGCGTGAGTAAAGCCATGCTCGGTCAGATTGAGCGCGGCGAGTCAAGTCCAACGATCGCCACGCTATGGAAAATCGCCACCGGCTTTAATGTGCCGTTCTCCTTTTTTGTGCAGAGCGGGGCTCAGCCGTCGGGCGATGTGGCGACCTTCAGCCAGCCCAATGCACAAATGCAGGTGAGGCCGCTGCTGCCGTATGACGCGCGTTTGCGCTTCGATCTGCTGGAAGTGACGCTGGCGGCGGGCGCGCAAAGCGATTCGTCAGCGCACGAAAGCGGAGTGATTGAGCAGGTGGTGGTGCTGGAAGGTGAGCTGTTGCTGGGCATGGCGGGCAGCTGGCGTCGCCTGCAGGCCGGAGAAGCCAGCCAGTTCGCCGCCGATCAGCCGCACAGCTATCGCAATCCGCTGGCCAGCCCGTTGCGCTTTCATAGCCTGATTCACTATTTGCAGCGCAGCTGAGCGGCGGGATGCGCAATTACAAATTGATACGAAGGCAAACTACACAGTTTACCTGCGTATTTATATACTGCGGCCTCATCAGTAAAGGAGAAGGGCGATGAGCGAGCTGATTAGCGCCGCTGCCGCGTTACGCAGCATCAATGGCAAACTGATGCGCCGCCTGCGTGAATCGGCCCCGCCGGGCGATCTTACCTGGCCGCAGGTTTCCGTGCTGGGTTATCTGGTGCGCGACGGCGCGATGACGGTGACCGAGCTGGCCGCGCGCGAAGGGGTGCGCAGCCAGTCGATGAGTGCCACGGTCGCCAGCCTGCAGACGCTGGGCCTGGTACAGGGCGTGGCCGATGCGCAGGATGGCCGCAAAACCCGTTATCAGCCTACCGCTGCCTGCCTGCAGCTCATCGCCAGCAATCGCGCCCAGCGTGACGACTGGCTGCTGCACAGCATCAGCAGCCTGCTCAGTCCGCAGGAGCAGCAAACGCTGCTGGCCGCCATTCCCTTACTGCAACGACTCGCTGACCACTAATTTGAGAGGACTCACCATGGCTGTCACCACGTTAGATGCCCAAACCGCCCTGATTGTCATCGACCTGCAGCACGGCATCGTCCGCCTGCCGGTTACGCCGCGCCATCCGGATGAAGTGATTGCACGCGCCAAGCAGCTGACGCAGGCGTTTCGCGCGAAACAGCTGCCGGTGGTGCTGGTGAACGTGGCTGGCGGCGCGCCGGGCCGCAATCAGCAGCCGCGTCACGATGCTGCTCTGCCGGCAGACTGGGCGGTGCTGGTGCCGGAAATGACACCGCAGCCGGGCGATATCAGCGTAACGAAAAAAACCTGGGGCGCGTTCCACAATACCGATCTGCACCAGCAGCTGCAGCAGCGTGGCGTAACGCAGGTGGTGGTGTGCGGCATTGCCACCAGTATTGGCGTGGAATCCACGGCGCGTCAGGCATACGAGCTGGGGTACAACGTTACGCTGGCGACTGATGCGATGAGCTGCCTGAACGCTGAAACCCACCACAACAGCATTGAGCGCATCTTCCCGCGCCTCGGCGAAACCGGTACCACTGACGAAATCCTCGCGCTGCTGAACTGATCTTTTCCCTCCAGGGCTGGTGCTGCTGGCCCTTATCTTTGCTGCTCGCTGCCGCGGGTTATTCTGCTGCGCCTCGCTTTCCCTGCCGCCGTTGAGAGTTGGTTGTAACAGCGCTGGTTACTGTCACAGTATGCACAGCAACACGATAACCAATATTTAGCCTGACTTTACGTTTTTATTAACACCAGTGAGCAGCAGGATCAGGTAGAGAAATACAGCGCTATTCTGCTGCAGGGAGGTAGGGATGCTAAAAAAATTAAACGTGCTTTATCTCATCGCCAGTCTGTTTTTTTTGGGCACCGGTATTACTTTAGGTCTGGTGCTGTCACCGTTAATTACCGCGGAAGTGAATGCCACGCAAAAGGAGGTTAATATGGTGAAACAGCAAGCACTATATAGCGGTGAGTTTGATCGCCATCAGCCGGGCAGTGATGCGCTTTACTGGGCCAGCGGCAAGGTCTATCTCAATGAAAACGTTATCGCCTTTGAGGGGGAAATTGCCCCCGGGCCACACTATAAAATTTACCTCACCAAAACTCAGGCGTTTGATCAGCATTCATTTCTGCAAATAAAGCATCAGTCGGCGTTAATTGGCGATTTAAATAACTTTGGTGATTTTATTAAATCGCTGCCGGAAGGCATCGATCCGCAGGAATATTGCGCCGTGCAAATCTGGAGTGAGCAATTTTCGAAATTTGTCGGCTCAGCGCGTTATCGCACCTGAATAAGGCACCGACGTGCGCCGGTGCCCGCTTTAGATTACTGGAAAGCGTAGCTCAGCGTCAGGCCGACGCTGTAATTACGCCCCGGTGCGGGTTCGTAATACCGGCCATTGCTCTCATTAACGATGACTGAGCCGATATAGTGGCGATCGAGCAGATTATCCACGCGGCCAAACAGATCCAGCGTCCAGTTCTGCACCAGCCATTTATAGCCGCTGTTCAGTCCCACCACCGTATACGCCGGCGCTTTGACATCATTCTGGTCGTTGGCCGCAATGTCGCTCAGGTAGCGCAGGTCGCCGCCGGCATACCAGCCTTGCTCCGGCGCGTAGGCCAGTCCGGCGTAGGCCATATTGCGCGCAATACCGGGGATGCGCTTGCCGTCACAGCTGTCGCTGCCGCAGGCGTTACTGCGGTAGCGCGCGTCGAGCAGCGTCCACGCGGCTTTCAGGTGCCAGTCATAGCCAAACTGCTGATCGAGCCCAAGTTCCAGGCCTCGGTGGCGCGTCTCACCGGCATTTTTGTAGCTGGTGCGGCCTTCGTAACTGCTGTCTGACACGATCTCGTTTTTGGTATCAGTCTGAAACAGCGCGGCGGTCAGCAGACCGTTGCCGAGGCGTTTTTTGCTGCCGAGCTCCACGGTATTGCTGGTGGCCGGCTGCAGGTTGAGATTGAGCCCGGCCTTATCCGCCGCGCGGTAGGAGAGTTCATTGAGCGTCGGCGTTTCGAAGCCGCGACCGGCGGAAACATAGGCATTCCAGCCATCATCAATCGCGTATTTGAGCGAGGCCGCAGGCAGCCAGCGGTGGTAGCGGCGATTGCCGCTGTCATCCGGATCGCTGGCGGTCACGTAATAGTCGTTAGCATCGAAATTGACCGTGCTGAAGCGCACGCCGGCGTCCAGCGACCAGCGATCGCTCAGCTGCCACGCGGTCTGCAGATAGGGATCGAGGTTCCACATCAGGTTGCGCTCGTTGCGGCGCAGATCACCCCGCACGCCGTAGTCGGTGGCACCATCACTACGGGTAAAGTTCTGATAGCCTTTGCGCTTCTCGCTCATGGTCTCATAGTCGAGGCCGCCGGTCAGGGTCACCGGCAGCGTCAACAGCGTAGCGCGGTGCGTCCAGCGCGTATCAATGCCCTGGTAGTGGCGCGCCAGTGAAATGACACCACCGGGATAGCCGGCTTTCAGCTGGGTCGCCAGCGGGATGGACTGATACTGGGTGGTTTCGCGCTCACCGGCATAGAGCATCACGCTGAGATCGTCGTTGTCGCTCATCTGGCGCTGGTAGTGCAGGCCCGCCTGGGTCTGGTCGACGGTTTTACGCGCGTTGTACAGCGTGACGTTGCTGGCCACCTGGCGCGGATTATCACGCCACTGATCCGGCGTCAGGCCGCCCGGATCCTGCGCCTCAACGTGAACGCTGTTGAACAGCAGCGTCAGGGTGCTGACATCGTCAATGCGCACGCCAAGCCTGGCATTGCCGAGGTTTTTCTGCGCGGCGCTGTGGTCACGATAGCCGTGCGTGGTGAAGCGCGAAGCCGACACCGTATAGTCAACATCGCCGGCATGGCTGCCATCACCGGTGGCACCGCTCGCTTTCACGCTGTTGCGCCAGCTACCGTAGCTGCCGTACCAGCTGCTGGCTTCCAGCGTGGTCGGCTGCTGGCCGCGCTCGGTTTCCACGTTGATGACGCCGCCCGATGCGTTGCCGTACAGCGCGGAGAACGGGCCGCGCAGCACTTCCACGCGTTCGATGGAACCGATATCGATATTCGAGGTTTGCCCCTGGCCATCCGGCATGCTGGCCGGAATGCCGTCGACGTACATTCTGATGCCACGCACGCCGAAGGTGGAACGCGAGCCAAAGCCGCGCACCGAAATCTGCAGGTCCTGCGCATAATTTTGTCTGTTTTGAATTTGCAGACCGGGCACGCTGGTGAGGTTTTCAGACAGGTTAACGCGCGGTGCGGCGTGGCGCATATCGTCGCCGCTGACAACGCTGACCGCCGCCGGGGTATCCAGCTCGGAGAGCCCACTGGCCGCGGGCGCGGCGCTTACCACCAGGGTATTGCTGGCATTGTCCGCCGCCAATAGCGGCAGCGGCAGGAGTGCAGGCAGCATCAGCAACGGCGCCTGTCGCAAAAGAGCAATTTTCATTTTAATAACCGTAAAAGACGTGAAATGAACCAATCGGGACATTTATCGCGCGTATGTTAATCGTTTTAGCGCGGGTTTGAAAAGCGTTAATAGTAGGGCAGAACCCTGTTAAGTGTGGCGTGAAAAATGTCCTTTCACCGCACCTCTGGCCTGGCTGTTAGCCCCAATTTCTGTCAGTGTGATCGTTTTGCCTGCGGTAAGAAGAAGGAGAAAACATGAGTCAGCAACCTGTAGTGGCGGTACTGGGATTAGGCGCGATGGGACACGCATTTGCCGCCAATCTGTTGAAGAAGGGCTTTACCGTGCGCGGCTGGAACCGCACCCGTGCCAAAGGTGAAGATCTGGTGGCCGCAGGCCTGACGCTGAGCGACAGCGCCGCGCAGGCTGTGGAAGGCGCAGACGTGGTGATTGCCATGCTGGCGGACGGCGCTACCACGCGCGCCACGCTTAACCAGGTGCAGAACGCACTGCAGCAGGGGGCTACCGTGGCGCAGATGGGCACCATCGGTGTTGAAGCGACCGACGCGCTGATCGCCGGGCTGGCGGCCGCACGGCCAGACGTGGTGTTTATTGATGCGCCGGTCTCCGGTACCAAAGCGCCGGCTGAAAACGCGCAGATTCTGGTGATGGCCAGCGGCGACCGGCAGCGCGCCCAGGCGGCGGAGCAGGTGTTCGCCGCGATTGGTAAAGGGACGCAGTGGCTGGGGGCCGCCGGTGCCAGCTCGCGCATGAAGCTGGTGGTGAATAGCTGGCTGATTGGCCTGATGCAGAGTCTTGCCGAAAGCACCCGGCTGGCAGAGCAGTTTGGTTTCACTACCGACGATCTCTGGCAGGTGCTGGAAGGCGGTCCGCTGGCAGCGCCGTACGCCAAAATGAAACTCGGCATGATTGCCAGCGGCGACTTTACGCCGCAGATGCATCTGATCTGGGCGCTGAAGGATGCGCGGCTGGCGCTGGACGCGGCCGGCGACACCTCGCTGCCGGCGCTGGAAAACATCGTCGATGTCTGGCAGCAGGCGGTCGATGCCGGTTACGGCGAGCAGGATCTGGCGGCGGTTTATCAGTACCTGAAACGCTAAATGAGTCAGCGGCTCGACTTTGACTTCTCGCAGCGTCCGCTGGTGCCGTATGCGCATGATTACGCGCACGGCGATGCGGAGCCGTGGCACTATCACCACTGCGCGCAGCTGATACATACTTTGAGCGGCGTGGTGAAAGTGGAAACGCAACACGGCAGCTGGATTGTGCCGCCCAGCCGCGGCGTGTGGCTGCCGGCCGGCACGCGTCATGCGCTGCACATCGTTGGCAGCGTGGCGGCGCGCACGCTGTTTGTCGATCCGCTGGCGCGCGCCGATCTGCCCGCCAGCTGTCAGGTGGTGCAGATATCGCCGCTGCTGCGGGAGCTGATTGTCAGCGCGCTCACGCTGCCGGAGCATTACGCGTCTGGCAGTCGCGCCGAGCGCATTTACGAGCTGATTCTCGATGAAATTCGCGTGATGGACGTGCTGCCGTTTGGCCTGCCACTGCCACACAGCGACCGGCTGCTGGCGCTGTGCCAGCAGATTCAGCAGGCGCCGGGCGAGAGCTGGACGCTGGCGCGCGCGGCGGCGCAGCTGTGTGTGGCGGAACGCACGCTGGCGCGCCATTTCAGTCGCGAAACCGGTTTGCAGTTTAGCGACTGGCTGCGGCGTGCCCGGCTGAGCGTGGCGCTGACCCGGCTGGCACAGGGCGATACGGTGCTGGCCGTGGCGCTCGACCTCGGCTACGACAGCCCGAGCGCCTTCAGCGCCATGTTTCGTCGCGTGCTGGGCGTTACGCCAGCGAACTACTTTCCGGCGGCAGAAAAGCGCCCGCCGCGTTAAGCAACGCCTGCAGCGAAGCGCGCGTCACGTCATTATCAATACCCACCCCCCACGCACGCTCGCCACGCGGCGTGATGCAGCTGATATAGCACACCGAACGGCTGTCGCTGCGTTTGCCCAGCGTGTGTTCATGGTAATCCTCAATGGTTACGGCCAGATCGTAGCGCTGACGCAGCGCGGCGACCGCCGCTGACAGCAAACCGTTGCCGCGCCCTTCCAGGGTCAGCTGCTGCGGACCCTGCTGCAGGCGCGCTTTAATCCGCGTCTCGCCCTGATCATCGCTATGGCTCTCTGCCTGCAGCAGGCGACACCGTGGCTGTTGCAGGCCGTACTGCTGACAGAACAGCTGCCACAGCGCGTGGTGCGTCATCTCCTGGCCGTGAGCATCGGTCTGCTGCTGCACGCAGCGGCTGAAATCCTGCTGCAGGCCGCGCGGCAGTTGCAGGCCGTGATTTTGTTCCAGCAGCCAGGCGGCACCGCCTTTACCGGACTGGCTGTTCACGCGGATCACCGCTTCATAGCTGCAGCCGATGTCCAGCGGATCGAGCGGCAGGTAGGGCATTTGCCATACCACTTCATTATGCGCGCTGCGTTCGGCAAAGCCTTTGCGAATGGCATCCTGATGCGAGCCGGAGAAGGCGGTAAACACCAGTTCGCCGGCGTAAGGATGGCGCGGATGGACCGGCAGTTGGTTACAGCGCGTCACCACTTCCAGCACCTCGCGCATATCGCTAAAGTCCAGCTCAGGCGTCACGCCCTGGGTATAGAGATTCAGAGCCAGCGTCACCAGATCGACGTTGCCGGTGCGCTCGCCGTTACCAAACAGACAGCCTTCAACGCGATCGGCGCCGGCCAGCAGCGCCAGCTCGGCGCAGGCGATGCCGGTGCCGCGATCGTTATGTGGATGGACGCTGATGGCCACCTGCGAGCGCTGGCTGAAGTGGCGACAGAAATACTCGATCTGGTCGGCATAGACGTTGGGCGTGTTGACTTCCACCGTGGCGGGCAGATTGATGATCATCGGCCGCTGCGGTCCCGGCTGCCAGATGGCGGCGACCGCTTCACAGATTTCCAGCACAAATTCCGGCTCGGTAAAGCAGAAGGTTTCCGGCGAGTACTGAAAGGTCCAGCGTGTGGCGGGCTGCGCCGCACAGCGTGCGCGGATTTGCCGCGCGGCGGCGCAGGCCAGCTCGACAATTTCAGCTTTGCTCTGACGAAATACGCGCTCACGGAACAGCGGGGCGGTGGCGTTATACAGATGGATAATCGCCTGCGGCGCGTCACGCAGCGCTGCAAAGGTGCGATCGATTAAATCGCCGCGCGCCTGGGTTAATACCTGAATAGTGACGTCGTGAGGGATGTGCTGCTGTTCAATCAGCAGGCGCACAAAATCAAAATCGGTTTGCGAGGCGGCGGGAAACGCTACTTCAATCTCTTTAAAGCCGCAGCGCAGCAGCAGTTGCCAGAATGCTAATTTGCGCGCGCTGTCCATCGGCGTAGCCAGCGCCTGATTGCCATCGCGCAAATCGGTTGAGAGCCAGCGCGGCGTGCGGGTGATCTGGCGTGACGGCCACTGGCGATCCGCCAGATTGATGACAGGCCACGGGCGATATTTTTCAGCAGGTTGAGTCAGCATGGGGGTCTCCTTGAGGTCTGCCTGTAGTCTGCAGTAACCTGCCGGACGCGGCTCACGCATAGCTGACAACCCGGCGTGCAAAACTGACAGCTGCCGCAGCGATACCCGTCAGTTAAACCCTACTGTGCTTCGATCCCGTGTTTTTTCATCATCGCGCGCAGCTGATGATAAGTAACGCGCAACAGTTCAGCGGCGCGGCGCTGGTTGTATCGCGCCTGTTGCAGACTGGCTTCGACCAGTGCGCGCTCCTGCTGGTTTTGCCACTGGCGTAAATCCAGCGGCAGCGCCGGCAGGGCGTTTTCACGCTGTTCTGCTGCTGGCTCTGTTACCGCAGGAGCGCTGCGTGGCGCAAACGGATTGATGATGATGGTGTCGAGCGCCTGTTCGGTGCTGTGATGACGGTACACCGAGCGCTCCACCACGTTTTTCAGTTCACGCACGTTGCCCGGCCAGCTGTGCTGCAACAGGGTGAGCTGAGCGCGCTCGCTAAAGCCGGGAAACAGCGCCAGGCCCAGCTCGCGGCACATCTGAATGGCAAAATGCTCGGCCATCACCAGAATATCGCTGCGGCGCTCGCGCAGCGGCGGCAGCTGGACGACATCGAACGCCAGCCGATCGAGCAGGTCGGCGCGAAAACGGCCGGCGGCGGCCAGCGCGGGCAGATCCTCATTGGTGGCGCACACCAGCCGCACGTTAACCTGCAGCGACTGATTGCCGCCAACGCGTTCCAGCTGGCCATACTCAATCACGCGCAGCAGTTTCTCCTGCACCAGCATCGGCGCAGTGGCAAGCTCATCCAGAAACAGCGTGCCACCATCGGCGCGCTCAAAGCGGCCAAGGTGGCGCTTCTGGGCACCGGTAAAGGCACCGGCTTCATGGCCGAACAGCTCGGAATCCAGCAGGTTTTCATTCAGCGCGGCGCAGTTGAGCGAAATAAACGGTCCCTGCCAGCGGTCGGAGAGGTAGTGCAGGCGGCTGGCAATCAGCTCTTTACCGGTACCGCGTTCACCAGTCACCAGCACCGGTTTCTCCAGCGGTGCCAGTTTCGATACCTGTTCCAGCACCTCTAAAAAGTTATTCGACTCACCCAGCAGATTGTCTTTACCGTTTGCCATGATGAAATTCACCACTGATTAATTAATTTCACTACCTTAACGGATTGCGCGGAGCGTGTAAAATACTCAAATTCATTAAAATCAGCAGGTTAAAAACTGGCACGCATCTTGTATTAATTATGGGCGTAAAGACATGACAACCAGAGGAACATCATTATGGGTATTTTTTCTCGTTTTGCCGATATCGTGAACGCTAACATCAACTCGCTGCTGGAGCGTGCCGAAGATCCGCAGAAACTGGTACGCCTGATGATTCAGGAAATGGAAGACACGCTGGTGGAAGTGCGTTCCACCTCGGCCCGCGCGCTGGCAGAAAAGAAACAGCTGCTGCGCCGTATTGAGCAGGCCGAAATTCAGCAGGCGGAATGGCAGGAAAAAGCTGAGCTGGCGCTGAGTAAAGAGAAAGAAGACTTAGCCCGTTCGGCGCTGATTGAGAAACAGAAGCTGACCGACCTGATCGCTGCGCTGCAGCAGGAAGCCAGCCACGTTGAAGAGACGCTGGATCGCATGAAAGGCGAGATTGGCGAGCTGGAGAAAAAACTCAGCGAAACCCGCGCCCGTCAGCAGACCCTGACGCTGCGTCACCAGGCGGCTTCATCGTCACGCGATGTGCGTCGTCAGCTCGACAGCGGCAAGCTGGATGAGGCGATGGCACGCTTCGAATCTTTTGAGCGCCGCATCGATCACATGGAAGCAGAAGCGGAAAGCCAGCGCTTCGGTAAAAGCAAAACGCTGGACCAGCAGTTTGCCGATCTGAAAGCCGATGACGAAATCAGCAAGCAGCTGGCTGCGCTGAAAGCCAAAATGAACCGCAGCGAGTGATCGCCCCGGGCCTGCTAACGGGCCCGGATTGCCGGGTGTACTGAAAAAGGAGAGTCAATGAGCGCACTATTTCTGGCCATACCGTTAACGATCTTCGTGCTGTTTGTGGCACCGATCTGGTTATGGCTGCACTACAGCAACAAACGCAACGGCGGGACGCTATCGTCCGGTGACCTGCAGCGCCTGCAGCAGCTGACGCAGGAAGCGCGCCGCATGCGTGACCGGGTCGAGGCGCTGGAAGCGATCCTCGATGCCGAACACCCGAACTGGAGGCAGCCATGATGAACGGACGCAAACTGTGGCGTATTCCGCAGCAGGGCAAAGTGCGCGGCGTGTGTGCCGGGCTGGCCGAGTACCTGGATATTCCGGTGCGGCTGCTGCGTGTGATTGTGGTGCTGTCACTGTTTTTCGGTCTGTTTATGATCACCGTGACCGCCTACTTTATCCTCGGCTACGTGCTGGATGAAAAACCGCTGGACGCACCCTCTGAGCGCACACCAACGGCGCGCGAACTGCTGGATGAGCTGGAGAACACGCTCACCGCGGATGAGCGTAACGTACGCGATATTGAGCGTTACGTGACCTCAGAAACCTTCAGCGTACGCAGCCGTTTCCGCCAGATTTAATCCCTGTCGCGGGCCCGTCAGCGGGTCCGCTGCTCTAAGAGAGGCGCTATGCATACGCAACGTTTTACTGCTCTGCGCCGCCGCGCAACGCCTGCGTTGAAGTCGGCGGGAAAATTCATCATCATCAGTGCAGTAACCTATGCGCCCGGCGGCCTGGCCGGCTGGGCAGTGAAATCGGTGGCGCGCCGTCCGCTGCGCCTGTTGCTGGCGGCCGCCCTGGAACCGTTGCTGAGTAAGGCGTTTAACCGCCTGTCAGCACGTTTCATCAGGGAGAGCGATGAAAAGACTGCAAAATGAGTTGATGGGGCTGATGAACCGCGGCGTGGATCGTCATCTGCGCCTCGCCGTCACCGGCCTGAGCCGCAGCGGCAAAACCGCCTTTATCACCTCGCTGGTTAACCAGCTGCTTAATGTCCACAGCGGCGCGCGTCTGCCGCTGTTTTCCGTGGTACGCGAAGAGCGACTGCTGGGCGTGAAGCGCGTACCCCAGCGTGAGTTGGGCACGCCGCGCTTTACCTATGACGAAGGGCTGGCCCAGCTGTACGGCACGCCGCCGATGTGGCCGACCCCGACGCGCGGCGTCAGCGAGATGCGCCTGGCGCTGCGCTACCGGCCGGATCAGTCTCTGCTGCGTCATTTCAAAGATACCGCCACCCTTTACCTCGAAATTGTCGATTATCCCGGCGAGTGGCTGCTCGATCTGCCGATGCTGGCGCAGGATTATCTCAGCTGGTCACGCCAGATGGTCGGCCTGCTGCAGGGCGATCGTCAGCAGTGGGCCGCGCGCTGGCACAGCCTGAGCGCCGATCTCGACCCGTTCGCGCCCGCCGATGAAAACCGCCTGGCGGAGATCGCCGCGGCCTGGACCGACTACCTGCATCAGTGCAAAACCGAAGGACTGCACTTCATCCAGCCGGGACGTTTTGTGTTGCCGGGTGACATGGCTGGCGCGCCGGCACTGCAGTTTTTCCCGTGGCCCAACGTCGATGAACAGCAGGCCGGTAAGCTGCTGCAGGCACAGGCTGGCAGCAATTTCGCCATGCTGCAGCAGCGTTTCCACTACTACTGTCAGCATGTGGTGAAAGGGTTTTATAAAAATCACTTCCTGCGCTTCGATCGTCAGATCGTACTGGTCGATTGCCTGCAGCCGCTCAACAGTGGACCGCAGGCGTTCAATGATATGCGGCTGGCGCTGACCCAGCTGATGCAAAGTTTTCACTATGGCCAGCGCACGCTGTTCCGCCGTCTGTTCTCGCCGGTCATCGATAAGTTGCTGTTTGCCGCCACCAAGGCCGATCACATTACCGCCGATCAGCACGCCAATATGGTGTCGCTGCTGCAGCAGCTGGTACAGGACGCGTGGCAGAACGCCGCGTTTGAAGGCATCAGCATGGATTGTCTGGGGCTGGCGTCGGTGCAGGCGACCGAGAGCGGGCTGGTGGATCATCGCGGAGAAAAATTACCGGCGCTGCGCGGTCATCGCCTCGCCGACGGTGAACCGCTGACCTTTTACCCGGGCGAAGTACCGCCGCGCCTGCCGGGCAACAGCTTCTGGCAGCAGCAGGGGTTTCAGTTTGAACAGTTCCGGCCGCAGCAGCTGGATGTCGATCGGCCGTTGCCGCATATCCGCATGGATGCTGCGCTGGAATTTTTACTGGGAGATAAATTGCGATGAGCGATGAAACGCCACTCAAACCACGGATAGATTTTGCCCGCCCGTTGCAGGAGCCTGTGGAGCCTACCCTGCGCGCGGCGCACACCTTTAGCAGCGACGCGCAACAGGGGTTTCTGGTGACGCCTGACGCGGAGCCGCTGGAAGAGGGCGCCGGCGAGAAAGTGGTGGAAGCCGCGCTGCGGCCAAAGCGCAGCCTGTGGCGCAAAATGGTGGGCGTCGGGCTGGGTATCTTTGGTATCAGCGTGGTGGCGCAGGGCGCCCAGTGGCTGCACGATGCCTGGCTGACGCGCGACTGGTTTGCACTGGGCAGCGGCGTGGCCAGTGGGCTGATTATCGCCGCTGGCGCGGGCGCGCTGATTGGCGAATGGCGTCGGCTGTATCGTCTGCGTCAGCGGGCGGAAGAGCGGGACGTTGGCCGTGAGCTGCTGAACAGCCACGGCATCGGCAAAGGCCGGGCGTTCTGTGAAAAGCTGGCGCGCCAGGCGCAGCTGGATCAGGCGCATCCGGCGCTGCAGCGCTGGCACGCGGCGCTGCACGAAACCCATAACGACCGCGAAATTGTCACACTGTATGCCCAGCTGGTGCAGCCGGTGCTGGACCGTCAGGCGCGGCGCGAAATCAGCCGCCACGCGGCAGAATCGACGCTGATGATTGCCGTCAGCCCGCTGGCGCTGGTGGATATGGCGTTTATCGCCTGGCGCAACCTGCGGCTGGTGAACCGCATAGCGGCCATCTACGGCATTGAGCTCGGCTACTTCAGTCGCATCCGACTGTTCCGGCTGGTATTACTGAATATGGCGTTTGCCGGTGCGTCAGAGCTGGTGCGCGAAGTTGGTATGGACTGGATGTCGCAGGACATCGCCGCCCGTCTCTCGGCGCGTGCGGCGCAGGGCATCGGTGCCGGGCTGCTCACCGCCCGACTGGGAATCAAAGCGATGGAATTATGCCGTCCGCTGCCGTGGCTGGCGGAGGACAAACCGCGGCTCGGCGATTTCCGCCGTGAACTGGTGGGACAGCTTAAAGAATCGCTGGCCAAAAATGGTGATAAAGCAGGTCAGGCTGCTAAATAATCTCACCTTGTCTGCCTTTCACGCTGCCGATGGCGTGAAAGGTAAAATTATCTGTGCTCAGGGTATTTTCTGGCGGGATTATTGTTGGTTGTTCCGCTACACTTCTCTTCGTCACCTGCCTCAGAGTGTCAACTTTTCATGACAGAACCCTTCTGAGGCGCTGCAAGTTAGCGTATTATCTCTAAAATCAAAACCTGACTAAGGCTCATCGCAATGCGTTTGGAAGTTTTCTGCCAGGACCGTATCGGTCTGGCGCGCGAGCTACTCGACCTGCTGGTTGCCCGTAATATTGACCTGCGCGGCATTGAAATTGCCTCGCTGGGCCGCATCTACCTCAACTTTTCTGCGCTGGAATTTGACGCATTCAGCAACCTGATGGCGGAGATTCGCCGTACACCGGGCGTGACAGATGTTCGCACCGTGTCTTTCATGCCGTCTGAACGTGAACATCGCGCGCTGAGCGCGCTGCTGGTGGCGATGCCCGAGCCGGTGTTCTCCCTCGACCTGAAAGGTAAAGTCGAACTGGCGAATCCGGCGGCGCAGAACCTGTTTAACCTCGACGAACAGAAGATCCGTAATCAGAACGCCGGCACGCTGATTGCCGGCTTTAATTTCCAGCGCTGGCTGGAGAGTGAACGTGTTGACGCGCAGGCGCAGCATGTGGTGATCCAGGGGCGTGATTTCCTCATGGAAGCGCGCCCGATCTATCTGGCGCAGGAAGATGAGCAGAACGACCAGCCGGTAGGCGCGATGATCACCCTGAAATCCACCGCGCGCATGGGGCGGCAGTTGCAGAACCTCAGCGTCACAGATGACTCCGAATTCGAGCACATCGTGGCGGTGACGCCGAAAATGCGTCAGGTGATCGACCAGGCGCGCAAGCTGGCGATGCACGATGCGCCGCTGCTGATTGTCGGCGACACCGGCACCGGTAAAGATATGCTGGCGCGCGCCTGCCATCTGCGCAGCGCGCGCGGCAAAAAACCGTTCCTGGCGCTCAACTGCGGCTCGATCCCGGATGACGTCGCTGAGAGCGAGCTGTTTGGTCACGCGGCGGGCGCGTATCCCAACGCGCTGGAAGGCAAGAAGGGCTTTTTTGAGCAGGCGAACGGCGGCTCGGTGCTGCTGGATGAAATCGGCGAGATGTCGCCGCGCATGCAGACCAAACTGCTGCGCTTCCTGAACGATGGCACCTTCCGCCGCGTCGGCGAGGATCATGAAGTGCATGTGGATGTGCGCGTGATCTGCGCCACGCAAAAGAATCTGATTGAGCTGGTGCAGCGCGGTGAGTTCCGCGAAGACCTGTTCTATCGTCTGAATGTGCTGACGCTGAATCTGCCGCCGCTGCGCGAACGTCCGCTGGATATTCTGCCGCTCACCGAAATGTTTGTGGCGCGCTTCGCCGATGAGCAGGGACTGCCGCGCCCGCGTTTGTCACCGCAGCTGACGCCGTTCCTGACGCGCTATAACTGGCCGGGCAACGTGCGCCAGTTGAAAAATGCGCTGTATCGCGCGCTCACGCAGCTGGAAGGTTATGAACTGCGTCCGCAGGATATCGTGCTGCCGGAGCAGGCGCTGGATGTGTCGCTGGGCGAAGAGGCAATGGAAGGGTCGCTGGATGAAATTACCAGCCGTTTTGAGCGTTCAGTGCTGACTCGTCTCTATCTGTCGTATCCCAGCACGCGTAAACTGGCGAAACGCCTTGGGGTGTCACACACCGCGATTGCCAACAAGCTGCGCGAATATGGCCTTGGTCAGAAACGCAGCGAAGGCGAATAATCCGCGTTCTGCATGAACAAGCCGTCTGTGACAGACGGCTTTTTTATCAGCAGTAACCTTACTTCAGCGCTGCCAGTGCCGCTTCATAGTTCGGCTCTTCGGTGATTTCATTCACCAGCTCGCTGTACAGCACCTTATCGTTCTCATCCAGCACCACCACGGCGCGGGCGGTCAGGCCTTTCAGCGGGCCATCGGCGATGGCAACGCCGTAACCTTCAATGAATTCTGCACCGCGCAGCGTAGACAGCGTCACTACGTTATTGACGTTCTCGGCGCCGCAGAAGCGCGATTGCGCAAAAGGCAGATCGGCAGAGATGCACAGCACCACGGTGTTGTCAGCTTCGCCAGAACGCTCGTTGAATTTGCGCACCGACGCGGCGCACACGCCGGTATCAATGCTTGGGAAAATGTTCAGAACTTTGCGTTTGCCTGCATACTGAGAAAGGGACACATCACTGAGATCTTTCGCTACCAGGTTGAACGGTTTTGCCTGCTCGCCAGCCTGCGGGAAGTGGCCGGCAACCGGCACCGGATTGCCCTGAAAGTGAACATTCTGCGACATACAATTTCCTTTTAACGATGAAAAATCTGGCGTTAACCCCACCAGAACAGGTATAGCGTTTGTTTATGACATAAATTTTAAGGGTTTACGAGCCTAATTCAACGTGGAGCTGCACCAGCACGTTATGACGTCATGGATTTGAGGAGTCAGTATGAGAACAGTGAAAAGTTATCCGGAAGCCTGGCCGCTGCACTCGCCATTTGTGATTTCGCGCGGCAGCCGCACCGAGGCGCACGTGGTGGTGGTGGAGATTGAGCAGGATGGCCTCAAAGGGATTGGCGAGGCCACGCCCTATGCGCGCTATGGCGAAAGTGAGGCTTCGGTGCTGCAGCAGATTGCTTCACAGCTTGGTGCGTTACAAAACGGCATGACGCGGGCAGCGCTGCAACAGGCGTTGCCGGCCGGTGCCGCGCGCAACGCGATTGATTGCGCGCTGTGGGATCTGGAGCGCCAGCAGCAGCGCACCAGCCTGGCGGCGCTGTGTGAGGCGGTGCCGGCACAGGAGATCGTCACGGCGCATACCGTCAGCATCGATACGCCAGAAGCGATGGCCAGCAGCGCGCTGGCGCTGTGGCAGCACGGCGCGCGCCTGCTGAAAATTAAGCTGGATAACCATCTGATCAGCGAACGGCTGGTGGCGATCCGCAGTGCGGTGCCGGACGCCACGCTGATCGTCGATGCCAATGAATCCTGGCAGGCAGAAGGGCTGGCGGCGCGCTGCCAGCTGCTGGCGGATTTGCAGGTGGCAATGCTGGAGCAGCCGCTGCCTGCCGTGCAGGATGCGGCGCTGGCCCATTTTATCCATCCGCTACCGATCTGTGCGGATGAGAGCTGCCACACGCGCGACAGTCTGGCAGCCCTGCACGGGCGCTACGACATGGTGAATATCAAACTGGATAAAACCGGTGGGCTGACCGAAGCGCTGGCGCTGGCCACGGCCGCGCGCGCGCAGGGATTTGCCATCATGCTGGGCTGTATGTTGTGTACCTCACGCGCCATTCGCGCCGCGCTACCGTTAACGCCGCAGGCCACGTTTGCTGACCTCGACGGTCCGACGTGGCTGGCGGCCGATGTGGAACCGTCGCTGCACTTCTCGCACGGCGTGCTTAAGACGACGGCTGCCAGCGCAGCAGGTTGATCATCGCATCAAGATACACCTCGGTGGCTTCGTCCACCGAGATGGCGGGCATTTCGGCGGTGATGCAGGGCAGACTGAGATCGGCGCACCAGCTGCCAAACGAGCCCGGCGTGGCGTAGCCGACGCTACTCACCACCGGCAGACCGGTTTGTTCCGCCAGCCAGCTGGCCAGCGGGCTGTGGTGCGGATCATCAATACAGGCCAGCGGTTCGTGCCAGGAGACGACCCAGCGCGGTCGGATACGATGAATCAGCTGGCACAGTGCGGCGGTTTCCGGCTCTGACGCTGGTGCGTTTCCGGTTGAGAGTAGCACATCGCGCGCGTCGGCCACGCTGTTCCAGCGATAGACGGTATCGCCCGCTTGCCAGTTGGCGGCAGGGAAGTTGCGGTTGAGATCGATACCGTTGACATTGGCGCGCAGCCCGAGCTGGCAGCCATCCGGATTGACCGCCAGAATCACATGATGACGCCGCAGCGTGTCCGGCAGCGTGCGCATGGCGGCAGAGAGCGTGGCCACCGCCGCGTTTTCATCGCCGTGGGTGCCGGCGATAATCAGTCCGCTGTCCTCGTCGGCCGCCGGTGCTGGAAACCACAGCAGCGGCGCACCCAGCACCGATTGTCCATACTGTTGCCAGACGGCGTCCAGCTTACCGCGTAGCGGGCGCGGGTGGTGTGTCGACATAACCTTCCTCTCTGTCATGCATCGCGTTCAGCCGCAAAAATTGTGAGCTGCCATCCAGCCTCAACATAACGGTAAACAGCAGACGGGGAAATAGCTATTTATCAATCAGCGATTTGCGATAAAGTGCGAAAAGTTGCTGGCGACGCATTGGTTTGGCCGTCGCCCTTTTTTCGGGTCAAGGAGTCGTGATGAAACTAACTTTCCGCACCACGCTGGCCGCGCTCATCATCAGCAGCGCTCTCTCATCCGCCTATGCCGCCAGTGTGCCTGCCGGGGCGCAACTGGCCAGCAGCCAGGAAATCGTGCGCCATATCAAAGATGAACCGGCCTCGCTTGATCCGCTCAAAGCGGTCGGTCTGCCGGAGATTCAGGTGCTACGCGATCTGTTTGAAGGGCTGACTAACCAGGACGCGCAGGGCAAAATCGTGCCGGGCGTTGCGCAGAGCTGGAGCAGCAACGACAACAAAACCTGGCTGTTTACGCTGCGCAAAGACGCACGCTGGTCTAATGGCCAGCCGGTGACCGCACAGGATTTTGTCTATAGCTGGCAACGTCTGGTCGATCCTAAAAACAGTTCGCCTTTCGCCTGGTTTGCTGCGCTGAGCGGCATTGATAATGCTGAAGCCATCACCAAAGGGCAGATGAGCCCGGACAAGCTGGGCGTCGTGGCTACCGATGAAACGCACCTCAAGGTGACATTGTCACGTCCGCTACCGTGGTTCCCCAGCATGGTGGCTAACGTGGCCATGTTCCCGGTGCCGCAAAAGGTCATCGCGCAAAACGGCGATGGCTGGACTGCGCCGGGTAAACTGGTGGGCAACGGCGCTTATCAATTGCAGGAGCGTGTGGTTAACGAAAAGATTGTGCTGGTGCGCAACCCGCACTACTGGGATAACGCCCATTCGGTGCTGACTAAAGTGACCTTCATTCCCATCAATGAAGAATCCAGCGCCACCAAGCGTTACCGCGCCGGGGATATCGATATCACGGAATCCTTCCCGAAAAATATGTACGGCCTGCTAAAAAAAGAGCTGCCGGGGCAGGTGTATACGCCGGATCAGCTTGGCACCTACTATTACGCGTTTAATACGCAGAAAGGGCCGACGGCGGATGTGCGGGTGCGTAAGGCGCTGTCATGGAGCATTGACCGCCGCATCATCGCGGAAAAAGTGCTGGGCACCGGCGAGAAACCGGCATGGCACTTCACACCGGACGTCACCGCCGGCTTCACGCCGCAGCAGAGCTATCTGCAGCAGCACAGCCAGCAGGAACTGAATGCGCAGGCCAAAGCCCTGCTGACCGCCGCCGGTTACGGCCCGGCTAAACCGCTGCACCTGACGCTGCTGTATAACACCTCTGAAAGTCACCAGAAAATTGCGATTGCGGTGGCCTCGATGTGGAAAAAGAATCTCGGCGTTGACGTGACATTGCAGAACCAGGAGTGGAAAACCTATATCGACAGCCGCAACAGCGGTAATTTCGATGTGATTCGCGCTTCGTGGGTGGGCGATTACAATGAGCCGTCGACCTTCCTCAGCCTGCTGACCGCCAGCCACAGCGGCAATATTTCCCGCTTCAGTAACGCGGAATATGATGCGGTGCTCAGTAAAGCCAGCAATGAAACCAGCGTGGCGGCGCGCAATGCCGATTACAACAAAGCCGAGCAGATCATCGCTGACCAGGCGCCGATTGCGCCGATCTACCAGTACACCAACGGGCGGCTGATCAAGCCGTGGGTTAAGGGCTATCCCATCACCAATCCGGAAGACGTTGCCTACAGCCGGGAATTGTGGATTGAGAAACACTGACGCTGAACCGCCACGGAGGGCGGTGAACGACCCGGTTGCGCTGTCATTTTTACTCACACCCTGGTAATTGCAACTGTCCCGCGCCGCGCTAGACTGTATCGTATTGTTTTTGCTAGTGAGGCGAGTACGTGAACGTCATTGAAGGAAAAGCGCTGCAGGTGTCGGATGCGATTGTCGCCTGCCAGTTCGACGGCAAGGGTGGCGTTATCGCCATTGAAGATAAAGATGTCATCAACTGCGAGCGTCACTGCTGGCTGCATCTGAACTACACCCAGCGGCAAAGCGCCGACTGGTTGCAGCACACGCCGCTGATCCCTGATGCGGTGCGGGATGCGCTGGCCGGTGACAGCATGCGACCGCGCGTGACGCGCCTCGGTGACGGCTTTATGATCGTGCTGCGCAGCGTGAATCATAATGCCGATTCGCGCCCGGACCAGCTGGTGGCGATGCGCGTATTTATCAATGACAAGCTGATTGTTTCTACCCGCCGTCGCAAAGTTTATGCCATCGATGAAGTGCTGACCGATCTGCAAAACGGCAACGGCCCGGTGGACGGTGGCAGCTGGCTGGTGGACGTCTGCGATGCGCTCACCGATCACGCTAGCGAATTCATTGAAGAGATGCACGATAAAATTATCGCGCTGGAAGATGCGCTAATGGATCAGCAGGTCCCGGCGCGCGGAGAGCTGGCGCTGCTGCGCAAACAGCTGATCGTGATGCGCCGCTATATGGCGCCGCAGCGTGATGTCTATGCGCGGCTGGCAAGCGAGAAACTGCCGTGGATGAGCGATGACGATCGCCGCCGCATGCAGGATGTTGCGGACCGGCTGGGGCGCGGACTGGATGACCTTAATGCGGGCGTGGCGCGTACCGGTATTCTGGCGGATGAAGTGGCCTCGCTGCTGGCGGAATCCATGAACCGGCGCACTTACACCATGTCGCTGATGGCGATGATTTTCCTGCCTGCCACGTTTCTCACCGGGCTGTTTGGCGTCAATCTCGGTGGCATTCCCGGTGGCAGCTGGCCGCACGGCTTTACCATGTTCTGCGGGTTGTTACTGGTGATGGTGCTGGGGGTCGCGCTGTGGCTGAAACGCCGCAACTGGCTGTGATGTTACTACGGGGTTATCTGCAGGTCATGAACGGGTAATTGTGGCGGTGCAGGGGAGAAAAGCGGAAAAAACCTGATCGACATCAATAAGCGCTTAGCCCAACCGGGGCAAACTCTCTCCCGCAGGTGAATGCAACGTCAAGCGATGGGCGTTGCGCTCCATATTGTCTTACTTCCTTTTTTGAATTACTGCATAGCACATTTGATTCGTACGACGCCGGCTTATCCGCCGGCTTTTTTTTTGCCGTTTGGCTTGCTGCCGCATCCTTTCCTATGCTTAACAGACATTCAGCGAACAGGAGAACGGCATGCGCATGATTCACGCCAGCGAACCTATCCCGACCGATCCGCCACCGATTCCCGAACCCGTGCCGCAACCGCAGCCGATCCCCGAGCCTGAGCCGCCGCACGATCCTGAATTTCCGCCGATTAGCGATCCTCCGCCGCACCGCTAATAAAAAAGGCGCGTTGCCGGAGCGACGCGCCTTTATGCTGCAAAGTCACCGCGTTATTTAATTTCCAGCACGTCGAGGCGAGCGCTCAGGTCCGGCTGATCGTCCTCGTCAGCCTGCCAGCCGACCGGCTGCGCTGGCAGCGATTCGCGATCGAAACCAATGTCCCCGCCGTCAACCACCGCATCACCATGCTTAATGCCTTTGAAATCAAACAGATTAATATCAGCCATATGCGAGGGCACGATGTTCTGCATGGCGCTGAACATGGTTTCAATGCGGCCCGGATAGCGCTTGTCCCAGTCACGCAGCATATCAGCAACCACCTGGCGCTGCAGGTTCGGCTGTGAACCACACAGATTGCACGGAATGATAGGGTACTGGCGCGCTTCGGCAAACCGTACGATATCTTTTTCGCGGCAGTAGGCCAGCGGGCGAATCACGATATGTTTACCGTCATCGCTCATCAGTTTTGGCGGCATGCCTTTCATCTTGCCGCCGTAAAACATGTTAAGGAACAGCGTTTGCAGGATGTCATCGCGGTGGTGACCTAAGGCAATTTTGGTGCAGCCCAGTTCAGTGGCGGTACGGTAAAGAATACCGCGACGCAGGCGTGAACAGAGCGAGCAGGTGGTTTTGCCTTCCGGAATTTTTTCTTTAACGATGGAGTAAGTGTCTTCGTTGACGATCTGATACTCCACACCCAGCGTGTCGAGATAAGCCGGCAGCACGTGTGCCGGGAATCCCGGCTGTTTCTGGTCAAGATTCACCGCCACCAGCGAAAAATTGACCGGCGCGCTCTGCTGCAGGTTACGCAGAATTTCCAGCATGGTGTAGCTGTCTTTACCGCCGGACAGGCACACCATGATGCGATCGCCTTCCTCAATCATGTTGAAATCCGCAATCGCTTCACCGACGTTACGACGCAGGCGCTTCTGCAGTTTGTTCAGGTTGTACTGCTCTTTTTTATTAACTTCTTGATGTTCAGACATGAATTTCGGTCTCGGTGATCGCTGATCAGCTGCGGATGTCGCGTTGATGCGGCCCTGCTCAGGCCTGCATTAACTGTGTCCGCGCACGCTGCGGGTCGCTGCGCTGGCCTTTATGGGTGCCGGCTGACCGCAGTCAGCAGGAAAAGTCTGTGGCGTATGGTACGGATTACAGCGCCAAATTCCAGCACGATTTATGGGTTTGCCGGTGATGCGCTCTGTGCGCCGCGCGATCGCGGTCAGAGACCTGTTGCGCTATTCACAATTTTTAGTTTGTCGCGGATTTTGCAAGCGGTACACTGCCTGCTTCCCCAGGGAGGAATAAGCGATGAAAAATGTTGTGTTAAGCATGCTGGCGAAGATTTCACAAATTGATGCCACCACCAAGCAGTTGACCGCGCGCGTTGAGGCTCAGTCGCTGCTGATCGGTGCGCTGGTACTGGCCGTCAGTAAGAAAGGCGGCGTCACTGAAGTTATTGAAAGCGCCAACAAAGCCATCAACATGGTGATTGAGTCAGCCGAGGCTGACGATATGCTTAAGTCGGACGCCGCTATTCTGCTGAGCGAGTTTCAGGATCTGTTGACGATTTCGCGTGCGGTTGACAGCGCCGATGATGTCATCAATCAGCAGGCGCTGGAAGGTATTACCGGTGTGAGCAGCGCCAGCGATGACGACAAAAAGGATCCGTCCTAATCGCGCAGCGCCGCAGTCGGCTACCATTGCGCACATTTTGCCAGCGGTAACTGCATATTTATTGATCTGGGTAAAGATTTCTTCTCACTGCGCTGACAGGATGGATTCAGCGCTTTTTTTAGTTTTTAAAGGTGAGGAGAGGAACAATGCAAACGTACGATATGGTGTTTGAGGAGGCGTGCCGGCTGGTGGGGCAATGCTATCTGGAACTGGCGCAGCGCGGTGCCGCTACCGAAAAAGAGGTGCTGGCCAGCGAGTTGCGTAATCTGCAACTGCGCTATCGGGAATTAACCGGCGCGCCCAATCGCGCCGTTGAAATGGCGATTGGACAACTCAAACCCTGCTAACCCAGCCGCCCGGCCTTCAGCGCCGGGCTTTTTATCTTCCATCCACCTTAGCGGTTAACCCGCAAGCGCCAGCGCAGTCAAACCATTTCCAGCGACTGCACGCCTTTGATTTCCATCACTTTGTCATAAATGCTATGCATAGGAAATCTGCGTGACAGTGTCACCTCAACGCTCAGCTCGCACAGCCCGCTCTCTTCGTTACGATTGACCACAGCGATGTGGCCATAGCGCAAATTTTCGCGCTGCAGTACCAGCAACACCAGCGGTACGCTTTTGGCTTTGAGATGGACGATGAGGGTGTGATGGCGGCCAATCAGCCAGTGGCTGATACGGCGGAACGTTTCCAGTACCACCAGCGCCAGCACCGTGCCGTAAATACCGATTTCGTACATGCCGCTACCGATCACCAGGCCAATCGCGGCGGTCACCCACAGGCCGGCGGCGGTTGTCAGGCCTTTCACAATCTGCTTTTGAATGATGATGGTGCCAGCGCCAAGGAAGCCCATGCCGCTGACCACCTGCGCCGCAATACGGCTGGGATCCAGCGCCACATGGTCGTTAGTCAGCATATCGGCAAAGCCATATTTCGACACCAGCATGAACATGGCGCTGCCAATGCCGACCAGAATGTGAGTGCGCAGGCCCGCTTCTTTAGCGCGCATCTGGCGCTCCAGGCCAATCAGTCCGCCCAGTATTCCGGCTAACGCGATGCGGATGAGCATATCGGCTAACATCCTTCCTCCTTATTGATTGATGTTTTGTATGAACAGGCAGAGAAAAGAGGCAAAACGCTGCAATCAGGATAATTCTGCTTGCCAACGACGATATTAAATTTTGTAAAAAGCTGTGTCGCCTATCGATCGCGCACCGCTGCTGACATATGCTGGTGCGACTTTTCCGCTCACACTCCCGGAGCCCGACCGATGAAAGCCGCAACTTTACTGCTGGCCGGCGCAGCGCTGTTACTCTCTGCCTGCAGCAGCAACAGCGACAATGAACCGCCGCAACAGGCCACCGCCGCGCACGTGCAGCCGCACGTTGTGATGTCGTCCATGGCAGAAGCCAACTGCAACAGCGCAGGCGGCACGCTGGCGTTCTCGCGTCAGTTAGACGGATCACGCATCGGGATGTGTCAGCTGGCAAATGGTCGGCGCTGCGACGAACAGGCGCTGATCGGCGGTGCCTGCGCCCGCTAACGCAGGCGCAGAGCGTTACGCCTTAACCTGATTTGCACAGGTTTCCCCGCGCGCCAGCTGCTGTAAATTACTGAGCGTGGTTTCTGAAATCGCCGTCAGCGCTTCGGCGGTGAGAAAGGCCTGATGGCCGGTAAATAACACGTTGTGACAGGCCGACAGGCGGCGGAACACGTCGTCCTGAATCACGTCATTCGACTTGTCTTCATAAAACAGGTCGCGTTCGTTCTCATACACGTCCATGCCGAGCGAGCCGATTTTCTGCTGTTTCAGCGCCTCAATCGCCGCCTGTGAATCAATCAGCCCACCGCGGCTGGTATTGATAATCATCACGCCATCTTTCATCTGGCTGAACGCCTGTGCGTTGAGCAGATGGTGGTTTTCCGGCGTCAGCGGACAGTGCAGGGTGATGACATCGGACTCCGCCAGCAGCGTTTTCAAATCAACATATTCCGCCCCGAGCGCCAGCGCGGCGTCACTTGGGTACGGATCGTACGCCAGCAGACGCATGCCAAAACCTTTTAGGATGCGCATTGTCGCCACACCAATCTTGCCGGTGCCGACCACGCCAGCGGTTTTGTTATGCATGTTGAAACCGGTCAGGCCGTCCAGCGAGAAGTTGGCATCGCGCGTGCGCTGGTAAGCGCGGTGAATGCGGCGGTTAAGCGTCATCATCAGGCCTACCGCGTGTTCCGCCACCGCTTCCGGCGAATAGGCGGGCACGCGTACCACCTGCAGTCCCAGCGCGGCGGCTGCGTCGAGGTCGACGTTATTGAAACCGGCACAGCGCAGCGCGATATATTTCACGCCCAGCGCCGCCAGCTCCTCCAGCACCGCTTTGCTCCCGTCATCGTTAACGAAGATACAGACCGCATCACAGCCAGCGGCGTTTTTCGCCGTGGTTTCGCTCAGCAGGAAGTCAAAAAACTGCAGCTCAAATCCGTAGCCTTCGTTAACGTGCTCGAGGTATTTCTGGTCGTAATGCTTGGTGCTGTAAACCGCAACTTTCATTGTTTCGCTCCTGAAAAATGTTACGTCGGTATCACATCAGGATAACGTTTTCCGCGTCATTTTGCTGTTCTTCAGCCAGACTAAAGCGGTAACGCCTTCATTTGCCGGGCGTAACATGCCATCATCTCTGTCAGGATTGGGTAAAGAACAGGAACGTTAACAGCCATGACGCGGGGCCTCCGTCGACTACTTGCTGCGCTACTGGCGCTGATACTGCTGCTGCTGGGATTGCTGCTAACGCTGACGCACTGGCTGCCGCGGCTGGCAGGTATCTGGCTGCCGGAAAATACCCGCGTCGAGCTACACGGCGCGCCGCACTGGCAGCAGGGCCGGCTGGTGTTTCCTGATGTGCGCTATCTGGCCGGCGACTGCCTGCTGGCGCAGGTCGCCGACGTGGGACTTGGCCGGACGCAAGAGCGCTGGCAGCTTGATGCGCGCGAGGTGGCGCTCAACAGCGATTGTCTGCAGGCGCTGCCGCACAGTGCCACGCGCGATGCGCCGCGCAGCCTCGCAGAGTGGCAGCAGATGCTGCCCGGCGCGGATATCCATCTGCAACAGCTCAGTATTTTGCCATGGCAGCAATATGCGGGCCGCTTCGATCTGACCTTAGACAAAGACCTTCAGCAGCTGCGTTATCAGGGCGACAACCTGCGCGTCGCCGCGCGCCTGCAGGGGCAGCAGCTGCACATTTATCAGCTGCAACTCAGCCATCCCATACTGCCGCAACCGGTCGAACTGCATGGCAATCTGACGCTGCCAACGTTTGCCGATGGCCTGCCGGTGGCGGGTGAGCTCAGCGGTGCGCTTAACCTGACGCAGTGGCCGCAGCCGCTGGCGCTGACGCTCAACTGGCAGCAGCAGCAGGGCGAACTGGTGGTTCGACAGCAACAGGAACCACAGCCGTTGTTGCAGCTGCCGTGGCAGGTCGATGCGCAGCAAATCCGCATCATTGCCGGTCACTGGCGCTGGCCGTTCGGGTCGCAGCCGCTGTCGGGCGGCGTGGCGCTGACGCTGGATGACTGGCAGCAGGGGCTGGAACAGACTCAGATCCGCGGCCGCTTCAATTTACTGACCGCCGGACGCGGCGGGAAAGGCAACCTGGTACTGAGCGTTGGGCCGGGCAAGCTGAGCCTGACTGACAGCGCACTGCCGTTCCAGTTAACCGGCGAAAGCAAGTTTGCCGACCTGCAGCTGTACGGCACCATTCCCGGACAATTACATGGCATGCTCAGCGATCCGCAGCTCAGCCTGCAGCCGGGCGCACTGCTGCGCCTGCGCGGACGCTTACTCTCGACGCTGGAAGTGGATGAAGCGCGCTGGCCGCTGGCCGGCGTCAGCGTGGCCTCGCGCGGCATCAAC
This sequence comes from Pantoea sp. B270, assembly GCF_018726825.1. Taxonomy (NCBI): domain Bacteria; kingdom Pseudomonadati; phylum Pseudomonadota; class Gammaproteobacteria; order Enterobacterales; family Erwiniaceae; genus Pantoea; species Pantoea sp. B270. The sequence goes on from NZ_JAHCSX010000001.1 coordinate 970,157, forward strand.
GGCCGGTTACAGGCGATTCTCAACGCGCACGACCCCAGTTTCGGTCGCTTCAGGCTGCACCTCGACGGGCGCGCCAGCGACTTCTGGCCAGACAGCGGACGCTGGAACTGGCGTTACTGGGGCGAAGGCGTGATGGCGCCGCTTAGCGCCAAATGGGATGTGAAGGGCACCGGTAGCTGGCACGACACCCTGATCAGCCTCGATACGCTGAACACCGGGTTTGATCAGCTGGCGTACGGCATGGTGCAGGTGGATAAGCCGCGCCTGACGCTGACCGCGCCGGTGCGCTGGCAGCGCGATGTGGCACAGCCGGCGTTTAACGGCGGGTTTGCGCTGCGTTCCGGGCAGACGCGCTTCAGCTACGGTGGCTGGCTGCCGCCGTCCGAACTGCATTTCAATGCCAAAGGGCGCGACCCGGGGCATTTTCTGTGGCGCGGTCAGCTCACCGCTGAAGACATCGGACCGCTGCGCGTGCATGGCCGCTGGGACGGCGAGCGGCTGCGCGGCGAAGCCTGGTGGCCGGCGCAGTCGCTCAGCGTCTTTCAGCCGCTGCTGAGCAGCGATCTGAAGATGCGTATCCAGTCTGGCGAGCTGCGCGCGCAGATGGCCTTTTCCGCCGCCAGCGGCCAGGGGTTTGAGGCGGGCGGTTTCTGGGCGGTGAAACAGGGCAGCGTATGGATGCCGGACAGCGAAATCAACGGCATCGATTTTACCCTGCCGTTCCGCCTGAAAGATCATCAGTGGCAGCTGGGGCGCCGCGGGCCGGTATCGCTGCGCATCGCCGAAGTGAAGAACCAGTTTGCGCTGCAGAACATTACCGCGGATCTGCAGGGCCACTATCCGTGGCAGGAGCGCCAGCCGCTGACGCTTAGCAACGTCAATCTCGATCTGCTCGGCGGGCACGTCAGCATGCCAGCATTGCGTTTACCGCAGCATCAGCCGGCGCGGATTTCGCTGCGTGACATTGATCTCAGCCGGCTGGTGACGGCGCTCAAGCCGAAGCAGTTTGCCATGTCCGGTAAAGTGAATGGCGAATTGCCGCTGTGGGTGAACAATCCGCACTGGCTGATTGAAAAGGGCTGGATCGCCAACAGCGGCCCGCTGACGTTCCGCATGGACAAAGACATGGCGGATGCGATTGTCAGTAATAACGTGGCCGCCGGGGCGGCGATGGACTGGCTGCGCTACATGGAGATTGCCCGTTCGTGGGCGACGCTGGATCTGGATAACTTCGGTAACCTGATTCTGCAAAGCGAGGTGAAAGGCACCAGCCAGTTCAGTAACCGCCGCCAGTCCGTCAATCTTAATTACCGTCATCAGGAAAACCTGTTCCAGCTGTGGCGCAGCCTGCGCTTTGGCGATAATTTGCAATCCTGGGTGGAGCAAAACGCCACCCTGCCATCCAACAAGGACCCGAAACCATGAGCCTGAAGGCATTACTGATGCTGACAGCGGGACTGCCGCTGCTGGGCTGTGTGCCGCGCATCGAAGTTGCCGCACCCAAAGAGCCAATCACCATCAACATGAACGTAAAAATCGAACATGAAATCCACATCAAGGTGGATAAAGACGTCGAAGCGCTGCTGAAGAATCAGAGCGTACTGTTTTGAGGAGAGGCTCGATGAAACGCAAGGGGATAGCGCTGTTGCTGGCGCTTTTGCTGGTGCCGTCGGCCTGGGCGCTGACGCTGGATCAGGCGCGCCAGCAGGGGCGCGTGGGCGAAACGCTGAGCGGTTACATCGCCGCTCGTCAGCAGGATGACGAGACGCTGGCGCTGGTTAAGCGCATCAATGACGGCCGCAGCCAGCAGTATCAGCGCGTGGCGCAGCAGAATAATCTCACCACCGCCGAGGTGGCGCGCATCGCCGGCGAGAAGCTGGTTAACCGTGCCGGCAGCGGCGAATATGTGCGCGGGATTAATGGCCAGTGGGTGCAGAAATAGCTGCTTCCACGGCAGTGCAGGCATAAAAAAGCCGGGCACTCAGGCCCGGCAAGACAGATAGCATTGTTTTAATTATGATTACGCAGCAACAATTTGCTTGATGGCGTCTTTGGCATCGCTGGCGGCTTTGGTTGCCACTTCCGGACCGTAGGCAATGCCTTCGGCGAACACGAAGTCAACGTCGGTGATGCCGATGAAGCCGAGGAACAGTTTCACGTACGGAGTCAGCAGATCAGTCGGGGTGTCTTTGTGAATGCCGCCACGGCTGGAGAGGATCACCGCACGTTTGCCTTTCACCAGTCCTTCCGGGCCTGCTTCGGTGTAGCGGAAGGTGACGCCGGCACGGGCAATCAGGTCAAAGTAGTTTTTCAGCTGAGTAGGAATGTTGAAGTTGTACATCGGGGCGGCGATAACCACGGTATCGTGCGCCTGCAGTTCAGCAATCAGTTCATCGGACAGGGCCAGCGCGTCCTGCTGACGTGGCGACAGCGGCGCGTCTGAAGGACGCAGGGCGCCAACCAGTTCACCGTCAAGTACCGGAATCGGCTGGGCAGCCAGATCGCGTACCGTGACCTCATCGCCTTTGGCGCGGGCTTCATCAGCGTAGAAGTCTGCCAGCTGGTTAGACTGTGAGTAACCGGCAAGGATGCTTGATTTCAGAACTAAAACTTTGCTCATGGTATTTTCCTGTACGTTACGCGGTTGGCTTACCGCTCAATGCGTTACACTCTACGGAGTTCGTCCGGCAGGTAAAAGCGCAATATTTCGAGGCCTATGTTCGAAATTATTGAATAAGGTGGCACGTCCGGTCAGGTGAGATGTTCCAATCTGTGCTAAGATGGCGGGCATTAATCGATTGAATCCGCCGGAAAATTCTGCCCGGCGCCGAGCCGCGAATGCCGGCTCACTGCAACAACAGGTAATTCATCACTATGTCATCATCCGTTACGTCACCTCTGGCCCCCCTCTGGTCGCGGCTCGATAACCTGATGCTGCGCGACCGCAAAGCGCTGCAGCGTCGTCTGCACGGTGCGGCAAAGGTGAAAAATCCCGCTGCGCAGCAGGAAATTATGGCTGAGCTGGAGCCGGTGTTTGCCGCGGCGGAACAGCGCGTGGCGCAGCGCGCCGCCGCGACGCCGCGCATTACGTTTCCGGACAATCTGCCGGTCAGCCAGAAGCAGCAGGACATTGCCGACGCGATTCGCGATCATCAGGTAGTGATTGTCGCCGGTGAGACCGGCTCAGGTAAAACCACCCAGCTGCCAAAGATCTGTCTGGCGCTCGGGCGCGGTGTGAAAGGGCTGATTGGGCATACGCAGCCGCGTCGTCTGGCGGCACGCACCGTGGCGAACCGCATTGCCGAAGAGCTGGAAACCACGCCCGGCGGCACCGTCGGTTATAAGGTGCGGTTTAACGATCAGGTCAGCGAAACTACCCAGGTCAAACTGATGACCGACGGTATTCTGCTGGCGGAAATTCAGCAGGATCGTCTGCTGCTGCAGTATGACACCATCATCATCGATGAAGCGCATGAACGCAGTCTGAACATCGATTTCCTGCTGGGTTACCTGCGCGAGCTGCTGCCGCGTCGCCCCGATCTGAAAGTGATCATCACCTCCGCGACCATCGATCCGCAGCGCTTCTCGCGCCACTTCAATAATGCCCCGGTAATCGAGGTTTCGGGCCGCACGTATCCGGTCGATGTGCGCTATCGTCCGGTGGTGGAAGATGCCGAGGACACCGAGCGCGATCAGCTGCAGGCAATTTTCGATGCGGTTGACGAACTGAGCAGCGAAGGGCGCGGCGATATCCTGATCTTCATGAGCGGTGAGCGCGAAATTCGCGATACCGCCGATGCGCTGATGAAGCGCGATTTACCGCACACCGAGATTCTGCCGCTCTATGCGCGCCTGTCCAACGCCGAACAGAACCGGGTGTTTCAGGCGCACAGCGGGCGCCGCATTGTGCTGGCGACCAACGTCGCTGAGACCTCGCTCACCGTGCCGGGCATTAAATATGTCATCGATCCCGGCACCGCGCGCATCAGCCGTTACAGCTACCGCACCAAAGTGCAGCGTCTGCCGATCGAGCCGATCTCGCAGGCGTCGGCTAACCAGCGCAAAGGGCGCTGCGGCCGCGTGTCGGAAGGGATCTGTATCCGCCTCTATTCGGAGGATGATTTCCTCAGCCGCCCGGCGTTTACCGACCCGGAAATTCTGCGTACCAACCTGGCGTCGGTGATTTTGCAGATGACGGCGCTTGGACTGGGCGACATCGCCGCATTCCCGTTCGTCGAAGCGCCGGATAAGCGCAACATTCAGGACGGCGTGCGCCTGCTGGAGGAGCTCGGCGCGATTACCCTGAGCGACGAAGGTGCGTACAAACTGACGCCGTCCGGGCGCAGCCTGGCGCAGCTGCCGGTCGATCCGCGGCTGGCGCGCATGGTGCTGGAAGCGCAGAAATTTGGCTGCGTGCGCGAAGTGATGATTATTGCCGCTGCGCTGTCGATTCAGGATCCGCGCGAGCGTCCGGTGGAGAAACAGCAGGCATCTGACGAGAAACACCGGCGTTTTGCCGACAAAGAGTCAGACTTTCTCGCTTTCGTTAATCTGTGGAACTACCTGCAGGAACAGCAGAAAGCGCTGTCCGGCAATCAGTTCCGCCGCCAGTGTAAAAGCGATTATCTCAATTACCTGCGCGTGCGCGAATGGCAGGACATCTACACCCAGCTGCGTCAGGTGGTGCGGGAACTGGGCATGCCGCTCAACAGCGAGCCGGCACCGTACCGTGAAGTACACTGCGCGCTGCTCACCGGTTTACTGTCACACATCGGTCAGAAAGATGCGGAAAAGCAGGAGTTTACCGGCGCACGCAACGCGCGTTTCGCTATTTTCCCCGGTTCCGGGCTGTTTAAGAAGCCGCCTAAATGGACCGTGGTGGCGGAACTGGTGGAAACCAGCCGCCTGTGGGGCCGCGTTGCGGCGCGCATCGATCCGGAGTGGATCGAACCGCTGGCCCAGCATCTGCTGAAGCGCAGCTACAGTGAACCGCACTGGGAGAAAGCGCAGGGCGCAGTCATGGCCACCGAGAAAGTTACGCTGTACGGGCTGCCGATTGTGCAGGCGCGTAAGGTCAATTACAGCCGCATCGATCCGCAGCTCAGCCGGGAGTTGTTTATTCGCCATGCGCTGGTGGAGGGCGACTGGCAGACGCGTCACGCTTTCTTCCGCAACAACCTGAAACTGCGCAGTGAAATCGAGGATCTGGAGCACAAATCGCGGCGGCGCGACATTTTAGTCGATGACGAGACGCTGTTTGCGTTTTACGATCGCCGCATTGGCAGCGAGGTGGTCTCAGCACGTCACTTTGACAGCTGGTGGAAACAGGCCAGTAAGGACAATCCGGATCTGCTGAGCTTTGATAAGCAAATGCTGATCAAAGACGGCGCGGAGAAGGTCAGCCAGCTGGATTACCCGAACTTCTGGTATCAGGGCAACCTGAAACTGAAGCTCAGCTACCAGTTCGAACCGGGGGCCGATGCGGATGGTGTGACGGTGCACATCCCGCTGCCGCTGCTCAACCAGGTCGACGAAGCCGGCTTCGAGTGGCAGATCCCCGGCGTGCGCCGCGAGCTGATCATCGCGCTAATCAAGTCGCTGCCCAAACCGGTGCGACGCAACTTTGTGCCGGCACCCAATTACGCCGAAGCCTTTCTTGGCCGCGTGACGGCGCTGGAGCAGCCGCTGCTGGATGCGCTGGAGCGTGAGTTCCGCCGCATGTCTGGCGTCACCATTGAGCGCGACGCCTGGCAGTGGGATCAGGTGCCCGATCACCTGAAAATGACCTTCCGCGTGGTGGATGAGCACAACCGGAAGCTGCAGGAAGGCAAAGACCTGCATCAGCTGAAGCAGGTGCTGAAGGGCAAGGTGCAGGAAACGCTGTCCAACGTGGCGGATGACGGGCTGGAACAGCGCGGGCTGCATCTGTGGAGCTTCGGCGATCTGCCGCAAAGCTACGAGCAGAAGCGCGGCAACTATCAGGTCAAAGCCTGGCCGGCGCTGGTGGATGAAAAAGACAGCGTCGCGATTCGCCTGTTTGACAGTGAACGCGAGCAGCAGAAGATGATGTGGCGTGGCCAGCGGCGGTTATTGCTGCTGAACATTCCTTCGCCGATCAAGTATCTGCACGAGAAGCTGCCAAACAAAGCCAAGCTCGGACTTTATTTTAATCCGTACGGCAAAGTGCTGGAGCTGATTGACGATTGTATCGCCTGCGGCGTGGATAAGCTGATGGCGGACGCCGGTGGGCCGGCGTGGCAGCAGGAAAACTTCGAGCAGCTGCGCGATAAAGTACGCGCCGAACTGAACGACACGGTGGTGACCATCGCCAGCCAGGTTGAGCAGATTCTCACCAGCGTGTTCAACATCAACAAGTTCCTCAAGGGGCGGGTGGACATGACGCTGGCACTGGCGCTGGCGGATATCAAAACGCAGCTGAGCGGCCTGGTGTATCGCGGTTTTGTCACCGGCAACGGCTATCAGCGGCTGGGTGACACACTGCGCTATCTGCACGGTATTGAGCGCCGGCTGGAGAAGCTGCCGGTCGATCCGCACAGCGATCGGGCGCGGATGCTGAAAGTGCAGGCGGTAGAGCAGGCGTGGCAAAGCTGGCGTAACAAGCTGCCGCCGCAGCGTCAGGACGATGAAGAGGTACAGGCGATCCGCTGGATGCTGGAGGAGCTGCGCATCAGTTATTTTGCGCAGCAGCTGGGCACGCCGTATCCCATCTCCGACAAACGTATCCTGCAGGCGATGGAGCAGCTGGGCTGACTTATTGCGCCAGCGCTTCCAGCTTGTCTTTAAAGGATGTAACGGCAATGGCGCGGTTATCGGCGCGATAGCGATCGGCCGGTGCCGGCGCCGAGCTCTGTACCGCAATCAGCTGCCACTCGCCGTCGCGCTTCAGCAGCAGCGGTGAACCGCTGTCGCCGGGCAGGGTGTCGCACTGGTGCGACAGCACGGCACGCTGCGCCCAGCCGGTGATCACGCAATCGCTGTGCGAGTAGAGCGTATCCAGATGGTCAGCGGGATAACCGGCCTGTGTCACTTTGCGGTCGGTGGTTTTCAGCGCGGCGGTTAAATCGCTGCGCGAACCGTCAAACAACGGAATCGGCACGATACCGGACGGCGGATTGTGCAGAATCACCAGGCCGTAATCGTAAGGCGCCGCGTCTGGCGGCACGATCCAGCCTTCACCATCCGCCTGCAGACGCCGCGCCAGCGAAGGCTCCACGCGCGCGTCAATATCATGAATTTCGTAGCGCCAGCCTTTGGCACCCGCCATAAAGCGCAGCGCGACCGGCTTGTCAAATTTGCCCGGGGGCGTCAGTAAGCAGTGTCCGGCCGTCAGCGCCAGATGGGCCGAAATCAACGTGGCACTGCACAAATTGCCGCTTTCCGTCTCTAACTGACCAATGGCATCCCACGGCGCCGCACTGACGTCGGTAATGGCTTTACGATGATATTTGCCGAAGAACAGGGTCTTAATGTCTTCCGGGCTGGGGCCGTCTTCATCATCGGCATGTGCTGTGAGGTTAAAGCTAAAAAGACCTACAAATAACAGGATAGCCAGGCGCATAGTTCTCTCAATGGCGAGAATAAATAGAGGTTATGGTCATCACGCTTGAGCGATAACTATAGTCGGTGAGCGGTAAAAAAGGGAGAAATATTGGAGTAATCAGCACGCTACAACGACTAGATAAAAAAGCTGGCCGCAATAATGCCGCACAGAATCATGACAATCAGGATAATTTCGAAGCGATAGCGACGCACCATTTTTCGCTACTCCAGTAAATAAACACCCGGCAGAACCGGGTGTTTTCAATCATTAATGCGGTGTTGGCGCGCAAGGCAACCTTATTTAGCAGCTTTTTTCGCTTTGTGGTGCTTTTTAGCAGCCTGAGCTTTCTGAGCAGCAGGTTTGGTTACTTTTTTGTGGTGCTTTTTAGCCGCCTGAGCTTTCTGTGCAGCTGGCTTGGTGGCTTTGTGGTGTTTTTTAGCAGCCTGGGCTTTCTGAGCAGCTGGCTTGGTGGCTTTCTTGTGGTGCTTTTTAGCGGCCTGGGCTTTCTGAGCAGCTGGTTTGGTGGCTTTCTTGTGGTGCTTTTTAGCCGCCTGCGCTTTCTGAGCCGCTGGTGCTTTCTTCTCTACTTTCTTGTGCTTTTTGGCAGCCTGCGCTTTCTGAGCAGCGGCTTTTTTGTGGTGAACAGCTTTGTGCTTAGCCGGTGCAGCGGTAGTTGCAGCAGCAGCAGCAGGAGCAGCAGTTGTTGTCTCAGCAGCGAAGGCTACAGAAGACAGACCCATAGCAGCGGCGATCACCAGCGCAAATAATTTTTTCATTGCAAAACCCTCGAACTATTTTTTCATGTGTAGCCCACTGCGGGGCCGGTGAATCCACTATATGTAAAACAATTCGCGCCTTCAGTGAGGGAATGGTATCGGCGTGTAACGGATTGTACAAAGCAGGAAAACCGGTCAGGGCGGGGATAATTGCGGATCACTCTCCGCGGAAAAAACGGCGGCCGGGCAGGCCGCCGCACGGATCAGACAGAGAGATAACGCTGTTCCAGATGCTGACGGAAATAGTGTGGATTAAGCGCTTCGCCAGTGGCATTGATCAGCAGCTGCTGCGTCGGGAAGCGGCTGCCGTGCTGCCAGATGTTCTGCTGCAGCCAGTCAAACACCGGCTGCAGTTCGCCCTGCTGAATCAATTCGTCCACCTGCGGAATGGCGCGTTTTACCGCCTGGAACAGCTGAGCAGCGTACATCGCGCCCAGTGTGTAGGTCGGGAAGTAGCCGAAGGCGCCGTCGGTCCAGTGAATATCCTGCATACAGCCGTCGCGGTAGTTGCCGCGCGTATCGATCCCCAGCGACTGCTGCATTTTTTCATCCCACAGCGCCGGAATATCCTCGACTTCAATCTCGCCTTCAATCAGCGCTCGCTCGATTTCGTAACGTAAAATCACATGGGCCGGATAGCTCAGCTCATCGGCATCGACGCGAATAAAGCCCGGCTTCACGCGCTGGGTCAGCCGAATAAAGTTGTTGCGCTCCAGTGCCGGCTGGTCGCCCATCAGCGCCACCACCTGGGGATGAATATGCTGCAGGAAGGCGTGACTGCGCCCCAGCTGCATCTCCATAAACAGGCTTTGCGATTCATGCATCGCGGTCGAGCGCGCCAGCGCCACCGGCTGTCCGCGCCACTGCTGTGGCAGATTCTGCTCATAGCGCGCATGGCCGGTTTCGTGGATCACGCCCATCAGCGCGCTGAGAAAATCGTTTTCGTTGTAGCGTGTGGTGATACGCACATCTTCCGGTACGCCGCCGCAGAACGGGTGCGCGCTCACGTCCAGCCGGCCGTGATTAAAATCAAACCCTAACGTCGCCATCACGCTCAGGCCGAGTTGCTTTTGTGATTCGATGGCGAAGGGGCCGACCGGCTGGGCAATCGGCGTTGCCTGCTGGCGGGCTACCGCTTTTTGCAGCAGATCCGGCAGCCAGCTTTTCAGATCGCCAAAAGTGCTGTCGAGCTGCGCGCTGGTCATGCCTGGCTCAAACACATCCAGCAGCGCATCGTAGCGTGATACGCCGAGCGCATCGGCGCGCAGCTGTGCCTCTTCGCGGCTCAGCTTCACCACTTCTTTCAGGTTAGCGCTGAAGCCCTGCCAGTCATTGGCCGGACGCTGACTGCGCCACGCGTGTTCACAGCGCGAGCCGGCCAGCGATTTGGCTTCCACCAGCGAGGCCGGCAGCAGCGTTGCCTGGCGCCACGCGCGCTGCATTTCGCCCAGGTTGGCCTGCTCCACATCGTTCAGCGACTCCTGCGCGGCGGCGTCAAACAGCCCGCCGAGGCGCTTGTCGGTCAGCAGCTCGTGCATAAATACGCTCAGCTCCGCCATCGCTTCTCCACGCGCCTGGCTGCCGCCCGGCGGCATGGTGGTTTGCATATCCACGCCGGCAATCGCGCCCAGATGGCCAAAACGCGCCAGGCGCTGAAAAGTGCGGCTAAGTTCCTGATAAGCTGCAGTCATGTAACAAGCTCCTTATGAAGGTAAGCGCGGCGTCACGTCGCGCAAGGGGAGATCAACTGGCCAGCAGAAGCGCACGCAGGCGCCGCCCAGCGGACTGCTCTCAATCGAGACCTGGCCCTGCAGCGCCTGCGCAATAGAGTGCACAATCGCCAGACCGAGGCCGCAGCCACCGGTGGCGCGATCGCGGCTGGGATCGAGCCGTACAAAAGGCTCGAATACCCGCTGGCGTTCATCCGGCGGAATGCCCGGACCATCATCTTCAACCTGCAGATTGCCGATGGCGCCGTCAAACCACAGGCTGACACGCAGCCGCTGCTGCGCATAGCGCAGGGCGTTATTCACGAGGTTATCCAGCACCCGCTCCATCAGGCGCGTATCTGCCGCGCCAATGTTTTCCAGCTGCGGAATATCCAGCGTAATGTGCGTCTGCGGATTCATGGTCTGCACGTCAGCGATGTGCACGCGCAGCCACTGGGCCAGATCGAAAGATTGCAGATTGAGGTCAACGCGCGGCCGGTCGAGGCGCGCATAGGTCAGCAGCTCCTCAATCAGGCTCTCCAGCTGGCCGACGTCACGGTTCAGCGCCGCGGATTCTGCCGCGCTGAGGTTTTCACTCATCTCCAGCCGGTATCGCAACCGGACCAGCGGCGTGCGCAGCTCGTGCGCGATACCATCAATCAGCTGTTTTTTACTCGCCACCAGCGTATTGATGTTGTCCGCCATCTGGTTGAACGCCACGCCAAGGCTGTGCAGGCTGGAGGTGTTTTCAAAATGGGTGCGCACGTCAAGCTCGCCGCGACCAAAGCGCTGAGCCGCTTTCTCCAGCCGCTGCATCTCCTGCCAGTGAGGCCGCAGCCAGATGAACACCGGCAGCGCCAGCGACATGCCAATAAACGCCAGCAGGGCGATATCAAGGATGCGCATCTGGTGCAGATAAAACAGGTAAGGAATCGGTCCGACCGACAGCACATAGTGGCTGCGCGGGATGTGCTGCAGGAAGGTGTACTGATCGTCAAGGGCGACGATCTCACCGGCGCGCAGCCGCTTCATGTCGGCTTCGTCCAGCTGATATTTGCTCATCGGTTCGATGTGCAGCTCAAAGGATAAATCGAGATCGAGGTTGCGGATGGTTTTATTCCAGTCGCGCGGCGGGATCTCACGCAGTTCGCTGCGCATCAGAAACAGCGAGCTGGCCATCAGGTCGTTCATCGACTGGCGTCCGGCGCGCTCGGCGGTGAATTTGTACACCAGACCCACCAGCAGCGTCATCACCAGGAAGCAGACGAACAGCAGCAGATAGAACTGAATGAAGAGCTTTCTCATCAGGAGCGGGTATCCCAGGCCTGCGGCGCGAACAGATAGCCTTTGTTACGGATGGTTTTGATGCGGAACGGCTCGGTGGCGCTGTCGTACAGTTTCTTGCGCAGGCGTGAAATGGCGACGTCGATGCTGCGATCCATGCCGTCATAGCTCACGCCGCGCAGGGTTTTCAGCAGCGCGTCACGGTCGAGAATTTCTCCGGCGTGGCTCGCCAGCTCCCACAGCAGATCAAAATCGGCGGTCGAAAGGGTGATCGGTTCATCGAACAGGATCACCTGGCGGTTGAGCGCATCAATGGTGAGTGAACCAAACCGCAGCACCTTTTGCGAGCTCTGCACGGCGGGTGCGGCTTCCGGTTTGGCCACGTGCGCCTGGCGCAGATGCAGGCGCAGGCGCGCCAGTAGCACCGCCGGCAGCGTGGTTTTCAGAATATAGTCATTGGCGCCCATCTCCAGCGCCAGAATGTGGTTCATGTCGCTGTCGAGCGAGGTCAGCAGCACAATCGGTCCCTGCCAGTGGGCACGCAAATCGCGGCACAGCGTCATGCCATCTTTGCCCGGCAGCATGATATCCAGTAATACCAGATCCGGGTCGGCGGCGAGAATGGTCGCTTCCGCGCGATCGCCGCGCGTCTCAACCAGCACCTCAATATCGTGGCGGCCAAGATAAGCCGCAATCAGTTCGCCGACTTCCGGCTCATCTTCCACATAGACAATTTTGTTCATAATGCTCTGTCATGGCTGAGAATGTCAGCAGCATAGCTTTTCCTGGTCCTGAGCTCTACGCTACCGCACGAATTATCCTTGTCTTACTGGTATGTACACCGTGAAATGTGCCATTATTACCGGCGCGTTCTGGCGCAAGGTTCGGAATCGTACTGAAAACAGGAGGAGTGCGAGGGTGTCTGATAAAGAGCTGGCTTCAGCCGGATACAGTGACCGCATCTGCTTCAACTACAGTGACTTCCTTTCCGCTTCCTGCAAAAAACGCTGGAGCTTTGTCGATGCCATTTACGGCGTGATGCCAATTTTTGGCATGGTGACGCGCAAGTCCGGGCACAGTTTACAGGCCAGCGACGACCATCTGAAAGAATTAGCATTACAAATCATTTCAACCCAGGTCAGCGACGAAATTAACATCGCCCGACTGATCACCCTGGCCGAACAGCAGCACATCAGCCGCTTCGATATTCAGCTGCCTTATCCGCTGTCCGCTGAGCAGCTTGACGCCATCCATCTGGAATACCGCAAGCCGCTCAATCTGACACAGCAGAACGATCTGCTGTGCGTTTCCATTCCCTTACAACCGCACTGATTAGCGCGTCAGCTGCCACAGCGCGGGCAGTGAGGCGGCAATTAACAGCACGATGGCGATGCGCTCCAGCGCAAACAGCGGTTGATCGCCGCGGCCACCGCGTCGTGCATACAGGAACAGCAGCAGACCCGGCGCATAAAGCACCACCGACAACAGCAGATGCAGCGGCCCCGAGGCGTACAGCAGCCACAGCCCATAGGCGCTGGCACCGAGACCGGTCAACAGGGCCAGCGGTTTGTGCTGACCGCGTACCACTTTGACCAGATACAGACCGACCAGCAGATAGGGCACGAGGATCATTTCTGAGGCGATAGTCAGCAGCGTGTTGTAATCCGCGCCGGTAACCGCAATCAGAATCAGGCACACCTGCACGCTGCCGTTAGTCAGCCACAGCGACGCCGCCGGCGCGTTATGGCGGTTCTGCCGGGCAATGCTGCGCGGAAACGCGCCCTGCTGCGCGGCGAGGAACGGGACTTCTGCCGCCATAATGGTCCAGCTGAGATAGGCCCCGCATACCGAAATAATCAGGCCAACCGCAATCACCGCATCGCCCCAGTGACCGAGCAGGCGTTCCATCAGACCGGCCATCGACGGATTGCGCATCTGCGCCAGTTCCGCACGCGGCACCACGCCAAGCGACAGCAGCGTCACCAGCAGATAGACCAGCAGCGCGGCCAGCACCGCCAGCAGGGTGGCGCGCCCGACATCTTTCTTGTGGCGCGCGCGGGCAGAAACTACCACCGCGCCTTCCACGCCAATAAATACCCACAAAGTGATCAGCATGGTCTGTTTAACCTGCTGCCACAGCGGCTGGCCAAGCGCCGCGCCGTCAAAGTCAAAACGGAAGCGATCGTAATTAAACGCCAGCAGCGCCAGCACCACGAACAGCAGCAGCGGCACCAGTTTGCCCAGCGTCGCCAGCAGGTTGATGCTGGCCGCCGTCTGTACGCCGCGCAGCACCAGCCAGTGCACCAGCCACAGCAGCACGGAAGCGCCAAGCATCGCCTGCCAGGTGTTGCCATCGCCAAACACGATGCGATCCGGCGTATCGGTAAAGAAGCTCAGCGCTGAAAACACAATCACCAGATACGAGACGTTGGCAATCACCGCACACAGCCAGTAACCCCATGCCGAGCAGAAGCCGGTCAGCTCGCCGAAGCCGGCGCGTGCGTAGGTGAAGATGCCGCCATCCAGTTCCGGGCGCAGACGCGTCAGCAGTAACATCGCCAGCGACAGAAAGAGGATACCGACACCGGTGATCAGCCAGCCGATCAGCAGCGCCGCCGGACCGGCAACCGCCGCCATATTTTGTGGCAGGCTAAAGACGCCCGCGCCGAGCATCGAGCTGAGCACCAGCGCAGTGAGCGCGCTAAGACCTAATTTTTTATCCAAAACGCCATTCCTGAGCAGCAGAGTGTGCTGGGTAGTAGTTGTTCAGCCAGAGTGTAACGTGGCAATCAGTCCCGTTTAAAACGGAATACCCTGAAAACAGGCGGCAGATTTTACGGAGAGCGAACGGTGAAGGCAATGCAAGACTATGCAGATTTGCACACGGATTATGCAAACGACAGGGCGACGGGCGCCGCCCTGCGCGGGGATTATTTAAACAGGTCAGCGGTAACGGTCAGGTTGCCGCCGCTCTGGTTCTGCCACTGGCGCGTAATGTGATAATACTTCGCGCCTTTGGCGATGGCGCGTTTGCCCACGGCTTCTGAGATCTCGGTTGGCGTGCCGAAGTGATCGGAGAAGGAGATGGTGTCAAACGGCTGCATCTGTGCGGCCGTGATCGCATTGACTTCCTGCACGCTGCGGCCATCCGGCTGCGTCACCGTATAACGCTGACCGGTAGAGCTTTGGGTTTCAAAGAAACGACCCACGCTGGTGCTCGGCGTATCCGAGGAAGCAACACCAGGGATTGCCACTTTCTTCGCCGCTGCGCCGCCCGCAGCCAGGGCTGCTTTACCGGCTTCTGAGTCAGCCGGAATGGAGTCAGAGGTATCCTGCACCACGCGCGCTTTGGCATCGGCTTTATATACGTAGGCGGTCACGTACTGGTTGCCACCGTTGTTGGCATCCACCTGACGCACAATAAAGAAGGAGGCCGCGCCTTTATTTTTCGCCGCTTTGGCGATGGCTTCGTTCACGTCCGGCTGGCTGGAGAAGAAGCCGCTAACGGACACGGTATCAAACGGTTCCAGACGATAGGCTTCGGCTTTTGGCAGCTCTTTCACGCCGTTGAACATTCGGTATTGCGTGCTTTGTTCCACTTTCGCTGCATTGGCTTTATACAGATCGGCGGTAACGCGCCAGTTGCCACCGTTACCGTTGCTGTCGTTGATGCCCTGCACGTAGAAAGAGTCCGCGCCTTTGGCGTCGGCGGCTTTAGACACGGCGTCTGTTGCATCGCCAATTGCATTAAAACGGCCGCTAATATTGATGCGTTCGAATGGTTTTAACGCGGCCGCTTGTTCTGGCGTTAACTCTTTGGCAGCAAACGCATTGGCTGCCAGCAGTGATAACAGGGTCGACGCCAGAATGGTGTTCTTCAGCTTCATAAAAATGATCCTTCGCCTTACGCAAATTGAGTACGAAAACGTGCTGGACTCTTGATGTATAACAGATTAGCCGCTGATTATTGCATGTAATAATCGGCCTGTCTCAGCCAATTTATGCGCATAACATTGACAATCCCAGCATTTTATTCATCGGCCTGTCATCTTTCGCTGTTATGGCTTTTTTTTGGTCAGCTTACCGCTTTAACCGGTATCGCTTAGTACCAGAATAGTTAACGCATTGTTAAATATAGGTTTTTAAAAACAGTTAATTCGTCATGACACGATTAGGCACAGCAGATTATTTTCCATAATGCCGCAAACCTGGTCGCATCCCGCGGTATTCATCGCTGGCATCTGAATATCTGTGTGAATGTCATAAGTGTGCGTTATGGCGCTAGATCGTCCTGGGCATTTTCAGTAGGTTATAAAGACTTTGTTAAATAGTGCATTTCGCTCATAAAAAGCTGAAACAGCGTTTCGGCTTTTAAGCATGTGCCCCTTACAGAACCTCATCCTTTAATCATGGAAAGGAAACAGTATGTTAATTGGGATACCCAAAGAGCGGTTAGCCAATGAGTCCCGCGTCGCAGCGACGCCAAAGACCGTTGAGCAGCTCATCAAGCTGGGATTCAGCGTCACCGTTGAGCAGGGCGCCGGTTTACGCGCCAGCTTTGATGATGACAGTTTTATCGCCGCCGGTGCCAGCATCAGTAACACACAGGATGTCTGGCAGTCCGACATCGTACTGAAGGTGAACGCGCCAGACGACAGCGAGATCGCCCTGATGCGCGCGGGCAGCACGCTGGTGAGCTTTATCTGGCCAGCGCAGAACCCGGCGCTGCTGGAGAAATTAGCTGCACGCAATATCACCGTGATGGCGATGGATTCCGTACCGCGTATTTCGCGCGCGCAGTCGCTCGATGCGCTCAGCTCGATGGCGAACATCGCCGGTTACCGGGCCATTGTCGAAGCAGCCCATGAGTTTGGCCGCTTCTTCACCGGGCAAATCACCGCTGCCGGTAAAGTGCCACCGGCAAAAGTGATGGTTATCGGGGCTGGCGTGGCCGGTCTGGCGGCGATTGGCGCGGCGGGCAGCCTCGGCGCCATCGTGCGCGCCTTCGATACCCGTCCGGAAGTGAAGGAGCAGGTGCAGAGTATGGGCGCCGAGTTCCTTGAACTCGACTTTGAAGAGGAAGCGGGCAGCGGCGACGGTTACGCCAAAGTGATGTCCGAAGCCTTTATCAAGGCGGAGATGGCGCTGTTCGCGGCGCAGGCGCAGGAGGTGGACATTATCGTCACTACCGCGCTGATCCCGGGCAAGCCGGCACCGAAGCTGATCACCGCAGAGATGGTGGCCAGCATGAAGCCGGGCAGCGTGATTGTTGATCTGGCGGCAGCCACCGGCGGTAACTGCGATCTGACCGTCGCCGACCGCGTCACGCTGAGCGACAACGGCGTCAAAATCATCGGCTACACCGATCTGCCGAGCCGGCTGCCAACGCAGTCCTCGCAGCTGTACGGCACCAACCTGGTGAACCTGCTGAAGCTGCTGTGTAAAGAGAAAAACGGCGAGATCGTGGTTGATTTTGACGATGTCGTGGTGCGCGGCGTCACAGTGATTCGTGACGGAGAAGTGACCTGGCCTGCGCCACCAATTCAGGTTTCTGCTGCGCCACAGGCCGCAAAACCTGCCGCACAGCCGCAGGTGAAAGCGGCAGAGAAGCCCGCTGCGCCGTGGCGCAAATATCTGCTGCTGGCGCTGGCGGTAGTGCTGTTCGGCTGCCTGGCCAACGTCGCGCCGGCGGAATTCCTGTCGCACTTTACCGTGTTCGCGCTTGCCTGCGTCGTCGGGTATTATGTGGTGTGGAACGTCAGTCACGCGCTGCATACGCCGTTAATGTCCGTCACCAACGCCATCTCCGGCATTATTGTGGTGGGCGCGGTGCTGCAGATGGGCCATGGCGGCTGGGTCACCTTCCTGGCGTTTATCGCCGTCCTGATTGCCAGCATCAATATCTTCGGTGGTTTCACCGTCACCCAGCGCATGCTGAAAATGTTTCGTAAGAATTAAGGGGTAACAACATGTCTGGCGGATTAGTGACTGCAGCATACATTGTTGCCGCAATTCTGTTTATTTTCAGCCTGGCCGGGCTCTCGAAGCATGAGACCTCAAAGCAGGGCAATATCTTTGGTATCAGCGGCATGGCGCTGGCGCTGCTCGCCACCATTTTTGGTCCGCACAGCGGCAACGTGGCGTGGATTCTGCTGGCGATGGTGATCGGCGGTGCGATTGGCGTGCGTCTGGCGAAGAAAGTCGAAATGACCGAAATGCCGGAGCTGGTGGCGATTTTGCACAGCTTTGTCGGTCTGGCGGCGGTGCTGGTCGGGTTCAACAGCTACCTTGACCACGCGCCCGGACTGTCGGCGGTGATGGAAAATATCCATCTGACCGAAGTGTTCCTCGGCATCTTTATCGGCGCGGTGACCTTCACCGGTTCGGTGGTGGCATTTGGCAAACTGCGCGGCAAGATCTCCTCAAAAGCGCTGATGCTGCCGCATCGCCATAAGATGAACCTGGCGGCGCTGGTGGTCTCATTCCTGCTGATGCTGTGGTTTGTGCGTACCGACAGCACCGCTGCACAGGTCGTTGCGCTGCTCCTTATGACGGTGATTGCGCTGGTGTTCGGCTGGCATCTGGTGGCGTCGATTGGCGGTGCGGATATGCCGGTGGTGGTCTCGATGCTCAACTCCTATTCGGGCTGGGCGGCGGCGGCGGCGGGCTTTATGTTGAGCAACGACCTGCTGATCGTCACCGGTGCGCTGGTGGGCTCCTCCGGTGCCATCCTGTCGTACATTATGTGTAAAGCGATGAACCGTTCCTTTATCAGCGTGATTGCCGGCGGGTTCGGCACTGACGTGAGCGGTGCCGACGCGGGCGAAGAGGCGGGTGAACACCGTGAAATCAGCGCGGAAGAGACGGCAGAACTGCTGAAAAACTCGACCTCGGTGATCATCACGCCGGGCTACGGTATGGCGGTCGCCCAGGCGCAGTATCCGGTGGCAGAGATCACCGAGAAACTGCGCGCGCGCGGTATCAAGGTGCGTTTCGGTATTCACCCGGTCGCCGGTCGTTTGCCGGGGCACATGAACGTGCTGCTGGCGGAAGCCAAAGTGCCGTACGATGTGGTGCTGGAGATGGATGAGATCAACGATGATTTCAGCGATACCGACACCGTGCTGGTTATCGGTGCCAACGACACCGTCAACCCGGCGGCCCAGGACGATCCGCGCAGCCCGATTGCCGGTATGCCGGTGCTGGAAGTGTGGAAAGCGCAAAACGTCATCGTGTTCAAACGCTCGATGAACACCGGCTATGCCGGGGTGCAGAACCCGCTGTTCTTTAAAGAGAACACCCAGATGCTGTTTGGCGATGCCAAAGCCAGCGTCGAAGGCATTCTGCGCGCGCTGTAGGAAACGAAAAGGGCGGTGATATCACCGCCCTGATAAGCTCAAACCGGGGCGGCGCAGGATGGCCGCCCTGCGTTATTTAATCCTCTTCATCTTCCTCATCGTCGAGGTCAATCGGCGATTTGAAATCATCCGGCTTAATCGCCAGCAAATCACAGCGCAGATGATCGATCACCTGTTCAGCGGTATTGCCGAGAAACGCAGCTGACAGACCGGTACGACCGATGGTACCCAGCACCACAATCCCGGCGTCGAGATGCGAAGCGATATCCGGGATGACTTCTTCCGGCAGGCCCTTCGCCACGTGAGTGAACTCCTCGCCGATGGAGAATTTCTGGCGCAGCGCTTTCATCGCCACCAGGTGCTGGCCGCGAATCGCATCGTTATAGACGCTGGGATCAAAATCCGGCAGTTCGATGGCAATGTTAATCGGCGTGACAGGATAAGCGCCCACCAGATGCACCTCGGTGTGATTCACCATTTCGGCCAGTCGTGTGGTCTCGCGGATCAGTTTTTGATTAAGCTCATCATGATGCGGTTCCTCGCTGGCAAGATTTACCGCCACCACCGCTTTGCCGCCTTCCGGCCACGGCTGGTCTTTGACCATCCATACCGGGCACGGGCACTTACGCAGCAGGTGCCAGTCGGTGGGGGTGAAAATCACTGCTTCCAGACGATCGTGCTGGTGCGCCATCTTCAGGACCAAATCATGCTGATGCGCCAGCACTTCCTGAATGATGGCTTCGTACGGCCGGTTATGCCACACCACTTTGATCTCGATATCCACGCCGGCTTCCAGATAGGCCTGCGCCTGTTCGCGGATCCATTCGGTACGCTGGCTAATCACCCCTTTGCGCATGTTGACGCGCTCGTCGGGCGACAGCAGGGTGGTCATTTCGTAGGAGAAGTCGTAGATAGGCAGGAAGGCTTTGATTTTTCCGCCGATACGTTGATTGAGATACACCGCACGCCGCAGCGCCGGCTGGTCGTCCTGCTGAGCATCAATCGCCACCAGAATATGCTGATACCGGGACATAAGGCACTCTCCTCAAACCAAAGCGAAGTTGGATTAAAGATAGCCTAAGATGGCGCAGGGCAGAAGCGGAAAAGTTGTTGCCGGATCAATAAAATAACATTTATCGACCCGGCAGGCGGTTACGCTGCCTGATCGGTCTGGCCGGCCAGTTCAGCCAGCAGCGCATGGTTTTCGATGGTAATATATTTGCCTTTCACCGCCAGCATGCCGCTTTTCTGGAAACGTCCCAGCAGACGGCTGATGGTTTCGACGGTGAGTCCCAGATAGTTACCGATGTCGCCGCGCGTCATGGTCAGGCGGAATTCACGCTGTGAGAAACCGCGCTGGCCGAAGCGGCGCGACAGGTTCCAGATAAACGCCGCCAGACGCTCTTCCGCGTTCTTTTTCGATAACAGCAGGATCATATCCTGATCGCCTTTGATCTCGCCGCTCATCAGACGCATCATCTGCTGACGCAGCGCCGGCATTTTACCGGACAGATCGTCGAGGGTTTCAAACGGAATTTCACATACCATGGCCGTTTCCAGCGCCTGAGCGAAGCTCGGATGATGCGCGCTGACGATGGCGTCAAAGCCCACCAGATCGCCCGCCAGATGGAAACCGGTGATCTGTTCATCACCCTGTTCGGTAATGGTGTAACTTTTAATGGTGCCGGAGCGAATAGCATAAAGGGATTTCAGTTCATCACCGGCTTTGAACAGCGTCTGGCCTTTCTGAATCGGCTTTTTGCGTTCAATAATATTGTCCAGCTGATCCAGTTCATGTTCGTTCAGCGTGAAGGGAATACACAACTGGCTGATACTGCAATCCTGACAGTGGATGGCACAACCGCCAGACTGAATACGTCGAATGCTGCGTTTTTCCGGGATCATATAGGTACGCTCGATGATTATTGACTGTCGTCAATTTTAACATTTTTCTTTGTCATGTGAACTCATCCGAGCAGTAATAATGATCAAAACCGCACAAATGCTGGGTATTCGCGGCTTTGATGTCTGCAAATTACCAGCCGGTTTTTGATCTGGAACGTTTTCTTTCCATATTTACATCCGGACACAACCTGATCCCGCGCAGAAAGTGACGGATGTGATAGCCGATAACCTTTGCTACTATTTTGCTTTCGGGTGGCATGTTGCGCCCGATTCACCACCAGGCGTGAGGAAAACACCATGAACCTTGATGATGAAGACCTTTTCCGCGATGCCATGGGTGATGTAACCCCGTTAAAAGATTGCGCCAACACCCAGTGGCTGCGCGCGCCGTCTACCAAAGCGCCGCGCCAGCAGCCGCATGACGACGCACCGGAAAACTTCCTGACGCGCGGCTTCCTTGAGATTATCCCGCGCGACACGCCGCTGGAATATAAAGCCGATGGCATTCAGCAGGGCGTGCTCGATAAGCTGCGGCTAGGCAAATATACGCTGGACGCCAGTCTTAATCTGTTGCGCCAGCCGGTGGAGACCTGCCGGCAATCGCTGTTCAGCTTTATGCTGGAAGCGCGCAAACAGGGCCTGCGCAATCTGCTGATTATTCATGGCAAAGGGCGGGATGATGAAGCGCACGCCAATATTGTCCGCAGCTACGTGGCACGCTGGCTGCGTCAATTTGACGACGTTCAGACCTTCTGCAGCGCGCAACCGCAGCACGGCGGCAGCGGCGCAGTTTATGTCGGGCTGCGCAAAACCGATCGCGCGCGCCTCGACAATCGCGAACGCCACGCCAAACGCAGCCGTTAACTGTGAAATTTGCGGATGGTGGCCATCAGCACTTCCGCGCTTAACGAGAGAGAGTGGCCGCTGCGGGTAATAATGCCCACCGGTTCGCCGGGGCCGGGCGATGCGATGGGTAGCGCGCTGAGCGCATTGTGACTTAAATCTTCCTTCACCGCGCCGGATGGCACAAACCACACATAGTCATAACGCAGCGCCAGCTGGCGGGCCAGCGAGGTGGAAGAGGTTTCGACACAGTTGCCCGGCAGCGAGCAGCCTTGTTCATCCAGCATGTGCTGGGCAATGCGGCGCGGCGCGGTGCCTTCAGGCGAAATCACTACCGGCCACTGCATAGCGCGGGAAAGTGTGACATTGTCACTTAACAGCGGGTGCTCCGGTCGCACCACCAGCTTGAGCGATTCGAGAAACAGCAATTCGTAGGTCAGGCCGGTCATCATTTCGCTGTCCGCCATACGGCCAATGCCAATATCAAACTCCCCGGCGCGCAGGCCAGCCAGCAGCACATTATTGTGCAGCGTGGCTACCTGTACCGTGGTGTTCGGCTGCTGTTCATGGAAGCGATCCAGGATCTGCGGCAGCATCCCCATGGCGGCGGTGGTGAGGGCGCCAAGGCGGATCACGATCGGGCGTCCGGAAACCGGCGAGTTGAAACTTTGTCCGGCGTGGTTAAGCGCATCCAGTACTTTCACCGCGTGGGTCAGGAACTGTTCTCCCAGTGTCGTCAGCTGAGCACCGAGGCGACCGCGCTCAAACAGACGTGCACCCGCCAGTTCCTCCAGCTCATTCAGCGTCTTAGACAGCGCCGGCTGACTCAGATTGAGGGTTTCCGCCGCGCGGCCCAGCGTGCCCTGTTGCGCGACTGCCACAAAGGTGTGTAAATGGCGCAGACGAATGCGCTGATTAAAGAGATGATTTTTGTCCATAAACGCCAGCGTAATGAGTCAGAGCGGTCAGCGGCAAGTGGCTGACCGAGATTCTGTTAACTTACCTGCAAAATTATATTAACAAAAACAGTCAGCGTGAGAAGTTTTAGTAAGTGGCTGTATTGGTTGGCTTTATAAATAACCGGGTATCCAGGCGCGTTTCTGTACTCAGCGTTATCAGTAGCTTAGCGGGTAAAATGTTGAATAATTCTCAATTTCACTTAAAAATCCTGCCCGTTATTGTTAACGATGCGCTATCATAAGCGCCGTTTTTTTTACCAAAACTGATGACCTATTCGTGATAATCCTGCAGGAGTGGTACCGTGACCAGCGCTGAAGCCATTGACGTCCGCCAGCTCATCAACCAGAGCGCGTTAAGCAGCTGGCAGAAGCGTTTAATTGCGCTGTGCTTTGTCGTGGTGGCGCTGGATGGCATGGATATCGCGCTAATGGGCTTTATCGCGCCGACGCTGAAAGCCAGCTGGGGCGTGACCAATCATCAGTTGGGGATGGTGATCAGCGCGGCGCTGATTGGCCTGGCGCTGGGTGCTATGGTGGCTGGACCGCTGGCCGATCGCTATGGCCGCCGCGTGATGATTCTGCTCAGCGTGCTGTTTTTTGGCCTCTGGACGCTGGCGACCGCCATGGCGCAAAACATCGAACAGATGATGCTGTTCCGCTTCCTCACCGGTCTGGGGCTGGGAGCGGCGATGCCCAACGTCGGCACGCTGGTGGCCGAATACGCGCCCGAGCGGCGTCGCTCGTTTATTATCACCGTGGTGTTCTGCGGCTTCACCTTTGGCGCGGCCTCCGGCGGTTTTGCCGCCTCGTGGCTGCTGCCGCGCTATGACTGGCATTCGGTGATGCTGATGGGCGGCGTGCTGCCGCTGCTGGTGCTGCCGTTTCTGCTGCGCGGCCTGCCGGAGTCGGTGCGCTTTCTCATCAGCCAGCGCGCGCCCGCTGCGCGCATTCACGCCATTCTGGCGCGCATGCTGCCGGGCAGCGTCCGGCCTGACAGCCATTTTCAAAGCAGTGAACCGCTGGCCGCGCGCCACGGTGCAGTGGCCACCGTCGTCTCACCCCGCTATCTGTTTGGCAGCCTGATGCTGTGGGGCGGCTACTTTATGGGGCTGTTTCTGGTCTACCTGATTGGCAGCTGGCTGCCATCGCTGATTAACACACTGGGCATGTCTGTCACCGAAGCGGCTATCGTCACCGCCATGTATCAGGCGGGCGGCACCGTTGGCTCACTGTTTGCCGGCTGGCTGATGGACCGCATCAACGCCAATCTGGCGCTGGCCATCATTTACTTTTGCGGCGGCATCGCCATCGTGGCGCTCGGGTTTTCCCCGGCGCAGGTCGGGTTGATGAGCGCCATCGCCTTCTGCAGCGGCTTCTGTTTTAACGGTGCCAACACCGGTATGAATGCACTCTCGGCCAGTTACTATCCCACTCATGCCCGCGCGACCGGCTCCAGCTGGATGCATGGCGTTGGCCGCATCGGCGCGATCATCAGCGCCTTCGTCGGCGCTGAGCTGCTGTCCCTCGGCTGGTCGTTTAGCGAGATCTTTCTGCTGCTGGCGTTGCCGGCGGCGCTGACCACGCTGATGCTGGTACTGAAATGTCGCTTTGGTGACCAGCCGCGCGCCACCGAGTGACAGGGCGATCACAGTTCCGCGAAAATGTTACCCGCCGCTAAAGGGTTGATCTACAGTAGCAGCAATCCTTTAGCCCAAGGTGATGACCATGGATAACTTTCTCACCCGCGATGCCATCCGCACGCTGTTCTCTCAGGCCATGTCGGCCATGTACCAGCAGGAGGTGCCGCAGTATGGTACCCTGACGCAGCTGGTTACCGCCGTTAACGAACGCACCTTAGAAGCGCAGCCGGCGCTGAAAAACCGTCTGGCCGCTGCCGATGAGCTGAGCCGGCTCGGCGTGGAGCGTCACGGTGCCATTCGCGTCGGCACTGCCGCAGAGCTCAGCACGCTGCGGCAGATGTTTGCCGTGATGGGGATGGAGCCGGTGGGCTATTACGATCTGTCACAGGCGGGCGTGCCGGTGCACTCTACTGCCTTTCGCCCGGTCAGCGACAGCGCGCTGCGGCGCAATCCCTTCCGCGTTTTCACCTCGCTGCTGCGGCTGGAGCTGATCGACGATGCCGCACTGCGCGACAAAGCCGCGGCTATTCTGGCGGCGCGCGACATCTTCACGCCTGGCTGCCGGGCACTGATCGCGCAGCATCAGCAGCAGGGCGGTCTCAATGCTGCCGATGCCGCCCGCTTTGTTCAGGAGGCGCTGGAAACCTTTCGCTGGCATGCGCACACCACGGTGGACAGCGCCACCTACCGCGCGCTGAGCCAGCAGCATCGCCTGATTGCCGACGTAGTCTGCTTCCGTGGCTGCCACATCAATCACCTGACGCCACGCACGCTGGACATCGATCGCGTGCAGGCGCTGATGCCTTCGCGCGGCATCGAACCGAAAATCCTGATTGAAGGGCCGCCGCCGCGCGCGGTGCCGATTCTGCTGCGCCAGACCAGCTTCAAAGCGCTGGAAGAGGCGGTGCATTTTAATGATGGCACGCCTGGCACCCATACCGCGCGCTTTGGTGAAATTGAGCAGCGCGGCGCGGCGCTTACGCCTAAAGGCCGCGCGCTGTACGACCGGCTGCTGGCGCAGGCCGGTACCGGCAGCGATAACCAGCAGCATCAGCAGCACCTCAGCGCGGTGTTTCGTGATTTTCCTGATGATGAACAGACGCTGCGCGAGCAGGAGCTGGCGTGGTTCCGCTACCGTCTGACGCCGCAGGGCGAGCATCAGCCGCCGCGCGCCGGGGAAACCGTGGCGCAGCTGCTGGCCACCGGACGTTTACAGGCGGAACCGATTGTCTACGAAGATTTTCTGCCGGTGAGCGCGGCCGGCATCTTCCAGTCTAATCTGGGCAACCAGACTCAGGCGCGCAGCGCCGGCAATGCCAGTCGTGCTGATTTTGAAGCCGCGCTCGGTGCCGCCGTGCAGGATGAGATGGTGCTGTATCAGCAGACTCAACAGCGCAGTCTGGCGCGCTGCGGCGTGCAGGAGTAGGGCGTAAAAAAGCGGCCTGAAAAGTGACAGGATCACTTTTACAGGCCGGCTGGTTTTCTTTCTAATGATTATTGCAGGCGTGCGTCGCGCACCAGCGTATATTTTCCGGCACCCAGGAACAGGATGGCCAGCGCGCCCAGCAGGTAAAGCGCTTCCGTTTCCAGCGACCAGGCGCCGACATCGGTGCGATGCCAGAGTGCGCCCATTTTCACCAGCAGCGTTGCGACTACCATGTTAACGGCAATGATAAAGGCCGCCGGGCGCGTCAGCAGGCCAACGATGACCATAATGGGTGCCACAATTTCCCCGATGTAAGCACCGTAAGCGATGAAACCTGGCATGCCTTTGACGCTGAGCAGATGGGCGATCCAGCCGACGCCATGAATCGCCTTAAACTCGCCATGAAACAGCAACAGCCCGCCGAAGGTTAAGCGTAACAGCAATTTACCGAAATCCGGGTGATCGCTCATCCGGGTGAACAGCTGATTGATGCCAGCAAACATCGCGTCTCTCCGTCACGCCAGGTTAACTTGCAACCATAAAACAGAATGCACCGCTGCAGTTAACCAAAAAATTTGATGAAGTTGTTCAATGAATCGGTCGCTTATTCGGCTTAATCTGCAAATGCTTGCAGAACATAGACATTCCACTGAGGCCTGCAAATAATGGAATCAGGCTTTACCAGGAACCCGCAATGAAAAATGAACGACGTCTGAGGATCATGACGGCAGAAG
The DNA here is from genome assembly GCF_018726825.1 of Pantoea sp. B270. Classification (NCBI taxonomy): domain Bacteria; kingdom Pseudomonadati; phylum Pseudomonadota; class Gammaproteobacteria; order Enterobacterales; family Erwiniaceae; genus Pantoea; species Pantoea sp. B270. The sequence goes on from NZ_JAHCSX010000001.1 coordinate 996,352, forward strand.
GTGAACTCAGAGGCCTGATGGATGATGAACTGTTTACCTTTAAAGGAATACCTTATGCAGCGCCGCCGGTTGGCGCACTGCGCTGGCGTCCGCCGCAGCCGGTGGTACCGTGGCAAACGCTGCGCGATGCCACCGCGTGGGGCGATGCCAGCTGGCAAAATCGTGACTACTGTGTGGCGGCTGGCGGCGGCGATCCGGGCTGCTTCAGCGAAGATTGCCTCTATCTGAATGTCTGGACGCCCGATGTCGAACCCGCTACGCCGTTACCGGTGATGGTATGGCTGCACGGCGGTGGCTTCAGCATCGGCGCCGGCAGCCTTGATCCCTATCGCGGCAAAGCGCTGGCGGCGCAGGGCGTAGTGGTGGTGACACTCAATTACCGCCTTGGCCATTTCGGCTTTTTTGCGCATCCGGCGCTCGACGCCCAGTATCCGCCGGGCAAGGTGGTCAATAATTTTGCGCTGCTGGATCAGATTGCCGCGCTGCAGTGGATTCAGCGCAACATTCCGGCATTTGGCGGCGATCGCCATAACGTCACGCTGTTTGGCGAATCGTCCGGCGCGCGCAGCGTACTGTCGCTCTGCTGCTCACCGCTGGCCGAAGGACTGTTTCATAAGGGCATCGTGCAAAGTGCCTACAGCCTGCCGGACGTGCCGCATAAGCAGGCGCAGCAAACCGGCCTGCAGGTGGCAGCGCATTTCAATCTGGCCGCGGATGCCAGTGCGGAGCAGCTGCGCGCACTGCCGGCCGACAGTTTCTGGCCGCTGGAGCGACCGCTGGCGCTGGGGCCGGTGGCCATCAGCGGCGATGCGGTGCTACCCAGACCGATGCTCGACACCTTTATGGCGGGTAAACAGCATCGCGTGCCATTGATGATTGGCAGCAACAGCGATGAAGCCAGCGTGCTGGACTACTTCGGCGTGGATGCCCGCAGCGTGTTACAACAACTGCGCAGCAAAAGTCGCCTGAGTTATCGCCTGCTGAAGTGGCTGTACGATATCCATGATGACAGCCTGCTGGGGCGCGCGGTGGCGCGCGACATGGCGTTTACCGTCATGCCGCTGCTGGTGGCACAGTCACAGCACAGCATCGGCATGCCTGCGTGGCGTTACTGGTTTGATTATGTGTCAGAAAACGCGCGTCATCTCTATCCGCACGGCACCTGGCACGGCAACGAAATTCCTTATGTCTTCAATACGCTCGCGACGCTGCCGCCGCCGGGTGACTGGCATTACAGCGCCAGCGATATCGCCTTTGCCGGTCGCGTCAGCGCCTGGTGGGTGGCCTTTGCACGGGATGCCAGTGAGTTCAGCCATCGGCTGCGGCTCGACGGAGAACCTGACTGGCCGGTATGGCGGCCAGGGGAAGATTTGACTCTCGCCTTTGGCCACGACGGTAAAGCGGAATCGGTGCTGAAGGCGCGATTTATGCGCGGCCGTCTGCGTCTGTTTCGCCTGATGATGCGCAGCCACGTTAAACTTTAATAAGCCTGCTAATCATGTAAAAATATCAATGTTTTTTTAAGGCAAATTGGCCGCTATCTGCCTGATTTTACGACCGCTCAGCCGCTCCGCGCGGCACCTCATCCTGCAATTAATTAGCTTACAAAACATTTATCTTTTCCCGGTTCGCTGCCGATAAATACCCTAAGCCCTGTTTTATCCGGGCTGCCAGCGTTCACACCAGGGGATTATGTATGGGTATGTTAAAAAACTTCACGATTCGCGCCGTTATGCTGACCATTCTCGGGCTTTTCTGCCTGTTATGGTGTGGCGTAGGGCTGTTCAGCGTCCACTCGCTGAATGCGCTTGGCGAGGGTAACGAGATTGATCGTCAGCTGGTAAACCAGATGACGGCGCTCAGCAAAGGCAACGATCAATATTTCCGCGTGGTCACGCGTCTGTCGCGGGTAATGGAAGGCCGCACCGCCGGTAACGCGCCGACCGCGGAAGCGTTCGCGCCGGTGCAGCAGGCACTGGATAACATGAAACAGCAGTTAACCCAGTTCAAAGCCATGGCGCCGGGTCCGATGGACAGTGAGACGGTGAACAATGTGATCAGCAGCTGGCAGAAACTGCTGGATGAGGGTATCGCGCCACAGGTGGCGCTGGCGCAGCAGGCTTCACTGGATGCATGGCGCGCGCAGGCCAACAATGTCACGCCGCCGCTGAGCCGGGCGTTTGGTGCCAGCGCAGAAGCGTTTAATCAGGCCGCCAGCAGCAAGCTGGATGAGACCCGCGTGACCGTGGACACGCTTACCAGCATGACCAAAGTGATTATTGTGTCGGCGGTGGTGTTCGGCTTATTGATTCTGCTGTTCACTGACCGTTACCTGGTGACGATGCTGGTGAAACCACTGGATCGCATCCGTAACCATTTTACCGTGATTGCGCAGGGCGATCTCAGCCAGCCGGTGGAAGAATTTGGCCGCAACTGCGTCGGTAAACTGGTGCCACTGCTACGGGCGATGCAGGACAGCCTGCGTGAAGCGGTCAGCGCCATCCGCAGCGGCACGGAGAACATCTACCGCGGCGCAGCAGAAATTTCAGCCGGCAATAACGATCTTTCATCGCGCACCGAAGAGCAGGCGGCCGCGCTGGAACAGACCGCAGCCAGCATGGAGCAACTGACCGCCACGGTGAAATTCAACGCCGACAACGCACGTCAGGCCAGCGCGCTGGCGGAGACTGCCACCGGCACCGCACAGCAGGGCGGCCGTCTGGTTGGCGAAGTGGTGACCACCATGCAGGGCATTTCCGGCAGTTCGAAAAAGATTGCCGAAATCACCAGCGTGATCAACGGCATCGCCTTCCAGACCAACATCCTGGCGCTCAACGCGGCAGTCGAAGCAGCGCGTGCTGGTGAGCAGGGACGCGGCTTTGCCGTGGTGGCCAGCGAAGTGCGCAACCTGGCGCAACGCAGCGCCGGCGCCGCAAAAGAGATCGCCACGCTGATTGAAGATTCGGTGTCACGCGTTGAAAAGGGCTCGGAGCTGGTCAGCAGCGCTGGCAGCACCATGCATGACATTCTGAAGTCGGTGCAGGATGTGAATGAGATCATGAAGCACATCGCTGCCGCGTCGGAAGAGCAGAGCAAAGGGATTTCGCAGGTCGGCACCGCCGTCACCGAAATGGACAGCGTCACCCAGCAGAACGCGTCGCTGGTGGAGCAGGTGTCGGCGGCGGCCAGCGCGCTGGAGCGTCAGACCGAAGAGCTGCAGGCGTCGGTGGCGAAGTTCCGTCTGTCCGACAGCGCGCCGCGCGCGCAGGCTGTGGCATCCACTGCTGCGCCTGCGCTGCGTCGGCCGGTGATATCTGCGGCCGCAGGCGCTCAGGGTAAACCCGCCAGCAGTGAAGAGTGGGTTTCTTTCTGAGGCTGACACAACCACGCCACCAGCTGCGGCAAAAACGGTGGCGCATCTTTTTCTGCCCGCTGTAACAGGCTGTAGCTCGCCCCGGTTGCCACACTCGCGGCAAACGGGGCAATTAACCGCCCATTCGCCAAATCATTCTCCACCAGCGTAATATCCGCCACCGTCACGCCAAATCCCTGAATCGCCGCGCTGATCGCCAAATCCATGGTGGCGAAGTGCTGATTGCGCGCCATCGGCAGCTGCTCCGCCTGGCCGGACAGCCATAGCTGCCAGTCGCGCGTATCGCCGGTCGGGTGCAGGAAGGTGAATTTGGCCAGTTCGCTGACATGGCGCGGTGCCGGCACGCTGCTGGCCAGCACCGGCGTCAGGCGCTCGGCAAACAGCGGAATGGCACCGGCAGGCGGCGTGCCGAATACAATCGCCGCATCGAAGTTTTCCAGCTGCGACGCATGATCGAGCGTGGTAGTGAGCGCCACGTGAATGTCTGGCCGCTGCTGCTCCAGCGCCACCAGGCGCGGCACCAGCCAGCGCATGGCGCAGGTCGGGGCTTTCAGCCGAATCGAGGCGTTGCTGCGGCTGGCTTTCTCAGTGGCATTGACCAGCAGATTGAATCCCTGTTGCAGCTCCGGCAGTAGCGCCGCGCCCTGATCGGTGAGATGCAGACCGCGCGCGTGGCGTTCAAACAGGGCAAATCCCAGCCAGCTCTCCAGCGCCGCAATTTTGCGGCTCACCGCGCCCTGAGTGATGCACAGTTCGCTGGCGGCGCGCGTCAGGTTGAGATGACGGGCGGTGACCAGAAAGGCATGAATGGCGTTGAGCGGCAGAGCAGAACGGGACATAACGGCCTCGAGCTATGATTTTTTATCATGGCTATTATGACAACAATTCGCTTGTCGACTCAAGCGTCGCGCCGTTGAATAGAAATCTACTTCCGATACGTGGTTATGCAACCTGTGGAGCAATGATGACCCTGAACAGCAGCGTGAAGCTCTCCTCCAAACAGCCGGACGTCGGCACCACCATTTTTAGCGTGATCGGCCAGCTGTCCGCACAGCACCAGGCCATTAATCTGTCCCAGGGCGCGCCCAATTTCCCGTGTGACCCGCAGCTGGTTGAGCTGGTCAGCCAGGCGATGCGCGACGGCCATAATCAGTACGCCGCGATGACCGGTTTACCGGCGCTGCGTGAAGCGCTGGCGGAGAAAGTGCACCGCCTGTATGGCCAGCCGTACGATGCTGCCAGCGAAGTCCTGATCACCGGCAGTGCCAGTCAGGGCATCTACATGGCGATTTCGGCGCTGGTGCATCCGGGTGATGAAGTGATCTTCTTTGAGCCAGCCTTTGACAGCTACGCGCCGGTGGTGCGGTTACAGGGCGCGAGGCCGATCGGCCTCAAGCTGCAGGTGCCGGATTTTGCGATTGACTGGGACGAACTGCGTGCCGCGATCACGCCGCGTACGCGCATGATTATCATCAATACGCCACATAACCCGAGCGGACAGGTGCTGAATGCCGCCGATCTCGACCAGCTGGCGGCCCTGACGCGTAATACCGACATCGTGGTGTTGTCTGATGAAGTCTACGAACACATCGTGTTTGACGGCCAGACGCACTGCGGCATGGCCACGCACGCGGAACTGGCACAGCGCAGCGTGGTGGTGTCCTCCTTCGGTAAAACCTTCCACGTCACCGGCTGGCGCGTCGGCTATGCGCTGGCGCCTGCTGCGCTGATGGCGGAGATCGTCAAGGTGCATCAGTTCATGATGTACGCCGCCGATACGCCAATGCAGGTTGGCTTCGCGCAGTATCTGCAGAACCCGCAAAACTATCTGCAGCTGTCGTCGTTTTATCAGGCGAAGCGCGATCGGCTGCAGACGCTGCTGCAGGATTCACCGTTCAGGCTGTTACCGAGCGCCGGTTCGTTCTTTATGTTGGCCAGCTACGGACATTTCAGTGACGAAAGCGACAGTGAAATGGTAAAACGTCTCATCGTCGATCACGGTGTGGCTACCATTCCGCTGTCGGCGTTTTATATGGATGGCACTGACAATAAATTAATCCGCCTTTCTTTTGCTAAAGACGACGCAACGCTCGAAGCCGGCGCGCAGGCGCTGTGCCGGGTTAAAGGGTAATTAGGGGAAAATAATGAAAAAACTGAACGCACTGTTTATCGCACTGGGCATGATCACCTCCGTGCAGGCGCTGGCGCAGGAGAGCCTGCGCTACGGTCTGGAGTCGCAATATCCGCCATTTGAAAGCCGCAACGCGCAGGGCGAGCTGGAGGGTTTTGACATCGAACTGGGCAAAGCCATCTGCCAGGTCGGCCATTTTGACTGCAAATGGGTTGAGAGCAGCTTTGATGCGCTGATCCCGGCGCTGCAGGCGAAAAAATTCGATGCGATTAACTCGGCGATGAACATCACCGAGGCGCGGGCGAAAAGTATCGACTTCACCAACCCGATCTACCGCATTCCTACCATGCTGATCGTGAAGCAGGGCGAGAAACTCGAACCGACGGCGGCGTCGCTGAAAGGTAAAAATATTGGCGTGCTGCAGGGCTCAATCCAGGAAACCTACGCTAAAAAGCACTGGGAATCCCAGGGCGTGACGGTGACGTCGTATCAGGATCAGAACCAGGTGTATAACGACATGGTCGCTGGCCGTCTTGACGGTACGCTGGTGATGTCCGCCGCCGGTCAGTCTGGTTTCCTCGATAAGCCGCAGGGCAAAGGTTTCGCCTTCGCCGGTAAGCCGGTGGAAGACGACACCATTCTCGGTTCCGGCATTGGTTTCGGTCTGCGCAAAGGCGATAGCAAGCTGAAAGGGGAACTGGATGCGGCCATCGCCAAAGTCCAGGCCGACGGCACCGTGACTAAACTGGCGACGAAATTCTTCCCGGGCATTGACGTCAGCGTCAGCAAGTAACCGGGTGTCAGCCTGATCGGCAGTCGCCGGTCAGGCTGTCTCAACATTTCTCTGCAACCGCGCTTATCGGGCTGCCAGATAACACAGCGCTTCCGCCACCTGATACGACTTCACAAATGACGGGATCGGCAGGAATTCAAAGCGCGAATGGAAATTGTGCGCGCCGGTGAAGAAATTCGGCGTCAGTAACCCTTTGGCCGACAGCGCAGACCCATCGGTGCCGCCGCGCATCGGAATCACTTTAGGTTCCACGCCCACCTGCTGCAGCGCAGCAAAAATCAGATCGATTGCCCGCCGGTCCTCACCTATCGCGTTACTGATGTTGCTATAGATATCATTGATTTTCAGCGCGACGTGACCAGTCGGATAGTGCGCGGCGATCTGATCGGCGACTTCCACCAGCTGCTGCTTCTTCGCATCAAAACCCTTCAAATCGAAATCGCGAATCGACGCTTTCAATACCGCCTGGCTGGCATTGGCCTGCATATCATTGAACCAGGTATAGCCTTCGCGTCCGGCGGTATGCTCAGGCGTGGCAAGCCGGTCGAAGCGGGCGATGAAGTCGTGCGCCATAAGTAGCGGATTCACCAGCACGCCTTTGCCCGACATGGGATGCGCCGGCACGCCGGTGAAGGTAATTTCAGCGGAGGCGCCGTTGAAGCATTCATACACCACTTCGCCCAGCTCGCAGCAGTCGATGGTCCAGGCGAAATCGACGTTAAAGCGCGTCTCCAGGTCCAGCGCCTTGGCGCCGCGCAGGCCGATCTCTTCATCCGGCACAAACGCCACCACCACATCACCGTGCTCGCCACGCAGGTTCTCCACCAGCGTCATCACCACGCTGACTGCCGCTTTGTTGTCGGCCCCCAGCACGCTGGTGCCGTCGCTGAACACAATCTCCTGACCGACATACGGCAGGATTTCCGGATGCTCCGCCACCCGCAGCCAGATGTCCTGCTGCGCATTCAGACACAGATCCGCGCCCTCAAAGCGCAGGGTTTGCGGATGGATATCCGGCGATAGCCCGACATCCACGGTATCAATATGGGTGATAAAACCTACGCGCGGCGCGCCAGGCCGGTTGCCCGGTTTCACGGCGGTCACGGTGGCATGCTGATCAATCACCACATCCTGCAGACCGAGATCACGCAGCTCCTGCGCCAGCAGTTCCGCCATAGCGTGTTGTGACGGCGTACTGGGCAGCGTGCTGGATTTGGCATCGCTCTGGCTGGAAACCGCCAGATAACGGTAAAAACGCTGGGTCAGCTGACGGGCAAGTTGGTCTGTCATCACAATTCCTTATTAGCTTTGCGCCACTGGAGATACGCCAGACGGCTAAATCATGTTATTTATGAAATAAATACCGATGCTGGCTCATGGAAGTCAATAAAAAGCGAGAAGACGATGAAAAAGATGATAGGAAAACTGGCGCTTAGCGCACTGGGGTTAGCGGTTGCAGGCGGCGTCTCGGCGAAGACGCTGGTTTACTGTTCTGAAGGCTCGCCGGAGAACTTCAACCCGCAGCTCTATACCTCCGGTACCAGCGTGGACGCCAGCGCCGTGCCGATTTTTAACCGCCTGGTGGATTTCAAACCGGGCACCACCGAGCTGGTGCCCAGCCTGGCGGAGCGCTGGGAGATCAGCCCGGACGGCAAGGTGTATACCTTCCATCTGCGCAAAGGGGTTAAGTTCCAGAGCAATAAACTGTTTACGCCGTCGCGCGATCTCAACGCCGATGACGTGATCTTCTCGTTTATGCGCCAGCTCGATACGAAAAACCCGTATCACACCGTTTCGGGCGGTAACTATGCCAACTTTGAAAGCCTCGAGCTGGCAAAACTGATCACCCGTATCGATAAGGTGGATGATCTGACGGTGCGGATTACGCTGGCCCATGCCGAAGCGCCGTTTCTCGCCGATCTGGCGTGGTATTTCGCCTCGATTCACTCGGCGGAATATGCCGACCAGATGCTGAAAGCCGGTACGCCGGAAAAGGTCGACATGCAGCCGATTGGCACCGGACCGTTTGAGCTGGTGCAGTATCAAAAAGATTCCCGCATTCTCTACAAAGCCTTCCCGCAGTACTGGCAGGGCAAGGCTAAAATCGATCGTCTGGTGTTTTCCATCACCCCGGACGCCTCGGTGCGCTATGCCAAACTGGAGAAAAACGAGTGCCAGGTGATGCCGTTCCCTAATCCGGCCGATCTCGACAACATGCGCCACAACCCGAACATCACGCTGGAACAGAAATCTGGCCTCAACACCGGTTTCCTGTCGTTCAACACCACCAAAGCCCCGCTGGATAACGTGAAAGTGCGCCAGGCGCTGGCGATGGCCATCAATAAGCAGGCGATCATTGATGCCATCTTCAAAGGTACCGGCACGGTGGCGAAGAATATTCTGCCGCCGGATGTGTGGAGTGCTGATAAAGATCTGCAGGATTACGCCTACGATCCGCAACAGGCCAAAGCGCTGCTGCAGCAGGCCGGCATTCAGCCGGGCACCGAAATTTCTCTGTGGGCGATGCCGGTCCAGCGGCCGTATAATCCCAACGCCCGCCGCATGGCTGAGATGATTCAGGCCGACTGGGCAAAAGTGGGCATCAAAGCCAACATCGTCAGCTATGAGTGGGGCGAATACCTCAAGCGCGTTAAGGGCGGCGAGCATCAGGCGGCGCTGATGGGCTGGACCACCGCCACCGGCGATCCGGATAACTTCTTCGGGCCATTGTACAGCTGCACCTCGGCGAACGGCGGCTCCAACTCGTCCAAATGGTGCTATGCGCCGTTTGAGAAAATCATCACCGAGGCGCGCGCCGAGCAAAATCACGACAAGCGCGTGGCGTTATACCGTGAGGCGCAGGAGATGATGCATGACCAGATGCCGGCGGTAATGATTGCGCACTCAACGATTTTCGAGCCGGTGCGTAAATCGGTCAGCGGCTACCAGGTGGATCCGTTCGGCAAGCACATCTTCTATCCGGTGGATATCACGCCTCAATCGCAGCGGACAGCGCGCTGAGCTGCTGTTGCAGAAAGGTCAGAAACAGAGTCAGGGCGGCGCTACGGGGTCGCCCTGACTGCGTCTGCAGCTGCAGCGTACGCTGGCTCAGCTGATCGATATTGACCGCGCGCATCACCAGACCCTGCTGCTGGGCCTCTTCCGCCAGGGTAAAACTGCTGCAAATGGTCACCGCCAGCGGCGTGCGCAGTAGAAAATGAAACAGGGTGGAGAAGTTGTCGCAGGTCAGCACCGGTTCAATCAGGTGGCCACTCATGTGGCTGGCCAGCTCAAACAGCTGGCGTACCGTGGTGTTTTGCTGCGGTAGCGCCAGCGGATAGTGGCTAAGATCGGCCAGCGCCACCTGCGGCACGCCCGCCAGCGGATGGCTGTCATGCATCACCAGCAACACCGGCGCCGGCCATGAGCCCACCACCTCAACCGCACGTTCCGCGTGCAGGCTAAACTGCAATGCCACGTCGCACTCGCCGCTGCGCAGCAGTTCAGCCACGCCCTGCGCGCTAGCCACCCGGACGTCAAACAGCACGCCGGGATGATCGCGGCGAAAGGCGGCAATCAGCCGGGGCAGCAGGGTAAACGCCAGCCCGTCGGTACAGGCGACACGAATCAGCGTGCGCCGCACCGCCTTCAGGCCTTTGATCTCCGCCAGCGCATACTCCATATCCAGCAGATTTTTGCGCACGTGATGGGCAAAAATCTCGCCGGCCTCGGTCAGCACCATGCCGCGCGCATGACGCGCAAACAGCGTCACGCCCAGCTGCTGCTCCAGCCGCTGGATCTGGCGGCTGATGGCAGAGACCGCCACAAACAGCTGGGCGCTGGCCGCGCTGAGCGAACCGCAATCGGCTACCGCGAGAAAATAACGCATTTCCGTGCTTAACATGCCATGGCCTCCGTCTGTGCCTGCCTCGAAATCGGGCAACGCAGCTTTGCTTTAAAGGCAAATCTTACTCGATAAATTGATAATTGTGGCAAAGCTGCCTTTCCGCAAAGATGAAAAAACAGCAGACCTATAACAGGCAGGGCAAACATGACAGCACAACAGGCGGTTCAGCAGGCCACCGCATATTTCGACAGCGGGGAATTTCAACGTATCCTGGCGCGCCGCGTGGCGTGGCGCACCGAGAGCCAGCGCGACGATCGCGATGCGGCGCTACAGGACTATTTGCAGCAGGAGATTGCGCCGCAACTGCAGGCGCTGGGCTTCACGCTACAGCTCATCGATAACCCACACGCCGCCGGCCGGCCATTCCTCGTGGCGGTGCGCATGGAAGATCCCGCCTTACCGACCTTGCTGAGCTACGGGCACGGTGATGTGGTATTCGGCGATGACGAAAACTGGCGCAGCGGGCTCTCGCCGTGGCAGCTGACCGAAGAGGGTGATCGCTGGTACGGGCGTGGCAGCGCCGACAACAAAGGTCAACACTGCGTCAATCTTGCGGCGCTGGAGCAGGTTTACCAGGCGCGCGGCGGCCGTCTCGGCTTTAACTGCAAATGGCTGTTTGAGATGGGCGAAGAGATCAGCTCGCCGGGGCTGGCGCAGCTGTGTCAGCAGCAGGCGGAACTGTTGCAGGCTGACCTGTTCATTGCCTCAGACGGTCCGCGGCTCAACGCCGTGCGGCCGACGCTGTTCCTCGGTTCGCGCGGTGCGGTAAATTTCCGTCTGACCATCAACGCGCGTGACAATGCTTATCACTCCGGCAACTGGGGCGGACTGCTGAGCAATCCCGGCACCCGCCTGGCCAGCGCCATCGCCACGCTGGTGGACGCGCAGGGCGTGCTGCAGGTTAAGGCGCTGCGACCTGATTCGTTAACGCCGCAAGTGCGCGCCATTCTCAGCGATATCGAGGTGGGTGGCATGCCAGGCGATCCCGCGATTGACACCAACTGGGGCGAGCCAGGCCTGACGCCTGCCGAACGCCTGTACGGCTGGAACACGCTGGAAGTGCTGTCGTTTCTCACCGGTAATCCGGCGCGCCCGATGAATGCCATTCCCGGCAGCGCGACGGCGGTGTGCCAGCTGCGTTTTGTGGTCGGTACCGACTGGCAGCGGCTGGCGCAGCACGTCAGCGCGCATCTGGCGCAGCACGGCTTCCATGATGTTGAGGTTGAGTTTTTGCGTGGTTCACCCGCCACGCGTCTTGATCCTGACGATCCGCTGGTGCACTGGGTGCTGAACAGCATGGCGGCAACCAGCGGCAAAAAACCGGCGCTGCTGCCCAACCTTGGTGGATCGCTGCCAAATGAGGTATTCGCGGAGATTCTGGGCCTGCCAACGCTGTGGGTGCCACATTCGTATCCCGCCTGCGGTCAGCATGGCGTGAATGAGCACATGCTGAAATCGATTGCCCGCGAAGGGCTGCAGATCATGACGCAGCTGCTGTGGGAGCTGGGCGAGCAGGGCACGGAATGGCTGGCGCAACACCGCGCCTATGCCGGAGGTGGCGCATGAGCAGCCTCAGCCATAGCGCGCCGCTGAGCGGGGTGAAGCCAAACCTGCACAAAACGCTGTTTGCAACCTGCATTGGTAATGCGCTGGAGTGGTTCGACATTGCGGTGTATGGCTTTTTCGCCAGCTATATCGCCCACGCCTTCTTTCCCACCAGCGATGCGTCGGTCTCGCTGCTGCTGACCTTTGGCAGCTTCGGCGTCTCCTTTCTGATTCGCCCGCTGGGCGCGGTGGTGCTGGGCAACTATGCCGATCGCCACGGGCGTAAAAAAGCGCTGCTGCTGTCAATCAATCTGATGATGCTTGGCGGAGCCATCATTACTTTTATGCCGGGCTACGACAGCATCGGCCTGCTCGCACCGCTGCTGATCCTGCTGGCGCGCCTGGTGCAGGGCTTCTCTGCCGGTGGCGAATTTGGCAGCTCTACGGCGTTTCTGGTCGAGCATTTTCCCGAGCGCAAAGCCTTTATCGCCAGCTGGCAGTTCGCCACCCAGGGCGCCAGCACGCTGATGGCCTCGGCGTTTGGTCTCGGTCTGACGCAGATCCTGAGCGAAGGCCAGATTCAGGCGTGGGGCTGGCGTATTCCGTTTGCCTTCGGCCTGCTGATTGGCCCGCTCGGGCTGTATATCCGCCGTCACGTGCACGAGCCCGCCAGCTTTGCCGCGCAGACGCCGGAAGCGGCCCCGCTCAAACGGCTGCTTGGCCGGCAAAAAGCGCTGATGCTGCTGGCGATTGGCCTGATGGTGATCTCCACGGCGGTCAACTACATGCTCAACTACGTGCCGACCTATGCGACTAAAAATCTGCATCTGCCGGGCTCGGTGGCCTTTACCGCCACGCTGCTGGCCGGGGTGATTCTGACGGTGGTGACGCCGCTGATGGGATGGTGGGCGGAGCGCATTGGCCGCCTGCCGCTAATGTGGGGATCGCTCATACTGCTGATGGTCACCATCTATCCGGCCTTTCGGCTGGTGGTCAATCACACCACGCCGGCCACGCTGATTGTGCTGGTATGCTGGATGGCGCTGCTGAAATCGATCTATTTTTCTACCGTACCCTCGGTGATGGCGGATCTGTTCCCGATTGGTACGCGCGCCAGCGGCATGGCCATCAGCTATAACATTGCGGTTACGGTATTTGGCGGTTTTGCGCCGCTGATTTGCACGCTGCTGATCAGTGCCACCGGCACCAGTCTGGCGCCGGGCTACTACCTGATGGCGATGTCGCTCTTTAGCGGGATAGCGCTGCTGCGCAGTCAGAAACGGATACGCTAAGTGGCAACCGGTGCGCGCGCTGCGCACCGGTGTTTACGCATCAGGCAAACTGCAGATAGGCGACGTGCGTTTGCAGATACTCCTCCAGCCCGTGGCGGCCATCGGCACCGCCGATGCCGGATTTGCGCCAGCCGGCATGGAACCCCTGCATCGCTTCAAAATTTTCACGGTTAATGTAGGTTTCACCGAATTTCAGCCGGCGCAGCGCGATCATCGCGGTGTTCAGATCGCGGGTATACAGCGATGAGGTCAGGCCATAGTCGCAGTCGTTAGCCAGCGCGATGGCTTCATCCAGCGTGTTAAAGCGCATCACCGGCAGCACCGGGCCAAAAATCTCCTCACGCATGATCGCCATCTCCTGACGTACCCCGGTGATGATGGTCGGTTCAAAATAAAAGCCGCGTTCACCGGCGCGTTTGCCACCCAGCACCACCTTGCCGCCCTGCGCAACGGCGCTGGCAACCTTTTGCCCGACGCGGTCGCACGCGGCTGCGCTAATCAGCGGCCCCATATCCACATCGGCCTGCTGCGCCGGATCGCCAAATTTCACCTGCTGCATCGCCCCGGTCAGGGCACTGATAAAGCGATCGTAAATGCCGTCTTGCACATACACGCGCTCGGCGCAGTTACACACCTGACCGCTGTTAATAATGCGCGAACTGACGATAGCCCTGACGGCCAGATCGAGGTCGGCGTCGTCCATGACAATTGCCGGCGCTTTACCGCCCAACTCCAGCGACACTTTTGTCACATTCGGCGCCGCGGCGGCCATGGTGGCGATGCCGGCGTTGACGCTGCCGGTCAGGCTCACTAACCCGACTTTAGGATTGGCGGCCAGTTCCTGTCCCACCTCCGGGCCATAGCCGTAAACGATGTTAATCACTCCGGGTGGCAGGCCGATGTCGTCGATAATGGCGGCGAACAGGGCGGCGTTGTTCGGGGTGATCTCACTCGGCTTCAGCACGATAGTGTTGCCGGTGATCAGCGCCGGTGCCGCTTTGCGCGCAATCAGGAAGAAGGGAAAATTCCACGGCAGAATGCCGGTGGTCACGCCAATCGCTTTCTTAAACACAAAGATGTTTTCGTTTGGGCGATCGCTGTTGACGATTTCCCCTTCGTAGCGTCGCGCCCATTCCGCCATGTAGTCGAGATAGTCAGCGGTAAACAGCACTTCGGTTTGCGCCAGCGCCTGGGTTTTGCCGCCCTCCGCGACGAGGGTGGCGCTCAGCTCAGGCTCGCGCTGGCGAATTGCCGTGGCGATGCGGTGCAGCCAGCCGCCGCGCGTCACCGCCGGTAACGCTTCCCAGCCGGGCTGAGCGGCTTCTGCGGCGGCAATGGCTGCCGCCGCCTGCTGTTTGCTGCCCTGGGGCACGCGTGACAGCAGGGTCTCCGTCGCCGGGTTAATCACTTCAATCCAGCTATCGTTATGCGCCTCGACAAACGCGCCATTAATGTAGTGTTGATGATGAAGGGTCATGTGCAGGGGCTCCACGCTCGGTTTTGTTAAACTGATGTGAAGGAAGAGTGAAGCAGATGAACGCTGGCGACCTTTTTATCACTGCCAGCACCGGCAGGGCGCTGGCAATAGCGGCAAGAATCACGCGACCGACGCAGCATTCTGCGTCAGTGGACCGTTTCAGGAACCGGGCATCATGGCGCCGCTGGCAATAAACCAGACCAGAAAACTGACACCGGCAACAATAATGGCGATGGGGAACAGCAGACCGATTTTCATATGCATCCTGAGCGTTAAGCGAGCTGGATTAGCGCGCGGTGGGTTTTCATCATACTGAATAGCTGAAATTGTGTCGCGTCATCGACCTGACGCAGATGTTCGCCTTTCTGATACTGAATCTGATGCACATGGCCGAGCTGACGCCACACCACAATGGCTGACGCCAGCAGCGCGCAGTTCTCTTCACTCTGCACGCAGTCCAGCGTGGCGTAGTGGCAGCTATCTAAGCCATTAATGAACACATTCAGCGCCTCGGGCGGCACGATGGCGCGGATGTCATCCAGCATCACGCGGCTCACCGCCTGCGACAGCACCAGCGTTAACCGTTTGCTCTTCATCTCAATCCCTGGTTCCGATGATTTTTCCCACGTTATACGGATTTAACCCCGTCGGGGGAAGTGATTCGCGCAGCTTTGTGTGAGTGCCATGTTAAGCGGCGCGCTGGCAACAGATGAAAAACTGTGCCGATCAACACAACATAAATCAAAAATATGCCGAATAATAAGCAACTTAAAGAGTTTCCCCGGCATAACAGCTGCAAATGCGAATTTGTGATCCTTATGTTGCATACCCACCCGATTTTGCCAGTCAGCCTGGCTTTACGGCAACCATCCAAAGGCTGAGTCCACGCAGTGCGCCATAGACTGCCACTAATCGGAAACCGCAGGTGTTTCCGTCTGGCCTCAACCTTACGAAGGAATAACAATGAACAGTGCCATTCTTGCAGGTATCTTCTGGCATCTGGTGGGTGCCGCCAGCGCCGCCTGTTTTTATGCTCCGTTTAAACAGGTTAAAAAGTGGTCATGGGAAACCATGTGGTCGGTCGGCGGCGTGATGTCGTGGCTGATTCTGCCCTGGGCAGTCAGTGCCGCGCTGTTACCAAACTTCTGGGCGTACTACAGCAGTTTCAGTTTATCGCAGCTGCTGCCGGTGTTTCTGTTCGGTGCCATGTGGGGCATCGGCAACATCAACTATGGCCTCACCATGCGCTATCTGGGGATGTCGATGGGGATTGGTATCGCCATTGGCATTACGCTGGTGGTGGGGACGCTGATGACGCCGCTGTTGCAGGGCCGATTCGTTGAACTGTTCAGCTCCGCCGGTGGCCGGATGACGCTGCTGGGCGTGCTGGTTGCGCTGCTGGGTGTGGCGATTGTGTCACGTGCCGGACTGCTAAAGGAGCGGGCGCTGGGGATCAACGCCGAAGATTTTAACCTGAAGAAAGGCCTGGTGCTGGCGGTGCTGTGCGGCATCTTCTCTGCCGGCATGTCATTTGCCATGGATGCGGCAAAGCCGATGCATGAAGCCGCTGCCAGTCTGGGCATCAATCCGCTGTATGTGGCATTGCCGAGCTACGTGGTGATCATGGGCGGTGGCGCGCTGATCAACCTCGCGTACTGCTTTATCCGCCTGGCGGTGAAGCCGGAGCTTTCGCTGCGCCGCGATTTTTCCGTGGCAAAACCGCTGCTGATCGCCAACATCGCCTTCGCCGTGCTGGGGGGAACCATGTGGTATCTGCAGTTCTTCTTTTATGCCTGGGGCCACGCAAAAATTCCTCCGCAGTACGACTTCGTAAGCTGGATGCTGCACATGAGCCTGTACGTGCTGTGCGGCGGCCTGGTGGGACTGGTGCTGAAGGAGTGGAAATCGGTGGGGCGTCGACCGGTGAGCGTGTTGTCGATTGGCTGCGTGGTAATCATTATCGCGGCAAACATTGTCGGTCTCGGTATGGCCGCCTGATAACGCTTAACACCGCACCGCCTGACGCGTCTCTGCGCGCGTCAGGCTTTTTCTTTGTCTGCCATCGGTTCGCGCGGCGACAAAAAACGCTGACGCCATGCGCTGGGCGTTAACCCGGTTTCGCGCGTAAACACCACGGAAAAGTAGTTGCTGTCATCAAACCCGCAGCGCGCCGCCACTTCGCTAATCAGACATGCCTGCGTGCGCAACAGATATTTTGCCTGACAAAGCTGCAGCTGACGCAGGTAGTGGCCGATGGTCATGCCGGTTTGCTGACGGAACAGCTGTTTCAGCGACCGTTCGCTGAGCTGATTTTGCTGGCAGAAATGGGGCAGATCGAAGGGGCGGCTGATATCGCCGAGCAGCGCCGACATCAGCAGATCGAGCTGTTCGCCCTCCGGCAGCACCCACGGGCGATCGGCGGCGTAGCCGTGACGGCGCAATATCAGTGCCAGCTGCAAAAACAGCGCTTCCGACAGCTGAATCGATAGCGAATCGCTTTTGCGACTTTCGCGCTCCAGCTGGCTGATGACGCCGCGCGCCAGCGCCATGCCGCGTGTAGTCAGACGCCAGCTGGCGGGTGTCTCTTCATCCTGTGGCGGCAGCAGCTGCTGCCAGTCGAGCGCCAGGCTGAAGCGATCGCGGCAGTAGAGAATATTGTCGAGCGCCAGATCGTTGACGCTATCAAAGCTGTGGCAATCACTGTCACGAATGTAAAACACATCGCCGCAGGTGATCAGCCACGGCCGATCGTTGAGGATATGCAGGCCATTACCGCGCCAGACAATCACAATCTCGCTGAACTCATGCCGGTGCGGTGGAAAAGAGGGCTGCGGCATGCGTTCTGCCACGGCTATGGGCAAATTGCTGGCCGGGAAGTAATCCTCGCGCGTCAGTAACAGCGGCATGTCAGCCCTCCGGTTACCCCATCTGCTGGCGCGCCATGCGCGGCGAGCAGCCAAATTCCCGCCGGAACAGGGTGGAGAAGTGATTACTGTCACCAAA
Organism: Pantoea sp. B270; assembly: GCF_018726825.1. NCBI lineage: Bacteria > Pseudomonadati > Pseudomonadota > Gammaproteobacteria > Enterobacterales > Erwiniaceae > Pantoea > Pantoea sp. B270. The sequence continues at coordinate 1,013,873 of NZ_JAHCSX010000001.1, forward strand.
CCCACACTGATAGGCGATGTCCGTGATGCGCATCTCGCTGTGGCGCAACAGGTGCCGCGCCTGCAATAAACGCAGCCGATTGAGATAGCGCTGCGGCGTGCTGCCGGTCTGCTGCTTCATCTGGCGATGCAGGGTACGCAGCGACAAACAGAAGCGATCGGCCAGCGCTTCCCACGCAATCTCCTCACTGTAGTGCGCATTCAGCCAGTCCAGCAAGCGGTGCAGGCGGGCATCCTGGTCCTGCGCCTGATCGTTGTGCGCCGCCTCGCGCAGCAGCACCAGCAGCTGCAAAAAGTGCTGTTCCTGCTGCGCCTGACGTTCCAGCGACCAGCTGGCCGGCTGCTTCATCTGCGTCACCAGCTGCAGCGCCTGCGCCATCACTTTATGGTTGATCCGCCAGTGTGAAACATACTGGCCGTCCTGTTCGCGCGGCAGCAGCGCCTGCAGGCCGGACAGAAAGCGGAACGCCGCCGGACTGCGATACAACACATTCGTCAGGCACAGATTGTCGGTTTGCTCGTACAGATGGCGATCGTGATCGCGCACAAAACAGACGCAGCCGGCGCTGAGCGCCTGCGGCTGACCATTAAATACGTGGATGCCCGAGCCCTGTTCCACCAGCACAATTTCGTGAAAATCATGGTGATGCTCCGGAAACGCCGACTGCGGCACACGTGGCTCAATGGCTATCGTGTAATCGCCGGCCGGAAAGAAATCAGCACTGTGTAATACCGTCATCATGCGCCCTCAGTTAACAAAACCGTAACCGAGTCTACGCAGCCGCCTGCCACCTTACCTTGAATTTTGCACCGGGCAGCGCAGGAAAATCGCCAATTATTCAAGATCGCCTAAGTGATTGATGGAATTGCGGCAAGGCTCACAACTCTGCCGTTATGCGGTTCTGTGAGCTCTCTCACGAACACCTTTGCAAACCTGCCAGCGGTGATGACCCGCTGGCACTCGCGGGAAGGTGTCTGCGGCGCAGGATTTCTACTCTGTCGCCATGTCTTCACAGGGAGTACTCGCCATGAGTCTGCGTAATATTGTTGCCATCGATTTAGGCGCATCCAGTGGCCGCGTCATGCTGGCCAGCTGGCAGGCTGACCGTCAGCAGCTCAGCCTGCGCGAAGTGCGGCGTTTCGCCAACCCGCGCGTGCAGCGCGGCGATTATGACTGCTGGGATTTGGACCGGCTGGAGCAGGAGATCCGCGCCGGACTGCAGCAGCTGGATGAGGAGGGCATTGTGCCGGACAGCCTTGGTATTGATACCTGGGGCGTGGATCTGGTGCTGCTGGACGCGCACGGCGAGCGGGTGGGTGAAGCGGTCAGCTACCGTGATAAACGCACCGACGGCCTGATGGCCCAGGCGATGCGTGAACTCGGGAAACCGGCGCTCTATCAGCGCACCGGCATTCAGTTTCTGCCGTTCAACACGCTGTATCAGCTGCGCGCACTGCATCTGCAGCAGCCGGACTGGCAGGTGCAGGTAAAGCACGCGCTGATGATTCCGGATTATCTGCACTATCGCCTGACCGGTGAACTCAACTGGGAATACACCAACGCCACCACCACCCAGCTGCTCAACATCCACAGCGGCGAATGGGATCGCGAGCTGCTGGCCTGGGCGGGCGCAGACGCCAGCTGGTTCGGCACGCCGCGTGCACCGGGCAATACCGTCGGTTACTGGCGCAACGCAAACGACCAGCGCATTCCGGTGATCGCCGTCGCCACCCATGATACCGCCAGCGCGGTGCTGGCCACGCCGCTGGAGCAGGACGATGCTGCCTATCTCAGCTCCGGCACCTGGTCGCTGATCGGCATCGAAAGCCTGCAGCCCTGCGTCAGCGAGGCGGCGCTGCAGGCTAATCTGACCAATGAGGGCGGTGCGGAAGGCTATCGGGTGCTGAAAAACATCATGGGCCTGTGGCTGTTGCAGCGGGTGTGCAGCGAACTGCACATCAGCGATCTCACTGCGCTGATTGCCGACGCCGCGCGGGAACCGGCCTGCCGCGCCCTGATTCACCCTAATCATCATCGTTTCATTAATCCGGCCAGTATGGTGCAGGAGATCCAGAACGCCTGCGCCGAACAGGCGATGCCCGTGCCGCACAGCCCGGCGGCGCTGGCGCGCACCATCTTTGACAGCCTGGCGCTGCTCTATTCGCAGACGCTGCAGGAGCTCAGCCACCTGCGCGGCACTGCGCTACGTCAGTTACATATCGTCGGTGGCGGCTGCCAGAATCCGCTGCTTAACCAGCTGTGCGCCGATGCCTGCCAGCTGCCGGTGTTTGCCGGCCCGGTGGAAGCCTCGACGCTGGGCAACATCGGCTGCCAGCTGATCGCGCTGGGTGAGTTGCGCGACGTGGCCGATTTACGCCGCTGCATTCGCCACAATTTCCCGTTAGAAAAATTTATCCCGCTGAATCACAGCGTCTTTGCGGCCCATCAGGCTCGCTTTGCGGCGCTGAGCCTACCTGCTAAGGAACTTGCATATGACAAAGCTGATTGAACAGGCCTTTGAACTGGCCAGACAACGCTACGCCGCCATCGGGGTGGATGTGGAACAGGTGATGGCACAACTGGATACCATTCCGGTCTCAATGCACTGCTGGCAGGGCGACGATGTGCGCGGGTTTGAGAATCCGCAGGGGGCGCTCACCGGCGGTATTCAGGCGACCGGCAACTATCCGGGGCGGGCGCGCAACGCGGTTGAACTGCGTGCCGATCTCGACAAAGCGATGTCGCTGATCCCCGGTGCCAAACGCCTCAACCTGCATGCCATCTACCTTGAGAGCGACCGCCCGGTAGAACGTAATGCGATTGAGCCGCAGCACTTCAGCAACTGGCTGGAGTGGGCGAAAAGCAGGCAACTGGGGCTGGATTTTAACCCAACCTGTTTTTCTCATGCGCTCAGTGCAGACGGGTTTACTCTGTCGCATGCCGATCCGGGCATTCGCCAGTTCTGGATCGACCACTGCACCGCCAGCCGCCGTATTTCCGCCTGGTTTGGCGAGCAGCTGGGCACGCCGTCAGTCATGAATATCTGGGTGCCGGACGGGATGAAAGATCTCACCGTCGATCGCCTCGCGCCGCGCCAGCGTCTCGCCAGCGCGCTGGATGAAATCATCCGTGAACCGCTGAATCCGCAGCACCACATTGATGCGGTGGAAAGCAAACTGTTTGGCATTGGCGCGGAGAGTTACACCGTGGGTTCCAGTGAGTTCTGCCTCGGTTACGCCACCAGCCGCCAGACCGCGCTGACGCTGGATGCCGGCCACTTCCATCCTACCGAAGTGATCTCCGACAAAATCTCCAGCGCCATGCTGTTTGTGCCGCGCCTGCTGTTGCACGTCAGCCGTCCGGTCCGCTGGGACAGCGATCACGTGGTGCTGCTGGATGATGAAACCCAGGCGATTGCCAGTGAGATCGCCCGTCAAAAGTTGTTCGACAGGGTGCACATCGGTCTCGACTTCTTCGATGCCTCGATCAACCGCATTGCCGCCTGGGTGATCGGCACGCGCAATACCCAAAAAGCCCTGTTGCGGGCACTGCTGGAGCCGGGCGAACAGCTGCGTCAGCGGGAACGTGATGGGGATTTCACCGCCCGGCTGGCGCTGCTTGAAGAGCAGAAATCGCTGCCGTGGCAGGCGGTATGGGAAGCGTGGTGCCTGCGCCACGATGTGCCAGCCGATGCCAGCTGGCTAAGCGAAGTCCGTCACTACGAACAACACGTGCTGCGTCAACGTTAAGGAATCGATTCATGCAAACAATTCTCTCCGCGTGGTTTGTGCGCGACATGGTTAAAGCCACCAGTGACATGTGGCTGAAAGGCTGGGATGAACGTAACGGCGGCAACGTCAGTCTGCGTCTGTTGCCGGAAGAGGTCAGCGCGTATGCCAGCGATTTTTATCCGGCACCGCGCTGTATTGAACTGAGCAAGCCGGCGCCCGCGCTGGCCAACGACTGGTTCCTGGTGACCGGCTCCGGGAAATTCTTTCGCAACGTGCAGCTCGATCCGGCAGACAGTCTGGTGCTGCTGCAGGTGGATGACAAAGGGCTGTCGTACAAAATTCACTGGGGGCTCAGCAACGGAGGGCTGCCAACGTCCGAGCTGGCGGCGCACTTTCAGTCACACAGCGTACGCAAGGCACTGAGCCACGGCGCGGACCGGGTGATTATGCACTGTCACGCCACCCACTTTATGGCGCTCAGCTATGTGGTGGATTTGGATGCGGCGCGCTTTACCCGCCTGCTGTGGGAGGGCAGCACCGAGTGCCTGGTGGTGTTCCCCGATGGCGTCGGCATTTTGCCCTGGATGGTACCGGGTACCGATGGCATTGGTCAGGCGACGGCAGAAGCGATGGCCAGTCATAGCCTGGTGATGTGGCCTTTCCACGGAATCTTTGGCGCCGGACCGACGCTCGACGAAACCTTTGGTCTGATTGATACCGCTGAGAAGTCATCGCAGGTGGTGGTCATGGCGCTGTCGATGGGCGGCATTCGTCAGAGCATCACCACTGAACAGCTGATTGCGCTGGGCGAGCGCTTTAACGTGAAGCCGTGGCCGGCGGCGCTGCAGGCGGAGCGAAGTGATGTTGCGTAAAGCGTTCGTCATGCAGGTCTATGCGCACTGCCATGCGGAGTATCAGCGCCGTCACACGCCAATCTGGCCGGAGCTGGAACGGACGCTGAAAGCGCATGGCGCCCATAACTACGCGATCTGGCTGGATGCTGAACGCAACCTGCTGTTTGCCAGCGTCGAGATTGAATCCGAAGCGCGCTGGCAGGCTGTAGCGCAAACTGAGGTGTGTCAGCGCTGGTGGGCGTCAATGCGTGACCTGATGCCATCAAATCCCGACTACAGCCCGGTGAGCAAAGCCCTGCAGCCGATGTTTTTCCTGCCTTAGCCGGCCATGTCAGCAGCGGTGCCGCCAGGGGCGCCGCTGCCTGTGAAACGCATTAGCCGTTGGAGCGCAACTGCGGATAACGGCGGAAAATGGCGATACACCAGAACAGTCCCGCCAGGCCAATGATTGCGCCCACGTTGCCCACGTCTGCCATCTGCAGATGCAGACTGACCTGGTTACCGAGTAGCGCGCCTGCGCCAATACCGATGTTATAAATACCGGAAAACAGCGACATGGCGACGTCGGTGGCGTCCGGTGCCAGCGATAGCACGCGCACCTGCATCGCCAGGCCGATCATCATCATTGCCATTCCCCAGATAATACACAGCACGGTAATTGCTGCCGGGCGTACCGCAGCAAACACCAGCAGACCCATACACAGGGTAATCAGCGCAATGGCGGCGATTAGCAGCGCGGACGGGAATTTATTGCCCAGCGTGCTGAACAGAATGCTGCCCAGAATGCCGGCTGAGCCGAACAGCAGCAGTAACAGGGTGGTGAAGTTCTCATCGGCACTGGCCACTACCTGCATAAACGGCTCGATATAGCTGTAAGCGGTGTAGTGCGCGGTCACCACGACGGTGACCAGAATGTACATCGCCACCAGCGCCGGGCGGCGAAACAGCATCGGCACGCTGCTGAGTGAACCGGTGTGCTCACTCGGCAGGCGCGGCAGTATCCGCACCAGCATAATCAGCAGTACCAGTGCTGACAGGCCGATCATACCAAAGGTGGTACGCCAGCCCAGATACTGACCCACAATACGACCAATCGGCACGCCCAGCACCATCGCCAGCGCCGTGCCCGTGGCCAGCATACTCAACGCCTGGGTTTTCTTGCCGGCTGGCGCAACGCGAATCGCCAGCGAGGCGGTGATCGACCAGAACACCGCGTGCGCCAGCGCAATGCCAATGCGCGACAGCACCAGCGACGTGAAATCCCACGCCACGGCCGATAACAGGTGGCTGGCAACAAACAGAATAAACAGGATGGCCAGCAGCAGGCGGCGCTCGACGTTGCGCGTCAGCAGCATTAACGGCAGCGATAACAGCGCCACGACCCAGGCATAGATGGTCAGCATGATACCGACATCAGCGGTTTTCATTGCAAAGCTGCTGGCGATGTCCGACAGCAGGCCAACCGGCACAAATTCGGTGGTATTGAAGACAAAAGCAGCGATAGCCAGCAGCACCACGCGCAGCCAGGCTGTTTTACGGGAAACGGTTGTTGATTGCATTGAATTCAAATCGGCTAAACGACGAGTGAGGGGGCAGGAACGCACCCGGTAAAGTGACCTCGATCACAAATTTCCGCTATTGTGTAGCATTAGTCAGCCGATGAAAACCGTTAACCCGGGTTTTATCACTGAATATTTCTTATCGCGCTGAGCGTGGTAAATAGCCTGTGGTTATGGGGAGTTGTTGCGCCAGCGTGCTGCCGGCCCGCGAGTCTGCCGTACCAGCACAGGCTAAGTCAGCTGTTTCTGTAATAGAAAAATCGCTTAGCCGTGCTGAGGGCGAGTACCGTGCGGGCGGGTGCGGTTCAGACCAGGATTATCAGAGTCACGCCATATGCTTTAGTGCCACGCTAAAGTTGTGGGTCGGATTTTTTTTTACGCCCACCGGGCAGCAGTGTTCGCAGCCCAACGCAGTGGCGTAAAATTTACGCGCCTGCTGGATTGCAGCCCCGGGCGTGTAAAAAGTCCCGAGAAAACGGCGACCGCCGTCGGATGGCAGGAACGGACAGCCCTTCGCATGCACCACATGATTGTCGTTATAACCGGCATGCTTATCGACATAATAGTAAAGCTCCATCTGACTACCTCATTGCTGTGTAAAAAATAAGTCTATGTATTATTGGAATAGAACGAATTATAGCGATGAATTGCTATTTTGTTTTAAGTGGTACGGCGCGAATGCCTGATTATTCGAATCCAGCGGAGCAGGCGGGACGCTGAGGTCCCGCGCTAACGATGAAGGGTATTACAGTTTGCGGCCCTGTAAACGCAGGCCAACCAGCAGTGCCAGCACCAGCAGGGCGCTGATAAACAGGGTTACGCCCGGCCAGCCGTAGCGGTGCCAGAACACGCCGCCCAGGGTGCCGGCCACGCTGGAGCCCACGTAGTAGCTGAACAGGTAAAGTGATGATGCCTGGCCTTTCGCCCGGCGCGCGCGCGGTCCAATCCAGCCGCTGGCCACCGAATGGGCGGCAAAGAAGCCGGCAGTAAACAGCATCATGCCCGGCAAAATCAGCCACAGCGAACTAAAGGCGGTCAGCAGCAGACCGGCCAGCATGATCGCCGTGGCGCCCGTCATCACCGGACCGCGACCAAAGCGGCTGGTCATCGCGCCGGCTTTCGGCGAGCTCCACGAACCGGTGAGATACACCACGGACAGCAGCCCGACCACCGCCTGGCTCAGTGACCACGGCGCGCTCAGTAAACGGTAGCCGATGTAGTTAAACAGCGTGACAAACGCGCCCATCAGCAGAAAGCCTTCGGCAAACAGCAGCGGCAACCCTTTGTCGCGCCAGTGCAGGCGGAAGTTGATCAGCAAACTGCGTGGCCGCAGCGAGGCAGGGCGAAAATGGCGCGACGCGGGCAGAATTTTCCAGAACATCAGCGCGCCAGCCAGCGCACAGCAGCCAATGACGCCAATGGCAATACGCCACGAGAAAAAGTCGGTCAGTACACCGGAGAGTAAACGACCGCTCATGCCGCCAATCGAGTTACCGCTGATGTACAGCCCCATGGAGAAGGCGATGACCCGCGGGTGCATCTCTTCGCTCAGGTAAGTCATGCCCACCGCCGCGACGCCACTGAGCGACAGACCGGTCAGCGCGCGCATCAGCAGAATCCCCTGCCAGCTGCTCATGGTGGCGGAGATCAGCGTACAAATCGCCGCCAGCATCAGCGCGGTCACCATCACCGATTTACGCCCAATCGCATCTGACAGCGGGCCGGTGAACAGCAGGCCCAGCGCCATCAGCCCGGTGGAGAGCGACAGCGAAATACTGCTTTCGGCAGGCGTCACGCCAAACTGCTGTGACAGCACCGGCAGAATCGGTTGTACGCAATAGAGCAGGGCGAAAGTGGCAAGACCGGCAGAGAACAGCGCCAGCGTCACGCGCATAAACTGCGGCGATCCACGTTCAATCCATTCAGTAGCGGTATCGGCGGTAACAGGCTTCGTGGACAAGCTGTCCTCATCAAGCGTCACAGCCTGGGAAGAGCGACTCACAGTACATCCTCAATTCAGCAAATGTCTGAATACTGTAGGAAATGCTAAATAGGTTGTACAATATATTAATAATCTCAAATGAGACGTTTAAGATATGATGATTGAGCTGCGCCATCTGCGCTACTTTATTGCCGTTGCGGAAGAGTTGCACTTTGGCCGCGCCGCACAGCGGCTGCACATTTCTCAGCCGCCGCTCAGTCAGCAGATTCTGCAGCTGGAACAGGCGCTGGACGCGCAGCTGTTCACCCGCACTAATCGCAGCGTACAGCTCACGCCGGCCGGCCAGTCGTTTTTACAGGATGCGCGCGCGGTTTTATTGCAGGTGGAACAGGCGGCCGGGCGCGCGGCGCGCATTCATCACGGTCAGCAGGGAGAGCTGCGCATCGGCTTTACCTCCTCGGCGCCGTTTACCGGACTGGTGTCGGATGCGCTGTATCACTATCGGCAGCGCTGGCCGGAGGTGCATATTCAGATGCAGGAGTACAACACGCGGCAGCAGCTGGCGCCGCTGCACGAGGGACGACTCGATCTGGGCGTCATGCGCAATACGCCGCTGCCGGAGGATCTTCAGCACCGCCTGTTGCTGCGTGAACCGCTGTGCGCGGTGGTGCACCACGCGCATCCGCTGGCACAGGCCACGTCAATTAGCATCCGGGCGTTAGCCAGCGAACCTTTTGTTTTCTTTGATGCGCAGGGCGGCACGGCCCTGTACGGTGAAATTCTGGCGCTGCTGCATCGCTACCAAATCAAACCTTACATTACCCAGGAAGTGGGTGAAGCCATGACGATACTCGGCCTGGTGGCAACCGGCCTTGGCGTGTCGATTTTACCCGCCTCGTTTGCCCGCGCGCGACTGGCGGAAGTCGCCTGGATTCCGCTACAGGAAAGCGATGCCATTTCTGAGGTGTGGCTGGTGTGGTCAGCGCTGCGCCAGCCGAGTGCGCAGATGAGCAATATGATGGCGCTGCTGCTGCACCATGCCGAGGATTGAACCCACGGGTACAGAAAACCGCGTTCTTTGTGTGCGATAAATCACATTTCTAATCAAATATTTGACGCTGCGCGCCAATCTGCATCACCATAGCTGCTGTTTATTTAGAAGCGCGAAAATATCCGGGAGCAGGGCGTGAATCTGGACAGTCAGCCTGGCCATATTGACCAAATAAAACAGACCAATGCCGGTGCAGTGTATCGTCTGATTGACCATTACGGTCCGATTTCGCGGATTGAGCTGTCGAAACGTGCCCAGCTGGCCCCGGCCAGCATCACCAAAATTGTGCGCGAAATGCTGGATGCGCATCTGGTGCAGGAGACCGAGTTTCAGGAGCCGGGCAGTCGCGGACGGCCGGCGATAGGGTTGATCCTCGATACCCTGGCCTGGCACTATCTGGCTGTTCGCCTTCAGCCGGGGTTCATCACCCTGACGCTGCGCGATCTCAGCAGCCGCGCGCTACAGGAAGATCGCCTGCCGCTGCCCGCCAGCGCCGACACGCCGCTGCTGCAGACGCTGCAGGAGCTGGTCAACGCCTTTTTCATTCGCCATCAGCAAAAACTTGAGCGTCTCACCGCTATCGCCATTACCCTGCCGGGACTGATCAACGCCGCCTCCGGCGTGGTGCACCGTATGCCGGGCTATGACGTACAGGATATGCCGCTGGGCGAAACCCTGGCGCAGCGCACCGGGCTGCCGGTATTCGTCCAGCACGATATCTCCGCATGGACGCTGGCAGAGGCGCTGTTTGGTGCCTCGCGGGGTGCGCAGGACGTGATTCAGATTGTCATTGACGAAACGGTGGGCGCCGGGGTGATCAGCGGTGGCCAGCTGCTGCACAAAAGCGGACGCGCGCTGGTGGAGATCGGTCATACGCAGATCGATCCTTACGGCCAGCAGTGTTACTGCGGCAACCATGGCTGTCTGGAAACGGTGGCCAGCACCGGCAGCCTGCTGCAGCTGGCGGCACAGCGTTTATCGTCGCAGCCGGACAGCCAGCTGCACCAGCAGCCGCTGACGCTGGCCTCGCTGTGTGCCGCTGCGCAGCAGGGCGACCGGCTGGCGCGGGACGTTATTGCCGGCGTCGGTCATCATATCGGGCGCATGCTGGCGATGATGGTCAACATCTTTAATCCTCAACAAATTCTTATCGGTTCACCGCTTAACCAGGCGGCGGACGTGCTGTTCCCGGCGGTCAGCAGCACCATTCGCCAGCAGGCCCTGCCGGCGTACAGTCACGCTATCCAGCTAACCCCTGCGGCCTTCAACGATCCCGGCACGCTGGGCGGCGCGGCGCTGATCAAAGACGCGCTCTATAGCGGCCATTTACTGATAAAACTATTGCAGGGCTAACGCCAGCCCGCCTTAAGTTTGCGCTAACGCAAGCTCTCGCCTGGGACAAATCCTTAAACTGCCTCCTTTGCAGGTTACACATCGCTTTAATGAAGGAGGAGAAAGGTGAAAACGATTTTTGTCACCGGTACCGACACCGCGGTGGGTAAGACCGTGGTTTCCCGCGCACTGTTACAGTGCTTTGCCAAAGCGAATCTGTGTGCCGCTGGCTACAAGCCGGTTGCCAAAAGCGCGCAGCACACCCCGGAAGGGCTCCGTAATAAAGATGCCGTACTGCTGCAGCAGGCATCCGGCCTCACGCTGAACTACAGCGACGTCAATCCTGTGACGCTGGAAGAGGATGAAATCAGCACCAGCCCGGCGCAGCGCATCGATTATCCGTTACTCAATCGCGGGCTGGCTGGCTTACAGGATCGCGCTGCACGTGTGGTGGTGGAAGGCACGGGCGGCTGGCGCAGCCTGATGAACGACTTACGGCCCTTGTCGCAGTGGGTGCAGCAGGCGCAACTGCCGGTGGTGCTGGTGGTGGGCATTAAAGAGGGTTGCATTAGCCACGCTTTACTGACCGCCGAAGCGATTGCTGCCGATGGTCTGACGCTGGCGGGCTGGGTCGCCAATCGTATTAATCCCGGTCTGGCGCACTATGCTGAAATCATTGATGTTCTGCGCGATAAGCTGAACGCGCCGCTGTTGGGTGAATTGCCTTATCTGCCGCGCGCCGAACAGCGTGATTTGAGTGGTTATCTGGATATTACGTTACTCGGGGGTGATGCGCTGCACAGCGAGAGTGCAAAGCCCGCCGCCTGATGAAACAAAATGCGGCATATCGCACGCAGCTGAATCCGGAGTTTCAGGAGCGGCTGCTTTTTTTTATGCAATAAACCTGTTTATATTCAATCATCTGTCCTGAATTTTTCCTGTCCGTTGTCGCCCTGGCGCGTTTCATGCATCAGGCAAACTGATAAATCGTTTGCCGGAGCCCTGCTATGTCGCACCCAGAAGAAGAGAAAGGTTTGTTGTACGGGCTGGATGCCCGCATCGGTCCTGCACCGGCGTTCTTTGCCGCCCTGCAGCACGTGCTGGCCAGCGTGGTCGGTATCATCACGCCGCCGCTGATTATCGGTTCCGTGCTGGGGTTACAGGCCTGGATTCCGTATCTCATCAGCATGTCGCTGCTGGTTTCCGGACTCGGTACCTTTCTGCAGGCGCGCCGTTTCTGCGGCATTGGCGCAGGCATGATCTGTCTGCAGGGCACCAGCTTCGCCTTTCTCGGCGTCATTCTCTCGGCGGGGATGACGGTGAAAGCGCAGGGCGGTTCACCGCAGGCGATCCTCGCCATGATTTTTGGCTGCAACCTGGTGGCGGCGCTGATCCCGATGCTGATTAGCCGCTGCATCACACCTCTGCGTAAAGTGCTGACCCCGGTGGTGACCGGTACGGTGATCACCCTGATTGGTATCAGCCTGATAAAAGTCAGTATTACCGACTGGGCGGGCGGGCATAACGCCCGCGATTTTGGCGCGCCGGGTAATCTGGCGCTGGGGGCGCTGACCCTGCTGGTGATAATTGTGCTTAACCGTTCCCACTCGCGCTGGGCGCGGCTGGTGGCGGTGGTCGCCGGCATTGGTGCGGGCTGCATCGCGGCGGCGCTGAGCGGTCATCTGCCGCTGAAGCCGATGGCGGAGACGCACTGGCTGGTGCTGCCTTCGCTACTGCATTTTGGCTTTGATTTTAGCTGGACGCTGTTTGTGCCGATTGCGCTGGTCTCGGTGATCTGCGTGATTGAGGCGGTGGGCGATCTGACCGCCAACTGTCTGATTTCACGCCAGCCGCTGGAAGGCGACGGGTTTCAGCGCCGGCTGCAGGGCGGGATTCTGGCCGATGGTCTCAGCTGCCTGCTGGCGGCGCTGTTCTCGGCGTTTCCCAATACCACCTTTGCGCAGAACAACGGGGTGATTCAGATGACCGGCGTCGCCAGTCGCTACGTGGGGATGGTGATTGGCCTGATGCTGGTGCTGCTGGGCATCTTCCCGCTGGTCGGCAACCTGCTACAGCAGATTCCGCCGCCGGTGCTGGGCGGGGCAACGCTGGTGATGTTTGGCAGTGTGGTCGCCGCCGGTATTCGCGTGATGACGCAAGCCCCACTGGGGCGGCGTGAGATGCTGATTGTGGCGGTGTCGTTTGGCATTGGCCTCGGGGTGGAAGCGGTTCCGGACGTGCTGAAACAGTTCCCGCCGCTGGTCAGCAATCTGTTTGGTCATGCAGTCACCACCGGCGGGATTCTCGCCATGCTGCTGAGCGTGGTACTGCCGAATGAAGCTAAAGCGGTTGCGGCGGTCGGCGCGGTTGAAGAGAGCAACTGACGCACAATTTACCTGGAGAATCGCGCCCTCCGTGGCGCGGTTCGGTCGGGGTTACGGGTTGAGACGACGGCGTGTACGTCCGGAGCTGAGGTAATCCGCGATGTAATCCTGCGAAATTTCGCCGCTGTAGCGACCTTCCTCATCGACAATCGGCATCCATACCGTGTTGTGTTCATACAGCTTTGACAGCACCACGCGCAGGTTCTCCTCCGCTTTGCCGGTGACCTTAAAGGTGTGCAGCATCTCCTCGCAGCGGCCGGTGGCGCCGCGCGCTTCACGACGTTTGACAAAGCCCAGCGGTTTGCCATCTTCGTCGACCACCGTGACCGAACGCATGTCGTTGTCGTCCATGGTCGCGAACGCCTCCTGAAGCGGGGTACTGCGCTGCACGGTGATGGTCGGCTGCTGATCGGTGACGTCGCCCGCCTGCACCAGTAGCAGACGCTTCAGCGTACGGTCCTGACCGACGAACGAGCCGACAAATTCGTTGGCCGGCTGCGCCAGCAGTTCGTCCGGGCTGGCACACTGCACGATTTTGCCTTGGCCAAACACCGCGATGCGGTCACCGAGCTTCAGCGCCTCATCAATATCATGGCTCACCAGCATCACGGTTTTCTTCAGCTGGCGCTGCATATCGAGGAACTCGTTCTGAATCACCTCGCGGTTGATCGGGTCGACGGCACCGAACGGTTCATCCATCAGCAGTACCGGTGGATCCGCCGCCAGCGCGCGGATCACGCCGATGCGCTGCTGCTGGCCGCCCGACATCTCACGCGGGTAGCGATGCAGAAACTTCGTCGGGTCAAGCGCCACCATGCTCATCAGCTCCGTCGCCCGTTCCCGGCAGCGTTTTTTGTCCCAGCCCAGCATGCGCGGCACCACGGTAATGTTCTCTTCAATGGTCATGTTCGGGAACAGACCAATCTGCTGAATCACATAGCCGATATTGCGGCGCAGCGTGACGGTATCCTGGCCGCTGGTGTCTTCGCCATTAATTAAAATTCGCCCGCTGCTGGCGGGGATCAAACGGTTAATCATCTTCAGCGTGGTGGTTTTGCCGCAGCCGGACGGGCCCAGCAGCACACACATCTCCCCGGCAGGCACTTCCAGGCTGACGTTGTCAACGGCATTGAACGTGGTGCCGTTTTTTTGCGTAAAGGTTTTCGTCAGGTTTTCCAGTTTTATCATTATCGAATCCCCTTAGGAGTCAGCGCCGACTGCAGACGGTGCAGCAGCCAGTCAAGAATAATCGCCAGTAAACAGATCATCAGTGCGCCGGCTATCAGCATACGCACATCGCTGCCGCTGATGCCGTCCAGCAGTTGCAGGCCCAGGCCGCCGGCACCGATCACCGCCGCAATGGCCATCACGCCGACGTTCATCACCACGGCGGTACGGATACCGCCAAAAATCACCGGCAGCGCCATCGGAATTTCCACCCAGCGCAGGCGCTGCCAGAAGGTCATGCCGATACCGCGACCGGCTTCGCGCAGCCCGGGCGGCAGATTTTCCAGCGCGGTATGGGTATTACGCACAATCGGCAGCAGTGAATAGAGAAACACCGCAGTAATCGCCGGCAGGGCGCCAATCCCCTGACCGATGAGTGAAAACAGCGGAATCATCAGGCCAAATAGCGCAATGGTCGGGATGGTCAGCACGATGGTGGCGATGCCCAGCACCGGTGTTGCCAGCCATTTGAAGCGGACAATCAGAATGCCCAGCGGCACGCCGACGAGGATGGCAAAACCTACCGCCACCAGCACCAGCCAGGTGTGCTGCCAGGTCAGCGCCAGCAGCGTGTTCCAGTTATCCATGATGTAATGCAGGGTATCCATTGCGCCTCCTTACAGCATGTTTTTGGATTTGAGGAAATCACGCGCCACCTGCTGCGGCGACTGGTGATCGATATCGACGCGCTTGTTCATCTCGGTGATGGCTTCATCGGTGATCAGCGGCGACAGCGCATTCAGCGCGGCCTCAAGGCCGGGATGGCTTTCCAGCACATCCTGACGCACTACCGGCGTGACGTTGTAACTTGGGAAGAAGTGCTTATCATCCTCCAGTACTTTCAAATCAAAGCCTTTTACCCGGCCATCGGTGGTGTAAATCAGTCCGGCGTCGACAAAGCCGTCGCGCACCGCGTTATACACGAGGCCGGGGTCCATCTGACGAATCTGCGGGCGATCCAGCGGCATGTTGTAGGCTTTCTGCAGCGGTTTCAGACCATCCGAGCGGCCAGCAAATTCCAGATCGAGACCGAGTTTCCAGTTATGATCCGGATCGGTGTTGCGTACCTGTTCCAGCTTCGCCACCAGCTGCGACATGGTGCTAATGCCTTCGGCGTCAGCGCGCTGGCGCTGCATGGCAAACGCGTAGGTGTTGTTCATCGGGGCAGGATTGAGCCACACCAGTCCCAGCTTCGCGTCCAGCTGTTTAACGGTTTTGTACGCCTCTTCAGACGACATCGGCTTGTTGATATGGTTGAAAATAATCAGCGAGGTGCCGGTATATTCCCACGTCATATCAATCTGCTTGTTGATCATCGCATTGCGCCCGATGGTGGTGGCGATGTTGGTTTTCGGGATGACCTGAAAACCTTTCTTTTGCAGCCACATCACCGTCATCGCAGACAGGATATGCTGCTCGGTAAAACTTTTGGTCGCCATCACGATGGGCGCGGCGGCGAGAGCGCCGTGACTGAGGGTTAAGGTGGCGGTCAGGGCCAGCGCGGTGCGTTTGACCCAGCGCGCCAGCAGATTAGCAGTGGCCATGATTACATGCTCCGGGTTAAGCCGCAGAGTGCGGGCTGAGGACGCGTCCCAATGCTGCCAGCAGCATGTCGAGGATCAGGGCAAACAGGGCGGTGGCCACTGCGCCGAGGATCAGCGTCGGGAAGTCGTTGAGATAAATACCAGGGAAGATCAGCTCGCCGTAGCTGCTGGCACCAATTAAAAAGGCCAGCGGCGCGGTGCCGACGTTAATCGCGGTCGCGATGCGCACCCCGGCGAGGATCACCGGCAGCGCATTCGGCAGCTCGACGCGACGCAGGCGCTGCAGTTTGGTCATGCCGATACCGTTGGCGGCTTCAATCAGCGACGGCGGCACCGCGCTCAGACCGGCATAGGTGTTGCGCACAATCGGCAGCAGCGAGGCGAGGAACAAGGCGATCAGCGCCGGTCGATCGCCAATGCCGACAATCACCATCGCCAGCGCCAGCACGGCCAGCGGCGGCAGCGTGTTACCGACGTTGAAGATTTGCATCACATATTCAGCCCAGCGACGGGCGAAGGGACGGCTGAGCAAAATCCCGCTCGGGATGCCAACCAGTAAAGCGCATAACATCGACCAGAACACTAAGTACAGGTGTTGCTGCCCAAGGTAAAGTAAATCCACCTTGCGGTCGCGCAGCGTATCCAGCCCTAATCCCCACACCAGCAGGGCTATCACCACCACGATGGCGAGCAGTGCCAGCCCGGCACGTCGGGCGAGCGATGCATTGTGCATAGCGTGCGTCTCCCTGATTGAAAAAATCGATTGATTTTATGACGTTATTTTCAGCGTACCGGCGTTATGCGGTGCAATACACAGACGAAAATCCAGCACGCTGTCAAATTGCAGTTAAAATGACTGTTTCCCGGCTTTTTCACAGTGAAAAACCAGAAACTGCCTTTAGAGCTATAGCAACGCTTGATGATCATTGCCAGTTTTCACGGCAAAATCAGGTAGATACAAAAGTGGTAAAACTAAGCGAAACCCGCATGAAATAAGGTGTCGCTCGACAATAAAAAATTTTCATCAAGATATGTGACATTGTCACAAACAGGCGCACGCAGAGGAAACTGAGTCGGCGAAATTTCGACTAGCCTTGTAAGAAAAAGGGAGACGTATGACTGAAAGCGCACAATTACAAACGGAACATCGCCACTGGATTCTGATTGCCTGCATGCTGGCGATGTTTATGGCTGCCATTGAGGTCACCATTGTGGCCACGGCAATGCCAACCATCATTGCCGATCTTGGCGGTTTCGCGCAGTTTGGCTGGGTATTTTCCATTTATCTGTTAACGCAGGCGGTAAGCGTCCCGTTGTACGGCAGACTGGCGGATATCTGGGGTCGCAAACGATTATTTTTCATCGGCGTAACGCTGTTTTTGCTGGGCTCGGTGCTGTGCGGTTTTGCCCATAGTATGACGTGGCTGATTGTGTTTCGTGCCTTTCAGGGCCTGGGTGCCGGGGCGATTATGCCGCTGACCACCACCATCGTGGCGGACATCTATTCGCCGCGCGAGCGCGCCAGCGTGCAGGGCTGGCTCTCCAGCGTCTGGGGCGTCGCGGCCGTCATTGGTCCGCTGAGCGGCGCCTGGCTGGTTCAGCACTTTAACTGGTCGGTGATTTTCTGGGTAAACGTGCCGATTGGTCTGCTCTCCATGCTGCTGCTGGCGCGTTTTCTGCCGGCGCGCGAACAGCATCAGGGTGCAACGCTGAATCTGACCGGCAGCTGCTGGTTGATGATCAGCGTCACCGCACTGCTGGTGGCGCTGTTACAGGCGGAAGCGCTGGGTTTCTGGCTGGTGCCGTTCCTGGCGCTGGCGCTGCTGGCCGGCTGGCGGCTGAAACACCATGAGCAGCGCGCCGATGCGCCGCTGTTTCCACTGGCGCTGTGGCGCAGCCGCCTGATTGTTGCCGGTAATGCCGGGAACCTGATTATCGGGGCCACCATGATGGGCATCAGCGCGTTTCTGCCGACGTGGATTCAGGGCATTACTGGCGGCACGCCACTGCAGGCGGGCAGCGCGCTGGCGATGATGTCAATTGGCTGGCCGCTGGCCAGTACGCTCAGCGGGCGCCTGATGCTGATCACCTCGTATCGCTTTACCGCGCAGCTCGGCGCGTTTTTACTGATTGCCGGCAGCGCGCTATTACTGCTGCTGCGCGCCGACAGCAGCATCATGCAGGCCGGGCTGACGGCGTTTGTTATTGGCACCGGGATGGGCATGACCAGCACCACCTTTCTGGTGTCGGTACAAAATCATGCGCACTATGAAATTCGTGGCATCTGCACCGCCTCAATTATGTTCAGCCGCATGCTGGGTTCAGCCATCGGCACGGCTATAATGGGCGCGGTGCTCAATCTCAACCTGTCGCTGCGGCTGCCGCAGGCCAGCGATCCGATGCAGAAAATTATGGCACCGGAGAGCCGTCAGTCGCTGCCGCAGGAGCAGTTACACTTCTGGACCGGGCAGATTGCCAGTTCGCTGCACTGGGTATTTGTGGTGGCATTGCTGATTGCGCTGCTGACGTTGTGGATTGCGTGGCTGATGCCGCGTCAGCGGCCGGAGGCGGAATAAAGCAGGGCGGCCGACCAGCCGCCCGAAGAGATTACTGTGCGGGAGCATCCTGCGAGCTGCCCGCGCTGTCCGGCACGCTGCTATCCGCATCGCGACCGTTTTTCTTGTAAACGATTTTCTGCGTGTCGTTTTCACAGTGGCCAACGACCTGACCGCCTGCCTGATCAACCTGATCGTTCGGCACAATATCCAGCGTAAAATCCGATTCCGCCACGCCATTGTTGATGATCTTTTTGCTGATGTCGGCGCGCACGCTTTCGCAGGACGCCTGCACCGCCAGCGGTAACGCCAGCGCCATTAGCAACACAACTGCATTACGTTTTTTCATCACTCACTCCTTGTTGCGTCATTCCCGTGAAAACTATAGCAGCTGGCGCGCATTACGGCGCCAGCGGACGGCCGGTGCGGCGATCGAGGCAGCGCAGGGTGTTCGGTTCCCAGTACGCATTAACGTTGTAGCTTTTTTCGCACGCGTCGCGGGTATCAAAGGCCCGGTCTGCCTTGTCGAACTCTTTCTCCACGCGGGTATTCACCTTGTTACGCAGGTTGCGCGTATCGTTCCACTGCTCTTTGCTCTGACGCGCCGCCTCGTTGCTGGCCGCGTTGTTGCCATCTTCAATAATCAGGCGATCCGTCTTAGCGACAGCCAGCGGCGCAGTCAGCATCACGCTGGCGGTCAGCGTGGTAGCGAGCAGGGCGGAAAACATTTTTTTCATCGTCATTTCCTTTCGTTAACTCCAGCACAGCGCGCAGGGCGGCTGTCACAACACTGTCTGCCAGTATATCATCGCTGCTTCTTTGCTCACCAGCGGTGAGCGGTTTGTTTAACGATCAGAGAGACTTTGTATGCTGGTGAAAACCGCGCTGCTGTTTTTTATCACTGCGATTGCCGAGATCACCGGCTGTTTTCTGCCGTGGCTGTGGCTGAAGCGCGGCATGAGCGCCTGGCTATTGTTACCGGCCGCAGCCAGCCTGGCGCTGTTTGTCTGGCTGCTGACCCTGCATCCGGCAGCCAGCGGTCGGGTTTATGCGGCTTATGGCGGCGTGTATGTGTTAACGGCGCTGATCTGGCTGCGGCTGGTCGATGGCGTCAAACTGAGTGCGTGGGATTGGGTCGGTGCGCTGGTGGCGTTCAGCGGCATGCTGATTATCGTTATCGGCTGGGGCAAGGCCTGAACCGGCCGTGCAGGGCGACCCGACGGGCCGCCACGCGCAGCTTGCTTATCCTTTAAACACTTTCAGTCCGGCGGTGGTTTGCGTCACCGGCATGATTTCCAGCGTGTTGATGTTGACGTGCTTCGGCAGCGTGGTCACCCAATAGACCGCTTCCGTCACGTCTTCCGCCGTCAGCGCGGTGGTGCCTTCATACACCGCATCCGCGCGGCCATCGTCACCTTTGAAACGCACGTTCGAAAACTCGGTACCGCCCACCAGGCCAGGCTCGATATCGGTGACGCGCAGCGCGGTGCCGTGCAGGTCGGTGCGCAGGTTGAGGCTGAACTGGCGCACAAACGCCTTGGTTGCCCCGTACACGTTGCCACCGGCGTACGGCCAACTGCCGGCTATCGAGCCAATGTTGACGATGTGACCGACGTTGCGCTCTACCATGGCAGGCAGCACGGCGCGCGTCATATACACCAGCCCTTTATTGTTGGTGTCGATCATATTTTCCCAGTCTTCAACACTGGCTTTATGTGCCGGTTCGACGCCCAGCGCCAGCCCGGCATTGTTCACCAGCACATCGATATCACGCCATTCGGCGGGCAGGGCGGCGATGGCTTCTTCGATAGCCGCGCGGTTACGCACATCCAGCTGCACGGTGTACAGGTTGTCGCCCAGTTCCTGTTTTAATTCCTGCAAACGCTCAGCACGGCGTCCGCTGGCGATCACTTTGTGACCTGTAGCAATGAAGCGGCGGGTGATACTTTGACCAAAACCGGCGGTCGCACCGGTAACAAAAATAATCATCTCACTGTTCCTTATACGATTTCAGGTTCTCTGCCACACCTTAGCATTAACCCCGCAGCGGCGCTCATGAAAAGCGTGAGCGGCGTGTTGCAGAATCTTTCCTGCACGGTTGCGGTGCAGCCCTGCACCATGAGCGTGCCCGATCAGGCACCTTTTCCCGGCGTAAAACGCCAGCGCAATGCGCAAGGGCAAAACCACGAACAGGCAATCGGTTACGCATACGATTGCCTGCAATTTTTGCGACGATAATCGCGCTGAAATTGTGTATTTATCTGAATTTAAAGTGATTGTTGGATGGGCTTGCCTGGCATGCGGTTTGCAACATCTTTGCTATATCTATCTGAAACCTGCATTACACCCTGAAGGAAGCGTCATGTCTGACTCTGTTGTAACCCGCCTGCGCGCCAGTTTTTTTGATTTCCCCGCGCTGGCCGATCAGCCCGATGGCCTCGCCGACCAGGCACGCTACCTCGAAGACGGTCTGCTGACGCTGCGCGACGGCAAAGTGGTGAGTCTGGAGCGCTGGCAGCCGGCACATCAACACCTGGAATCAACGCAGGTGATCGATCTGCGCGGCAAGCTGATCCTGCCGGGGTTTGTGGATACCCATATTCACTATCCGCAGACCGAAATGATCGGCGCGTTCGGTGAACAGCTGCTGGAGTGGCTCAATCAGTACACTTTTCCGGTCGAGAGCCAGTACCACTGTGCGGTGCACGCGGCGCGCATGTCAGCGTTTTTCCTGCAACAGCTGCTGGCTAATGGCACCACAACTGCGCTGGTGTTTGGTACGGTGCATCCGCAATCGGTAGACGCGCTGTTCAGCGCCGCCGAACAGCTGGAGATGCGGCTGATTGCCGGCAAGGTAATGATGGATCGCCACGCACCGCCGGAACTGACCGAAACGCCGGCGCAAAGTTATCAGCAGACGCGTGAGCTGATTCAGCGCTGGCACCAGCGCGGGCGTCTCGGTTATGCGCTGACGCCGCGCTTTGCGCCGACCTCATCGCCGCAGCTGCTGGAAAAAGTGCAGCAGCTGAAAAACGAGTTTCCCGATACCTGGCTGCATACCCATCTCAGCGAAAATCAGCAGGAGATCGCCTGGGTAAAAACGCTGTTTCCCGCCCATGACGGCTATCTTGATGTGTATCACCAGCATCAGCTCACCGGCAAACGCAGCGTATTTGCCCACTGCCTGCATCTGGAGGATCGCGAATGGCAGTGCCTGCATGACACCGATTCGGCGATGGCCTTTTGTCCGACCTCCAACCTGTTCCTCGGCAGCGGGCTGTTCAATCTTAAACGCCGCTGGCAGCAGCGCGTGCGCATGGGCATGGGCACCGATGTTGGCGCCGGCACTACCTTCAATATGCTGCAGACGCTGGGTGAAGCCTATAAGGTGGGGCAACTGCAGCAGTACAAACTCAGCGCTGCAGAAGCGATTTACCACGCTACGCTGGGCGGCGCCCATGCGCTGGATCTTGATGACAAAATCGGCAACTTCAACCCCGGTAAAGAGGCAGATTTTGTGGTGATCGATCCTGCCGTATCACCACTGCAGCAGCTGCGCATGGCCAACAGCGACGATATCCATCAGCGTTTGTTTGTCCTGATGACGCTGGGTGATGACCGTAACATCGCGCAAACCTGGGTCAACGGTAAGTGCGTGTGGCAGCGGGAAAGCCATACGCACGCGCAAGGTTGTTGCCAGGCGACGAAACTGCCAGGATAAAAGCATACCGCCGCAGGTGGCTGCGGCGTTGCTGATTATCAGGAGCGATAATGACTTCACGTGCCAATCCGTTTTTTAACGTCAGCCCGTTGCCGTACCAGACACCGCCGTTTGATCTGATCGACGAAGCGCATTTCCTGCCGGCGCTGGAAGCCGGAATCGCCGAAAAGCGCCAGGAAGTGGCGGCCATTGCCAGCAACCCCGAGCCGGCAACCTTTGCCAATACCTATGAAGCGCTGGAGCGCAGCGGTAGCCTGCTAAACCGGGTGTACCCCGTTTTTGCCGCGATGACCTCAGCCAATACCAGCGAGCGGCTCCAGCAGGTTGATGAGCTGATCACGCCGCAGCTGACGGCGCTCAATGACGAAATCTACCTTAACCCGGCGCTGTTTGCGCGGCTCGACAGCGTGTATCGGCAGCGCGGCTCGCAGTGCCCGGATGCCGAAGCGATGCGGCTGGTGGAAGTCACCTGGCAGCGCTTTCAGCTGGCCGGCGCCAGCCTGAGTGAGAGCGATAAAGCGCAACTGCGCGCCTGTAACCAGGAGCTGGCCAGTCTGGGCACGCGTTTCGGTAACCGGCTGCTGGCGGCAACTAACGCCGCGGCTTATACCGTCAGCAGCGCGGCGGCGCTGGACGGCCTGTCGCCGGCGGCGCTGGCACAGGCGAAGGATGCCGCCGAGGCGCGCGGGCTGCACGACGCATGGCTAATCCCTCTGCAAAATACCACCCAGCAGCCGGTGCTGCAGTCGCTGACGGTGCGCGCCACGCGCGAAGCGCTGTTTCAGCAGGCGTTGACGCGCAGCGAGCAGGGTGACGACAACGACACGCGCGCCATCGTGTCGCGCATGGCGCAACTGCGTGCGCAGCAGGCCAGTCTGCTGGGCTTCGACAGCTTCGCAGCATGGAGCCTGCAGGATCAGATGGCGAAAACGCCGGAAGCCGCCCAGTCCTTTATGCGCAACATCGTGCCCGCCGCGACGGCGCGCGCCGGGCGTGAAGCGGCGGATATTCAGCAGCTGATCGCCGATCAAAACCACAGCTTCCCGCTGCGCGCCTGGGACTGGAATTACTATGCGGAACAGGTACGCACCGCGCAATACGCGCTGGACGAAGGGCAAATCCGCCCCTATTTTGAGCTCAACACTGTGCTTGAAAGCGGCGTGTTCTGGTGTGCCAGCCAGCTATATGGCATCCGTTTTGAACAGCGCCACGATCTGCCGGTCTACCATCCGGACGTCAACGTTTATGAGATTTTCGATGCCGACGATGCACCGTTAGCGCTGTTCTACACCGATTTCTTCACGCGGGATAATAAGAGCGGTGGCGCATGGATGGGCAATTTCGTCGACCAGTCGACGCTGCTGGAAAGCCGGCCAGTGATTTACAACGTCTGCAATTACAGCAAGCCGCAGCCCGGTCAGCCGGCACTGCTCAGCTGGGATGAGGTGATCACACTGTTCCATGAGTTTGGCCACACGCTGCACGGCCTGTTCGCCACCCAGCGCTATGCCAGCCTGTCCGGCACCGCCACACCGCGTGATTTTGTCGAGTTTCCGTCGCAAATCAACGAACACTGGGCCAGTCAGGATCAGGTGTTTGCCCACTATGCGCGCCATTATCAGACCGGTGAAGCGATGCCCGCCGCGCTGCGCGACAAAATGGTGCGCGCCGCGAAATTCAACAAAGGCTATGACATGACCGAACTGCTGGCGGCGGCACTGCTTGATTTGCAGTGGCACTCGCTGTCACCGCACGATAATCCGCAGGATGTCAGCCATTTTGAGCAGCAGGCGCTGGCGGCGGAGAATATTGCCCTGAGTGCCGTGCCGCCGCGCTATCGCTCCAGCTACTTCCGTCATATCTGGGGTGGCGGCTATGCGGCCGGGTATTACGCCTATATCTGGACGCAGATGCTGGCCGACGATGGCTATCAGGCGTTTGTCGAGCGGGGCGGTCTGACGCGCGAAAATGGTCAGCGCTTCCGTGAGCAGATTCTTTCGCGCGGTAACAGCAGCGATCTGCAGCATCTGTGGCTGGCCTGGCGCGGTAAAGCGCCGGACATCGGGCCGATGCTGAAACACCGCGGCCTCGACGAGGCGTAACGCGCCGTAACCGAAGGACCAGCCAGCAGTGCAGCTGGCTGGCCTGCACGCTTATCCCAGCGGACCGCCTTCAATGGTGTCGCACATGCCGGCCAGCACGCGTTCGCCGGTTTCCTCTTTCAGTCCGGCATACCATTCCGCGGTAACCGCCGCATCTTTGGCGTGGGTGACATCACAACGCTTGCGCGCTTTCAGCACCAAATCACGGGTGCGCTCGACGCGCCGCGCCTCATAGCGCAGCAGGCCGTCCTCAATGCCCAGCGAGTGGGCGGTCAGGGTTTGCGCCAGTACCACCGCATCTTCCATGGCCGCACAGCCGCCCTGGCCAATATCCGGCGTGGTGCTGTGTGCCGCATCCCCCAGCAGCGCCACACGTCCTCTGACAAAGCGGCTGAAGGGTTCGATATCATGAATCTCCACGCGATTGGTGGTTTGTGCGTCAATGCTGGCGATCAGCCGCTGGACCGGTTCGGCCCAGCCGGCAAAATAGCCGCGCAGATCGTCTTTCACCGTTGCGCGATCCTGCGCCAGCCCTTTCGGCAGCGGGACATCAAAGAAAAAGTAGAAGCGGTTACCGCTCACCGGCATCAGCGAGACGCGCTTGCCCTCGCCGACAAACGTGGTCCACTGATCGGCGGGCGCGATGCTCTCATCGATGGTGACCAGGCCATTCCAGTTAACGTAGCCTGCGTAGCGACGCTCGACGTGTTCGCCCAGCACGTGATGGCGAATCACCGAGTGGGTGCCGTCGGCGGCCACCATAAAATCCCCTTCAGCCTGGCTGCCGTCATCAAACCAGGCGGTCACGCCGCTGGCATGCTGCTCCACCCGCACAACGCGTTTGCCAAAGCGGATGCGTTCGCGGCCGTAGCTGTCGATCAGCAGCGCCTGTAACTCTGCGCGTGCGACCGGATAAGGATACTCGCCGACCTGCTGCACCAGCGGTGACAAACTGAAGCGGGTCAGGGTGCTGCCGCTGTGGCCATCGTTGTAAGCCATAAACGCCATATTGCCGCCGAGCGCGCGCAGCTGTGCCTTGAGACCCAGCGCATTGAGGCACTTCACACCGTTAGGCCAGATAGAGATGGCCGCGCCGACCGGTTTCATCTCTTTCACCGCTTCATACACTGCGGTGCTGAAACCCGCTTTTTCCAGCGCCAGCGCCGCGCTCATGCCGCCGATACCCGCTCCAATCACAATCGCTTTCATTACCGTCTCCTTTACTGTGCACCCTAAACCCTGCAACTTTTGTACCATCTTGCAGGGCCAGGATGGCAGTGAGTTAAAGTATTGAAAATAATGATTTATATTCTGGTTGGGTCATGCGCTGCTTCGGCAATGGGCGCAGATGCTGCACCTTAACAGGGCATCACCCGGGGGAAAGTGAACCAAAGGTTTCACGCTGGCAATCATCCGGCCAGCGTTCATACTCTCTCCATCCATCCTGCGAGGACTGAATGATGAAATGGATAATGATGTTATGGCTGCTGGGCAGCCTGAGCGCAGCGGCGCAAACGCCGTGGCAGCCGGAGAGAAAAGGGGATTTGCCGCAGCTCACGCCGGTAGCAGCGAAGTGTGATGTCTCTTCCTGTCAGCAGAACTGTTACGTGCAGCAATCGCAGTGCAAGAATGACAACGGCGGCGGCTGTGGCTCGCTGGCGCAGATTTGCGTACAAAACTGTGCCAGCCAGTGCCGCTAGACCGTTTACGGATCGTCTTTGATGCGGCGATCGATGGCGAAGGGAGCGGAGGTCGCTGTGGCAATCAGCGCGGCCGCGGCCGGGTGATCGGGGTTAAACAGCGCATTATCTTCGCCGGTGAGGATGCTGGGCACCGTCATCAGCAGGGGAAAGCCGATGTGCGGATCGAGAAACGCCGCGCCGATGGCCTGCGTCTCCTCCTGCTGCTGATATTTTTCCCAGCCGGCCGGCAGTTTACTGCTATCGAGGGCGATGATGTCGGACTCCGGTACCGTCACGGTAAACACCACAAAGCGGCTTTGCTCCAGCAGCGTTTTCCCGGCGTGCACCACCAGTTCCAGCGTCGCCAGCGCTTTTGAGCTGCTGAGGTAAACCGCTTTCATCCCGGGCGGATTCCAGCGGCCACCCCATTTTTCTGCGCCAGCACCGTTAAACGCCTGGCTGGCGTACTCCGCTTTGACTATTCGATAGAACACCCTGACGGGTGCGGCCGGATCCTTCCGTCGTGTCATCAGACAATCACTCCGTGCTCCAGGCGGCCAATCAGCGTCAGCACCGCGTCGCAGCCGGCGGGCGTACTGAGCATGTTAATCGGCTGCGCGTTGTCGAGCGCCAGCGCGGGCTGATACATCCAGTGCATCGCCACTTCCGGATCGCCAGCGAACAGCTGGATCACCGCATCCAGCACTTCAAACACCTGATAGATGCGTGCACCCTGTTCGACCGAGAGCTGCGATCCAGACTTCTCGCGGCGCCGGTAGGTGTTGCGGTCAATCGAGACCATTTGCGCGATGTCGATCGGCGTCGCTTTCAGAATCGTGGCGGCGCGTTCGACAATGCCGACATCCATGCCGTCGGTGATCAACTTATGCGCCTTAAGCCGGTTACGCGGCAGCCCCATCTGATCCATAAAAGAGGGGCGGGCGTGCTGAATCAGCGACGGATCAAAGATGCGCGATCCGCTGGTGGGATTAAAAGCCGATGCGGTGGACATCACAACCTCCTGATAATGTTCATGTGAACATTTTTATGCATCAAGTGTACAGCATTTGCCCGCCGGTGTCATGGTTTGTTCACGCCGCACCGCCATTAACTGGCGGTGCGCCAGATGTCGCTCATCGCCAGCTCAAGTTTTTTAAACAGCCGGTAGCGGGTGTCATGAAACGCGAAGCGCGCCGCGCGGGGCTGCAGCGCCTCCGGCGCAAGGGTGACCGCCTGCTGCACGGCGGCAGCCAGATTCGGCCAATGACCCACGCCCACGCCCGCACACAGGGCCGCACCCAGCGCCCCGGTTTCGTGGCAGGTTGCGACGCGAATCGGCATCCCCAGCACATCGGCAAACATTTGCGGCCAGACACTGCTGCGCGTCGCGCCGCCGGAGAGCGTGGCCTGGTTGACCGTAATGCCGGCCGCGCGCAGCCGGTCAATGTGCGCCCGGTGGGCAAAGGTCACGCCTTCAAACAGGGCAAACAGCATGTCAGCGCGCGTATGCCAGCCGCCGAGGCCGTAAAAGCCGGCTTTGGCGGGTTCGGCTTTCCGCCCTGAGTAGAGGTAAGGGTGATACAGCGGCAGCTGCGCGTCAGGCCTGACCTGTGCCACGCTGTCGCTGCTGCGCGCCGCGCCCTGGCCGGCGCGGCCATCATCAAATTCACGCAGGAACCAGTCAAGATTGGCGGCAGAAGTGGCGCTGGCCTCGATCGCCATGTAGTGGTCGCGTTCGATGATCGAATTCATAAACACCGGGCGCAGATAATCAGGTTTGTCGACCACCACCTGATTGATGCTCCAGGTACCGGCGACAATGGAGGCCTCACCGCAGTTCACTACGCCCGAGCCGACCGCGCTGGCAACCACGTCAAACATGCCGGCCACCACCGGGATGCCAGCCGGTAAACCGGTGAGCTGTGCTGCGCGGGCCGAGACCACGCCGGTAACCTCGCAGGATTCACGCAGCGGTGGTAGGAGGGCGAGCGCCTCTTCGATGCCGTACAGCGCCAGCAATTCACGACTGTAGCTGCGCTGGCGATAATCAATCAGCCCGGCACCGGCCGCATCCGAATAGTCCGCGCTGACGTTGCCGCACAGAAAATGGGCGATGACATCTTTGGCACACAGCAGATGGCCGATCTGCGCCCAGCGTTCCGGCTGATGCTGACGTATCCAGCTGATCAGCACCGGTGTGGCGGCGGGCCACGGTTTCTGCAATGACAGCGCGTAAATCTGCTGCGCCGCACCGCTGGATTCCAGCACCTGTACCGTGGCGCTGGCGCGATGATCAATCGACTGGATGCCAAACAGCGGGCGCTGCTGACGATCCAGCGCATACAACCCGTTGCCGTGTCCGGCGGCCCCGACGGCAATCACCTGGCTGCCGTGCGTGCCGGCTTGCTGCAGGCAGCGACTCACCGCGTTGCTGACGCCGCGCCAGATATCTTCAACTGGCCGTTCAGCATAGCCTTCCTGCGGCTGATGCGTTTCGCCGGCGCACTCCGCTACCGACAGCACGCGGCCGCTCAGGTCAAACAGTACCGCTTTGATCATGGTGTTTCCGGCATCGATGCCGAGAATCTGGCTCATATCCGACTCCGTTTCAGGCGAAGACGGCGCACCGCTTAAGCGCCGGTGCAGGTCACGCTTAACCCTGCTGGTAGATGTCCAGCGCATCCGCGCCGCTGACACCCTGATGGATAATCGCCATCAGCGCGCTGACCACGCGTGACGGATTATCATGTTGATAAACGTTGCGGCCATATACCATGCCGCTGGCACCCTGCGCCATCAGCGCGGCGCTTTTCGCCAGCACCGCGCCCAGTTCCCCTTTGCCGCCGCCGCGCACCAGCGTCGGACAGCGCGCCGCCTCCACCACACGATGGAAATCCTCTGTGTTATCCGTGGGGTCGGCTTTAATGATGTCGGCGCCCAGCTCCCGCGCCAGCCGCACCAGCGGCACGATTTGTCTGACGTCACCGAGCGAGCCGTACGCCGCGCCCTGGCCGGCGGGGGCCATCACCAGCGGCTCCACCATCAGCGGCATGGCATAGCGATCGCAGGCCTGGCGCAGGCGGCCAATGTTCTCCACGCACATGCGAAAAATGCCCGGTTCATCCGGGATCTGGTAGAGATTGACCACCACAGCGGCGGCATCCATCTGCAGCGCGGCAAGAATCGGTGCCTCCGGATTGTGCAACACCGCCCACATCTCGCGATGGCGCGCTGCGTTATAGGCATTGCCGACGTCGGTGCGCATCACCAGCGCCGGTTTGCGCCCGGCAACGCGCTGCAGCAGATCGGCCTGGCCATAATTGACCTGGATCGCATCCGGCTGTGCGGCAATCAGGTTGCGCATCACGCTTTCAATATCTTCCAGCCCCAGCAGAAAATCGGGCTCGTTGGCGATGCCGTGATCGATCGCCACATCCAGGCACTTGCCGTGGTGAAATAACCGGTTGAGGCGAACTTTAGGGGTGAGTGACATCCTGAACTTCCTCCTGTGAAAACGCGGATGCGAGCGCGTGCAGCCCATGGCGCTGCGCCAGGCTGATTGCGGTGTGCTGCAGATGTTCAGCGCGCTGGCTGTCCTGCCAGCCGAGCGAGTCGGCCAGCAGCTGCGAAATTTCCTGCATGAGCGGCGGCGTTAATTCACCGCAGATAGCCAGTGACGTACGGCGCACCAGCACGTCTTCCAGCTGGCACACCTGTTCATGCTCAATCAGATAGCGCAGTTCGGTAGTGCTGTAACCGGCATGATGCTGCAGCGGCTGTTCGCCGTACTGCTGAATCAGCTGCAGCAGCGGCAGGGCCCGGCTGCCGTAGCGTTTCGCCAGTTGCGTCACGCGCGCCAGCGGAAGGTCATATTGCTGTGCCAGCGCACTGAGCCAGGCGGGCTGGGCGGACGGCGCCGGAAAATCCCGGCCGCCGCCAATCGGCAGGTCGCTGCTGGAGACGCGACGCTTTTCTCCCAGCAGGCGCAACACGCGGTCGGCGGCCTCTTCCCCGAAGCGGCGGAAGGTGGTCCATTTACCGCCGACCAGACACAGCGTGCTCCAGGCACGCGCGTGGTCAGGCGGCAGCAGCACCAGCGAATGGTTACGCGAAATCTGACCATTCACTTTAGCCTCGCTGGCCGGCAGCGGGCGCACGCCGCAGAAGGTATAAACCACCGCGGATGCTGGAACCACGATGTCAGGAAATACAAAGCGCAGCGACTCAAGAATGTAATCCTGCTCTTCGGCTTCGCACACCACGCCCTCAGGGTCATCAACGCGGATATCGGTGGAGCCCACCAGCACTTTGCCGAACCAGGGAAACATAATGCACACCCGGCCTTCCTGATTTTCGAAATAGACCATTTCACCGTCCAGCATCTGTAACAGCTGTGGATGATCGAGGATCAGATGCGATCCTTTGGTGCCGCCTATCAGTCTGGTCGGTGGTGAATGCACGGCCAGCTGCTGATTCAGCTGGTCGATCCACGCGCCGCCGGCATTGACCAGCACGTGCGGCTGCAGGCTAAAGCGCTCACCGCTCAGCGTATCTTCCAGCAGCACCGTCTCGTCGCTGGCGCTGACCACCCGCAGATAATTGAGCGCCAGCGCCTCCGGGCAGGCGCGTTCCGCATCTTCAATCAGCTCAAACCCGAGTCGCTCCGGCGCGCTGATCCACGCATCGTAGTAGCTGGCGCTGTATTTCACCCAGGGTGCGAAGCCAGGCCAGCGATCGCGCGTGGCGGCTTCGTTACGCAGCTGGTGGCGCGGCATAGCGCCATACTGTCGCGTGTAGAGGTCGTACAGGCTCAGGCCGGTTTTGATCAGCAGCGCGCCGCGCCGGGTGGGCTTATCGCTCAGGCGCAGGAAACGTCGCGTGGCGTTAACCAGTCCACCGCCGAGATTATCGATAGGTACGGTGGTGCGCAGCGGAAACACATAGTGCGCGGCGTTTTTCAGCAGGCGATCGCGCTCCATCACCGACTCTTTCACCAGGCCAAACTCGCCGGTTTCCAGATAGCGCAAGCCGCCGTGAATCATGCGCGACAGCGCGCCGCTGGCCGCCTGGCACCAGTCACCTTTCTCCACCAGCACCGCAGGAATGCCCTGTAATGCCAGCTCACGAAAAGTACTGATGCCGTTGATGCCGCCGCCGACGATCAGCACCGGCAGCGAACTGCGCGCGCGCAGGCGGCTAAGCCGTTGTTCGCGGGTCAAAACCTGCTCCATTATCAGCTCCTTGCGATGAACGCTTACTTGTCAAAGGTATAGGAGCGGGCGCAGCAAACGGCAAATCAGGTCCTGCAGGATGTGATTTTGTTCACTTCAAACAAGAATTGTCGGGAAGCCTGGCTGGGGTAACGATATACTGCCGGTCAGACATCATGGTTAACCTGCAGGAAAAGGAATTTTCATGTTTTCATGGGCCCGATTAAGCGCACTCGCGCTGCTGGTCAGCGGCAGTGCGCTGGCAACGACATCACCAGACAGCATCATCAAACCGCTGATGCAGCAGTATCAGATCCCCGGTATGGCGGTGGCGATTCTGCACGACGGCAAAACCGAATTTTATAACTACGGCGTGGCATCGAAAGAGAGCGGACAGCCGATCAACGAGCAGACGCTGTTTGAAATCGGCTCGCTGAGTAAAACGTTTACCGCCACCTTAGCCAGCTATGCGGCGCAGCAGAATAAACTGAAATTCAGCGACGCGGCCAGCCAGTGGCTGCCGGAACTGAAAGGCAGCGCTTTTGATCGCGTCTCGCTGCTGAATCTGGCGACGCACACCAGCGGCACGCCGCTGTTCGTACCGGATGACGTGACCAATACCCGCGAGCTGATGCGCTGGTACAAACAGTGGCAGCCAGAGGCCCAGCCGGGCACGGTGCGGGTTTATTCCAACCTCGGTATCGGTATGCTCGGCATGATTGCGGCTAAGAGTCTGCATCAGCCGTTCATCAGTGCGATGGAAAAGCAGCTGCTGCCGGCGATGGGCATGACGCACAGCTATGTGCAGGTGCCTGCATCACAGATGGGGCGCTACGCCCAGGGTTATAACAAGCAGGATCGCCCGGTGCGGGTCACGCCAGGCCCGCTGGATGCGGAATCCTATGGCCTGAAATCTACCTCTGCCGATCTGATTCGCTGGCTGGCCATTCAGCTGCAGCAGCAGCCAGTCGCGCCCGCATGGCAACAGGCGGTGGCCGCGACGCATCAGGGCTATTACCACACCGAGGCCGCTTTTACTCAGGCGATGATGTGGGAATATTACCCGCTGCCGGTAACCACGCAGCAGCTGGTGGACGGCAACAGCGGCGCGCGCATCATGAAGGGCATGAAAGCCACGCGGATTACGCCGCCGCAGGCTGCGCCGCAGCAGGCGTGGTACAACAAAACCGGCTCCACCAACGGATTCGCCACCTACGCCGTCTTTATTCCGTCGCAGCGGGTTGCGCTGATTATGCTGGCAAATAAGTGGTTCCCGAATGACGATCGGGTGGTGGCTGCGGAAAAAATCATCAGCAACATCGGGAAAGGCGAATGATAACCATCAGAGCGCTGCGCGCCGAAGATTTCATGCCGTGGCTGGCGCTGTGGCAGGGCTATCAGCGCTTTTATCAGACCACCATTGACGATAACACCACCGGCGAGAGCTTTCGCCGCTTGCTGTCCCGCGCGGAACCCATGCACTGTCTGGTGGCCGAGCAGGACGGCGCGATGGTCGGGCTGGTGCATTTTCTTACCCACCGCTCAACCTGGACTCAGGGCGACTACTGCTATTTGCAGGACCTCTACGTCAGCGAAGCCGCGCGCGGTCTGGGCGCCGGCAAGGCACTGATTCTGGCGGTCTATGAACAGGCAGAGAAGCTCGGCTGTTCGCGCGTTTACTGGCTGACGCAGGCGTCTAATAGCCACGCGCGGGCGCTGTACGATCGGCTGGCGCAACAAACCGACTTTGTGCAGTACCGTCATTTATTCGATCAGCCGTAATTTTCCCGGGCTGCCATGGAGGGCAGCCCCGCGTGCCTGATCCAGGCGCGCTTGCGTTATTCATCCCACCGTGTCGCTCCCTGGATACTTTCAAACGATAACCCCACAGATAAATAACTGTGATCATGCTCGCTATTTTCTGCCTGCGTGCTGTCTTTTTGTTCGCTCGATGTTATGAATGAATATGTAATGTGTTTCGAATGAAACTAAAGCGTAAACAGACGGAGTGCGAGATGAACACCACTTTTACCTCAGAACAACAACCCGACGATTTTAAACAGCATGTGCGCCTGATGAAGCAGGCGCTCAGAGCACAGATTGGCGATGTCGAAGGCCTGTTTGAGCAGGTCAGAAGTAAGATTGTCAGTGAAATCGCGGCCGCGCGCGCCGAAGAGAAGCAGCACGGAACGGCGTGGCCGCAGGTCAGCTTCGCGGATCTGGCCGCTGGCCGCATCAGCGAACAGACCAAAGATCATATCCGCCGCCGCGGCTGCGTGGTGGTAAAGCAAACCTTCAGCCGCGAGCAGGCGCTGGCGTGGGATGCTGACATGCTCAACTACCTCGACGACAATGATTTTGACCGCGTCTATCAGGGGCCGGGTGACAACTTCTTTGGCAACCTCGACGCCTCGCGGCCGGAGATCTATCCCATTTACTGGAGCGATGCGCAGATGTCGGCCCGCCAGAGCGAGGCCATGGCGCAAACCCAGGCGTTCCTCAATCGCCTGTGGAAATTCGAATCCGCCGGTACGCGCTGGTTTGATCCGGACGTGAGCATCATCTATCCGGATCGCATCCGGCGCCGGCTGCCGGGTACCACCTCAAAAGGGCTGGGCGCGCACACCGATTCCGGCGCGCTGGAGCGCTGGCTGTTGCCGGCCTATCAGCAGGTGTTCAGCAAGATCTTTTCTAACCAGTTCGATCAGTACGATCCGTGGGATGCGGCGCACCGCACGGATGTGCAGGAGTATCAGTCTGGCACCACCACCAAATGTTCGGTGTTCCGCACGTTCCAGGGCTGGACCGCACTCTCTGATATGCAGCCCGGTCAGGGACTGCTGCACGTGGTGCCGGTGCCGGAAGCCATGGCTTATCTGCTGCTGCGTCCGTTACTGAAGGATGTGCCGGAAGAGGAACTGTGCGGCGTGGCGCCGGGCAAAGTGCTGCCGGTATCGGAGCGCTGGCATCCGGAATTAATTGCCGGCCTGTGTTCGATCCCGGCGCTGCAGGCGGGCGATTCGGTGTGGTGGCACTGCGACGTGATTCATGCGGTGGCGCCGGTAGAAAATCAGCAGGGCTGGGGCAACGTGATGTACATTCCCGCCGCGCCGATGTGCGATAAAAACGCCGACTATGCGCAGCAGGTGGCGCAGGCGCTGGCGACCGGTGTCTCGCCGGGCGATTTCCCTAAAGAGGATTACGAAGCCAGCTGGCGCGGCCGTTTTACGCCGCAGGATCTGAATGAAAACGGCCGGCGCAGTCTGGGATTAGCGTGATTTCTGCTAAGCTGGGCAAAAACTTTTTTACAGCAGGCTCTATGAACGCACGTCATCAGCACATTATTCAACTGGTCAGCGAGCGCGGCAGCGTCAGCGTCAATGAACTGGCGCAGACCACCGGCGTTTCGGAAGTGACGGTGCGCCAGGATCTGAACCTGCTGGAGAAGGGCGGCTTTCTGCGCCGCGTGCACGGTTCCGCCGTGGCACCGGAAAGTGATGACGTAGGCGCGCGCATGCAAACCCGCTTTACGGTGAAAAAACGCCTGGCGGAGTACGCCGCCGGGCTGGTTAATCCCGGCGAAACGGTGTTTATTGAAGGCGGCAGCACCAATGCGCTGCTGGCGCGAGAGCTCAGCCATCGGCAGGACATCACCATCATCACCGTCAGCCATTACATCGCCGGACTGCTGCGTGAGCAGGGCGGCGATGTGATTATCCTCGGCGGGCTGTTTCAGAAAAGCAGTGAGTCAGTGGTCGGGCCGTTAACGCGGCTGTGCATTCAGCACCTCAACTTCCATAAGGCATTTATTGGCATTGACGGCTGGGATGAGGCGACCGGTTTCACCAGCCGCGACATGCTGCGCTGCGATGTGGTGAACGCCATCATGGAAAAGCCCACCCACACCGTCGCGCTCACCGACTCCTCCAAATTTGGCCAGATTCATCCCTATGCGCTGGCGCCGCTTCAGCCGTTTAAGCAGGTGATTACCGACGCGGAACTCGCCGCAGGCTGGCAGCAACAGCTGCGTGCGCAGTCGCTAAAGCTCAGTCTGGTTTAACCTTTATTGCGTTCAATCTATCCCTCAGGCTTAGCGTGATCAGCCATTGATTGCATCGGTGCACCTTTCATGTAATAAATAAAGTTACATGAAGGCAACTAATCGGGACAATGATGACGCAAAATACCAACGATATCTTCAACGAAGAGTTTGCGCGGCAGTACGACGCGTATAACGGCAAACATCAGCCAATCGCCGATAACCTGCATCTGCTAATTTCACTGGTGCTGGACAACGCGCCGCCGCAGGCGCGGGTGCTGTGTGTGGGCGTCGGGACCGGCAGCGAAATTATCCGGCTGGCGCAGCAGCACCCGGAATGGCAGTTTACCGGTGTCGATCCTTCACCGGACATGCTGGCGGTCTGCACAGAAAAACTCAGCGCCGCCGGGATACGGGCGCGCTGCCAGCTGCATCAGGGCTACCTTAACGACGTGCCGGTTACCGCCGATTACGATGTGGTGCTTTGCCTGCTGGTGACGCATTTTATCCAGCATCCGCAGCGGGCGGGTATTTATCAGCAGATGCAGCAGCAGCTGAAATCGGGTGGACGCTTAGTAACGGCAGAAATTGCCGGCGATGTGCAGGATACCGGCTTTGATGAACAACTGCTGTTCTGGAAAACCATGCATGAGAGCGCCAGCGGCAGGGCGCAAAACCTGGATGAGATGAAGCAGATGCTGACGCAGCGGCTGCTGTTGCTGCCTGCTGCCCAGACCGAAGCGCTGATGGCGCAGGCCGGTTTCACGCCGCCGCAGCGTTTCTTTCAGTCGCTGCTGATACATGGCTGGACCGCGCGTAAGCGCTAAACCGCTTAATAAGGTTGGGTGAGCTGACGATTCAATAAGATAGCAGTGCCTGCGCCGTCAGCTCGTCGGTGATCAAACCGGTGACGAGTCCGCTGGCCAGCACCGCGCGGATCGCTGCCACTTTGCTCGGTCCGCCGGTCAGCGCCACGATCTCTGCGCGCTGCGCCAGATCCAGCGGCACTGACAGTGTGCGTGCCGTCAGCGAGTTGTGAATCATCTGCCCGTCGGCGGCAAAAAAGTGCCCCAGCAGTTCGCCCACCGCGCCGGCTTCCGACAGGGCGCGGATCTCGGCTGTATCGATCATCCCGGCTTCCACCAGCTGGGCGGCCGGTTCCACGGTGCCAATGCCCACCAGCTTCACTTCACTGTGCGCGGCCATGCTAAATACTTCGCTGACACCACGCTGCGCCAGTAGCACATCGCGATCCTCTTCGGTGTTAGCAAAAAACGGTACCGGCATCATGTAGGCCTGCGCACCGGTTTTTTCGGCGATGCGATGCATCACGTCATGCGGATTGAGCGCGTAGTTGCGCGTCAGACAGCCGAGCAGGGAGACAAAGCGCAGGTGCGGCGCGTCGATACGTGCCAGCTGGTGAATTGCTGCCGACAGCGTCCGGCCGTGGCCGAGACCCAGCGTGATCGCCGGCGTGGAGGCCAGCAGATTACGCAAATAGTCGGCACCGGCCATGCCCAGCGCGCGCACCGGCAGGCCTTCTTCACCGAGATCGGGTGCCACCTGACAAAAGTTCAGGCCGTAGCGGCTGCGCAACTGCTCTTCCAGCGTCACGCAGGCGACAATCGCGCCGTCGATGGTGACTTTCACCGCGCCTTCGGCCACCATGCGCGCAATCAGCCGATGGGTTTTCACCGACGGCAGGCCGAGCCGTTTGGCTACTTCAGCCTGCGTCAGGCCGCCGACATAGTGCAGCCAGGCCGCCCGCAGGGCCAGAGAGTCATCGCGTTCAGCGGAAGTCGGTGCGGATTTCATCGGGTTGTCCCTGTCTGGTTGAGGGGTGCTGCGGGCTGACGAAAGCCCTCAGCACGGCATGCTCACGCGAGATGCAAATCCTGCACCCCGGTATCAATATGGTCGGCCCAGAACGCCACGCTTTCAGCAATCTCCGCCACCACATTGCTGTCGGTGGGTTCGCGCTCTTTGAAGCTCAGCTCGAGGCAAATCTCGTTATCCTGCGCGCCGCCGCGCGCCAGCGCCTCGAGCAGCGGCTGCGGCTGAATGCGACCGCCGGCATTGTACTGCAATGTAAAGGGCCTGTGCCCGCCTTTATCCATCATGCTCTGCTTTATATGGATGATGGGCGAAAAGCGCGGCACCGCTTCAGCCCACGCGTAAGGGTCGTAGTCACGCGGATCGGCAGAGGTGACATCGCCATGATCGATATCCGCCATCATCCACATCGGCAGGGCAAACTGTGCCGCGCTCAGCCGCTGCTGCAGTGCCATACAGGCGGGAATGGTTTCGCCAAATTCGCGCCCGACGCTCATCGGTTCCCAGAACAGGTAACGCAGACCGGCCGCTTTGGCGTGTTCCGCCACTTCCGCCCAGCAGTCAATGGCGATGGCAATCAGCGCTTCACGCCGCGCCGCATCGTTAAAATCCCGCTGGGTGAAGATGGCAAACTGCGAGCCCACCGCGACGCCGCCCAGTTCCGCGGTGATGTCGGCAAAGGTCTTGAACCAGTCAATGTAGTAGCGACGTACCGCCGCATCCGGATGACCAAAATGGTTGAGGCGGCCATACGGGCCGGTCATGCCGGAGGTGACGCGCACGCCGGTGGCACGCAGCGCCTGCTGCATGCGGCGCGTCATGTGGCTGAGGGTGGCGGCGGGCCAGCCGGGATTGATAAATTCATGCGTCAGCTGCAGATCGCGAATGCGGATCTGCTGCGCCACGGTGTGAATCAGATCGCCGGGATCGGCGAAGCGGTTCACCAGCGGATTGGTATTCAGCGAAAGCGTTAATGGCATGCGGCACCTCTCAGCCAGCGTGGGCGCGCAGCGGCGCGGCAGGGTGGAAAGTCTGTTCGAACCACTGGCTGAACGCGGTGCGCTGTGCGGCGCTCAGGTGCAGCTGATGTTTGGTGCGACGCCACAGGATATCTTCCGGCTGCTGCGCCCATTCGTACTGCACCAGATAGCGCACCTCGGCCTCATACAGCTGGCCGCCAAAATGCTCACCGAGATCGCTCAGCGCGCTGGCGGTGCCCAGCAGCGTGCTCATCCGCGCACCGTACAGACGCGCATAGTGCTTGCGCAGCGGCTGCGGCAGCCACGGCCAGCGCGTTTTGATCTCTTCCAGGAAGCTGTCAAAATCGGCATGGGCGATCTCGCCGCCCGGCAGCGTGGCACTGCGCGTCCAGTCCGCGCCCATGTTGGGGAAAAACGGCGCCAGCTGTTGCAGCGCATGCTCGGCCAGCTTGCGGAACGTGGTAATTTTGCCGCCGAACACGTGCAGCAGCGGCGCATCCTGTTGATTATCCAGGTCGAACACATAATCCCGCGTCACCGCCGAGGGATTGCCTTTGCCGTCGTCAAACAGCGGCCGTACGCCGGAGAAGCGGGTAATTACATCGCTGGCGCGCAGCTTAACCTTGAAGTAGCGATTCACCACGTCAATCAGATACTGCTGCTCGCTATCATCCGCACTGACATCTTCCGCTTTGCCCTGCCAGGGAATGTCGGTGGTGCCGATTAACGCTTTATCACCCTCATAAGGATTGATAAAAATCACCCGCTTGTCGGTGTTTTGAACCAGATAGGCCTGCTGGCCCTCCCAGAATTTCGGCACGATGAGGTGCGAGCCTTTCACCAGCCGCACGCTGCGCTGGCTTTGCGTGTGGCTAACCTGATTGACGATATCCAGCACCCACGGCCCGGCGGCATTCACCAGCGCGCGGGCGAACACCGTGCGCTGCGCGCCGCTGGCCTGATCCTGCAGGGTAATCTGCCATTTGCCCGGCAGACGCTGCGCTGACACGCAGCGGGTGCGCGGCAGAATGGTGGCGCCGCGCTCGGCGGCATCCAGCGCATTGAGCGTCACCAGCCGGGCATCGTCGACCCAGCAATCGGAATACTCAAAGCCTTTCTGGTAGCTGTCCAGCAGCGGTGCGCCTTCAGGATCGCGCGTCAGATCGAGCACGCGCGTGCCCGGCAGTTTTTTGCGTCCGCCAAGGTGGTCATAGAGAAATAGCCCCAGCCGCACCAGCCACGCCGGGCGATCGGACGGGCTGTGCGGCAGCACAAAGCGCATCGGCCAGATAATGTGCGGCGCCGCGTTCAGCAGCACCTCGCGTTCAATCAGCGCCTCGCGCACCAGGCGGAATTCGTAGTACTCCAGATAGCGCAGGCCGCCGTGCACCAGTTTACCGGAGCGTGAGGAGGTGCCTGCGGCAAGATCGTCTTTTTCACACATCATCACCGACAGCCCGCGCCCGGCGGCATCGCGCGCGATACCGGCACCGTTAATGCCACCGCCGATCACAAACAGATCCAACGTGTTGTCACTCATGCGTTACTCCTTAAAACTGTTTAATGCCTGCCAGGCGGCAGGAAGATCGCGGCGGATCTGCTGATACTGGGGGAACAGCTGCTGGTAGCGCTGCATCAGCGCAGGCGACGGCGCTTCGGCGTCGTCCAGCAGCGGGCGCACCCAGCGTTCAACGCACTGCGCCATGTCCGGATACGCGCCAATCGCCACCGCTGCCATCATGGCCGCACCCGCTGCGCCGGCTTCCTCGCGCTGGCTGATGCGCACCGGCGCGCCGATACAGGCGGCAAGGATTTGCCTGAGCGGCTGCGATCGCACCGCACCGCCGGTAAGGCGAATTTCTCCCGGCAGCGTGGCGCCCATCGCCTGATAACAGTCGCGAGCTGCCATGCCGATGCCTTCAATCACGCCGCGCACCAGGTCGCCAAAGTTGTGCTGGTAGTTAAGGCCGGTGAAACTGGCGCGCGCATCGGCGTTGACAAACGGTCCGCGTTCACCGGCCAGTGAAATGTAAGGATGGAACAGCAGGGTGCCCGGCTGCGCGTCGTTGAGCCAGCGATCGATCTGCTGCACCAGCCGCGCATGATCGGTTTCACAACCAAAGCTGCTCAGCAGATCGCTGGCCACGTTCAGCAGCCAGTCGAGATTGAGCGTGGAGGCCATGTTGGTTTGTACCTGAGTGACATAACCTGGCCACGGCAGCGGGATCACGTAGCCGGTTTGCGCCGGGTTGAGCCATACCTCGTCAATGGTGACGCTGCGCAGATGCACGCCGGTTGAGCCGACAATCGAACAGGCGGTATTGGCTTCACCGGTGTGCACCCCGGCACCGAGCGCGGTCATCGCCATATCGACATAGCCGAGACACACCGGCGTGCCAGCCAGCAGGCCGGTTTGCCGGGCGGCGTCAGCGGTCAGGCCATGGGTGATTTGCGTGCCGTCGATAATCTCCGGCAGCAGGTGGCGCCGGTGGTTAAGCCCCAGCGCGTCAATCACCGTATCGTCGTAGCGCTGGTGGCGATAGTTGCCAAAGGTAAAGCTGGCTTCAGACGGGTCGGTGGCGCGCACACCGGTCAGATTGAGATAGAGCCAGTCCTTGCAGTGCAATGCCACTTCGGTGCGCGCCAGCAGTTCGGGATAGTGCTGGTCCATGTGCGCCAGCTGCGCACCCTGCTGGCAGGTGTTAAGACCGGTGCCGGTGGCCTGAAAGCGTGCGGCGGCCAGCGGCTGCTGATTGAGTTTTTCCACCGTGGCGGCGGCGCGGGCATCCAGCCAGATCCACGCATCGTCCACCGGCTGATTATCAGCACCGACCAGCCAGCTGCCGTCGCCCTGGGCGGTCACCGCCACGGCCACCACGCGCGCCGCCAGATTCTCCACCCGATCGCCGAGCTTGTGAATCGCACTGACCGCATCTTGCCAGGTTTGCGTCATTGACTGCTGGGCGGCACCGCCTGCGCTGCGGTAATAGCGATTGCGCGCCGACGCGCACGCCAGCTGGTTACCTTCCAGATCAAACGCCACCGCTTTAACCACCGAGGTGCCGGAATCCAGACCCAGAATGATATCGCCACTCTCCACATACACCTCCGTTCGCTGCTCCCGGAGCGGGAACCCCTGTTTGGTTTATCCGCAGCCTTGTTAATGAGCTGTGATGATTTTGCTAAA
Organism: Pantoea sp. B270; assembly: GCF_018726825.1. Lineage (NCBI taxonomy): Bacteria > Pseudomonadati > Pseudomonadota > Gammaproteobacteria > Enterobacterales > Erwiniaceae > Pantoea > Pantoea sp. B270. Next base: position 1,054,806 of record NZ_JAHCSX010000001.1, read on the forward strand.
TACTGTCTTACACCACTTCTCATGGAGATAACATATCTGATGTATTATTTTTCCCAAAAAAGAATAAATTTCACACCGGATGGCGAGTTCGATCACAAAATCAGCGGGGATTGCGGATGCACCTGCACACTGTGAAAGGTTTTTAATGATTGTATTAAAGGGGTTTTTAAACGGATTTGGGGTGATTGCAGGCAAATAAGCGATCCAGATCGCGCTGTGCGAAAAATTGCGCGCCACCTGTTGACAATTTAGTCACAACAGCACAATTCTCATCACACAAGTTATCACATTTATAACATTGCACAGCGATGAATATCGTCGCTGTTCACCCTGAGAGGTCACGTTATGTCCGAGGTCTCAATCTTAACGCAGCAGCTGGCACGCAAACGTCGGCGGCGCTACACGCTCAGCGGTGTGGTGATCGTGGCGCTGGTAGCCGCCATGGCGCTGGATACCAAAGTAGTGCGCATCGGTTCGGCAGACGACGCGCGTCAGCAGGGCTTCTCCGCAGACAGCTACGGGCAAAAAACCTTTCCCGGCATCCAGCAGGATGTTGAAGCGCGCGCGGTGGATGCCGCCACGCTTGCGGCCGCACTGAACAGCGATCGGCAGCAGGCGGTGGCCAGATACGGTGTCGGCTCGCCGCTGCCGGTGCTGCCGGTCAAACTGCAGGGCGTGGTGCAGCCGGGGCAAATGGGTGTTTTCCCGTTACAGGTCGCCGGTCTGCCGGCGGGCACGCAGCTGCGGTTGCAAACCGGCCCGGCGATTACCGGCACCGATCTGCGTGATGCCAGCGGCAAAATTCAGTTTGGTGATTTTACTAATCAGATCGAATACCAGAACGCCGGGGCGGCGATTAACCGTGCCATGAAAGCGGCGGTGCTGGAGAAACTGGACCGCGACGCGCTGCCGGGCAAAACCGTGCAGGTGGTCGGCGTGTTCCGTCTGCTCAGCCCGACCAACTGGCTGATTACGCCGGTGCGCGTGGAGGTGCAATGAAACCGTTCAACGTCAATCCGGCGCTGCTGAAAGGAGAAGTGATTCTGCAGGCGCGCAACGTCAGCAAAGTGTATGGCTCCACCCATGCGCTGAAAGGCGTCAATTTTGAAATCCGCCGCGGCGAAGTCACCACGCTGTTCGGTGAAAACGGCGCCGGTAAATCGACGCTGATGAAAATTCTTTCTGGCGTGATTACGCCAACATCCGGGGAAATTCTGTTAAACGGCGAAGCAAAGGTGTTCCGTTCGGCCACCGAGGCGCGCGACTGTGGTATCTCGATTATTCATCAGGAGCTGAATCTCGCGCCCAACATGAACGTGCGCGACAACATTTTTATGGGGCGCGAAATCATGCGGCCCGGCGGGGTGGATTACGCCGAAGAGGCGCGGCTGACCCGCCATCTGATGGCGGCGCTGGAGGAGGAGATTGATCCGCTGACGCCGGTGGAGAACCTGCGTCTCGGGCAGCAGCAGATTGTGGAGATCGCCCGCGCGCTGTCGGTGAATTCACAAATCCTGATCATGGATGAACCGACCTCGGCGCTCAGCGCGGCGGAAGTGGCGGTGCTGTTTCAGGTCATCCGAGATCTGACCAGTCAGGGCGTGGCGATTGTGTATATCTCACACCATCTGGAGGAAGCTCTGGAGATCACCGATCGCGCAGTGGTACTGCGTGACGGCGTGATGACCGCCTACGCCCGGCGCGACGAGATCGACCTCGAGTGGATCGTGCGCAACATGGTGGGAGAGCACTTCGACCTCGGTTCACCGCCCGGCGGCTATGCCTTCGGCGGTGACGCGCTGACGGTGCAGGCGTTAACCGTGAAAAGCAAAACCGGCATCCGGCTGGTGGATCAGCTGTCGCTGACGGTGCAGGCCGGCGAGATTGTCTGCATTTATGGTCTGATGGGCGCGGGGCGCACCGAGCTGCTGGAGTGTCTCGCCGGACGGCTGAAGCAGAGCAGCGGGCACATCCTGCTGCAGGATACCGAGATCTCCGCGCTGTCGCTGTCGCAACGCATCAAAATGGGGCTGGCGCTGGTCCCGGAAGATCGCCAGCGCGACGGGCTGGTGCAGACCATGACGGTGGGCGAGAACCTGTCGCTGGCCAGCATCAGCGAGTTTGTGCGCGGGCTGGTGCTGTCAACGCGACGGGAGAAACAGCTGATTAGTGACAGCATTCGTAACGTGACGGTCAAGACTGCCGGCGGTGAGGCGGCTATCGGTTCCCTGTCCGGCGGCAATCAGCAAAAGGTGGTGATCGGCAAAATGCTCGCCACCCGACCCAAAGTGATTCTGCTGGATGAACCGAGCCGCGGCATCGATATCGGTGCCAAAGCCGAAGTGTTTCGTCTGCTGGCGGAGAACGCCAGCAAAGGGCTGGCGGTGGTTTACACCACCTCAGAAGTGGGCGAGTGCCTGAGTATCGCGCACCGCATCGTGGTGATGAGCAAAGGGCGCATCTCGGCCATCTTCGACGCCAGCGTGAGCAAAGAACGCATTATGGCCGCTTCGGGCGAGTCTCTGGTGGCATGACATGAAAAACGGAGCAAACGGTATGACTGACAGAACCCAAACGCTGGATAGCGCACCGCGTGTGGCGAAACCGGCCAGCGGCAAGCGCCTCAACCTGGCGCGGCTGCTGCTGGAAGGGCGTGCCTTTATCGCGCTGCTGGTGATTATCGCCACTTTCTCCCTGCTATCGCCCAACTACTTTACCGGCGCGAACTTCCTCACCATGGCGTCGCATGTGGCCATCTTCGGTTTGCCGGCGATCGGCATGCTGCTGGTGATCCTTAACGGCGGGATTGATTTGTCAGTCGGCTCGACGCTGGGACTGGCCGGGGTGATGGCCGGCTTTATGATGCAGGGCATCAACCTTGAAGCGCTTGGCTTGGTGCTCTATCTGCCAGTGTGGGCGGTGGCAATTCTGACGCTGGTGCTGGGCGCGCTGGTAGGGCTGGTCAACGGCGTGCTGATTGCGATTTTTCGCGTCCCGGCGTTTGTCGCCACGCTCGGCACCATGTATGTGGCGCGCGGTATCGCGCTGCTGATCACCAACGGTCTGACCTACAACAAACTATCCGGCAGCGAAGCGCTGGGCAATACCGGTTTCGACTGGCTCGGTTTTAACCGCCTGTTCAACATCCCGGTCGGTGTGCTGGTGCTCGGCGCAGTGGCGCTGGCCTGCGGTTTCCTGTTGAGTCGCTCGGCGTTTGGCCGCTGGCTGTATGCCTCGGGCGGTAACGAGCGCGCCGCCGATCTTTCCGGCGTGCCGGTGAAACGCATCAAAATCAGCGTCTACGTGCTGTCGGGTATCTGTGCGGCGATGGCCGGGCTGGTGCTCTCTTCGCAGCTGACCTCCGCCGGTCCGACCGCGGGCACCACCTACGAGCTGACCGCCATTGCTGCGGTGGTGATTGGCGGTGCGGCGCTGACCGGAGGACGCGGTAACGTGCGCGGCACGCTGCTGGGCGCGTTCGTGATTGGCTTTCTCTCTGATGGCTTGGTGATTATCGGCGTTTCTGCCTACTGGCAGACGGTGTTCACTGGCGCCGTGATTGTGCTGGCGGTATTGCTCAACACCCTGCAATACGGCCGGCGCGGTCGCTAACCCTGTGCGCGCTGGCCGGCTGGCGCGCGAGTAACCGTAAAACAAACCTGTACCCTAATAATAACGGAGCACCTATGTTCACTAAACGTCTGTTTATCGCCGCCGCCGCGATGGCCATCTCCACCTTTGCCTTACCCAGCTGGGCCAACAACGGCCTGATGACCATCATCGTCAACGATCCCTCCAACCCATACTGGCTGACTGAGGGCCAGGTCGCGCAGAAGGCGGCGGAGAAGCTGGGCTACAGTGCCAAAGTCAGCGCGCACAAAGGGGATACCAACACCGAAAGCCAGCTGATTGATACGGCGATCACCAATAAATCGAAGGCGATCATTCTCGATCCGGCTAACGCCGACGGCTCGATTGGCTCGGTGAAGAAAGCGATTGCCGCCAATATTCCGGTGTTTGTGATCAATGCCGAACTGAACCAGAGCGGGCTGGCTAAAGCGCAGCTGGTGTCGAATAACGCGCAGGGCGCGGCAGTAGGCGCGATGGAGTGGGTGAAGCAGGTGGGTGACAGCGCCAGCTATGTCGAGCTGGTGGGACCGCCGTCGGATAACAACGCCGCCACGCGCGCCAACGGTTTCGATACCGTGCTGTCTCAGTACCCGACGCTGAAGAAAGTCGGCCAGGAAGTGGCGAACTGGGATCGCACCCAGGGCTTCAATAAAATGCAGTCGCTGCTGCAGGCTAATCCGAACATCAAAGGGGTGATCAGCGGTAACGATGAGATGGCGCTGGGAGCCATCGCTGCGCTGAAGGAGGCCGGCAAACTCAGTCAGGTGAAAGTGGGTGGGTTCGACGGTTCACCGGATGCGGTCGACGCGGTTAAAGCCGGTACGCTGGCCTATACCGTGATGCAGCCGGTAGCGCAGTTCGCACAGAAGGCGGTAGAGCAGGCGGACACTTTCCTCAAAACTGGCAAAACCGGGGTGGCACAGGAGAAGCAACTGTTTGACTGTATTCTGATCACCAAAGACAACGCCGGTGATTTCGTTTCGCCGTTTGTCCTGAAGCAGTAAGTCAGCTCACCGATGGCGGCATTTTAGCCGTCATCGGTTGCCTGCTGCGCGCCTGATTTGCAAAAGAAACGTTTACGCGCTGTAATCAAAGCCGAAACTGCATTTCCGCTTCACTTTCCGGACGAAACATGGCGCATAACCCGCAAGAGACCTCCGCTGGTCACTTCCTGAATGAAACCTTACCGGGCGACAGCCGTCAGGCGCGTCAGCTGGCACGACGCCAGCTCATAGCCGAAGCCGTGATGGCCGAAGGCGCGGTGCGTATCGAAGATATTACTGAGCGTTTCGGGATCAGCCTGATGACCGCCCATCGTGATATTGATGAGATGGTCGAGCGCGGGCTGCTGCATAAATCACGCGGCGTGGTCTCTGCCACACCAACCAGCCTGGTGGAATCCAGCGATCTCTACCGTGCCACGCGCCAGCTGGAAGAGAAACAGGCGATTGCCGAAGTGGCCGCTGGCTACCTTGAACCCGGCCAGGCGCTGTTTCTTGATGATTCCACCACCGTGCTGCAGATGGCGCGGCTGCTGCCGGCCAAAGCGCCGCTCACGGTGATCACCAACTCGCTGACGTTAATGAATGAATTACGCAACGGTCGCGATATCACCCTGATGGGTCTCGGCGGCCAGTTTCATCACTGGTGTAACGCCTTTATGGGGCGCATGACGCGAGACGAAATTGCCAGCCTGCGCGCCGATGTGTTTTTTGTCAGCATGTCGGCGATTATTGATGATGCGGTGTTTCACCAGTCGGCCGAGACGGTGGAAACCAAGCGCGCGATGTTCGAGGCGGCGCAGAAGCGCATCCTGATGATGGATAACACCAAGTTTGAGCGGCGCGCACTGCATCGCTTTGCCCACCTGAGCGAGTTTGATGTAGTGATCGTTAATCAGGGCACGCCGGTGCCAGTGCTGCGTCGCCTGCAGGAGCTCGGGGTGAATGTGGTGGTGGCACCGATGAAAACCGGGCAGGGACGCACAGAGGCGTAATGCCCGGCTCGCGCCTTAGCCAAGGCCGATGAAGAAGCCGGCAATGGTGGCGCTCATCAGATTGGAGAGCGTTGCGGCGATCAGCGCGCGCAGGCCCAGCCGCGCGATTTCCGGGGTGCGCTCCGGTGCGACGGCAGAAAAGGCGCCGACCACCACGCCAATCGAACCAAAGTTAGCAAAGCCGCACAGGGCGAACGAGACGATGGCGATGGTTTTGCCGTCGAGCGCGCCCGCCTGATGCAGATAAGGTGAAAAGCTGATGTAGGCGACAAACTCGTTCACCACCAGTTTCTGACCTATCAGGCTGCCCGCCAGCGCCGCATCGTGCCACGCCACGTCCATCAGCCACGCCAGCGGGGCCAGCGCTAAGCCGAGTATTCCCTGCAGGCTGATGTCGCCGTGACCAAACCAGCCGCCGATGCCGCCAAGTATGCCGTTGAGCATCGCGATGATACCGACAAACGCCATCACCACCGTCGCCAGACCGGCGGCTATTTTCATCCCGGTAATCGCTCCGCTGGCGGCGGCTTCAATCAGGCTGCGTGCCGGCGTGTCGCTAAACGACAGGTTGGTAAAAGTCACCTGCGACGCTTCCGTTGCCGGACTGAGCAGCCGGGCGAACAGAATGCCGCCAGGAATGGCCATCAGCGAGGCGGCCAGCAGATATTCAATCGGTACCCCCAGCCCGGCATAGCCGAGCATAGTGGAACCGGCTATTGAAGCCATGCCGCTGCAGATGGCGGTGAACAGTTCGTTGCGATTGAGACGGTTGACGAAGGGTTTGACGATGGCCGGGATCTCATTCTGGCCGAGGAAAATGGTGGTGACCGCCACGAAGGATTCGATCTTACTGATGTTGAGCGCGCGCTGAAAGATGCCGCCCAGCAGGCGAATGATGGCGCCCATCACGCCAATATAGTAGAGCACGCTAACCAGCGCGGTGATAAAGATGATGGCCGGCAGAACGTGAAAAGCGAATACAAAGCCGGCGCCGTTAAACACCTTGTCCATTTGCGGTCCGGCCAGCGCGCCAAACAGAAACGCGCTGCCCGCATCACTGTAAGCCAGCGCCTGATGCACGCCGCTGGCGACTTTTTCCGCCAGCCATTTGCCCGGCGGCAAATAGAGGATCGCGCCGCCGAGGGCAATCTGAATCAGTAACGCGGCACCGGTGGTGCGCAGACTGATGTGCTTTTTATTTACTGACAGCATAAACGCGATCGCCAGTAATACCACCATACCCAGAACACTTCTCATTATATCCATCATGATATTTCCTGATATCAGCCTGGTGAGGTTGCATAGCGGTATGGGCGACCACTTTCTGCCCATATTGTGGGGTTAAAGGATTAGCGGTACCTGCGCACGCAGTCTTCGACTAAATCCCAGAACCAGGCAGTATCCAGCGTGATGCCCACTTTGGTGTTTGCCGGTTTCCCCAGCACATCCAGCGCATCACACACCGTGCGGCCATAGCAGGGACCGCTGTTGACATCGATTTCGACAAACATCGGCTGAACGTTGAAGGCATCCGGATTGATCAGATAGGCGACACAAGTGGCGTCATGCACCGGGCCGCCTGCCAGACCGTAATTGTCGTGCTGGGTTTTCAGCGTAAAATTCATCATATCGCTGAACAGCTTTCCGGCCGGGCCGCCAGCCTTTTCCATGCGGGTAATGATGTCCGGCGTGCACACCGTCTGGTGCGTTAAGTCGAGGCCCATCATCACCAGCGGGGCGCCGGCGGTAAATACCACGCGCGCGGCTTCCGGGTCGGCAAAAATATTGAACTCCGCCGACGGGGTAAAATTACCGGTGCCGTAAGCGCCGCCCATCAGCACGATTTCACGGATTTTAGGAATGATTTTCGGCTGCATGCGCATCGCTACCGCAATATTAGTGAGCGGGCCGACCGGCACCAGCGTGATATCCCCGTCGCTGTTCATCAGCGTATCGATAATAAAGTTCACCGCGTGCTTTGTTTCCGCTTTACGCTTCAGCGGGCCGAACACCGGGCCGTCAAGACCGGTTTCGCCGTGAATATTATCGGCGACGATCTGCTGGCGCATAATCGGCTGCGGCATGCCGGCATAAACTGGCGTGTCGATATTCAGCGTCTGGCAAACGTTCAGGCCATTAACCAGCGTTTTGTCCAGAATTTGATTGCCCGCCACGATACTGATGCCGAGTAATTCAATCGCCGGATGTTTTGCGGCCAGCATGATGGCGATGGCATCATCATGACCGGGATCACAGTCCAGAATAATTTTACGTGCTGTCATGGTTTACTCCTCAGCTTCTTTATTCATCACCTTAATTTCATTGCAGAAATTTTCCGGTGCGGTAGGGTAGAGGCCTTCACCTTAGCAGCGGCGTGACACGCCAGAGTATGAGAAATCTCATAGTGGACATCGAATGATGAAAGAAATAAATAATGACGCGCTGAAGCAGCAGTTAATAATGGCGTCCGGCTATTGCGATAAATTTTCAGCCGATGTGATCCCGCACACACATTTATTTCATCTTCTTGCCGGGGACTATATTGTGCGCGAGGGGACTCTGCCGGCGTATATGTTTTATCTGGCGCGCGGTCGCACCAAACTGTATGTCACACTGGCCAATGGCCGTATTTCGCTGGTGGATTTCTTTAATGCGCCCTGTTTTATTGGCGAGATTGAAGTGCTGGATGAAACGCATGCTTCACGCGCGGTGCAGGCGATTGAAGCCTGCTGGTGCCTGGCGCTGCCGGTGAAAACCTGCCGCACGCTATTGTTAAATGATGCGCAGTTCCTGCGCCACGTCTGTCTCGGTTTAGTGAAAAAGAATTTCCGCAATATTGTCACCTCAACGCGCAATCAGGCGTTTCCGCTGGTTAACCGGCTGGCGGCCTTTATCCTGCTGACCCAGCATGATGGTGTGTATAAAGAGAAGCATACGCAGGTGGCGGAGTACCTTGGCGTGACCTATCGCCACCTGCTGTATGTGTTTGCGCAGTTCAGCGCAGAAGGGGTGCTGCGTAAGCAGCAGGGGGGTTATGCGATCGGTAACCGCGCGGCGCTGACGGCCTTAGCCGAAGAGATGGAACCCGGCGCAGCGCTGCCGGGTCACTGAGGTTTATGCGCCCTGGCGGGTGGCCGCCAGCACGATTTCCCGCACGCATACCGACTGCGGCTGTGAATAGGCGTAATCGATGGCGCTGGCCACATCGTCTGCGCTGAGCACTTTGCCGCCCATTTCGGCTTTCCACGCGTGATAACCGTCCTTGATTGCTTCGCTGGTGGTGTGACTCAACAGCTCGGTTTCAACAGCGCCGGGTGCGATAACGATCACGCGTACATTGTGCGGCGACAGCTCTTCGCGCAGGTTCTCTGACATGCCATGCACAGCGAATTTAGTGCCAACATACACTGTGTGATTAGGAAACGTCTTCCGTCCGGCCACTGAGCTGATATTAATGATCGTGCCGCTTTTACGGTCAATCATGCCTGCGGTGACCGCCTGCACGCCATTGAGCAGGCCTTTCACGTTGACGTCGAACATCTTATCCCATTCGCCGGCATCCTGTTGTTCAATCGCGCCGAGCAGCATCACGCCCGCATTGTTAATCAGCGCATCGACCGGGCCAAACTGCTGCTCAGCATCTTGCACTGCGGCGGTAAATGCGTGGCGATCGGTCACATCAACCGCGCGGCACAGGGTATTGGGCAGGTTCAGTGCCGTCATACGATCGATACGGCGAGCCAGCAGCAGCAGGGCATGTCCACGCGCCGAAAGCAGCTTTGCCGTGGCAAGACCGATACCGGAGCTGGCACCGGTGATGACGATTAAAGGTTTAACATTCTGGGTCATAATGACTTCCTCATAGATAAAATTAATGGCGAAGCTGAGGCGTGCACTTTAAATCGCGCAGAAATTGGTGAAAAATGGTTTATTTCTTTCGCCGATATAATGATTTTCTATGGATAAGCGACAGCTAAAAGCTTTTATCTGCGTGTTTGAGGAGCGCAACATCACGCGCGCCGCACAGTTACTCAATCTGACGCAGCCCGCGCTCTCGGCCACGATCAAACTGCTGGAAGAGGAGCTGGCCACCACGCTTTTTATCCGCAGGCCGCGCGGCGTGGAGGTCACGGAGGACGCTCGCGTCCTGTATCCGCAGGCGCGCAAGATGCTCAGCGATATGCAGGCGCTGGTCACACGCTTTCGGCAGCCGTCGGATTGTCTGCCGCTGAAGATTGGTGTCGAAGGGGATGTCGCGCCCGCCCAGCTGGCGCAACTGCTGACGGCCATCCGGCAACATTTTCCCACGGTGCTGCTTAGCGTCGAGCCCGGCTGCGTGGGCGATATCCGGCTGGCGTGTGAAAGCCTGCGCTGCGAAGACGAGCTGTTTATGCCGCTGTTTGAAGAGCACTACGTGCTGGCGTATCCCGCCAGTCATGCGCTAAATCAGCTGGAAACGCTGACCCATGACCAGTTGCATCCGCTGCCGTGGGTGATGGTGCCGACTGATGAGTCGCATCAGCGGCTGCTGCCGTTTTACGGCGCGGGTGCGGCCGCGGCCAACGCCGGCAGCTACGCGCTGGCGCTGGATCTGGCGGAAGCCGGCTTTGGCGTCACCATTGCGCCGGCGCCGCTGGTTGCCGCGCGTCATCGTCTGGCCTCGCGCGCTTTACCCGGTCAGCCGCTGATGCGGCGTGTCGGCATTTGCTATGCGGTTCAGGCGCAGGCCAATCCGGCGGTAGAACGGCTGCTGGCGCACTTCAGCCACGGCGCGCCTTTGCGTACTTCGTGATAGATCCGGTGCGCTGCCGGGCGCACCGGTTCAAAGCAGATTAGCGCGGGTTCATCATGTCAAATATGGCGTCAAAATTGCCGTCGCGTTCGGCCCAGCGCCGCGCATGGTCGCGCTCCAGCAGCAGTTCGCCGCGCGCGACCGGACCATTTTCCAGCATCTGCAGAATCTGCGCGATATAGTCTTCCAGCGGCATGGCGCGGGGATCGCTGAGCTGGTGATCACCGGTCAGCGCCGTCTGTAAATACGGCGGCAGCATTTCCAGCACCTCGACCGGGGTATTACGCAGCTGATGACGCAGCGAAACCAGCCAGGAATGCAGAAAGGCTTTGCTGGCGCAGTAGGTGGGAAAACTGGCCAGCGGCATGAAGGCCAGCGCGGAACTGGTTGCCATCAGCGTGGCCTGCGGCTGACGGCGCAGCAGCGGCAAAAACGCGGCGGTGACGCGAATCACACCGAGGATGTTGGTCATCACGATTTGCTCAGCAATATCACTGGTCCATTCGTCCGCCGTCACCGTTTCCGGCTGCGAGATACCGGCGTTGGCGATCAGCACGTTGATATGCGGGAACTGCGCGTGAATCGCCGCGGAACAGCGGGCGAGGGCGGTGGCGTCATTAACGTCCAGAGCAAAACCGGTAATGGCCGGGCGCTGGGCGGTGATCTCATCGAGCAGCGCCTGACGTCTGCCGGTGATAATGACGCGGTTACCGCGATCGTGAAAAACCTCGGCCAGCCGGCGGCCAATACCGCTGGTTGCGCCGGTGATGAGCAGGGTGTTGTTGGTCAGCTTCATAATGTGCCTTGTCAGTCAGAGAATGAAAGGCCACGTGCGGTGATGCACTGCTAGCGATCCCGAGAGACAGGATGCGTAGAAAGCGTGAACGATGCCGTGGCGCTGTTCCGGTTTTCCTCTGCGCAGAGGCCCATTCCGGTTCAGGGCGCGTTGGATGACGGTAACGCCTACGGCAAGTCAGAAGTGAGATGCGCGCTTACTATATAGCGAGCCGGGGAGGGATGTCTATCCTGTCGTCCTGTTCCTGCAGACTGTGGCGTTTCGTTTTCTGACCATGATCAGTTATGCTGATTTGTATTAAAAATCATAAAGGAATTATAAAGTGCGCACCCGCGATTCGGCTCGTTTGCTTATTATAAATCCTCTTAATCAGGTTTTATTATTTTGGTTTAAGCATAAAAATAATGCCCTGTCAGGCAGAGAATACTGGGCCACACCCGGCGGAGGCGTTGAACCGGGAGAGACTTTTGAACAGGCAGCTATCAGAGAGCTCAGAGAAGAAACAGGCTTTTATGTCGATGATGTGGGTCAGCCGTTAACTGAGCGCATTTTTGAAATGACGCTTCCCAGCGGTGAGGTGGTTTTGGCAAATGAACGATTTTATTTAATTAAAGTTGGAGATGAAGATATCCGTACCAGTGGTTGGACTGAAAATGAAAAGTCAGTCATTGATAGTTATCACTGGTGGGATCTTACTGAGCTGCGAAACACTCGCGACGTCGTTTATCCAACAAATATTGCTGATCTCTGCACATTGCCGGATTAATTACGCGACGTGTCATAGCGTTGAGCGTATGAATCTATCATTGCCGCTTTCAAATGGAATCTTATTGCAGGTGATCAGAGTATGTTCAGTGGAGCCGACACAAGCTCAGGGAAGCAAAGTTTGAAGCATGAACTCACGGCAATGCTTGCAGAATTTATACAGGTATTTCAGGATTTTCAGCAGGTAGCCTAAAGCGGCCTGGTCAGCTTTGCCCCTGTGATCAATGTTAAAGCTGTTTTTAAATGTCCGCTTTCCAGCTAAATTAAAATGTCCGTCAGGTCTTGCCAAATATCTCCTTGCTATGAGCCTGCAAGTCAGCAAGCGCTTCAAGCAAGTCATTTTCATTCAGTGCCCGTTGGGGCTTCTTGGCTGGATCCTTTTTGCGTGTCCTGTGCGTTGTCGCTACTGACAGCGATCGCGTGTTGTCTCGTTTATCCTGCATCAGCTTAGCTGTAGCCAAGGCATGCCCCAGCCGTTTGTTTTCTACAATCGCTCCCTGGTCAACCTCAGCCAGCCGATCATAGGCAGAGCAGGGAAGTGCAGCATTGTTTCCCCAGAGTTTAATTCTGCCATCGGGATAGTGGTACACCTCAATGTATTTCCCCATTACGCGCCGACTTTTTTCATTATCTTCAAGCAGATACAGAGTTTTATCATACTGAACTGTAAGTGATTTTGAGACCCTGCGAGGTTCCCGCCACGTAAATATCTGTTCCAGATTATCACCAGCATCAAGCGGCCGGTGAACGTCAAAATCGTGCCTTGGTGCCTTCGCAAACCGCCGGTTGTAGTCTGCCATGAACTCAGCGGCAAAGGCGTTGGCGGCTTCCGGCGTGCTGATTTTGCGCAGCCTCAGCTCTTTGACCAACCGATCCTGAAGCGTCAGATGTGCACGCTCCACGCGACCCTTGGCAGAACTGGTGTTGGCGCAGATGCCCGTGATGTTGAGCTCGTTCATCGCACGCCCGAACTGCGTCTGGCCGTCACCGCCAACCGCATTTTTGTTGTTAATGCGAAACACGCTGGCTTTGTCGCTGTAGAATGCCAGCGGTTTACCGTGCTGCTCCAGATAGCCGCGGGTGGCGTCAAAATAGGTGAACGTGGACTCAGATTTTACGAAGTGGAGCTGCATCAGGCGGCTGGTTGCGTCGTCAACATAAACCAGCAGCGTGCAGGCGGGGCCGCGATCCTCAAACCAGCGATGATCGCAGCCGTCAATCTGTATAAGTTCGCCAACGCAGGCGCGACGATACCGTGGCTGCTGGATCCTCGGCGCTCGCATTTTCCGGGGGATCCAAAGTCCCGCTCGAACCATCAGCTGACGCACGGTCTCTTTAGCCAGCACAACGTCATGGAGCTCGGCTAGCTTCTCGCAGGCAAGCGTGGGACCAAAGTCGGCATAGTTATCGCGGATGATGCCCAGAGCAAGCTCAGCAAGGCCCGGCAGAAGCTGGCGATTACCACGCAATCCCCGGCGACGGTTCGCCAGAGCCAGCGGCCCGGACTCGCGATAACGCGCTAACAGACGCCGACAGTGCCGATCCGTTATGCCAAGTCGTTGTGATGCAAGCGAGGTTGTAAGCCGGCCATCAATGACGTCCTGCAGGATCTTGAGGCGGTTAACTTCATTCATCGTAAAGCACTCCGAACCGTAAGCCGTCATCAGTTGCGTCCTCAGCCGGGAAACCCTGGAAAAAGGACGATAATGCGGACATCTCAATATAGCCAGAGGCGGACATCTGAATTTAGCCACTACAGATCAAATGGCGCATAATGTATATTATGTTAAATAAGATATCTGATCACGTATCTCAATCCTTCAGTTTCGCCCTTCACGCCTCTTACCAGGCCTACAACGCATTCCGCCACGGCTTCAGTGAAAACTTATCCCACCAGTCTGTTTGATGGACACCACGGCGTTATCCTGGTGCGCATCAATGCGCACCCTACAGCTGACTGCCCGGTTAGCTTCGCCCGGTGGCTTTCCATGGCTTTAGCTCATCCAGCATGACAACGCTACGCGAAACTTCCCGGTTATCCCTCAGCGCTTTTGTCAGATTTCACGTAGCGCGATCGGTCTGTTTGCTGGATACCACTCACGAGTAACTCTGGTGCGCATCAATGCGCACCCTGCAATGCCTCGCCGCACTGCACAATCGCAGGGTCGCCATTCATGGCGACCGAACCCGGCGCCGTCAGCGGATTGCCACTCTCATTTATCTTTAAAATAATCTTCCGGCATTTGTCCCGGCGGCATGTTGATTACGGCATCATTATCCGGACCTTCATTCTTCATGTAGGTCACTTTGGCAAACTCAGGAATCACCACGTACGGATACGCTGGCCCTTCATCACGGAAACGATGCATATCTTCAATAAATTCATTCTGATAGCAGATGGTTTTTTCCGGATGCTGTCCTTCGCCGGCAATCCACTGCGGGAAAAAGATGGTGCCGTGAATCACCTTGCGGTTGATATCAAACAGCAGACTAACGCAGGTGCCTGTCGGCTCGTGCCAGTCGACTTTATAAATGCCCGGTGCGAACTGCACCGCATTCATGCTTTGATTGGTCACCCAACGGCCACCAACCAATCCCTGATGGATACGATAATCACAGGTCGTCGCGTTGCGCGCGTACCACTCATATTTCCAGCCATTATCATAGGTATAAACGAAATGCGTCCCGACAAACGCAGACAAATCTTTGGAAAATTCATCCGTTATCATGGTGTTATCCATTGTTTTACCTCATCAGCAGTTTGTTGAAGCAGGAATAGTAAGTTATAGCGCCTGTGAGAAAACCAGACGGCAAATTAACAAAAAAATCCGCTTCCTGAGCGTGCAACCGGGTTGACAGTGCCCGTCCCCTGCTCTTTTATCTCCTCTGCACGCCGAGCCAGCTGTGGTTGTTACATTCTGAAGGCGTCATCGGGCCGTTTTCCTGCTAAATCTCGCTGCAATCTTTGCAACAGCGAGGTCAAACGTTCGGCGATGTAATCGGTAAATTCTGCACGTCCCAGCGTTCTGGCAAATACCTGCTGGGGTATGAAACGGCGCATTTCGTTGTAAAAACGTCCGTCTTTGACGATGTTTTCGATACCAGCCAGTCGCTGTTTTAATAATTTTTCATAGTCAGGAATCCGGTAATCCTCGATTTTTTGCCGAATCCAGCCCACATCATACGCAGCGCCTTGCTGCATCAGCCACGGTAAATCCCAGACATCGCGGTAACGAAGATATTTGGTGGTCGCAACCAGGGAAATAAGCTTATCACTCATGATCTCGTCGAGACTTTCACACATCACCAGCGTATCGCTGTAGCCATCCGGCAACACCGGATAATTGCGGCTCAGCGGCAACGGTTTGCGACTGTAAGCGGGAATATTAGCAACTTCGACTTTGATGCGTTGCTTAGGCATATCGCGCTTTTCGGGTGCCGTCGTCACGGAGACCTGCCATTTATCGACCCTGATCTCTTCATAGCCCGGCTGGCGGCGAAGTTCTGCCGGCTCTTTGACCGTAACTTCTAAACCGTAACGCGTGCCGAGATAGTCTTCGATACAGACCTTCATGTTTTTTAAATCTGCACCGGAAAAGTTGATGCCGCCGGCGAAATCCAGGTCCTCGCTAAATCGATTGCCGTCATAGCATAGCCGCAAAGAGGTACCGCCCTGAAACGTCAGATTTTGCAGCAGACCCGCTTTATCCAGACAGTAAAGGATATCGTAGTGTAAAAGCTCTTTTTCCACTACGTTACGCATACCCTCGAGTTGCGCTGAAGCCATGGCCTTAGCGACCAGTTCAGTGAAACTGACTTTCTGATTCATCGTTCGTTTCCGCCTCATCAATCAGATGCGTATTACGCCCCACCCGACGTAAATCGCGCAGTGCGGCTTTTTTAGTTGCCAGGCGCAAAGGTGACTCGCCCAAAATGGTGTCCTGCAAAATTTGTTCAGGCGATCGTTTGGTATGCGTGAATTCGATCACGCCATAAGGCGTAATGTGTTCTTCAGAACGGCCCGTGGTCATAACGGTAAGACGCCCCATCGGGATTTGTGAAATTACCCCGTAAGCCGATAACGCCGATTCCAGGCTCAGGTAGCTGTATTCTCCTCTGCGCAACGTCTGTACGATTCTTTCCAGCGTGTAAGCGTCTTTACTTCTCGCATAGGCGTAAACATAGACGCCACGGCTGGCGCGCTGCAGGATGCCGTCCTTCACCAGACGGTTCAGGCCAGCGTTGAAAGCTTTGTCACTGTCGTCATAAAAGACTTTGGCTAAATCACGCACAGCAAAGACATAGCGCCCCTGCCTGTCAAACGCATTAAGCCGCTCGATTGCCGTCATTTTGTTCATATAAGTCTACGGGAAAACCACATTTATAGAGTATTCATGTGTACATGATTTGCCCTGCACTTTCAAGTGCACATTAATACCAGCAATAAGTAGTATTCATGTGCACTTAATCCACCTGCTTCAAATCGGAAAACTCTCCGTTAGTGTTACCAAAATCGCATGCCGGTTAAATGCAGGGTTCTGGCGATGCCACCGACAGCGATCAGCGCCAGCACAATGCCCAACCCCGCCATCGCTTCAAATCCAAGGTGTCTGAACAGCAGATAACCGACAACGCAGCCGGAAAGAAATGAGAAAATCGTGACCAGATGAGTAAAAAGCACAGTTCGGTGGCCATCGCGATCGGCGGCCTCGCTTTGACTGAAGGATGCGCGCAGCCAGGAGCCTAACGCGATGCCGGCGTCGGTCAGTGTGCCGGTCACGTGCGTGGAGCGAACGCGACCGGAGGAAAGCTGGGTCGAGGTTGAGTTATGGATACCCATCAGCAGACTCAGCGTAACCAGAATTTCGCCGTTGTTTCGTTCGGAATACCACAGAATTTCTACCAGGGAGGTCAGCAGCAGGAAAATACCCTCGGCCAGCAGCACCAGACAGTAAATGGTGCGCAGATTCCGCTTCAGGCCGTAAGCTACCGTCAAACGCGCCAGCATGGCACCGCAGACAAAAGCAAAAATCAGCACGGCCAGAAACAGCAGATCGTGCAGGTCAGAACCATTCACCTCTGCCGAAATTTGCGAGGTATTGCCGGTCATATGGGAAGGGAAAAAGCCAAATGCGCCAAATGCCATGGCGTTAAGGATACCGGCCGTGGTGGCCAGCGTTAACGCCAGCAGGCGGTCTTCGCTGTGAGAGCGGATTTTCTTCTTGCGCAACAGCATAATCTATTCAGCACTCCTTTGAGAGATTCTCGGGTTGGTCGGGTCTCATCCTTATCAAGCATAGCGGCTATGCTCCGACTCACGGCTAATCCTCTGCTTTTATTACTTTTAAATCCTCCGCTGCCACATCGTGTCGCTGTCATTTTTTTGTCATTTCCACGTCAGCGGATTGTTGGTCCCCGGCGCTTACAGTGGTGCATGAACCCCGATTAATTATGAGGACCGATCATGACATTACGCAAAATCACGGCGCTGACGGCGCTGGTAATCTCTGCCCTAAGTGCCGGACTGGCGCACGCCGATAGCGCTGCCGCGCCGCAGGAAGTAAAAAATATTGTGCTGGTCCATGGCCTGTACGCTGATGGATCCAGCTGGGGCAAAGTCATCCCACTGTTGCAGGCGAAAGGTCTGCACGTCACCGCGGTACAAAACCCAACGACGTCGCTGAATGATGACGTGGCGGCGGTGAAACGCGCGCTGGCACAGCAGGATGGACCGGTGATTCTGGTTGCGCACTCCTACGGCGGCATGGTTATCAGTCAGGCGGGCGATGAACCTGAAGTGAAGGGGTTGGTGTATATCGCGGCGCGCGCGCCGGAGGCCGGTGAAGATTATCCGGCGCTCACCAAAAAGTTCCCTGCGGCACCGGTTGCCGCTGGCCTGAAGTGGCGTGACGATGGCTTTGGCGCGCTCAGTGAACAGGCGTTTATCCATGACTTTGCCGGCGATCTGCCAGAAAGCGAAGCGCGGGCTTATTACGCCGTTCAGCAGCCGATGGGTAAAGCCATTACCCAGGCGAAAACCAGCGTGGCGGCCTGGCATAGCAAACCGAGCTGGTATGCGGTGTCGACGGAGGATCACACTATCAATCCGGATCTGCAGCGCTTTATGGCGAAACGCATGCATGCGCAGACCATCGAACTCAAGGCCAGCCATGTGTCGCTGATTTCCCAGCCGCAGGCGGTGGCAAATCTGATTATGAAAGCCGCGCACGTACCGGGGTATTGAGCGCACCCTTACCGGGTGCATGTTTGATAGCGGCGCAATTTATTGCGTGATAAATCGCGCCGCTAGAAAGGGTGCGCGCCCTGCCTCACGAATGCGCTGGGGCACTCTTCATATCCAGTTCATAAACCACACAGGGCTGGTCGTAATGCTGCTCGATACCGCGATAGCGCATACCCAGCCGCTGCATCACCCGGTGGGAAGCAAGATTTTCCGGATGTGCCACCGCCACCAGATAATCCACGCCAATCTGCCCGGTAGCAAACTGCACAATCGCCGTGGCGGCTTCGGTGGCATACCCTTTCCCCTGACTGCTGCGCAACAGTCGCCAGCCAATTTCCAGCGGCGCCTGTTCCTGATGGGCCAGATGCTGCAGACAAGCCGCTCCGACGATGTCATCGCTGCTCTTCTCGCGCAGCGCCCACCAGGAAAAACCATAGCGCTGCCAGCGTTGCTGCACGCGCTCAATGGTCGCCAGCGTCTCGTCCTCGCTCTTCACCTGTCCCTCATTGATATAACGCATGATTTCCGGGTCATCATCCATCGCGCGCAAGCCGGTGAGGTGGCTTAGCGCAAAGGGTTCCAGTCGTAAGCGTTCTGTTTCAATCACTGCCTGCATGATTCCCTCCCCGGGTTGTCCTGATCGCCACAGTTAGTGGGTCTGTAGTTAGCGCATCATCGCCTTTGTGCGCGTCCGTTACCGGACAATCTCCTGACATTAACGGACAACATTGCCAGCGTCATCACAATTTCCAATGACCGGTCAGCTTGTAACCTCATCAACCTCGTGACAATATCGCTACATGTATATACATGTATGTTTCGTGACATTTACTACTGACTAACAAGAAAAATCAATGACTAACCACCTTTAGCCGTTCCAGCGAGGAAACTATGTCCGCTCAGATACCTGCCGCAGATTATTCAGGTGCAGAGAAACAGCGCCTGTCAGAAACACGTTCCATTGATTACATCCCGCTCAGCGAGCGTCACGGGCATCCGTTTAGCCAGTTCACGTTGTGGTTTGGCGGCAATTTGCAGATCACCGCCATTGTTACCGGTGCGCTGGCGGTGGTGCTGGGCGGCGATGTGGTGTGGTCGATTGTCGGTTTACTGGTGGGACAGATCGTCGGCGCGGCCATCATGTCGCTGCACGCGATTCAGGGCCCGCGCCTTGGCCTGCCGCAGATGATCACCAGCCGTATGCAGTTTGGCGTGTTTGGCGCGGTGATCCCGCTGGTGCTGGTGTGCATTATGTATGTGGGCTTCTCGGCCAGCGGCACGGTACTGGCCGGCCAGGCGCTGGCGAAGCTGGTCAACGTCAGCAATGCAGCCGGCATGATCATCTTCAGCGCCATCATCATCGTGATTGCGGTGCTCGGCTATCGGGTGATTCATAAACTCGGCAAAGTGGCCAGCGTCATCGGCGTGCTGGCGTTTGTTTACCTGTTCATCACCCTACTCTCCAGCCACGATTTAGCGACCGTCTGGCAAAATCAGCACTTCAGCGTTGCCAGTTTTCTGCTGGCGGTATCGCTCTCCTCGTCATGGCAGATTGCGTTTTGCCCGTATGTGTCGGACTACTCGCGCTATCTGCCGGTGGATGTCTCCGCGAAAAAGCTGTTCAGTTCGGTGTTTTTTGGCACCGTGCTGGGCACGCAGGCATCCATGACGCTGGGCGTCATTGTGGCTGCAATTGCGGGTAAAGCGTTCTCCGGTAATGAAGTGGGCTACATCGTCGGGCTGGGCAGTAGCGCCACCATGGCGATGGTTATCTACTTCGCCATCTGCTTTGGCAAAATCACCTTCACTACGCTCAATGCCTACGGCAGCTTTATGTCGCTGACCACCATTGTCTCCGGTTTTCGCCAGCAAACCGCGATCAGCCGTGGCGGACGTATCCTGTTTGTGGTGCTGATGGTGACGCTCTCCTGCATCATTGCGCTGCTCAGCGAACCGGCGTTTCTCAAATCATTTACCCACTTCCTGCTGTTCCTGCTGGCCTTTTTTGTGCCGTGGAGCGCCATCAGCCTGACGGATTTTTATCTGATTACCAAAGGGAAAGTCGATGTGCCCGCGCTGTCGCAACCGGATGGCCGCTACGGTCGCTGGAACTGGGCCGGCATTATCATTTACTTCCTCGGGGTGCTGGTACAGCTGCCGTTCATTGATAACCCGCTGCATCATGGTTCCCTGACGTGGATTTTTGCCGGCAACGATGTGTCATGGATCATCGGCTGGTTTGTTACCGCATTGCTGTGGCTGGCCGCACGTCGCTTTGATCGACGCGGGAAACTGGCCGACTCTGTTTATCCTCAGTGACGTTGTCACATATTAGTGCTGCGGCGCGTGTTTTCGCGCCGCCCTCATCGGCAATATCCTGATAATGCCGTAAACGCTGCGGCACGCTACACTGCTGATCGCCCTTTCGAGAATGCAGGAGTCATGGATGCCAGCCTCAGCGCTTTCACTGTTCACCCCGGCCACGCAACAGTGGTTTCGCCGCACTTTCCCGGCGGCGACTCCCGTACAACAGGAAGCCTGGCGCGCCATCGCCAGCGGACAACACTGCCTGGTGATTGCCCCAACCGGCTCCGGCAAAACGCTGGCGGCATTTCTGCATGCGATCGACGCGCTGTATCGCGAGCGCAGCCGTGACGAACCCGTAGCGCGCAGTCACAAGACGCGCATTCTGTATATTTCACCGGTTAAAGCGCTTGCGGCTGACGTGCAGCGTAACCTGGCGCTACCGCTGGCGGGCGTTGCCGCTGAGCGCGCGGAATTGGGTGAGGCGGAAATCACGCTGGAGGTCGGCATGCGCTCCGGCGACACGCTCAGCGCCGAACGGGCAAAGCTGCAGCGCCGGCCGCCGGACATCCTGATTACTACCCCGGAATCGCTTTTCCTGCTGCTGACGTCAAAAGCCCGCGAAACGCTGCGTGGCATCTCGACCGTGATTATTGACGAAGTTCATGCGGTGGCGGGAAGTAAACGCGGCGCCCATCTGGCGCTCAGCCTGGAACGGCTCGATGTATTGCTGGCGCAGCCTGCTCAGCGCATTGGCCTGTCGGCCACCGTGCGACCGCCAGAAGCGGTGGCGGCTTTCCTCGGTGGCGCGGGTATTGCGCGCATCGTCAACCCGCCGGCGCAGCGGCCGCTGCAGCTGACAATTACTGTGCCGGTAGAGGACATGACGGACATCCAGCAGCGTCCCGATGCGCGCGCCGCGCAGGAGAGCAGCCTCGCCGCCGGTTCCATCTGGCCACATATTGAAGCCGGCATTCTGGATGAGGTATTGCGCCATCGCGCGACTTTGGTGTTTACCAATTCGCGTGGGCTGGCGGAAAAACTCACCGCACGGCTCAATGAACTGTATGCGCGACGCGCCGCGCCGGAGCAGGGCGTAGCAGAGCCAGCCCTCGCCTATGGCTCTTTTAGCGGTGGAACCGAAAAACGCGCCACGCCTGCTGAAGCGTATATTGCCCGTTCGCATCATGGCTCGGTGTCGAAAGAGCAGCGGCTGGAGATTGAGAACGCCCTGAAAGCCGGCGAACTGCGCTGCGTGGTGGCGACATCCAGTCTTGAACTGGGAATCGACATGGGCGATATCGATCTGGTGATTCAGGTCGGGGCACCGCCTTCGGTGGCCAGCGCGCTGCAGCGTATTGGCCGGGCCGGTCACCAGGTCGGCGGTACGCCGAAAGGCATTATCTGGCCGCGCACGCGCCGCGATCTGGTTGATGCGGCCGTGACGGTGGACGCAATGCTGGCAGGTGAACTGGATGCTATCGCTTTGCCACACAATCCGCTCGATATTCTCGCCCAGCATACGGTGGCGGCGGCGGCCATGGACACCCTGTCCGTCGAGGCGTGGTATCAACAGGTACGCCGTGCCGATCCGTTTAAAACGTTACCACGTAACGCCTTCGATGCGGTGCTGGATATGCTGTCTGGCCGCTACCCTTCGGACGAGTTTGCTAACCTGCGCCCGCGCATCATCTGGGATCGACAACAGCAAACCTTAAGCGGTCGCCCGGGCGCGCAGCATCTGGCCGTCACCAGCGGTGGCACCATTCCGGACCGCGGGATGTTCAGTGTGATGCTGCCGGAGGGCGAAGAACAGTCCGGTGCGCGCCGGGTCGGCGAACTGGATGAGGAGATGGTGTATGAGTCGCGAATTAACGACATCATCACGCTTGGCGCCACCTCGTGGCGCATCCAGCAAATTACGCACGATCAGGTGGTAGTGGTGCCGGCACCCGGTCGCTCGGCGCGCCTGCCCTTCTGGCACGGCGACAGTCTCGGGCGTTCGGCGACACTCGGCGAAGCCATTGGCCGCTATTTGCGACATGCCGCCAGCGGAGTGTTGCCCGGCAGCGACAACCTTGACGCCAATGCCCGACACAACATTCGTGCGCTCATCGACGAACAGTTTGCCGCCACAGGCCTGGTGCCTGACGATCGCAATTTGCTGATTGAGCGCTGTCGCGATGAAACCGGCGACTGGCGCGTGATTTTGCATTCCCCTTATGGTCAGCGCGTGCATGCGCCGTGGGCGCTGGCCATCGCTGAGCGGATTGGCCGCCAGATGGGGCTCGATCCGGCCGTGGTCGCCAGCGATGATGGGATTGTCGCGCGCTTCCCTGACAGCGAAGGCCGGGTGCCAGGCGCTGAACTGTTTTTGTTTGCGCCGGACGAACTCCAGCGACAGGTGACGGCTGCGGTGGGACAGTCTGCGCTGTTTGCCGCCCGCTTCCGCGAATGCGCCGCGCGCGCCCTGCTGCTGCCGCGCCGCAATCCCGGTAAACGTTCTCCGCTGTGGCAGCAGCGGCTGCGTGCCGGGCAGCTGCTGGAAGTGGCGCGGCAGTTCGACGATTTCCCAATTTTGATCGAAACCGCGCGTGAATGTCTGCAGGACGTGTATGACCTGCCGGCACTGCATCAGCTGATGGCACGGATACAACAGGGCGAGGTTAAGCTGACTGAAGTTACCACCGATACGCCCTCGCCGTTTGCTGCGCCGCTGCTGTTTGGCTATGTCGCCGAATTCATGTATGCCAGCGATGCGCCGCAGGCGGAACGGCGCGCCTCAATGCTGGCGCTCGACAGCACGCTGCTGAGCGATCTGCTGGGCCAGGTTGAGATGCACGAGCTGCTGGCGCCCGAGGTGGTGGTACGCGTTGAGCAGGAGCTTCAGCGCACCGTTTCCGATTATCAGGCCAGCACTCAGGAAGCCGTGGTTGATCTGCTGCGCGAGCTGGGGCCGCTCACTGTGCCGGAAATCACGGCGCGCTACAACGGCGAGGCGGCGCTGATGCCGCTGCTAACCACGCTGCAACAGGCGCAACGCATCATTCAGGTTACGATTGCGGCAGAGGCGCGCTGGGCTGTCGCCGAAGATGGCGTGCGGCTGCGCGACGCGCTGGGCACGGCGCTGCCAGCTGATCTGCCCGCCGGGCTGCTCGCGCCGGTGGCCCGTCCGCTGCATGACTTACTTAATCGCTATCTGCGCACCCACGCTGTCGCCACCAGTCTGCAAATCGCCGCCCGTTTTGGTCTGGGCCGCGCCGTGGTCGACCACACGCTGGAAGAGCTGCGTCAGCAGCAACGCGTACTGAAAGGCGATTTCCTCTCGCCTGCGGTCGATGCGTCAACGCAGTGGGTAGCGGAAAGCGTATTTCGTCGTTTGCGCGTGCGATCGCTACAGGCGGCGCGTGAGGCCACCCGACCGGTCGAAGCGCCGGCGTACGTGGCTTTTCTGCTTGAGCGCCAGGGATTGCTGAGCGACGTCGCGGCAGCTGCGGCACAGGGCGCCTTTGCCGGTATCAACGGCGTGGTGCGGGTGATTGAACAGCTGGCTGGCGTGGCGCTGCCGGTTTCGCTGTGGGAAAGCCAGATTTTGCCGGCGCGGGTGCGTGATTATCAGCCAGCGATGCTGGATGAGCTGCTCTCTTCCGGTGAAGTCATCTGGAGTGGCCAGCGGGCCCCTGGCGCGCAGGACGGACTGGTCTCCCTGCACCTGAGTGAGTTTGCCAGTGAAACGTTACCAGTGCCTGATGAGGGTAACAATGTGACGCTGTCACCTTTGCAGCAGGCGATTGTGGCGCAATTACAGGACGGCGGCGGCTGGTTCGCCCGCGAGCTGCTGCCGCGCGTCATGGCGCAACCTGAACAATCTGTCGATCCCGGCGAAGTCTTTGCCGCGATGTGGGAGCTGGTATGGCGCGGCTATCTGACCATGGATACCTGGGCCGCGCTGCGCCAGCTCAGCACCACCAGCCACACGACACGTCCACGCCCGGCCCGTCCTGCGCGCAGTCGCCACAGGCGGGCCAGTTTCGCGGCCAGCCGCAGTGCTGCTACGCAGCCCTCGCTCAACAGCATGGCCGGACGCTGGTCGCTGATTGTGCGGCAGCCGCTGGCCGATACCGAACGCGCCCTGGCGCTGACTGAAAATATGCTCGACCGCTTTGGCGTGATCACGCGCGGTGCCGCCGTGGCAGAGCAGATTCCCGGCGGCTTTCCGGCGTTGCAGCCGCTCTTGCGCGGCATGGAGGATGCCGGACGGCTGCTGCGCGGCCGCTTTGTTGCTGGCATGGGTGGCGCGCAGTTTGCTGAAAATCCGGCCATCGACCGGCTGCGCCAGCTCGGCAGCGCGCAGGCCACGCATCCGCCGGTGGCGCTGGCAGTGCTGGATCCCGCCAATCCCTTTGGCGTGCAGCTGGCGTGGCCGCTCAGCGTCGGTGGCGTGCGGCCTACCCGCCGCAGCAGCGCACTGGTGGTGATTGGCAATGGGCGCGTTATGTTGTGGCTGCCGCCGGGTGGTAAAGAGCTGTTAACTTTTGGCGACATTAGTGAGGAGCAACGCCAGGCCGCCATCGTGGCGCTGGGCCAGGCCTTACGCCGGGAGAAGACCCACAGCTTCATTCTCGAACGGGTGGACGATCAGCCGGCCAGCCAGTCATCGCTGCTACCGGCCCTGAAAGCCATCGGCTTTTCCCGCGTGCCGAAAGGTTACAGCTGGTATGGCTAAGCCTGCAGGCGGTAACGATGCTGCTGCAGGCGTTCGGCCTGACGCGGCGTGGCCACCGGCCAGCTAAGTTGCGGAAACAGGTATAGCCGGATGCTGAACAGATGAAACAGCGGCAGCAACAGCGCCTCGTCACGTTGCGCCAGCTGTTCCAGCTGCATCAGCAGCACATCCAGCTCCTCCTGCAAATCCTCATGCGGCGGCGTCTGCAGCGACTTCAGCCTGCGCTTAAGAAACAGTCCCAGCTCGTGAAACATCTGCCCGCTGTCCAGCTGATAACGGCTCAGCAGCGCCTGATGGCGCGCGTAGTAGTCAAAGCTATTAACCCCCAGCCACACCTCGGTCAGCAGCATTCCCGCCGGCGCCATATCGGACTGCGGATCAAGGTGCAGGCGCGGTAGCACCACGTTGACCTTATCCAGCATCAGGCCAATAAAACGCTGGCGTCCCAGCAGCGATGAGCCGTTGCGCTCAATCTCCTTGATAAAGCGCAGCAGTTCACGCAGGCCGTGACGCACGGCACGGCGCGCGGTCCACGATGGCCGCTTGTTGCGCATCAGCGCGGTCAGGATCACCGCAAACAGCACGCCGGCCATTGAAGCAATCGCATTATTGACCAGCAGCACCAGATCGGGTTTCAGATGATGTCCGAGCCCGATAAAGCCGGGGATCTGAATCGCCACGCTCAGACCGATCATGTTGCTGGCCGGTCGCGCAATCATCAGCCCGAGCAGCAGCAAACCCGGGGCCAGGCAGAGGATCAGCGCCTCGAACGAGGTTGCCTGCGGCAGCAGCAGCGCGACATAAATCACGCTGATAAAGATCGCCACGATCACCCCACGAATAAACAGCTTCATTGAGGTCAGCGGCGTATCGAGGCTGGCGAAGAAGGAGCTGAGAATCGCGGCCATTACTGGCGCTGATGCCCCGTCGCGCCAGCCGGTCGCCATCCACAGCAGGCAGGAGCCAAAGGTGGCGCAAAATGCCGTCAGCGCCGACAGCCGAATCAGCCCTTTGTCGAAAAAGCGATGCGTGCGTTTGCCGCGCGCCAGCGTGGTGTCGCCTGACAGATCGCTGACCAGCCCGCCCACGCTCTGGTAAGCCCCGGCGATACGCACAAAATCCACCAGCCGCTCCAGCAGGCCGGTAAACAGCAGACAGTGTTCGGTAGACAACTCGCCATTGCGCCACGCCGCATTCAGCCGATCCTGACAAAGGCTCAGTTCCAGCTGAATGCCAATGACATCGCCCACCGCTTCGCCGTCATTCAGCCACAGCAGGAACTGCTGCAGGGTCTGCTCAACCCAGGCAGGAAAGGCAATCTGGCGCGCTGCCAGCCGCTGCAGCCGCATCTCAATCGCCGTCAGCGTGGGGATTAAGTATGAAAGATGCTGATACTGCGTGCTGACCAGGCGAATCAGCCGCCGGGCCGCGTCGCCCTCGTACACGCAATGGGTAATCAGGATCTCGACCTGCTGCGGATTAGTGGCCATGCGGGTCAGGATTTCGTCGCGTTCTGGCGATCGGTCAGCGGAAATGCCAGAGAGTAAATCGCGGCACAGCTTGCGCCCGTTGAGATACCACTGGCTGACGCTCTGCTCCAGCAGACTGCGCATCGAGACCGGAAACAACAGCGCGTGCACCAGGCTGCTACACACAATGCCTAAAGTAATTTCCTCAATGCGCGACAGCACGGTGCTGGTGATACCGAGCGGCGTCGTCACTTCCGGGAAACCCATAATCGCGGCGCTGTAGCCCGCCAGCATAAAAACATAGCTTTTCGGCGTGCGGTCGTGCAGCGACAGATAGAGACACAGGCTCACCCACAGTGAGATACACAGGCTGAACAGCAGCGGATGCGCCACAGTGAGCGGAAAGATAAAAAAGATGAAGACGCCACCGAGCAGCGTGCCAAGCAGGCGGAACAGCGATTTGGAAATGGTGGAGGCCGAATAAAGCTGCGATGCCACAAACACCGTGGTCAGCGCCCAGGCGGGACGATCAACATTCAGTTCAAGAGCCAGATACAATGCCAGAAAAGCGGCCAGACAGGTTTTTACAGCAAAAAAAACGGCGTTTTTCGAAAACCACTGCATGTCACGGAGACCAGAAGGCGCTAAGTGCGGCGTATCCTGCCAGAATCTGGCGGGCGCTCATCCCGATAACTACGACAAATTGTTTCGTAATCGAAAACGGTGTTCATACGCGCCTGACATCAGGCACAGAATGCTTTAAGGAAACTAATCGAACGCAGCGATCGGCGGGTCGCCGGCGGGATATCTGCGCTGTCACTGCCGCAGAAAGCAGCAATCTGTCTTCAGCGGCAGAAATGTGTCGCAGATCACACTTTGCTGCCGGACGATGCTATCCATAAAATAATTTCGCGCAATAAGGCGCAGTTTCCTGCGCCCGATCATTTTAATAGCTGACGATGGTCACCCAGTTCGCGTCCCGGCCGGCTGGCGCCTCGCCCACCCGCTGCAACGCCCCGCTGCGCGCCTCAATCGCGTAGCTGCCAATAACCGCACTCTTCTCACCGCTCACCACCAGCCAGCGGCCATCGGGGCTGATCGCCATGCCGCGCGGCTGTTTCTCCACCGGCCAGCTGCCGATCAGCGTCAGTTTGCCATCCTGCTGGTTAACACGATAACCGCTCACGGTACTGCTGGTGCGCTCGCTGACATACAGAAAACGCCCGTCCGGCGTCAGCTGGATATCCGCTGACCAGATGCGCGGCGTGCTGTCGCTGTAACCCGGCGGCCGTTCACGCCCATGTTGCAGATGATACTGCGCCGCCACCGCGTTGGGCGTTTCCGCCACTTTCACCAGCTCGCCGCTGGTTTCGCGTCGGAACTGGGTAATGATGCCGCCCATTTCACCAAGGTTGTACAGATAGCGATTATCCGGCGACAACACTGAGTGGCGCGGACCGTTGTCGGCGGCGGTTGCTACCCCGCCCTTATCAAGGGCGCTGAGCGTGCCGTCTGCGCCCAACCGGAGCTGCAGCACGCGATCGGTGCCAAGATTGCCCACATAAGCGTGACGACCGCTGGCATCGACAATCACCGAATGTGCCGCATGACCGGTTTTATAGCTGCCGACCGGCGGCGTAGCGATGGTGCCGCTGGCCGTCAGGCGGTAAACCTGCACCACGTCGCCATCATAAGAGGCCCCCAGCAGAAAGCGTCCCTGACGCTCAGTGCTGATGTAGGGGTAACTGGCCGCAGCCGGCACGGTGTGCCGGTTGTTCAGATCGCCGCTCTGCGAGTCAATCTGCCAGCTCGCCAGCTGCAGCGGGTTACTGCGAATCGCCGCATACAGCGTTTTGTGATCCGCACTGAGCGCCATCGGCATCACTTTGCCCCCGGCCTCAGTGCGGCCAAGCAGCTGCAAAGCGCCGCTACGCGCGTCCAGCGTATAGCGCGCGATGGTGCCGTCGTCGGCGGCGGATACGTAAACAAAGGTCTGCGCCAGCAGTGGCGCGCTCACCGTCATTGCCGCCAGCAGCGTAACGGTGCGCAGGCTGTTTATCATGGTGTTCTCCTTGATGAGGGGTAATCAGACCCGGTTATACGCAGTAAAGCACGCGCCTGTTATGTGAGATTGCCCGACCTCACCTGGGCACTTCTCCAGCAAGCCAGGCTAATCAGGCAATTAGCGCGCCGGCGAACCTGATGTTTTGTCCGGGTTTGTGCGCGGGCTCACCTGGCGTGGCCGCGATGTGATGCAGGATTTTGCGGTGATGATTCTGGCTACGGTGGGTATACCACACAACTGGCTGAACACCTGACAGCGCGTCAGGTGTTCAACCGTGTCACAGGTTTTAACCTGCCGATTGCGCGACAGGTGCACAGCTTACTGCAACTTCACGCCTTTGGTTTCTGGCGCTAACCAGACCACCACCATCGCGGCAAGAAAGGCGATCACCGTGGTGGCCAGCCCGGCGGTGAATCCTCCAACGCTGGCCACAAAGCCAATCAGCAGCGGCGCGATAAAGCCGCCCAGGCGCCCGCCGTTATACGCCAGCCCCATTAAAAAGCCGCGTGACTGCGTGTCGCCAATGATCTCAGCGAGGAAAGGACCGGAGCCGGCAAAAATTCCGTTTACGCCAAACCCTGCCATGAAGATGGCGACCATCAGAATCAGCGGCTGAGTGGTCGCCAGATACATGCCGACCGCCACCGCACCGATAAACAGGTAGAGCAGAAACATCGGCCTGCGCCCCCACTTATCGGCCAGCAGTGAGAACACCAGGAAGCCAGCAATGGCACCGGTTTGCAGGGCCAGCACAAATTTCAGGCTGTGAAGAAAATCGAGATGCTTAACTTCACGAAGATAGGTTGGCGTCCAGGTGAATACGCCCCAGAACAGGTACTGAATGAAAAAGATAAAGGTAAATGCCAGCAGCAATCCTTTGAGGTTGATTTTGCCGGTACCTGCCGCTTTGCTCTGGCGGTGAGCGCGTTCCTGCTGGCGCGCCAGCCAGACGGGTGATTCAGGCGTGATATAAGCAATAACCATCATGATAAACACCGGCAGTGCGCCAATCATGAAAAGGTAGCGCCAGCCGCCGTTTTCCAGCCCGCCGGTCAGGGCCGTCACCAGCGCCGTCAGGCCAATCGCCAGGATCGCCCCCACCGGTAACCCCATTTGCATCAGCGCGCCACCGCGTGCACGACGTTCCGGACGCCATGTTTCGGCGATCAGTGCCGCTCCTGACGTCCACATGCCGCCCATACCCAGCGCACCGCAGAATCGCAGCGCAGCAAACGCCTGAGGATTGTGGGAGAACGCCAGCAGTCCAGAGAAAAGTGAATAGATGGCGATACAGATGAAGGCCGTTCTGACGCGTCCGATCTTATCGGCAACCAGCCCAAACAGAATGCCACCAATAATCTGCCCGCCTGCCGTGGTGCTGATAAACACGCCAAGTTCCGTTTTGCTGACATCAAATACCACGCCCAGTACCGGTAATAACAGCGAGAGCAAAAACGAGTCATAGCTTTCAAACGTCCACCCTAACCCGCCCAGCGCCAGCGTCCTTTTTTCTGCCGATGTATACGAGATCGCTGCAGCGGACTCATCCTGCGCCAGGGGAGGCGCTTCATGCAGTCTTGATTTGATATTCATCCATATTCTCCAGGGAGGATAAGCGATAGCGTGAGGCCGCGGTGCGCCAGAACAGCTGTTCTCTTTCGGTTGGCGAAGCGTGCTCAGCCAGCCTTTTACAGGCATTCCAGAATACGCCGTAGCTGAACATCCCTTTGTCGACCGGGAAGTTGCTGGCAAACATACAGCGCCCGACGCCAAACGCGTCAACCAGGGTTTCAAACTGCGGCCGCCAGGCCTGCGAGAGCGTCAGGGAGTCCGGTGGCATGGCGTGCTGGGCGAAGGAGTAGCCCATGACGGTCATGCCGAAACCGCTGATTTTGATGCTCACGTTTGGCAACGCCGCCAGCGCAATGATGGCCTTTTTCCATTCCTGGAAGGTGGCATCCCGTTTGTCGGCATACGGCCCGCTACCGATCGGCCCGCCGCAATGGTCCACAATAATGTGCAGATCGGGTAGCGCCCGTGCCAGCTCAGCGATTTCATCGAGTTGGGTGTGATAAACCCAGACATCCAGCGACAGTCCTTTGCGGGCCAGGCATGCGGCACCGCGCCGGAATGCGGCACTGGCCGCCAGACCGGCGGGCGGCGTCGCGGGACTGGATACCACGCGCGGGTCATCGTGCCAGGCCAGCGGATTACGCATCCCGCGTAACCGTCCCCCTGAACGTTCCGTCATGCTTTCAATCACCGGCAGCAGGTCATCGCCAGCCAACAGGCTGGCACCGCCGACAATCGCTTCACAGCCTGCCGCCGCGCCGTAATGGCCGCTGTTAAACATTGCCGCGACGCCGCTGGCAAACTCCACCTCACCGACGGGTTTGAAGGCCTCCGGTCCGTTGCGGCGCAGCATTGAACGGCACTGAATGTAGACGGTGGAGAGTATCCGGTGGCCGGACGTTTCGATATCGTGGCTGAATTCAGGCGCCAGATAACGCCCTGACTGGCGGTCCCATAAGTGATGATGCGCATCGACCATCGGCAGGTCGGGCATCAAAGCGGGTTCATGATGCAGTGCCAGCCAGTGCTCTCTGACAGGCAGATGCGGTGCGTTAACGATCTCCATAGTATCCCCTCTTAACTGCCTGATTTAAATCAGGTCTGAAACGCTGCTGGCGTGCCTCATCGGTGAAGCAATGAGTTGCACCAGATAAAACACAGTTTTACATAGTAAATTGACTATAGATTCACCGCATAACCGATAGCCAGCAAAAAGGGGATGTTAATGATGTAAGTAAGATGTTAATCACAAATGTCCTGCTACACCTTCTTATGGCGCGATAGCACATCCGGCCCCGCATCAAACATCCATTCCCTGCCCGGTCATTGGCTACACTTGCTGTTTTACCCGCGCAGAAACAAGGAAATGCTATGACTCAACACGCTTCAATCAATCACGCCTGGCTGCTGGCGTCACGCCCGGACGGCGAGCCGGTGAAAGAGAACTTCCGCTTTGTCGAACAACCGCTGCCGCAGGTGCAGGCGGGACAGATGCTGCTGCGCACCCACTATCTGTCGCTCGACCCGTATATGCGTGGCCGCATGGATGACAGCAAATCCTACGCGCCGCCGGCGCAACTCGACCAGCCGATGGTCGGCGGCACCGTATGCCAGGTGGCGGAATCGCAGCATCCGGATTTCAGCGCCGGCGACTGGGTGCTGGCGGCCAGCGGCTGGCAGAGCTATGCCCTGTCCGATGGCACTGGCGTGACTAAAATCGGTCATCTGCCCCATCCATCCTGGGCGCTGGGCATTCTGGGTATGCCGGGCTTTACCGCCTACATGGGCCTGATGGATATCGGTCAGCCCAAAGCCGGTGAAACGCTGGTTGTCGCCGCCGCCACCGGACCGGTGGGTGCCACGGTCGGTCAGCTCGGTAAGCTGAATGGCTGCCGCGTCGTCGGCGTGGCCGGCGGTGAGGAGAAGTGCCGCTACGCGATTGACACCCTCGGTTTTTCCGCCTGTATCGATCATCATCGTGACGATTTCGCAGAACAGCTGGCGGCCGCCTGCCCGGACGGTATCGACATCTATTTTGAAAACGTCGGCGGCAAAGTATTCGATGCCGTCTTCCCGCTGCTCAACACCGCCGCGCGCGTGCCGGTGTGTGGCCTGGTGTCGGGCTACAGCAGTCGTGAACTGCCGCCCGGCCCCGATCGCACGCCGCTGATCATGGGCGGGATTCTGAAACGCCGCATCCGTATGCAGGGCTTCATCATCTTCCAGGATTATGGCGATCGCTATCCGGAATTCCTGCAGGCGATGACGCCGCTGGTCGAGCAACAAAAAGTGTTGTACCGCGAACACATGGTAGAAGGGCTGGAGCATGCGCCGCAGGCGTTTATTGACATGCTGAAAGGCAAAAACTTCGGCAAAACCGTGGTGAAAGTGGCGTAGCCAGCGGTTCTCCCCCCGACTGTAAATCCGGCCTTAGTGTGCGAGCACTAAGGCTTTTTTGCGCTTTGCTTAACCGCTATTGAGATATAAGCCCTCCGCGTGCGCATGCGATGATGCCCTCCTCTATCCTCTTCTACCGGAGAAGTCATTATGTCGCTGACCTTAGCCGACTCCGCGGCGCTGCCGCGTAAAGTCAATACGCAACAGACGGAAGCACCGGTGCCATTACCGGCTGGCGCCGCGCATATCATTCGCGACGATGCGGAAGCTATCGCCGTAGCCCATCAGCTGGCGGCCAGCTTCGCGCGCGAGGCGGCACTGCGCGATCGTGAGGGCATTCTGCCCCTCAAAGAGCTGGATGCGTTCTCGCAAAGCGGCCTGTGGGCAATGGCCATCCCCAAAGCCTGGGGCGGAGCGGGCGTGTCGTGGACCACCGTGGCCAGGGTGATCGCCATCATTTCAGCTGCCGATCCGGCGCTCGGTCAGCTGCCGCAAAACCATCTGGCCGGTGTGGCCCATCTGCTGGAAGACGGTAGCGAAGCACAAAAACAGGTACTGCTGAGCGAGGTACTGGCCGGGCTGCGCTGGGGTAACGCCTTTTCGGAGAAGCATGGCCGCACGGTCGCCGATTTTCAGACGCGCTTTCGGCGTGACGGTGATGAGGTGGTGATTAACGGGGAAAAATTTTATGCCACTGGCGCGCTGCTGGCGCATCGAATCCATGCCGTGGCGCTGGACGAGCAGGACCGGGCGCATCTGATTGTGCTCGATCGCGACACGCCGGGCATCAGCGTCATTAATAACTGGTCGGCCTTTGGTCAGCGCACGACGGCTTCCGGTACCGTACTGCTGGAGAATGTCCGCGCCCCGCTGTCGCGCGTTATTCCTACCTGGCAGGCGTTTGAGCGGCCAACCGCTGCCGGGCCGATTTCACAGATCATTCAGGCGGCGGTGGATGTCGGTATTGCGCGCGGCACCATTGAAGACACCCTGCAATTTGTTCGCGAACGCTCGCGGCCGTGGATTGACAGTGGCCAGGCGCGCGCTGCCGATGACCACTTCACGCTGGCGGCAGTCGGTGATTTGAAAATCCGCCTGCACGCTGCCGAAGCGCTGCTGTGGCAGGCCGGAACAGCGATTGACGCCGCGCTGGCGCAGCCCGATGAAACCAGCGTGGCACGCGCGACCGTGGCCACCGCCGAGGCCAAAGTGCTGACGACGGAGATCGCTCTGCTTGCCGGTAACAAACTATTTGAGCTGGCTGGCACCCGCGCCACGCTGCAGGAGTTTAATCTGGACCGCCACTGGCGCAACGCGCGCACCCATACGCTGCACGATCCGGTGCGCTGGAAGTATTACCACGTGGGTAATTATTATCTCAACGGCACGCCGCCGCCGCGCCATGCGTGGAGCTAAGGGCGGCGGAAGCGCGTTGCCGGATGGTCAGCTGCCAGGCGCGGCTGACCCGTCAGACGTTCACGCAAGGTTAACGGCTGTGCTGGCTGAGGACGCACCCGCCCGCGCTGGCGCAGTACCGGCATGACCCAGGCAATGAAATCGTTGAAGCTGCCCGGGCTGATAGCCCAGCCCAGATTAAAGCCGTCCACGCCCGATTCTGCCGCAAACTGATCCAGCCGATCGGCAATGGTTTCGCCGCCGCCCACCAGCAACGGATGCAGACCACCGATACCGATGTAGCGGGCTGCCTCACGCAGCGTCCAGCGTTTTTGATCGTCAATTCGCGTCAGGCTGGCCAGCGCCGAACGGCAGGCGTCGGTTTCGCGAAAGGCCAGCGGCATGTCCGGATCCTCCTGCGACCAGTCGATACCGGTCCACGCCGAGAAAAGCGCCAGCGAAGCCTCTTCACTGATGTATTGCTGATAATCCTCAAGTTTGGCCCGGGCGGCATCATCATCCTCGGCCGTGATCACCGTGATGGCTGTGACAAAACGCAGCGACGCCGGATCGCGCCCTTCTGCCACGGCCAGCTGACGAATGCGCTGAATATCGCTGGCAATCGCCTGCGCGGTGACGCCACCGAGGAAAATGACTTCTGCGTTACGGGCAGCAAACTGCGCACCGCGTGCCGAAGTGCCAGCCTGAAACAGCACCGGGGTGCGCTGTGGGCTGGGCTCACTGAGATGTGCATCCGGCACCTGATACCAGCGACCATAATGCTGAATAGCGTGCACTTTTTGCGGATCGCTATACAGGCTGTTGGCTTTATCGCGGCTAACCGCATCTTCCTCCCATGAGCCTTCCCACAGCTTCGCGGTCACATCCAGAAACTCCTGTGCGCGATCGTAACGCTCATCATGCGGCAGCTGCCGGGTCAAACCCAGATTGCGCGCCGCGGAATCAAGCATGGAAGTCACCACGTTCCAGGCGATACGCCCGCGGGTGAGATGATCAAGCGTCGTGAACTTGCGCGCCAGCAAATAAGGATGTTCGTAGGTGGCAGAGACCGTAATACCGAAACCGAGGTGCTGCGTGACGGCCGCCATGGCGGAGACCAGCAGCAGCGGATCGTTCACCGGCATCTGAGCGGCCAGGCGCAACGCCGCGTCCGGCTTGCCCTGCCACACATCCAGTTGTCCCAGCGCATCAGCAATAAACAGCGCATCAAAACCTGCTGTATCAAGCTGCCGCGCGAGGGTCGTCCAGTAATCCAGCTCGGTATAGCGGTGCGCCTGATCCTGGGGATGTCGCCACAATCCGGCAGAGAGATGACCAGGGACATTCATCATGAACGCAAACAGCAAAAACGGTGAAGGCATCCGTTACCCTCCTCGGACAGGGCGACGCGCACGCAGTGCACCCACGGCCAGTACCACAAAGATCAGGGCGCCGGTTGCCACCTGCTGCCAGTAAAAGTTCCAGCCGACCAGCAACAGTCCGTTGGCGATGAAACTCAGCAGCACGACCCCCAGCAGCGTACCCGGCACATTCGGGCGGCGCGAAGGCGCGAAGGTCGCGCCAATAAAGCTGGCACCGATGGCATTCAGCAGATAGGCATTGCCCGATAACGGTACCCAGGCTTTGACATTGGCGGCGAGAATTAACCCGACGATGCCGGCGACCAGTGCACTGAATATGAATGCCAGCGCGGTGAGACGTTTGACCGCCACGCCAGAATGATGCGCTACGCTGAGCTGTTCACCCATCATGCGCAGTGCGCGACCGCTGGCGCTGCGGTGCAACAGTTGATACAGCACCAGCACCACGCCCAGCAACAGCCAGAGCGGTAGTGGAACGCCAAGTAGCGTGCCGTGACCAATAGCGGTAAAACCCGCCGGCAGCGTCTGGCTTAGCAGATAGACCGGCTGCCCACCGTTGGACGACAGTTGCTGTACGCTCTGACCAATAAACAGCGTGCCAAGCGTGGCGAGAAACGGCTCAACGCCGAGTTGTGTCACCAGAAAAGCGTTGAACACGCCTACCAGCAGTGCCGCCGTCAGCGCACCCAACAGCGCCAGCGGCAGCGCGACCTGATGCAGTACCAGCGTCACCAGCACCAGGCAGGCGACATCAATCGCCGTACCGACGGACAGATCGATCGCGCCGATACGCGTGACCAGCGTCATGGCCAGCGCCACAATCGCCAGCGGTGCGACATTATTCAGCAGCACGCTACGAATGTTGGCGACAGTGGCAAACGCGGGCGCGGCGATGATGAAAAACAGCAGCAGCGCAACAAAGGTCAGCACCATCAGGCTGCGCAACAGCCCCGGCACTTTTTTACCGCTCAGGCTCAGTTCAGACATGAGATGCCCTCCCCGCCTGACGGCGCCGCAGTAGCGCGGTCAGCGCCACAACCAGCAGGATGAGCACACCCTCGACGCCGTTAATCCAGTAACTTGAGACGTTAACCAACTGAAAGCCGTTGGCTATCAGACTCAGAAACAGCGCGCTGATCAGTGCACCGCCCAGGGTCGGCACCAGGCGACGCGAAAACACCACGCCGAGCAGCGCGGCGGCAATCACCATCAGCAGATTGTCGTTAGCGCCCGGCGAACTGCCGCTGAGCAGCGCCACCGAGGCAATGGCTGCCAGTGCAGCGCTGAAGCCGCACAGCACATAACTCAGACTTTGATAGCGCGCCACGCTAATGCCCGCCGCGTTGGCGGCCTGCGGATGGCTACCCACCGCCTGCAGGCGCAGGCCAAACGCGGTGAAACGACTGAGCGCGAGTGCACTCAACGCCAGCAGCAGAAATCCCCAGCCGAGCCAGGAAACGCCCAGTGGTCCGCTGGCTATCAGCAGGTTTTGCAGCGCGCTGCTGGCTGAAATCGACGCGTTTCCGCTCAGTACCATCTCCAGTCCCATGGCGATGTTCATGCTGGTCAGCGTCGCCAGCAGGGGCAAAATACCAAGCCAGACAATCGCCAGGGCATTGAATATCCCCACGGCGATGCCGGTGAGCAGCGTGAGCAGCAGCGCATAAGTGACAGAGTGTTGCTCAGCAATCTGCGCCGCGAATACCGCGGCACACAACCCCATATTAGCGGCAATGGATAAATCAATGCCGCCGCTAATCCCCTGAACACCGCCACCGCTTAGCACCAGCGTCAGACCCAGCGCCAGCGTTCCCACCACCGCCGTTTGCTGCAATACGTTACCAAGGTTGATCACGCTGAGGAAAATAGGCGACAGCCAGGCAAATACCGCCAGCACCAGTACAATAATCAGCAGCGCGACGTGCTGCAGCCACGGCTGCCCCTGCGGTTTGCCTGCCGCCGTCACCACCGCCGGTTGGCTCAGTTCACTCATAGGATTTGCTCCGTCAATGCGCCCGTGCCGGAA
This sequence comes from Pantoea sp. B270, assembly GCF_018726825.1. NCBI lineage: Bacteria > Pseudomonadati > Pseudomonadota > Gammaproteobacteria > Enterobacterales > Erwiniaceae > Pantoea > Pantoea sp. B270. Next base: position 1,092,365 of record NZ_JAHCSX010000001.1, read on the forward strand.
GCCAGGGACAGAATCTCCTGATGACTGGTGTGCCGGGCGGACAGCGTGGCGACCTGCTCGCCGCGCGCCAGCACAATAATGCGGTCGGCGAGCGTTTGCAGTTCCAGCAGATCGGTGGAAAACAGGATAATCACCGCCCCGGCGGCCGCCAGCTGCTGCAGGGTTTGATAAATGGCGGCCTTGGCGGCAATGTCGACGCCAACCGTGGGCTCATCCAGCAGATAGAGCGTGGCGTGGGTGTTGAGCCATTTCGCCAGCACCGCTTTTTGCTGATTTCCGCCGGACAGCTGACGCAGCGGTGCCAGCTGGCCCGGTGTGCGGATCGCCAGCTGGCGGATGTTGTCCGCCACTAGCACGGTCTCGGCGGTTGCGGAGACGCCGCCCCAGCGCAGCAGGCGCTGCACGGTCGTCAGGGTGATGTTGTCGCGCAGGCTCACATCGAGCGCGATGCCGTTGGCGCGGCGATCTTCCGGCACCAGCGCGATGCCACGTTTCACCGCGGCATGTGGCGAAGCCGGTACGCCGTGCGTCTCACCTACGCGCAGCGTCCCGCTCACGCCACGTTCCAGACCAAACAGTGCGCTGATTAACGCCTTCCCTCCGGAGCCCAGCAGGCCGGTAATGCCAACGATCTCGCCACGTCGTGCGCTGAAACAAACATTGTGAAAGCGACCCAGCGCGCTCAGGGCGTCTACGGTCAGCACCGGCTCGCCGTCAGGTGGCAGACCGCGCGGTGCAATCGCCTGCTGCGTCTCACCGATCATGGCATTAATCAGCGCCTGCGGAGAAAGGGCGTCGCCGGTAAAATGCGCGACGTCTTTACCATCGCGCAGCACCGTAACCCGCTGGCACAGCGCCTGGATTTCATCGAGATAGTGAGAAACGTAGATCAGTGCGATCCCCTGCTGACGCATACGTTCAATAACGCGAAACAGCGCCTGCACCTCGTGGCGCGCCAGCGCGGCGGTCGGTTCATCCAGTACCACCACGCGCGGCGCGCGCTGTAATACGCGACAGATCTGCACCAGTTGCTGTTCCGCCACACTTAACCCGGCGATCAGCGCATCGGGATCGATCTGCAGATCGAAGTGCTGTTGCAGTAGCTGCCGCGCCTGCTGCCGCATACGCCGGCGATCGATAAACGGTGTGCTGCCAATCCGTGGCTCATTACCGAGCAGCAGCGCTTCCGCCACCGTCAGCGTGCCGGGCAATAGCCGCTCCTGATGAACAATGGCGATGCCCTGCTGTTGTGCCTGAGCCGGACTGGTCAACACCAGTGGCCGGCCTTCCAGCGTCACGCTGCCCTCATCGGCAGCGTGGATGCCGCCCAGCACTTTGATCAGCGTCGATTTTCCGGCTCCGTTATGCCCAATCAGCCCATGCACTTCGCCGGCGTGGACATCAAGCGATACCGCTTGCAGCGCGGGAATGCCGTCAAAGGCTTTACTGATCTGGCGCAGTTGCAGTCGCACTGTCTTATTTATCATCGCTCTGGCCCAGCGTTTGCTGCGCCTGCGCCGCATTCTCTTTGGTGACCAGAATGGCCGGAACATAGGTGGCAGGCGGAAGTGAACGATCGCCGGCAAGGTATTTCGCCACATTTTGTACCGCAGTTTGTCCGATCAGATAGGGTTGCTGCGCCACCACCGCCGCCGCGCTGGATTTCGGATCTTTCACCAGCGAGACCACGTCCGGGCTGCCGTCCACGGCGTAAGTTTTGATTTCACTGCGACCGGCAGCATCAACCGCCTGAGTGGCACCAATCTGCGGTACGTCCCATGCCGCCCAGATAGCCTGTACTGACCCTTGCGGATACTTGTTAAGCAGCTGACTAATCTGCGCATAGGCATCCTGCACGGTATTGGGAATGACGTCGCGCAGTTCGGGCTGAATGATTTTAATTTTCGGATACCATTTCAGCACGGCTTTTAACTGGTCATAGCGCATCGCCACCACCGGCACGCCATAAAAACCATTAAACACCAGAATATTGCCTTCGCCGCGCAGATCATTGACCAGTTTTAATGCCAGCTGCTCGCCAATATAAAAGTTATCGGAGGTCGTGACGTTAATACTGGATGGGCTGGCGGTATCCACGGTAAATAAGGGAATGCCGGCGTCGCGAATTTTTTTCAGCCAGGGTTCCAGCACTGAGGCGGTGCCCAGCGTTTCAATAATGGCATCCGGTTTTTGTGCAATCAGCGTTTGAATTTGCGCGATCTGCTGTGACTCTTTGCGTCCGCCATCCAGGGCGATAGGCGTGCCACCCAGCCGCTTTACTTCATCAATTTGTCCCTGATAGGCTTTCAGATCCCAGTAGTGATCGGTACCGGCCACGGTAATACCGATACGTTTACCGGCCAGTGAGGGAATAGATGCGTCAGCGGCGCGAGCGTGCAGCGACAAGCCGGCGAGCAGCGATGCAGAGGCCAGTAATAGTCCGGCCAGGCGGTGTTTATGCATTGTTTATATCCCTGGAAAAGGTTCAGCTAAATAAGGTGAGTGACGCCTGCTATCCGGCGTATAGCTGAAAATTATCACAGTCACTATTTATCCCTAATGCCATTTTCTCCTTTGGATATGCAGCGGATTTGCATATTGATTGCGTGAAAAAGCATGACCGGGCGCAGATATTCTGACGCCCGGTTATAAATAATAAAAACGTGGCTGGAATGAAGACGTGCGGCGCTAAAGATACGTGATGGTCGCGGGCGCCGCGGGTGTGATTTTAACGCCCTTTTTTCTTGCGTCCCGGCTGAGTAAAGCGCTTGCGGTTCGCGCCCTGACCCGCTTTGTCACTCTGTTTCGGTGCGCTGACGGCCGGTTTTTTCGCGGCGGGCGTCGCCGCTTTCTTCTTCGCCTGTGCCTGCTGCGTTTTTTGATCTTCTGACGACGAATCCTCAATCAGCTTAAACAGGTCGATCAGTTCATCGTCCGTCAGATCGCGCCACTCACCGAGCGGGATACCTTTCAGGCTCACGTTCATGATCCGCGTGCGCTCCAGCTTCGTCACTTCATAGCCAAAGTGTTTGGCCATGCGGCGAATCTGCCGGTTCAGTCCCTGCACCAGGATAATACGAAATACAAAGGTCGACTCCCGCTTCACTTTGCATTTTTTCGTCACTGTGCCGAGCATCGGTACGCCCGCCGCCATACCGGCAATAAACTCGTCGGTGATCGGCTTATCCACCGTGACCACGTACTCCTTTTCGTGATTGTTACCGGCGCGCAGGATTTTATTCACCAGATCGCCGTGATTGGTGAGGAAAATCAGCCCCTGCGAGTCTTTATCCAGCCGGCCAATCGGGAACACGCGCTTGCTGTGGTTGACGAAGTCACCAATGTTGTCACGCTCGCCCTCTTCCATGGTGGTGACAATGCCCACCGGCTTGTTGAGGGCGATTAATACCAGATCGTCTTCGTTGCGCGGTTCAATCAGCCGCCCGTTGACTTTGACCTCATCCCCGGCGAACACCTGCGCACCGACGCTGGCGCGTTTGCCGTTAATGAAAACGTTGCCTTGTTCGATGTAACGATCGGCGTCACGGCGCGAGCAGATTCCGCTCTCGCTGATGTATTTATTCAGGCGCGTGGATGAGTTGGGCAGCATGGTTCCTCCGAAAAAAAACGGACTATACAGCATGTGCGCGCGTTGCGTAAGGCTGGGTTAAGCGTCCGGTGGCGGTTGTTCTTGGCGGTGTGATATGGCGAAAAAGCGGTGCCGGGTGTCATAGCGATTTATGGCACATACAAATCCCTCCTGTCGGTTAAAATAGCCCGCACGCCCCTGAGCAAACTCCGGGAATTGTGAACACCTCTCCGTTAACCAGGCATGAAAATGTACAACGTAAATCATCTTTTCGTCAGCCGGGAAATGAATGTGAAAAAGCTGCTGGCTTACGGTTTCCGCAAGGATGGGCCGGATTACGGCTACCGCTGTGATGTGATGAATAAGCAGTTTACCCTGCAGGTAAACATCACCACCCAGGGTGACATTGCCGCCACCATTATCGATAAAGTCACAGGAGAAGATTACATTCTTCACCGTATTACTTCTGCCACCGGTGCCTTTGTGGGACAGATTCGTGAAGAACATGACGCTATCTTGCTGGATATCGCAGAAAAATGTTTCCCGCAGAAGCATTTCAAAACAGCGCAGGCCGATGCGATTGTTCAGCACTTAAAACAGCAATATCAGAGTGAGCTGGAATTCTTATGGCCGCGCTTTCCTGAAAACGCCATCTTTCGCCGCAAAGATAATCAAAAGTGGTTCGGCGCGCTGTTGACGATTCACAGCAGCAAGCTGGGCCGACCGGATGATAGCCTGATTGAAATCGTCAATATTAAAGTCTCGCCGCAGGCCATCGCTTCGCTGGTCGATGGCGAGGTTTATTTCCCGGGCTACCATATGAACAAAAAGCATTGGGTTTCCCTGTGTCTGGATGGATCAGTCCCGACGGCCGAGATTTTGTTGCGCATTGACAACAGTTTTAACCTGGCCGGCTAGCCATCGGCGCGGCACCGTATACCTCTTCGCGGCTGATTTCGCCGCCCCATCCCCGCAGCCGCAACGTCTCGCCCGTCAGTTCCACCACCGCAAAGGGCACGCGCGACGGGCCATCAAGCATCCCCTGCAGGGTTATAAACACGGTATCCGCGCGCCGATGATAGCCGCCGCGATGATCGTGGCCGGCAAAACAGGCGCGCACGCCATAGCGGCAGAACAGCGCTGCCAGCTGCGAACCGTTGAGCAGACTGTGGCTGTAGCCCGGTGCCAGCGGATAATGGCCGAACACCACCACCTGCTGGCCGCAGGTGCGGGCCTCGATAAGCTGCGTTTCCAGCCATGCCAGCTGCGTCGCACCGACCGCGCCATTCCACGGCTGCGCCTGCGGTTGCTGGCGCGCCTGTAAATCAGCCAGCAGTGCGGCCGCGCGCTGGCGATCGTCGCCGTTGTGTTGATTGCAGTACAGGCTGATATCGTTGCCGTCGTAGACAATAAAGCGCCAGCCCGGCAGCTGAAAGGCATAGTAACTTTTTGGCAGCGGCAGCGCGTCATTGAGGTGCTGCGCGATGGTCTGGGCGTCGTGATTCCCCAGCACCACGGCATGCGGATGGAGTAGCCGATCGTAGAGCGGCAGCAGCGTGGCATAGCTGGCCCAGTGGCGATCCACCAGATCGCCGAGCGTAACGACAAAATCCAGCGGCTGCTGATTGAGCGCGTTTATCGCCTGCGGCAGCTTATGCAGAGCATGACGATAGTAAAGATTCGCCGGGACATCCGCCTCAACGTCAGCATATTGCGGATCGGCCAGCAGCCCGAAGCGCAGCGTGCCGTCGAGCGGTGCCGCGCGTAAATCCGGTAACTGATACAGCTCAGCGACATCACCGAGCCGCTGGCGTTGCGCTGCGGTTAGCGCATGGGCATATCCCATCTCTGGCTCTCCTTAGCGAATACCGGCACGCATGAATGACTGAATAAACTGCCGCTGGAACAGCAAAAACAGCAGCAGCAACGGCAAGGTGGTCATCAGCGTTGCCGCCCCGATCAGCGCCCACTGCACGCCCTGCTCCGGCGCGGAAAACAGCTGCAGCCCGACGGTTAACGGACGCACCTGAACCGAGTCGGTGATCACCAGCGGCCAGAGAAAATCGTTCCAGTGGAAGCTGATCGAGACCAGCGCGAATGCCACATAGATTGGCTTTGCCAGCGGAATGTAGATGTGGCGCAGAATGTAAAACCGGCTGGCTCCTTCAACGGTTGCCGCCTCTTCCAGTACCAGCGGAATGCTCTTGAACGTCTGCCGCAGCAGAAAGATGGCGAACGCCGAGGCAAAGTACGGCAGCGCAATGCCGGTCAGGGTATCGCGCAGCCCGAGCGCGCTAATAGTGCGGTAATTATTCAGAATCAGCACATCCGGGCTGATCATCAGCTGCAGCAGAATCAGCGCGAAGAGGAAACCGGAAAATTTCAGGCGGAACCGCACCAGCGCATAAGCGGCCAGCGTGGCCAGCACCAGCTGGACCACCACAATCATCAGCACCAGCAGCGTGGTATTGAGGAAGTAGCGGGCAAACGGTGCCGCGTGCCAGGCATTGATGAAGTTCTCCAGCGTCAGCGGTGCCAGCAGCGAAAAGTGCCCCTGTCCGGCGGCCGGATGAATGGCAATCCACAGCGCCACCAGCATCGGCAAGCTCCACAGCAGCGCGGCCAGCCAAATCAGCAGGTTGAGCGCAAAACCGCCCGGAGAGGATGCAGCTTTCATTGATAATGGGCTCGCTTGTCCAGCAGATGAAATTTGATCAACGCAATCGATCCGAGGATCACCAGCAGCACCACCGTCATGGCCGACGCGGCTGGCATGTCCCAGAAACTGAATGCGGTACGATAGATATAAAACAGCAGCAGGCTACTGCTGTTGTTCGGGCCGCCGTTGGTCATGGCAATCACCTGATCGACAATGCGGAAGGCGTTCATCGAGGCGTTGATCAGCACAAACAGCGTGGTTGGCAGCAGTAGCGGCCACTGCACGCGGCGGAAAAAGTAACGGCGCGATGCGCCTTCAATGGCGGCGGCTTCGCTGAGGCGCGGATCGATCTGCTGCAGGGCGGCGAGATAAAAGATCATGAAAAAGCCCGCCTCGCGCCATACCGAAACCGCCATCAGGCAGTACAGCGTGGTATCCGGCTCGCCGAGCCAGTTGACCGCCGGTAGCGAAAACCATGCCAGCAGGCTATTCAGGATGCCAAGCTGCGGCGTGTAGAAAAACAGCCACAGATTGGCGATGGCGATCATCGGCAGCAGCGACGGAATGAAGAAGGCCGCACGCACCAGTGCGTTGCCGCGCAGCCGACGATTGACCGCCAGCGCCATCAGCAGCGCCAGCGTCACCGCCAGCGGAATGGTGATCAGCGCATACAGCAGGTTATTCCACAGCGACTGCATAAAAATGTCGTCATCCAGCAGCGCGCGATAGTTATCCAGCCCGACAAAATGGGCCGGATGCGAAGCGCGCGCGGCGCTGAACAGGCTCTGCCACAGCGTGGCCAGCGCCGGATAATGGGTAAACAGCAGCAGGAAGCTGAGCGCGGGCAGCAGCAGCAAATAGCCGCTGAGCTGCAGTGACCACCCTCGCGGGCGCAGCGTGGCGGCGCTGCCAGAGAATGAGCTCATCACGCGGCCGTCACTGATAGTTTTTCAGCAGGCGGTCAGCCTGTTTCTGCGCATCGGCCAGCGCCTGGGCCGGGGTTTTGCTCTGCGTCACCGCTGCTTCAATGGCGTGATTGAGCGCGTCCTGAATCTGCACGCTATTGTAGGTCGAGAGTTCCGGCTGGGCATATTTCAGCTGCTCACGCGCCACCAGTGCCTGAGGCACCTGCTGCACATAGGCTTTCATTGCCGCCGTGTCCCACGCTGCCGGCGAGGTGGCGACATAGCCGGTAGCGATACTCCAGCGCGCGGCCTGTTCCGGTGCGGTGACCCAGCGGATGAAGCGCATCGCCGCCTGCTGCTGCGCCGGTGAGGCGCTTTTGAACACGTACAGGTTACCGCCACCGGTCGGGCTGCCGCGCTGGGTTTTCTCCGGCAGCATGGCGACGCCAAACGGGAAGGTCGCGTTGTCGTGCACGTTGGTCAGGTTGCCGGTGGTGGTGACCATCATGGCCGTTTTACCACTGATAAAGTCCTGCGGCGTGGTGCCCCAGGCGATTGCGCCTTTCGGCGAGACTTCCTCTTTCTGGCCGAGGTCGGTCAGCCACTGCAGGGTTTCCACGTTGCCCGGCGTGTTGAAATACACGGCGTTTCCCTTGCCGTTATCCAGCCGTCCGCCATTGGTGGCAGCCAGCCCCTGGAAATTCCAGTAACCGTTCGGCGTGGAAGGGATCTCAATGCCCCACTGGCTGACGCCGCTGGCCTGTTTCAGCGTCAGTTTTTTGCTGAATGCCACCACCTGCTGCCAGGTGGCGGGCGGTGTATTCGGATCGAGGCCGGCTTTCTCAAATGCCTGTTTGTTCCAGTACATCACCACGGTTGAGCGCTGAAAAGGCACGCCCCACACTTTGCCCTCAATGCGACGCAAAAAGGCCGGATAGAAGCTGTCGATCCACTGTTTGCCCTCTTCACCCGTGGCTAAATCGCTGGCGGCGACGATGGCACCGGCATCCATCAGCGACCAGGCTTCAATATCGCCCATCACCGCCAGTTGCGGTGCGTTACCGCCGCGAAACGCCGTCAGCGCTTTGGTCACGGTGGTGGCGTAATCGCCGGTGTAGACCGGCTGAATGCTGATCTCAGGGTGCTGTTTTTCAAAATCCGCCACCAGGGCTTCCACGGTGTGGCTGACTTTACCGCCGACCGCAATCGGATAGTACATCTGTAACTTCACCGGCTCAGCAGCAAACACCGACGCGGAGGCACACAGCATAACGACACAAGCCAGAGGCGAGAAACGGATCGCAGACATGATTTTCCCTAGAATAAACGACAACGGTTAAACAGCGTATTTTTTCTCAGCGAGCAACATCGGGTGTTCAGCAGCGACACAGCGCTGGCCGCTGGTGGTGGAAAACAGGTATTGCCGGCTGGTGGACCACTGCAGGCCGACCAGGCTGTCATCCGTGAAGCGCTGCAGGCCGGGCACTTTGACGGTCAGTGATTCCGTGATGCCGGGCAACCGACATACCAGCAGCGTATCCGCGCCCATGTATTCGTAGCTCACTACCCGCGCACTCAGCGCGGCCTGCTGCGGGGCGACCAGCTGGATATCCTCCGCGCGCAGGCCCAGACTCAGCGCCGTTTCGCCGGCATAGCTCAGCAGCGGTGTGCTGAGATGGCTGAGGTAGTGATGCGCGCCTTTGCTGTGCAGTGGCAGGATATTCATTGGCGGTGCGCCAATAAACTGCGCGGCAAAACAGCTCGCCGGCTGGTTGTAGAGCTGGTCTGGCGTGCCGTGCTGCTCAATGCGGCCATCGTTAAGCAGAATGATGTGATCGGCCATGCTCATCGCTTCGGTCTGATCGTGGGTGACGTACAACATGGTCAGCCCGAGCTGCTTTTGCAGCGCGCGGATTTCGCGCCGCATGCTCTGGCGCAGTTTGGCATCCAGGTTGGATAACGGCTCATCCATCAGGCACAGCGTATTGTTGGCGATCACCGCCCTGCCCAGCGCCACGCGCTGCTGCTGCCCGCCGGAGAGCTGTGAAGGCAGGCGCGCCAGCAGCGGTTCCAGTTCAAGCAGTGCGCTGACCTGCGCCAGCCGGGCGGCAAACTTTTGCTTATCTTCACCGCGCGCCTTCAGGCCAAACAGCAGATTTTCCCGCACGCTCAGGTGAGGAAACAGCGCGTAAGACTGAAACACCATCGACAGCTTGCGCTGCGCCGGTGGCAGAGGCGTGACGTCGGTGTGATTGAAATAAATGCGGCCGCTGTCGGCCGTTTCCAGCCCGGCGAGTGTGCGCAACAGCGTCGATTTACCGCAGCCGGAAGGCCCCAGCAGTGCGACGAAACTGCCTTGCGCCACGTCGAAGCTGATATCCTGCAGCGCGATTTTATCGCCCCAGGTTTTGGTGATGTGTTGCAGCGAGAGATGGCTCATGCATCCGCAGTCCTGAAATCAGAATGGCGGTAAGCTAGCTGAGGCGGATGAAAGATTTATGGCGCTGACGTGACGGTTGGGTGATGGATGGCGACCTGGCGCAGAATCCGCCCTCACCCGGCACGCCCGCAGGCCGTGCCGGCAGGCGTTTATGCGTTACTGCGACATGCTCAGAATGGTGCGGATGTTCTGCGCCGTGGTGGCAATGATGTCGATAGCGCCGGTGCGCAGCGCGCCGAGGATCGCCATGGCTTTAGTGTTTTCTGCGGCAATGGCAATCACGCAGGGAATTTTACGCAGCTCGTCGATACTCAGGCCAATTACCCGGTCGTTCATCACCGTATCCACGTGCTGGCCCTGGGCATTAAAAAAATCATAGCCGGCCACATCACCGGTCACGCCCTGATTGACGCTGGCATCAATGATCTCATGTGGTGTGAACCAGCCGAGCTTCACCATATAGCTGTTTTCGTTCATGTCACCGATGCCCACCAGTGCCACATCCGCTTTGCGCGCGCGGTCGAGCGTCTCTTTGATGGTGCCGTTTTGCATGAAGGCGTCGCGCAGCGCCCGGTTTTCGACGTAAGCCGGGGCGTACAGGGTTTCGCTGATGCCGCCAAACTTTTTGGCCAGCCGGCGGCTGATGTGGTCCGCGTTGATGGCATCCCCCGGACGATGGGTGCCGCCGATGCCGCTGATAAACAGGCAGTTGCGCGTCGGCACCTGACCGGGATAATCGGCGACGGCCGCCACGTTGCGCCCCTGGCCCACGGCGACAATGGCGTTGTCTTTCAGCGACTGCGCGAGATGCGCCGACACCAGCGCCGCCACCTGACGCCGCTGCTCGTCGCTGTCTGGCGAATCGAGGGCAATCAGCGCGCGCTGCAGATGAGGAAAGCGCGTCTGCAACTGCTGTTCCAGCCGCGTACTGAACACCGGATGGTAGCGCACATTGATCTCGACGATGCCCTCTTCACGCGCGCGTTTCAGCAGTCGCCCCACCTTGATACGGGAAATCCCAAACTTACGCGCAATCTCCTCCTGGGTGATTTCGTCCTGATAGTAGGCGACGGCAATTTCCGTCAGCAGCTCGGAGTCCTGAGAAAGCGTGTTTTTTTCCATCCGTTACCTGTCTTGTATCGTCGTGCGGAGTGCTCAGCAGGGAGTTATATCATTGATGCGACTCGCTTCGCCAGCCAGCAACGCCGCGAGTCGCCGCTGCTGTCACGCTTAACGCTGAATGGCGTCAATTTTCAGCATGCGGGCAATAACCTTATCCAGCTCTTGCTGATCGAAGATCTGTTTCCAGTCCGGTTTGATGATCTTCTCGCGACCATACTCCATGGCGATCATGCAGGCATCCGAGAACGGGTTGGTGGCTCGGAAAGCCACCGCCAGCGCAATCTGAATATGGCCGTACAGCATGGCCTTCGCTGCCTCTTCCGGGACGCCGCTGTGTTTCACCGTTTCATCCAGCGCCTCTTTCATGAAGGCACCGACCATGCAGGCGACGGTTTCGACCAGCGTCGGTTCCAGATACGCCAGTTGCGTCACCGTGACCCAGTGCACCTGATCAACCGGGCCGTACATCACGCTGATTACCTTACTCAGCTCTGCCTTCTGTTCAGCGCTGCTGCTTTCCCAGGCTGCCGCGACGTGCTGAACGGCAGCGACGCCACCAAACGCATCGGCGTGCTCCTCTTTGGTGTAGCGGGCCAGAAATACCGACGGATGGCACGGGTGCGCGACCGCGTATTCAATGCCGTCACGCTGGGCGATCAGGTTGGCGTAGGCCGCGGCCGGATCGAGCGTCAGCAGCACCGCACCGCTTTGCATTTGTGGCACCACGCTTTGCGAGACTTTGCCCAGTACGATATCCGGCACGGCGAGGATCACCACGTCACTCAGTGGCACCACCGACGCGGCATCCGACAGCTCGCGTCCCTGTGCAATCACCTGCTGCTGCGCCTGCGGTGAATTCTCGCAGTAAAACACCTGATAAGCGCTGTGCTGCAAATTAGCGGAAATACGCATGCCCATTTTGCCGCCTGCGCCGATCACGGTGATGGTTTTCAATGCCTTGCTCATGTTAACGACTCCTGATCTTGTTTACTGCGTAGGAATTCAACGGCGCGGCGGGTCCATTCAGCTTCCCGCGCGCAGGTCTGCGCGGCATCGTCCTGCCACGGCAACCAGTGTTCGATGATTTGGTTGATGTCGCGATCGACCGGCCGCACGCTGGCGATCAGCCGGTCATAATCCAGCTTCCCTTCGCCCATCGGACAGCCGGCCAGGGTAAAACCGACCCAGCCGGCACGGCGGGTAAAGGCGAAATCTTTGATGTGCAGATTGCCGACGCGCGCAGCGGTATTGGCGATCACCTGCTCCTGCAGTTCCAGTCCGGCGACGCAGTTGGCCGGATCGAGACAGACGCACAGCCACGGCGAGAGAAAGCGGTTGATCACCGACATCATCGCCGCGCTGCTGACCTGCTCGTAGGTTTCCAGGCACAGCCGCACCTGCTGGCGGGCAAAATCCGGCAGCACGGCAGCAATCAGATTGGCCGCTTCATCCAGCGATGGCCGGTGATCGGCGGTGTTGAACATTGAGCGCACCACGCGCGCGTCGAGAATAGCGGCGATGTGCAGATAGCGGCGCAGGTGCGCGCTGCCGAGACCACGCGTGCCCAGCTCCAGCGTGATGCCAAGTGCATCCGCCTGCTGACGCAGCGCCAGCAGCTGGTCATCTGACCACTGCTCAATCGCCGGGTAGTCGCAGATCTGGAATACTGACACGTCGAGATCGGCGGTGTGCTGCAGCATCTGCGCCAGCGTGAGCGGCTGTGGCACCTGGGGCGACATGCGCCAGAAAAACGCGTAGGTGCTGAGTCCGATGCGGCTCATGACGGCAGCTCCTCAGCCAGCTTACTGGCTTCCTGCACGATTTGCGCCAGCGCCTGCGGATCGTGGGCAAAGCGGCCGAGGAACAGGCCGTTGACGTCGCCGCCGAGGCGCTGAATCAGGCCCGGCCCGGCGCTGCCGCCGTAAATCACCCGCAGCGTGATGCCGTCTGGCGTCGTCAGCTGCTGTAGCCCGCTGCACACCGCGCGGATGTAGCTGTCCGGCGCCGGCTGCGGCGCACCAATGGCCCACTGCGGTTCGTAAGCAAACAATACCTCACCGCTGAGCGCGTGTTGCGCGGCCTCCGCCAGCGCCTCCTGCAGCTGCTGCTGACACAGCGCAATCGCCTGCTCAGGCGTGCCCTGCTGCGGTTCACCGATGCACAGCACCGGGGTCAGGCGATAACGCAGCGCCATCGCCACTTTGGCGGCAATCTGCGTTTTATCTTCATGAAAATGGCGACGGCGTTCAGCGTGACCGATCTCCGCCAGCGAGCACCCCAGTTCCTGCAGCATGCTGGCGCTGACCTCACCGGTCCAGGCGCCGTTTTCCGCCTGACACACGTCCTGCGCGCCGACGCGCACCGGCGTGCCGGCAAAAATCTCCCGCACCGCCGGGATGGCCGGATAAGCGGGCAGCACAAACAGCCCGACATCACCGCGCTGCACCGCCGGATGCTGCGCCAGCGTCGCAACCTCGCGACACCACGCCAGCGTTTGCTGATAGCCGAAATACATTTTCAGGCTGACGCCAAGCCAGATTTTAGGCTGAGCCATAATTACGCTCCCTGTTCAGATGCACTGTGTTCTTTTAACAGATTGCCAACGGTGTTGACGATCATCGCCAGTGAAACCGCACCGGCGTCCGGCGTGCCAACGCTTTTTTCTGCCAGCGGCCGCGCACGCCCCACTTTCGGTACCAGCTGTGCGGTGGCCTGCGCGGCCTGCTCCGCCACCGCTGCCGCACGTAACCAGGCTTCGGTGAGTGATGCGCCCTGCGCGACCGCAGCGCTCAGCGTGTCGCTAAACGGAACCAGCACGTCAACCATGGTTTTATCACCGACGCGCGCTTTGCCGAAGTGCATAATGCCCTCTTTGGCATCCCGGACGCCGGCAGCGACGCGTGTTGCATCCGCTGCCGCGCTGTCGCCCAGTGCGGTGCCGAGCGCGGTCAGTGCCACGCCCCACAGTGCTCCGGACGTGCCGCCCGCTTTATCCGCCCAGGCATCGGCGGCGCGACACAGCAGACTGCCAGCGCCGGCGCCACGCGCGGCCACCTCACGCGCCTTTTCTACCGCGCCGAGTACGCCGCGCTCCATACCAATGCCGTGATCGCCGTCGCCCGCTACCGCATCAATGTCGCCCAGCTGGCCGGCATGACGCTGAATCATCACCGCCACTGCTTCCAGCAGTTCAAGAACGCGCCGGGCGCTGTGTTGTGATGCGGTGCTGGCCTGAGGTAACGTCTCTTCACGGATCTCTTCGCACTCGGCGGCGCTGAGCGGTTCGGCAATCAGGACGCTGCCTTTGCGGTAGGCTGGCGTATTGGCCGGCGCGCGCCACAGCGTTTCCAGTTCATCATCAAGCCACATCAGCGTCAGCGAGACGCCTGCCATGTTAAAACTGGTGACGAATTCGCCGACATCCGGCTCCACCACCTGCAACTGCGCCGCCGACAGCAGCTGGGCGATGCGGCGATACACCACAAACAGCTCTTCATACTTGACTGAACCGAGACCGTTGAGGATTACCGCCACGCGCTGTCCCGCCACCTGCGCCACATCCGCTGGCCGCTCACTCAGCAGTCGGTCGACAAAGATTTCTGCCAGCTCGTCGGCGCGCGGCACCGCCGTTTCGCTGATGCCCGGCTCACCGTGGATGCCCAGCCCGAGCGCCATGCGCCCTTTCTCTACCTCAAACAGCGGATGCGAAGCGCCAGGCAGCGTGCAGCCGGAAAATGCCACGCCGAAGGTGCGGGTGCGATCGTTGGCGTGCTGCGCTTTTTTCAGCACCGTAGCCAGATCGTCACCCGCTTCTGCCGCGGCCGCCGCCACTTTAAACACACACAGATCGCCGGCGACGCCGCGTCGCTTCAGACGCTCATCGTGGCTGGCGCTGGACACATCATCCGTTACCGCCAGCACCTCACAGGCAATACCTTCAGCGCGCAGCCGCTCGCACGCCTGACCAAAATGCAGCACGTCACCGGCATAGTTTCCAAACAGCAACAGCACACCCGCGCCGTTATGCGCCGCGCGCGCGACGTTGTAGATTTGCTGCGCCGACGGCGAAGCGAACAGATTGCCCATTGCCGCCCCGTGCGCCAGGCCCTGGCCGACCAATCCGGCAAAGGCGGGATAGTGACCGGAACCGCCACCGACAATCACCGCCACGGTATCCGGCTGGCTGCGCGTGCTGCGCACCACGCCACCGCTCACCTGGCGTACTTTATCGGCGTTGGCGGCCACAAAGCCTTCGATCAGTTCCGCGGCAAACGCGGATGGCTGGTTAAACAGGTACGTCATGTTATTGCTCCTGTACAAATGAGGCTGGCAGAGGCTGCGCGCGACGGCGATTGAGGAACAGCATCAATACAGCGGAGAGCAGCATAAAACCGCCGACCACGAACATCGGTAACACATAACTGTGAGTGGCATCATGCAGTGCGCCGGTGATGTAACCGGCGGAGAAACCCGCCACGTTGCCCAGGGTGTTAATCAGCGCAATCGCCGCCGCTGCCGATGCGCCGGTCAGGAACTGCGTCGGCAGCGTCCAGAAATTGGGCAACGCGGCGAAGATGGCGCTGGCCGTTACGGCGATCACCAGGATGGTGGTAAACGGTGAATCCATGTAGAGCGCCAGCGGTACGCTGACGCCGCCCGCGACCGCAGGAATCGCGATGTGCCAGGTTTTACAGCCACGCCGCGCGGCATCCCGCGACCAGAAAAACATCACGACGGCGGCGATCAGGTACGGCACGCCGGTGATCAGCCCTTTCTGCATCACATTGAAGGTGGTACCAAACTGCTGCTGGAAGCCAGCGATAATGGTCGGCAGGAAGAACGCCAGCGCGTACAGGCCGTAAATAAAGCCGAAGTAGATCAGGCACAGCATCCACACGCGGCTGTTGCCCATCACCGAACGCACGCTGTGCGGGTGCTGGCCCTGCTTGTGCTGATGTTCCGCCTCCAGTTCGGCTATCAGCCAGTTTTTCTCGTCGTCATTCAGCCACTTCGCCTGACGCGGCGAGTCCACCAGCCAGAACAGCGCCACAATCCCGATGAGGATTGCTGGCAGCGATACGCCCATAAACATTACGCGCCAGCCCTCCAGGCCAAACAGCCCGTGCTGCTCAATCAGCGAGGCAGCCAGCGGTGCGCCAAATACCACTGTCAGCGGTTGTGCCAGGTAGAACAGCGAGAGAATTTTGCTGCGGTGGCGCGCCGGCACCCACAGGCTGAGATAAAGGATGGCGCCCGGGAAGAAACCGGCCTCGGCAATCCCCAGCAGCAGGCGCAGCGTGTACAGCCCTTCGACACTGCTGACCCAGGTAAACAGCAGCGAGACGATGCCCCAGCTGATCATGATGCGCGCCAGCCAGCGCCGCGCGCCGAACTTATGCAGCGCCAGGTTGCTGGGCACTTCCAGCAGGATGTAACCAATGAAGAAGATGCCGGAGGCGAGACCAAACTGCAGCGCACTGAGGCCGAGGTCCTGCGTCATGCCGTTTGGGCCGGCAAAGGAAATGGCGGTGCGATCGAGGAAGTTGATAAAGAACATCAGCGCCACAAACGGTACCAGGCGCCAGGAGATTTTGCGGATTGCGGTCTGCTCAACCGCGCTGACAGCAGAGTGATTCATAACGCACCTCCGAAACGTGCGCAGTGAGACGGTGTTGGCCAGGCGCAAAACCGGCGCTGGCGACAGACAAAATGCGAGGTAAGAAGCAAATGACACATGTTCGAGTCCTCAATGGGTCTTCTTGTACATGGATAGGGTCATGCGAACAAATGAACACTACACGGATATTTGCTCACTCCTCAAGCGCAGTTGGCGAAAGTGTGACAGTGCGCATGAGATTTGATTTCAGCGACATTTTCAGGATTTTTCGCAGCAGAGCGGCGCTGCGCGATCGTTACATCAGGGGGTGCGCGAGATTTTGAGTGGCCGATCGCTAAATCATATGAACATGTATTGAACATATGTTTGATTTTGTGGCAGGCTATCAGTGAACATCTAATCACCTGACGAACATATGTGCAGGTGTCAGACCTTGTATCACTGGAGAGACGTGATGAAAACTATCGCTATTGGTGCCGATGATGCGGCTATCGACCTGAAAAACATTATTAAAAAGCTGCTGGAAGAGCAGGATTATCAGGTAACTGATTACAGTAACGACGCGCAAAATGACCGCCCGATGTATCCGGACGTGGCGTTTGCGCTGGCGACGGCGGTGCAGCAAAAGCAGTTTGAGCGCGGCATTTTGCTGTGTGGCACCGGCATTGGCGTCGCGATTGTTGCCAATAAAGTGGAAGGCGTGCGCGCCGCGCAGTGTCATGACACCTTCTCCGCCGAGCGCGCGCGCAAAAGTAATAATGCCCAGATCATGACCATGGGCTCACGCGTAATTGGGCCGGAGCTGGCGAAAAACATCGTTAACGCCTGGCTGGCATCCGAGTTTGAAGGTGGCGGTTCGACCGCCAAAGTGGAGAAGATCGGTTACTACGAACAAGTGTCACACGCGAAATAATGGGTTATCGGGCGCTGAGTTGCAAAGCCGGCAGCACCTGAGTGCGTGACATCGCCAGCGGCACGCTGACACGACTGGCTACTTTGGTGCATGCCAGCCGTGTCATAGCCGGTGTTTTAACTGCCGCTTAGCGTACCGCTCAGCACCGCAGGCGCATCCTGCTGCACCAGAAAGGCGACCAGCAGGGCGTCGCGTTCACCGTGGATAGCCGACAAGGCAGCGCTATCGCTCACCGCATCGCCTTTTTGCAACCGCACATCCCCGGTGCGTGCAATGCCCTCCAGCACCGTGACCCAGCTGGCATAACCCGGCAAATGCGGCACCTCGATCTGTGCGCCACGATCCAGCCTGACGTCATAGATGTAAACGGCCTGACGCAGCGTCAAAGGTGCCGCGCTGTGCTGCGGACCGGCCAGCAGCGTCCACTGGTTAAGTGCCGCCCCTTCTGCCCGGTACACACTCTGCACCTGCCCTTCACCGTCACCGGATGCCGGGCGGATGTACGCCTGCAGCATTTCGCTTTCAATCAGCGGTGCTGACTCTTCATGACGTACCCCACTGCCCGCGTTCACCAGCAGTGCGCGTTTGCCGTTGAGGGCGAGAGTCTCTCCCTCCTCGCGCCGGTACTGCACCGAGCCGCGCCAGACATAGCTGAAAATTTCATCAACCTGATGACGGCGCATCGGTACCACCGCGCCGGGCTTCAGCGTCATCTGGTCGACAATCGCCAGCGCGCCCAGTTGTTCTCCCGGCCGCTGCCGGCGAATGGTAAAGGGACCGTATTCAAACAGCTGGTCACGCTGCGCTTTAATCACGTTCATCAGTGGCTTCCTCAAAAATCAGGTTCTGATGACCATCATAAAGGCTGCAAAATTGCGTAACAGTAGGGCTTTTTGTTGGCTTAAATCAGTGGTTTTGAATGACCTTCGTCCGCGCCTTTAGTCCGCTGCAGTACGAAGCTGAGCGCCAGGTGCGGGCTGGTGAGTGGCCGCTGTGGCACAGGAAAACGCGACGCGGCGCCGGCCATTGACACCTGCGCTAACGCCACCTGAACCGCGCCCTGCTGCTGTCCCTGAGCGACCGCATCGGCGATCAGCGTGTAATAGTCGTCCAGCCGGCCAGCTTTGAATGCGGCCCAGGCATCCGGGATAAGCCTGACTTGCGGACGCTGGTCAGGTGCCAGACTCTCCGGGCAAAACAGCTGGCGCGTACTGTGCAGCGTAGACTCCGCGGCACACAGCACCAGCGCGGGTGCGCCACGGCGATGCACTTCGTCCGCCAGCATACGGTCAGTGCGATAAACCGCACAGCGCTGTTGTGGATCGCGCAGGCTGTCTGCGGCGGCACCTAAGGTAGAGCAGGTAATCAGTATCGCGTCGAACCACGGCGTCAGGCTGAGTAACAGCTGCTCCAGACGCTGCTGCTGGGCCGGCGTCATGCCACCGCTGAGCTCTGCTTCTGCCAGCAGATGTGGCATCACCAGATGGCTGATTTGCTGAGGCGGAATGCCGAGCGACTGTGCGGCGTCATTAAAAATAGCAATATTACTGGCGGCGGTATGCAGGCAGGCAATGGTCACAACGATTCCTTATCGCTTCAGGTTCAGTACGTTGCACTATAGCCATAATCGGTGACGGAATGCAGCTTTACCGCTGCCTGGCAGGCTTCGCCGGATGCGGTGCAAGGCATTTCTCAACGCCTCGCACCATGCAACCTTCCTTCAGCCGGTCAGCGCGAAATGCGATCTCAGAACCACACTTCTGCCTGTACGCCAAAGTTCCAGCTACCGCCAGCGGTAAAGCCCGCGCTGCCGAAATCATCGTTCAGCGCATAGTTGTCCAGCGCTTTAGACCAGTTCATCCAGGTCGCGAACAGGCGAATCTCCGGTCGCACCAGCATGTCGTTGATGTTGCCGACTTTAAATGTTGGCGCAAAGGTCAGCTTATACACATCGCCCTTCACCGCGTTGTACGTCGCGATGCTACCGCCATCCTGATAGCTGCGGCCATTGGGTTTGAGGTCCATATACAGCCACGATGCCTCATATTGCAGCGCAAAGTTTTCCGTAATCGCCTGGGATGCGCGCAGGTTGATGGTTACCCAGTCATAGCGATCGCCTTTGCGGTAGCGATCCTCGCTGTGCTGCGCCAGCAGCGACGGGGCCACTGACCAGCGATCGCTGAGTGGCATCACGCCAAAAGTGGCCAGTCGCAGCGCGCTGGCGTTGCGCGTTAAGTCGCCGTCGCCACCGATCTGCCGGGTTTCTGCGCCCAGTCCTTTCCCCCACTGAATGGCGTGAGTGCTGCTGCCCGGTGCCAGCCCGTAGAAGCGGTTTTTATCGTGCCAGGCCAGCATGGTAAACACGCCGTGCTTTGCCGTATCGTCACTGCGCAGCGCATAGCTGCCGGTGGTCGATGCGCGCCCTTTCAGCTCGTCGTTGCCGTTTGCGCTCATGCCGGTCAACATCCACTGCCAGTTACCGTAAAACTGGTTTGAGGTCAGCAGCAGGTTTTGCACGTTGTTATCGTCGTAGCGGCTGCTGCCCAGGTCGCCAAAACTGCGGCCATAAATGGAGAAATCGCTGCGCCATTGCTCGTTCCATTGCAGGTTACTGATGCCGCCGCCGGTGCCGCCAAGAAAGACGATATCGGTATCGGTGAAGTGCAGATCAAAATTGTCGCCGTCAAAGCGTTTGCCCGCCCACAGCGAGGCATGTTGCGCGGCGCCCCCAAAGCTGGGCAGATCGCCCATTTCGACATACACCTGGCGGATATTCAGGTTGTTGTCGTTATTCTGCACCCACGGGTCCGGACTGGATGAGCCATCTGCCAGCAGCGCTTTGAAATTGGCCCACGAACCATTACTGAACCGGGTTTGGTTATGAAAGCCCAGCTCGATGTAGTGATCTTTTTCATTACCTAACCGGCCAATATGCGCATCGCCGCCGATCGAACTGGCAGGCGAAATAGCAGGTCCGGCACGTCCACCGCGCCCTTTATCATTAATCAGCAGGCCGGAACGGGCGTAGCCGGAAAAGCGGAACGTGTTGGTTGTTCCGGCACTCGCCTCCTTTTGCTGCTGCTCATCGCGCGCGATTTTCTCTTCCAGCTGGGCCAGACGCTGCTCCAGCGTTAATGACTGTGCCGCTGCACTGCCACCCACCATCATCCCCGCGATAGCCAGCGCCAGGCGCGCGGTTTTAGCCTTATGCATCACCATATTTATCTCTCTTATTATGTCCATTCATTAATTACAACGGGATTGCCTTTGACGCAGCGAGAGCATAAATAAGCGGATTGTGGTTCTTTTTGATCAATATCATTAAATTAAAAAGTGATATTTTACATGAAGTTATAAGATGATTGATTAATTCGATGTCTGTTTTTACTTAAATGGAAAAATCCTTTGCGACCTGTCTTAAAAGACTGGCGAATTAATTTTTCTTTTCCGATCCCATTCGCAGAATGGCGCTTTTACCGGCACGGAAAATCTGCTTAGCCTGCAGCAGAAATAAAAAACAAATTTGCGAGCTGTGCCGCATCGCTTAATGCGGCAACCAGATGAGACGGCGCAATTATTCGGGCAAGCCTGCGCCTCGCTGCTACGCTTAGTGGTTGGATTATCCTTACAAAAGCTGGAGATATTATGAGCAATGACGATCGCAAGCCGACCACCACGGATGCTGGCATTCCGGTAGCCAGCGACGAACATTCTTTGTCCGTCGGTCCTGACGGCCCGCTGATGCTGCACGATCACTACCTGATTGAGCAGATGGCTAACTTCAACCGCGAACGTATTCCAGAGCGTCAGCCGCACGCCAAAGGCAGCGGTGCATTTGGCTATTTTCAGGTGACAGAAGATGTCAGCCGTTACACCAAAGCGGCGGTATTTCAGCCCGGCACCAAAACCGATGTGGTGATGCGCTTCTCCACCGTGGCCGGCGAGCGCGGCAGCCCGGACACCTGGCGCGATCCGCGCGGCTTCGCGATCAAGTTTTACACCAGCGAAGGCAACTACGACATGGTGGGCAATAACACGCCGGTGTTCTTTATTCGTGACCCGATGAAGTTCCAGCACTTTATCCGTTCGCAGAAGCGCCGTGCCGACAACAATCTGCGCGATAACGATATGCAGTGGGATTTCTGGACGCTGTCGCCAGAGTCGGCGCACCAGGTGACCTGGCTGATGGGCGACCGCGGCATTCCGAAAAGCTGGCGCCACATGAACGGTTACTCCAGTCACACCTATATGTGGGTTAACGCCGCCGGGGAAAAATTCTGGGTTAAATACCACTTCAAAACCGATCAGGGTGTGGAGTTCCTGACGCAGGATAACGCCGATCTGCTGGCCGGCCAGGACGGCGATTACCATACGCGCGATCTGTTCAGCGCCATCAAAAATGGTGATTTCCCCAGCTGGACGCTGTACATGCAGATCATGCCGTTTGCCGAGGCGGAAACCTACCGCTTCAACCCGTTTGATCTGACTAAAGTATGGCCACACAGCGATTATCCGCTGATTAAAGTCGGCAAACTGATGCTGAACCGCAACCCGACCGACAACCATGCGCAGATTGAACAGGCGGCGTTTGAACCAAACAACCTGGTGCCCGGCATCGGGCTGAGCCCGGATAAGATGCTGATTGGCAGGGTGTTTGCCTATGCCGATGCCCACCGCGCCCGTCTTGGCGTTAACTACAAGCAGATTCCGGTTAACGCCCCGCAGGCACCGGTGCACAGCTACAGCAAGGATGGCGCGATGCGCATCAATCCGGTCAGCGATCCGGTTTATGCGCCGAACTCGAAAGGCGGTCCGGTGGCGGACGGCGAGCGCTACCCGACGGATTCCACCTGGGAAGCGCACGGCAACATGGTGCGCGCACCCTACACGCTGCGTCAGGATGATGATGACTTTGGCCAGGCCAATACGCTGGTCAATAAAGTGCTGGATGAGGCGGCACGTGATCGTCTGGTGAATAACGTCAGCGGTCATCTGCTCAACGGCGTGGAGGAGCCGGTGCTGTCGCGCGCGTTTGAGTACTGGCGCAACATCGACCAGACGATTGGCGATCGCATTGCCCAGCGGGTACAAACCGAGCGCGCCAAGCGTTAATGCGCTGATTTATAAATATAAAAAAGGCGCCCGCGGGCGCCTTTTTTGCATCGACAGGATTATTTCAGACGGAACGCCACCACGCTGTCGCCGGCTTTGGTGCCGAGCGAACCGTGACCGCCTGCGGCAATCACCACGTACTGCTTACCGTCGCTGCCCATGTAAGTGGATGGTGTCGCCTGTGCGCCGGCGCTAAGCTCCTGCTGCCACAGCAGTTCGCCGGTGGTGCTGTCATAGGCGCGAATGAAGTTATCTGCGGTCGCACCGTGGAACACCAGATCGCCGGCCGTCAGCAGTGGCCCGCCGTGCGCCACCATGCCCATCGGGAAGCCAATCGGGAAGCGGCCCGGCAGGAAGCTGGTTTTCAGGTTTTTCGTGGTGCCAACGCGACGCAGCCATTCGGTTTTGCCGGTTTTCAAATCCACGCCGACCATGCGGCCCCACGGCGGTGCAATGCACGGAATGCCGAGACCGGAGGCCAGCTGCTGGATGTGGATGGCGTAATCACCGTGGAAGTTTTCGTTCCAGTAAGGCTGGCCATCTTTGGTGAACAGGCGCTCCGTCGCCGTGGCGGGCGTACGCTTGATCAGGTTGTATTTGTAGGCGAGGCGAACCGGTGCGGCAATCAGCATCTGACGCTGCGGATCAACCGCCACCGATCCCCAGTTAAACACCCCGATATTGCCCGGGAACACCAGCGAGCCGCCTTCTGTGGCTGGCGTCCACGGATTGCCGTCATAGCGCAGGCTACGGAAATCCATACGGCAGGCCATTTGATCAAACGGTGTGATGCCCCACATTGACTTCTCAGTCAGCGGCTGCGGAATAAAGTTCAGACTGGATACCGGCTGGGTGGCGGCGAATTTCTCGCCCGGCACGCCGCCTTCCGTCGAAACCTTCACGTCGTTAACCGGATAAACCGGCTGGCCGGTCAGGCGATTGAGCACAAACAGGTTGCCGGTTTTGGTCGGCAGGATCACCACCGGCTGTTTCTGGCCCTGATAATCGATATCGACCAGCGACGGCTGTGACGGGTTATCGCGGTCCCACAGATCGTGATGGGAGCTCTGATAGCGCCATTTGAATGCACCGGTCTGCAGATCGAGCGCCACTAACGCATCACGGAATTTCTCTGTATTGCTATTGGCATCGCGCTCGATGCCCAGTTCATCCGGCGAGGCGTTGCCAAACGGCACATACACCAGGCCGTTTTTCAGGTCGGCGCTCAACGTACCCCAGGCCACCGGCGTATCCTGCGGATAGGTCTGGCCAGCAGCTATCGGCGCGGTATTTTGCGGATTAGCCGGATCAAAGTTCCACACCAGACGACCACTTTGCACATCATAGGCGCGAATTACGCCAGAGGGGTTACCGCTGTTGAAGCCGTTATCCATAACCGAGCCGCCGACAATCACCAGATTGCCCGCGACCAGCGGCGCGGCGGTCTGCATCAACGCGTGTGGACGAACCTCACCCATATTGGCATGCAGATCCACCACTCCGTTGTTGCCAAAATCGGCGCACGGTTTGCCGCTGTCGGCATCCAGCGCAATCAGCCGGGCGTCAGTGGTGGCGTTAAAGATGCGCTTGCGGCACATCGCCGGCGTCGCCGCCGTGTCCTGTGCGGCAGCCGGTGCGCCCGCGTAATAGCTGACGCCACGGCAGGTCTGATGCTGCTGCAGATAAGAACGATCTTTCGCCGGCGTGTATTTCCACTTCACCGCACCACTCTGCGGATCGAGCGCGTGGACCTCATTGTGCGGCGTACAGAAATAGAGCATGCCGTTGGCTTTCAGCGGCGTGGCTTCGAAGGTGTATTCGGTGGCATCGTTATCCTGACGCAGATCGCCGGTGTGATAGGTCCAGGCCACTTCGAGATTGCGCACGTTCTCTTTGGTGATCTGATTCAGGGCGGAGAAACGCAGGCCGTCGGCGGTGCCGCCGTAGGCGGTCCAGTCAGCGCTCGCGCCCTGCTCGCTGTTTTGTTCACGCGCATTGGTGATGGTGCCGGCCTGCGGCAGCGGATCGTAAAAGCACAATCCAATTACCAGCACAATCATGATGGCCACCGTGCTGCCGAGCAGGCCGTGGAAGCGACGCTGTCCCTGATACAGCGGTTTGACCACCCACGGCATCGCCAGCCACAGGCCGATCACGCCAAACAGATCGCCGCGCGGGATCCACTGCCACTTGTCGAAGCCGACTTCCCAGATCATCCATGCCAGCGTAATCCACATCAGCACCGCATACAGGCTTAACGCGCTGCGCTGATTGCGGAACAGTAAAATGGCGGTGATCAGTAATCCCACCGCCATCAATGCGTAAAATGCGCTGCCGCCCATCATCAGCAGCTTGCCGCCCATATAGAGCAGCGCAACACCCAGAATCGCCAGCACGAGACTGGTCAGTTTGTTTATCATGCGAATCCCTCAACGCTCATCATTATTAACCACCCCAAACTAAAGACACATAAACTCAACAAAATCTTAACTTACGTAACCGTTAGTTAAAAATCTGCCTGGCGGCGTGTCGTTAGTGCCGCTTATCAATGTAGCTCTGCTCCTTAATGCTGCGCCCCGCTTCGCTCGTAGTGTGAGTGAAATCACGTTTCAATTTTGTTGGAGGAAATTAATCAATCATCAGGAAAATCCGCATTTTTTGATAACGCAGCGTGCGATATGACTAAGGGCGCGACAGGCGTGCTGCCGGGCAGCCTGCAATTTGTCGGCGCATGTATTTCTGGTGAAATTATTTAATTGATTAGTGGCGTACAAATGCGATTTGTCCTGGTCATGTCAGAACCTGATGGTAAAAAAGCAGGCAACGCTGCGCTTTGCCCTAAAAATAGCGTCTTTCCGGCACGATGACATTGATAAATGAAATAGTGTGTTTCTTATTTTGAGAGTTTCCTTAGCCTGTCTGCAAAATTAATCGGTGATATATATTATCTGACTGCTCTGCGGCGAAGCCGCTTATAAAAAGAAGGTTATTATGATCAGCGCAGACGCTTTTTATCGCAAATTACGTTTTCCATTTAAACTCACACACGCTGCCATTAAATTTCCCGTGGCCAATGCGCACGCCCGGCAATACCAGGTTCTGTCAGCAGAACAGACCATCGACCTGCTGCTCAGCAATGACCGGCTCTCAGTGTGCCGCTATGGGGATGGGGAACTGGAAATGACGCTATTTAAGAATATAGGCTTTCAGTCTTTTGATGAACGCCTCTCCATTCGCCTGAAAGAGATCATGCGCCGTGGCACGCAGAGCGATAATCGCTGTCTGCTGTGTATGCCTGATGCCTTTCGCGGCACCGGGAATATGCGTTTTGGCTCAGCGCTATTCTGGTTTTTTCATAAAGCGTTTTTCTTTCGCCACTATGAGCATTTATTAAAGAAAGGCTATCGCTATGGTAATACGTCGGTAACGCGACCTTATCATGATTATAAAGATAAACAGCCGGCGGCACGTATTTTTGCCAAATTTAAACAGCTGTTTCATGATAAAAAAATTCTGATTGTTGAGGGTAGCGGCACGCGCCTTGGTCTCGGTAACGATCTGCTGGATGGCGCACGGCAGATCCGGCGCATTACCACCCTCAACCGTAACGCCTTTTCGGTTTATAACGAGCTATACAGTAATGTGATGGCGCACGCGCGCGATTTCGACATGGTATTGATCTCCCTTGGCCCGACGGCAACCGTGCTGGCTTACGACCTCAGTCAGCACGGCATTCGCTGCATTGATACCGGCCATATCGATATTGAGTATGAGTGGATGCGCAGCGCGGCACGCACCAAGGTGCAGGTCGCGGGGAAAAATGTGAATGAGGTCGGTCTATTACAGAGTGACGAGCAGCATGAAGCGGATGCGCATTACCGCAGCCAGATTCTGCTGCACGTCGGTTTAGGTCAGGAGCCACTGCGCAGTGCCGCGGTGGTCACGCAGCCGACAGTGTGATGCAGCGCACCGTAACCGATCGTGCCGGCGATCGGTTTGGTGCAGCACGCTCAGATAGCGGGTATTTATTAGCCAGCGCGATGGTTCCCACTGCGGCGGCGCGGGCACTATGGCATGGCGGACACTAATTAGTTAGCAGCCTTAGCAATCTGGCATTACCTTTGCTTAATGATTCCTGTGTTCATTTTCAGGAGTCGTATGATGAAAGCGTCCTCAACCCGCTACACCATTTTCTCGCTGCTGTTTCTCATCGCACTGATTAACTACATCGACCGCGGTGCGCTGTCGTTCGCCGCCAACGCCATCTCGCAGGAATTTCACTTCAGTAAAGTGCAACTCGGTGCCGTGCTGGGCTACTTTGGCTTTGGCTATCTGTTCGGGTCGCTGTGCGGCGGCTTCCTTGCCGACCGGCTGGGCACCAAAAAGGTCTGGCTGATGGCCGGCATTCTGTGGTCGCTGCTGGAGATCGCCACTGCCTGGGCCGGAGAGCTGGGCATGGCGCTGTTTGGCGGCTCGGCGATCATGGGGTTTGCTGCACTGCGCGTGCTGTTTGGCTTCAGCGAAGGGCCGGCCTACGCGTTGATGAACAAAACCATCGCCCACTGGGCACCGGATAACGAACGCGGTTTCGCGCTGGGAATTGGCCTGCTGAGCACCCAGGTGGGTTCGCTGCTGACCGCACCGATTGCCGTCGGACTGCTGCTGCTCACCAACGACTGGCGCATGATGTTTATGCTGCTCGGCGCGTTTTCACTGCTGGCGATGCTGCTGTTTGCCCGCCACTTTACTGATACGCCACAGCAACATCCGCGCGCCAATGCCGTCGAGCGTCAGCTGATCATTGCCGGGCAACGCCAGCAGCCGCAGGACGAAGGCGCGCTGCCGTGGTGGCGCTTCTTCACCTGCCGCACGCTGGTGTGCAACGCGCTGGGCTATTTCAGTTTCCTCTACATCACCTTTACCCTGGTGACCTGGCTGCCGAAATATCTGCAGGATAATTTCCACTATGACCTGCACTCGCTGTGGTATGTGGCGATGATCCCGTGGAGCGGTGCCTGCCTGACGGTGCTGCTGGGCGGGCGCATCGCCGATCGCCTGCTGGCGCGCTTTAACAATCTGCGGCTGGCGCGCAACCTGTTTGCCGCCGTGACGCTGTGCGCCACCGCCTGCTGCTTTATGGCCATTCCCTGGGTCGGATCTGCTGCCGGGATTATCGCGCTGATGACGCTCGGCAACGCGCTCAATGCGCTGGTGAATAACGTCTACTGGTCGGTCGTGATTGACGTGACGCCGAAGGCATCGGTCGGCACCTTCAGCGGCATGACGCTGGCCATCGCCAACCTCGCGTCGATCATTTCACCGATGCTGTGCGGCTGGCTGGCGCAGTACTACGGTTATAACGCCATGTTTACCGTCACCGCCTGTATCGCCTTTGGCAGCATGCTGGCCATGACGCTGCTGCAGCCGGAGAAACGCCTGCAAGCCGATGCGCCGCCAGCCGCCGCGCAGCAGGCTGTGTAAGGGTTATCGCCCGTGCCGCTGGCAGAAGGCGGCGATATCCGGCGACTGAAAATCCGCCAGGTGTGCCATCAGCTTCTCCAGCGGCCAGTTCCACCAGGCAATCGCCTGCAGCTGCGCCGCGATGTCGGCACTGAAACGGGCGCGAATCGGTTTCGCCGGCACACCTCCGGCGATGGTGTAAGGCGGCACATCTTTACTCACCACCGCCCCGGCCGCCAGCACGGCGCCGTTACCGACCGTCACGCCAGGCAGGACAATCACGCCGTGACCGATCCACACATCGTGACCAATGATCACCCGATCGGCGCGGCGTCCGGCGAAGAAACCGGCATCACGCTGCGCGCGGCTGTCGTAATACTCCGGGCAGTAGGTGAAGCGATGCTGTGAGGCGCGATCCATCGGATGATTCGGTGCCCCGATACGCACCTGATTGGCGATGGCCGTGAAGCGGCCAATCTGTGCATCCGCCACGCAGCAGTGTTCCCCAAGGTAGGAAAAATCACCCAGTTCGCTGTATTCCAGATAACTGTGCGCCAGAATTTCACACTGCTGGCCAATCTGCGTGTCGCGCAGACGGACGCTGGGATCGATGGCGGTGTGTTGCAGTTTAGCGGGATGCTGTGTGGCAGAAATCATAAAGCAGGTGCTCCGTTGTGGTCAGATGTCTGGATAAGTGGTTGCCTCAACGCAACCGCGAGCCACAACACTAGAGCGGGAAGATGACAGGAATGCTATCGTGTTGCTCCACCGGGAGATCTTCAGGAGAAAATGGAATGAAAGCGTCCCTGCCGTTATTAGCCTTGCTATTCAGTACCGCCCCCGCCTTTGCCGCCCTGCCGCCCGACATCAAAGCCGGAGAAATTGTGCAGGTCGAACTGGCGCAGCTGCATCCCACTCAGGCCGCCATTGGTTATCGCCAGCTGGATTACAAGCAGCATCGTTATCAGGCCGATCCGGAAAAGCTGTTCGATGACTATTGCGAAAGCATGGGACAAAAAGGGGTGAAAAGTTTCACGCCGCGCTCCACCCTGCGCGATCCGGCCAGTTTCAGCTGTAAGGCGCCGGTCGGCAGCGAGCCCGGCCCGATGAAAACCGCGGTGATCGGTCCGGATAATCAACTGTACCTGACTGATGGTCACCACACGTTCAGCAACTTTGCTGACATGGCCGGCCTGTCAACGCCGGTGCAGGTGCGCATTACCGATGATTTCCGCCCGCTGAAAAGCCAGGCTGCTTTCTGGCAGAAAATGGCGGCGGCACATCTGGTGTGGCTGGAGACGCCAAACGGTAAAATCGCCCCCGAAGCGCTGCCGCAGGAGCTGGGTCGCCAGCATATGCAGGATGATGAGTATCGTTCGCTGATCTACTTTGTGCGCGATATCGGCTTCGATAAGCCAGACAACCCGCCGCCGTTCCTGGAGTTCTTCTGGGGACAGTGGCTGAGCCGGGAACTGCCGCTGAAAGCGTTCAACCTGCGCGACCGCGACGGCTACGCCGCAGCGGTGAAAAAGGTGGCGGAGAAGATGGTGAGCGTGCCGAAGGATACGGTGATTGCGCAGAGTGATAGCGGTCCGCTGACGGCAAAGGCGCTCGGTGCCAGAGACGCGGTGAACCAGAGGGCGCTGTACAAGTTAAGCGCCGATAACGGTAAGCTGAGCTGGGCGTTTAAACGTTAAGCGGGCTGGGTAGTGTTGGGTTTATCCAGGTGCGCATCAATGCGCACCCGACAAAATCACACACCATTGTTGCTGATGCGCAGCAATGCGCACCCGACAAAACCCCATACCATTGTTGCTGGTGCACAGGCATGCGTCTTTCACCGTTGTGGCAGGGTCGCCATGGATGGCGACCGAAAACGGCGGTTATACCAGCTCGCTGTTTTTAACATCCGCGGACGGTGCCAGCAGGTTTTGATCGAAGGCGCGCAGCGGCTGGCCGTGGCGAACGCGCTGTGGCCAGTCCGGATTGGCCAACGCGCTTTTGCCCAGCGCCACATAATCTGCGCCCTGATACAACGCCATGCCGGCGCGTTCGGCATCTGACAGCGATCCGTTGATCACCACCGGCAACTGTGGCGCAGCCTGGCGCGCCAGCTGCAGCAGCGACTCTGCCGCGTCCGAGAACGCTGGCTGCAACGCATCGTGCTCGGTCAGATGCAGATAATCGATACCTGATTCAGCCAGCAGCGCAAATACCTGGCGCGCTCCGGCAGCGCCCTCCTGCCATTTATGCGTAAAATCATTCACTTTCCCCTGGGAAATCCGCACGCCCAGCGTGACGTTGGCACCGATGCGCTGTCGCACCGCGGCAATCACCTCCCGCGTCAGCGTCAGTCTTGCGATAATATCGCCGCCCCAGCGGTCGCTGCGCTGGTTGGTGTAATCGGTAAAGAACTGATCGAGCAGATAACCGTTGGCCGCGTGAATTTCAATGCCGTCAAAACCGGCTGCCTCAATGGCACGCGCCGCGCTGTCAGCAAAGGCGTCAATCACCTGCTCAATCTGTTCATCACTCATGGCGCGCGGCAACGGATAAGCGCCGTGGCCATGGTAAAACCGCAGTTGTTCGCCACGTGGCGGGATCGCCGAAGGCGCCAGCGTATCGCGCCGGTAAATATTGCCCTGCGATATCGCACCGGCGTGCATCAGCTGTGCAATGATTTTGCTGCCGTGCTGGTGCACGCTGTTGGTGATGGCCCGCCAGCCGGCGATCTGCTGGCGATTGACCAGCCCGGCCTGAAAAGCGTAAGTCTGTGACCAGGCTTCATCGATGTAGAGACCTTCGGTGATTATCGCGCCAAAGCCACCGCGGGCAAAACGCGTGTAGTACTGCTGCATACGCTCGCCCGGGACCCCATCCACACTGGCGGAGATGCGCGTCATCGGTGCCACCATCAGGCGATTGGTTAAATCGAGGTGGTTAAGCGTATTGCTCTGAAACAGGTGTTTGTCGGACATTTGGCGCTCTGAAATAAATTATCATCAGGAGCCATTATAGTGAGTCGCCATTGTGGCAAAAATGGCCGATTATGATACGTCTGCTTAACGGAAACCGTTACAATGAACTCCCGGGATATTGATGTTTTTCTGATGGTGTCACAAACCCGCAGCCTGACGCAGGCGGCGCGGCGGCTCGGCACCACCACTATGACCGTGTCGCGCCGGCTGGCCTCACTGGAGGAGGATCTCGGCGTACGGCTGCTGCATCGCACCACGCGCGCCATTGCCCTCACCGATGAAGGCGAAGAGTTTCTTCCCTATGCCAGAACGCTGGCCGAGACCGAACAAAGCGCACGCAACCTGTTCGCGCCCGATAAACAGGGAGCCACCGGCCAGCTGCGCATCACCGCGCCTACGGGGTTTGGCCGCCGCACCATTATTCCGCTGCTGCCGTCTCTGATGGAGCAAAACCCCGGGCTGCGCGTTGAGTTTCAGCTCAGCGACGATGTCACGGACATTGTCGGGCTGGGCTTTGATGTCGCGATTCGCATCGCCCCGCTGCGCGATTCCCGCCTGGTGGCACACCGTCTGGCCGACAACCCGCGCCGGCTGTGTGCGGCTCCGGGCTATCTGCAACGCTTCGGCACGCCGCGTCATCTGGCGGAGCTGCATCAACACCACTGTCTGCGCCTGTCGAATGTGGTGCAGTGGAGTTTTATGGTGGACAGTCATCTCTCCAGCCTGAGCGTTGACGGGCGCTTTAGCGGCAGCAATGTCGAAGGGGTGCGTGCGCTGTGCGTGGCCGGCAGCGGCATCGCGCAGCTATCCGAATGGGATGTGCGGGAAGAGCTGGCATCCGGCGAACTGGTGGCGCTGGAACTGGAGGACGCGCAGCCGCAGATGCTGGGCGTGTGGGCGCTGTTTCCCACCACGCGCCACTTGCCGGCGCGCGTCAGCGTGTTTGTTGCGGCGCTCAGACAGGCGATGCAACAGCAAAGCCGGCCCGGCGCGTGACGCGAGCGTACGAAAAAAGGCGGAGGGGTGAGCTCCGCCTTGTTTCAAGTTCCGGTCAGTGCGCCTGACCGGTCAGTTGCAAAAGGGCAACGATGATTTGCAGGATCACCCGGACCAGGTCCAGGAGTAATCGAACAAGTTCCATCACTTTCCTTCTCCTCTGACAGGAGCGCGCTGTTCAGCTTTCGGGGCCCTGACTCTACCCGCCGACCGCCTAAGCACATCTGTGAGGAGCGCTGAGCGGCACTCATTGTGAAAGCCACAGGCCAGCACCACCTGAAACCTGCCGGGGTTTGACTATCCGCGCCCCTGGAGTCATCAGAAAACAATAAGCATCCGCCGCGCCCAGCACCTGTATAACCACACAGTATTTTAGCGAAACTTGAAATCTTTCGCTGCACATTTTATCATTCCTTTTGTGAGGAGTGCTGAGCACCCCGTTCCGAGCGCGGTTACCAGCCGGGTGACGAACATAAAAAAAGGATTTGGCGACCTGGCCAAATCCTTTTTTATTGCCTGCGATTATCCTACTTCGCGGCGCTGATACGCCAGATCGCGTTGCCAGCATCGTCGGCAATCAACACCCCGCCCTGATTATCCGTCGCCAGTCCTACCGGCAAACCGCGTACCTGCTTCTGATCGTCGGTGAGGAATCCTGACACCACCGTCTGCGGTTGCCCGACCGGTTTGCCGTTTTCAAATTTCACCCAAATCACTTTATAGCCGTTGAGCGGCGTGCGGTTCCAGCTGCCGTGTTCACTGATGAAGGCGCCGCCGCGGTACTGCGGCATATTATCCGCGCCATAGAACAGCAGGCCGAGCGGTGCCACGTGTGAGCTCAGTGCATAGTCCGGTTTGATGGCTTTCGCGACCAGATCCGGCCGCTGCGGCTGTGCGCGCTCGTCGACGTGCTGACCAAAGTAGCTGTACGGCCAGCCGTAGAAACCTTTGTCCTGCACGGAGGTCAGGTAATCCGGCACCAGATCCGACCCGATTTCGTCACGCTCGTTGGCGATGGCCCACAGCTTGCCACTTTGCGGCTCCCACTGCAGACCGGTAGGATTGCGGATGCCGCTGGCATAGATGCGGCTGGCACCGGTTGCGGCGTCGACTTCCCACACCGCCGCGCGGCCATACTCTGCGCCGATACCGTTCTCGGTGATGTTACTGTTGGAGCCGACACCGACGTACAGTTTGCTGCCGTCCGGACTGGCGAGCAGCGCTTTGGTCCAGTGGTGATTCAGCTCACCGCCCGGCAGCGACGTCACCTCTTCCGGCGGCGTACGGATTTCGGTTTCACCGGTCTGGTAAGGGAATTTCACCAGGCTGTCGGCGTTAGCCACATACAGCGTATTGCCAATCAGCTGCATGCCAAACGGCGCATTAAGGTTTTCGATAAACCGGTGCTGTTGCCACTTGCCGTTAACGTTGCGCAGCAGCGTGATGCGGTTGCCGCCCGGGCCACCTTTGCCGGAAGATTTCTGCACCAGGCTCATGATCAATTCTTTCGGTGCCGTGACCGGGTTTTTCACCCCGTTGGCTTCTGCCACCAGAACGTCACCATTCGGCAGCACATACAGCTGACGCGGGTGCATCAGGCTGGCCGGGATTTTCTCGATCTTCAGGCCGTCGGCCACTTTTGGTGTCTCGCCCTGTTTCCACGCGGTGCCTTCCGGCACCTGCATCGGCGGCATAAAGAAGTTTTTGGCCTGCGGCAGCTGCGGATCAGGGCCGATTTGCCGTTGCGGATCGAGGTCCGATCCGCTGTCGCAGGCGCTCAGCAGTACCGCAATTCCCAGCGCACTCATAACACGAAATTTCATGGGCGACCTCCCTGTAAACGACGCTCGCGCAGCGCCAGCTGCAGATTCGCTATCAGCAACACCACCACCACCAGGGTGGAGAGCGTCACGCCCATCGGCACCACCGCATAGGCATCGCGGCTGTGAATGAATGCGTTAACGATGGCCAGCACGATCGCCAGCAGCGACAGCCAGAAATGGGTTTTCTCTGCGGCAGGTGCGCCACGGAATAAATGAATCAGGCTGATTAGTCGCGGCACAATCGCCAGCACCAGTCCGATGGCTATCAGCCAGCTGGCGGCTTTGGTCCACATGACGATGAAGGTTTGCAGATAGATAATATCAAACAGCCAGGCAGCAAAGAAAAAGCCCAGCGGCAACGGCTCAAGCAGGGTAAACAGCGTCACGCCAACAACCGAGCGTCCCGAGGTATGGTACATCGCACTCTCCCTATCACAGTTTTTCCAGGCGAGAGCGATCCGGCCAGGCATCGCTTCGCACGCCTGAGAAATATTAGTAAAGATAAAGAGTCATGCGCACAGCCCGCACAAAAAGTTAACCGTGCCGACGGAACTGGTTCAGTTCCTGCGCGTCGTGGCTGCAGAACAGTTGCACCTCTTGCGCGTGCTGCAGTGACAGTTCACGCAGCCGCTGCTGATTGCTGTGCCAGGCGGCGCGGTCACTGCACATCAGGCGCTGATAGGCGCGCAGGCCCGGCGTACAGTGGCGCTGGCTGTGGTACATTTCACCGCGATAAAACCAGGCGTCGCCGCCATGCAGCAGCCAGCCGCCCTGGTGACGAATCGCCACGCCCGCATGGCCCAGCGTATGTCCCGGCAGCGGCACCAGCAGAATCTCATCGCTGAGATCGTCGACCGCCTTCACCGCATCAAAGCCATACCAGCGCTCGCCGCCGCTGGCGTAACCGCGCCAGCCATCGTGCGCTGTCCACTGCTGCGGGCGAAACCGCTGACGCGCCAGCCAGCTGCTGTCGCCCGCCTGGGTTACGGTATCCAGTTCACGCTGCAGCAGATGAATGCGGGCGGCCGGAAAATCACTGATGCCGCCGGCGTGGTCAAAATCGAGGTGGGTCAGAATAATGTGGCGCACATCTTCCGGGCGAAAACCCAGCAGCTGAATCTGTGCCAGCGCGCTGAGCTGCTCGTTATAGCGAATATTATTCAGCGCGCGGAAAAAGCCCGACAGGCGGCGGTCAGGATGGCGCATATCCTGCGTGCCCAGACCGGTATCCACGAGGATTAAACCGTGACGGTCAGTTTCCAGCAGTAAGCAGTGGCACACCAGTTCAGCAAACGGACCTTTGCTGAAACCATCGAATAACGCGCCGCCGAGCGGGCACATGCAGCCACAGTTGAGGTGATGAATTCGCATTGTTCTCCCCCAAAATAAAATGGCGCGAGCGCGCCGTTATTAAATGAATAAATAAAAAAGTGATTTAACATATATGTGCCATGATGATGCTAATTGCAAATAAACCAGAATTATTCATTTATCAATTTATTTATTACTCATTTAATTTCAATGCATTGAAATATTGAGTGCGGATTTTTAATGAGCAAAAAAATAACCGCAGCGCAAGGTTATTCACGCTACGGTTATTTATCGCGGTCGGTTAACCGTTAATGATTAATCAGGCAGCGCGTGCCGCCCACCACAGGCGCAGCTTCAGCCCCCAGCTGCTGGTCCAGCCGCTGCTGGTGCTGACCACCTTGCCCTGATGCAGCACGATGAACGTCGGCGTGGCGCTGATTTGCCAGCGCTGTCCCAGCGCCCCGCTTTCATCATTGACGGCGAATCCCCGTACTCCTTTTTTATCCAGCCAGGTGGCGACGCGCGCATCGCTGCCGGATCGCAGAGCCACACTGACCACCTGCGTGCCGTGCTGACTGAGCGCGGCTACCGTCGGTGTGGTGAGTTTGCACACGCCACACCAGCTGGCCCAGACGTAAACCAGCACCGGCCGCTGCTGGCTCAGCGTCGCCAGGTTCACCTCGCCCTGCAGCGCGCTGAGCGGCTGCCGGGCCACATCCGCGGGCAGCTGCGGTGCACGCAGCCAGTCCATGGCCAGCAGCAGCGCCGCTGCCATCAGCAACAACAGCACGCCTTCGCGCAGCCAGCGCGTTACCCGGCTCATGGCTGAGCCTGCAGCGCACCTTTTACCGCGGCTTCCAGCTGTGCATAAGGCACTGCCCCGCTGATCAGCTGATTGCCCACCAGCGTGGCGGGCGTACCCTGCACACCCAGCTGCTGCGCCAGCGTCAGGTTGAGGTTGATGGTGTCGAGGCTGGCGGTGCTCGGCGCCGATAAGCTGATGCCACTTTTGTCCAGCGCGGCGGCGATGCTGGCTTCATCATGGTTGCCTTTCTTTGCCATCAGCCGTTCATGCAGCTTAAGAAAGTTATTCGGCTGCTGCTCCCACACCGTCAGCGCCAGACGCGCCGAACTGAGCGAGCTTTCAGCGCGGTACGGCAGCGGCTTCAGCACCACCGCCACCTGCGGATAGTTGTGCAGCAGTTTTTCGATATCCGCCTCAAACTTTTTGCAAAAGACGCAGTTGTAGTCGGTGAAATAGACCAGCGTCAGTGCCGGTTTTTTGGCACCGATGCGCGGTGAGCCGGCATCGTTAAACAGCGCCGCGCGGTTTTTCTCTACCATCTGCGCAACCACGTTTTGCTGCTGGCGCGCGGCTTCTTTATCAAATGCGTCGGCGGCTTCTGCCAGGATCGCCGGATTTTGCACCAGGGTTTCGCGAATCAGCTGTTTGATGCGCGCCTCCTGCTCAGGGGTAAATGGCGCGGCGGCCAGGGCGGGTGCTGCCAGTAACATCAGCGAAAGTAACAGGGATTTTTTCATCATTTTTTTGCCTCAGAGAGTGTTGAAATCACCGCATCACGACTTAATAACGGCGATAAAATCTGGCCGTGCGGCAGTGCCGGGCCATAAATCTGGTTAAAGGGGATCGCTACGCGATCGCGGCGGCGCAGGAACTCGCCGATGGCCGGATCCGGTTGTGTCCAGTCACCGCGCAGCAGCACCACATCCTCTGCGCCGAGGGCGGCACGCACGTCAGGCTGATTCAGCACCCGCGATTTATTCACTTTGCAGGTGATGCACCAGTTAGCGGTGACATCGACAAAGACGCGCTTATCCTGCTCCAGCGCCTGATTGATGGCGGCTTCGGTCAGCGGTTGCCACACCAGCGATTCTTCTTCCGGGAAGAGGCGCGTCAGCAGTAACAGCGCGCCCGCCAGCGTCACGGTAATGAACACCAGACCTGCCTGCGGCAGCGCGCGGCGTGCGATTAGCCAGCCCGTCAGCGCCAGCAGCAGGATGGCCGCCAGCAGAATGGCGACGGTGCTGCCCCAGTGGGGAATCAGCAGCGTCACCAGCCACAGCGTTGCCAGCAGCATCAGCAGCCCCAGCAGCGTGCGCAGATGCAGCATCCAGCGGCCCGGACGTGGCAGGCAGCGCGCCATGCCCGGCAGCGCCGCAACCAGCAGCCACGGCAGACTCATGCCGACACCGAGCGCGACAAACAGCAGCCACAGCTGCGGCAGCGGCGCGGTCAGCGCATAGGCGACGGCGGTGCCAAGAAACGGTGCGCTGCACGGCGTCGCCAGCAGCGTGGCAAAGGCCCCCTGGCCAAAATGTCCTGCCAGACCGGCACCGCCGTGCGTCGCCAGCCGGGTAGTCAGGCCGGAAGGCAGTCGAAAATGCAGCAGATCGAACAGACTGGCGCTGAACAGGAACATCACCAGCACCATCACCAGCAGAAAGCCGCTGCTCTGAAACTGAATGCCCCAGCCCAGCGCCTGACCGCTGAGCCGTAGCACGGTCATCAGCAGCGCCAGCAGCAGGAAAGAGAACAGAATACCGGCGCTGGACGCGAGAAACTGCTGACGCGTCTGGCGTTGCGTCTGTCCCTGCTGCTGCACCAGACTGCTCAGTTTGATCGCCAGCACCGGCAGCACGCAGGGCATCAGGTTGAGAATCAGCCCGCCGAGCAGCGCCAGCAGCACTACCGACCACAGCGTGGCGTTTCCGGCAGAGGGAGAAAACAGCGGCTGATGACCAAGGGTCAGCTGGCTTTGCTGAGCGATACCGGCGTCAGCGATAACCAGCGACAGCGCTTTACCGCGCAGGTCCGGCGCAGCCTCGCCCCATTCATCGGTCACCGCCACGCGGGCCGTCAGCGTCTCGCCCTGCACGCTGATTTGCGGCGCCGCCAGCATACTGCCCTGCGGATAATCAAAGAACAGTTCCGGCTGCTGCCAGCCCTGCTGACGCTGCGCCCGGATTTGCAGCGTGCCATCAACGAAGCTGGCATCAAGCTGATCGGTCAGCCCGCTGTCAGCCGGGATCTGCCCCATCGCCTGGGCGAAATCACGTGCAAAATCCGGACTGGCGGGCTGCGAGAGATCGAGCTGGAACGGAAAATCCGTCAGGATGCAGACATCGCTACAGGTGGACAGCGTCAGCGTGCCGGCCAGCGTGCCCTGCGGGGCAGATTCGAGCACGATGGGCAGCGTAACGTTGCCTTTGTAGCCCTGCGTGGTGAGGCCGCTGACGTCAAAGCGCGCTGGCACTGGCCACGACCAGCGGGCGTTGACATCCGGCGTTTGCCAGCGGATTTCCGGCGCGACGCCGCCTTCGCCCGGCGAGCGCCAGTAGGTTTTCCAGCCCGGCTGCAGGCGAATATCCAGCAGCAGTTGCAGGTGATCGCCCTGCGGCGCGGCGCGCAGGCGCACTTCGGCGTGGCTGTTTTGCGCATTGCGCAGCCAGCCGGTATCGGCGGCTTGCACGCTCAGCGCGCAGCTCGCCACGAGGAGCAGCAGGCTCCTGATCAGGAATGTCATAATCGTTTCTCCGGTGAATAACAGGGTTTACGCGGTGGATCGCGTAGTGTTATTCCCGGAAGACGCAGAGCGTGAGATGGCGCCGTCGCAGCGGCACAAACAGCGGTTCACGCCGCCAGACAGTGGCAGACGAGGGCTGGAAGAGCGTGGCGATCAACGCCAGCAGCAGTACGAGGAATGGCAGCGCGGTATCGAGCAGCGGCGCGCTGCCGCTGAGTGACTTAGCGCCCAGCGCACAGGGTTTATCACTGCTGGCACCGTCATCAACGGCGGCGCTGTGAGCAGTAATGCTAACGACAGGCTGGGTCGGGAGATTGAAGCTGCGCTGGACGAGACAAAATGCCAGCACCAGACAAACCAGTGCCAGAATCCATTTTGCGCGTTGGGGCGATATCGTCATGCCACAGCCTCAGAGAAAAGTGCGGCCAGTTTATGCAAAAGCAGCAGAAACACCAACCCCTGCTGTGTAAACTTTTGTCTTTATGCCAGCGGGATCGTGCTGACTGCAGAGAGGGAGAAATTATTTACGTTGATTAATCAGCAAGCGCCAGCGGCGGCGTTCGCGCAGCAGGCGCTGATGCAGCCGCTGCAGCTGGGGTAACGTGAGCGCGGCGATCGCTTCTGGCGTAAGCACCGGCAGTCCCTGCTGTTTTCGCAGTGCCTCACTGGCGGCGTCGGCGTTCTGGTGTGGCTGGCACTGCGCCAGTAGCGTCGCCTGCCAGCCCTGCAGCGTTTCATCGTTGATGGCGGCGAGTTCACTCACCATATCGCGCAAAAACGCTTTGCAGTGTTGCAGCAGCGTGCGCCAGCCAATGGACGGGGATTGCAGCGCCAGCTGCAGTCCATCCACATCCGCCACGCGCTGGTAGCGCGCTGACACCACGTAGCCAATCTGTTGCCCGACCCGCAGGCGCTGAAAGAAGCGTGGTTCAAACATCAGCGCCAGCGCACGCAGCGCCGCGAGGCTGGCATCATCGGCAGCGGGCAGCGGAATAAACAGCAACAAGGCCTGATCGTTCGCAGCACAGCGCAGCGCGCTGACGCCGTGCTGCAGCGCCGCCGCGCGCGCCGGCGCAGGCTGCGTCTGCACCACCTCGCTCAGCCCGTGCGCGGCGTGCTGACTGACGCTTTCGCTGTGGCCGCACCAGGCGGCCTGCCATGCAGGATGCGCAGCCGGGGCCAGCAACTGCTGCGGTAGCGCTTCCAGCAACTGACGAATCACAATACTTTGTGCAGCACGGTGCGGTTGCGGCAGCACCGGCGCATTCAGCGCCGCCAGCACGCCAGGCAGCTGTTGCAGCGCGGGCATTGCATCGTCAGGCAGATCAATCACCAGTTGCCAGACGCCCTGCTGCTGTTGCCAGCGTCCACTGCCACCGGCATGGCG
The DNA here is from genome assembly GCF_018726825.1 of Pantoea sp. B270. Lineage (NCBI taxonomy): Bacteria > Pseudomonadati > Pseudomonadota > Gammaproteobacteria > Enterobacterales > Erwiniaceae > Pantoea > Pantoea sp. B270. Next base: position 1,132,222 of record NZ_JAHCSX010000001.1, read on the forward strand.
CAGTGCGGCAAGCCGTGGGCGCAGCTGCTGCTGCCAGCTTAGCGCCGCCTCGTCACTCAGGGTGTGATAAAACGCCGGGCGCACCAGCAGCGTTCCCTGCGGCTGCACCGGACTTACGCGCAGCAACGGCGCGCCATTTACCGGGAGTTCCGGCAAATGCAGGACGTCAGCGCACGGATAAAATGACCAGTTAACCGGCGCGACCGGGCCAGCCGCAGTCTGTGGCCATGGCGCGCGCTGCAGACAGAATCCCTGCGTGGTATAAGGCACGGCGGACAGCTGTCGCTGCGTCAGCAGCCGCGTGCACGAGGCCTGTGGCAGCGCGGCGATAAAACCGGTGAAATCTGCGGGAACGTCAGCTGACGGCGCCGATCCCAGCGCCCGTCCACGCAGCTGCGTCAGCGGCGACAGCGCAGCTAAATCCTGCTGTGCCAGTTGCAAATAGTGGCGATGCTGCGCTGGCGTGGCGGCGCGCACCGCACGCAGATGCTGCCAGAAGAGCTGTTCAATGCGTCTTGCCGCCGACGCTGACAGCGCTGGCGCACTGAAGCGCAACGCCAGCCAGCTATGATCGGCGCTCTGCCACAGCCATTCACACTGCAGCGATGCGCACAATTGCTCGCTGCGCAGCTGCGCCATCAGGCTGCCAGGGGCTTCATCCTGCCAGAAAGCCTCCAGCAATGTGACATTGTCACGCAAGGCGTTTTCTTCGCCGTTGATAAACAGGCTAAGCCAGAATGACTCTTCATCGGGAAGCTGGATGAGCGTTTTAACAGGCTCCGGCGCGGGAATGGCTGGCAATGAGGAGTGCACCGCACCGCCTGACTGGCGAACAGCAAACGCCTCGGCCAGCTGCTGTAATTCATCCAGCGATTGCGGTCCGCTCAGCCACAGCTGCTGGTTGGCGGCGACAAAATGCTGCTGATGAAACAGCCGTAGCGCCTGCTGCAGCTCCGTTACGTTGTCACCAAAACACGCTGCACTCCCGACGCGAAAGCGGCGCAGTGCGCCACCGGCCGCGTTGAGCAGCGCTGCTTCACTCAGCGTTTCGGCATGATGCCGTAGCAGCTGAAATTCTGCCTCGATGACCGCCGCTTCCTGCGTAATCGCCGTAACGGTCAGCAGTGGCGCAGCCAGCATATCTGCCAGCCTTGCCATGCCCGCCGCCAGCGCCTGCGCCGGCAGCTGGAAGAACCAGGCACTGCGGCTGAGTTGCGTGGTGGCATTCACCTGACCACCCTGTTGCTGCAGCCACGGCATCAGGCGCTCATCGCCGGTAAAGCCCGCGCTGCCGCAAAACAGCAGATGTTCCAGCAGATGCGCCAGACCGGGCCAGCGATCGGGTTCGTGCAGGCTGCCTGCGCCGACGCGCACCAGCGCCGCGCTTTCCCGCGCGTCGGGCTGGTGCGACAGATGACAGCGCAGACCGTTAGCCAGCGTCAGGCTGCGTTCGCACATCAGGTGACCCGCTGTTTGAAAATCAGCTCAGAATTGCTGCGGTTACGGAACTGCAGCTGGGCGATTTTGATATCGCTGCAGCTGGCTTCGCGGCGAGCCTCAAGAATTTTTCCGTGATGCGGCGACTTGCTGCACACCGGGTCGGTGTTGTCGGCATCGCCGGTCAGCATGTATGCCTGGCAGCGGCAACCGCCGAAATCTTTCTCTTTCTCATCGCATGAGCGGCACGGTTCCGGCATCCAGTCGAAGCCGCGATAGCGATTGAAGCCAAACGAGTTGTACCAGATATCCTCCAGGCTCTGCTCCAGCACTGAAGGGAACTGCACCGGCAGCTGGCGCGCGCTGTGACAGGGTAACGCCGTACCTTCCGGCGTCACGCTGAGAAATATCGATCCCCAGCCGCCCATACAGGGTTTGGGCCGCTCTTCGTAGTAATCCGGCGTGACGAACAGCAGATTGGTGAGATTACCGCTGCTGCCCATGCGCTCACGGTAGCGGGCAACCACCGCTTCGGCGCGGGCAATCTGCTCGCGCGTTGGCAGTAATCCATGACGGTTAAGATGCGCCCAACCGTAGAACTGACAGGTGGCCAGTTCGACATCGTCCGCCTCCAGCTCGATACACAGATCGATGATTTTATCGATCTGGTCGATGTTATGGCGGTGCAGCACGAAGTTCAGCACCATCGGGTAGCCGTGCTTTTTCACCGCTTTTGCCATCGCCAGCTTCTGCTGAAACGCCTTCTGCGAACCGGCCAGCGCGGCGTTCAGCGTTTCATCACTCGCCTGGAAACTGATCTGGATGTGATCCAGCCCGGCGTCGGCGAAGGCGTCGAGCTTTTTCTCCGTCAGGCCAATGCCGGAGGTGATCAGGTTGGTGTAAAAACCCAGATCGCGCGCGGCGCGAATCAGCTCCGGCAGATCTTTGCGCGTCAGCGGTTCACCACCGGAAAAGCCCAGCTGCACGCTGCCCATGGCGCGTGCCTGGCGGAACACCTCAATCCACTGTTCGGTGCTCAGCTCCTGTTCCTGCTGCGAAAAATCCAGCGGGTTCGAGCAGTAAGGACACTGCAGCGGGCAGCGATAAGTCAGCTCGGCCAGCAGCCACAGCGGCGCATTCACGCCAGGTTTATTCGGGTTCACGACACTGGATCCACTTCTGTTCAATGGCCGATTGCAGGAAGTCTTTGACGTCATCATCGACGCCGCCCGCCTCCGGAAAACGCGCATTGAGCGTGGCGATAATGGCCGCCACATCCTGCTTGCCGGTCACCAGTTCCAGAATGGCGGCAGCGGTTTCATTCAGCTTCGCCATCCCTTCCGGGTAAAGCACCACGTGGCTGTCCTGCGCGGCTTCCCACTGCAGACGATAGCCGCGGCGAAACGCCGGAATCAGAGTTTCTTTCATGTGATTACACCAGTCTTGTACTGTGCCAGGCGACCTGATCGGTCACCGTGTGGTACGGCGGACGCTGCAGTGCGTATGCCATGGTCATGGCATCCAGCATGGCCCAGAGAATGTCGAGTTTAAACTGCAGGATCTCCAGCATACGGTTCTGCTGCTCAGCGCTGGTAAAGACTTCCAGCGCCAGCGCCAGGCCGTGTTCCACATCGCGGTTCGCCTGGCTCAGGCGGCTGCGGAAGTAGAAATAGCCTTCCTCTTTGATCCACGGATAGTGCTGCGGCCAGCTGTCGAGGCGCGACTGATGAATCTGCGGGGCAAACAGCTCGGTGAGCGAGCTGCACGCTGCTTCCTGCCAGTTGGCGCGACGCGCAAAGTTGACATAGGCATCAACGGCAAACCGTACGCCCGGCAACACCAGCTTCTCTGACAGCAAGACTTTGCGATCGAGACCAACCGCTTCTCCCAGCTGCAGCCAGGCTTCAATGCCGCCTTCCTCACCGTTACGACCGTCGTGATCGAGGATACGCTGTACCCATTTACGGCGCGTTGCCGGATCCGGACAGTTGGCCATGATCGCCGCATCTTTCAGCGGAATATTGGTCTGATAGTAAAAACGGTTCGCCACCCAGCCCTGAATCTGCTCGCGCGTCGCGGCACCGTTGTGCATCGCGATATGGTAAGGATGGTGAATATGGTAATACGCGCCTTTGGCACGCAGCGCCTGTTCAAAGGCTTCGGGTGACAACGCCTCGGTAATAATCACGATGCGGACTCCTGCAAATGAATCGCCATGCCGTCCCAGCTCACTTCAATGCCCTGCTGCGTCAGGAACTGGCGCTGCGGCGAATGCTCGTTGAGAATCGGATTGGTGTTGTTAATGTGAATCAGAATTTTGCGTCTGGCCGGCAGCGCGGCCAGCAGCGCCATCAGCCCCTGCTCTTCCGCCAGCGCCAGATGGCCCATGGCTTTGCCGGTATTTTTGCCGACGCCGGTGGTCAGCAACTCATCATCCTGCCACACCGTGCCGTCGATCAGCAGGCAGTCGGCTTTTTGCAGCCACGGCATAATCACCGCATCTGGTTCGCCGAGGCCCGGCGCATACAGCAGCGTCTGCCCGCTGGCGGTGTTTTCGATAAACAGCGCCACGTTATGTCCCGGCAGCGGACGATCGCGATACGGCGAATACGGTGGCGCATTGCTGAGAATTGGAATGGCGGTGAATTGCAGACTGGCGCAGACATCAACGCGAAACGGCTCAAGCGGCGTGAGCGCCCGATGCTGCAGGCCGCCGTTCCAGTGCTGCAGCATGGTAAAAATCGGGAAGCCGCTGGTGAGGTCGGCATGCACTTCCGGCGTGCACCATACCTGATGCGGGCAGCCCTCACGCAGGCTCAGCAGACCGGTAGTGTGATCGATCTGGCTGTCGGTCAAAATAATGCTGCCAATCGCCGTTCCGCGCAGCACGCCGTGTTTCACCAGTTCCGGTGTCCGGGCGATTTGCTGGCTGATGTCCGGCGAAGCGTTGCACAACACCCAGTCGGTACCGTTATCGCTGACAATGATTGAGGATTGGGTGCGCGCCTGCGCCTGGAGCGTGCCGTTACGCAGCCCGCTGCAGTTGGCGCAGTTACAGTTCCACTGCGGAAAGCCACCGCCAGCCGCCGAACCGAGGACTTTAATAAACATGTGAAGGACCGAAGCAGGAAAAGAAAATGCCCGCACGAACGGCGGGCAGGACGTCTTAGCGGTTGGAGATGTACAGCGTTACTTCCAGGCCCAGACGCAGGTCAACAAACTCAGGTTTTTTCCACATAATATTCTTCCTCATAGTCTTAAAACGCAGAGCAGGCTCTGCTAAAAACATTGCGGCAGAAACAAGGCTTCCGCCAGCAATGGATAACGCGGGGCGATGTTGCGCCAATGTAGCGAGCAGATCAACCCTGATTGCGTAAGGAAATACACTTACGCCTGCCAGATTTGGTGCAATACCCGCTGCCAGTTGCCCCAGGCAAGTTGTTCCAGCAATGCCTGATCATAGTTGAGACTGCGCATCAGCGCATACAGCCGCGGCAAACCGGTGACATCTTTAAGCTCTGCGGGCACGCTGATGCCGTCAAAATCCGACCCCAGCGCGACGTGATCGCTTCCCATAATAGTCATCAGATGCTCACAGTGTTTAACAATTTCGATCAAGCCGCTATCATCGTCGCGCTTACCGTCGGCGCGCAGAAAGGCGTTGCCGAAATTAATGCCGACCACGCCACCGCTATCGCGTATCGCCCGCAGCTGGTCGTCGGTAAGGTTACGCGGCTGCGCGCACAGTGCGTGCGCATTCGAGTGGCTGGCGACCAGCGGCGCGGATGAGAGCCGGGCCGTGTCCCAGAACGCTTTTTCATTCATGTGCGACACGTCGATCATCATGCGCTGCTGATTCGCCAGCGCGATCAGCCGCTCGCCGTCGGCGGTCAGTCCCGGACCGCTATCCGGCGAACCGGGAAACGTGCCAGTGACGCCAGCGCCAAAGCGATTTTCCAGATTCCAGAACGGACCGATGCTGCGCACGCCCGCCTGCCAGAAGGCGGCAAGGTCGGCGCCGTCGCCGTCAAAACCGTCCGCGCCCTCAATGTGCGCCACCATCGCCAGCACGCCGTCGCGCCGGCAGGCGGCGATATCGGCGGTGCTGAGGCACAGGCGCGCCCGGCCGTCAGAACGGGCAACCAGCGTTTTCAGAATCTCCAGTTGCTGCCACAGGATCTCCAGCGGCTGCCACGCTTCACCGGCCAGCTGAGGTGCTACTTCGCTGACGTAGCGCTGCGGCGGCACAAACAGCGCAAACAATCCACCGGCAAAGCCGCCCTGCTGCATGCGCGGAAAATCGAGGTGTCCTTTTTCGATACCGGTAAAGAAGGCAGCGACCGGATCGTCGCGATGATGCAACCACAGGTTGAGCAACAGGTCATTATGACCATCAAAGGTTTTGATTAACATTGGGTTATCCGCCACGGATTTGATGCCGCCATGCTACGCGCATCACGCCTGTTCGCCAAATACCGGCGCACAAAGGGTTACTGTTGTGCCACCTGCAGACCGCGATAAAAGGTCGGCTTGACATCGAGTGGCTGAGCAATCAGGCCGTACTTTTGATAAAAGTCGGCGGTTTCCTGCTGCTGTTGTACGGTGTGGTCGTCAATGCTCTGCCAGTGTGACTGACGTCGGGCAAAAGATTTGCCAGCAGCCTCCTGAGGAAAGCCGATGATCTTCGCCAGCCTGGCGGAATACGCCTCAACGTGGCGATTGGCCCAGCGATCAGCGGCCGCCAGCCGGTTAATATAATCCTGCAGCGCCGCACGTTTACTGGCGTCACTCAGTGCCGCATCGGTGGCGGCGAGGAAGCTGTTGCCGCTGGAGAGCCCCACGCCGTTGATCAGCACGCGGCCGGTATGCGTTACTTCTGCCAGCGCGGTGTAAGGATCCCAGGTTGCCCACGCATCGACGGAACCACTTGCCAGCGCAATGCGCGCATCGGCAGGCGTGAGAAAGTGCCAGCTGACGGCTTTATCGCTCAGCCCGGCACTTTCCAGCGCTTTCAGCGCGATAAAATGACCGATCGACCCGCGCCCGGTGGCGATACGTTTACCGCGCAGATCCCGCGGCGTTTTGATGGGTGAGTCCGGCGCAACCAGCACCGCCAGCCCGGCCGGGGTGGATTTGCTGACGGCCACCGCTTTAACCTGCGAACCTGCGGCCAGCGAGAACAGCAGCGGCGCATCACCAATAATACCGGCATCAACCGCCCCGGCATTCAGGGCTTCGGCCAGCGGAGCGGCGGCCGGAAATTCCGCCCATTCGATATGGTAGGATAGATCGTTGAGCTGCTGCGCTGCTTCCAGCTCGGCGCGCATGTTGCCCTTTTGATCGGCAATGCGCAGGGTAACGCCGTGCGCCGCGACGCTGCCGCTGGCCAGTAACAGCATCGTTAAAGTCACTCTTTTCATTATCATTTCTCTGCAGATGAAAAGCCCAGACTACCCTGCGCGTAACAAATGACCGATGCCGATTTCGCATGAGGATTGCCGGAAGGAACATAACGATGCGCGGCTGATGAGGGCGCAAAAAAAAGCCCGCAACACGAGGTGCGGGCAACGTAATACTGGAAGCAATGTGAGCAATGTCGTGCTCTTCTTCGGTAGAGCCACCGTCGAAGCGCAGAAGAATAATAATCATTCCTATTATCATCTGTAAAGCTCTAATTGAGAATTTTTCTCATTTCCACACTAAGGTTGTGCTTACCACCGTTGCCCGCTGGGTAAAAAAAGCGCAGATACGCGGCGGATTTGGGGAGTACGCTTGCTTTGCGATACACTCTCGCTATTGCCCGAGAATCGTTGAGTTCTATGCCAAAATTATTCCCCGCGCTGCTGCTTGGTCTCAGCGTCCTGAGTGCCTCTGCGCTCGCCGCGCCCGCGGACTCTATCCGCCACAGCGGCTTTGTCTATTGCGTCAACGGCACGGTTAACACCTTCAACCCGCAGATGGTCAGCAGCGGGCTGGTGGTCGATACGCTGGCGGCACAGTTGTATGACCGCCTGCTCGACGTCGACCCTTATACCTATCGTCTGATCCCCGATCTGGCGCAGAGCTGGGAAGTGCGCGATAACGGCGCGACTTACCGCTTCCACTTACGCAAAGATGTTTCGTTCCAGCACACCAACTGGTTTACGCCGACGCGCAAAATGAACGCCGACGATGTGGTCTTCAGCTTTGCCCGCATGTTCGATCGCCAGCATCCGTGGCATAACGTCAACGGCGGCAGCTATCCCTACTTCGACAGCCTGCAGTTTGCCGACTCGGTGCAGAGCGTGAAGAAGCTGGATAACGACACGGTAGAGATCCGCCTCAACAGCCCGGACGCCTCGTTCCTGTGGCATATCGCCACCCACTACGCGCCGGTGCTGTCGCAGGAGTACGCCAGTCAGCTGAGCGCGGCAGGCCAGCAGGAACAGCTGGATCGCCAGCCGGTGGGCACCGGCCCGTTCCAGCTGAGCGAGTACCGCACCGGGCAATATCTGCGTCTGGCGCGCAATCCGCACTACTGGAAAGGCGTACCGCGTCTGCAACAGGTGGTGATCGACCTCGGCGTGGGTGGCACTGGCCGCCTGTCGAAATTGCTGACCGGCGAGTGTGACGTACTGGCCTACCCGGCCGCCAGCCAGCTGTCGATTCTGCGCGACGATCCGCGCCTGCGCATGACGCTGCGTCCTGGCATGAACATCGCCTATCTGGCGTTTAACACCCGCAAACCGCCGCTCGACCGGCCGGAAGTGCGCCACGCGCTGGCGCTGGCGATCAACAACGAACGTCTGATGGAGTCGATTTATTACGGCACGGCGGAAACCGCAGCCTCGATTCTGCCGCGCGCCTCGTGGGCTTACGATAATGATGCGCGCGTGACGGAATACAATCCGGCAAAAGCGCGTGAGGCATTAAAAGCGCTGGGCATTGAGGACTTGCATCTGCGTCTGGTGGTGCCGACCACCTCGATGTCGTGGAACCCCAGCCCGCTCAAAACCGCTGAGCTGTTACAGGCGGATCTGGCGCAGGTGGGCGTGCGCGTCACCATCGCGCCGGTCGAGGGACGTTTTCAGGAAGCACAGCTGATGGCCATGAACCACGATTTAACCCTGACCGGCTGGGCCACCGACAGTAACGATCCGGACAGTTTCTTCCGCCCGTTGCTGAGCTGCGCGGCGATTCGTTCGCAGACCAACTACGCGCACTGGTGTTCGCCGGCGTTTGATGAGGCGCTGCAGCGCGCGCTGCTGTCGCAGCAGCTGTCGGCACGTATCGACAGCTACGATCGCGCCCAGCAGATGCTGGCGCAGGCGCTGCCGGTGCTGCCGCTGGCGTCATCGCTGCGCCTGCAGGCTTACCGGCACGATATTAAAGGCCTGGTGTTGAGTCCCTTCGGTAACGCCTCGTTCGCCGGGGTTTACCGCGATGAGCACGGCGAGGAGTAAGCATGATCATCTATCTGTTGCGTCGCCTGCTGTTGCTGATCATCACCCTGTTTTTACTTTCGCTGGTGAGTTTCAGCCTGAGCTATTTCACGCCTAACGCGCCGCTGGAAGGCGCCTCGCTGTTCGATGCCTGGTGGTTTTGGTTTAAAGGGCTGCTGCAGTTTGATTTCGGCGTCTCCAGTACCAACGGTCAGGCAATTGATATACAGCTGCGCGAGGTGTTTCCCGCCACGCTGGAACTGTGCGTGCTGGCGTTTATGCTGGCGCTGCTGGTCGGTATTCCGCTCGGCATCTGCGCCGGCGTGATGCGCAATAAATGGCAGGATAAAGCCATCAGCGCGCTGGCGCTGCTCGGCTTCTCAATGCCGGTGTTCTGGCTGGCGCTGCTGTTTACCCTGCTGTTTTCGCTGACGCTGGGCTGGCTGCCGGTTTCCGGCCGATTCGACCTGCTCTATCCAGTGCAGAACATTACTGGTTTTGCCCTGATTGACGCCTGGCTTAGCCCTTCACCGTGGCGGCATGAGATGCTGGTCAGCGCGCTGACGCACCTGATCCTGCCGGTGATTGTGCTGGCTGTGGCACCGACCACCGAAGTGATTCGCCTGCTGCGCAACAGCACCAGCGACGTGATGGATAAAAATTACGTCAAGGCAGCGGCAACGCGCGGCTTGTCGCGCTTCACCGTGATTCGCCGTCACGTGTTGCACAACGCACTGCCGCCGGTGATCCCGCGTCTTGGCCTGCAATTCTCCACCATGCTGACGCTGGCGATGATCACCGAAGTGGTGTTCAACTGGCCCGGACTGGGACGCTGGCTGATTAACGCCATCCGTCAGCAGGATTACGCGGCGATCTCCGCGGGCGTGATGGTGGTTGGCGGGCTGGTAATTCTGGTCAGCGTACTGTCGGATATTATCGGTGCGGCGCTCAATCCGCTGAAACACAAGGAGTGGTATGCCCTCAGATAACATCTACGCCGAGAAGCGGCTGCCGAGTGCGTTTCGCCTCAGCTGGCAGCGCTTTTATCGCGATACCAGCGCCATGATTGGCCTGTACGGCTTCGGCATCCTGCTGTTTCTCTGCCTGTTCGGCGGGCTGCTGTCCCCTTACGGTATCGACCAGCAGTTTCTCGGCTATCAGCTGTTGCCGCCGTCGTGGTCGCGCTACGGCGATGTCTCCTTCTTTCTCGGCACTGACGATCTCGGGCGCGATGTGCTAAGCCGTTTACTGAGCGGCGTGGCGCCGACGGTTGGCTCTGCGCTGCTGGTTACGGTGCTGGCAGCAATCTGCGCGCTGCTGCTGGGCGTGCTGGCGGGAATTACCCACGGTTTGCGCTCGGCGGTGATGAATCACGTGCTGGATACGCTGCTGTCGATTCCCTCTCTGCTGCTGGCGATTATCGTGGTGGCCTTTCTTGGCCCGCGGCTGGAGCATGCAATGCTGGCGGTACTGCTGGCGCTGATCCCGCGTCTGGTGCGCGAAATCTACACGGCGGTGCATGATGAGATGGAAAAAGAGTATGTGGTGGCGCTGCGGCTGGATGGTGCGCGCAACCTGAATATTCTGTGGAATGCGGTGCTGCCAAACGTCCTGCCGCTGCTGGTCAGTGAATTTACCCGCTCGCTGTCGATGGCGATCCTCGACATCGCCGCGCTCGGCTTTCTCGACCTCGGCGCGCAGCTGCCCTCGCCCGAATGGGGTGCGATGCTGGGTGACGCGCTGGAGCTGATTTACGTGGCGCCGTGGACGGTGATGCTGCCGGGTGCCGCGCTGATGGTAAGCGTATTGATTGTTAACCTGCTGGGCGATGGCATCCGTCGCGCCGTCGCTGCGGGAGTGGAATAATGCCGTTACTGGACATCCGAAATCTGACCATTGAATTCATGACCGCTGAAGGTCCGGTGAAAGCGGTCGATCGCATCAATCTGACGCTAAACGAGGGCGAAGTGCGTGGCCTGGTGGGCGAATCCGGCTCGGGGAAAAGTCTGGTGGCGAAAGCCATCTGCGGCGTGACCAAAGATAACTGGCGCGTCACCGCCGACCGTATGGTGTTCGATGACATCGATCTGCTGCGCCTGTCGCCGCGCGAACGGCGGCGCATCGTTGGCCATAACGTGTCGATGATTTTTCAGGAGCCGCAATCCTGTCTCGATCCTTCTGAAAGTGTCGGCCGCCAGCTGATGCAGGCCATTCCACGCTGGACCTTTAAAGGCCGCTGGTATCAGCGCCTGTGGTTCTGGCGCAAAGAGCGCGCCATTGAGCTGCTGCACCGCGTCGGCATTAAAGATCACAAAGACATCATGCGCAGCTTCCCGTATGAGCTGACCGAAGGCGAATGTCAGAAGGTAATGATCGCCATCGCGCTGGCCAATCAGCCGCGCCTGCTGATTGCCGATGAGCCGACCAATGCCATGGAGCCCACCACCCAGGCGCAGATTTTCCGTCTGCTGAGCCGCCTCAATCAGAATAACAACACCACGATTTTGCTGATCAGCCATGACCTGCGCACCATGAGTCAGTGGGCGGACCGCATTAACGTGATGTACTGCGGACAAACGGTGGAAACCGCGCAGAGTGACGATCTGATGGAAACGCCGCACCATCCGTATACGCAGGCGCTGATCCGCGCCATGCCCGACTTTGGCCGCGCGCTGCCGCATAAAAGCCGCCTGAATACGCTGTCCGGCGCGATACCGTCGCTGGAACATCTGCCGATTGGCTGCCGTCTCGGTCCGCGCTGCCCTTACGCGCAGCGTAAATGCATCGAAACGCCGCGCCTGAGCGGCACTAGAGCGCATCTTTACGCCTGTCACTTCCCGCTGAATATGGAGAGCCAATAATGGAAACCCTGCTGGAAGTGCGCAACCTGAGCAAAACCTACCGCTACCGCACCGGGCTGTTCCGACGCCAGCATGTTGAAGCGGTGAAAAACGTCAGTTTTACCCTGCGTGAAAAGCAGACGCTGGCCATTATCGGCGAGAACGGTTCGGGCAAATCCACGCTGGCGAAGATGCTGAGCGGCATGGTGGCACCAAGCGAAGGTGAGATGCTGATTGACGATCACCCGCTTAGCTACGGCGATTACGGCTACCGCAGCCAGCGGATTCGCATGATTTTTCAGGATCCGTCGACGTCGCTCAATCCGCGCCAGCGCGTCAGCCAGATCCTTGATTTTCCGCTGCGGCTGAATACCGATCTTGATGATGAAGCACGCGAAAAGCGCATTATTGCCACGCTGCGTCAGGTCGGGCTGCTGCGCGACCACGCCGGCTACTATCCGCACATGCTGGCCCCCGGCCAGAAGCAGCGTCTGGCGCTGGCGCGCGCGCTGATTCTGCAGCCAAAGGTGATTGTCGCTGATGAAGCCCTCGCCTCGCTGGACATGACCATGCGTTCGCAGCTGGTGAACCTGATGCTGGAGCTGCAGGAGAAACACGGCATCGCCTATATTTATGTTACTCAGCATCTTGGCATGATGAAGCACATCAGCGACCAGGTGCTGGTGATGCATCAGGGCGAAGTGGTGGAGCGCGGCGGCACCGCTGACGTGCTGGCCTCGCCGCTGCACGACTTAACCAAACGGCTGATTGCCAGCCATTTTGGCGAAGCGTTAACCGCCGAGGCGTGGCGGCGCGAGCGTTGAGTGCTACGTCCGTAGCGGAAAACGCGGCGCGATTTACCCCATTTGATACAGACGTGCTAGAATCCGCACGTCGATTAACGTCGGTCGCACAATTTTTAATCATCGCGACCGCCAACAACAATGACCATAAGGATTACAGCTATGGGTTTTCTTTCCGGTAAGCGCATTCTGATTACTGGCGTTGCCAGTAAACTTTCCATCGCCTACGGTATTGCGCAGGCGATGCACAAACAGGGCGCAGAACTGGCTTTCACCTACCAGAACGACAAACTGAAAGGTCGCGTGGAAGAGTTCGCTAAAGAACTGGGTTCAGACATTGTTCTGCCGTGCGATGTGGCAGAAGACGAGAGCATCACTGCCCTGTTCACTGAACTGGCAAAAACCTGGCCGAAATTTGACGGCTTTGTTCACTCCATCGGCTTCGCCCCGGGCGACCAGCTGGATGGCGACTACGTGAACGCCGTTACCCGTGAAGGCTTCAAAATCGCGCACGACATCAGCGCCTACAGCTTTGTGGCGATGGCCAAAGAGTGCCGCGCGATGCTGAACCCGAACGCAGCACTGCTGACCCTCTCTTACCTGGGTGCAGAGCGCGCTATCCCGAACTACAACGTGATGGGTCTGGCGAAAGCGTCGCTGGAAGCCAACGTGCGTTACATGGCGAACGCGATGGGTCCGGAAGGCGTGCGTGTTAACGCCGTGTCTGCTGGTCCAATCCGTACCCTGGCTGCATCAGGCATCAAAGATTTCCGTAAGATGCTGGCACACTGCGAAGCGGTTACCCCGATTCGCCGTACCGTCACCATCGAAGACGTGGGTAACTCTGCGGCCTTCCTGTGCTCAGACCTGGCGGGTGGTATTACCGGTGAAGTGGTGCACGTCGATGGCGGCTTCAGCATTGCCGCAATGAACGAGCTGGAACTGAAATAAGTTCTGCGGGCGAGCCAGGTGCTCGCCCTTTTTCTTTTCTCTCCCCGCCTTATAGCCACACGCTATTAATTATTCCCCATCATTCTTTTGCCGTGGACAGCCGTTCAGCGACGATAAGCTAGCCCTTGAGTGGCGATGCGCTTTTCAGATTTGCCCGTTGTGCACTCAGTCCGTTTTTTGCGAAAGGAATGACCATGGAACACCGCCGTTCTCCCGGCCATGACCACTGGTTTTATGAAAGCCAGACTCGCCCGCATACGTCCGCTACTGCTCCCCTGGTTCCCGAAGCCGCTCATATTGATGACCGTTTTCTGCTCGGCCTGCAGCAGGAAGCCAGCGCCCTGCAGCCGCTGCTGCAGCACTTTCAGCCAGTGCTACAGGCGGCACGTGACCTGAGCCATACCCTGCTGCCCGATGCGGTCAGCACTTCGCTGACCCATACACTAACGCTTTACGATCGTCTCAGCACCGCACTCACGGTGGCACAGGTGGCTGGCGTGCAGCGGCTGTGCAATCACTACTCGGCGCGGCTTAATCCGCTGCCGGGACCGGATTCTTCGCGCGAAAGCAATAATCGCCTGACGCAAATCACGCAGTATGCGCGCCAGCTGGCGATGCAGCCTGAGCTGATTACCGCCAGCAGCATCAGCGCGCTGGATGCGGTAGGCCTGACTGAACCCGATATCGTTACGCTCAACCAGCTAGTCGGCTACGTCAGCTATCAGGCGCGCGTGGTCGCCGCGCTTCAGGCGATGATGGGCCTGCCGGTGCGCTGGATCCCTGGCGTCACGCCGCCCGCCGACGCCGATGCGGCGCTGTTCAGTCAGGCTGCTGCCTGGCAGCACGCCATCAAGCCGGTTGAGCTGCGTTATGCCAGCGCTGACCAGCTGGCGGCGGTGACCTTTTGTCAGGGTATGGCCGGACTCGACGACGCTGTCTGGCTGCTGGTGCACGATGCCCAGGCGCTGTATGGCTGGGCGACGCTGCGTCAGCGGCTTGAGGCTTATGGTGGAGAAGAGGAACAGCTGGCGCAGGCAGTCAGCGCGCGCGTGCTGGGCTGCCGACGCCAGTTCGCGCAGCTGGCGAACGGCTGGCGCACGCGTTTGCTGCACGATGTGGATCAGGCCAGCGATGACAGCCTGACGCAGCAGGTAATCGCGCTGAGCGCCCAGCTTACCCGGCTGCCGGAACGCTTCAGTGCTGCCCATCTGCAGCCGCTGTTAAACGCGGGCTGGGGCAGCGAGCGCCTGTTCACGCTGATGCAGGCGGTGGCATTTGCCAGCTGGCAGGATCGACTGCTGATGGCGCTGGGCGAAGCGCGCTAATCTGCCAGGTGGCGTCGTGCTTCGTCAAAGAAGTGCTGCGACAGCGGCGACGCCCTGCCCGGCTCAGCAATCACCAGCGCCGCCTGACGTCCCATCGGCGCGATATCAATTGGCCGGCGCGCCAGATGGTGCAGCATTTCCGGTAGCAGATGGCCGCAGGGCGACACCATGACGCCCAGACCAACCTGCGCACTCTGAATCAGCTGCATCACCGAGGCGCTTTCCACAATCACCCGCGGCAGCACGCCGGTTTCACGCAGCTGTCCGTCGAGGTAACGCCGGAAATAGCGCGTGGGCTCGGCCAGGCACAGCGGCTGGCTCGCCAGCGTGTACAGCGATAGCCGCTCATGCTGCAGCAGCGCCGGGAAGTGATCGGGATGGAAAATGGCTTCGACACCGCGATCGTTGAGCAGCGCGGTCTGGAAATGCAGTTCCCGCAGTGACGTCAGCTCAAAAAAGCCGATACCGCCGTCCACGGTGTGGCTGTTAAGCGCTTCCAGCAGTTGATCGGCGCTCATGGCGGAAACGCGATAGTCGAGCTGCGGATAGCGCGCTTCCACCGCTTTCAGTAACGCCGGCAGCGCCACGCTGCACTGCGGCATCACGCCCAGCCGCAGCGTGCCGTTGACGCCGTGTTTGAGCGACTCCACTTCCAGCTTCAGTCCCTGATACACCGAAACAATTTCGCGCGCCCACGTCAGCACGCGTTCCCCTTCTGGCGTGAAGCCGTCAAAGTTGTTGCTGCGATTGATCAGCGACAGCCCAAGCTCACGCTCAAGGTTTTTAAGCCGCATCGAGAGCGTGGGCTGGCTGACGAAGCTGGCCTCCGCCGCGCGGCCAAAATGGCGCTCGCGCTCCAGATTGCACAAATAAATCAATTGCTTGATGTCGATTTTCTTATCCACCGTCGAATTTTTATCGCGTTATGGTAGCAAAACTCGTCGCGCCCCAACGCGCACTCAGCGAAGAAATTTCTGCGTTGTCAGGCGGATTGCTCAGGCGGATAGCGGGTGATGTATACGCGGAGACGCGGCGCGCCACCGACCGCGCCCCACATGATTAACGGTACCGCCCGGCATCAGGCGACGCCGAGCGCACTTTTCACCTCGTTAGCGATCTTCTCGACCTGCGGCCCGTAGATCACCTGTACATCGTGCTCGCTGACGCGGTTGACGCCGTTGGCACCGGTCGAAAGTAGCGTTTGATCCACCACTTCTTTCATCTCTTTGACCCGCACGCGCAGGCGTGTGAAGCAGCAATCGACGTCCTCTATATTGGCCTCTCCGCCCAGCCCGCTGATAATCACGCGGGTACGTTCATCCGCCGCCACCTGCTGCGGTTTGGCTTCCTCTTCGGATTCGCGCCCCGGCGTTTCGACCTGCATCCGGGTAATCACCAGGCGAAAGCCCCAGTAATAAACCGGCGCGTAAATGGCGCCCAGCACCAGCGTCCACCACCAGTGGGTTTTGCTGCCGCCGAGAATGCCAAACACCAGCAGATCAATCGCGCCGCCCTGCACGTTACCGATCATCAGGTGCAGCATCGACATCAGCATAAATGACAGGCCGGTCAGCAGCGCGTGCATCACGTACAGCACCGGTGAGACGAAGATGAAGCAGAACTCCAGCGGTTCGGTGATGCCGGTGGTAAACGAGGTCAGCGCGCCGGCCAGCACCAGCGCTTTGACCCGCTGTTTATGTTCAGGTTTGGCGGTGTGATAGATGGCCAGCGCGGCGGCGGGCAGACCGAACATCATCACCGGGATTTTGCCCTGGGCGAGAAACTGCGTAGCGGTACGCACGGTGTCGTCCGGAATCGCGCCAGGATGGGTCAGCGAGGTGTTGAAAATATTCAGCGCGCCGACGATGGTCTGGCCGTCCACCGTCGCCATGCCGCCAATCGGCGTAAAGCGCACGGTTTCATTGAGGATGTGATGCAGGCCGGTCGGGATCAGCAGGCGCTCGCAGGCGCCGAGCAAAAAGGCACCGTACTGACCGCTTTTACCGATCATCTGACCGACCCACGCAATGCCCTGGCCGATGGTTGGCCAGATTAGTGCCAGCAGCACGCCCGTCAGCGGCAGCACCACCACCGTCACGATGGGCACAAAGCGACGCCCGCCAAAAAAGCTGATCGCCGTGGGCAACTGCTGGGTATAGAAGCGGTTGTGCAGCATCACAGTGAGCAGGCCGGCAATCACCCCGCCCAGCACGCTCATGTTGTAGGTAAAAATGCCGAGCATGTCGATGTACTCGGCTGACGTCATCATGGCGCTGGTCTGGTCCATACCCGCCTGCTGCAGCGCCTCGGGCGTGGTGGTGGCTGCCGTCAGCCCTTTCGCCGCCAGCGTGGCGCTGATCCCCACATTCATGGCGATATAGCCAATCACTGCCGCAAACGCGGCGGTGGGTTTCTCCGCTTTGGCCAGCCCAATTGCGCTGGCGACGGCAAAAAATACCGGCAGGTTGGCAAACAGCGCGCCCGCCACTTTACGAATAAAACCGATGATCAACTGCGGCACCTGTAAACTGGCAAATGCTTCACCGGTGATCGCCGGATTCTGCAACGCGGCGGCCAGACCGAGAAAAATACCGGCGGCAGCAATGACGGAGATCGGCATCATTAAGGCTTTGCCGAATGCGTGAACCTGACTGGCAAGTTGCTTCATGGAGCGCGCCCTTTTGCTAACGGAAAGAGCAATTATTAGCCACTATTTGGCCGCGCACTTACCCGCCGGCGCGCGGCAGCGGATAATTTATGATGGCGATCACGCTTTCACCCCTAGTGCGCGATAAACGTTAACTATCGCACCATTAAGTCAATCAATTAGACAACTTTTGCCGTCAGTCGCACACTTCTCACCAACAGAAGTCATATTCTGATAACAATTCATAAACAATAAGCCTGCGACTATCATGAAATTTAAACGTAAGATTCAGCCCTATCGCGCCGCTGCGGGCGGCTGGGGCTCGCTGGAAGCCACCACCCGTTTTGTCCTTGACAGTAAAGCCGCCCTGAAAAACATGCGTAACCTGATGCGCATGAACAAAGCGCGCGGCTTTGACTGCCCGGGCTGTGCCTGGGGCGATGATAACAAAAGCACCTTCAGCTTCTGCGAAAACGGCGCAAAAGCCGTGACCTGGGAAGCGACACGCCGCGTCGTCGAGCCAGAATTTTTTGCCCAGCACAGCGTCAGCACTCTGTATCAGCAGAGCGACTATTTCCTCGAGTATCAGGGCCGCCTGACCCACCCGATGCGCTACAACAGCGCGACCGATCACTATGAGCCGATTAGCTGGGATGACGCCTTTGCGCTGATCGCGCAGCATTTGCAGGCAATGGATCATCCGGATCAGCTGGAGCTGTACACTTCCGGTCGCGCCAGCAATGAAGCCTCGTGGCTGTACCAGCTGTTTGGTCGCGTGCTGGGCACCAACAATTTCCCTGACTGCTCCAACATGTGCCACGAAGCCAGCGGCACCGGACTGAAACGCAGCATTGGCGTCGGTAAAGGCACCATTCGCCTGGACGATTTCGACCACGCTGATGCGATTTTTGTCTTTGGCCAGAACCCCGGCACCAACCATCCGCGCATGCTGCACAGCCTGCGTCACGCCGCCGATCACGGCGCCAGAATCGTGACCTTCAATACCCTGCGTGAGCGCGGCCTGGAACGTTTTGCCGATCCGCAGAAGCCGCTGGAAGTGGTGACGTCGATGGCCGGTAACATCAGTTCTGCCTATTATCAGCCCAACCTCGGCGGTGATATGGCGGCGGTGCGCGGCATGGTCAAAGCGCTACTGGAAGAGCAGCGTAAACGGCTGGCCGCCGGTGAAAAAGGCATTTTCGATCAGGCCTTTATTGACGCCAACACCCAGGGCGTTGAGCAGTATCTGGCGGCCGTCGATGAGACCCGCTGGGAGCAGATTGTGCAGCAGTCGGGCCTGAGCGAAGCGCAGATTCGCGAAGCCGCCGCCATTTACCAGAGCGCCGAACGGGTGATCATCACCTGGGCGATGGGCATTACTCAGCACAAACACTCGGTCGATACCGTACGGGAAATCGTTAACCTGCAGCTGCTGTTTGGCCAGCTCGGCAAACAAGGCGCGGGCCTGTGTCCGGTGCGCGGCCACAGTAACGTGCAGGGTAACCGCACCATGGGCATCGACGAGAAACCGTCGAAAGCGTTCCTTGATGCGCTGGGCGCGCATTTTGCTTTTGAACCGCCGCGCGAACACGGTCATAACACGGTTGAAGCGCTCAACGCCATGCTGCGTGATGAAGTCAAAGTGCTGATTGCGCTGGGCGGTAACCTCGCGGCGGCGGCACCGGACTCACCGGTTACCGAAGAAGCGCTGCAGCACTGTGGTCTGACGGTACACATCAGCACCAAGCTGAACCGCAGCCATCTGGTACCGGGCAACGAAGGCCTGATTCTGCCGACGCTGGGCCGTACCGAGCGCGATCGCCAGGCCAGCGGCAACCAGTTCATCACCGTGGAAGATTCGTTCAGCATGGTGCATGCCTCAGAAGGTGTCGGCATTCCGCTGGCAGAGACGCAGCGTTCGGAAACAGCCATTGTGGCCGGTATCGCGCACGCGACGCTGGGCAGCGACCACATCGACTGGCTCGGCATGGCCGCTGATTACAACGTCATTCGCGATCACATTGCGGCGACCATCCCCGGCTTCGCTGATTTTAACCGTCAGTGTGATATTCCCGGCGGCTTTTACCTCGGTAACGCTGCCGCAGAACTGCGCTTCAATACGCCATCGCGTCAGGCAGAATTCAGCGCGGCGGCACTGCCGACCTCGCTGTTCCCGCAGCTGGGCAATGACGTTGAAGTGCCGTTCACGTTGCAGACGCTGCGCTCGCATGACCAGTACAACACCACCATTTATGGCCTGGATGACCGCTATCGCGGCGTGTACGGTCAGCGTGAAGTGGTGTTTATCCACCCGGACGACATGGCGTCGCTCGGTTTCAGCGAAGGGCAGCTGGTCGACATTGAAACCCTGTGGAATGACGGTCTGACGCGTCGCGTCAGCGGCTTTAAGCTGGTGCCGTATAATATTCCGCGCGGTAACCTTGCCGCCTACTATCCGGAGACCAATCCGCTGGTACCGCTCTCCAGCTACGGTGACGGCAGCGGCACGCCCACCTCCAAATCGGTACCGGTGAAGCTGGCGCTGACCGCCGCCGCGCCCACCCAGCGTATCGCCTGAGTTCTGTGCGTTACCAGAAAGTAAAAAGCCGCGTAAAGCGGCTTTTTCGCCTGTTTTAGCCTTGCCGCGCGGACCTGATTCGCGTAAAACTGTCCACCGCTCTTAGGCCACGAAACTAAATATATTATGTTCCAGGATAACCCGCTGCTCGCGCAGCTGAAAGAGAAGCTTCACGCGCAGACCCCGCGCGCCGAAGGTGTTGTGAAAGGCACGGAAAAAGGCTTTGGCTTCCTCGAAGTTGACGCTCAGAAAAGCTACTTCATTCCCCCTCCGCAGATGAAGAAAGTGATGCACGGCGACCGCATTTCCGCCGTGATCCACACTGATAAAGACCGCGAGAGCGCGGAGCCGGAAACCCTGATTGAGCCGTTCCTGACGCGCTTTGTCGGCCGCGTGCAGAAAAAAGATGACCGCCTGTCTATCGTGCCGGATCATCCGCTGCTGAAAGACGCGATTCAGTGCCGTGCCGTGCGTGGCCTGACCCACGATTTCCAGAACGGTGACTGGGCCGTGGCAGAGATGCGCCGCCATCCGCTGAAAGGCGATCGCGGTTTCTATGCCGAACTGACCGAATTTGTTGTCACCGCGGACGATCACCTCGCACCGTGGTGGGTCACGCTGTCGCGCCACAATCTGGAGCGCGAAGCACCGGAAGTGGGCTTTGGCGAGATGCTGGACGAACAGCTGCAGCGTGAAGATCTCACCGCGCTGAACTTTGTCACCATCGACAGCGCCAGCACCGAAGATATGGACGATGCGCTGTATGTTGAAGAGCTGGCAGAAGGCAAGCTGGCGCTGACCATCGCCATTGCCGACCCGACCGCTTACGTTGCCGCCGGCAGCGAACTTGACCAGCTGGCCTCCAGACGCGCCTTCACCAACTATCTGCCGGGCTTTAACATCCCGATGCTGCCGCGCGAACTGTCAGATGATGTCTGCTCGCTGCGCCCTAACGTCAGGCGTCCGGCGCTGGTGTGTCGCGTCACTGTACTGCCGGATGGCAGCCTGGCTGACGATGCCCACTTCTTTGCCGCGTGGATCGAATCCAAAGCCAAGCTGGTGTACGACGAAGTGTCGGACTGGCTGGAGAACAGCGGCAGCTGGCAGCCGGAAAATGACACCATCGCGCAGCAGATTCGCCTGCTGCATCGCCTGTGCCTGGCGCGCGGCGAGTGGCGTCAGACGCACGCGCTGGTGTTCAAAGATCGCCCTGACTACCGCTTCGTGCTGGGTGAGAAAGGCGAAGTGCTGGATATTATTGCGGAACCGCGCCGCATCGCTAACCGCATCGTGGAAGAAGCGATGATCCTCGCTAACGTCTGCGCCGCTAAAGTGCTGCAGGAGAAGCTTGGCTTCGGTATCTACAACCTGCACACCGGTTTCGACCAGGCGAACGCGGAACAGGCGGCTGGCGTGCTGGCTGGTCACGGTATCACGGTTGATCCGCAGGCCATTACCACGCTGGAAGGCTTCCGTCAGCTGCGTCGTCAGCTTGATGCGCAGCCAACCCAGTATCTCGACAGCCGCATTCGTCGTTTCCAGAGTTTCGCCGAAATTAGCACCGAACCGGGCCCGCATTTTGGCCTCGGCCTCGACGCCTACGCGACCTGGACGTCACCGATTCGTAAATTCGGCGACATGATCAACCATCGTCTGCTGAAGGCCATCGTGCGCGGCGAAAGCATTGCACGGCCACAGGATGACGTGACCCTGATCATGAGTGAGCGTCGCCGTCTCAACCGCATGGCCGAGCGCGATGTCGGTGACTGGCTGTACGCGCGCTTCCTCGCGCCGTTTGCCGGTACTGACCGTAAATTCAGCGCCGAGATCATCGACGTTTCGCGCGGCGGCATGCGCGTGCGCCTGCTGGAGAACGGTGCGGTCGCCTTTATCCCTGCCCCGTTCATTCACGCCGTGCGTGACGAACTGGTGTGCTCGCAGGAGAGCGGCACCGTGCAGATCAAAGGTGAAGTGGCCTACCGCGTGACCGATGTGATTGATGTGACCATCGCCGAAGTGCGCATGGAAACACGCAGCGTGGTGGCCCGTCCGGCCGCCTGAGCATGAAATCGTGCGGGATAACAGCCGTTATCCCGCATTTTTCCCCGCCCGCCCCAGCAGTTGTTAAATTTGTTTCCCGCTTCACACTTCTGATCCGATTCCCTGTCGTTAACAATTCATTACATTACTTTTAACTTGTTGTAATTCCGATCGCCTTTTTTCCCGGTCCCTACAAGGAGTTAACTCATGAACAACGTCAGAACCGGATTGATCTGGTTAGCGGTGGCGTTAATTGGTGCGGCTGCGTTCGCCATGCTGGCGCTCAGTCGCGGCGAGCACGTTAATGCCGTCTGGCTGGTGATCGCCTCCGTCGCCTGCTATAGCATCGCGTATCGCTTCTACAGCCTGTTTATCGCCAGGCGCATTTTTGAGCTGGACGACCGGCGCCGCACGCCGGCAGAGCGCTTTAATGACGGGCTGGACTATGTTCCCACCAACAAATGGGTGCTGTTTGGCCACCACTTTGCCGCCATCGCCGGTGCCGGTCCGCTGGTCGGGCCGATCCTGGCGGCGCAGATGGGTTTTCTGCCCGGCACCATCTGGATTCTGGTCGGCGTGATGCTGGCCGGCGCGGTGCAGGATTTTCTGGTGCTGTTTATCTCCACGCGCCGCGACGGTCGTTCGCTGGGTGAGATGGCGCGCCAGGAACTGGGCTCGTTCGCCGGCGTGGTCACCATGCTCGGTGCGCTCGGTGTGATGATCATTATTCTCTCCGCGCTGGCGCTGGTGGTGGTGAAAGCGCTGGCTAACAGTCCGTGGGGGCTGTTTACCATCGCCGCCACCATTCCGATTGCCTTGTTCATGGGCGTGTATATGCGCTTTCTGCGCCCGGGTAAAATCGCCGAAGTGTCGATCATCGGCTTTGTGCTGATGATGGCGGCGATCATTTACGGCGGTGACGTGGCGGCCGATCCCTACTGGGGACCGATTTTTACCCTGAAAGGCACCGAGCTGACGTGGGTGCTGGTGATCTACGGTTTTGTTGCCTCGTCGCTGCCGGTGTGGCTGCTGCTGGCGCCGCGTGATTACCTCTCCACCTTCCTGAAAATCGGCGTGATCATCGGGCTGGCGGTGGGCATTCTGTTCGCCATGCCGGAACTGAAGATGCCGGCGGTGACGCGCTTTATCGACGGCACGGGCCCGGTGTTCTCCGGCGCGCTGTTCCCGTTCCTGTTTATCACCATTGCCTGCGGCGCGATCTCCGGCTTCCACGCGCTGGTGTCGAGCGGTACCACGCCAAAACTGGTGGAGCGCGAAAGCCATATTCGCTTTATCGGCTATGGCGCCATGCTGATGGAGTCCTTTGTGGCGATCATGGCGCTGATTTGTGCCTCGGTGCTCGATCCGGGCGTCTACTTTGCCATGAACTCACCGGCGGCGCTGATTGGTACCACGGTGGAGAACGCGTCTCAGGTAATTAATGGCTGGGGCTTTGTGGTGACGCCGGAGATGCTGAGCGGTATTGCCGGCGAAGTGGGCGAAAGCACCATTCTCTCCCGCGCCGGTGGTGCACCGACGTTTGCCGTCGGGATGGCGCATATCATCACCGAGGTGTTTAACAGCCGTGCAATGATGGCGTTCTGGTATCACTTCGCCATTCTGTTTGAGGCGCTGTTTATCCTCACCGCCGTTGATGCCGGTACCCGCGCCTGCCGTTTTATGGTGCAGGATCTGGTCGGGACCGTGATACCTTCGCTGGCTAACAACCGCTCGTGGCTAGGGAACATGGCCGGTACCACCGTGGCGGTGGCCGGCTGGGGTTTCTTCGTGTATCAGGGCGTGGTCGATCCGCTCGGCGGCATCAATACCCTGTGGCCGCTGTTTGGCATCGGTAACCAGATGCTGGCGTCGATGGCGCTGATCCTCGGTACCGTGGTGCTGTTCAAAATGAAAAAGCAGCGTTACGCCTGGGTGACGATTGTGCCTACCGCCTGGCTGTTTATCACCTCCATGACCGCCGGCTGGCAGAAAATTTTCCATGAGAAACCGTCAATTGGTTTCCTCGCGCAGGCCAGTAAGTTCCGTAAAGGTCTCGATGAGGGCGTGATTATCGCACCGGCGAAAACCGTGGCCGACATGCAAACCATCGTGTTCAGCAACCAGATCAACGCGGCGCTGTGCGGCTTTTTCATGCTGGTCGCGGTAACCATGCTGATTGCGGCGTTCTTCGTGATCCGGCGCGCGCTGCGCAGTTCAGTGCCGACCACCCATGAGTCGGACGTGTCACTGCGTTCGGAGGTGCGAAATGTCTGAGGCCGTTTTACGCTGGAAAAAGCCGCACGCGGGTTGGCAAATTCAGCAGTGCTTACCGCTCGCTGCCCGCGCCCCTGCCGCGCCGCGCTCACGCTGGCAGCGTCTGTGGCAGGGATTACAGCAGAGCTTCCGGTTAATGGTGGGCGTGCACGACTATCAAACTTATCTGAAGCATATGCGCGAAAAACATCCGGAACAAACCCCCATGGATGAGCGCGCCTTCCATCGTTACTGCCTGGAGGCGCGTTTTCCCAGCCAGGCGGGCAAACTCGGCAAGTGCCCGTGCTAACCTTTCAGCCCCGGAATCCGGGGCTTTTTCGTGCCATTCTTTAATAAAAACAAAAATATATTCAGTTTGCATCTTGTGCTGGCGCAGGAGGTTGAATACTGTTGCTAAAATAATGAGATACCCCTGCTGCGCATTCCTCCGGAGGAAGTTTCCATGACCGATGAACAAGGGCAAACGTTGCTATATACCTTGTTTGGCACAACCAGCCCTCATTGGCGTTTAACTTCAGATAGCGATGCGCTGCATTTTGCCGAAGATGAAAATGCCAATACCAATATGGCGGTGCCCCTGACGCCGGCTCAGGCCAGTCTGCTGCGTGCCATGACGGTAATTACCTCCAGCATCAACCTGACCCTTTCATTGCACGGCTCGCCAGTGCCGATGCACTTTGTCGGCCGTAAAGTGAATCAGTCCACCTGGGCCGGCACTGCATCCGCCTGGGGCGATACCTCGTCGGTGGCGCGCGATTTAACCCTTGGCCTCTCCTTCGCCGAACAGGTGGTGTCTGAAGCGAATTCGGTAATTGTCATCCTCGATCAGCGCGGCAACATTCAGCGTTTTAACCGCCTGAGCGAAGAGTACACCGGCCTGAAAGAGCAGGAAGTGATTGGCCGTAATGTGTTTCAGCTGTTTATGACCAAACAGGAAGCGCAGGCGTCGCGCCGCAACATTGCCGGCTTCTTTCGCGACGGCAACTCCTACGAAGTGGAGCGCTGGGTTAAAACCCGAAAAGGTCAGCGACTGTTTCTGTTTCGTAATAAGTTCGTCCACAGCGGTAGCGGAAAAAATGAAATTTTCCTCATCTGTTCCGGAACCGACATCACAGAAGAGCGTCGGGCGCAGGAGCGCTTACGCGTTATGGCCAATACCGACACGGTGACGGGCCTGCCGAATCGCAACGCTATCCATCAGCAAATTAGCCTGGCACTGGAGCTGGCTAACGGCAGCCAGACCGGCGTGGTTTACCTCGATCTCGACAATTTCAAGAAGGTAAACGATGCCTACGGCCATATGTTTGGCGACCAGCTGCTGCAGGCGGTGTCGCTGGCGATCCTCAGCTGTCTCGGCAAGGATCAGACGCTGGCACGTCTCGGCGGTGATGAATTTGTGGTGCTGGCTGAGCACACCAGTCAGGCGGCGCTGGAGGCGATGGCCTCACGCATTCTGGAGCGGCTGCGTCAGCCGTTCCGTATCGGGCTGATCGAAGTCTACAGCGGCTGCTCGATTGGTATCGCCCTCGCCCCGCTGCATGGTGAAGATCGCGAAAGTCTGATTCGTAACGCCGATACCGCGATGTATCACGCTAAAGAGAACGGGCGCGGCAAATTCTGCGTGTTCGCCAGCGAGATGAACCAGCGCGTATTTGAATATCTGTGGCTGGATACCAATCTGCGCAAAGCGCTGGAGCAGGATCATCTGGTGGTGCACTATCAGCCGAAGATCGATCGCGACGGTGAAGTGCGCAGTGCCGAGGCGCTGGTGCGCTGGAATTCACCTGAACGCGGCCTGGTGCCGCCTGGCGATTTCATCTCTTACGCGGAAGAGTCCGGACTGATTGTGCCGCTCGGGCGCTGGGTGATGCTGAACGTGCTGCAGCAAATCGTTAAATGGCGCAGCGAAGGCATTTACCTGCGCGTTGCTGTCAACGTTTCCGCCAAGCAGCTGATCGACCAGAGCATCTACAGTGACCTGAAACAGGCGCTGAGCGAAGCGGGCATCAGTGAGTGCCCGATAGACATCGAGCTGACGGAAAGCTGCCTGATCGAGAACGAGGCCGGTGCGCTGAAGCTGATGAAACAGTTTCAGGAGTTAGGCGCACAGGTGCATCTGGATGATTTCGGCACGGGCTACTCCTCGCTCTCCCAGCTGGCGCGCGTGCCGATCGATGCGATTAAGCTGGATCAAAGTTTTGTGCGCAATATCAACAAGCAACCGGTATCGCAGTCGCTGGTGCGCGCGATCGTTGCCGTGGCGAAAGCCCTGGATTTACAGGTCATTGCCGAAGGCATCGAAACCAAAGCCGAAGAGAAGTTTGTGCTGACCAACGGTGTCGATGGGCGTCAGGGTTATTATTATGCGAAACCAATGCCCGCAGAGCAGCTCGGGCATTGGCTGGCTAAGCATCCTGCCCGCGTTTAACGTCTTAGCGTACTGCTAACCGGCTTTACGCAGTGATGCGCTGTGACGATTTTGCAGCTGTACCAGACGTTCCATGTAGGCAATATCTTTCGGTTCCAGCGTGAAAGCATAGTCGACCCAATCCTCAGTGATATCCATCAGTTCTGCCCGTGACAGCTGCAGTACGCGCTGTCGCGCTTTCAGCATGGCACGGACTCCATTCAGTTTTGGCCGCAGCGTATCGATGAAGGTACGCGTGGTGCGGTAGCTGTCACCGGGCTGGAACACTTTGTCGACCAGACCACGGGTTTCATACCACTCTGCGCTGTGCGACTCCCCTTCACAGATCAGCTCTTCGGCCAGCTTCATCCCGGAGCGGCGGGCCACCAGTGAGTAGCCGCCCATGCCGGGGAACAGGTTGAAGGCAATTTCCGGGAAGCCCATACGCGCACTGTTCTGCGCCAGAATGAAGTGGTGCGCCAGCGCTGCTTCAAAACCGCCGCCCAAGGCACTGCCCTCAATCATCGCCAGCGTCACTGCGCCGGTGTCAAACCCGCGGGCCGCCGAATGGATGCAATCAACACAGGCGCGGGCGTAGGCGCGCAGTGCTTCACGGCGGTTGTTGCGAATGCATTCAACAAAGAAACGCAAATCGCCCCCGGCGTTAAACATCTGCGGCACCAGCGATCCGGTCACCCAGAAATCAATCGGCAGACCGGAACGCTGGGCGGCGTAGCTCAGGTTCATGATCTCCTCGATTAATTCGTGGTTGAAACTGGGGCGCGGCTGCGCGCGCAGCATCATCCACATGGTGTGTCGACCTTCTTCATAATAGGCGGCAAGCTGTGTGGTTTGGCCGACTTCGGTAAACAGGCGGCAGGTTGGTTGGTTAATTACTGTCATCGTCTCATCCTCTATTTATGTGATGCGTTAAACGCCACATCAGCGTAATGCAGAGTGAGGCCAGACCAAATGAGAGTTTGATTTATAAAGTAAAATCCAGAGAGATCCCCGAGCCCCTGCCTGAGGAAAGATTAGCGGGCTTACTTAATGACGGCGCAACAGCCGGCAAGCGCATAAATACGCTTAACGCATGGTGAATAAATCATAGCATCGACAGTCCCCCGTCTCGTCCGGGCACGCAATCCCCTTAAATAAAAAAGGCACCCGCCGGTGCCTTGAGACAATATCACGCGCTCAGCCTTGCCCGTACCAGGCGTTCTTCCCGTGCTTGCGCAGATAGTGCAGGTCAAGCAGGGTCTGAGCGATAGGCGGTAGCTCGGCACGCAGCTGCTCAGTGTGCAGCGCCATGTAGGCCACCTCTTCCAGCACCACCGCACTGTGCACTGCGCTATGTGCGTCTTTACCCCAGGCAAACGGCCCGTGGGAGTTCACCAGCGCAGCAGGAATCGCGCCGGGCTCGATGCCGCGCTGCGCAAAGGTTTCAATGATGACCTGGCCGGTGTGCCATTCATATTCCTGCTCAATCTCTGCCCGTTGCATCGCGCGAGTGCAGGGAATGGTGCCATAGAAATCGTCAGCGTGCGTGGTGCCCCATGCCGGGATGTCCCTGCCCGCCTGCGCCCAGATGGTGGCGTGGCGCGAATGGGTGTGCACGATGCCGCCAATATCCGGCCACGCCAGATACAGTGCGCGGTGTGTTGCGGTATCCGAAGATGGCCGCAGCTGGCCCTCCACGACATTGCCGCTTTCCAGTTCGACCACCACCATGTCGTCGCGCTGCATCTGCTCATATTTAACGCCCGAGGGTTTGATCACCAGCAGCCCGCGCTCGCGGTCTACCGCGCTGACATTGCCCCACGTAAAGGTCACCAGGTTGTAACGCGGCAGGTCGAGATTGGCCTCCAGAACCTGCTGTTTCAGCGCTTCCAGCATTGTGTTTTCTCCGCCATACAGTCATTACTGAATTGTGCGGAGCCACCGCTAAAAACGTTATGGAGGGAATAGCTGGATTAGCAGCGGAAAGTGGCTAAAGCGGGCAAAGTGTGGGGTTTGATACGGGATCCGGATGCGGACACCACGTCGGGATTTCAGAGTTTTCTTTCTGCATACACATCCGCTTACGCCTAGAATTATCTCAAGCCTGCGGCGGTACCAAAATGGTCTTTGCCAGCAGCGTGAACAACGCGCGCTAAGGGCTGCGCGTCAGCGTGCAGGCTGAAGGAAAAGCACCGCCTGAGTGCATCGGGCGAACAACTTCAGGGCGTAACATCTATACTTAACGAGTTGCCTCTGAGCAAACCATCAAGGAGATGTCCATGACTACAACAATGAAACGCGTGACGGTTGCCGTGCTGGCAACGACGTTAGTGGTGGCCCTGAGCGGCTGTTCCAACTGGTCAAAACGTGACCGCAACACGGCGATTGGCGCCGGTGCCGGTGCTATTGGTGGATCGGTGCTCACCAACGGCAGCGCGCTGGGTACCGTCGGTGGCGCTGCGGTGGGCGGCATTATTGGCCATCAGGTTGATTAATAATAATATTGTAGCAGGCTACGCAGCGCATCTACGTCACATCGGGCCACCTTGCGTGGCCCGCTTTCATTAACCGCCCGCCAGTTTAACCTTCATACCTTTTGCTTCCAGCAGCGTTTTAAGCAAATCGCGCTTATCGCCCTGAATCTCAATCACGCCCTCTTTCAGCGCCCCGCCGCAGCCGCACTTCTTCTTAAGCTCGGCCGCCAGCTTTGCCAGCGCGTCATCATCGAGATCGATGCCGGTGATCAGGCACACGCCTTTACCTTTACGCCCGCTGGTCTGGCGCTGAATGCGCACGATGCCATCGCCTTTCGGTCGCTGCGGTTTCTCTTCGCTATGTGTAATACGGCCGGTTTCGGTGGAGTAAACCAGCGGATTGTCCTGAGCCATTAGCCCTCCTGTAAACTGTGCAGGATTTGCTGCAGCGTCTGCGCCGGATCGGCAGATTGGGTGATCGGTCGCCCAATCACCATGTAATCCACACCGGCCTGTTGTGCCTGCTGCGGCGTCATGATGCGGCGCTGATCGCCAGCCTCGCTACCCGCCGGGCGAATACCCGGCGTGACCAGCGCGAAATCCTGCCCGATAACCTGTTTAAAGTGCGCGGCTTCCTGCGCCGAGCACACCACGCCATCAAGGCCACATTCGCGCGTCAGTCGCGCCAGACGCTCAGCCTGCTGCGCCGGCGATAGGGTGATGCCAAGACCTTTGAGATCGTCTTCGTCCATGCTGGTCAGCACCGTTACCGCAATCAGCAAGGGCGCATCACTGCCAAACGGCAGCAGCGCTTCGCGCGCCGCATTCATCATCCGCGCCCCGCCGCTGGCATGCACGTTGACCATCCACACACCGAGATCTGCTGCCGCCGCGACCGCATGCGCCGTCGTGTTCGGGATGTCATGAAATTTGAGATCGAGGAATACCTCGAAACCGCGCGCCTGCAACGTCTTCACCAGCGGCGGTCCAAACAGGGTAAACATCTCTTTACCCACTTTCAGACGGCACTGGCCCGGATCGATACGGTCAACGAACTGCAGTGCGCTATTGAGATCATGATAGTCGAGTGCCACCAGAATCGGTGAGTGAGTAACAGGCATAACGTTTCCTCAGAGGCTGGCACCCGCAGGCGCGATGGACAAACGGCAAGCATTCTACCCGTGCAACCCGGCCACGACAACGTTGCGACGGCGATTGCCTTGCTGTTTGACGAGGCGATGCACAGTGCTGAAGCGTGGATGATAATTTCTCTATAAGTATGTTGTAACTACTATGCGTTATGAATAATCACCGAACGCGGCCAGCTTACTGGCCGTCCAGTCCGCGAATCGGTTTAACGGAAGACCAGGCGCGGCACGATGGGCAGTGCCAGTAGAGCGCGTGCGCGGTAAAGCCGCACTTCTGGCAGCGGTAGCGTGGTTTAGTACGAATCTGCTCGCCGACCATATCCCGCAGCACCATCAGACTCTCTTTGGCGCGGCCATCTTCCGCCTCGTGCAGGTGGAAATCCATCAGACGATGGAATACACGCATGGTGGGATGACGCTGCAGCTGACGGTTAATGTAGAGCTGCGCCGCTTCCGGCCCCTGCTGCTGCTCCAGAATGTCCGCCAGATAGAGTTCCGCCGCGGCCCCGGTGTTCTCTTCAACGCAGCGTTGCAGGAACTGCGCCCAGCTGTCAGGCTGCTCCAGCCGCTGATAGCAGGTTTCCAGCATCGGCAGCGTTTCGCTCACCAGTTCTTTGTCCTGTTCCAGCACGCGCTGCAGTCGCTGCGCCGCTTTCGCATATTCGCCCTGCTCCATCAGGATACGTCCCATCATGATGGAAACGCGCGCGCTTTGGTGGTCGGCCGCTTCACCCTTTTTCAACAGGCTCATGGCACGATCGAGGTCATCACTGCTCAGCGCCTGCAGCGCCAGCTCGCAGTAGAAATGGGCGATTTCGCCCTTCTGCTTATCCTTACCGAGTTTTACCAGCCGCTCCGCCACCTCGATGGCTTTCTGCCAGTCGCTGGTCGCCTGATGAATCAGCAGCAGCTGCTGCAGCGCGCTGATGCGAAAATCGGTTTCATCGATCAGCTGACTGAACATGTCTTCGGCGCGATCGTACAAGCCGGCGGCCATATAGTCGCGTCCCAGCTGCTGAATGGCCAGCAAACGCTGATCGTAGGTAAGCGACGCGCTTTCCATTAGCGACTGGTGGATGCGGATGGCACGGTCGACTTCGCCGCGCGAACGGAACAGGTTACCGAGCGTCAGGTGGGCTTCAACGGTGCCGCTGTCCTCTTTCAACATATCGAGGAACAGATCGACCGCTTTATCCTGCTGATTAGAAAGGAGAAAGTTGACCCCTGCCACGTATTCGCGTGACAGACGGTTAGCTTCCTGTTGCTTATCCTGTTGCGCGCTGCGGCGGCCCATATACCAGCCGTACGCCGCCGCGACAGGAAGAAGCAGAAACAGCAATTCAAGCATCGAACATTAATCCCGACGCACTGCAGTGGAGGTGCTATTTACCGCAGCAGATTGTTCATTTTGCGCCTGCATACGTTTCAGTTTGCGCTGTGCATGCGCCAGCGAAACACGAATGCGCAGCCAGAACAGGCCACAGATCGCCCAGCCCAGCAAAAATCCGGCACCAAACAGGCAGGCCAGCAAGGTTGAAATGCGGAATTCGCCCTGCGCCAGCAGATAGTTGAAGGTGACAATCTGGTCATTATGCGCTCCGAGCGTGACGGAGATGATGAAAATGACCAAAACCACGAGAAAAATCAGCAAATATTTCACAATGCGTCCTGTCGTGAGGTTATCCGGTAGAGTATGCCAAAAAAGTGCCGCCGTTGCTGCTTATCCGCGCAGCAGTTAGTGCCCTTTCTGCAAGTACAATCAATCATATGGGGGCAAAGGGAGAAATTACAATCCGTCATCGCGCCCGGCAATCTCGCGCTGCTCTTCCGGCGGCACGCTGAGCGGGCCACAAAAGCGCTGCGCCAGCCAGGTTGCCAGCGTCACCAGCAGCCACGAGATCAGCGTCGCGACCACCAGATCGCGCGGCCAGTGCATGCCCAGTACCAGCCGGCTGCCCATGACCAGCGTCGCCCAGACAAACAGCACCACCACCGTAACAACATGCCGGCGCGGCCATAACAGGCCAATCACCAGCAGCGCCCAGCTGGCGGCAAACATGGTGTGGCCAGACGGAAAAGCAAAGCCCGTCTCAAACGCCCAGTGATTTTTTAACCAGGCGGGCAGCTTTGTATCATTGGCAAGCAAGGCGGACACCATTTCGCCGCGCTGCTGCCGTTTCAGCTGATAAAACTGCTGTTCGTTGACGCCGTGGCTGTGCTCAAGCCAGACCACATACGGCCGCGGCTCCTGCACCTGCTCTTTGATAAAGGTTTTGGTCGACTGACCGGCAAGAATCGCGCCGTTCATGATAATCAACAACAGAATGGCCGGCCGGAGGCGAAAGCGCAGGCACCACAATACCCAGCCGCTCAGAATCAGGCTGGTCAGCGTGCCCCACGGACTGGTGACGGTTTCGGTGATCCAGAACAGCACGCGCAACAGATGCCCGCTCTCCCCCGGTTGCCACTGCCAGCCGGAAAGCCATACGCCCAGCGGCATCAGCAGTAATAAAAACGCGCCCAGCGTGGTGCGTTGCACAATTTTTAACATCTCGTTCCTTTATTGTTTCACGACCTGACAGGCGTATTGCATAACTTTAGTTGAAAAAAGAATAACATACCCGTTGCGGCTTAGATAATTGTGCTTTATCACTACAATCACTCTGACTGATTAGCGGCCCTGGTTCAGGTTGTGGCACAATATCGGCAGTTTCGTCGGGCCAGTCGGGCCCGTGCGTTATCATGATGATAGCGCATCCTCTGAAGGTTCTGGAGAGTCACATGCAGCTGAAACGGGTAGCAGAAGCCAAACTGCCCACGCCATGGGGAGATTTCCTGATGGTTGGTTTTGAAGAACTGGCAACCGGCCACGACCACGTCGCGCTGGTTTATGGTGATATTAGCGATCACAATCCGGTGCTGGCGCGCGTCCACTCCGAATGTCTTACCGGCGATGCACTGTTCAGCCTGCGCTGCGACTGCGGCTTCCAGCTGGAAGCGGCGCTGACCGCCATTGCTGAAGAAGGACGCGGCGTGCTGCTGTACCATCGTCAGGAAGGCCGTAACATCGGGCTGCTGAACAAAATTCGCGCCTATGCGTTGCAGGACAAAGGCTACGATACGGTGGAAGCGAACCATCAGCTGGGCTTTGCCGCCGATGAGCGTGACTTCACCCTGTGCGCCGACATGTTTAAACTGCTGGGCATCAATGAAGTGCGTTTGCTGACCAACAATCCGCGCAAAGTGGAGATCCTGTCAGAAGCGGGTATCAATATCGTTGAGCGCGTGCCGCTGATCGTTGGCCGTAACCCGAAAAATGCGCACTATCTCGATACGAAAGCCGAGAAGATGGGACATCTGCTGCCGAAATCGTAACGCGGCAGTGCGCTCTCGCGTCATCCACTTTCTGCGTCAATAATAAAGCCGGGCATGCCCGGCTTTGTTTTTTAGTTGAGCATATTGCGTATCACGTAATGCAGGATGCCGTCGTTCTGGTAATAGGTCAGCTCATTACCGGTATCGATACGACAACGAGTATCCAGCGTCTGCTGACTGCCGTCAGCCCGCGTCAGCGTCACCGGGACGCTACAACCGGGCTGCAGCTGCGCCAGATTTGCCACGTCGATACGCTCTTCCCCGGTCAGCTGCAGCGTCTTACGCGTTACGCCCGCCGGGAATTCCAGCGGTAAAATGCCCATGCCGATCAGGTTAGAGCGGTGAATACGCTCGAACGATTCGGCAATCACCACGCGCACGCCCTGCAGACGCGGACCTTTCGCCGCCCAGTCGCGGCTGGATCCGGAGCCGTACTCTTTCCCGGCGATCACCGCCAGCGGCACGCCCTCCTCCTGATACTTCATCGCCGCATCGTAGATAGCCAGCTGTTCCTGGCTCGGATAGTGCCGGGTATAACCGCCCTCGACGCCAGGCACCATTTCGTTGCGAATACGGATGTTGGCAAACGTACCGCGCATCATGACTTCGTGGTTGCCGCGTCGTGAACCATACGAGTTGAAGTCGTTACGCTCAACGCCGTGCGCCAGCAGATAACGCCCCGCCGGACTCTCCGCTTTAATGCTGCCAGCCGGGGAGATATGGTCGGTCGTCACCGAATCACCGAGCATCGCCAGGATGCGCGCACCGTGAATGTCCTGCACCGGCTGCGGCGTTTTTTCCATATCGTCAAAGAACGGTGACAGACGAATATAGGTTGAGCCTTCGTCCCAGTCATAGGTGGCGGCTTCGCTGACTTTGATCTGCTGCCACTCGGGCGTGCCGTCGAACACCTCGGCGTACTCTTTATGGAACATGTCGCTGGTAACTTTCTGCACCGATGCGGCAATCTCTTCCGGCGATGGCCAAATGTCCTTCAGATAGACGTCATTGCCCTGCTGATCCTGGCCGATCGGATCAGTCTGCAGGTTGATCTTCATGTTGCCCGCCAGCGCATACGCCACCACCAGCGGCGGAGACGCCAGCCAGTTGGTTTTCACCAGCGGATGGATGCGCCCTTCGAAGTTGCGGTTGCCGGACAACACGGCGCCCACCGTCAAATCGCCCTCTTTGATCGCGCTTTCGATCTCATCCGGCAGCGGGCCGGAGTTACCGATGCAGGTGGTGCAGCCGTAACCCACCAGGTTAAAGCCCAGCTCATCAAGATACGGGGTCAGCTGCGCCACGGCGAGATAGTCGGACACCACTTTTGATCCTGGTGCCAGCGAGGCTTTTACCCAGGGTTTGCGCATCAGCCCGCGCTCGACAGCTTTTTTCGCCAGCAGGCCAGCCGCCATTAAGACGCTGGGGTTGGAGGTGTTAGTACAGGACGTAATCGCGGAGATCACCACGGCACCATCATCCAGCTGGATGCGGTCGCCGGTTTCGCTGTCCAGATAGCTGACCGTTTTGTGCGGCTTCTGCGCATGATTCACTTCCAGCTCGTTACTGGCGTCGAAGGCCGCCGGTACGTCGCCGAGGGAAACGCGGTCCTGCGGACGTTTCGGACCGGCGAGGCTCGACTCTACCTCAGCCATATCCAGCGCCAGCGTGCTGGTGAAGATGGGCTCATCGCCCGGTTTACGCCACAGCCCCTGCTGTTTTGCATAGGCTTCCACCAGCTTAACCTGCTGCGCATCGCGCCCGGTGAGCGTCATGTAGCTGAGCGTTACTTCATCAATCGGGAAGAAACCGCAGGTTGCACCATATTCCGGCGCCATGTTGGCGATGGTTGCGCGATCCGCCAGCGGCAGATCGGCCAGTCCGTCACCGTAGAATTCGACAAACTTACCGACCACCCCGTGCTTGCGCAGCATCTGCGTCACGGTTAATACCAGGTCGGTGGCGGTGATACCGGGGCGCAGTTTGCCGGTCAGCTTGAAACCCACCACATCAGGAATCAGCATCGAAACCGGCTGGCCCAGCATGGCGGCCTCAGCTTCAATGCCGCCCACGCCCCAGCCAAGTACGCCCAGGGCGTTAATCATGGTGGTATGGGAATCGGTGCCGACCAGCGTATCCGGATAAGCCACTTCTTTGCCGTCCAGCGTTTCATGCCAGATGGCTTTACCGAGGTACTCCAGATTGACCTGATGACAGATACCGGTGCCCGGCGGCACGACGCGGAAACGGTTAAAGGCTTTTTGCCCCCAGCGCAGGAATACGTAGCGTTCGTGGTTGCGTTCCATCTCCAGGCGCACGTTTTCTTCAAACGCATCGTCATCGCCAAAATGGTCAACCGTGACCGAGTGGTCAATCACCAGATCGACCGGTGACAGCGGGTTAACTTTCGCCACATCACCGCCCAACCGCTTAACGGCTTCACGCATCGCTGCCAGGTCAACCACGGCCGGTACGCCGGTGAAATCCTGCATTAATACGCGCGCCGGACGATAAGCAATTTCGCGATCGGCATGTGCAGTTTGCTGCCACGCCACCAGCGCCTGAATATCTGCTGCCGTTACGGAATCTTCATCCTGCCAGCGCAGCAGGTTTTCCAGCAGAACCTTGAGGGATTTTGGTAAGCGATCGATATCACCGACCTGCTGAGCGGCTTTCGGCAAGCTGTAGTAATGATATTTTTTTGCCCCTACTTCCAGCGCATCCTGACTCTGCTCACGTAACGTTAACGACATAACTCCTCCTTTTATGGGCTCTTCTGCTAAACCTCAGAGAGTGCAAGGTTTAGCTTAAAGATAGACCACATTTTCGTTAACGTTTTGATAACAACACGAATTGACACACAAAACCGCAACGAAAAATGCCCTGACAAAAGTCAGGGCATTCAGAAAGCGTTAACTGGCAGGATTAGCGAATTACAGGACGGCCCAGACGGCCGCAGCCCAAAAGGCCATTGAGAAGGCATAAACGCTGAGCCATGAAAAAGTTGTGGTATTCATCTGTCACTCCTCCCGGATCGCGGGCAACAAAAAGCCATCGTCTTCAGCGTTGTACTGATGACACCGTTTTTTTAGATGCTGAGTGTTAAAGGACGGGCTTTTAACGTGCCCACCGGAGAGTCCGGTAAAATGCGCGACAGTATGTCTTAATAAGAATTGGACGCAGACTGCGTTATTTAGACTTCGGATCCATGAATGATTCAATAAAGCTGCGCTGCTGTTCACTCAGTTCCCAGGAAGCCGGGATTGCCACTTGCGGTTCAGCAGGCGCTTCTTTGGCTTTGCACACCGGTGCTTTAGGCTGACGCGCAGCGACCGGATATTTACGACTGAGTGTATTTGCCCACATGGCTTAACCCCACATACGCCAAATCATTAACGCCACCACTACCCAGAACAGTGCTGAAGCAGCGAAGACAGTCAACCAGGCTTTGCGACGGATGTTACCTGAACGCTCTACCTTGGTGCTTTTAGCCCGGAAGTCCGGTTGTACAGTTAATCTCGTAGTCATAGTTTTTGATAATCACTCTCAATAAAACGATTGATAACAACGATGAAGATTTAGGACGAATCCTAAACTTGTTAAGTCCAAAAATCCAGTTATTTTTATTGAGCACAACGATTAACGCTATTTATCAAAACCGCCAAAACTGATGAGATAAATTTAAGCACGCTGCAAACTATTAATTTAATAGTTACATTGTAAATTTGGCTTAAACCAAAATTAGATCCACTCTAAATTTGAGTTTAATTTAACGAGCCAGTTAAAAAGCCCTTTCTCATCAGCTCTTAACTGGAGTATGGGAATATTCCTGGCAGTCCGCAAAGCGGCAAAGTAAAAATTGTGTACTGATTCGCATTTAATAAATAACAATGAAAAAACATGTGACGCATGTTTCATTTACAAAAAAATAATGGAATTTTTTGAGGTTCTGCTGGTGCTAAGCGGCGGGAAGTGTGCGGGAAGTCGCTGGACATCCCGCAAAAATAATGGGTTAGGTGATTACCTGAAAGGAAGCTTGATATCGCGGAACATCGCTTCGATATCTTCGTTTGAGCGCAGCGCCACAGCGGCGTCCACCACGTCTCGCGTCAGATGCGGTGCGAAGCGCTGAATGAAATCATACATATAGCTGCGCAGGAAGGTGCTGCGCCGGAAACCAATCTTGGTGGTGCTATTGGTGAAGATTTCTGAAGCTTCAATGCGCACCAGATCCGGATCGGAAACCGGGTCCACCGCCATGCTGGCAATCACCCCAACCCCCAGTCCTAAACGCACATAGGTTTTGATCACGTCGGCATCGGTTGCGGTAAAAACAATACGCGGCGTTAAACCGGCACGGTTAAACGCAGTATCCAGTTCTGAGCGGCCGGTAAAACCAAAGGTGTAAGTCACCAGCGGGAAATCAGCCAGCTCCTCGATCGACACATTGGATTTCCCCGCCAGCGGATGATCCGGTGTGACCACGATGGCACGGTTCCAGTGATAGCACGGCAGCATAATTAAGTCGTCGTACAGATGCAGCGCTTCGGTGGCGATGGCGAAATCGGCGTTGCCTTTGGAGACCGCCTCAGCAATTTGTGTGGGCGAGCCCTGATGCATATGCAGGGAAACGCGCGGATAGCGTTCGATAAAACCTTTGATTACGCCAGGCAGTGCATAACGCGCCTGAGTGTGGGTCGTGGCCACGTACAGCGATCCTTTATC
Organism: Pantoea sp. B270; assembly: GCF_018726825.1. NCBI lineage: Bacteria > Pseudomonadati > Pseudomonadota > Gammaproteobacteria > Enterobacterales > Erwiniaceae > Pantoea > Pantoea sp. B270. Next base: position 1,170,667 of record NZ_JAHCSX010000001.1, read on the forward strand.
TGGCCAGGTGTGTTCACCGGCAACCGATTTGATCGCATCCACTTTGGACAAAACTTCGCGGGCAATACGGATAATTTCTTCGCCCGCTGGCGTCACCTGCGTCAGATGTTTGCCGCTGCGGGCAAAAATCTGCACGCCCAGCTCATCTTCCAGCATGCGCACCTGCTTACTGATGCCCGGTTGCGAGGTATACAGCCCCTCTGCCGTGGAGGAGACATTGAGGTTGTGGTTAACGACTTCAACGATGTAACGCAACTGCTGCAATTTCATAGTTATATCTTCCCGATAGCGACAGAGGTGCATTCCCTGCAGGCGTGTATCCGCCCTGATGGCGTAATAATGAGGGAAAGCGAGTCAGCAAAATGCAATAAGCTATAACTACTATATCAGTTAACGTAAGAATGTAGAACGATTAGCTATAAGGATGGGAAAAAGGCCAGCGAACGCTGGCCTCCAGGGGGATTACTTCTTCGCTTCCTGCCACTTACCGTCGATATAGAAAACTGACCAGCCGGTCGCTTTGCCCTCTTTTTCTGAGGCAACATACTGCTGTTTAGTCTTACGGCTAAAACGCACCAGCGTTTTATTGCCTTCCGGATCCACTGCCGGCGCTTCGGCCAGATATTTCAGTTTCTCCGGCAGACGGTCAGCAAAGCGCTGCAGCTCTTCCACCAGCGGCGCACGGGTTTCACGCGATTTCGGGAAGGTGTTAGCGGCCAGGAACACGCCCGCAGCTCCGTCACGCAGCACAAAATACGCATCCGATTTCTCGCACGGCAGCTCCGGCAGCGGTACCGGATCTTCTTTCGGCGGCGCGACTTCGCCGTTACGCAGAATCTTACGGGTATTTTTACACTCGTCGTTGGTACAGGCCATGTACTTACCAAAACGCCCCATCTTCAGGTGCATTTCAGAGCCACATTTTTCGCACTCAACAATCGGACCGTCATAACCTTTAATACGGAATTCACCCTGCTCGATTTCATAACCGTCACACTCCGGGTTATTACCACAGACGTGCAGTTTACGGCCGTTGTCGATCAGGTAGCTGTCCATCGCGGTGCCGCACTTCTGGCAGCGACGACGGGCGCGTAGCGCGTTGGTTTCGGCATCATCGCCTTCCAGCACGTTAAGCACTTCGTTTTCCGGGATCAGGTTAATGGTCTGCTTGCAGCGCTCTTTCGGCGGCAGTGCATAACCGGAACAGCCGAGGAACACGCCGGTGCTGGCGGTGCGAATCCCCATTTTGCGTCCGCAGGTTGGGCAGTCGATGGAGGTCAGCACCATCTGGTTCGGCTGCATGCCGCCCTCTTCCGGATCTTTCTCCGCCTGCTCCAGCTGCTGGCTGAAATCACTGAAGAATGAATCCAGCACCGCTTTCCATTGCGCTTCGTTATTCGCAACCTGGTCGAGACTGTCTTCCATGTGCGCGGTGAAATCATAATTCATCAGCTCACGGAAGTTCTCTTCCAGACGATCGGTAACAATCTCACCCATCTTCTCGGCGTAGAAACGGCGGTTTTCCACCCGCACGTAACCGCGATCCTGAATGGTGGAAATGATCGAAGCATAGGTAGACGGACGGCCAATGCCACGCTTCTCCAGCTCGCGTACCAGCGAAGCTTCGCTGAAGCGCGCCGGCGGCTTGGTAAAGTGCTGGCCTGGCAGCAGGGATTTCAGATCCAGCGTGTCGCCCACGTTCACCGGCGGCAGCGTCAAATCTTCATCATTTTTACGCAGCGCCGGCATCACTTTAGTCCAGCCGTCAAAACGCAGCGTACGCCCTTTCGCTTTCAGTTTGAAATCTGCCGCGCCAACGGTCAGCGTGGTGGAATCATATTGCGCGGGCACCATCTGACAGGCCACAAACTGGCGCCAGATCAGCTGATACAGCTTCTGCGCATCCGCTTCCATATCCTTCAGCTGCTCGGCGGCAACGTTAACATCAGAAGGACGAATCGCTTCGTGCGCTTCCTGTGAATTCTCTTTGCTGGCGTAGGTGTTGGGCGCATCCGGCAGGTAGTTCTTACCGAATTTTTTCTCCACATAGCCACGCGCCATCGCCACCGCATCCTGACTCAGGTTGGTGGAATCGGTACGCATATAGGTGATGTGACCGGCTTCATACAGACGCTGCGCCATCATCATGGTTTTCTTCACGCCAAAACCAAGGCGGGTGCTCGCCGCCTGCTGCAGCGTCGAGGTAATAAACGGCGCCGACGGTTTGCTGCTGGTCGGCTTGTCTTCACGATCCAGAACGGCGTAACGCGCCTTTTCCAGGATGGCCACGGCCGCTTCGGTTTGCTCGCGGTTAACCGGGCGGAACGCTTTGTCGCCCTGATGCGTCACCCTGACCGCCAGCGCATCGCCTTTCGGCGTCGACAGATCGGCGTCAATTTCCCAGTACTCTTCCGGTACGAAGGCTTTGATTTCTCGCTCGCGCTCCACCACCAGGCGCACGGCAACCGACTGTACGCGTCCGGCCGACAGGCCACGGGCAATTTTTTTCCACAGCAGCGGCGACACCATATAGCCCACCACTCGGTCCATAAAACGACGCGCCTGCTGCGCATTGACGCGCTCAATATTCAGTTCGCCCGGCTTCTCGAACGCCTGACGAATCGCATTTTTGGTGATTTCGTTAAACACCACGCGGCTGAAGCGTTTGTCATCGCCACCGATCACTTCCCGCAGGTGCCAGGCAATGGCTTCCCCTTCGCGGTCAAGGTCGGTTGCGAGATAGATGTGGTCGGCATCGGCAGCCAGGTTCTTCAGTTCGGAGACGACTTTTTCCTTGCCGGGCAGAATCTGATAATCCGCTTCCCAGCCGTGCCACGGGTCAACGCCCATACGGTTAACCAGCGCGGCCTTTTCATCTTTCTTTACTTTCTTGCCGGTTTTCGCCTTTTCCCCGGCGGCACTTTTACGGGCCGTTGAACCACTGGTCGGCAAATCACGGATATGACCGACGCTGGATTTCACCACGTAGTCATTACCGAGGTATTTATTGATTGTTTTGGCCTTTGCCGGGGACTCAACGATGACGAGTGCTTTACCCATATGTACCTTTACCTAATTGAAACGTCCTGATAAACGGGAGAGGATTGGCAGCCCCAAAACCCAATGGGTTCAATATTGCTGCTGACTTTTTGCTTTTCAAGCCAGCGGGGACAATCTCTGGTCAGATTGCATCGGCATTTGCAACTTGATGATTAAGAGCGAGTTTTCCGTCTGACGGTATCACACATCCTGGTGTGATCTCCCTGAAAGCTGAATCGCCCACACTCTACCTGATAAAATCTGTTACGCAACTTAATTAGCATTCTGTTTAATTTCTCGCCAGTTTTCTGACCGAACGCTGATTTGCTGAACGCACCGACAGGCAAGTAATATAGAAGGAGAAAATTCGCTGTCAAAAAAGAGGTGAAAAATGTCAGCAGAAACGGAATCCATTTCACACCAGTCGCTACTGGAAATCGCTAATCAGCGCATTCAGCAGCACGATGAATATTTTGCCGGGATGGAAGCCACTGAGGTGATTCAGCAGGGCGAGGTTCTGGTGTTTCGCGGCCCGTGGTTCCTCGACGATGAAGGGTTGCCGACCGCCAAAACCACGGCGGTGTTTAACGTGTTTAAGCACCTTGCCGTGGTGCTCTCCGCGCAGTATCACCTGGCATAAAAAAACCCGGCCTGCGCCGGGTTTATTCACAACAGCGGTTTATCACCGCGCTGCCAGATTTTCAGAATCAGCCGCTCGGCTGCCACGCTCGCACTGTGGGTCACGCGATCAATCATCTTTTTCTTACGCGCGAAGTGCACGCCCAGCACGCTAAAACGGTCCATGCGCGCAATGATCAGCGCATCGCTGGTACCAATCTCATCAATCAGCCCCAGATCCAGCGCCTGACGGCCATACCAGTGTTCGCCCGTCGCCACTTTGTCCAGATCCAGCGCCGGACGCATCTGATGCACAAAATCTTTAAACAGCTGATGGGTTTCATTCAGGTCTTCCTGAAACTTCTCCCGCCCTTCCTCGGTATTCTCACCAAACAGCGTCAGCGTACGCTTGTACTGGCCGGCAGTGTGCAGCTCCACATCAATATCGTTGCGCTTCAGCAGACGGTTAAAGTTGGGGATTTGCGCGACCACGCCGATAGAACCAATGATGGAGAACGGCGCCGCCACGATGCGATCCGCAACGCAGGCCATCATGTAGCCACCGCTGGCGGCAACTTTATCCACTACCGCCGTCAGCTGCAGCCCCGCATCACGCAGACGTTGTAACTGCGACGCGGCCAGGCCATAACCGTGCACCACGCCACCGGGGCTTTCCAGCCGCAGCAGCACTTCATCACCCGGCTGTGCCACCGCCAGCACCGCGGAGATCTCTTCGCGCAGCGAGCTGACTTCGCCGGCGTCCATACTGCCTTTGAACTCCAGCACATAGAGAGTCGGCTTCGCCGCTTCAGTTACACCGGCTTTGGCATTGCGCTTTTCGGCTTTGGCTTTCTGTTTCTCTTCTTTCTTATGCTGCTTCAGCCACACTTTTTGCGCCTGCGGCTTCATCTTCGCCAGCTGCAGGTCCTCTTTCATCTCACGATAGGCTTCGTCGAGATGGGTTAAGCGCAGCTGACCGCCGCTGTGACGTTTACGCAGCGCGGCATTGAGCACAATCAGTACAATAGCTGCGATCGCCACCACGACGGTGACGGCCTTGGCCAGAAATAATCCATAGCTGGAGAGTAAATCCATTCTGCCGCCTTATTAAACAGTGAATTACAGTCAAACCCTGAGTTTACCCGCTTTGATGCCGTTCGTCGCCTGAAATGCCGGCAGGCGGCACAGAATGCGCGTTGCGGCGATTGCACCTTGCGGCAAATTGAGGCATAAAGCCAAAAAACCCTCTGACCTGCAAAGGACATCGCTGTGCATTATCAACCGAAAAGCGACCTGCTGGACAATCGCATTATTCTTGTGACCGGCGCTTCCGACGGCATCGGCCGCGAAGCCGCCCTGACCTATGCGCGCTACGGTGCGCGCGTGATTCTGCTCGGCCGCAACGCCACCACGCTGCAGCAAACCGCTGAGGCGATTAATCAGCTCAATAAACAGCCCGCCGCTACGCTGCTGCTGGATCTGGCGCACGCCACACCGGAAAGCTGCCAGCAGCTGGCGCAACAGGTTGCCGCGCTGGTGCCGCGGCTGGATGGCGTGCTGCATAACGCTGGCATTCTCGGTGAGATCGTGCCGCTGGCGGAACTTGATCCGGCGGTCTGGCAGCAGGTGATGCAAATCAACCTCGACGCCACCTTCTATTTAACGCAGGCGCTGCTGCCACTGCTGCTAAAATCCGACGCCGGTTCGCTGGTGTTCACCACCTCCAGCGTGGGCCGCACCGGCCGCGCGGGCTGGGGCGCCTATGCCGTGTCGAAATTCGCCACCGAAGGCATGATGCAGGTGCTGGCCGATGAGTATAAAAACCGCCATCTGCGGGTGAACTGCATCAATCCTGGCGGCACGCGCACCAAAATGCGCGCCAGCGCCTTCCCGGAGGAGAATGCCAGCCTGCTGAAAACCCCGGCCGACCTGATGCCGCTCTACCTCTATCTGATGGGCGATGACAGCCGCCGCAAAACCGGCATCAGCTACGATGCACAACCGGGGCGCAAGCCGGGACCGGCCAGCGCATGAGCGATCGTCACCAGCAACGCCAGCAGCGGCTGAAAGAACAGGTTGACGCTCGCATCGCCGCTGCCACCGAAACGCGCGGCATCCTGATGGTGTTTACCGGCAACGGCAAAGGTAAAACCACCGCCGCTTTTGGCACCGCGCTGCGCGCCTGCGGCCACGGTAAAAACGTGGCTGCCGTGCAGTTTATTAAGGGCGAATGGCCCAACGGCGAACGTAATCTGCTGGCGCAGCACGGCGTGGAGTTTCAGGTGATGGCCACCGGCTTTACCTGGGAGACGCAAAACCGTGCCAGCGATACGGCCGCCTGCCAGCAGGTGTGGCAACACGCCAGACGCATGCTGCAAGACGCGTCGCTGGATCTGGTGATCCTTGATGAAATCACCTACATGGTGAGTATGGATTATCTCGATCTGGATGAGCTGATCGCTGCACTGCAGCAGCGTCCGCCGCAGCAAAGTGTGATCATTACCGGGCGCGGCTGTCACCGGACGCTACTGGAACTGGCGGATACCGTCAGCGAGATGCGTCCGGTCAAACACGCGTTCGATGCCGGCATTCAGGCACAGCAGGGAATCGACTGGTAAAAACGGACGCCGCAGGCGCGGCGTCGGGGAGCATCAGGCACCGCGTTTGGTGTTGTTGCGACGCGGGCTGTTATTGCTTACCGCGCTATGGCGTTTCACCGCCCGGCGGATTTGGTTCGCTTTGGTGCGGCGACGATCTTTCTCGACCGCCACTTTGGTCACGGTCTCTTCCGGCAGTCCCACCAGCTTACGCAGGTAGTTGACCGCCGGCAGTTCCATCTCCATCCAGCCGCCGCGCGGCAGACCTTTTGGCAGCTGAATATCGCCGTAGCGCACGCGCATCAGACGGCTAACCTGCACGCCAACCGCTTCCCACAGACGACGCACCTCACGGTTACGCCCTTCCGTCAGGGTGACGTTGTACCACTGGTTAATGCCTTCGCCGCCGGCGAATTTGATGGTTTTGAACGCTGCCGGACCGTCTTCCAGCTGCACGCCCTTGCTCAGCTGACGCACTTTTTCGTCATCCACTTCACCGAATACGCGCACTGCGTATTCACGCTCAACTTCGCGGCTTGGGTGCATCAGGCGGTTGGCCAGCTCACCGTCGGTGGTGAACAACATCAGACCGCAGGTGTTCACGTCCAGACGGCCGACGGCAATCCAGCGTGAACCGCGCAGGCGCGGCAGACGATCAAATACCGTTGGGCGCCCTTCCGGATCGTTGCGCGTGCATAGCTCACCTTCCGGTTTGTAATACGCCAGTACGCGACACACCTCGGTGGCCGATTCAGCAATCGATACCAGATGGCCATCAATACGAATTTTCAGGGTTTTATCATTTTCGATGCGATCGCCCAGCGTCGCCAGTTTGCCATCAACGCTGATGCGTCCGGCTGAAATCATTGCTTCGATTTCACGGCGCGAACCGTGTCCGGCGCGCGCTAATACTTTTTGTAATTTCTCGCTCATGGAGCTGCCTCGTTGTCGCCTTCCCAGGCGTCGTGGTAATGAAGAGGTAAGATACCGGCGTTACCAGGTCCAGTATCAGAATCTGTGACCGCTTCGCGCCAGGTGCCAGCGCGGACGGCCGGAGATTTTACACCAGCTACAGTTTCGTTAACACCTTTTCCTTTTCTGCCGATAATAAAGCGCCTGTGATCCGGAGGCTGAAGCGGGCAGTAAGGTCATTGATTCAGATTTCTGATTGATTTGCGTAACGAGCGTCAGGATAGCCTGCGCAACCCGCTGAAATTACGTCGTTTTACCTGAGACCGTTTATTTATTTAATGACGCGCCGATTAGTGCCGCAATAGATTAAAGAGGCTCACCAGTCTGTTACCCGCAATGTTCCCGGTCAGGCTGCAGTTGTGCAAACAGAAAATCGGCGCAAAACACCAAAATCAGCACAAAGAACTGAACAGTGGTGTTAGTAAAGCTTATTGCAGCCAGCAGCCCCAGCCATACAGCGGATTGGCGCTGCAGGTTGGATTAAGTCTGTATTTTCGCTTTTATTTGATAAATATTAAATATGATGAATTGTTCTGCCGCGAAAACTGTGTAAAATTTAATCCTGAATTCGGCTAAGCAGTATCAGAAATTATTTTAATTACTTTTTATAAGCTTTAAAACAACAAGCCATTAACAAATAATGGTACAGCTGGCCTGATAATATAATCCGGCGCGCTCGGGAAATGGCGCGCTAATCGTTTCACGGATTGAATTTAATTTGTCTGTCGAAAGTCTTCACCAGGGATTTTGCTGACGGACATTAAATGAAGACCGCCATCATGAGAACCTCCCTGCTTTGGCCGGCGCTTGCAGCGCTGGCACTGAGCGGCTGTTCCGTAGGCCATACTGAGTACAGTCGTACGGCGCTGCAGCACGTGGATATGAGCGTGACCGGCATCCCGACGGTACTGGGTTTGGGCATCCTCGGTACAACCATTCCGTTAACGCCGGAATACAGTCTGACTGCCGCGCACGTGGCCAAAACCGCCGTGCAGCGCGTGAAGGCTTATCACCCCTATTGCGACGTCGCGATTATTTATCATAAAAACAGTCCGGATACGCTGGCGAAATTCCGCAGCAGCGCGGTGGGCGAGCCAATTAAAATGTATGGCTATAGTTTTATTTCCGCGATGCCGGTGGAGTCGAGCGGCGTTAATCTGGCGCGCACCGCCATTAATAATCGCTGGAATAAAAAGCCCTGTATGGCAATGGCTTCCGATGCCGGTGTCGTTCAGGGGATGTCGGGCGGCGCTGTCTATAATGCCGACCAGACAATCAGCGGAGTGATTGTGGGTTACAGCCATGAAATTGCTAACGTACGCAGCAAAAAAGTCATCTTAAAAGATGTCTCGCTGTACATTCCGTACGGCGATTTCAAACGCTGGCTGGAAGCCAATATCGGCCAGACGCCACAAACAGCGCCCGGCCCGGCGTAATTACAGGAACGGGCGGGTATCGCCTGCCCCTTCACGCACGATGACGGGCGCATCGCTGGTGAGATCGATCACGGTGGTTGGCTGCTGGCCCAGGGTGCCGCCATCGATAATTAAATCCACCAGCTTGCCGATGCTGTGCTGGATCTCTTCCGGATCGGATTCAGTGAAATCATTGCCTGGCAGCATCAGGGAGGTCGACATCATCGGCTCATTGAGGCGTTCCAGCAGCGCCAGCGCCACCGGATTTGACGGTACGCGCAGGCCGATGGTTTTACGTTTATCGTTCATCAGACGACGCGGCACTTCTTTGGTGGCCTTCAGAATGAAGGTGTAATTGCCTGGCGTGTTGTTTTTCAGAATGCGAAACGCGCTGTTATCCACCTGCGAATAGGTCGACAGCTCAGAAAGATCGCGGCACATCAGGGTAAAGTTATGGTTACCATCGAGCTGACGAATGCGGCAGATACGCTCCATGGCATTCTTCTCTTCCAGACGGCATCCCAGCGCGTAGCCGGAATCGGTCGGATAGACAATAACGCTGCCTTTGTTGAGATAATCCACTGCCTGATTAACCAGACGCGGCTGCGGATTTTCCGGATGAATGTGAAAAAGTTGACTCATAAAAACCTCATATCACCCATCAACGTGCGATCTGACCGGCGCTAAAGCGGGAAAACGCTCCCAGACCGGCTCCACGCCGCCCGGCAGCCATAGCTTGCGCCCCAGTTCAATCCACGGACAGGGTTGGTGAAAATCGGACCCCTGCGAGGCCGCCAGCTGATTATCGCGTGCATAGCTCGCCAGCTGGGTACGTTCATTCGGTGCCTGCTGACACTGTGCCACTTCCATCGCATCGCCGCCTTCTGCGGCAAAATGCGCAATCAGTCGCTTCAGCCATTTGGCCGACAGCCCGTAGCGCGCAGGATGAGCCAGTACCGCCACACCGCCAGAATGATGAATAGCATCAATGGCTTGTTTAATTGTACACCATTGTGGCGGCACGTAGCCGGTTTTGCCACGCGCCAGGTAGTTTTTAAATACCTGCGCCATGTTATCGGCTTTGCCCAGCTCTACCAGATAGCGGGCAAAATGCCCGCGGGTGATCACCCCGCCCTGCGCCAGACGCTGAGCGCCGGCCAGCGCGTCAGGAATGCGCGCGCGCTCCAGCCGTTCGGCAATCAGTTCTGCACGTGCCATACGGCACTGGTGCTGCTGCGCCAGAAAAGCAGTTAACGCCGGATGCTGCGTATCAACGTTGAGTCCGACAATATGAATTTCGTGATTTTCCCACAGCGTAGACGCTTCCACACCGGCCAGTACCCGCAGCGGTAGCTGAAGCTGCTGCACCGCCGCCTGCGCTTCGGCAACGCCCGCCACGCTGTCGTGATCGGTAATCGCCAGCACGCCGACGTGCATCTCAACGGCGCGCTGCACCAGCGCGGTCGGCGTCAGCAAACCGTCAGAAGCCTGGGTATGGCTGTGTAAATCATAAAGTGGAAAACGGGCGATATCTGACAAGGTCACTCCAGCGACTGCAATAAACCGGCTGGCATGATAACGATTTTGCCCGTAACTGAAAAAGGGTATTGACTTTTTTCACCCGAACCAGTTAACTAGTACACAAGTTCACACGTAACGGGTATTTAATCATGGCTCTTATTGGTACGCATGTTAATGGTTGGTGGCGCGATGATCCCTTTCACGGGCGACGTCGTCATGCACATTTTGCGTAACCGCAGTGCAGATACCTGAGCCCGCCACCGAGCGGGCTTTTTTTTGAGCGAAATTCAGAGAATCCATTATGGCTAATGCGAAACCTACATTGAAGTTGATTACCGGTACCGCGCCCTACCGCGAAGATCCGGCCGCAGTGTTTCATCAATTATGCGGCGCACGTCCGGCAACTCTGCTGCTTGAATCTGCCGATATCGACAGCAAGCAGAACCTGAAAAGCCTGCTGATTGTCGACAGCGCGCTGCGCATCAGCGCCCTGGGCAATGTTGTTACCCTGCAGGCGCTGTCGGAAAACGGCCGCGCGCTGCTGCCGCTGCTGGACGAAGCGCTGCCGCCCGAGGTGCGCATCGCCGTTCGCCCGGACGGACGTGAGCTGCATTTCACGCCGGTTGAGGGTCTGCACGATGAAGACTCCCGCCTGAAGGCGCTGTCGGTGTTTGATGCACTGCGTCTGATTCCGCATCTGGTGAACAGCCCGGCCGAAGAACGTGAAGCCATGCTGCTGGGCGGCCTGTTTGCCTACGATCTGGTGGCGGGATTTGAAGATCTGCCGCCGCTGCGCAATGACCAAAGCTGCCCTGACTACTGTTTCTACCTCGCCGAAACGTTACTGGTGATCGATCACCAGCAGCGCAGCGCCCGTCTGCAGGCCAGCCTGTTTGCGCCGTCCACCAGCGAGTTTCAGCGTCTGCAGAGCCGTATTGAACAGCTGCACGGTCAGATGACGCAGCCAGCACCTGCGCTGCCGGTGCAGCGCGTCGAGCAGATGACGCTGAGCACCAGCCAGAGCGATGAAGCTTACTGCAACGTGGTAAGCGAACTGCAGCAGGCCATTCGCATCGGCGAAATCTTCCAGGTGGTACCGTCGCGCCGCTTCTCACTGCCGTGCCCGTCACCGCTGGCGGCTTACGATACGCTGAAAAACAGCAACCCCAGCCCGTACATGTTCTTTATGCAGGATAAGGACTTTGCGCTGTTCGGCGCTTCGCCGGAGAGCTCGCTGAAATATGACGCCAGCTCGCGCCAGATCGAAATCTACCCGATTGCCGGTACGCGTCCGCGCGGTCGCCATGCGGATGGCTCGCTGGATCGCGACCTGGATAGCCGTATTGAACTGGAAATGCGCACCGATCATAAAGAGCTGGCTGAGCACCTGATGCTGGTGGATCTGGCGCGCAACGACCTGGCGCGTATCTGTGTGCCCGGCAGCCGTTACGTGGCGGATTTAACCAAAGTGGACCGCTACTCGTTTGTGATGCATCTGGTATCCCGCGTGGTAGGCACGCTGCGCAACGATCTTGATGTGTTGCACGCCTATCGCGCCTGCATGAACATGGGCACGCTGAGTGGCGCACCGAAAGTGCGCGCGATGCAGCTGATTGCGGAAAAAGAAGGCACGCGGCGCGGCAGCTACGGCGGCGCGGTCGGCTACTTCACCGCCAGCGGCGACCTTGATACCTGCATCGTCATCCGCTCCGCCTGGGTGGAAGGTGGCGTTGCCACCGTGCAGGCCGGTGCCGGCGTGGTGCTGGATTCTCAGCCTCAGGCTGAAGCGGATGAGAGCCGCAACAAAGCCCGCGCGGTATTGCGCGCCATCGCTACTGCCCATCACTGCAAGGAGATTTTCTGATGGCTGATATCCTGCTGCTCGATAATATCGACTCCTTTACCTACAACCTCGTTGATCAGCTGCGTACCTTTGGCCACAACGTGGTGATTTACCGCAACAACGTCCCGGCAGAAGTGCTGATCGGCCGCCTGCAGCAGATGGAAAACCCGGTGCTGATGCTCTCACCCGGCCCTGGCGCACCGAAAGATGCGGGCTGCATGCCGCAGCTGTTACAGGCGCTGCGCGGTCAGCTGCCGATCATTGGTATCTGTCTCGGCCATCAGGCCATTGTCGAAGCTTACGGCGGGCACGTCGGCCAGGCGGGCGAAATTCTGCACGGCAAAGCCTCCGCCATTACCCATGATGGCGAGGCGATGTTTACCGGCCTCAGCAACCCGCTGCCGGTGGCGCGTTACCACTCGCTGGTGGGCAGCAATACGCCGGCGGAACTGACGGTCAACGCCAGCTACAACGGCATGGTGATGGCGGTGCGTCACGAAACGGACCGCGTGTGCGGCTTCCAGTTCCATCCCGAGTCGATTCTCACCACGCAGGGCGCACGTCTGCTGGAGCAAACACTGGCCTGGGCGCTGGCGAAATAACAGGGAGATGATGATGCAAACTATTCTGGAAAAACTGTATCAGGCGCAAACGCTGAGCCAGGCCGAGAGCCACCAGCTGTTCAGCGCGATTATTACCGGACAGCTGGAGCCGACGCAGCTGGCAGCGGCGCTGATCGCCATGAAAGTGCGTGGCGAGCGCCCGGAAGAGATCGCCGGTGCCGCCTCCGCGCTGCTGGCCGATGCCAGACCGTTCCCGCGTCCGGACTATACCTTTGCCGATATCGTTGGCACCGGCGGTGACGGCAGCAACAGTATTAATATTTCAACGGCCAGCGCCTTTGTCGCCGCCACCTGCGGGCTGAAAGTGGCTAAGCACGGTAACCGCAGCGTCTCCAGCAAATCCGGATCTTCCGATCTGCTGGCCGCTTTCGGTATCAATCTCGACATGCCGGCACAGCAGGCACGGCAGGCGCTGGACGATCTCAACGTCTGTTTCCTGTTTGCGCCGCAATATCACAGCGGTTTCCGCCACGCGATGCCGGTGCGCCAGCAGCTGAAAACCCGCACGCTGTTTAACGTGCTGGGTCCGCTGATCAACCCGGCGCGCCCACCGCTGGCGGTGATTGGCGTCTACAGTCCGGAACTGGTGCTGCCCATCGCCCAGACGCTGAAAGTGCTGGGCTACCAGCGTGCTGCCGTGGTGCACGGTGGCGGCATGGATGAAGTAGCGCTGCACAGTGCGACCCAGGTCGCTGAGCTGCGTGACGGTGAGATCACCAGTTACCAGCTGACGCCGGAAGACTTTGGCTTCAGCTTCCAGCCGAAAGAGGCGCTGGCCGGCGGCACACCGGAAGAAAACCGTGACATTCTGACGCGTTTGCTCCAGGGTAAAGGCCAGCCCGCCCACGAGCAGGCCGTTGCGGTAAATGTCGCAATGTTGCTGAAAGTATTCGGAAATGAAGATTTGCGCGATAACGCTGAGCGCGCCATGGCTGCTATTCGCAGCGGTCAGGCGTACGAGCGCGTTGTGGCACTGGCAGCGAGAGGATGAAATGAGTATCAAGGGCACCGTATTAGAGAAAATTGTGCAGGATAAAGCCCTGTGGGTTGAAGCACGTAAATCGCAGCAGCCGCTGGCCTCCTTCCAGAACGATCTGCAGCCGGCGGAGCGTCATTTTTACGAGGCGCTGCGTGGCACGCGCACCGTCTTCATTCTGGAGTGTAAAAAAGCCTCCCCGTCGAAAGGGCTGATTCGCGCCGATTTTGATCCCGCGACTATCGCCGGGATCTACCGCCATTACGCCTCTGCGGTGTCAGTGCTGACCGATGAGAAATATTTCCAGGGCAGCTTTGATTTCCTGCCGGTGGTCAGCGCCGCCATCACGCAGCCGGTGCTGTGCAAAGACTTTATTATTGATCCCTACCAGATTTACCTGGCGCGCCATTATCAGGCCGATGCCATTCTGCTGATGCTGTCCGTACTGGATGATGAGCAGTACCGTCAGCTGGCTGCGGTGGCGCATAGCCTGAAAATGGGCGTGCTGACCGAAGTCAGTAATGAAGAAGAGCTGGAGCGGGCTATCGCGCTGGAAGCTAAAGTGGTCGGCATCAACAACCGCGATCTGCGTGATTTGTCGATTGACCTGAATCGCACGCGTCAGCTGGCCCCGCGTCTCAGCCATGGCGTCACCGTAATCAGCGAGTCCGGCATCCATAATTACGCCCAGGTGCGCGAGCTGAGCCATTTTGCTAACGGCTTTTTAATTGGCTCGGCGCTGATGGAAGAGCACGACCTCGACGCCGGTGTACGCCGCGTGCTGCTGGGCGATAACAAGGTGTGCGGCCTGACCCGCCCGGAAGATGCGCAGGCCGCGCATCAGGCTGGCGCGCTGTATGCCGGCGTGATTTTTGCCGCCGTTTCGCCGCGCCAGGTTAACGAGGCGCAGGCGCAGGCGGTGATCGCCGCTGCGCCGCTGAAGTATGTCGGCGTGTTCCGCAACCAGGCTATCAGTGACGTTGTCACGTTAGCCGCGCATTTATCGCTTGCGGCCGTCCAGCTGCACGGCGACGAAGACAAAGCCTACGTTGCGGAACTGCGCCAGGCGCTGCCAGCCAGCGTGCGCATCTGGAAGGCGCTGAGCATTAAAGATCGGTTGCCGCCACGCGACTGGCCGCACGTTGATCGCTACGTGCTGGATAATGGCCAGGGTGGCAGCGGTCAGCGCTTTGACTGGTCGCTGCTGCAGGGTGAAGAGCTGGCTGATGTGCTGCTGGCCGGTGGCCTGAGCGCCGATAACTGCGTCGAAGCCGCTCAGCTCGGCTGTGCCGGCCTCGACTTCAACTCCGGCGTGGAGTCCGCGCCGGGCATCAAAGATGCCAGCAAAGTCGCGGCGGTGTTCCGCACGCTGCGCGCCTATTAATTGCGTCTGCCCGCCTGCGGGCGGGCCAGATAAGGAAGAGGACACGATGACGACATTACTTAATCCCTACTTTGGCGAATTCGGCGGCCAGTATGTGCCGCAGATTTTGATGCCAGCACTGCGTCAGCTGGAAACGGCCTTTGTTGAAGCACAGCGCGATCCGGCGTTTCAGGCAGAATTTACTGACCTGCTGAAAAACTACGCCGGTCGCCCGACGGCCCTGACGCTGTGCAGCAACCTGACCAAAGGCAGCAAAACCCGCCTGTACCTGAAGCGCGAAGACCTGCTGCACGGCGGCGCACACAAAACTAACCAGGTGCTGGGCCAGGCGCTGCTGGCAAAACGCATGGGCAAAAACGAGATCATCGCGGAAACCGGCGCCGGTCAGCACGGCGTGGCGTCGGCACTGGCGTGTGCCCTGCTCGGCATGAAATGCCGTATTTACATGGGCGCGAAAGACGTTGAGCGCCAGTCACCCAACGTGTTCCGTATGCTGCTGATGGGCGCAGAGGTGATTCCGGTACACAGCGGCTCGGCCACGCTGAAAGATGCCTGTAACGAGGCGCTGCGCGACTGGTCCGGCAGCTACGAAACCGCGCACTACATGCTCGGCACTGCCGCAGGCCCGCACCCGTTCCCGACCATTGTGCGTGAATTCCAGCGCATGATTGGCGAAGAGACCAAAGCGCAGATTCTGGAAAAAGAGGGCCGCCTGCCGGATGCGGTACTGGCGTGCGTCGGCGGCGGTTCTAACGCCATCGGCATGTTTGCGGATTTCATCGAAGAGAGCAGCGTGCGCCTGATCGGCGTGGAGCCTGCGGGTCACGGTATTGACACCGGTGAGCACGGTGCGCCGCTCAAGCACGGTCGCGTCGGCATCTATTTCGGCATGAAGGCGCCGATGATGCAGACCGAAGAGGGACAGATCGAAGAGTCCTACTCCATCTCTGCCGGTCTCGATTTCCCGTCGGTCGGTCCGCAGCATGCACACCTGAACAGCACCGGCCGCGCTGACTACGTGTCAATCACGGATGATGAAGCGCTCGACGCGTTCAAGACGCTGTGCCGCGCTGAGGGCATCATTCCGGCGCTGGAATCATCACACGCGCTGGCGTATGCGCTGAAGATGATCCGCGAAAACCCGGACAAAGAGCAGCTGCTGGTGGTGAACCTTTCCGGCCGCGGTGACAAAGACATCTTTACCGTTCACGATATTCTGAAAGCTAAGGGAGAGATCTGATGGAGCGTTATAATCAGCTGTTTCAACGTCTGTCCGCGAAACAGGAAGGCGCGTTTGTGCCCTTCGTCACCCTTGGCGATCCGTCGCCGGCGCTGTCGCTGAAAATTATTGATGCGCTGGTCGCGGGCGGTGCGGATGCGCTGGAGCTGGGCATTCCGTTCTCCGATCCGCTGGCCGATGGACCGACGATTCAGGGCGCTACGCTGCGCGCCTTTGCCGCCGGCACTACCGTGGCGCAGTGTTTTGAAATGCTCGCCACCGTGCGCCAGAAATACCCCGAGCTACCGATTGGTTTGCTGATGTACGCCAACCTGGTGTTCAGCAGAGGTATCGACAACTTCTACGCGCAGTGTGCTGCGGTGGGCGTTGACTCGGTGCTGGTGGCTGACGTGCCGGTGGAAGAGTCGGCACCATTCCGCCAGGCGGCGATGCGTCACAACATTGCGCCGATCTTTATCTGTCCGCCCAACGCGGATGACGATCTGCTGCGCGAAATCGCCTCGCACGGCCGTGGCTACACCTATCTGCTGTCACGCGCCGGCGTTACCGGTGCGGAAAATCGCGCCAGCCTGCCGCTGCATCATCTGATCGAGAAGCTGCGCGAATATCATGCTGCGCCACCGCTGCAGGGCTTCGGCATCTCTGAGCCGGGTCAGGTGAAAGAGGCAGTTGCCGCCGGAGCCGCCGGAGCCATCTCCGGCTCGGCCATCGTGAAAATCATCGAGCGTAATCAGAACGACCCAACGGCGCTGCTCAGCGAACTGCAAACGTTCGTCAGCGATCTCAAAGCGGCTACCCGCTAAGTTGGCACGGCCCTGCACTGGCTGCAGGGCCCTTCTTACTTCCTGCCTCTTTTTTTCTCCCCTGCGACAAACTTTTTCATCGCACCTGAGTTGCCGAAATGCGAGGCACGGCCCACACTTAAGCGTGCCGTCACGTTACGGTGCACCACCATCTATGACAGGGAGATAACCAATGAAATTGTTCAAAGTCGTTGCGGGTTTTTTAGTGGCTGCAGTGATGGCGCTCACCTTAAGTGCCTGTGCACCAACAGCAACAAAGGAAGGGACCGGCGGTTACATCGATGACACGGTCATTACCACCAAAGTGAAGGCACAGCTGCTGAATGACGAGGCGCTGAAATCGACAGAAATTAACGTTGAGACCTTCAAAGGGAAAGTACAGCTGAGCGGCTTTGTCAGCTCGCCGCAGATGGCCAACCGTGCGGTTGCGGTAACGCGTAACGTGGCGGGGGTAAAATCCGTCGTCAACAATATGCAGATTAAGTAACTAAACGGGCGACCTGCGGGTCGCCCTTTTTCTTTCTGGTGTAAAAATCAGAAACGGTAGCCCGCGCCAAAGAAGAACACCCATGGATCGATGCGGGTATTGATATTCTGCTGTTCGCCCGCCGCTTTGAATTTCACTTCGGTATCGATGTCCATGTACCACAATGACGCGTTGAGCATCCAGTCGCGGTTGATCTGATAATCCAGCCCGACCTGTCCCGCTACGCCCCAGGAGTCTTTCACGCTTAAATCGCTCAGCTGCGCATCCTGCCCGGTCTGGTTGAACTTCGCATCGTAGAAGGTGGTGTAGTTGATCCCGACGCCAACGTAAGGGCGCAGCGCGCTTTGGCTGTCGAAAAAGTAGTACTGCGCCATCAGGGTGGGCGGCAGCTGACGCACGGTAGCGAGGTTGCCGGTCGGGCCGAGTCCCACTTTGTGGCGGAACGGCGTGGCCGCCAGCAGCTCAACGCCGATGTTGTCGGTCGCCATCCAGGTAAACGTCAGACCCAGCTGGGTATCATTACTGACGCTGAAGCCGCCCATACCCAGCACATTATCAGAGCCTTCGGTCGGACGAACGGTCGCGCTACCGGCGCGCACAAAAAAATCACCGGCCTGGTGAGCCAGTGCCAGTTGCGGGATCGCCAGCGCCAGCAGCAGCGCGCATTTAGCCAGTTTCATAATCACTCCTTTGCCGGAAAACAGGGTATTGAGGTTAATCGCGGCACAAGATTTACCCCTTTTTTGCGAAAAGATCATCAGCATCAATTCAAATTAATCACTTATAAAACAATGAATTGATTCAGATCAATTTTGCCTTTACAAGCGGACATAAAAATCCTGTTGCCGCCATGACACGGCGTGATTATGTTGCTATTCCCCTTTTGTGATTTTGGTTCGAAGCCTCAGGAGTGGCGGGCGATCAGATGAGCGATTTACTTAACCCCTGTATGACCTGTGGCGCCTGCTGCGCCCATTTTCGCGTTTCTTTTTACTGGGCCGAAGCCGACGACGGCGGTGGCGCGGTGCCGGTTGAACTGACAGAACCCCTGAGCCTGATGATGCGCAACATGCGCGGCACCAACGATCGTGCCCCGCGCTGCGTGGCGCTGCAGGGTGAAATTGGCGGCTGTGTTTCCTGTGGGATTTATGCGCAGCGGCCGTCACCGTGCCGGGAGTTCGCCATGTCCGGCGAAAATGGCGTGCCGAATGACGCCTGCGATCGCGCCCGGGCGCGCTATGGTTTACCCGCGCTTTTTCACCCTTCTTTACCTGAGATGACAGAAAGTTATGGGATTCCGGGTGCCAGCCTGCCTGCAGAACATGTACAATCGCCGGGTTAATTAACCCGGTTCCTTCAAGGAGTGTACATGTCTATCACGGCAAGCTCGTTATACCGTGACACAGGAAATTTTCTGCGCCATCAGCTGGTCACCATCGTGCTGATGGCGTTGCTGACCTCGTTTATTACCGTGATTGTTGGCCACGCCCTGACGCCGGGCGAGGATCAGTTATCCCTGCTCAGCCAGACCGACAGCAGCGCCTCATCGCTGTTTGAAATCGTTCAGAACATGTCACCGGATCAGCAACGCATTCTGCTGCGCGCCTCTGCCGCCGGCACTTTCGCTGCCCTGATTGGCAACACACTGCTGCTGGGCGGCATGCTGTGCCTGCTGCCGATGGTATCCAGTGGACAGCGCGTCAGCGCGCTGCGCGCGATTGGCGCCTCTGCGCCGCTGCTGCCGAAACTGCTGATGCAGACCTTCCTGATCACCCTGCTGGTTCAGCTGGGCTTTATGGTACTGATGGTGCCGGGTGTGATTCTGGCGATTCTGCTGTCGCTGGCGCCGGTGATGCTGGCAAGTGAAAAAATCGGCATTTTCAGTGCGATGCGCGCCAGTATGCGTCTGGCCTGGAAGAACATTAAGGTGATCGCCCCGGCGATTATTTTGTGGCTGCTGGCGAAAATTGCGCTGATGTTCTTCTTCTCCTCCCTGACCGTGCTGCCTGCCAATATCGCTTCGGTGGTGCTCAACGCGCTGGGCAACCTGGTATCAGCCATTCTGATTATCTATTTGTACCGGCTGTATATGCTGTTACGTTAAGCGTTATGGCGCCCGCGGCGGCGCCGTAACTCAACGCTCCTGCCCCTGACTGGAAACGCTATGAAGCAGTTACTCGATTTTCTTCCCCTGGTAGTTTTCTTTATTTTCTACAAGCTGTACGACATTTTCGTCGCCTCCGGCGCGCTGGTGGTAGCGACCGGTATCGCGCTGGTGGTCAGCTGGGTGCTGTACCGCAAGCTGGAGAAGATGACCATTTTCACCTTTGTGCTGGTTGCGGTGTTCGGCACCCTGACCTATGTGTTCCACAACGATGAATTCATCAAATGGAAAGTCACGGTGATTTACTCGCTGTTCGCGCTGGCGCTGCTGTACAGCCAGTGGTTTATGCAGCAACCGCTGATCCAGACCATGCTTGGCAAAGAGCTGCAGCTGCCGGGTGCGGTATGGCGTCGGCTGAATATCGCCTGGGCCCTGTTCTTCCTGGCCTGCGGCCTGGCGAATATTTATGTCGCGTTTTGGTTATCCCAGGCGTTTTGGGTTAACTTTAAAGTGTTCGGTCTTACCGGCCTGACCCTGCTGTTTACGCTGTTAAGCGGCCTGTACATCTGGCGACAGATGCCGCAACAAGAACAAAAATAATCGATGCAGCCCGGTCTCCGCCGGGCTTGTCTTCACCTGCAGAAGAACTGAGCAATGGACGAAAAACATAAGGTGCCGCAAGGCGAGATGGTCTCGCGTACCCTGGCGATGCCGGCAGATACCAATGCCAACGGTGATATCTTCGGCGGCTGGCTGATGTCGCAGATGGATATGGGCGGCGCGATACTGGCTAAAGAGATTGCCAAAGGTCGCGTGGTAACGGTGCGCGTGGACGGTATGACCTTCCTCAAGCCCGTCGCCGTCGGGGATGTGGTGAGCTGCTACGCGCGCTGCATCCGCACCGGCAATAGCTCGATGACCATTAACGTGGAAGTGTGGATTAAAAAAGTGTCGTCCGAACCGATCGGCCAGACTTACTGCGCCACCGAAGCGGTGTTTGTTTACGTGGCGGTCGATAACAGCGGGAAATCCCGTCCGCTGCCGGAAGGCCAGGCCAATCTGAGCGATTAAGCGTATAAAAAAAGCGGCCCGGAATGGCCGCTTTTTCTTGGCCTGTCTGACGTTACTCGATGTTCGCGCCACCGTTAATGCGGAACACGATGTTCATCGTCAGCCCTTTGCCCGGCCGCCCTGGCTGATAGCGCCATTTCTTCATCGCCTGCTTTACTTCGCGCTCAAACATGTTGCGCGGCTCGGCGGACAAAATCTCGACGTTATCGACGCGCCCATCGCTGTCCACGTCAAACTTCACCCGCACCCGCCCTTCAACGCGCAGCGCGAACGCACGCGCCGGATACGCCGGCTTGCTGACGCTCATCGCTTTCGGTCCATCCGACACCGTCTGCGTCGGGGCCGGGTTACTCTTCGGTGCCGTCGAGGGGCGCGTTTGCGCGGCTGGCGCGTCCTGTTTAAACGGATTCTCCTGCGGCTTCACCTGCTGGCGCGGCTTCGGCTCTGCCTTTTTCTCCACCTTTGGCTTCGGTTTCGGTTTTGGCTTCGGTTTAGGTTCCGGCTTAGGGATCGGCACCGGCTCGGCTTTTGGTGGCTCTGGCGCGACTTCCGGCTCGGGTTCCGGTTCGGGCGGCGGCGGCGGGGTTACGGCTGCCGGTGCCGGTTCAGGCTGCACTTCGGGGGCTACCATGCTAATGCTGATAGGCTGAGACGCTTTAGGAACCTCAATGGTCTGATGAAATGAAGCATAAAGAATGCCGGCGATTACCGAACCGTGAAGGAGCACGGACAAAATCACGGACACAGGCGTTCGGGTTGGAAAAGGCGTAGTCAACGTCGTCATATCAGTCATGTTCATTGAGTGAAGCGCTGATTTTAAATGCAAATAGCAATCAGTTTCAATAAGCACGCTACTGAAGGCCAAAAGAAAGGCGCTTTTTAACCCTGCCTGCGTTGCAGCGCGCGCCCATTATCTTTCGTTTGCACTCTGTTTAGCGATCACTTAACGTGTCTCGCAAATTCGGCAAGTCTAACGGGAGTATCCCATCGTGCTTTACGTCATTTATGCGGAAGATACCGCAGATTCACTGGAAAAACGTAACTCTGTGCGCCCGGCACACCTGGCGCGTCTGCAGCTGCTGCAGGATGAGGGGCGTCTGATTATCGCCGGTCCTCTGCCTGCCGTCGACAGTAATGAGCCGGGCCCGGCTGGTTTCACCGGTTCTGTGATTGTTGCCGAGTTCTCATCGCTGGAAACGGCCCAGTCGTGGGCCAATGACGATCCGTATATCGCCGCGGGCGTGTACGATAAAGTCACGGTTAAACCGTTTAAACGGGTGTTCTGATGCAGTGGCAGCCCCTTCTGTTGTTAGTGCTGGTGCTGCTGCTGATTGGTCGTGCGCTGTGGCTATGGCGCCGTCAGGGCTGGCGTCAGGCGCGCCAGCACATCGTCATGCTGGTGGTACTGGCGGCTGCCCTGCAGATAGTGAATGTTTCACTGGTATTACGCGGCCACTGACGACCGCGTTCATTGCTCAGGTATTCTGCGTGATAAACAGGATGGAGCGGCGCTGCTGCTGCGCTACCTGATGACGAATCGCATGGATGCGCTTATAACGACGTGACTGCCCTTCCAGCCAGCGGGCACGACGGCGATGCGCCTGGCGTAACATTCTCCAGCGGGCCACTTCATTTCTGCTGCGTCTCATCACATCCTCTCTGACTGGCTAAACCCGCGACGCATTATAGTGATCTGGCTAAAAATGCCAAATCGAAACCTTCATCGAAACGTCATCAACGATTAAAGGTTTCGCTGGCGCAGATCAACACGTAAACTTTGCCCATCAAAGCGCGAACGGGACGTCCACTTTATGACCACATTTTATACCCTTATCAGCTGGTTGCTGCTGTTTGGCTACTGGCTGCTGATTGCCGGGGTTACGCTGCGCATCCTGATGAAGCGGCGAGCGGTGACCTCAGCGATGGCCTGGCTGCTGATCATCTACATTCTGCCGCTGGTGGGTATTATCGCCTATCTGTCGTTTGGCGAACTGCATTTAGGTAAACGTCGCGCAGAACGCGCCCGCACCATGTGGCCCTCGACCGCCAAATGGCTCAACGACCTGAAACAGTGTCGTCACATTTTCGCGACTGAACACAGCGACGTGGCGCGTTCCCTGTTCGAGCTGTGCCGTCATCGTCAGGGCATTGCCGGCGTTAAAGGCAATCAGCTGCAGCTGCTGACCAGCGCCGATGACGTGATGCAGGCGCTGATCCGCGATATTCAGCTGGCGCGCCATAATATTGAGATGGTGTTTTACATCTGGCAGCCGGGTGGTCTGGCTGATGATGTGGCGGAATCGCTGATGGCTGCCTCACGGCGTGGCGTGCACTGCCGCCTGATGCTGGACTCCGCCGGCAGCGTGGCGTTCTTCCGCAGTCCGTGGGTGGGCATGATGCGCAATGCCGGTATTGATGTGGTCGAGGCATTGCAGGTCAGTCTGTGGCGTGTATTCCTGCGCCGCATGGATTTGCGTCAGCACCGCAAAGTGGTGCTGATCGATAACTATATTGCCTATACCGGCAGCATGAACCTGGTGGATCCGCGCTTCTTTAAACAGGATGCTGGCGTGGGTCAGTGGATTGATCTGATGGCGCGCATGGAGGGCCCGGTGGCCACCACCATGGGCATCGTCTACGCCTGCGACTGGGAAATCGAAACCGGCAAACGCATTCTGCCGCCGGCGCCGGACGGCAATGTAATGCCGTTTGAGCAGGAGAGCGGTCACACCATTCAGGTGATCGCCTCAGGGCCGGGCTTCCCCGAGGACATGATTCATCAGGCGCTGCTGACGGCGGTGTATTCGGCGCGCGAGCAGCTGATCATGACCACGCCCTACTTCGTGCCGAGCGACGACTTACTGCACGCCATCTGTACCGCCGCGCTGCGTGGCGTTGAGGTGAGCATTGTGGTACCGCGCCACAATGACTCGCTGCTGGTCGGCTGGGCCAGCCGCGCCTTCTTCACTGAACTGCTGGAAGCCGGGGTGAAAATCTACCAGTTTGAAGATGGCCTGTTGCACACCAAGAGCGTGCTGGTGGACGGTCAGCTCAGCCTGGTGGGCACGGTGAACCTGGATATGCGCAGCCTGTGGCTCAACTTCGAGATCACGCTGGTGGTGGATGATGACGGCTTTGGTAGCGATCTTGCCACCGTCCAGGATGATTATATCGCCCGTTCGCGTCTGCTGGACGGCGCGCGCTGGGCAAAACGTGCCTGGTGGCAGCGCATCGTCGAACGACTGTTTTACTTCTTTAGCCCTTTACTGTAAAACGAGCGAAAATATTACCGCCTCAGGGCAAGCAGGAATGACCATGGATTTAAATAATCGCCTTACTGAAGATGAAACGCTGGAACAGGCTTACGATATTTTTCTTGAGCTGGCAGGCGATAACCTCGATCCGGCAGACATCATTCTGTTCAATCTGCAATTTGAAGAGCGCGGCGGCGCCGAGTTGTTTGATCCATCCGAAGACTGGCAGGAACATGTGGATTTCGATCTCAACCCTGACTTCTTCTCAGAAGTGGTGATCGGCCTCGGTGAAGCGGACGGCGAACCGATTACCGATGTGTTCGCGCGCATCCTGCTGTGCCGCGAGAAAGATCACAAGCTGTGTCATATTCTGTGGCGTGAATAAGCCGCAGCGCATAAAAAAACGCCGGGCACTGCCCGGCGTTGTTGTTTATGGCGCCGCTCTTAAAGCGGATCAACCTTCAGACAGGACACCGCATGGCGGAAACTGCCTTCGAGTAGCGGTCGGGTTTTGGCGCACTCCGGGCCGGCAATCGGGCAGCGGGTTCGGAACACGCAGCCTGATGGCGGATTGATCGGCGACGGCAGTTCCCCTTCCAGCAGCTGAATCTGCTTATTCTTCTCCAGGTCCGGATCAGGAATCGGCACCGCCGACATCAGCGCTTTGGTGTACGGATGCTGCGGATCGTTATACACCGCATCATAGGTACCCAGCTCAACCGCGTGGCCGAGATACATCACCAGTACGCGATCAGAGATGTGCTTCACCACCGCCAGGTCATGCGCGATGAAGATCAGCGACAGGCCCATTTCACGCTGCAGTTTCTGCAGCAGGTTGACCACCTGCGCCTGAATCGACACGTCGAGCGCCGACACCGGCTCATCACAGATAATCAGCTTCGGCTCAAGAATCAGTGCACGGGCGATACCGATACGCTGGCACTGGCCACCGGAGAACTCGTGCGGATAGCGGTTGATGAGGTTCGGCAGCAGACCGACCTTCATCATCATGGTTTTAACCTTAACCTTCACTTCCTGACGCGGCATCTTTGGATAGTAGGTGCGCAGCGGTTCGGCAATGATGTCACCAATGGTCATACGCGGGTTGAGCGAGGCCAGCGGGTCCTGGAAGATCATCTGAATGTCACTGCGCGCCTGACGCCACTCTTCCTGGCTCTGGCCCAGCAGATCGCGTCCCAGCCACGCCACGCGTCCGTCGGTGGCTTTCACCAGACCGATAATGGCGCGCGCCAGCGTGGATTTGCCGCAGCCGGACTCACCGACCACGCCGAGGGTTTCGCCTTCATACAGACGCAGACTGACACCATCCACCGCTTTGAGGGTTTTCGGCGGCTGCCAGAACCACTGCTTGCCGTCTTTGATATCGAAATGCACCTTGAGATCGGCGATTTCCAGCAACACTTTTTTCTCTTCAGTTACGGTGCTCATACTAACTCCTCCACCGGTTTGAAGCAGGCGCGCAGGCGCCCTTCGGCAAACGGTTCAAGCGGCGGTGATTTGGCACAAATATCCATGGCATATGCGCAGCGCGGCTGGAACGGACAGCCCTGCGGCAGACGCAACAGGTTGGGCGGGTTGCCGGGAATGGCGGTCAGCGACTCTCCCTCCGCGTCAAGACGCGGCACCGCGCTTAGCAAACCGATCGAATACGGATGGGCCGGCTGGTAGAACACATCGCGCGCACGGCCATACTCCATGGTGCGCCCGGCATACATCACCAGTACCTTGTCACAGATCCCGGCAACAACGCCGAGATCGTGGGTGATCATGATGATGGCGGTGTTGAATTCACGCTTCAGCTCATTCAGCAGCGTCATGATTTGCGCCTGCACGGTGACATCCAGCGCGGTGGTTGGCTCATCGGCAATCAGCAGCTTTGGCCGGCACAGCAGCGCCATGGCGATCATTACGCGCTGACGCATGCCACCGGAAAACTCGTGCGGGAACATCTTCATGCGCTTGCGCGCTTCCGGCATTTTCACCGCGTCCAGCATGCGCACCGACTCTTCAAACGCCTGGGCGCTGCTCATGCCTTTATGCAGTTTCAGCACCTCCATCAGCTGTTCGCCGACGCGCATGTAAGGATTGAGCGATGTCATCGGGTCCTGGAAAATCATCGCAATCTGTTCCGCGCGCAGCTTGTTCAGTTTGCTTTCCGGCAGATTGAGGATTTCGCTGCCGTTGAACTGCGCCGAGCCGC
This sequence comes from Pantoea sp. B270, assembly GCF_018726825.1. Taxonomy (NCBI): domain Bacteria; kingdom Pseudomonadati; phylum Pseudomonadota; class Gammaproteobacteria; order Enterobacterales; family Erwiniaceae; genus Pantoea; species Pantoea sp. B270. The sequence continues at coordinate 1,196,835 of NZ_JAHCSX010000001.1, forward strand.
CAATGCGACCATTTTTCGCCAGCAGCCCCATCAGCGCAAACGCGGTTTGCGATTTTCCGGAGCCGGATTCACCGACTATGCCCAGCGTTTCACCGGCGCGCAGGGAAAAGTTGAGGTCGTTCACAGCGGTCACGTCGCCGTCGTGAGTACTGAAGGTGACGCGCAGATCTTTAACGTCCAGCAGCAGGTTAGCGTTTCCCGCAGGTGCAGCCGCCAGCGGCTGCTGAGTATCATGATGGGTCATCGGGAAACTCCTTAACGATCTTTCGGGTCGAGGGCGTCACGCAGGCCATCGCCGATAAAGTTGAAACAGAACAACGTCACCACCAGGAAGCCCGCCGGGAACATCAGCAGCCACGGTGATACTTCCATCGAGTTGGCGCCGTCGCTCAACAGCGCGCCCCAGCTGCTCAGTGGCTCCTGGGTGCCGAGGCCAAGGAAACTCAGGAAGGATTCAAACAGGATCATGCTTGGCACCAGCAGCGAGGCATACACCACCACCACACCCAGCACGTTCGGCACGATGTGACGCAGCACGATATTGCCGGTAGAAACACCACCGACCTGCGCCGCTTCGATGAACTCTTTGCGCTTCAGTCCCAGCGTCTGGCCGCGCACGATACGCGCCATATCCAGCCATGACACCATGCCAATGGCAACGAAGATCAGCAGGATATTGCGGCCAAAGAAGGTCACCAGCAGGATGACGAAGAACATAAACGGGAACGAGTTGAGGATTTCCAGGATACGCATCATCACCGAGTCAATCTTGCCGCCGAGGTAGCCGGCCAGCGAACCGTACAGCGTGCCCACCAGCACCGCGATCAGCGCTGAAGCGATGCCGACCATCAGCGAGATACGGCCGCCAATCGCCACGCGCACCAGCAGGTCACGTCCGGAAGAGTCGGTGCCAAACCAGTGGCCTGAGGTGGTGTCCGGCGGTGCAGACATCATCGCCCAGTCGGTATCATCATATTTGAACTGCGCCAGCATCGGGGCGAACACCACGAACAGCGCAATCACCAGCAGCACCAGCAGGCTGATAAGGGCCGCACGGTTATGAATAAAGCGGCGACGTGCGTCCTGCCACAGGCTGCGCCCTTCCACTTCCAGCTTTTCGCTGAACGCGTCCAGAGCTTCGCTATTTTTCTTACTTAACATCATGAGCGAGCTCCACCATCAGTAACGAATTTTCGGATCGATAACGGCGTACAGCACGTCAACGATCGCGTTGAACAGGATGGTCAGCACGCCGACCAGAATGGTCAGGCTCATCACCAGCGAGTAGTCACGGTTCAGTGCGCCGTTGACGAACAGCTGACCGATGCCAGGCAGACCGTAAATTGATTCGATTACCATCGAACCGGTGATGATGCCAACAAACGCCGGCCCCATATAGGAGAGCACCGGCAGCAGCGCCGGCTTCAGCGCGTGGCGCAGCACGATACGGCGCAACGGCAGCCCTTTCGCACGCGCGGTGCGGATGAAGTTGGAGTGCATCACTTCAATCATCGAGCCGCGGGTGATACGGGCGATACTGGCGATGTAAGCCAGTGACAGCGCCACCATCGGCAGCAGCATGTAGTTCCACTGCCCGCCATTCCAGCCGCCGCCCGGCAGCCAGCGCAGAGTGATGGCAAAGATCAGTACCAGCAGCGGTGCCACCACGAAGCTGGGAATGACCACCCCGGTCATCGCCACCCCCATGACCGCGTAATCCCACAAACTGTTTTGCTTCAGCGCGGCGATAACCCCCGCCGTGACGCCCAGCACCACCGCAAGGAAGAAGGCTGCCAGCCCCAGTTTGGCCGATACCGGAAACGCATGACCGACCAGGTAGTTAACCAAGTAGTCTTTATATTTAAACGACGGCCCGAAATCACCGTGTGCCAGCTGCACCAGGTAGCTGAGATACTGTTTGCCGATCGGATCGTTGAGATGATATTTGGCCTCAATGTTGGCCATGACTTCCGGCGCCAGCGCACGCTCGCCGGTGAACGGACTGCCGGGTGCCAGTCGCATCATAAAGAAGGAGATGGTGATCAGAATGAATAGCGTCGGGATGGCTTCAAGGAGCCGACGCAGGATGAATTTTAACATTGCCGTACCTACCAGGCTGTTGCTTCACAAAGTCAAAAAGGCGGCGCCGCAGCACCGCCACTGTCGATAGCCTGAGTGCTATTAATGCTTAATGATGTACAGGTTCTTATCCAGGGTTTTATCCAGCGGATCGTTGCCGGTGTAGCCGCCAACGTACGGTTTCACCAGACGCGCGTTCACGTAGTAGTAAACCGGCACGATGGTGCTGTCTTTATCCAGGATCTGCTCTGCTTTCTGATAATCAGCCACGCGCGCTTTGTCATCCGCCGCTTTCACCGCATCGTGAATCACTTTGTCGAAGTCCGCGCTCTTATAGTGCGAGGTGTTACTGCTGCTGTCCGACAGCATGATGTTCAGGAAGGAAGTCGGTTCGTTATAGTCGGCACACCATGCCGCGCGGGAGACATCAAAGTTGCCCTGATGACGGGTATCCAGGAAGGTTTTCCACTCCTGGTTTTCCAGCTTGATGTTGACGCCGATGTTCTTTTTCCAGATGGACGAGGCGGCAATCGCCAGTTTTTTGTGCAGATCGGAGGTGTTGTACAGCAGGTTGAAGGTCAGCGGTTTGTCGGCGGTATAACCGGCTTCGGCCAGCAGTTTCTTCGCTTCTTCGTTACGCTTGTTCTGATCCCACTTGTACCAGTCCGGCGGCAGCAGTTCCATGCCGTCAGTGGCTGGCGGTGTGAAGCTGTAGGCCGGCTGTTGACCCTGCGCCAGCACTTTGTTCACCATGATGTCACGATCCAGACCCAGCTTCAGCGCGGTACGCACGCGGACATCGGTAAACGGTGCTTTCTGGTTGTTTATTTCATAGTAGTAGGTGCACAGATACGGTTTCACCATCAGCTCTTTACCGTTATCACGCTGCAGTTTTTTAAACAGCTCGATCGGCATGTTGTTGTAAGTGATGTCGCTGCCGTTCTCGGAGAAATAACGGTTCACATCGCTGACTTCGGAGTTGATTGGCAGGAAGGTGACTTTATTCAGTACGGTATGTTCGTTGTCCCAGTATTCCGGGTTACGCACCAGCGTCACGCGTTCGTTGATCACGTGAGATTCCAGTTTAAATGCACCGTTGCCGACCCAGTTCTGCGGCTGCGTCCACTGGTCGCCAAACTTCTCAATGGCGGGCTTATACACCGGTGACATCACCGCGTTGATCAGCAGCTTATCGAAGTACGGTACCGGCTCGCTCAGCGTCACTTCCAGCGTGTGGTCATCCAGTGCCTTCACGCCGAGATCGGAGGTCGGTTTTTTGCCGGCGATGATGTCATCCACGTTGAGGATGTGGCCATACTGCGGGTAGCTCGCATAGGGCGAGGCGGTTTTTGGATCGACCAGACGCTGCCAGCTGTAGACGAAGTCCTGCGCGGTGACCGGCTCGCCGTTTGACCATTTGGCATTTTTACGCAGATGGAAAGTCCAGACTTTGTAGTCTTTGTTTTCCCAGCTTTCCGCGACGCCCGGCACCGGTTTGCCGTTGCTGTCGCTCACGATCAGACCTTCATACAGGTCACGGGCGATATTATCTTCCGGCACGCCTTCGATTTTGTGCGGATCCAGCGACTGCACTTCATCGCCATTGCCGCGCACCAGTTCCTGTTTCGCTGCCAATTCGGTACCCGCCGGTACGTTGGCCGCCAGTGCAGCATTCCCTGCCAGCGCGCCGATGGCCGCCAGTACGCCTGCGGCGATCAGGCTTTTTTTCGTGATGTTGTTCATTATTACGCTCCAGTTTTATTATCGTCACCGGGTCGGCTGACCGCCCGGCGTACCCCGTTTCCGGGAGATCTCCGCCTGTCTGCGCGAAGATCACTACCACCCTGCAGGGTTACCACGGCAACGTGACGCCCGACTGTAGCGCCGGATCGTCACATTACTCAATGTTTCTTTATGTAATAGTATTTCAGCGCCAGCATATCCTGCGGATCTTTGCCGCTGAAACCGCCCACCCACGGCTTCACCAGCCGCACGCTAACGCGGTAGTAAACCGGAATGATCGGTGAATCCTGATCCAGCTGTTGTTCCGCCTGCTGATAGAGCTGCGCGCGCTGCGCGTCATCTGCGGTGTTGAGCGTTTGCGCCATCAGCGCATCAAATGCGGCGCTGTGATAAAACGCGGTGTTGATGGAGGAGCCACTCAGCAGCAGATTGAGGAAGCTGGATGGCTCGTTATAATCCGCACACCAGGTGGCGCGCACCACATCAAACTGTGCCTGATGACGGGTCTCCAGTAGCGTTTTCCACTCCTGATTTTGCAGCGTGACCTGCGCACCGAGATTCTTTTGCCACATCGAGGCAGCCGCAATCGCCTGACGCTTGTTCTGTTCTGAGGTGTTATACAGCAGAGTAAAACGCAGCGGATGCTGGGCATTGAAGCCAGCTTCCGCCAGCAGCTGCTTCGCTGCCGCGTTACGTTGCGCCTGCGTCTGCTGCGCCCACGCTGGCTTATTGAGAGCAATACCGTGAATAAAGGGCGGCGTCAGGCCGTAGGCCGGGATCTGTCCCTGCCCCATAATTTTCTGCGCGATGATGTCGCGGTCGAGCGTTAACTTCAGCGCGCTGCGTACGCGGACGTCGTCAAACGGCGCTTTCTTGTTATTGATTTCGTAATAGAAGGTGCACAGTAGCGGGCTGACTCTTACTTCATCTCCCAGCGCCTGCTGCAGTTTTTTGAACATATCGGGCGGCACCACGCTGTTGGTCATGTCGGTGCCGCCACTGCGATAGCGGTTTATATCGCTATTCTCAGAGGTGAGCGCCAGAAACACGCCTTCGTCCAGCGTGGTATGGGCATTGTCCCAGTAGTGCGGATTACGCTTCACCACGATCTGCTCATTCACCACCCAGTCCGCCAGCGTGTAAGCGCCATTCCCCACGTAGTGCTGCGGCTGTGTCCAGGCATCACCCCACTGCTCTACCGCCGGACGATACACCGGTTTCATCGAAGTATGAGCCAGCATATCAACAAAATACGGGACCGGTTCAGAGAGCGTAACCTGCAAATGATGGTCGTCCAGCGCTTTCACGCCCAGCTGGGAAGGCGCCGCTTTACCAGCCAGAATGGCGTCAATGTTGCTGATGTGCGCAGCCTGCAAATAGCTGGCGTACGGCGAGGCGGTGCGGGGATCGGCCAGACGCTGCCAGCTGTAGACAAAATCCTGCGCGGTGACCGGCTCACCATTGCTCCAGCGGGCATCTTTACGCAGCGTGAATGTCCAGATGCGGCCCTGCTGATTTTGCCACTGCTGCGCCACGCCGGGCACCAGTTGACCGTTGTTGTCGGTCTCAACCAGTCCTTCCAGCAGATTGCGAATCACATTGGATTCCGGCACGCCCTCGACTTTTTGTGGATCAAGCGAGGACACTTCGCTGCCATTGTTAATAACGATGCGTTGCGTATCCGCTAATGACGTCCCGGCTGGGATCTCAGCGGCCTGACTTTGCGCCAGCGCACTGGAGAGGCAAAGCGCCAGAAACGTGCGCGCTGCCGTTTTCGCTACCATGCTTTTCATCAACCAATATCAACCTTCAACATAAACCTGATAGCAGTAAGCAAGAAGCGTACACATTTGTTGCTAGCAGATAAAAAATTTTGCGTTGAGCCGAAAATTATCAGAAGCGTTGCCCGCACGCCAAAGCTAAACCACAAAAATGTTAGCTGATTCTCTTTTATCACGTTGCCGCGCACAGGAAAAGTGTTAATTCTTAAGCAGAATTATCAAGTAATCCACTGATAAACAATGAATTCCAGCCTGATTTGCACGTTAATTATTCGTTAATCAACTAACTTTATAATATTTAAGAATATTGCTGCTTTTAATGCTGAATCCCGGATATTTATTCAGATTTATAGCGCAAGCTATAGAATGATACTGCGGATGATTTGCATAGCAGAGAGATATACTGTGACGATTATCACAGTATTTTGCGGCTCAGGCTATATGCAGGATGGCATAAGTAGTAAAACTGATGAGGTTAAGCCGATATTAAGCGCGACAAATAAAATCACTATAATGGTGCAATATTTCGTTTAATTGCACCATTCTGGTTCACAAAGCGCTTAGCGATAAAAAATAACCGCCGTTAATTCAGTAATCCTGGAAACAGGGCTTTCATTCCGGTCACGACAAATTCAATGCCCAGCGCCATGAGCAGCAGCCCCATGATACGCGTAATGACGTTGATACCGGTTTGTCCCAATACGCGCACCATCAGCGGTGCGGCCCGGAACAATAACCAGCAGCAGAAGGCAAATATCGCAATCGCCAGGGTAAAGCCCAGCAGATTTGGCCAGCTGTGATAACGCGAGCTCCAGACAATGGTCGAGCTGATCGCGCCCGGCCCTGCCATCAGCGGCAGCGCCAGCGGCACCACGCCGATGCTTTCACGAATCGCCGTTTCTGACTTCTCCTGCTTGTTCTGTTTGTCTTCACCCAGCTTGCCGCTGATCATCGACATGGCGATGGTGACCACCAGAATGCCGCCGGCGATGCGGAAAGAGTCAATCGAGATACCAAACAGATGCAGGATACCGTCGCCAAGAAACAGCGAGGTCCAGAGGATAATCGCCACCGCCAGGTTAGCGGTCAGGTTGGTTTTATTGCGCTCCGCCACCGCCTGGTAGCTGGTCATGCTGATAAATACCGGAATAATGCCGACCGGGTTAACCAGCGCGAACAAACCCACAAAAAATTTAATGTAGCCAGAAAGATCGAGTAGCGCAGGGGTCACGGTGGGCTCCAGGTGATGGCGAAAAAAATCGCGCTTAATGTAGTGCAAAAGCCTGGCGAAACACCAGAGGCTAACGCAGAAATAAATGCTGCACTTGAAGCACTATCCCAGTTTATTCCGCTACTGTTAGCGCTATGTTATCGGCCTGCAGCCGGTCAGATCGGCTTCTGTAGCCGTCGACGCTAACTTTACTTGCAAAAGTGAGCGCTGAAAGGTGTCAGCTGATAGTTAAATTGATCTGCATCATAAATTGCCTACCCCATCAGGGGTAATCTTAGCCCATCGGAACTCAACCCTGTGACACAGGTCATCCTGGCGGAAAAACCTTTTTAGTAAGCAACGGCATGGGCATCGCCATCCTTAGCTATCCATAAGCGTAACGAGACTATACTTCTGGATTCAGGCTTGTTTACTAAAAAAGTTTAACTTCCTTAGGAGAGTATTATGGCCGTTACTAATGTTGCCGAGCTTAACGCACTGGTAGAACGTGTTAAAAAGGCACAGCGCGAATACGCCAATTTTAGTCAGGAACAAGTTGATACCATTTTCCGTGCGGCCGCCCTCGCCGCTGCCGATGCCCGTATCCCTCTCGCCAAAATGGCCGTTGCCGAATCCGGCATGGGTATCGTTGAAGATAAAGTCATCAAAAACCACTTCGCTTCCGAATATATCTATAACGCTTACAAAGACGAAAAAACCTGTGGCGTGCTGGATACCGATGATACCTTTGGCACCATCACCATCGCTGAGCCGATTGGCCTGATTTGTGGCATCGTGCCCACCACCAACCCGACCTCTACCGCCATCTTCAAGGCCCTGATTAGCCTGAAAACCCGTAACGGTATCATCTTCTCTCCTCATCCACGTGCCAAAGATGCCACCAACAAAGCGGCAGATATCGTACTGCAGGCTGCTATCGCGGCCGGCGCGCCAAAAGACATTATTGGCTGGATTGATGCGCCATCGGTTGAGCTCTCTAACCAGCTGATGCATCACCCGGATATCAACCTGATTCTCGCCACCGGTGGTCCGGGCATGGTGAAAGCGGCTTACAGCTCCGGCAAACCAGCGATTGGTGTGGGTGCGGGTAACACCCCGGTGGTGATTGACGAAACGGCCGATATCAAACGCGCGGTTGCCTCGATCCTGATGTCAAAAACCTTCGACAACGGCGTGATTTGCGCGTCTGAACAGTCAGTGATTGTCGTGGATTCTGTCTATGATGCCGTGCGTGAGCGCTTCGCCAGCCACGGTGGCTACCTGCTGCAGGGCAAAGAGCTGAAAGCGGTGCAGGATATCATCCTGAAAAATGGCGCGCTGAACGCGGCGATTGTCGGTCAGCCGGCTTACAAAATTGCTGAACTGGCAGGGATTAGCGTGCCGGTGAGCACCAAAATTCTGATTGGTGAAGTGAAACTGGTGGATGAGTCTGAGCCATTCGCCCATGAGAAGCTCTCGCCAACGCTGGCCATGTACCGCGCGAAAGATTATTACGATGCGGTGGATAAAGCAGAAAAACTGGTGGCAATGGGCGGTATCGGCCACACCTCCTGTCTTTATACCGACCAGGATAACCAGCGCGAGCGCGTTAACTTCTTCGGCGACAAAATGAAAACCGCGCGCATCCTGATCAACACCCCAGCTTCACAGGGCGGGATCGGTGACCTGTATAACTTCAAGCTGGCCCCTTCACTCACGCTGGGCTGCGGTTCATGGGGTGGTAACTCTATCTCTGAAAACGTGGGTCCAAAACACCTGATCAACAAGAAAACAGTGGCCAAGCGAGCTGAAAATATGTTGTGGCATAAACTTCCGAAGTCTATCTACTTCCGCCGCGGTTCTCTGCCAATTGCGCTGGAAGAAGTGGCGACTGACGGTGCAAAACGCGCCTTTATCGTCACCGACCGCTTCCTGTTCAACAACGGTTATGCTGACCAGGTCACCCGCGTGCTGAAGTCGCACGGGATTGAAACCGAAGTGTTCTTTGAAGTAGAAGCAGACCCAACGCTGAGCATCGTGCGTAAAGGTGCCGAGCAGATGAACAGCTTCAAACCTGACGTGATCATCGCCCTGGGTGGGGGTTCACCGATGGATGCGGCTAAGATTATGTGGGTGATGTACGAGCATCCGGAAACCCACTTTGAAGAACTGGCGCTGCGCTTTATGGACATCCGTAAACGTATCTACAAGTTCCCGAAAATGGGTGTCAAAGCGCGCATGGTGGCCATCACCACCACTTCCGGCACCGGTTCAGAAGTTACGCCGTTTGCGGTAGTGACTGACGATGCCACCGGCCAGAAATATCCGCTGGCAGACTATGCCCTGACGCCGGATATGGCGATTGTCGATGCCAACCTGGTGATGGAGATGCCGCGTTCGCTGTGCGCCTTTGGGGGTCTGGATGCTGTCACTCATGCGCTGGAAGCCTACGTATCGGTACTGGCCAACGAATACTCTGACGGTCAGGCGCTGCAGGCACTGAAGCTGCTGAAAGAGAATCTGCCTGCCAGCTACCGTGACGGCGCGAAAAATCCTGTGGCGCGTGAGCGCGTTCACAATGCGGCGACCATTGCCGGTATCGCTTTCGCCAACGCCTTCCTCGGCGTGTGTCACTCCATGGCGCATAAACTGGGCTCTGAGTTCCACATTCCACACGGTCTGGCCAACGCCCTGCTGATTTGTAACGTGATTCGCTACAACGCGAATGACAATCCAACCAAGCAGACTGCCTTCAGCCAGTACGACCGTCCGCAGGCACGCCGCCGCTATGCTGAGATTGCTGACCATCTCGGTCTGAGCGCTGCCGGTGACCGTACCGCGCAGAAAATTGAAAAACTGCTGGCATGGCTGGAAGAGATGAAAACTCAGCTGGGTATCCCAACATCTATCCGCGAAGCGGGCGTGCAGGAAGCTGACTTCCTGGCGAAAGTCGACAAGCTGGCGGATGATGCGTTTGATGACCAGTGTACCGGCGCTAACCCACGCTATCCGCTGATTGCTGAACTGAAACAAATCATGCTGGATACCTTCTATGGCCGTGAGTTCTCAGAAGCAGATAACAGTGTTGCCGCTGAGGGTGAAGCTAAAGCCGTAAAGAGTGAGAAGAAAACCAAAAAGGCCTGACTGGCCTGATACAAAAAAACCCGCTGCGGCGGGTTTTTTTATGCTGCGGCTATTCAGGCGTGAGGCAATTGTGAACCGTAAATGGCGTTTAGCGAGCCGTCATTAATCGCCTGTTTATAGTGCTTGCGGCACACAGAGATATAGCGCTCATTACCACCGATCACCACCTGCTCCCCTTCGCTGAACGGTTTACCCTGTGCATCCAGCCGTAACACCATGCTGGCTTTGCGTCCACAGTGACACACGGTTTTCAATTCCACCAGCTTATCGGCCCAAGCCAGTAAATACTGACTGCCGGTAAATAACTCACCGCGAAAGTCGGTACGCAGACCATAACACAGCACCGGTATATCCAGATTATCTACCACGTCCGACAGGGCTTTCACCTGCTCCCGCGTCAGAAACTGGCTCTCATCCACCAGTACACAGTGAACCGTTTGCTTCGCGTGCTGTTCCGCTATTTCACTTTCCAGGTTGGTCTGCGCGTTATATAAAAAAGCCGGAGACGAAAGACCAATACGCGAGCTGACTTTTCCGGCGCCGAAGCGGTCGTCAATTTCCGCGGTATACACCAGCGTACGCATGCCGCGCTCATGGTAATTGTAGGAAGACTGCAGCAGTGCGGTGGATTTTCCCGCGTTCATCGCTGAGTAATAAAAATAGAGTTGCGCCATAAATGTCTCTTGTCACTGCCCGAAACTGTTGCGCGTGAGTCTATCATAAAGCTGCTGCACTGTTGCGATGCATTATTTTTATCAACTGCTCAAATTAACGCCATCGCCATAGATCAGCAGCATCCTTATCAACATTTCGCACGTTATGTCAAAGCCGTGATCATGCAGCAATTTTATTCAGCATTATTAGCGCTGATGCCCGGGCGAAAGGCGCACAGTGGTATTTATCCCTGCAAAACCTGTGCTATCAAATCTATAAAAAGAATAATAAATAGCGCCTTAAAAAGCTTAACAACATTAACTTTACGTTTTGCTTTTTAATCTGGCTATTGCAGTTATTTTTCACCGCCACTATTATGAGGCGGCAGAACAACTCCATTTATTATATTTTGAGATTAGGACAATGAGCGAAGCACTTAAAATTCTTAATAATATCCGTACATTGCGCGCGCAGGCTCGGGAATGCTCTCTGGAAACACTGGAAGAGATGCTGGAAAAACTTGAGGTTGTGGTGAATGAACGTCGTGAAGAAGAATCTCTTGCCCAGGCGGAAAATGCCGAGCGCAGCCGTAAGCTGGAACAATATCGTGAAATGCTGATGGCAGACGGTATTGATCCAAACGAACTGCTGCAGGCATTAGCGGAAACCAAAGCGCCAGGTAAAGCCAAACGCGCGGCACGTCCGGCGAAGTATGGTTACGTCGACGAGAACGGTGAGAACCGTACCTGGACCGGCCAGGGACGTACGCCAGCCGTGATTAAAAAAGCGATTGAAGAACAAGGTAAACAACTGGACGATTTCCTGCTGTAAGGAACCAGTGCTTCGCAGCATGCCAGCCCTGGCGCTGTGCTCTGTTTTACACCGGGTAATAAAAAAGGAAGCCGCTGGCTTCCTTTTTTTATCGCGACTTATTGCTGATAGAAGTCGCGGTACCAGTCAACAAAACGCTGCACGCCCTGCTCTACGCTGGTCTGCGGGCGGAAATTTATCGCGTCATACAGCGGCTGGGTGTCTGCACTGGTGCCTAATACATCGCCGGGCTGCATCGGCAGCATATTTTTCTTCGCCTCAATCCCCAGCGCTTTTTCCAGCGACTCAATGTAAGTCATCAGGCTGGTAGGCTGACTATTGCCAATATTGTACACGCGATACGGTGCCGAACTGGTGGCAGGCGAGCCGTTTTCCACCGTCCAGTTTTCATCTGCCTGCGGAATCACGTCCTGCAAACGCACAATCGCTTCGGCAATATCATCAATATAGGTGAAGTCACGTGTCATCTGGCCGCGGTTATACACATCAATCGCGTCACCGGCAAGCATCGCGCGGGTGAACTTAAACAGCGCCATATCCGGACGGCCCCACGGACCATAAACGGTAAAGAAGCGCAATCCGGTGGTGGGTAATTGGTAAAGGTGTGAATAGGTATGCGACATTAATTCGTTGGCTTTTTTCGTCGCAGCATAAAGTGATACCGGATGATCAACCGAATCATCCGTGGAGAACGGCATTTTACGGTTCAGGCCATAAACCGAACTCGATGAAGCATACAGCAGGTGGCCAATCTTATGATGACGGCAACCTTCCAGAATATTTAAGTGACCAATCAGGTTGGCATCAGCGTAGGCGTGCGGATTCTCGATGGAATAGCGAACACCCGCCTGTGCACCTAAATGGATCACACGCGCAAAAGCATGCTGTTCAAACAGGGAAGAAATGGCCTGGCGATCTGCCAGGTCCATTTTAAGAAAAGTAAACGCGGGATGTGCGGTAATCTGGTCGAGGCGCGCCTGTTTCAGGCTGACATCGTAGTAATCATTCAGGTTATCGATACCAACAACCTGGTGACCGGCAGCCAGCAAACGCTGACTAACGTGAAAACCAATAAATCCTGCCGCGCCGGTGACCAGAAAATTCATACATCCCTCATTTATTACACAATTTGAATAGACGCTCCGCGGCCGATTGCATAATAAACGAAACCGCGTTTGCTGATACGCTCCGGATCATACAGGTTACGACCATCAAAAATCACGGGTTGTTTTAACGAGGATTTAATCACGTCGAAATCCGGAGCACGGAAGTTCTGCCACTCGGTGCAGATCACCAGACCATCGGCGCCCTGCAGCGCAGCTTCTTTAGTGCCGCACAGCTTCAGATCGTCACGATGACCGTAGATGCGCTGGGCTTCTTCCATCGCTTCCGGATCAAACGCCTGCACCGTTGCGCCTGCCTGCCACAGTGCTTCCATCAGCACACGGCTTGAGGCTTCACGCATGTCGTCGGTGTTTGGTTTGAACGCCAGACCCCACAGCGCAAACGTCTTACCACGCAGATCGTCGCCAAAGTGACGTTTGATAAACGTCGGCAGCTTGTTCTTCTGCGAATCGTTGACGTCTTCTACCGCCTGCAACAGACGCGGGGTGTAGCCGATTGACTCTGCAGTGCGAATCAGCGCCTGCACGTCTTTCGGGAAGCAGGAACCGCCGTAACCACAGCCCGGATAAATAAAGTGATAACCGATGCGTGAATCAGAACCGATGCCCTGACGTACTTTTTCCACGTCAGCACCCAGGCGTTCCGCAAGGTTGGAAATCTCGTTCATGAAGCTGATTTTGGTCGCCAGCATGCAGTTAGCTGCATATTTGGTCAGCTCTGCACTGCGAATATCCATCAGAATCATGCGATCGTGATTACGGTTAAACGGCTCGTACAGTTCACGCAGCAGTTCGACCACTTCATCATTGTCGGTGCCCACCACAATACGTTCCGGACGCATGCAATCGTTAACTGCGGCGCCCTCTTTCAGGAACTCCGGGTTGGAGACCACATCGAACGCGATATTGGCATCACGCTGCTTCAGCGTTTCGCTCATCACCGCGCGCACGCGGTCAGCGGTGCCTACCGGTACGGTAGATTTGTCGATGACGACTTTGTGATCGTTCATGTGCTGCGCGATAGTACGCGCAACCGCAGTCACATATTTCAGGTCGGCAGAGCCATCCTCATCCGGCGGCGTGCCCACAGCAATAAACTGCATTACGCCATGGTTTACGCCCTCTTCTGCGTTGGTGCTGAATTTCAGGCGCCCCGCTTCATAGTTCGACATCACCAGCGGCGTCAGGCCCGGTTCAAAAATTGGGATGATGCCCTTTTTCAGGCTTTCGACTTTCTTTTCGTCGACATCAATACAGAGAACGTCATGTCCGACTTCGGCCAACACCGCAGCCTGAACCAGACCGACATAGCCGATACCAAATACAGTGACTTTCATTGAATTATCCTGTGCTTAATGAATTACTTTTTGTTGCCTGCAACGCCGTCGAGCCACTGAGCGAAATCTTTGCCCAGCACCGGATGACGCACGCCATACTCAACAAAAGCTTGCATATAACCCAGTTTATTACCGCAGTCGTGGCTCACGCCGGTCAGGTGGTAAGCTTCTACGGTCTCTTTTTCCATCAGCATGGCGATGGAGTCGGTCAGCTGCACTTCGCCGCCTGCACCCGGAGGGGTCTTCGCCAGCAGAGGCCAGATGTCCGCAGACAGCACGTAACGACCGACTACCGCCAGGTTAGATGGCGCTTCCGAGGCTTTTGGCTTCTCAACCACGCCCACCATAGGTGCGCTCTGGCCCGGTGCCAGCTCTGCGCCCTGGCAGTCAACCACGCCGTAAGCGGTGACATCGGCAACTGGCTCAACCATGATCTGGCTGCGACCGCTCTCTTCAAAGCGCGTCAGCATTTCTGCCAGGTTATCTTTGGTTGGGTTAGATTCGTACTCATCAATGATCACGTCTGGCAGAATCACCGCGACTGGCTCATCACCGACCAGCGGATGAGCACACATCACTGCGTGACCGAGGCCCTTGGCGATACCCTGACGTACCTGCATGATGGTAACGTGTGGCGGGCAGATTGACTGGATTTCATCCAGCAGCTGACGCTTCACGCGTTTTTCCAGCATCGCTTCCAGTTCGAAACTGGTATCAAAATGGTTTTCGATGGAGTTTTTAGAGGAGTGCGTAACCAGCACGATCTCATTAATACCCGCAGCAATACACTCGTTCACGACATACTGGATCAACGGCTTATCGACCAGCGGTAACATTTCTTTTGGAATAGCTTTGGTGGCAGGCAGCATACGCGTACCCAGACCTGCAACCGGGATTACCGCTTTTTTTACTTTAGACTTATAGGCAGACATCAAATACCTCTCTTAATAGGCCGTTCAAGTTAATACTTGATATGTCGGTTTAAAAACGAAATGAGTATATCAGTTAGTGTCAGACGGATTTATCCTGGATGGAGTTAATCCGCGGAATTTAAGACTATTACCCAAGTGTAAAGCTAAGCTTTGGCCCTGTCTTTAACCCGCGGAAAATATAAATCTGAGTGGCTATTCTTCGGACGATAACATCAGGCGAAGCCGGCCGCCGGCTCCCCAGACGTGACATTGCCAGGCATCGGCGCGCTGGCTGATTTGATTAAGATGGGTGCTGCCCATAGTGCCAAGCGGCACACCGTTACTGAGCTGGATTTGCTGAGTATTGATGTGCAGCGTGGCATTCAGACCGGCTGAGACCAGAATCAGATTTTTCAACTGACGATGATAGTAGCCCACCAGCAGCGGGAACTGACCGTTCAGGTTGGCCTGACGCAACAGCATATTCACCTGGCGCAGCAGACCATTGAGTTCCGGCAGACGCTGCTTTTGCCCGGACAGTTGCTCCTGCAATAAACCGTTAAACAGTGCTCTGAGCAATAATGCAGCCAGCACGCCGTTGTCGCCGGCACGCGTTACGTCCAGGCAATAAAACGCCAGATCTTTGTCCGACAGCGCGGCAATATCCAGCACCAGCCCCGGCTGTTCCGCCATGGTGAGTTGACGATAGTTTATTCGGCAGCTGGCGATGGTTTGCTGGACTGGCGGTTGCAGCTGTTTGAGCAGCTTGGCGGCAGCGAGCGGATCGCGCACCAGGGCATCCCAGTCCTGAAACAGCTGTTCATCTTCTTCCACTTTCGAGGTGAACATCGAAGGATAGAGGCACTCAAACACCGCTTCACGGAAACGTTCCAGGTTTTTTAGCGGCTTGAGCAGCACGTCCTGCACGCCAAGGCGCAGCACGTGGGCGATGTCGGCCATGTTCTGCGTGGCGGAGATGATCAGGATGGGCACGCTATTACCGCGTGTACGAATTCGCTCGACAAACTCAATACCGCCCATACGCGGCATTTCCAGATCGCAAATGACCAGGTCCACCGACTGCGCGGCGAGTAAATTCAGGCCGTCGAGTCCGTCGCCCGCTTCGAACGTGCTGGCTCCAAGGCCAGTTAACAATGTGTCCAGCAATGAACGGAAAACGACCTCATCTTCGACAATGAGTATCTTTTTGCCGATTAGCGGTTTTTCCATTCTCTCCCCCTGCGTACCAGATATTTCAATAGTGGTTCATAAAACGCCGTTGCGCCTTTCAGAATTGGCTGAAGTCACAACCCCCGTGAATGAACAACTGATTATCTGCTACGGACCAGCGGTAATAGTTCATCCATTTTTTTCTCCACGGCGGCCTTGCCTGCCGCAATGGCCTCTTCAGCCCGATGAAAGTCCAGCGTTGAAATCTGCGGACAAAAAGGCTGAATCAGCACATCCGGCGGATCGCCTGCCATACGGTTACGTTTCAGGCGATTTTCCAATACCTGGATTGACGTTGACATAATTTCCATCGCGCCTGGAGACTGGCTGGCGCGCCGATGGGTCAACCCCATCAGACGCTGGCGCAGTTTTTTGCCCCAGCTCAGTGCTTCTGCCGCTGCCGCCTCTTCACCGCTCTGCGGCGTGACCGACAGCAGATCCTGCTGCATCAGGTGCGCATCATGTTGCAGGTCAACGGCAATCACAATGTCAGCGCCCAGCGCGCGGGTTAGCGAAATCGGCACCGGATTGACCACCGCACCATCCACCAGCCAATAACCATTGTAGCCAACCGGAGGCAATAAGCCTGGCATACTACACGATGCACGCACCGCCTGGTGCAAATCCCCTTCGGTCAGCCACAGCTCGCGTCCGGTGCTGAGGTTGGTTGCTACCACGCCAAAGCGCTTATCCGCGTCTTCGATGAGCTCGTTAGGGATCAGCTGACGGATATGGCTAAACACCCGGTCGCCGCGCAGCAGGCCGCCACGCTGCCATGAGAGGTCCATCAGACGGATAACATCCCAGTAGCGAAATGCGCTGACCCACTTCTCCATCAACGCCAGACGGCCGTTGACGTAGGCAGAACCCACCAGTGCGCCGACGGAACAGCCGGCGACGACATCCACCTCAATACCGGCGCGCTCCAGCGCGTTAATGACACCGATATGCGCCCAGCCTTTGGCAGCGCCCGATCCCAGGGCCAGCCCAATCCTGACTTTTCTCATCTCACCTCGTGATCAACCTGATGCGTAGCTTCACGCTGGCCAGTCGGCTAACATAGCGCACACTTTCATTAACTTTAATCACTCTCAGGAGATGATGTGTCCGAAAAGTGCCCCTGCTGCAGCGGAGAGCAGTATAGCCTATGTTGTCAGCCCTTTCTGAACGGGCAACAAACGCCACAGCGCGCTGAACAGTTAATGCGCTCGCGTTACAGCGCTTACGTTAAGCAAAACGCCGCCTGGCTGGTGGAAACCTGGCATCCCAGCCAGCGCGTGGCTGGACTGGAGACGCTATTATCCGAAAGTTTTGCCACCACAGAATGGCTTGGCCTGAATGTAACCCGTTGTAATCACGGAAGCCATGAGAATGAAGCCTTCGTGACTTTTTTTGCGCGTTATCTCGAAAAAGGCCGTACCTGCAGCCTGTATGAATGTTCACGCTTTCTTCGCGAGGATCAACGCTGGTACTATGTCGACGGAACAACGCCGGAATTAGGGCGTAACGATCGCTGTCCTTGTGGCTCCGATAAAAAATACAAAAAATGTTGTGGCTAATCTGGACAGATGCCCAACAGCTTCACCATTCATCGCTTTGACAGGACTCTGATCGAGATGCAAGCGCAAACCATGCAACGAAAAGTTTTACGGACCATTTGCCCCGATGCCAAAGGTCTGATCGCCAAGATCACCAACATTTGCTACAAGCACGAACTGAACATTGTGCAGAACAATGAGTTCGTCGATCACCGTACCGGGCGCTTTTTCATGCGCACAGAGCTGGAAGGCATTTTCAACGACAACACGCTGCTGGCTGACCTCGACAGCGCGCTGCCGACCGGTTCGGTACGTGAGCTGCACAGCGCCGGACGTCGCCGCGTGGTGATTCTGGTCACCAAAGAGGCGCATTGCCTGGGTGATCTGCTGATGAAGAGTGCCTTTGGTGGTCTGGACATGGAAATCGCCGCCGTTATTGGTAACCATGAAACGCTGCGTTCGCTGGTCGAGCGTTTTGACATCCCGTTCGTGCTGGTCAGCCATGAAGGCCTGACGCGCGAAGAGCACGATAACCGCATGGCGGATGAGATCGATCGCTATCAGCCGGATTACGTGGTGCTGGCGAAATACATGCGCGTGCTGACACCGGCGTTTGTGCAGCGTTATCCCAACCAGATCATCAATATTCACCACTCGTTCCTGCCAGCCTTTATTGGCGCCCGTCCTTATCATCAGGCCTATGAGCGCGGCGTGAAGATCATCGGTGCCACAGCGCACTACGTGAACGACAACCTGGATGAAGGCCCGATCATCATGCAGGACGTGATTAACGTCGATCACAGCTATACCGCTGAAGAGATGATGCGTGCCGGACGCGACGTGGAAAAGAATGTACTAAGCCGCGCGCTGTATAAAGTGCTGGGCCAGCGCGTGTTTGTTTACGGCAACCGCACGATCATTCTTTAACCACTGCGGCGCTGATTTGCGCAACTCTTCAGCGCCACGCGTAAAAAGTGGGCAAACGATTGAGTTTTTTACTGCGGGCGCTTTACAGACTGAACGCATTTGGTATGATGCGCCCCGCTTTCAGGCATAAAGATTCAGGCCAGTGGCGGGATTCCCGAGCGGCCAAAGGGAGCAGACTGTAAATCTGCCGTCATCGACTTCGAAGGTTCGAATCCTTCTCCCGCCACCATCTGAATCCATTCTGTGCCTGAATCTTCTGAGCTTCATATCCCTGGCGGGATTCCCGAGCGGCCAAAGGGAGCAGACTGTAAATCTGCCGTCATCGACTTCGAAGGTTCGAATCCTTCTCCCGCCACCATTTCATGCTGCACTCTTCTTCCAGCCAGTCAACAAAGCCAATAAATAACACCTGGAGAAGGATGAGAAGCTTCGACCGAAGGTTCGGGTCGAACGCAGTGAGACAACGCGCGTCAGCGCGGCCCGCAGGGTGAGCCGCTTGCGGCGAATAATCCTTCTCCCGCCACCCTTTCATGCTGCACTTTTCACCAGACCGACATCTGAATTTACGCGATGCCAGGCCGGCATCAATCGCGCCCCTACAGTGATACGGACTCAAGTGTTACCCATGTGACCGGTTTATATTCTCATCGTCCCAGTTGTCGCCCGGATTGTAGGGTGCGCATTAATGCGCACCTGGATATTCACATCAACGCCCCCAGACTGAACGGCATCGCCTGTCTTACCCCGCTATCCTGCGTCTCCCACGACAAATCACCTGCGTTCTGCCTCTCGCTCTTATCGGCACGCTCTTATGACGCAAGCCATGACTTTTGCCGCAAACCTGGTTACCATCGCCGCAACCTTTTGCGACGAAAAATGGCAGCGAAATGAAATTTGTCTCTTTTAACATCAACGGTTTGCGCGCACGCCCTCATCAGCTGGCGGCGCTGGTTGAACAGCATCAACCGGATGTCATCGGCCTGCAGGAAACCAAAGTGCACGATGACATGTTCCCGCTGGAAGAGGTCAGCAAACTCGGTTACAACGTGTTTTATCACGGCCAGAAAGGCCATTACGGCGTGGCGCTGCTGACGAAGACGCAGCCGGTGGCAGTTCGACGCGGTTTTCCCGATGACGGCGAAGATTCCCAGCGACGTCTGATCATGGCAGAAATTCCCAGCCCGATAGGCGATATCACTGTCATCAACGGTTACTTCCCGCAGGGGGAAAGCCGTGACCATCCCATCAAGTTCCCGGCCAAAGAGAAGTTCTATCGCGACCTGCAAAGCTATCTCGAGCAGCAACTGGCGGCCGACAAGCCGGTGCTGATCATGGGCGATATGAACATCAGCAGTACCGACCTGGACATTGGTATTGGTGAAGAGAACCGCAAGCGCTGGCTGCGCACCGGCAAATGCTCTTTCCTGCCGGAAGAGCGCGAGTGGATGGACCGTTTGCTGCAGTGGGGACTGGTCGATACGTGGCGTGAGAAAAACCCGGAAACCGCAGATCGCTTCTCGTGGTTCGACTATCGCTCCAAAGGATTTGATGACAACCGCGGTCTGCGCATCGATCTGCTGCTGGCCAGCCCACCGCTGGCATCACGCTGCATCGACAGCGGCATCGACTACGACATTCGCAGTATGGAAAAGCCGTCCGATCACGCGCCGGTGTGGTCCAGCTTCAAGCTGTAACTGAACAGCGTGGCGCCTGCGCGCCACGCCCGCTTATTTAATGATTTT
This sequence comes from Pantoea sp. B270, assembly GCF_018726825.1. Classification (NCBI taxonomy): domain Bacteria; kingdom Pseudomonadati; phylum Pseudomonadota; class Gammaproteobacteria; order Enterobacterales; family Erwiniaceae; genus Pantoea; species Pantoea sp. B270. Next base: position 1,217,086 of record NZ_JAHCSX010000001.1, read on the forward strand.
CCAAATCAGCGGATTGGTACCCAGCACTTTTTCGTCACGCGCACACTGCAGCAGTACGCCCTCTGCTTTCACCACGGCGCCTTCGGAGTAGCTGCGGTTTTCATAGATACAGCACTGCAGGCAGTTGTTCTGCTGACGATTCTGCCCCTGCGTCCACACTTCCGGCGGCATATCCACCACCACATCGGTATTGCCCATTCGCGCGGGCTCCGGCTGGCGATTAGCCAGCGCGGCATGGCTGCACAGCAGCAGCCCACTCAGCAACAGCGTTGCGTAACGCATTATTCCGTCTCCTTCGTTTTGCGCCGGGGCGTTTTGCCTTTACTGCGCGTCTTCGCTCCGGTCGCGGCTAATCCACGAAAAGCCTGCAGCGACGGCCTCTGGCGCGCCTCACCGATCAAACCAATTAAGGTACTGACCAGCGGCTGCATAAACTCATCATAGCGACAGGCTTTTTCACTGATGCGGGTAAGCGTCGACTCCCAGTGCGCCGTCATATCCGGCCGCGCGGCCATCTCAGGTAACGCATGAATCAGCGCCCTGCCCGCCTCGGTTGAGTGAATATAGCGACCTTTTTTCACCAGAAATGTACGGCGGAACAGCAATTCTATGATGCCGGCACGCGTCGCTTCCGTTCCTAAACCATCGGTCGCACGCAGCACTTTCTTTAATTCTTTATCCTGCACAAAGCGGGCAATACCGGTCATGGCCGACAGCAGCGTGGCGTCGGTGAACGGCCGCGGCGGCTGAGTCTGCTTCGCCAGCACCTCACCACGCTCACACAACAGCTCATTGCCTTTACTCACCACCGGCAGCGGCGTGCCGTCATTCTCTTCATCGCGCTCTTTACTGCCCAGCAGCGCACGCCAGCCGGCTTCGGCAAGAAAACGTGCTTTGGCAACGAACTTGCCACCGCCGATATCGAGGTCGATGACGCATTTGCTAAATACCGCGTCAGGACAAAACTGCATCAGATACTGGCGCGCAATCAGAGCGTAAATATTGGCTTCATTGTCGCTCAGGTTCACCTTGCTGGCGCGCGCCGTAGGAATAATGGCATGGTGCGCATCCACTTTTTTATCGTCCCAGCAGCGATTTTTCTGATCCGCATTGAAATCCGCTGGCAGCGACACGTCCGGCTGATGCGCCTGAATGGCGTTCAGCACCGCATGGCGTCCGGCAAAATGTTCATCCGGCAGATAGCGGCTGTCCGAACGCGGATACGTAATCAGCTTATGGGTTTCATACAAACGCTGACAGCAGTCCAGTACCGTCTGGGCACTCAGGCCAAGACGCTTCGCCGCCTCGATTTGCAGGCTGGAGAGGGAAAATGGCAGCGGCGCCGTTTCTGACTCCCGCTTATCGTTGTAGCCGGTAACCCACGCCGGTTTGCCGTTGATACGTTCAAGCACGTGGTCAGCGAGAGGACGATGCAGCAAACGGCCCTCGTCATCCTGCCACGGTTCACAGGCATCGCTGGGGATCCAGCTGGCAACGAAGCGCTCCTCTTTCGGGGTGACGATGTGCGCCTTCACTTCGAAGTAATCCTTCGGCACAAAGTTTTCGATCTCTTCATCGCGCCTCACCACCAGCCCCAGCACCGGCGTCTGAACGCGTCCCACCGAGAGCACGCCGTCGTAACCGGCGTTGCGGCCCAGCAGCGTCCAGGCGCGCGTCATGTTGATGCCATACAGCCAGTCAGCGCGCGCCCGGGCCAGCGCCGAGACACACAATGGAATGAATTCACGGTTCTCGCGCAGACGGCTCACCGCGCGCTCGACCGCCGCAGGGTTGAGGTCGTTAATCAGGCAGCGCTGCACCTGCTGGCGCTTTTCAGCCGGCAGTTGCAGATAATCGAGCACTTCGTCGACCAGCAGTTGTCCTTCGCGATCCGGGTCACCGGCGTGCACCACCACGCTGGCCTGCTGCAGTAAGCCCTCGATCACTTTGAGCTGCTTCGCCACCGACGGGCGCGGCTGCAGGCGCCATTTATCCGGGATGATGGGTAAATCCGCCAGATTCCAGCGCGCATAGCGGCTGTCATAGCTGTCAGGCTGCGCCTGCTCCAGCAGATGCCCGACACACCAGGTTACAACCTGGTCATTACCACAGGCAATATAGCCGTCGCCACGTCGATGCGGTTTGGGTAGCACATCGGCGATGGCGCGTGCCAGACTGGGTTTTTCAGCAATAAACAAACGCATGAATGGCGTCGTTCCTTTACGTCAGGTGACTACAGTAATCAGTGGATGGGCGTGGTCGGCCGGCAGTAGCGAGCCAATTGCCGTGGCCTCAACGCCAGCCTGCGCGGCGCACGCGCGAAACGCCGCAATAGCGTCAGGCTGTACCGCCACCAGCAGTCCGCCGGAAGTTTGCGGATCGCACAGCAGTGCGCGCGTGGCCTCATCCATGGCAGAAATGTGCTCGCCGTAGCTGGCGAAGTTGCGGCTGGTGCCGCCCGGCACCGCGCCGGCAGCAATGTACTGGTCCACGCCGGGCAGACGCGGTACCTGTGCGGCCTGCACGTGCGCGCGCAGGCCGGAGCCCAGACAGATTTCACTCAGGTGCCCCAGCAGACCAAAGCCGGTGACATCGGTCATGGCGCTGACGCCGGGCAGTTTAGCAAATTCCGCGCCTGCGCTATTGAGCTGGCACATCACCTGCGCCGCCAGCGTCTGATGCTCCGCACGCAGCAGCCCTTTTTTCTCTGCGGTAGTCAGAATACCTATGCCCAGCGGTTTGGTGAGAAACAGCTCGCAGCCCGCCTGCGCAGCGCTGTTCTTTTTCACGCGCACCACGTCAACGATGCCGGTAACGGCAAGGCCAAAAATCGGCTCCGGCGCATCGATTGAGTGACCACCCGCCAGCGCGATGCCAGCCGCCTGGCAGGCCGCGCGACCGCCTTCAATCACCTGCTGTGCCACTTTCGCGTCCAGCACATTAACCGGCCAGCCGAGAATAGCGATGGCCATGATCGGTTTGCCGCCCATGGCGTAAACATCACTGATGGCGTTAGTGGCCGCGATACGGCCAAAGGTGTGCGGATCGTCAACGATGGGCATAAAGAAGTCAGTGGTGCTGACCACCGCCGTGCCGTTGCCAAGATCGTACACGGCAGCATCGTCACGGGTTTCATTGCCGACCAGCAGTTGCGGATCGTGAAAGGCAGCCAGTTCGCTGTGCAGAATGGTCTCAAGCACCTGAGGTGAAATTTTACAGCCGCAGCCAGCGCCGTGGCTGTATTGCGTCAAACGAAGCGGTTCGCTCATGGCGGGTTCCTTGTGCGCTGAACAGAGAGGGCTATGTTAGCCTGGCTGCCCGCTGCTGGTAAGCGCTGTCGCCGCTAAGCGCGATCTTTCGCACAGCGACTGTGCAATAAGTGTCGTTGCATGCACCTTGCCGCAGAAACCCGCTGCTGTCTGTCAGAAATAACTGACAAACGCCTCGCTGTCGGGCGCAACCACGGTGGTATTGGCTTTCAGCTGCGGCGTTCCGAGGTAGAGCAAACCCACAATCGCATCCTGCTCGCGGCAGCCAAAGGCGGCGCGTACCTGCGGATGATCGGTCCACGGCCCGCTGCGCCAGATACCGTTAAAGCCCTGCGCGACAGCCGCCATTTGCATCGCCATCACCGCGCAGCCAGCGGACACGACCTGCTCCCAGCGCGGCACTTTAGCGGAGGCTTCGCAGTGTGCGACAACGGTGATGATCATCGGCGCGCGGAACGGTGACGTCCGGGCCTTCTCAATGGCTTTGTCATCCAGCTGGCTGTCACGTGCGGCCTGCTCCAGCAGATGGCTGAAGCGTTCGCGCCCCTCATTTTCAATAATGATGAAGCGCCACGGCTGCAGCGTGCCGTGATCCGGTGCGCGCATACCCGCGTGCAGAATATTCTGCAGCACCTCACCGGCCGGTGCCGGCTCGGTCAGGCGCGACGCTGAACGACGGTTTACCAGTAATTCCAGTGCATCCATCTTGATTCTCCCGTGATTAACAAAGCGTGGGCTAATCCTGGCACAGCGCGATCTTTTGTAACAGTCTGGCGCGATTTCCTGCTGACTTTTCGCACGCTGCTCTTTAGGATGAACCCGACATCGGGGCAGACCGCATACCGGCTGCCCTGGCTACGTGAATATGGAGAGTTTATGCGCACATTGTGGCGAATTATTGCTGGCCTGTTCCGCTGGAGCTGGCGGGTGCTGAATTTTATCCGGGAATTTATCCTGAATCTGTTCCTGATAGTGTTAATTCTGGCCGGCGTCGGCATCTGGCTGCAGCTATCCAGCGCCAGCAGCAGTGAACCGGTGCAGCAGGGTGCGCTGAAAGTCGATCTGAGCGGCGTGCTGGTGGACAAACCGTCGGTCAGCAATCGTCTGAGCCGTATCAGCCGCCAGCTGCTGGGTGCCAGCAGCGATCGTTTGCAAGAAAACTCGTTGTTTGATGTGGTCGATGCGATTCGTCAGGCAAAGAGCGATAAAAATATCACCGGCATGGTGCTGGATCTGCGCGATTTTGCCGGCGGCGATCAGCCTTCGCTGCAGTACGTGGGTAAGGCGCTGCGCGAATTCCGCGACGCGGGCAAACCCATTTTTGCCCTCGGCGACAGCTATAGCCAGGCGCAATACTATCTCGCCAGCTACGCCACAAAGGTCTATCTGTCCCCGCAGGGCACAGTGGATCTGCACGGTTTCGCCACCAACGGCCTGTATTATAAATCCCTGCTGGATAAGCTGAAAGTCAGTTCACACGTGTTCCGTGTCGGCACCTATAAGTCCGCAGTTGAACCTTTCCTGCGTGATGATATGTCGCCGGAAGCGCGCGATGCTGACGGCCGCTGGGTCGGCCAGCTGTGGCAGAACTACCTCAACACGGTGTCCGCCAACCGGCAAATCACGCCGCAGCAGCTGTTCCCGGGGGCTGCGGGCATCATCAGCGGTCTGCAGGCCGTTCAGGGCGATACCGCTAAATATGCCCTGGATAACAAACTGGTGGATGTGCTGGATTCGCGCGCTGCCGCCGATCGCGAGCTGGTGAAAACCTTCGGCTGGGATAAAGCCAGCAATGACTACCGCAACGTCAGCATCTATGACTACAACGTCAAACAACCGACGCAGCAGGATGGCAACATTGCGGTGATTCTCGCCAGTGGCGCCATCATGGACGGCGAAGAGAGCGCCGGTAACGTCGGTGGCGACACCACCGCTGCGCAAATCCGTGACGCCCGCCTCGACGACAAAATCAAAGCCATCGTGCTGCGCGTCAACAGCCCGGGCGGCAGCGTAACGGCCTCTGAAGCCATCCGCGAAGAGCTGGCGGCGGCGCACAATGCTGGTAAGCCGGTGGTGGTGTCGATGGGCGGCATGGCGGCATCGGGCGGCTACTGGATCTCCACGCCGGCCGACTACATCGTCGCTGCGCCGAGCACCCTGACCGGGTCGATCGGCATCTTCGGCGTGATCAATACGGTGGAAAATAGCCTGAGCAGCATCGGCGTGCACAGCGATGGCGTTGCCACCTCGCCGCTGGCGGATGTGTCGACCACCAAAGCGCTGCCGACTGAAGTGCAGCAGCTGATGCAGCTGACCATTGAAAACGGTTATCGCAACTTTGTCGGTCTGGTCGCGGCGTCACGCCATAAAACGCCACAGCAGATTGATGCCATTGCGCAGGGTCACGTCTGGACCGGTAGCGATGCCAAAGCCAACGGGCTGGTGGATGCGCTGGGCGACTTCGACGATGCGGTGGCCAAAGCCGCCGAGCTGGCGAAGGTCGCGAAACCTGAACTGAGCTGGTATCAGGACGATCCGGGGATGATCGACCTGCTGCTTAACCAGATGAATGCGTCGGCGCAGGCCGTGCTGCCGGCCGCGCTGAAAGTGTGGCTGCCGGCACCGGTCAGCGAAGTGATGGGCGCGCTGCAGGCGCAGCCGGGCCTGATGAATAATCTCAACGATCCGCAAAACCGTTACGCGTTCTGCCTGACCTGCGGCAACGTACGCTAATCTTTACAGCCCGGCCGCTGGTCGGGCTGCTTTTCCCCGCTAATCCCCTTATACTGCGCGTTTTACGGCAAGTCTGAGTCCATTCATGCAAAAGAAAAATATCTATGTAGCCTACACGGGCGGGACCATCGGTATGCAACGCTCCGCGCAGGGTTACATTCCGGTCTCTGGCCATCTGCAGCAGCAGCTGGCGATGATGCCAGAGTTTCACCGTCCGGAAATGCCGGATTTCACCATCCACGAATACCATCCGCTGATTGACTCCTCGGATATGACGCCGCAGGACTGGCAGTCAATCGCTGACGACATCCAGCTGAACTACGATCGCTATGACGGTTTCGTCATTCTGCATGGCACCGATACCATGGCGTTCACCGCGTCGGCGCTGTCGTTCATGCTGGAGAACCTGGCCAAGCCGGTGATCGTCACCGGGTCGCAGATCCCGCTGGCCGAGCTGCGCTCAGACGGTCAGCAAAATTTGCTGAACTCGCTGTATGTCGCGGCCAACTATCCGATTAATGAAGTGGCGCTGTTCTTCAACAACACACTGTTTCGCGGTAACCGCACCACCAAAGCCCACGCCGACGGCTTTAATGCGTTTGCTTCACCGAACCTGTCGCCGCTGCTGGAAGCAGGCATCCACATTCGCCGTCTCAATACGCCGCCGGCACCGCGCGGCAGCGGTGAGCTGATCGTCCATCCGATCACTCCTCAGCCGATTGGCGTGGTGACCATTTATCCGGGCATCTCTGCCGACGTGGTGCGCAATTTCCTGCGTCAGCCGGTGAAAGCGCTGATTCTGCGCTCTTACGGTGTGGGCAACGCGCCACAAAACGCCGAGTTTCTTGCCGAACTGCAGCAGGCCAGCGAGCGCGGCATTGTGGTGGTGAACCTGACGCAGTGCATGTCCGGCAAGGTCAATATGGGCGGTTACGCCACCGGCAACGCACTGGAACACGCCGGCGTGATCAGTGGTTTTGATCTGACCGTCGAGGCCACCCTGACTAAACTGCACTTTTTGTTAAGCCAGAACCTCACCAGCGCTGAAATTCGTGCCAAAATGCAGCAGAATTTACGTGGCGAACTGACCGAAGACTGATACGGAGCAAAATCCCATGAAGCGGGCATTGATAATCATCGATATTCAGAACGATTTTTGCCCCGGCGGCCCGATGGCCGTGCGTGAAGGTGACCAGACGGTTGCCGTTGCTAATCGCTATGCACGCGAATTCCGCGCGCGCGGTGAATGCGTGGTGGCGTTGCAGGACTGGCATCCAGCTAATCACGGCAGCTTTGCCTCGGTCTCTGGCGAGCCGGTGTATACGCTCGGTGAACTGAATGGCCTGGCGCAGATCTGGTGGCCGGATCACGGCGTGCAGCATTCACACGGCGCGGATTTCCATCCGGATCTCGATCGCAGTCTGATTGATGCGGTGTTCCATAAAGGCGGCGATGTGGATGTAGATAGCTACAGCGCCTTTTTCGATAACGGGCACCGCCGCAAAACCGAGCTCGACAGCTGGCTGCGCGAGCGCGGCATTACTCATCTGGTGATGCTCGGCCTGGCGACCGATTATTGCGTTAAGTACAGCGTGCTGGATGCGCTGGAACTGGGATATCACGTTGAGGTGGTGCAGGAAGGCTGCCGGGGCGTCAATCTCAATCCGGACGACAGCGAGATCGCGATCGCACAGATGCAGGCGCAGGGTGCGGTCATTATCTGAAAATCAGGGCTGGAACTTTCCAGCCCTGCGGCTATTTAATGCAGGTTAATGCGCGTCACGTCGGACTCGATTCCCCACTCTTCCTTCAGCTGTTTTTTCGACTTCATCACCATCTCGCCGCCTTTACCGATGGTCATGTGCTGCGGTTCGTCGTTGTGGCGCGCCTGCCACAGCATCACCAGCTGCAGACAGTTATCTTTCTGATCCTGCGTCAGCGCCACGCCGTCTGGCCACTTGCCGGTTTCCACCGCGCTGGCGAGGCGCTCGTAGACTTCCGGCGTCATCGCCGCCAGCATTGCTTCCAGTTCCTGCTTCATGCTCAGCCCTCGTGCTGATTGCCCTGCTCGTCGGTAAAGTTCAGCGACGCTGAGTTGACACAATAGCGCTCACCGGTTGGCTGCGGGCCATCCGGGAAGACGTGGCCCAGATGGGCGTCGCAGTTACCGCAGCGGATTTCGACGCGGTGCATACCGTGTGAGTCATCTTCAAGATAGCGGATAGCTTCATCGTTATACGGCTGGTAAAAGCTCGGCCAGCCGCAGCCGGAGTCATACTTGGTTTCGGAGAGAAACAGCGGTGCGTTGCAGACCAGGCAGTGATAGATGCCCTCCTGCTTGTTGTGCAACAGCGCGCCGGTGAAAGGCGGTTCGGTTCCACGATGCTGAGTGACGTAGCGCTGCATTTCCGACAGCTGGGCAATTTTTGCCTCGGGTGCGGTGTCTTTAGCCATTTTGAGTTCCGGAGTGTCATTCTGTAAAAATCGTCTAGTATTCTAACAAACGAACAACATCTTCCGGGTCTTTTTTCGTGCGGATGCTTTTGCCCCGACCAGCACTGCGCAATTTTGTGATGACGATCACTCTTTGCAACAGTCATCCCTTTTTAGTCTGCATTCGGCGTAAGATAGGTGCGCAATAAGGGCGCTGCGCAAGCGTTTGCGCACCCAATTATTCCTGGCGCTGGAATTGACCTGTCGCAACAATTGACACGATTCCGCTTGACGCCTGGTAAGGTTTTTGTAATTTTACAGCCAACCTTTTATTCACTAACAAATAGCTGGTGGAATATATGACTATCAAAGTAGGTATCAACGGTTTTGGCCGTATCGGTCGCATCGTTTTCCGTGCTGCTCAGCAGCGTTCTGACATCGAAATCGTCGCGATCAACGACCTGCTCGACGCCGATTACATGGCTTACATGCTGAAGTATGACTCTACACACGGTCGTTTCGACGGCACCGTAGAAGTGAAAGATGGCGCGCTGATCGTTAACGGTAAAAAAATCCGTGTTACCGCTGAGAAAGACCCGGCTAACCTGAAATGGGACGAAGTGGGCGTTGACGTTGTTGCTGAAGCAACCGGTATCTTCCTGACCGACGAAACCGCACGTAAACACATCACTGCCGGCGCGAAGAAAGTGGTTCTGACTGGCCCGTCTAAAGATGACACCCCAATGTTCGTTCGTGGTGCCAACTTCGACAAATATGCCGGCCAGGACATCGTGTCTAACGCTTCCTGCACCACCAACTGCCTGGCTCCGCTGGCTAAAGTGATCAACGACAAGTTCGGTATCGTTGAAGGTCTGATGACCACTGTTCACGCCACCACTGCCACCCAGAAAACCGTTGATGGCCCGTCTCACAAAGACTGGCGCGGCGGCCGCGGTGCAGCACAGAACATCATTCCATCTTCAACTGGCGCAGCAAAAGCAGTAGGCAAAGTTCTGCCAGAGCTGAACGGTAAACTGACCGGTATGGCGTTCCGCGTACCAACGCCAAACGTGTCTGTGGTTGACCTGACTGTTCGTCTGGAAAAACCAGCGTCTTACAAAGACATCTGTGCAGCCATCAAAGCCGCTGCTGAAGGTGACATGAAAGACGTGCTGGGCTACATCGAAGACGACGTGGTTTCTACCGACTTCAACGGCGAAACCCTGACTTCCGTGTTCGACGCGAAAGCTGGTATCGCTCTGAACGACAACTTTGTGAAACTGGTTTCCTGGTACGATAACGAAACCGGTTACTCCAACAAGGTTCTGGATCTGATTGCACTGGTTGCTGCTAAGTAAGCTAACCGGCTAAACAGACAAGGGGTGACTTCGGTCGCCCCTTTTTTTTCGATTGGATGAGAGAAGGTCTGACAATGCACAATTCGCTCTTTAACTTGCCCGTGGTGACGCAGATCACCCCTTACCTGTCGCAGCGTCAGATGGGTGAATTGCCGATTCTGGTGATCAGCCATCCGAAAGTACGCGCCGCCATTGCCCTGCAGGGTGCGCACCTGCTGGCATGGCAGCCGGCCGGTCAGCAGCCCGCCATCTGGCTCAGCGACAAGACGCCGTTCGTCAGCGGCAAAGCCATTCGCGGCGGCGTGCCGGTCTGCTGGCCGTGGTTTGGTCCGGCAGGTGAACCTGCGCATGGCTTTGCCCGCAATCAGCCGTGGACGCTGACGGCGCATGATGAGAACGAAGATGCGGTCATGCTGACGTTCACGCTGGAAAGTAATGCACAAACGAAAAAACTGTGGCCGCACGACTTCACGCTGCTGGCGCGCTTCCGCATTGCTGAACACTGTGAGATTGAGCTGGAAGCCTGGGGCGAATATGAAGCCACTGCCGCGCTGCACAGCTATTTTCAGGTGGCGGACATTGCGCAGGTTGAAGTCAGCGGGCTCGGCAACAGCTACATCGATAAGGTGCAGGACAATGCCATCGGCAGCGCAGCGGACGGGAAACAAACTTATCCCGATCGGGTTGATCGCATTCATACCGCAGCGGAAGACTGCAGCGTGATTCACGATCGCGCCGGTAAGCGCCAGATTGAAGTGTACCATCACTATCAAAGTGACGTTGTCACCTGGAACCCCGGCCCGGAACTGTCCTGCAGCATGGCCGATATGCCTAATGATGGTTATAAAACGATGGTATGCGTGGAGACGGCGCGGATTAACAAGCCGATGAAAAGTGCCGGAGAAACCCCTGCCCGCCTTGGCGTCACGCTGAGAATCCGCAATAAGTAATGCTGAACGGCGCGCACGCGCCGTTTACACCACATCCAGCGCCAGTTTGTGCTGCGGCGGCGGAAAAGCGCGATCCAGCAGCGACAGCTCATCGCTGGTCAGGGTGATATTCAGGGCCGCCGCATTCTCCTGCACGTGCGCTACGCTGCCCGCCTTGGGAATGGCCATGACGCCCGGCTGGCGAATCACCCAGCTCAGCAGCAACTGAGCGATGCTGATGCCCTTCTGTTGTGCAATCTGCTGCAGAGTTGCATCGTCAAACAGCGCCTGACGCAGCCGTCCGGCCTGCGCCAGCGGACAGTAAGCCATGACGGGCGTATGGTGCTGCTGACAGAGCGGCAGTAAATCAAATTCAATGCCGCGCGAAGCCAGATGGTACAGCACCTGATTAGTCGCGCAGCCCATCCCTCCGGCTTCACTCCACAGCTCCTGCAGATCGTCGCTATCAAAATTGGAGACGCCCCAGTGGCGGATTTTGCCCTGCTGCTGCAGCGTTTGCATGGCGCGCACGGTCTCTTCCAGCGGTACATTACCGCGCCAGTGCAAAAGATAAAGATCGAGATAGTCCGTCTGCAGACGGCGCAGACTGCGCTCACAGGCGTCAATCGCATCGACCTCACCGGCGTTCCACGGGTAAACTTTTGATACCAGCCAGGCTTGATCGCGCCGTCCGCGCAGCGCTGCGCCGACAACCTCTTCCGCGCCGCCTTCGGCATACATCTCAGCGGTATCGATCAGTTTCAGTCCGGCGTCCAGTCCAGCCTGCAGCGCAGCGATTTCCTGCGCCCGCTGTGCCGGATTTTCGCCCATATACCAGGTGCCCTGGCCGATAGCCGGTAACGGCGTATCGTCGTTAAACTGAATCGTCTTCATCTCACCTCCTGTTGCGCCATTACGGGGCGCAATATTGGTGCAAGGTAACAAAAAAGCCTCATTATGAGGCGTTCGTGCGGTCATCAGAAGCTGTAGCTGACGCCGGTCCACAGCGTAAACTGACCGTCTTTATCCACCATTGGACTGTCTTTAATTTCACTGGCGAAGCGGGTGTAACGGCCTGACAGGCTGGCGTTCCAGCTCTCGCTGATCTGGTAGCTGGCGTTCATCTCGACGTAAGGCGACCAGCTGTCGTCCGGGTGATAGCGATCAATACCGGTACGCGCGCTTTCGTGGCCGGAAACGCCGTAGTAATAGCGGTTTTGGTTGGCACTGTTCCACATTGCGCCAATGCCCGGCGTCAGGCTGAACGCGCCGAAATCAAAGCGGTACAGGTAGGTCAGGTCCCAAATCATGCCGTTGCTGTTATTCAGCACATCGCCCAGCAGCGCGGTACGCACAATCCCCCAGTCAGCAACGTGACGATAAGTCGCGCCGGCCATCAGCGTCATGCGACGCTTGTCCAGCCCTTTCATGTCGCCCAGATCGTTATCTTTCGGGTCATACTGCTGCGGCGAGCCCAGCAGCGTTAACGACAGCTGATTCTGCGGGTCTTTCCACAGGTAATAACCGCCCTGCAGGCTGCGGAACCAAAAGTTTTCCCCCTCATAATTGATGACCGGGATCGGCAGATAACGGTCCTGGCCGCCGCGGTACGGCGACTGGGCATAAATAACCGAAGCCCCAAGTGACAAGGGTTCAGCGTAAGTGCTGAACGCCGCAAAATAGCAAGGACACATCAGAGCAAGCGCTTTAAGTTTGAAATGGTTCACAATTTATTCATTCCATTAATATAACAATCACACGCAGAGTCTAACCAAATTTTGCCACTGGTTTAACTTTTAATGTTGATTTCCTTTTTATCCTGTCAGACGCGTCTGAGACGCAGCGCACCTGTTGCCGCAAGGGCGTGACGGCCTTAGCGCTTATGAGACTTTGTTATTGATATATCGCTAAATAAGGAGAAAAGACGGAGCAATTTTTCTGATTGCCTTCTACAGTAAAAGTAAGACGAGAATTTTTTGTACGAGCAGAGTAACCATAAGAATTGTGAATCCCGATAAAAAATCGTCAGGTTGGCATAAGGGTTGCTGTACTCAATAAAGAATATCTTCCGGGAGCTGCAAGAGCATCTTATTACGCTCCTTTACCTGTGCTAAAAACGAAAGGACGGGCATTGCTATGAATATATTCGATCACTATCGTCAGCGTTATGAAGCTGCCAAGGACGAAGAGTTCACACTGCAGGAATTCCTCACCATCTGTAAGCAGGATCGCAGTGCATACGCCAACGCGGCAGAACGACTATTGATGGCCATCGGTGAGCCTGTGATGGTCGATACTGCCCAGGAGCCTCGCCTTTCCCGTATCTTCTCGAACCGCGTCATCGGACGCTACCCGGCCTTTGAAGAGTTTTACGGTATGGAGGAAGCGATTGAGCAAATCGTCTCCTACCTGAAACACGCCGCGCAGGGGCTGGAGGAGAAGAAACAGATTCTGTACCTGCTCGGCCCGGTGGGCGGCGGTAAATCCTCGCTGGCCGAACGGCTTAAAGCGCTGATGCAGCGCGTGCCAATCTATGTGCTGAGTGCCGACGGTGAACGCAGCCCGGTCAATGACCATCCGCTGTGCCTGTTTAATCCGCAGGAAGACGCCAATATTCTGGAAAAAGAGTACGGCGTACCGCGGCGTTACCTCGGCACCATCATGTCGCCGTGGGCGGCAAAACGGTTGCATGACTTTGGCGGCGACATCACCCGCTTCAAAGTGGTGAAAGTGTGGCCGTCGATTCTGGAACAGCTGGCTATCGCCAAAACCGAACCGGGTGATGAGAACAACCAGGATATTTCAGCGCTGGTGGGTAAAGTGGATATCCGTAAGCTGGAAAACCACGCGCAGAACGATCCGGATGCCTACGGCTATTCAGGTGCGCTGTGCCGCGCCAACCAGGGCATCATGGAATTCGTGGAGATGTTCAAAGCACCCATTAAAGTGCTGCATCCGCTGCTGACCGCCACTCAGGAAGGTAACTATAACGGTACCGAAGGGATTTCCGCCCTGCCGTTTAACGGCATCATTCTGGCGCACTCCAACGAATCAGAGTGGGTGACATTCCGTAACAACAAAAACAACGAAGCTTTCCTTGACCGCGTATACATCGTGAAGGTGCCATACTGCCTGCGCGTGTCCGAGGAGATCAAAATTTATGAAAAACTGCTCAACCACAGTGAGCTAACCACCGCGCCTTGCGCACCCGGCACGCTGGAAACGCTGGCACGTTTCTCGATTCTGTCGCGCCTGAAAGAGCCAGAAAACTCCAGCATCTACTCGAAGATGCGCGTCTATGACGGTGAAAGCCTGAAAGACACCGACCCGAAAGCGAAATCGTGGCAGGAGTATCACGATTACGCCGGTGTGGATGAAGGCATGAACGGCCTGTCGACCCGCTTCGCGTTTAAAATTCTGTCACGCGTGTTTAACTTCGACCATGCCGAAGTAGCGGCTAACCCGGTGCACCTGTTTTACGTGCTGGAACAGCAGATCGAGCGCGAGCAGTTCCCGCAGGATCAGGCGGAGAAGTATCTGGAACATCTGAAAGGCTATCTGATTCCGAAATATGCGGAGTTCATTGGCAAAGAGATTCAGACCGCTTACCTTGAATCCTATTCGGAGTATGGTCAGAACATCTTCGACCGCTACGTCACTTACGCGGATTTCTGGATTCAGGATCAGGAGTACCGCGATCCGGATACCGGCCAGCTGTTCGATCGTGAATCACTCAACGCCGAGCTGGAAAAGATTGAGAAACCTGCCGGGATCAGTAACCCGAAAGATTTCCGTAACGAGATTGTCAACTTTGTGCTGCGCGCACGGGCACAGAATAACGGACGCAATCCAAACTGGACCAGCTACGAAAAACTGCGCACGGTGATCGAGAAGAAAATGTTCTCCAACACCGAGGAGTTGTTGCCGGTGATTTCGTTCAACACCAAAACATCCACGGACGAACAGAAAAAACACGACGATTTTGTCGATCGCATGATGGAAAAAGGCTATACCCGCAAGCAGGTGCGTCTGCTGTGTGAATGGTATCTGCGCGTGCGCAAATCGTCATAATCGACAGCGGTAAGCTACGCGGCATCCACATGCCGCCTGAGGAGGCCGGACCCGTTCCGGCCTGGCTTACAGCGTAGTTTGGGGGAATTTATGGCCTATTTCATCGATCGGCGTCTTAACGGCAAGAATAAAAGTGCGGTCAACCGGCAGCGCTTTTTGCGCCGTTATAAGTCGCAAATCAAACAGTCGATCTCCGAGGCCATCAACAAGCGTTCGGTCACCGACGTGGAGAGTGGCGAATCGGTGTCGATTCCTATCGACGACATCAACGAGCCGATTTTCCATCAGGGGCGCGGCGGCAGCCGCCATCGCGTGCATCCGGGGAACGACCACTTTGTGCAAAACGACCGCATTGAGCGGCCACAGGGCGGCGGTGGCGGCGGGAGCGGTCAGGGCAATGCCAGCCAGGACGGAGAAGGTCAGGACGAGTTCGTGTTTCAGATATCGAAGGATGAGTACCTCGACCTGCTGTTTGAAGATTTAGCGCTGCCTAACCTGCGCAAAAATCAGCATCGCCAGCTCAATGAGTACAAAACTCACCGCGCGGGCTTCACCTCGAATGGCGTGCCGGCCAATATCAGCGTGGTGCGCTCGCTGCAAAACTCGCTGGCGCGACGAACCGCCATGACCGCAGGCAAGCGTCGCATGCTGCACGAACTGGAAGCCACACTGAGTGAAGTCGAAAACAGCGAGCCGGCGCAACTGCTGGAAGAGGAGCGGCTGCGCAAAGAGATCGCTGAACTGCGGGCGCGCATTGAGCGCGTGCCGTTTATCGACACCTTTGACCTGCGTTACAAGAATTTCGAGAAGCGGCCTGAACCGTCCAGCCAGGCGGTAATGTTCTGCTTAATGGACGTTTCCGGCTCGATGGACCAGGCAACCAAGGATATGGCGAAACGCTTTTATATCCTGCTCTATCTGTTCCTCAGCCGGACTTACAAAAACGTCGATGTGGTGTATATCCGTCACCATACTCAGGCGAAAGAAGTCGATGAACAGGAGTTCTTCTACTCGCAGGAGACCGGCGGCACTATCGTCTCCAGCGCGCTTAAGCTGATGGACGAAGTGGTGAAAGAGCGTTATGACCCGTCGCAGTGGAATATCTATGCGGCGCAGGCCTCGGACGGCGATAACTGGGCGGATGACTCACCGTTGTGTCATGAAATTCTGGCGAAGCATATCCTGCCGGTGGTGCGCTACTACAGCTACATTGAGATTACCCGACGGGCGCACCAAACCCTGTGGCGCGAGTATGAGCATCTGCAGGCGATGTTTGATAACTTTGCCATTCAGCACATCCGCGAGCCGGAAGACATCTACCCGGTATTTCGTGAGCTTTTCCATAAACAGGTCGCTGAAGCCTGAGTTTACCAGCCGGTCACCGACCGGCTTTTTCTTTCCCCCGCCCGGCTTAACCCCTCTGAAAACCCTGCTGTTTTTCTGTGCGGATTTAACCTTCTATGGGATAGCGCGCCACAGAATGAAAAAATGTGCAATTAACCGCTGACAAGCTATTGATAAGGCATTATCTTTTCACCTTGTCTGTGTGAATTGCCCGCAATTTGCTTTTTTATGCCCCGCCGCAGGAGAACGCCGTTGAATGCCAGCATGATTTACAGTTTGTTCATTATTGGTTCCGTGCTGGTCGCAGCAAGTATTCTGCTGAGTTCCTTCTCGTCGCGTCTCGGTATCCCGATTCTGGTGATCTTCCTGGCGCTGGGGATGCTGACCGGCGTGGACGGCATCGGCGGTATTGCCTTTGATAACTATCCGGTGGCCTATCTGGTGTCCAACCTGGCGCTGGCCATCATTCTGCTCGACGGCGGCATGCGCACCAAGGCCAGCTCGTTCAAGGTAGCGCTTGGTCCGGCGCTGTCGCTGGCCACCGTTGGCGTGATGATTACCGCCGGGCTCACCGGTCTGGCTGCCGCCTGGCTGTTTAAGCTCGATCTGATGCAGGGCTTCCTGATTGGCGCCATTATCGGCTCGACCGACGCCGCAGCGGTGTTTTCACTGCTGGGCGACAAAGGGCTTAACGAGCGTGTCAGTTCCACGCTGGAGATTGAATCAGGCAGCAACGATCCGATGGCAGTGTTTCTTACCATTACGCTGATCGACATGATCCAGCAGGGGCAGAGCGGCCTGAGCTGGATGTTTGTGGTGCATCTGGTGCAGCAGTTCGGCTTGGGCATTGTGCTCGGACTGGGCGGCGGCTGGGCGCTGCAGCAACTGATCAACCGCATCAGCCTGGCACAAGGGCTCTATCCGCTGCTGGCGCTGAGCGGCGGCATCATTGTGTTTGCCCTGACCACAGTGATGGAAGGCAGCGGCATTCTGGCGGTCTACCTGTGTGGTTTCCTGCTGGGCAACAGCCCGATTCGTAACCGCCACGGCATTCTGCAAACTTTCGACGGTATGGCCTGGCTGAGCCAGATTGGTATGTTTATCGTGCTTGGCCTGCTGGTGACGCCGTCTGACCTGTGGCATATCGCGCTGCCGGCGATGATTCTCTCACTGTGGCTGATTCTGGTGGCGCGTCCGCTGTCGATTCTGGTCGGGCTGCTGCCGTTTAAAGGCTTTACCGGACGTGAACGCATCTTTATCAGCTGGGTAGGCCTGCGCGGTGCGGTGCCGATTATCCTCGCGGTGTTCCCGATGATGGCCGGGCTGGAGAATTCAAAACTCTACTTCAATATCGCCTTCTTCGTGGTTCTGGTATCTCTGATGCTGCAGGGCACGTCGCTGGGCTATGCCGCTAAACGGGCTAAGGTGGTGGTACCGCCGACCGCATCGCCGATCAGCCGCGTCGGGCTGGATATCCATCCGGAAAATCCGTGGGAGCAGTTTGTTTATCAGCTCAGCGCCGACAAATGGTGCGTTGGCGCCGCGCTGCGCGATTTGCAAATGCCGCGCGAAACGCGCATTGCCGCCCTGTTCCGCGATAACGCGCTGATGCACCCCAACGGCAATACGCGTCTGAAAGAGGGTGACGTGCTGTGCGTTATTGGCCGCGAGCGCGATTTGCCGGCGCTGGGCAAAATGTTCAGCCAGACGCCGCCGGTGGCGCTGGATCAGCGCTTCTTTGGTGACTTTATCCTTGATGCCGAGGCGCGCCTGCGCGATGTCGCGCAGATCTACGGCCTGGAGCTCGATGAAGAGACCAACGATCAGCAGTCGCTCGGCCAGTTGATTATGGGTCTGCTCGGCAGCACGCCAGTGGTGGGAGATCAGGTCGAGTGGAACCAGCTGACGTGGACGGTGGCGGAAAAAGAGGATAACCAAATCGTCAAAATCGGGGTGCGCGTGCGGGAAGAGAAGGAATAATCTGAGGCCGTATCGCTCGTAAACTGCGTGTCAGCGTCTATGATCACTATTCCACCCAGCAAACGGGAGAAGATGATGGGACACGTGGTGAAGATTGGTCGTTACGAGATCGTCGATGCAGTAATGGATGCGGAGAAGCTGGATACCGTCGGCATCCCCTGCCATACCAACCCCGGCCTGAGTTATCAGCTCGACGGCTGGGATCATGAAACCAGCGTACCGGCGTGGATTGATGGCGAACCGGTTGATCTGCAAATCGGCCACTATGACAAGCAGCAAGACCGCTGGGTATTGAAAAAACCGGCCTGATATTTTCCTCACCGCCATTCACTTTGACTGGCGGTCATTCCGAAAAGTAGTCTTAAAATAGTCTGTTATTTCTCGGCACCTTTTACTTTTAATATTATTTTTCAACAGATTAGGCAGTTTATACTTTAATCAAATATTGTTTTTTCAGACTCTTTCCATATTAACTCTGTCAAATAACTCCTGCATACTCTTAAACGTTGCTGCAGCTTTTCGTGACGTAAATCACGTCTCAAACGGCCCTTTCCATGCAGCGCTTATGGCAGCACTGACTCATATCTCGCTGAATATTATTTTATTTCTGCTTTCAGCGGACGACTCCTGAGCGCGTACTTGATTCTGGTCAGGCCATCTTTTACTTAAGAAAAGAGAGCAGGTTTTATGGCAAGTACATTGGTAATGAACGATGCAACCCGCTCGTGGAGCGGACTGCGCAAAAATCTCATCGCGAAAGTGGCACTCAGCTTTTCGGATTTAATTGCACTGAACCTGGCATTATTTTTATCCGCGGCCACCGTCCAGGGTATTTGGGGAGAACTGGACAGTTTTATTCCGCCGCAGCAAATTGAATACCGCTTTGTCGCACAGTTAGGCCTGTCAGTGCTGTGCACAGCCTGGTTTTGGGTGCGTATGCGCCACTACACCTACCGTAAGCCCTTCTGGTTTGAGCTGAAAGAAATCGTCAAAACGCTGTTTGTGTTTTCGCTGCTGGATCTGGCGCTGATTGCCTTTTCCAAATGGGACTTCTCTCGCATGGTGTGGGTATTTAGCTGGACCTATGCCCTGCTGCTGCTGCCGCTGATGCGCGCTGGTGTGAAGCGTGCCATTAACCGCGCGGGCCAGTGGCAAAAAGAGACCATTATCATCGGCTCCGGTAAGAACGCCATGGAAGCCTACGCGGCGCTGCAGAGCGAGGAGATTCTGGGCTATAACGTGCAGGCGTTTATCTCGCTGGATGATGAGCCTCACCAGGAAAGTGTTAACGGCGTGCCGGTCATTACCTGGAAAGACATCAACTGGCAGACCATGGACCGTGACAACACGCAATTTATCGTCGCCACCGAATTTGAACAGCAGGTGGTGCGCGATAAATGGCTGAAGTTTCTGTCCAAAATGAAATGCCGCTCAATTTCGGTTATCCCTACGCTGCGCGGTGTGCCGCTGTATGGCACCGATATGTCGTTTATCTTCAGCCATGAAGTGATGATCCTGCGCGTCAGTAACAACCTGGCGAAACGCTCATCGCGTTTCCTCAAGCGCACTTTCGACGTGGTGGTTGCCTCCCTGCTGCTGCTGTTTCTTGCCCCGGTGTTCGGCCTGCTGTGCTGGATGGTGAAGCGCGACGGCGGGAATGCCATTTATGGCCATGAACGCGTCGGTCAGGATGGCGTGAAGTTTAAGTGCCTGAAGTTCCGTTCAATGGTGACCAACTCGCAGGAAGTGCTGCAGAATCTGCTGGCCACCAGTGCCGAAGCGCGCGCTGAGTGGGATCGTGATTTCAAACTGAAGAACGATCCGCGCATCACCAGAATCGGTGGCTTCCTGCGGAAAACCAGCCTGGATGAACTGCCCCAGCTGTGGAACGTGATTCGCGGCGAAATGAGTCTGGTGGGACCGCGTCCGGTGATTGAAGCTGAGCTGGAACGCTACGCCGGCGATGTCGACTACTATCTGATGGCCAAACCGGGCATGACCGGCTTGTGGCAGGTCAGCGGGCGTAACGATATCGACTACGACACGCGCGTCTATTTTGACTCCTGGTACGTGAAGAACTGGGCGCTGTGGACCGACATCGCCATTCTGTTCAAAACCGCTGGCGTGGTGCTGCGCCGCGACGGTGCTTACTGATACCCTCAACGCGATGTCTGCGCTGTGCCGGCAGACATCGCCTTTTCGTTTTAGCCCTTTCTTTTTGGTCGCAGACTCATTACCCTTCTCGCCTGTTTAACAGGACGTTACTGGTTCGTAATGCAAAAGTTTACCCTACTCCTTTTGAGCCTGGTGCTGCTGGCACCGCTGGGCATCGATCTCTACCTCCCCACGCTGCCGCAGATTGCCGAAGGTCTTAACAGCCCGGTCAGTCTGATCCAGACCACCATTCCGCTGTTTTTGCTGGTGATGGGTATCGGTCAGCTGGTCACCGGTCCGCTGGTGGATAATTTTGGCCGTAAGCCGATCGCGCTGATCGGCCTCGCGCTTTACATCATCGGCAGCGCAGTGGCCGCAACCTCCACCGTGTGGCCGGTGTTCTTCCTGGCGCGCCTGATTCAGGGCTGCGCGGTATGCTGTAGCGCGGTGGTGGCATTTAGCGGCGTGCGCGATCGGCTGAGCGGCGATGCCGCGGCGCGCGCTTATGGTTTCCTCAATGGCGCGCTGAACATCGTGCCGGCGCTGGCACCGCTGCTCGGCGGTATTCTGGCGGAAGCCTATGGCTGGCGTGCGCCCTTCTGGTTCCTGTGCGGTTATGCGCTGGTGATTGCCATTATTGTGGTGGTCGCACTGCCGGAAACGCGTCCGGCGGACACGCTGCGCGTCAAAGGACTGCCGCTGGCGCAGTATGCTGCCATCGCCCGGCAGCCGCGCTTTCTCGCTTTCGCCTTTGCCAACGCGGGCGCGCTCGGCATGGTGCTGACCTACGTTTCGCTGGCACCGCACGTGTTGATGACCGAAGGTGGCCTGACGCCGCTGCAGTTCTCCTTTGCCTTTGGCGCCAACGGTTTCTGGATCATGCTGGTCAGCGCCTTTGTTAATAAAACCATTCGCAAGGCGGGCCGCCCGTTTTGTCTCGCCATGGGGTTTGTCACCATGCTGCTCGGTGCGCTGCTGCTGGTGGCGGGGATGACGCTGTTTCCTGCGGCCTGGCAAACCCACTGGTCGCTGTACATGATTCCGGTGGCGATCTCGGTAGCTGGCCTGGCCTTCACCGTCGGGCCGGCCACCAGCTATGCGCTGGAGCCGTATCAGCAGCAGGCGGGTGTGGCGGCGGCGCTGCAGGGATTTATTCAGATGGCGGGCGGTGCGGGTGGCAGCCTGGCGATGGTGGCGCTGCCGGTGGCAGAGAAATCAGCGTTAGCGCTGATGATGCTGGTGGGTGCAGCGCTGGCGCTGATCGCCTGGCGCTGCAGTAAGAACATGCGTGGTACAGTTACGGCGCTTAACTAAGCGTGACCGGGACGCGCGGCGCGAGTGCACACATTAGCTCGTAGCCTACCGTTCCGGCGGCTTTCGCCACCTCATCAATTTTCACCTCGTTGCCCCACAGCTCCACGCGCGAACCGATACCCGCCTGCGGGCAGGGTTCGAGGTCAATCATCATCATATCCATCGAGATTGCCCCGAGCGTTTGCGTGCGGATGCCATCAACGCTGACCGGCGTACCGGTCGGCGCATGGCGCGGATAGCCGTCAGCATAGCCACAGGCCACAATACCGATACGCTGTGGCGCGGCCGCGTGGTAGCGATAACCGTAGCCAACGCCCTCGCCGGCACCGATCTGCTGTATGCCAATAATTTCACTGCTGAGCGTCATTACCGGCTGCAGACCGGTACTGGCGATATCCTGCCAGTCGCCGCTCGGTGATGCGCCGTAGAGAATAATCCCGGGCCGCACCCAGTCAAAATGCGCCTGCGGATGCCACAGCGTGGTCGCTGAGTTGGCAAGCGAACGCGGACAGTTGAGCCCTTCCGCCGCCTGTTCCACGCGCTGCATTGGTTCCACCAGCCCCTGCGAGTTTTCCGCATCGGCAAAGTGCGCCATTAGCGTCATTTCTCCCACGTTGGGCAACGCACGCAGCTTGTGCCAGGCCGCCTGTGCCTGTTCCGGACGAAAACCGAGACGGTTCATGCCGCTGTTAATCTTCAGATAAACATCGACTGGTGCCGACAGCTGCGCCTTCGCCAGCGCCTGAATCTGCCAGTTACTGTGTACGCTGGTGGTCAGGCGATAGCGATCGATCAGCGTCAGGTCATCGGCGTGAAAGAAGCCTTCCAGCAGCAGAATTGGCTTTTTCCAGCCCTGCTCGCGTAGCAGGATAGCCTCTTCCATATTCAGCAGCGCGAAACCGTCGGTTTCCGCCAGACTCTGCCATACGCGGGCAATGCCGTGGCCGTAGGCATTGGCCTTCACCACCGACCAGACGCGCGCGTGCGGTGCCGCCTGACGCACAATCGCCAGATTGTGGCGCAGCGCCTGTTGATTAATGGTGGCACCCGTAGGACGTGACATGTTTTTACTCTCCCTGAAGTATCAGCGCGTCGCGCTGGCATTACGCAGCGGCGATGCCGGGGCCGCAAAGCCCGGCAGATAACGCAGCACCGACAAGTCGTCGGCGGCGATGGCCGGTTTACGTCCCGAAATCAGATCGGCCAGCAACTGGCCGGAACCACAGGCCATCGTCCAGCCCAGCGTACCGTGCCCGGTGTTCAGCCAGAGATTGGTCAGCGGCGTGCGCCCGACAATGGGTGTGCCATCCGGCGTCATCGGGCGCAGTCCGGTCCAGAACGTAGCCTGTTCAACATACCCGCCTTCAGGATAGAGATCGCGGACCACCATCTCCAGCGTTTCACGTCGTGCCGGCAACAGTTTGGTGTTAAAACCAACGATTTCGGCCATGCCACCGACGCGAATGCGGTCATCGAAGCGTGTCACCGCCACTTTATAGGTCTCATCCAGAATGGTGGAAACCGGCGCGCCCTGCGGATCTTTGATCGGGATAGTCAGGGAATAGCCTTTCAGCGGATAGACCGGAATCGACAAGATGTCTTTCAGCAGCGCCGTGGAGTAAGAGCCAAACGCCACGACGTAAGCATCGGCTTTGATGACCTCATCGCCGCACTTCACGCCATAAATGCGATTGCCTTCGCGCAACAGTTGATCCACCGACGTGTCATAACGGAAAGTGACACCGGCTGCGGCTGCCATCGCCGCCAGACGCTGGGTAAACAGCTGGCAGTCACCGGTTTCGTCATTCGGCAGGCGCAGGCCGCCGGTCAGCTTGTGCGCGGTACCCGCCAGTGCCGGCTCTACGCTGTGCAGCTGATGCGCTTCCAGCAGTTCATAAGGCACCCCCGCTTCACGCAGTACCGCGATGTCTTTGCTGGCGCTGTCAAACTGTTGCTGCGTGCGGAACAGCTGCAAAGTGCCGCCCTGGCGCCCTTCATAGGCGATGCCGGTGCTGCTGCGCAGTGCCTTCAGGCAGTCGCGGCTGTATTCGGCGATGCGCACCATACGGCCCTTGTTTTCCTGGTAGTGACGCATGTCGCAGTTGCGCAGCATATTCCACATCCACTCCAGCTGGAACTTGCTACCGTCAAGTCGCACCGCCAGCGGTGCGTGTTTCTGAAACATCCACTTTACCGCCTTGAGCGGTACACCGGGCGCCGCCCAGGGTGCCGCATAGCCGGGCGAAATCTGCCCGGCATTGCCGGCACTGGTTTCCAGCGCCGCGCCGGGCTGGCGATCGATTACGGTGACGTCATGCCCCGCCTGCGCCAGATACCACGCACTGGCTACCCCTACGACACCACTACCCAGAATGACTACGCGCATAAGCCCCTCATCGCGAAAAGCATAATTAACTGGTATCACCATCGGGTTTAGCATAACCCGATGGCTGAACTGATATTACATTCGACCCTTTCATTTCACATGTTTTTCACTTAACTGCACACTGAAATCATGCGGTCGCGCCAAAATCAGAGTTTTTTGTGCCTTAAAAGCGTTAACCAGCGAATTATTATGCGAAAGGCAGAGCATCTCACTTTTTTCAGGAGAAAGCGCCGCAGTCATATCGCGCGCTTATAAACAGGATTTAATGCTGCAATTTATCACTCAGATAACACATCACCTTATTAGCTACCAAAGCACGCCTATTATGATGATTTTGTACCAAAATAATTCGATTGAGTTCCCGCATCGGATAAGCGACAGTGGACTATCATTGAAGTGTTCGCTCAGTTTTTTTGGGCTGTCTTTCTCAGGATGAAGCCTTAAACGATCGTGACAGGTGACACTCTGTTGCCTGCCGCTTGCAAAACAGAGGTGCGCTATGACGACAATGTTTGACGAGCCAACCCGCAACAGCAAACGACTCAGTGACGGTCCCGACTGGACCTTTGAGCTGCTTGATGTCTACCTGGCGGAGATCGACCGCGTGGCCAAAAGCTATGGGCTCGATACCTACCCGCACCAAATCGAAGTGATCACCTCCGAGCAGATGATGGATGCATACTCCAGCGTGGGGATGCCCATTAATTATGCCCATTGGTCGTTCGGCAAGAAGTTCATCGAAACCGAGCAGCGCTACAAACACGGTCAGCAGGGACTGGCGTATGAAATCGTCATTAACTCGAATCCCTGTATCGCTTACCTGATGGAAGAGAACACCATGACCATGCAGGCGCTGGTGATGGCGCACGCCTGCTATGGCCACAACTCTTTCTTCAAAAACAACTACCTGTTCCGCAGCTGGACCGATGCCAGCTCGATTGTCGATTACCTGCTGTTCGCGCGTAACTACATCTCTGATTGCGAAGAGCGTTATGGCGTGGAAGAGGTCGAGCGGCTGCTGGACTCCTGTCATGCGCTGATGAACTATGGCGTCGATCGCTATAAACGCCCGCAAAAGATTTCGCTGCAGGAAGAGAAAGCGCGGCAGAAAAGCCGGGAAGAGTATCTGCAGAGCCAGGTCAATACGCTGTGGCGCACCCTGCCACGCAAAGAGAAAGAGTTTACTCAGGTCGAGGCGGCGCGCTATCCCTCTGAGCCGCAGGAAAACCTGCTGTACTTTATGGAAAAGAACGCGCCACTGCTGGAGTCGTGGCAGCGTGAAGTGCTGCGCATTGTGCGTAAAGTCAGCCAGTATTTTTACCCGCAGAAACAGACCCAGGTGATGAATGAAGGCTGGGCGACCTTCTGGCACTACACCATCCTGAATCACCTGTACGATGAGGGCAAAGTGTCGGAACGTTTTATGATGGAGTTCCTGCACAGCCATACCAACGTGGTGTATCAGCCGCCTTATAACAGCCAGTGGTATAACGGTATCAACCCGTATGCGCTGGGCTTTGCCATGTTCCAGGACATCAAGCGCATCTGTCAGTCGCCAACCGAAGAAGATCGCTACTGGTTCCCGGACATCGCGGGCTCCGACTGGCTGAAGACGCTGCATTTCGCCATGCGCGAATTTAAAGACGAGAGCTTCATCAGCCAGTTCCTGTCGCCGAAAGTGATGCGGGATTTCCGTCTGTTTACGGTGATGGACGACGATCGCAATAACTATCTTGAGATTGCCGCCATTCATGATGAGGCGGGATATCGTGCGATTCGTCAGCAGCTGTCAGCGCAGTATAATCTGAGCAATCTGGAGCCGAATATTCAGGTGTACAACGTAGACCTGCGCGGTGACCGTTCGCTGACGCTACGCTATGTGCCGCAGCAGCGTGCCCCGCTCGATAAGAGCCGTCGCGATGTGCTGAAGCATGTGCATCGGCTGTGGGGTTTTGATGTCAATCTGGAACAGCAGAACGAAGATGGCAGCGTGGAGCTGCTGGATCGCTGTCCGGCGCGCGGACCGGCGCTTTAAACACAATCCCCATGCTCAGGGACGAGCATTTATCTTCCTGCCTGGTAAAACCCTAATTTCACAGATAATCCTGCACCAACTTCACAGACAGTCAGTATCCGCTGATGCAGCGGGCTATTCGCAGCGCTGAGGCTTTTACGGAGCGCCAGGAGATTCCCGCGGGGAGGCGGGAATCAGGCCGGGCCGGTCAGGAAGACCGATACCGGCCGGTCCGTCAGGCGCAACGTGAACGCCGAAGGTACCGCGTAAGCGGCGCGAGGAGCAGCCCGGCAGCAGCGAATACTGACTGTCCGGGACTGGAACCCGCGAAACGTTTGTGCGCTGTTAACGCTTACTGCTCAAATCATCCGGCATGCTTTTCTGCATGCTGTGCCAGATTTCACCGCTGCGGCGGCCGTAGTTACGCACGCTGTCGACGATCTGATCCTGCGTCGGCTGTTTGCCACACAGATCCGCCAGCTGACGATAAAAGTTACGCGCCAGTTCACGCGCTTCCGGATTCGAAAAGTAGTGGCGGCCCACGCGGGTGTAAAGCCCTTTCAGACCGTTCAGAATCAGGCCGTAAATCGGGTTGCCGGACGCAAACGCCAGACCGCGGAAGACGCGGTAATCCAGCTCAGTATAGGCTTCAGCCTGATCTTCCTCGCTCAGCGCACTCTCCAGCACCTCACGCGCCTTATCCGGATGATGACGCAGCGCACGGCTGATAAAGATCGACGCGATATTGGTGCGCACCGACAGCAGATTATCAATCAACTGCGGCACGCTGTCGTGATCGAGACGGGCGAGTGTTTCGAGGATATTGAGGCCAGACGTTTCCCAGAAATCATTGACGCGGGTGGGTTTACCATGCTGAATGGTCAGCCAGCCATCACGAGCCAGTCGCTGCAGCACTTCACGCAGAGTGGTGCGGGTCACGCCGATCAGTTCAGAAAGCTCACGTTCGGCAGGAAGAATCGATCCCGGCGGAAAACGGCTGTTCCAGATGCTTTCAATTATGTACTCTTCAGCGAATCCTGCAGGGCTCTGTGCCTTAATCACCATAGCATTTATTTCTCGTTGCTTTCTTTGTCGTAATGGCACTCATCATACCAGAGGGGTCATAGCGGAAATAGCCTGCCAGCGGATTAAAAGCGCGCGCTGGCGCAAAATTCAGCAGCTGCGCAGCGAAAAAGGCCGTGGGTTACGCTGCGCTTGCGTGGGCGCTTTTGATGCCGTGTGCTAAAAGCCATGATTTTTTGGCGTGGATCAGGGATAAGTCATTTTTATACATGATTTTTTCCCCCTGCCTGGCTGGCACGGGTACGCTTTTGGTTTACACTGCGATGCATTAACGGCTACGGGAAAAGCAATATGTTGCGATACTTGAATCAATGCTCACGCGGACGCGGTGCCTGGTTATTAATGGCCCTGACCGCCCTGGTTTTTGAACTGGTTGCGCTGTTCTTTCAGCACGTGATGGGACTGCAACCCTGCGTAATGTGTATCTATGAGCGTTGTGCGCTGTTTGGCGTCATGGGCGCCGGCCTGGTGGGTGCAATTGCGCCTAAAACGCCGCTGCGCTGGGCCGCCATCGCCATCTGGCTCTACAGCGCTTATGAAGGGGTACGCCTCTCTTATGAGCACACCATGATTCAGTTGCATCCCAACCCGTTTGTGACCTGCGATTTTGCTGCTCGCTTCCCGAGCTGGCTGCCGCTGGATAAATGGCTGCCGGCGGTATTTGTCGCCAGCGGTGACTGCGCCGAACGCGGATGGACTTTCCTGACCTGGAGCATGCCGCAGTGGATGATCGTGATTTTTGCCGCTTATCTGCTGGTGGGCATTCTGGTATTGATTGCGCAACCGTTCAAAGCAAAACGTCGCGATCTGTTTGGTCGCTGAATACCAGTCAAACTAAGTCTCAGACAAAACAGGCAGCCGCGGCTGCCTGTTGCGTTATCAGCCGTTCCGATCCGGCCGGTCAATAATGTGTTCTTCCCAGTCGCGCACTTCACTCTCGCGCACCGCGATGTATCGCACCGAAATACGCTGAGCATGCATCGCTTTCTTCGATCCGGCAATCAGCGGGTGCCACGCCGGCAGCGTTTTGCCCTCCCCTAACAGCCGGTAAGCGCAGGTGCGTGGCAGCCAGTTAAAGGTGGTGAGATTCTCGCGCGTCAGCTTGATGCAATCTTCTTCGTACTCGAAGCGACGCTCATAATTGCGGCACTGACAGGTCTTAATGTTGAGCTGATTGCAGGCGACGTTGGTGAAGTAAATCTCATCGGTATCCGCATCCTGCAACTTATTCAGACAGCACTGTCCACAGCCGTCGCACAGCGATTCCCACTCTGCGTCGTTCATTTGGTCCAGGCGTTTAGTCTGCCAGAAAGGTTGGTCGGTCATGATAGCGGTCCGGGTTGAGCAACAAGACCGCACCTTATAAAGCTTCAGGTGCGGTGATGCAAGTATTACAGTACGCGGGTGCTGATACCGTGACCGGCCAGCGACACTTCCAGCTTATCGCCGGAGCGCAACGGGCCCACGCCCTCAGGCGTACCGGTCAGCACCACGTCACCGGCGCGCAGCGTGAAGTACTGGCTCATGTAAGCAATCAGCGGCAGAATTTTGTGGATCATGTCTGCCGTGGTGCCGTGCTGACGCACCTCGCCGTTAATGACCAGCTTGAGTTCGGCATCCTGCGGATCGACGCTGAATTCAGCCGCCGGGATAAACCCGGACAGCGGACAGGAGTTATCGAAACTCTTGGCGCGCTCCCATGGCTGACCGGCTTTCTTAAACCCGGCCTGCAGATCGCGCAGCGTTAAATCCAGCGCGACGCCATAACCGGCAATCGCTTTTGCCACGTGCTCTTCACTGGCCTGCTTCAGGGTAGCGCCAATCAGCACCGCCAGCTCCACTTCATGATGCACCTCACCAAAGCTGGCCGGGATCGACAGTGGCTGCCGCAAATCGCACACCGCGGTTTCCGGTTTGATAAACACCACCGGCTCACTCGGGGTGGCGCTGCCCATCTCTTTAATATGCTTTGCATAGTTGCTGCCGACGCACACTACTTTGCTGACCGGATAATCCAACAGCGCGCCCTGCCAGTTACGATGCTGATACATGCTAATCCCCTGCTTGAGTTGTGTTTGGTGCCAGCCGCGCTGGCGAAGATGTCTCATCAGCCGCCGGAACGTGGCAGGCTGCTGAGCACTATATTAGCGGGTTTATCGCGGCGCACGTGACGGAAAGCGGCAAAAGCCGTTCCCCAGTTCATCAGGTCCGCCGCTTAAGACAACGATTATTGCCCACAATAATGGGTTAAGGTGAGCAATTAAATTAATGCCGAAGCACTGATTATATTTACAGGATATATTTTTACAGATGAATCTGAATTAAAATTTTTTACCCTGTTCAAGATGAATGTTGAGCAGACTTTCAACCGGTGGTGGGATCTGCAAATAATAACCTTGTTCGCTTAAACCCTGCTTCACTTTATTGATGTCAGCGTTGGCTAGCCTGTCGCGCTGGTCGAGCGACAGCACCATCGCAAGCTGCGGTTTGCCAAAGCCGCGCAGCAGTTCTTCCGGGACGCGCGAAAAATCGTCTTTTTTTTCTACATACAGATAAGTCTGGTCGCGTTGCGGGCTTCTATAGATCACACAAAACATATTTTTTACTCGAATTAACTAAGGGCGTCACTTGCCTGAATATAGCAGTAACTATAACATGCTTGCAGAACTTCGAATATTGACCCGCGGGTGTTAATGACGATTTTATCGGCGTTTACTTCAGGGTCGTAAAACAGGACTGAGTCAGGACAGATGTCGCAATCGCCAATCGAATTCAAGGGCAGCAGTTTTACCCTGTCAGTTGTTCATCTGCACCATTCGCAACCCGAGGTGATTCGTCAGGCGCTGCAGGACAAAATCGACCAGGCCCCGGCTTTTCTGCACAACGCGCCGGTGGTGCTGAACGTGTCAGCCCTGAACGGTGACATCAACTGGAAGCAGATGCAGCAGGCCGTCAGCGCCACCGGCTTACGCATTGTGGGCGTGAGCGGCTGTAAAGATGAAGCCCTGAAAAAGATGATTGCCCGCGCTGGCCTGCCGGTGCTGTCAGAGGGTAAAGAGAACCGCAAACGCGCTGATGCGCCCGCGCCTGAGCCGGAAGCGGTCGCGCCGCCGGTCAGCGAACCGGCCAGCAAAACGCGGATCATCAATACGCCAGTGCGTTCCGGTCAGCAGATTTACGCGCGCAACGCCGATTTGATCGTCACCAGCAGCGTCAGCGCCGGTGCCGAACTGGTGGCTGACGGCAACATTCATATTTACGGCATGATGCGCGGCCGCGCGCTGGCCGGTGCCAGCGGCGATCGCGACTGCCAGATTTTTTGCACCAACCTGTCAGCAGAGTTGGTCTCCATTGCCGGCGAATACTGGATCATGGACCAGATCCCGGCGGAATTCTTTGGTAAAGCTGCGCGCCTGTGCCTTAAAGAGGGCGCGCTCACCATCCAGACACTTAATTAGGCCCCTTTTCTTTCGTTAAGGAAATCAACATTTATGGCACGCATCATTGTAGTTACATCGGGTAAAGGGGGCGTTGGCAAGACCACGTCAAGCGCGGCCATCGCCACAGGGTTAGCGCAGAAAGGCAAAAAAACCGTGGTGATCGATTTCGATATCGGTCTGCGTAACCTCGATCTGATCATGGGCTGTGAACGCCGCGTGGTGTATGACTTTGTCAACGTTATTCAGGGCGATGCGACGCTGAATCAGGCGCTGATTCGCGACAAGCGCACCGAGCAGCTTTACATTCTGCCCGCCTCACAAACCCGTGATAAAGATGCCCTGACCCGCGAAGGCGTGGAAAAAGTGCTGAACGACCTGGCGGCAATGGACTTCGATTTTATCGTCTGCGACTCGCCGGCCGGTATCGAAACCGGTGCGCTGATGGCGCTGTACTTCGCAGATGAAGCGATCATTACCACCAACCCGGAAGTCTCTTCCGTGCGTGACTCAGACCGTATTCTCGGCATCATCTCATCGAAATCGCGCCGCGCTGAAAACAGCGAAGAGCCGGTAAAAGAGCACCTGTTACTGACCCGCTATAACCCGGGACGCGTAACGCGTGGCGACATGCTGAGCATGGAAGACGTGCTGGAAATCCTGCGCATTCCTCTGGTCGGCGTGATTCCGGAAGATCAGTCGGTGCTGCGCGCGTCTAACCAGGGTGAGCCCGTGATCCTCGATGCAAACTCTGACGCCGGTAAAGCTTACGCTGATACCGTAGATCGCCTGCTTGGCGAAGAACGCCCCTTCCGCTTTATCGAAGAAGAGAAGAAGGGTTTCCTGAAACGCCTGTTCGGGGGATAACCAATGGCATTACTTGATTTCTTTTTATCCCGTAAGAAGAACACAGCCAACATAGCCAAGGAGAGGCTGCAGATTATCGTGGCCGAACGCAGAAGGGGCGACAGTGAGCCCCACTATCTGCCGCAGCTGAAGCGCGATATCCTGGAAGTGATCTGTAAATACGTGAAAATTGACCCGGACATGGTCACGGTGCAGCTGGATCAGAAAGGGGATGACATCTCTATCCTCGAGCTCAACGTGACGCTGCCGGAGACGGAAGACGTTCCTAAATGATTGTAGCGGGTTCCTGATTTTCCCCTGCGTGGTTGCGCAGGGGAAAACGTTCCGCTTACAGCGTGTGTAAAATCTCGTCGATACCGGCTTTCAACACCTCACCCCGCCAGCCTGCCAGCAGTTCCGGCGGACGCGTGGCGCTCTTCAGTCCCCAGTGCACGCTCAGCACCTGGTTAATCTGGCGCCGTGATGCTAACAGCTCCTGACTGTAACCGGTCTGCTCACTCACCTGCTGTACCAGCGCTTTAATCGCCTTGAACGCCTGCTTGTAATGCGCGTGGTCAATCAGATTAGGCAACGGCGGCGGTAACGTGGCCTCATCCAGCGCCTGCGCCTCTGCCACCATTGCCACCAGCGCCTTACCGTGGAAGCGGATTTCGTGACCGTTCAGGCCGAGATGATCCAGCTCGCCAAGGCTACCAGGCATAAAGCGCGCGACTTTCCACAGGTTCTCTTCGCGCACCACAAAATTCACCGCCATGTCTTTCTGCCGGGCGAGGTTGAGACGCCACGCGGCCAGACGCTGCAGCACCGCCAGCTGGCGCGGACGCAGCTGCCACGCGTTGGTGATATCGCGCCACGCCTCTTCCGGCTGCAGCACGTCAAGACGGCGCTGACACAGCGTGGCGCATTCACTCAGCGCCGCCGCCATGTTGCCTGCTGCTTCGGTTTGCGCCACCAGCTGATGGGCGATCGGCAACAGATAAGCCACATCGGCCGCAGCGTACTGGCACTGCCGCTCAGTAAGCGGACGCGCCAGCCAGTCGGTGCGCGCTTCGCTCTTATCCAGCTCAATCTGGTTGAAATGATTGACCATCGCCGCAAAGCCCCACGACAGCGGCTGCCCGGCGAAAGCGGCCAGAATCTGCGTATCGATCATCGGCTCCGGCAGACAGCCGAAACGATGCAGGAAGACTTCGAGGTCTTCCCCGCCGGCGTGCAGGAACTTGGTCAGCTGACGATCCTGCAGCAGCGCAATAAACGGTGCCCAGTCGCTGATGGTTAACGGATCGATCAGAACCAGTTGCTCGCCATCGAAGAGCTGGATCAGGCCAAGCTGCGGATAGTACGTGCGGGTGCGCACGAATTCGGTATCCAGCGCCACGGCGCGATGCTGACGGGCCTGCTGGCATACCGCGGCCAGCTGGTCATTGTGGTCGATCAGGGTGTAATTCACGTTGTCTTTCTCGCTGCGGCAAACCTCGCACAGCGCTCCATGTTAAAAGCAATAAAAACGCCGGACGGTGCCGGCGTTAACCTGAGCATTCAGCGGAAGCCAGTACTACGCTTCGCGCTTCGCCTCGTCGCGCAATTCGCGACGTAAAATTTTACCGACGTTGGTCTTCGGCAACTCATCACGAAACTCGATAATCTTCGGCACTTTATAGCCGGTGAGCTGACGGCGACAATGATCCAGCACTTCCTCTTTCGTCAGCGACGGATCTTTTTTCACGATGCACACTTTCACTGCTTCGCCAGAGAGATCGCTCGGCACGCCAATCGCCGCCGCTTCGCGCACCTTGGCGTGCTGCATCAGCACATCTTCGATTTCGTTAGGATACACGTTAAAGCCGGACACCAGAATCATGTCTTTTTTACGATCGACGATGCGGATAAACCCTTCAGCGTCCACGGTAACAATATCACCGGTGTGCAGCCAGCCATTTTTCAGCACTTCCTCGCTGGCATCCGGCCGCTGCCAGTAGCCAACCATGACCTGCGGCCCGCGAATGCACAGTTCACCCGGCTCGCCCGGCGGTACGTCGCGGTCTTCATCATCGACAATACGCACGTCGGTGGACGGAACCGGCAAACCGATGCTGCCGGTGTGGCAGGTAATATCATACGGATTAACCGACACCAGCGGTGAGCATTCAGTGAGTCCGTAGCCCTCCAGCAGATAGTGTCCGGTGAGTTTCTCCCAGCGCTCGGCCACCGCTTTCTGCACCGCCATACCGCCGCCGGCAGACAGACGCAGCGTGGAGAAGTCCAGCTGGTTAAAATTGGCATCGTTCAGCAGGGCGTTGAACAACGTATTAACACCGGTGATGGCGGTAAAGGGAAATTTGCTCAGCTCTTTAACGAAGCCGGGAATATCGCGCGGGTTGGTAATCAGCAGGTTGGTGCCGCCCAGGTCGAGGAACAGCAGACAGTTCACCGTCAGGGCAAAGATGTGATAAAGCGGCAGCGCGGTCACCACCTGCTCCTGACCGGCGCGCAGCAGTTTACCGTAGGTGGCTTTGGTCTGCTCCAGATTAGCCTGCATGTTGCCGTGGGTCAGCATGGCACCTTTCGCCACGCCGGTGGTGCCACCGGTGTACTGCAGAAATGCCAGATCCTGATTATTAATCACAGGACGATGATAGCTCATCTGCTCGCCCTGCTGTAGCGCATGACGGAACGGTACCGCCCCTGGCAGATGGTATTTCGGTACCAGCTTTTTCACATATTTGACGACGAAGTTCACCAGCGTGGCTTTCACCGGCGCCAGCTGATCGCCCATGCGCGTCAGCATCACGTGCTTAACCGGGGTTTCCGCGACCACTTTTTCCAGCGTATGGGCGAAGTTGGAGACAATGACAATCGCACTGGCACCGCTGTCGTTAAGCTGGTGCTTTAGCTCGCGCGGCGTGTACAACGGGTTAACATTCACCACCACCATACCGGCACGCAGGACGCCAAACAGCGCCACCGGATACTGCAGCAAATTCGGCATCATCAGCGCGACGCGATCGCCCTGCTGCAAGCCTAATCCCTGTTGCAGCCAGGCCGCAAAAGCACGGCTCTGCTGCTCCAGCTGGCGGTAAGTCATTGGCTGGCCCATGTTAATGAAAGCCACCTGATCGGCATAACGTTGCGCTGCGTGTTCGAAAAGATCGACCAAAGAGGGATAACGGTCTGCGTTAATTTCCGCTGGTACATCTGGCGGATAGCGTTTCAGCCAAACCTTGTTCAAAGATTCACCCCGATATTCTTGTTGCGTAGCCATCGCCGCCTCTGCAATCAGTATTGTTAACAATATTTTAACTGATTGTACCAGTTTGCCTGTTCCGGCATTTTCAGGTTGCGAGGCGCATCACTAAATTTCGCGCATCGGTTGCGCGCCCAATAAAAAGGCCCGTTCGCGAGCACCGCGACCGGGCCGTAAAAAAACCTGTTTAGCGCTATTCGGTAAGAATGGTCTCGACCTGCGCCGGACCGCCGGTGTTCATGCCCCAGTAGGGGTTAGGACCCCAATAGCCGGGATGGCGACGCGTCGGCCCGTACCAAATCCACGGATCGATCGGTTGCGGCGGCGTCATCACCTGCTGAGTCAGATGCCAGCGCTGATAACCGCGCACATCAATCACCACAAAGTTGTAACTGGCTTTGCCAATTTCCCCTTTCTCAGTGCCTTTGATATTGCCCAGCACCGTGACGTATTGATTATTGACGTCGATCGGATCAACAAAACCATGAATGTCCGCATAAATGCGGCCAATGGAGGCAGCACCGAGGCGCGGTCGCGCGCTGTCATCCAGCGGCTGAGTGGCAATTTCCAGCCGGGTCAGGCCGTTGAGGTTGGTCACCTTCACGACTTTGCCGCCGAAGCGCGACTCCTGGCCGACATACAGCTGCGGCGCATTCATCACGCGTAATAAATCCTGCTGTGGAAGCTGAGAACTCCCTTTAATGGCATCCGGCACTGACACGCAGCCGCTGAGCAACAGCGCACAGGCTAACAGAGCGCCAGACATCCCTTTACGACTAATTGGCATAGCACTTCTCCTGTTATTTCTCCGTTAGACTGAAGGCGCAAAAATAAGTTGCGTGGGCGCCTAGCGTCCCGGCAACTTTTTCCATGCCACTTCATTGCGCAGATAAACCGGCTCAGCATTTTCCACCGCCACGCTATCGCCGCGCTGCCAGGCGCTGAGCGCCAGCGGCAGCATATCTTCTGCAGCTGGCAGCGTGACCGTGGTGGTCAGCAGTTGTGCCCCGGTCGTGCCAGCCAGCAGCTGCGGATAAGCCTGCCAGCCGGTGCCGACGGTGGCCCACTCGCCGCTCAGCTGCGCGATGCGCGCCTGTGCCGCTTCCGGCTTGAGTACGGCTTCGCTCTCAGCACCCTGCCACTCGCCCTGCTCATCACGCTGATACTCTGCCCAGTAGACTTCACCCATGCGCGCATCAATCGCCGCCAGCACGCGCGTTGCCCCGGTCAAACGCCAGGCGCCCTGCGCCATGGTTGCCAGCGAGGATACGCCAATCATCGGCAGATTTGCGCCCAGCGCCAGGCCCTGCGCGATGCCAATGCCGATGCGCACGCCGGTAAAACTGCCGGGCCCGCGGCCAAACGCCAGCGCGTCCAGCGCGCTCAGCGCCAGCGACTGCGCCTGCAGCAATTCCTGCACCAGCGGCAGAATACGTTGAGTATGATCGCGGGGCGCGATTTCGAAGCGGGCATCGATCTGCTGCTGATTCAGCAGCGCGGCAGAACAGGCTTCTGTCGCGGTGTCCAGGGCTAAAATTCGGGCGGACATAACAACCTCAGAGAATCAAAATGGCGCGCATCTTACCACAGCCTGGCACAAATTAGTGCTGCTCTGGCGGACGCACAAAGTCAATCGCACGCTGTAAATCGCGGGTGCGCGGTGTCGGCGGCAGGCTATTAAGGAACAGACCGCCATACGGACGCGACACCAGCCGCTGGTCACAAATCACCAACACGCCGCGATCGTCGGTATCACGAATCAGACGGCCCACGCCCTGCTTGAGGGTGATCACCGCGTCCGGCAGCTGCACATCGTTGAACGGATCGCCGCCGCGCAGACGACAATCCTCCATGCGCGCCTTCAGCAGCGGATCTTCCGGTGAGGTAAACGGCAGCTTGTCGATGATCACCAGCGACAGCGCATCACCGCGCACGTCAACGCCTTCCCAGAAGCTGCTGGTGGCCACCAGCAGTGCGTTGCCAGCATCAAGAAACTGTTTGAGCAGCTGGCCTTTGCTGGTTTCGCCCTGCAACAGCACCGGTAAGGTCATGGAGGCGCGGAACTCCGCCGCCAGCTCGCGCATCATTTTGTGCGAGGTGCACAGGAAGAAGCAGCGCCCTTTGTTGGCTTCAATCAGCGGTTTCATCATGCGTGCCAGCTGACGCGCACCGCCAGGATAGTTGGGTTCCGGCATGTTGCGCGGCACGCACAGCAAGGCCTGCTGCGCATAATCAAACGGACTTTCGAGGATCAGGGTGCGGGCATTATCCACGCCGAGCCGGCTGGCGAAGTGGCTCATCTGTTCGTTGACCGCCAGCGTCGCCGAGGTAAATACCCACGCCGCTTTGCGTCCGTCCATCACTTCGCGGAAGCGCTCCGCAACCGACAGCGGCGTCAGCGCCAGCGTAAAGTGCCGGCTGCTGCATTCGTACCAGTAGCTAAAGCCCGGTTCATCAATCGCACGTAAACGCTTGAGCCGGGTGCGATACAGCGCGGCACGCTCGAAGGCAGCGTCCAGCAGCGCGGAACGGCCCAGCGACAGCTTAATCACGTCGTAACACAGCTCGAGCGCATCATCCAGCAGCGTAAACATGCGCATGATGTTGTTGTCGCTCAGCAGGTCACGCAGATTGCCGCGAAAACCGGGCTCGCCCAGCGTCAGGCGGAAATCCTGTGCGCACTGCGCCAGCCGGTCGGCGGATTTCTGCAGCTGCTGCACATCGCGCACCTCGGTGCGGTAGGCAAGGATAATGTCTTTGGCGAGATCCTGCAGTTGCCGGCTCGACAGCTGCTGGCCAAAATACTGGCTGGCTATATCCGGCAGCTGGTGCGCTTCATCGAAGATCATCACGTCGGCTTCCGGGATCAGCTCGCCAAATCCCCCCTCTTTGACCACCAGGTCAGCGAGAAACAGGTGATGGTTCACCACCACCACATCCGCATCCATCGCTTTTTTGCGCGCCTTCACCACGAAGCAATCTTTATACAGCGGGCAATCGCTGCCGAGGCAGTTATCGTTGGTGCTGGTAACGTAAGGCCAGATCGGGCTGTCTTCCGCGACGCCGGCGCAGCTGCTGACGTCGCCATCAACGGTCTCCGATGACCAGCTGCGCACGTTAATCAAATCACCGAGCGCCTGCACGCTAAGATCGCCGCCGGTCTGATTTTGCTGCTCCAGCCGTTCCAGGCACAGATAGTTGGAGCGCCCTTTCAGCAGCGCGGTTTTGCCGCTGAACGCCAGGGCGCGGGCAATGGTCGGCAGATCGCGGTTGTAGAGCTGATCCTGCAACGCTTTGGAACCGGTCGACACAATGACTTTTTTCTTCGCCCGCAACGCCGGTGCCAGATAAGCATAAGTTTTACCGGTGCCGGTGCCGGCCTCGACCACCAGCTCGCCCGCCTGCTGCACCGCTTCGCTCACTGCCTGCGCCATTTCGCGCTGTGCCGCGCGCGGCTTAAAGCCGGGAATCGCCTGCGCTAACGCGCCATCCGCTGCAAAATCGTCTGCCACACATCCTCACCGATTGCTCTTAAAACTACTGTAATTATGTCAGGATTCACCGCAGGCGACCACAACAGATGACAGCCGGCCATGGGATATGGCAGGCTAACGCAGCAAAAATAAAGGAGAACAGCATGACCATTACGCGTATTGATGCCGAGCATCGCATGTCCGAAGCGGTTGTACATGACCAGACCGTGTATTACACCAGCGTGCCGGAGAATCTGGATGACGATGCGGAAGCGCAGACCGCCAACGCGCTGGCGGTGATTGACCGCATCCTGACGCGCGTGGGTTCGGATAAAAGCAAAATTCTCGACGCCACCATTTTCCTGGTGGACAAAGAGGACTTTGCCGCGATGAACCGCGCCTGGGATGCGTGGGTCTCGCCGGGTAATGCGCCGGTACGCTGCACGGTGCAGGCCGGCCTGATGAATCCGCGCTATAAAGTGGAAATTAAAATCATCGCCGCGCTATAACGCTCGCCGGGCGCTATTCGTCGTCTTCGTCCTCTTCGAAGCGCGCCCGAATCGCTTCGCCCTGATGGTTCTGGCGAATTTCCTGCGCCACCTGCGCAATCGCCTGCCCGCTGGACATGCCGCCGGCCATCAGTTCCTGAATACGTTCCACTGCCTGCTGCTGCTGTTCGTGCGATAAAGCCGGAAGACCTGAAAACATGATGCACTCCTGTAATGGGGGGACGCATTATTCCACGCTGAACAAACAGGTGCCAGCAGCAAAAAAATATGCCAGGCTACGCGCCTGCCTGCTGAACTGATTTAGCCAAACGAACGTGAAAACCCTCTCGCTACAGTATACGCCCGATACGCTTTTACACCGTTTTTCCACGCTGGCGCACCGCCCGTGGGCGATGCTGCTGACCTCAGGTCACGCCGAGCACGCGGATAACCGTTTCGATATTCTCACCGCCGATCCACGGGTAACGCTGACGACGCGCGGTGACAGCACCGCCATCGACGACGGCACCGGCATCAGCCACTCCACCGCCGATCCGCTGCAGCTGGTGCAGCAGCAGCTGGACGCGCTGGGCATCCGGCCGGCGTTTGATGCGAATCTGCCGTTCCAGGGCGGCGCGCTGGGTCTGTTTGGTTATGACCTCGGTCGCCGTTTCGAAACGCTGCCGCAGCGGACGCAGCAGGATTTACACACGCCGGATATGGCGGTCGGCATTTATGACTGGGCGCTGATTGCCGATCATCATCGCCAGACGCTGACGCTGATTGCCCTGCACGACGCGGAGCAGCGCTGGCAGTGGCTACAGGCGCTGGCGGTGCCGCAGCCCAAACCTTTTTCCCTGACCAGCAACTGGCAGGCCAATATGAGCTATGCGCAGTACGCCGCGCGTTTCCAGGCGGTGCAGGCCTACATTCAGGCGGGCGACTGCTACCAGGTTAATCTGGCGCAGCGTTTTCAGGCCAGCTATCGCGGCGATGAGTGGCAGGCGTTTTTACGTCTCAACCGCGCCAACCGCGCGCCGTTCAGCGCCTTCCTTCGTCTGCCGCACAGTGCCGTGCTGAGCTTGTCGCCGGAGCGTTTTCTCTCGCTGCAGCAGCAGCAGATTGAAACCCGGCCGATTAAAGGCACGCTGCCGCGTCTGGCCGATCCGCAGGCCGATCGGTTGCAGGCGGAGAAACTGGCTAGCGCCGAAAAAGATCGGGCGGAAAACCTGATGATTGTGGACCTGCTGCGTAATGATATTGGCCGCGTCGCCGAGCCGGGCAGCGTCAGCGTGCCGGAGCTGTTTGTGGTGGAGCCGTTCCCGGCGGTGCATCACCTGGTGAGCACGGTGCGGGCCAGACTGCCAGACGCGCTCTCCGCTACCGATTTGCTGCGCGCCTGTTTCCCCG
Organism: Pantoea sp. B270; assembly: GCF_018726825.1. Taxonomy (NCBI): domain Bacteria; kingdom Pseudomonadati; phylum Pseudomonadota; class Gammaproteobacteria; order Enterobacterales; family Erwiniaceae; genus Pantoea; species Pantoea sp. B270. The sequence goes on from NZ_JAHCSX010000001.1 coordinate 1,257,073, forward strand.
GCGGCTCCATTACCGGCGCGCCCAAGATCCGCGCCATGGAGATCATCGAAGAACTCGAACCGCAGCGGCGCAATGCGTGGTGCGGCAGTATCGGCTACATCAGCCTGTGCGGGCGCATGGACAGCAGCATTACCATCCGCACGCTGATTGCCGAAAATCAGCAGCTGTACTGCGCGGCGGGTGGCGGTCTGGTGGCTGACAGCGATGCTGAGGCGGAATATCAGGAGACGCTGCACAAGCTCAACCGTATTCTGCCCTGTCTGCGTGATGAAGCGTGATATGGAGCTGACGCTGGCGCAGTTTCTCAGTCGCTTTGTGCTGCAGCCGCCGCTGGCGACCGCGCACAGCGTGATCAGCGGACGCCGTGCCGCGGTGCTGGTACCGGTGATTGATGGCGACCAGCCCGAACTGCTGCTGACCCGCCGCTCCGCGCTGCTGCGCAAACACGCCGGGCAGGTGGCGTTCCCCGGCGGCATGATGGATGCCACTGACGATTCGCTGATCGCCACCGCGCTGCGTGAAGCACAGGAAGAAGTGGGCATCGCGCCACAGCAGGTGCGGGTAGTCGGCGTGCTACCGCCGGTCACCAGCAGTACCGGTTTCGCCGTCACGCCCGTGGTCGGCATCATTCCGCCGCACCTGCCGCTGCGGCTTAACCCGGATGAAGTTGAAAGCGCCTTTTCCATGCCGCTCGCAGAGGCGCTGCGGCTGGGGCGCTACAGCGGACTAACGCTGCGCCGCGGTCATCGCCAGCACCAGGTGTGGCTGTCGTGGTATGAAGATTATTTTATCTGGGGCATGACCGCCGGTATCCTGCGCGCGCTCGGCCAGCAGATCGCCCTGCCCTGATCCCCCGTCCCGTTTCACCCTGGCCGAAAAATTGATCCCGTTCACATCCGGGGATACGGATAACTATTTCTGTGGTTTATAATTAGTTTATTTCATGCGAAAAGCTGCTCGCTGCCGCCCGCTGGCGATTACTATTAGCCGCATTAACGGCCTGCGCCGTAGAAAAGAAGATTTGTGAGGAGCGTCACCGGTGATAAGTGTTTTTGACATGTTCAAAGTGGGTATCGGCCCGTCCAGTTCGCATACCGTTGGCCCGATGAAAGCGGGCAAACAGTTTGTTGACCTGCTGATCGAACAGGGCAAGCTGCAGGACGTGACGCGCGTGGCGGTGGACGTTTACGGCTCACTGTCGCTCACCGGTAAAGGACACCACACCGACATTGCCATCATTATGGGTCTGGCCGGCTTTGAGCCTGCCAGCGTCGACATCGACAGCATTCCGGCGTTTATCAAAGATGTCGAAACGCGTGAGCGGCTGCTGCTGGCACAGGGCGCGCGCGAGGTCGACTTCCCGCGTGACGGCGGCATGGTATTCCGCAGCGAAAACCTGTCGCTGCATGAAAACGGCATGACTCTGTACGCTTTTGCCGGCGATCGTCTGCTTGAGCGCAAAACCTATTACTCGATTGGCGGTGGCTTTATTGTCGACGAAGCGCACTTTGGTCAGTCCGTGCTGGATGAGGTCGCCGTGCCCTATCCGTTCCATTCAGCCAAAGAGTTGCTCAGTCATTGCCGCGATACCGGCATGTCGCTTTCGGGGCTGGTGATGAAAAACGAGCTGGCGCTGCACAGCCGTGACGAGATTTACGCCTATTTTGGCAACATCTGGCAAACCATGCAGGCGTGTATCGATCGTGGCCTGAATACCGAAGGGGTGCTGCCGGGCCCGCTGCGCGTGCCGCGTCGGGCGGCGTCGCTGCGACGTCTGCTGGTCTCCTCAACCAAACATTCTAACGATCCGATGAACGTCATCGACTGGGTCAATATGTTTGCGCTGGCGGTGAATGAAGAGAATGCGGCCGGTGGTCGTGTGGTCACCGCACCGACCAACGGTGCCTGCGGTATCGTGCCGGCGGTGCTGGCGTATTACGATCACTTCATCGAAACGGTCACGCCGGATATCTTTATCCGCTACTTCCTCGCCTCGGGCGCGATTGGCGTACTGTATAAAATGAACGCCTCGATTTCCGGTGCCGAAGTCGGCTGCCAGGGCGAAGTAGGCGTGGCCTGCTCAATGGCCGCCGCCGGCCTTGCTGAACTGCTGGGAGCCAGCCCGGAGCAGGTGTGCGTTGCCGCTGAAATCGGCATGGAACACAACCTCGGACTGACCTGCGATCCGGTCGCCGGTCAGGTACAGGTGCCATGCATTGAGCGTAACGCCATTGCTTCGGTGAAAGCGATCAACGCCGCGCGAATGGCGCTGCGCCGCACCAGCGAGCCGCGCGTATCGCTGGATAAGGTGATCGAAACTATGTACGAGACCGGCAAAGACATGAACGCTAAATATCGTGAGACCTCGCGCGGCGGTCTGGCGATCAAGGTGCAGTGCGACTGACCGGCAACGTCGCGTTTCGCTGCTGACAATTGCAGCGATCAGCCATTATTTCTGCAATGGCCTCTACCTCCGCGTTATCAAACCAGATACATTATTTTTGCGCGCGACCTCTACCGGTCGCGCGATTTTTTAGTGCCGCTTTTTTTCTCCAGCCGCGCTAAATTTGGCCGCCGCCATGCCGATAACCTTCACGTTAATTTGGCCTCATTCTTTGTCTTAGCAAGGTGGTTACTGATGCTCCTTCCCCAGCAATTTGTGGGTCAATTTCGCCGTAAGCGCCTGCTTATTGCGTTGGTGATCGCGTCGCTGGTTCTCATTCTTACGCTGACTTTTCGCTACATCGAAGAGAAGTCACGCATTGAGCAGCAGTCCCTTAACTTTGCCACCCGCGCGATTGAACGCTTTGACCGCATGTTTTCGCCGCTGGACGTCTCCGCCAACAACACGCTGGGGCTGGTGGGCGTGCCCTGCACGCAGGTGCGCTACCCGCTGATTGAGAAGATCGCCGCGCTGCAAACCGTGCGCACCGTGCTGCTGGTGCAGGACGATAACATCTACTGTTCGAGTATTTATGGCCCGCGCCACATCTCGTTCAGCCAGACCTATCCCGAGCTGGCGATCAACAACCAGCGCATGATGCTGTCCACCGACGACTACCTGCTAAAAGGTTCGCCGGTGCTGCTGCTGTGGACGCCAAAGTCGCTGGATAACCAGGACGGCCTGCTGCAGATCATCAACATTGAGCTGATGACCAACTATCTGCTGGAGCCGCAGCTGCCGTGGGTGGAACGCGCGATCTTCAACGTAGGCGGACAGAGCCTCGAGTACGGTAATCCGCTGATCGAGCATACCGTGCCGTCCGATGACGAAGTGGCCTACGATCAGGCCTCGCTGCGTTATCCCTACAGCATTACGCTGTACGGCCCGTCCCCGGCGCGACTGGCGCTCAATACCCTGCCGTCTCAGCTGCCGCTGGCGGTACTGCTGAGCCTGCTGCTGGGATATATCGTCTGGCTGGCCACCGCCAATCGCATGAGCCTGAGCTGGCAAATCAGCTATGGCATCACTGCTAACGAATTTATGGTCTACTGCCAGCCGCTGATCAATGCCCGCAGCGGCGACTGCGATGGTATCGAGCTGCTGCTGCGCTGGCACAATCCGCGTCAGGGCTGGATTGCCCCGGACGTATTTATTCCGCTGGCCGAACGCCAGAACCTGATTGCACCGCTGACGCGCTTTGTGATTGCCAGAGTCGTCGCGGAGTTGCCTAATCTGCCACAGTACCCGGCATTTCATATCGCGATTAACGTCGCGGCCAGCCACTTCCGCGATCGCCTGATTGTTGAGGATTTACAGCGCTACTGGTGGCCCGCCAATCCCCTGCCGAAACTGGTGGTGGAGCTGACCGAGCGCGATGCGCTGCCGGTCATCGACCAGACGGTCGTGGCGCAGCTGCACGAAATTGGCGTGCGGCTGGCGATTGACGATTTCGGTACCGGCCACAGTTCGCTGGCCTATCTGAAAGACCTGAAGCCGGACGTGCTGAAAATCGATAAAATCTTTACCGCCGCGATTGGTACTGACGCGATCAACGCCACGGTGACGGATATGGTGATTTCACTGGCGCAGCGGCTGAATATCGCGCTGGTCGCGGAGGGAGTGGAAACCGCCGAGCAGGCGCATTATCTGCGCGAGCGCGGCGTGGATCATCTGCAGGGTTACTACTATGCGCGCCCGATGCCGATTGAGGACTTCCCGCAATGGCTGGCGCAGCATCAGGCGCAGCTGGGCGCCTGATGCCGGACGACATCAGGCGTCGCCCTCTTCCTCGTCATGGTGCGGCTTGTCTTTGGTGACGCGCACCAGATCGATACGGTAATCCGTGGCTTCGATAATCTGGAAGTGCAGCGGTGGCAAATCGATAATCTCGCCCGGCAGCGGCAGCTGCCCCTTCTGCTCAATCAACAGGCCGGCCAGCGACGCGTGATCTTCATCCGGATCGACCAGCTCATGGTGGTCGAGCAGCTGCTGCAGCGAGTGCAAATCGGTACCGCCCTTCACCAGCCAGCCGTCGCCATCCGCCACCACATCCGGCGTTTCGTCTTCGTCCGGGAACTCACCGGCAATCGCTTCCAGCACGTCCAGCGGCGTAATCAGGCCCTGCACCACACCAAATTCGTTGGTAACGATGACGAAGCTCCCTTTAGCGCGACGCAATACGCCCAGCAGGTTGATCGGATCCAGCGTTTCCGGCACCACAATCGGCGGCGTGTTGGCCGCGAAGGTCGCGACATCCATACCGTGCTCCAGCGCCACCAGCAGCTCTTTCGCGCGCACCACGCCGATGATCTCATCCAGCTCGCCACGACACACCGGGAACAGACTGTGAGGCGTATCCAGCAGCTGAATGCGGATCTCATCCAGCGGACGCGAGACGTCGACCCACGAGATATCGCCGCGCGGCGTCATGATGCTGCGAATCGAACGCTGTGACAGCGTCAGCACGCCGTTAATCATGTAACGCTCTTCGTCTTTAAACGCTTCCTGCGGTATCGCTTCGGTCAGTGACGCTTCTTCAGTATGCGCCGGCTGGTTACGCTGACGCCCGCCCATCAGACGCAGAATCGCTTCGGCGGTACGTTCACGCATCGGGCGGTGCGCCTGATGACGGATAAAGTTCCGGCGCGCAATCTGGTTGAACAGCTCGATCAGAATCGAGAAGCCAATTGCCGCGTACAGATAGCCTTTCGGAATATGGAAACCAAAGCCTTCCGCCACCAGCGACAGACCGATCATCAGCAGGAAGCTCAGACACAGCACCACCACCGTTGGGTGTGCGTTAACGAAGCGGGTCAGCGGTTTTGAGGCCAGCAGCATCACGCCCATGGCAATCACCACCGCCGTCATCATCACCGGCAGATGGTTCACCATACCGACGGCGGTAATCACCGCATCCAGGGAGAACACCGCGTCCAGCACCACAATCTGCGTCACGACCGCCCAGAAGCTGGCATAGGCTTTATTGCCCTGATGCTCCATGCCACGGTTTTCCAGCCGCTCGTGCAGTTCCATGGTGGCCTTAAACAACAGGAACAAACCACCAATCAACAGAATTAAATCTCGTCCGGAAAAGCTGAAATCGCCTACGCTGAATAGGGGTCGCGTTAGCGTCACCATCCAGGAGATCAGCGACAGCAGGCCGAGGCGCATCACCAGCGCCAGCGACAGACCAATCAGGCGCGCTTTATCGCGCTGTTTCGGTGGCAGCTTGTCGGCAAGAATGGCGATAAACACCAGGTTGTCGATGCCGAGCACAATCTCCAGCACGATCAGCGTCAGTAAACCCGCCCAGATTGAGGGGTCGAAGAGAAATTCCATCAATGACTCCTTGCTAAACGTAAGGGCGAACGCGACTGAGCCTGCGCCGGAAGGCGAGACGAGAGGGCGTTAACGGATGAGGCAACACCGGCAGGTGTCAGGGTGCGCGCTGAGCAGCGCGGGGAACAAGTGAAGCGACGTCGGTGACGGTCCATATAGGTGAGCTAAAGCCCGGTACTCCTGAGTAATAAACAGAAAGCTAATGTATCAGTTACATCAACAACGTCAAAAAATTTTCTTACATTTACAAATAACTGCGCCAGCGCAAGAAACTGCCATAAAAATGCCCGTTGCCGCCGGTACGCTCTGAATAGCAGAGCAACGTCACATATTTTATTTTTTCGCTCACTAAAATAAATCGCGACCTTACTGCTGTATCGCGGAATGTTTTGGGCCTTTTCCTGATGACTTTCTTCAATTTAGTCCCGGGCGATCCACAGAAAATAACAACGGTAATTCTCAATGATTCCCGGCCATGGTCGGGAACTCTCATGCGAACGGAGGTAGCAAGTGACCATTGCGCTTGTAATTGGTACACATGGCTGGGCGGCAGAACAGCTGCTGAAAACAGCAGAAATGCTGTTGGGCGAGCAGGAAAATGTCGGATGGATTGATTTCGTGCCCGGCGAGAATGCAGAAACGCTAATCGAAAAATATCAGGCTCAGCTCGCCCGACTCGACACGTCGAAAGGCGTGCTGTTTCTGGTGGACACCTGGGGCGGCAGCCCGTTTAACGCCGCCAGCCGCATCGTGGTGGACAAACCGGGCTATGACGTTATTGCCGGGGTCAACATTCCCATGCTGGTGGAAACCCTGATGGGGCGCGATGACGACCCATCGCTGGAAGAGCTGATCCACATCGCCGTCGAGGCCGGCCGCGAGGGGGTTAAAGCGCTCAAAACCGAATCCGCCGCGCCGGCAGCGGCAGCGCCCGCCCCGAAAGCTCCTGCCCAGCCGCAGAAACCGCTGGCACCGGGCGAACACATGAAAATTGGCCTGGCCCGTATCGATGACCGTCTGATCCACGGCCAGGTGGCCACGCGCTGGACCAAAGAGACCAACGTGACGCGCATCATCGTCGTCAGTGATGAAGTGGCTAACGATCACGTACGCAAAACCCTGCTGACTCAGGTGGCGCCGCCGGGCGTGACCGCCCACGTGGTGGATATCGCCAAGATGATCCGCGTGTGGAACAACCCGAAGTACGGTTCCGATCGCGTGATGCTGCTGTTTACCAATCCGACCGATGTTGAGCGCGTGGTGGAGCAAGGCGTGGATATCAAGTCGGTGAATATCGGCGGCATGGCCTTCCGTCAGGGGAAAACGCAGGTTAATAACGCGGTGTCGGTGGATGAGAAGGACATCGCTGCCTTCCGCAAGCTGAATGAGCGCGGTATCGAACTGGAAGTGCGTAAAGTCTCCAACGACCCGAAACTGAAAATGATGGACCTGATTGCGAAGGTCAATGCCTGATTCGCCTGTGCCTGCGCGCGTGGGCAAAAAGTTCTGATCTTGCTGAGGAAAAATGCAATGGAAATAACCTCGCTACAAATAGTGTTGATATTTATTGTGGCCTGTATTGCCGGGATGGGATCGATTCTCGATGAGTTCCAGTTCCACCGGCCGCTGGTGGCCTGTACCCTGATTGGTGCAGTGCTGGGTGATATGAAAACCGGCATCATCATCGGCGGTACGCTGGAGATGATCGCGCTGGGCTGGATGAACATCGGTGCGGCAGTGGCACCGGATGCGGCGCTGGCTTCCATCATCTCCACCATTCTGGTCATTGCCGGCGGTCAAAGCGTCGGTGCCGGTATTGCGCTGGCCATCCCGCTGGCCGCAGCCGGTCAGGTGCTGACCATCATCGTGCGTACCATCACTGTCGCCTTCCAGCACGCCGCGGATAAAGCTGCGGAGAAAGGCAACCTGACGGCGATTTCGTGGATCCACGTCTCTGCCCTGCTGCTGCAGGCGATGCGTATCGCTATCCCGGCGCTGATTGTGGCGGTCTCGGTCGGTACCAGCGCGGTACACAGCCTGCTGAGTTCAATTCCGGAAGTGGTCACCAATGGTCTGAACATCGCCGGCGGCATGATCGTGGTGGTCGGTTACGCGATGGTCATCAACATGATGCGTGCCGGTTACCTGATGCCGTTCTTCTATCTTGGCTTTGTCACCGCCGCGTTCACCAACTTTAACCTGGTGGCGCTGGGCGTGATTGGCGTGGTAATGGCGGTGCTGTATATCCAGCTGGCGCCAAAATACAACCGCGTCGCAGGCGCTGCCTCGGCGGGCCCGGCTAACAACGACCTCGACAACGAACTCGACTAGGAACAGGTGACATCATGGTAGATACAACCAATACTCCAAAGAAACTCACCCCCGGTGACGTGCGCGGTGTGTTCCTGCGCTCTAACCTGTTTCAGGGTTCGTGGAACTTTGAACGCATGCAGGCGCTGGGCTTCTGCTTCTCAATGGTGCCGGTGATCCGTCGCCTGTATCCGGAAAACAACGACGAGCGCAAACAGGCGATTAAGCGTCACCTTGAGTTCTTTAACACCCATCCTTACGTGGCAGCGCCAGTGCTCGGCGTGACCATGGCAATGGAAGAGCAGCGCGCCAACGGGGCAGCGATCGATGACGGTGCCATTAACGGGATCAAAGTGGGCCTGATGGGGCCGCTGGCTGGCGTGGGCGACCCGATTTTCTGGGGGACCGTGCGTCCGGTGTTCGCCGCACTGGGTGCCGGTATCGCGATGAGCGGCAGCCTGCTTGGTCCGCTGCTGTTCTTCTTCCTGTTTAACATTGCGCGTATGCTGACCCGCTATTACGGCGTGGCCTATGGCTATCGCAAAGGGGTGGATATCGTCAGCGATATGGGCGGCGGCTTCCTGCAAAAACTTACCGAGGGGGCATCGATACTCGGCCTGTTTGTCATGGGGGCGCTGGTCAACAAGTGGACACACGTCAACGTGCCGCTGGTGGTATCCCGCATCACCGACCAGACCGGCAAAACCACGGTCACCACCGTGCAGTCGATTCTCGACCAACTGATGCCCGGCCTGATTCCACTGCTGCTGACCTTTGGCTGTATGTGGCTGCTGCGCCGTAAAGTTAACGCGCTGTGGATCATCGTTGGCTTCTTTGCCATCGGTATCTTTGGTTACTGGATCGGCCTGCTCGGTCTGTAATCTCACCGCCGGGAGTCAGACTCCCGGCGTTTTTTGAACGGCGTGACCTGAGCGCCAACGCTGAGGTCACTTCGGTTGAGGAAGAAGCCTGTATGTCACTGACTGACGCCCTGATTGCCCTGCTGATCGCCGCTCTCGCCCTGTTTGCGATTTACGACGATGTCATCCTGCCCCGCCGCAATGGACCGACCCGACTGCGCGTCACCCTGCGACGCCGCCATAAAATCGACAGTGGCATCTTTATCGTGCTGCTACTGATTCTGCTGTGGAACAACGTCAGCCATCATGGCCCGCAGCTCACCACCACTTTGCTGATGGTGCTGTGCTTTATGGCTATCTGGCTGTTCTGGATCCGCAGCCCGCGGCTGCTGATGAAAAATGACGGCCTGTTTTTTGCCAGCGTGTGGATCGATTACCGGCGTATTCAGAGTATGAACCTGTCAGAGGATGGCATTCTGGTGATGCAGCTGGAGCAGCGTCGCCTGCTGATTGCGGTGAAACAGCTCGACGACCTGGAGAAAATCTATCATACGCTGGTGGAGGCGCGTTAAACGCGCTGCCACAGCGTCAGGGTGAAATCCGCGTCACAGCTAAAGGTGGCGCTGGAGGCCAGCTGCTGCCACACCGCTTCACGCGCACGCCAGGCAAAAGGGGTCATCTGCAGCAGGCTCACCGCTTCCGCCCCGTTCAGTGTCATCGTGTAGTGAAGGTTTTGCTGATCGATCTGTTCAAATCCCGCATAGTTTTTCTCTTCCGCCGTATGCAACTGCACTTCGCGATAGATCAACGCCTTAAACTGCTGCAGATGGTGCGGCCCCGGCGTCACCGTCAGCAAATAGCCGCCAGACCTGATGACGCGGCTCAGCTCCTGCTCGTTACAGGGCGCGTAAATGCGCACGATGGCGTCCAGTGAACCATCGGCAAACGGCAGGCGCTGGCTGGAGGCGACACAAAAGTTAACCGCGCGATAGCGCTTTGCCGCCATGCGCACCGCGGCTTTAGCCACATCCAGACCGTACAGCTGGCTGTCGGGCAACGCGGCAGCCAGGGCGGCGGTGTAATAGCCTTCGCCACAGCCGATATCCAGCAGCTGCGCGGGCCGGTTCTTGAGCGGCTGAGCCAGACGTTGCGCCACCCGATCGCGCAGCGGCTGATAGTGTCCGGCATCCAGAAAGGCCCGGCGCGCCTGAAGCATCTCTGCGCTGTCGCCCGGTTCCCGTGAACCTTTGTGCTGCACCGGCAGCAGGTTGACGTACCCCTCTTTCGCCTGATCGAACTGATGACCGGACGCACAGCGATAACTGCTGGCGTGCAGGTGCAAAGCGAGGTGGCAAAGTGGGCAAATCAACGACATAGATAACTCCGGGTTAGCGATTCGCGGCGCAGTTTACCCTGATCATCCGGTAACAGAAAGGATAAAGAAAAGCCCCGCTCATTGAGCAGGGCTTTTAAGATTCGATTCAGCGGTGCATGACACCGAGCCTGAGTGCGAAATCAGATAGCAGTAACGTTAACTGCTGCCGGGCCTTTCTGGCCGTCCTGAATTTCAAACTCAACTTGTTGACCTTCGGCCAGGGTTTTAAAACCGTTGCCCTGGATAGCAGAGAAGTGAACGAACACGTCTTTGCTGCCGTCAGCAGGAGTAATAAAACCAAAACCTTTAGACTCGTTGAACCACTTAACCTGACCTTTAATCTTTGCCATTTTTGCAAATTCCTTAGAGTGTTTATATTGCCCGCAGGCAGTCTTACAGAGAAACCAGAGACATTACTGAATGAGGCACTAATTTAAGGTTCGGCAAGGAAGCGGTATTCAACGTCAACGTCTTTACTCGTAACTTCTTTACTGAAGATGCCATACATAAACAGAACTGTACCTCGTTTGACCCACGATTCGTTATCACATATCCGCTAATTAATGGCAAGCCATTTTTAAACAGTGATCGACATGCCGCACATAATTGCCTGAAACCGGCAGCGAAAGGTGGATAACGTTATTGACAGCAACGCCTCGGCGTGTGCAAAAAAGTCTATGCGTCAGTATAGTTAGCGCCAGACTCGCGTTTCGTCAAGCGCAGCGGCAAACGCTGCTTTTTCACATTTAAACCGAATAATTCTAGGCAAAAAATATTGCATTAATATGGCACAGATAAGCTATTTCACTGGCCGTTGTGCAATGAGCAACATAACTGCGCAGCGCTTAAATCTTGTACAATAAATTCCTGACAGTACAAGTTAATAATAGTTTTGCACCAAAATCAGGAAAATATAATCGCCGTTGCCCCAAATATAGGCAGACTGCACGCTGGCATTTATCTCATTTTTTTCTAAACACCCAACAATTAAATGTTAAAAAGCGCGGAAGCCGCTGGCATTTAACAAAAATGGCTTAGGATAAATCTTAATCGTAATTCATCAGGCTGCGGCTCTCGCCAATTCGCCATGGGGCAAAAGGCGCATCGACCTCGCCCGCCTGCTGCAATGCTTGCGCCAGCACCGTCGGCGGATCGTCAAGCGACTCGTCCGCCAGCTCAAACACGCCCCAGTGAATAGGAATTGCCAGCGGTCGCCCTATCTGCTGCCAGAGTTGTACCGCCTGATCCGGGTCCATGTGCTGGCCGCGCATGAACCATTTTGGTGCATAGGCACCTATCGGTAACGCAGCCAGATTAAACGGCCCCAGACGCTGCGCGATGGCAGAGAGATTATCGCTGTAGCCGCTATCGCCGGAGAACCAGAAATTGAGCTGCGCATTACGCACTACCCAGCCGCACCACAGCGACCAGTTGCGATCCCAGAAGGTGCGCATGCTCCAGTGGCGCGCGGGAACGGCTGTGAAGCTAATATCGTCCAGTTGCACCTGCTGCCACCAGTCCAGTTCGGTGACGGTGCGCACGCCACGCCGGCGACACCAGTCGGCCATCCCCAGCGGCACCAGAAAGTGCGCGGCAGGAAAGCGGCGGGCGATGCGTTTCACTGTAGGCCGATCAAGGTGGTCGTAATGGTTATGCGAGATCAGCACATAATCAAGATGCGGCAGCTGCGCCACGCTGATCGGCGCCGGGGTTTTACGCTGCGGCCCGGCAAACGGCAACGGCGAAGCGCGTGCCGACAGCGCCGGGTCGATCAAAATATAGCGCTGATTGAGACGTAACAGCAGCGCGGCGTGGCCCAGCCACCAGACACGGTCATCTTCACCGCTCAGGTCGGCCTGCTGGCACCAGCTGGCGGTAAAGGCCGCATAGCCGGACTGCGGTGGCAGCGGCAGATTCTGCTGCTTACGCTCGCGCCGCCAGCGCTGTAGATCGCCAGGCTGACGCAACTCCTCTTCCGGGTTACGAAAGCCGTGCGGCGTATGATGGGCCAGCGAAGCGTCATACCAGGGATTTTGCCAGGCCATGGCCTCTCCGTTGTGGGCTTAACGTTCCGGGATCAGGCGAATAAAGTCGCGCTTGTCCCCGGTATCCTGCTCATCCTGCGCTTTTTCGGCCACCGGCTGCGCCTCAGCGATACGGCGCAGTAGCGCGTTCTGTTTCTTTTGCTCTTCCAGCAGCGCTTCCAGCAGCTGAAGCTGTTCACTGGCGCGCACGCTGGCCCGGTTAACAAAAAACCAGGCAATAAAGGCCACAACCACAATGATGGCCAGCACGCCATAGTTAAACAGCGGACCGGTACTGGCGGCTAATTCGTTCATAACTGCATCAATCCTCAAACATCATTCATGTACATCGCCGCTGATTCTACTCGTTGCGTGCGGAAAAGATATGGTGGCGGAGATAAAGCAGATTATCCCGCCTGCGTGCCGCTTTCAGTTATCTCTGATCGATCCGGCGAGAAAAGCGAGGCATGCTGCTACTATAGAGTTCGCAGCAATGCGGGAACAGCTGCGTTATGTAACACAAGGAGATAAAAATGAAACTACTGATTCGTGCGGTGATGGTGCTGGCTGTCTTGTGGCTGGCGATGCTGTTTACCGGCTACGGCGTGTTAACCGGCAGCAATAAAAACGCAGCCGGGCTGGGCTTACAGTGCAGCTACCTGACCGCGCGCGGCATGATTACCGCACAGTATCTGCACACCGACAGCGGCATTGTTGGCGTTACCGATTGTCCGCTGCTGAAGAAAAGCGGCGAAGTGGTCGATAACTAAATTAAGCCGCCTGCCGGGCTGCGCGTCAGCCCGGCAGAATTCAGAACGGATAGTCGTAATAACCCATTTGCTCCGACACCTTACGCGCGGCACGGTGCAGCATCGCCACATACTCTTTTTTTGCCGGTTCGGAGAAGCGCACCGTCGGGAACGAGAGGCTCATGCCGGCAATCACCACGCCGAAGCGATCAAATACCGGTACCGCCAGACAGCGAATTCCCGCTTCCTGCTCTTCATTATCCTCACCAAAGCCCTGTTGCCTGACCTGCTCCAGCACCGGCAGTAGCGCCTGCGCGCTGACGATAGTGTTAGCGGTGCTGCGACGAAATTCCACTTCACGCAGAATGTCGTTCACCTCCGCGCGCTCACGCCACGCCAGCAGCACTTTGCCGATGGCGGTAGTGTGCAGCGGATTACGCCGGCCGATGCGTGAATACATGCGCAGGTTATACAGCGAATCAATCTTGTGGATATAGACGATGCTGTCTTCTTCCAGCGCGCCGAGATGAATGGTCTCTTTGGTCTGGCGCGACAGTTCGCGCATTTCCACATCGGCGCTGCGAATCAGATCCACGTTCTGCAGCGCGTGCGCGCCAAGTTCAAACAGCTTGAGCGTCAGCGAATATTTTTCGCTCTCGCCCTCCTGCGCCACGTAGCCGAGCGATTTCATGGTCTGCAGAAAGCGGTAGACCGTGCTTTTCGACATCATAACCCGCTGCGAAAGCTCGGTGATGCCATGATCGCGCTCTTCGCCCAGCGCCTGCAGAATGCCAAACACTTTCATCACCGATGAAACGGCATCCGGCTGTTTATCGTTATCGCGGCTCGCCATGCGGGACTTCCTTAACGCTTTTGCAAAAAACGCCAGTATAGAGGTTACAGCCGGACGGCGGCAACGACACATCCACTTGTAATTTTTGTCCATTAATGCGGTGATTTCAGGCAGAAAATTGATTAGCATGATGATATTCACTTACTTCACTTCTCCCTGTTTATGTCTCCTACCGTGTCTCAGGATGGATTACCCGTTCCACAGCGCTACGGCGCGATAATTACCATAGCGCTTGGCATCATGATGGCGGTGCTGGACGGCGCAATTGCCAACGTGGCGCTGCCGACCATTGCGCGTGAGCTGAACGCCAGCCCGGCGGAATCGATCTGGATCGTCAACGCCTATCAAATCGCTATCGTGATTTCGCTGCTGTCGCTGTCGTTTCTTGGCGATATGTTCGGCTACCGGCGCGTCTATCAGGTCGGGCTGGTGCTGTTTGTATTCACCTCGCTGTTCTGCGCCCTTTCCTCTTCGCTGAATATGCTCACCGTGGCGCGCGTGCTGCAGGGCTTCGGCGGTGCGGCGCTGATGAGCGTCAACACTGCGCTAATCCGTATTATTTACCCGCAGCGCTTCCTGGGACGCGGCATGGCCATCAACTCGCTGATCGTGGCCGTTTCCAGCGCCGCCGGTCCCACGGTGGCGGCCGCGATTCTCTCCATCGCCAGCTGGAAATGGCTGTTCCTGATCAACGTGCCACTCGGTGTGGTGGCGCTGTGGCTGGCGCTGCGCTTCCTGCCGGATAACACGCAGAAAGCGAAGCAGCAGAAATTTGATGTGCCGAGCGCCATCATGAATGCGCTGTTTTTCGGCCTGTTGATTTCAGCGCTGACCGGCTTCGCGCAGGGAGAAAATGGCTGGCTGATTGCGGGTATGCTGCTGGCGCTGCTGCTGATCGGCGTGGTGTTTGTACGGCGTCAGCTGGCGATGCCGGTGCCGCTGTTGCCGGTGGATTTGCTGCGCATTCCGGTGTTTTCGTTGTCGATCGGCACCTCGATCTGTTCTTTCTGCGCACAAATGCTGGCGATGGTGTCGCTGCCGTTTTTCCTGCAAAACGTACTGGGCCGGGATGAGGTCGCGACCGGTCTGCTGCTGACGCCGTGGCCGCTGGCTACCATGGTGATGGCACCGATTGCCGGCCGTCTGATCGAGAAGATTCATGCCGGGCTGCTGGGTGGGCTGGGGCTGGCGCTGTTTGCCGCCGGGCTGTTCCTGCTGGCGCTGCTGCCTGCACAACCCACAGATGCCGATATTATCTGGCGCATGATGCTGTGCGGTGCCGGCTTCGGGCTGTTCCAGTCACCCAACAATCACACCATCATCTCGTCGGCTCCGCGCCAGCGCAGTGGCGGTGCCAGCGGCATGCTCGGCACCGCGCGACTGGTCGGGCAAAGCACCGGTGCCGCGCTGGTGGCGCTGATGTTTAACCTGTTCAACGACAGCGGCACGCATGCCTCGCTGCTGCTGGCCGGAACCTTTGCCAGCGTGGCGGCGATCGTCAGTATGCTGCGCATGACGCAAAGCCGTCAGCCGGCAGAGTCATAAAAAAAGGGCGCCCGCAGGCGCCCTGTTCATTTTCTATGTGGCTTACTTAAGATAAGCACCGCTGCGCAGCGCTTCGATACGCTTGTCGAGCGGCGGGTGCGACATAAACAGCTCGCTCAGCGACTTACCTTTACCGTTAATACAGAACGCCATCATGCTGCTGGGTTCCTGCGGTTCGTAGCTGGTTTTCAGGCGCTGCAGCGCGGCAATCATCTTTTCACGACCCACCAGCTTCGCTGAGCCGGCATCGGCGTGGAATTCGCGATGGCGCGAGAACCACATGGTGATGATGCTGGCGAGAATACCAAACACCAGTTCCAGCACCGTCGCCACGGCAAAATAGACCAGCGGATTGCCGTTGCTGCTCTCTTCACCGTCGCGGTTGCCGGACAGGAAGCCAGACGCCACCTGCGCAATGATACGCGAAATGAAGATCACGAAGGTGTTCACGATACCCTGAATCAGTGTCATGGTGACCATGTCACCGTTCGCGATGTGGGCGATCTCGTGCGCCAGCACCGCCTCCGCTTCGTCGCGGCTCATGTTCTGCAGCAAACCGGTGGACACCGCTACCAGCGAGGCGTCACGGCGTGCGCCAGTGGCAAAGGCGTTGATATCGGGCGCGTGGTAAATCGCCACCTGCGGCATCGCAATGCCGACCTGCTGAGCCTGGCGGCCGACGGTTTCCATCAGCCAGCGTTCCGTCTCGTTACGGGGTTGTTCAATCACTTCACCGCCGACCGAGCGTAACGCCATCCATTTGGACATCAGCAGTGAAACAAACGCACCGCCAAAGCCAAACAGACCTGCCATAATCATCAGACCCTGAACACTGCTTGACTGGATTCCTGTCAGACTCAGAATCAGTCCGAATACCAACATCACCGCCAGGTTGGTGACCAGGAAAAGCGCAATACGCATCATAAACGTTAATCTTCCTCAGTTGTGCTCGCGCTCATGCGCGGATATACATCCTATGTCCATTGTGGCGCTTTTCAAGCGACCTTAATCTTTAAGTGCCTAAAAAGACATAACTTTACATTTGGTAATGGTAGCGGCTGCAGCCTGCCGGGCGGCGAGTTGCAGGCAAAAAAAAGCACCGCCGCAGCGGTGCTGTGATTTCAGGCCGAAGGGTTACTTCGCTGCCGCCGGCGCTGGCTGGTCTTTTTCCAGCTGGGCCAAATCGTTAGCGATTTTCACCGTTTCATCCAGATATGGATCCGGCTCTTTGTAGTCTTTCGGCAGATCGTCCAGGCTCTTCAGCGGCGCTTTGCCTTCCGCCTGGTAGCGCGCATTGATACGTTCCAGACGCAGCGCATCTTCTTCGTGATTCTCTTTCTCGCGCTGGGCCAGATTGAGCGACACGATGTTACGCTTATCCTTCATCGCGTTGAAACGCGCGATGTCTTTCATGATGTACTGGAACTCGCGATCTTTGGCGATGCGATCGGCGTGCTCTTTGGTCAGCTGCGGCACCAGCGGCGTGATATCGCCAGTTTTGGTGTAGGTCGCCGCGTTGATGCTGTCCCACGGCAGCGCGTTATCCTCAAACTTCTCGCCGGTCTCTGCCGCTTCCACACCGGTCGGCATCAGCAGGTCCGGCGTGACGCCTTTCCGCTGAGTACTGCCACCGTTGATGCGGTAGAACTTCTGAATGGTGTACTGGACTGAGCCCAGCGCTGGCCATTCCGGACGCAGCATCTGATCGTAGATGCGGTTGAGTGAGCGATACTGCTGCACCGTGCCCTTACCAAAGGTCGGTTCGCCGACAATCAGCGCGCGGCCGTAATCCTGCATCGCCGCGGCAAAGATTTCCGACGCCGAGGCGCTGAAGCGATCGACCAGCACCACCAGCGGACCTTTGTAGTAAACGATGCCGTCATTGTCGCTGTCCTCGCGCACGCGACCATTATTGTCACGCACCTGCACCACCGGGCCACTCGGAATAAACAGGCCGGAGAGCGATACCGCTTCGGTCAGCGCGCCGCCGCCGTTGGTACGCAGATCGATGACGATGCTGTCGACGTTCTGCTTCTGCAGTTTCTGCAGCTGCACTTTCACATCATCGGTCAGGCCAACATAGAAGCCCGGGATATCCAGCACGCCGACTTTCTCTTTGCCGACGTTGTGCACGGTGCCCTTCACCGCGCGATCTTCCAGACGGATTTTCTCACGCGTCAGCGTCACGGTACGGGTTTTGGTGCCCTTGCCGGCTGGCAGGATCTCGAGGCGCACTTTGCTGCCCTTCGGCCCTTTGATTTTGGACACCACATCATCCAGACGCCAGCCAATCACATCTTCCATTGGCTTGCCCGGCTGGCCGACGCCCACAATGCGGTCGCCCACGCTGATGGATTTGCTCTTGGCCGCCGGACCACCGGCCACCATCGAGTTGATCACCGTGTAATCATCATCCATCTGCAGCACGGCACCGATGCCTTCCAGCGACAGGCTCATTTCGGTGTTGAACTGCTCGGTGTTACGCGGTGACAGATAGTTCGTATGCGGGTCGATTTCATGCGCGAACGCGGTCATCGCCAGCTGGAACACATCTTCGCTGTTGCTTTGTGCCAGACGACGGATGGCAAAGTTGTAGCGCTTGGTCAGCGTCTCGCGAATCTCTTTGTCATCTTTCCCGGCCAGCTTCAGGCTCAGCTCGTCATACTTCACCTTGGCATCCCACAGCGCGTTTAGCTCATCCGTGCTTTTCGGCCACGGTGCTTTGGCACGATCGATATCGATGGTGTCATTGCCGGTGAAGTTCATCGGGCGGTTCAGCACGCTGAGCGCATACTGATAGCGCTCGAAGCGGCGCTTCTGCGCCAGATTATAAAGATCGTAAAACACATCCAGCTTGCCGCTGCGCAGCTCATCACCGAGCGTGGTTTTCTTGTCGGCGAATTGTGCCACGTCCGATGCCAGCAGCACGTTATGGCTGTAGTCGAGCAGATTCAGGTAGCGGTCAAAAATTTTCGCCGAAAAATCCTGATTCAGATCGAACTGACGATAGTGAGAGCGGGTGAAACGCGAGGTGACGCGTTCACTGACGGTAGGATGCTGTGCTTCTTCGTGTAACTGGGGAATCTGGTCGGCGCGGGTAATGTTGTCCGCGCCAAAGGTGGGGCCTGCCAGCAGCAGGCCCGCGATCATACCGATCTTAAAAATGCTGTTCATGCCAGGGTCGGGCCTCCGTTTCAGAACTGCAAGTGTTCTGCGCGCACAATCATTGCCAGGCCGGAAGCGAGCTGGACCCGGACGCCATCTTTGGTAATCTCCAGGATGGTAGCGTCCATTGCACTTTTGCCTGCTTTGACTTTGATGTTTTGACCCGCTTGCAACGTTGAAGTGTCAGTGACGGGCTTTGCCCGCGGTGGACGCGGAGCAGCCTGACGCTCACCGGCCGCAGCACGTGGGGCCTGTGGACGTGGCTTACGCGGTGCGTCACCCTCCGCCGCTTTACGGGCAGCAGGTTTGCGCGGACGACGCTCAGCGGTCTCTTCACCGGCTTCACGTTTTTTCGCTTTTTGCTGCTCGCGCTGCGCCTGCACGCGCGCTTTGGCTTCTTCCAGCTGCTTGCGCGCGTGTTCTACGTGCTGCTCATCCAACACGCCACAGGCGTTGCCGTCGAGATCGACACGGGTGGCACCGGCTTTAATGCCGTAAAGATAACGCCAGCTTGAGGTATAAAGGCGTAAGGCCGAACGCAGTTGCGTCTTGCTCAGGCTGTTTTCGCCCTGAACGCGCTCCACCAGATCCTGAAAGATACCGATTTTGAGCGGACGCGCTTCACCTTCGGCGCTAAAGCAGTGCGGAAAACGCTGCGCCAGAAAGGCGATGACTTCTTTACTGCTGTTCAACTTAGGTTGATTTTCCATGAAATTTCCTGATTACAACGGGTTTGCCGACCAGAGCAGGCATGAACAGGCGACATTATAATGACAACATCGCCAAATGCTATGTGATCCAGTCGATTAGCTGCGCGTCAGCTGAAGAAATTTTTCAATGTCGCTGTTCGCCAGCACTGCACAAAGCCCGTCGGTAAGGGCTACCAGCCCCGCTTCATCCTCGCTATCGAAGCGAGAATAAACCGTACTGTCGATGTCGAGAACACCGACTATCGTGCCATTCACTTTCAGAGGAATCACGATTTCCGCGTTGCTGGCGGCGTCGCAGGCAATGTGCCCCGGGAAAGCGTGTACGTCTTCAACCCGCTGCACGCTATCCTCCGCAACCGCGGTGCCACATACGCCTTTACCCACCGGAATGCGTACGCAGGCGATTTTGCCCTGGAACGGACCCAGCACCAGCGTCTCCGGCTCGGTCAGCAAATAGAAGCCTGCCCAGTTAACCCCTTCCAGGCGTTCAAACAGCAGCGCACTGCAGTTGCCCAGCGCCGCCAGGAAAGAAGTTTCGCCCGCTAACAGTGCGCGGACATCGCGATTTAAATCCTCGTAAAAGGCTTTTTTGTTCATTGTTTAACCATAACTCATCACTGGCGTGACCTTGTTGTCACTCAGTTGTTAAAATAAGCACTAATAATCCAACCCCACAAGGTGAATCATTGTGTTAGTTACTATACCCTTAGCACGCTATGCTTGAGACTATTCTCGTACCACAGATTGATGCAGACAGACGTGCTCTGCTCCGCATGCCGGTAACTGTAACGAACAATGGGCCCCTTGCGTCATTTATGAAAATTCACGCCATCAGCCAGACGTTGCCCCACGCACGTTATCAGCGTTGCCCGCAATGCGATACCCTTTTTTCCTTACCGGATGTGAAATCGCATCAGTCGGCTTATTGCCCGCGCTGTCATGCCCGTATTCAGAACGGTCGCGACTGGTCAATGACGCGGCTCACCGCCATGGCCGTCACGATGATCGTACTGATGCCGTTCGCCTTCAGCCTGCCGCTGGTGGATATCCGCCTGCTTGGCATGCGCATCAACGCCAGCCTGCTGGAGGGCGTGCTGCAGATGGCGCAACAGGGCAACGTGCTGACAGCCGCCATGGTGGCGTTTTGCACGATTGGCGCGCCGGTGACGCTGGTGGCCGGCATCTGCTATTTGTGGATTGGCCACGCGCTCGGCATGAACCTGCGCCCGGTCCTGCTGATGCTGGAGAAGCTCAAAGAGTGGGTCATGCTGGATATCTATCTGGTCGGCGTGGCGGTGGCGTCGATTAAGGTGCAGGATTATGCCGCGCTGGAGGTCGGCTACGGGCTGGTCGCCTATATCGCGCTAACAATTATGAGCCTGCTGACGCTGATTCATCTCAACGTGGAGGAGCTGTGGGAACATTATTACCCGCAGTCGGTGCCGCACGAACCGCCCGAGCGGTGGCAGGTTTGCCTGAACTGCCACCATACCGGTATGCCCGATGAACGCGGACGCTGCACGCGCTGCCATACGCCGCTCGATTTTCGCCGCCGCCACAGCCTGCAAAAATCCTGGGCGGCGCTGATCGCCTCGATTGTGCTGCTGATCCCGGCTAACCTGCTGCCGATTTCGGTGGTGTACGTCAACGGTGCGCGGCGCGAAGACACCATTTTCTCCGGTATTCTTGGCCTCGCCTCCGGTAACGTGCCGGTGGCCGCGGTGGTGTTTATCGCCAGTATTCTGGTGCCGTTTACCAAGGTGTTAGTGATGCTGACGCTGTTGCTTAGCATCCATTTTAAGTGTGAACAGGGTTTGAAAACCCGCATCCGTCTGCTGCGTGCCGTCACCTGGGTGGGCCGCTGGTCGATGCTGGATCTGTTCGTCATTGCTTTAACCATGTCGCTGGTCAATCGTGACCAGCTGCTGGCTTTTACCATGGGACCTGCCGCCTTCTACTTTGGCGCGGCAGTCATCCTGACCATTATGGCCGTTGAGTGGCTCGATAGCCGCCTGATCTGGGATGCACATGCAACAGGAAACGCCGACTACACCGACTAGCGCTAATCTGCGTAATAAACGCAAGATTTCGCCGTTCTGGCTTTTGCCCATTATCGCCCTGCTGATTGCCGGCTGGCTGTTATGGACTAACTATCAGGAGCGCGGCACCACCATCACCATCAACTTCCAGACCGCGGACGGCATCGTGCCGGGCCGCACGCCGATTCGCTATCAGGGCGTGGAAGTGGGCACCGTGCAGGGCATTGTGCTGAGCGATGACTACCGCAGCATTCAGATCAAAGCCAGCATCAAGAGCGACATGCGCGATGCGCTGCGGGAGAACACCCAGTTCTGGCTGGTGACGCCAAAAGCCTCGCTGGCGGGCGTCTCCGGTCTGGATGCGCTGGTGGGCGGTAACTACATCGGCATGATGCCCGGCGACGGCAAAGAGCGCGACCACTTTACCGCGCTGGATACCCAGCCGAAATACCGGGTAAACACCGGCGAACTGCTGATTCACCTGCACGCGCCCGATCTCGGCTCGCTCAACACCGGTTCGCTGGTCTATTACCGTAAAATTCCGGTCGGCCGCGTCTATGACTACAGCATCAACGGTAATACCGATGGCGTGACCATCGATGTGCTGATTGAGCGGCGCTTTACCAACCTGGTAAAAAAACAGAGCCGCTTCTGGAATGTGTCGGGCGTTGACGCCGATGTCAGCCTGAGCGGCGCCAAAGTGAAGCTGGAGAGCCTGGCCGCGCTGGTGAATGGCGCAATTGCCTTTGACTCACCGGACAGCGGCGAACAGGCCAACAGCGATCAAAACTATCAGCTCTATTCGGATCTGGCGCACAGCCAGCGCGGCGTGCTGATTTCGCTCGATTTGCCCAACGGCGACAACCTGAAAGCCGACAGCACGCCGCTGATGTATCAGGGGCTGGAAGTGGGCACCCTGACCAAACTGACGCTGCTGCCGGGCGGTAAAGTGTCCGGTGAGCTGACGATCGATCCCTCCGTCACCGGCCTGATGCGCAGCGGCACGCGGATTGAGATGCGCGCGCCGAAACTCAGCCTGACCGACACCAGCCTGAGCAGCCTGCTGACCGGCAATACGCTGGAACTGGTTCCGGGCGAAGGTGAGCCGCAGGATCACTTCAGCGTGCTGCCAGCCAGCGAAACGCTGTTGCAGAAGCCGGATGTGCTCACCGTTCAGCTCAGCGCGCCGGAAACCTACGGTATCGACGCCGGACAGCCGGTGATGCTGTATGGCGTGAAGATCGGCCAGGTCATTTCGCGCCGGCTGGATGAAAACGGCATCAGCTTTGTGGCGGCCATCAATCCGGAGCACCGCCAGCTGGTACACGCCGACAGTAAGTTCATCGTTAACAGCCGTCTCGACGTTAAATTTGGCCTCGACGGCATGCAGGTGCTGGGTGCCAGCGCGCGCGAATGGGTCGACGGCGGTATCCGGCTGGTGCCGGGTGCGAAAGGTCAGCCGTCCAGCCGCTATCCGCTGTACGCCGACTCAGAGCGCGCGGCGGAAGGCATTACCGGCGATCAGCCGCCGACCACGCTCAAACTCACCGCTAACAGCCTGCCGGATGTACAGGCCGGCTCGGTGGTGCTGTACCGCAAGTTCCAGGTCGGTGAAGTGGTGGATGTGGTGCCGCGCGCCGATGCGTTTGAGATTTCGGTCCATATCCAGCCGCAATATCGCAAGCTGCTGACCAGCGAAAGCGTGTTCTGGGCCGAAGGCGGTGCCAAAGTCCAGCTCAACGGCAGCGGTCTGACCGTGCAGGCTTCGCCGCTGAACCGCGCGCTAAAAGGCGCAATCAGCTTTGATAACCTGACGGGCGCGCAGGCAGCGAAAGGCGTTAAGCGCGTGCTCTATCCGTCAGAAACCGCCGCACGTGCGGTCGGCAGCCAGATTACCCTGCACACCTTTGATGCCAGCAAACTGTCGGCCGGCATGCCAATCCGCTACCTCGGCATCAACGTCGGTCAGGTGGAGTCGCTGGCGCTGAGCCAGGATAACAACCAGGTGGTGGCGAAAGCGGTGCTCTATCCGGAGTATGTGCAGGACTTCGCGCGCATCGGCAGCCGCTTCTCTGTTGTCTCGCCGGAGATTTCGCCCGCCGGCGTCAATCACCTGGAAACGCTGCTGCAGCCGTATGTGAACGTGGATCCGGGCAAAGGCGCGCTGGCGCGCAGCTTTGAGCTGCAGGAGAGCACCATTACCGACTCGCGTTACCTTAACGGACTGAACATCTATGTGGATACCACCGAAGCCGGATCGCTGTCGATTGGCACGCCGGTGCTGTTCCGCGGTGTAGAAGTCGGCACGGTAACCGGCACTTCGCTGGGTAACATGGCCGACCGCGTGCAAATCGCGCTGCGCATCAGCAAGAAGTATCAGCATCTGGTGCGTAACAACTCGGTGTTCTGGCTGGCCTCCGGTTATAACCTCGACTTTGGCCTGATTGGCGGCGTGGTGAAAACCGGCACCTTCCAGCAGTTCATTCGCGGCGGCATCCAGTTTGCCACGCCACCGACGGTGCCGCTGGCGCCGCAGGCCGGTGCCGACAAGCACTTCCTGCTGCAGGATGAAGCGCCAAAAGAGTGGCGCAACTGGGGCACGGCGATTCCGTCGCCAAACTGAGACAACGGGCAGCCTGCGGGCTGCCCGACTTATTTGCGCCAGGGATATTGCGCACGGCTGTACCTGAGCCGGGCTCGGCGTTACACTTCGCCCTCACTTTGTTAGTCCGGTAGATATCCGTGTCCGATCGTTTTCCTGAAGATTTTCTCGCGCTGATGCGCGCCAGCCTGGCCGACGAGGCCGAACTCGAACGCTTTCTCGCCATCAGTCAGCAGCCGCTGCGCCGCAGTCTGCGCGTCAATACGCTGAAAATCAGCGTGGAGGATTTTCTCACGCGCGTGGCGGGCTATGGCTGGCAGCTGACGCCGATTCCGTGGTGTCGGGAAGGCTTCTGGATTGCGCGTGATGACGAATCGCTGCCGCTCGGCAGCGTCGCGGAACACCTCAGCGGTCTGTTCTATATTCAGGAAGCCAGCTCAATGCTGCCGGTCAGCGCGCTGTTTGACGCCGCGCCGGATGCCCGCCAGGTGATGGATGTGGCCGCTGCGCCGGGCTCTAAAACCACGCAGATGGCCGCGCTGATGCGCAATCAAGGCGCGATCCTCGCCAATGAATACTCCGCCAGTCGGGTGAAAGTGCTGCATGCCAATATCAGCCGCTGCGGCGTCAGCAATGTGGCGCTGACCCATTTTGACGGGCGCGTCTTTGGTGCCGCGCTGCCGGAACAGTTCGATGCCATACTGCTGGATGCGCCCTGCTCCGGCGAAGGCGTGGTACGGAAAGATGCTGACGCGCTGCGCAACTGGACGCTGGCCAGCACCGAGGCCATCGCCGCCACCCAGCGCGATTTACTCGACAGCGCTTTTCACGCGCTGCAACCGGGCGGCACGCTGATTTACTCGACCTGTACGCTTAATACTATCGAAAACCAGCAGGTGATTGCCTGGCTGCAGCAGCGCTATCCGCAGGCGCTGGAAATTGTGCCGCTCAACGATTTGTTCGCTGGCGCCGAACGCGCGCTGACGCCGGAAGGCTTCCTGCACGTGTTTCCGCATATCTTCGACAGCGAAGGCTTTTTCGTCGCGCGGCTGCGCAAAACTGCCAGCGTGCCGCCATTGCCGGCGCCGACCTACAAACTCGGCAAGCTGCCCTTCTCGCCCGCCAGCCGCAAGCTGGTGGCGGAGGTGGCGCAGGCCGCGCACAAGGTGGGGCTACACTGGGATGAGAGCCTGACACTGTGGCAGCGCGACAAAGAGCTGTGGCTGTTCCCGGCGGCGCTGGAGAGCTGGCTCAGCAAAGTGCGTTTCTCGCGTATCGGTCTCAAACTGGCGGAAACCTTCCCGAAAGGCTTTCGCTGGCAGCATGAAGCGGTGGTGGCGCTGGCGCAACCGGACAGCGCGCTGGCGTTCGAACTGGACGAAGCGCAGGCGGAAAGCTGGTATCGCGGACAGGATATCCATCCCGACACACCGCCCGTGCGCGATGAGGTGATTGTCACTTACCAGCAGCAGCCGCTGGGCCTGGCGAAACGCGTCGGAAGCCGCATCAAAAACAGCTATCCGCGTGAACTGGTGCGCGACGGCCGGCTGTTCCGTTAACAACCATTACTGCAACTGCACCAGCGTCAGCCGGTTGCCAAATACCGCGCCGGTATCAATGTAATGCTGATTCGCGGCGTTAAGCGGCTGCTCCAGCGGCGTATGGCCAAAGTAGAACGCACTGGCGCCGGCGATCGGCTGCGAACGACCGCGCTGATGGCGAGCGAGCCGGTCGCGGCTCCAGACGACCTGATGCCAGTCGACATCCTGTCCCAGTGCGTAGACACTGGCAGGATAGTCGGCATGAGCAATGACAATGACGCGCTCTTCGAATTGCAGATGTAAAATCAGCGGCAGATCGGCACAGCGCTTCAGCGCATGACGCGCGGCAATCAGCCGCGCACCGCTCAGCTGCCAGAACCAGTCCCCGCCGTTCATCATCCATAGCATCGGATCGTCGCCCTGCAGCGCATCGAGCGCCATCTGCTCGTGATTACCGCGCACGCAGCGGAACCACGGCTCTTCCAGCAGTTGCAGACAGCCGAGGCTGTCCGTCCCGCGGTCGATTAAATCCCCGACCGATAGCAGCAGATCCTGTTGCCGATCAAAGCCCTGCCGCAGCAGCTGCGCATCAAGCTGCGCGCGGCAGCCGTGCAAATCACCGACCACCCAAATATTGCGCCAGTTATTTGCACGCAGCGTCTGATAAAACATGTAATCTGCCCCGGTTGACTGGAAGTTTAGTAAACCCGGCATAAAGTATAGTCCGGTGAGGGGTAGCCGCGGAGGCATCAGCGTGAGCAGTCGGAAACAGTTTGTTGGCATCCTCGTGATGATTTTTATTGGCAGCCTGCTGCTGCTGGAGTCGCTCGCGCGTCTGGTGCATCTGCTTTTTGTTGGCTGAGCGGTGTTTCATGCCGCGCTAAACGCTTACACTCCTTTGCGTATCACTGAAAGGAGTCTCCATGAGTCAGAATATCTACGATAACCCCGATTTTTTTGCTGGCTACGCCACCCTGCCGCGTTCGGTCAACGGCCTGGACGGCGCGCCCGAGTGGCCCGCGCTGCGGGCAATGCTGCCTGAACTGCGTGACCAGCGCGTGCTGGATTTGGGCTGCGGCTACGGCTGGTTTTGTCGTTACGCGCAGCAGCAAGGCGCGCGTGAAGTTGTGGGGCTGGATGTGTCAGAAAAAATGCTGGCGCAGGCCGCTGCCATGACCGATCGTCCCGGCATCACTTACCAGCGCGCTGATCTCGAAACCCTGCAGCTCAGTAGCACCTTTGACGTGGTGTACAGTTCGCTGGCGCTGCACTATCTCAGCCATATCGACGCCCTGTTTGCCACGATCTTTCATGCGTTACGTCCCGGCGGCGCGCTGGTGTTTTCATGCGAGCATCCGATTTATACCGCTCCGCGTCAGCAGGAGTGGTTCATTGATGATGCCGGGCAGCGCAGCTGGCCAGTCAATCAGTATCAGCAGGAAGGTGAACGGGTCAGCAACTGGTTTGCCGCTGGCGTGAAGAAGCAGCACCGCAAGCTGGCAACGTGGATCAATGCGCTGATTGCCGCCGGTCTGGTGATTGAACGGCTGGATGAGTGGGGTCCGGATGTACAGCAGGTAGCGGAGAATCCGGCGCTGGACGAGGAGCGCGAGCGTCCGATGCTGTTTTTGCTGGCGGCGCGCAGGCCGCTGTAAGGTTTTCAGCAGTGGCTGCATCCTGCAGCCCTGTGAAAATTCCCCCCGGCGCTTATCTCCGGCACTCAATCAAGGTGTTAGCTCTGTAAGGGACGGCACCTACTGTAACGCTTAAGATAATTCCGAACAAGTTAAATGATATTAACTATCATTCTCAACTATTGATCTGGCACGCTGTCTGGCTGAGTCAACGGTGCATATCACAATCACACTACTGCTATGACCAATCTATGCCTAACGCGTGATTAAAAAGATCGCCAGCATAAAACCGACAAACAAACCGGCAAAGGTCAGCAAACCGGTGCGCGGCGTTTTGGCCTGACCGACAATCGCGCCGATAAAAATGCTCAGAATGGTGAGCGTGCCAATCATTACCCAGAGAAGATAGTGTGTATTTGCTGCCATGCGAAATCCTGTTAAGCGGCCATCAATCAATGCGCCCTGTTATACCATTTTTCGCTGTGGCTGGCTGCTGCAAATATCCGCTGCGTTGCGCTCAGCATGACAATGCATCAAATGTGACAACGTCACTTGCGTATTATCTCACGCAATGTTATCGCGCTTAATAAATGCGCTAATTGAGCAAATAAAGTCCGGCAACAAGGGTACCGACGGAAATAATATGGAATAGCTCAGTCATGGTAGCGACCTCAATTTAATGCCTGTACGACTCAGTCAAGAACAGCATCTGGCGTTCGTCAAATCATCACCCGCCTGCAATAAGCGCAGCCGATGGCATAAATACCAATCGATGCTTAACTGAATACGTACCCATAAGACAGGAGGAAAGCCATGAGCCAGTCTGCATTAGCCACCTACCTTGCGTTAAGCGACGAGGACCTCAATGAGATGGGCATCCGTCCGGACACGCTGTTCGAAGCGCAGCCCGACGATAACGGCGCAGCCGGTTACTATTTCAACGTACCGGACACCACGCCGCAGCGCGTGCTGGGGCAGAAACGCTGGTCGCTGGGCGATCGCATCGACATTCCGGCCAGCGTGCTAAATAACGATTCAGCGTAACGGCCCCCGCGATGCGCGATCCTGTGCCAGGCTTAAGTCATTGTGGAATGTTGCAATCAAGAGGGAATGATTATGATGAAAAAAACGGTACTGGCGTCACTGCTGATGGTGTTTAGTCTGGGCGCTATCGCTGAACAGGGCGGCTTTGAGGGCGGTAAAACCCCGCCGCCGCAGAAACAACAGGACGCCGGTTATAAAGGTTCTGAAGATACCGGCCAGACACATATCGAACAGATTCGGGATTTTCGTCAGGGCGGCTATGTCACGCTGGAAGGTTATATCGTTAAAAAGTTAAGCGGTGATAATTATCAGTTTCGTGACAGCACCGGCACCATCACTATTAAAGCCGCTGCCGATACCTTCAAAGGCAAAACCTATAACGCTGAGGATCAGGTACGGGTAAGCGGCAAAGTGTATGGCCGGGGCGAAAATACCCGTGTGGATGTTGCACGTATCGAAGAACCTTAATGCATTATCGTCCGGTCCGCCGTCGCGTGTGCGGCGGGCATTATCATCCCCTTCGCAGGAAATCATCGCATGAAGAGCCTGTTTGCCAGTCTGTTAATCCTCTCCACCCTGACCGCGCTGGCTGGCTGTCAGCAACCTGAACGGCCAATTGGCCCGGACGGACGCCCTAATGTCCCTGCAGAACAACCGGTGCCCGGCGGTCCAATGAGTAAGGGGCCGGTAGGTCAGCCGCAGGCCTGACTGTTAGCGGCATCAGCACTTATCACGCCCTGCCCTGAAAATTTATCGTCCTTATTGCCGCCTGGTTTTATTCCCGGCGGCATTTTTACGTCTGGCTTAATTAAAGTTCACCGCCATTATCCTGATTAATTTTTCATAGCTATGCTTGGTTATTACGCTGAAATAAAGGATATGCTGATGCACAGTCTTGATCCACAAATGTTGCTGTTACTCTATTTTGTCTTACCGGTTTGGCTTATTGCTGGCTTTGCCGACTGGCTTTGCCATCGCGCAACCGAAATAGAGCACACCTCCGGCGTTAAAGAGACATGGATACATATTTTAATGTTTCTGGAGATGGGCACTCCGCTGCTGCTGGCATTATTTCTTGAGGTCAATGCGCTGATTATTGCGCTAATGATCGTGCTGTTTTTTTGTCATGAAGCCACTGCGTTATGGGACGTCAGCTACGCGGTGAAAAGCAGAAAAGTGACGCCGGTCGAACAACACATCCACAGTTTTCTCGAAATGGTGCCGCTGATGGCGCTGCTACTGGTGATCTCCCGTCACTGGCCGCAATTTCTCGCGCTGTTTGGGGCCGGCAATGAAACGCCCCGGTTTACTCTTACGCTGCGTGCCGATCCGCTACCGCAGGGTTATATTATTGGCGTACTGTGCGCAATCGTGGTGTTTGAACTACTGCCTTATCTGGAAGAATATCTGCGTACCCGGCGCGTGAAGAAAAACGCCCCAACATGAACAGCATCAACCACCGCGCTTAACGGAAATGTGGATGATTGGGGGAACTATTGATTCCACCACAGCCAGTACCGGCAAGATAAAAAAAACCTCCCGCAGGAGGTTTATCGATTAGATCGGTTTTTGCCCATCGTCTTCAGGCAATCCGGTGTCGGTATCATCATCGTCATCAAGCGGCTCTTCGCCGGGTACCTGCGCATCGTCAGGCAGCGGAGTGACATCATCGGGTCGTTCTGACATAAGCACCTCCATACCCCACATTGGGTAATAACTATTTTAGTTGCGTTATCCTTCAGCCCGGCGGGTTTATCACGCATCTGTGAATTAAGCGTAAGAAGTAAATTAGTTATGGGTTAACGCTTTGCTTATCGCCTGCCCTCGGCTAACGCGATAAACAAAAAAGGCCACCCGAAGGTGACCAATAATAGGGTACTCGCTGCGTTAGTCATCAGGTGTGGTTATTAATTTATTTCGCCACATGAATAACACAACTGAATTAATTCGCTTCTTTCATCACATACAACGACGAGGCGATGGCAATCATAATCGACTTACAAAAAATACATTTTGCGCCGAGTGGATTTTGCCTGTTCCTGTCAAAAATGGACTGGCGATATTGAGAGCCCTGACATTGTGGGCATCTCATAGCATTAATTACTGTAATAATCAGAGACCTGTAACGTTAACAGCTGACGGACCTTTAGGGCCGTTTTCCACAGAGAATTCAACTTTCTGACCGTCATCGAGTGAACGGAAGTCAGTTCCCTGAATGGCAGAGAAATGGACGAAAACGTCTTTGCTGCCGTCTTCCGGAGAAATGAAGCCGAAACCTTTCTCAGCGTTGAACCATTTTACTGTACCGAGCATTTTATTTGACATGTTTATACCTTGATAATGAGCCATATGGCATTAGAGGCTGAACCGCAGCGACACATCAGAACCTGAGATAAAACTCAAAGAGAAAGGCACAGGAAAGGCACTAACACAGATGAGAGATACAAAACGAACTAACTATGGGACTGTCTGCTTATCAGACCGGAGATGCATTAACGCACGTCTGGCGGATAAACACAAGGGGTAATAAAATTTATTGATAAATTCCGGGTATGACGAAGCGGTGACTGCGCCGCGTTTAAAATTTTAAGTGGATAGATTTGGACACTTTTTTCCTTTTTGCAGCATCAGGCTTTAAAAACAATCGTCTTTTGCGGCCATGGCTGCAATTCTGCATGATGAACAATAAGATAAGACGAAGCAGACACAAAAAAGACACATAACACATAAAAATAAAAAACCAGTCTTTTATGTTAGTATTTGACGACAACTTACCATTGAAAGAGATTCAATTACTAATTCCAATCACCACAATTTTTAAGTCTGACATACATGGCATCAGATTATATTCATTGAACGTTAATAGCATAGCTCAACTATCATTAATTAAGAAATAAATCTAACCGATGAATAACCAAGGTCAAGTTGATGCTTATTTTTAAAGTGGCTCTTTTTTGTAAAAATTATAAATGGGTATAGCGGCATACCCATCATAGATTATACATTTATATCTGCATGAAGAACTGAATTTGAGAATATATCCCTGATAATCTCTAAAAGTAAATGCTCTCCGAAATCAGAAACAAAACTTTCATCATTATAACTGAATATATATTCTCCTATTTTATTGTGTGCGATACAGCATCTCATCCTATAGATCCAATAACTGCACAAGTTAACTATAAATTCATTGAAAACTTCTTGAGAATTTTTGTTGATAAGCCTCACAGTCGATCCATTAACTGGTTGATAAGTCGAGCAAGAAGTAAGATCAAGTGAACTTCTAGATAGTAAGTCAATTAAAATAATCCACTCGTCATGACTTTTTAAGGGATTTTGTTCCTTACCAAGCACAAAGAACATATCGTTAGCAATACCAAGATGATTTTGCACGAGCTTCATCTTTTCAATTATAGAATTATAATCAACCAAATATTTTTTGAGAATGTACTTAAATGTCTCCAATTCGGTTTTTTTGCCATAATTAAATTCTTTTATTAATCCAGCGTAATCTCTTAAATCAGCCGAATTTATATTTTTTAACCTCGAAATAAAGAGGGGGTCGAACAATAGTTCGATTTGATGGTAATATTTTAAAAACCGTTCAAATGAGCTAGATGAATGAACAGCTAGCACCATACTTTCTTCGTGATTTGTTGACGACACTTTAATTTCTTCACGAATTTTTATTTCACTAATCACTCTGGAACTAGTAGAGTTCAGGTTTTTATGAGTATATCCCCCCCAATATTCAGATGTGCCCATAACCGTCTTGTAGTAAGAAAAGGCGCTTAATTCAATCAACACATAATGATTAATGAAACCATAGCTATCACTTTGTTGAGTATGTACTAGATTATCAACAAAATATGCAAAAAGTCTTTTTTCATTAAGTCTAGCAATGATATGTTCATTTTCCGGGTAGGCTAGAGGGCACAAAACACCAATCAAGTTACCAGTAGACGAATATATCTCAATATCATCAGCCATAGAGATGTTTATCGAACTTTCTATAGCTCTTACAGGAATAACGACATGATCATTGAAGCAGTGAAATTCATTATCTACTAACTGATATGATAACTCACCCTCATTATCAATGAACTCTTCATATAAATCCTTAAACTCTAATATTTTAGTCGCGTCCATTGATTATTCCGCCGCTTGTGGCCAACAGTCAGCGAGAGATGTATCACCACAATCTCTAAAATATTCTTTAAATCCAGTATGAATAAGTTTCCTAGTAACAAATCCCATATTTGCTTTTTTGTAAATCAAACCAATTTTAACCTGATTGAACACATTTAATCCCAGAGGATCCTGCTCCCCCGCTTCAATGATTTTGAACAGTTTATCAAATGCTTCATCTACCCTAGCTTTTTTTTCAGTTTTCAAAAATTGAGCTATTGCACTAAAAATAGATACTATCACATTTTCTGAGCCAAGCCAGTTTTGCGAATCTCCTAAATCGATTTCTTCACCATTTTCGTCTAGTTGATTTGCGGTGTAAAGGTTCCAGCACATTTCATCAAGCTTAATAAAGATACCAAGATAAAACATATAATCTTCAAATTGCGCCGTTAGCTCATCCTCTGATGAGTCAAATGCACCATCATCAATTAACTTCTGCGCTACTAAATTTTCTTTATCTGTTTCATGGGACGCGGTAATAAAAGCATTATAAGATGCAACAATAGAACTGAGATGATACTTTTTAACTTGCGTTCTACGCTTTGAATCTTTTTCTTTTATTATTTCAATACCTTCCAGCCTTGAGGATATGGTTTCTTGCAACGATAGGAAAAGAAGTTCGATCTGATGTCTCATAGACATGGCTTTTTGACCTGAATTAAGGACTATCATTCGATAAATCAATTTGCTAAGATCTGGTTCTAACCAATATTCTAACAGTAATTTTTGACCTTCTTTAAAGACCACACCATTTCTTTTCAAATCACTTATAATATAAGTTCTCTGCAGCCCATCCAAGATATCAACCACATCATCCCTAGAAAGAAGATCTGTCAAAGCCTTATTATCATCAATATGACAAATTATATCCTCTACGAGATGATGCTTAACAGACAGGGTTATTGATGGAAGTAATGCCCCCCCAACGATATCTTCTCTAAGTCTTTTATAAGCTTTGTGAGACTCTCTTTTTCGTTGCAAAGAAAACTCACCAAAGTCTTCACCAACAATATCCAAATATTTATCTAAAGATGCCTGGCAATAAATGACATGAGTGCCACTTTTCAAATCTATTGTTGTACCAATCACTTCAAATGACATACTTAATCCTTTTTATCAATAAGAATACTCTAAACTATCAATAATTTAACTATTTATGATGATTCTTAGTTAGTAGAATCTTACCAGTCCTTCTAACTTCATCGGTATTACAGTCTAAACCAACAGGCTTAACGCTAAGGTTGAACAGTTTGCATATTGAGTTTACTTTTTCATATTCACCAGCTACTAGCCAATTTATACTAGCGCCAGTGTCAACAAAGTATTGTAAAATCACATTATTCGGGACCTGACCACGTACGACCCAGCTGGCAACTTTGCTCTTACCAATCTTCCGCTTTTCGCTTGATTCTTTCAGCATGGTAAAGCCATATGATGTGAGGATTCGCTCAAAATCACCGCTCGCAACTGCATTTTCAAAGCGCATTATTTTTACCAATAAATGCTACATTATGTTGAAAGTAACTAAATGTTGTTTAGAGTGTTTATCGATCACTTGCAACACCATAGAATACATATAACAACAGGAGATATTGCGTTATGTATACTGAAAATGCAAACAATTAGGCCGAGTTTGAATTAGTGCAATTGCAAGACTTCATTGTCTACCTCGCAGTGATTTTAATACCAGCTATCAGCCAAGCAGTGAACTAAGCCCCTTCTAACAATGCCTAAGCAGGACTTAGCTGCAGCAAAACGCACCGGCCCTAAACTGTGCAAAATTGAATTGCTAATGGGGTTGTGTTACTCAACTTCACTCCCCTTTTAACCTACACAAAACTACCACGTACATAAGCGCATCAATCATAAGAATGCTAAGCGGTTAAAACTACCTTGACCAAACATTGCAATCCGCTTATCAATGTTGCTGTATAGCTTGAGAAGAATAGCCAGCATACAATTAAATGCTGCTGATCAAACCACAACTGGATTCTGCAAATTAAGAGAGATCCAGCATGTTTATTGCTAGATTTTAACCATGCCTATTACAACGATGAACTCCGTAAATTAGCGTTGATTCATAACAGAAAAAACATTGCAAAAGAATACGTTATCCGTGCCTAAACGCTACGTTATACGTTTAATACAGTCTAGCCGCAAAAAAATAACCGTTTTGAGGTACTTACTCTTACTGATTTCACTGAAAATTTAACGCTCATTGATGGTCTTCTGGCGCAAATCCAATGGCTGCATTGTGCGCCAATAAAAGCAGTGCCAATGAAAAAATTATCTTTATTTACCATTAAGGATACTGCGGAAGTTGGCCAGTTGTTAGCAGGTGCTACCTATATATAGCTAATGACAGCCGGCAACAAACGTGATCTTCTGCAAAAGCTCAAGAGGTATTCACTACTCAACGCTGGCCGCAATGTCAGCACTGACGCGTGCAGAGGCTAATCCGGCCTTGCCCTCAATCGCCGATGCTATAAGCGGTATCGGTGCATCATCCAGAGTGAGTTGAAATCTATTAATAATCTCAATAACAGTAAGGTTTAAACACCAAAACCCATCCAAATTTTTTCTTATGGCGAGTGCATCAAGACGGATTTAGAGACAAACCACCTTATGCAGCCAAAGATATACAATATAATGTTTGCTTCTTTAGGGAGTATCCACGATTGATCAAAACAATAAGTTCTAATAAAAAATGCAAGCTTTAGAGCAAATACATCGGGCTTATCCCCAGACATTCGCTGACGACACATCATAAAAGTAAACCTCCAAGGTTTGTTTTTTCCGAGTTAATGCCATTTTATTGGCACGCCTAATTATCCTCTTATTATCATTTGAATTAGGATTCCCAAATATACCAATATAAAGCTGTCTTATTCTTCCATTTTCAATTACAGTAAGAAAATGCTCATCATTTTCTGCTAAAGAATGCCCATAAATGAACAAGGCTCCTGTTATCGCACTGAAGCTTCTATAAGCTTTAGCAAGGTAGTCGTTGTGTCTAATTTTCTCAATTTTTTCTTTGGATGTTCCTTCAGAAACAAAAACAGGGTAAAGATCTTTACTCATTGCATTACGAATCTGCTCAATGAGTCTTACCTTGGTATTGACCCATGTGAACTTTCTTAACTCATAACCAGCATCAAAAAGATGTAGCGCACCGTGTAGAAAGAAAAGACTCTGCCCATGAGCATTATTCGGTTCCCAAGTAACATAATCAGCATCATAATTGTCTGCAGGTTTTCTAAAACCATCATCACTTGTTGGACTTTGACCTTCTTCGCAATGCATGCATGTCCAGTAAAGGAGCAAATCATAATTAAGAGTATAGATGTGTTCGAAATTATTGAGAAATAGCCTGCAAGACTGATATTGCAATTCACTGACTTCTCCGGGATGTAACGGATGGCTTGCAGCCAGTGTTTCAACAAGTAGATCTTTAAGAGCTTCAGAATCATCTAATAACTGTTCTACTATACTTATATTAGCATCGTCATATGCTTGAAGTACATCGCTTGAATCTCTCAATACCTTAATTATTTTTTCAAAGTCCTCAGTCCCCATTATATCAAAAACTTTTTTCGTAGCGGGAGAAAGTTTATCAAACCTTGCCTTTGCAAATAAACGGCCATAAATAAATATATCTGGCTTGCAAGCTATACTAAAACCGTTACCCAAAAGAATGTGTTTTTTCTTCTGACTTCCCGCCTTTTTTAATGCCTCACTAAAACTCATTAAATCCATGGCAACCCCCTTCCTACAATTATTTAAGGAGCCAGGGCTCCTTAAATATCTTAACCTCTATGGACAATTGATTTATTTAAAGCATCTATAACCTGATCAATATACGATACATCTTTACTTTTCAATGCCTGACTTTCACCTGATGAGCTATTTAAATAAACGCTGTATTCAGCCTTCATTTTACGGAATACAATAATTCCAGCGATAATTAATACACCGCCTAAAATTTTCGTACCAGTTTGGTCAGCACCAAAAGTCATTAATACACCAATAAAAATCATTAAAATTGCTGGTAATTTATTAGCATCTTTTTTTGCACGCTTAACCGATGTGACGCCCTGCATTGCATAGGTGCTTGCACCAACACGAAATCGTGCGCTTGTGACGCTAACGTTACCATCGTTGAAAAACTCAACTTCTTCCATGATTCCCTCACAAGATAAGTAGTATTGCCCACACACATTAACAAATCTTTACTTTTAATCAATCAATAAATATAAGCTATTTTTGCCCTCTGTTTGTCCTGTTACAGATCAATAAACAGCATCATTTTTGCAAGGCTTGATGTTTGAAGCATTATCTTGCTATGAACGAACACCACTCCGAAACCCTGCGCCTTCTGGCATGTAGCGAAGATCATGTGTGTATGCTGACGACGATGTATTCCAGCGAAGCAGCCGCAATGCGCGCCGTTAAAGCCTTGTGGGAAAGATGTAGCGAGATGTAGCTGAATTCTCGTTCACGTTGGCAATGCGACGCTCTACCTTAACCTGAAACACTGGTTAAGGTTCATGGCTTTAAGTCAGTGATCGACGCGAAGCAGTGGCTGCTCAGCAAGGTACCGCACAATCTCAATAGTCGCCGTTATACCATGCAGTTAGAACTTGCGAGCCTGCTTTCGTACGTCCAGTATCGGTCAATGCAAGAGGGTAAAACTGAAACCGGCTAATTTTACTTATGTCAATTTTATACAGTACAGGATGGAGAAAAATAGTGTGTTTATTCAACTCACCTTGAGTAAAATAATAAAAACACTATGAGATATACCCCTATGCAATCTGAACCAAAGGCAAGTAAGCCAACCATAAATTTTTTTGTCATGCTGCCTCTTTTATGTGCAGTTGGAGGCGGTGCATGGGCAATTCAAGAGTCAAGAGTAAGTAAATTGAAAGAGCAGCTTGAAGCCTACCAGACGTCAGAAAAATGGGAGTTACCAAGCACTCTAAAAAAAATGAATACGCTTTCCTCTCAGCTATCATTGGATATAGATGAAAGGAACCAACTGGATAAGTACAAAAAAAGCACAGAGAATTTTGAATCTAAGAATAAAAAACTGCAACTACAATTGAATGATGCCATTAGTAGGCTAACATCTGCCACTAATGCTTTGAATACTTTGGCAATGAAGAATGATAATTTTTCAATAGGGCTTTCGCAGAGCTTTCCATTAGTAAATAACACAACTTACCTATCAGTAACATCGATTTACCCATCGTGGATAACGGGAACTTTCCAGGAAAAAGGCATTAACCTTGATATTGGACAGGCTGTTAACTATGCGATCGGAACTTTAAATTGTCATGTAGTGTTAACCCAAATTGATGCCTATGAAAGAAGAGTCATTTTCACACGAAGCTGTTCTGAGCATACATTCTAATGGATTGGATGCCATGTAGTTGCACTTCTGATTTATGGTCCGCTGAGTGGCGTCAAAATCATGGCAGACATTCTAGCAGGGTGATAGAGAAGATTAAGAATGCGTAGTAACTAATTGATCTTATGATAATTTATTGATGACAAACGGCAGACAAAAAAAGACCCAATACGATTCCTGTATCGGGTCCAGGGAAATGGCTCGTTGAGAGCCGTGCGCTAAAAGTTGGCATTTTTGCAGGCGAGGACGCCTTGCCTTTTAAAGGTAGACCAGCATTGGTGATTTTCCAGCCAGTGGACAACGCCGCAGGCAAAAGCTGCCAACTCTGTGATCGGGCTGGCACTAACGGCTGGCAGGCGCAGCGGCAAAAATGTGCGCTACGCCTGAAAATGCAGGGATTATTTACCGCACAGCTGCTGGGCGCGATCGACGATCGGCTGCAGGCTCATCTTTTGTCCCGGATGCGCTTTATCGGCGGCAAGGATGGTATCGATGGACTGCAATGTGCCCTGCCCGGCATTGCCGCGCGCCAGCGCTTTATCATTAAGCGGATACTGCAGCAGCGTGCTGGGGTTGATGGCAAACAGCGCGCCATCTTTCTCGCAGGTCAGCATCACCTCTTCGCGGGTGAACGGCCACTTATCTTTGCCAATTTCAAAACGACTGACGGTGATAATCTGCCCGGCGAACGCCTGGCTGCACAACGCCATCAGTAACCCAGCTGGAATCAGTTTCTTCAGCAAAATCTCGACCTCATCTCATCTTTTAAGATTCAGGCCGGCGACAGCGTAGCAAACACGCTCACCAGCCCGATAACAATCAACGCCAGCAGCAGCTCGAGCTGCGTCAGACGGATAAAAAGTTTCGGTGCCCGGCTGGCGGCCAGGCGGAAACGCGGCACCAGCAGATAGCGATTAAGCAGCGCAATCAGCACCATCAGTGCCACCAGCAACGCTTTGCTCACCAGCAGCTCGCTCCACAGCGTGGCGGCCCAGTTGAGCGGCGTACCGGCAATCAGCAGGCTGTTGACCGTGCCGGTAACAATCGCCAGCGCCACGGCCAGATGACCATAGCGTGAAAAGCGCATCATGCTGCGAATGGCATCGGTGCGCCAGGCAATGTTACGCGCCTCGCGCATTAATAGCAGCAGCGGCAGCAGACCACCGGCCCAGAAGGCGGCCGCGATCAGGTGCAGCGCATGATTCCCCTGCTGCAGCAGTCCCGCCATGCCGTCGCGCATCGCCGCATGGCCGACGCCCGCCAGCGCCACCAGCTGCAACAGCGCGCTCACCAGTAACGCCTGCTGGCGCAAATTACCACGCAGGCGCAGCGCCAGCGTGCTGAGCAGGGCAAACAGGATAACCCAGCGCCACACCGCGCCGAAGCGCGTGCCCAGCACCGCCAGCCAGACGTCGATGCTGGCGATACTGCGCCAGTCGCCGCTCATCAGCCCGGTCTGCGTAGCCAGCATCAACAGCGCACTGAGTAAACTCAGCACGGCGCTGTATCCCATCAGCCATCGCCAGCGCTGTGCCAGCACCGGTCGGTAGCGCGCCGGCGCCAGCAGCGCGGTATAAAATGCACTGCCGGTCAGCAGAAACAGCGCCAGAAAATGCAGCGCCCGCAGGCCGATCCAGAACGCGCTAAGACTCATTACTTCACGCTGAAACTGTAGCTACCTTTGGTTTTGTGGCCGTCCACTGACAGCACGTGCCAGTTGACCTGATAATGACCCGACGCCAGCGGCTGGGCGATCGGCACAATCAACTGATCGTGCTGCTGCGGATTCAGCTGGGCTTTCTCCAGCGCCACCGGCTGCTGCTGCGCGTTGGTCATTTCAACGCCGCTGAATGCCGGTTCAATATCTTCGGTAAATGTCAGGGTGAGTTGCTGCGGCGCGCGCTCCACCACGGCGTTATCCGCCGGCACCGGGGCTTTGAGGTGGGCATGTGCCATAGCCAGCTGGCTGAAGCCCAGCGTCGCGCCCGCCAGCAGTAGCGCGATAACGCGCCTGGATGCAGTTTTCATCATCACGTCTTCCCTTTTAACTGCGGCACTGCGCCGCAAATGTGGCAGCAGGATACGCCGCTGCTTTTAGGCTGTCGAGACTTGCGGTGCGATCCAATTCCCTTGATCCAGCAGGGCGAAACCATTATTTTTGCCCCTGTTTATCAGGAGAAAAGCATGAGCCAAAACCTTGCCCTGCTGTCGCAGGAAGAGAAAGACAAAGTTAACGTCGATCTCGCCGCCGCTGGCGTGGCGTTTAAAGAGCGCTACAACATGCCGGTGATTGCCGAGATGGTGGAGCGCGAGCAGCCGGAAGCGCTGCGCGACTGGTTCCGTCAGCGCCTGATGGCCTATCGCCAGGCATCGCTTAGCCTCTCCCGCCTGCCCTACGAACCTAAGCAGAAATAATTTATGTTACGCGTAATCGATACGGAAACCTGTGGCCTGCAGGGCGGCGTGGTGGAAGTGGCGTCAGTGGATGTCATTGACCGCCAGATCGTCAATCCGATGAGCGATCTGATCTGCCCGGATCGGCCCATCAGTCGTCAGGCGATGGCGGTGCACCGCATCACTGAAGCCATGGTGGTGGGCAAGCCGACCATCGAAGAGGCGATTGGCCGCTATCACGGTAGCCCGCACTATGTGGCGCATAACGCCAGCTTTGACCGGCGCATGCTGCCGACGATGCCGGGCGAATGGATCTGCACCATGACGCTGGCACGCCAGCTGTGGCCGGGCATTAAATACGGTAATCAGGCGCTGCGCCACAGCCTGAAACTTGAGGTGTCGCCGCCGGATGATCTGCACGCGCACCGCGCGCTGTACGATTGCTACGTCACCGCCGCGCTACTGATCCGCATTATGGAAACCTCCGGCTGGAGCGCCAGCGAGATGGTGAGTCGCTGCCAGCCGGCGCCGGTCAGCGACGAAGTGTTCCCGTTTGGTAAATATCGTGGTCAGAGCATCGGCAGCATCGCGCGTAAAGATCCGGGCTATCTGCGCTGGGTACTGGAAAACGTACGTGATTTGCGCGCGCCGCTGCGGCAGACGCTGCGCAAATACGTTAAGGACACTCAGTAATCGCTGCGCGGCGGCAGCGAGCCCTGCGCCAGGGCGATCAGGAAAGTGAACTCCTGCGCCACGCCTTCATAGGATTTATAACGTCCTGATTTGCCGCCGTGGCCGGAATCCATATCGGTGCAGAGTAACAGCAGCGCATCGTTGGTGCGCAGCTCACGCAGCTTTGCCACCCACTTCGCCGGCTCCCAGTACTGTACCTGCGAATCGTGCAGCCCGGTGGTTACCAGCAGGTGCGGATACGCCTGCGCCGTCACGTTGTCATACGGGCTGTACTGGCGGATGTAGCGATAGAATTCCGCCTGCTCCGGATTGCCCCACTCATCATATTCACCGGTGGTCAGCGGAATCGACGGATCGAGCATGGTCGTGACCACATCGACAAACGGCACCTGAGCGATCACGCCGTGAAACAGCTGCGGTGCCATATTCAGCACGCCGCCCATTAGTAAGCCTCCGGCACTGCCGCCCATGGCGTACAGCTGCTGCGGGTTGCCGTAGCCTTTCGCCACCAGCGCTTCAGTCACATCAATGAAGTCGGTGAAGCTGTTCATTTTATGTTGCAGCCGGCCATCGTCATACCACTGCTGGCCCAGCTCGCCGCCGCCGCGCACGTGGATAATCGCGTAGATGAAACCGCGCTCCAGCAAACTGATGCGGCTGGTGCCAAAACTGGCCTCCATGCTGCTGCCATACGCGCCGTAGCCGTACGCCAGCAGCGGATTGGCGCCGCGCTGAAAGTGTTTGCGGTGATAAACCAGTGAGACCGGCACTTCCGTACCGTCGCGCACCGTGATCCACAGGTGTTCACTTTTGTAGTCGGCAGAGTCAAAGCCCGGCACCGGGGTTTGCTTGAGAATGCGCCGCTCGCCGGTCTCCATGTTCAGTTCGAACAGCGTGGTCGGCGTCGTCATCGACGAGTAGCCGTAGCGCAGCGTGTCACTTTCCGGCGTGGGGTTGTAGGCCAGCCAGGTGACGTAGGCCGGATCGTCAAAGGCAATACCGTAAATCTCGCC
Organism: Pantoea sp. B270; assembly: GCF_018726825.1. Lineage (NCBI taxonomy): Bacteria > Pseudomonadati > Pseudomonadota > Gammaproteobacteria > Enterobacterales > Erwiniaceae > Pantoea > Pantoea sp. B270. The sequence continues at coordinate 1,299,007 of NZ_JAHCSX010000001.1, forward strand.
GCTGGCCCAGTTAATCTGGCGCAGGGTATTTACCCCGCGCTGACGCTCTTCAACCACCAGCCAGTTACGAAACAGCTGAAAATCTTCCATCACCACGTGGTCGCGTGGCGGAATCAGGGTTTGCCAGCGAACTTCAGCCAGCCACGCGCTGCGGTACAGGCCGAAATTTTTGCCGTCGCGGTTGGAGCGAATGAAGAACTGGTGATTGTAGTGATCGATGCTGTATTCATGATCGCGCCGCCGCGGACAAAACACCTGCGGCTGTGCGTCCGGATATTCCGCGTCAATCAGCAGAATTTCACTGGTGGTGGTGCTGAACAGCGCGATCAGGATGAAGTGTTCCGAGGTGGTTTTATGCACGCTAAGGTGGAAAGACTCATCCTGCTCTTCATACACCAGCTGATCTTCCGACTGCGGATGCCCCAGTTCGTGACGCCACACCTGATAAGCCAGCAGCGTTTTCGGATGCTTGCGTACGTAGTAGAGGGTGCGTGAGTCGTTGGCCCATGCCACGCTGGAGGACGCGTCGCGCAGCACCTCCGGATACCAGCTGCCGCTGTTGAGATTACGAAAGCGGATGCCGTACTGGCGGCGCGATAAAAAATCTTCCGCCAGCGCCATCACCTGGTTATCCGGGCTGATATCCAGCGTGCCCATGGTGTAAAAGTCACTGTGCGCGGCGCGCTGGTTGCCATCCAGTAGCAGCTGCCACGGCTGGTCGGCGGGCGCATCCACCGGCTGGCGGAAATAGGCCGCATACTCATTGCCGGCTTCGTAACGGCTTTGATAGCGGTAGCCGCGTTTAACGTACGGTACCGAATGATCCTGCGCCGGCAGCCGATCGATGATCTCTTTCAGTACCCGATCCTGCAACGCATCCTGCGAGGCCATCATCGCTTTACCGTAGCGGTTTTCCGCCTCCAGATAAGCCAGTACCTCGGGGTTTTGCCGGTCATCATCACGCAGCCAGAAATAGTTATCGGTACGCGTTTCGCCGTGTAACGTCATGTGGTGGGGGATTTTTTTCGCTTGCGGCTGATTCATTACAGAGTTTCTCCCTGAAAGACGACATCCTGCAAGCGTGGCACTTCTGGCAGAGGAAGCCAAGCCGGAAACGCACGCGAAGTGTAACCGGAGGCCGCCGCAACCGCCTCCGGCGTGACTCAGGCCGCTTTTTCCGCCGCGATGTCGCGCTGAATACCGTCGCGCACGTCCTGAGGAATTTTTAGCGCATCGCCGAGCGCGGAGAGGTAGCTGCGCTCCATGAAATGATCGACATCGATCGCCGCACAGCTAAGGAAATAGAGTTCCAGCGCTTCCTCTTCGTTTTTCACGTCGGCGGCCAGCCATTGCGGATCGAGCGGACGGTTCATTGCCTGCTGAATCAGCGCTTCCGCCTGCGCACCGTAACCGGCCTGATGGATATTCTGTTCGATGGCCGTGCGCTCGAGATCGTCAATGTGCCCGTCGCTTTTCGCAGCAAACACCAGCGCGGTTACCAGTCGCTCCGCGCGCTGGTCGAGCGGCGTCTGCAACTGGCCAAACGCAGGCTCATCCTGATGGGTTTCCCGCACGCGCTGCTTGTATTTATTCCACAGCACCGCGCCTGCCGCCGCCCCGCCGCCGACCAGCAGCGCGGTGCCGCCGTATTTGGTTAACAGCTTGCGCGACGATTTGCTGGCAACCAGTAAACCCGCCAGGCCACCCAGCGCGCCGGGTGCCAGCATATCGCTCAGGCCGCCTGATTTGCCGTCACCGCCCTTCTTTGCCAGAACCGATTGAATTTGCTGCAGCCAGTTACTCATCGTTTAACTTCTGTTTAAGTTTCCGCTCACTATGCTGCCGCACGCTGTGTCAGTTAACGTCAGAGCCGGCAAAGTATGGCAAAGCCGGACGTGCGCAATGCGTGAGTACGCAAACGTTTTCGTTTATACTGCGCGCGCATTTTGACTGCTAAGGTGAAATTATGACGACTCTCGGAACCGCGCTGCGACCTGCCGCAACGCGTGTCATGCTGTTAGGTTCAGGTGAATTGGGCAAAGAGGTGGCGCTGGAGTGTCAGCGTCTCGGGGTGGAAGTGATCGCCGTCGATCGCTATGCCGATGCCCCGGCGATGCACGTTGCGCATCGCAGCCACGTCATTAACATGCTGGACGGTGACGCACTGGCGGCGCTGATTGCGCAGGAGCAGCCCCACTTTGTGGTGCCGGAAATTGAAGCCATCGCCACCGAAAAACTGCTGGAGCTGGAAGCGCAGGGGCAAAAAGTGGTGCCGACGGCCCGTGCTGCGCGTCTGACCATGAACCGCGAAGGCATTCGCCGTCTGGCGGCAGAAGAGCTGGCGTTACCGACCTCAACCTACCAGTTTGCGGATAGCAAAGCGCGTTTCGTCGCGGCCGCGCACGAGATCGGTTTCCCCTGCATCGTAAAACCGGTAATGAGCTCCTCCGGTAAAGGCCAGAGCTTCATTCGCGAAGCCAGCCAGCTGGATCACGCCTGGGATTATGCGCAGCAAGGCGGACGCGCGGGCGCGGGCCGGGTGATCGTCGAGGGCGTCGTGAAGTTCGATTTTGAAATCACCCTGCTGACCATCAGCGCGGTGGACGGCATCCATTTCTGCGCGCCAATTGGTCATCGTCAGGAAGACGGTGATTATCGTGAATCCTGGCAGCCACAGCAGATGAGCGAACTGGCCCTGCAGCGCGCGCAGGACATCGCCGCTAACGTGGTGAAAGCGCTCAGCGGTTACGGCCTGTTTGGCGTGGAGCTGTTTGTGTGCGGCGACGAGGTGGTGTTCAGCGAAGTCTCTCCGCGTCCGCACGATACCGGTATGGTGACGCTGATTTCGCAGGATCTCTCTGAGTTCGCGCTGCACGTGCGCGCCTTCCTCGGCCTGCCGATTGGCGGCATTCGCCAGTATGGACCGGCAGCGTCGGCGGTGATCCTGCCACAGCTCGATAGCCACAACGTGCAGTTTGTGAATGTGGAAGCCGCACTTGGCGCCGGTTTGCAGCTGCGCCTGTTTGGTAAGCCGGAAATCGCGGGGCAGCGCCGTCTGGGTGTCGCGCTGGCGACCGGTGACAGCACCGATGATGCCGTGGCTCGCGCCATTGCCAGCGCCGCAGCCGTGCAGGTTCAGGGCTGATAGCCCGGGTGGTGACGCAGCGCCATCACCACCCGAAAAATTGACCGCTGCCGCGTTGCAGTTACGCGGCAGCGCTATTCGCGATCAGCGGGGTGAAGCCGCACCTGTCACTGCCTCACGCGCCAGCTGCGTAATGCGATCCCAGTCGCCGCTCTCCAGCGCATCGTTTGGCACCAGCCACGAACCGCCAATACACAGCACGCTTTTCAGCGTCAGATAGTCACGATAGTTGGCCGGTGAAATGCCGCCGGTTGGGCAGAAACGCACCTGCGGGAATGGACCACCAATCGCCGCCAGCGCTTTGACGCCACCGTTAGCCTCTGCCGGGAAGAACTTGAACTCGCGCAAACCATAATCCATGCCGACCATCAGTTCTGACACGGTGCTGATGCCTGGAATCAGCGGCACCGGGCCTTCCACCGCCGCCTTGAGCAGCGGTTCGGTGAGCCCCGGGCTAATGACAAACTGCGCACCGGCGTCGGTCACTTCTTTCAGCTGCTGGGTATTGATCACCGTGCCGGCACCCACAATCGCTTCCGGAACTTCTTTGATCATTGCCCGCAGCGCATCCATTGCTACCGGCGTGCGCAGCGTCACTTCCAGCACGCGTACGCCACCTGCGACCAGCGCTTTGGCCATCGGCACCGCATGTTCCAGCTTGTTGATGACAATCACCGGCACAACCGGGCCGGTAGTCAGGATCTGTTCCGCACTCGTTTTCCAGTTCTTCATTACGTTTCCTCAGGAGAGACAACCCGACGCGCGGTCCGGCTGTCAGAAAGAGAGCCCTACCATACAAGATCGGCCGGACGGACGTCTATTGGATATCATCAATTTTTGAAACCGCGGTTCATTTTGGTCATGACCTGTATCCGCTCGCAAGTTGAGCCTGATGCCTGCGTCTGCAGTTTTAACCCAGCACCAGTGAGACAACCGCTAAAACAATTAATAAAAACACCAGTGCACTGACCAGAGCCATACCAGCCACGATGGCATGGAACGTCAGAGTGGCACCTGCGAAAAACAGCGCGCCGTAAATACTCCAGCGGCTCTCTTTGCGCATACCACCAAACGCGGCCAGCAGCAGGGCAATAGCCGCCAGCACGACATCCGTAATGGTAAGCAGCCCATCGATGTCCATCTTGCTGGCTTTCGATGTAGAACTTTGCACGTTCTCCCCTTTTAGTCCGGCAAGAACACCTTTCTTCACTGCGGCAACCTGTTCTGCTACCACCTGCTCAATTGAGGGACGATGTTGGAACGGGCCGAATGTAAAGTGAACTGCAACCAGCATGAATGCTATGGCCCCCAGCAGCATACCGACAGAACTCCATTTATTGCGCAATAGCGTTTCCATACGTTTCCTTAGCATTATCATTTGCGCATCATTGCGCACCATTCTGTAGGGTTGCCATTAATGGCAACCAGGATAAACCCTGCTGACTGAAAACAAAACGCCCCTGGCGAACAGCGCAGGGGCGTAAATATAAACTTCTCAGTCAGCGATGCAGTGGTGGTTATTCAAACTCGTTCCACGAGCGGCCGTCGCGGGTGATCATCGCCACCGAGGCGACCGGTCCCCAAGTGCCGGCCTGATACGGTTTGGAGGCGTCGCCATCCGCATTCCACGCTTCAATAATTGAATCGACATAGGTCCACGCCGCTTCAACTTCATCGCGGCGCACAAACAGTGCCTGAATGCCGCGCATGGTTTCCAGCAACAGACGCTCATAGGCATCCGCCAGATGCGACTGATTGAAGGTTTCGGAGTAGCTCAGATCCAGCTTGGTGGTCTGCAGCTTATGCTTGTGATCGAGACCCGGCACCTTGTTGAGGATCTCAATATCCACGCCCTCGTCCGGCTGCAGACGAATCGTCAGCTTGTTCTGCGGCAGTTCGGCGTAAGAGTCCTTAAACAGGTTCATTTCCGGGTTTTTGAAGTACACCACCACTTCTGAGCACTTGGTCGGCAGACGCTTACCGGTGCGCAGGTAGAAAGGCACGCCCGCCCAGCGCCAGTTATCGATATCCACGCGGATGGCGACGAAGGTTTCGGTGCTGCTCTGCTTGTTAGCCCCCTCTTCTTCCAGGTAGCCCGGCACTTTTTTGCCCTGCACAAAACCGGCAGTGTACTGACCGCGTACGGTTTTCTCGCGCACGTTGGTCTGGTCAATGCGGCGCAGCGAGCGCAGCACTTTCACCTTCTCATCACGAATCGCGTCAGCACTGAGATCGGACGGCGGCGACATGGCGATCATGGTCAGGATCTGCAGCAGGTGGTTCTGGATCATGTCACGCATCTGGCCGGCTTTGTCGAAGTAACCCCAGCGGCCTTCGATACCTACCTCTTCCGCCACGGTAATCTGCACGTGGTCGATGGTGCGGTTGTCCCAGTTATTGACGAAAATCGAGTTGGCAAAACGCAGCGCCAGCAGGTTGAGCACCGTCTCTTTACCAAGATAATGGTCGATACGGAACACCTGACTTTCATCGAAGAATTTACCGACGCTGTCGTTGATCTCCTGCGAGGTCTCCAGCGAGGTACCAAGCGGCTTCTCCATCACCACGCGTGCCGGTTTGGCGTTGAGTTTAGCGGCGCCCAGGCCTTCACAGATGGCGCCAAAGGTGCTCGGCGGCATGGCAAAGTAGTTGATGGTGACGCGGTTTTTCTGATCCAGCATCTTGCCCAGTTTCGAGAAGTGCGAGGTGTCGTTAACGTCGAGGTTGCAGAAGTCGAGACGGCCGCTGAGTTTGTCCCACAGCGCTTCGTCAATCTTCTCCTTCATGAAGGTTTCCAGCGCTTCACGCACCACTTTGGTGTAGGCCTCTTTGTCCCACTCCGCGCGACCCACGCCAATAATGCGCGTGGTATCGTGAATCTGACCGGCTTTCTCCAGCTGATACAGTGAAGGCAACAGTTTCCGGCGTGCAAGATCGCCTTTGGCACCGAAAATCACCAGATCGCATGCCTGGGCTGTTTGTGTTACCGCCATTTTCCTCTCCTCGTTGCAGGATATACCCGGCCTGAGCGTCCTCATCCTGCCGGGTCCTTATTGTAATTTTCTTACAGCACAATGTACTTTTTTCACCGCGCCAGGACAACCCGGCTGCGGTCGGTTACAGGTGATTATCCTGCACCGCCGGGGCGCATTTAACGTGTTGCGAAGTGCGCTAACGCGCCTTTTTCTGTTTCGATGTTTGTCGGGCGAAAACCCGGCAGCGATCAAAGTATGACAAAAAAAGCGCGGTTACATTTGTCCGCCGCTGCGTACGTCAGGCTATTACACGATATATTCCGCATAATTGGCAGCGATTTCACGCACGGGTGAACGCAAAAAAGTGATTGATGGTCATCGGGTTAACAACATGCTGGATCAAATACAGGCGCAGCTGGCCGCGCTGAGCAAATCAGAACGCAAAGTGGCAGAACAGATTCTGGCCGCGCCGCAGCAGGCGATGCACTCGAGCATTGCCACGCTGGCACAGGCGGCGCAGGTCAGCGAACCGACGGTGAACCGCTTCTGTCACCGCATGGGCACGCGCGGCTTTCCCGATTTCAAGCTGCAGCTGGCACAGAGTCTGGCCAAAGGGCCGAGCTGGGTTAGTCGCGATGTCGAAGAAAATGACAGCGTAGAACGCTACAGTCACAAGATTTTTGATTCCGCGCTGGCGGGACTCAGCCGCGTGCGTCAGCAACTGGATATGCAGGTGGTGGCTCAGGCGGTACAGGCATTATCGCAGGCGCATAAAGTGGCCTTTTTTGGTCTGGGCGCCTCGGCGGTGGTGGCGCATGATGCCACCAATAAATTTCTGCGTTTTAATCTGCCGGTCATCTGGTCTGAGGATATTGTGATCCAGCGCATGAGTTGCATAAATAGTGGACCAAATGACGTGTTTGTTCTGATATCGCATACTGGCCGCACCAAAAATATGATAGAACTGGCTCGCCTGGCGCGTGTAAACGCTTCCACCGTGCTGGCTATCACCTCGCCCGGATCGCCGCTGGCAGATGAAGCCACGCTGCCGCTGACGCTGGATGTACCGGAAGATACCGACATCTATCTGCCGATGGTTTCCCGCCTGGCGCAGCTCACCGTGGTTGACGTGCTGGCAACCGGTTTTACCCTGGAGCGCGGTACAGCTTTCCGCGAGAATCTCAAACGGGTAAAAGAGGCACTAAAAGCATCGCGCCTCGAAAAGCCGGCACCGGAATCACGTGCACAGCAAAATAATTAACATCACATTCACAATGTGAGTCGAATCACAGCCCCTCGATCATATAGAATGAGTGACCATTGCGTGTCACTTGTGATCGACACGATACTTTGTCAACGGAGTCCTTCATGTCCAGACGTCTCAGAAGAACCAAGATCGTTACAACCCTCGGCCCCGCCACCGATCGCGACAACAACCTCGAAAAAATCATCGCGGCGGGCGCTAACGTTGTGCGACTCAATTTCTCCCACGGCACCCCGGAAGATCATCAACTGCGCGCCGATAAAGTGCGGCAGATTGCGGCCAAACTCGGTCGCCACGTCGCCATTCTTGGCGATCTGCAAGGCCCTAAAATTCGCGTATCAACCTTCAAAGAAGGCAAAGTTTTCCTCAATGTCGGTGACCGCTTCCTGCTGGATGCCAATCTGAGCAAAGGCGAAGGCGACAAAGAGAAAGTCGGTATCGACTATAAAGGCCTGCCGGAAGATGTGGTGCCGGGCGACATCCTGCTGCTGGACGACGGCCGTGTGCAGCTGAAGGTGCTGGAAGTTCAGGGGGTGAAAGTCTTCACCGAAGTGACTGTCGGCGGCCCGCTCTCCAACAACAAAGGCATCAACAAGCTCGGCGGCGGCCTGTCGGCTGAAGCGCTGACCGAAAAAGATAAGCTGGATATCATTACCGCGGCGAAAATTGGCGTCGACTATCTGGCGGTCTCCTTCCCGCGTAACGGCGAAGACATGAACTACGCGCGCCGTCTGGCACGCGATGCCGGCTGCGACGCCAAACTGGTGGCGAAAGTGGAGCGCGCTGAAGCGGTGGCAACGCAGGAAGCGATGGACGACATCATTCTCGCCTCCGACGTGGTGATGGTGGCGCGTGGCGATCTCGGCGTGGAAATTGGCGATCCGGAGCTGGTGGGCATTCAGAAAGCATTAATTCGGCGTGCGCGTCAGCTGAACCGCACCATCATTACTGCTACCCAGATGATGGAGTCGATGATCACCAATCCGATGCCGACCCGCGCGGAAGTGATGGATGTGGCAAACGCCGTGCTGGACGGCACCGATGCGGTGATGCTGTCGGCAGAAACGGCGGCCGGTCAGTATCCGGCGGAAACCGTGTCGGCGATGGCTAAGGTGTGCCTCGGTGCGGAAAAAATTCCAAGCGTGAACGTATCCAAACACCGCCTGGACGTGCAGTTCGACAACATCGAAGAAGCGATTGCCATGTCGGCGATGTACGCCGCTAACCATTTGCAGGGCGTGTCGGCCATCATTACCATGACCGAATCTGGCCGTACCGCACTGATGACGTCGCGCATCACTTCCGGTCTGCCGATCTTCGCAATGTCACGTCATGAACGTACCCTGAACCTGACCGCGCTGTACCGTGGCGTGACGCCGGTGTTCTTTGACAGCAACAACGATGGTGTCGCCGCCGCGCACGATGCGGTTAATCTGCTGCGCGACAAAGGGTTCCTCGTCTCTGGCGACCTGGTGATTGTCACCCAGGGCGACGTGATGGCGACCACCGGCACCACCAACACCAGCCGTGTCCTGCGCGTAGACTGAGTTTTACGCACCTCCTGACAGCGGCTGTAACAACATGGACAAACGCGACTGCCTGGCAGTCGCGTTTTATTTTTCACTGACAAGGAGGCCAGATGGCCCGCTATCAACCCATCAGTCAACTCACCGGGCGCGTGCTGCTGTTTCCGCTCGCGCTGGTGTTGTTTGAGTTCGCGACTTACATCGCCCACGACATGATTCAGCCCGGCATGCTGCTGGTCACCGCCGAGTTTAACGTCGGCCCGGAATGGGTATCCACCTCACTCACTGCCTATCTGATGGGCGGCGTGGTGCTGCAGTGGCTGCTCGGTCCGCTGTCGGATAAATATGGCCGGCGTCCGGTGTTGCTGTTCGGCATTCTGTTCTTTGCCGCCGCCTGTGTTCTCACCACCTGGGTGAGCAACATCGAGCAGTTCGTTACGCTGCGTTTTATCCAGGGCATCAGCCTGTGCTTCATTGGCGCAGTGAGCTATGCCGCAGTGCAGGAGGCGTTTGACGAGGCGTTAGCTGTGCGCATGATGGCACTGATGGCTAACGTGGCGCTGCTGGCACCGCTGGCGGGTCCGCTGGCCGGTGCCGCCTGGCTCACGGTGGCCGAATGGCGCAGCATGTTCTGGCTGTTTGCGGTTTGCAGCCTGCTGGCGTTTGTGGTGCTGTGGCGCATCATGCCGGAAACCGCCGGCGATCGCAGCCACTCCATTGCGTTACCAAACCTGGCGCGCGGCTACGGACGGCTGGCACGCGATAAGCAGGTGATGTACGGCTCCTTCGCTATCGGCCTGGTGTTCATCCCGATTCTTACCTGGGTGGCGCTGTCGCCGGTGATTCTGATGCATGAAGAGGGCTTATCCCGCCTGCAGTATGCATTACTGCAATTACCGGTGTTTCTGGCGATGATTGCCGGTAACCTGACGCTGGGTAAACTGGCGGGACGCGTGGCCATCGAGCAACCGGTAAAATTTGCCGCCTGGCCGATTCTGCTAGGCCTGAGCATTGCGCTGGTGGCGAACCTGCTCAACAGCCACAGTTACCTGCTGCTCACCGCCGGCCTTAGCCTGTATGCGTTTGGTGCCGGGATGGTCAACGCCGGGCTGTACCGGTTGACGCTCTATTCCAGCAGCGAAGGCAAAGGCAGCATCGCCGCGATGCTGGGGATGATCAGCATTCTGACGCTGGCGGCAGGGATTGAAGTGGCAAAAAGCGGTTATTTCAGCGGCGGTACGCCGTGGTTCAGCGCAATCAACTTCGTCGCCGGCGTGTTGTGGTTTGGCCTGGTGACGCTGTTCCTGCGCGAGCGCAAGCGGCGCAGTTGCCTGACAAGCGTCGAATGAGTGATGATGAACCGTGCCGGGCGGCACGGTTCAGCACGCGTTAGCTATTTACGCGGGTACAAATCCTTACGCGCGTAAGGCTCAATATCCCCTTCTTTACGCGTCTTCAGCAGTTTGAGAATCCATGTGTACTGCTCCGGATGCGGGCGCACGAAGATTTCCACCTCTTCGTTCATGCGCCGCGCCAGCGTAGTGTCATCGGCATCCAGCAAATCGTCCATCGGCGGGCGCACATAAATCTCCAGCTTGTGCGTCGCGCTGTTATACACCGGGAACAGCGGCACTACGCGCGCGCGGCACACTTTCATCAGACGGCCGACCGCCGGCAATGTCGCTTTATAGGTAGCAAAGAAATCGACAAACTCGCTGTGCTCAGCACCGTGGTCCTGGTCCGGCAGATAGTAGCCGTAATAGCCCTGACGCACCGAGGCGATAAACGGTTTGATGCCGTCGTTGCGCGCGTGCATGCGGCCGCCGAAACGGCGACGGACGGTGTTCCAGATATAATCCATCAGCGGATCGCTTTGATTGTGGAACATCGCCGCCATCATCTGGCCTTCCGAGGCCAGCAGCATCGCCGGAATATCCACGCCCCAGCCGTGCGGCACGAGGAAAATCACGTTCTCATGATTCTCCTGAAGCGCCGTGATGATCTCGCGGCCGTGCCACTCAACGCGCTGGCGAACGCGTTCAGGATTACGCATCCCCAGCTCAGCCATCATCACCATCGCCTGCGGCGCGGTGGCAAACATACGATCAGCAATCTCTTCGCGCTGCGCTTCGCTGAGCTCCGGCAGGCAATAGTAGAGATTGATCAGCGCACGGCGGCGCGCACTTTTCGCCAGCTTGCCGGCAAACTTACCCAGCCCGCCCAGCACCGGATCGCGCACCTTTGCCGGCAGCATCGCCATACCGGCCAGCGCACCAATCGCCAGCCAGCTGCCCCAGTATTTCGGCTTTAAGAAAGAACGTTGAAAAACGGGAATAAATTCACTGTTATTTTTTTTTCGGGTTTCCATGCACTCGCCTCTGACAATGACGGCTCAATAATAGTGACGGCAGGTAATTTTGCAATCTTCACAGGCCAGATAGCAAAAAACCGACGAAGAATCCGTCGGTTTTTGCGCGTTTGCCCGGAATTAACGTTATTTCAGCGTCAGCTGTGGCAGATAACTCTTCACCTGCGCCAGATAGGTGCTGCGATCTTTACCAGTCAGCCCTTCCATGCGCGGCAGCTTCGCCGTCAGCGGGTTGACCGCCTGGTTGTTGATCCACACTTCATAATGCAGATGCGGTCCGGTAGAGCGGCCGGTGTTACCGGAAAGCGCGATGCGATCGCCGCGTTTCACTTTCTGTCCCGGTTTCACCAGCGCTTTGCTCAGATGCATGTAGCGGGTCATGTACTGGCGACCGTGACGGATCGCGACGTAGTTACCGGCGGCTCCGCCGTTCTTCGCGATCACCACTTCGCCATCGCCGACGGCCAGCACCGGCGTACCAATCGGCAGCGCAAAATCGACGCCTTTATGCGGCGCGATGCGGCCGGTTACCGGATTGAGACGGCGCGGATTGAAGTTTGACGAGACGCGGTACTGTTTCACCGTCGGGAAGCGCATGAAGCCCCGCGCAAGACCGGAGCCGTTGCGGTCGTAGAACTTGCCGTCTTCCGCGCGGAACGCGTAGTAATCTTTACCGCCGGTGCGCAGCCGCACGCCGAGCAGCTGGCTCTGCGCACTTTTACCGTCCAGCATCTCACGCGACATCAGTACGCTGAAATCATCACCGGCGCGCAGTTTGCGGAAATCCATCTGCCACTGCATGGCTTTAATCACGCTGCTGGTTTCGGCGCTGGTCAGGCCGGCGCGCTGGGCGCTGGCGGCGAAACTGCCGCGCACTTCGCCTTTCAGGACGCTGTTCTGCCATTCACCTTTCTGCATCTCCTGCTGCATCTTAAAGCTGCCGTTCGGCTGACGCGCATAGGTGCGGGTTTCACGCCGATCGATCTCCCAGGTGAAATCCTGCAGCGCGCCATCGGCATCCAGCGTCCAGCTCAGTTGCTGCCCCACGCGCAGATTACGCAAACTCTTGTCGCTGCTGACCAGCGCGTTGATGTCACCGAGATCGATACCGTACTGATTAAGCGCGCTGCTCAGCGTATCGCCTGAGGAAACGGTGTAGTCATGCTGATCGGGATTGACCGGTACGTCTTTGTCGATGTCATCCGACGGTATCTCGTCTTCCGGTTCCGCCGTGGTTTGATCGATCGGTTCACTGGCTTCCGGCAGCAGCGTGCGCAGCTCGTTTTTGTCCAGCGTGATGTCTTTCACGATGGGCGCAACATCGCGGGGATGATAGACGTAAGGCCGCCAGACAGCGACGGCCAGTGTAACAACGGTGAGTGACCCCAGCATAACGCGGTGGGGGCGCGGCAAATTATTAAATGCGAGGGCGACAGAGCGGGCTATCTGCTGCACTTTTACCTATTCCTCTATGCTCCATTCAGGCAGCTCGCATACTGGCTTGACAGCTGTGAGAGGAATTTCACGTAGCTGTCTTTGGTTAAGCTGATTCCCATGCCTAACGGGTCGAGGGTGCCTTTACGCACGCTGGTTCCGCGAGACACGGCATCGATGACCGCCGGCCTGAATTGTGGTTCAGCAAAAACGCAGACTGCTTTCTGCTCAACCAACTGTGTTCGTATTTGATGTAAACGCTGGGCGCCCGGCTGGATCTCAGGATTGACGGTAAAATGACCTAATGGTGATAAACCGTAATGTTTCTCAAAGTAGCTGTAAGCGTCGTGAAAAACGAAATAACCCTTGTTCCGTACCGGCGCGAGTTGTGCGCCAATCCGTTTGTCTGTGTCCGCCAATTGTGCCTCAAACTGCTGCAGGTTGGCGTCAAGTTTGGCTTTGCTTTGCGGCATAAGTTCCAATAATTTTCCGTGGATTGCAACAGCAGATTGTTTCGCAATCTCCGGCGACATCCACAGGTGCATATTAAACTCGCCGTGGTGGTGATGAGTATGAGACGGGTCTTGCTTCTCAGAATTGTCTGAGTCATGGTCGTGATCGTGACCGTGCTCATGTTCGTCCTCATCTTCACCGCCGCTAATCAATAGCGGTTTTACGCTAGGCAAGGCGGCAATTTCGAGGTTTTTACTGGCCGGTAACTCCCCGGCGGACTTCGTCAGAAAGGCTTCCATCTCCGGACCGGTCCATACCACTAAGTCAGCGTTTTTTATACGTTTTACATCGGATGGCCGTAAGGCATAATCGTGCTCTGAGGCACCGTCCGGCAGCAATACTTCAACCGGCGTAATGCCATCGGCAATGGCGGCTGCGATAAATCCGAGAGGCTTGATTGAAGCCACCACCGCAGACTGCGCGGAAAACGTGGTGGCGAGGCTTAACGTCGCCGCAGAAAGGGTAAAAGCCAGGCGCTTTTTATTGTGTAACATAATGCGTCATTCCATCGTGACCAGGTGATGGAATGTGATATTATAACATTCGAAATTCAATGCAACCCGTAAATATCATGTCGTCACTTGTTACACTCGAAAACATTTCGGTGAAGTTTGGCCAGCGCGCGGTGCTGGCAGGCATCAGCCTGTCGCTGCAGCCGGGCAAAATTCTCACCCTGCTGGGTCCCAACGGAGCCGGCAAGTCCACGCTGGTGCGCACGGTACTCGGCCTGCTCACGCCAGACAGCGGCAGCGTCCGCCGCGCGCCGGGGCTGCGTATTGGCTATGTGCCGCAAAAGCTGCACATCGATCCGACGCTGCCGATCAGCGTTGAGCGCTTTATGCGTCTCACGCGCGGCAGTCGCCGTGACGATATTCTGCCGGCGCTGAAGCGGGTGCAGGCCGGCCATCTGCTGCAGTCGCCGCTGCAAAAACTGTCTGGTGGCGAAACGCAGCGCGTGCTGCTGGCGCGCGCCCTGCTCAACCAGCCGCAGCTGCTGGTGCTGGACGAACCGACGCAGGGCGTGGATGTTAACGGCCAGGTGGCGCTCTACGATTTGATCGATCAACTGCGACGCGAGCTCAACTGCGGCGTGCTGATGGTGTCGCACGACCTGCATCTGGTGATGGCAAAGACCGACGAAGTGCTGTGCCTCAACCATCACATCTGCTGTTCCGGCACGCCGGAAGCCGTCTCGCAGCACCCGGAATTCATCGCCATGTTTGGCCCGCGCGGCGCACAGCAGCTGGCGATTTACCGTCATCACCATAATCACCGTCACGATTTACAGGGACGCATTGTTCTGCGCAAAGGAAACGGCCCGTCATGATTGAACTGTTATTACCTGGCTGGCTGGGCGGCGTATTGCTGGCCCTGGCGGCCGGTCCGCTCGGCTCTTTTGTCGTCTGGCGCCGCATGTCCTATTTCGGTGATACCCTCGCCCACGCCTCTCTGCTCGGCGTGGCGTTTGGTCTGCTGCTCAACGTGAACCCCTATTATGCGGTGATTCTGGTGACAGTGTGCCTGGCGCTCGGGCTGGTGTGGCTGGAGCGACGCCCGCATCTGGCGATCGATACGCTGTTAGGGATTATGGCGCACAGCGCGCTGTCGCTGGGTCTGGTGGTGGTCAGTCTGATGCAGGGCGTGCGCGTTGATTTGATGGCCTATCTGTTTGGCGATTTGCTGGCGATCACCCCGGACGATTTGTCGCTGATGGCGGGCGGCGTGGCAATCGTGCTGGTGGTGATGGCGTGGCAATGGCGTTCGCTGCTGTCGATGACCATCAGTCCGGAGCTGGCACAGGTAGACGGCGTAAACATTCAGCGTACCCGCCTGATGCTGATGCTGGTAACCGCGCTGACCATTGGTGTGGCGATGAAATTTGTTGGCGCGCTGATCATTACTTCACTGCTGATCATTCCGGCCGCCACGGCGCGACGCTTCTCGCGTTCGCCAGAACAGATGGCCGGCTTTGCGGTGCTCATCGGCATCATTGCCGTCACTGGTGGCCTGACTTTCTCTGCCAGCTACGACACCCCGGCCGGTCCGTCGGTGGTGCTGTGTGCTGCGGTACTGTTTATTATCAGCATGGCAAAAAAACCGGCGGCGTGACGCCGGTTACTCTTCGCGGCTGATGCCGAAATGCTTATAGGCGTGCTGCGTGGCCATCCGGCCGCGCGGCGTGCGCTGAATAAAGCCCTGCTGGATCAGGAAGGGTTCGATAACGTCCTCGATGGTTTCACGCTCCTCACCAATCGCCGCCGCCAGGTTATCCAGCCCCACCGGACCGCCCATGAACTTGTCGATGATCGCCAGCAGCAGCTTGCGGTCCATATAGTCGAAGCCCTGATTGTCCACATTGAGCATATCCAGCGCGCTGGCGGCCACTTCGCCACTCATGTTGCCGCTGGCGCGCACTTCGGCGAAGTCACGTACACGGCGCAGCAGGCGGTTGGCGATACGCGGCGTACCGCGCGCGCGGCGCGCCACTTCCAGCGCGCCCTCTTCGCTCAGCGTCAGCCCCAGGCAGGCGGCGCTGCGTCCGACGATGTGCTGCAGATCCGGCACATTGTAGAACTCCAGGCGCTGCACAATCCCAAAGCGATCGCGCAGCGGTGAGGTGAGCGAGCCTGCGCGGGTGGTAGCGCCAATCAGGGTGAACGGCGGCAAATCCAGTTTGATCGAGCGCGCTGCAGGTCCGTCACCGATCATGATATCCAGCTGATAATCTTCCATCGCTGGATACAGCACCTCTTCCACTACCGGCGACAGGCGATGAATTTCATCGATAAACAAGACGTCGTGCGGTTCAAGGTTGGTGAGCATCGCCGCCAGGTCACCGGCCTTTTCCAGCACCGGACCGGACGTGGTGCGCAGATTGACGCCCATCTCATTAGCCACGATGTTGGCCAGCGTGGTTTTACCCAGCCCGGGCGGACCAAAGATCAGCAGGTGGTCCAGCGCATCGCCGCGCAGTTTGGCGGCCTGGATGAAAATCTCCATCTGCTCGCGCACCTGCGGCTGCCCGACATATTCCGTCAGCAGTTTGGGGCGAATAGCGCGGTCGAGGCTCTCTTCCTCAGTGAAAGAACTGCCCGAGACCAGGCGGTCGGCTTCAATCATGCATTACCTCAAATAGCAGCGCGCAGGGCTTCGCGAATCAGGGTTTCACAATCCGCATCTGGTTTGCCAACCTTGCTGACCATACGGCTGGCTTCCTGCGGTTTATAACCCAGCGCTACCAGCGCCGCAACTGCTTCAGCCTCGGCGTCATTGTTATCCTGCTGTGCCGACGGTGTGGTCAGGGTAAACGCCGAGTCGCCGCCAAACAGGTCGCCGTGCATACCTTTGAAGCGATCTTTCATCTCAACCACCAGACGCTCAGCGGTTTTCTTGCCCACGCCCGGCAGCTTCACCAGCGAGGCGATCTCTTCGCGCTCCACCGCCGTGACAAACTGCTGCGCTGACATGCCGGAAAGAATCGCCAGTGCCAGTTTGGGCCCGACGCCGTTGACTTTGATCAGCTCACGGAACAGCGCCCGCTCCTGCTTACTGTTAAACCCGAACAGCAGCTGCGCATCTTCCCGCACCACAAACTGGGTGAAGATAATCGCTTCCTGGTTGATGTCCGGCAGCTCGTAAAAGCAGGTCATTGGCAGGTGCACTTCGTAACCCACACCGTGCGCCTCAATCAGCACCAGCGGCGGCTGTTTTTCCAGAATAATGCCTCGTAAACGACCAATCACCTGAGCAATTCCTTAGTGTATGTATAAGCGTCTGAATCATCGGCCTCCTGCCACACCGCGCTCAACCGCGCGCCTGCTGGAGGTAAAATGTCGGCTATGTATATCATAAAAAAGGCTGGATGCATATCCAGCCTATTGAATGGCCACGCTTTTGCTAACCGGATCGCAAACGTCCGCGCGTCAGCACCAGTTTGCTGTCGCTCATGCGCGCCGCATTCTGGCTGACGTGGCAATGGGTGATGGCGATGGCCAGCGCATCGGCGGCATCCGCCTGCGGATTGGCCGGCAGTTTGAGCAGCGTGCGCACCATGTGCTGCACCTGGCTTTTTTCCGCACTGCCGATGCCGGTTACCGTCTGCTTCACCTGACGGGCCGCATACTCAAACACCGGCAGATCAAGATTGACTGCTGCGACAATTGCCGCGCCACGCGCCTGCCCCAGCTTGAGCGCCGAATCCGCATTCTTCGCCATAAACACCTGCTCAATGGCGAAGTAATCCGGCGCGAACTGGGTGATGATTTCGCTGACGCCTGCGTAAATCAGTTTGAGGCGGGAAGGCAGATCGGTGACGTTAGTGCGGATACAGCCGCTGCCCAGATAGCTGAGCTGGCGGCCGGTCTGGCGGATGACACCGTAGCCGGTGACGCGCGAGCCGGGGTCAATCCCGAGTATTATCGCCATAGCGCGTCTCCGTATTGCAGGGGTTTGCGTAACGCCATTACAGCGTTTCCGCTACCTCATCAGAAATTTCACCGTTATGGTAAACTTCCTGCACATCATCACAATCTTCCAGCATGTCGATCAGACGCAGCAGTTTAGGTGCCGTCTCGGCATCCAGTTCCGCTTTGGTTGATGGAATCATCGACACTTCAGCACTGTCGGCTTTCAGACCAGTGGCTTCCAGTGCATCGCGCACGCTGCCCAGCTCTTCCCACGCGGTAAAGACGTCAATCGCGCCATCGTCATAGCTCACGACGTCTTCTGCACCGGCTTCCAGCGCCGCTTCCATCACGGCATCTTCGTCCTGGCCTGGCGCGAAGGAGATCACACCTTTCTTGCTGAACAGGTAAGATACCGAACCGTCGGTGCCGAGGTTACCGCCGGTTTTGCTGAAGGCGTGACGCACTTCGCCCACGGTACGGTTACGGTTATCACTCAAACACTCCACCATGACCGCAGAGCCGCCCGGACCGTAACCTTCATAGATGATGGTTTCCATGTTGCTGTCATCTTCACCGCCGACGCCGCGCGCGATAGCACGGTTCATGGTGTCACGCGTCATGTTGTTGGACAGTGCTTTGTCCATCGCTGCGCGCAGACGCGGGTTGGAGCCGGCATCGCCACCGCCCAGCTTGGCCGCTGTCACCAGCTCGCGAATGATTTTGGTGAAGATTTTACCGCGCTTGGCGTCCTGAGCCGCTTTGCGGTGCTTCGTATTCGCCCATTTACTATGTCCAGCCATCTTACATATTCTCCGATCTTTAACAGGGTGCAGGCTATCTTGCTGGCAATCTTGTTCCCCGGCAGTGCGCGCAATCCTCACGTACTCATGTACGCTCCGGTTGCTGTGCGCTGGCGGTGAACAACCTTGCTGCGCCGATGACGCCTGACTGTTCTATTTTAGCGGTGCAAATCTTTCGACTTACACCGTATGTCTGTAATTTAACGATAAAACCACCGGAAAAACGCGCGGTGGCGGGCATTCAGATAAATTCGTCGATTGCCTGACGATTACTCCACGAGCGGGTTAGTGCGGCGGCGGCGGCCGGTGTCAGCCACTGTGCGGCGAGGTGCTCGCTCAGCACTGGCTGGCGTTCGGCGGGCAGCGCCAGCCGGAACCAGTGTTCCCGGTTATGCGTGATGCCCGGCGCATAACGATGGCGATAGTGCGGAAAGATCTCAAACTCAATCTGTTTGTGGCAATCTTCCAGCACCAGCCCCTCTGCGGCGATATCAATCGCCAGCTCTTCAGCCACTTCGCGCTGCGCCGTTTGCGCCGGCGTTTCGCCCGGCTCCAGGCTGCCGGTAACCGACTGCCAGAAGCTGGGGTCATCGCGCCGCTGCAGCATTAACACCCGGCCGGTATCTTGCGCAAAAATCACCACCAGCACCGATACCGGGTGTTTATAGCCCATTATTTCGTCTCTGGAGTGACTTTCTTCGGCGCGATCTGGATACCGAGGTCAGCCAGCGCCGCCGGGTTGGCTTCGCTTGGCGCTTCAGTCATCAGACAGGCCGCCGCGGTGGTTTTCGGGAACGCAATCACATCGCGGATATTGTCGGTGCCGGTCAGCAGCATGGTCAGACGGTCAAGACCGAATGCCAGACCTGCGTGCGGCGGGGTACCGAACTTCAGCGCATCCAGCAGGAAGCCAAACTTCTCACGCTGCTCTTCTTCGCTGATGCCCAGAATGCTAAACACCGTCTGCTGCATATTGCCGCTGTGGATACGCACCGAACCGCCGCCCACTTCATAACCGTTGATCACCATATCGTAGGCGTTAGCCACCGCCTGCGTTGGATCGGCCGCCAGCTGTTCCGCCGTCAGCGCTTTTGGCGAGGTGAACGGATGGTGCATCGCCGCCAGGCCGCCCTCGTCGTCCTCTTCGAACATCGGGAAGTCGACCACCCACAGCGGGGCCCAGGCTTTATCATTGGTGATTTGCAGATCACGGCCCACTTTCAGGCGCAGTGCACCCAGCGCATCCGCCACCACTTTGGCACGGTCGGCGCCGAAGAAGATCAGGTCGCCGTCCTGCGCGTCGGTACGCTGCAGAATAGCTTCAACGATCTCCGGCGTCAGGAATTTGGCCACCGGGCTCTGCACACCGTCGAAACCGCTGGCGCGCGCATTGATCTTCATCCACGCCAGACCTTTGGCACCGTAAATGCCGACAAAGCTGCCGTATTCGTCGATTTGCTTACGCGACAGGGCGGCACCGCCCGGCACGCGCAGCGCCGCGACGCGACCTTTCGGGTCGTTTGCCGGGCCGGCGAACACCTGGAATTCAACGCTTTTCAGCAGGTCAGCAACGTCTACCAGCTCCATCGGGTTACGCAGGTCTGGCTTATCGGAGCCGTAACGATTCATCGCTTCGGCGAAGGTCATCTGCGGGAAGTCACCGAGGTCGACGCCTTTGATGTCCAGCCACAGTTCACGGATCATCTGCTCCATCACGCTGCGTACCTGCTCAGCGCTCATGAACGAGGTTTCCACGTCGATCTGGGTGAACTCCGGCTGACGGTCTGCGCGCAGGTCTTCATCACGGAAGCATTTGACGATCTGATAGTAGCGGTCAAAACCAGACATCATCAGCAGCTGTTTGAACAGCTGCGGTGACTGCGGCAGCGCGTAGAATTTACCTTTGTGCACCCGGCTCGGCACCAGGTAGTCACGCGCGCCTTCCGGCGTGGCTTTGGTCAGCATCGGGGTTTCGATGTCGAGGAAACCTTCACCGTCCATAAAGCGGCGCACGAAGCTGGTAATTCTGGCACGGGTTTTCAGACGCTGTGCCATTTCCGGACGACGCAGGTCGAGGTAGCGATAGGTCAGACGCGCTTCTTCGCTGTTGGTCTGGTTAGAGTCCAGCGGCAGCGGTTCTGCGCGGTTGATAATATTCAGCTCATGGGCAAACACTTCGATGTCACCGGTGGCCATGTCGCTGTTGCGGTTTTTCTCTTCACGCGCACGCACGGTACCGGTGATCTGGATACAGAATTCATTACGCAGTTCAGACGCCAGCTGGAAAGCCTGCTGATGATCGGCATCGAAAAACACCTGCGCGATGCCTTCGCGGTCACGCATATCGATAAAAATCAGGCTGCCGAGATCGCGACGGCGATTGACCCAGCCGCAGAGAGTAACTTGCTGACCCACATGAGACAGATTGAGCTGTCCGCAATATTCTGTACGCATAACGTATCCTTTTAACTTCGCCGCTGCTGCCAGACAGCATCAGGCCGCGTAACCTTCTGAGATGCTGCCGCAAAAAAGGCGGCTATTATAATGGAAAATGGCAGGCAGGATAAGCAGATCCCGCGCAAAGCGGACAAATCGTCAGCGTTTGCCGCGCGATCGGTTCCTGCCCGTGGCAAAACCGGGTAACGTACGGCGCATTTTCTGCGCCACAGCAGGCAGGAGCAGTTTTGACACTTCGTATTGGATTACCGCAGTGGCAGCACGCCAACTGGAGAGTATTGGGTATCGAAACCCTGGCGGATTACGCCCGGCTGTTCGGCTGCGTCGAAGGCAACACCACGCTTTACGCGCTGCCCAAACCGGAAGTGGTGCAGCGCTGGTATGACATGACTGACGACGCCTTTCGCTTCTGCTTTAAATTTCCTGACACCATCAGCCACAAAGCGGCGCTGAAGAACTGCGATGAGCTGGTGAATGAATTTCTGCGCCTGCTGGATCCGCTCAGCCAGCGCATCGGCCAGTACTGGCTGCAGCTGCCCGCCGCTTTTTCACCGGCGCAGCTGACAGATTTATGGGCGTTTCTTGATCGCCTGCCGCGCAGCTTTCACTATGGCGTGGAAGTGCGCCATGCGGCCTTTTTTGCTAAAGGCGAAGCCGAGCGCGCGCTGAATCGCGGCCTGCATCAGCGCGGGGTAAATCGGGTGATTCTCGACAGCCGTCCGGTGCACGCCTCTGCCTCGCTCAGCCCGGCCGCCGTGCATGCGCGCGCGCAAAAGCCGCGCGTGCCGACGCACGCGGTGCGCACTGCCGGACAGCCGATGGTGCGCTTTATCGGCAGCGACAGCGTGGAGGAGAGCCTGCCGCTGTTTGATGTCTGGCAGCAAAAACTAGCGGACTGGCAGCACGACAGCGACCCGCTGCTGTTTATCCACACGCCGGATATGGGCGCGGTGTTTCCGCTGCTACAGGCGCTGTGGCCGCAGCTGCAACAGCTGGAGCCGACGCTGCGCCCGCTGCCCGCCTGGCCACAGCAATCCAGCCTGTTCTAAACGCAGGGAAACGGGTGCAGCCTGCGGCAGTTTCTGCCAGAATAGCGCCCTTTCCGTTTTCTCTCCGGATAATTCATTATGTCTGACCGCGATACGCTATTCTCCGCGCCCATCGATAAACTGGGCGACTGGACCTTTGACGAGCGCGTGGCTGAAGTCTTTCCCGATATGATTCAGCGCTCGGTGCCGGGTTACTCCAACATCATTTCGATGATTGGCATGCTGGCAGAACGCTTTGTGCAGCCCAATAGCCAGGTTTACGATCTCGGCTGCTCGCTGGGCGCGGCCACGCTGGCGGTGCGCCGCAATATTAAGGCACCGGGTTGCCAGATTATTGCCGTCGATAATTCACCGGCGATGGTGGAACGCTGCCGCCGACACATCGACGCCTTCCGCGCCGCTACGCCGGTGCAGGTGCTGGAAGCGGATATCCGCGATATCCACATCGAGAACGCCTCACTGGTGGTGCTCAACTTTACCCTGCAGTTCCTTGAGCCGGACGCGCGCCTGACGCTGCTGCAGAAAATCGCTGCCGGCCTTAATCCGGGCGGTGCGCTGGTGCTGTCGGAAAAGTTCAGCTTTGAAGATGCCGACGTCGGCGAACTGCTGTTCAATATGCACCACGACTTTAAGCGCGCCAACGGCTACAGCGAGCTGGAGATCAGCCAGAAGCGCAGCATGCTGGAGAACGTAATGCTTACGGACAGCGTGGAAACGCATAAAGCCCGCCTGAAAAGCGCTGGCTTTGCCCACGCCGAGCTGTGGTTCCAGTGCTTTAACTTTGGCTCACTGGTGGCGTTGAAATGATTGATTTTGGCCGTTTTTATCAGCAAATCGCCACCGGCCCGCTCGCCAGCTGGCTGGAAGTGTTGCCGGCGCAGGTCGCCGCCTGGCAACGTGAAAACCTGCACGGACATTTTCGCAACTGGGAGAAGTCGGTCGACAATCTGCCGCTGCTGGTGCCGCAGCAGCTCGATCTGCTGCACAGCGTCAGCGCGCAGCATGACGCGTTAACCGATCGCCAGCGCGCCGGCATCGAAAAGCTGCTGCGTAACCTGATGCCGTGGCGCAAAGGACCGTTTTCGCTCTACGGCTGCGACATCGACACCGAATGGCGCTCCGACTGGAAGTGGGACCGCGTGCTGCCGCATATCTCTTCGCTGGCCGGTCGAACCGTGCTGGATGTGGGCTGCGGCAGCGGTTATCACATGTGGCGTATGATTGGTGCCGGCGCGCAGCTGGTGGTCGGTATCGATCCGATGCAGCTGTTCCTGTGCCAGTTCGAAGCGGTGCGTAAGCTGCTGGGTGATGATCGCCGTGCGCATCTGCTGCCGCTGGGCATTGAACAGCTACCGGCGCTGCAGGCGTTCGATACCGTGTTCTCCATGGGCGTGCTCTATCACCGGCGTTCGCCGCTCGACCATCTGCTGCAGCTGAAAAATCAACTGGTCAGCGACGGTGAACTGGTGCTGGAGACGCTGGTGATTGAAGGCGATGAAAACGCGGTGCTGGTGCCGGGTGAACGCTATGCGCAGATGCGCAACGTTTACTTTATTCCGTCTGCGGCGGCGCTGAAAAACTGGCTGGAGAAGTGCGGTTTTGTCGATGTGCGCATCGCCGATTACGCCATCACCTCGGTGGAAGAGCAGCGTCGCACCGACTGGATGACCAGCGAATCGCTGGCGGAGTTCCTCGATCCGCACGACAGCAGCAAAACGATTGAAGGCTATCCCGCCCCGCTGCGTGCCGTGCTGGTGGCGCGCAAACCGTAACGCTTAACGCCGCGACAGCGCCAGCTTCGCGGCGAAACCAATAAACACGCAGCCTGACAGGCGATCCATCACTTTTAACACTGCCGGACGGCGCAGATGACCAGCAAAGTACTGGCTGCCGCTAATCAATACCGCGTTCCACACTAAGCCAATCACCATGTGGGTGAGCGCCATCAGCGTGCACCACAGCGCCACCGATCCGCCGGCCGGGATAAACTGCGGCAGGAAAGTGACGTAAAAGACCCCGACTTTGGGATTGAGCAGGTTACCGGTCAGGCCACGCGCAAAGCAGGTCAGATAGCGCTCTTCCCGCTTTTGCCCCTGCTGCCCGCTGGCCACCGTGCTGCGCGGGTTAAGCAGCAGTCTGACGCCGAGATACAGCAGGTACACGGCACCGATGCCTTTCAGCAGGTTATAAGCCATTTCCGAAGCCAGCAGCAGCGCGCCTAAGCCCAGCCCGACCGCCACGCCCCACACCAGACAGCCGAGCGTAACGCCCAATGCCGTCGCCGAGGCACGCTGCCAGCCCTGCGCAGCCGCCGAACGCAGCACCAGCGCGGTATCGAAGCCGGGCGTCAGCGTAAGCAGGGTAATGGCGAAAAGGAATGAAATAATCAGTGTCATGATGGGCTCCCGGGTTGTGCACAGAACAGCATACGCGACGGCGCATCAATTGTCCGTCGCCGGACGATCCCAATACTGATATTTGTAGGCCGAACTCAGATGCCGCTCAATGGTGCCTTTGGCAAACACTTCCGTCTCATGCAAATAGCTCAGCGTGCAATTGCCCACCTCGTCCCACAACTGGCACTCATCCACCGACCGCAGAGTGCTGACCGGCGTGGTCGAGGTGCCGTGCAGCCGCAGTTCGCGCAATTGATTATCGTAGCTGTAGGTATCTTTACTGCGCGCGCTGGTGGATGCCACCACCAGCCCCTGCGGATTCCAGCGCCAGGTATTCTCGCCGTTGGTCAGTTCATCGCTGCCACGCGCGATACTTTTTTCCAGCCGGAAGTGTTTATCGTAGCGGTAAGTGGTATCGGTAAAGCCCTCTTTCCCCATGCTGGTAAATTTGTCCGAGGCGCTGATGATGTTGCCGTGTTGCCCCATCTGCCAGCTGATGGTGCCCTGTCGGCTATCCACCACTTCCTCTTTGCCCGCACGGGTCACTTTAACCAGATAAGCATAGTCAGCCACCCAGCCGCGCTGCACGCGCGCGATGTGCTGCTCCATGCTCAGCACCACGTTGCCTTCGCTTTTGTCATAGGTGATGTCAGCCACCATCAGATCGCCGCACTGGTCAAACTGCCCGAGCACGCGCTTCTGCGAGTTGACGTCTTTACCAAACTCCCCGGCCACCACCTGGCGCACCGCGCCTTTGGCGTCGCCGCCCAGCATAATCCAGTTGTTGCTGCTGGTGATGTTTTTGCTCAGCGGCGGGCAGGTGCTGCTGGCGGCCAGCGCCGCGCCGGCAACGGGGAACAGCAGAATCACAACAGCATAAGGGAGGGATTTCATCAGCGTTATCCGCGCGTTAAGCCATAGAGTAATCAAAGCATCTTTTTCACCAATGCGCTATTCATGGCGAAGCGGCAGACAAAAAGAACCCCAGCAAGGAACTGGGGTTTGGTACTTGCAAACATCACGTCAGGTTTTCGGCGTGCTGCGCGGCAAAATTGGTTCGGGTCAGGCGACCCGGTCAACGCTTATCTGCATCATGCTCTTCATGGCTTCGACGACATCGCCATCGACACAGGAGCGGCTGAATTCATCGGTTTCCGCTTCAGAACACATCGAGACACCGGCTTTACGGTAGCGCATCGGTGACGCGACGGCACGGCTGGCGGAGCTGTGGACTTCCTGCAATCCGCTGTCGAGGAACTTTTGCAGATTGCTGAGGCGCACGCCTGCCCCTGCCATAATGATTGGACCGGTGCTGTATTCATTTAGTTCCCGTAATAATGCAATTCCGGTTTCAGCGCTCTGCTGCTGACCGGAAGTCAGAACGCGGGCGATCCCTAAATCAGTCAGCACCTCCAGCGAACGCTTCGGGCTGTGGCACAAATCAAAGGCGCGATGGAAGGTCACAGCCATGCCGTCGCACAGCGCCATAATCTGCTGCATGCGTACCGTGTCGACGTGCGCATCTTCGTCCAGCATGCCAATCACCAGGCCAGGAAAACCCAGCTCGCGAATGCGCGCCACGTCCGATTTCATCACCTCAAATTCGCGTGCGGTGTAACAAAAATCGCCGCCGCGCGGCCGCACGATCGGGTGGACCGGAATGGTCAGTTCACGTTGTGCGGCTTCCAGCATACCCGCCGAAGGTGTCAGTCCGCCTTCACGCGGAGCACTGCACAGCTCCACGCGATCGGCACCGGACGCCTGCGCAGTCATTGCGCAGTCGATGCCATAGCAACAAATTTCCAGTTTCGTCATACCTTGCTCCTTTTCATGACTGCTGGCTCGGGAGGAGTGCATCAGTTAGTCTGCTCATTCAGACAGTTTACGTGGAAAGCGCACTATGGCATTCGATTTTGATCAAGGGATAGACCGTCGTCACAGCGATAGTTTGAAATGGCACAAATATGGTGATCGCGATGTGCTGCCTTTGTGGGTTGCCGACACCGATTTTCGCTCGCCGCCGTGCATCATTGAGGCCATTAAACAGCGTGCCGACCACGGTGTTTTCGGCTATGGCGCGACGCCGCACGGTTTGATTGATATCACTATTTCCCGCTTAGCGCAGCGCTATGGCTGGCAGATTGAGCCGGAATGGATTGTGTTGCTGCCGGGCGTGGTGAGCGGACTGAATTTATCGGTCCGGGCATTTACCGAGTCGTCGCAGAGCACCGTGGCACCGACGCCGATTTATCCGCCGTTTCGCGCGGCGGCGCGGCTGGCGCAGCGCGCTCAGATCAATCTGCCATTGCAGTTACAGCAGGATCGCTGGGTGATGCAGCTGGATGAGAGCCAGATGCAGGGTAACGAGCGCCTGCTCATGCTGTGCAATCCGCAGAATCCGGGCGGCACCGTCTACCGCCGTGATGAGCTGGAGGCGCAGCTGGCCTTTGCCCAACGCCACGATTTGCTGGTGTGCTCCGATGAAATCCATTGTGACCTGCTGTTAACGCCCGGCGTACAGCACATTCCGTTTGCCTCGCTGAGCGAAGACGCCGCCCAGCGCAGCATTACCCTGATTTCGCCGTCTAAAACCTTCAACATCGCCGGGCTGGGTGCGTCCATGGCCATTATCCCTCATCCCGAACTGCGGAAACGCTTTAAGCAGGTGCGTGAAGGCATCGTACCTGGCGTGGATATTCTGGCGCTGGTGGCGGCGGAAGCCGCATGGCGCGGCGGTGATGCATGGCTGGCGGACCAGCTGGCTTACCTGCGCGCCAATCGCGACTGGCTGGTGCAGCAGGTGAATGCGCTGCCGGAACTCAGCATGGTCGCGCCTGAGGCCAGCTACCTCGGCTGGATTGACGCCAGCCAGCTGGATGTCGCCAGCCCGGCGCTGTATTTCGAAAAACACGGCCTCGGTTTCTCGCCGGGCCGTGATTTCGGCGACGATCGCTTCGTGCGCTTCAACTTTGGCTGCACGCACGCCACCCTGCAGCAGGCGGTATCGCGCCTGCAGCAGGCAGTGGCAGCGCGGCGCTAAGCCTGTTCGCTGGCAACGATCTCCTCCAGCCGCCACGGGTGAAACTTGATGGTAGTTTGCCCGTCCGTCACCGCTAAGGTCGGATTGGGCAGACGTTCATTTTCGCCCTGCGGCGTGCTGGTTTTAAACGCAATGCCCGGCTGCGTCAGCGCCTCGTCTGCCAGCAACGCCATCGCACGCATGCCCAGCGTTTCCGGCTCGCCGCGCAACACAATTTCCACATGCTCCCAGCCTTCATGGCGATACAGCTTCTCACCAGGCCACGGCAGCTCGATCACATCCACCTGCCAGCCCGCTATCCGCAGCGGCTGATGCAGCTTAAACAGGCAGATCGGCCGTCCGTTGATCATCGCTTCGGAAAACTGATCGCCGATTTGCAGTAACCCGGCTTTCCAGCGTTCTGCCGTGGCGAACTGGTGACAGCGCACCGCCACGTGGTCCGCCTCATGCTGCGTGAGGTCAAGGCCGAGGCGTGCCGCAAAATGTTGCAAAGCCTGTTCAAATCGGGACAGGTCTTGTTTTAAGTCACTCAGTTCTGAAGGAAAATCCAGATTCATACGTTAAATACCTCAAACTCAGTTCAGATCTTTTAATCAATAAAAAAACAGGGCTGCCGCAGCTTTCGCTTGACAAAATGCTCGGATTCATCCGATTTCACGCCAAAAACCTTCAAAAACCGCATAAATCGCCCCTCTCTTTCGGATTAATCGCGTAATCAGGTCCACACGTTACTTTATAAAAGTGCCTTAACCAACTGTTATTATTAACAATAGTTAATACAATGAGATAACTCTTATTTACCCGTCAATCAATTGCAGTAGCTGACCCTTTCTTATAAATTTGGGTTTCACAACTACAAGGAATGGCCCTATGTCTATGCTCATTGTTGTCGCGGTCCTGATAGCCTTGATGGGATTTGCAATTTCCCGCCACTGGAAGGTGCGTGAAGACAAAAGCGTTAAAAATCCCCGTCGCCACCCGCGCCGCCGTTAACCGGCGCGCGGGTCTGCGTCCACCGGCAGCCATAACCGATTGCTGACGCATCCCAACATTTCACGTATACTTCCCCTCTTATTTTTTCCGTCCCGACACGCACGCGGGATGACGACATCGGCTCGCCCTCAGCTGGCGGGCCTTTTCAGCATATGAAGGTAACGCGGTGAATATTCAGGCTCTTCTTTCCGATAAAGTCAGTCAGGCGATGGTGGCGGCAGGCGCACCGGCCGATTGCGAACCGCAGGTTCGTCAGTCTGCAAAAGTGCAGTTCGGCGATTACCAGGCGAACGGTATCATGGCCGTGGCGAAAAAGCTCGGTCAGGTGCCGCGCCAGCTGGCTGAGCAGGTAGTTCAGCATCTGGATCTGGCTGGCATCGCCAGCAAAGTCGACATCGCCGGTCCCGGCTTTATCAACATCTTCCTCGACCGCCAGTGGCTGGCACAGCAGGCCGCGCAGGCGCTGCAGCTGCCACGCCTGGGCGTCAGCGAAGTGACACCTCAGACTATCGTGATTGACTACTCGGCGCCCAACGTGGCGAAAGAGATGCATGTCGGTCACGTGCGATCCACCATCATCGGTGATGCCGCGGTGCGCACCCAGGAGTTCCTCGGCCATCACGTCATCCGCGCTAACCACGTCGGTGACTGGGGCACACAGTTTGGCATGCTGATCGCCTATCTGGAGAAGCAGCAGAACGAGCACCATGAAGAGATCGCGCTGGCCGACCTTGAAGCCTTCTACCGCGAAGCGAAACGCACCTATGACGAAGACGAAGCCTTCGCCGAGCGCGCCCGCGGTTACGTGGTGAAACTGCAGGGTGGCGACGAATATTGCCGCGCCATGTGGAAGAAGCTGGTGGATATCACCATGAGTCAGAACCAGCAGGTGTATGACCGCCTTAACGTCACCCTGACGCGTAAGGATGTGATGGGTGAAAGCCTGTATAACGACATGCTGCCGGGCATCGTCGCCGATCTGCGCGAAAAAGGGCTGGCGGTGACCAGCGAAGGCGCCACCGTGGTTTTCCTTGATGAGTTCAAAAACAAGGAAGGTGAACCGATGGGCGTGATCATCCAGAAGAAGGATGGCGGCTATCTCTACACCACCACCGATATCGCCTGCGCCAAATATCGCTACGAAACGCTGCATGCCGATCGCGTGCTGTACTACATCGATTCCCGCCAGCATCAGCATCTGCAGCAGGCGTGGACCATCGTGCGCAAAGCGGGCTATGTGCCGGAGTCAGTGCCGCTGGAGCACCATGCGTTCGGCATGATGCTGGGCAAAGATGGCCGTCCGTTCAAGACGCGCAGCGGTGGCACCATCAAACTCTCCGATCTGCTGGATGAAGCCGTTGAGCGCGCCCATGCGCTGGTCAGCGAGAAAAATCCGGAGATGAGCGCGGCAGAGCTGAAAGAGCTGGCGGAAGTGGTCGGCATCGGCGCGGTGAAATACGCCGACCTGTCGAAAAGCCGCACCACCGATTACATCTTCGACTGGGACAACATGCTGGCGTTTGAAGGCAACACCGCGCCGTACATGCAGTACGCCTACACGCGTGTGCTCTCGGTGTTCCGTAAAGCGGGCATTGAGGCAGACAGCCTGCACGGTGATATCATCCTGACTGACGAGCGCGAAGCGCTGCTGGCGACCCGTCTGCTGCAGTTTGAAGAGACCATCACCCAGGTCGCGCGCGACGGCACGCCGCACGTGATGTGTGCTTATCTGTACGATCTGGCCGGTCTGTTCTCGGGCTTCTATGAGCACTGCCCGATTCTCTCCGCCGAAGAGGAAAACGTACGCAACAGCCGTCTGCAACTGGCTGCGCTGACGGCGAAAACCCTGAAGCAGGGGCTGGATACGCTGGGCATCAAAACCGTCGAGCGAATGTAAGCCTAAAAAAACCCGCTGCGGCGGGTTTTTTATTGGCTATTGGCTATTGGTAATTGACCATCACTTCACTGCTCACCACCCGCAGGCCGGGCGGCAACGCGCCCTGCCCCTGAAATCCGAAAGCCAGATGTAACGTTTCATCGGCTGCCACGTTGGCGAGGCCGCGCGTGCTGCCGCTGGCGCCGTCCAGCTCCACGCAGCGCTGGCTGGCGCACAGCCGCACCACCAGACCGGATGGTGCCGGGCGGCTCAGCGTGTAGCGCCAGTTCACCAGCGAAATAGTCCCTGGAGCCGCCGAGGGCGCTTTAAGCGCCGGCGACAGCAGCCAGTTGCCGCGCACGCCGAGGCTCGGGCCGCTGGCGCTGGCCTGCCATGCACCGCTGGCGGCCTGGCCCGTTAGCGGCAGCGCCAGCAGCGCCGCCAGCAGCCATGAGAGCGTCACGCCGCGCATTATTTGCCGCCTATGGTTGCAGTCATGCGGATTTGCCGGTTATCGGTCAGCTCCATATTAGACAGCACCACCAGCTGCGGCAGGTTACGGCGCAGGAAGCGCGCCAGCAGCGCCCGCAGCGGATGGTTAACCAGCAGCACCGGCGGCGCACCGGTCATCTCCTGCTGCTGCAGCGCGGCCTGCGCCTGCATCAGCAGTCGATCGGCAAGACCCGGTTCCAGACCGCCACCGCCCTGCAGCGCCTGCAATAGCAGACGTTCCAGTGTGGCATCCAGTCCAATCACCTGCACTTCGCCGTTGCCCGGGAACCACTGCTGGGTAATCGCGCGGCCCAGCGCGACGCGCACCACGCTGGTCAGTTCCTGCGGATCGTTCTGCACCGGCGCATGTTCGGCCAGCGTTTCGATAATGGTGCGCATGTCGCGGATCGAAACGCGCTCGGTCAGCAGATTTTGCAGCACTTTGTGCAGCGTGGTCAGGGTGATCACGCCCGGCACCAGATCTTCCGTCAGCTTTGGCATCTCCTGGGTGACGCGGTCCAGCAGCTGCTGCGCTTCCTGACGCCCAAACAGCTCGCTGGCGTACTGGCCGATCAGGTGATTAAGGTGGGTCGCCACCACGGTACTGGCTTCCACCACGGTGTAGCCCTGAATCTGTGCCTGTTCTTTCAGCGCGCTGTCGATCCAGATGGCCGCGAGGCCAAACGCCGGGTCAACCGTCGCTTCACCCGGCAGCGTGCCCGCCGCCGTGCCCGGGTTAATCGCCATCCAGCGTCCCGGATAAGCATCGCCGCTGCCAATCTCCACGCCCTTCATCAGGATGCGATAGCGCGCCGGCGGCAGCTCCATGTTGTCACGAATGTGCACCACCGGTGGCAGGAAGCCAACCTCCTGCGCCACCTTTTTACGGATACTGCGGATACGCCCGAGCAGCTCGCCGTTTTGCAGATGATCGACCATCGGAATCAGACGATAGCCCACTTCCATGCCGAGCGAATCTTCCAGCTGGACGTCGGTCCACGAGGCTTCGACCGTGGCCGGCGTCTCCTGCGTTTTCACCACGCTGGAGGCTTCACTTTGCTTCTTCGGCTGCATTTCGCGGCCGCGCAGCCACCAGGCCAGGCCGAGCAGCGCCGCGGTGAACAGCAGGAACACAAAGTTCGGCATGCCGGGCACCAGGCCCAGCAGGCCAATCACGCCGGCGCTCAGCATCAGCACGCGCGGATTGTTAAACAGCTGGCCCACCATCTGTTCGCCGACATCCTGATCGGTGCTGACGCGGGTAACGATGACACCGGCAGCGGTAGAGATCACCAGCGCCGGGATCTGCGCTACCAGGCCGTCACCGATGGTCAGCAGCGTATAGGTTTCCCCGGCGTGGCCGAGATCCATACCGTGCTGCACCACGCCCACCAGCAGGCCGCCGATCACGTTGATCACCATGATCAGGATGCCGGCGATGGCGTCGCCGCGCACAAACTTACTGGCACCGTCCATAGAGCCGTAGAAGTCCGCTTCCTGGGTCACTTCGGTGCGCCGGCGTTTGGCTTCGTCTTCACCAATCAGGCCGGCGTTCAAATCGGCATCGATCGCCATCTGCTTGCCGGGCATACCATCCAGCACGAAACGCGCGCCCACTTCGGCGATACGTCCGGCACCTTTGGTGATGACCATGAAGTTGATGATTACGAGGATGATGAACACCACGATACCAATGGCGAAATTACCGCCCACGAGGAAGTGACCAAAGGCTTCAACCACACGCCCGGCGGCATCAGCACCCGTATGCCCTTCCAGCAGGATGATACGCGTTGAGGCGACGTTCAGCGCCAGACGCAGCAGCGTTGAGAACAGCAAAATGGTCGGGAAGGCAGCGAATTCCAGCGTGCGCTGGGTGAACATCGCCACCAGCAGCACCATGATGGACAGCGCAATGTTGAAGGTAAACAGCAGGTCAAGGATGAACGCCGGCAGCGGCAATACCATCATCGACAGGATCAGCATGATCAGCACCGGACCAGCCAGCACCTGCCATTGCGTGTCTTTAAAATTGCCCGGTAAACGCAGCTTTTCGGCCAGATTAGCCATGGTTGGTGTTCTCTCCTGCAAAGTCCATCTCTGCCGGGACCGGCAGATGTTTTGGTTTGTTTGGAATCAGGCCGCCTTCACGCTTCCAGCGTCGCAGCTGCCAGACCCACGCCAGCACTTCTGCCACGGCGGCATAGAGCGCGCCGGGAATAAACTGGCCAATTTCCGTATGACGATAGAGCGCACGCGCCAGCGGCGGCGCTTCCAGAATCGGTACGCGGTGCTCTTTAGCGATTTCACGAATGCGCAGGGCAATGTCACCGGCGCCTTTGGCAATCACTTTCGGCGCACTCATCTTGCCTTCCTGATACTGCAGCGCCACCGAGTAGTGCGTCGGGTTAGTCACGATGACGTCCGCCTTCGGTACGTCGGCCATCATGCGGCGGCGGGCGGCGGCACGCATCGCCTGGCGGATACGCCCTTTAACGTGCGGGTCGCCCTCGTTCTGCTTGTGTTCATCGCGAATTTCCTGGCGCGTCATGCGCAGCTTTTTGAAGTAGCTGTAGAGCTGCCAGAACACATCAAAGCCAACCATCGGGATCAGACCCAGCATCACCAGCGCGCAGCTGATGGCGGTCATCGACAGGCCATGCTGCAGCGCATTCACTGGCGATTCGCTCATCAGGCGCAGCATCTCCTGCCAGTGACTCCACAGATACCAGCCAGCCACCAGCGCCACCAGCACCGCTTTGAGGATCGCCTTCACCAGTTCCGCCCACGTCTGACCGGAGAACATGCGCGCAATGCCCGGTAACGGGTTGAGCTTTTTGAAATCGAATTTGATGGATTTTCCGCTGATGTTGATTCCGCCCAGAATCATCGGCGCGGCGATGGCAACGATCACCAGCCCGGCCATCAGCGGCAGCAGCGCGATCACCGCCTGCATCACCAGGTTGCCGATGTGCGAGACGATAATTTTATCGTCGTTGACCATGCCGTGGTCAAAGCGGAAGCCGGTGGCCACCATGCTGGCCAGCCGTTGCGCCATATTGTGGCCGCCCAGCCAGATGATCAGCAGCCCGGCCAGCAGCATCAGTACCGAAGTCAGCTCGCGCGAACGCGGAATCTGCCCCTCCTGCCGTGCTTTCTCAAGTCGGTGGGGGGTGGGCGATTCTGTTTTGTCCTCGTTGCTCTCTTCAGCCACGACATACCTCAGCTGGCAGGAATTCTGAGCATAGGATGCCAAAACCCTTCGGGTCTAAAGCGCGGATTAAGCGAGAAAAAGATGGGTTTATTTAGCCATAAGTGAAATCAGGCCCTGCGCTAACCTGGTGCGGGCCAATCACCAGCGCACGGTTCCGCGACCTTTGCTGCTCATTACGGATTAAGTGGCGCAGCGAAGCAAAAGCCGTGCCGGACTGGCTGAGTTAATGACACGGCTGCGCCCGGAAATTCCGAAAATCATAAAATTGTTTCGCCGCGCAATCTTTTTTCATCTAAAAAAATAGATAAATCTTATTTACCAATTCCCCTAAGCACCATCAGGGGGCAAATGTCGCGCCGCACGCCAGCCGCGCTTGCTTACGCAAATAAATTAATGCAGCTTATCTATCGTCCCAGCCAGAACGATCGCGGCGTGCCGTTAAGGCGTTTTTTCGCCCGGTAGCACGGGATTTGCCGCGGTGCAATGGTTTGAATTCTCAAAAGTCTTAGGTAGACTTAAGTCAGCACTATCTTTCTGTAATTTGACTGTTTTTTAGTGGCCTTCTCACTGCATAATCTGCCCGCCCGCTGAGTGCGTGCCGGATACAACTCTGCAGCGATACTGATGAAAATTTGAGGATCATGGTGAATAAGAGTCTCTTGCTAACGCTGCTGGCGGCTTTAACGCTGGCGGGATGTAAAGCGCCTCCACCGCCCGTGACGGATGACACCCTGGTCACCAGCGAAGTGAACGGCGTAAAACTGGTTCATCGTCATGCAGTGGCAGCACCCGGTGAATTCACCCCGGTGAATGAGAGCTTTCGCGCGCTATATGCCGCCTCTGTGATGACCCTGCCGGATTACGGCGGCAAAGTGGTGCGTTATCTGGATAACGCCCAAACCTTTGAGGTGCTGGGTCGCGTCGAGCACAACTGGCTGGCGATTGCAGAAGAACCCAGCGGTCAGCTGATTGGCTACGTGCCCCCCAAAGCTGGCGTGGAGAGCAGCCGCTATGACGCCACGCTGCGCAGCGACCGGCCGCGTCCCCGTCGTACTAAACAGGTCTGCGTGGCCGTGGGCGGCGCCAGTAAAGCATGCCGCACCAATGATACCGCGACCTGGATCTTAGACTGATGATGCAATCCGGCGCATATTGCCCGCAGCACACCGCTGCTTTGCGGGCTAACCGTTCCGTTATTGCCAGGATAATCGAGATTTAATGACTCAGGACTCCCTTGCCCGCGATGGCATTGTCGCGGGCAACGATAACCTTTTGCTGAATGCCGCAGCCCCGATTCTGAATGCCGTCGTGCGTATACGGCAGGCGGCGACGCACGACGATCCCGCTGGCCTGCGTCAGCTATTGATTGAAGAGATCCGCCAGTTCGAGCAACGCTGCAAGCAGGCGGGTTTGCCGTTTGAGATGATCATCGGCGCACGCTACTGCCTGTGTAGCGTGCTGGACGAAGCGGCGGCGCAAACCCCATGGGGCACGCGCGGCGTCTGGTCCGGCAATGGCATGCTGGTGACCTTTCATAACGAAAGCTGGGGCGGCGAAAAAGTGTTCCAGCTGCTGTCGCGCGTGTCGCGAAGCCCGCAGCAGCATTTATGGCTGCTGGAAGTGATTCACTACTGCCTGCTGCTGGGCTATGAAGGGCGCTATCGCGGCAGCGACAGCGGACGCGCACAGTGTGAAGGCATCCGTAAACGGCTGGCGCAGCTGATTACGGAAACCCGCCCGGCGACACCACCGCGCGCGCCGCTGGTGGAAGTGCATCCGCTGGTCAGCACCCTGACGCGGCCGATGGTGCCACTGTGGGCCTGCGTCACGCTGGCTACGCTGATTGCCTGTCTGATCTACAGCGGGCTCAACTGGCGGCTGGGCAATGCGGCCGAACCGCTGCTGCGCGCCATCTATCAAACCCCGCTGCCGCAAATCATGCCGGGCCGCCGCCCCACCTCACCGCAGGCGCTGCTCGATCTGCATCAGCGTCTTAACGACGTGATTGCCGCAGGCCAGCTGGAAGTGAGCGATGGTGCCTTTGGCAGCAAAGTGATCATTCCTGCGGACAAGCTGTTTGCGCCGGACGGTACCGTAGTGAACCAGGTTGGCCGCGCGCTGCTGGCGCACGTTGCCAGCGCGATGAAGACGGTAAAAGGCACGGTGCTGGTATCGGTATATACCGATAATCGTCCGGTGGATGGCCGTTTCGCCTCCAGCTATGAATTCTCCTTCGCCCGCGCCCGTGCCGTTACGCAACTGCTGAATACGCAGTTGGCGGACGGTCACAGCGTTAAAGCCGAAGGCCGCGGCGACAGCAATCCGCTCTTACCCAATGACAGCAATGAAAACCGCGCCCGCAATCGCCGGGTGGAGATCACCCTGTTTGCGGCACCGGAAACCCTCGGCAATCATCAGGGAGGCCAGTGATGCGCGCATCACTCCAACATCTGTTAACCCATCGCCTGCTGTGGGGCCTGATTGGCGTCACGGCGCTGAGCTGCGTGCTGTGGATGCTCGGCCCGTTGTGGAGCTGGGGTGACACCCGTCCACTGGAGCCGGTATTCCCGCGCCAGCTGGCGGTCGGCCTGCTCTATTTCTGCTGGGTACTGTTCCAGTTTATTCCCGCCATCTGGCGCGGCTGGTTTAACAGCAAGCTGCTCAATCGCCTGCAGGAAATGAGTCACGAAGAAGCGTCCGATCGCCAGGCGACCGAGACGCTGCTGACCCAGCGCTTCAGCGAAGCGGCGCTGCGGCTGAAACGCACCCAGTTTGGTCGCCGGCATCAGAAAAGCTGGCTGGCGCGTTTTCAGAGTCACTATCTGTATCAGCTGCCGTGGTACGTGATGATAGGCGCGCCCGGTGCCGGTAAAACCACCGCGCTGCTGAACGCCGGTCTGGAGTTTCCGTTAACCGACAGCCTCGGCAAAGAGGCGGTACGCGGCGTCGGCGGCACGCGTCACTGCGACTGGTGGTTCACCGACAGCGCAGTCTTAATCGACACTGCGGGTCGTTACGCACTGCAGGAGAGCCAGCGCGCGCGCGACGGCGCCGAGTGGCATAACTTCATTAAATTGCTAAAGCGCTACCGCACGCGCCAGCCGATCAACGGCGTGATCATGACCATCAGCGTGGCCGACCTGCTGACCGATTCCGCCGAGGCACGTCACGCCCAGGCCAGCGCGCTGCGCAGCCGCATGGTCGAGCTGCATCAGCAAACCGGCATTCATTTCCCGGTGTATGTAATGGTCACCAAAACCGACCTGCTGAAAGGGTTTATGAGCTTTTACGGCAACCTGAGTAAGCCGCAGCGCGATGCCATCTGGGGCTTCACCTTCCCGTGGGAACCGGGCAAGCCGCACAAAGATGACTGGCACCGCAGCTTTAGCGAGCGCTTTCAGCAGCTGGAGCAGCGTCTGCAGCAGCAGCTGGCCGACGTGATGGCCGGCGAGCGCGATCTCACCCAGCGCGCCGACAGCTTCCTGTTCCCGCAGGAGTTCAGTTCGCTGCGTCCGTTACTCAACGAATATCTCGACGTGGTATTTTCCCGCCATCAGGATGAGATTGCCTGGTCGGCGCGCGGCCTGTTCTTTACCAGCGGCACCCAGGAAGGCCTGCCGTTTGACCGCATCATGGGCGAACTCAACCGTAAGCTACAGCTGCCACATACCGGCGAGTCGAGCCTTGCCGCGTGGGACAGCGTTAACCGCAGCAATCCGATTCCGGGTACCAAAGGCCAGAGCTTCTTTATTCGCGACCTGTTAAGCGACCTGGTGTTCCGCGAAAGCGGCCTTGCCGGCAGCAACCGTCACTGGGAGTATCGTAACCGGCTGCTACACTGGATCGGTTACGGCGCGCTCACCGGCGCGCTGGTGCTGCTCTCCGGTTTGTGGCTCACCAGCTACGTACAGAATCAGCGTTATCTCGATCAGGTCGCGGCGCGTATCGGGCCGATTACCGCGCAGAGTCAGCAGGTTATTCATCAGCCAGCCGATAATATTTTTGATCTGCTACCCTTCTTAAATAACCTGGTGAAACTGCCGCTGTCGGCGCATTTTTCTCTCGACAATCCACCGCTTACCATGCGCGCTGGACTGTATCGCGGTAACCAGGTGAGTGATGCCGCATGGGTGCTTTATCAAAATGCGCTTAAGTCTTTACTGCTGCCGCGCGTGGCCCAGCAAATTACCAACCTGCTGCGTGACGATCCCGGCACCGACAATGACTACAGCCGCAATGCGCTGCGCGCTTATCAGATGTTGTATCAGCCGCGTAACTACGACGGCGAATTTCTGCGCGGCTGGCTGATGCAAAATCTGCAGCGCACGCTGCCGGACAATGTCAGCGCGCGCGATCTGCAGCAGCTTGACTGGCACCTTAGCCAGCTGCTCGATCAGCAGATTCAGTCGTCACCTTATGCGCGCGACAATGCGCTGATGATGCGTAAGCTTGCGGAAAATCTGAAAAATGCCGGTCAGAATGGCCGTATGCTGGCGGTTGCGCCACACACCGTATCGCAGCGATTGACCGGACACAGTGAGTAATGGTGAGGTAACCATGGCGAGTTACACCGCGCCGGGCTGGTATGGCAAATTACCGGTCACCGGTGATTTTCTGCGCCAGCGGCTCAGTGAAGCCACGGTGACGCCGTGGAGCCACTGGTTTCAACAAGGCTTAATCCACTGGCATCAGCAGGAAGAGGCTAGCACGCAACAGTTTTTACGCGCGCCGGTATGGAATTTTGTCCTGCCGCTATCGCCGCTGCGCCAGCAGGTGCAGCTGGGTTGTCTGCTGCCCTCGTGCGATCGCGTCGGCCGTGCGTGGCCGCTGCTGGCGCTGCACAGCATTCCGCTCAGCGCGTGGCATGCTTCACAGCTGGCGATCTCCGGCGACTGGTATCAGGAACTCGGCGCGCTGCTGTGGCAGGCGGTGCGCGATCGCCACAGCCCGGACGCGCTGGAGACGCAGATTCAGCAGCTGGCTCCGCTGCTGCTGCCGGATAAGCAGCGCAGCGACATCATGGATGTGATTGGTTTTGACGATTTGCCCTGCACCCTGAGCTGGCGTGAAGTGGCCGACCGTTTTGATCCCCAACAGCACATTAGCTACTGGTGGAGTAATCGCAGTGACGGCTTTGCCCACGCCACGCATAAACACAGTGGCCCGCTCACCGCGCAACTTTTTTCGTTATTGTTTAACCCGGCGGCGGGTGCCCAGCCGGGACGTAATGGCCTCTATCCACCGATGTTTGAATAGGCCAGTGCGCTTGCCTTGTTAACGGGATGACTCATGCAATTTACCATTGTGCAGTGCAATACGGATGTGCCCGCCAAAACCGTCGCGTTTAGCCCGCCCGGCGGGACCATCGGCCGCAGCCAGGATAACGACCTGGTGCTGCCCGACGAATCGCGCGCCATCTCGCGCCTGCAGGCGCTGGTGCACCTGTCGCCAGACGGCGAGTGCCGCCTGACCAACCAGGGCAGCGTCACTTCAGTGGTGCTGAACGGCGTGGCGCTACAGCGCGGCTCGCAGGTGCGGCTGCGCCACGGCGATACGCTGCAGATTGGCGAATATGGCCTGGAAGTGCGTGACCCGGCGTGTCAGAACGTACCGCAGGATGATCCGCTGGCGTTTTTTGCTGACAGCGCCGCCGATCCGCTGGGTATGCAGCAGGACGAAAACGTGCCGGAACCGGAAGTCCTGCCACAGAGTGACAGTCCGCGTCACGAACGCCGCCCGGACGCGCGCCTGGCGATCGATCCGCAAAGCGATGCGCCCGTGATGCCAGCCGTGCTGCCGGGCGCCGATCAGGACAAACTGATCGCCGCGCTGCTGGAAGGTATGGGCCTGAATAATGGTCACCAGACGCCGATCACCGAAGAGCAGATGCGCGTCACCGGCCGTATGCTCAGCCTGTTTTCGCAGGGTACGGTTGCCCTGCTCTCTTCGCGCTCCATCCTCAAGCGCGGCGTGAAAGCCGACATGACGATGATCCTTAACGAAGCCAATAACCCGTTTAAAATTCTGCCTTCCGGCAAAACCGTGCTGATGCAGATGTACCAGAGCCAGATGCCTGGCTTTATGCCACCGGAAGCAGCGGTGCGCGATGCGCTGGTGGATTTACAGGCGCATCAGCTGGGGATGATTGCCGGCATTCGCGCCATCATTGCCGCGATGCTGCAGTCGTTTAATCCGCAGCGTCTGGAAGAGGAAGCGCGCAAAGACGGCGTGCTGCCTAAGATGCCGTTCAGCGGCGGACGCAAAGCGGCGCTGTGGGACTATTTTCTCCGTCACTATCAGCGCACCGCGGGCGAGATTGACGATGACTTCCACACCCTGTTTGGTGAAGCCTTTCTGCATGCCTACGACATGGAAGTGAATCAGTACAAAGATTCCCAGACGCGGACCGAAGACGCATGAAGATGAAGTTTGCCAGCCGCTGCCAGCAGGGTATGCGTGACGAAAACCAGGATCGCACCGGTGCCGAAGTCGATGAACAGAAAGCCTGTTTTCTGGTATGCGACGGCGTGGCCGGTCTGCCCGGCGGCGATTATGCGGCCCAGCTGGTGCGCGATACCCTGCTGACGCAGCTGCAGCAAAGCGACACGTTCACGCCGGAGAGTACGCGTGCGGCGATAGAAAAGTGTCAGCAAACGCTGGTCAGCGCCCAGGGGAACAATCCGAATTTTTCGCGCATGAGCACCACCCTTGCCGCCCTGTTTATTGACCGCACAACGCAGCGCGCATGGTGGGCGCACGCCGGTGATAGCCGGGTTTATCACTTCCGCCACGGGGTGCTGCATCAGGTGACGCGTGACCACAGTCTGGCGCAGCAGCTGCGCGAAGCCGGCTATGAAAATACCGGCATTAACAGTAATTTACTTTATAATGCGCTGGGTATTGAGCCGGCCCGACCGGCCACCTTCAGCGAGGTGATTGAGCTGACCGATGGTGACGCATTTCTGGTCTGTACCGACGGTTTCTGGCTCAACCTCACCACCGACGAAATGGAACAGGCACTGCGCATGGTAAACGCCTGCGAAGAGTGGCTGGCATTGATGGAACAGGCCGTAAACCGCAGTGTTAAAAGCGACAATCTCAGCGCTCTGGCAATCTGGATTGGCGAACCGCAGGACGCGACGCTGCTTTATTCCCAGGCTGATGCGGCACGTTTTCTGCCGTCACGTTATTGATTGCAAGGATCATTATGAAACTGTGGTTGCCGGGCGTTGCCGCC
Source organism: Pantoea sp. B270 (assembly GCF_018726825.1). Lineage (NCBI taxonomy): Bacteria > Pseudomonadati > Pseudomonadota > Gammaproteobacteria > Enterobacterales > Erwiniaceae > Pantoea > Pantoea sp. B270. Next base: position 1,340,189 of record NZ_JAHCSX010000001.1, read on the forward strand.
CTGTTACTGGCCCTGAATGCGCAGGCGGAAGATTACCGGGTGGTCTACTCGCCCAGCCTGTCGCTGGAAGTCTATATCGATAACGTTGCCAGTAATGCGCCCGACGACTGGTGTAAAGAGACGCTGCCGCTGCGCATCGTGTCCGGCAAAAGCAGCGACACCAGCATTCTTACCAGCTTCCTGCCGCGCGTCGGCACGCTGCTGGCGAACCAGTGCGGCCTGCTGGATGAGATCCCCTGGCAGATGACCAGCAAAGAGGGCAGCGTGCTGGCTAACGGCAGCGCGGCAAAACTACAGAACTGGCGGCCGATCATCCTTAACGACGCGACCGCCAGCGCCAGCGCCAATACCGCGGCGCCGCTGGATTTATCGCGTCCGGCCGACAGCACGCCGCTGCAGCACTTCGCCCTGCCCGGCGGCTGCCATTTCCGTACCTGGTGGGATGAAAACGGCGGTTCGCTGTTTATCCCTGAGAACCCGCAGCAGCATTGCTCAACCGAGGGCTGGCTGGAAGGTCCGGCGGCAATGACGCTGCTGAGTGACGGCAAAACGCGCAGCCAGACGGTAACCTTCCTGCAGGGTTATCCCATCGCCGATCTTACGCTGACCCGCACGCCGCTGGAGGTGGTAGCGGTGAACAAACAGCGCATGATTGTCACGCGGCCCGATGCCAGTGATAGCTGGCTGGTGCTGCCGTTTGATGCTCAGCAGCACGTCTGGCGTTTCAGCGGCACGCTGCTGATTAAAATGGATAAAAACACCGGCACGGATAGCGAAGCGGTGAAATCGCGGGTTGATAGCTTACGCGGCATCTGGTCGCCGCAGTTTATGCCACAGCAAAAAGTGACTGTGTTACTGATTGACACCCTGCACGCCGATCTGGCCGATCCGGCAATTGGTGCCTGGCGTAACATTAATTAATTAGCGGTTGTTGCCCGCCGTCACCGGCGTGACGGGGCGCTACAGGACGTGTTCAGAGAGCTCACTATGTCGGCAAACGAAAATCATACCCCCAATGCCCTGCCTGCGGGCTACCGGTTTAACGAGTTTGAAATCAAGGAAGTGATCGGCGGCGGCGGCTTTGGCATTGTCTATCGCGCCTGGGATCATCAGCTGGAACGCACCATCGCCATCAAAGAGTACATGCCGGTGTCACTGGCGGTACGCGGTGCGGATCTGGCGCTGGAACTGCGCGGCGAGCGCTTCCAGAAACTGTTTAATGCCGGACGCAACAGCTTTATTCAGGAGGCACGGCTGCTGGCGCGCTTCAATCATCCCGGTCTGCTGCACGTCCTGCGCTTCTGGGAAGAGAACGGCACGGCTTACATGGGCACGCTCTACTACAGCGGCATGACGCTGAAAGAGTGGCAGCTCACCAGCCCGGACAGCATTGACGAAGCGTGGATTCGCCGTCTGTTACCGCCGCTGTTTGGTGCCATCAACACCATTCACACCGCCGGTTACCTGCATCGTGATATTTCGCTCGATAACATTCAGATTCAGGAAAACCAGCTGCCGGTGCTGCTCGACTTTGGCTCGGCGCGCAAAGAGATTGGCAACCTGTCAGATGAAACCGAGATCATGCTCAAGCCGGGCTTCGCGCCGATTGAGCAGTACAGCGAAGAGGGAGAAGTCGAACAGGGACCGTGGACCGATATCTACGCGCTGGGCGCGGTGCTGCATACGCTGATCACCGGCCACGCGCCGCCGGTCAGCGTGGTGCGCTGCATTGAAGATAACTACCAGCCGCTGATGGAGCGCAAGCCTGAGGGGTATTCGCTGCCGCTGCTGCACGCGATCGACTGCGCGCTGGCGATGAAGCCGGAAGACCGTCCGCAGAGTATTGATGCTTTTGCCCGGCTGATCGATCTGCCGGTGAGCGATGTCGAAGCGCTGGTGACGACCTTCCCGGTGACCGCGGAGAGCCAGCCCGTGCCGGAGCCGGTAGCGGCCGTGCCGGAACCGCAGGTAATGGCGGTTAATCATGCCGCCGCCGCGATTGAACCGGTGACGCCGCGCAATGTGCGCCGTTTGTCGCCTGCCCTGCTCGCCGCCGCTGCCGTGGCGTTGCTTGCCGTGGTGGTCGTAGTGTGGAAAGCCAATCGCCCGAGCGACGCACCGCCGGTGGCGGCCAGCAGCGCCCCGGCGGCGACGCCCTCAGCGGGTAGCGCGCCCGCCAGCAGCGCGCCAACCATGGCGACGGTTTATCTGCAGTTGCAGGCAGGGGAAAATATCGTGCTGAACGGTGAAGCGAAGGATGTGAAACCCGCCAGCAGCGGTTTCGCCTCGCTGAATCTGGCGGCAGGCAGCTATCGTATTGAAGTGCATCACGGCAGCCAGGTGCGCAGCCAGATGCTGACGATTAACCAGCCGGGCACCTGGCTGATTAATCCGGGTAATTGAGGTTAGCCGCGCGCGGCGCTCTGCTGCAGCGCGCGCACTTCGGCCGCAAGGCGCGTTAACGCCTCTTCCTGCATGCCACGTTTGCCCAGCTCCTGTTCCAGCGAGAACAGATACTGCGCGTTGCTGCCAAGCGGACCGCTGGCCTGAGCGATCAGCGGAGCAATGGTGCTGCGGCAGGAGTCGGCTTCATACAGCGGATGACGCGGATCCATGATAAACACCAGTGCCGTAACCGTGCGGCCATCCTCCAGAGTCAGTTCACACCAGGTGGGCAGATAGCAGCCGGTGATCATTTCCCGTTTCCACAGCAGCTCAAGCTCTTCATGCAGGCGCGCTTCCGGCAGGCGAAACGCCAGACCACTGGTAGAACCGCCCTCTTTCAGCGCCAGCATCCGTCCTGGTGCGGCAACGGTGCCGCGTCCGGCGGTCAGCCGCAGGCAAAAAGCACGATGCCAGCCCTCAAGCCGTCCGGTCGCCACCTCTTCCGCTTCAAAAACCGGGTTCCACATCAGGGAACCGTAGCCGAAGATCCACACCGGGCTTTGATCGGGACGACAGGCAAGCGTGGCGCAGAGCGACGCCGCGCGCTTCTCACAGCTCCACAGCAGCGCTTCGTCAATATCACCAAATGAAGTTTTGCAATCCGCTTTTAGTAAGAATTCCCGGGTTAACACTGCGATCTCCTCTACTGCGCTGACCTTCCTGTCGTTATGGCTCCCTGAATCTGCGATTTTACAGGCGGCGCCCGCGGCGTCGACTTAAGACAAGACAGTAATGCATTTGCCATAAACGTTTCAAGATTGACCCCGATCACAAAGGGGAAATTATCTGTAAATAGCATCGGCTGCCTGGCAGGATTCTTGAACGAAGCGCGGAGAAGTGTGAAGCGGGCCGCAGTGGCCCGCGCGGGAGCTAGTGTTTAGGATGCCACTTGTCGTCCTCTCCTTTGGCGTACTCTTTTTTGACCGCCGCCCAGGCGACTTTGTGTGCCACCTGCTCGCGCGATTCATCACCGCGACGATCGTCTTCATCTTTATACTGATCCCAGGCGCTGTTAAACGCCTTTTGGTAGATGGTTTGCGCATGGCCCGGCAGCACGTGGCGCACGCTGTCCGGCAGTTCCCGGTTCGATGAATAAGGCATAGTTCCTCCTGTTTCAGGTTCCCTGTATAAGTCTGGAAGAGAACGGCAAAAACGCAAACCTGCTATTTCATACTTCTGCCAGCAAAAAAGGCGGGTAGTTAGGATAAGGCCAGATGATTCAGTTCTGTTCTTCCTCCTTCCACGCAGGATAGATGAGAAACACGCACTATTAACCTGCTGATGAAAAGGGCTAATTTGCTGATTAACGCGAATTTCGCTTCATTCAGATAAAAATGACAAAAAGTAAAAACGCGTAAAAAATCTGCGTCAGCAGTGGTGAAAAGTTACACTGCGCTTCGTCAGATGAGTCACTATATTTATCAGGCAGCAATTGTCTGTTTTTGTTCTTTTTGCCGAAGAGGATGGCGCATGGCTGGACATGAGAAGACCCGACACAGCGAGTATTCGCTGATTTTCCCGATTCTGGCGCTGGCGGTGCTGAGCTTTTTTGGCGGCCAGACAGCGCTTCTGCCGGTAATCGGCATCAATCTGCTGGCGCTGGTGGCGATTTTAAGCAGCGCCTTCAGCGTAGTACGTCACGCCGACGTTCTGGCGCACCGGTTAGGTGAACCTTACGGCTCGCTGATCCTCAGCCTGTCAGTGGTGATTCTGGAAGTGAGCCTGATTTCGGCGCTGATGGCGACCGGCGATGCAGCGCCCGCGCTGATGCGCGATACGCTCTACTCCATCATCATGATCGTTACCGCCGGACTGGTGGGCTGTGCCCTGCTGCTTGGCGGGCGTAAATTTGCCACCCAGTACGTTAACCTGGCCGGCGTGAAGCAGTACATGATCGCCATTTTCCCGCTGGCGATTCTGGTGCTGGTGTTTCCTAATGCCCTGCCCGGCGGCAATTTCACCACCACGCAGGCGCTGATCATTGCGGCGATCTCTGCGGCGATGTACGGCGTGTTCCTGCTGATTCAGACCAAAACCCACCAGAGCCTGTTTGTTTACGAGCATGAAGACGAGAGCGATGATGGCGACCCGCATCACGGCAAACCTTCCGCGCACAGCTCGCTGTGGCACACCGCGTGGCTGATTGTGCATCTGATTGCGGTGATCAGCGTGACCAAGATGAACGCCAACTCGCTGGAAATGCTGCTTACTGAAATGAACGCGCCGGAGCAGTTTACCGGTTTCCTCGTCGCGCTGCTGATTCTGTCGCCGGAAGGTCTGGGCGCAATCAAGGCGGTGCTGATGAATCAGGTGCAGCGCGCGATGAACCTGTTTTTCGGTTCGGTGCTGGCCACTATTTCATTGACGGTGCCGACGGTGACCATTATCGCCACCCTGACCGGTCAGCAATTGATTTTCGGCCTTGAGCCGCCGCATATGGTGGTGATGAGCGCGGTGCTGATTCTCTGCCACATCTCGTTCTCCACTGGCCGCACCAACGTGCTCAACGGCGCAGCGCATCTGGCCCTGTTTGCCGGTTATCTGCTGACGATTATGCTGTGATGTTAAATGAAGTGGTCGCCATGAATGGCGACCCTACAGCGCAGGGTGCGCATCAGGTGAATCGGTCGCCATGAGCGGCGACCGTACAATGTAGGGTGCGCATTTATGCGCACCTGGATAAAGATATCTTTACGGCTTAATAACAGCCGTTAGCACATCTGGCCCTGCCAGCTATTTGCTAAAAATTAAGCCTTAAATCGAATAGTTTATTGCTAATATTCTGTTTACCCGAAGAAGTTAAAATGTTCACTGCATTTACTCTGGCTGCCAGTCATTGTTTATGATTGCCTGTAAACAATCCATACGTCAATTGACTTACATTATTTTCAGCCCCGACACCGTATCAAAATACTGCTTGTGCATTAAAACCTTACCGCTTAGCGATGGACGCTATCAGCTTTAATGTCAACCATGAGAGAAAAGCAGATAATAAAATAGTTGCGATAATCAACGCATCAATGGTCGATAAAAAAACATGAAAAGGGTTCACTAATTTACCTGACAGCATATACGATGATTCGGAAAGGAACCTGAACATGATCTCAGGAATAACAATTGCGTAGCCTAATGTTAAGACAATTAGTAATAGTATCCGTTTCATTTCCATGCATGCTCCTTGCAACAAGATGTGATGAGTATATAATCGTTTATTAAGGATTTTTACAGTAAGGGATGATTAACCATGTCGTATCTGAAATTGAAGCTTCAGGCTGATCGTACCATTGCACTCAATTTTGAAAAAGCACTGGTGCAACTGCGTGAAGAAACGCGAACCGTCAGTACTACGGTTGCCTCGGGAATTGAAAGAGCTAGCTGGTATGGTTCCTGCGTTTTTGATGATTACAAAGATGTATGTAAACGACTGAGAAGTGAAGATGTTCGTATGTTTTCAGCTCTGCCACAGGTTTTTTCACGACATGATGTCATCCTTGATATGGTTGAAATCTACTTTAGAAAAAACTTGCGCGTCTCAGTGAACATAATGTTCAAAATCTGGTGCGCCAACTTGCTGAAAAGGCGGCTAATTATACAAGCGGTAAAGCTTCAAAACTCACCATTTCATTTCTTATCGCGCGCATAGTTACCGAATCTAAAGTTTTTAAGAGCTCGCTGGTTGATGTGATTGACCGGACATCGCTTTATAGTGTCACAGTTTTAAAATTTTATGGGAAAATACAAATCGCTGCAACAGCAGCTCAGCATTTGAAATTTGCGGATCCGGAGTATTATTTCGATCTGTATCAACAGAAATTAGAAATGCTTTATTATCTCATAGAACCTGAAATGTCTAAAATTATTTACTTAAACAAATCCGGCTCAACAAATGATGAGCAAATATTGGCATTAGTAGAACGGTTACTGACAAAATGAAACGAATCTTTTCCTGGTTCTATGCATGGTTAAGTCAGTCTTTTTTTTCACTAATACCGGTGATTGCGGCAGTAGCAGGTGGAATACTTTTGACAGCGCTTTTCCCTCATTATGGGCTGTTATTGACTCTACTCTGGGTCATTGCCATGGGTGCTATCTACGTGAAATATTTTAGATGGTTTTGACGGTCAATTTCAGTTGATACTTTATGTAATCCCTTCGTTGTTAAGCGCCTGCGACAGAATTTACCATTCTATTACAAAGGCACCCGCGGGTGCCTTTGCTGTTGCTATGACAAATCAGTTACTGGTATCCAGCTCCGGGAAGCTTTTGACCAGATCGTCAATCGCTTTCATCTGCGCCAGGAACGGTTCCAGCTTATCGAGCGGCAGCGCGGACGGGCCGTCGCATTTGGCGCTGTTCGGTTCCGGGTGCGCTTCGATGAACAGACCGGCGATGCCTACCGCCATGCCCGCACGCGCCAGTTCGGCAACCTGCGCACGACGACCACCGGAAGCCGCGCCAAACGGATCGCGCGTCTGCAGCGCATGGGTAACGTCAAAAATCACCGGGCTGTTGTTAGTGACTTTCTTCATCACGTTGAAACCGAGCATATCAACCACCAGGTTGTCATACCCGAAGTTGCTGCCGCGATCGCACAGAATCACCTTGTCGTTGCCGCCTTCGGCAAACTTATCGACAATATTGCCCATCTGGCCCGGGCTGACGAACTGCGGCTTCTTCACGTTGATCACGGCACCGGTTTTCGCCATCGCTTCCACCAGATCGGTCTGACGCGCCAGGAAGGCCGGCAGCTGAATCACATCCACCACGTCGGCAACCGGCTGCGCCTGCCAGCTTTCGTGCACGTCAGTGATAATTTTCACGCTGAACGCCTGCTTCAGCGCCTGGAAAATTTTCATGCCTTCGTCGAGGCCAGGGCCACGGTAAGACTTGATTGAAGAGCGGTTGGCTTTGTCAAAAGAGGCTTTGAACACATACGGAATGCCGAGCTTGTCGGTTACCTTCACGTAATGTTCGCAGATGCGCATGGCGAGATCCTGGGATTCCAGCACGTTCATGCCGCCGAAGAGAACAAATGGCAGATCGTTTGCGACCTTGATATCGCCGATACTCACTACTTTCTGTGTCATGCCCTTTCCTTAAATGTCGGGGGACGCTTAGTGCAGCGTCACCTGTTTCTGTTCAATTGCGTGGATCTGCACTTTAATCATCTCGCTGACCGGGTCTTCAGGACACTGTTCAACGAAATAGGTCAAATCGGTCAGTGCGATATGCTCGCACTCCAGCTGGGCGTAAATCAAACCGCGGTCGCGAATCTCATAGGGATCGTCCGGGTCGATTTGCAGCAGCACCTGGCTGACGTTGAGCGCCAGCTCCATCTGCTTCTCATCCATCAGCGCCGCTTTCAGCGTGTCGAGCATTTTGCGCATCACGCTGACGGTTTTCGCTTCATCGAGGTCGTCAGAATAGAGCTTTGCCGTCGGGCTGATGTTGCCTTTCAGCCACACTTCCAGCGTATGGGTGTCGAGCGTCTCACCATTAAACGGATTGATCAGCCACATTTCACCGTCGAGCCAGTCGGCACGCAGGATCAGCTGCGTCGGGAAAATCACCGGCATCAGCGGCAGCTCTAGCTCATCCGCAATGTGCAGCAGAATCACGCCGAGCGATACCGCCGTCCCCTGCCGGCTCTTCAGCACTTTATCGATCCACAGCGCGTCTGACAGATTGTAGACGCCACTGGCACCGCCAAAGCCCCACTGCTGGTAAAACAGATCGAGCAGCTTCTCCAGCTGCAGATCCGCATCCTGTTCGCTACTGACATAGCGCCGCGCCTCTTCAACCAGGTCAGCCAGCTGCTGCTGGACGGAAGGCGCGGAAAAATCATTGCGTATGGCGCAGGTCGCGCCGATCACCGCTTCACTTAACGGTGTTTCACTGTAATCAAGTTGCACTGGCGAGGTCATACTATCCCCAATAACGGCATTTTGGTCATCGCCAGTTTAATCACCAGCAACAATGCGACCACGGCGACTAAACAGGCGACCCAGCGGGTCGCCATGCTGCGCGGGCGACGACTCAATGCCACGGAACCTAAGGCGATGTAGATGATAACCGCTAACAGCTTCTCCGTCAGCCAGCTTCCTTGTGGGGTAAACGGATAAAAGTGGGTAATCAGCACCAGCAGTGCACCGCTGAGCAGCAGGAATGTATCGTTGACGTGCGGCGCAATGCGCACCCAGCGGCGCTGCAGCAGGGCAGATCCGGTGGTCAGCCAGTAAAAACGCAGCAGAAACAGTGTGATGGTGATCGCGACTGTCAGCAGATGGAAATTTTTAATCAGCGGATACCAGCTGGCCATAGTGCTTCCTTAAGTAAGTTGTCCAAGCGTGACGCGCGGATTGCCGCCGTAATCCTCAACGGTAGTAACCGCCTGAAAGCCATTACGGGTTAACAGCGCGCGTACAGCCTCGCTCTGCTGCCAGCCGTGTTCCAGCAGCAGCCAACCCTGCGGCTGCAACCAGTGCGGCGCGCGTTCAATGATTAATCGTAAATCGGCCAGCCCGGCCTCCTCCGCCACTAGCGCGCTGAGCGGCTCAAAACGCACGTCGCCCTGCTGCAGATGTTCATCGGCGGCATCAATGTAAGGCGGATTGCTGACAATCAGATCGAAACGTTGGGCGGGCAGATCGTCGAACCAGTGGCTGAGCACAAATCCGGCGTTGGTGAGGTGCAGGCGCTGGGCGTTGTCCTGCGCCAGCGCAACCGCGGCGGCGATGCGGTCGCAGCCGGTAATCTGACAATCGGGCCGCTCGCTGGCCAGCGCCAGCGCAATGGCGCCGGTGCCGGTACCGAGATCGAGCACCGCGGAGGGCGTTGCGGGCAGCCGCAGCAGCGCCTGCTCCACCAGCACTTCGGTATCCGGACGCGGAATCAGCGTGGCATCACTGACGCGCAGCGGCAGCGACCAGAACTCGCGTTCGCCCACCAGATGCGCAATCGGCTCACCGCGCACGCGGCGTGCCAGTAACGTCTCCAGCTGTGCCCGTTGCGCATCATCGAGCGGGCTGTCATCAAACGCTATCAACCAGCTGCGCGACTTGCCGGTGACAAAACCCAGCAGAATCTCCGCGTCGCGCTTCGGGCTATCGCCTCCGCACAACGCAGCCTGCGCCTGCTGCAGCCAGCGCCGGACGTTCATCACTCCTGCCCGGCCAGTGCGGCCAGCTGGTCAGCCTGATACTCCTGCACAATCGGCTCGATCAGCGTATCCAGCTTGCCTTCCATGGTTTCGTCGAGGCGGTAGAGCGTCAGGTTGATGCGGTGATCGGTGACGCGCCCCTGCGGGAAGTTATAGGTACGGATTCGGTCGGAACGGTCGCCGCTGCCCAGCAGGTTACGCCGCGTTGAGGCTTCCGCCGCCTGGCGCTTCGCCATTTCCGCCGCGTGAATGCGTGCGCCCAGCACCGCCAGCGCTTTGGCTTTGTTTTTGTGCTGCGAGCGCTCATCCTGGCACTCCACCACGATGCCGGTTGGCAGGTGGGTGATACGGATCGCCGAATCGGTGGTGTTAACGTGCTGACCGCCCGCGCCGGAAGAGCGGAAAGTGTCGATTTTCAGATCGCCCGGATTGATGTCCGGCAGCTCGGCTTCCGGCAGCTCCGGCATCACCGCCACGGTACAGGCGGAAGTGTGAATGCGCCCCTGCGATTCGGTTTCCGGCACGCGCTGCACGCGATGACCGCCGGATTCAAACTTCATGCGACCGTAAGCCCCGTCACCAGTGATACGCGCAATGACTTCTTTGTAGCCGCCATGCTCGCCATCATTGGCGCTCATGATCTCCACCTGCCAGCGGCGCGCTTCGGCATAGCGGCTGTACATGCGGAACAGATCGCCGGCGAAAATCGCCGCTTCGTCGCCGCCGGTGCCGGCGCGCACTTCGATAAAGCACGGACGTTCATCGTCGGGATCTTTCGGCAGCAGCAGCACCTGAAGCTGCTGTTCCAGCACCTCGCGCTTTTCGCGCGATAGTTTCAACTCTTCCTGCGCCATGTCGCGCATTTCCGCATCGTCGAGCAGCATTTCAGCCGTTTCGACATCTTCCTGCACCTGCTGCCATTCGCGGAAACAACGGGTGACGTCGCTCAGCTGGGCATATTCACGTGATAACGCGCGGAAACGGTCCTGATCGCCAATTACGCCGGCATCACCCAGTAACGCTTCAACTTCTTCATGGCGTTCCTGCAGCGCTTCCAGCTTGGCAACAATCGAGCTCTTCATCTAATAGAGGGTATCCCAGTGATAGGTCGTGACAGACCAGATTACTCTAAACCGAGGCTGTCACGTAAGATCTGCAGGCGTTCGCTGTCGCCGTCGCGCGCGGCCTGCTGCAGTGATTTGGTTGGTGCATGAATTAAACGGTTGGTGAGCTTGTGTGCCAGCTCCTGCAAGACTTTTTCGGCATCAGCACCCTGACGCAACGCCGCCAGCGCGCGCTCCTGCAGCTCAGCACGCACGTCGTCGGCCTGCGCGCGGTATTCGCGGATGGTCTCACCGGCGCTTTGCGCGCGCAGCCAGGCCATGAATTCACCGCTCTCCTGCACCACAATGCTTTCCGCCTGCACCGCCGCCGCTTTGCGCTGCGCCATGTTCTGCTCGATGATCGCCTGCAGATCATCCACGCTGTACAGGTAGGCGTTAGCCAGCTTGCCCACTTCCGGCTCGACATCGCGCGGCACGGCGATATCGACCAGCAGCATAGGCTGGTTGCGGCGCGCCTTCAGCGCCCGTTCCACCATGCCTTTACCAATAATCGGCAGCGGACTGGCGGTGGAGGAGATAATGATATCGGCATCGGCCAGGCGGGTTTCGATATCGGCAAGGCCGATCACTTCGGCGCCGACTTCGTCCGCCAGCAGCTGCGCGCGTTCGCGCGTGCGGTTGGCGATCATCAGTTTGCGCACGCTGTGTTCGCGCAGGTGACGCGCCACCAGTTCGATGGTTTCACCGGCACCGACCAGCAGCACGTTAACGCTGCTGAGTGATTCGAAAATCTGACGGGCTAAGGAGCAGGCAGCAAAGGCAACCGAGACGGCGCTGGCGCCGATTTCGGTTTCGGTGCGCACACGCTTGGCCACCGAGAAGGTTTTCTGGAACATGCGTTCCAGCTCGCTGCTCAGCGCATGGTCGCGCGAGGAGTCAGCATGGGCTTTTTTGACCTGACCGAGAATCTGTGGCTCGCCCAGCACCAGCGAGTCGAGCCCGCTGGCCACGCGCATCAGGTGGCTGACTGCCGCGTTGTCCTGATGCCAGTACAGGCTGTTGCGCACGTCCTCTTCACGTAAGTCGTGATACTCGCACAACCAGCGCACCAGCTGCTCCTGCAGATCGGTCTGCTGCTCTACGCTGAGGTAGAGTTCCGTCCGGTTACAGGTAGAAAGCACCACCCCGCTCTGCACCATCGGCTGAGACAGCAAGCTGTTCAGCGCCTGGTCCAGCGTGTCTGGCGTGAACGAAACACGTTCGCGCAGCGCAACAGGTGCGGTTTTGTGGTTGATTCCGAGAGCAAGCAGCGTCATGGTGATTCGGGTTGGGAAGTCCCAATAATTGTCAGGTTTTGTGCTGCGCATTCTACAAGATGCAACAGATCAAGAAAAGCCATACAAAGCCTATGACTGTAATAAGATTAAACTGATCGTGCGCAATTATCCTGACATCGCCATTGACGGCACAGAGACGGATGGTTAGCGTTACCGGTTACGACGTAAAAACGTGTCTGAGGAGACGACCACGTGATGCATTTGCCCCCGCGCCAGTTGTTGCGCCTTTTGCCCCTTGCCAGCGTGTTGCTGGCTGCCTGTAGCATCAACAAACCCCAGCAAGGTCCCGGTCCCAGCACGACATCACCGCAGTGGCAGCAACACCAGCAGGCGGTAGCGAAAATCACCCAGTACCAGACGCGCGGCGCTTTTGCCTATCTGTCAGATAAGCAGAAGGTTTATGCCCGCTTCAACTGGCAGCAAACTGCTGCAGACCGTTACCGTCTGCTGCTGACTAACCCGCTCGGCAGCACGGAACTGCAGCTCGACGCGCAGGGTTCGGTGGTGCAGATTGTCGATAACAAAGGCAAACGCTACGTCAGCAACGACGCGGAGAAGATGATTTCCCAGCTCACCGGCATGGATATTCCGCTGGCGAACCTGCGTCAGTGGATGATGGGTCTGCCAGGCGACGCCAGCGACTATCAGCTGAACAACAACTATCAGCTGCAAAGCCTGACCTACAGCCGCAACGGCCAGCAGTGGAAGGTGAATATCAGCGATTACGACAGCAAGGTGAACCCGCCGCTGCCGGCCAACCTCGAACTGACCGAAGGCGGTCAGCGCATCAAACTGCGCATGGATAGCTGGACCACACAATGATCACCACCTGGCCCGCGCCGGCAAAGCTTAACCTGTTTCTCTACATTACCGGCCGTCGTGCAGACGGCTACCACAATTTGCAGACGCTGTTTCAGTTTCTCGACGTTGGCGACACCCTGGAGATTACCCCGGATAACAGCGGCAGTATCACCCTGCTGACGCCGCTTGATGGCGTGGCCGATGAAGACAACCTGATCGTGCGGGCGGCGCTGGCGCTGCGTGCTGCGGCGGCGGACAAAGGCACGCTGCCGCAGCAGGCTGGTGCCCGGATCGCGCTGGAGAAGCGCCTGCCGATGGGCGGTGGTCTGGGCGGTGGTTCGTCTGATGCGGCGACGGTGCTGGTGGCGCTGAACCATTTGTGGCGCACCCAGCTCAGCGTGGATGAGCTGGCTACGCTTGGCGTGCGTCTCGGTGCCGATGTGCCGGTATTCGTGCGCGGCCACGCGGCGTTTGCCGAAGGGGTCGGCGAGCAATTGCAGCCCGCAAATCCTGCGGAAAAATGGTACCTGGTGGCGCATCCTGGTGTCAGCATCGCTACCCCGGATCTGTTTCGCGATCCTGAACTGACGCGCGATTCACCAATACGCACATTAGATGAACTGTTGCAGCGTCCTTTTCACAATGATTGTGAAGCGGTAGCAAGAAAACGTTTTCGTGAGGTTGATGCGCTGCTTTCCTGGCTGCTAGAATACGCGCCGTCGCGCCTGACAGGGACCGGCGCTTGCGTGTTTGCTGAATTTGACACCGAGTCCGCTGCTCGTCAGGTGCTGGAGCTTGCCCCGAAATGGATGTGCGGATTTGTGGCGCGTGGGCTTAATCTCTCGCCGTTACAGCGCACCCTTTCCGGGCTCTAAGCGTAAACGTGACAGTGTCACCCTGTTCCAGACACTGCACGTGACGCATTAACACACCCGTATGAACAGGCTCAAATGTATTCGCCGGTTATTTTTGAGCGGTTCATTCTCTGGACGCCAAGCCTGAGGTTCTTCTCGTGCCTGATATGAAGCTATTTGCTGGTAACGCCACCCCGGAACTAGCACAACGTATTGCCAACCGCCTTTACACCAGCCTCGGAGACGCCGCTGTCGGCCGTTTCAGCGATGGCGAAGTAAGTGTACAGATTAATGAAAATGTACGCGGTGGTGATATTTTCATCATCCAGTCCACCTGTGCCCCCACCAATGATAACTTGATGGAGCTGGTTGTGATGGTCGACGCACTGCGTCGGGCTTCTGCTGGTCGTATTACTGCTGTAATCCCTTACTTTGGCTATGCCCGTCAGGACCGCCGCGTGCGTTCTGCCCGCGTGCCAATTACCGCCAAAGTTGTGGCTGATTTCCTCTCCAGCGTCGGCGTGGACCGTGTACTGACGGTTGACCTGCACGCTGAACAGATCCAGGGCTTCTTTGATGTCCCGGTGGATAACGTGTTCGGTAGCCCGATTCTGCTGGAAGATATGCTGCAGATTGGTCTGGAAAACCCGATTGTGGTTTCGCCGGACATCGGTGGCGTAGTGCGCGCTCGCGCTATCGCCAAACTGCTCAACGACACCGACATGGCCATCATCGACAAACGTCGCCCGCGTGCGAACGTGTCGCAGGTGATGCACATCATCGGTGACGTTGCCGGTCGTGACTGCGTACTGGTCGACGATATGATCGACACCGGCGGTACGCTGTGCAAAGCGGCTGAAGCACTGAAAGAGCGCGGCGCGAAACGCGTGTTCGCTTACGCCACCCACCCAATCTTCTCTGGCAACGCGGTGGAAAATCTGCGCAAATCAGTGATTGATCAGGTGATTGTTTGCGACACTATTCCGCTGTCGGAAGAGATGAAGTCACTGCCAAACGTGCGTACGCTGACGCTGTCTGGCATGCTGGCCGAAGCCATTCGTCGTATCAGCAACGAAGAATCGATTTCGGCGATGTTCGAACATTAATTGTTCGCGAAAAACCGGGCGCCCTGCCCGGTTTTTTATTGCCTGTGCGCGGAGTAACATCCCGATAAAGCCGCTTCCGCCGCCACTATTTGCGCGATAAATGGCCTCAAAATCCGCCAATCTCCCCGCCTTCCACTCTTTTTATCAGACAAGCGCATCCGGGCTTTAGCGGTCCAGTGATTAGTGATATTTTTCACCACACTTTTGCTGAGAACTCCGACCACCATGCTACTCGACATTTATACGTTGTTTATTTGCGAGCTCTACGTGCTGGGGTTTCTGAGCATTATTTTGATTTTTGCCTGGGTCGGGGCGCAGTACGACCGGGTGCTGGGTTTTACCACCCTGACGCTAATACTGACGCTTGCCGCCGTGCTGCTCAGTAGCCTGCGCAGCGCCGGTTTGCACTTTTTGCCGGTGGCAGTCGGGAATGTCATCATGCTGCTGGCTTACGGCACCCTGCTCAACGCCTTTCGTACTTTTTGCCGCCTTCCGCTTGGTTTTTGCTGGATCACTGGTGCGCTACTGTGGGCCCTGCTTTGTGCCTTTCCTCAGTTCTATCACGGCCAGCCGAAACGCGTGCTGGTCATGTGCCTGCTGTGCATCATCTTTACCGCCGCGCTGATTCGTCTGCTGTGGCAGGCGCGCGCCACGCTGACCGTCACTTTCTGGCCCGCGCAGATACTGCTGTGGATCCACTTAATGTTCCACCTGGCGCGCATTTTCCTTGACGATGCGGTAGCCACCCCCGTACCGGGTGCCATTGGCGGTTCCGGCTTTTCGGTGTATGTGATCCTGGAGTCGATCCTCTTCGTCATCGGCCTGACCTTCACCATTCTGGCGATGGTCAATGAGCGTACGCAGATCGCCCATAAGCTGGCGTCGCTGCACGATCCGCTCACCGGCGTCTGGAACCGGCGCGCATTGTTTGAAGCCGCGGAAAAACTGCTGCTGCGCCACGCACGTTTGCCGCAGCCCTATATTTACAGTGCTGTGCTATTCGACCTCGATCATTTCAAAAGCATTAACGATCGCTATGGCCATCAGCAGGGTGATCGGGTACTGGTGGATTTTTGTCAGGTGGTAAAAGCGTTAATGCCGGTTGAAGGTCAGTTTGCCCGGCTGGGCGGTGAGGAGTTTGCCGCGTTGCTTCCTGGCGACAGTGAGCAGGCGCAGCGCATATGTGAGCGTATCCGGCTGGCGACACAGCTGTCGCTACCCAACGACATCGGTTATACGGTGAGCATTGGCTTTGCCACTGCCAGCCAGCGACATCAGGCGTTTCCCGCCCTGCTGGCGCTGGCTGATGAAGCTTTGTATCGCGCTAAAGCCGCCGGACGTAACCGCGTCGAAGCTTATCAGACGCCGCAGGCGGCAATGGCTGAAGCCGGTTAGTGCGTTGAGTGGTGATCGCGACGGCAGCGTTTGTCACCGTAGTGACGCAGCCAGTAGTAGCGGTCTTCCACCCTCTCCCGTCCGCTGACGCGTGCGCCGACCAGCCACAGTAGCGCACCCACGAAAATACTGAACATCGCTCCATGCGCGAGGAACTGCGGCAGGTTGACCGACGGCAGCTGGTTAATGATGGAATAACCCACCCCGAGCACCATGGTTAACAAGCCGAGACACATCAAACCATTACCGACGGTGCGGCAGTGTTGACGTTTCATGATTCACCTCCATCCTTTTCAGCAACGCAGAAAACAGCACGTTTGGTTAACTGGCCATAAGTTTAGGCAATGGCTGGCGGTTAAGATGCGTACAGGATCACACATCTTTCACAATGTCTGACAAAACTTTACCGCCAGCGCCTTGATTTCGATAGAAATTGATTAGTCACCTCAGGTCATTAATCTGTCATTGCGCCCTTTGTCATCCCTGCCGGCAGGCAGTAAACTATCGCCCTTTCGCAGCGAGACAGGATAAACATCGTGAGCAGCATTAAACTGATTGTGGGGCTGGCCAATCCCGGCGCTGAATACGCGGCAACGCGCCATAACGCTGGCGCCTGGTACGTGGATTTACTTTGCTCGCGCCATAATCAGTCCCTCAAAGAGGAGCCGAAATTTTTCGGCTACACCGCGCGCCTGTCGCTGGCCGGCGAGGATGTGCGCCTGCTGGTGCCCACCACCTTTATGAACCTGAGCGGCAAAGCGGTGGCGGCGATGGCAACGTTCTATCGCATTACGCCGGAAGAGATTCTGGTGGCACACGATGAAATGGACCTGCCGCCAGGCGTGGCGAAATTCAAACAGGGCGGCGGCCATGGCGGTCATAACGGCCTGAAAGACATCATCAGCAAGCTCGGTAATAACAACAATTTTCATCGCCTGCGCGTCGGTATCGGCCATCCGGGCGATCGTAACAAGGTCACCGGATTTGTACTCGGCAAGGCACCGGCCAGCGAGCAGAAGCTGATTGACGAGGCGGTCGACGAAGCGGTGCGCTGCACCGAGCTGTGGCTAAAAGAAGACAAGATTAAGGCGATGAACCGCCTGCACGCCTTCAAAGCCAGCTAAGCCAATTCCCGCGCCGCCGCAGGGAATTCTGTGTATAATGCGCGAAAATTTTTGAATCAGTCGGCGCTGTCTGCCAGCGCTGCACACTCAGTGAGAAAGGTAAGATCATGGGATTTAAATGCGGTATTGTGGGCCTGCCGAACGTCGGTAAATCCACCCTGTTCAACGCGCTGACCAAAGCGGGTATCGAAGCAGCCAACTTTCCGTTCTGCACCATCGAACCCAACACCGGCGTGGTGCCGATGCCTGACCTGCGCCTCGATCAGCTGAGCGAGATTGTTAAGCCACAGCGCGTGGTGCCAACCACCATGGAGTTCGTGGACATCGCTGGTCTGGTAAAAGGCGCGTCGAAAGGTGAAGGCCTGGGCAACCAGTTCCTGACCAACATCCGTGAAACAGAAGCTATCGGCCACGTGGTACGCTGCTTTGAAAACGACAACATCATCCACGTCTCCGGTAAAGTAAACCCGGCGGAAGATATTGATGTCATCAACACCGAGCTGGCGCTGTCGGATCTCGACACTTGCGAACGTGCCATTCAGCGCTGCCAGAAGAAAGCCAAAGGCGGCGACAAAGATGCTAAAGCCGAACTGGCAGCGCTGGAGAAGTGCCTGCCGCATCTGGAAAACGCCGGTATGCTGCGCTCGCTGGCGCTGGACGCCGATGAGAAAGCGGCGATCCGCTATCTCAGCTTCCTGACGCTGAAGCCGACCATGTACATCGCCAACGTCAATGAAGACGGTTTCGAGAACAACCCGTATCTCGACCAGGTGCGCGCGATTGCTGAAGCCGAAGGCTCAGTGGTGGTGCCGGTCTGTGCGGCAGTGGAATCGGATATCGCCGAGCTGGAAGATGAAGAGCGCGACGAATTCATGGCTGAACTGGGCCTGGAAGAGCCGGGCCTCAACCGCGTGATCCGCGCCGGTTACGCCCTGCTCAACCTGCAGACTTACTTCACCGCAGGCGTGAAAGAAGTGCGTGCCTGGACCATCCCGGTTGGCGCCACCGCACCGCAGGCAGCCGGTAAAATCCACACCGACTTCGAGAAAGGCTTTATCCGCGCTCAGACCATCGCGTTCGAAGATTTCATCACATACAAAGGTGAACAGGGCGCGAAAGAAGCCGGCAAAATGCGTTCAGAAGGTAAAGAGTACATCGTGAAAGATGGCGATGTGATGAACTTCCTGTTTAACGTTTAAATAAAATGTGCCGTCTCATGAGGTTTCACCGAGCCTCATAGAGAGCGGAATAACTATAAAATCCACGCAATTGCGTGGATTTTTTATTACATGCTTTTTACGGGCGGGGATAAATTGCCAGCGCCAGTCACATCGCACTCTTTACGGCGGCTGGTCAAAATCTCGGCTGCAGCGCTACTTATAGCTCCCCTTACCGAACCACATTACCTGTTTGATCGAAACGGGCAACCGGGCTGATGCTATTGAGGTACAGCCTGGCTGCAACCAACGGTACTCCCTGGATATACAGCAATTTAACTTATCCTGATGAACGAAAGGTTTCGAGGCAGGATTGGCTGATAAACCTGATGGACCTAAATATACTTACGCTTCGTTTGTCATTATTACAGAGCGCACTCATGAGCCGATACCATGTTGCTGGCAGTGAAGGTAAGTTTGAAAAAGACTCAGGCGAGCAGGTCATGGCCAATAAGCTGGGGCTCACCGATTCCACTGAGATGAACGAGGCAGAACTTGTTTTGTTAGAACAACTCTACCAGTCAGTTTTTGAAGAAAACTTTCCCGAAGGGAAACTTAACGTCGCGCTACTAAAAAGCTGGCATCGCCGCTGGCTGGGTAACATCTACGAATGGGCTGGACAAGAGAGAACGGTCAATATTAGCAAGGGTGGTTTTATGTTTGCGCCTTCAGCACAATTGCCAAAACTGCTGAACGAATACAACAAGTATCTTGCGCATTACACGCCCTGTAACGTCATGGAAGAAGAAGAACTCATCATTGCTATCGCCGTTACCCATGTCGAGCTGATACTTATACATCCCTTCAGAGAAGGAAACGGACGTTTGTCGCGGCTGTTAGCGGATGTCATGGCGGTTCAGGGAGGATACAAACCGCTGGATTATCAAAGCTGGGAGCAGAATAAAACCCAGTATATTTCGGCTATTCATGCTGGTATGTCAATGGACTACGCGCCAATGAAATACTGGGTCAGTCGGGCACTGAGAAGGCACTAAGCCAGGCGAAGATGCGCGAATTTTTTGCGCGCGGCTTCAAGTGAGGCCTCGACGCTAGCTGAGGACTGGCCGGTTTCAACAGCCGTTGACGTTGCTACTGAACGAATGATATCGGAGCGAGAAGGTTTAGCATAACCTGAGTGCGCTTTTTTTCTGTTGTTGGTCATTAAGCCCTCTCTACATCAGTGCAGTTGCGTAAGACACCATAGCCTCAAGAGTATATCAAAGCTTTGAACCAACATCACGTTCCCTTCTGGCTCGGCAAGCTGATGTCCCATCAGGCTTCAAACAATCTCATGAGCCCGGTAAATAAACCCCACGCAAGGCGATGAATCGCGCCGCTCCGGCTATTGTGCGAATTGCGGTTTCATTGACTGAATGGCAGCAACGCGGCCGCGCGAATGATTACTGAAGCAGCTACGCCAGGCTAATTATCCGATCCGTTAGTGGCATACAGCGGCCATGACTCAAACAGGTAGCCGTCGAAATCAATATCATCCACATCGGAGAACTCCAGCAGCAGCTGCTTGACGTTTTCCAGGTGCTGCCACATCGCCTGTTTCGCGGCGCGCGCGTCTTTCTTGATTAAGGCGGCGAGGATCTTTTTATGATCGTCGAGCCACTTTTTGCGGTAGTTGGTGTTGATCAGATGCCGGTGCAGCTGGCTCCACATCACATTGTCTTCCCGCCACTGCCAGGATTGTTTGAACAGCTCCACCAGCATGCTGTTGTGCGTGGCTTCGGCAATCGCCAGATGAAAATTACGATCGCCGTTTTCACTGTCGTTCACCGCGCCTGACGCCAGTTCGCGCTCTTCCAGCGCCAGCGCCTGGCGCATTTTGATAATGTCTTCACGCGTCGCCTGTAACGCAGCGAATTCGGCGATATTACTCTCCAGCAGCTGGCGGGCCTGCAGCATCTCAAACGGCCCGGCCGCATTGCAGGCGGTTTGCGCAGCGGCACGCGGTGCCGGCGTGTCGTTGATCACGTAAATGCCTGCGCCACGCCGCACTTCAATTAACCCTTCCAGCTCCAGCATAATCAGCGCCTCACGCACCAGCGTGCGCGTAACGTTCAGCAGCATCGCCAGTTCACGCTCTGGCGGCAATCGCTCGCCAATCGCGTACTGTTTCTGCGTAATCATGTTGCGAAGCATCTCGCCCACTTCCTGATAGGGTCGCTGTGCTGAAGCTTGTGGTTTCATAACGCTCTTTTCTGCTGGTTCAGACATTAGGCCGCCAAATTTTCTACCCTGCACTATAACACAGGGCGTGATTTTCACCGTGGGTTAAGGCTGAAGTAGCGTCGGGCGTTATGGAAGCAGATATCCTGCAACATCGCGCCCAGCGCAGCTTCATCGTGCGGCACAATGCCGTCACGCACCCACTCGCCAAACAGATTGCACAGAATGCGGCGGAAGTATTCGTGCCGCGTATAAGAGAGAAAACTGCGCGAATCGGTCAGCATGCCAACGAACTGACTGAGCAGCCCCATCTGCGCCAGCTGCTCCAGTTGCCGCAGCATGCCGTCACGCTGATCGTTGAACCACCAGCCAGAGCCGAACTGCATCTTGCCCGCCATCCCCGCGCCCTGAAAGTTACCCGCCATGGTAGCCAGCACTTCGTTGTCACGCGGATTGAGGCAGTAAAGAATGGTTTTTGGCAGCTGGTCATTGGTGTCCATCGCGTCCAGCAGGCGCGCCAGCGGCCAGGCAACAGGATGATCGCCGATGGAGTCGAAACCGCTGTCCGGGCCGAGCTGACGGAACATGCGCGTGCTGTTATTGCGGATTGCACCGATATGTAACTGCATCGCCCAGCCACGACGGGCATATTCCGCGCCCAGCCACACCAGCACAGCGGTACTGAACTGCGCAATCTCCAGCTCGCTCAGCGCCGCCCCGCTGCGGCGTCTGGCGAGAATGCCATCCAGCACGCTGTCGGCTGGCACCGCAGCATAGCGTAGCGTTTCAATCCCGTGGTCGGCAGCGCGGCAGCCATGGGCGGAAAAGTGGTCCAGACGGCGCAGTAACGCCACACGCAGCGCATCAAAGCTGTCGATACTGACATCCGCGGCGGCTTCCAGCCGGGTCAGGTAATCGCTGAATCCTTCCAGCTCAATCTTGAACACCCGGTCCGGACGCCAGCTCGGTGCCACCTCAATATCAAAGCTGCTGTCTTCAGCTATCTGACGATGGTACTGCAGGGAGTCGATCGGATCGTCGGTGGTGCCCACCATGCGTACGTTCATCTGGCGCATGATGCCGCGCGCGGAAAATTCAGGCGTGGCCAGCTTCTCCGCACACTCATGCCAGATGCGCGGTGCGGTTTCCGGTCCAAACAGCGTGTCAGTGATACCGAACGGCCGGCGCAGCTCCAGATGCGTCCAGTGATAGAGCGGATTGCCAAGCGTTTTCGGCACGGTCTGCGCCCAGGCGAGGTATTTATCGTAATCGCTGGTGGTGTTACCGGTGATCAGTGATTCCTCTACGCCCGCCGCGCGCAGTGCGCGCCATTTGTAGTGATCGCCCTCCAGCCAGATTTGCCCGAGGTTGGCAAACTGCCGGTCTTCTGCAATCTCCTGCGGATTGAGGTGGCAGTGGTAATCATAGATCGGCATCTGCGCCGCCACGTCGTGATACAGGCGACGCGCCACCTCGCTGTGCAACAGAAAATCGTCATCCATAAAACTCATCATTTGGCCTCCGGATTGAGGGATGCAACCGCGGCTCTGGCACCCTGCTGGCACAGGCGGTCATAGGTGTGTTGCAGGGCGGCAACAAAGGCCGGATTGGCGGGTAAGTCGTCCGCGAAGATCTCGTTAATGCCCAGCAGCGCCTGCACGCGGGCGGGACCTGAAGGGAACTGCTGATTAATCCGCTCAAACTTAGCGACCAGCGGATCAGCCACCGGGTAGCGCTCGCCCTTTTCGTCTTCGCCGAGGATATAACGCATCCAGCCCGCGATGCCGAGCAGCAGATGCCGGCAGTCACTGCCGTGGTGCAGATGATAGCGCAGCGAATCCAGCATGCGCTGTGGCAATTTCTGACTGCCATCGCTGGCAATTTGCGCCGTGCGATGGCGCAGCGACGGATTACTGAAGCGCTCAAGCAGTTGATGCGCATACGCGTTGAGATCGCTGCCTGCCGGCATCGTCAGCGTGGCACGCTGTTCAGTCAGCATCAGCGACAGCGCGGCCTGACGGTAAGCGGGCAGCTGCATGGTCTCAGCGATAGTTTCACAACCGCCGAGGTAGCCAAGATATGCCAGAAACGAGTGTGTGCCATTCAGCAGACGCAGTTTCATCAACTCGTAGGGGGCGACATCCGGAACAAATTGCGCACCAACGCGCTGCCAGTCGGGACGTCCCGCCACGAAGTTATCTTCGATCACCCACTGACGAAACGGCTCACAGGCGACACCGCAGGGATCGGCGATGCCCAGCAGCCCGGTAATCTCGCGCTGCGTCTCTTCCGTCACGGCCGGCACGATGCGGTCAACCATGGTGCAGGGAAACGTGACCTGTTGCTCAATCCATGCCGCCAGCGCCGCATCCTGCCGTTGTGCCAGACCGATGACCGCAGCCCGCGCGACGTGGCCGTTATCACGCAGATTGTCGCATGACAGCACGGTAAAAGGCGCTAACCCGGCTTCACGCCGCAAGCGCAGCGCCTCAACGATAAAGCCAATGGCGGATTTCGGCTGCCGCGGATGGGCCAGATCGTGCACGATCAGCGGATGGGTGCTGTCCAGTTCGCCGGTTGCGCCATGAGTGCAATAGCCTTTTTCGGTTATCGTCAGCGAGACGATGGCGGTTTCCGCGCGGGCAAGCGCGTTAAGAATGCCGTCACAACCGTCCAGCGCCGGGTGCAGCGCTGAATGCACGGAACCAATGATTTTGACGTCATGACGCGTCGCACCTTGCTCGGTGACGCTGTAGAGCAAATTCTGCGCGCGCAATTGTTCCACCAGCTTTCTGCCGCTGGCCGACATCAGGTTGACCTCGCAAATGCCCCAGTCGCTGTCGCTTATCTCCAGCAGATGGTGCTGATAGAGCGCCTGGTGCGCGCGATGAAACGCGCCGCAGCCGATGTGCACGATGCGCGGCACCAGCCGCTGCTGCTGCCATGCGGGCCGCGCCACTTTAATGCTGGCGTCGGCAAGGTTGTGTTGCATGTGAACTCCTCAGTGTCCGGCGCGACTGCGCGTCCGCCGGGCAAGCGGTACAGGGCGACCAGCGTCAGAAAAAGGCGCGGTGTATCGCCAGCTCAACGCCACGAATTTCAGCCAGACCTTTCAGCCGGCCAATCGCGGAATAACCCGGGTTAGTTTTCTTATGCAGATCGTCCAGCATCTGATGCCCGTGGTCGGGCCGCATGGGGATCAGGTCTTCCTGCCCCGCATTACGACGGCGCTGCTCCTCTTCGGCAATCGCTTTGATCACCGCAAACATATCGACATCACCGCCAAGGTGCGCGGCTTCGTAGAAAGTTTTGGGGTTGGCTTCACGCCGGGTTGAGCGCAGATGGGCAAAATAGATGCGCGGCCCAAAACGTTTCACCATGCCGGCTAAATCATTTTCCGCCAGCACGCCGTAGGAGCCGGTACACATCGTGAAGCCGTTGGCCGGACTGTCGATGGTGTCGATCATCCACTGCAGATCGTCGGCATTGGAGACGATACGCGGCAGGCCGAGGATCGGGCGCGGCGGATCGTCCGGATGTACCGCCATGCGGATACCGACCTCTTCAGCGACCGGGATAATGCCGCGCAAGAACGTGGCAAAGTGCTCGCGCAGCCGGGCTTTGTCGATGCCGTCATAGCGCGCCAGCTGAGCACGGAACTGCGCCAGCGTGTAGCCCTCTTCCGCGCCAGGTAATCCGGCGATGATGTTACGCGTCAGCCGCAGCTTGTGCTCTTCGCTCATGCTGGCGAAGCGCGCAGCGGCCTCGGCTATCTCGTCAGCGCTGTAATCATTTTCTGCGCCCTGGCGCTGCAGGATATGCAGCTCAAATACCGCAAATTCAATCTGATCGAAGCGCAGCGCTTTCGCGCCATCCGGCAGCTCGAACGCCAGATCGGTGCGCGTCCAGTCCAGAATCGGCATGAAGTTGTAGCACACGGTGTGGATGCCGCACTGCGCCAGATTGCGCAGCGACTGCTGATAGTTGCTGATCCACTGCTGGCACTGCCCGCTGCCGGTTTTGATCTCCTCATGGATCGGCACACTCTCCACTACCGACCAGACCAGCCCGGCCGCCTCAATCATCGCTTTGCGCTGCAAAATCTCCTCCACCGGCCACACCTCGCCGTTAGGGATGTGATGCAGGGCAGTCACAATGCCGGTAGCGCCCGCCTGTCGGGCATCGGCGAGTGAAACGGGATCGTCAGGGCCATACCAGCGCCAGGTCTGCTTCATGTCGTTCTCTCCTGCGGGCCTGAGCATCATCCTCAAAGCCCTTCCATTTTGGTTGACCAATTTTACAAGCGAAGCGCTTTATGAGTCATAAAAAGTGCCTGCGCAGCGTCAAATTCGGCTTTTCACCGCCGGAAGTCAACCTGATAAATGATTTTGGTTAACCAGATCACAAATACCGCATCAGGCTGGCGACCACCTGGCCTAACTGTGGTTCACTCCCGGCGGATAGATAAAACAGGACGCATCACGCCACGCCCGGCAATCAAGGGCCAGGGGTTATGCGCTGGCCGGTATGGACTCCACCTCCGGCCAGGCAGTCACAGACGTTGCTCACACATGCTGTTAATAATGAATGGAGAATCCGATGAACCGCAGTTTGAATCCAGGGATTGCCGCAACCGGCACGAAACGCGTCATCCGTCATCTGCGCTGGTGGGTGCTGGTGCTGTTTCTGGCTGGCGTCACCGTCAACTACATTACCCGTAACTCGTTAGGCATTCTGGCCCCCGAGCTGAAAACCAGTCTCGGCATCACCACAGAACAATATTCATGGATAGTCGGCGCTTTTCAGCTGGCTTATACCTTCTTTCAACCGATCTGCGGCTGGCTGATTGACGTCATTGGCCTCAAACTCGGCTTCTTCATCTGCGCCACCATCTGGGCGCTGGCCTGTCTGTTCCATGCCGGCGCCGCCAGCTGGTTGCACCTGGCCATTTTGCGCTTTGTCATGGGCGGAGCTGAAGCGGCCGCCACGCCGGCTAACGCCAAAGTGATTGGTGAATGGTTCCCGAAAAAAGAGCGTCCGATCGCGGCCGGCTGGGCCGGCGTCGGCTTCTCGATTGGCGCCATGCTCGCACCTCCCATCATCTACTTTGCCCACGCCTCGTTCGGCTGGCAGGGCGCATTCCTGTTTACCGGCTGTCTGGCTCTGGGCTGGGTGGTGCTGTGGTGGCTGTTGTATCGCGATCCGGAACGTAACCCGAATCTCAGCAGCGATGAGCTGGCCTTTATTCGTCAGGATAATGAGCCACCGGCGGTCAAACTGCCCTTTTTCAAAGCCCTGAAAACCGTCTCCAGAAACAAGCGTTTTTACGGTATCGCCATTCCCGCTTTTATGGCTGAACCGGCATGGGGCGTGCTGAGCTTCTGGGTACCGCTCTATCTGGCAAAAGACCTGGGAATGGACCTGAAACAGATTGCCATGTTCGCCTGGCTGCCGTTCCTCGCGGCGGATCTCGGCAGTGCAGCCAGCGGCTACCTGACGCGCATCTATACCCGGCTGTTTGGCTTCAGGCAGGTAAATTCCGTTGTCGCCAGCTCGGTCACCGGCGCCTTTCTGATGCTGTCGCTGGCACTGGTGGCGATGACCAAAGACCCCTATGTCGCGATTGCCCTGATCTCAATTGGCGGTTTTGGTCATCAGATCATCTCCTGCATGTTAAGTGCGCTGGTGGTGGAAAAATTCGATAAGGGCCAGATGGCCACGGTGAATGGCATGCGCGGCTCATTTGCCTGGATCTCCAGCTTCCTGTTTTCGCTGGTGATTGGCGTGACGGCTGACAAAATCGGCTTTAACCCGCTGTTTGTCGCCATGGGCTTTTTTGACCTGATCGGTGCAGTCTTCCTGATTGCGTTTATTGCTGAGCGTCGTTCAGCGACCCAATGAAGTAGGTAACGATGAAAACCTTAAAAAACTGGTCTTTAGCCCATTCTGATCGTCACCATGTGGTGCTTAACGTCGATGGCAAACACCATCTGTGCCTGTACGTGCTGGAAAAAGGTCTGTTCCGCGTGGTGATCAAGCGCCACGGCAACTACAGTCTGGACCGCACCTGGAGCATTGCGCCGGAACAGGATGTTCCATGGGAAGGGCGTCCGCGCGACAGCCTGGCCGGGTTTAGCCTGCCCGGTTTTACGCTGGAGGAAGAAGCCAATTGTCTGACCATCAGTACCGACACGCTGCGCGTGATGGTGCGTCAGCCACTGGCGCTGGAGTGGCAGTACCGTGATGCCGCAGGCGACTGGCAACTGCTGACCGGCGATCGCCCCACCAGCGCCTATCAGATCAACGCACACGGCGACGGCGTGGCGCACTATCAGCGCCGCATGGCGGACGACCGCTACTACGGTCTGGGCGAAAAAACCGGCGATCTGCAACGCAACGGCAAACGCTTTGAGATGCGTAATCTGGATGCTATGGGTTACAACGCCTCCTCCACCGATCCGCTGTACAAACATGTGCCCTTCACCCTCACGCGGCGTAACGACGTCAGCTTTGGCCTGTTCTACGATAACCTCAGCACCAGCTGGTTCGATCTGGGTAACGAGCTGGATAACTATCACCAGCCGTATCGCCGCTGGCAGGCGGAGAGTGGCGATATCGATTACTACCTGTTTGTCGGTAAGCGGGTGCTGGATATCACCAAAACCTTCGTGCGCCTGACCGGCAAAACGCTGTTCGGCCCCAAATGGAGTCTGGGCTACAGCGGCTCGACCATGCACTACACCGATGCGCCGGACGCGCAAAACCAGCTGATGAACTTCATCCGCCTGTGTGAGGAGCACGCTATTCCGTGCGACTCCTTCCAGCTCTCTTCGGGTTATACCTCGATCAATAACAAGCGTTATGTGTTCAACTGGAACTACGACAAAGTGCCGCAGCCGGAAGCGATGAGCGAGGCATTTCACGATGCCGGGCTGCGCCTGGCGGCCAACATCAAACCCTGCCTGCTGCAGGATCACCCGCGCTATGAAGAAGTCGCGGCTCAGGGACTGTTTATCCGCGATTCGGAAGAAGATGTGCCAGAGCGCTCGGTGTTCTGGGATGATGAAGGATCGCACCTCGATTTCACCCATCCGCAAACGGTGGCCTGGTGGCAGGAGAACATCACCCGTCAGCTGCTGGAAAAAGGCATCGACGCCACCTGGAATGATAACAACGAGTATGAAGTCTGGGACGGCGAAGCGCGCTGCCACGGCTTCGGTACGCCGATTGCCATCAAGCATATTCGCCCGGTGATGCCGCTGCTGATGATGCGCGCCTCGATGGAGGCGCAACAGCGCTTTGCCCCCGAACAGCGACCGTTCCTGATTTCGCGCTCCGGCTGCGCCGGGATGCAGCGCTACGTGCAAACCTGGAGCGGCGATAACCGCACCAACTGGACCTCGCTCCGCTACAACATTCGCATGGGCCTCGGCATGAGCCTGTCCGGCTTGTATAACGTCGGTCACGACGTCGGCGGCTTCTCGGGCGATAAACCCGACGCGGAGCTGTTTGTGCGCTGGGTGCAGAATGGCGTCATGCATCCGCGCTTCACCATTCATTCGTGGAATGACGATCACACCGTGAATGAGCCGTGGATGTATCCTTCGGTCACGCCCGCGATTCGGGCGGCCATCGCGCTGCGCTATCGCCTGCTGCCGTATCTTTACACGCTGCTGTGGCAGGCGCATGCGGACGATGAACCGATGCTACGTCCGACGTTCCTCGATCATGAACATGATGCCCAGACCTTTGCTGAGTGTGATGAATTCCTGCTCGGCCGCGATCTGCTGGTCGCCAGCGTAGTGGAACCCGGCCAGCGTGAACGCCGCCTGTGGCTGCCCGACAACCAGACAGGCTGGTATGATTTCGCCACGCAGCAGTGGTATAGCGGGGGTCAGTGGATCACCTTACCTGCGCCCCTGGAAACGCAGCCGCTGCTGGTGCGCGCAGGTGCGGCACTGCCACTCAGCGAGCGAATTGCTCACGTCGAGGCCGCCGCAGACGATCGTCGCACGCTGCAGCTTTATCCATTGCAGGGCAAAGGCGTTAGCCACGGCGAACTGTTCGAAGATGATGGCGAATCCTGGGGCTATCAGCAGGGCAATGCGCTGTGGCTGCAGTGGGAAATGCGCTGCGAAGCCACAGCCATTCACCTTACGTTGCGGCGCAAGGGTGACTATCAGCCGGCATGGCAAACGTTGCAGATTGCCCTGCCCGCCGGTGAACAGCGTGCGCTGTTTATCGACGGTGTCGCCGCAGACGCTGCGTCAGCCGACGTGACGCTGGCGCAGATTTCCCGCAGCTGATAAACCACAAGAGCGCACCGATGTCGGGTGCGCCTGATTAACTTCAGCCCGTTCTTCTCTCCCTCAGCGGCTTACACCAACACGCTATCTGCCCGTTTTCTGTCCCGACGTTATCCCGATAATAAATCTATCCGGTTTAATACGCTTATTTCACCGCCCTGCTCACCCGATTAATCCTGGTTGCTTACTAATATAATAGCTGCGCTTAATGCAGGCATAAGCGTTTACTGCTGAGGCGATTGCGTAAAACATGACGACGCACTGGCTAAGCCATCGCAATAATATGCCTCAACACGGAAACGCCGCGGTTTAAGCAATATTCAACTGTGGCGCGCTATTAGTCATTAAGACGACATTAACCGGGTAATTCCCGACTTCTCAAAAGGCCTCTGTGATGAAAAGATTGCTGTTACCGATGATAGCTTTACTTGCCAGCCACGCCACCCTTGCCGCCGACGGTCAAATCACGTTCGTCGGCGCGATTGTTGAACCCTCCTGTGATTATGCCGTGACGCGCAGCGTCTCGCTGAACTGCACGCGCGAAGGGATTAAAAAGAGCGAAACCCTGCAGGTTAATCAGGCGACACAAAAACTGCCTTACGCATTAGGCACAGCGCAGATTACCCGCCAACGCGGCCTGAACTTCCTGGTGGTCGAATATAATTGATGCCGCTATGGCATATTAATTCTGTGCCTGATATCGCAACCCCGGTTATTTCACTCGCAACGGATTGCTTCACCCCATTGATTCATGTAAACGCTGAACAGCCTCTGTAATTAGCCCTGGATTGTCCCCCTGCCTATTAACGCACCGCCAGTACGCAGATTGCCATTGAGCAAGGCGAACGATTGCCCGATTAATTACGCCGAACAGACTCAGCGCAGTCCCTGCACCAGCAGCACCAGCCGGGCAAAGTTCTCGCCCATTAGCGCCTCAAACCACGGACCGATAGCGCCAGTGATCACCCACAGCGCCACCAGGCCGCTGGTCAGCGTGAGCGGAAAACCCACCACAAAGATTGACAGCTGTGGCGTAAAGCGGTTGAGCACGCCGAGCGTCAGGTTGATACACAGCAGCACCATCATCACCGGCAGGCACAGCATCAGCGCGGAGGCGAAGATGGCGGCGGCCGAGGTGCTGAGCCAGAGAAAGATCTGGCCGTTAAACAGGGCATCGCTGATCGGCAGGGCAACAAAGCTATCGGTCACGATACGCAGCATCCACAGGTGCCCGTTGAACGTCAGAAACAGCAGCGTCACCAGCACATTCAGCAACCGGGCGATAATCGGCATGCTGCCGCTGGAAGGATCGAAGAAGGTGGCAAACGACAGGCCCATCTGCAGGCCGATGACTTCACCGGCGATGCGCACCGCCACAAACATAAACTGAATGCTGAAGCCCATCGCGACCCCGATCACCAGCTGGCGCAGCGCCAGCCACAGGCCATTCAGCGAAAACAGCGGCACCGGCTGCGGCGGCAGCTCACCCGCCACCAGTAAGGTGACCAGCAGGGCCAGGCCGATTTTGGTTTTGCGATCGATGCCCTTTTCGCTGAATACCGGCGCGGCGTGAAACAGCGCCAGCAGGCGCACAAACGGCCAGAAATAAATATTGACCGCGTCCGTGAGGCTCTCCATCGGCAGCGTCAGCATGGTCATCCAATCAGATACGGCAGGCTGCCAAACAGGGTGCGGGTATAATCGAGAAACAGATTCAGCATCCACGGACCGAGCGCGATACCGGTGGCGACGATTGCGAGGATTTTCGGGATAAACGACAGCGTCATCTCGTTGATCTGCGTCGAGGCCTGAAAGATGCTCACCAGCAGACCAGTGAACAGCGCCACCAGCATCAGCGGCGCGGCGATCAGCAGCGCCACTTTGATCGCCTCATGGCCAAGACTCATAATACTTTCGGGCGTCATGCGTTCCTCAACTAAAAAAACTTTTCGCCAGCGAGCCCAGCAGCAGCGGCCAGCCATCCACCAGCACAAACAGCATCAGCTTAAACGGCAGCGAAATAGTGGCCGGGGGCACCATCATCATGCCCAGCGCCATCAGCACGCTGGCCACCACCAGGTCGATAATCAGAAACGGAATGAAGACCGTAAAGCCAATCTGAAAGGCGGTTTTCAGCTCGCTGGTGACAAATGCCGGCAGCAGCATACGCAGCGGCACATCTTCGCGGCTGGCAAAATGGCTTTGCTTCGTCATATTAGCGTAGAGCGCCAGATCCGACTGCCGCGTCTGCTGCAGCATAAATTCACGCAGCGGCTGTACGCCCTTTTGCAGCGCGGTTTCCATGCTGATTTGACTGGCGGAGAGCGGCTGCCAGGCTTCATCGTAGATACGATCGAACACCGGCGACATCACGTAAAAAGTGAGAAACAGCGCCAGCCCGAGCAGCACCTGATTGGGCGGCGCTGACTGGGTGCCCAGCGCATTGCGCAGCAGGCCGAGCACGATAATGATGCGGGTAAAACCGGTCATCAGCAGCAGCATCGCCGGCAGGAAGGTGATGCCGCTCAGCAGCACCAGCGTCTCCACCGGCAGCGACCAGCTCTGCTCGCCGGCGCGCGTCAGCACCAGATCGCCATTCGCCGCCAGCAGCGGGCGCGAGGCCAGGAGTAAACTTAACGCCAGCGCGCGCGTGCCCCAGCGTGTCACGCCTTGCGCCCTTTCAGCAGGTCACCGAGCGTGCTGCGAAAATCCGCCGCGGTGCGCGACGGCTGCACCTCTGCCTGTGGTTTGTCAAAGCTGGCGAGGCAGCTGATCTGACCGGCGCTGACGCCAATCAGCAGCTGACGGTCGTGCATCTCCACCACCAGCAGCCTTTCGCGCTGGCCGACAGTATGGCGTTCTGTAATCTGCAACGTGGCGCTGGCCTGCGGCAGACGGCGCAGCGCACCGCTGCGGCGCAAAATCCAGCCTGCGCCGATGATCAGCAGTACGATCAGCGCCAGCGTGCCGCCCACCTGCATAATTAAATTACCCGCCAGAGGTTCACTCGCGTTCATTAGCGGCTCAGCCTGTTCATGCGTTCGGATGGCGTAATGATCTCGGTGATGCGGATGCCGAAATTATCGGACACCACCACCACTTCGCCCTGTGCGATCAGATAGCCATTAATTAAAATATCCAGCGGTTCCCCCGCCAGCCCTTCCAGCGTCACCACCGAGCCCTGACTCAGGCGCAGCAGCTCTTTAATGGTCATTTTGGTGCGCCCCAGCTCCACGGTCATTTTGACCGGAATATCGTGGATCAGCTGGAGCTCATCGGAAACGGTCGCGCTGCTTTTGCCTGCCGGCGCGTCGGCCACCGCCTGCTCGTTCATCGCCGCCGCCCAGAGATCGTCGGCGGAGAGGTCAGCGCCAGGCACATTGAGGCTGTCATTCATGGGACGGTTATCCTTTCTTCAAAACGGTAAAACGCGAGTTCAGCATCTGTTCGATCTGCAGCGCATAGTGCTGTTCGATGCAGCCATAGCGGGCGCTGAACACCGGCACGTTATCTACGCTGGCCTCGACGCTGTTGCGGCGTTCAAACGGAATCACATCGCCCACCTGCATATTCATCACGGCCGACAGGCGGGTCGGAATCTCCGCCATGTTCACCACCAGTTCCAGCGCCGATTCCCGCACCTGCGAGGCCAGCAGCGTGCGCCACTGCGCATCTTCCATCACCGAGTTATCCAGCGGCGGATTGGTGAGCAATTCGCGCAGCGGCTCAATCATGCTGAACGGAATACAAATATCGAAGCTGCCGTGCAGTGAACCAATTTCCACGTGGAACGGTGTGGTCACCACAATATCGTTGGGTGAAGAGGTGATATTGGTGAACTTGACCTGCATTTCGGTGCGAATATATTCGGTTTTGATATTAAACAGCGTACTCCACGCACTCTCATAACCGCTCAGCGCCATATTCAGCAGGCGTGATATCACCCGCTGTTCGGTCGGGGTGAATTCCCGGCCGTCGGCTTTGGTGGGAAAACGCCCATCGCCGCCGAACAGATTATCCACCGCCATAAACACCAGACTGGGTGAAAAGACAAACAGCGCCGAGCCGCGCAGCGGATGCAAATGCACCAGATTAAGATTGGTCGGCAC
The DNA here is from genome assembly GCF_018726825.1 of Pantoea sp. B270. Taxonomy (NCBI): domain Bacteria; kingdom Pseudomonadati; phylum Pseudomonadota; class Gammaproteobacteria; order Enterobacterales; family Erwiniaceae; genus Pantoea; species Pantoea sp. B270. Next base: position 1,373,284 of record NZ_JAHCSX010000001.1, read on the forward strand.
CGGCAGGTTACGCGCAAATTCCAGATAAGGCTGTAACGTAATCGCGCCGACGGTAATATCGAGGCTGCGCCGCAGCAGATTAAATAATCCGATGCGAAACTGGCGGGCAAAGCGCTCGTTAATCATCTCCAGCGACTGTAAACGTTCGCGGATTACCCGACGCTGTTTATTGGGATCGTACGGCTTAATGCCGTCGTCGCGGGTCTGGGCAGCGCGGTCATCGTCCTCACTGCCGCCGCCGTTGAGCAGACGGTCAATTTCAGCCTGAGAGAGCAAACTGTCAGACATGGACATTACCGGATAATAAATTCATTTAATAAAATATCGCTGACCTGTAGCTGCTGGCCGGATGTAATGGGCTGCGCCAGCGACTGCGCAATACTGTTTAACAGCGACTGTTTGCCTTCGGCGCTGACCAGCTGATCGGCACTGTGCTGGGTCAGCAATAAATTAATGCGGCTGCGAATCTCCGGCAGCACTTTTTCCGCCAGGCTTTTTGACTCTTTATTTTCCACCCGCATGGTCAGGCCAATATATATCACCCGATTATCGTTTGGCGTCACCGGTTTAAGGCTTACGGTAAAGGTTTTCAGCGGCACATACAGCGGTTCGGCGGGCGGAAGATTTTTTTCCGCCGGCGCGCGATTATTTTGTCCGGCCAGCGTGCCGCTGAGCTGTTTAAATTCCACCAGCAAGTAACCCGCCATGCCACAGGCAGCCAGCGCCGCAATCAGCGCAATAATCATGACGGGCGAGCTTTTACGGCCGGCTGCCGGCGTTTTAGGGTTAACCATGAATAAAAGTGCCTTTTGAAATAGCGGTCAGAATATGAATCAGTGCGACCGCTATTGTATTACAGCGACCGTCGCGGCTTATACCGGGATAAAATTTCATTCCTGAGCGCTATTCGCCGTTTGATAACGCCGCTAGACGAAGGTGCTGATTGCGCCTGTCGCGACGCGATTAACGTTCAGCGTTGCGGACGTTACTCCGGTGCTGTCCGCATCACCCTCGGGCAGGCGCGCGGCGTCTGGCGAAGCGGTGGTGTGCGGCTGTGACTGCTGCTCAAAGTTGCCGGTGCTGACGCTGCTCTCACCGAGCTGAATACCGCTCTCCGCCAGCGCATGGCGCAGCTGCGGCAACGTCGCCTCCAGCGCGGCGCGCACCTGCGGATGATCGCTCAGCACCAGCAGCTGTGCCTGATCCTGCTGCAATCGCAGCGACACCTGCACGGTGCCGAGGTCTTCCGGGTGCAGCTTCAGCTCGGCGCGGTGGACGCCCTGCTGCACCATCACCTTCAGCTGCTGGCCGATGGCCTGCTGCCAGGGTTCGCTGCCCGGCGCGGCCTGCAGCTGAGCACGCAGCACCGGTTCCGCCACAGGCGCACTGTCGCTGGTGGCGCGCGCCGCGCCGGGCAGCGCCGTCAGCGCAGGCGCGCTATCCGCGCTGGCCATGTCGCGCAACGGCACTGCGTCACGGATGTCAGTTACCGTCATCGGGTCAGGCGACCGCGGCGTCGTGAGCGGTGCTGGCGTATTGTCTGCTGCCAGCGGGTGTGCGGCTGCGCTGTCAGGATTCATATCCGGCGTCGCGCGCGTCGCCACCGGCAACCGCATGCTCTGTGGCGCGGGCACTGACGCTTCGGTGGTCGCTGGCGTCGGGTGTTCGGTGGCGGCTGAGGTCGCAGGCAGCTGCGCCACCAGCTGTTGCAGTATGCTGGCATCCAGCTGGGCTGGTACTGGCAGCGGTTCGTCTTCCGCTTCGGCACCCTCTTCCGCGATGCGCACAGGCGTTAACGACGACACGACCTCAGGCAGTGCCAGCGGCAACACCGTCGTCTCCGGGCTGCCCATCCGTTGCGTCAGGAGGGCGGAAAACGCCGCATCAGGCGCTTTGCCCGTGGTGCCGCGACCGGCCAGATTACCCGGCGTAAGCAGCGGCATCACAGGCATATTTCACCGCCTTTGCTGCCGGCGCGCTGGGCAAATTCATCCATCAGTTTCTGCTCCTGCCGCTGCAGCCGCTGCGCCTCACGTTGCGTTGCGCGCGCCTGCAGGGTTTCATAGGCGTTAAGACGCCGTTTTTCCTGACTCCACAGCACGCGGCTCTGACTTACCCGATGCTGGCAGTGGGTCACCTGCTGCACCTGCTGCCCCACCACCTGGTTGAGCGAATGGATAAACGACTGGTGATTGATAAGATCGGCGATACACATGCCGGCACCGGTAACCTGCTGTTGCAGCGCCTGCTGATATTCGCGTTCATAGTTTTCCAGCTGGGTGAGCTGCTGCGTCGCCTGCTGCCAGTGCTGCTGCGCTTCGCCCAGCGCCTGCACCCGCTGCTGCACTTTTTTCTCGGCCTGCTCACGCAGAAAATCCATCGGATTGAGCGTACTCATAGTGTTACCTCATCATGCACCGGAAGGTCCGGGAAAAGCTGGTCAAGCTGCGCGCGGGCGCTGGCCAGATCGCAGCGCTGATCGATACCCTGATGCAGCAGCGCTTCCATCTGCGGATAGAGCGCAATGGTCTGGTCGAGCAGCGCATCGCTGCCGCTGACGTAAGCGCCAACGCTCACCAGGTCGCGATTACGCTGCCAGCTGGACAGCATCTGCTTAAAGCGCCGCACCTGCTGAAAACGCTGCGGCGAAATCAGGTCGGTCATCGCGCGGCTGATTGACGCTTCAATATCAATCGCCGGATAGTGGCCGGCCTCCGCCAGCCGCCTTGATAGCACGATATGGCCATCGAGAATGGCGCGCGCCGAGTCGGCGATCGGGTCCTGCTGATCGTCGCCCTCGGTCAGCACGGTATAGAACGCGGTGATCGATCCTCCGCCTGCCAGACCGTTACCGGTGCGCTCCACCAGCGCCGGCAGGCGGGCAAACACCGACGGCGGATAGCCTTTGGTGGCCGGCGGTTCGCCGATGGCCAGCGCAATCTCGCGCTGCGCCATGGCATAGCGCGTCAGGGAATCCATGATCAGCAGCACGTTGAGGCCGCGATCGCGAAAATCTTCGGCGATGCGCGTGGCGTAGGTGGCACCCTGCATACGCAGAATCGGCGACACGTCGGCCGGCGCGGCGATCACCACCGCACGCTGACGACCGTCGGCACCGAGAATATTTTCGATGAAATCTTTGACTTCGCGCCCGCGCTCGCCGATCAGCCCGACCACGATCACATCGGCGGTGGTAAAACGCGCCATCATGCCGAGCAGCACGCTTTTCCCGACGCCGGAGCCGGCAAACAGCCCCATGCGCTGGCCGCGCCCGACGGTGAGCAGCGCGTTAATGGCGCAAACGCCGACGTCGAGCACGGTCTTAATCGGGTCGCGCAGCAGCGGATTGAACGGCGGCGTATAGAGTGCGCCGCGCGGCGCATCCCGTGGCGCAGGCAAGCCGTCAAGCGGCTGACCGCTGGCATCCAGCACCCGGCCCAGCAGCGCCGGGCCCAGCGGCAGCTGTTTGCCGTCAAACGCGCTGGTGCCGTTCTCCGCCGGCCACAGCGCGGCCCCCGGCACGATGCCGTCCACCTGCTCCAGCGGCATCAGGTAAAGCAGTTTTTCTTTAAAGCCCACCACCTCACAGGCGACGCTGTCGGTGCCGCTGGCGCTGCGGCGTTCAACCTGGCACACCGCGCCAATCGGCAGTTGCAGGCCGACCGCTTCCATCACCAGCCCGGTAGCACGCGTCAGCCGGCCGCACTGGCGCACCGGCGTAAGCTGCTGTAGTTGCGCCTCGCGCCGGTCCAGCACCTCCAGCCACTTGCTGATGTGCGCACTCATGGCACCAGATCCTCACGGCTTAACTGACACAGCGCCTGCCAGCGCCGCTCCAGCGTGGCATCCAGTTCGCCTTCAGCCCAGGTGAGGCGACAGCCCCCCGGCAACATGCTGTCGTCCGTGCGGATCTCCCAGCGCAGCGCCTGGCACGACGCGGCAAGGTACTCCTGTACCCACGGCAAATCCTGCGGATGGATCGTCAGCACGGCATCCTGCTGCAGCCAGCGATCCTCCTGTAAATAGCGGCGCAGCTGGTCGCTCAGCAGCGCCGGATTGGCCACCAGACTGTCGCCGACAATCTGGCGCGCCGCCGCCAGCGCGTGCTGCAGCAGGCGGGCCGGAATCAGTTTGTTGATCTGCTCCAGCGTGGCCTGAAAACTGGCCAGCAGCGCGCGGGCCTGCTCGCCCTGCGCCTGCAGATCCGCCTGCGCCTTTGCCAGCCCCTGCGCGTAACCGGCTTGCTGCCCTTCATGAAAGCCGGCCTCATAGCCCTGCGCGTGACCCTCTTCGCGCCCGCGCCGCTGACCGTCACTCAGGCCCTGCTGTTGGGCCTGCTGCCGCAGCTGGCGCAGTTCGGCCTCCAGATGTTCCGCAGCGGGCGCATCGGCGGGAGGCTGCAGCGGCGCGCTCACGCTCTTGGGCGTCAGATCCGCCAGCAGATTGTCCGGTTGCCAGCGCGTCCACGTCTCTCTATCAGACGTAGGCATCGTCGTTGCCTCCCAGCATGATTTCGCCTGACTCGGCGAGGCGGCGCACAATCAGCAGAATATTTTTCTGCTCGGCTTCCACTTTCGACATACGCACCGGCCCGCGTGATTTGAGGTCGTCGCGCATGATATCGGACTGACGTTTCGACATATTGCGGAAGAACTTCTCGCGCAGCGGCGCGTCGGCGCCTTTCAGCGCGACAATCAGCGATTCGTGATCCACTTCCTGCACGATGCGCTGGATGCTGCGGTCTTCCACGTCCACCAGATTTTCGAACAGGAACATTTCGTCGATGATTTTCTGTGCCAGCTCCTGGTCGAAGTCGCGCACCGCATCGATCGCCGCCTCTTCCTGCTGGGCTTTCATCAGGTTAAGAATCTCCGCCGCCGGGCGCACGCCGCCCAGCTTGCTGCGCTTCAGGCTCTGGCCGTGCAGCAGGTTGTTGAGCACTTCGGTCAGCTCCTGCAGCGCCGCCGGCTGCACGCCGCCAAAAGTGGCGATACGCAGCATGATGTCGTTGCGCGCGCGTTCATCGAACTTGCTCAGCACATCGGCCGCCTGGCTGCGGTTGAGGTGCACCAGAATGGTGGCGATGATTTGCGGATGTTCGTCGCGTATCAGCTCCCATACGCCCTGCGGCTCCATGATATTGAGGGTTTCGATGCCGTTACCGCTGTCGGACGAGTCGAGGATGTCATCCAGCAGGCTGGAGGCGCGTTCGACACCCAGCGCTTTGATCAGCACGTTGCGCAGATATTCGCTGGTGTTGAGGCTCAGCGCCGCGTATTCGCTCGACTCCTGGCTGAACTCGCGCAGCACCTGCGCGATCTGCTCATGGGTAAAACCGCCGAGATTGAGCATCGCGCTGCTGATCTGCTTCACCTCATGGGTATTGAGATATTTAAAGACGTTGGCCGCCAGTTCGTCACCGAGGGTGAGCATCACAATGGCGCTTTTTTCTGAGGCATTCATGACGGAGTGCGTTCCTTATTCATCCACTGGCGGATCACCAGCGCGATCACGCGCGGCTCCTGCTGCGCCAGATCGCGCAGCTGCTGAGCGGTAATTTCGGTCTCGACGCGCTGCGCGCTTTTCTGCTGTTCGTCGCGTTCAGCCCGCCGCTGCGCGGCATGCTCCTGCTCATGGCGCGCCTGCTGTTCCAGCGCCAGCCGCTGCTGCTGCACATCGTGATGACGCTGCAGCGCGGGCTGCACCGCTTTGCGCCACAGCAGCCATGCCACCAACGCCACCAGCAGATAACGTCCGGCGGAGATCAGCAGATTGATCAACGCCGGCTCCTGCCACAGCGGCACGCGCTGTGCGTCATCCTGCTCGCTGAACGGGGAGTTCACGATATTGACGCTGTCGCCGCGCGTTGCTGAGAAGCCCATCGCTTCTTTCACCAGCGCGGTAATCTGCGCCACCTGCGCGTCGCTCAGCGCCACGCTCTCTGCTTCGCCGTTTTTGGCCGGCAGAAAGTTCACCACTACCGCCGCCGACAGCCGCTCAATGCGCGCGGCGCTGCTGCGCGTATGGGTCAAAGTACGGTCGAGTTCAAAGTTGGTGGTATCGTCGTGGCGATTGTTGTACGGCTGCGCCGGCAGCACGGTGGCGGTGCTGCTGCTCTCTTTTTTGTCGCCGCTTTTACTCTCTTTTGCCGGTGGGTTGTTGATTGGCAGGCTGACCGGTGGCGACGGCTGGTTGCTTAATGCGCCGGGTACGCCGCCCACCGGCTGGCCATTGCCCTGCTCGGCGCGGCTGCTCTGACGGCTGCGGATCGCCATTTTTTCCGGTGCGCTGTTCGGCTGATACTGCTCGTTGGTCTGCTCCTGCGTGGTGAAATCCAGCTGGGCGGTCACCTGCGCGCGCACGTTGCTGCTGCCCACCAGCGGAGCCAGAATGGTCTGAATGCGCTGCTGATAGTCGGCTTCGATCGCCTGCGTGAACTGGCGCTGCGAGGTTTGCACCGCCTGGCTGCCGCTCTGCGTCAGCAGCTTGCCGCGCTGATCGACCACCGTCACCTGCTCAACATTGAGCGCCGGCACTGCACTGGCAATCAGATGAGTGATGGCGCTGACCTGGCTATCGTCCAGCGTGCGGCCATTGTTCAGATGCACCGTGACAGCGGCAGACGGCGGCGTTTGCTCATGCAGAAACAGCGACGGTTTCGGGATCGCCAGGTGCACGCGCGCGCTGCGCACCGGCCCCAGCGCTTCGATGGTGCGCGCCAGTTCGCCTTCCAGCGCGCGCTGGAAATTTACCTGCTCGCTGAACTGGCTGATGCCAAACTTCTCCTGATCCAGCAGCTCAAAGCCGACCGCGCCACCTTTGGGCAGGCCGAGCTGCGCCAGTTTGAGACGCACTTCATGCACCTGCGCTTCCGGCACCATGATCGCTCCGCCTTCACGGCTGAACTGGTAAGGCACGTTCATCTTGCTCAGTTCGCTGATAATCGCGCCGCCGTCCTCATCGCTGACCTGGCTGAACACTACGTGATACTGCGGGGCTTGTGCCCAGAAAAAGGTCGCCATGGTGAGCGTTATCGCCAGCGCCACGCTGAACGCCAGTACCAGTTTCGGGCTGGTACGCAGGCGGGCCAGCAGCGCGCTAATGGCAGGAGGTGTATGTGCTTTTATATTGGCATTCATGCCGAAACCCTGTGTAAAACAACGCAAACCATTGCGGTATTGCGTAACAGCACCACAATTCAGCGTAAGTCCGGTGAAGGGAAATAATCTGGTGCCTATTATGGTTTAAGCGCGTGTTTTTTTAAGCAGTAATAAGCTGAAACTTCTGTCGGCTTATCGCATTTTTCCCATTCGACAACGCGGTGTTAGGATTTTATCGTCAAATAAAAGGTTTATTTCCGGCATACAGGAATTAAAGGCATGTCCTTTTCAGCAATGCAATCGGTAGTCAGTCAAATTCAAAGCCAGGCAGCACAGCTGGCTGAACCGTCGCGTCGCGCGCCGGACGCGCCCGCCAGCGGTGTGCCGGCCTTTGGCGACGCGCTCGCCAGCAGCCTGCAGCAGCTTAATCATTTGCAGGCAGACGCAAAGCAGCAGAGTCAGCGCTTTATGCTGGGCGATGCCGGTGTGGAATTAAACGATGTGATGATCAGCGGGCAAAAAGCCGCGATGGCATTAACCTTTGGTATACAAATGCGCAATAAGATGGTCAGCGCTTACCAGGAAATCATGAATATGGCGGTGTAAGTCACCGTCATTATTTCGCCATTAATGTTACCCAAGCACGCTTATTCATTCTCCACTTTTAACGCAGCAGCTTATTAGCCGAGGCTGATATTCTCCGCCTGCGGATAGGTTTTTCATGACCGATATAAATACCCTGAAACTCAGTCCGGTTCAGCATCAGGTTAAGACCGCACTGACCGACCGGGAACTGTCTAAGATTAGCGCGCTGATTTACCAGCGCGCCGGCATTGTGCTGAGCCCGCAGAAGCGCGACATGGTATATAACCGGCTGTCGCGGCGACTGCGCGAGCTGCGTCTCGCCTCTTTCACCGCCTATACCGACCGGCTGGAAGCGGACAGCCACAGCGACGAGTGGCAGGTGTTTATTAACGCGCTGACCACCAACCTGACCTCCTTTTTCCGTGAAGCCTACCATTTTCCGCTGCTGGCCGAGCACGCCCGCCAGCGCGGCGGCAGTTACAACGTGTGGTGTACCGCGGCGTCCACCGGCGAAGAGCCCTGCTCCATCGCCATGACGCTGGACGCCGTGCTGGGCCGTCCGCTGGCCGGGCCGCGCGTGTGGGCCACCGATATCGACACCGAAGTCCTGCAGCGCGCCCAGGCGGGCATTTACCGTCTCGCCGATATCCACAGCCTGACCGCTGAGCAAAAAAAGCGTTATCTGCTGCGCGGTACCGGCATCAATGCGCAACAGGTGAAGATACGTCAGGAGCTGCTGAGCCAGATTCACTATCAGCCGCTTAATCTGCTGAGTGCGCAGTGGGAGATTCCCGGCCCGTTCGACGCCATCTTCTGCCGCAACGTGATGATCTATTTTGATCAGCCGACGCAGGAAACGCTGATGCGGCGCTTCGCCACCCTGCTGAAACCGGGTGGTTTGCTGTTTGCCGGCCACTCCGAACATTTTAACCAGCTCAACGGCCCGTTCCGCCTGCGCGGTCAGTCGGTGTATTGCCTCGCCGGAGCGCGCGGATGAACAAAATCAAAGTGCTGTGCGTGGATGACTCCACGCTGATTCGCAACCTGATGACGCGCATCGTCGACCAGCAGCCGGATATGGAGATGGTGGCCACCGCCGCCAATCCGCTGATCGCCCGCGAGCTAATCAAGCAATACAACCCGGATGTGCTGACGCTCGACGTTGAGATGCCGCACATGGACGGGCTGGAGTTTCTGCAGCGCCTGATGCGCCTGCGGCCCATGCCGGTGATCATGATCTCTTCGCTCACCACGCAGGGGTCAGAAACCACGCTGACGGCACTGGAGCTCGGTGCGGTCGATTTTATCGCCAAGCCGGAACTGCGCCAGCCGGGCAGCATGGCGCTGTACAGCGAGCTGGTGTGCGAGAAAATCCGCGCGGCCGCCCAGGTGCGGCTGCGCCGTCAGGAATCGCTGCCGCCCGCCGCGCCGGTGACCATGCCGTCACGCGCCGCGCGCGACACGCTGTTTGCCATTGGCTCCTCCACCGGCGGCACTGAAGCGCTGCGCCGCGTGCTGACCACCCTGCCCGCCGACGGCCCCGGCATCGTCATCGCCCAGCACATGCCGCCCGGTTTTACCCGCTCGTTTGCCCAGCGGCTCAACCTGCTATGCCACATCACGGTGAAAGAGGCCGAGGATGGCGAAACGGTGCGACCGGGCCATGCCTACATCGCACCGGGCGATTATCACCTGACGCTGGCGCGCAGCAGCGGCCACTATCAGCTTGCCCTGAATCAGCAGCCGGCGATCAACCGCCATCGCCCGTCGGTGGATGTGCTGTTTCACTCGGTAGCCAGCGTGGCTGGCAAACGCGCCGTCGGTGCCATTCTTACCGGCATGGGATCGGACGGCGCGCGCGGCCTGCTGGCGATGCGTCAGGCCGGCGCCTGGACGCTGGCACAGAGTGAAAAAACCTGCGTGGTGTTCGGCATGCCGCGCGAGGCAATTGCCCTTAATGCTGCCTGCGAAGTCGTTGACCTGCCGCAGATTGGACAACAGCTGCTTAACCGCGCCGGCGCTATGCCGCAGGCGCGATAACCCGTTAATTGATTAAGAGGAATGATTTCATGGCCAACCCCCACCTGCGTTTTTTAGTGGTAGATGATTTTGCCACCATGCGCCGCATTGTGCGCAACCTGCTGCAGGAGCTGGGCTACAGCAATATTGACGAGGCGGAAGATGGCCAGGATGCGCTGAACAAGCTGCGCGGCGGCAATATTGATTTCGTCATCACCGACTGGAACATGCCCAACCTCGACGGTCTGGAGCTGCTGACCGCTATCCGCAACGACGCCGCCATGCGCACCATGCCGGTGCTGATGGTGACCGCCGAAGCCAAGAAAGAGAACATCATCGCCGCCGCGCAGGCCGGTGCCAGCGGTTACGTGGTGAAACCGTTCACCGCCGCCACGCTCGAGGAAAAACTCGGCAAAATCTTCGAAAAACTTGGGTGGTAACGATGGAAGGGGCACAAAACAAAGAAGCCACCGATAACTTCAAAGAGATCTTTTCCCGTATCGGACAACTGACGCGCCAGCTGCGCGACAGCGTGGCCAACCTCGGTCTTGATCGCGCCATCATGGAGGTGGCCGAAGCGATTCCGGACACGCGCGAACGTCTCAACTATGTGGTGGGCAAAACCTCACAAGCGGCGGATCGCGCGCTGACCAGCGTCGAGATCGCCCGTCCGCTGCAGGTGGAGCTCGGCGAGCGTGCCAGCGCCCTGAGCGCGCGCTGGGATGCCTGGTTTGACGAGCCGCAGCCGCTGTCACAGGCGCGCGAACTGGTGATCGACACCCGCGCGTTTCTCGCCGCTACGCCGGAAATTACCCGGCAAACCAACGAGCAGCTGATGGCGATCATGATGGCGCAGGATTTCCAGGATCTCACCGGTCAGGTGATTCAGAACATGATGACGCTGATAGAGAGCGTCGAGAACGAACTGATTCAGGTGCTGATTGAGAACATGCCGGAGATTCTGCCAAGCGCCATGCTGCACAACACCAGCCTGAAGAATGGCCCGCAGATCGATCAGTCACGCGCCGGCGTCGTGGCGACCCACGAGCAGGTGGATGACCTGCTGGATTCCCTCGGGTTTTAAGCGTCCGGGTTGAAACATGGCAGACGAGAGCGACGTCGAAAAAACCGAAGACCCCACGCCCCAGCGGCTGGCAAAGGCACGGGAAGAAGGACAGATCCCGCGCTCGCGCGAGCTGACCTCGGTGCTGTTGCTGCTGGTGGGCTGGGGCTTGCTGCTATTGGGTGGCGAGCGGCTGGCGCATCAGCTGCTGGCGCTGTTACAGCAGGGTTTGCAGATTGAGCGCGCCAGTGCGTTCGACCCGCAGCAGATGCTGCTGCAGGCTGGTGCGCTACTCAAGCTGGCGCTGCTGGCCATGCTGCCGCTGGCGGCCGGTCTGTTGCTCACCGCCCTGTGCGCCCCGGCCCTGCTCGGCGGCGTAACGTTGAGCGCGAAAGCCATCAAGCTGGATGTCACCCGCCTGTCGCCGCTGAAAGGCCTGAAGCGCATGCTGTCGGCGCAAACACTGAGCGAACTGCTGAAAGGCGTGCTGAAAGTGACGCTGGCGGCGGTGGCCTGCGGCGTGTTTCTGCTGGCCAATAAAAACGCCTTTATCCATTTGCTGTGGCAGCCCCCCGGCAGCGGTGTGCACGACGGCCTGCGTCTGCTGTCGCGCTGCCTGTTGCTGGTGGTGCTGGCCGCGCTGCCGATGGTCGGTTACGACATTTTCTGGCAGCTGGTCAGCCACCTGAAAAAGCTGCGCATGAGCCGCCAGGAGATTCGCGACGAATTCAAACAGAGCGAAGGCGACCCGCACGTGAAAGGACGCATTCGCCAGATCCAGCGCAACGCCGCACGCAGCCGCATGATGGCCGATGTGCCGAAAGCGGACGTGATCGTCAACAACCCGACGCACTATTCGGTGGCCCTCGCCTACAGCGAAGACAAGATGGCCGCGCCGGTGGTGCTGGCAAAAGGCGCGGGCGAGATCGCGCTGCGCATCCGCGAAGCGGCCAGCGCACATGCCATCCCGATGCTGGAAGCGCCACCGCTGGCGCGGGCGCTCTATCGCCACTGCGAAATCGGTGAAGCCATCCCCGCCAGTCTGTATACCGCCGTGGCGGAAGTGCTGGCCTGGGTCTACAGCCTGCGCCGCTGGCGTAAAGGCTACGGCCTGGCGCCGCAAACCCCTGCTAATCTTCCGGTGCCCGCGGCGCTGGATTTTGCCCGTGAGAACCCTGAGTGATGTCCAGTTTAACCACCAAACTTCGCCTGCCCAATCTGCGCCAGACGCAGTGGCAGATCCTCGCCGGTCCGGTGCTGATCATGACCATCATGGCGATGATGATTCTGCCGTTGCCGCCGTTTGTGCTGGATCTGCTGTTTACCTTTAACATTGTGCTGTCGCTGATGATCCTGCTGGTGGCGATGTTCACCCAGAACACGCTGGATTTTTCCGCCTTCCCCACCGTGCTGCTGTTTTCCACGCTGCTGCGGCTGGCGCTGAATATCGCCTCGACGCGCGTGATTCTGATGAACGGCCATACCGGCGACAGCGCGGCCGGACAGGTGGTGGAAGCGTTCGGCCACTTTCTGGTGGGCGGCAATTTCGCCATCGGCATTATCGTGTTCGTTATTCTGATCATCATTAACTTTATGGTGATCACCAAAGGCGCCGGACGTATTGCCGAAGTCGGCGCGCGCTTTGTGCTGGACGGCATGCCCGGTAAGCAGATGGCGATTGATGCCGACCTGAACGCCGGCATTATCGGCGAAGAGGAGGCGCGCCGCCGTCGTAAGGACGTCACGCAGGAGTCGGATTTTTACGGTTCGATGGACGGTGCCAGCAAATTTGTGCGCGGCGACGCCATCGCCGGGCTGCTGATCATGGCCATCAATATTCTCGGCGGGCTGGTGATTGGCGTCGGCCAGCACGACATGAGCTTCGGCGATGCCGCCACGACTTATACCCTGCTGACCATCGGCGACGGCCTGGTGGCGCAGATCCCCGGGCTGATCATCTCTACCGCCGCCGGCGTGATTGTGACGCGCGTGGCCAGTGAGCAGGATGTCGGCGAACAGATGATCAGCCAGCTGTTCCGCAATCCGCGCGTAATGGTGCTGGCGGCCGGGGTAATTGGCCTGCTGGGAATGATCCCCGGCATGCCGAATCTGGTGTTTCTGCTGTTTACCGCCGCGCTGCTGGCGCTGGCGTGGTGGCTGCGTGGAAAAGAGGGCCAGCCGGATGCCGCCGCGCAGGATAAAGCGCAGCGCGCCGCCGAAGCGAAAAGCGCCGAGGCGGCGCAGGTGAGTGAAGCCTCGTGGTCGGATGTGGAGATCGAAGATACGCTGGCGCTGGAGGTCGGCTACCGGCTGATCCCGATGGTCGACAGTGACCAGCAGGGCCAGCTGCTGACGCGTATTCGCGGCATCCGCAAGAAGTTCGCCCAGGAACGCGGTTTTCTGCCGCCGTCGGTGCACGTGAAAGATAACCTCGATTTGCCGCCGACCCACTACCGCATTCTGCTCAAAGGCGTCGAGATTGGCCGCAGCGAAAGCTTCCCGGATCGCTGGATGGCGATCGATCCCGGCTGCGCCGAAGGTGACATCGCCGGGACGCCGTGCCAGGAGCCGGCGTTTGGTCTGCCGGCGGTATGGATTGATGAAGTGATGCGCGAGCAGGCGCAGACGCTTGGCTACACCGTGGTCGATCCCAGCTCGGTGATTGCCACTCACCTCAACCAGCTGATCGCCACCCACGTCGAGGAGCTGTTTGGCCGCCAGGAGGCGCAACAGCTGCTGGATCGCCTGAACAAAGAGATGCCAAAGCTGGTTGAGGATCTGATCCCCGGCGTGATCTCACTCACCACCTTCCATAAAGTGCTGCAGAATCTGCTGACCGAACAGCTGTCGATTCGCGACATGCGCACCATCATCGACACGCTGGCCGAATTTGCGCCGCAGCTGAGCGATGCCGACGACTTAACTGCCCAGGTGCGCGTGCGGCTCGGCCGCGCCATTACCCAGCAGTGGTTCCCGGGGAATGATGAACTGCAGGTGATTGGCCTGGATCTCAATCTTGAGCGCCTGCTGATTCAGGCTACGCAGAACGGCAGCCCGATTGAGCCCGGCATCACGGAAAAGCTGATCAAACACACGGAGAAAGCCATCCTGCAACAGGAAGCGATTGGGGCACCGCCGGTGCTGCTGGTGAATCAGCCGCTGCGCCTGATGCTATCGCGCTTTCTGCGTCGGGTATTCCCGCAGCTGGCAGTGCTGGCCAGCCAGGAGATCAGCAGTAATCGCAGCGTGCGCATGACCTATCTGATTGGCGGTCCGGAGTGAAAAAGCGCGCCCTGCTGCTGCTGATCAGCGCGCTGCCGTTTGGCGCGCAGGCCGCCGGATCGTGGCAGGCCACGCGGGCGGGTGGTCAGCTGCAGGTCGGCGGTCAGCTGCTGACCACGCCCGAACTGCGCGCACCGCGCGCGCTGCCGCCTGCGGCCAGCGTCACGCAGCTCAGCTGGCGGATTACGCTGCTGCGCGCGGCACCGCCGGGACTGGGTATTAAGCTGTGCAGCGTGGATCGCTGTCTCAGGCTGGAGGGATTACAGGGCACGCTGCGGCCCGGTGCGCACTTTGCGGCGGCCGGTCCGTTTCGCTTTGTTTATAGCGTGGCCACTAAGGGCGCGCTGTTACCGCAGGTGCAGATCGTCAGTAATCAGCTGACGGTAAATTATCGTTAAGGAGCAAGACGCTTTATCAGCCGCTTTAAACGGCAGATAAAACGCCCTGCGCGTTAGTGCATGCGTGTGGGCAACAGGCTGGCATACGCCTGGGTACACTGTTTGCCGCGTCCCAGCGCCACCATATCCTGCTTCAGCGTCGTCAGCCGCTGGCTCAGCGCCTGCATCATCTCGTTTTCATTATCCAGCAGCGTTTGCAGAATCTGCTTCAGCTCTTCACGCTCGCACGCTTCCAGCGCCGGCTGGTGCTGCATCAGCTGATTGAGCTGCACCACATAGTTTTCTGCCAGCCGGGAGAAGTCCTGCCAGCTGCCCTGACGCGCCATCTCCAGCAGCGACAGGTTCAGTAAAAAAATCTGTTCATATTCAGATGTCAGTCGGGAATTAGCCATGGCGGGTCGCTTTTACCTTGGGTTCAATCTCTTTCCAGGTGCGGGAAAGCGTGGCGATAACGTCAATCGCGGCGGGCAGTTCTGCCGCTGAATGGGTAAGATTGGCTTTCAGCAGGGTGCGCGAGACGTAGTCGTACAGACTCTCCAGCTGCTGAGCGATTTCGCCACCGACCTCATGATCCAGCGCCGGGCGCAGACCGTTATCGATGATATTGATGGCGCGCGACAGCATTTCGCCGCGCCGCGCCACGTTGCCTTTCTCAAAGTAGATACGCGCGCGCTGCATGGCGTTGAGCGCGCCATCCAGCAGCATGGTAATCAGCTGATGCGGTGACGCGCCCGCCAGCTGGGTTTCCAGATCCAGTCGCGCATAGCTGTGCCGTCCGGCCGGTGAATACATAATGACTCCGTTATCTGACCGACGGCGCTGTGCGCCGCCGCGGAAGCTATCACAGGGTGGCAATCACCGAGGAGAGCTGGTTACTCATGCTGTTCATCTGCGCCATGGTCTTTTCCAGCGCGATAAACTGCTGCCGATAGCGCTCGACGTTTTTGTCGATCAGCGCCTGGGTACGATCAATCTGCTCCTGCATGCGCTTGACCTGTTCATCCAGCCCATCAGTGGCCAGCTTGATCGCGCCTTTATCCTTTGAGGTGCCATCGCCGAGGTACTGATCGAAGATGGCGTTGAGCTGGCCGGCGATGCCGGTTTTTTCGCCCCGCCCCATGAACATTTCGCCGATCGCTTCGGGATGATCGGCCACTGCCGCATCGAGTTTTTTCTCGTCGAGGCGCATTTCGCCGCTGGCGGTGTCGATAGTGATGCCAATATCGGCCAGCGACGACACCTCTGCCGTGCCCTCACCCACCACGCCGTTAATCGAGGTGCGGATTTCACTCATCATGCCGCGCAGCATGATGTCGCCCATCAGCACGCCGTTGCTGCCGCCGCCGTCTTTTTTCGCGCCGTCCTGGTCAAACTTGCTGGCAGTGCCCACCAGTTTTTGCAGCGCGTTGTACTGCTCAACGAAGCTCTTCAGCGTGGTTTTGATGGCGCTGTTATCTTTAGTCAGAGTGAGCTGTTCGCCTTCCGTCTGATCTTTGGATTTGGCCTTGAGTTCCAGCGTCACGCCATCGATGATGTCGGAGATATTGTTGCTGGAGCGGGTGTATTTGATGCCGTCGACGCTCAGTTCGGCGTTTTTCGCCGCGACTTTCTCTTCGATGCTGCCGGTCTGGGTATTGAGCAGGCCATCCAGCTTATCGTCGCCGGTCACCGCAACTGACATCCTGCCGTCTTCTCCGGATTTCTTCGCGGTGAGCACCAGCTGGTAGCCATCATCGGTGCGCTGCACCGAGGCCGTGACGTCGCCATCGGCCTTGTTGATTTTTTTGGCGATCTGCTCCAGCGAGGTTTCATCTTTGCTCAGCTCGATCTCCAGCTTTTCACCGTCGCCGATGGTGATGGTCAGGGTGCGTGTTGCCTCATCGCCGCCCAGCAGCTGATCCTTTTTCTCCTGCCCCGCCGTCGCCAGTTTGTGCGCGGCGGCCAGCTCGTGGACCACCACTTTATGGGTGTTGGCGCTGGCACCTTTACCGAGGGTCACGGTGAAGGCGTCGTTTTTGCCCGGCGTCAACGTGCTGAAGCCGTTATCGGTCAATCCCTTTACGCTGTCTTTTAATTTATCCAGCGCGCTGCTGATTTGCCCCCACGCGGATATTTTGCCCTGATAATTGGTTTGCAGAGTGGCGTAAGGTTTTAATCGGGTCAGCTCTGCCTGCTGGATCTGTTCCAGCATTGCGCCGGTATCAATGCCGGAGCCGATACCGAGCGATGAGAAGCCTGCCATATGATTCTCCCTATAATCGAGGTGTGCAGCAATTCGCTGTGTCTATTAAGGACATCGGGGATTGCGCCAATAAGTTTAATTTTTTCCCTTTCGCCTGGACATAAAAATTCGCCGCCGCCGCAGAGTCGTGCGCTTATCCGGCTATTAATTTTTCACCACCAAAAACAAAGCGCTTAATTAGCGCCAGAAGTGCGCGTATTTCGCAGGTTTGATACAGCGTGCAATTTTTTGCTGAAAAAATATTTTAGGGAATTTATCCAGCACCGATGGAATAGATAAGCGTCAGCGCGACGCATTGTATTTTCTCAGCACGTTGTGGTTATTTTAATTCAATAAGGAAACATCATGGCCCAGGTCATTAATACCAACGCACTCAGCATGGTTGCTCAGAACAACCTGAACAAATCTCAGGGCTCTCTGGGCACCGCGATCCAGCGCCTCTCTTCCGGCCTGCGTATTAACAGCGCCAAAGACGATGCCGCCGGTCAGGCCATCAGCAACCGTTTCACCGCCAGCATCACCGGTCTGTCACAGGCATCACGTAACGCCAACGACGGTATCTCCATCGCGCAGACCACCGAAGGTGCGCTGAATGAGGTGAACGATAACCTGCAGAATATCCGCCGTCTGGCGCTGCAGGCGCAGAACGGCACCAACTCTGAGTCTGACCGTAAATCGATCCAGGAAGAGATCAGCTCGCGCCTGTCAGAAATCAACCGTATCTCTGAGCAGACCGAATTCAACGGCGTGAAAGTGCTGGGCGAAGATCAGTCTCTGAAGTTCCAGGTAGGCAAAAACGATGGCGAAACCATCGAGATCAACCTGAGCAAAATGAACACCGAAACCCTGGGCCTGGACAAGCTGGATATCTCGAATATTTCTAATTCGACCAAACTGGCGGCGGGTACCACGCTGAAAGTGGATAACGGTGGCACAGATATCGACATGAAGCTGACCAGTGACGACATGGCGGCGGCGAAAGAAGCGGCATTCGGCACTGATGGTACCGGTGACATTTACAAGTACCAGGACGATGCAGGTAAAGATGTCTTCGTTGCGATTGGCAAAGACAAAGATGGCAAGGACGTGGCAAAAACCGTTGACGTTACCTACGATGGCGCAACCAAAGCACTGAAATTTGCTGCGGGTACCGATGCGACTGAAGAGCAAATTGAGCTGGCTGCACCAAGCACGCTGAAAGATCTGGATGACGCGCTGGCTCAGGTTGATACCCTGCGCTCACACCTGGGTGCGACTCAGAACCGTTTTGCCTCGGTGATCACCAACCTCGACAGCACCGTGACCAACCTGGCAGAATCCCGTTCCCGTATTCTGGATGCGGACTTCGCTTCAGAAGTTTCCACCATGAACCGCGCCAACATCCTGCAGCAGGCAGGTACCTCAGTGCTGGCGCAGGCCAACCAGGTACCGCAGAACGTGCTGTCTCTGCTGCGTTAATTACTGATTTGCCTGACGGTGCGCATGAATGCGCACCCTACAAAAAACACGGCCAGCCGCCGTTGGGTCGCCATTCTGGTGATCACCAAAAACACGGCAATCCGCCGTTGGGTCGCCATTTATGGCGACCATCAATAAACACCGTAATCCCCTGTAGGGTCGCCATTTATGGCGACCGTCAATAAACAACGCAATCCCCTGTAGGGCCGCCATTTATGGCGACCGTCAAATACCCGTCTGACCGGCTTAAAAAATGCTGCCCGCGATAATCCGCCGGCAACATTATTTTATGCCGCAAACTGCACGGAATGATGGGGGAGCGACTACCCGTGCGGTTGCAAGGGCGCCGCAGCGCTGAGGTTTTTACGTCACGCCAGGAGATTCCCGCAGGACGCGGGAATCAGGCCGGGCCGGTCAGGATGACCGATACCGGCCGGTCCGTCCGGCGTGGCGGGAAAACCGCAGGTACCGCGCAGCGGCGCGAGGAGATGCCCGGCAAGCGTACGGGTAGCCGATCCCTTACCCGACAGACATAAAAAAAGCCGCACCGTGCTAACACGATGCGGCATCAGGGCCAGAACAAACAACTCAGGCCTGCGCGTTATCTGCCAGGCGCGCAATAATCTGCATCTCTTCGCTATTTAACAGCTTCTCGATATCCACCAGAATCAGCATCCGCTCATTGAGCAAACCGAGACCCAGCAAATATTTGGTCGACAGCGTGGCAGAGAAATCCGGTGCCGGACGAATCTGCTCATCATTTAACGCCAGCACGTCCGACACGCCATCAACCACAATGCCGACAATACGCTCGTGCAAATTCAGCACGATGATCACCGTATCCTGATTAATATCCGCCGCACCGAGCTGGAATTTCACCCGCAGATCGACAATCGGCACAATCACACCGCGCAGATTGGTCACGCCGGTAATAAACTCCGGCGCGTTAGGAATGCGCGTGACGCGATCGTAACCGCGAATCTCCTGCACCTTTAAAATTTCAATACCGTACTCTTCATTGCCGAGGGTAAAAATCAGATATTCGTGACCCATCTTATTATCGACCACCAGCTTATCTGTACCGACCAGATTCATTGCGTGCTCCCGCATTCATTTTTCATTCAGGCTTAACCGTGTTTGTGTTCGAGTTTCTGACTTTTTGCCAGCGTCGACAGACCCACGACATCAAGGATCAGCGCCACGCTGCCGTCGCCGAGAATAGTGGCGGCGGAAACACCCGGCACTTTGCGATAGTTCATTTCCAGGTTCTTCACCACCACCTGATGCTGGCCAATCAGCTGGTCCACCAGCAGCGCATAGCGGCAGCCGGCGCTCTGCACTATCACCGCAATCTTGTCGCGCGTCTGGCGCGGCGCACCGGGGATGGCAAACACCTGCTTCAGCTCAATCAGCGTCAGGTACTCACCGCGCACCTGCAGCAGCTGCTCATCGCCTGCCAGGCGGTTGAGCATGCTGTCAGACGGACGCAGCGACTCCATCACGCTGCTGAGCGGCAGCACATAGACTTCATCGCCCACCATCACCGACATACCGTCGAGGATCGCCAGCGTCAGCGGTAAAATAATGCGGATGGTGGTACCGCGATCGGCTTCGGAATGCACCTCGACGTGCCCGCCCATCGCCAGAATGTTACGGCGCACCACGTCCATGCCGACGCCGCGTCCGGAGACATCGGTCACCTGCTCGGCGGTCGAGAAGCCGGCGGCAAAAATCAGCATCCACACCTCTTCATCGCTGGCGTTATCACTGATGCTTAACCCCTGCTTATGGGCGCGCGCCAGGATCTTCTCGCGGTTCAGCCCGGCGCCGTCATCGGTCACCTCAATGACGATATTGCCGCCGTGATGCTCCGCCGACAGCGTCAGGTTGCCCTTCGCCGGTTTACCCTTCTGCACGCGCACCTCAACCGGCTCAATGCCGTGATCGAGGCTGTTGCGCACCAGATGCGTGAGCGGATCGACGATGCGTTCAATCAGGCTCTTATCCAGCTCGGCGGAACCGCCCTTCAGCGTCAGCTCGATCTCTTTCTGCAGCTTACCGCCGAGGTCGTGCACCAGACGCGGAAAACGGCTGAACACGTACTCCATCGGCATCATGCGCACCGACATCACCGACTCCTGCAGATCGCGCGCGTTGCGCTCCAGCTGGCCGATACTGCTGAGTAATGCATGATGATGCGCCGGATCGAGCACCCCGGACAGCTGCGACAGCATCGCCTGGGTAATGATCAGCTCGCCAACCTGATTGATGATTTGATCGACCTTCTCCACCGCCACGCGAATACTGCCCGATTCGGCCGCAGCGGCGCGCGGTGCGGCTGTTGCCTGGCGCGCGCTGACCGTCTCCGCCACCGCGCTGGCCGGCGCGCTCAGCAACGGGGCGGCCGGTTCCGCTTTGACGCTGACGCTGATTTGTCCGGCGTCCAGCACAAAGCACAGCACCGCGCTGATCTCCTCCGCCGACGCCGTGCTGCGCAATTCAACCTGCAACTGCGTGTCGCTACTCGCCTGTTGCACCACCGCACCGAGGTGCGCCAGCTCTTCCAGCAGCAGCGCCTGTTCGTTTTGCGCCACCTCGCGCAGCGTCACCACCAGCGTCTGCTCATCAGCGCCGGACGGAACCACAACCGCGACCGGCTGCGGCTCAACCACTTCGGCCGGCGGCTGTTTATCCGCCAGCGCAATCTGGCGCAGCGCTTCGCAGATGGCGTGAAAACTGGCCTGATCGGGCTGTTGCGAGGCTTTATACGCATCGAGCTGACTTTGCATAATGTCTTTGCTTTCCAGAAACAGATTGATGATGTTGCTGGTGAGCGACAGCTTGCCCTGCCGCGCATCATCCAGCAGGTTTTCCATGATGTGCGTGGTTTCCTGCAACACGGTAAAACCAAAGGTGCCGGCGCCGCCTTTGATGGAGTGCGCGGCACGGAAAATCGCGTTAAGCATCTCTTTGTCAGGCGCCGCCACGTCGAGCAACAGCAGATGTTGTTCCATATCTGCCAGCAGCTCGTCGGCTTCTTCAAAGAAGGTTTGGTAAAAATCACTGACGTCCATTCGGGGTAACCTGTTTACTGTTCAGAGGCGGGCATGGGTTGCGGTGAAATCGCGGGTGATAGCGTGCGCAGCGTGGCAGCGACCTGCGGATCAACTGCAGCCGCGCTGTCTTCGGCCACGATGGCGCGCGCTTTGAGCGCGCTGAGCACCAGCAGGCTGATGCGCCGGTTGGTCGGATCGTCCGGCGGCAGATCGCTCAGGCTCAGCATGCTGGCGCTGCCAATCACGCGTAAAAATTTCTGGCTGGCCAGGCCGGCGGCTACCATCACCCGGCGCGAGGCGTTGGCGCGATCGCTGGAGAGCTCCCAGTTGCTGTAACCGGCCTCGCCGCCGCTGTAGGGCAGTGAATCGGTATGACCGGTCACGCTAATCTGGTTGGGAATGGCATTCAGCACCGGCACAATCGCCTGCAGAATGCCGCGCATCCAGGGTTCAACCTGCGCCTGGCCAATGCGAAACATCGGCCGATCGCGGGTATCGACAATCTGAATCAGCAGGCCATCCGTCGTCAGCGAGAGACGTAAGTTGGAGGTATAGGGCGTCAGGCGCGGGTCCTGCTGCATCAGCGCCTGCAGCTGCTCAAGGCTGTGCTGCAGCGCCTGCTGTTGTTGCTGCTGATCAATCTGCTCCAGCTTATAACGCAGCGCCTCGCCCTCCTGCTTCATCGGATCCTCGCCGCCGCCGGGGATGGCACTGCTGCTCAGGCTGGCTTTGTCGCCGTGCGACAGCGCCACTTTCAGCGGCGTCTTGAAATAGTCGGCGATGCCCTGACGCTGCTCCGGCGTCGCGGTGGAGAGCAGCCACATCACCATAAAAAACGCCATCACCACCGTCATAAAGTCGGCGTAGGCGATTTTCCATGAGCCACCGTGATGGGCGTGTTTCTTCGGTTTGCGCTTGCGCACTACGATGATGGGAGGCGGGGAATTCATGATTTCTCTTCCGCACTGCCGCTATCACTAAACTTCACCTGCTGGACATGTTCTTCCAGCTCGACAAAATCCGGACGCTCGGTGGAGAACAGTGTCTTGCGGCCAAACTCGACGGCGATTTGCGGCGCGTAACCGTTCAGGCTGGAGAGCAGCATCACCTTGATACACTGCAGCATTTTGATGTGCTCGGCGCTCTTCTGCCGCAGCAGTGAAGCCAGCGGCAGGATAAAACCGTAGGCCAGCAGAATGCCGAGGAAGGTACCGACCATGGCGTGCGCAATCAGGATGCCCAGCTCAGCCGCCGGACGATCCGCCGCAGCCAGCGCGTTGACCACGCCCATCACCGCCGCCACGATGCCAAACGCCGGAAAGGCGTCGCCGATGCTGTTAAGGCTGTGCGCCGGCACTTCATGCTCGTGCTCCAGCGTTTCAATCTCGACGTCCATCAGCGCTTCGATCTCAAAGGCATTCATGTTGCCGCTCACCATCAGGCGCAGATAATCGACCAGAAAATTCAGCAGCGTTTTGTCGGCCAGCAGGCGCGGATAGGCGGAAAAGATCTGACTGTTGGCCGGATCTTCGATGTCTTTTTCCAGTGCCATTAATCCGCCGCGCCGGCTTTTGCTCAGCAGCAGGAACATCATCGCCATCAAATCCATGTAGATGGCTTTGTTATAGCGTGAGCCGCGCAGCAGCGAGGGCACGGCTTTAAGCACCGCTTTCAGCGCCTTGCCATTGTTGCCGACGATAAAGGCACCGACACCGGCGCCGCCGATAATTAACAGCTCGGTGGGCTGATACAGCGCGCCGAGCTGGCCACCGGTCAGGGCAAAGCCGCCAAACACCGTGAGCAGAACCACCAGATAACCGAGAAGAACTAACACGTGACTTCCTTCAAAGTAACTGCCGCGCCGCCGGGATTAGCCGGCGTGCCATTGCAGGGCGGCAAACGGCGCGCTGCACTGGTTGTGCACCACGTCAGGATATTTTTTTACCGCACGTGACGGCGGAGAACACAGGCTGCAAACAAAGGGATCGCGCGCGCTGTCTTTGGTCACCACAAAGCCGCCGCCGCAGCAGTCGCACTGCTTGTACTGGATAATGCCGCAGTCAATGAAACGCAGCAGCGTCCAGGCGCGGGTCAGCCCCAGCACCTGCTTTTCCCCGGGCGTGGCCGGACACTGTTCGAGATAAAGACGGTAGGCTTTTAACGTGGCCTCAATCGGCCGGAAATGTTCGGTTTTTTGCAGATAGAGGTAAATATTGTAAAACATCGACGAATGAATATTCTGTTCCCACGCCATAAACCAGTCTTCGGAGAAGGGCAGCATGCCTTTCGGCGGCGGCTCGCCGCGCAGTTCTTTATAGAGTTTTAGTAAACGGCGACGGCTCAGCTGGGTTTCACTCTCCAGCACCTGCATGCGTGCACCCAGTGAAATCAGCTCCATGGCAATATTCACTTCACGCACTTCATTAAGAATACTTTTCTCGTTCATGACGATTGCCTTATTGTGCCGCGGCACTGGTTTCACTCAGTGAGTTCAGTAAATTGGTCGACAGAATAATACCGGTGTGAATCTGCTGCAGCGCTTCAATACGCGAATCTTTGGTCAGGTTATCAATCACCACATCATCATCGACCCGCAGGCGGCAAATAAGCTGATTGGTAGAAGCCAGTTTAATCAGCTTGGGCAGCGGCAGATTTTTCAGCATATCGATGGTGGCGTCATTCAGGCCGAGGCGAAAACCTGCTGCGACTTTGTCCTGACGGATCAGTTGTTGTGCCAGTAATAAATAGGAAAGATTAATATCGTGGATGCTTTGAATATGTTCGTTATCGTGAGTCATGACGATTTCCTGACAGGCCAGGTTATTAATCCGGCGCTAAGGTCTTATTCCAGGCATTCAGATGCAGGGCGTCCTGAGCAGAATAGTGCTCACGGTGAAAACGTGCTCTGACATGTAAATGCGTTATGCCGATGATTCGAAGAAACGTTACAAACATCCCAATTTAATAACATTTCACGTTGCGCAAACCCCATCGTACCGTATTCGTACTGTGACAGCGGCTGAATGATGCAGTTATAAAATGAATCGGTTCAGCTAAATGTCTGAGCAAATGGTAGCGCATCGATTCTGTCAAAAACAAGAAATAAGACAAACCTTAAATACCGCTCTAACCTTATGATTACCAAGCTTAATGTAAGATTAATTTGTCAAAGATAGCATTATTAAAGCATTAATCCCGGCTGCAAAATGGCGCCCTAACTCTTTAGGATTAATCGGGGAAAAGGTCCTTTCTTACCCGATTACCGCGCCTCGCGGGCATCCAGTCTGGCGCGTAAACGCTTGATGGCCTGGCTGTGCAACTGGCTCACCCGCGTTTCAGTGAGATCCAGCAGCGATGCGACCTCACGCATATTCAGTTCCTGCTGATAATAGAGGCTCAGTAACAGCTGCTCGCGCTGCGGCAGGAATTTAATTTCCGCACTGATGCGCGCCGCCATATTCTGCTGCAGCAGGCCATGCAGTGGATTGAGCTGTTCGTGCTCGGCTTCCGGTTTTTCAAAGGCGTCGGCAAATTCCTCCTGCAGTTCGTCCAGCGAATAAATCTGGCTGAGATTGGTATCATGCAGCATGGCATGATATTCCTGCAGGCTGATACCCATTTCCCGCGCAATCTCTTTTTCTTCCGCCGCAGCCCCGGTTTGTTGTTCCAGTCGCTGAATGACCGCGGCCATTTCTCTGGCATGGGTGCGTACGCGGCGCGGCACCCAGTCACGCTCGCGTAATTCATCCATCAGCGCCCAGCGCACGCGCTGAATAATATAGGCGCTTATTGCCACGCCTTTTTTCGGATCGAAGCTGTCAATGGCGGATAAAAAACCCAGCGAGCCGGCCTGAATTAAATCGTCGAGTTCCACGCTGGCCGGCAGGCGCACCTGCAAACGCAGCGCTTCCTGACGCACTAAATGTCCGTAACGCTTCCACAGGTCATTTTTATTTTCAACGCCGCTGGAGGTGTAAATACCGTTCACAATGTCTGATTCTCCTGTAAACCGGAGAGCCATTATTGCGGAGAGGCGCAATATTACAAAGCGTGATAAGGCGTTATAATATTGCGCATTCCGCTGCTTTATCGGGGCGGGAATAACATAGTTAGCGGGAATAAATTAAAATGTTTCCCACTCGGCTTCCTGATGTTTTACCGGACGCAGCGCCGGCAGCGGTTTGCTGGCGCTAAACGCCGCTGGCTGATTATCCAGCGCAAACTGGCTGACAATATTCTCCAGCGTTTCCGACTGGCTCTCCAGATTGCTGGCCGCCGCCGCCGCCTCTTCCACCAGCGTGGCGTTCTGCTGCGTCACCAGATCCATCTCATTAACCGCCTGGGCGATCTGATTGATACCGGCGCTCTGCTCGTCTGACGCAAGGGTGATTTCACCCATGATATCGGTGACCTGGCTGACCGAGCTGACGATGTCGCGCATCACCGAGCTGGCGTTGCTGACCTGCAGCGTACCGGTCTCCATGATTGCCACGGTGTTGACGATCAGCTCATTGATCTCTTTCGCCGCGTCGGCACTGCGGCGCGCCAGGTTACGCACCTCTTCCGCCACCACCGCAAAGCCGCGTCCCTGCTCGCCGGCGCGCGCCGCTTCCACCGCTGCGTTAAGCGACAGGATATTGGTCTGGTTGGCGATGCTGTCAATCACGCCGTTGATGTCAGCGATCTGGCGCGAACTCTTGCTGATCTGCTGCATGATCTCTTCCAGTCGCGTCATTACTTCGCCGCCGCTGCGCGCGTTTTTGCTGGCGC
Organism: Pantoea sp. B270; assembly: GCF_018726825.1. Classification (NCBI taxonomy): domain Bacteria; kingdom Pseudomonadati; phylum Pseudomonadota; class Gammaproteobacteria; order Enterobacterales; family Erwiniaceae; genus Pantoea; species Pantoea sp. B270. The sequence continues at coordinate 1,399,257 of NZ_JAHCSX010000001.1, forward strand.
TGTCGGCCAGCTGACGCGCGTTGTGCGCGTTATCAGCATTCTGGCGCACGGTGGTTTTGATCTCTTCCATGCTGGCGGCCGTCTGCTGCAGCGCTGAAGCCTGCTCTTCGGTGCGCGACGAGAGATTATTGTTGCCGTTGGCGATCTCCTGCGCATTGGCGTAAATGCGCCCTACCCCTTCACGGATACCGGAGACGGTACTGATTAATGACAGGCGCATCGCCTCCAGCTCTTTCAGCATCAGGCCCAGCTCGTTCTCATTGCCCGCCTCGATGCGCTGCGTCAGATCGCCCTGCGCAATGCGCTGGATGGAGACGGTGGTATCCGCCATGCGCGTCACCAGCACGCGCTTCACCCAGATGCGCGCCAGCAGCAGCAGCAGCGCCGAAATCAGCAGCATCACAATCGCCATGCCGACCATCTGACGATAATCGCTTTCCGCGCTGGCGATCAGCTGGTGGTTATAGCGGTCGTTGATTTCACTGTACTGCGCCAGCCGTTCGCGCATCAGATTACGGTTGTCGATTTCATGACGCAGCCCCTCAATCACGCTGAGCGGATTATCCAGCGAATTAAGGTTGTTCTGCGCAATCGCCATCACCAGATCAAACTGCTTATCCAGCGCATTGGCTGCAGCCTGCTCTTCGTCACTGTTAAACGGCGTGCCGATATAGGTATCCATGCCGCGACGCGCCAGTACCAGGCGTTCACGTACCTGCTCAACCGCCTGCTGGCTGACCGGCCGCTCAAGCGCCTTCTGCAACAGCATGCTGTGGATTTGCGCCAGCGAGCCGTTGATGTTGAACATCGCATCCTGCATCGCGTTATTGTTGACGGTCGAGACCTGCGCCTCTTCGAAGTTGGCTTTGTTGGAGACCGCTTTCAGCACGCTGAACGCCAGCGCCACTACCAGCATGGCAGTGAAAAAGGCGATGATACTGGTGATCGCGGTAGCGATTTTGAGATTCTTAAACATAGTGTCCTCTGACGCCGCTCCGGCGTCTGGTGAAAGATGAAGCCTTAGCGCGTCATGTTGAACAGCGACATTTTTTGCATGCTCTGAAACACCATCATCGAGGCGTTCAGCGAGAATTCAGACATTTTCGACTGGCCAATCAGACCGATCAGGGTGTCGTAATCCGAGCCCACGGTCTGCTCCAGCCGCGCGGTGAGATCCAGCTGCTGGGTGGCCGCCGACTGATCCAGCGCGTCCAGCTGCAGCAGTCGGGTACCGACTTCCGCCTGCAGCTTGCCAAGGTTATCGATACCTTTGCGCACCGAGCCGCTAACCTCCTCCAGCGTGCTGCGCAGCGCGCTGCGGTCCGCGTCATCGTTAACCGGCTGCTTCAGTGCTGCGATGGCTTTATCCAGCTGCTGCAACAGATCGTCGGCGCTGCCACTCATAAACAGCTCGCGCCCGGTATGGCCCAGCGCCATCTCCACGTTGTCCGCCACCTGGCCTGACAGCGCAGTGTCGCCGCCGCGATAGTTGCCGCTGTCGTCAAACGGTGCCTGACCGGTTTTGTAGCCGGCAAAGATCGGATTCCCCTGGCCGTCGCGCGCGTTGCCCAGATCGCGCAGGCTGTTGCGAATGCCTTCCAGTTCGGTGGCCAGCGCGGCGCGGTCGGCATCTGACACGCCATCGTTGCCCGCCTGCACCAGTTTTTCCGTCAGGTTTTTGGTCAGCACGTTGCCGATGGAACCCAGCGTGTGGTCCTCCAGCTCCAGCGCCGCGCGCGCCGACTGGCGGGCGCTGTCGAAACGGCCGATTTGCGCCAGCGCGTCCTGTAACAGCACCGCCTGCGCCGCCGCGGCCGGATCGTCCGACGGCGTCAGCACGCTTTTATTGCTGGCCAGCCGGTTGTAGATCTCGTTACCGGCGCTGACGCCGCGCGAAAAGCTGTTGAGATTGTTTTGATACTGGAAAAGTGTGCTCAGACGCATTTCCGCCTCCCTTAAATGATTGCGCTTCAGCGCAGGCTTAACAGCGCGTCAAACAATGTGTTCGCGGTTTGCAACACCTGACTGTTGGCCTGGTAGTACTGGGTGTACATCTGCAGGCTGATGTACTCTTCGTTGAGATCGACGCCGGCGATCGCCTGCTGCTCCATCGCCGCCGCTTCCAGCGCTTTGGCGCTCTGGGTGGCATCGCTTTCTGCCGCCGAGGCGGTGGCGCCGACGCGCCCGACGAGGCTGGAATAGGCTTCGCTCAGCGTTGCTTTGCCGACCAACGCTTCGGTCTGGATCGCCAGCATTTTTTTGAGGTTTTCATTGTTGGTTTTGTCGTCGGCATCGGCGGATCCCGAAGCGGCAATACCGTCACCGTTGCTCAGCGCCACCTGCAGGCGCGCCGCCACGTTATCCAGCGGATTGAGGCTAAAGCTGTCGCCCGGACTGGCCCCCGGCGTCACGCTAATGCTCAGGCCGTCAAACTGCAGCGCCCCGGTGTTGGCATCCACCGTGTGCGGCACCACGCGGCCATCGCGGCTTTTCACCTGCCAGTCACCGCTGTCGGTCATGCTCAGGGTGTAGCCGCCGGTTTGCACCTGGCTGATATCGCTGAAGCTGACGTCCAGCGTGGCGCTGCCGAGGTTGTTGCGGTTGGCCTGCGCCACCGGCTGCGGAATGTTGAAAATATCACCGCCCGGCTTGCCCGCCGCGTCGTAACCGTCACGGTTCACCGTGTTGAAACGCTGCGCCATCTGCAGCGCCAGCTGGTTCAGTTCATCACGCGCCTGCAGCAGATCGTTATTGCGGAAGGTAAACAGGCCGCCGAGTTTACCGTGCGACAACTTGCTCTCATCCAGCCGCTGCTCGTTACCGGCGGCGTCGCGGTACATCACCACGGTTTTCAGCGGATCTTCCGCCGACGGCGCGGTCGACAGCGTATAAGCGCTGTGGCCGTTGACCAGCGGGAAGCCGTTTTCCAGCGTGACGTCGACCCGCCCGGTGGCGCTGTTTTCACTGACGCGAATCCCCACCTGGCCGCTGAGTTTATTCAGCAGGCCGTCGCGCAGGTCGAGCAGGTCGGCCGGCAGATTGCCGGTCTGGCCGTGAATCTTGCCAATCTCTTCATTCAGGCTGGCCAGCTGACGCGTGACGTCGTTGATGTCGGTGACACTCTGTTCAATCTGGCTGTTACTGCTTTTCTGCAGGCCGTTCAGCGCCTGGCCCTGAGTGTTAAGCTGCGAGGTCAGCGCGGTGAATTGCAGATAAGCCGCCTGGCGCGCCGACGCGCTGGAGGCATCGCCATTCAGCGTCTCCAGCCCTTTAAACAGATTATTCAGGGAAACCGAGAAGTTAGCGCTGTCGTCACCGAACAGCTTGTCAATCTGGCTGAGCTGCGACAGCCGGCCATCATGCTGCATAAAGCTGCTGTTGGCGTCGCGCAGCTGCTGATTGGCAAAGCCGCTGTAGGCGCGTTCGATGCCGTTGATCTGCGTGCCGTAGCCAAAAAAACCGTTGGCGGTGGTGCGGCCACCGGCTTCGCCGAACTGCGCGCTCTGGCGGCTGTAGCCGGGGGTCATGGCATTGCTCAGGTTATTGCCGACAACGTGCAGTGCCGTCTGCGCGGCGCCCAGACCATTTCTGGCCAGATACATCAGATTCATGGTTTCCCCGTACAATCGGTCAAATTGAGACAAATCCCTACTCAACCCATCGGTGATTACAGAAATTTCTGAAATAAAAAATCAGAACAGCGTTGAGAGATCGGTTTGATAGGCGCTGACGCTGGCGCTCACCGTGCTTTTTACCCGCTGCATAATGCTGATCAGTTTGCTGGCGTAGTGCGGATCGGTGGCGTAGCCGCTGTGCTGCAACGCCTGCGCCGCCTGCTCGCCGCTGGCGGCGTCAGTGACCGCCCGGTAGCGCGGGTTGTCAGCGATGAAGCGCGCGTAATCACTCAGCGCCTCGCTGAAAGAGTCATAGACGCGGAATGCGGCGCGGGTTTTGGTCGCGACGCCATCGATAAACTCGGTGGTGGTGATGTCGGTGGTTTTGCCCTGCCAGTCGGGTGAGGCTTTGATGCCAAACAGGTTGTAGCTGCGCTCGCCGCTGGCGGTGCGGATTTCGCCCCGGCCCCAGCCGGACTCCAGTGCGGCCTGAGCAATAATCAGATGGTGATCGATGCCGGTGCGCTGTGCCACCGCCAGCGCCGGCTGCATCAGCTGACGGATAAAGTCGTGGCGATCGCCGCCCGGCGCGCTGTTGAGCGGTGCCACCAGCGCGGGCAGCAGGGTCACCGCCGGTTGCGCCGGCTGCGGCGCCAGGCTGTGACTCAGGCGCTGCATCACCTCTGGCACACGGGTGCCTGCGGTCTGGTTCACCGTCTGCGGTAGCTCGCCCATTTGCTTTAGCATCATCTGCGCCAGCCCCAGCTCGCCGCGTCCCGCCACCTGCAGCGCCAGCTGCTGATCGTACAGGGAGGTCATCATTTCGCCCGCCTGGCTCTGCAGCAAACCGCCGCCGAAGCAGGCCTGACGCATGCTTTTCAGCATCACCTGCACAAACAGACCTTCCATTTCACGCGCGGCGCTCTGCATCGCTCCGCGACCGTCGGCGCGCATCTGCCGCTTCAGCGCACTCAGCCCCTGCACGTCATACGCGGCGTAACCCTGTGGCGCGGTCATCAGTTGGTCTCCAGTCGGGCGCGCAGACAGCCGGCGTTTTTCATTGACTGCAGAATCGACATCAGGTCATTCGGCGTCGCGCCGAGACGGTTTAAGGCGCGCACCACGTTGTTCAAATCGGTGCTGGTATTAACCTGCTGCAGCGAACCGCCCTGCTCGCGCACTGAGATTTCGGTGTTATTGGTCACCACGGTTTCGCCGCCGGCGAAGGGCGTATCGGGCTGACTGACTTCGCGGTTATTGAACACTTCCACCGTGAGATCGCCCTGCGCCACCGCGCAGGCATCCAGCGTGACGTGCCGGTTCATCACTACCGTACCGGTGCGCGAATTGACGATGACTCTGGCATCCATCACCGCCACCCGCAGCGGCAGGTTCTGCACCTCGGCGAGGAAACGCACTTTGGCTGCCGGTGTGGCAGGCACATACAGCCGCACGCTGCGTGCGTCTTCGGCCTGTGCCGCGCCGCTAAAACGACGGTTAATGACGTCGCTGACCTGCTGCGCCACGCTGAAATCTTCCTCATGCAGCTGCAGGCGCAGCTCGCCCTGGCCGGCAAAATCCAGCGGCACTTCGCGTTCAACCGTCGCGCCGTTGTCAATACGCGCGCCGTTAAGCTGATTGACCTGTACCCGGTTACCGCCGCTCTGTGCGCCGGCACCGCTCACCAGCAGGTTGCCCTGCGCCAGCGCGTAAATCTGGTTGTCGGCGCCTTTCAGTGGCGTCATCAGCAGCGTGCCACCGCGCAGGCTTTTTGCATTGCCGAGCGATGAAACCACCACGTCGATCTTCTCACCGCTGCGCGCAAACGGCGGCAGCTCAGCGGTCACCATCACCGCCGCGATGTTTTTCAGCTGCATATTGACGCCGGGCGGCACGGTAATGCCGAGCTGCGACAGCATGTTATTCAGGCTCTGGCCGGTGAACGGTGCCTGCATGGTCTGGTCGCCGGTGCCATCCAGACCGACCACTAAGCCATAGCCCATCAGCGCATTGCTGCGCACGCCCTGAATGCTGGCGATATCACGAATGCGTTCGGCGTGAACTGTGGCGCTGCACAGCAGCATCAGCAGCAGACAGCGCATCAGAAAGGTGTTCATTGGTCGGTGCCTATAGCGGAGAGAGAGAAAGGAACAGCCGCTGCAACCAGCCCATCTGCTGCGCCTCATTGATGTAGCCGTTGCCGACGTACTCGATGCGCGCGTCCGCCACCTGAGTGGACGGCACGGTGTTGCCGCTGCTGATGGTGCGCGGATTCACCACGCCGGAGAAACGGATAAATTCAGTGCCCTGATTGATGGCAATCTGCTTTTCGCCCACCACGCGCAGGTTACCGTTGGCCAGCAGTTCGGTAACGGTGACGGTCAGCGTGCCGCTGAAGGTATTACGCGCCGCCGCGCCGCCTTTGCCGCTGAAATCATTTTTGCCGCTCATCTCCGCCCGGGCGCGATCGCCGCCCAGCAAACCGCTCAGGGCGTGCGGCACCGCATCAAATCCCAGCCCGGCGCTGCCGTTACGGTTGGCGCTGGCGGAAGAGCTTTTGCTGGCGCTGACGTTCTCCTGCAACAGGATGGTCAGCGTATCGCCGACGTTGCGCGGCCGGCGATCTTCAAACATCGGCTGATAGCCGTAATTCATCGCCTGGCCGGTCTGGAAAATAGCGCCGTTGGTGACACTGACCGGTGTGACCACCGGTGCCGCCGAGGTCGCGCCCTGCACCAGCGGCGCGTGCGGCATCACGCTGCAGCCGCTGAGTACCAGAGACAGCGCCAGCGCGACAGAAAAAGTTGTTGAGTACGGTTTCATAGCGGATCGTCAGGCGGCCGCGCGCTGCGGCCAGCACATTAAAGTTGCGTCAGGCGTTGCAGCATCTGGTCTGAAGTGGAGACCGCTTTGCTGTTGACCTCGTAGGCGCGCTGCGTCTGGATCATGTTCACCAGTTCTTCAGCGACGTTGACGTTCGATCCCTCGATATAGCCCTGTTTCAGCTTGCCCGCGCCGTTCAGGCCGGGCGTCGACTCATTCGGCGCACCGGAAGACTGGGTTTCGCGATACAGGTTTTCGCCGATGCTCTCCAGTCCGGCATCGTTGGTGAAGGTCACCAGCGAGATCTGCCCGACCACCACCGGTGCGGTCTGGCCCGGCACCGTGACGCTGACCATGCCGTCCACGCCAATGGTTAGCTTGTCCGCTTCGGCCGGCAGCGTAATGCCTGGCATCAGCGTGTAGCCGCTGGCGGTGACCATCTGACCATTCTGATCCTGCTGGAACGATCCATCGCGGGTGTAAGCCAGCGTGCCGTCCGGCATCTGCACCTGAAAAAAGCCCTGACCTTCAATCGCCACTTCGTGGGCGTTATTGGTCTGGCTCAGGTTGCCCTGACTGTGAATGCGCTGCGTCGCTACCGGACGCACGCCGGTGCCGAGCTGCAGGCCGGTCGGGATGGTGGTCTGCTCGGAAGACTGCGCGCCAGGCTGGCGCAGCGTCTGATAGTGCAGATCCTCAAACATCGCCCGCTGGCGCTTAAAGGCGGTGGTCGAGACGTTGGCCAGGTTATTGGAGATCACGTCCATGTTGGTTTGCTGGGCTTCGAGGCCGGTTTTCGCAATCCATAACGAGCGAATCATCAGTTGACTCCCGGAAGCGCGGTTTAGCCCGCGCTCAGTAATTGGTTAGCGGCGCGCGCGTTTTCATCCACGCTGCCGATCAGTTTCATGTTCATGTCGAAGCCGCGTGCGGTGGCGATCATCTCGACCATCGCCTGTGCCGGGCTGACGTTGCTGCTCTCCAGCGCGCCGCTGGTCAGCCGCAGCGCCGCATCAGCCGGCAGTTCGCCGGCATCCGCGAGAAACAGGCCGTCATCGCTGCGGCGCAGGCTGTTGATTGGCGCACTGACCAGTTTGAGCCGGCCTGCCTGCGTCAGCACATTGGCCTGATCGCCCGCGCCGCGGGCGGTGACGGTGCCATCAGCAGCGACGGTCAGCGTGGCCTGCGGCGGCACCGTTAGCGGTCCGCCGTCACCCAGCAGCGCCAGACCGGCAATGCGCAGCTGCCCTTCGCTGTCGACCTCAATGCTGCCGTTGCGGGTGTAGGCTTCGCTGCCGTCCGCACGCTGCACCGCCAGCCAGCCTTCGGCCGGCAGCACCACATCCAGCTCGCGGCCGGTTTGCTGCACCGGCCCCTGCTGGCTGGCATGCCACGGCGTGGTGGCGGTAGCCAGCGTGCGCGTCAGCACGCCGTGACCGGTGACCGGCACCGCGCGCGTGGCGCTGAGCTGGGCGCGGAAGCCCGGCGTGCTGCTGTTGGCCAGATTGCCGGCGGTAACCGACTGGCGATCCATGGCGGCACTGGCGGCCCCCATGGCGGTGTAAATCGCGCGATCCATAGCCGCCCTTACCGCAGCGTCGAGAGCGTCTGCAGCAGCTCAGACTGAGTTTTGATGGTTTGCGAGTTGGACTGGTAGTTACGCTGGTAGACGATCATGTTGACCATCTCTTTGCCCAAATCGACGTTAGACGCCTCCAGCACGCTGCCGTGCAGCTTGCCGAGGTTGCCGTTACCGGAGAGGCCGTTGGTGGCCTGGCCCGATTCCGGCGTTGCCGACCAGGTGTTATTGCCCTGCGACGCCAGTCCGCCCGGATTAGTGAAATTCGACAGCACCACCTGACCAATCAGTTGCTGCTGGCCGTTGCTGTAGGAGGCGATGATCTGGCCGTTATCGCCGACGGTGTAGCCATTCTGTTTGCCTGGTTCATAGCCGTCAGTTTTTGCCGGCTCCATCGCGGTGTCGCTGGCCTGCTGCGTCATGCCGCTCAGATCCAGTTTGAAGTTAAGCGGATCGCCGCCCTTAAAGGCCGCGCCGATGATGTCCACTTCCGCCGGCGTGGTGGTCAGCTCCCCTGCGCTGTTGAACTGCAGCGTAGTTTCCTGGAACTCGGGGTTGCCGGGCGCTGAGGTATCGCGGGTTTTCACTGTCCACTGGTTGTCGGCGGTTTTGATGTAATAAACATCCACGGTGTGCTTGTTGCCGAGGCTGTCATAGGCTTCCACCACGCTGGCGAAGTTGTAGGTGCTGGCATCGCTGGCATCGAAGTCAGCCAGCACTTTGTTGTCGTCGCTGGAGTTGAGGTTGCCCTGCAGGCTACCGCTGGTGGAGGCTTTAGCCGGCATCTGCGTATCCGGGATCTGGATCGGTCCGAGCGGCGAGCCCGGCTGAATGCTGGGTGGCGTGCCGGTGGCCTGATAGCCAGTCAGGTACAGGCCGTTGTTGGTGATAAAGCCGTCGGCGTCTTTGGTGAACTCACCGTTGCGGCTGTAGAAAATTTTGCCCGCGGCATCGGTCAGGCGAAAAAAGCCGTTGCCCTGAATGCCCATTGACAGATTGCTGTTGCCCTGGCTGAGAATGCCGTCGCCGAAGTTCTGGTTGACGCCCAGCACCTGCACGCCCATGCCGACCTGCGAACCGGCAAACACATCGCCGAAGGTGATTGAACCCGATTTAAAGCCGACGGTTTGTGAGTTGGCAATATTGTTGCCGACCACATCCAGCGCCTGCGAGGCGGCATTCAGACCGCTTAAACCCTGAGAAAAGCCCATAATGAATAACTCGTATAATCGCGAAAGAAATTAAAGAATTTGCACAATGTCGCCAATGCCTACCGCGCCATCTTTGCCCAGCTGAATTAATGCGCCGGTCGGGGTAAAAGAAACGCCCTCTACTTTGGCTTTTTTCAGCGACTGAATTTCCGGTGCGTCCCCTTCGGTGGTAGACGCGGAATAGGACACGCTATATTCGCCGTCAGCCGGCGGAGTCGCGGGCTGGAAGTTGGTTAAATCGTCCAGCGTATATTTATTGACGCCGGCTTTGACATTTTTCAGTTCGGCGGTGTAGGTATTGCCATTGGCATCCTGCAGATTCACTTTTACCGTTTCGGCATCGCTGCCCAGCGCAAAAGCAAAGTCATGATTTGCGTCATCGCCGAATCCGACGCGGGTGTCGCCTTCGATATAGACGTCGCGTCCGACCCACTCCGCCACATTTAACTGCTGCATGCTGCCCACTAACATGCCGACGCTCTCCAGCGTGCTGTTTAATTTCTCGACGCCGGCGGCGGTATTAAACTGCGCCAGTTGTGAAGTCAGCTGGTTATTATCCATCGGATTAGTGGGATCCTGGTTTTGCATTTGCGCCACCAGCAGCGTCATAAAGCTTTGCGTCAAATCATCCGCGCTGGTGCCGCCGCGCGTACCGTTGACATTGTTATTTCCGTTCATCACCGGATTGACGGCCATCTTCGTTCCTTACTGACCGATAGTCAGGGTTTTTAACAGCAGGGACTTTGCCGAATTCATCACTTCAACGTTGGCCTGATAACTGCGCGAGGCGGCAATACTGTTCACCATTTCATTGACCACGTTGACGTTTGGCATGTGCACGTAACCGGCGTCGTCGGCCAGCGGGTGGTCCGGCTCGTAGTGCAGCCGGTCCGGCGCGCTGTCTTCCAGCACCTCCGTCACCTCCACGCCGCCAGTCTGCTGGCCGGCCTGCGGTTTGACGCGAAACACCACGCTGCGCGCGCGGTAGGCTTCACCGTCGGGTCCGGCGATACTGTCGGCATTGGCGATATTACTGGCGCTAACGTTAATGCGTTTGCTTTGCGCCGACATGGCGGAACCGGTGATATCAAAAATAGAGAAAATTGACATGGAACAAATTATCCTTGCAGCACGCTCATCATTTTTTTAATTTCCCCGTTGAGAAAGGTCAGCGATGACTGATATTTCACATTGTTGTCGGCGAATTGCACGCGTTCACGATCCATGTCTACGGTATTACCGTCGGCACTGGGTTGATCCGGCACGCGATATAAGAGTCTGGCATCCGGCAGCACGCTGGTCTGCGCGGCAATATGTCCTTTAGCGGTGATCGCCAGCGTCAGGCTGCTGTTATTTACGCTATCCGCCTGTACGCGCGCCTTTAATTGTTGCGTAAAATCAATATCGCGCGCCTGATAGCCAGGCGTATCGGCATTGGCGATATTGCCCGCCAGGATTTGCTGCCGTTGATTGAGTAAACCCAGCGCCTGCTGTTGAAAATGCAGCGCATTACTTAGCTTATCCAGCATCGCTCACCTTTCCGCCGTTAAAAATTGACGCGTGCATTCTAGTGGCGCAGCTAACAATTTTTATACTGCGAAGAAATCGCACAAATATCCGCAATTAGCCGGATAAAATTTTTCGCTGCGCCCGCCCCGCGTGAAGCAGATAATCAACCGCAGAAGTGCGACCATATTCCGCCATTCATTAAGCGGCGGTTGCTTTATACTGGCGTCCTCTTTTTTCAGGTTATTTCGCGATGAATCCGTTTCCTTCACCACCTCTGGCGCTGACGGTGGCGCTGCTGTGCTGCGCCCCGCTGGTTTCAGCGCAAAGCACGCTGGAAAACCAGCTCAGCATCTGGGTGCAGCAGCATCAGCCGATCGCCGCAGACGTGGCGGTACACCAGCAGGTACGGCTGCTGTCGCGTGGTAAGGCGCTGGATACGCTGTGCGCCGCGCCGCAGTTCAGCGCAGCCGGCCAGCCGGCGCGGATGGTGGGTAACCGCACGCTGACCGCGCAGTGCGGCAGCCGGCGTTATTTTCTGCAGGTTGAGGTCAGCGCCACCGGCAGCTGGTATGTGGCGCAGCGCGCGCTGGCCCCGGGAGAAACGCTGAGCGCAGACGATCTGCGCCGCGTCTCTGGCGATCTCAACGCGCTGCCGCCCGGCGCACTGTTACAGCAGCAGGCGCTGGTCGGTCAGGTCACGCTGCGCGCGCTGGCTGCGGGACAGGTTCTGACCCAGGGCCAGCTGCGCCGCAGCTGGCGTATTCGTCAGGGAGAAGAGGTCGATATCGTGGCGCAGGGTCAGGGCTTTCGCCTGCGCAGCAAAGGCAAGGCGCTGAATAACGCGGCGGTCGGCCAGACGCTGGCGGTGAAAACCGCCGCCGGTCAGCGCGTGCAGGGCGTGGTGAGTGCGGACGGAAAAATTTTACTCAGCCTGCCGTAATAAATTTTAGATTTTTTCGTTTGCCCCGATAGAAACAGTAAAGCCGCGAAAAAACAGGACCTATCTATGAGCATTGACAGAACGCAAACCACGTCGCCGGTACAGAGCATCAGCACGCTGGCCGACCTGCGCACCGCACCGTCAGCGCGCGAGCGTGCCGAACCCCGCAGCGTACGCAGCAGTGACGATCACGTCAGCCTGAGCAGCTACGCCCGGCAGGCCACCGCAGACGACAGCCGCGATATCAACAGCGCCCGTCTGGATGCGCTGCGTGCCGCGCTGAATGACGGGAGCTATACCCTTGATACCGACCAGATCGCTGCCGCGCTGGTCGATGAAATGTTTAACGGATAAGTACGATGACGACCACCGGGGACACCCTGAGCAGCGTGCTGCAGCAGATGCAGACCGCACTGGCCGAACTGGCGCTGGTATTAAAAGAGGAAGTGGCGCAGCTCAACCGCAGCCAGATCAATCCGGTCTCGCTGCAATTACTCACCGACAGCAAAAGTCAGCTGCTGGCGACGCTACAGCACTATGACGACTGCCGCCGTGCCGGTGAACAGGCTGAGGGTGTCGCGGCGCCTTACGCAACCGACAGCGCGCTGGCGGCGCAGTGGCGCAAGGTGCTTGAGCAGGTGCACGCTAACAACCAGCATAACCAGCGCGTCCATCAGCTGCTGGAGATGCACCGCAGCAAAACGCAGCAGCTCAATCAGCTGTTGCAACAGGCCGGAGCCGATCAGCGCCTGTACGGTGCCGCCGGAAATGCCCCGTCTGATGGCCGCGGCCGGGTATTCAGCTCGCGCGCCTGATCGCCCATAGTACATTGACTTCTTTCGTGGCGCAGGTACATTTTACGCCATGAAAACCTTTCTGATTATTGTCCCGGACGGCGGCATGCTGTTCGAAGCGGCGGGTATCGCCGACATCCTGATGCACGCCAACCTGCACCTGCCGGTGGGCGTGGCTGGCGCACGCTATCGTATCAGCATTGCAACCACGCAGCCGCACCAGGTGATCCACGGCCAGTCCGGCCTCAATCTGCTCGCCGACCTCAAACTGGCTGAACTCGATCCGCGCGAACGCTGGGACACCATCATGATTACCGGCCGCGGTGATAACCCTGAAGAACGCAACATGGTGGTGGACTGGATTAAGCTGGCTGCCCCGCAGGCGCGCCGCGTGGTGTCAATATGCGGTGCGGCGATGCTGCTGGCGGAGGCGGGATTGCTGGATGGCCGGCGCGCCACCAGCCACTGGCGTCTGCTGGACACGCTGCAGGCCAGCTATCCGCGCGTGCAGGTTGAAGGCGGCCCGCTGTATATCCAGGACGGCCCTATCTGGACCTCTGGCGGCGTCAGCTCCGGCTTCGATCTGACGCTGGCGCTGGTAGAGGAAGATTTTGGTTTCAGCGTGGCGCGCGACATCGCGCAGGATATGGTGATGTATCTGCGTCGTCCCGGCGGCCAGATGCAGTTCAGCCGCTTTCACCTGCAGTCCGTCAGCGAGTCGGGGCCGATTGCTCAGCTGCAGAGCTGGATCGCCGCCCATCTGGCGGAAGACCTGTCGGTGGAGAAACTGGCGGCCCAGGTGGCGATGAGCCCGCGTAACTTTACCCGCGTGTTCAGCCGCGAAACCGGCGTTTCACCGGCGCGCTATGTGGCAGAAGCGCGGCTGGCGGCGGCGCGCGAGCGGCTGGAGCAGACGCGCGAGACGCTGGAACGCATCGCCACCGCCACCGGCTTTGGCAGCAGCATCAACCTGCGGCGCAGCTTCGAGCGCCAGCTGCATCTCACGCCCAACGAATATCGCCAGCGCTTTCACAGCCGCAAAATGGCGTAAAGTGATCCTTTTTTGTCGTTTACGCCAGTGCCCGCCAGGCCTACAGTGACTGCAGTAACTTCACTAAGGAGTCAGTCATGATCAAGGTAGGCATTAACGGTTTTGGCCGTATCGGACGTAACGTATTCCGCGCCGCGCTGGGCAGCAGCGACATCGATATTGTGGCGATTAACGATCTCACCGACAGCAAAACGCTGGCGCATCTGCTGAAGCACGACTCTCTGCTGGGTCGGCTGCCGGCAGAAGTCAGCGCTGGCGACGGCGAGCTGCGCATTGATGGCAAACCAGTGCGGGTGTTCAGCGAGCGCGATCCGGCCAATATTCGCTGGCGTGACGTGGGCGTGGATATTGTCATCGAAGCCACCGGCTTTTTTACCGAGCGTGACAAGGCCGCGGTGCATATCACGCACGGCGGCGCCAAACGCGTCATCATCTCTGCGCCGGGCAAAAATGATGATTTGACGATTGTGATGGGCGTCAACGACCAGCGCTACGATCCGCAGCAGCACTTTGTGGTGAGCAACGGCAGCTGTACCACTAACGGCCTGGCGCCCGCCGCGCAGGTGCTGCATCAGGCGTTTGGTATTGAGCACGGTCTGATGAACACTACCCATGCCTATACCAACAGTCAGGCGCTGCATGACCAGCCAGAGAAAGATCTGCGCGGCGCGCGTGCGGCGGCGCTGTCGATTGTGCCGTACTCCAGCGGCGCGGCTAAAGCGCTCGGCCGGGTGATTCCGGAACTGGAAGGCCGCTTAACCGGTTACTCGCTACGCGTGCCGGTGCCGGTGGTCTCGGTGGTGGATCTGACGGTGACGCTGAAACGCGACGTGACGGCCGAAGAGGTGAATGACGCCTTTAAAGCCGCTGCTGCTGCGGGTCCGCTACAGGGTATCCTCGGCTACAGCGATGAGCCGCTGGTCTCCAGCGATTATCAGGGCGATGCGCGTTCATCGATCATCGACGGCTTATCGACGCTGGTGATTGGTGGCAACCTGGTGAAGATCCTTGCCTGGTACGATAACGAATGGGGCTTCTCCAACCGTCTGGTTGACCTCGCGCGCCTGATGGCACAGCGCGGTCTGTAATCTCCCCGGCGGCGTGCGCCCGACCTACGCACGCCGCGCTAATGCGCCAGATAGAAGATCAGATGCATACCCGGTGCCTGCTCAATTTGCAGCGAGGTAAAGGTATATGTCTGCATCCTGCCCTCGACATCAATCAGGGTTTTATTGCCCGCGCCGATTTTCCCCACATCATGGTCATTCCACAGCGTGCGAAACCCGGCGCTGCGCGCCAGCAAATCCTCGATCACCACTTCGAATTCCTGCGCCTGATTGCTGGCGGCATAACCGGCGCGAAACGCCGACAGCGTATGGCGCGCCGCCTCTTCCCAGCCATGAATGCGCTGCTGGTAGGCTTCACTGATGAACATCAGCTTGAGCGAGTTGCGATCCGCCGGCGGCAGGGCCGCCCAGTCGACAATCAGCGACTGCGCCGCCGGATTCCAGTAGACAATATCCATGTTGGCGCGGCGCACAAACGCCGGATGCGGGTCCAGCGCATCCACCATCGCCCTCACCTCAGGCGGCAATTCATGGCTGAAGGGTTGCGAATGTGCGTTACCAAACACCAGCGCTTCAAGATACTCCTGCTCGGTGACCGAGAGCTGTAGCACTTTGCCGATGCGCTGTAGCGCGGCGGGCGAAATACTGATGTCGCGACCCTGCTCGAGCCAGGTGTACCAGCTGACGCTAACCGCCGCCAGCTGTGCCACTTCTTCGCGCCGCAGTCCGCTGACGCGCCGGTTTTGCCGGCTGAAGCCATAGATCTGCGGATCAATACGCGCGCGCTGGCGGGTAAGGAAGTTTTTCACATCTTCACCACGCGATTTTACGGCCTGGGTATGACCTGTAGTCATAGGATAAACCACCCCATTTTTCACTGACTGATTGACATTTACTATCACCGGACAGAGTAAGGTATCTCAGCGGAGTAAAGCAAAGTATGTCAGCAGATTCAGTTTCCGCCGGACGGCAAGCAGTCCGGCACACCCGGGTGAGCCTGATCACCATGCTCACCGGCATGGTGACCCTGATTGTGGTAATGGGTATCGGCCGCTTTTCACTCACGCCGCAGATCCCGCT
Organism: Pantoea sp. B270; assembly: GCF_018726825.1. Lineage (NCBI taxonomy): Bacteria > Pseudomonadati > Pseudomonadota > Gammaproteobacteria > Enterobacterales > Erwiniaceae > Pantoea > Pantoea sp. B270. The sequence goes on from NZ_JAHCSX010000001.1 coordinate 1,414,925, forward strand.
GATGATCGCCAACGGTCACCTGACGCTCTCCAGCGCTGGCGTGCTGGCGGCGATGAATTACATCGGCTACCTGCTGGGCGCACTGCACGTAAGCCGGATCACCGCCCATCACGCGCGCTACCTGAAGGCCGGTTTGCTGGCCACCGCGCTGGTGACTCTGCTCTCCGGCTTTAGTCATGCCTGGGTGCTGCAGTGCCTGTTCCGTATGGTGGCGGGTATCGGTGGTGCCTGGGCCCTGATTATCGTCACCTCCTGGACGCAGATGGTGCTGGCACAGCAGCAGGCCCCGCGCATGTCCGCCGCGGTATTTGCCGGCCCGGGAGCCGGCATCACCCTGAGCGGCGTGCTGGCGTGGCTTATCACCCGGTTAGACCTGAATGACGATCGTGCCTGGCAACTCTACGGCGTGGTAGCGCTGGCTGGCGTGCTGCTGCTGTGGCGCGCGCTGCCCGCGTCGCTCCCCGCCCGGCAGCGGGAAAGTGCGTCGGCGGCTCTAGGTCGCGCGGTAAAACAGCTATGGCTGGCCTATACGCTGGCCGGTTTCGGCTACATTTTGCCCGCGACGTTTCTGTCACAAATGGCGCACAGCCTGTTTGCTCAGGGTCAGCTGGCAGCGCTTTTCTGGCCGCTGTTTGGACTTTGCGCAGTGGCTGGCGTGGTGCTGATTATGCTGTTTTCAGCGCGCCTGAATACGCGCCTCAGCCTGGCGTGGGTTATGGTCCTGCAGGGGTTGGGCGTGGCCAGTGGCGTGCTTATCCCGGGCGTGAGCGGGCTGCTGATCTCGACGGTGATGGTCGGGCTGGGGTTTCTTTCGATTATGCAGCTGTCGATGCAACTGGCGCGCGCCGTCTCCAATATCAGCGTGGCAAAAACCGTGGCGATATTGACGTCAGGCTATGCCACTGGTCAGCTAATCGGGCCGCTGATCTCCGCTGCCAGCGTGCAGATTTTTGCTTCCCTGCACCCCGCGCTGCTGCTGGCCGCTGGCGGACTGGTGCTGGGCGGGCTGCTGGTGCTGCGCATCCGCCCGCACTGACGCGCTTACTTCAGTGCCATCGCCTGCTTCAGCGTGAAGAACAGGTCGGTCTGATCGGTCAGGCCGACCACATTCGCCGCCTGCGGACCGTAGGCCGCGATGCGCAGCTGGGTGCCGGTGTGCTCCTGGGAATCCTCTTCCGAGTTACCGTAGCTGATGGTCATCACCGCGCCATCTTTGGTGTTGAGCGCCTGAGTCAGACCCGGCGCTTTAGTGCCGTTTTCGACGATCTGGCTGCTGTGCGCGTGATCGGCGGTTACCACCACCAGCGTATCGCCGTGCTCGCGCGCATACGCCAGCGCCACCTGCACCGCCTCATCTAAATCGACGGTTTCACCAATCTGACCGCAGGGGTTAGCAGCGTGATCCTGCTTATCAATCGACGCGCCCTCCACCTGCAGGAAGAAGCCATGACTGTTGTGGCTGAGCAGGTCGATGGCTTTTTGTGTCATCTGCGCCAGGGTTGGCATTGATGCCGGACGATCTTTGTTGACCTCACAGGTCACCACCGGTTTATCCAGGTTACCGTGATAGCTGGCTTTCGGCCCCTGCCAGCGCACCGGCATGTTGCCCTCCGAGAACAGCCCCAGCAATGGCGTCTGTTGATTCGCCTGCTGTACCGCATTCAGCGCGGCGAGATTATCGACCAGCTGGAACCCCCGTACTTCGGCCTGCTCGCGCAGGGTTTTACCCTGGTAGTCGCCCGCCTTAGCTCGCTCAGCGAAGGATTTGGCGCCGCCGCCCAGCGTGACGTCGGGACGGGTTTGCAGCAGCTGCTCGCTGATCGATCCTTTCCCGCCCTGCTCCAGGGCGTTGCCCGGACACAGCTCGCTGGTTTTTTCCGGGCCGTAGCATTTGCGCGAGGTGACGTGCGCCATCAGCGCGGCCGGCGTGGCATCCTGCAGTTCTGCGGTGGAGACGTTGCCGGTGGCTTTGCCTGCTGCTTTCGCCAGCTCAAGCAGCGTGACCTGATCTGTGCCGTTGACATCGACACCAATCGCGCCGTTATAGGTTTTCGTGCCGGTGGCCCAGGCGGTGGCCGACGCGGCAGAATCCGTTACGTAGTTTGGCTTATGCGTTTTCTTGTCCAGCGAGTAATGGGTGTACTGGCCTGTGAGCGGCAGCGCATCAATACCGGGAAAGAAACCGCCGGCCCCCATTGCCTGATTGCGTGCCGCGGTGATTTCGGAATCGCCCATGCCATCGCCAATCAGCAGGATGACATTTTTCGCCGTGCTATTGCTCAATGAGGCTTTCAGCGCCTCGGTCTGGTCGCCGCTCAGGCGACGCGCGCCGCCGTGCTGGGTGATATCGCCGGTGGCGGCGCGTTGATAGCTGGCGCTCTCTGCCAGCGCGGACGTGGTGGTGAGTGAAGCCAGCAGAGAGAGCGTGAAAAGAGGTAAGCGTTTCATTTATCAGCATCCTTATCCGTAGATATAACCAAATGTTTCCGCCGACAAGTCTGCGACAGTGCGGTGACACTTTTGTGTCAGTTAAGGAATATTTTGATGACAAAGCCGGCAAAGTGGAGAGGCTTAAGGCAATCTGCGCAGAGGTTAAGCGAATAGAAAAAAAGGAGAAAATAGCCCTTGACCCTTATCGCTGAACTCCCTATAGTAGCGCCCCGTTGACCCAGTGCGGTCAGCAAACAAAATGTGGTGAGGTGTCCGAGTGGCTGAAGGAGCACGCCTGGAAAGTGTGTATACGGCAACGTATCGGGGGTTCGAATCCCCCCCTCACCGCCATCATTTATATAAAAGTGCCCAGTTAACAGCTGGGCATTTTTATTTGTATATTCTCCCGACCTGGGGGGGATGAGAATCCCCGATGGGGGGTTCGACAACTGGCGCATGCCAGTTGGACAGCGGAGTCTGCGACGCTGCCCGCAGGGTGAGCGAAGTGACAAAACGGCAGGATAGCCGTTTTGCATGGCTGCAAGCCACCCGGAGGGCGAGGCACAGGAATGTGCCGAGTGACATCAATCCCCCCCTCACCGCCATCATTTATATAAAAGTGCCCAGTTAATAGCTGGGCATTTTTATTTGTATATTCTCCAGGCGTGGGGGGATGAGAATCCCCGATTGGGGGTTCGACAACTGGCGCATGTCAGTTGGACAGCGGAGCCTGCGACGCTGCCCGCAGGGTGAGCGAAGCTCATCAATCCCCTCTACCATTTGTAACAAGACTTCAGGCGGACAAAACCGCTTGTGAATTGATTACAGAAACACAGACTTACAAAATCAGCAAAAAAATGCACGTGAAATGCACGTGCACTTTGATGCCATGAAAGCCTCTGACTATCGACAGAAGCTTTTTCACTTTTATTCTCCTTGCAGTACCGACCCCGCGATCTGGCGACTGCTCTACCCCATTTGATGCCACAATCCATCACAAATCTGCCCACCAACTCTGCACACTCACAGCTTTTGTGCCACAGGACGCATAATCGAAAGATCCCCTTTCGCTGCAATATCGCGTGGGCAGCGGACCGTGTACTCTTACCGGAAATTCTGCAGGGTATCCTTTTCATCCACTGATGATGTCTTTGAATTAAGAGGGAATGCGCGATGACCAGACTGAAAAAGCACCGGCCCTGTTCCGGCCACTCTTTTCGCTGTTTAATGAGACGGACGAACCATTACCTGACGGGAGAGCGTTAACATGGCCGTACAGTCAAACGTATCCCATATTCTTACCGAACTCGCCCACAACGCCCGGCAGATAGACGAGAGCCAGGCGCAGGCATTGATCGCACAGATTCGCAGCGCCAAACACATTTTCCTGCAGGGCGCCGGGCGCAGCGGCATTGCTATCCGCGCGTTCGCTAACCGTCTGGTGCATTTGGGTTTCTCTGTCAGCATGGTGGGTGAAATCTCGTCACCCCACTCCAGACCTGGCGATTTATTGATTATTGGTTCTGGCAGTGGCGAAACCGCGAGCCTGAAAGCGCTGGCGCTGAACGCCGTTGAGCGCGGTGTCGATGTGGCGCTGATTACCCTGAAAGCAGATTCGGGCATCGGCAGACTGGCCAAATGCGTGTTGGTGTTACCCGGCAACGTTAAAACCGATAACGCACGCAGCGCCGGACGATTCTCGCAGCCAATGGGCTCGGCCTTTGAGCAACTCTGCTTCATTACCTGTGACGCCATGGTGCTTGAAATCATGCATCAGTGCGGTGAAACCAGCGAGAGCATGTTCAGCCGCCATGCGGACTTCGAATAACAGCATAACGCTTTTCCCGAACGTCGCTGATTTATACGCGGCAAATCTGGCACCAAAACCCTGTGTGCTGACACGGTGTCGCCGCTGATACGGGTGTGCAGGTTAGATAATTTATTCTGTTTATATTTAAGCGTAATTGATTTCCCTGGTGCCGGACTCAGTTATTGATGTGGATAAGGCCACGCATGATCGAGGCCGGTTGATGACAGGATGCCGGTGACGGCCAGCCAGGCGATCACCAGCGCGAAGACAATAATTGCTGTAATTTCAATTGATTTAATCAAATGACGCTTAGCCATAAATACCCCTTCTCAGTTCAGGTGTTTGTACACGCTTCTCTGAAGATAAGATGTTACCGGTAAAGCGCAAGCGTTGATCACATCATGAAACATAAAGCACAGCTTATTGATTATTTGCGGCGCGAAAATTTGGCATAGCCGTTTGCCCGTCTGCTGGCGTCCTGGTGCATCAGGGTTTTTCGTGGGGTGAGTGATGTGATCATTCAGACGCTGCGAGCACCGGGCTAAGCGCATCCGTTGCCGCTAACCCATTTTTGTGACGCACAATATCCGCCATGATTGCCAGCGCGATCTCCGCCGGGGTTTTGCTACCGATATCCAGCCCAACCGGTGCGTGAATGCGCTGCAACTGCGCTGGCGTCAGCTCCGCAATCGCGCTCAGGCGCGCTTTGCGTTTGGCGCTGTTGCGCTGCGAGCCCATCGCACCGAGATAAAATGCCGGCAGATTGACCGCTTCCATCATGGTGAGATCGTCAATACGCGCATCATGGGTCAGCGAGAGGATCGCCGTGGCGGCATGGCAGCCCTCGCGTTCCAGATACACCGCCGGAAACTGCTGCACCAGTTTGACGTCCGGCGCCAGTTCGGCCGCCATATTGCTCAGCACCTCTTCACGGTGTTCACAGACGATGGTTTCGAATCCCAGCGCCAGCGCGAAGTTGGCACAGTACACGGCGACGCTGGAGAGTCCGGCAAGGATCAGGCGCGGCGCGGCACTCAGGGTCAGAACGATTTCACCGTCAGTGACCTGGGTGCGGGTGCGACGGGTATAAGGCGCCGGTTCGAGCGCGTGACACGGCTGCGGCAGCGTCAGACGTTTGGTGATGGCACGCGCGCCGGTCAGCGCATCCTCCAGCTGCTGTAAATAGCGCAGCGTGGCGGCACCTGCAGGCAACCGTTCGACCAGAATATCCAGTACGCCGCCGCACGGAAGCGCGCGGTCAGGTGTGTCGCCCCCCTCACCGTAGCGCACCAGTTGACTGGCGGCAGAGAACGCCTGCTGCTGAACGCGGGTGATAAAATTCTCCTCGACGCAGCCGCCGGAAAGGGAACCGCTGTAGCGCCCATCGACGCGAATCACCATCATCGCGCCCGGCGGGCGCGGCGATGATCCGTACGTGCTGAGCACGGTACACAGCCACACCGGCTGCGCTTCCGCCCACTGCTGCGCCATCCTTACCACCTGCACATCAAGAGAGTGCATGACTTTCTCCGCTCATCGTTTCCGCCCTTTTTCTTCCCGTAAGCATAGCAATGAAAAACCCGGCCGCAGCCGGGTTGAGATTAGCTATTTTTTCAAGGTTAACTGTAAGCATGCAGCGTACGCTGGCACAGTGCCGAGCGAACGCAGTCGTCTTTACCGAAACGCACCACGCCAATCATCTCATCCTCTTCGAAGCGCGCCAGCGCATCGGCAAGGCCAGATTTGACGCTGGCGGGCAGGTCGCACTGGGTGACATCACCGTTGACAATGACCGTGACGTTTTCGCCCAGGCGGGTCAGGAACATCTTCATCTGCGCAGCGGTGACGTTTTGCGCCTCATCCAGAATCACCACCGCATTCTCAAAGGTACGTCCGCGCATATAAGCGAAGGGCGCGATCTCTACCTTGGCGATTTCGGGTCGCAGGCAGTACTGCATAAAGGAAGCGCCGAGACGTTTAACCAGAACGTCGTAAACCGGTCGGAAATAGGGAGCGAATTTCTCGGAGATGTCTCCTGGCAGGAAACCGAGATCTTCATCCGCCTGTAAAACCGGGCGCGTCACAATGATCCTTTCGATGTCCTTATTGATCAGGGCCTCGGCTGCTTTCGCAGCGCTAATCCAGGTTTTACCGCAGCCAGCTTCACCGGTCGCGAATATCAGCTGTTTCGTTTCTATGGCGTTAAGATAGTGCGCCTGAGCATCGTTTCTGGCCTCAATTGGTGACCGGTCACGCACATCGCGCGCCATGCCAATTGCATCCAGCCCACCCATCTGCACCAGCGAAGTGACCGATTCTTCTTCACGCTGACGATGACTGCGAGAGTCACTGCGAAGCACTCGGCGGGCTTCACGACGCGCTTTGATCACTGCTTTCTGTCTTCCCATAGTGGCACCTTACAGTTGGTTTCATTTATCGCGGCGGATCACCCGCGGCGATGATTTGAACGCTTTAGAGGTTTTGTTGGCTTCCTTGTAAGCCGTATCGAGCCAGTGAGAAAAGTGTGCAACAACGCCGAAACGCTGCCGCGCACCGGTAAACATCGGAAAAGAATTCGAAGGCGATAAAAGAAAAGTGAAGAGGATTCTCACGCGGGAGGCAATCCCCCACAGCGTACTGCGCTAGCTGAAGTGTATTTAACTGTCCGTATAAGGACCGGGCCATGCGCGAACTCCAGTGGACTTAGCCACACAACTGACAACGCTATGACTAAAGTTCATCATATTTCCGCCGATTTGCAACACTATTTTTACTTTACGGCAAAGAAAACCCGCGTGGCGCTGCATCAGCCCGGTGCGCTTAAATTAAATTAATATTAATATTCAGTAAGATAGGTAATTCAGCACTTAACAAACTGTTTCAGAAAATTCGGACATGACAGCGAGACAGGAGAAATTTAAGGCGGGCTTAACAGCAGCGCCTGGCACCGCGAACGGCGGACAAGCGCTGTACATTAATTAATCAGACTTCGAGCAACGGCTGCCCCAGATAATGATTTTTGTCCGCCACGCCGGGCAAAACAAAAAAGTATCCGCCGCCGATGGGACGAATATATTCTTCCAGCGCTTCGCCGTTGAGTCGTTTCTGCACGGTAATAAAGCCTTTGCTTAAATCGTGCTGATAACAGACGAACAGCAGCCCCATATCCAGCTGCCCTGCCCCGGTAATCCCCGAGGAATAGCTGTAGCCGCGCCGCAGCATCAGGCTGCTGTCGGTTTGCGGCGTGCGCGGATTGGCGAGCCGGATATGCGCATCCAGCGCAATAATTTCGCCGTCCGGATCGCCGGCGTAATCCGGCACGTCGTGCTCGTGCTGCATCCCCAGCGGCGCGCCGGACAACTTCTCACGACCAAAAATGGTTTGCTGCTCGCCCAGCGGCGTGCGGTCCCACATTTCAACGTGAAAACGGATGATGCGCACCGCCTGATAGCTGCCGCCGTGCGTCCACGCCGGTTCCTGCTGTTCCGGTGTCACCCACAACAGCTGGTCCATCAACTGCGCATTGTGGGTATCCGGATTGGCGGTGCCATCTTTGAAACCCAGCAGGTTGATCGGCGTTTCGCGCCCTTTGCTGCGTGCAGCGTGATCGGCGATAAAGCCGTCGCGCCGCCAGCGCACCGCCAGCAGATCCGGCGTGTGCTTGATGATATCGCGCAGCGCGTGAATCACCGTATCCTGGGTATTGGCGCAGATCTGAATCAGCAGGTCGCCATGACACTGCGCGGCGTCGAGCGAATCGTTGGGAAAGCGTGTCATCGTCTGCAGCTGGCTGGGTTTATGCGCGGCCAGCCCGAAGCGCTCGTCGAACAGTGAATGCCCCACCGACAGCGTCAGGGTCAGGTTATCGGGCGCAATGTCCGCACCCAGGATGCCGGAGTCGAGCGGCGGCAGCTGCGGATTGGGCACCGCCGGCGCCGGTCCGCCCTGGGTGAGAAAGGCAAAGCGCTGCGTCAGCAGCCGCAGCAGGCGTTCCAGTTCGGCTTTATCACTGGCCAGCACATCAAACGCCACCAGCATCATAGATGCCTGCTGCGGCGTCAGGATGCCGGCCTGATGAGCGCCGTAAAACGGTTGCGCCTGCTGGCGCGCATCGGGTGCAACCGTGCCGGGTGAGAAACTCTCTGCCGCGCTGGCGGCATGGAACGGACAGCCGCCGCCCAGTGCCGCCGCGCCACCCAGCATGCCCAATCCCTGTAACAGACGACGACGCGACGGTTGCGCCGCGTCATTTTTTTTACTCATGATTAATCAAGACCTAAAGTGCCGCGCAGCAGGGAGAGATCTTCCGCCAGCGTGGTGATGGGCCCTTTCAGCGCATTACGGTCGCTGGTGGTCAGCTTTTCATAGGAGGCAAAACCGTCTTTGGTACGGTATTTGCTGAGAATGCCATCCACCTTCTTAAAGTTCGCGTCCACTTTCGCCAGCAGCTGCGGATTGGCTTTTTGCAGCAGAGGACGCAGCAGATCAACGATTTTCTGTGCGCCGTCGATGTTGGCCTGAAAATCGGACAGATCGGTACGGCTGTAGCGATCTTCCTCACCGGAGATTTTGCTGGACGCCACCTCTTCAACCAGGCCCGCCGCGCCACCAACCACTTTCGCCGGCGGGAAGGCCAGCTCGCTGACGCGGGTTTGCAGATCCTGCACATCCTTATACAGCTGGTCAGCAAATGCGTCCGCGCCTTTGGTGGTGTTGTCGGCGAACAGCAGTTTTTCCAGCCGGTGGAAGCCGGTAAATTTCGGATCTTCCGCTTTTTTCTCGAAGTCATCTTCACGCGCGTCAATACTGCCGTCGAGGTCAGAGAACAGTTCGGCAATCGGCTCGATGCGCTCGTAGTGCACGCGCGTCGGCGCATACAGCGCTTTGGCTTTTTCCACGTCACCGGCTTTTACCGCGTCGGTAAAGGCTTTGGTGCCGGCCACCAGCGCTCTCACTTCTGCCATCACGTAGACTTTGTAATCGGCAATCGGCCCGACCAGCTGCAGCACGTCTGGCTTGCCGGTGCTGGCTTTTTGGCTGTCACCGCTGACCACCAGCTTGCCTTTCGGATTAGTGAGCAGGCCGCAGGTCATGTCATATTCACCCGCTTCCAGGTTGGCGGTGAGCTTCTGGCTGAAGCCGGGCGCGATGTTTTCGCGCTCCTCCACCACCATCACGCCTTTGAGGATTTCCCACTCCAGCGCTTTCTGGCTGCTGTTTTTGATGATGAACTGGGTTTTACCGGCCTGCACGTTGAGCGACATCGGCTCGCACTGCTTGTCAGTGACCGTCACCGTGACCTGCGGTACGGCAGCGGCAGAAGCGGCACCGGACAGCGCCAGCATGGAGAGCAACAGCGCCTTACGGCGGAAGCGAATCGTCATAGTCATATCCCTGTTACATGAAGGTACAGGCGCACGCGCGCCTGAGAAAAGTTAGCGCACCGACCGTGCGGCGCTGGGTGCCGGACGCGCCGGGAAGAAAAACAGCAGCAGCGCCGGGATCAGATAAATCAGCCATACCGCGACTTCGCTGACGCTCGGCGCTTCCTGATAACCCAGAATGCCTTCCAGCAGCGTGCCAAAGATCGAATGGGTAGAGAGCGTGTTGCTGAAGTCAAACGCGGTCGCCTGGAAGTGGTTCCACAGTCCCGCCTCGTGGAAGGCGCGGATCGCCCCCGCCGCCAGTCCGGCCGCCACCAGCAGGATGAACAGGCTGGTCCAGCGGAAGAAGTGCGCCATGTTAAGACGCACGCCGCCGTAGTAAATCAGCATGCCCAGCACGATGGCGGTCGCCAGACCCAGCACCGCGCCAATCGGTGGCGCATAGCCGACATCCTGGGTGAAGGCCGCCAGCAGAAAAAACACCGACTCCAGCCCTTCACGCGCCACGGCGAGAAACACCATCAGCACCAGCGGCAACCCGCTGCCGCCCGGCTTCTGCAGCGCCTGATCGACGGATTTTTCCAGCGTGGCTTTGATATTGCGCGACACCTTGCGCATCCAGAACACCATCGAGGTGAGGATCACCACGGCAATCACCGCCACGATGCCCTCGAACAGCTCCTGCTGTTTCTGCGGGAATTCACCGGTGGTTTCGTTGATGAAAATACCGAGCGCGAGGCACAGCGCCGCAGCGATAAACACGCCAGCCCACATCGCGGGGAACCACTGGCTGCGCTGCGTGCGTTTGAGATAGCTGGCAATCAGGCTGACGATGAGCGCTGCCTCGAGACCTTCGCGCAGCATAATGAGAAAGGGAACGAACATCACCAACCTCTTGAATGTTAAGGAGGGTAAACCTTAGGTAAAAATACGTAAAGTGCGAACGATATCGATTATCATTATCGCGGATGAAAATACAAGTCACCGCGCGAAATTAATTTTGCTTTTGCGGGTCAGGTAGCGATGCGGGAAAGTCAGGGCGGAGTGACAAATTGCGCGATAAATCGTGCGCAGAGGACGAGACATGAAAACTGCGGGGAACACGGCACACGCGCTCCCCGCTTTACTCAGGCCAACACCGTTATTTGGTGTTGTATTCCGCTTCGGCGGCATCGAAACGCTGCTGCGCTTCAGCCGACGGTTCGCGGCCGGCCAGGCTCACCACGACAATCGCGATGCTGGCGAACAGGAAGCCCGGGATGATTTCATACAGATTGAGCCAGGCGTACTGCTTCCAGATCAGCACCGTGGCGGCACCGATAATCATGCCGGCCAGCGCGCCGTTGCGCGTCATGCGCTTCCAGCACACGCCGAACAGCACCACCGGACCGAATGCAGCACCAAAGCCTGCCCAGGCGTAGCTCACCAGGCCGAGCACGCGGTTCTCCGGGTTGGAGGCCAGCGCAATCGACACCAGCGCAATCACCAGCACCATTAAACGGCCAACCCATACCAGCTCTTTCTGGCTGGCATTTTTACGCAGAAACCCTTTATACAGATCCTCAGTCAGCGCGCTCGAGCACACCAGCAACTGACAGCTCAGGGTCGACATCACCGCCGCCAGAATGGCCGACAGCAGAATACCGGCGATCCACGGGTTGAACAGAATGCGCGCCAGTTCGATAAACACGCGCTCGCCGTTTTCGCTTACGCCCGCCGCCTGCTCCGGATGGTTCTGGAAATAGGCGATACCGAAGAAGCCCACCGCAACAGCACCGGCCAGGCACAGGATCATCCAGGCCATGCCGATGCGGCGCGCGGTGCGAATAGAACGGTGCGAGTCTGCGGCCATGAAGCGCGCCAGAATGTGCGGCTGGCCGAAGTAGCCAAGGCCCCAGCCGAGCAGTGAAATCACCGCCACGAAGTTGAGGCCCTTCAGCATATCGAGGTTTTCCAGGCTTTTCGCTTCAATCACCGCCAGCGAATCATCCAGTCCGCCGACGGCGATAATCACAATCACCGGCGTCAGGATCAGGGCAAAAATCATCAGGCTGGCCTGCACGGTATCGGTCCAGCTCACCGCCAGGAAGCCACCCACCAGCGTATAAAGAATGGTTGCTGCCGCGCCGGCCCACAGCGCGGTTTCATAACTCATGCCGAAAGTGCTTTCAAACAGGCGCGCACCCGCAACGACGCCCGAGGCACAATAAATGGTGAAGAAGATCAGGATTACCAGTGCCGAGATGACGCGCAGAATTTTGCTGTGGTCTTCGAAGCGGCTGGTGAAAAAGTCCGGCAGGGTTAAGGCGTTATTGTGATGCTCGGTCTGCACACGCAGGCGACCCGCAACAATTTTCCAGTTCAGCCACGCGCCAATCGTCAGGCCGATGGCAATCCAGCTCTCAGAGATCCCGGAGAGAAAAATCGCGCCCGGCAGTCCCATCAGCAGCCAGCCGCTCATGTCCGAGGCCCCGGCCGACAGCGCGGTCACCACGCTGCCCAGGCTGCGACCGCCCAGTATATAGTCGTCAAAATTTTTGGTTGAGCGGTACGCGATAAAACCAATCAACACCATCCCGAGGATGTAAATGATAAATGTCACCAGCATCGGTGTACTTACTGTCATCTGTCTCTCCACTTATTATTTGATCTCTTAAGAGAAATCTTTTTTCCTGAGTTACCGGAACGGGATAACGTCAGGGCTTTACCGCATCCAGAGAAAGCGATTTCTCATAAGGCGCGGTATCCTGCCGCAAAGGTGCGACGCGCACAATGCATTTAACACAGCTGTTACCTGGGTTTCACCTGGCTTTGCATTTTTCATGCTCACAGGTTGCGCCTGTTCACATTTTAAGTTGCACCTGATGTCAACCAGGATGCGTTTTGTTGCGGTGGGTTGCAACTCTGGCGAGATTCTTGCAGCAAGTTCTGTGCCGCTTTTGCTGCGTTAACAAAAAAGCCGGTTAAAAACGTGCAACCGAGGTCACATTTAACACGGTTGCACAAAGTTGCAACATGAGTGATAGTGCAGCCCACGCTGAAGTTGATTCACACTTTGAGGACGAGGAAATCATGGGAACCACCACCATGGGGGTGAAGCTGGATGAAGCCACCCGCGATCGCATTAAACTGGCGGCGCAAAAGATTGACCGCACGCCACACTGGCTGATCAAGCAGGCAATTTTTAACTATCTCGGCCAGCTGGAAGCGGGAGAAACGCTGGCGGAGATCCCGCTGCAGCTGAATGATGCCGCAGACGATGAGCGTGTGCCGGAAGAGAGCTTCCAGCCTTTCCTCGACTTCGCCGAACACATTTTGCCGCAGTCGGTCAGCCGCTCGGCCATCACCGCCGCGTGGCGTCGTCCGGAGACCGATGCGGTGCCGATGCTGCTGGAACAGGCGCGTCTCCCTGCCCCGCTGGCAGAGAAAACCCACCAGCTGGCATACAGCCTGGCGGACAAGCTACGGCACCAAAAAGGGGCAACCGGACGCGCCGGTATGGTGCAAAGCCTGCTGCAGGAGTTCTCGCTCTCGTCTCAGGAAGGCGTAGCGCTGATGTGTCTGGCGGAAGCGCTACTGCGTATTCCTGACAAGCCCACCCGCGATGCGCTGATCCGCGATAAAATCAGCAACGGCAACTGGCAGTCCCATCTGGGCCGCAGCCCGTCGATGTTCGTCAACGCCGCCACCTGGGGCCTGCTGTTTACCGGTCGTCTGGTCTCTACGCACAATGAAGCTAACCTGTCTAAATCGCTGAACCGCATCATCGGCAAGAGCGGCGAACCGCTGATCCGCAAAGGCGTGGATATGGCGATGCGCCTGATGGGCGAACAGTTCGTCACCGGCGAAACCATCGCCGAGGCGCTGGCCAACGCGCGCAAGCTGGAAGAGAAAGGCTTCCGCTATTCGTATGACATGCTGGGTGAAGCGGCACTCACCGCCAGCGATGCCAAAGCCTATCTTATTTCCTATCAGCAGGCGATTCACGCCATTGGTAAAGCCTCCAACGGACGCGGCATTTATGAAGGTCCGGGCATTTCCATCAAGCTGTCGGCGCTGCATCCGCGCTACAGCCGCGCGCAGTATGAGCGGGTGATGGAAGAGCTTTATCCGATCCTGAAATCGCTGACGCTGCTGGCGCGCTCGTATGACATCGGCATCAACATCGATGCCGAAGAAGCCGATCGCCTGGAGCTGTCGCTCGATCTGCTGGAAAAACTCTGTTTTGAGCCGGAGCTGGAAGGCTGGAACGGCATCGGTTTCGTGATTCAGGCTTATCAGAAGCGCTGCCCGTTTGTGATTGATGCGCTGGTGGATCTGGCGCAGCGCAGCCGCCGTCGTCTGATGATCCGTCTGGTGAAAGGCGCTTACTGGGATAGCGAAATCAAGCGCGCGCAGATGGAAGGCCTCGAAGGCTATCCGGTTTACACCCGCAAGGTGTATACCGACATCTCCTACCTCGCCTGTGCGCGTAAACTGCTGGCGGTGCCTAACCTGATTTATCCGCAGTTTGCTACCCACAACGCCCACACGCTGGCGGCGATCTACCAACTGGCGGGCAACAACTACTATCCTGGCCAGTACGAATTCCAGTGCCTGCACGGCATGGGCGAACCGCTGTACGAGCAGGTGGTGGGCAAAGTGGCCGACGGCAAGCTGAATCGGCCGTGCCGGATTTATGCGCCGGTCGGTACCCACGAAACGCTGCTGGCCTACCTGGTGCGTCGCCTGCTGGAAAACGGCGCCAATACCTCGTTCGTCAACCGCATCGCTGACAACACGCTGCCGATTGACGAGCTGGTGGCCGACCCGGTGGCTGCGGTGGAGAAAATGGGGGTCGCAGAAGGCGCAATTGGTCTGCCGCATCCGAAGATCCCGCTGCCGCGCGATCTGTATGGCGACAAGCGTGTTAACTCTGCCGGTCTGGATCTGGCCAACGAACACCGCCTGGCGTCGCTCTCCAGCGCCCTGCTCTCCAGCGCCAGCCAGCCGTGGCAGGCTCAGCCGATCATTGATGGCGAGCTGGGTAGCGGCAGCAGCCGCGCGGTGATCAACCCGGCCACGCCGGCGGATATCGTCGGCAGCGTGCGGGAAGCCACTCCTGAAGAAGTCTCCTGTGCGCTGGATGGCGCGGTGAATGCCGGACCAATCTGGTTCGCCACGCCGCCGCAGGAGCGCGCCGCGATCCTCGAACGTGCCGCTCAGACAATGGAAGACCAGATGCAGCAACTGATTGGTTTGCTGGTGCGTGAGGCGGGTAAAACCTACAACAACGCCATTGCCGAAGTGCGCGAAGCGGTGGACTTCCTCTACTACTACGCCGGCATGGTGCGTGACGATTTCGATAACGAAACCCATCGCCCGCTCGGTCCGGTAGTGTGCATCAGCCCGTGGAACTTCCCGCTGGCGATCTTCACCGGCCAGATTGCCGCCGCCCTGGCGGCCGGCAACAGCGTGCTGGCAAAACCCGCCGAGCAGACGCCGCTGATTGCCGCGCAGGCGGTGCAGATCATGCTGGATGCCGGCGTACCGGCCGGCGTGCTGCAACTGCTGCCCGGTCAGGGCGAAACGGTGGGTGCGCAGCTGACCGGTGACGAGCGGGTGCGCGGCGTGATGTTCACCGGCTCAACCGCAGTCGCCACCCTGCTGCAGCGCAACCTGGCTGGCCGCCTCGATCCGCAGGGTCGCCCGACGCCGCTGATCGCCGAGACCGGCGGCATGAACGCCATGATCGTCGACTCTTCAGCGCTCACCGAACAGGTGGTGGTGGATATCGTGGCGTCCGCGTTTGACAGCGCCGGCCAGCGCTGCTCGGCGCTGCGTCTGCTGTGTATCCAGGACGATGTGGCGGACCACACGCTGAAGATGCTGCGTGGTGCCATGGCCGAATGCCGCATGGGCAATCCGGAGCGTCTGTCGACCGACGTCGGTCCGGTGATCGATGCTGAAGCCAAAGCCAACATCGAGCGTCATATTCAGGCGATGCGCAATAAAGGCTTTACCGTGTATCAGGCGGTGCAGGAGCATCCGCAGGACAGCAAAGAGTGGCATAGCGGCACCTTTATCAAACCGACGCTGATTGAGCTCGATCAGGTCAGCGATCTGGATAAAGAGGTGTTCGGTCCGGTGCTGCACGTGGTGCGCTTTGCGCGCAACAACCTGCCGCAGCTGATTGAGCAGATTAATGCCTCGGGCTATGGCCTGACGCTTGGCGTGCATACCCGTATCGATGAAACCATTGCGCAGGTGACGGCCGGGGCGAAAGTCGGCAACCTGTACGTTAACCGTAACATGGTCGGCGCGGTGGTCGGCGTACAGCCGTTCGGCGGCGAAGGCCTGTCGGGCACCGGTCCGAAAGCCGGCGGTCCGCTCTATCTTTACCGCCTGCTGGCCCATCGTCCGGACGGCGCCCTGCGCATCACCTTTGATCGTCAGGATGCCGAACGTCCGGTGGACAGCAGCGTGCGCACCTCGCTGCTGAGCGCGCATCAGGCATTGCAGAGCTGGGCACAGGATAAGCCGGAACTGCTGGCGCTGTGTCAGCGTTACGATGCGCTGAGCCAGGCCGGAACCGTGCGACTGCTGCCAGGCCCGACCGGTGAGCGCAACACCTTTACGCTGCTGCCGCGCAATCGGGTGCTGTGTATCGCAGATAACCAGCAGGATGCGCTGATTCAGCTGGCGACGGTCACCAGCGTCGGTAGCCAGGCACTGTGGCAGGATGACGAGCTGCACCGGACGCTGCGCCAGTCGCTGCCGGCCGCGGTGCAGGCGCGCATCACGCTGGCGAAAGATGTGCTGGCGGCGGAGTTTGATGCGGTGATCTATCACGGCGATGCCGATCAACTGCGCAGCCTGTGCGAACAGATTGCCGCCCGCGAAGGCGCGATTGTGTCAGTGCAGGGCTTTGCCCGCGGCGAGACCAATCTGCTACTGGAACGTCTGCTGATTGAGCGCTCGCTGAGCGTCAATACCGCGGCCGCCGGCGGCAACGCCAGCCTGATGACCATTGGTTAAGTAAAGCAGAATCGCCATGGATGGCGTAATGGAGATCGGTGAAGGACACCGCAAGTTGCAACAAGGCCGTAGCGGCGCCATTCATTGTGCGATGAATCGCGCTGCTACGAAACGTGCCCTCGTTTTTGTACCACTTTAAACCTTACCAGCGAACATCACGCCACCGACTTACTGCGTTTCAAACCAATCAGCGTCGGGAACACAAACAGCGACTGCCCCAGCCCGCGGTTGGTCAGCGACCACACCGCCACCGAACACAGCGAACAGATGCCGACAATTGCCAGCGGATAGAAGCACGCCCACAGCAGCGCAAACCACGCCTGCTCAAACAGATGATGGCGCTGCGCAAACAGAATCGCCGACATGCCGAAGAACTCAATAAAAATGCGGTGGATAACGTAGATCTGCAGCGTGTTGCGGCCAATCCAGTTGAAGTAACGCATGCTGAAGTGCGCGTTGAGCCAGCGGCATGCCGCCACGCTCACCAGCACCGCGATGATGCACATGAACAGGCTCTTATCGAGGCCAAAAATCACGTGCAGGCCGGACAGTGCGGCCAGCGCGGCCCACGGCAGAAGGTTCTCGCGGCGCAGCTGACTCAGGCGCAACATCAGCGGGCTCCAGAACGCGCCCAGCAGGAAGAACAGGAAATACTGTGCCACGCTCTGCGGTCCCCAGTAGGGAATGATCTTCTCCACCGCCAGATAATTCAGCACCACCGCCGCCACCAGCAGCGCCACTTTGTGCTGACGGAAGATTTTGGCGCACAGGAAGTAGATCGCCAGACCGTACAGGTACCACGAGGTGCTCATCGCCAGGAAGGTCAGCTTAAGGAACTCCAGCAGCGAACCGGCGTAAGCCGCGTTGAGGTTCTGCGAGATACGCTGGCCGGTGATTTCAGTCGAAATGCCGACAATCGACCACCACTGAATAAAGCCCCACAGCACGTAGAGATAGAACAGATTGGTAATGCGGCTGGTAAATACCTGTTTCCACGGCCGGTTGAGAATGCCGTTGGTGGCAAGCAGGCCGGAGACGAAGAAAAAGGCGGGCATACGCAGCGGTGATAACACCGTATTAAACTGTACCCATATTTCCGCCGGGATCCAGCCGGCGCTGAGATATTTAACCGTGCCTTCAAAGCCGGGTAATACGGTGTGATACAGTACCACCAGCAATATGCACACTCCTTTCAGGGTATTCACCCATGCAATATCTTCTTTCCTGGCGTTATTCATATTTTTTGACTCCTGCTGCGGTGTAGGTCTTAAAGGAGAAGAATGGAAAAACAGGCAGTGAAGCCTTTATGGTTATTCAACGATTATTCAACAAGCAGCAGGGGCTGACTCTAGCGAAACTCCTAAAATTTTTTCGCTGGTCCTGATATAACAATACTTTACAGTACCAGAGATAAATTGACCGCCCGGCGGGTTAGCCATGAATAGCTGTTATTTAAGCATTCATGGCATAATTTGACGGTGCGCCGCGCACGTAATGCCGCGCGGAAATTAAGAACATTCCGCAGCGAAGTAAACCAGCATTAATTATATCGCCGGAAAATAAATTTATTAATGCGTCAAAAAGGTAAGCGCGGTATTTAATATTTTGCTAGATGGAAAATAATTCGGGCCAGCGAACCGGCCCGGAGAGATTATTGATTGAGAAACTTGTCGAGAAATTGCCGGGTGCGTGCCTGCTGCGGATTGCTGAACAGCGCTTTAGCCGGGCCCTGCTCCACGATACGCCCCTGATCCATAAAGATGGCGCGATCGGCGACGTCGCGCGCGAAGCTCATCTCATGCGTGACGATCACCATAGTGCGTTTCTCCTGCGCCAGCGCGCGGATGGTGCTGAGCACCTCGCCCACCAGTTCAGGATCCAGCGCCGAGGTTGGCTCATCGAACAGAATCACCTGCGGACGCATCGCCAGCGCCCGGGCAATTGCGACGCGCTGCTGCTGACCGCCGGAAAGCCGGCGCGGGAAACTCTCTTCCTTACCGTGCAGACCGACCTTCTCCAGCAGCGTGCGCGCGCGCGCAATGGCTTCCGCCTTCGCTTCGCCTTTGACGATCACCGGCCCTTCAATGATGTTCTCCAGCACCGAACGGTGCGGGAACAGATTGAAGTTCTGGAACACAAAGCCGACCTGCTGGCGCAGCTGCCGCACTTTATCCTTCTGCTTGTGCAGGCCGAGGCTGGCGTCGATGCTGATGTCACCGACTTTGACCTGGCCGCTTTCCGGCACTTCCAGCAGATTAATACTGCGCAGCAGCGTGGTTTTGCCCGAGCCGCTCGGACCGATGATCGCCACCACTTCGCCGGGCGCGACATCGAGGTCGATACCGTGCAGCACCGTCTGGCCGTGAAACTGTTTCACCAGCTGACGGACTTCAATTGCACTCATCTTGCCTCCCGATCCTGACGATTGACGTGCGCTTCCAGCCGGTTTTGCAGCGCCGACAGCACCGTGGCCATCACCCAGTAAATCAGCGAAGCCGCCAGATACATGGTGAACACTTCCAGCGTGCGCGAGGTGATCAGCTGCGCCTGCCGGAACAGCTCCGGCACCTGAATGGTGGCCGCCAGCGAAGTATCTTTCACCAGGCTGATAAAGCTGTTACCGAGCGGCGGCAGCGCGGTACGCGCCGCCTGCGGCAGAATAACGCGACGCAGCGTCTGCCACGGCGTCATGCCGATACTGGCGGCCGCTTCCCACTGACCGCGCTCAATAGCCGCAATCGCACCACGCAGCGATTCCGAGGCATAGGCCGCGGTGTTGAGCGACAAACCAATCATCGCCGATGGAATCGGGTCGAGCTCAATGCCAAACTGCGGCAGACCGTAGTAGATCATAAACAGCTGGGCAATCAGCGGCGTGCCGCGAAAGATCGACACATAAAAACGCGCCAGCCAGTTAACCGGCCAGAAGCGTGACAGGCGCATCAGCGCCAGCACGAAGCCGAGTATCAGGCCGAAGAACATCCCGCCGATACTCAGCTGCAGCGTGAACAGCGCGCCTTTCAGCAGAAAAGGTGCTGAATCCAGCACCAGCTGTAAACTTTCCTGCATTATTTCGTGACGTCCGCGCCGAACCACTTCTCAGACAGCTTGCTCAGCGAGCCATCTTTCTGCATGTCGGCGATGGCACCATCAATCGCTTTCAGCAGCGATTCATTGCCTTTGCGCAGCGCCACGCCCGCTTCCAGACGGGAGAACGCCGGGCCAGCCACCGCCATGGTATTGCCGGTTTTTTTCACCAGATCCAGCGCGGCTAAGCGGTCAACCAGAATGGCATCAACGCGGCCTGAACGCAGATCCTGATATTTGGTTGGGTCATCGTCATAGGTACGGATATCGACGCCTTTGACGTTGTCGCGCAGCCACTGCTCATAGTTAGAACCGAGACCCACGCCGACTTTCTTGCCGGACAGATCTTCCGGTTTGGTGATAGAGCCCGCGTTCTTCTTCAGCGTCAGCGCCTGCACACCGGAGATGGTGTACGGCGTGGAGAAGTCATACTTCTTCTTGCGCTCGTCGGAGATGGTCACCTGGTTGATCACCACGTCGATACGTTTGGAATCCAGCGAGGCCAGCATACCGTCCCATTTGGTCGGTTTGAGATCCGCTTTCACGCCGAGGTGTTTTGCCAGCTCCTGGGCAAACTCGACTTCAAAACCGGTCAGCTTGCCGTTTTCATCCTGGAAGCTGAACGGCGGATAGGTGCCTTCCAGCCCGACGCGCAGCTCACCTTTGCTCTTGACCTGCGCCAGCAAATCTTCTGCCGCAAAGCTTTTTACGTTCACGCCCGCCACCAGTGCGACCGCCATCATTCCCATCACCAGCTGGCGACGAATCGGAGAGAAAGCCATGTTTACCCCATTATTGTGATGTGTTGTGTGCTTATGGTTAATTAACGCTCATTTTGGGCGCGGCGCTTTATCTCGCAATAAAGGGTGCCGCTCCGGCATGTGCTCTTTGTAATAACCGCTGGATTATAAACCTTTTTTTGCTGCTGTCTCATACCGAAGGATGATAAGCAAATAACGCCGGTGCGCCGCCGGTATGCACAAACAGCAGCGGCCCTTCCCGGCGGAAACGGTTCTGGCTGATGCCATCGATCAGACCCGCCATCGCTTTGCCGGTGTAGACCGGGTCGAGCATAATGCCCTCAAGCCGCGCCAGCAGGCGCACCGCTTCCATGCCTTCGTCATTGGGTTCGCCGTAGCGCGGCGCAAAATAGTCATCCCACAGGGTTACCGGCGCACGTGCTTCCAGCTCCAGCTGCTGTGCCAGCGCGCTGCGAATGCGCTCCACCACCGGCAGCTGCGCCTCGACCTTGCGCGACACCGTCACGCCCACCAGCTCGCTATTCGGCAGCAGCTGTTCCAGACCGACCGCCAGCCCGGCATGCGTCCCGGCACTGCCCGACGCCACCACCACCGCAGCGAAATCCACCACGCCTTCGCTTTGATGGGCGATCTCCTGCGCGCATTCGACGTAGCCGAGCGCGCCAAGCGCATTCGAGCCGCCCACCGGCACAATGTAAGGCCGGAAGCCCTGCGCTTCCAGCCGTTCTGCCTGCTCTGCCAGCTGCTGCGGCGGATTGTGCAGCGCATCAACCATCACGACCTCGACATCCATCAGGTCCAGCAGCAGGCGGTTGCCGTTGCTCAGGTAGTTGGCGGCGTCGGTGCCAATCGGGTTCTCCAGTAGCGCCACGCACTTCAGGCCCAGGCGCGCCGCCACGGCTGCCGTCTGGCGCACGTGGTTGGACTGGATCGCGCCGGCGGTCAGCAGCACATCGGCGCCTTTCCGCAGCGCATCGGCCGCGAGAAACTCCAGTTTACGCAGCTTGTTACCGCCCAGCGCCACCGGCGTGACGTCATCACGTTTAATAAAGATATCGCGTCCGAGGTAATCAGACAGGCGTGGCAAATGCTCTAACGGCGTCGGTGCGCCAAGCAGTTCAAGACGGGGAAACTGGTGCAGAAGATGTAAGGACAATGCAGCCTCCATTCGGGCAATGTGCAGTTATCCCTACAGTGTTGCAGAAGATGAGAAAAGTCGCATCCGGAATTGATCGCGACGCGCCCCGGTTGCTGGCATGCTCACCAGTAACCGGGGCTGAATCACCCTTAGCCGCGCTGCCAGCCTAAGAACTGGTCATATTTGCGCAGTGCAATACGGTAGTTATTGTTGCCCGCATCGGGCAGATCGTTTTGCAGACACTCATGCCAGCTGTTGCCCCGTAACCTTTCTGCCGGGAAATTTTTCGCTTTCAGCATGTCATCAAGACGACGCAGACGCACCACATATTCACGAATGGTACTGTGACTCATCTCGGTCTGCTCAAACAGATATTGTTTGAACGCCATGATATCGAAGTAATTCGGATGGGTATTACAAAAAATATCGCTGCAGAAACGGCACAGCGCCGTCAGTTCCGGCTGGAGTTTCATCCATACCTGATCGTCAATCATCTGGTCCATGCGTGCGATGGCCTCTTTATTGATGATCTGGCCGCGGAACACTAACGCCATACGGTCTAAAACTTTGCCACAGTGTGAACAGTTGCTTTGGCTGTGTTTGTAGTCTTTAAGGTAGCGACTTAACGGTCTGGCTTTAACTTTGGCTCCCATTGCTGAGTCCCCGGTTTTTTTATTTTTGGTTCCCCAGGAACTGAGTCTGTTAGCGCGCTCCCGTCAAACGGGCCCGCAGGCGTTTGATCGCCTGACTGTGCAACTGGCTGACGCGGGATTCCCCCACTTCCAGCACCGCGCCAATCTCTTTCAGGTTCAGTTCTTCCTGGTAGTACAGTGTGAGCACCAATTTTTCGCGTTCAGGCAACGCCTCAATCGCTTCAATCACGCGTTCACGCAGGTTTCCTTCCATTAACTGATGCAACGGGTTGGCTTCCTCATGCCCCTCCGTGACCAGTTCCGCACTGTCGCCGTGTTCTTCCCGATACTCGTCGTACGAGAAAAGCTGGCTGTTATTGGTATCCAGCAGAATCTGCCGGTACTCTTCCAGCGAAACATTCAACCGCTCAGCCACTTCCTGCTCGGTAGCCGCGCGCCCCAACGCTTGCTCTACCTGATGCATAGCGCCGGCCACCTCGCGCGCATTACGACGTACGCTGCGTGGTGCCCAGTCGCGGCTGCGCAGCTCATCCAGCATTGCGCCCCGGATACGCTGCACGGCGTAGGTGGTAAAGGCGGTGCCCTGCAGCGCGTCATAGCGCTCCACGGCATTCAGTAAGCCAATACCACCGGCCTGCAGCAGATCGTCAAGCTCAACGCTGGCTGGCAAACGCACCTGCAGGCGCAGCGCTTCATGCCGCACCAGAGGAACGTAGCGCTGCCAGAGCGAATGTTTATCCATCACGCCATCGGCGGTATAGAGATCGTTCACGTTGACTACCCTGCGTTAATAAAGTTATCGGCATGATTATCCAATTCTGTAGCGGTTTCGATTGGCAGAATAGGCAGGCAAAAGCGAGGTTATTTCAAATTTGTTATGGATGGCGGTGGATCGCACCGCCATTGTGCGCATGTTCAGCGCAGATTACGCAGCCGCTGCCTTGTGCCAGGCGGGACGGCGTCCCACAGCGCACAGGTTTTACCCTCAAGCGCCTGATAAAAAGGGCTAATGGACTCGTCGCATTCCAGCGCGGAATTAAACAGCACCTGACCGGTTTCTGCGTCAATGCTAATCATTTTGTTGATAAACAGCCGCTGCAGGTCGCTGCGCAGGAACAGGCCGTTGTCGACGCTGTTATCCGCCAGAAAGCCCTCTTCATTCTCCTGGGTGTCGATATGGCAGGCTTCCACCCACGGCCAGCTGTGGCGCTCGGTTAAGCGCGTGCCGGTAATAATGCAGGCACCATAGCGCGCCTTCACCGCCGCGCTGAACTCCGCCTGGCTGGCGCGCTGGAACACTTTTGCCTTGACGCGCCGCCCCACTTCAGTACCCGGCATCACCGCGCTGGGCATTTTCTGCTGCGGCGTGCTGAGCACCACTAAGAACTGGATCTTGCGCGACAGCGGGAAACAGGGATGCGCCTGCGGATCGAACAGCTGCCAGTACTCATCCTCTTCGGTCTGACGCATCAGCACCAGCTTGAAACCGCGGCTGTTGAGCAGGTTTTGCGCTTCCGCCGAGCGGGGATCGAGCATCGCATACACCCGGGTTTCGCCGATCACTTTCCAGCGTCCGCTTTTACGCGCTTCATCGTTACGACGAAAATAGAGAAACGCCTGCTGGTTTTTAAGGTAATGCTCGAAGCGGCGCAGGTAGTTTTTGCGCTCGTTATCGTCGGAGACGAACAGCAGATCCTCCAGCGGACTGTTCAGCTCCTCCTGCGCAAACAGTGCGCGGATCACCAGGTTGCGGTAGCTGGTTGACGGGCTGAGCAACCCGCGGGCGGTGAGCTCCTTCTCATCAGGATGCTGCTGCGCATAGCGCAGCGCGATCTCATCGAAGGTCAGTTGCTCACCCGGTAACAAGTCATAATTGAAGCGCATAAACACCCCAGAAACAGGAAAAATAGAGCGTAAAAATTGGAATGATTCTGAAGAGGGTTATCGGCAGTTCTGACCCAGGCTGTAACAGGATGGTTACTTTTTTGAGGTTATGATGCGCAAGGGGAAATCGTCTGCCGCACAAGAGCCCAATTTGATTTAGCTCAGCAGGAATGCCCACGCGCTGCTTTTCTCTCCTTCCGCTTATCCCCGGCAATGCCCGCTTTTTTATCGGTTATTCGCGCCATAAATTATTCCTGCGCGCTCGTATGCTCACAGCATGACTCTGTGGAGAGCAGAGACGCGTAATAAGGAAGGCAATGATGAAAGGTATAGTGCTGGCGGGCGGGACAGGTTCCCGCCTGCATCCTGTAACCTGCGGCGTATCGAAGCAGCTGTTACCGGTTTATGACAAACCGATGATTTACTATCCACTTTCGGTGCTGATGCTGGCAGGCATTCGTGACATCCTGGTGATTACTACCGCTGAAGATCTGGCGGGATTCCAGCGTTTGCTGGGCGACGGCAGCCATTTCGGCGTCAATCTGCAGTTCGCGGTGCAGCCATCGCCCGATGGCCTGGCGCAGGCGTTTATCATCGGTGAGTCTTTTATTGCCGGTGAGCGCTGCGCATTAGTGCTGGGCGATAACATTTTCTTTGGGCAAAGCTTTGGTAAAAAGCTCGAAGACGTTGTTGCGCGGCCTCAGGGCGCTACGGTATTTGGCTATCAGGTGATGGACCCCGAGCGCTTCGGCGTGGTGGAGTTTGATAAGCAGTTCCGCGCGCTTTCCATTGAAGAAAAACCGCCACAGCCAAAATCGAACTATGCCGTCACCGGCCTCTATTTTTACGATAAAAACGTCTGCGCCATGGCGCGGGAAGTTCGCCCTTCTCCCCGCGGCGAGCTGGAAATTACCACCCTCAATCAGATGTATCTCGACGATGGGTTGCTCAACGTCGAAGTGCTGGGACGTGGCTTTGCCTGGCTCGACACCGGTACCCATGAGAGCTTACTCGAAGCGTCACACTTCATTCATACCATTGAAAAGCGCCAGGGCTTCAAAATTGCCTGTCTGGAAGAGATCGCCTGGCGCAAGTGCTGGATCGGCAGCGAGTCGCTGCTGAAGCGCGCCGCCTATCTCGGCAAAACGCAGTATGGTCACTATCTGAAGATGCTGGTGGAGGAGTGAGATGGAGGTCATCACCACGAAAATTGCTGATGTCAAAATTATCCAGCCTAAAGTGTTTGGCGATGCCCGCGGCTTCTTCCTCGAAACCTTTGAGAAGCGGCGTTATCAGCAACTGCTGGATATCGACCTGGATTTTGTGCAGGACAACTACTCCCGTTCGGCGCGTAACGTGCTGCGCGGGCTGCATTTTCAGAAAACCCAGCCGCAAGGCAAACTGGTGCGCGTGGTACGCGGCGCGGTATTTGACGTTGCCGTCGATATCCGTGCGGATTCGCCCACCTTTGGCCAATGGACCGGGCTGGAGCTGTCTGAGGAGAACAAAACCCAGTTGTGGATCCCGCCGGGTCTGGCACACGGTTTTGTGGTGCTCTCCGAGGTCGCTGACTTCGAATACAAATGTACTGATTACTATAACCCACAGGATGAAGCCTGCCTGATGTGGAATGACGCTGAAGTTGCGGTGCAATGGCCGGTAGCGACGCCTCTGCTATCGGTAAAAGATCAACAAGGACTCTCCCTGCAGGAGTTAGTGCAATGCGCGTTTTGTTAACCGGTGCTTATGGCCAGCTTGGCCGTTGTTTACTGGATCGGGTGCCGGCAGAGTGGATCCTGCTGGCCTGTGGCTCTGCCGAGTTAGATATTACCGACCGCCCGGCGGTGGAACGGGTGGTGAAGAAATTCCGTCCCGATGTGATCATCAATGCCGCCGCATATACCGCGGTCGACAAGGCTGAAACCGACCGTATCCGCGCCATGAAGGTCAACGCCATCGGCCCGGAAAATCTCGCCATCGCCGCTCACCAGCAGGGCGCCCGCTTGATTCATCTCTCCACCGATTACGTGTTTGATGGCAGTAAAAAAACGCCTTACACCGAAAGCGATCTGCCCTGCCCGATTAATTTCTACGGCCTGAGCAAATGGGAGGGTGAGAAACGCGTATTCTCCGTGCTGCCGGACGCCGTAGTGATTCGCACCTCATGGGTGTTCAGTGAGTACGGTGCAAACTTTGTCAAAACCATGCTGCGGCTGGCGGAAACCCGCAGCGAAATCAGCGTGGTGAACGATCAGTGCGGCTGCCCGACCTATGCCGGCGATCTGGCACAGGCGATTATCACCCTGGCATCCCGCGCGGAAGCCGCCGGCGTTTATCACTACTGTGGCGATGTGGCGGTCAGCTGGTGCGAATTCGCCCAGGCGATTTTTGTGGCCGCGCAGCGGGATGTGCTGGTGAAAGGGATTGGCAGTGCGCAATATCCGATGGCGGCGGCAAGGCCGGCAAACAGCGAACTGGATACCGCGCGGATAGCGGCGCTGGGGGTTGAGGCATCGGACTGGCAAAACCGCGTGCAATCCGCCTGCTTAGCCGGTGATTCAGCCATCGTTCAGCCCGTTCCTGACATCACCGCCCTGCAATAAATATAAAACAAGGCGTCTCAGACGCCTTGTTATTATCCCACCAGAGGTAACGCGCGGCTCGTTAGCTTTTGCTCAGCCAGGCGGTGAATGATTTGCACAATATTGTCAACTTCGGCCAATGCTAAGCCAGGATAGACCGGCAAACATAACACGCGCTGAGACATTTGTTGTGCAATCGGTAAGGCCGCTTCATCAGCGCTAGGTAATCCACGATACATCGGGAAACTGGTGATCAGCGGATAGAAATAACGGCGGGCAATAATGTTGTGCTCACGCAGATGGGCATAAAGCTCATCACGACTCAGCGGAAAATCTTCCGTTACCATCACCGGCAAATAAGAATAATTCCATTCAACATCAGCCGGAATATGCGGCAGCGCAATGCCATCGATCTCCGCGAGCAAATCATAATAGTGCGCCTGAATACGCGCCCGCTCCGCTAATGCCTGGTCGATGTGCTTTAACTGCAGCAGGCCAAAGGCCGATTGCACCTCGTTCATTTTGCCGTTAATGCCGGTCGCCACAATGGTGGTTTCATCTGCAAAGCCAAAATTCTTCAGGTAATCGATGCGCTTTTTGGTTTTAGCATCCGGGCAAATAATTGCGCCACCTTCAATGGTATTGAAAACCTTCGTTGCGTGAAAACTTAAAATCGATAAGTCACCATAATTCAAAATGCTGTTGCCGTTTTTACGTACGCCAAAGGCGTGAGCCGCATCGTAAATGACTTTCAGCCCGTACAGGTCAGCGATGCGCTGAATATTCTCCACGTCGCACGGATTGCCGTAGCAGTGCACCGGCATAATGGCTGTGGTTCGCGGTGTAATGGCCTGCTCTATTTTGGAGGCATCGATATTACAGCTTATCGGGTCGATATCGACAAACACCGGGGTTAACCCATTCCA
Source organism: Pantoea sp. B270 (assembly GCF_018726825.1). NCBI lineage: Bacteria > Pseudomonadati > Pseudomonadota > Gammaproteobacteria > Enterobacterales > Erwiniaceae > Pantoea > Pantoea sp. B270. The sequence continues at coordinate 1,442,597 of NZ_JAHCSX010000001.1, forward strand.
CAACAGAGAATGCGAGGTGGCGACAAAAGAATAAGGTGTAGTGATGACTTCACCGGTAATACGCAGCGCCTGCAGCGCAGTCAGCAACGCCAGCGTGCCGTTGGTAAATAAGCAGAGATGCTCAACACCTAAATAGCGTGCCAGCTCCTGTTCAAGTTGCTGATGGAAGGGCCCGCCGTTGGTCAGGACTTTATTCTGCCAGATCTGTTCAAGGTAAGGCATGAACTCTTCCAGCGGTGGCATAAGTGGGCTGGTTACATACACAGGTTTATTATTCATAATCGTTCACCTCAGCAGAGTGCCTTTTCACACCAACTCACCTTTGAAGGTTGATAGCCGGGTCATTCCCTGCAGAACAGGTATTCGCCTCAGCCAGCGATGAGACGGTGCATGACCGCAGAGTGTGGTGTTATCCAGATAGATTGAAACTGCATTGACCTGCTGCGGTGCAGCAGGTCAAAAATTAACGCTTCAGCGTCCAGGCTTGTGACCAGCTTTGCAGGTTCTCGCCTTCCAGCATCCAGTCCTGGCGAATTTCCTGCTGCAGCCTGGCGCCCATTTGGGCACTCGCTGCGGGGTCCAGCAGATGCATATTGATGGCGTCCACCCAGTCTTTGTGGCGGTTCTTCACGCGCGTGACGGTTAAATCACCGCGATAACACGCCACATCACTGCAAATCACCGGAATGCCGCAGGCACCATATTCCATCAGGCGCAGATTACTTTTACAGGTGTTGAAAAAGTTATCTTCGACAGGCGCTAACGCGAGGTCGAGATTAAGCGAAGCCAGTTTGGCCGGATAACGCTCAATTTCTACACCGTGGTGATATTCATGAATAAAAGGCCGCAGCTTTGGCGGGCACATGCCAAAAAACACCCATTCCACGTCATTAGCAAAATGGCGCACCACATCGACAATCATTTCCAGATCGCCGGTATGACTGGAGCCCCCGGCCCAGCCAACGCGTGGTTTTTTCCCCTGATTGCGCAGCGACTGCAGCTTGCCCCACCAGTCATGCGAAAGACGGTTTTTACGCACCACAATATCGTGGTGCATATCCGCGAACGCTTCAGCTAAGGGTTCGGTGGATACGACAAAGCGATCCATATAACTCAGGCTGCGCCGCATCAGTTTTTTAACATCGTTGCCAAACTGTGAGCGATGATGATTTTTGAGCGGAATATTGGGCAGGTAGTCGTCGAGCTCATAAATTTTGAACGCCTGCGTATGCTTACTGACTTTCTCCAGCCATTCATGGAACTCCGCATCAATCCGGCGCTGGAAAATCAGGCTATCGGGCGCGAAGCGATTGAGCTCGGCAACATTAATCAGCGTGGAGGAGAGTTTGCCATCCACCAGGCCGGCCTCACGCATCGCCTCATAGGGCTTGATGATGCGATAGTAACCACAACCGGCAAAATCAGCCATGAAAGGCATAACCACCGGCAAAGGCCGCCACGAAAGCGGACGCCATGTCAGTTCGCTGTCGGAGGACACGCTAAAGTTGATGTTATTGAGCGTCAGGTTGGGGTTATACGCCGGATCCTGGGTCACGATGGCCTGCCATTTCTGCAGCTGACGATCTTCTTCCTGGCTTCGACTCTGCGTGTCGATCGTCAGTTCAGGATTAACCTGCCGCAGCATACGCACGTACGGTGTCCAGACCGTCATCAACCCGGCTTCGCGCACGCGCAGACAGAAGTCGACATCGTCGAAATGCTGCAGCGTCTCATCCAGACCCTCAACGGCGCGAAACACCTCGGTACGCACCATCATCAGATCGCCTGACACCGCGCTGTAGTTCTGGTCGGCTTGCAAACGCGCCATGTGTCCCGCGGTTTCATGGCTCTCACCGTAGAACGGCTCACCCACCAGACCGTTAATCCCCAGCACATAACCGGCGTGGCGTACCTGGCCATTTGCGTAGATTTGCCGGGCGCCAACAATAGCGACTTCCGGACGTTGTGCATGGTTAAGCAGGTTTTCCAGCCAGCTGCTATCAAGCATGGCTAAATCGCTACTCAGCAGCAGCAGGTAATCGCCTCTGGCCACAGCGGCGGCGGCATTGACCATTCTGGCGCGATGAAAACCGCCCTCAATCTGCAATGTGCGAATGCGTGCCGGGTCGATCTCAGCGATACCGCGCAGCCATTCGTCCTGGGCGGCGTTTCCGCCCTGAGCAGAAACAAGGAGCAATTCATAATTCTGTGAGGTGGTTTTTTCCATCAGCGAGGTGACACAACTCACCAGGTTCGCCAGGTGATTACTCACCAGGACGATGATGGAAACCGGGGCCGACTGCGGGTGACCATAATGCAGCTGATAAACATTGTGTGGGCTCAGGCTGACTTCGGCCTGTGCGTAGCCGCGGTGCTGCAGGTGGGTGCGGATGAGGGCGCGCTCTTCATCCACCGGCTGTCGTAATGAAGCGGTCTGCACTAACGGCTCAGCCAGATGCCCAATCACATTAAAAGGCTGGCTTTCGATGGTGCGCAGAATCATGTCCAGTTCAAAACAGCCCGGCCAGTGCGTGGCAAACCCACCAGTCTGTTGCAAAAATTCGCGGCGGAACAGCCAGTGGCAGGCCATTCTCGATGGGTTACTGAGCAGCAGGTCAAGGTTAAAGTCAGGGCGGAAGGATGCGCCAACCGGACGGCCATTGACCGGATACACCTCATCGGCATAAATCAACTGGCAATGACCGACCTCGGGCAGCACCGTTCCCAGCGCCTGCAAACCTGAGGTATACAGCTGACTGCCGGCCCGTAATACTATCAGCCAGTCGAAATGTCCCTCTTTGGTCAGCGTGTTGAGCGCAGCGACTACCTGATTGTCGCGCACATCAATACGCTGCACAGAGGCAGGGATAAACGATTGATACGGTGCCGCCAGCACCACCGGCAGCAGGCTCAGACCGGCCACGGCGACATCCAGACTGGCCTGTGTCAGCAGCCACTCGGTGTCAGTCGCGTCGCGCACATCAATCACCACGGCAATACGTGCGACCGGCTGACTGGCAAGATGCTGTGCAATCAGCTGTTGTTCGATGGGCCGCAGCGTGCGTTGACGGAACCACTCGGCAAAATGGCTCTCTACCCGCGCATTCTGCAGCGCCGTTGTCAGGTCAAACGGCTGGAAGTCCTGCTGGCTGCGCAGCGTGGCGTGACGAATCCAGCCCTGCGGCAGCTGCTCATCATACCAGCCCAGTTTTTTGATCTCTTCCGGAAAGCGCTGGTGAGACTGACTGGCTATATTGCCATCGAGGCGCGCTTCCTGACTGGTTTGCTCACGCGAGATACGAATCTGCGCCAGCACCTGCGGTAAATAGACCAGATGACCATGACGTAACAAGCGCAGGTAAATCACCAGATCGGCAATGAACGGTAACCCTTCATCGATCAACGCATGCAGCTCGCGCGGCTCCTCCACCAGCTTGTGCAGCGCCGCGCTGCGCACTAATACGGCACTGGGTTCACCGATAAAGTTGTTCAGGAAATCAGCCTGCCAGCGGGCCATATCCTGACCATGAAAAATCGTGTCTTCTAATACCGGCGATACGCTGTAAATCTCGTCTGCCATCGCCTTACCGACGGAATCAATGCGATTACGTCTGGCTGTCGCCATCACCGCTTGGGGTACCTGCGACAGCGCCGTGACTAATTGCGACACGGCCTGCGGCAGAAGTACATCATCATCATAAATGAATTTTACGTATTCGCCTTTGGCGCGACGTATTGCCTGACTGAGGTTGGCGATTTCGCCTAATGCGGGATGATGATGCTGGTAATAGATGGGAAATTTACTGTTTACCTGATACGCACTGACAATATCCTCGATTTTTGCATCAGGACAATCATCGCCAATGATGATTTCACAATGAGGGTAATCCTGTGCTAATGCACTTTTCAGCGCCAGTTCAAACCAGGTGGCTTTATAAGCAGGGATGATTATGCTTACCAGTGCGTTCGCGTTCATTGTCGGTTGTATCCTCAGCCTCGGCGATAACTCACGTCTGTGTGACGTCTCTTTCAGCTCAGAATACGCGGCGTGCCCGGAAACAATCGCGCCATTATCCAGTAAAAAAGCGGTTAATCCCGCCCATAAAAAAGGCCCCCAGTTGGGGGCCTGATCTGCGTATGAAAGAATTAACGCAGCAGAGACAGCATGGTCTGAGGCACCTGGTTGGCCTGCGCCAGCACCGAAGAACCCGCCTGCTGCAGGATCTGCGCGCGCGACATGTTCGACACTTCTGTCGCGTAGTCAGAATCCTGAATACGGCTGCGCGCAGCTGACAGGTTGTTCACGGTGTTGTTCAGGTTGGTGATGGTTGACTCAAAGCGGTTCTGTGAGGCACCCAGCAGGCTGCGCTGTGAGTCAACAGATTTGATGGCCGCATCGATGTCTGCCAGTGGCGTGGTGCCGGACGCTGCGCCAGACGCGCCGCCGGTGACTGCGCCTTTCAGCACGTCAAAACCAACGGCTTCAGTAGAGCGCGCGGTACCGTTAACGGTATCGCCTGAGGTCATCGCACGGGTGTTCAGTGCGGTGCCGCTGGTGCCCGCTTTCGCCAGGTTGTAACCATCGCTGGAGCTGATGGTGATAGCGATGGTTTCGCCATCTTTTGAACCCACCTGGAAGCTGTAGTCGGTAGAGCCGGAACCGGTGTTCAGCACTTTGATGCCGTTGAAGTCGGTCTGCGACGTTACGCGGTTGATCTCTTCCATACGCTGGTTAACTTCAGCCTGGATGGAGTCGATGTCTGAGGCAGAGTTCGAGCTGTTCTGCGCCTGTACGGTCAGGTCACGTACACGCTGCAGGTTGTTGTTGATCTCGGACAGCGCGCCTTCAGCGGTCTGAGCCAGTGAGATACCGTCGTTGGCGTTACGGGCAGCAACGGTCAGGCCGTTGATGTTAGAGGTGAAGCGGTTAGCAATCGCCTGACCTGCAGCGTCATCTTTTGCGCTGTTAATACGCAGACCAGAAGAGAGACGCTCAATAGCGGTACCCAGAGAAGCCTGAGACTTGGACAGGTTGTTCTGAGTCGTCAGCGACAATGTGTTGGTATTAATCACTGCCATAGCAAGTTTCCTTTATTAAGAGAGATAATTCAGCCCTTCAGGCCTGCGGTTCAACACCGTATTAAAGTTATCGACAGGCTGCGCAAAAACTTCACTCTTTTTAATATTGATTTTGTCGTCTTTGCTGACAAAAAATAGATGTTAATAATCAGAAAATTAGCAACGCCGCTGTGGCTACTCTCTTCCGGAAATAAAAAAAAACGGAGCCAGCTGGCTCCGTTGAAGGCTGCGTGTTTGCGATTAACGCAGCAGAGACAGCATGGTCTGTGGCACCTGGTTGGCCTGCGCCAGCACCGAAGAACCTGCCTGCTGCAGGATCTGCGCGCGCGACATGTTCGACACTTCTGTCGCGTAGTCAGAATCCTGAATACGGCTGCGCGCAGCTGACAGGTTGTTCACGGTGTTGTTCAGGTTGGTGATGGTTGACTCAAAGCGGTTCTGTGAGGCACCCAGCAGGCTGCGCTGTGAGTCAACAGATTTGATGGCCGCATCGATGTCTGCCAGTGGCGTGGTGCCGGACGCTGCGCCAGACGCGCCGCCGGTGACTGCGCCTTTCAGCACGTCAAAACCAACGGCTTCAGTAGAGCGCGCGGTACCGTTAACGGTATCGCCTGAGGTCATCGCACGGGTGTTCAGTGCGGTGCCGCTGGTGCCCGCTTTCGCCAGGTTGTAACCATCGCTGGAGCTGATGGTGATAGCGATGGTTTCGCCATCTTTTGAACCCACCTGGAAGCTGTAGTCGGTAGAGCCGGAACCGGTGTTCAGCACTTTGATGCCGTTGAAGTCGGTCTGCGACGTTACGCGGTTGATCTCTTCCATACGCTGGTTAACTTCAGCCTGGATGGAGTCGATGTCTGAGGCAGAGTTCGAGCTGTTCTGCGCCTGTACGGTCAGGTCACGTACACGCTGCAGGTTGTTGTTGATCTCGGACAGCGCGCCTTCAGCGGTCTGAGCCAGTGAGATACCGTCGTTGGCGTTACGGGCAGCAACGGTCAGGCCGTTGATGTTAGAGGTGAAGCGGTTAGCAATCGCCTGACCTGCAGCATCATCTTTGGCGCTGTTAATACGCAGACCAGAAGAGAGACGCTCAATAGCGGTACCCAGAGAAGCCTGTGACTTGGACAGGTTGTTCTGCGTGGTCAGCGACAAGGTGTTAGTGTTAATGACTGCCATGATGTTTATTCCTTAACTGATGATGAATTCAGGTCGAAAACCCGTGGCGTTCTCGCCGTCGCCAAAATTTATCGGCAGCCGCTGCGTAAGCTTTAATGATGATTTCATTAAAATTAAGCGGTAAGTAACGATCGAAGAAAATCTCAGCAGCAGAAATAAAAAAGGGCCCCATGCGGGGCCCGGTCTGTGCGCGAGAGAATTAACGCAGCAGAGACAGCATGGTCTGTGGCACCTGGTTGGCCTGTGCCAGCACCGAAGAACCTGCCTGCTGCAGGATCTGCGCGCGCGACATGTTCGACACTTCTGTCGCGTAGTCAGAATCCTGAATACGGCTGCGCGCAGCTGACAGGTTGTTCACGGTGTTGTTCAGGTTGGTGATGGTTGACTCAAAGCGGTTCTGTGAGGCACCCAGCAGGCTGCGCTGTGAGTCAACAGATTTGATGGCCGCATCGATGTCTGCCAGTGGCGTGGTGCCGGACGCTGCGCCAGACGCGCCGCCGGTGACTGCGCCTTTCAGCACGTCAAAACCAACGGCTTCAGTAGAGCGCGCGGTACCGTTAACGGTATCGCCTGAGGTCATCGCACGGGTGTTCAGTGCGGTGCCGCTGGTGCCCGCTTTCGCCAGGTTGTAACCATCGCTGGAGCTGATGGTGATAGCGATGGTTTCGCCATCTTTTGAACCCACCTGGAAGCTGTAGTCGGTAGAGCCGGAACCGGTGTTCAGCACTTTGATGCCGTTGAAGTCGGTCTGCGACGTTACGCGGTTGATCTCTTCCATACGCTGGTTAACTTCAGCCTGGATGGAGTCGATGTCTGAGGCAGAGTTCGAGCTGTTCTGCGCCTGTACGGTCAGGTCACGTACACGCTGCAGGTTGTTGTTGATCTCGGACAGCGCGCCTTCAGCGGTCTGAGCCAGTGAGATACCGTCGTTGGCGTTACGGGCAGCAACGGTCAGGCCGTTGATGTTAGAGGTGAAGCGGTTAGCAATCGCCTGACCTGCAGCATCATCTTTGGCGCTGTTAATACGCAGACCAGAAGAGAGACGCTCAATAGCGGTACCCAGAGAAGCCTGTGACTTGGACAGGTTGTTTTGCGTGGTCAGCGACAATGTGTTGGTATTGATAACGGCCATGATAAATTCCTTGAGTCAATGAGTTGAGATTCTATCGGGCTTTTGGCCCGAGGCCATTCAGCTTGCTTTGGTTATCGTCGGTGCCTGAGAAAACCTTAGCTATTTTTTTAAACCCCGAAAACAGGCCCTTATCCCTTCTTTATTTGCCTCATTGTTTTTTTATATTTTGTCTAATATTTTTCCGCTCACTGCCGATACCCTCCTCAGTGATTATCCACCTATAAAGGATTACAACATGGCAAGTGTAAGTAACCTCAATGCTGGTAATAGCCTGGGTTTGAGCGATCTGTATGACCAGCTTGAAACGGCAGAAAAAGCCAACCTGACGCCAATTACAAATCAGCAAACCTCTTATAAAGCCAAGCTGACAGCATGGGGCGTCGTGCAAACGGCACTGGCGAAAGTCCAGACAGCTGCCGCAGCGCTCAAAGACACATCTGCAATTGCCTCAACAAAAGTCAGCAGCACCAACACCGCGTTCACCGCCACGCTGGCCAATGATGCGGCGGCCGGTAACTTTTCGGTAGAAGTCACCCAACTGGCTAAAGCGCAGTCGCTGCTGTCGAAAAGCGCGACCAGTAAAGATGGCGATTTAGGCGATTCCAGCCTCGCCTCGCGCACCATCACCATTACGCAACCGGGTCAGAAAGACCCAATGACCATCACGCTGAGCAAAGATCAAACCAGCCTGACGGACATTAAAGATGCGATTAACAAACAGCAGGGCAGCGTTACCGCCAGTATTATCAAGTCCGATGACAATACCTATTATCTGGCCCTGACCTCGCGTGATACCGGCACCACCAACGAGATGACGGTTTCTACCGATGACAGCGCCCTGGCGCAGTACATTGGTTTTACCAAAGGTGGCAGCAGCAATGGTATGACGGAGCAGGTGGAAGCAGCCGATGCCAAACTGAGCATCAATGGCGTCGCCATCACCCGCAGCAGCAACACCATTACTGATGCGCCGGAAGGCGTCACGCTGAACCTGACTAAAACCAACACTGGCAGCCCGGAAACCTTATCCGTCACCAAGGATAATGCGCCGATGATCGCCGCGGTGCAGGCTTACGTTGACGCGTACAACTCGCTGCAGACCACCATCAGTAACCAGACCAAATACACCGCCGTGGATCAGGGCAGTACCTCGCAGGACTCCAGCAATGGCGATCTGTTAGGTGATGGCACGCTGCGTAACATTCAGACCAGCCTGCGCTCCAAGCTGTCCACCAGTGCCCAGAGCGGCGGCAGTATTTCTCTGCTGTCACAGATCGGCATTACCCAGGATGTGAATGGCAAGCTGACCGTCGACAGCACCAAACTGAACAAAGCGCTGGATGAAAAATCGGCGGATGTGGTCAGTTTCCTGTCCGGTGACGGCAAAACCACCGGCTTTGCGACGCAAACCAGTAACTATCTGGATCAGATTTTAGGCAGCAATGGCTCTGTACAGAACGCCACTGATGGCATCAATAAAACGCTGAAAAAACTGTCTGACGATTACGATCGGGTAAACGCACAGATTACCGCCACTATGGCGCGCTACAAGACCCAGTTCACGAACCTGAATACGCTGGTCTCATCCATGACCCAGACCCAGAACTATCTGACGCAGCAGTTCGCGAACATGAGCAGTTAACAGGAGTTAAATATGTACGCTAAATCGGGAACGCAGGCCTACGCACAGGTCGGTCTGGAAAGTGCCGTGTTAAGCGCCAGCCCACATCAGCTGGTGGTTTTATTGTTTGATGGCGCGCTCAGCGCCATGAAGAAAGCCACCATTCTGATGGATCAGGGCGACATTCCCGGTAAAGGCCAGGCGCTGTCGAAAGCCATTAATATCATTACTAATGGCTTACGCGCCGGGCTGAATCATGAAGCCGGTGGAGAGATTTCTGCCAATCTGGATAATCTTTACGAATACATGACCCGCCGTCTGCTGGAAGCCAACCTGCACAACGATCCGGCAGCGATTGCGGAAGTCGAGCGCTTGCTGAGCAACATTGCCGACGCGTGGAAACAAATTGGTCCTCACGCCGTTCAGGAAGCGTAACCATGACTTCAGATAACGACCTGCTGCAGGGGTATCAGCGTTTGCTCAGCCTGAGTAATCAGATGTTGAAACAGGCGCGCCAGGGGCACTGGGATGATTTAGTGGCCAATGAGGCAGTTTACGTGAGCAGCGTTACGCTCGTAGCGCGCGACCGTGATACCTCCGCCCTGCCTGCTGCGCTGCGTGTCCAGTTACGGCCTATGCTGAAGCAGGTGATGGACAATGAGCTTGAGATTAAGCAGTTGATGGCGACCCGCATGGAAGAACTGCGTTCGCTGGTCCAGCAAACCACGCAGCAACAGAAAGTCACCAACGCGTATGGTCGTTTTTCCAGTCAGGTGCTTTATCCCAGCGATTTATAATCCTCTCTGTCAGGGAGACGCTGTTCTCCCTGGATTCTTACCGCCCCCGCCATGCTAAGCGTTTAATTACCCCCTTAAACTGAGCCTTATTACCGCCTTGAATGATGGCAACTGTGGCACATTTAACGCAGACCTTTTCAGCCTTGCCGGCTGTATTCTCTCTTTATAAGGCAACGACATGCTCGATATCGCGGATTTAAAAGTTTTTTTTCAGGAGCCTGAAATACAGCAGCTCATCGATGACACCTGGGATAAGGTCGGTGATGCTCTGGCACAGGCGCAGGCAGAATTACCGGCAGAGCTGGCCATGGCGCGCCGTGAACTCTCTTTCCATAGCCATGTAAAATGCCTGGGTTATCTTTGCTGGTTACTCGAGCATAATAATGTGGCGGGTGACATCATTGAAATCGGCGTGTGGAAAGGGAAATCGACGGCTTTCATGAATGAAATTTGCCAGCATAAACGTCGCATTATCAGCATCGATCCCATGGAGCTGGCAAATCAGGAAAGTGAGCTGCGCTTTTATCACGAAAAGCTGTTTCCCCAGGTTAATCTCATCCGTGGCTACTCTGAATTAAGTATTGAGCGAGTGCAGGCCCTTAATCCGCGCACCGTATTACTGCATATTGACGGTGGACACGAAGGCCGCCATGTATTGCTCGATTTCCTGTTATATTCGCCCACCCTGGTGCAAGGCGGCTTTATCGTCTTTGACGATTATCGCGATCACCAGTATTCACCGCAGGTCGGTCCTGCTGTGGATTTATTACGCGCGGGTGGCTATTTTAATGGTTTCGATGTGATTGGCAGTTTGCCCGGCTTTGAAAACAGCTATTTATTGCAGAAGCGATAACCGTTCCAGCCTGATGAAATGTCCTCTCCCGCAGCCGGGAGAGGAAGAAAAGCATTTCAGCTCTGTCCTTTATTTCTCTGCCGTGACCGGCCTGAGAATCTGCGGCTCAATATCCTGAATCACCGCGTCGCCAGGACGCTTTGCCACTTCGTCCAGCGCCTGCTGGCACTCGACGGTTGGGCGATCCACTTTACGCAGCGTCAGGCCATCGTAGTGCAGTTCACCGTTCTCCAGCGAGAGCGGCATCACGCGCGCCTGACGGTTAACGTTAACCCAGTCATCATCCAGGCGCGTCAGCTTGCCCGGTTTGGCAATCACCCGCTGCCACTGGCGGCAGTCGAGGGTAGTGCCATCAGCGCTGACGATCAGGCTGGCCATAGCCTCGCTGCTGATCAGCTTGCTCTGCGGTCCCATCGTCTGCCAGTTACCCTGCAGTTCCAGCGGTGCCGGGGTTTTTACCGCTTCGTCATAACTGTTGATTTGCGCACAGCCGCTCAGCGCCAGCGCGGCCAGTACCATCCACTTTTTCATCTTCGGTCCCTACACTCGCATCAATGGCGGCTACGTTATAATGTTTTCCCGGCGTGACGCAAGGTATCTGCGGTGGAATCCCCCTTCTCTTTCTCCGGCGCCCTCAAGCTGTTCAACTCTTCGCCGATAACCTGTTGTGAAGTCTAAAGCACCTGCACCCATAACAATATTGACGACTTACTCACCCTGGTTTCGGAGAACGCTGTTATGCGATTGACCCTTCGTGCACGTCTGGCTGCGATTGTCAGCCTGCTGTGCCTGTTACTGATTATTGCTGCCGTCTGGGGAATTATCGGCCTGCGCGCTGCCGATCAGCGCGCGCAGAATGCCTATCAGAACGAGTTGCTCCCGCTGCAATACTCTTCACGCCTGTACCGCATGGTGCAGGAGCAATCCGCTACCCTGTTCGATGCGCTGCGCTACTGGACCGACAGCAGTGAAGTAGAAAAACGCCTGGCGCGCATTGCGCAGTACGGTCAGCAAATCAACGCCGATCGCCATACCTGGCAGCAGCTGGCGTTTGATGCGCAGACCAAACCGCTCAGCCAGCGCTTCCTGACCCATCTCGACGGCTGGCAGGGTGCGCTGCACGAAGCCGGTGAGCTGCTGAAAGGCGGTAACCCGTCCGCCGCACTGGTGGTCATCGAAACCCGCCTGCGCAGCGGTAGCCAGTTGCTGCAACAGGACATTGACCAGCTGGATACGCTGATGCGGCAGCATGCGCAGACGGCCTGGCAGCAGGGCAACCGCGACTACCTGCTGGCACGCAATAGCCTGATCGCCATCCTGCTGTTGGGTCTGAGTCTGGCGCTGGTCTCCGGCTGGCTGCTGATCCGCTCGATTAACCGTTCCATCGCCCAGGCGCGCGAACTGGCGGATGCCATTGCCGGCGGCGAGCTCAATCACCGTATCGGTACGGTAACGCGCGATGAGATGGGTGAACTGATGCAGGCGCTGCTGCGCATGGATGTGCGGCTGGCGGAGATCGTGCGCGAGGTGGGCGAAAGTGCCCATGCACTGAGCGATGCGGCACGGCAGATGGCGGATGGCAACGACGATCTGTCGGAGCGCACCCACGCGCAGGCCAGTTCGCTGGAGCAGACTGCGGCCAGTATGGAGCAGATGACCGCCACGGTGAAACACAACGCGGACAACGCCGCACAGGCCAACGAGCTGGCAAGCGATGTGCGCCATCAGGCCGAGCGCGGCAGCGGTGTACTGCGCGACGCGGTAAGTGCGATGGAGGAGATTGAATCCTCCAGCAAGCGCATCGCGGATATCAACCGCGTAATTGATGAAATCGCCTTCCAGACCAACCTGCTGGCGCTCAATGCGGCGGTGGAAGCGGCGCGCGCCGGGGAACAGGGACGCGGCTTCGCGGTGGTGGCGTCAGAGGTGCGACAGCTGGCGCAGCGTTCGGCCGGTGCAGCACAAGAGATCAAAGCGCTAATCGATGCCAGCGTGGGTAAAGTCGAAGCCGGCAGCGCGCTGGTGCAGCGCTCTGGCGAGATGCTCAACGACATCAACCACGGCGTGGCGCGCATGGTGGATATCGTTGGTGAGATCGCTGTGGCCAGCCGCCAGCAATCCAGCGGCATTGAGCAGGTGAACACCGCAGTAATCCAGATGGACGGCGCCACCCAGCAGAATGCATCGCTGGTGCAGCAGGCCAGCGCGGCCAGCCAGACGGTGAGCCAGCATGCCGGTTTGCTGGTGGAAAAAATGGCGTTCTTCCGCCTGCAGCAGCCATAAGGAGCCGCCATGAAGCGTACCATAATTGCGCTGCTGGCCGCGCTGCCGCTGCTCAGCCAGGCCGCCACCACGCTCAATATCGCCACCATTGCCAATGGTGACATGACTATCATGCAGCAGCTGTCGAGCCGTTACGAACAGCAGCATCCGGACGTGAAACTGCAGTGGCACGTGATGGATGATGGCGCCCTGCGCCAGGCGGTGCTGGCAGCCATGAACAGCGGTGACGCAAAATTTGATGTGATTACCGTGGGTACCTATGAAGCGCCGCTGTGGGGTAAAAAAGGCTGGCTGGCGCCGCTTAATAACCTGCCGCCAGAGTATGACAGCGACGATCTGCTGACGCCGGTGCGCAAAGCACTGTCCTGGCAGCAAACGCTGTACGCGCTACCGTTTTACGGGGAAAGCAGCATGACCTATTACCGCAAAGATCTGTTTGCGGCGAAAGGGCTGACCATGCCGGACGATCCCGACTGGACCGACATCAAAAATTTCGCGGCGAAACTCACCGATCCTCAGCACGGTATCTATGGCCTGTGCCTGCGCGGCCAGCCCGGCTGGGGCGATAACGTGGCCCTGCTCACCACCATGGCCAACGCCTATGGTGCGCAGTGGTTTGACGATCGCTGGCAGCCGACGCTGAATTCGCCAGAGTGGCGTGAGGTATTGACCGATTATCTGGCGATGGTGAAACAGGACGGTCCGCCGGATACGGCCAGCAATAGCTTTGGCCAGATCCTGCGTCTCACCGCACAGGGAAAATGCGCGATGTGGATCGACAGTACCGTCGCCGCCGGGCTGCTGATTAACCCGCAGATCTCGCTGGTAGCGGACAAGCTGGCGTTTGCGCCGGCGCCGGGCGGCATTACGCGCAACGGCTCGCACTGGCTGTGGTCGTGGGCGCTGGCAGTACCGGCTAACTCACCGCAGCGCGCCGCCGCCGTGGACTTCATCAGCTGGGCGACCTCGCGGCAGTATATTCAGCAGGTCGCGGATACCGTCGGCTGGGGAGCGGTGCCACCCGGCAGCCGCAACTCAACCTACCAGCAGCCAAACTACCAGAGCCTGGCGCCTTACGCCGCTCAGGTGCGCAGCGCGATTGAATCCGCCACCGTCGATCAACCGACATTGAACACCGTACCTTACACCGGTGTGCAGTACGTCAGCATTGCTGGCTTTGATCAGATGGGTAACGCCGTCGGGCAGAATCTGGCGGCGCTGCTGCAGGGCAAGCTGACGGTGGACCAAACGCTGGAAAAAAATCAGCAGGACGTGACGCGCCTGCAAGCCGCACAGCAGTAAACATTCGGGGTTCCTGACAAGTCGCCGTGTGCGGGTTACACTAACGCGCAATTTGACCGGCAGGAACCCCCGAATGAAAACCCCTGAAGAGTATTACGCCCTGGCCCGCAGCCTGTTTTTCACCGCCCACCCTGATTTTCAGTCCGCGCTGGATGAACTGAGTGAGAGTGATGCGGGCGCCGCCAATATGTCCCTGCGTGAACTGCGCGCGTGGCACGCCGAGCGCATTTATGCCGCGTTTCTGCGTCAGAAGAAGCTCGACGGCATGCTGTTCTCCATCCAGCTGGCGGAACCGGATAAAGCAGTTGCTGCACAAGCGATTGAAACCTATCTGAAATCTCACGCGGAAGCGTTAGGTATGACGTGGGAAGAGTTCTGTATTAAGAACGAGTTATAAGCGATGCACTGATAAAAAGGCGATCGGAGAGAAATTTCCGGGGAAAAAGTTGTACAAGATGGAAAAAGTTGTATAACTTATTACTCACGACGACTGTCGTCGATTGTCCTTGAACGAAAGGTGCTATTGCACCGCCTCTGGAGGTGTTGCTGGATTTCCACCTCCAGAGGTTCGATTTTTTGCGTGCGCCCTCTGCTTTTACCCGCTTTACTCCCCTGTCGTTGCATCTTTACGCCGCGCTGTTTCACCCGTATGAAAATAATTGCCGCCCTGCCGCTTGTCACTGGTTTTATTTACAGTAATATGACGCTCCCACTTTGATTACTGGAATGCCCTGATGTTTGTGGAGCTGATTTACGACAAGCGCAACGTAGCCGGTTTACCGGGCGCGCGCGAAATGATTTTGCAGGAGCTGGAGAAACGCGTGCAGCGCGTCTTTCCGGATCTGGAGGTGCGGGTTAAGCCGATGGAGCGAAACGCCATCGAAACCGATATGAGTAAAAACGACAAGGCGACGATTGCGCGTATTGTTGAAGAGATGTTCGATGAAGCCGAGATGTGGCTGGTGGCCGATTAGGCCACCAGCAGCCGCGCTTAGCTTTCCTGCTCGCTGTGATTGATGTCGATTTCCAGATCCTGAATCGCCTGATCGATATCATCCAGCAGCTGTCCCTGCTTGTTGATCAGCGCATCAAAACGCGTGGCGTACTCTTTATCCTTATACTCCCCGGCATCAAAGGCCAGCCAGTGGCTGGAAAGCGTCTCAGTGTTGGTCTGCGCATAGTGACGCATCTCTTTTAGCTGTGAGGTGACATCACGCAGGTAGTCAGTTTTGGTTTTGATTGCCTCTGTATCACTCATGCTATTTTCCTTTTTGCTGATAAAGCCAGTTAAAATAACGCCTGAGCAATTAAAGTTAGCAGATAATAGCGAAGCCGCCTGCAGAATTATCTTAACTTACTCTCCATTCCTGGCTGATTGCGATGAATTGACGTCAGATTTAGCGCTTTTCTTCCGCTACAGACTGTTGCCTTCGCACCTATAATGGCACACCAGCCCCGATCATCCGGAGAATGCACTGTGTCGACAGAACCTTTCAATCCTGGTTATTACACCGAACATGAGCTGAACAGCTTCGGCTTTAAACACGTCGGCAGGCAGGTCATGGTGGCAAAAAACTGCACCATTATTGGCCTGCAAAATATCACTCTTGGCGATCACGTGCGCATCGACGGATTCTCGACCCTCGTGGCTGCCGGCGATGGGTATCTGACGCTTGGCTCCTACATTCATATTGGCGGTTACTGCGCCGTACTGGCGGGTGCCGGTGTGGAAATGGCGGATTTTTCGGGGCTTTCGCAGGGCGTAAAAATCTACTCGAAAAGTGATGACTACAGTGGGGAATTCATGACCAATCCCACCGTGCCTGCCCACCTGACCGGCGTCACCTCGGGGAAAGTGGTGCTGGGCCGACATGTCATCGTCGGTTCGCAATCCATTATTATGCCGGGCCTTACGCTGGCAGAGGGAACCGCAGTAGGCGCCAATTCACTGATAACGCGCGATACCGAAGCGTGGTCGATCTACTTCGGCTCGCCCGCTAAAAAGATTAACAGCCGGCAGCGAAACCCGCTGGAACTGGAAAAGCAGATCTCGCGACCGAACGGGTGATCAGGGCATCCCTGCCCGTCTGAATTACAGATACTTCTTCGCCAGCGCAATAAGTTCATCCTTCGCGGCGCTGCCCAGCTTCAGCACACCCTGTTCAACAAAGCTGAAGGCCTGGACAAAGTCCTTCACCCCGGCGCTGATATCCTGCGCCACCGCATCGCTGGCGGCGGTCGCAGCAGCCGGCGCGTCGGGGACAGCAACCGGTGCGGCGGCCTGCGCATTGCGCACGCCAGGCGTGGCTGCCGCCGAGGCGCCTGCGCTGGCCGAGCCGTTCGCCAGCGTATCCTGCGTTGCCAGCTGCTGATCGAGATCGACCGGAGCATCCGCATGAAACGGTTGCTCAGCGCTGGCGGGCGCTGCCGGTTGCGCAGCTGGCGTTGCGGCTGCCGGCGGCGTTGCTGGCTGGGCAACGCTATCAGTTGCGCTGTCAGCGGCAGCTGGCGCGCTGGCCGTTTCGTTGGCAAAACTCTCCAGCGGTGACAATTCCTGTTGCGCCGCAGCGCTGGTTGGGTTGATGACAGTTTGATCGCTCATAATTTTCTCCTTATTGCTAAATAAAGACCGCAGTTGCTGCAAACGGACTGCGATCCGCTCAGTAATACGCATCAGGTCCTCCTTAGCGCCGCGGCTGTGGCGCGGTTTGCTGACCGGCCGGCGGCGTGGAGGGCGTTGAGGTGTGGCTGGTGCTGCGCGGCGGCTGGGCATCCAGCTTTTTCTGCAGCTCAACCAGCTGGCTGGTCAGTTCGGCGACCTTTGCTTCGCGTCGATCGGAGATCGCCCGGTACTGCTGGCGAATCTCCTCCACGCGCCGGTTGGCGTCGTTATTAACGTAAAGAAACAGAATGGTCATCGCCACACACAGCAGCGATAACAGCATCAGCAGGCCACCCAGCATCAGATGACGGCGGTGGCTTCGCACCAGCAGTTCACTGTTTATCTGCACCATCGCGGTTCTCCTCCAGAGTGGTGATCAATTGATTAATCTGGCTGCGAAACTTATCGCTGTGCTCGGCTTCGGTGGTCGCCAGCAGGATACCGAGTGCGTTCTTAATCAAACGCAGATCGGTCTCCAGCGATGAGATACGCCGCAGGTTTTTGTCGTGACGGATACGCAGTTCATCGTTTTCCTGGCGCATCAGCGCATGGCTCTCCTTGAGAAGCAGCACCTGCTCTTTGTAGCTGGTGATGATCTCGCCGCCCGCGCGATTGCTGGTGACGATAGACGCGATCCCCGCCATCAGGGGTTTCCAGAACACCGCTGCCGCGCCACCGCCAAGCAGCAGTGCGCCTACGCTGGTGACCAAACTACTCTCCATGCCCTACCTCTCTCACCTGGCGAGGGTTAGCCGGACACCCCGCTGACCTCCCTCGCCAGTATCACGGCCAGCGGCATATTTAAGTTTACTTTAAATAATGATTTTAAGTATACTTAAGTCAAGCCTGGAGGAGTTGTCAAGATGATGAAAAAAGAATCTGGTGGTGAGCGCATTCGCCAGCGCCGTAAGGCACTGAAATTAACCCAGCAGGCGCTGGCCAATGGCATTGGCGTGTCGCACGTTGCGGTTTCGCAGTGGGAGAAAGAAGAGACGGTGCCGCGCGGTGAGCATCTGCTGCGGCTGGCGGAGTTGCTGCAGTGTAGCGCGGCGTGGATTATTGATGGCGACGGCCAGCCGTTTGCCAGTACGCACGCTTCCCCCGCTCTCACTGCCGTGCCGCTGGTCACGCTGGTGCAGGCCGCGGACTGGCTGAATGAGCAGCGACTGCAGTGGCAGCAGCAGGCTGTCCGCTTTCTTTACAGTGACGAAGCACTGAGCGACGGTGCGCTGGCGGTAACGCTGGAAGATGACGCCATGAACCCGGCGTATCGCGCCGGCGACCGGTTGATCTTTGATCCGCAACGCGTGCCCCAGCCGGGTGATGTGGTGCTGGCGCGGGTAGATGACGCCGCGATGGTGCGAATTATTCGGATGCACGACGAGCAAATTTTCTCGTTACGGCCGCTGAACGAAGATTTTCCCGTGCAGCAGAGTCAGAAAAGTACGCTGGAACTGATTGGCACGCTGGTGGAAATGCGGCGGCGCGGCAGCCGCTGAAGCAGCAAAAAACCCGCCACGCGGCGGGTCAAATCCAACAAAGACTACGGCAAAAATCACAACGTGTCGGTGAGATGATCGACGATCACCCTTCCCTCGGGATCGGTTTGCGTTATACGGTAACTAACGCGATAAGAGCGACGGTTACTCAGTTTATCGAACAGCGCCACGCTGCCCTTTTGCTCACCGTTGGCACCGACAATGTGCCATTCGGTGACATCTTCCTGTCCACGGTTGTGCAGGCGTAACAAGCTCTGCTCAACTAAACGATCGCTTTCATCAATCTTCAAATAATCACGCAACATATTTATCACCTCCGGTTAACCCGGCTAACGATACGCTTTTCATTTATCCTTTCAATCGAATTTATTTATCGTTAACCTCGCTGGCCAGCGGTTGAGTAAAAATTCCCCCTGGCGTGAGCCGCCAGCCGCTTCGGTTAAGTGGAATTTAATAAAATAGTTAACGATTACGCGTCTCAGCGCTGGACAGATCCTGCCGTCTGGCTGTTAATGTAAGGCAAAATAACGATAGCGCCGGACAATCTCATGCTGACTACCATCCTTTACCGCAGCCATCTCTATGATCACGTTCCCATCAAAACGCTGGAGGATATGGTTGGCAAAGCCAATAAGAAAAACGAAGTTTCAGATGTCACCGGCATTCTGTTATTTGATGGACGGCATTTCTTCCAGCTGCTTGAAGGGCCCGATCAGGCCGTTCAGGGCATTTACGACCGTATCTGCCGCGACGCCCGCCATCACAATCTGGTGGAACTGATGCATGACTTCGCGCCAGCCCGGCGCTTTGGTAACGTCGGAATGGAGCTGTTTGACCTGCGCGAGCACGACAAATCCAGCGTACTGCAGGCGGTGCTGGATAAAGGCACGTCGCGTTACCAGCTGACCTATGACGACCGTGCACTGCAGTTCCTGCGCACCTTCGTTGAGGCGCGGGAAAAAGAGAACTATTTCGAGATCCCGCCGGCGAATACCTGGGAATTTATTACTGATGCGGAAAGCCAGCGTCAGCTGGAGAGTCTGCAACACTATGTACAGGATTGCCGGTTTGCGTTTCAGCCGATTGTTGATCCCTTCTCGCGGCGTATTACGGCCTATGAAGCGCTGATTCGCACGCCGGACGGCGGTTCACCGCAGGAGTACTTCTCTGCGTTTGGCGGCGATGCGATTTACCACGCCGATATTCAGTCCAAGAGTCTGGCCTTCAACCTGGCGAAAAATCTCGGCCTCGGCGAGCAGACGCTGACCATCAATCTGCTGCCGATGTCGCTGGTCACCGTCCCGAATGCGGTGGATTTCCTGCTACAGGAAATCGCGGCCAACGGTCTGGTACCGGAGCAGATCGTGGTGGAAGTGACGGAGAATGAAATCATCTCGCGTGCTGAAGAATTTACGGCAGAAGTAAGAAAACTTAAGGCGGCCGGTATCAGCCTGGCGCTGGATGACTTTGGTGCCGGGTTTGCGGGGTTGTCGCTGCTGTCTAAATTCCAGCCGGATAAGATCAAAATCGATCGGGAAATCATCAGTGACGTGCACAAAAGCGGCCCAAAACAGGCGATTGTGCATGCCATTATTAAGTGCTGCGCTTCGCTGGAGATCGCGGTGATTGCTGAAGGCGTGGAGAAAGCAGAGGAGTGGATGTGGCTGGAAGCGGTGGGTGTCAGTCAGTTCCAGGGCTATCTGTTTGCCCGTCCGCAGTTTAATGGTTTTCCGGCGGTGGCCTGGCCGGAGATCAAGTAACTGCACACGCTGACCGCCGTGATTACGGCGGTCACGCGCCTAACACTCAGTCTCGCGTGCCGGTTCCTCCAGCCGTTCACTGAGCACCACGTATTTCATCAGCTCAAACGTGCGCTGCGTCATTGGCACCGCGCTGCACGGGCGAAACCAGCCAAACTGCTTCTGGTACAGCCACACTTCCGGATAACGCTCGCCATCTTTAATCCAGTAATAACCATCATTCATAGGTTTGCCCAGCGGCCTGCGCCGCGAATCAGACATTCATGCGTGCCTGATAAAGTGATACGCCCTCTGGCGTAATGAGTAACCCTGCTTGCATGAAAGCTTACTCCAGCTAAATACTGTAGCAGAGAATAGAGGCAATTGTGCATTTCACGCTGGGCTTATTCAGGCAGGAAACGAGACGCGAAGAGAATAAATGCCCCTAAGCTAAGGGGCGAAACAAACAGGCAACTAAACGTCCGTGTTTCGGCAATGGAGTGGAGTACGACAGACACAGGTTTCAGGAAGCGATATCGTCAGGCGTGCGCTGAATAATAAGTTCCAGTGCCTGGCGATAAATATCCAGCTGAACCACGTCATGTTCAGACTCTAATCGCTCCAGCAGCGCCAGAATAATATCTTTATTGCTCACACGCAGTTTCACCGCCGCCAGCTGTTTGTAAATCAGCGCGATGACCTCTTTTTCACTGGCATATTCTGAACCCGCGTGCTGGAAATATTCTGACAATTGAGACTCTGCTGACGCCAATGCATTCTGTTCCATAACAAGCCTCATCGGGTGAGCTGCAGTGCAAACTGCAGTGATTAATCGGTTACTCAGGTTAAATTTTTGAATCAGCACAGGTAAAAAAGCAGCCTCTGAAAGTGGAAATCCACAACACCTTCAGAGGCGATGCAAAGCATCATTCGTTACGTGTGACTGACTGCCACAAGCGAGAAGTTATACAAAGATGGAAAACTTGTACAACAATTTAGTTAGCATTTCGTGTGGTCAGAGGAGATTTGCACAATAATTTCGCCATTCTCTTCAACAATAAATCACCATTTTCGCAGGAAAAATCATGCAGTTAACCTGAATAAAATATCAGACGCTGTGCTAAGCCTCTCTTTCTGCTCAACAAAATTATTTTTACTCCTTGCTGACGCGTGCACTTCTATACAGCCCCCATAAACTTGTACAACTTTGCAAAACTGTACAATTTAGCCGTTCTGCGTGTAGAGTGTGAAAACGATTACGGTCGCCAGAAACGGCCAGCGATCAGCTAAAATTCATCACAACAAAACCCCTGCTGGAGAGAAAGATGAAACAACACGAAACCAACAAGGAGCGTAAAAACGAGGGCGAGGTACACAAGGGTTTACCGGAAGCCGCGCCGCATGCAGGTAATGCTTATGAGGAAGATGATCATCCAGCCCATGATGATGCTCGTGAGCACGGCGAAATCCCGCGTACACGCGATGACAGTCAGGATGACAAAAAAGATCCTTATCAGGATCAGTAAAATACCTTCGATGATATCTGGACCGACCCACCGGATGTTATTTTCGTGGCCGCTGACTGCTGGCGTTAATAAGCGAAGCGGCAACCGAGATTGATCATTGAGTTTAATTAAGACATTATTTTGCGGAAATTAGAGAAGGCGTGCCTTCATTCATTTCTGGAGAGCACTGATGGATACGGGTTTTTACTGGGTAGGCAGCAGCACAACTGAGCCTGAGGTATGGTACTGGGATGCTGGACGCGGTTTTTATCGCCCGATGGAGCCGATACCGCTTTCTCTGCCTCGTTTTAAATCTGCAGGTTTTAAACTTCTCAGTGGCAAACTGATGCCACCGGAAGAGGTGCAATCTGCTTAGGTTTTCGTCTGCAGGTGAGAATATTGTCAGTTACGCTGTTAAGCGCAGCGTAGCTGAACTATATTCCTGTGAGGAGGACATGATAATGCAGGAAGGATTTTATTGGGTGCAGCGCGGCGCAGAACAGCCAGAAGTCTGGTTTTTCTCAACCAGTGGAGAAGGTGCCTGGTTTGAACCCACCAAAAACGATGCCATCAGCAAGCAACGCTTCGCTGAACAGGGCTACAGGACGATCAGCGAAAAACTGTCACTGCCCTGACCCTGACGAAACCGCCTCTCTCAGGCGGTTTTTTATTGCGCGCCGCTAGACCTGCATGCTCATGATCTCGCTGTAGGCATTCACCAGCTTGTTACGCACCTGAATCCCCATCTGCATCGAAATCGACGATTTCTGCAGATCGACCATCACATCATTCAACTGGATGCCCGGTTTACCCAGCTCAAAATCCTGCGCCTGACTGCGCGCAGCGGTCTGGGTGGCGCTGATTTTATCCAGCGCGGCTTTCATGATGGCACCAAAATCGAGCTGACTGGCGGACTCGGTCGGTTTGCCACTGGCCTGCAGTGACGTCAGCTGCAGCTGCTGCAGTACGCCATCTATTGCCTGAATTGACATTGCCTGTACCTCATAGATGAAGGGTTCTTTTTTTCACGGAGGAAAAGTTAACACACTGTCAATAGGACAAAGGCGCTAAATGACTGCAAAAAACCCGGCTTATCCAGCCATCGAAGTGACACGATTCATCAAATAATGCCAGGCATTAGATTGGAATTTCATTTTTTCCCCTACCCCGTCGGCCAGCTACACGGCATCAACGGGCGGGGATGCGTATCAGGGAGTCAGTTTTGTCACCTACATACACCCGGTCAATTATGTCAGGCAGGAATTGGTCATGAATGCGAGTGCAGCCGCCACACAGGATACAGCAAAGAAAGGCTTTAATGACCTTCTCGCCCGCCTGCGCGCAAATCCGCGTATTCCATTAATCGTTGCTGCCGCGGCCGCTATCGCCGTGGTTCTGGCGCTGGTGCTGTGGGCCAAAGCGCCCGACTATCGCGTTCTCTATAACAACCTCTCTGATGAGGATGGCGGCGCGATTGTTACCCAGCTCACCCAAATGAACATCCCTTACCAGTTCGCTGAAAACGGCGGCGCCCTGATGGTGCCCGCCGATAAAGTGCATGAGCTGCGTCTGCGCCTTGCCCAGCAGGGACTGCCGAAAGGAGGTTCGGTAGGCTTTGAGCTGATGGATAAAGAGAAGTTTGGTATCAGCCAGTTCAGTGAGCAGATTAACTACCAGCGTGCGCTGGAAGGTGAGCTGGCGCGCACCATCGAAACGCTCGGACCGGTGAAGAGCGCGCGCGTGCATCTGGCGATGCCAAAACCGACGCTGTTCGTGCGCGAGCAAAAATCTCCGTCTGCCTCAGTAACGCTGAACCTGCAACCGGGCCGTGCGCTGGATGAAGGCCAGATTCAGGCGATTCAGCACATGGTCTCCAGCAGCGTGGCCGGTCTGCCACCAGGCAATGTGACCGTGGTCGATCAGGCGGGTCGCCTGCTGACGCGCTCCGACAGCGAAGGCCGCGATCTTAACGATGCCCAGCTGAAATACGCCTCCGAAGTGGAAGCACGCTATCAGCAGCGCATTGAAGCCATTCTGAATCCGATTCTCGGTCAGGGTAATGTGCATGCGCAGGTGACCGCGCAGATTAACTTTGACCGCAGCGAGCAGACGGACGAGAAGTACCAGCCGAATGCGAACCCGAATAACACGGCGATTCGCTCACGCCAGACCAGCACCAGCGATCAGAACGGCAGCCCGTATCCGGGTGGCGTACCGGGTGCGCTGTCGAATCAGCCTGCGCCGGCCAATACCGCGCCGGTCACCAACCCGCAGCAGCAGAACAATAACAACGCTAACGGTCAGCAGAACAACAACAACGCGCAGAATGCCGGCACCTCGACCAGCACCGCGCAGAGCAGCGGCCCGAGCAGCTCCAGTCGCAACGACACGGTGAACTACGAGCTGGATCGCACCATTCGTCACACCAAACTCAACGTTGGTGACGTGCAGCGCCTGTCGGTCGCCGTGGTGGTCAACTACCGCGATGACGGCAAAGGCAAAGCGGTGGCGCTGAACGATCAGCAGATCAAGCAGATTGAAGATCTGACCCGCGAAGCGATGGGCTATTCGCAAACGCGTGGCGACAGCGTCAACGTGGTGAACTCGCAGTTTAACACTACCGAACCAACCGGCGGCGACCTGCCCTTCTGGCAGCAGCAGTCGTTCTTTGATCAGCTGATGACCGCCGGTCGCTGGCTGCTGGTGGCACTGGTTGCCTTCATCCTCTATCGCAAAATGGTGCGTCCGCAACTGCTGCGTAAACGTGAAGCCGAGAAAGCCGCCGCCGAAGCCGCCGCTGCCCGTGCTGCCGCCCGTGAAGAAGAAGCCGCTTACAGCGTCCAGATCAATAAAGACGAGCTGGACCAGGAGCGCAAATCTAACAACCGCATGAGCGCCGAGGTGATGAGCCAGCGCATCCGCGATATGTCTGAAAACGATCCGCGCGTTGTGGCGCTGGTTATCCGCGAATGGATGAGTAACGAACTATGAGTCTGACCGGTACTGAAAAGAGCGCCATTCTGATGATGACCATTGGCGAAGAGCGTGCGGCGGAGGTGTTTAAACACCTCAACCAGCGTGAGGTACAGCACCTCAGCGCCGCGATGGCCAGCATGAAACAGATTTCGCACAAGCAGCTGACCGAAGTGCTGCGCGAGTTCGAAACCGATGCCGAACAGTTTGCTGCGCTAAGCCTCAACTCCAACGACTACCTGCGTTCGGTGTTGATCAAGGCGCTGGGTGAAGAGCGCGCCTCCAGCCTGCTGGAAGATATCCTCGAAACGCGCGAAACCACCAGCGGCATGGAAACCCTCAACTTTATGGAACCGCAGGCGGCAGCGGATCTGATCCGCGACGAGCACCCGCAGATTATCGCCACCATTCTGGTGCACCTGAAGCGCGGCCAGGCGGCGGATATTCTGGCGCTGTTCGACGAGCGTCTGCGCCACGATGTGATGCTGCGTATCGCCACCTTCGGCGGCGTACAGCCGGCGGCGCTGGCAGAGCTGACCGAAGTGCTCAACGGCCTGCTGGATGGCACCAACCTCAAGCGCGCGAAGATGGGCGGCGTGAGAACCGCAGCGGAAATCATCAACCTGATGAAAACCCAGCAGGAAGAAGCGGTTATCGAAGCAGTACGCGACTTCGATGGCGAGCTGGCACAGAAGATCATCGACGAGATGTTCCTGTTCGAAAACCTGGTGGAAGTGGACGACCGCAGCATCCAGCGCCTGCTGCAGGAAGTGGAGTCCGAGCAACTGCTGATTGCCCTGAAAGGCGCCGAGCAGCCGCTGCGCGAGAAATTCCTCAAAAACATGTCGGCGCGCGCCGCCGATATCCTGCGCGACGACCTCGCCAACCGTGGCCCGGTGCGTATGTCCGCGGTGGAGAACGAACAGAAAGCGATCCTGCTTATCGTGCGCCGTCTGGCGGAAGCAGGCGAGATGGTAATTGGTGGTGGCGAGGAAACCTATGTCTGACGCCTTTTCCGCCCGTGCATGGCAGCGCTGGCAGCCTGATGATTTAGGCGCGCCGCAGCCGCCCGAGCCTGAACTGCTGCTGGCAGAGGAGCCGGACAGCGACCTCGTGCTGAGCGAGGAAGATGAACAGCAGCAGCAGCTGGAACGTCTGCAGCAGCAGATGCGTAAAGATGCGCAGACGCAGGGCTACAGCGAAGGTTATCAGAAAGGCTTCGCCGAAGCGCAGCAAAACGGCTATGACGCCGGGTTCCAGCAGGGACTGGCCGATGCCCAGCAGCAGCAGGCTCCGTTACAGGCGCGTATGCAGCAGCTGGTCACCGAGTTTCATCACACGCTGGAAGCGCTGGATAGCGTGATTGCGTCGCGCCTGATGCAGCTGGCGCTGGAAGCGGCGCGCACGGTGATTGGCCAGGCAACGCAGGTGGATGGCAGCGCCCTGCTGCGCCAGATCCAGCAGCTGATTCAGCAGGAGCCGATGTTCAGCGGCAAACCGCAGCTGCGCGTGCACCCGGACGATCTGCAGCGCGTTGAGCAGACGCTGGGCCCAACGCTCGATTTACATGGCTGGCGGTTGCTGGCCGACAGTTCGCTGCATCCCGGCGGCTGTAAACTCAGCGCCGAAGACGGCGATCTGGATGCCAGCGTCGCCACGCGCTGGCAGGAGCTGTGCCGTCTGGCGGCACCGGGAGCATTCTGATGACGTCACGCCTTTCGCGCTGGCTGGGCGCGCTCGACAGTTTTGAAGACCGCATCAGTCAGGTGCAGACGGTGCGCCGCTATGGCCGCCTGACGCGCGCCACCGGTCTGGTGCTGGAAGCCACCGGCCTGCAGCTGCCGCTGGGCGCCACCTGCATTATTGAGCGCCACGACAACGGCACAATTACCGAAGTGGAAAGCGAAGTGGTCGGCTTCAACGGCCAGAAACTGTTTCTGATGCCGCTGGAAGAGGTCGATGGCATTCTGCCCGGCGCGCGCGTGTATGCCCGCGTGCACGGCGATCACAGCGGTAAACAGCTGCTGCTGGGGCCGGAGCTACTCGGCCGCGTGCTGGACGGCAGCGGCAAACCGCTGGATGGCCTGCCCGCGCCGGAAACCGGCTACCGCGCGCCGCTGATCACCGCACCGTTCAACCCGCTGCAGCGTACGCCGATCCACGATGTGCTGGATACCGGCGTGCGGGCGATCAACGCCCTGCTCACCGTGGGCCGCGGCCAGCGTATGGGGCTGTTTGCCGGCTCCGGCGTGGGGAAATCGGTGCTGCTCGGCATGATGGCGCGTTATACCAAAGCCGACGTCATCGTGGTGGGCCTGATTGGTGAACGTGGCCGCGAAGTTAAAGAGTTTATCGAAAACATTCTTGGCGCCGAAGGGCGCGCGCGCTCGGTGGTGATCGCCGCGCCGGCCGACGTTTCGCCGCTGTTGCGTATGCAGGGGGCCGCTTATGCCACGCGCATCGCCGAAGATTTCCGCGATCGCGGTCAGCACGTGCTGCTGATCATGGACTCCCTCACCCGCTACGCCATGGCGCAGCGTGAGATCGCGCTGGCGATCGGCGAGCCGCCGGCCACCAAAGGCTATCCGCCATCGGTGTTCGCTAAGCTGCCGGCGCTGGTAGAACGCGCCGGCAACGGCATTCACGGCGGCGGTTCAATTACCGCGTTCTATACCGTACTGACCGAAGGCGACGACCAGCAGGACCCGATTGCCGACTCGGCGCGCGCCATTCTCGACGGCCACATTGTGCTGTCGCGTCGCCTGGCCGAGGCCGGTCACTATCCGGCCATTGATATTGAAGCGTCGATCAGCCGTGCCATGACCGCGCTGATTGATGAAACCCACTATGCGCGCGTGCGCCAGTTCAAGCAGTTGCTCTCCAGCTTTCAGCGTAACCGCGATCTGGTGAGCGTCGGCGCTTATGCCGCAGGCAGCGATCCGATGCTGGACCGGGCCATTAAGCTCTATCCACAGATGGAAGCTTTCCTGCAGCAGGGCATTTTTGAACGCAGCGATTATGACGATGCCTGCCTGCACCTGCAGGCGATGTTCGGCTAACGCCGCCCGACTTGAGGTAACGCGATGAAGACAGCCAATGCGATTGATACGCTGCGCGACCTGGCGGAGCAGGATCTGGAACAGGCGGTGATCCACCTCGGCGACATGCGTCGCGGTCAGCAGCAGGCCGATCAGCAGCTCAGCATGCTGCTCGATTACCAGGATGAGTACCGTAATAAGCTCAATCAGGATATGTCCGGCGGCATCGCCAGCACGCGCTGGAGCAATTATCACCAGTTTATTCAGACGCTGGAAAAAGCCATCGAACAGCATCGCCAGCAGCTTAATCAGTGGAACCAGCGGCTGGAACAGGCGCTGAGCAACTGGCGTGAAAAGCATAAAAAGCTGAATGCCTATCAGACGCTGATTACCCGCGCGGAAGAGAACGCATTACGACAGGAAAGCCGTCTCGATCAGAAACGGATGGATGAATTTGCCCAACGGGCCGCATTGAGGAAAGGCGAATGAACACGCTGCCAACACTGCTGACACAGCTTGCCAAAACCGGCAAAGCACAACCTTCAGCGGCAGTGGACAATCTGTCCGCTGCTGACACCCTGCCGCAGGGATTTATTACCGAGCTGGGCAACCGCCTGCTGACGCTGGTTAAGCAGCAGGGGAATGGCGCGCAATCCGCTGATCTGGCGGCAGAAATTGACGCGAAAAACGTCACAAAAGCGTCATTAAGCGCCCTGCTGCAGGCACTGGACAAACCAGAGGCGTTAAACGCACTTTTACAGCCGGAAAACACTAAAGCCGGGCTGAAATCAGCCGATGATAATGACAAGCGCGCAGCAAGTTCGTTAACTGCCAGCGACTTACAGAATGTGCAGGCGCTGTTTGCCATGTTGCCAGCGATGGTTGAAAACCGCAGCAGCCCGCCAGCGGATAACAGCACCACGCTGGAGACCCGGGGTGAGGCGCGCACCAGCCTAAACGCTGCGTTACTTAACAGTTCGCTGCAAAGTGCGCTGAAAGAGGAACAGGCGAAGCCGGATGGCCAGCCATCTAAAGGCAGCGATGCGCTGACCAGCCTGACCGGTGTCAGCCATAGCCCGGTGCAGAGCGCGGCCGCCAGCGGCACGCCGGCCAGCAACAGCGGTATGACGCTGGATGAGAGTTTTCAGCAGGTGCTGAGCACGCTGAGCAAACCGGAAGAGCGGCGCGAGATGCTCAGCAGCCATGACAGCAGCGCGCCGGCCATCAGCAGCCCGCTGAGCAGTACCAGTCCGCTGGTCAGCACCACGGCCAGCACCAGCAGCGCGCCTTCCACGCCGATGCTGAATGCGCAGCTGGGCAGCAACGAGTGGCAGCAGGCGCTGAGTCAGCAGATTGTGATGTTCAGCCGTAACGGCCAGCAGAACGCCGAATTACGTCTGCATCCGGAAGACCTCGGCGCGATACAGATCAGCCTGACGCTGGATAAAGATCAGGCACAGTTAACAATGGTTTCCAGCCACAGCCATGTGAGGGCCGCGCTGGAAGCGGCGCTCCCACAGCTGCGTACGGCGCTGGCGGAGAGCGGCATTAACCTGGGACAGAGTAACGTCAACAGCGACGCCTTCGCACAGGGCCAGAGTTATCAGGGCCAGCAGGAAGGACGTCGCGACGGCCAGTACGGCAGCTTTACCCTCTCCCAGGACAGTGACAACGAGATAACGCCTATTGCCGTCCCGGCAGCCCTCCAGGCGCGCGCGACCGGCAACGGCGCTGTCGATATCTTTGCCTGACAGCGACTAAACGCTGAAGGTAAGCGTAAAACCCGCGTCTTTTCTTCCCATTGTTTGACTTAAGACGCGGGATAATCTGTCCAGGTAAGCCGAGAGGCTTGCCCATAATTCACAGGAAGTAACTGCAAACATGTCTGATAACGCGAAAGCTAAAGGCCGCAAACGTTCATTACTAATTCCGGTGTTACTGATTGTAACGCTGGCCGCTTGCAGCGTGGCAGGCTATGCAGTCTGGCGAATGATGAATAAACACGAGGGTGACAAGCCGGAGGCTGCCAAAGTGGAGCCGCCGCCCGCCCCGGTATTTTTTGCAATGGATACGTTTACGGTTAACCTGGTCAATCCCGACAACGATCCCGATCGCGTGCTGTACGTAGGCTTTACCCTGCGTCTGCCGGATGAGGATACCCGTCGTCGGCTGAATGACTACCTGCCTGAGGTGCGCAGCCGTTTGCTGCTGCTGCTTTCACGTCAGAGCGCCAGCGCGCTGGCAACCGAGCAAGGCAAACAGGCCCTGGTTGAACAGATCAAACAGGTGCTGGCGCCACCGCTGGTAAAAGGTCAACCTGCGCAGGTAGTCAGTGACGTGCTGTTTACCGCCTTCATTTTGAGGTGACTTAATGGGCGATAGCATTCTCTCCCAGGCTGAGATTGACGCGCTGCTCAATGGCGACAGTGACAGTGCGGAAGTAGAGAACAGTTCCAAAGGGGCCGATGGCGATATCCGCCCCTATGATCCCAATACCCAGCGTCGCGTGGTACGCGAGCGTCTGCAGGCGCTGGAGATCATCAATGAGCGTTTTGCCCGTCATTTCCGTATGGCGCTGTTCAACCTGCTGCGCCGCAGCCCGGATATCAGCGTTGGGGCAATCAAGATTCAGCCGTACCATGAGTTTGCCCGCAACCTGCCGGTGCCAACCAACCTGAACCTGATTCACCTGCAGCCGCTGCGGGGGACTGCGCTGGTGGTGTTCTCGCCGAGCCTGGTGTTTATCGCCGTGGATAACCTGTTTGGCGGCGACGGTCGTTTTCCGACCAAAGTGGAAGGCCGTGAGTTCACCCACACCGAGCAGCGCGTGATTCGCCGCATGCTCAAGCTGGCGCTGGAAGGCTACAGCGACGCATGGAAAGCCATTTATCCGCTGGAAGTGGAATACGTGCGTTCTGAAATGCAGGTGAAGTTCACCAACATCACCACCTCACCGAACGATATCGTGGTCAACACGCCGTTCCAGGTGGAGATTGGCAACCTGGTGGGTGAGTTCAATATCTGTATTCCGTTTTCGATGATTGAGCCGCTGCGCGAGCTGCTGGTCAATCCACCGCTGGAGAACTCGCGTCAGGAAGATAACCACTGGCGCGACAATCTGGTGAAACAGGTGCAGCACTCGGAGCTGGAGCTGATTGCCCACTTCGCTGAAACGTCGCTGCGTCTGTCCCGTATTTTGCAACTGAAACCTGGTGACGTCCTGCCCATTGAGAAGCCGGACCGCATCATTGCCCACGTCGACGGCGTACCGGTACTGACGAGCCAGTATGGCACGCTCAACGGCCAGTATGCGCTGCGTGTAGAACATCTGATTAACCCGATTTTGAATTCGCTGAATGAGGAACAGCCCAATGAGTGACAGCAAAAAACCGTCCGATGATATCTCTGCGGACGATCTGTGGGCTGAAGCGATGAACGAGCAGGCGGCGACCAGCAGTGCGGCGGAGCCAGGCGATAACGTATTTAAGTCGCTTGAGGCCAGCGCCGCCAGCGGCTCGCTGCAGGACATCGATCTGATCATGGATATCCCGGTCAAACTGACCGTGGAACTGGGCCGTACCAAGATGACCATTAAAGAGCTGCTGCGCCTGACGCAGGGTTCGGTGGTGGCGCTTGATGGCCTGGCCGGCGAGCCGCTGGACATCCTGATCAACGGCTATCTGATCGCGCAGGGTGAAGTGGTGGTGGTGAACGACAAATATGGCGTGCGCATCACCGACATTATTACCCCGTCCGAACGTATGCGTCGTCTGAGCCGCTAATCATGTTAAAAAACGCGCAAACCGTTCAGCCCGCTCACGCCCAGCCGGTGGTGTCCACCAGTTCAGTCGTTGGGCAAGTCAGCAGCGTGCTGGCGGTGATCGTGCTGCTGATTCTGGCCTGCGGCTGGCTGGCGAAACGCCTCGGCTTTGCGCCGAAAGCGGTGAGCGGCCAGGCGCTGAAAGTCAGCGCCAGCGTGCAGGTTGGCCGTCAGGAGCGGGTGGTGATTGTTGATACCGCCGATGCGCGTTTAGTGCTGGGGGTCACCGGTCAGCAGATCACCCATCTGCACTCGCTGCCGCCGCTGCCACCGGAAGCGTCCCTGCCCGTCAGCGCGGCGCCGCAGGATTTTCGTCAGCTGTTTCAGAACCTGGTTAAACGTCCCGGAAAACCCCAATGATGCGTCGATTGCTCCCTCTTCTGCCGCTGCTGATGCTGCTGGCACCGGCTGCCCATGCGCAGCTGCCGGGTTTGATCAGCCAGCCGCTGGCCAATGGCGGCCAGAGCTGGTCGCTGCCGGTGCAAACGCTGGTCTTCATTACCTCGCTGACCTTTATTCCGGCGGTGTTGCTGATGATGACCAGTTTCACCCGCATCATTATTGTGTTTGGTCTGCTGCGTAACGCACTGGGCACGCCGTCCGCGCCGCCGAATCAGGTGATGCTGGGTCTCGCGCTGTTCCTGACCTTCTTTATCATGGCGCCGACCTTCGACAAGATTTACACCGATGCCTATCTGCCGTTCAGCCAGGACAAAATCAGCATGGACGTGGCGATCGACAAAGGTGCCCAGCCGCTGCGTGAGTTCATGCTGCGCCAGACGCGCGAAGCCGACCTGGCCCTATTCGCCCGTCTCGCCAACAGCGCGCCGATTCAGGGTCCGGAAGCGGTGCCGATGCGCATTCTGCTGCCCGCCTATGTCACCAGCGAGCTGAAAACCGCTTTCCAGATTGGTTTCACCGTTTTTATACCTTTTCTGATCATCGACCTGGTGGTCGCCAGCGTACTGATGGCGCTGGGGATGATGATGGTGCCGCCGGCCACGATTTCGCTGCCGTTTAAGCTGATGCTGTTCGTGCTGGTGGATGGCTGGCAGCTGCTGGTGGGATCGCTGGCGCAAAGTTTTTACTCCTGAGTGGCTTTCCGCCCTCACCTTTCTCTCGACAGGAGCGCAACATGACACCGGAATCGGTAATGGTAATGGGCCAGGAAGCGATGCGTATCGCCCTGATGATGGCCGCTCCGCTGCTGCTGGTGGCGATGGTGAGCGGTTTGCTGATCAGTATTCTGCAGGCGGCAACGCAGATTAACGAACAGACACTGTCGTTTATCCCGAAAATTCTTGCCGTTGCGGCCACTGCCGTGGTGGCCGGACCGTGGATGCTCAACCTGATGCTGGACTACATCCGTACCCTGTTCAGCAACCTGCCTTATATCATCGGCTAATGGTCACCCTCGACAGCAGCCAGCTGGTGCAGTGGGTGGCGCAATTCTTCTGGCCGATGGTGCGTTTGCTGGCGCTATTTGCCAGCGCGCCGCTACTGAATGAACGTTCGATTCCAAAACGGGTCAAAATTGGACTGGCGGTAGTCAC
Source organism: Pantoea sp. B270 (assembly GCF_018726825.1). Taxonomy (NCBI): domain Bacteria; kingdom Pseudomonadati; phylum Pseudomonadota; class Gammaproteobacteria; order Enterobacterales; family Erwiniaceae; genus Pantoea; species Pantoea sp. B270. The sequence goes on from NZ_JAHCSX010000001.1 coordinate 1,475,626, forward strand.
CACCTGGATTCTGATGCCGCTGCTGCCGCCGGTCGAAGTGACGCTGTTTACCCCGGCCGGTTTCTGGATGCTGGTGCAGCAGCTGCTGATTGGCGTGGGGATTGGTCTGACCATGCAGCTGGCTTTTTCTGCCGTGCGGCTGGCCGGTGAGATGATTGGTCTGCAGATGGGTCTCTCTTTTGCCACCCTGCTCGACCCGAACAGCCGGATCAACATGCCGCTGCTGGCCCGTTTTCTCGACATGCTGGCGATGCTGCTGTTCCTGACCTTCAACGGTCACCTGTGGTTGATCTCGTTACTGGTGGACAGTTTTCACACGTTGCCGATTAACGATCAGCCACTCAACGCCAACGCCTTCATGGCGCTGACCAAAGCCGCCAGCTTAATTTTCCTTAATGGCATGATGTTAGCGCTACCCCTAATAATTCTGCTCCTCACGCTAAACCTGGCACTAGGTTTGTTAAACCGCGTTTCACCTCAGCTGTCGGTTTTCGCCATCGGCTTCCCAATCACCTTAACGGTAGGGATCCTGAGTCTGGGTATGATGATGCCGTTGCTTGCACCTTTCTGTGAACATCTGTTCGGTGAAGTCTTTGATTTACTCGCGCAGTTTGTATCAGAACTTTCCCCTGCCCGTTGATTAACGATACTGTTAACCTTCTTATACGATAGTTAAGTAATCAAAAACATTCTGTGCATTTTTCGAACCATATTTTTCAGAAATCAACTGAGGATATTCTGATAAATGCGCATTTATGGTGAAAATTATTCTTATTAAACGGCGCTTCGCGTATTTTAGTCAGACGATTCCTAAGCCGGTTAAGCCGGTGAATCGGTTGATAAAATGCTCAAAGGGCTGTTTTTAAACAAAAAAAATATTACAGCGATTTTTCTTGTCTAAATCCCTTTTTTCCGGCATTGTCAACACTCGCTGAAACGTCACACTTTCGCGATTCAAATGTTTTTAAGAATTGTCCTATCAGATTTGTCTGTGACTTGCGCGATAGTGACAGGGCTCTCAAAACAGAGCGAAAGAAACACATAAACCAAATTCCCGGCGATTCCCACTATCGCGGGGACAAGCGTGACGTGGAAGTAACACAATAAACTTCGCAGAACGGGTCAGGGACGAGTCAAGATGGCGCAGGAATGCATTACGCCAGTCTGCCGAGCAGAATAAAAAAGTGTCTTTGGAAATCTCTCTCGTACCGCAAACGCGTATTCATCGTTGATTTAAACGGATAACAAATTGGTGAGGGTCGCTATAATGCCAACGATTATTATGGATTCATGTAACTACACACGCCTGGGTTTGTCAGACTATATGTCGGCAAAAGGAGTCAAAAAGAAAAATATTACTTCCGTGTCTGACATCGAACAATTGCAACAACGGTGTGAGCAATTAAAACCGGGCGTAGTATTTATTAACGAAGAATGCTTTATTCACGAATCCGATTCCAGCGATCGCATTCGTTCTATTATCATGCAGCATCCGGATACGCTATTCTTTATTTTTATGGCGATCTCGAATATCCATTTTGAGGAATACCTCTACGTTCGTAAGAACCTGATTATTACGTCAAAATCGATAAAAACATCGACGCTGGACTCCCTGCTGGGCACCTACCTGCAAAAGAAACTCAATGCGTCACCACGCATTTCTGCCGGGCTGGATATTCATCCACTGACATTGAGCCAGACTGAATCGAATATGCTGAAGATGTGGATGTCAGGTCATGACACCATTCAGATTTCGGATAAGATGCAAATCAAAGCGAAAACTGTTTCGTCACATAAAGGCAATATTAAACGCAAAATTAAAACGCATAATAAACAGGTTATTTATCATGTGGTGCGCCTGACAGATAATGTTACCTCGGGCATTTATGTCAACGTGCGATAATTTCACCTTACGATAATACGCTTTGTGGTCAAGGCCAGTCCCCGCGACTGGCCTTGATTATTTTTGAGCGTTTTGCGAGCGCGATCCCACTTCCCCGCTAAGCCTTTATCCCCTGCTGCCGATGCTTGTTTTCAGAACCCCTTACCACTATGAGAGCAAGGAAATGAAAACAGCATCGATAGATGAGCAACATAAGCTCAGCATCTGGCAAAACCTACGCCTGATGCCTCTGTTCAGCATGATCTTTGGTGGCATTCTGCTGCTTTTTGCCCTGTGCATTGGACTCGCCAGCTACTTTCTGATTCAGAGTAATAATTCCCTCAATGACGCCACCGATGAGATTCAGGTGCGCATGGGCATTTCTAACAGCTCAAACCATCTGCGAACCGCACGCCTTAATGTACTGCAGTCGGGCGCGGCGGCGCGCATCGGTGAAATGGATGGCTATCGTGCCGATCTGGCGCGCACCGAAACGCGCATTAAGCAGGCGCGCGAAGGCTTCAAAATTTATATGGATCGCAAAATGAAGACGCCGGCTGACCTGGCGCTCGACGGTCCGCTCACCACCAGCTTCAACGCCTATATTGATAAAGGCCTGAAGCCGATGATCGAGTCGGCGAAACAGGGCAGCTTTGAAGGGATTGTCGCGCAGGAGACCGATGTCACCCGCAAGCTGGATGATGCCTATAATGCCGTGCTGCTGAAGGCGATTAAGATCCGCACCGAGCGCGCCGAAGCGATTAACGCCGAAGCGGCGCATCAGTCGCGCGTCGGTTTTATCGCGATGGCTGCGGCTTTTGCCGCCGCGCTGCTGCTGGTGCTGCTCACCTTCGTGTTCCTGCGCCGCGTGGTGATCAATCCGCTGCGCCTGTCGGTGGGTCGCATTGAGCGCATCGCGCAGGGCGATCTCACCGCCCCCGAGCAGGCCTATGGTCGCAACGAAATTGGCAGCCTGCTGCACAACCTGCAGCTGATGCAGGCGTCGCTGGTGCGCACCGTTGGCACCGTCCGTGAAGGCGCGGTGGCGATTTATCAGGGTTCCAGCGAGATCTCCGCAGGTAATACCGATCTGTCATCACGCACCGAGCAACAGGCTTCTGCGCTGGAGCAGACTGCCGCCAGCATGGAGCAGCTCACCGCCACGGTGAAGCAGAACGCCGAAAACGCCCATCACGCCAGCCAGCTGGCCGCCGATGCGTCAGGCAAAGCGCGCAGCGGTGGTGAACTGGTGAGCGGCGTGGTGAAAACCATGAATAACATCTCCGGCAGCTCGAAGAAAATTGCCGAGATTACCAATGTCATTAACAGTATCGCCTTCCAGACCAATATCCTGGCGCTCAACGCCGCAGTGGAAGCCGCACGCGCCGGCGAACAGGGCCGTGGCTTCGCCGTGGTCGCCAGTGAAGTGCGCAATCTGGCGCAGCGCAGTGCGCAGGCGGCGAAAGAGATTGAGTCGCTGATTGCCGAGTCGGTGGATTTGATCAGTAACGGCTCGCATCAGGTCGGCGAAGCCGGCAGCACCATGGGCGAGATTGTCGAGGCGGTGCGCCGCGTTACCGACATTATGGCCGAGATTGCGGCAGCGTCTGATGAGCAGAGCCGTGGTATTCAGCAGGTCAGCCTGGCGGTGACCGAGATGGATAACGTGACGCAGCAGAACGCTTCGCTGGTGGAGGAAGCCTCTTCAGCCGCGGCTTCGCTGGAAGATCAGGCCGGTAAACTGACGCAGGCGGTGGCGGTGTTCCGCCTGAATGATACGCCAGCCTCGCTGGTTGCTGCTGCGCCGCAGCCAGCGCTAAAAGCGCCAGCGCTCGCTCCACGTCCGACACTGGCTGCAGCGGGTAATGATAACTGGGAGACGTTTTAAGAGGAGTGAGGTGGGGTGCGGTATTTTTCCCTCACCCCATCCCTCTCCCGCTTGCGGGAGAGGGGGCCGTCCGTGCGGCGATTAAATATCGTCTTCACTTAACGCCATGCAAACAATGTATTTTAATCATCCACACTGAACGGTTCCCTCTCCCGCGAGCAGGAGCACTGAACGGTTCCCTCTCCCGCAAGCGGGAGAGGGTTAGGGTGAGGGTAATCTAATCGCAAAACCACACTACCCTTCCCCCGCATACGGCTCAACAAACACGCCTTCGGCGTGATCGCTCTCATTAAAGAACCAGATCCCCAGCGGATAATCCTCCAGCGCCACCAGATACATGGTGCCCTCATTAAAGCCTTCCACAGCCAGCACAGTACCGACGCGACGTGGGCCGCCGTCGGTTCTTACCGTTACCCGGTCATTGACCTTCATTGATTTCTCTCCAGAAACAGTCCTGCGCATAGTGTAACGGAAGATAGTCAGCGCTGCCTGATCGCGATCAGCGTCGGGCGATTACCCACACCGCATGCACGATGCCGGGGATGTAACCACACAGCGTCAGCAGAATGTTGAGCCAGAAGGCGCCGCCAAAGCCGACCTGTAAAAACACGCCCAGCGGTGGCAACAGAATGGCAATAATGATCCGAATTAAATCCATACTAACTCCCTGATAACCATAATAATCAACCAGCTGTAAGCATAGCTGCTTTACGCCAGAATGGGGAATGCAGCGGGTAAAGAAGTGTCAAAGCCGGGCTTTTCACTTTCTTAACGTTTCCCGGAAAGACTTTTGACGCGGCACCCTCGTACACTTGTCAGCACTGCACCAACCCCAAAGGGGCAGTCAACCTAAAAGTAACAAGGATTTTTGCCCGCGCAGCGCGGGCTTTTTTTTGCCCGTTTCCCGTCCACGTCCCTCGCCCGCTGTCACCGTCTATACTTGTCAGGAATCCGTTTGCCTCCGGGAGGCTGTCATGGCTACAGCAAAAGAGTACAGCGATAACGTGCAGCGCGAAGTGAACATCGACGTGGACGCGCTGCTGGAAGCGATTCAGAAAAAAACGTCAGGCGAAGTGCAGGAGTTTATGCAGGCTGAAGATGCACACCGCGTGAAGGTGAATGGCGAAGCGTTTGACTCCTACACCGAACTGGCCGAGGCGTTTGAACTTGATATTCGTGATTTCACCATCACCGAAGTGAACCGCTGAAATCGATTTCAAAAAAAGACCCGGCACGCTGGCCGGGTTGAAAAAAATAAATTCGTTACACCAGGAAAATCTTAACACCGCTTCAGAGTACGCCTTAGCTGAAGTAAGACAAGTCTCAATTCTGCACGCAATTCGAACAAATCTGCATAATCATGCACTGCTGTTACCGAAAACATCGCGCTACGGCTGACATTCTGCATGCACAAAACGTGCAGCCGCTTCGGTATCCGGGCGGTGTTTTAAGAATTATCCTGGATAGTGGCCGCGCCGGCGGCAAGGAAAAGTGTGATCGTGATTACGCTATTATACTGATTACACGTCGCTTTACGGATGCCTTTGGGCGTAAGGAGTGTATTGATGATCCCGTTAGATTCCTCCCTGCTGATCGTGACCGATCTCGATGGTTCGCTGCTCGATCATCATGACTATAACTGGCAGGCCGCCAGCGAGTGGCTGGCGCGTCTTAAGCAGCAACAGATTCCGCTGGTGATTTGTTCGAGTAAAACCGCGGCCGAAATTATTCCGCTGCAGAAGCGGCTGGGCATCGCCGGTGCGCCCTTTATCGCGGAAAACGGCGCCCGCGTCGCCTTCGGCAGGGAAGCGCAAATCGCCGAAGAACCCGGTGCCGATTATCTTGCGCTCTGTGCCACGCTCAGCACCCTGCAGGCGGATTTTCGCTTCACCGGCTTTCATGACTTTAGCGACGCAGAAGTGGCCCGTTTCACCGGCCTGACGCTGACGGAAGCCAGCCAGAGCCGACTGCGCGATGCGTCTGAAGTTATCGTATGGCGCGATGATGAAACGCGGCTCGACGCCTTCCGCGCGGCGCTGGCCGGGCATCAGCTGGCCCTAACGCAGGGCGGACGTTTCTGGCACGTGATGCCGGCGGGCAGCGGTAAAGGCGTGGCGCTGGAACAGTTATTGCAGCAGTTGCAGCAGCAGGAAGGCACGAAGCGCACCACGATTGGTCTGGGCGATGGCCCTAACGATGCGCCGATGCTGGAGCGCGTCGATTATGCCGTGGTGATTAAAGGTTTCAGTAAAAACCCGGTGGTGCTGCAACGCAGCGATCATCATAACGTTTACCACACCGCACACGTTGGCCCTGAGGGCTGGCGCGAAGGTCTGGATTACTTTCTTGCCCAACCTGAATAACGGCAGCTGACCAGAAGGATGAGACGATGAGTGATTTTTACCAGAACGGCGTAATTACCAACTTTCATAATCTCACCCACCGCAGCGTGGAGTCGCTGGAAAAAGAGATGGTGCGCTTTGCGCGCAAGCGCAAAATGGGGCTGATTCTGCCCTCGCTGTTTTCCGAGCTGGAAGGCCCGGCGCTGGATAATATTGTCAATGAACTGGCGAAAGTGCCCTATCTGGAGGAGATTGTGATTGGCCTCGATCGTGCCGATCGCGATCAGTTTCTCTTCGCGCGCGAATTTTTCTCGCGCCTGCCGCAGCGCCACCGCATTTTGTGGAACGATGGCCCGCGGCTGAAAGCGCTGGACGCCGAGCTGGATAAAGAGGGCCTGTCGCCCAGCCAGCCCGGCAAGGGGCGCAACGTGTGGTTCTGCACCGGCTACACGCTGGCCTCCGACCGCTCGCAGTGCGTGGCGCTGCATGACTGCGATATCGTGACCTATGAGCGCGGCATGCTGGCACGTCTGCTCTATCCGCTGGCCAACCCGGCCTTTCAGTATGAATTCTGCAAAGGTTTCTATGCGCGCGTTGCGGACGGCAAACTTAATGGCCGCGTCGGGCGTCTGCTGGTGGGCCCGCTGCTGCGCTCGCTGCAGAAAGTCTACGGCCATTCGGAGTATCTCGACTATCTCACCAGTTTCCGCTATCCGCTGTCCGGCGAGTTTGCCATGCGCACCCACGTGCTGAACGGCATTAAAATTCCTGGCGACTGGGGGCTGGAGATTGGCGTGCTGTCAGAGATTTATCGCAATTACACCACGCGGCAGACCTGCCAGGTGGAAATCGCGGACAACTACGATCATAAGCATCAGCCGCTTGCGGAAGAGGACGGCACCGGTGGCCTGAAACGCATGAGTAACGATATCGTGCAGTCGCTGCTGCGTAAGCTGGCGACAATGGGCGTGCCGCTCACCAGCGACTCGTTCCGCGTGCTGAAAGCCACCTATTATCGCAACGCGCTGGACATGATGGAGATCTACAACCACGAAGCCACCATGAACGGACTGAAGTTTGATCAGCACATTGAAGAAGCGGCGGTCGAGATGTTCACCCAGGCGATTCTCGACGCCGGCCAGTCGTTCATCGAGCGGCCAAACGAGAAACCGTTTATCCCCAGCTGGAGCCGCGTGCAGTCGGCGTTCCCTGATATCCTGCAGCGCATCTACCAGGCGGTAGAAGAGGATAACGAGGGCAAAGTCTAACCGGCCGCGCACACCCGATTGCGACCGCCGCTTTTCGCCAGATACAGGCGGCGGTCCGCTACCGCCTGCAGACTTTCTGCATGGTAACTGCCCTGCTCAGTACTGCAGCTGACACCTTCCGACAACGTAACGCTAAAGGTGGTGCTGGCGTTGACCAGAATGGTTTTGGCCGCCAGCCGGCTGCGGATACGCTCCGCCACGCCCTGCGCCTCAGCCAGCGTGGTGTGCGGCAGCACGATACAAAACTCCTCGCCGCCGATGCGTCCGGCCACGTCGTAAGGGCGCAGCGTATGTTTGATGACGCCGGCCACGCGCATTAGCGCCTGATCGCCCGCGTGATGGCCCCAGCTATCATTGACCTTTTTGAAATGATCGATATCGAGCTGGATCACCGCCAGCGGCTGTTGCTGCTGTTCGCAGCGCCGCGCCAGCGCGATAAACTGGTCGAAAAAGGCGCTGCGATTAAGCAGGCGCGTCAGGCCGTCATAGTTAGCGCGCCAGGCCAGTCGCGCCGAGAGATCCTCCAGCCGCCGTACCAGGCGGAAAATCACCTGATGCGCCAGCGCCAGTAACAGCACGAACAGCAGCCACATGCCCAACAGAAACAGCGCTACCCGCCCCAGCTCCTGCGCCAGCCCCTGGCGCAGGCTCTGCACGTTGATTAGCCAGGCATCGACATTTTTTAACTTAACCCAGCTGGCCAGCTGACTGCCCAACCACAGTGTTCCGGCCGGCTGCTGGTGAATCGCCTGTATCAGCTGGCCGCGCTGCGCGGGGGTCAATGCCACATCGTGCGGTGCCGGCAGCCGGGTGATCTCGTTGAGAGCGCGATCTTCGAGCACCAGCTTGCCCTGCAGCACGCTGTGACGCGACTGGTGCAGCAATGCATTTATTCGCTGCTGGGTGAAGTCCATCGACAACACGCCGTACCAGTGCTGATGGGCGATCACCGGTGCGCTCACCGTCAGCATCAACCCTTCGTTGAACTCCCCCTGATAGGCTTCGGTCCAGTGCCATCGCGTCTGCGCCGCCCGGCCCGGCTGCTGGTCGCGAAAATAGGGTCGCTGCGTCATGGTGGCGTAACTTTGCGCCAGCTCCTGCGCGTCGCGCGGCGGACGTGAGCTGATGTAATAGCCCGCGCGCGAGGTGTACCAGAAGCGTGAATGAAAGTCCTGCGCCTCATCGCTGAACTGCATGATAAAGCTGAACTCCAGCGCAGCGCGCAGCTCGGGCAGCAGATAAGTATCATCGCGCTGCAGCAGCGCATCACGCTGCAGCCATTCGTCGCTGACGCCGTTAATCGGCATGCTGCGCAGGTTAGCGATTTGCAACTGCCACACCGGCTGATGGCGCAACTGCTGAAAACGCTGCAGGGCGTGCTGACCATAATCGGCATTCAGCGGGTGCGTCAGCGCGTAGCTGAGCATCCGCTGATAGTAATTAAGCTCGTCCAGACTCTCCTGAAAGCGGCTGTCGAGGCTGCGCTGGATCTCCGACAGCTGGGCGCGCTGCCGCTGCTGATAATTATTTTTTAATTCCAGCGCTTCATGGACGGTGAGAAAAAGTGAAAATAGAAAGACCGCCAGAAAACAGAGATGCACGCGCAGCGCAGGCGTCATGCGGCGTGATGACAGTGGCGAGATTGGCATCAGTAGCCAGGCTCCGGATAACAACGAATTGAAGAAGTGTAGTCAGGCGGGAAAAAGGCGTACAGGCAGAGATCAGGAAAAACGTGAAAAGTGACAATGACATCGGGACGGCGCGCTGACCGTCCCGGGGGACTCAGCTGGCCAGCTGGCGCGCGGCCGACAGATGCGTCAGCTCATCACTGCGGAACGCTTCGCGGCGTACACTGTAGCCATCATACCAACGACACTCTACCATTCCGCTGGCATAGCCGGTCACCACCATGGTGGGTCCGCCCTGTTTGTGCTGAACTTCGTCACTGATTGCAAAGGTCATACCGCGTCCTCCCTTCTCACCGTTGAATGAACGGATTAAGGTATAGCAGCTGTGCGCGTTTTTTGCCTATAGGATATTGCTATTACTGTGACAAATTCGGAATAAGCAGTGAAAAATGCCGTAAATAAACAAAGCCGATAAAAGTTATTATCGGCTTTGAACGATTTTCCCGGGTGGAAAATCAGATTTTGCAACCTTCGCAGTCGGCTTCGTCGCTGATATCCGCCGGCACTTCGCTGGCTTTTTCTGCCGCTTTGGCTTCCGCCTGCTCCAGCTGTGCATCGATATCAAATTCAAACATATCGTCGTTCATCATCGTTCTCCTGACCCGTGATTAGAAATTTCCTGCGCTTTATACCGATTTACCGCGCAGCTTCGCAACCAGATTTACCACTAACAGCACAATCGACCCAACGATAAAGCCCAGCACCAGATTCGCGCCGTTGCTCAGCAGCATGGAAACCACGCCCGGGAAGCCGCTGCTGTACTCTTCAATGGCATGATGCAGCGGCGCGATACCGTGCACGATAATACCGCCGCCCACCAGGAACATCGCGACGGTGCCAACCACCGACAGGATTTTCATCAGCCACGGTGCCAGCGCCAGCAGCGCGCCGCCGGTGGCCTGCGCCAGCGTGGAAGACTTCTCACGCAGCCAGTAGCCGAGATCGTCAATCTTAACGATCATCGCCACAATACCGTACACGCCGATGGTCACCAGAATGGCAATACCGGCGAGGATTAACACCTGGTTGAGCAGCGGCGCATCCGAAACGATGCCCAGGGTAATCGCCACAATTTCGGCCGACAGAATGAAGTCGGTGCGCACTGCGCCTTTCACCTTATCTTTTTCGAACTGGCGCGGGTCCTGCTGCGCCAGATTATCCAGGCGCTTTTGCCGCGCTTCCGGGCTCTTCTCCGCTTTGTCGTGGTGCAGGCTGTGCAGCACTTTTTCCACCCCTTCAAAGCACAGATAGGCGCCGCCAATCATCAGCAGCGGCGTAATCAGCCAGGGCGCAAACGCGGAGATCAGCAGCGCCAGCGGCACCAGGATCAGTTTGTTGATAAACGAGCCTTTCGCCACGCCCCACACCACCGGGAGCTCACGATTGGCCTTCACGCCCGTCACCTGCTGTGCATTGAGCGACAGGTCATCGCCCAGCACGCCGGCGGTCTTTTTTGCCGCCACTTTGCCCATGACGGAAATGTCGTCGAGCAGCGTGGCAATATCATCCAGAAGAGTCAGTAAGCTGGTTCCTGCCAAAATGTCATTCCTTATTCCGGTTCGTGATCCTGACAACAGGGGCACCGCTCAATCGCCGTCACCGTCATATCGGCGATGCCCGCACAGTCCCATTCGACGCGTAACGTTTTCCCGTGCAGATCGTCGGCGTGCAGATACTTGCTCACCGGACTTTCTGTCATGCCGCTTATCTCCTCGGTGGCCACCAGCGTATCGTCCAGGTAAATGCGCGCCGTGGCATGCGCATTGACCATGCGCTCATCGCGCAGTTGATACAGGCGTCTGACCGTCAGTTTGATGCTGCTCATGGTGGTATTCCGCGTCCCAGAGAAAACGCTGATCTAAACTGTTATGGCAGGTAAAAGCAATCACCCTGCCTTAATCCGCCCGATAGTGATGCAATCCCTGATGATCGATCTCGCTGCTGTGCGTGGCAGCCAGCAGCCACTCTTCCAGCCGCTCCACCAGCGCCTCATCTTCCAGCCGCAGTTTGCCGCGCAGCGCGCATTCCCAGACGATCAGCACCTTCCAGCCACTTTCCTGCAGCTGCTGCACATAGCGCCGGTCACGCTCCACGTTACTGTTGATTTTGCCGCTCCAGAATTCGGTACGCGTGGCAGGCATTTTGAACAGATAACAGTGGTGACGATGCCAGAAACAGCCGTGCACAAAGATAATGGCTTTGTGCTGCGGCAGCACAAAATCCGGCCGACCCGGCAGCGCTTTGTCCTGTACACGAAAGCTAAAGCCGCGATCTTTCAGCAGCAGCGCAATACGCTGCTCAATCGCCGTATCCTGATTGCGAATGGCGCGCATATTTTTGCGGCGAATATCATGCGAGTGGACGTCTGCCATGGCGTCTCCTTTTTTCCGGGCTTCTTCAACTTTAGCGCGTTGAGGCAAAAGCGAAAGTTTGTGCGAAGCAGATTGCGAGACGCTGCGCAGCCATCGTTAATTTCCACGCCGCGCCAGGAGTGGTAGCATAGCCACTTCACTGTTAAGGAAAAACGCATGCTTGCACTCGATCCCGCCGCGACGGCTTCGCCCTCCCCGCACTCCGCTGATGATGACGCCACCGCGTTACTGCTGCAGGTACTGGATATCTACGCGGCCCGCGATCTGGTGGTCATCCTGAGCGAGGCCGGCGGCCGCGACTGGAGTATCACGCAGCTTAACCGTATTCGCGCGGGAAAAAGTGCCGCGCCCGCGCTGTCCGCGGCGGAGGTTGCCCGTTTGCAGGCACTGCTGCCGTCGCGACCGGCGCATTATGACAATCCCCGCTTTCAGTTTATCGATCTGTTTGCCGGCATCGGGGGTATTCGCCGCGGCTTTGAGCAGATTGGTGGCCAGTGCGTATTCACCAGCGAGTGGAATAAAGAAGCGGTGCGCACCTATAAAGCTAATCACTACAGCGATCCCGCCCGGCATCAGTTCAACAGTGATATCCGGCTGATTACCCAGCCGGCCGGTTTGCCGGATGAGCAGGCGATTTATCAGCATATCGATAAGACGATTCCCGACCATCAGGTGCTGCTGGCCGGCTTTCCCTGTCAGCCCTTTTCGCTGGCCGGCGTCAGTAAGAAGAATGCGCTGGGTCGCGCGCACGGTTTTGAATGTGAAGCCCAGGGCACGCTGTTTTTTGATGTGGCGCGCATCCTCGCCGCCAAAAAACCGCCGTTTTTCGTGCTGGAGAATGTGAAGAACCTCAAGAGCCATGATAAAGGCCGCACCTTTGCCATTATTATGGCCACGCTGGATGAGCTGGGTTACGACGTCGCTGACGCGGCTGACGACTTATCGCCGGATGCCAAAGTGGTCGATGCGCGTCACTTCCTGCCACAGCACCGCGAGCGCATCGTGCTGGTGGGGATCCGGCGCGATACCGGCCTGAGCGAGGGTTTTTCGCTGCGCGCGCTGGCGGCGCTCTATCCGCCTGAAGTTCCGCCGCTGCACAGCCTGCTGGAGCCGCAGCCGGCGGCAAAATATACCCTGTCGCCCACGCTGTGGCACTATCTGTACCAGTATGCGAAGAAGCATAAAGCCAAAGGCAACGGTTTTGGCTTTGGCCTCAACGATCCGCGCAATCCGCACTGCTGCGTGCGCACGCTGTCAGCACGCTACTATAAAGACGGGTCGGAAATCCTGATCGATCGCGGCTGGGATCACGCGCTGGGCGAGCAGGATTTTCAGCAGGCCGCGAACATGGCGCGCCGCCCGCGCCGCCTGACGCCGCGTGAATGTGCCCGCCTGATGGGCTTTGAAGCGCCGGGCGAAGCGCGCTTCCGCATTCCGGTCTCCGACACACAAGCCTACAAACAGTTTGGTAACTCGGTGGTGGTACCGGTGTTCGCCGCCGTAGCGAAACTGCTGCTGCCGCTGATTGAGCAGCACGCGCGTCAGCGCCGCTGAAAACGCAGCCGCGCTTCACGCCCCGGTTTTCCGCCCCGCAATTTGCTTTAATAACGCGCGATGTGCTGTTTTGCCGCCCATCGCGCGCACTGTCACCGGACTGTCACGCATCAAACCAATACTGCGTTTTATTTTTTGCGGAGCTGTTTGATGTCTCTCCTGTCTGTAATCTCCCTGCCGCTGCGGCTGCGACCTCGTTTTACTCTGCGTCTGCCCGTCTGGCTCTCCAGCCTGCGCAGCCAGTTCATGCTGTTTATTGTGCTGTTTTGTCTGCTGCAGTTTGCCGGGGTGCTGCTGCTAAACCAGCATGTGAATCAGACGCAACACTCATTGCAGCAGGCCAGCCAGCTGCGCGAACGGCTGGCCCTGCTGGATAAAGCACGCATTGAGTTACTCACCGCCAGCGACAACAGCCATCGTGCCGGTATTTATCTGATGCAGGACCAGCAAAGCGGTTCGGTCGACAGCTGGAAAAGCCTGGCGGCGGCAGCCACTACCTCATTGCAGCAGGCGCAGCAGCTGTTTGCTGCCTATCAGGCGAAAAGCGATAGCCCGCTGGCACAGGGCTTCGTGCTACTGGCCGGCGGGCTGCAGGAGCAGCTGAAAGGGCTGGCAGCCAATGATATCAACGCATTTTTTATGGTGCCGATGCAGGCTTTCCAGCAGCAGTTCAACGATGCCTGGTTTAGCGAAATTGAACAGGCCAATCAGCAGCTCGGCAGCGTCAACCAGCATTCGCTCAGCACGCTCAAGCAGAGCCGCAATCTGGCGCTGGCGATTGCCGCGTTATTAATGGCGCTGCTGCTGCTGGCCGCCGCGCTGCTGATGCGCGGCGTGTTGCTGCCGCTGCGTCACGCCAACGCCCAGCTGGCACAAATCGCGACGGGCGATCTGGTCGCCAGCCCGGCACCGACGCGCCGTCAGTCGCTGGAAACGCGCCAGCTGCTCCAGTCCATCGATACCATGCGTCAGGGTTTGCAGCAGATCGTAAGCGACATTACGACGGTAGCAACCCGGGTGGCGGCCGGCGCTGACGAGATGCAGCAGCATAATCAGCAGGTGATGCAGCAGCATCAGGCGCAAAATGCCAGCTTCCATCATCTGTCGCAGCGGCTGCATCGCGTGTCAGAAGAGGTGGAAAAAGGTGCACACTTCTCGCAACAGGCGACGCACGACGCGCAGTCCGCGGATGCGCTGATGCGTCACTGCGCCCATGAAGTCGACAATATGGAACACCAGATGCAGCAGATCGTCGCGGCCGCCGGCGATATCGCTGGCATCGTCGGCATGCTGGACAGCCTGTCGATGCAGACGCGTCTGCTGTCGCTTAATGCGGCGATAGAATCTGCGCATGCTGGCGCTTACGGGCGCAGTTTTTCGGTCGTCGCCAAAGAGATGGGATTGCTGTCGCAGCAGAGCGGCGCTTCCACGCGGCAGATCGACGGTTTAATCCAGCACACGCAGCAGCACGTACAGGATGGCTTTGCGAAGGTGCAGGCGCTGGAAGTGCTGTTTGCGCGGATTGGCCAGGCGGTATCCGGCGTGGTCAGCCAGCTCAATGAGCTACAGGATAACAGTACGGCGCAGAGCCATCGCGTGAGCAAAATTGCCCGGGAAGTGGTGGAAATGAGTCTTCAGCTCCAGCAAAACGAAGCCCTGACTGATCAGCAGGTGCAGGCAGCGGCGCAGCTGAGTGAACTTTCAGCGCGACTGACGCAGCGCGCGCAGCAGTTCCGCGTTAGCTAAGGTGCAGAAAGAAAAAACCCGTCAGCGACGGGTTTTGGTGTTATTTCTTTTTCTTGCTTTTCTTCAGCAGTGCACGCACCTGCTTCAGCTCGGCGGTGCTCAGTTGATCGCCCGCCTCTTCGGTATGCAGGCTGTCGACGGCCGGTGGCTCAACGGCATCTAAACTGGCCTGCAGGCGGTTAACGATCTCCTGGCTCATGGAGATTTGGTTATCAGCGGCTAACTGTTTAATGTGCTCTTTCAGCGCCGGGTCAATTTTAATGGTTAAGTTAACGGTCTCGGTCATCTTCACACTCCCTCTTGATTTACAACAACGTAGCGGAAG
Source organism: Pantoea sp. B270 (assembly GCF_018726825.1). Taxonomy (NCBI): domain Bacteria; kingdom Pseudomonadati; phylum Pseudomonadota; class Gammaproteobacteria; order Enterobacterales; family Erwiniaceae; genus Pantoea; species Pantoea sp. B270. The sequence goes on from NZ_JAHCSX010000001.1 coordinate 1,490,691, forward strand.
CAGATGAAAGTTAACAGACTGTCATAAAAATTTAATATTGTGCCGGTATGGGACTGAAATCGCGTAACACGGACTCATCAATATCGGTCAGATTGCCCTGCAGTTCGGCGCACAGCTTCGCCATATAGCGGACGAGAAAATCGGCGTTGTGTTCCGCCAGCAGACGGCCGGTTTCCGTCTGCATGGTCTGCGGCAGGCTCAGCAGTTTCTTCTGGAAATGATCCAGCGTCCACTTTACGTCATCCAGTTCACGATCTTTACCCAGCGGATCGTCGCTGTCGAACAACGGCCGTCCCAGCGCACCTGCGGTATAGAAAACGCGCGCAAGGCCAATCGCGCCTAATGATTCGAGACGATCGGCATCCTGAACGATCTTCGCTTCTAACGTTTTTGGCGTAATGCGGGCGCTGAAACTGTGGGCCTGCACCGCATGCGCCACGCTGTCCAGCAGCGCTGAGGGGAAGTCCGGAAAATCCTGTTGCAGAATGCGGCGCGTCTCTTCCGCCGCGTAAGTCGAAGCCAGATGGCGTTCCGGATGGTTTTTCGGCAGGTTCACCACATCGTGAAAATAGCAGGCGGTCAGCACCACCAGCGGATCGGCATTGGTGTTTTGCATAATGCGGGCCGCGCTCATCCAGACGCGGCGCAGGTGCGCGATATCATGGGCTTTATCATCGTGCAGCCAGTTCAGCTGCAGCCAGCTTTCGTAACGGTGTTGCCAATGGGTCAGTGACATCGTGCTTCTCCTGTTATTGCTATTATTTCGCACCGGGTACGGCTTGCGTCTCATCATAGCGGCCCGGTGATGACACTTTCTTTACACCCTTACCGGATGTCCAGCGCAAAAAAATGCGATCCCGATCATGTTATAGCGCTGTTAAAGCCGCTTGCCCAGCCGCGATACCGTTTTCAGTATTTCCTTAACCTGTTTTAGTTAAGCCACTCTGTTTAATTTCGGTGATGCATTTCCCGCTGGGTGAATTTTCAGCATCGCCAAAGGTCCAGTTTAGCCTGTCGCAACCCCAGCATTAAAACGCCCCTTTGCATAGCGACATAATCTGAAAAGATTCCCATTGCGACCGTTATAACGTACTGTATAGGGGAAATTTACGGCTCTCACCTGTACCCGGAGCCTTCGTCAGCACACTGTTTGCTTATGAGCCATTTTTAATACCGGAAGCGGCAGTTATTGCCCGATAATAAGGCGACAAATTATTAAGCAAATTGATTCAAACCCATTATGCTAATGCTCTCATCCGAGGATACGGATGTTTCGTCGAAGTTCTCCGGGTACGTGATACAACATGAGGTACATAATGAAAGAACGGCCGATTCTTTTTTCCGAACAGCGGGTGCGCGCCCTGCTGGTTGGCCAGCAAACTCAGACCCGGCGCATTATGAAAACTCAGGCGTTTGGCCCGGGACAGGATCATCATGAAGGCGTGCACGCGTTTGATGTCAGCGCTAACCATCTGCATGGCTATAAGCTGATGTCGATGGCGGACATTGGTGCGCAGTGCCCGTTTGGCCAGGTCGGCGATCGCCTGTGGGTGCGTGAAACCTGGCGGGGTCCGATTGTGCCTGAGGCGCAGCTGGCGGAATACGAGCGCGATCCGCTGCCGTTCCGCAATCCGGCATTTTGCCAGTATCGCGCCGACAGCCATGAACTTGGACAACAGGAAGAAAATCAGCAGGTCGCCGAGCAGTTTGGCTGGCAGACCGCCATCCATATGCCGCGCTGGGCCAGCCGCATCGATCTGGAAATCACGGCGGTACGCGCGGAGAAAATTCAGGACATCAGCGAAGACGACATCATGGCGGAAGGCGTGCAGACCGATTCGCACTTCCTCAATAATTTCTTCACTATGAACATGAATTCCGAATCGCCGAAAGAAGCTTACCGCAAGGCGTGGCAGAAGCAGTACGGCGCCACCAGCTGGGAGGTGAATCCCTGGGTCTGGGTCATCGCATTCCAGCGTGTGGAGCGTGAAGGCTAACCGTTTGCCCTCTTCCGCACAGAAGAGGGCGTCATCTTTTGCGCGATTCAGTGAATCATCAGCCCTTGCCCCCTCGCCGGCGGCACAGCGCGCCCCTTTCCCACCTTGCCAGTTTGCAATCCCTGTCACAGACAAATCCGCCGCTAACAGGTTGAATAAGCGGCTTTGATTCCACGCTGGCAATTTATCGTCTGCCGCGTCAGGATATGATTTCCGCCCTGCAGAGTGAGTGACGCAATGATCAAATGGCCGTGGCGTGCACAAAAAGATGCTGCCGTGACTGCCCTGCCCTGGCAACAGGCGCTGGGGCAGCCGATCTTTTCTCTGCTGAACAGCGACGAACAGCAGGCGCTGGTAGCGCTGGCGCAACGCTTCCTGCTGCAGAAAAAAATCACTCCGCTGCAGGGTCTGGAACTCAGCGAACTGCGTCTGGCTCGCCTGTCGTTGCTGTTTTGCCTGCCGGTATTAAAGCTGGGTCTGGAATGGCTCGACGGCTTCCACGAAGTGCTGATCTACCCGGAGCCGTTCAGCGTTGACGATCGCTGGGAGGACGACAGCGGCCTGGTGCACCACGCGCCGGCCGTGCATGCCGGCCAGAGCTGGACGCAGGGACCGGTGGTGCTGAACGCGCTGGACATCCAGGACTCGTATGATCTCTCTGGTTACAACCTGGTGATCCACGAAGTAGCGCACAAGCTCGACGCGCGCGGCAGCGGTTACACCAGCGGCATCCCGGCCATCGCGCTGCGCGATGTGGCCAGCTGGGAGAAAGATTTACTGCAGGCGATGGCCGAGATTGAAGCGGAAGTGGATCTGGTGGGTGAACAGGCCGCGACCCTCGATCCTTATGCCGCCAGCGATCCGGCGGAATGTTTTGCCGTGCTGTCGGAGTACTTTTTCAGCGCCCCGGACCTGCTCGCCAGCCGTTTTCCGGCCATGTATCGCCACCTGCAGCAGTTTTACCATCAGGATCCGCTGGCGCGTCTGGCGCAGCAGGCACCGGAATCTGCTTAAATCACGATCGCTTTGTCGCTTTGCTAGCCAGTTGAATACAAATGTGTTTTTAGCGGTTGACACCCACAGGGGCTGCCATTAATATTCGCCTCGTTCCAACGATTCCTCTGTAGTTCAGTCGGTAGAACGGCGGACTGTTAATCCGTATGTCACTGGTTCGAGTCCAGTCAGAGGAGCCAATTTCCTGTTTTCATGCATCCTTGCGAATCATTATATGATGTTGGTTCAACAGGTTAGCGTGAAAACTCTTCCCGGTGCATTTTGATTTTACCCTCCGCATCGGGAAAAATTGGTGGTCAAATCTGGGGTCAGGTTAGTTCGATAATGGAGTGACCCCCATATGTCCCTTACCGACGCGAAAATCCGCACTCTCAAGCCTTCTGATAAACCCTTTAAAGTCTCCGATTCCCACGGTCTGTATCTGCTGGTCAAGCCGGGTGGCTCACGTCACTGGTATCTCAAGTACCGTATTAACGGTAAAGAATCCCGCATTGCGCTGGGTGCCTATCCTGCCGTCTCCCTCTCTGATGCGCGACAGCAGCGTGAAGGTGTCCGTAAAATGCTGGCGCTGAACATCAACCCGGTACAGCAGCGGGCTGCTGAACGTGGCTCACGAACACCGGATAAAGCTTTTAAAAACGTGGCGCTGGCGTGGCATAAAACTAACCGGAAATGGTCGCAGAACACCGCTGACCGTCTGCTTGCCAGCCTGAACAATCACATCTTTCCGGTTATCGGGAACCTGCCTGTATCAGAACTTAAACCCCGTCATTTCATTGACCTGCTGAAAGGGATCGAGGAAAAAGGTCTGCTGGAAGTTGCGTCCCGCACGCGGCAGCACTTGAGTAACATAATGCGCCATGCGGTCCATCAGGGGTTAATCGATACTAACCCGGCAGCAAACCTTGGCGGCGTGACCACACCTCCTGTCAGACGGCACTATCCTGCCCTGCCACTGGAGCGGCTGCCTGAACTGCTTGAACGTATTGAGGCATATCATCAGGGCCGCGGACTTACCCGACTTGCCGTCCTGCTGATGCTGCATGTGTTCATTCGCTCCAGTGAACTGCGTTTCGCCCGCTGGTCAGAGATTGATTTCACAAACCGGGTCTGGACGATACCCGCGACGCGAGAACCCATTATTGGCGTGCGTTATTCCGAGCGCGGGGCCAAAATGCGAATGCCGCATATCGTCCCCCTCTCAGAACATGTCATCGCCATTCTGAAACAGATTAAAGATATCACCGGTAATAATGAACTGGTCTTCCCCGGCGACCATAACCCGTATAAGCCAATGTGTGAAAACACGGTCAACAAGGCATTGCGGGTGATGGGCTACGACACAAAAAAGGATATCTGTGGCCACGGCTTTCGGGCGATGGCATGCAGTGCGCTGATGGAATCGGGTTTATGGTCAAAGGACGCAGTAGAACGCCAGATGAGTCATCAGGAGCGCAATACCGTGCGCATGGCTTATATTCACAAGGCAGAACATCTGGAAGCCCGCAAGGCGATGATGCAGTGGTGGTCCGATTATCTGGATATATGCCGTGAAGCCTACGTTCCACCATATTTCCTTATCAGAAAATAAAGCATTACGCCAGATAGTTCATGAATTATCTGGCGTAACAAATCAACCCCATATCGGCGTCAATTGATATGGTTTTTTTTAGTTTAAATCCCATGACTGCGAAGGAGTAATGACTCCTGTAAGGTATTTGCCTTTGAAAAAGGCTATTGCGGATGTTCTCTACAGAACATTCCATAGTCTTAAAACGGCCGACAAAGGAAAACTCTAAGAAATGCAGATCAGGCTCCTGACGTATCGAACACGCTGCTGGTTTAGGGCGAGAAGGTACTCGGCTATTAACTTGACGTGAACATTACTGTGTTTGCTTCCCAGCCCCACTCATTCTCCCGGTAAAACCGGAATGTTATCAAGACTGATTAAATAGCAAATAAAAACAACTTTCTCGTGAAAGATTGCATTCACTTTAACGGAATTGAAAACATCACACGCAAAATATCATGTAACTTTCATGGTTTCATGTGATAAGCTAACTCATGTCCCTTGTAAAGTTACATGAGTTTATCTTTCCGATGCGAGTTTGCAACGTCTTATGGTGCGCACACATCACAAAGTAACGCAGGTAAACGCTGTGACATGTAGGGGCCAACAAACAACTTAACTTTACCTTTATAACCACATGATTTTTGGAATGATTTATGACTGTATCGTTCAAACTTCGCATGTTGTGCTTAACCGGTACACTGGCTGTCATCGGGCTGTTCCTTTCAAAACAGAGCGTCATACCCGGCGCGTATGCACTTGAGACATCAAACTTTAAAACGGTGCGAACTACGTCCGCAGTTGTTCATACGGTAAACGACTGGGTCGAATTCTCGGGAAAACTGGAAGCCACCGATGAGGTCACTGTACGTTCAAAAGTTACAGGCTCGATTGTGGATGTTAAGTTCAGGGATGGTCAGTTGGTCAGGAAAGGCGATATTTTATTTATTATCGATCCAGCCCCTTATAAGACTGAACTGGCCCGGGCTCGTGCAGCATACGCGCAGGCAAAAGCGAAGCAGGACTTGGCATTGCTGGATCTGTCCCGGGGTAAAAAACTTATCGGGACCCATGCTATCTCACAGCGCGATTATGACGTTCTAAACAATGCCGCCCGGGAATCGAAAGCAGCCAGGGAGATTGCCGAAGCTGAGGTCGAGAGCGCCAGGCTCAGCGAAAGCTATACCCGGATCACCGCACCGGTAACTGGCCGTATTTCCAGAGCAGAACTGACAGTCGGTAATCTGGTCGCAGCCGGTATTGACAGTCCGGTTCTTGCATCCATTGTTGCTCTTGATCCCTTGTATGTCGCTTTTAATGCGGATGAACGAACCTATCTTAATTATATCGACAAGCTTTCAAATAAAGACAAACCTGAAGTGCTGGTAGGACTGGCCGATGAAAAAGATTATCCACATAAAGCCATTCTTCATTCTGTGGATAATCATCTCAGTACTGAAACCGGCACTATCAGGATGCGCGCACTTCTTGATAATCCAACATCAAGGTTGCTTCCCGGTTTACAGGCTCGGGTCAGACTCCAGGCAAGCAAATCTTATACAGCAGTAATGATTGACCAGACACTGATCCGCACCGACCAGGACAGACGCTATGTGCTGGTAGTCGGAAACAGTGACAAAGTTGAATATCGCCCCCTCGAACTGGGAAACAGACAGGGGAAACTGATTGTTGTGAAAAAAGGCCTCAATAAGGGTGACAGAGTTATTTCCGGTGGGGCGCAGTTGGTCGGTCCCGGTGAAACAGTCATTGTCAGCAAAGACGAATCCCCTTCTTCAAAATCCCGGGAAGGAAATAAGTCATCATGAAAGTATCAAAATTCTTTATCGACAGGCCGGTTTTTGCTGGAGTACTGTCTGCGTTGTTCATTCTGGCAGGGATTATCGCCATATTTCGTCTGCCGGTATCGGAATACCCACCGGTTGTCCCCCCATCCGTTATCGTTCATGCCCAGTATCCTGGAGCCAATGCCACCACGATTGCACAGACGGTTGCAGCTCCAATAGAGGAAACTGTGAACGGTGTAGAGAATATGCTGTATATGCAGTCACTTTCAAATGAGGATGGCAATCTCTATCTGACAGTGACCTTCAAACTGGGCACAGATCCCGATCAGGCTCAACAATGGGTGCAGAACCGGGTGTCGCAGGCTCTGCCCCGGTTACCTGAAGATGTCCAGCGACTGGGTGTCACAACGAATAAAAGCTCGCCGAATATCACACTTGCCGTTCATATGATATCGCCTGATGGCAGATATAACGATAATTACATCAGTAATTACGCCATACGTAACATCAAAGACCAGCTCTCGCGTATTGAGGGAGTTGGCCAAGTATCAGTATGGGGCCCCGGTGGTTACGCGATGCGAATCTGGCTTAATCCTGATGCTATGGCTGCTCGCGGACTGACGACATCAGATGTCGCCTCTGCTATCCGTGAACAAAACGCCCAGTCACCAGTGGGAAGCGTTGGCGCAGCCCCTATGGCGGAAGAAACACCGTTACAGTTGTCAGTTAATGCCAGCGGTCGGCTTAAAACGGCTGAAGAATTTGGCAACATTGTGCTTCATGCCCGACAGGATACCAGAACGACATTATTGAAAGATGTCGCCCGTATTGAACTGGCCGCTGAAAATTATGCCATGCGTACTTACCTGGATAAAAAGCCTGCGGTAGCGCTGGCCATACAGGAGTCTCCGGACGCAAATGCTCTGGAAATTGCCTCACGGGTAAGTCGCACAATGGAAGAGCTGAAAAAACAGTTCCCCGAAGGACTGGATTACCAGATAGTTTACAATCCAACCAAATCAGTCAGGGCGGGTATAGAAGCTGTGCTTCATACTCTTTTTGAGGCCATACTCCTCGTGGTACTGGTTGTTTTTCTTTTCCTCCAGACCTGGCGCGCCTCAGTCATTCCTCTGCTGGCTGTTCCCGTTTCGATAACCGGCACAATGGCATTTCTGTACCTCTTTGGGTTTTCAATCAATGCCCTGAGCCTTTTTGGCCTCGTCCTGGCTATTGGCATTGTTGTTGATGATGCCATTGTGGTTGTTGAAAATGTAGAAAGAAACATAGAAAGAGGCATGACGCCATATCATGCCGCCTGCAAGGCTATGCAGGAAGTCAGTAGTCCCATTATTGCGATTGCGCTGACGCTGAGTGCCGTATTTGTTCCGCTGGCTTTTATGAGTGGCCTGACCGGGAGGTTTTATCAGCAGTTTGCAGTGACAATAGCAGTTTCAACGATTATCTCCGCTATTAACTCCCTTACGCTCTCACCGGCTCTCTCTGCCATGCTGCTGAAGCCACGTGATTCAGACAGCGACTGGCTTACGCGCATTATGCATCGTAGTTGTGGACGGTTCTTTACGGTTTTCAACCGCCTGTTCAACAGTAGTGCCAGGCGATATGAAAAAGGTGTTGGCGCGCTTGGCCAGCGCAAGATTCTGATTATGGTGATTTATGGCATTCTGCTGGCAATCACGCTGTTCCTGGGCAGGTCTGTTCCCGGGGGTTTTATCCCTGCTCAGGATAAGGAATACCTTATCAGTTTTGTGCAGCTTCCTGCTGGCGCATCATTGTCCAGAACAGACCGGGTACTGGAAAAAATGAATGAAATAGCACGAAGTGAGCCAGGAGTATCTTCCACATCTTCTTATGCTGGATTGTCTGTAAACGGCACCACCACAAGCCCTGGTTCCGGTCTGACATTTGTCCTCCTCAAGCCTTTTGAGCAACGGCCAGGCATCAGCGCAGATGATGTTGCCGCCTCTCTGAATGCCAGATATCGGTCACTTCCCGGCGCAGATTTTGCGGCCGTTTTCCCGGCACCACCCGTTATGGGTCTGGGTTCCCTGGGGGGATTCAAATTGCAGCTTGAAGACAGAGGAAATATCGGTTACGACGGAATGGCCGAAGTACTTCGACGCTTTCAGGCAGAAGCAGCTAAATCACCTGTGCTGACGCCACTTTTTTCAACGTACCAGAATAATTTTCCACAAATTAATGTCGATATTGACCGTAATCGCGCCAAACAACTTGGGGTGAACATCAGTGATATCACTGAGACATTACAAACCTATCTTGGCTCATATTACGTAAATGATTTCAATATAATAGGTCGTGTATATCAGGTAAGAATGCAGGCTGACGCAGAGTTCAGGGCAACCCCGGAGGATATACTGAAACTACAGACCCGAAATGCCGATGGCAATATGGTACCGCTGTCTGCCATAGCCCGTATTGAGCCGACACACGGTCCTGAGCTGGTTACCCGTTATAATGGTTTTACAGCGGTCGATCTTAGTGGCGCGCCTGCTCCGGGCTATTCTTCAAGTCAGGCGATGGAAGAGATTGAACGTATAGCAAAGAAAACGCTACCACCCGGCGTAGAGTATGAGTGGACAGACCTGACCTACCAGCAAATTCTTGCAGGCAACAGTGCCGTCTGGATTTTCCCACTCTGTGTATTCCTGGTATTCCTGGTGCTGGCTGCCCAGTATGAAAGCCTTACGCTCCCTTTGGCTGTCATTATGATTGTTCCAATGAGTATCCTTTCTGCACTTACCGGGGTGTGGCTGACTCATGGGGACAATAATATCTTTACGCAAATTGGATTTATCGTCCTGGTCGGGCTCGCATCTAAAAATGCCATTCTTATCGTTGAATTTGCCCGTGAACTTGAGCTTTCAGGTAAGTCTGCCTTTAACGCGGTGAAAGAGGCATGCCGTCTCAGGCTGCGTCCAATTCTGATGACCTCACTGGCTTTCATCATGGGTGTAATCCCCCTGATGGTATCGCATGGAGCAGGCGCTGAGATGCGTCAGGCTATCGGGATATCAGTATTCTCTGGAATGCTTGGCGTCACCCTTTTTGGCTTGTTTATGACCCCCGTGTTCTACCTGTTAGCCCGACAAATATCAGGGAAACCACTGCACTCGGCCTCATTACCGGACGCGCCTGAGGAACGGCCGGTAACAGAACAGGCTTCAGACTAAAAATTCATGATGACCTTTCAACAGCCGGACACTATATGATGCCCGGCTGTTGAATTTATTTATGTTTAAGGACTTCCGGCACAAGCCTGTCAAGAGTAAGTTCAGCAAAGCGGTTCGTAATCAGACATCTCGCCTCTTCAAGCGTATCACTTATTTCATTGTTAACTGCATCCTCTATCTGGCATTTGTCATGCTCAGTCGCCCAGCCTATTGAAAAAAGTTCAGTGCTGCCAATAGCGTGGAAAACCTGAAGGAGAGTGATGTCTCCGAGAGGTTTCTGGAGTGTCCAGCCACCTCCATGCCCTTTTTCAGAATGAATGATACCCGCCTGTTTGAGCCCCTGGAAAAGGCGTCTGACCACAACCGGATTCGTATTAATCATCAAGGCTATATCTTCGGAGGTAACGGGATCGCGGATTTTATCCATATGTATCAGCACGTGTAATGCACGGGACAGCCGGTGGTCTTTTCTCATTTTTAATCCTGTTTGCTGCGGAATTTCTTATGAAACTTTCGTTGTTGCATAAGTGGTGGGATATCATGTATCTTATACTATTACATGATATCCATACAGAGAGTATTTTTATGTCATTCGAAAATGTGTCAGAACAGTTATGGGTCTGCCTCGTCATTGCACTGATGTCCAGTTGCATTTCAATCACCGTCACACAGCAGGAAATGTTTCGCCCGTTGCGTGAATGGATGGTCAAAAAAAATGCCATGATAGGCTACCTTTTCAGTTGTTTTTATTGTTTTAGTCACTGGGTGGTTTTTGCCGGTGTTGCAATTTACAGGCCCGTTCTTGTCCATTCAGGCTTCTGGTTAATTGACCTTGCGGTTACGGCATTCTTTACCATCGGTTTAACGGCCATGTTCAGCGGGATCATTCTGAAAGTGATGAGAAACGCTATCGCCAAAGCAATTGAAGAAAAAGAAATGAAAGACAAGCTGGGTTTGTAAATCGAACGGAGCCTGAAAATCTGGTGATGAAAGCAGGACGGGTAGCCCGGTAATCTGCGCATATAAATGGCACTACTGCTTTACGCTTTCGCACCAGGTTTTGCGATGTCTTCCACGCAGTTCACAGAGGTACGGGTACATACTGGTTCTGGCTGCCGGTGTTGATGTGCCGGCAGGTGTAGCTGACATTTTTGTTACGAACGAAAATCCCACAGGTTATTCAGATAATCTTCATATCAGCATGAACTGTTAGCGTCCTGGCGTCTCAGTCGGGTTTACAGTGAACGTTTGCGCATGAATATCGACAGTTGCAAATTAGTGTGTCGACGTCGCTGCTTCGAGTTGCGCAGGTTCCATCAGTGCGAATGCTGTGCGCATTTTGCGCGTCTCCTCTCCGGGGCTGCGACCAAACAGTCTTTTGAACTCCCGATTGAACTGCGACGCACTTTCGTAGCCGACCCGCGCTGCTGCCCCTGCTGCAGTAACGTTGTCCCGTATCATCATCAGTCGCGCCTGATGAAGACGCACTGACTTGATGTACTGGATGGGAGAAGTCGCCGCAACGGCTTTGAAATGCGCATGAAAGGCCGGTACGCTCAGGCCAGCTTCGTGCGCAAGTGAAGCCACATCCAGTGGCCGGGCGTAATCGAGGTGGATACGCCGTAACGTACGCGCGATACGTCCAAAGTTGCCATGACAGGCCAGCGCAGCACGAATGGCTCCGCCCTGTTCACCCAGCAGAACACGAAAAATCAGCTCCCGCACAATCCCCGGCCCCAGAACCCGCGCTTCAAGTGGTGAAAATAATACCTTCAGAAGACGAACTGTCGTATCTGCCAGCGTGTCGTCAAGTGGTGTGGAGACAATGCCAACGGGTGAACCTGATGCAGTGGCATGGTGATCGACAGCCATAACCAGGTCTGCCACAGCTGTCATATCCAGACGAATGGACACAGCAAGCAAAGGCTCTGCCGGACTGGCATCTGTCTCGCTTGAAAATGGCAGAGGTACTGACAGCACCAGATAGTGCAATGGGTCGTAGTGGTAAACCCTGTCGGCCAGGTAACCTCTTTTGTGCCCCTGACAGACAATAACAATGCCTGGTTCGTACAACACGGGGGTACGCCCCAACGCGCCGTCAGCACGCATCAGACGCACGCCATCCAGCAACGTACGGGTGTGACCTTCATGAGGGGCGAGCTGGCAAATCATCGCCGCCATTTCGGACTGTTGAGATATGGAGGGCAATATTTCTGGCATACAGCAGACCTGCTAACTGAATTTAATGATTATATTTTCACTCCCTGCATGCTTAAAAATCAATAAAGAAAATAGGATTAGGCAATGATGCAAGAGTGTCAGGCCTGTCGTCGTATGTGCCCTCTCTTTATGATACCTGCCTGTTTGATATTCCCATGACATTCCCTGTCCCCCCCGGTGACAGGCAAGGAGGAGTGATGAAAACAGTGGTATCAGAAACGTCTAAGGTGGTCGTTCTTACCGGTGCCAGTAGTGGTATAGGTGAGGCCACAGCCCGTCATCTTTCCCGGAAGGGGCATCATTTGTTTATCGGTGCCAGACGTATTGAAAAACTGACCGCACTGGCGACAGAGTTGTGGGCAAGGGGGGGTAATGTTGATGCCATGGCAATTGACGTTACGCGACCAGAAGATTTGCAACGCATCGCAGCCAGGGCGCTGGAGAAGCACGGACGCATTGACGTTCTCATAAATAACGCTGGCGTTATGCCACTCTCACCGCTGGCAGCGTTGAAGGTCGAAGAGTGGAGCCGCATGCTGGATGTCAATGTTCGGGGCGTTCTGCACGGAATAGCCGCCGTCCTGCCGATAATGCAGGAGCAGGGTTATGGCCACATCATTAATATTGCCTCCATAGGCGCGTATACGGTCTCGCCCACAGCCGCTGTCTATTGCGCCAGCAAGTTTGCCGTGCGCGCTATTTCTGACGGACTGCGACAGGAGACCGACGCGATCCGGGTGACGCTGGTCAGCCCGGGAGTGGTTGAGTCAGAACTTGCCGATCATATTACGGACGAAACCGCCGGGGCTGCCATGCGCGAATTCCGGCGCATCGCCTTACCTCCAGAGCCCGTGGCGCAGGCAATCGCCTATACCATCGAACAATCCGCTGACGTTGATATCAGCGAACTCATCGTCCGCCCTGTGGCCAGTCCTCATTAACCGTAAGCATGTTTTCATTTATTCAGGAGTGTTCATGTCAGAGTCAGGCTCTTTTTCCAGGGCTATGCCCTTTGCAGGCCGTGTTGCGATCGTCACCGGTGCCGCCAGCGGTATCGGCCTGGCGACCGTCGAACTGTTGCACCGCCAGGGCGCTCGTATTGTCGCAGTTGGCCGGGGGGATAATGTCAATGCGCTGGCACGTGAAGGCATTGTCCCAGTTGTCGCCGACGTGACTCAGGAAGCCAGTGCGGAACTGGCCGTGCGGACTGCAACAGAACAGTTCGGTCGCCTCGACGTCTTAATCAACAACGCTGGCATCATCATCAACCAGCCGGTGGCAGAAATGACGCTCAGGGAATGGAACCAGGTCATGGCTGTTAATGCCACTGGCGCATTCCTTTTCTCAAGGGAAGCCATGCGCCCAATGATGGCGGCAAAATCGGGTGCAATTGTTAATATTGGTTCTTACGCCTGTTATCAGTCTTTTCCCGGTATCGCCGCCTATGCAGCTTCCAAGGGGGCGCTGGCACAGTTAACCCGTACACTCGCGCTGGAAGCTATCACTCACGGTATTCGTGTTAATGCAGTCGGCTCCGGAGATGCGGTGACAAACATCACGAATACAATCCAGCCCGACGGGCAGGCATATCTGGCAGAGCATGGTCGTAAAGCGCCTGTTGGTCGTGCAGCCCACCCCGATGAAATCGCAGAAGTCGCCGCCTTTCTGGCGTCAGACAGGGCCAGTTACATTGTCGGCGCAGTGGTTATGGCCGACGGTGGCATGAGTGTCGCCATTCAGTGATGCAATTCATTTTTCAACAACAGGAGTCTTCATCAATGCAACAACAAACCTCCCCTGCAAAAGTCTGGTTTATCACCGGCGCTGCTCGTGGTATTGGCCTTTCGCTGGCACGCCAGTTACTGGCGCGAGGCGATGCCGTAGCCGCAACCTCCCGCACCCTGACCAGTCTGCGTCAGGCATTCGGCGACGATAACGCGCGACTGCTGGCGCTGGAGGTGGACCTGGTGAACGAAGCCAGCGTTCAAAAAGCCATCGACAGCACCATTGCCGCCTTCGGGCGCATTGACTGTGTGGTCAACAACGCAGGCTACGGCCAGCAGGGCACCATTGAAGCATTAACTGACAGCGAATTGCGTCGCAATTTCGATGTTAATGTGTTTGCTCCCCTGCATGTACTGCGCCATGCCCTGCCGCATATGCGTACGCGGCGCAGCGGCCATATCTTCAACGTGGCGTCGATCGTGGGCTTTCAGGGCGGTTACGCGGGCTGGGGCAGCTATGTCGCCAGCAAATTCGCACTGGCCGGTCTGACCGAAACCCTGGCGGCCGAACTGGCCGAGCTGAACATCAGAGCCACAGTGGTCTATCCTGGACCGGTGCGCACCGGGTTCCTGTCGAAGGAGACGCTGGTCGTGGCCCAGCGCACAATCGCTGATTATACCGAAGCTCAGGCCTCGCTGGACCTCCATCTGAACGGTCTGGACGGCAAACAGGCGGGCAATCCTGATAAAGTCGCTTCTCTGATACTGCAGGCGGCCAGTGCTGACGCCCCACCCGTGCATCTTTTTGCAGGTAAGATTGCTAACACCCTTGCTGAACAAAAAATGCATGCAGTGAGTCAGGACCTTGATGTCTGGCGAAGAGCGTCAGACGCCACGGATTTTGAAGAGTAATAACCCATTCTCCGGGGACATGTGAACCACACGGTCCCTGATTTTCTTTCTGGAGGATATCTCATGCATGACAGCCTGCCTGCGGAAAAAGCGTACCGTATTCTTGAAGCTGGTCCCGTTATTCTGGTGTCCACGAGGGGGACAGATGGCCGAACGAATCTGATGACCGCAGGTTTCCACATGATGATGCAGCATGCCCCACCGCTGGTCGGTGTTATTATCGGCCCCTGGGATTACAGCTATCAGGCGCTGTCAGATACCGGGGAATGTGTTCTGGCTGTACCGCCAGCCGGGATGGCAAAGGCCGTTGTGGACATCGGTAATTGCTCGGGAGAAACAGACGACAAATTTGCGCGTTTCGGCCTGACCCCCGTTGCCGCGCAATCGGTCAGTGCGCCTCTGGTAGATGAATGCGTGGCTAACCTGGAGTGCAGAGTGGTGGATGACCGACAGGTGCGTCGCTATAACCTGTGGGTGCTGGAAGTTCGGCGGATTTGGCTTGACAGCGCATGGCAGGAACTGCGCCTGCTCCACCATCAGGGTGATGGCCGTTTCAGTGTCGACGGAGAGACGCTTGACCTCAGTGACAGGATGGTAAAATGGCGCGACCTGATGAACTGAATTTTTACTAGTGCTTGTTGGTAATACATTACCGGCAAAAGCCGGTAATGTATTACCATGAAAAAGGACGCCGGTCTTGTGATCCATCCCGTAGCAGGATCTGACGGCCAACAGAATGAAAATGTACGCTAAAAAAGTTAACTCTCTTTTTACTTTACTGACGATTATCCAGGTGACTTAACATCGTTCTGCTCCAGTCATAAAAAGCGCGAACTGACGGTGGTATATATCGGCTATAGGGGTATACCAGGGATAGCGGTAATTCAGAGGTGCTGTTCTCCAGACAGGAGACCAGTTCCCCGCTTTGCAGGTATGGCGTAGCCAGATAACTGGCGACACGGATCAACCCAACCCCCTGTATCCCGGCCTGAATATATGCATCGGTATCGTCAACGATTAGCGCCTCTCTCATACGGATCGCCCGCTCCCCATCATCAAGGGTAAAAAACCATTCAGTTGTGCGTCCGGTGCGGT
The DNA here is from genome assembly GCF_018726825.1 of Pantoea sp. B270. Taxonomy (NCBI): domain Bacteria; kingdom Pseudomonadati; phylum Pseudomonadota; class Gammaproteobacteria; order Enterobacterales; family Erwiniaceae; genus Pantoea; species Pantoea sp. B270. Next base: position 1,506,237 of record NZ_JAHCSX010000001.1, read on the forward strand.
GATTCAGATAGCCAACCGCGTGATGCTTTTCCAGTTCATCCAGTTTTTGCGGCTTGTCGAAAGCATCAATATAAGACGGCGCGGCCAGAACGACCCAGGTAAAACCAGGCAGTGGGCGGGCAACCAGGGTTGTTGAATCTTCGATCCTGCCAGTACGGATCACGCAGTCATACCCTTCCCTGATGATATCCTCAACATTATCGCTTGAGCACAGCATCACTTCCAGCCCGGGGTACTGGCGGAGAAACGACGGGAGCCCGGGGATAATGCAATGTCGGGCGAGGGAATGGGGCATCCCCACTTTGAAACGGCCTCCTGGCTGCTCAGATCGTGCGGGAAAAGACGACTCCATGGCGGCAATATCCGTCAGGATCCTTTTGCATTCGTCGTAGTAGCGCTGGCCCTCCGCCGTGATGCTGAGTTTGCGGGTAGTACGCTGCAAAAGCTGGATACCAAGCCAGGACTCCAGCTCCCGGATAACCCTGGAAACCGTAGAGCGTGGCAGGCCAAGCACTTCTGCCGCTCTTGCAAAGCCATGCGAGTCCACCACGCTGACATAGACCTGCATTGCTCCCAGTTTATCCATCCCGTCCTCTCTTGCCTGTACACGTCTATTATCCCATAACAGCGAATAGTCTAACCCGGTTCCGTGATCTTATCGAAGGTCCATCGCTGCCTTACTCTTACTCCCACTCAATGAACAAGTCTAACAGCGTATAAGGAACCAATATGGCAGAGCATAAATTACACTCAGGTGAAAAAGTACTGGTCCTGGGTGCCGGACAACTCGGGGCGGCTGTACTGCAGCATCTGCTCCCGGCAGTCACTCAGCGCGAGGGCACTGTGTGCGTTATCGTTTCGCCTCGTGCCTGGGATGAACAAGGTCAACTGAGAGCTTCCACGCATCAAAAATATGTGGATGCCGGTGCAAAATTAATCCCTCTGGATATCGCCGCCTGCACAACGGACTCCCTGAAGGATCAATTTAAAGAGTTTGATACCGTTATCAATTGCATGGGGTTTGTTGCAGGCGCTGGTACTCAGATAAAAATCACCCGCGCAGTGCTGGAAGCCGGAGTTAACCGCTACTTTCCATGGCAGTTTGGTGTTAACTACGATGTCGTTGGCAAAGGAAGCGGCCAGCCGGTCTGGGACGAACAGTATGATGTAAGAACCCTACTGCGAGAACAACACAATACCGAATGGATCATTATCTCCACCGGTATGTTTACCAGCTTTCTCTTCGAGCCTGCATTCGATGTGGTGAATTTATCCGAACGGACTATCAATGCGCTGGGGGGATGGGACACACAGGTTACAGTAACTTCTCCGGAAGATATCGGCCGACTCACCACCGACATTTATCTACATCAACCGCGTATTGCCAACGAAGTAGTGTTTGTTGCAGGAGAAACGACTTCCTATGGTGAACTGGCAGAAACGGTCGAGCGAGTGACACAACAAACCTTTGCAAAAAAGGTTCTGACCCTGCCAACCTTGCTGGAGGAATTACAGGCCAACCCGGATGACCAGATGCTTCGCTATCGTGCGGCCTTCGCCCGAGGAGACGGTATGTGGTGGCCGATGAACGACACCTGGAACGTGCAGAACAATATTCCCACGCAGAATATCGCAGCCTGGCTTAAGTCATCCATTTAATTATTAATCAAGGGATTATCAATGAAAACTACCATGACGTTGTTATTCGTCTCTATAGTCCTGCCTTTTTCAGTCTGTGCTCAAACCGTGACGGCAACAGGCGATACGGAGCAGACGGAAGAAAAAAATTCGCCAGCAGGCTGACAGGGATTATAAAATCACCGAAGCCCGCATGGGAAATAAAGTATATATCACAGCAGAAAAAGTCCTGCCGGAATAAATAGTTCTGGGTGAAACAGCCCCTTGAATTTACCAGGTATGGCTGTCGACGCAGTCAAGGATATTTATATCGTATTACATACTGGAGGTTTTTATTTTGATTCGTCAATAAATTTATAAAGTATAACGGGTGGGTAACTGAGAGTTTTACCGTACGTGTCAGGTAAAACTCCCCCACCATCATGTACAGCAACTCCAGTCTCCCCCCCTGCAGCAGTACTTGCGGATACCTAGTTCAGAAAATTGCGAATGACTTACACACCCGGCATATCTGAATGACCTGTTCTGAATGCCTGGGGACTGCTTGCAGGCAGATATCATTGCGTAACTAAAAAAGTCACATAAGATTTTGTCCTAAATAAAATCAGGATGTAAGGTGCCTGTTAAACAAAATAATGATTTAATGGAAACCAAATAATGTTTAGTTCTGTAATCTGATAATTTATAATAATTTGTACGGTTGTGAAATTTAAAAATTACCGTCAGGTAGAGAGGCGAGTAACTGGCGTGGCTACTCACCTCACACCCGATATATGAATACTACAGGATACTGATAGTATTTTTCTCGTGGCTCAAATTTTCAGCCAATTAAGTCCTGCAACTCACTGACCGTATTGTGGCTTGAGTACCTGTCAAGCAGACCAAACAACGGGTCCCATTCATGGATTTCAAGTTTAGCGATGAGACCTTCACGAGCAAAAGGGTCCGCACTGATCATGGACTGGACTTCATCGCGCGTCTCAGCCCTGAAAATAAGAAATCCCGCCCGCAGCGGCGTGTTTTTGAGCGGACCGGACGCTAACAGTTTGCCCTGTTCTATCAGACCTTTCAGATAAATCACATGCTCGCGCACAAAGGTATTCCACCCGGTGCCATCCGGATGGTCCATTCTGACAATATAAATGTGCATCGTTTTTGCTGTCCTGTTCATGAGACAAAAAATAAGCATAATAAGTATTAGCAGTTTTTAAAATTCGCCAATATTGAGTTCTGAAACAACCAGGAGTAGCGAATGCTGGATAAACTTACCGGAATGCGGGCCTTCGTTGTTGTGGTTCAGACAGGCTCTTTTGTTGCGGCCGCAGACCGGCTCGATATGTCGCCTCAGATGGTGGCCCGCCATATCGCCACACTTGAGAAGCAGCTTGAAACGCGCCTGCTTAACCGAACGACGCGCAGGCAAAGCCTGACGCCGGCAGGCTCGCTGTACTACAGGCGGTGTGAAACAATTTTACAAGCCATCAACAGTGCAGAACGGGAAGCAAGCAGTTCGAGTGCGATTCTTGCAGGTACGCTACGGCTGAATGCGCCGGTAACATTCGGCCGTTATGTCTTAGTGGATTTTTTGAGCATATTTCTTGAGCGTTATCCGCAAATGCGTATTGAACTTATTCTTTCTGATGACGTTATTAATCCTGCTTCAGAAGATTTTGACCTGGTGATACGCATCGGCGAGCTTGATAAGAAACTCAGACTTGCGGCAAAACCGTTGCCTGCGTACCGATTTATTGCATGCGCTGCTCCTCAATACCTGGCAAAGTACGGTCATCCAGAACAACCTTCTGATCTGAAACATCATGAGTGTCTGGTTTTTGCACCTTGGTCTGCGGGATTAAGCCATTACTGGCCTTTTTCCAGCAGTGAGGGATATGCGGAAGTGATGGTAAACTCTCGTCTGGCTATTAACGACTGGGGAGCAATCCTTGAGGCGGCATTAAGAGGTACTGGCTTGCTATTTGGTTATGAAAAGGGACTTGAACGATTTATTAAAATGGGAAAACTCGTTCCTGTTCTGGAAGATTTTAATATTCCTCCTCGGGAAATGCATTTATTGTATGACCCTTCTCGGGCTAACGAAAACCGGTATAAAGTTTTTATTGACGAATTGTATGAACATCTTAGCTAATTATTCCGCCAAGCCTTTTAATAACAGCAATCTCACTTAGGCATCACTGCTGTCAGTCAATTTCACTGCAGATGCGCAATAGCCTATCTCATTGGGTTATTTATTTTGCCATTAGGAACGAACATTCACCTAAAAGCTGAGATGAAATTTCTTTTTTATTTAAGACACCTGACTTGTCTTGAAGTAAGGCTATCTCCTCTGTTCAGGTGGTTAAATTCAATCTGCCATTACAAAACCAGCATAACGGTGTTAGAAGTGAGGGATTTTTGAAGTGCCCCCCTCCCTGGACATTCTCAGAATGGGCAGTACCTGCAATTTTATCCGTTGGAACAGACATCTGACTTAAACCGGATTCGTATTGATCATCAAGGATATATCTTCAGAGGTAACGGCACCTTGAATTGTATACATATGAATCATTACAAGTAATCCCAGAGTAGCCGGTTGACATTCCCGTTGTTAATACTCGATTGCTGCACTTTCACTTATGACACTTTTGTTGTTGCATAAGAATCTTGTTTTCATGTATCTTATATCATTACATGAAGGTTTTATGAGGGGTACATACTATGTCATTCGATAACGTTTTAGAGCAGTTCTGGGTTTGCATGGTACTAGCGCTGATGTCCAGTTGTACTTCAATCACCGTCACGCAACAGGAAATGTTCCGTCTTTTGCGAGAACGAATGGTCAAGATAAATGCCATGACAGGTTGTCTCCTCAGTTGCTTTTATTGTTTCAGTCACTGGGTGGTTTTAGTGGGTATGGCAATCTACAGGCCTGTTCTCCTTAATTCAGGATTTTGGTTAGTTGACCTCGCTGTTACTGTTTTCTTTACCATCGGTTTAACGTCCATATTCAGAGGTATTATTCTACTGATGATGAGAAATGCCATTGCCAAGGCGATTGAAGAAAAGGACATGAAAGACAACTTTGTTTATAGCATGTACAACACCATACGATATATTTTTCTTCGCAAGGATCGCCACCTCTGCGCCAGGTATGTTGAGTAATTAATAATAAATTGCTTTCACGCCAGTCTATAAACTCTTTTTTCCGCATCATCAGCGACGTCAGTATAGGCTTACTGCCGATGCTGAAATTCAATAGCTGCGTGACGATTTGGGATAAATGAGATCTGATACGTTTGGCATATATAATAATCTCCAACCCTATTTCATCTTAGAATGCTCTGAGTCAGTTTACATTATCGCTATATTCGCATGGAGTATTTCTTTGATTCTGGCAAAAGTAAAAATCAAAGACTGGACATATATCATTCAAATTAATAACCAACATACAGTATGAATGTTGTCAGCTTTTTCCCGTGTTTCTAAGGCGCGACCGGTCCCTCTTAAATATCATCCAAACGAGGTTTATTACGTGGAAACTCTTATTAATTGAACTTGAACTAGCATGCCTGAAGTAAGAGCACTGAGTAATGTTAACAGCATTTAAACCAAGTACCATTACCTTGCAATACAAGTGGAGCTTCATTATGAAAAAAGAAAATAATCGCACTGACATTAAATACCCGATGACTGAGTGGTTAACTATACCTGAAGCCATACAACTGGCTCAACACAAATTGAAGTTTAGATTAACAAAAAGTGATATCTACAAGAATGCGCTGAGAGGAAATATCATCCTTTCCATTTATTTTCAGTCACCTATTACATTAAGAAAAATTCAAAAATTAAAAAATAAATTAAAATTTAGACCTATAGAAAACTCATTAACCTCCCGCCTTTGCGCCCTCGAAAAAAAAGCTTTATCGAAGAAAACAATCTGATACTCAGCACAGAAGGAAGATATTTACGCACTGCGAAAAGAATTATAGATACCAGCCTGGCTGGGTATGAATATGTTCTTGTACAACGTCTACTATCACAATCACTTAAAATCCCAGCGCCGATAACTGGAGCTAATGAATTCAATTATGGGCTGACGGTTACTATTTCAGGAGAAATATATCAAATATTTATAAATTCCACATGGAATGAAAGAATACGACAACAAACAGCGTTGCTCCCCGAAGATATCATTCTGGATATTTCCGAAAAAATATCCCATATTGAAGTAAACAACACGCTGAGAAAAGCGTACTTTCCACTCTATAATTTACCTACTGATGCATGTTTTGTTATACGCCATTCAGAACTTGGAAAGCTTATAAACATCCCAACCAAGTCATTGGCCGTTAAACCCCGTATTTCAACGCCTCTATCACGTCTTTTCTGGCTTGCCTGTTATCATAATGAGGATATAAGGCCTTTACTTCGACAACCTTATAAACTCTTATCCATCTTCGAGCAATGGGCCTCAGACGATGGCATCACAGATCGACTCAGCGGAGACACACTAAAAACCGCGCTAGAACGAGGCTCCCCAGTTTCACCATCATCTAAGATAGCATGATATTTATCATGCTAAAGTTTAAATCCGTATTAAGGATAATAGCCTCCTTGATATGGATTTATTAACTTCCATCCTAATCTTTCCTGTGCTTCTTTTGAGAACGCCGGGCGTCCACCGGTTATTTAACCACAGGAGAAAACAATGACAGCACATCAGCTATTACGCCTGAAGCAAGTTGAAGAAAAAACTGGCCTGAAACGCTCTCAGATTTACCTGTATATGAAAAATGGAACCTTTCCACGTTCAATAAAAATTGGCCCGGCCAGTGTGGCCTGGCTCGAATCGGAAATTGATGAATGGATCAGCCTTAAATTGGCCGGACGTTCAATCAGTTAAAAATGTCCGTTTATTTGCTCAACTTTTCCATATAGATTGAGGAGATAACAGAATGATTCCATTAATTAATTACACCATCTTAACTGATGCGTTGCACGCTCTGAAAGTTGGGGATATTCGTCACTGCGAGTCCCTCGGATTCACTTTCGACGAAATGAATGCTCTTAATGAGTTATCACTCGATGAACTGTTTGCTGTCAGCCGGGCGGCGGCTCCCTTTGTTTCGGTCAGTGTCCGCCATGATGTTCTGCATCATTTACTGGCGCAGGCCCGACAGGAATACCGACAACAGCAGCAGATTAACCGGGCTATCCGGCTGGGCGGTTCTATCGCGTTGCTCAACCACTACTTTGGCCTGACGTCTAATGATGTCTGCCTTCGCCGACGGTTGCTGGGTGTCAGCGTGCCATATGGACGTACACCTGAGCCGGATGAAGAGACAGATGCCGAGATCTGGCGGCAATGGCAGAAGTGCCGGATGGAAAACCTTGAATCCCCCGACGCGCTGATGGCCATTATGCAGGTTACTGAACTCTTGCTACCAAGGTTCCTGGGACTGTCACTCACCATGGTATGGAGACGTATCACGCTTTGTGAAAAGGAAGTTGCCGCTAACAGGAGGGCACCCCATGCCGGATGAGATCGATCGCGATCAGGAATTTAATGAGCAGCGCCTGGAGGAGATGATTGAACATAGTCGTTTTAAGCCGGGGTCGACACCATCATTATTTCACTGTCGTGTATGTGGTAAACCCATTCCAGAAAAGCGACGGCAAGCACTGCCGGGTGTAACCACCTGTACGGAATGTCAGGAAAAACTTGAACGTAGTAGCCGCTGACAGGATAAAAAAGACGTGTAGAGATGTTATATCTCTGCACGTCTTTATTATTCACGGTGAATGTTAATACAACTCTCTCGTGTTTTTTAAATCCTCATTATTCTCACTGCATCTTAAATACTCCACTATTTTTCTCTCTTCTTTTTGTTTTGAGTTTCTCATTTATATCCCTCACCAGATATTCGAATCTGAGAACGCCATTACAGCATAGTCGCCCCTATGGACATTAATTCGTCCTGACAGGGTATTGCTCTTTAACAAAATGGATCGGGCTGTCACGTAACCACAATTCAGGGTGCCGCTGAATGTTCTCGCTGACCCGTTAAAACCGGAATGCAGAACCGGGATGTGACTGGTTTATTCCATTTACTGTTTTTGATCAAAGGAAATTCCATGAGAAAACCCACTTATCACGTTTTTGTTACCCAGGAAAGTCAGCCCGATTCTCAGGGCGAAAAAAACACGTACTGGACAAAAGCTGGTGTGGCCTTCGCACATAACGGCAAGCCCGGTCTGAATATCGTTTTGATACCCGGTATTGCCGTCTCCGGCAGGCTGGTGCTACTTGAACCGAGAGAAGAAAGTGACATTTCACAGGATGCCTCTGCCGCTTAATCCATTTTCTCTTCCTCTCCTCCGGCGGCGTATTTTTCTATAAGCCGCCGGTCTCTCTGTTACGAGGCCAGCATGCTTTCCACCACTGCCTTTCTGGCACTGGCGGTGCAGTGCGCCGCCAGTATTCACCCTTCCACGTCGCTTGATGTCGCACGGGTCGAATCCGGTTTCCACCCTTACGCCATTGCTGAAATCCTGCCAGACAGCCGGGGCGTGATTTCACATTTCCCCACGAGCCTGCCGGAGGCGATCCGCCTCACCAGACAGCTGGCGACACAGGAGCGACGCTATTCGGTCGGCCTGATGCAAATAACCAGTACTAATTTCCGCCATTACGGCGTCACGGCCAGCGACCTGCTTAACCCTTGTATCAATCTGTCGGTATTTGAGCGCATTCTCGCCGACTGTTACCGGCGCGGCGGCACCCTGAAACGGGCGCTCAGTTGTTACTACTCCGGCAACTTTGAAACCGGCCAGCGACCGGAATCCGCCTTTAACCGGACCAGCTACGTGCAGCGCATTGGCTATGTCGTCCCGTCCACCCGGGAAGACCGGCAGCGTGACCCTGACCGGAACGCGCAACCGCCTGTCCGTTATCCCGCCGTTGTGCTGCGTGGCGAGCCTGCCGGTGCCACTGCGCCGGTCCTGACTTCCCTGCATTATCCCGGTTCCGTCATTCGCGGCGCTATCCCTGTTATCCCTGTTATCCCTGATGAGGAGAAATGATCATGCGTAAATGCCGTTACTCCGTTGTTGCTTCCGTGCTGCTGCCTGCCCCGCTGCTGGCGGCAGACAGCGGATTTAACAAGGCCAATGAGACACTGAGCAATACCTCGACCGGCCTGCTGGGACTGGCCGCTGTCACTATCACACTGGCGACCATGTGGGTGGGCTACAAGGTGCTGTTCGACGGCAAGAGCCTGCACGACATGCGTAACGTCATCATCGGCGCGATCCTGATTGTCGGCGCGTCCGGCTTCGGTGCCTACTGGGCGTCATAAGCGAGGTAACGATGGCTACGCTGAATAAAGCACTCACGCGGCCTGCCGCCATTATGGGTATTCCTCTTGTGCCGTTCGTTCTCGTCAGCGGGGCCATCGTCCTGCTGGCGGTCTATGTCAGCTATTACCTGGCACTGTTGCTGATCCCGGCCTGGGCGGAAATGAAAAATAAAGCCCGAAAGGACATTCATTATTTCAGTCTGCTCTGGCTTGCGTTTAAAACCCGTGGACGACTTTTCACCAATACCCATTTTGGCGCGAATGCCCTTCTGGCGAATCAGTACGATAATGTTGATGTCTCGGAGTTTATTCAGAAAATGAAATTAAACGAGCGTATTACGCTGGATAAATATATTCCGTATTCCTCCCATATTCACCCTCACATCATCAGAAACCGTCACCGTGATTTTATTGCCACCTGGGAGCTGGGCGGCACAGTCTTTGAATGTGAAGACGAACATCACCTGACCCTGATGGCCACACATCTGAACAATATTATCCGCTCGTATGAAGGTCTGCCGGTAACATTTTATATTCACCGGCTCCGTGAAAAATACCATGATGCTTTTGAAGCCTGTTCGGGTATTCCCTTTTCCGATGACGTGACCCGGCGGTATTACCAGCCGGTAAAAGAAAAACCGTTCTGGCGGCACAGGCTGTTTTTCACCGTCTGCTACGCACCGTTCTCTCAGATCGAGAAGAAAACAATGAAAGCGCAGTCGCACGGTAAACGCCAGCCAGTTCTGGATGACGCGCTCAAAATCATGCTGGAATACCGTGAAGCACTGGGATCCTCATTATCCCGCTACATGGCAACGCCGCTGGGGATATATGAAGAAAACGGGCGGGTGTATTCCTCGCAACTGGCGTTCTTCCACCGCCTGATCACCGGACAGTGGCAGAAGGTGGCCGTAACGCGCTCGCCGTTTTATGAAACATTAAGCACGCCGGACGTGTTTTTCACCACCGACACCGGTGAATGCCAGACGGTCAGCGGTTCCCGCTTCTTCCGCAGCCTGGAGATTAAGGATTATTCCCCGGAAACCCATACCGGTATGCTGGATGCGCTGCTGTACGCCGAAAGCGAGTATGTTCTGACGCAGTCCTTTACCTGTATGGCACGGGATGAGGCGCAGAATCATATCCGGCTGGCGGAAAAACGGCTTAACTCCACGGACGACGACGCGATTTCCCAGCGCGAAGAGTTGATTGTCCTGCGCGACCTGCTTCAGTCCGGACATGTGTCGTGCGGTAAATTCCACTTTTCCCTGCTGATCTCCTCAGACAATGCCGGACAGGTGGTGAAGGACACTAACGTTCTGGCCCAACCCTTCGCCGATCTTGGTATTATGACGACGCTCTCCACCCTGTCACTGCCCGCCGCATATCTGGCGCAACTGCCGGGAGTCTATACGCTGCGTCCCCGACTGGTGGCCGTCAGCAGCCAGAATTTTGCCGATATGGCCTGCCTGCATAACTTCCATCCCCACAAACGCAGCGGTAATCCGTGGAGGGAAGCCATCGCCATCCTCACATCTCCCGGCGGTGGCGGGTATTACCTGAACCTGCACGACAGCCAGGCCGGACGGGATGACACCGGTGAGAAAACGCCGGGGAATGCGGCAATTATCGGGAAAACCGGCTCCGGCAAAACCCTGCTGATGACCATCATGCAACAACTGATGCAGAAGTACCGCAACCCGGCGTCGTTTGCGCCTTCTGCCACCATCAAACGGCTGACCACGGTGTATTTCGATAAGGACCGGGCGGCGGAGATGGCGATCCGTCAGATGGGTGGACGATACTTCCGCATCCGTACCGGCGAGCCCACCGGCTTCAACCCGTTTGCGCTGGAGCCAATCCGCCGTAACATCAGTTTCATCAAACGGCTGGTGCGCATGCTGTGCCGCCGCAACGGGAAGCCGCTCGATCCGCGCGATGAGGAGCGGATCAGTGCCGCCGTTGACACCATCATGCTGGACTACCCGCCGGAGTACCGCCGGTTCGGGATCACCCGGCTGCTGGAAGTGCTGCCGGAGCCGCCGACTGCAGATGCCCGCACAAACGGGCTGCGTATTCGCCTGAAACAGTGGGCGCAGGGGGGCGAGTTCGGCTGGGTGTTTGATAACGAGGCCGATACTTTCACCATCAGCGATGTCGATAACTTTGGTATCGACGGCACCGAATTTCTGGATGATGACGATATTCGCGGCCCCGTGACCTTTTACCTGCTGTACCGTGTGACCAGTCTTCTGGACGGTCGCCGCCTGGTGATGTTTATGGATGAGTTCTGGCGCTGGCTGGCCGATATCGAATTTTCCCGCTTCTCGCTCAATATGCTGAAAGTCATCCGCAAGCTGAACGGTATCTTCGTCCCGGCAACACAGTCACCGGATGAAATCGTCAGACACCCCATCGCCCCGGCGATTATTGAGCAGTGCGGTACACAGATTTACCTCGCCAACCCGAAAGCCAGCCATGCGGATTACGTGGAGAAAATGAAAGTGCCGGAAAGTGTTTATGACACGGTCAGAAACCTTGATCCGGGCGAGCATTATATGGTCATCCTGAAAACACCGTTACAGGCCGGAGAAACCCGCCCGTTTGTGGCAATGGCGAGAATGGATCTGTCCGGACTGGGTAAACTCACCCGGCTTCTCAGCGGCAGTGAGGACAACCTGAAAATATTCGATGCCATTTATCAGGACGGTATGCGACCTGATGAATGGAAAAACGCTTTCCTTGAGCGGGCCATCTGACAGTAGACCGGAGGTAATATTAATGCGTACCCGGGATCACCTTCTGGCATTATCGTTATTTTTCTCAACGCAGACATTCAGCGCCGGAATACCGGTTTTCGACGCTGTGCAGAATACCGAATCCATTAATCAGTGGATACAAAAACTACAACAATGGGAGGATACAGTTACCCATTATAAAAGTGAACTTGATGCATATAAGAAGCAACTGGCTACCGCAACCGGCGTGCGGGATATTCAGGGTTTTCTCAGCGATGCCCGAAGCCTGAAAACCGATATTGATAAACTCCGTAAGAGCGGTATTTCACTGGATGATCTGCTGACCACGCAGAACAGTTCATATTCTTCTGAACTGCAAAACCTTTACAATAAATACAAATCGTTCAGCGTATGCAGCGAGGAACAGGAAGGAATAAAATCTCAGGCCCTGGCCGACAGTTGTAAACAGATGATCCTCAATCAGGCAATGGCGATTGAGAATACCACTGGCGTTGAAAACAGGATCAACAGCACACTCAGCGACATATCAGACTTATCTGATCGTATATCGAATGCGCAGGACTCGAAAGAGTCTCAGGATCTGGCTAACGCCATCGCGGCGAAAAGCGTACAGTTAAATGCGCTGACGAATCAGTGGGAGATGTCTGTCAGACAGGCTGAACAGCGAACGACATTGCTGGAACAGCAAAGACAGAAAGCCTTTGAACAGCAGCAACTGACGGCACCTGTTGCTGACCTTAATAATTTATAAGGAGGTTATCCGTGCTCAGATCTTTATTCACCTTATGCACACTCTCAGGCGTGATATTACTGTCCGGCTGCAAGGAAACCAAATCCGAAGCCTGGTATAAGCAGCATCCTGACGAAACTTATGCGGTTTATACGCAATGCCTGAAGGATGGCGAGGCAAGCGATAACTGCGAATTTGCCCACCGGGCAGCACTTATGTTTGCACAGGAAGGCCAGCCCGGGGTTAAGGAGAAATTCGGGGCGATATTTCAGCAGGAAGCTGAAAAAAGAAATGCAGTGACACAGTAATTTCTCCTCCAGCGAAACAGGGAATCCTCTCTGTTTTCTATTTCCTTTCTTTATATATCAGGTGAGGCACCATGTCCGGTGGTATTTTTGTTGGTATGGACAAAAACATCATGGATGGACTGAATTCCGTACTGGAAGGTCAGTCTTCCACTTACGGCACGATGATCAGCGTCATCATCGTCAGCTCTTTTACCCTATTTATACTGTTTCGCGGTTATCAGACGCTGGCTGGCAAACTCCGGACCCCGGTTGAAGATGTCGCCTGGGATGTGGGGCGAATGTTGCTGATCACCACCTTTGCGTTAAACCGGGATGGCTGGCTGGATATGGCGGTAGCGGCTATCCAGGGACTCAAAGACGGTATCAGCGGCGATGATAACGTCTGGGCGCTGCTCGATACCGTCTGGGAAAAGGCACAGGCGCTGGGGCAAAAGTTATTTAATATGGACACCTCAACTTACGTCAAACTGAATGGTGGCCTTGCCGAAGTCCTGGTATGGGGCGGCTCTATTGTCCTGCTGATGGCAGCCACCTTTGTGAACCTGCTCGCCGAAATCACCATCCTGTTAATGACCACCACGGCGCCGCTCTTTATTTTCTGCCTGTTGTACGGTTTTCTTAAACCGATGTTTGATAACTGGCTGAAAACGATTTTCGCGGCAATATTAACGATCATGTTTTCTGCTTTATCCATCCGTATTGCCATTAATTACCTGAATAAAATACTGGATGCAGCAACAAAAACATCTGCTGAAACTAATATGGTCACGCTGGCGGCGCAGTGCCTGCTGGCCGGGGTCGCGGCGGGTGTGGTGGTCTGGTTTTCCGCGAAGCTCGCCAGCGCACTCAGCGGGGCCGCCGTACAGGCGGTGCTACAGGGGGCAGCCATGAGTGGTCTGAGCGGACTGGCGAATAAATCCGCCGACCTCACCGGTCCGGGTGTAAAGGGTGGTGCCCGCCTGGCTGCGAAAGGCGGCATGGCCGTCGCCGCTTCGACCGGCAGGCTCACCGGCGCAGGCGCGGGTAAAACCGTGAGCGCCTGGCAAAAACGCGCCGCCGCCATCGAAAGTATGAAACGCCTGAACCGGCAGCGTCACCGTTAATCCTCCCGTCTCTTAATTTCCTTTCCCCGTCACGCCGTGGCCTGCGCCACCGGTGCGGCATTCCTGCATCCATACGATAAGGGGCTTCCATGAAATTCAGCATCATCCTTCTGATGCTGTGCGCGCTCACGGGCTGCGCACGGCATCAGGGCGACCTTCCGCCGGTATCCGGCGAACCCGCACCAGTGAATTCCCCCGCCATCATTCAGGAGCTGACTCGCCATGTCTGATATTCAGAACATTGTTAATGTTTCCCGCTCTTTTGAATCCATCCTGCTGGAAAAGGAGGAGCGTTCCCGAAAAACCGCCTGGCGGGTGGCCGCTGCCGGACTGATTCTGGCCGCCATGGCGATTGCGACCATTATTATTCTGCTGCCGCTTAAAACCACCGACACTGAATTATGGTCAGTGGATAAACAGACCGGGCGCTATGAATATATGACCCGCGTGAAGGAGCGGGATATTTCTTCTGAAAAGGCACTGGCGCATTCATTGGCAGCACACTATGTCAGACTCCGCGAGGGATATAATTATTTCTCCCTTCAGCGTGATTATGACGACGTGCAGTTATTTAACAGCGACAGCGTGAACCGGGACTATCTGGACGGGTTTAACGGCGACCAGGCACCGGACGTGATTTTTAATAAGGCAGAATATGTCGTTTATATCGCCATTATTTCCAATGTACATGCGCCTGCCACCGGGCCGGATAATCTGGCAACACTGCGTATTAAGCGCACAATTCGCCGTATTGCTGATAATTCCGTGAAAACGGATGTGTGGAATATCCGCCTCACATACCGCTACGTCCCGCACCGGCAACTGACCGACAGCCAGCGCGAAGTGAACCCACTGGGCTTTATCGTCACCAGCTACCAGCGCGACAAAGAGCTGAGGGGGGAATGATGCTGAAACACATTCTGCTCCTCACGGGTTTACTGGCGTCATGCGTGGCATGGAGCGCGGCGACACCGCGCGGCAGCGCGTATGACAGCCGGATGCAGAACGTCATGTACAACAGCCAGAACGCCACGGTCGTCAGTACCCGCCCCGGCTACGTCACCATGCTGGTGTTTGACGATGATGAAACCGTTATCGATGCGCAGGCTGGTTTTCCCAGAGGCTGGACCGTGACGAAAAGCGACAACCGGGTGGGCATCAGCCCCAACCCGATTACCCAGCCGGTCACGGATGCCAGCGGCAACACCGTCAGCCAGGTGTTTCTGCCGACAGAGAAAGACTGGAAAACCAACCTCTTCGTGGTGACTTCGAAGCGCGATTACAGCCTGGAGCTGAACGTACTGGACCGCGACTCGCCCGCGCAGGCGTTCGTTATCCGTTACCACTATCCCGATGAGCTGCGGAAAAAATCAGCCGCTGCCAGCGCCACCCGCCAGCAACGGCAGCAGGAAGAACTGGACCGGCAGCGGATAGCGGCGGCATTCCGGCAACCGGGCTCGCCGCGCAACTGGCGTTACAGCAAGCGGGTGGCCGCCGGTTCAGCCTTTATCGCCCCGGATTTTGCCTGGGATGACGGTCGTTTTGCGTATATAGGTTTTTCCCCCACGAAAACCCTGCCTTCCGTCTTCCGGGTGGTGAACGGCCAGGAGCAGGCGGTCACGCCCGGAACGGTTAAACGGGGCAACTACACCGTGGTGGTGGTTCCGGCATCGCCGCAGCTGATTCTGCGTTACGGCACCTCGGTGGTGGGGATCGAAAACGACGGATTCGGGCGTATCCCACTGGCCAACAGTGACACCGTTTCGCCGTCCGTTACGCTGGAGGCAAAATGACCGACAAATCTTTCCCGGACGAACCGGAAAAAACCATCTCAGAACGGGAAGAAGAAGCCCGCGAACGCGCCCGCGCGGCAATGGCATATCAGGAGCCGGAGCAGAAAACGCCGCCCGGCCAACCGGAAGTGACCCGTTTCCGTAAGACGTCCGGTCACCGTACGCTGATCGTCAGCCTGCTGAGTCTGGTCCTGGTCATCGCGCTGGCATCCGGTGGCGATCGTCTTCTCAGCGCCCTGAAAAGGGGTGATGAGAAAGAATCTGACACCGCACCGCCGCCCTCCTCCGGGGCGGTGCAGCAGGAGCGTAAGGATCTGGGCATGGACAGTAACCCGTTTGGCCTGTTCGGGACAGGGAGGCACGAAAGCGCAGGCCCTGCCAGTCAGAGCGCCCCGGCCACTCCAGCTCTGCCGCCAAGGCCGACCGCCCTGAACAAGGCGGCAGCACTGGCAAACGGGCTGAACAGCGGCGGTACAACGGCTGGCGGCAATGCCCACACGTCCCGTCGTGAACCGCGTAACAGCGCAGGAACGTCAGACAGCCCGCCAGCCTCCACGGCGTACACATCCTGTCAGTCAGTACTGGTCAGAGGGGTGGATGGCCGCCTGCGCTGCCCGGATCCCGCCATACCGGAAACCGCATCGGATACGGCCAACAGCGACAATCCGGGCGTAGCCCGTGTCACTGGCGTCAGGCGGCTGGGCCTTGACCCCGATCTCTATATCCCGGTGGATCGCTATATTCCCTGTTCGATGATGCGGCGCTTCGTATCCGATGTTGGCGGTCATATCTCCTGCCTGATCGGTGAGAATGTCTGGAGCGCCAGTAACCATGTGAAGCTGATCCCGGCAGGAACGGTCGCCCGTGGCGTCTACCGCACCGGCGCACTGCAACACGGGCGCAGCCGGATGTCTGTGCTGTGGACGGAGCTGCGCACGCCGGAGCCCGGCAGCCTGCAAATCCCGCTCACCGATACGCAGGCCACCGGCCCGCTCGGTGAGGCAGGGATCGCAGGCTGGATCGACAGCCATTTCTGGGAGCGTTTCGGCAATGCCCTGATGCTCAGTACCGTGCAGGACGTGGCGGCAGCGGCATCAGATGCCGCGCCGGGTAAAGACCGCAATACCGACTATACCGAAAACACCCGCGCCGCCACGGCGGAAATGGCGAAAACGACGCTGGAAAACAGCATCAGTATCCCGCCCACGATGTACCTGAACCAGGGCGACGTGATCGGCATCATGACCGGCACGGATATTGATTTTTCCTCTGTTTATCAACTACGGCTGAAAAAGAAATGGTATGAGCGCTGAAAACCTGTCACTGGATTTTATGAAAAATCAGCTGTTCGGTGATTATCTGCCAGTCGAAGGGCTGACCGAAATCGCGATTAACCGACCGGGGGAACTGCACACCAAAATAAAGGGGGCATGGCAGCAGCGTGAATCCCCGGTCACGCTGCGTCAGTGTTACGCCTTTGCCAGAGCACTGGCGTCCTGGCATGACGATAATATTGACGATACGTCACCGATACTGTCGGCCACGCTCGAATCCGGCGAACGTATTCAGACGATTATTCCCCCGGCCTGTGAGCGTAATACGGTATCCATTACGTTACGCAAACCCTCGTTTGAGCAGATAAATCATCCGTCATGGATTGATGCAGGATTTTATCAGCGCGTGGCCGGTCAGGAAAAAACGGAAAGCCAGGATGATGCACTGATCCGGCTATATCACAGCGGGGATATTCCCCGTTTTATGGAAAAGGCGGTGGAATACGGCAAAACGATTTTTATTGTGGGTGAAACCGGCTCCGGCAAAACAACCTATATGAAAACGCTGCTGCATTATATTCCGCTGCATCTCCGGCTGGTAACGATTGAGGATAATCCCGAAATCCGTTTTTATCACCATGCCAATTATGTGCATCTTTTTTACCCTGCGGATCCCGGGGATAATGCTATTGTCACGCCCGGCAGGCTGATCCGTGCTAATTATCGAATGAACCCTGACCGGATATTACTGGCGGAAATTCGTGGG
Organism: Pantoea sp. B270; assembly: GCF_018726825.1. Classification (NCBI taxonomy): domain Bacteria; kingdom Pseudomonadati; phylum Pseudomonadota; class Gammaproteobacteria; order Enterobacterales; family Erwiniaceae; genus Pantoea; species Pantoea sp. B270. The sequence goes on from NZ_JAHCSX010000001.1 coordinate 1,523,963, forward strand.
CGGGAAGCGTGGGACGCGCTGAAAATTGTCGGCTCCGGGCATGAAGGGTTAATAACCTCCCTGCATGCGGGCAGCCCGGAAGAATGTATTGAAGGCATCATTGACCGCTGCTATGAAAACCCGGACTGCCGGAACATTCCTTTTGATGTGCTGTTACGCAAGGTACTTAAAAGCATCGATGTCATCGTCAGCATTGATATACACGGCGATGTGCGACGGATGCGTGATATTTACTTTAAGCCAGTCCATTTAAATAGTATGAAAGAGGCTCTCAGAAAATAACTCCGGCAAACAATCTCACCCCAAAATACGTAACCTTTCATTAATCATAACGGTGGCTGAAATGAAAAAAACAATATTCTCCGTAGTAATACTCGGCGTTATGGCGTCATGTCCAACATCTGTACTGGCTGCTGATGCCTGCGAAGTGGTGTTATGTATGTACGGTAAAGCAACCGGGAATGGCGGCAGCAGTGAATGTCACACCGCTGAACGGGCATTTTTTAATATCGTAAAAAAGAACAGGCATGGTTTTCTGCCTGACCATACGGCTGATGCCAGAAAATTTTTTTTACTTGAATGTGATTCGGCAGACCCGGCGGCTATCCGTCAGATCATCAGTAAATATGGCCGCGTTCGTGGTTAATACTGGCGAGACGGCACAGAGCATGACGGTTTTCAGGTTTTTACGGCTTCTGTTTTTCGCGGATTAAGGAGCGAAGAAACAGGGGCCGTAAAAATGAGGCAGCGGACAGAAATATTTTCGCGGGTTAAGGAGCGAAAATAATTCAGGCACCGCGCCTCACCTGCAAACAGCCGCGCCCACGCGGATTTTGCAGGCCGGGGGGAGCCGGATAAATTTCGCCGCCCCGGCGAGCGAAAAGCTGTCGCCCACGACAGCGGTTTACCCGGGGGGCACAGCCCCGCACACCGTCGCGGCTAAGTCTCCGGCCAAAAGCCGGTAGCGTGGCGCGACCACCCTCTTTAAAGGTCAGCTTCCCTTTTATTCCCGCTGCGAGGAACGAGCAAAGGGAAGAAAAAGGCGAAAGCGACCGTCTTAAAGGGGGTGGTCGCGCGTAGCGGGCGACGGTGTGCCGCCTTTGCCCCTGGGGGTTTTGACGCGGCGTCCAGCCACGACATTACCCCCATGCGACAGGCAATAAGGGCGTCCAGCCCGCATGTACTGACGCACACCGTTTCGTGCAGGGAAGCATGCTTTCCTGCATATGGCCGCGCAGCGGCCACCTTCTTTGCCCCATACGCTCGCCCCACGTTTTCGCCCGACACCGTGGGGCGAACTGATGGGGCGATGTCATGGGGCGAATCGCTGACGAAGGAGGCATCATGATTTTAAATAAGCTTGCCGCTTCACTGTCGCCGATAGTGAACGGGATGCTGGCACTGCTCGCTTTTGTGCAACAGCAACAACTGATGCTGGCGTTATTAGCGGGGCTGACGATGCCGTTTTTTGTATCAATGAAAAGCGATGAACGGCAGAAAGCTCCACTCTGGAAAAAGCTGATTATTGCTTTTTCCCTGCTGTGTTTTCTCTCCGGTACACTGGCTCCGATAGTTATCGGATCCTTTCAGTGGCTGTATAACATCAGACTCACCAGTGATAATTCAGCACTGGCGTGGTCAGTACGGATTGCTTTCACTATTACCGGGATTATTTTTCATATTATGCTTCGCCGGGTATTAACGCCGGAGCTGGACAGGATAAAGAAACGCCTTGTTAAAAAGACCACCCTTGAACGGGAATTACGTACTGATGTCCGCACCGTAAAATCCCTTTTGCCGGAAACACTGCATTATGACCCGCTGCATTATATCGACCTGAGTAAAGGGCTATTTATCGGCATGGACAGGGAGAACGAACCAATGTATCTCCCGTTAAAAGACTGGCAGAAACAGCACGCGGATATTATCGGCACCACCGGAGCCGGTAAAGGGGTTGCCACCGGGATATTGCTTTATCAAAGTATTTTGGCCGGTGAAGGTGTGTTTGTTATGGACCCCAAGGATGATGAATGGGCACCCCACCTTTACCGCAAAGCCTGCGAGGATGCAGGCAAACCTTTTGCCCTGATTGACCTGCGTAAAACCCAATACCAGTTAAACCTCATTGAAGAGATCACCGCCGATGAACTGGAAGAGCTTTTTGTTGCCGGTTTCAGCCTGGCAGAGAAAGGTCAGGAGTCGGACTTTTATCGCATTGATGACCGAAAAGCCGCCCGTATGGCCGCACAATTTGTCAGTGATAACACATCTGCAACAATCCGTGATGTTTATAACGGTGACTACGTTCAGAGCATCGCCGAAAAAATCAAAGCCTTTTTCGGTAAGATTGAGGAACTGGCCTTACTCAATGCCATTAATTCACCGGAGGGTTTTTCACTCAAAAAAATATTTGATGAAGGTGGCTGCTGTTATGTTATCGGGTCCATGCGAAACAGCAAAATTATTACCGCCCAGCGCATGCTGCTGGTTCGCCTTTACCAGCTGGCAGAAAGGCGCGATCGAGTAACAGACGTCCCCCGCCCCATTGCTATTTATCTTTCCGAACTGAAATACCATTTATCCAGGCCAGCGCTGGAAGGTTTAGGCGCGGCGCGGGATAAAGGCGTACACATTATTATGGACCACCAGTCCATCGCCGATTTAAAAGACTGCCCGGCAGATTTGAAAGGTGACGCCGTTGTCGGTGCGGTCGTTGAAAATGCCAAATTCAAACTGGTTTACCGGGTTATGGACCCGGATACAGCGGACTGGGTAGCGAGAATGTCAGGCACGATCCTGGTGGATGACGAACTCCGTAAGGCCAAGACGGATAATATGCTGACGGAAACCATCGACAGTGAGCGCACAATCCGCCAGGCCGAACGTTTCTTTATTGACAGCAATATGATCCTGAACCTCCCCGATTTTGTCAGCTTTATCTTTACGACAAAAACGCAACCTTCTGCATCATTAATTTCACCGATAAAGATCAGAAAGCGTCAGCTAAAAATCTTCTCGGTTTCCCCTGATATTACCGCATCGGCGGCACCGGTGAAAATCGCACTGGATTTTGACGAGGATGATAAACCATCCATACAGGATGTAATGACAACGCACCCGGGTCTTTTCTTCAACGAAAGCGAAGTCAAACCGGCAGAGCCCCAACCTGATGAGGGAGAACACCTGTCCCCGCTGGATTTTTAAGGAGCGGTTATGCTGATTTCGACATATCAAGAGCGCCAGACACGCAACAGAGAAAAAATAAAACAACTGCTGAACTTCCTGAAAGAAGAAACCTACAGCGATTTCAAAACGCTGATGCTGCTATTTGGTTTCCGGGATCATAAATCGCTTTATTCGCTGCTGGCAAAAACTGAGCAAATGGGGTTAATCCAGAAGCATGTGCTTGAATCACGAACAATGAAGATTTCATTATGGGGGATCACCAGCGACGGGCTGGCGGTGGTGTTAACCCCGAATGATAAAATCTTTCCTGCGCGGTTTGAACCATCAAAAATCACCGGCTGGACGCTGGAGCACCATCTTGATAATCAGGCCGCCAGACTTATTCTGGAGAAGAAAGGCGCTTCGGGATGGATTAACGGCGACCGGGCCACCTTTCTCAGCCAGTATCAGGTAAAACATCGCCCGGACGGATTACTGACGCTGCCCGACGGTAACGTTATTGCCATTGAAACCGAGCGCCGCCTGAAAACCCGAGCCCGGTATCAGTCGATCATGGCAAGCCACCTGCTGGCCCGTACCCGCAAGCAGTGGATTTACGTTTTTTATGTTGTACCCGATCCACAGAAGAAGCGTGCACTTGAACTGCTGTTTGACAGCATCAGGCATGTCATCATCAACCATCAGCACGTCCCGCTGGAAGAACGCCACCGCCGGGTGTTTCGCATTTATAACCTTAATGAACTGAAACGCCTGTCATTAGACAGCTATACGTAAGCTTTTACACAGGCCATCATGGTGGCCTCACCGGCCTGGCGGCGATACCGCCAGGCCAGAAATTATTTATTCCACTGCGAGGCGCAGACTGTTCGGTACTCGCTGTGCTGCGTTCCGCCTCAGTCTGCGCCTTGCAGCGTTGCCGGTTAAAAACCATGTAACCGCATTCCCTTGCGGTTGTCCGGCTCCGGCCTCAGAGTTTATCCATCAGATAACGATGTGCTTTAGAGGCTGCGCTGGTCGCTTTGAAAATATAACGCTTGTCGTTTTTCAGCGCTTTCAGCCAGGAAGCAATATAGCTTTCATGTTGTACCTCTCCCTCAATCCCCAGATCCGCCATCAGAAAGGCACTTCCCAGCTCCGCCACCAGTTCTTCTTCTGCATAATCAGCACTGCCAAACTTCCCTTTCATTTCACGGCCCAGACGTTTTTTGCCACCACTCCAGTGAACCAGCTCATGCAGGCCGGTAGCGTAGAAATTCGCCGCATCAGAAAACAGATGGCGCTCCGGTAGCCAGACTTCATCTGTTGATGGGCTGAAAAAAGCATTTTGTCCTTTCTCGATGATGTTTGCGCCGCTCTTCCTTAACAAATTTTCAGCCTGCGGTAACGGGTCAAATGTCGCTTCCGGGCTGACCGTTTCCGTTGTCAGGGGCAAACCGTCGATTTGCTGAACGTTAAATACGGTGAAGGTTTTCAGCATCGGGATTTGGTCGATTTCTCCGGCGTCGTTTTCCTTCTCAAGTGTGGTGTAGAAAATAGCTGTTGTGCCATGCTCACCCTTGCGAACCTGTCCACCAGTTGCCTGTGCCTGTTTGTAAGTCACCCAGCGGGAATCGCTGAAACCTTGTTTAGATGCGCTGCACCATAACAGCATGATATTAATACCGCTATAGACTGTTCCGGTTGTGTAATTGGATGGCAGACCAGACATGCCGGATACACGCTGCCAAGGGCAGGACCAGGGTTTAACACCGGCTTCCAGTGCTGCAATGATGTTGTCGGTAACGGTCTGATAAATATCCTTTCTGGTTTTAGAAAATTTCGTTTTTGAGGAGCCTGACGGGTCCAGCGGGGATACGCTGGTCGCCGCTGCGGTGTTAGGGGCGCTTGTCCGGGGGTTAAGCAGGGAAATTGTCATGGTTTTTTCTCCGTCAGTGTGTGATTTTCGTCTTCGTATCGCCTGACGGTTCGCTTTCCCGGCATCGTTCTGTCCTGCAAGGGCGCAGCATGCGTGCCATTTACCCTTGCGGGACGGGTTGTGTTGGGAAACGATTAACAGGAAGCCGATACAGGAACGAAAAGCGCACAGGAGAAAAAACTTGCCCCTGCATATCCGGGCGTAGCGCCCTTGCTCCGCAGAAGTGAAATGGTTTTATTTTTTTGAGGGTATAGCGGTTTATTGAATTTAGGCATAAGGTAATTTTGTCGGGGCCACCCAAAACTGATCTTTGCTTCAAGATTTACCAGAAATTTTTTGTTGCATCCGGTTTAATTACAATCGCTGAAATTTCCTATGAGTGTAAGGCCACCTAGGCTCGCTAATGACTATACCCTTTAACAACTCTCTTTAAGGGCTGTATGGGATTAATGGCAGAATGGCTACCGTATTATTAACAACAAGTGGGTTCGCTTATCAATTCAATGGATAACTTGTACTGAGGGAGGAAGTAGAATGAAGCTTGAAGCAATTCGGTTATCTGGTTTCCAGTCTTTTGGCAAAGAACCAACTGAACTAAGCTTGGAAGATGTGACCTATCTCATTGGTCCTAATGGATCAGGTAAAACAGCAGCACTTCAGGCTTTATGCCGACTTTTTGCGTTTGATCCAACATTGCGTCGTGTCCAGCGAACAGATTTCCATGTCCCTTTTGATGAGGATGAATTTCCTCCTGAGAGACAGTTGTGGATTGAAGCTGACTTTCTGTTTCACGAACTTGCGGAGGACGAGGATAACAGTACTGTGGCTCCTTATTTTGGTCACATGCGACTTGATGAGCCAGAAGGTATTCCACGTGTGCGTTTTCGCCTCACTGCTACTATGGGAATAGATGGGGATATAGAAGAAAACTTAGTATATGTTTTGGATGTCAGTCCTGATAGCTCACCTCAAACCACAGCTCAAGTAACCAGGGCAGAGCGTAATAATATTCAAGTTCACTACTTACCAGCCAGACGGGACCCTGCAGACCATATTGCTTACGGTGCTAACGCTTTACTCGGACGTTTGCTCCGTGCTGTTCGTTGGGATGATGAACGTAATACGATTAGAGGATTAACCAACCAGATAAGCGACAGCCTAGCAGCTAATCCCTCCATCAATGCTTTCAGTGAAAGTTTGAAATTAACTTGGGCAACCCTACACAAAGGTAAATTTTTCTCAGATCCTAAAATTACATTTGTGGCTTCGGAGATTGAAGCATTGCTACGCCATTTATCGGTTTCATTTACTCCCGGCCATGATGGCTCGCTTGTCGATTTTTCTCGGTTGAGCGATGGTCAAAAATCGATGCTTTACCTTTCTCTTGTTCTATCATCTCAAGCGATCGGTAGAGCTGTTCTCGCAGAGGAAGATGTTACATTTGATCCCGACAAGTTGCGCCCTCCGATTTTTACGCTGGTCGCAGTGGAAGAACCAGAGAATAGCCTTTCTCCCCATTACCTGGGACGTATCGTCAGTGCCTTGAATACCATGGCAAAAAATATTGATGCTCAAGCCTTAATTGCTAATCATGCACCATCAATGTTACGAAGAGTTGATCCTAAATTTATACGTTATCTACGACTTACTGAGGAAAGAAAAACACGAATTACGTGTATCAAATTGCCCCCTAAAACAGATGAAGCACATAAATTTGTGAGAGAGGCTGTACAAGCATTCCCTGAGATCTATTTCTCACGCTTGGTTGTGCTTGGTGAAGGAGATAGTGAAGGAATCGTACTGCCTCGTTTGCTCCAAGTTAAAGGCACTCCTGTGGATGAATCAGCTATTACGGTAGCACCGTTAGGTGGCAGGCATGTAAATCATTTCTGGCGGTTGCTTTCAGCACTGCAGATTCCCTATCTGACTTTGCTTGATCTGGATGTAGCTCGGTATGGCGCTGGATGGGGGCGAATTAAATACGTTAACGATCAGCTTGCAACATTTGAGCCGGAGAAAGTACTTCCTACAGAATGGAAAATTACAAAATGGAATGATGAAACTACGCCAATAAGAACTCACCATTTTTTTAATAAAGGCACTCAAGACATTTTCAAAGAACTTGAAAACCGATCTGTGTTTTTTTCCTTTCCTATGGATTTGGACTTTACCATGTTGCTAGCTTATCCCGAAGCTTATGGAGTTGAAAAAGAGGAGCCGGATGAGTCAACAATAAAAGCAGTGCTTGGCAAAAGCTATAACAATATTTCTCAATATAGCGTAGATGAACAGAGTTTTTTCGCTACATATCATCTACGTTTTAAATTAGGTAGTAAGCCCGCCGCACACATTGATGCTCTAGCGAAACTAAGCGACAAAAAATTAATTGCGAATATGCCAGAGTCGCTTAATAGACTAGTTGATGCCGTTATTGCCAAACTTGGAGAATTACCTGAATGATTCCTATTGAAGCATGGCAACCCGCAGATGGATTAACGCTGGAACCAAATGCAAAACGAGCAGCAAAAGCCCGCAAACGTTGCTTAGCTCTTACCGCTGGACCGGGCGCAGGTAAAACTGAAATGCTTGCGCAGCGGGCAGATTTCCTGTTACGGACAGGGACATGTCGGTATCCGAAGCGGATTCTCGCTATCTCCTTCAAGGTTGATGCTAGTAGAAATCTAAAAGAGCGCGTCGAACGGCGCTGTGGTGCAGACCTTGCCTCCCGTTTCGATAGTTATACTTTCCATGCATTTGCCAAGCGAATAATTGATCGCTTTAGACCAGTACTGAAAGGAAGAGAGGCATTAGATTCAGACTATACGATCGTTGATAAGAAAATCAGTATTTCTCGTTCCCAAATCGAATTTAGTGATCTTGTTCCGTTGGCTATTAAAATATTGCAAAACTCAAAAATTGCTCGTAATTCTATTCGTCAGACTTACAGCGATATTTTCCTTGATGAATTTCAGGATTGTACAAATTTGCAATATGAATTGGTTAAACTTGCTTTTCTAGGGACTAAAATCCGGCTTACTGCAGTAGGTGATACCAAGCAAAAAATCATGGGTTGGGCGGGAGCGATGGATGGTATATTCCAAACATTTACTGATGATTTCAATGCAGTTCCACTTAACATGTACCGTAATTTCCGGTCAAAGCCACAATTGCTGCGAGTACAAAACGAAATAATTCGTCGGCTTGATCTTGCATCTGTCATGCCAGATGAACAATTTAATGGTGACGAAGGTGAGATTCATGTCGAGAGTTTCAGAAACAGTCAAGAAGAAGCCATTTATTTGGCAAATATTATTAATGACTGGATTAATAAAGAAGGATTGGCACCAACAGAAATTGCCGTCTTAGTTTCTAAGCAGTTAGATCTCTATGCTGACCACCTAATGATGGAGCTGGAATTACGAGGAATTCCATATCGAAACGAGCAGCAAATGCAGGATATTACTGTTGAGCCAGTTGCACGTTTAATCGTAGATTATCTTTCATGCCTCTATGGAAAGCGTGAACCCAAGGCTTGGATCCGTCTGATGAATCAGCTGATTCCTTTTGCTGATGAAGAAGTACAGTCCTGTGCGCGAAAGGACCTTGATCGTTTGTTAAAAAAACAGCGCAAAGAAGCAACTAGTGCTGAACAGCTTGATTCACCTTTTTCTTGTTGGTGGAAGTTTGTAAAGGAGTTTTTAAAACATATTGGCACTGATACAATCGTAGCCCTATCACCTGATTACGAATCACACAAGCGTCTACAGGAAGTTTTTCGTGATACCAAAGCAAAGATTGAAGAGTTGCTTGAAATTGAATCAGATTTGCCACAAGCTCTTGGACGGTTTACGGATGACCAAGCAGTCAGAATTTTAACCATTCACAAAAGCAAAGGGCTTGAGTTCGATTCTGTAATTATAATGGCGGTGGAAAACGAGATTTTCTTTGGTAACCAAGATGAGAATCGATGTGCATTCTTCGTTGGTGTTTCACGGACGAAGAGACGATTATTTTTAACTCATGCTGCACAGCGTGAACGGCCTGCTAATGCCAAACGTTGGGAAGTCCATCGAACTGTTCAATCCGAATATATTGGTTATGTTACACCATTTATTAAACGGTAATAATTAGCAGCGTTCAACTATTTGTTAAACGCCGTAGTAATTTTGAAAAGACCACTCTCCTCCTCACAGAAAGGTCATGAATAATTACTTAGCTCTACTATATAAAATTAGATCAGCGCTAAGTAAGATTCATATGGTATATAGCAATATACTCGCTACTATGCATAAAGTTACAAATAATATTTATTTTTTAATCATCATCCCTCGTTTCTCTTACAGCCAATTGAATGTTTTTATACTCAGATCTTAGAGAGTCATATTGGGAAGAATCCAATAACTTTCCAGAATTTAATGTAATAACATTGGCATCATGTTTAAATTCATTTAATGCATTATTCTCCATTGCACACAGTATTATCTGATAATCCTCTGGGATACTGCGCATTAGTTCTTTGATGACGGTTTCATAACGATGCCCCGCCTGTTCTTGCTGGTTGGGTGTATCAATGACGAAAGGAGGCACTATGCAAGTTTTAGCACTATGTATTTGTTGCAGTACGGAGAGTTGATAAGCAAGCAATCCCCTGGCAGCCTCAGCAGCACCGCCACCAAGTAACTGTTTATAATCAGTAGGTGATTTCACTTTGCTAAGATTTACTCCTGTTGAACCTAGTGCTTCAATATTTCCCAATAGCTTTGACATAAAAGAAGAATTCAGTTCTTCCTTATCCTTGTTTGAAAGAAGTTTTCTCTGATCTTTTTTCAATTCGGCGACAGAGTTATTGGCTTTGCTGATTTTAAGATCTTCATTATCAATTTTAACTTGAATACTTCTTGAGACCTTTTCTTTCGAAATAGCATCAATTACTTGTGTAATGAGTGTTTTTTCGCCCGCATTGTCATCGGTGAGATACTTCTTATTAATTCTTTCAATTTCATTAGTAGCAAATTGAGCTACCTCATTTAACTCAAATAATGAGGATCTAAGCGCCTCTATTTCTGATGCTATTGAGTTTGCCTCGTCAAGTAGCGAATCCTTCTCTGAAAGAAGCAATGCTCTGTTAGTCAGTGAGTTATCGTGAAGAGTACCACACAATGGGCACTCTAAATGATCTGTCGGTATAGACTCGACCGCAAACTTATAATCTTCTTCGAGTTCGTTTGCAGAACTGGTGGCTAATTCATACTGTTTTTCGAGATCATATATATTTGAGGTAATCGTAGCCTGAGCATCATAAAGCCTCCTTTGGTAATCGATAAACTCTTGAAGCTCAGTATTTATCTCTTTCTGAATTTCGCTAAATTTCTCATTATCTAATGCTATGGTGATATCAGCAGAATTATCAACTATGACGTCAACTGCGCTTTGAAATTTTTCTATTTTTGCTGTTGATTCTTTTTTTACCTCACTATATTCATAAATTTCTTCTTCTAATTCAAAATGTTCTGGTTTCAGATAGCCAGTAAAATACTTTATTAACGATTTTTTCCAGTTGGCATACTGACCTAAGTTTTCAAATGAATCCCAAGGTGAACTCCAGCTTTTTATCTGATCAATATAGAATGGTAAAAAATAATATGCTGGCGGAGGAGTCTCTAATTTCCCATCAGTCCGATTAGGAAGCTTCATTTTAAAGTTAACAAGATCTGATAGGTCTTGTGAAAAATCACCAGTTATATGTGTGTATCTTTTCGCTTCACCATCGATAGCGCCCAAAATTATTGAGTGGCTTCCACGGCAAGAAAAATATTCTTTATTATTTATAGTGAAATATAATATCGATTTAATGTCATTTGATTTCCATTCTTCGTCGATAACTGGATCGCATCCTAGCGACCATAGTAAACTCTTGGCTAGAGTGGACTTGCCGATACTGTTATCTTCTCCTGTAATTAGATTCAATCTCTTCGGGAACGTGAACTGATTCGCAAGTCTTTTCGAATCTGATATCAGAACCAATCGTTGAAATTGCAAGCTTTTCATTTTTCTTGTTCCTTAAATTTCTAATTAATAATTTATAATGTTCTTTTGTTATTTTTATATTATTCATGCATCACCTTCAAAAAACAGTAAATTATCTCGCAAAGTATATCATCATCTTCTGGGATTTGGCTTTCAATATTCAGTTCTTTAGCTTTCATAACAACTGCCTTAATGTAATCGCTTGTTTCAGTATAGTCTTCTTCCGGAACATTACTGAGCGCCTGTTGAGCTATTCTCATTATATTCATATCAAAAGCTGAAGCATACCCGACTCTACGTAAGTAAATTTGTTTTATTTTTTTTACCATCTTTCGATATGTTAAGGTATTCCATTTCATATCGCTTTTAGCTAAATACTCAAAGTCTTTCTCAAAGTCTTCAAATTTTGGACTCGTTGTATTTACAGCTATGACATCTTTTACCGTATGAGATGTGAGAGACTTATCCTCTACCATTTTCTCCCACATAGTAAAGTCGTAAGTATTCTGTCCTTTGCGATGAATCTCGTCGATAATTGCCCTATAAATATTGACAGCATTACAATGACTATTTGGAAATATTTCATTTACTAATTCAGCAAATCTGGCAATAACGAATTCTTCTTGATTTTCTAACTTTATTTTTGGAATGATGAACTTTAGATTTTCTGGAAAAATATCTATCCCAAGCTCGGACTTTAATTTCCCAGTTAAGCCCGATAGACAATCCACGCTAAGATCACCCGAAGTTATAATATCTAACTTTAACTTATTATCTTTCTGATCAAATGAGAAGCCACTAGAGGATACAAGACCTATTTCCGTAATACGTGTTTCATACTCAGTGCCTATACATGAGCTTAATAGTTTTCCTAGAATGGAGTTCTTAAGTCCCTCTGCACCTTTTACTCGTTTAGTTAAAGAGTCAACAGTGAAGGAATTCCCAGTATTTTTCACTTGAAAAAATTCAAATTTCGCCGAACTGCCAAACAATGAGTCTGCGATAACGACATCCTCATGATATTCAATTAATAATGCATAGTCTGCATTGGATTTATGTTTTTCAATTATTCTGCATAAAGCCCAATGATATTGGAAATTATATTTTCCAAATGTAGTTGCTCCTGAAGTTTCTCTCTGAGCATGACCTAAAATATTACTTTCCATTGATAAGTCCATCCTTCTAGTGGAGATGACTCGGCTCACCATTAATATTTCTTATCAATTTAATTTATGAAGGACACAAAGTCTATCAGATCATGCTTTTTAGCCCCTTCCACAGTAGATCCATCACATGGATAGAGTGCAGCCCATCAGATGCAACCTTGGGCGTTTCAATTTTCTTCCCTTGCGACCCTTTGAGTTACTAGGTTTTTATACAGTACTTTAAACAGAACGAGGGTATCAAATAGTATGGTATGAATCAGCTAACCTCAACAAATACACAGAGTAATGTGCGCTTGTCGCCACTGCTGTGTTAAGGATGCTAATCTGGGTATGCAGGGAAATTGTCATGATGTTTTCTCCGTTATATAGTGTGATTTTGTCTTCGTATTGCCTGATAGTTCACCTTCCTGACATTGTTCTGTCGTACAAGTGCACATAACGCCTGTCATTAATCCTAGCGGGACGGGTTGTGTTAGGAAACGATCAGCCGTAAGCCTAAAATTGAACGAAAAGATCACAGGAGACCCCAATGCAACATTGTTTGTATGGGCGCCTCTTGCGCGTCTAAAACAACAGGTTTTTTGACAGTGTTTCTTTTCATCAGTTTTAGGTGATCTGATGGTCTTTACCTGTGAATATGTTTGATAAGTATCACTCTTATTGAAAAAATTTTTTCAACCGTACGAAGCTCGCTGACAAAAACTAGGCTGTAAGGTATGCTGAATCTTAAAGCAGCTCGTGCCTTAATTTTTCTAACTGAATGGGGGAGTTCATGAAAAACTACTATACCATTGTTAAATCTGGCGCTGATTGGCGAATATTGTCGGCCAAAAATGAAAAGATAGCTACCAGTCAAAATTACAGGACACAAAAAGATGCTATAGAGGCAGCAAGAAATTTAATTAAGAATGGAGGGATTGTGTCCATTCATTCTGCAGATGGAAAAATACGTGATGTCATTAGCCAGAACAGCGAAAATTGGAACATTAAAAGGGCAAATACTAGCAACAGAATAGCTAAGAAAGAGATATTTAAAATCCTTGCTGACAACTTAGAAAAAAACAAGGCGTAAGTATGAGCTATGAGACTAATGTTTTTATAAACTGCCCATTTGACGATGCTTACACTGATTTTATTGATGCAGCATTGTTTGCAGTTTACCGTTGTAATTTTAAACCTCGATGCGCATTGGAAATAAATGACGCTGGTGATCAACGGCTCGATAAAATAAATCGCATAATCAAGGATTGTAAAATTGGAATCCATGACATATCTAGAACTGAATTAGATCACGTCAATAATTTGCCTAGATTTAACATGCCATTGGAACTAGGGTTATTTCTTGGTGCTAAAAAATTTGGCTCGAGTAAAAATCAAAAAAGCAAACTAGCAATTATTGTCGACAATGAAAAATATCGATATCAAAAATATATTTCAGATATTTCAGGACAAGACATTATGTCACATGACAATAGCCCTGAAAAATTCATAAAAATCATAAGGGACTGTTTATCCTCATACAGAATCGTTCAGAGAATCCCATCTGCAGCAATAATTATTGAAGACTACCGTAGATTCTTAGGAATTAAGCCAGCGCTGTGTGCTCAACTACAACTAGTTGAGCATGAGCTTACTTTTAATGATAAAACCAGCATTATTGAATGTTACATAGAGTTTTATGCAGCAGCAGCATAACTCTAAACAGGGGCAATCAATCCATATGCCCCTTAATGAAACATGAATAACAGCATTGCCTCCGAGATAAATGAAGATAGCCGGTTGTACTAATGGATTAAAATATCAGAATTTATATTCCTCTAATAAGGCCATTCGATATATTGTAATAACGCCAATAATAAATTATTCGTTTTAGCGTTTACTTACCCTCCCACCGCCACGATTCGACATCCACTACCCGGTCGAAGAAAGATCGCGAAGACGTCAATATCATGAGCCGCTCGATTGCCTTTGCCTCTATAGTCAATCAGAGCATTACATCCAAGACGTCTAAATACCTCTACAATGGCCTCCTGATAAACTCGCCAGTCCGTATAGCTCATGCAACTCTCCTATGGGGAGGCTATTTTTTTGTGTGTGCCATCCAGCTTGCGATGAATAAGCGAAACCAACGTAAGGATGTCCAGCGCATCCAGTTCAGACATGGGCCAATTCTTCTTAGGCGCATGGGCTAGTGGATTGCGCACAGCGCCGAATAGACCAATCAGTAGATTCGCAAAACCTTTCTGTTCGCTCTTTTCTGAGTCGGTGGTAAGCGATCCCAAAGTCAGAACAGGTTGTTGTCCGGTAAATGCCTTGTTCACCAAGTCAGCACCATCACCGCTCAACCCGGACAACTGACGAATACGTTCCGCAACCCCCTTCGTCGCCTCGAAGACGGCATGAAAATAGTTTTCGTCAAGAAGTTCGGCACGGCAATAGTTCAAAACTTCCGCATGCACAGCACGGCTTTCGAGTGCAGCCTTAAGTCGCCCGGCGCGGGCTCGAGCAGAATCCAGAGTCGTTACTTTAGCGGCGCTCGCGACCTTACCATCCTCACGGATATAAAAACCGGAAAAAGCCAGGACAACATTGAGTTCATCACGTCGCCAGGCAAACACCGATGGATCACGGGCATAATTAACCGGGTTCATCGCACGGTTAATGAACATAATAAGATGGTTGCCGACCTGATACTGGTTCTGCGCACCTGCGAGCGCATTAAACAGACGTTTCCACTTTGTCATTCCTGGCGATGTGTCAGCAACTTTAATTTCTTGTAGCAGTCGCTCGATCTGCGACCCACTCAAGCCACGTTCGGTATCAGCAAGGACGCGACAGGCGGCCTCAAGGTGCTGAGAGTTGAATGATGGAATACGTATCATGAATTATCTTTCTATCACCTCTCAGACCCACTCGAGCGCCGTGATGATCGATTGCCCTTCGGTGCCGACCTCCACAAACAGAGCGTGCTCGTAACCAAGCTGCTGCTTATAACCTCGAAGTTTTAGTAGATCGATCTCTCTATCTACGCGACTCGTTGATTTTTTGAACTCCAAGACCAAATGATTCTGTCGTGTACCTCGCCGATGCACGATCACATCAGGAAATACTGTCTTTGCCTCAACGTCTTCGCTGTCTGGATAAAGTTCCAAATGTCTGAGCCGTTTAGGGTCAATGCTGTCCCGGTTGTATTCGCAATCTACAGTCCAACCGGGGAAACATTGTTGGAGGTACATCGCAAAGCGAAAGGTAATCGACCGTTCGTTAGCATCGATACCGAGAAGATCATGATCAATGAATAGTAGCTCGGATAATGCATGTGACACAGCTTCGCCTGGTGCATATTGGTTGAGGTAGTGAATTTGTTCCGGGGTCAGTGCCATCATCACATTCGCATACTTAAGAAATTATATTGGGCTTTCAAGAAGAATGAGTACGCTGTAGGTTCCATTTTTCATTGCCTAACTAAGGCTCACACTGAAGGAAGTATACACTGATTGAAACGTCGTGAGGATTCTCTGTCTCGCGTCGTCTAGCTCGTCAGCCACGCGTTGCGTGAGCGTAAACGTGGGGCAATCGGGCTGACCACATCCACAAGGTCTGATTTCCCCTTCCTTAAGCCGAGTTACGAAGATGCGCCGCAGTTGGTCGACCTGACGAACCACTTTTCCCATCACTGTCTGGATGCGTTGATTTTTGAGATGGTGGATCGAAGGAATGCGCCTGATCTCGACGCCCTCACGCGTTCTCCACAAACCTGTATTTAGTGCGCCAATGGTATCTTCGATTGCCTTCTGAAAAGCAGGGAGAGAACTTTCTTGTTGAAACGGTGTGCGAAATGCTGGCCGGTCAAATACGGCAGCCATCAGTTGCAGAACATCGGCGTCGGAAAGGTCGGGAAAATCATCCGTGAATTTTTGAATATCAGCTTCAACATCAGGAAACTCGACGCCCTGGACAAAACGGTGCAGCAGATATTCAGCACGAAGACGCAAGTTTTCTTCGAACTCTACGCCCGACCATATCGTTACATGCCTGACGCCCAAGGAAGCTGCTGCTTGCTCGATGCGCGTTCTGCCAGCATCCGAGACCGCACCACGAGAGACGAACTTAAAGACGTCTGGGACACTGCCAGTTGCTTTAATCGACTTACTCATGTCGCTCTTGGCTTTTGCCAGTGTCAATGTGTCTCGGTTCGCGCATTGGATGATGGTCTTACGTGCTGGCTGGTCATCAAATGGTTCAATACCCGAGATATCTCGCCCTTGATCACCTCCTGATTGACCGTGCCAAATCAGATCATGCCAACCCGCGCGCAGGTGGTATGCAAAAACTAGGCGCTCGAACTGGATACCACTGTAGTCCTCAAAATGAACCGGAGAAACCGTTATCGTCGCCATACTCGCTCCTTTTCTGTTGCTATTAGTCTTCGGTAAACCTTACTACGTCCCTGTGAATTTCCGCCGTTACCCAATGAAAAGCACCAAATATTGATGGCAAACCTTGCTTCGCCAAATGCCCACGGAGTTTGAAATGCAGAATAACTTATTAGTAAACTGGACGCGACAGCAGCACTGTAGCTCGCGCACAAAACAAATCTCCGGATCGAGTGTCCTTAACGACCTGTCTCAATTAATCAAAAACGGCGTTCTGCTATTTCTTAACACAATCCGTCGCCAAGAGCTGAGGCAGATTGAGATTGGCCTTGTAGCCAAAACGACTATCTACGAGATGGGTGCGGAAGTGAATTTCCGCCTCGCTTTAATCTGACGCTACGATGCGTTGTGCGGGACCTGGCCGAGATGGAAGAATGACTCAAAGTGCTCAAGTAAGCCCCTCGTGTCAACATCTGAAAGCCAAAAGTCCGTCTAAAAATATGTAGATGATGCTACCCACTGATTGACTGTGTTTACCAAACAAATTTAGGGAAAAGACAAAGTCTATTAATTAGTTTGACTGCTCCGCGTTGAGTGACACATTACGCCGTTAGCAACGCCTACTGCGGGCACAAAGCGGCCAGTCCTGTTGGCTGTCAGATCCGCTATGAGCAAAAAGTGGAAGCTCATAATTGTTCTCACCTCCGATGGTGCAATACGTAACTTACAGCGCGATAATCTGCAACGAGCCGATCGCTTGGTTCTGCCCTTGGATTAATTTATAATGATTGATATTCACTTTGAATTTTGAAGACATTATACCGCTTGTAATTTCATAGCATAGTTGATGACAGATGATATTCCTGATGGTTTAATTAAGTGATTGCCAACAGTTTAAAAGAGGAATTATGGGCACGGAAATTTCACTTAAGGTTTCAGGTGCAACGCTAGATTGGAGTAAAAATAGCTTAGGTGTTGATCATGGTGCATTGTTCCAGTCAACCGACCACATAATGATACCTCAGCACGAACGCTATGATCTCGAAGAAACCGATGAAATTGATGAAGAAAGACGCCTTCAGTGGACCGTACTCAGGAAGCCTCTTGCAGCAGTAGCTGAACGGGTTGAGTTACTTGGTTTTTCTCTTACTGCTATTCGTGCGGAATATGAAAATCTTGTAAAGCATGAGGTTTATCAAAGAAACGAAATGATTGAAGCCTATCCCGATAATTGGGAACCTTTAGAAAATCTTTTTAGTTTTGATGAGTTTCTGGGCTTACTTAAGAGCTATGATCTGGGGGAGTTAAACGATAAAGATATCGACTTTGATAATTCAAAAAAAACAGAGAATGATAATTTCATTTTGAAGTTATTCCCTAACGACATTTTAAAAAGAATTCCTCTCTATGATCCTTATAACAACTTTTACTGGTCAGAAAAAACAGCGTTTTTCAGTGTCATAAACATACTTCATCCATACTCTATGATCAAACTTTTAAGTGAAAACAAACATAATCTTAGTGAGTATGTCGAGTGGGACTATGGGGAAATAGTCGCTAACGGATGGGTTCACATTAACCAAATAAAAACTGAAATTAACCGTGAAAATTCTTTTCTCATAGCAACTGAAGGTTCCTCGGACTCACATATATTACAAAAGGCATTTAAGCTAATTAAGCCTAGCGTTTGTGAATTTTTTCGTTTCATCGATGTAACATCTGGCCATCCATTCCCCGGCACTGGGGGATTATCAAAGTTTGCTGAGGGATTAGTAAAAATTGATGTACAGAACCAAATCATTTTTGTACTCGACAATGATAGTGAAGGGGTTGAAGCTTTCAAGAAAATCATAAAGATGAAGCTTCCTCATAATATGAGTTGCATATGTCTTCCGAATCTTAAGGAGTTTGAAAGTTTCCCTACTTGTGGCCCAGACGGCCTAACCTTATCCAATATTAATGGAACTGCTGCCGCTATAGAGTGTTACTTGGATTTAACATATAGTGAATATGACTCATACACTGTTAGATGGACTAACTATAAAAAAGAGACCGGGATGTATCAAGGCGCACTTGAATTTAAAGAGTATTACGCAAAAAGATATCTTGATACATCAGAAGCTAAGCTTATCGAAAGTAAATATGACACCTCCAAACTTGAGGCTTTGCTTAATGCGATCATTGATGCTTGTTCCAAATTATCTGGAGCAATACGTATTGAAAAAATAAAGAGTCACTATCCAAATATATGGACTGAAGAAAAAGTTTAACTCCATTGAATTATTTTTAACAACCTGAAAATAATATTGTGTATCACGTCATTCAAATATTACAATACGGCATATTGGGTGTCCGTTTCTGGCACAGAACAGACAGCCCTTATAGATGTGACAATAGTAGCGATCACCAAATGCACGAGACCGCTCTAATCAGTTTTATTTAATCAGTTTTGATTGGTGGTCATTCTGGTGGTCTTGACAGGGAGAGTTTTCAGGTTTAGCTTATTTATTAGCCAGTTACTGGCAAAGGCGATCCCAGTCAGAGGAGCCAGATTTAAAGAAGCCCGCTCAGGGAAACCTGAGCGGGCTTTTTGTTATTGCGTGACGGCTAAACTTCCGTCCAGCCGCGCAGCAGGTTGTGGTACATATTCAGCAGCGACAGCAGTTCTTCGCTGTCACCGTGGCGCGCTTTCAGGCTCTGAATGTTGCGGTCCAGTTCAAACAGCATCGCGCGCTGCTTATCATCGCGCACCATCGACTGAATCCATAAAAACGAGGCGACCCGCGCGCCGCGCGTGACCGGCGTGACGCAGTGCAGGCTGCTGGAGGGATAAAGCACCAGGTCGCCGGCCGGCAGTTTTACGCGGTGCTGACCGTAAGTATCCTCGATCACCAGTTCCCCGCCCTCGTAACTGTCGGGTTCACACAGAAACAGTGTGGCGGAGAGATCGGTACGCATCCAGCCGGCCGCGCCATTGTGGCGTACCGCACCATCAACATGAAAACCGTAGGTTTCCCCCTGCTGATAACGGTTAAACAGCGGCGCAGAAAGCGTGCGCGGCAGCGCGGCGGCAAAGAATAGCGGATGGCTATTCAGTGCCTGAAGCACTGTAGCCTGCAGCCGATCATAGAGTGGCGTGCCGGTGTCAATCTGCTGGTTATTTTTTACGGTCGCGCCCTGGCTGCCGACCGTCGCCCGTCCGTCAACCCAGTCAGCCTGCTGCAGCTGTGCGGTAAAGTGCGCCAGCTGTTCAGCGTTAAGCACGGCAGGAATGTGATACATCATCGCGGAGTTCTCGCCATTAAGCGTGGAGCGCGAACGCCCCACGGTTGACCATCAGAAATGCACGTTAGCCGTCAACAGGAAGGTACGCGGCTCGCCCGGATGATAGCGGTAGCCACTCTTGTTGATCGATGCCACATAGTTGGTATCAAACAGGTTATACACGTTGAGCTGCAGGTCGAGGTTATTGTTGACCTTATACCCAAGCTTCGCGTCAGCCACCCAGTAGCCTTCGGTGTGATCCGGCGTGCCCACGGCCCCATCGCTGCCGCGACGCAGGCTGCCAACGTAACGTGCGCCCGCGCCCACCGACAACGCATCAGTGGCCTGATAGTTGGTCCACAGCGTAAAGGCGTGCTTCGGCGTATAGGCCAGCGCAGATGAGCCATCCTGCGCCACGCTGGCACCTTCACGCACCGACGCGTGCTGCATGGTGTAACCGGCAATGATTTCCCAGTCCGGCGTTATGTTGCCGGTTGCTGAGAGTTCATAGCCTTCCACGCGCTTCTTGCCGGTTTGCGAGTAAGTGCCGTCATCATTGGCATCGACCTCATTTTCGATGTCGGTGCGGAACAGCGCGGCGTTCAGCAGCAGCCGCTTGTCCAGCACCTGCCACTTGGTGCCCACTTCGCTGGATTTGGCCTTCTGCGGTTTAAAATCGGTACGGTTGGCGCTGTTGCCGCTGCCACCCGCCGCCAGCGCGAAGCTGCTGCCACCCGGCGGCTGCTGGGAAATGGCGTAGTTCACATACAGGTTGCCCTGTTCGGTCAGACGATAGAGCGCCCCCGCTTTCCAGTTCACCAGATTGCCGGATTTCGCCGTGTCCACCGTGGTCACCGGCGTATTACGCGCCACGCCCGCCGGACAAGCCAGCGCGCCGCGTCCGGTGCCGCCACAGGCCGTCGCGCTGTCGTACTCGGTATGGTAGTTGTCGAGACGAATGCCGCCGTTCAGCTCAAAGTCAGAGGTAATCGCCAGCGTATCAAATGCATAGATGCCAAACGTGTCAGTCTGCCCGTTAGCGTTCGCACCGTTGCGGTCCAGACCGCCAATCGAAATGCTGCTGATGGGATGGTAGATATTCACCGCAGGTGGGGTCAGCGCGTTGACGCCATAGGTGGTCTGGTTTTCACGTGTGAACTCTACGCCCGCACTCACATCATGCCCGACGGAACCAGTGGCAAATTTCGAGGTGATATTGGTCTGGTTGGTGAGAATACGGTTGCTGATATCTTTGGTGTTTGCCAGGCGCGACCAGCGCCAGCTGCCAACATCGTTCGGGTTGGGCGCAGTAATGTTACTGGCTCCGCCCATCACCGCCGTCAGCAGATACTCCTGCTTCACCCGCGACCAGCGCGTGGTGTTGCGCAACGTGGTGTTATCGCTCAAATCGTGTTCAAAGCGCAGCGTGGCACTGTCGGTGGTCGATTTATCGAAATCAGAATCGGTGCCGTAGTAGTTGCTGGTGGCGACCTTGCCGGAATTGTTCAGCGCAGCATACGCGGCAGACGGTGCCGAATAGCCTGGCAGACCAACGGTCGGAATACCGCCGTCCGGTGTGTTGTTCTGGTGGACGTGCAAATAGTTGACGTACAGCCGCGTTGCGGTGTCCAGTCCCAGCGCCAGCGAAGGCGCGACGCCATAACGCTCGTTCTGGATGTTGTCACGCGCCGCATCATGGGTTTTCTCACCCATCAGGTTAAGGCGGAACGCCGCATTGTCGTTGATTGCCTGGTTGTAATCGAGCGTGCCGCGGCGCATCCACGCGCTGCCGGCGCTGACTGACGCGTCAAGCCCGGTGTCCAGCCGCGGTTGTTTGCTGATCATATTGATCGAGCCGGATGGTGCGCTGCGACCATAGTCGGTGCCGGAAGGCCCCTTCATCACTTCCACCTGCTGCGTGTTGAAGGTGTCACGCGTGACGCTGGCGATGTCGCGAATGCCATCCACGTAAATGCTGTTAGAGGTATCGACACCGCGCATGTACACCGCATCGCCGGTGGTTGAGCTGCCGTTTTCCCCGGCATAAAACGCCCCGACGCCCGGCACGTTTTTCAGCGCGTCGGTCAGATTGGTGACGCCCTGATCTTTAATAACCTGATCCGGAATCACCGTCATGGTGCGGGTGGTATCCACCAGCGGACGGGTAAATTTGGGATCGGCCGAGGCATTTGGCGCGTACAGCGAAGGCGTGCGCGCTTCAACCACTAATGTATCATCAGATTTTTTGCCGGAGTTATCGGCACCCAGCGCCGCAGCCGGCGAAATACCAATACAAAGCCCGGTGAACAGGGTCAGCGAATTGAAGCTACCAAACGGCAGCTGGCGATTTTTATCCATGTTAAAAGGTGAGTTTCTTATCGTTATTAACGCACTCATTGTCTTAACCGTACCTGCCATTCAGGCATAGCACTGAATCAACACGGTTTTCCCAGACAACACCTAAATGATAACGCAAATGGTTATCATTTACCTTTATATTCTTACACGCACGCTGCCGCTTGGGAATACTTTTCTTTACGTTAAAATTACGAAATCAATACAATTGAACAAACCGGCGGGAGGTTACGGCAATTTTTTCATCAGGCGGGCAAACAGCATAAAAAAACCCGCTCGGCGTGAGCGGGTTTTTAGTCTGGCGTGCACAGTTCATTCCAGTAGCAATAGCGCATGCGCTGGTGGCGGCGGTTATCGTTCATAGTAGCGATACACGGAAGGATGAAACTCCACGCCGTACAGCTGGCTGATCGGGATCAGCAGATCGATATGCTCACCGGGGTCGAATTCGCGCCCGTCAGGGGTGGCGGCTTTGCTGGCTGCCAGACGCGCCAGCCACTGCTGCAGGATCTTCTTCATTGTCAGCTTCTCCAAAAAAGGTTAACGCTGACAGTAAACCCCAGCCTGGACGTGGAACCAAACGACAAGTTATGCGTTGGATTACTGCATTTTGCATATCGGGGTGGTAAAGGTGGCTGCGCCATGACGGTCACCCTGAAGAGTGACCTTACGGGCTGGCAATGCCGCACGCTGTTTGCCTGATAGTCCCTGTGTCACCCCCGGCTTCCAAAGTCATCCCCCGCGAACCACAACCTAAATGAGAAGCATTGGCGGCCCGGGCGGGCCGCCAGACCTGTCATGCACGCGCCTCTTTCAGCAACTGCTGAATCACCCTCTCCTGCTCTTCATAGTTGCCTTCACCAAACGCGGTGTAGCGCAGCTGGCCGTGTGCATCGAAGATGTAGTGCGCGGGCCAGTACTGATTACCAAAACGGTTCCAGATGCTGTAATTGTTATCCGCCACTACGGTGTAGGGCAGCTGCCAGCGCGTAATCGCGCGCTTCAGCGCCTTTTCATCGCGCTCCCACGGGTACTCCGGCGTGTGCACACCCACAACGACCAGCCCGTCACGTTGGTACTTACTGGCCCAGTCGCGCACGTATGGCAGCGTATGCTGGCAGTTAATACAATCCCAGGTCCAGAAATCGACCAGTACCACTTTGCCCTTTAACGTGGCAGGCGTCACCGGCGCCCCGTTCAGCCACGCCGTGCCCCCCTCCAGCGACGGCAAGGCGCTGCTGGTTTGCGGCAGGCTAACCGGCTCCAGGCGCACTTTGGGTGCCGGCGTGGTCAGCCACTGGCTCAGCTGCTGCTCCAGCTTCAGGGCAAAAGCGGGCGCTGCCTGCAGCTGGCTCTGTGAGCCGGTAACAATCACGCCCACCGAGGCAAGCATCAGCACGCCCGCCGCCTGACGCAGCCGCGCACTCATCGCCAGCCCCGGGCGCAGTCGCGCCACCAGCGATCGTCCGGCGAAATAGAGCAGCGCCAGCATCAGCGCGGCACCGCTGCCATACGCCAGCAGCAACACGCCAACCGACAGGGGATGATCGCCCACGACGGCCAGGCTGAGGATCGCACCCAGCACCGGTCCGGCACAGGGCGACCACAGCAGACCGGTTGCCAGGCCCGCCAGCAGCGCGGCGAGCACCTCGCTACGTCGCTGGCTGGCATCGTTGAGGCGATTACCCAGCGCGACAAACGGCCGGGTGACGCGTTGGGCGATACGCGTGGAGATTAACGTCAGTGCGGCTATCGCCAGGAACAGCAGCGCCAGGTCGCGACCAATGCTGGTGACCTGACTGACCCAGTGGCTGGTAAGCGATACCAGCAGCGCCACCAGCGTGAACATCAGGACCATGCCGCTCAGCAGCGCCAGCAGCTGTCCGCGTCGGCCGCGGACGCTGGCAAATACAAAAGGAATAATCGGTAAGGTACAGGGGCTGAGCAGCGTCAGCATCCCGGCGAGAAAAGCGATAAGCAGTGTCATAAGGAACCTCATACGGTGGATAAACGTCTGCGCGTCCGGCAGTACGTCTATTACATCCACCGCATGTGTTCATGCTGTGTCGGGGAAACGCCGTTTTGTCGGGTTATGTGTGTAGCGGGCAGGCAGATACATCAGGTTACACATCCTGCTGCTGCAGGATGATGCACGCTTCCAGCCCTCCAGCTGCCCGGTTACGCAACTGCAGGCTACCCGCCATCTGGCTCACCAGCTGGGTGGCGATCGCCAGGCCGAGCCCGGTCCCGCCGGTGTGGCGATTGCGTGAACTCTCCACGCGGTAGAAGGGCTCCAGCACCGCCTGTAACGCTTCCTCCGGAATGCCGGGCCCGTTATCACGCACCCGAATCTCTACGCTGTCACCCTGGGGTGAACAGAGTTCAACCTCCGCTTCGCCGCCAAACTTAAGCGCATTGTCGATCAGGTTGGTCATGATGCGCCGGAGTGCCTGCGGCCGCACGGCGAAGGTGTCATGGCCGGTGCACGGCACAAAGTTCACCGCTTTACCGACATCCTGATAGTCACAGACTACGCTATCCAGCAGCGCGTTGAGGCTGACGCTCTGGCGCTTCTCCTCCAGCACTTCCGATGAGCGTGCATAGGCGATGCCCTCGCGCACCAGGCGGCTCATGTTATCGAGATCGCTCAGTAGTTTGTCGCGCAGCTCAGGCTGCTCCGCCATCTCCACTCGCAGCTTCATGCGCGTGATCGGGGTTTGCAGATCGTGGGAGATGGCCGCGAGGATTTGCGCACGCGCTTTGAGGTGATCCTGAATCCGCAGCTGCATAGCGTTAAACGCACGCGCCGCCTGCTGCACTTCATCCGGGCCATTCTCTGCCATCAGCTGTGCGTGGCTGGCGGCCGGTTTGAGCGCATCCACCGCCTGGGTAAAGCGCACAAACGGCCGCACTACCTGCCGCACCGCCAGCCATGCGCAGCACAGCAACAGCAGCAGCTGACCCATTAGTACCAGCGGCAGCCAGCGCGCAATCGCCGGCATGCGCGGCCAGAGATTGAGCGTGAGCGGCGCGCCGTCATGCAGCGTCAGATGCACCTGAATATGCTCCCGCGGCCCCGGAATCGCATGAATGCTCATCTGATAGCGCCCGCCAAGCGTCTCCTGCAGTGAGCGTACCGCGTCGCGCGTGCGCCAGCTGGAGGGATACGGCCCCGCTTCGCCCGGCGACAGACTGTAGCGATAGTTGCCGCGCGCCAGCTTCGCCAGCCAGCCCGGACGCTCGTCCGCCGGCAGACGATCGAGGATTGCCACGCTGGTCGCCACATCGTACTCCAGGTTGCCCAGCATCACGCTTTTAGCGCTGCTCATGCGCTCAATCAGCAGGCTTGCCAGCGTGAGAGTATTTGCCAGCAGCAGCCCGCCCAACACGATAATCAGCAGGCGTGACAGCAGCGATCGCGGCCATAGCCTCATTGATGCGCCTCTTTGATCACCACCGTGCTCGCCAGTACGTAACCTTCGCTGCGGACCGTTTTGATGTAGGCCGGTTCACGGGCATCTTCGCGTAACCGCTGGCGCAGCCGGCTAACCAGCAGATCGATCGAGCGTTCAAACAGCTCTGCGTCGCGGCCCTGCGTCAGGTTGAGCAGCTGATCGCGATTCAGCACGCGCTGCGGATGGTCGAGAAACACGCGCAGCAGGCGGTACTCTGCGCCACTCAGCGCCACAATCACGCCGTCGCTATCCAGCAGGTGGCGCGCGGAGGTATCCAGCTGCCACTCGCCAAAGGCAATGATGCGGCCGGCCCCGGTAATATGTAAATTTGGCGGCAGCGCCCGGGTACGGCGCAGGATCGCTTTGATGCGCGCCAGCAGCTCACGCGCGACAAAGGGTTTGATCAGGTAATCATCCGCCCCCATCTCCAGCCCGAGAATGCGATCGGTCTCTTCGCTGCGGGCAGTAAGCATCAGTACCGGCAGGTTCTGCCGGGGATCGCTGCGCAGCTGACGGCACAGCGTCAGGCCATCATCACCCGGCATCATGATATCCAGCACCACCAGATCCACCAGGCTGCTGCTCAGCACGGCGCGCATCTCGCGGCCATTGGCCGCACCAGTGGCGCGGTAACCGGACTTAATCAGATAGTCGGTTATCAGTTCGCGGATATCCCGGTCATCATCCACCACCAGAATGTGATCAACGTGCTCCAAAACAGCCTCCTGTCAGCCGCTTATGCAAAAAAGACCGGCACGCGATGGCCGGTCAGGGTCGTGAATTACTCCGCTACAGTGCGGCCGCATCCTCAACGGCTTGCACAAACGCCTGCGGTGCTTCCGCTGGCGGATTGTGTCCGATATTGCCCGTGAAGGTGCGATGCTGGTACCTGGCGCTGAACCTGGTGCGGTACGTCTCCGGTGCCGGGTGCGGCGCCCCGTTATTATCCCCTTCGATGGTGATGGTGGGGACGCGAATTGTCGGTAACGTGGCTAATGTTTTCTCATAAGCGGCATATTTTTGCTCGCCTTTTTCCAGGCCCAGGCGCCAGCGGTAGTTGCTGATAGTGATCGCCACCTGATCCGCATTATCCAGCGCTTTGGCGCTCTGGTTAAAGGTGGCATCGCTGAATTTCCAGCCGGGCGATGCCTGCTGCCAGATCAGTTTCGCAAAGTCGTGTGTATGGGCGGCATACCCCTGCTGACCGCGCTCAGTGGCGAAATAGAACTGATACCACCACTGCTGTTCGGCCTGTGGCGGCAGCGGTTTTTTACCCAGCTGCTGGCTACTGATCAGATAGCCGCTGACCGACACCAGCGATTTTACCCGTTCTGGCCATAGCGCCGCGACGATGTCCGCGGTGCGTGCGCCCCAGTCAAAGCCGCCCAGCACGGCCTGTTTGATATTGAGCGCATCCATCAGCGCCACGACGTCCGCTGCCATTGCCGAAGGCTGACCGTTACGCGGCGTTTTATCCGACAGGAAGCGCGTGCTGCCGAAGCCGCGCAGATACGGCACGATCACCCGATACCCTTTTGCCGCCAGCGCCGGTGCCACCTGAGCATAGCTCTGGATATCGTACGGCCAGCCGTGCAGCAGGATCACCGCCTGACCATCACGCGGACCGATGTCCACATAGCCTGTGTTCAGTACGCCCGCATTGATCTGCTGAACGTGGCTGAAGTCAGCGGCGTAATCGTGTGAGGCCGGGGTGGCGGCAAACGCGGTGCCTGCCGCCGTGAGAACCAGCGTTGCCAACAGAGTCTGACGTAACAGTGTTTTCATAATTTATCTCCGGGTAATCAGTGCGGTGCAATCTGTACGGGCACGTTAAAGGTGATGGTTTTGCTGTCGATTGGTTTATGCGTAGGATCGGCAAGAATGATGGTGACCTTGTGCGGCCCGACAGGCAGACCGACCAGAATCACCGGCTCACCGCTGGTGTCCGCCCAGTGCCACGGGTTGTCATCCACGATGACGTGAATGTGGCCGATGCGCGGCGTGATTTTCAGCGCTTCCTGGCCAAACACGGGCTCGATGCGCAGATTTTCTGCCCGGTACTGGATAAACACCGCGCCCTTGCGCAGCGGTCCGGCCAGCGGCGCATCCACAATTAATCGCGCAGGCGGCTGGGGATGATCCAGTGGCGCCACGGCCGCCGGGCCGAGCACGTCAGCAGCGCTCAGTCGCTCCGCCCAGGCGCAGGTCGCAGAGGCGCCCATCAGTAACGTTGAAATAAACAGTCGGGTTAACATCGTGGTATCTCCATGCATTCGGTTGATGCGTACAGAAGACCACGGCGATGTATAGCGGATATGTACAGACTGGCGGGTTATGCAACGGCGTGTGTGCTGTGTGGCGGGAGATACAGTGTGATACAAATTGATGTTTACCCCGCCCGGGGGAAAATCAAAGCAGGATTTTCACAGCCCCGGGGCGGGGAAATTAATGAGATAAGCGGCCCTTCGTCGTGGAAATAATTCGTCCGCCTTAATCACGCAGGCGGCGAAATGATATGGCGCGCAAAGCGGCACGCGCGAGAGCTTCGCTCGAATCAATTAACGTCATTTCCTGCCAGATCGCGCTGTGTTTTAGCAAACTCAACTCTGTGCAAGCCAGAATAATGTGCGTAGCACCCTGTTGCTTCCAGCTATTTACGGCGTCCGCTAACTGCCGCATTGAGAGTTCAGACACGCTTTTTGTGGCTTTTATCTCGTTAATGCAGCGTGTCACTAGCTGTTGGGTGGATGCAGCGACATTAACGATCTCGGCGTGCTGTTGCGTAAGCGCATCCTGATACAGCCTGCTCTGGTACAACATTTGCGAACCGAGCACAACGACCCGCTTGCCCTGAGGCGCAATATGCTCAAGTGTGGCATCAATAATCGCGCTGAATCATCGCAGCTGGATGTATAACCGCCACGACGAAGGCAAGCTTTGTGTACTGTATTGCCCGGCCCGCCTGCGTATGCGTGGCAAGGCGCACAGTTGTCGCATCACGTTCGAATTCACGAAAGCGCTGAGTTAGGTTGCCAGCGGAAAGGCAGCGGTCAGTCCGAAAATAGCCGTGTGGCTCGAAGCGGGGCCGGGTATGGCAGGCATAGGGTGCGATCTGTTTTTGCTGGCCCAATAATCCGATCATAAAACCCTGTGCCTGTCTTTACTTGTGGGGATTCCTCAGCCCTGTGGGCCACTGCTCTTCGCGAGCATTTTGCGGTAATTGTTCAGCCATTTGCCGCTGGTTAAACGCCACCAGAAACTGATACCGCGCACCGTCCAGTCGAGGAACATGCCGAGCCAGACGCCAGTCACTCCCATGCCCAGCACAATGCCGAGCAGATAACCGGCCACCACGCGCGCGCCCCACATACTGAACATCGACACATACATGGTGTACCGTGCGTCGCGCGCGCCTTTTAGCCCGGCCGGCAGCACCCAGGAGGCGGTCCAGATAGGCATAAAGGCGGCATTCAGCCAGATCAGGTGTTTGGTTACCTCAATCACCTGCGGATCGCGGGTATAGAATCGCGCCAGCGTGCCCGCCAGCGGCACGGTGATAAACGCCAGCGTGCATAGCCCAATCATCGCCAGCCAGAATACGTGCTTGATCTGCCGCTCCGCCTGCATCACCTGATTTTTCCCCAGCCGCCTGCCGGTGATAATGGTCGACGCCGAACCCAGCGCGTTGCCCGGCAGGTTGATCAGCGTGGCGATGGAGAAGGCAATGAAGTTACCGGCGATCTCATTGGTGCCCATGCCAGCGACAAAAATCTGCGTCAGCAGTTTACCGCCGTTGAACAGCACTGATTCGATACTGGCCGGTACGCCAATCCCCAACACTTCCATCAGGATGTTGCGATCCCAGCGGCGGAAATAGCTGGCCAGCGTAATTTTCAGCGCCGGGCTGATGCCGCGATACAGCACGTAAATGGCCGCCGCCGCGCCGATATAGCGTGAAATGGTTAATCCCAGCCCGGCACCGACAAATCCCATCCCTTCCCAACCGAGCGCACCGTAGATCAGCACGCTACTGATGATGATATTCAGGATATTCATGCCGCCGTTAATCAGCATCGGAATTTTAGTGTTGCCGGCACCGCGCAACGCGCCGCTGCCTATCAGCGCAATCGCCGCCGCCGGATAGCTCCACGCGGAGGTTTGCAGATAGCTGAGTGCCAGTTCTTTGACCTGCGGCTCGGCGTTACCGGCGATCACATCCACGATCAGATGTCCCCAGAACTCGATGGCAATGACCAGCACAAACGCCAGCACCGTCATCAGGCCCAGCGACTGCCGCGTCGCCGCACGCGCACGCTTGCCGTTGCGTTTGGCCAGGCTGAACGCCACCACCACCGTGGTACCGAGATCGATGGCGGCAAAAAAGGAGATGATCACCATGTTGAAGCTGTCGGCCAGCCCCACGCCCGCCATCGCCTCTTTGCCCAGCCAGCTCACCAGAAAGGTACTGAGAACCCCCATCAGCATCACGCACAGGTTCTCAATAAAGATGGGCACCGCCAGTGGGGTGATTTCACGCCACAACAGCGTGCGATAAGCACGGCGTTTGGGATACCACGCCGTGTTTCTGATCGCCCGCATTACTGCTACGCCAGGATTTTGCAAGGGAGTACCAAATCACTTTGGTTAAGAAGTAGAGTAATAATGATGATAGGCTGCTAACGATTATGCAAAGTGTTTCCCGTCACCATTTAATCATTATTACAAACTTTTTGCTGACTCCCCGCCCGCGCCGACGCTGCCGCCCAGATAGGCGCTGCGCACCTCTTCGTTGTGCAACAGTTCGCTGCCGCTGCCGCTCAGACGAATTTCGCCATTGACCATCACATAACCGCGATCCGCCAGTTGCAGCGCGTGGCGCGCGTTCTGCTCCACCAGAAACAGGGTCATGCCCTGCTGCGTCAGCTCGCGCAGGATGCTGAAAATCTGCTTTACCACCAGCGGGGCCAGTCCAAGGCTGGGTTCATCCAGCAGCAGCAGACGCGGCCGGCTCATCAGCGCGCGGGCGATCGCCAGCATTTGCTGCTCGCCGCCGGAGAGCGTCATTGCCCGCTGTTTCCGCCGCTCCAGCAGGCGTGGAAACAGCGTGTACATGCGTTCTTTATCCTGCTTCATGTAGCGCTCGCCGATGGCGATGGTGCCCATCAGCAGGTTCTCTTCTACCGTCATATCCGGAAAGATGCGCCGTCCTTCCGGCGCCTGGGCAATACCGCTGGCGGCGATAAAATGGGTCGACCGCTGGCTGATGGCTTCTCCGCGCAGGCGAATTTCACCGCTGGCAATGCGCGGCTGACCAAAAATCGACATCAGCAGCGTGGATTTTCCCGCACCGTTGGCTCCAATCAGCGCCACGGTTTCCCCTTCCGCCACGGTCAGCGACACCTGCTTCAGCGCCTGCACCGGGCCGTAAAACACATCCACCTGTTCAAACGCCAGCATTGCTTCAGCCATGCTCGCTCTCCTCTTCCACGCCGAGATAAGCGGCGATCACCTTCGCATCGTGTCGAATCTGCTGCGGCGTGCCCTGGGCGATCACGTCACCGTGATCCAGTACGACGATGTGATCGGAAATGCGCATCACCATCGGCATATCGTGTTCAATCAACAGCACGCTGATGCGGTGATCGGCGCGCAGCTGATGCAGAATCTGGCTCAGCGCCTCGGTTTCGACCGGATTAAGCCCCGCTGCGGGCTCATCCAGGCAGATCAGTTCCGGCCGGGTGCACATGGCGCGCGCAATCTCCAGCCGGCGCTGCTGGCCGTAAGAGAGCGTACCGGCCAGCCGGTTGGCACTGCTGACCAGATCAACACGCTCCAGCCAGTAAAAAGCGCGATCGAGCGCGCGACTTTCCGCCGCACGATAACCGCGGGTATTGAGAATGCCGGCCAGCAGCTGACGGTTGACCTGCATATGCTGCGCCACCAGCAGGTTCTCCACCACCGACATCTCGCGAAACAGGCGGATGTTCTGAAAGGTGCGCGCCAGACCGGCGCGGTTGACCAGATGTGCGCCGCCAAACATCTTGTACCAGATACGCGAGCCCAGCCGCGCCGGCCGCAGCCAGTCACCCGGCTGAATCTTCTGGCCCAGCACCTGGATCACATCGGTGCTGCGCTGATGGGCATTGAGCACAATGCGCCCGCCGCTGGCGCGATAAAATCCCGTCAGACAGTTAAATACCGTGGTTTTGCCCGCGCCGTTGGGGCCAATCAGCGCGGTGACCGAGCCGCGCTCTACGCGCAGGCTGACATCATTCAGCGCTTTGATGCCGCCAAAGCGCATCATCAGGTTATCCACCTGCAGGATGGCATCACTCATGGCGTACCCCTTTTCTCAGCGGCACCCCGACGCGCGCGGTGCGTACCAGGCCGCGCGGACGCCAGATCATCATCAGCACCATCAACATGCCAAACAGCAGCACGCGGTACTCGGCAAAACTGCGCAGCAGCTCGGGCGCCACCGTCAGCACAAACGCGGCCAGCACTACGCCGAGCGTCGAGCCCATTCCGCCCAGCACCACGATGGCCAGAATCAGTGCGGACTCAAAAAATGTAAACGAGGTGGGATTAACGAACCCCTGATAACTGGCGAAAAATACCCCGGCAATACCGGCGGTTGAGGCGCCGAGCATAAAGGCCGACAGCTTCACCAGCACGTGATTCAGCCCCATGGCGCGACAGGCGATTTCATCTTCACGCAACGCTTCCCACGCCCGGCCAATCGGCATGCGCGTCAGCCGGTGCTTGATAAACAGCACCAGCAGCACTACCAGCACCAGCACTACGTAGATAAAGATGAATTTCATGTTGGGGTTGTAATCGAGATGCAGAAACTGGTGGTACGGTATGCCGCCCTCTTTTGCCCGGCGGGCGAATTCAAGGCCGAGAAAGGTCGGTGACGGCACCGAGACGCCGTTCGGGCCCCCGGTGAACGACAGCCAGTTGTTCAGCACCAGCCGGATAATTTCACCGAAGCCGAGCGTGACGATAGCCAGATAGTCACCGTGCATGCGCAGCACAGGAAAGCCGAGCAGCGCACCGGCCAATGCCGCCAGCAGCGCAGCGATGGGGATCATGCTCCAGAAACCCAGCCCGAGATATTGATAGCCCAGCGCCAGCCCGTAGGCACCAATGGCGTAAAATGCCACGTAGCCCAGATCGAGCAGCCCGGCGAGGCCGACCACGATATTAAGCCCGAGTCCCAACAGCACGTAGATTAGCCCGAGAATCGCCACCGTCAGCAGATACTTGCTGGAGAGAAACGGAAACGCCAGAGCCACAACCAGCAGCAGCGGTATTATCCAGCGCAGGCGCGAGCGGTAACCGGGTTCACGCACGTATACGCCGTCATCGTTGCCCTCAAACTTGCGCAGAAAACGGCGCCCCACGGCGGTATGCAGAAACAGCCCCAGCAGCAAACGTCCTGCCATCACCACCGCCACCAGCAGCGCCACGCGCCGCGGCGACAGCGTAAAACTGTAGCCGCTGAGCACCACGCCCACTACCGGACCGAACACCACCAGCGCGACGGCACCGGCCAGCAGCGTGTCGAGCAGCACCTGACGGATGCCGCTTGTTTGCGTCATTGCATTCATTCTGGCTTCCTCACACTTTGGCGACCAGCGGCCGGCCCAGCAGTCCCTGCGGACGGAAGATTAAAATCACCACCAGCAGCGAAAACGAGAACACATCTTTGTAATCGGAGTTCACCAGCCCGGCGAACTGCGCTTCGGCCACGCCCAGCAGCAAACCGCCCAGCATCGCACCGGGCAGCGAACCGATGCCCCCCAGCACCGCCGCGGTGAAGGCTTTGATGCCGATAATGAAGCCGGCGTAGAAATCAAACGTGCCGTAGTTCATGGTAACCAGTACCCCGGCCAGCCCGGCCATCGCCGCGCCGATGACAAACACCAGCGAAATCACCCGGTCGGTATTGATACCGAGAATCGACGCCATGCGCCGATCCTGCTGGACCGCACGGCAGATACGGCCCAGTCTGGTGTACTGGATAATCCAGGTCAGCAGCGCCATCCCGCACAGCGCCGCCACCAGGATAAACACTTTGGTCCAGGTGATTTGCACCACGCCGCCGTCGATCTCCATACGCAGCACGCCACTGAGCAAGGTGGGAATGCCCTGCTGATTCGGTCCCTGACTAAGCTGCACATAGTTTTGCAGGATCAGCGACATGCCAATGGCAGAGATCAGCGGTGCCAGCCGGGTGGAATTGCGCAGCGGGCGATAGGCAATGCGCTCAATGGCCCAGCCGTAAGCGGCGGTGACCACGATGGTGAACAACAGCGTGCCAAAGATCAGCAGTGGAAAGGAGTGAATGCCAAAGTAGCTGAGCAGCGCCAGCCCGATCGCACACAGATAGGCGGAGATCATGTACACCTCGCCGTGGGCGAAGTTGATCATGCCGATAATGCCGTAAACCATGGTGTAGCCGATAGCGATCAGCCCGTAGACCGCGCCCAGCGTCAGGCCGTTAATCAGCTGCTGTATAAAGAAGGCGTCCATATTGTCTCTCGCAGGTGGAAGGCGTGCACAGGACACGCTCAGATGCGAACGGCCCCGCTGCGCGCGGGGCCGCAGAGCGAATTACAGCTGGTGATATTTGCCTTTGTCATCCCACTGATAGACCACGTAATCCGAGACTTTAAGGTCGCCTTTTTCGTCCCACGCCTTCTTGCCCATCACGGTGTCAACGCTGTTGGCCTTCAGCCAGTCGCTGGCTTTGGCATTGTCTTTACCTGCCGCTTTGTAGGCGGCGGCCAGAGCCTGAATGGAGGCGTAGGCGTACAGCGTATACCCTTCCGGCTCAAAACCGCTGGCGCGGAATTTTTCAATCACCGCTTTGCCATCCGCGATGGTGCGCGGGTCATTGCCGAAGGTCATGTACACGCCTTTAGTGAACTGCGGACCGCCGGCGGCAGTCACCAGTTCTTCCGTCACGATGCAGTCGCCGGAGAAGAAAGCCGCATTGACGCCCTGCTCACGCATCTGCCGCACCAGCGGACCGGCCTCCGGATGGCAGCCACCGAAATAGACCACATCCGGTTTCACCGCGCCGATTTTGGTGACCAGCGCGTTGAAGTCTTTTTCACCGCGCGACAGCCCTTCATACAGCACCTCTTTCACACCGCGCTTCTCCAGCGCCGCTTTGGTGGCATCGGCCAGCCCCTGACCGTAGGTGTCTTTGTCGTGGATCACCGCCACTTTCTTCGCTTTCAGCGTATCGAGAATATAGTTAGCGGCAATTGTCCCCTGCTGGTCATCCCGCCCGCACATGCGGAACAGGGTTTTCATGCCGCGCTCGGTGATTTGTGGATTGGTTGAACCGGGCGTAATCGCCAGTACGCCCGCCTCGTCGTACACCTCGGAGGCGGGCATGGTCGAGGATGAGCAGAAATGGCCCACCACCGCCATCACTTTGTCCTGATCCACCAGCCGGTTGGCAACGGCCACCGCCTGCTTGGGTTCGCAGGCGTCATCGCCCTGCACCAGCACAATTTTTTCACCGTTTATGCCGCCCGCCGCGTTAATGTCCGCCGCGGCCTGGCTGGCACCCTTCCAGTATTGCGTACCGTAGGTGGCATTCGGTCCGGTAAACGGACCGGCCACGCCAATCGTTATATCAGCCTGCGCGTAGAACGCCATGCTTAAACAACCTGCCATCACCACCTTCAATGGGTGTTTTATGAATTTCAAAGACATGCTTTCAATCCTCAACGGGTCAGGAACGGAGCCATACCACGGCCTGGGAGAAATCAATCTGAAACACTTCGAGAGCAGTGTGGTCAGCGCGACCACGGTTGAAATTTAAGCAAAAAGCTCGCCAGAGAAGACAATCGGTGACAATTTTTTTGCAGCGGCATCGCAGCCGGGCGGAAAACGTGCGATGTGGCCTCCCTGCACCTGATAAACATAGCCAGCCTTTTGCCGCCTACCAGCACCGTGATGGTGCAGAATGCGGTCGATCACAGATTCTTCATCGTGATGAGAGGTTTATCCGCTATGCTCTGGTCAAATCGGTCCAAATTGCTGAAGGAGAATCTATGAATACGCAACGGAACGGATTGACCACCGAACAGGCGCTGGATCAACTGGAGCGTCTGTATGACGACGCGGTTGAAGCGCTGCGCAACGCCATTCGCACGTTTACCGCCAGCGGCACACTGCCGGACGCCGGGCTGCGCCAGCAGGGGCTGTTTGTCTATCCGGAGCTGCGCATCACCTGGCAGGGTGAAGGCCCGCAGCAAAATCGCACCCGCGCCTGGGGACGTTTTACCCACACCGGCCGCTACAGCACGACCATCACGCGCCCGGCGCTGCTGCGTCACTATCTCAGCGAACAGCTGCAGATGATCGAAAAAGAGTACGACGTGCTGATTGAAGTGTGTCCGTCACAGCAGGAAATCCCTTATCCCTATGTGATTGATGGCTCCGACCTGTCGCTGGACCGCTCCATGAGCGCCAGTATTGCGCGCCATTTCCCGACGACCGAGCTGTCGCAGATTGGCGATGAAACCGCTGATGGCCTGTTCAACGCCGACGCGCTGTTCCCGCTGTCGCATTTCGACGCGCTGCGCACCGATTTCTCCCTGGCGCGCCTGCGTCACTACACCGGCACCGCGGTAGAACACTTCCAGCCGTTTGTGCTGTTCACCAACTACACGCGCTACGTCGATGAGTTTGTGCGCTGGGCGATTGAGCAGGTGCAGGACCCCAGCACGCCATACGACAGTCTCGCCTGCGCCGGCGATGTGGTGATCACGGCGGAAACGCAGGACCCAACGGCGATGATGTCGGATCTGGCGTGGAAGAAGCATCAGATGCCCGCCTGGCATTTAACCTCGCCCAATCGTCGCGGCATCACGCTGGTGAATATTGGCGTCGGCCCGTCGAACGCCAAAACCATCTGCGACCACCTCGCGGTGGTGCGCCCACATGCGTGGCTGATGATTGGTCACTGCGGTGGCCTGCGTGAAAGCCAGAGCATCGGCGATTACGTGCTGGCGCACGCCTATCTGCGTGACGACCACGTGCTGGACAGCGTATTACCGCCGGATATCCCGATCCCGAGCATTGCGGAGGTGCAGCGTGCCCTATACGACGCCACCAAAGCGGTCAGCGGTATGCCCGGCGAAGAGGTGAAGCAGCGCCTGCGCACCGGTACGGTTGTCACCACGGACGACCGCAACTGGGAGCTGCGCTACTCCGCATCTGCGTTACGCTTCAACCTGAGCCGCGCGGTGGCGGTGGATATGGAGAGCGCCACCATTGCCGCACAGGGCTATCGTTTCCGCGTACCGTACGGCACCCTGCTGTGCGTCTCGGATAAACCGCTGCACGGTGAAATCAAGCTGCCCGGCCAGGCCAACCGTTTTTATGAGGGCGCGATCTCGGAACATCTGCAGATTGGCATCTGCGCCGTTGAGCTGCTGCGCGCCGAGGGTGACAAACTGCACTCCAGGAAACTACGCACCTTCAACGAACCGCCCTTCCGCTAAATCCGCTGTTCCGGCCCATGGACGGGCCGGATTTCTGCTGGCAACCTTAAATTTTCAGCACCGCCACTTTTACAAACCATGCCAGTACGGCGAGGATAGCCGGCAACATGAGGGTCCAGATCAGTCTGTCATTTAACCGTTCGAACTTTTTATCGATACGCTTCTCCACCTGACCGATCTCATTCATCAGTTGATTGCACATCAGCCCCTGTTCGGTACGCACGCGTTCCACGTCCGCTCTGGTGGCAAAATTTTCAAAACGCGCGGTCAGGACCGCGATATCCTGCTGTAACAGCTGAGTGGTGTTCGCCAGCTGTTCCACGTGTTGGGTTAATCGTACCATTAGCGGTGCTCCCTGATTTCTTAACGCCAGAAGGCGAGGCGGCAACCGATGCGGCAGCGTGCAAACGGGATAATCCATTATCTTGTCCTTCTTCAGCAACCTTGTGTCATCGCCTCACTACACCGCTATTTAAGCAGAGCGGCAGCGATTAAACATTCCACGATCCCGCCACTGCAGGCAAAAAATTTGCGCATGGCAGAATTTACGGAGAGACAGTAAACAACAGGCCTGAAAGAGAAAAGTGGGGACGGGCAGGAATTGCGAGACATCACGCAAACAATGATTGCGCGAATGTAACAACTTACACGGAAGCCCGGGCGGGCTTCCGTTATACAGCATCAGGCACTCAGCCAGCCGAGTTTAATCACAAACAGAATCGACAGAATCACCAGCGCCGCATTGACCTCTTTGGTGCGGCCACTCAGCAGTTTCACCACCGTCCAGGTAATAAAACCAAAGGCGATACCGTTGGCGATCGAGTAAGTCAGCGGCATGGTCAGCGCGGTCACGGTGACCGGTGCCGCCGTGGTGACATCTTTCCAGTCAATTTCTGCCAGACCGGAAGCCATCAGCACCGCGACGAACAGCAGCGCTGGCGCCGTGGCGTAGACCGGCACGCTACCCGCCAGTGGCGAGAAGAACAGGCTGAGCAGGAACAGAATGGCGACCACAATCGCCGTCAGACCGGTACGACCGCCGGCGCTGACGCCCGCAGCGGACTCCACATAGCTGGTGGTGGTTGAGGTACCCAGCAGTGAACCGAACAGCGCAGCGGCGCTATCGGCGATCAGCGCACGGCCCATTTTCGGCACGTTGCCCTGCTCATCGGCCAGACCGGCGCGTTTCGTCACGCCCAGCAGCGTGCCGGTGTTATCAAACACATCGACAAACAGGAACGCAAAGATCACGCTCACCAGGCCAACGTTGAACGCGCCGGCGATATCCAGCTGCATAAAGGTCGGCGCAATCGACGGCGGCGCAGAGAACACGCCCGCGAACGGCGTCAGGCCAATGCCCATCGAGATAAAGGTAACAACCAGAATGCCGATCAGTACGGCTCCGGTCACGCGACGCGCTTCCAGCACCACAATGATAAAGAAGCCAAGCAGCGCCAGCAGCGGACCCGGTTTGGTCAGGTCGCCCAGACCGACCAGCGTAGCCGGGTTATCCACCACGATGCCCGCTCCTTCCAGCGCAATCAGTGCGAGGAACAGGCCAATGCCTGCTGCAATCCCGGCACGCAGCGGCAGCGGAATGCTGGCGATAATCCATTCGCGAATTTTAAAAATCGACAGCGCAAAGAAGATCACCGCCGAAAGGAACACCGCACCCAGCGCGATCTGCCAGGTGTAGCCCATATGCAGCACCACGGTGTAGGTGAAGAAGGCGTTCAGGCCCATGCCCGGTGCCAGCGCGATCGGATAGTTAGCGATCAGGCCCATCAGAATCGAACCGATGGCCGCGGCCAGACAGGTGGCAACAAACACCGAGCCTTTATCCATACCGGTCGCCCCGAGGATGCTGGGGTTCACAAACAGGATGTAGGCCATTGCCAGAAAGGTCGTGATACCGGCAATGATTTCGGTGCGCACCGTGGTGTGGTGAGCTTTTAACTTAAAAAGTTTTTCTAACATCATCATCTCTCATCAGCGGAGACGGCCCGCAGGCCTGCTCTCTCTTGCCAAGGCGTTTTCCCGCTATTCCGCGCGTGATGGCTAAGCTGACGCGGAAAAAGTGAGGAAAATTATTTTTTTATGCCGACGTTTTGCCACCGCTGGCAGCAGAACGTCGTGTGCTATCCCCTGTCCACATAGCAATTGCTATGCCACTCCCTGACGCAATCGTTTCCGTTTCAGCGTGCCGTTGCGGCTAAGAAAATTCTGAACCAGAACGAGGCGCGATTATGGTGCATTGCACCACCTGCGCGCAAACGTTTTCCCGCCGTGCGCAGCCGGGGGTGAAATATTGCGGTAACGCACGCTTTCACACTCTGCCAGGCGATGGCGCTCACGTTTCTGCTGCGCGTTTCAGCAGCTTAAAAACGCCGGGTTACACTGCGTTTAACCCTTTCGCAACAAAAGAGGCAGTGCAATGAAGCCCGCGATTCTGGTCGTTGATGATGATCGTGCCATCTGCGAATTGCTGCACGATGTGCTGAGCGAACATGTGTTTACCGTTTATAGCTGTCATCAGGGGCGCGACGCCCTGGCGCTGCTGGCGCAGCATCCGGAAATCTCCCTGGTGATGCTGGATATGATGCTGCCCGATACCAACGGCCTGCTGGTATTACAGCAGATGCAGCGTCAGCGCCCTGAACTGCTGGTGATCATGCTGACCGGCATGGGATCGGAAGCCGATATGGTGGTTGGACTGGAGATGGGTGCCGACGACTATATCGCCAAACCCTTTAATCCCCGCGTGGTGGTGGCGCGGGCCCGTGCGGCGCTACGCCGCTGCGGGCGACTGGCGCAGCCGGAAACGGTGATTGATGAGGGCTGGCAGTTTAATGGCTGGCGGCTGGATGATGTGCGTTGTCAGCTGTTCAATCCAAAGCGTGAAAGCGTGCCGCTCACTCAGGGCGAATACAGTCTGCTGCGCGCGCTGGTCGGCCACGCGCGTAAAGTCCTGACGCGCGACCAGCTGCTGGAGCTGACCCACAGCGAGAGCCTCGACGTGTTCGATCGCACCATTGATGTGCTGATTATGCGCCTCAGACGCAAAATCGAGGCTAATCCGCATCAGCCGATCCTGATCCGCACCATTCGCGGACTGGGCTATGTTTTTTCCGCCGATGTGATGCGTCCGTCCGCCGCGGCGCGCGAAACGCAAATCGCCTGATCCATCCAGCGCTGCATCTCGCTCAGTGGCCGGATGCCGTCCAGCGCGTTGGCCGCATGCAGATTAAAGCTGGCGCAGGTATGGGCCAGCTTTAACGTCTGCTGCAGGCTGTAGTTTTGATGGCTGGCGTACAGCACGCCGGCGCAGAAGGCATCGCCCGCCCCGACGCTGCCAACAATCTCCTCTGCCGCTAAGCACCAGGCGGGCTGCCACAGGCCGTCGCCCTCGGGCTGCTGGCCCCAGGCGCCTTCCGGTGCATGAATCACCACGCGCTGGCGCACACCCTGCGCCAGCAGCCAGCGTGCCGCCGCAGCAAACGCCGCCGGTGACGCCAGCGTACCACTGCTGCGCAGCTCGATGCCGGTGAGCGCCTGCGCTTCCAGTTCGTTAATCACCAGATAATCGAGCCAGCGCAGTGCCGGCTTCACCAGCGCCTGATACTCGCCGGCGCGCGAAACCAGATCGAGCGAAGTGAGATAACCGCGCTGCTGCATCTCCGCCAGCAGCCGGGCGCTGCGGGTACCGTACTGCGCATCGGGCTGGTCGAGCTTATCCAGTAACAGCAGATAGCCGAGGTGGAAGATGCGGTGCGCGGTGGCGAGGTGAGCGAAGTGCGCCACATCGAGCTGCGCATTAGCCCCGCGCGCGTGAAAAAAGGTGCGCTGACCGTCCGGCGCGGTCATCACCTGCGTCATCGCCGTGGCTGCCGCACCGGTACGCTGTACGTGCTGACGATCCACATGATGTTCATCCAGCAGCTGCAGCAGGTAATCGCCGTCGCTGTCCTCGCCCAGCATCCCCACGGCGGCCAGCGGCAGATCGACCTGCATGCGCGCCAGGGTAAACAGCACATTCAGTGCCGCACCGCCGCTGCATTTCTCGCTGTGGCTAATCTCGGCCAGCCAGCCCTGTTCTGGCCAGTGGCTGATGCGCTGCACGTGATCCACCAGCATATTACCCGCCGCCAGAATGCCGTTGCGTGCTGCCATGTCAGGCCCTCCCGGCGCTGCCAAACACCTGCATCTGCTGGGCCACAACGCTGGCGATGTCGCGTTCAACCGCCATTAACAGTTCGGCGAACGAGTCGTAGCGCGCGTCGCGCTGGGTGATTTGCGTTTCAATCGCCCCGAGCGCCGCCTGCGACATACCGGTGTAGAAGTTGATTTTGTGGATGCCGAGGCTGATGGCGCGGCGGAAATCGGCGTCGCTGATGCCGGAACCACCGTGCAGCACCAGCGGAATGCCGGCCGCTGCGCGAATCGCCGCCAGACGGTCAAAATCCAGCTTTGGCTCGCCTTTGTATTTGCCGTGCGCGTTGCCGATGGCCACTGCGAGGCAGTCGATGCCGGTTGCCTGGACAAATTCCGCCGCCAGCGCCGGGTCGGTGAATTTATTGCTGTCCGCTTCACCAAACAGCGCGCCCCCCTCATCGCCGCCCACGGCGCCCAGCTCAGCCTCGACCGAAATGCCCAGCGCGTGGCACATCTTCACCACTTCCCGCGTCTGGCGAATGTTCTCGTCATAGCTCAGGGTTGAACCATCGAACATTACCGAGGTGAAGCCGAGGCGAATTGCCCGCATCACCGCATCAAAATGCAGGCCGTGATCGAGGTTGAGCACCACCGGGATGGCGTGCAGCGCCGCTTCGGCACGGATAGCGGCGATCAGCGGTTCCAGGCTGACGTATTTAAAATGCACCTCGGCAATGTTGATGATAAACGGCGAACGCTGCTGCTCCGCCGCATGGAACAGCGCGCGCAGAAAGTGGGTGTCGAGAACGTTGAACGCGCCGAGCGCGTAACCGTGCTGCTGCGCATGGGCGAGGCCCTGCGCCAGAGAGATCAGTGCCATGGAACACTCCTGTTATGCCAGCCAGCGGTGATATTCGTTACACAGCAGCCAGCGCGGCGCTTCATCCTCATCAATCGGATTAAAGCGCGCCAGCGGGGTAAGAAAGACGTTGTCGTGCTCATCGTCATTGGGCATGGAGACTTCGCCCACCAGCACATCGCCGTAGCCGGTTTCGCCCCAGAAGCTGTGCCAGACACCGGGCAGTAACGTGACGC
This sequence comes from Pantoea sp. B270, assembly GCF_018726825.1. Taxonomy (NCBI): domain Bacteria; kingdom Pseudomonadati; phylum Pseudomonadota; class Gammaproteobacteria; order Enterobacterales; family Erwiniaceae; genus Pantoea; species Pantoea sp. B270. The sequence continues at coordinate 1,566,485 of NZ_JAHCSX010000001.1, forward strand.
TCTCGCCGGGTGACAGCCGCAGTTGGGAACCGGCGGCATGGGTCTGGCAGATGCCATCCAGCGTGACCTGTACCGGCGAATCCGCCAGCCGATCGCCGTCGCGATTGTGCAGCGTGACAATCAGGTTGCCACCGCCGCGGTTGATAATGTCTTCCATTTTTTGCGGATGATAATGCATCGGCGTCACCTGCCCTTCGCGCACGTGCATGATCTTCTCCGCATACGGTTTGCCCCACGGTTGTCCACCGCGTGAACCGTTGCGCAGGGTAAACAGCGTCAGGCCGGTCTGGCTGAAATCATCGGCACCAAAACTGGTGACATCCCAGCCGAGGTGCAGCGCCAGTAGTTCGGCAGCGGCTGAGGTGTCCAGCGCGCGCCACTGGCTGAGACCGTAATCGGCCCACGGCGGCAGATGCACATCCTGCCGCAGAAAGAATTCACGGGTCAGTTGCAAAATCGCGTTAACTTCGGAACGTTGCATAGCTGCGTCTCCGGCGGGCGTCGCGGCGCGCAGTGTGCATCGCGACGCCCGTGTGGCTTATTTCACCGTCCAGCCTTTGTAGCTGCTGACATTGTTACGATCGATCAGCGTTACCGGAATCAGCACCGGCTTATCCGGCGCTGGCTTGCCCTGCAGGATGTCATAGCCAATCTCAACCGCTTTGGCCGCCATCACCTGCGGATCCTGGGCAGGTGTCGCGACAAACAGCGAGCCTTTGCGCTTCAGCGCCTCTTCGCCGTCTGGCGATCCATCGACGCCGACGATAAAGAATTCGCTACGCTGCGCCTGCTTCGCCGCCAGATCGGCACCGATAGCGGTAGGATCGTTGATGGCGAACACGGCATCAATCTTCGGATTGGCCGACAGCAGGCCGGTCATCACTTCCAGTCCGCCTTCGCGACTGCCTTTGGCGTTCTGGTTGTAAGAGAGCAGTTTGATATCCGGGTGGGTTTTCAGCTCATTCATGCAGCCTTCCACGCGGTTCTGCACCGCTGACACCGGTGGTCCGTTGATGATGACCACGTTGCCTTTGGCTTTCAGGCGGTCGGAGATGTATTTACAGGCCATGGCCCCGGCCTGGGTGTTGTCAGAGGTGATGGTGGCATTGGCACCGTCCGCAGCCACGTCCACCGCCACTACCACGATGCCGGCATCACGCGCACGCTTCACCGCCGGCGCGATGCCTTTGGAGTCGGCGGCGTTGAGGATGATCATGTCCACTTTAGCGGCAATGAAGTTGTCAATCTGCGCTACCTGCTGGCCAAGATCATAGCCGCTGGAGACCAGCGTCACGTTGACCTTATCGCCCGCCAGCTGACGCGCCTTGAGCTCCGCCCCTTTGGTGATCTGGACGAAGAACGGGTTAGCCAGATCGCCCACCGTCACGCCGATGGATTTCAGTTCTTTGGCCTGCACAAATGGCGCACTGAACAGCGTCGCGGCCAGCAGTCCGGTGATAATCGGATTAAAACGCATAGTCGATGTTCTCCTGCTTTTTTGGTTTTATGCCCTGATTGCCTTTGCCCTCACCCTGGCCCTCTCCCGCCCGCGGAAGAGTGAACCGTTCAGCATGGTGTTCAGGTGAAGCACTTTTTTTCTAAATCTTCTCTCCGGACAGCCCCCTCTCCCGCAAGCAGGAGAGGGAACCGTTCTGCGTGGTGTTCAGGTGAAGCACGTTAGTTACCTCTTCTCTCCGGACAGCCCCCTCTCCCGCAAGCGGGAGAGGGTTGGGGTGAGGGCCAAAGCCAGCGGCCGCCCCTCACCCCACGTGATGCCGCGTACGGTACTTATCGATCAGCACCGCAATGATGATCACCCCGCCCTTAATCACCAGCTGCCAGAAGTACGACACGCCCATCAGCGTCATGCCGTTGTTCAGCGTGGCGATAATCAGCGCGCCAATCAGCGTGCCGGTAATGGTGCCAATGCCGCCGACAAAGCTGGTCCCGCCCAGAATCACCGCGGCGATCGCGTCCAGCTCATAGCCCACGCCGAGGTTGCCGTTAGCGCTGTACAAACGCGATGCGCTCATCAGGCCACCCAGCCCGGACAGCAGGCCGCTCATGGCGTAGACGAACACCAGTACCGCGCCGACTTTAATACCGGTCAGGCGCGCTGCCTGCATGTTGCCGCCCACCGCATAGATATGCACGCCAAGCGTGGTGCGGCGCAAAATAAACCAGCACAGCGCAATCACCGCAAAGGCAATGATAATCAGCCACGGGATCGGGCCGAGATAACCGTTGCCTATCCACTCAAAGTTGATATCCGAGTTAATCACCGTGGTGCCGTTAGCCAGCAGATAGGCCGCCCCGCGCAGCGCGGTATAGGTGCCCAGCGTGACGATAAACGGCGGCAGGCCCGCCCAGGCGACCAGAATGCCGTTGAACAGCCCCATGATCAGCCCGGCTCCGAGCGCGGCGGGGATGGTCAGCCCGGCAAACGCCGGATCGAGCGACACCACCATCGCCACCACCGCCGTGGTGCCCAGCATTGAGCCAACCGACAGGTCAATACCGCCGGTGAGAATGACAAACGTCATGCCCGCCGCCAGCACAATGTTGATGGAGGCCTGACGCGTGATATTCAGCAGGTTAGCTTCGGTAAAAAAGTTCGGGGCGACAAAGCCAAATACCGCCACGATCAGGATCAGAATCGGCAAGATACCCACGGTTTGCAGCAGGTCACTCATCAACGCACGTTTTAGCGTTGGACTTTTTACGCGTGCGGTTTCACTGGTCATTCCCGTCTCCTCAGGCCTGGACCGGCTGCGCGCCGGTGGCCAGTGTCATTATGTTTTCCTGGCTAATCTGCTCGCCGCTCAGCTCGCCGGCGATGGTGCCTTCGCGCATCACGTACACCCGGTCGCTCATGCCCACCACTTCCGGCAGCTCGCTGGAGATCATCAAAATCGCCACGCCCTGCTGCGCCATCTGGTTCATCATGCGGTAGATTTCACTCTTGGCGCCGACATCTACGCCGCGCGTCGGCTCATCCAGAATCAGGATGCGCGGCGCTATCGATACCCAGCGCGAAATCAGCAGCTTCTGCTGGTTGCCGCCGGATAAACCGCCAGCGCGCACCTGGGCGTGCGGCACGCGGATATTCAGCGATTGAATCGCCTCGCTGGCGATTTTCTGCCCTTTGCGCCGGTTAAGCAGGCCGTAGCTGGCATCACGCTCAAGTGTGGCCATCACGATGTTTTCCTGCGCCGCCAGTTCCAGAAACAGCCCCTGCTCTTTGCGGTTTTCGGTCAGGAAACCGATGCCGCGCGCAATGGCGTCTCGCGGCGAGTGAATCTGCACTTTTTCCCCGTCGATCCAGATTTCCCCGCCGGCTGGCTGATGCACGCCAAAAATCAGCTGCGCCAGCTCGCTGCGGCCGGCGCCGACCAGCCCGGCTAGCCCGACAATCTCCCCGGCACGGACCGCCAGGCTGCTGGGATGCACTTTGCGGTTGTCGGTCAGATGATTTACCGCCAGGCGGATTTCGCCGAAGGTAATGACGCGGTCTTTGTTGAACAGATCGCTGAGCGGACGGCCAACCATCATGCGCACCAGTTCGCTGGCGTTCAGCTGTTCGCGCGTCAGGCTGCCAACGTACTGGCCGTCGCGCAGCACGCTGACGCGATCGGAGAGTTCATACACTTCTGCCATGCGGTGGCTGATGTAGATGATCGCCATGCCTTCGCTGCGCAGGCGTTTGATCAGCGCAAACAGCTGTTCGGTTTCGCGATTCGAGAGCGCTGCGGTGGGTTCGTCCATCACCAGGATGCGGCTGTTGCGATGCAGCGCGCGGGCAATTTCCACCTGCTGCTGCTCGGCGATGCTCAGGCGGCTCACCAGATCGGTGGCGCTGAACTGCGCGCCAAGGCGGTTAATCACCTGCTGCGCTTCTTCCGCCATCTGGCGACGCTTCACCAGCCCGCCACGGGAAATCTCACTGCCGAGAAAGATGTTTTCCGCCACCGTCAGATTCGGTGCCAGGTTGATTTCCTGATAAATCAGGGTGATCCCTGCCGCCAGCGCCTCTTTCGGGCCCCTGATGGCGTAGGGTTGACCATCGATAAGAATTTCCCCGCTGCTGGCGGTATACGCGCCGGCCAGAATCTTCATTAAGGTACTTTTACCGGCACCGTTTTCGCCCATCAGCGCGTGCACTTCACCCGGCCAGACCGTCAGGTCGACGCCTTTCAGCGCATAGAAGCTGCCGAAGCGCCGGGTAATTGCCCGCATTTCTAATATCGGTGTCGCCGCCATCTTCAGGCTCCTGCTGCCAGTGGATAGCCGCGAGTTAAGCAACGCCAGATAAATGGAAAATGTCAGACGCCGTTCATATTTGTCATATTGCGCTCCGGCCGCGCTTCTATACTCGCCGGAGTTGAGCGGTAAGGAGCGGCAGCAATGAGTCACAGTCTGCACTGGCACGCCGGCGCGCGCGGGCGCCTGCTGATGTTTAACCTGCTGGTGGTGAGCGTTACGCTGGCGGTGAGCCTGGTGGCTATTTTCGGTTTTCGCCACGCCGGTCACATTCAGGAGCAGGCGCAGGCACAAACGCTGGCCGATATGAACGGCAGCCTGGCGCTGGCGCGTGATACGGCCAATGTTGCCATCGCCGCGGTGCGGCTGGCGCAGGTGGTGGGCGCGCTCGAATACCAGAGCGAATCGGCGCGTCTGCAACAGACCCAGCAGGCGCTGCAGCAGTCGCTGAGTCAGCTGGCCAGCGCGCCGCTGGCCGCACAGCAGCCGGCGCTGCTGGCACGCATCCGCGAGCGCAGCCAGATGCTGGAGCAAAGCATCAGCCAGCTGCTGCTGGAGGGGCATCAGCGCCATTTACAGCGTAACGTGATGCTCAGCGGCCTGTGGCAGGCGCAGCTGCTGCTCAACCGTATCGACCTGCTGGCCAGCGACGATGCGTTTCTGCCGCTGCGCCAGCAGACGGCCGCGCTGTTAACCGTGGCAATTCAGTCCGCCACGCCGCAGGCCGCAGTGCAACAGCTCAACAGCGTGCTACCGATCTGGTCTGCGCTGCCGCTGCAGGGCGTGCTGGCGATGCAGCGCGCGCGGCTGGTCAGCACCAGCCAGCAGCTGCTGCCGGTGGCCGGTCAGCTGGAGCAGAGTGACATCGCCATCGCCTACGCCACGTATCGCATCAAGGCGCTGGTGGCGATGCTCAACGAAGACATCACCCACTACGTTCAGCTGGTAGCGCAGCAGAGCGATGCGCGCAGCGCCACCGCCCATCAGGAACTGGATTCAATCATCGGTTTCATCGGTCTGTTTATGCTACTGGCGCTGCTGATTACCGGTTACGCCGGTTACTACATCTACCGCAATCTTGGCTCCAGCCTTACCGCCATCGCGCACGCCATGACGCGGCTGGCGCAGGGGGAGAAAAGCGTCAGCGTGCCCGGCCTGGCAAGGCGCGATGAGCTGGGCGATCTGGCGCGCGCCTTTAACGTGTTCGCCCGCAACACCGCTTCGCTGGCGCACACCTCGCAGCTGCTGAAAGAGAAAAGCAACCAGCTGGAATCGACCTTCCTCGCCATGCGCGACGGCTTCGCGCTGTTTGATAACAGCGGTCAGCTGGTGGTGTGGAACGCGCAGTACGCCGAACTGCTGGGCTTCGCGCCGCGCGAGCTGCATCGCGGCATGCACTATCAGCGTTTGCTCGATCGCGTCGATGTGCAGCTCAGCAGCCTGCACGACGCGCAGGAAGTCAGGTTGCCGGATGGCCGCACGCTGGAACTGCGCTTCAGCCCGGTGCCGCGGCGCGGCATGGTCAACACAGTGCTGGAGCGCACCTCGCGTAAGGCGCTGGAAGCGGCACTGCTGCACAGCCAGAAGATGAAAGCGGTCGGTCAGCTGACTGGCGGCCTGGCGCACGATTTCAATAATTTGCTGGCGGTGATCATCGGCAGCCTGGCGCTGACCGTCGATCAGCTACCGCCCGGCACGCTGGCCAGCCGCATTGAGCGCGCGCGGCTGGCCGCCGATCGTGCCGCTCAGCTGACGCAGCGTCTGCTGGCCTTCTCACGCAAGCAGGCGCTTTATCCGCGTGCCGTTGCGGTGGTGGAGCTGGTGGAAAACCTGCAGTCGCTGCTGCAGCACTCCCTGCTGCCCGGCCAGCATCTGGTGGTGGATGCGCAGCGCCCCGGCTGGCCGGCGTGGATTGATGCCGGTCAGCTGGAGAACGCCCTGATGAATCTGGTGGTGAACGCGCGCGATGCCATGGAGCGCCAGAGCGGCGAGATCCGCCTGCGCATCTGGAATCAGCGAATTCAGGAGGCTGATGGCAAGCGCGACCGCGTCACCATTGAAGTGATTGACCACGGCTGCGGCATGTCCGCCGAGGTGCGGGAACAGGTGTTTGAACCCTTCTTTACCACCAAAGCCACCGGCAGCGGCAGCGGGCTGGGGCTGTCGATGGTGTACGGATTTGTGCGCCAGTCCGGCGGACAGATCGAACTGGAGACCGCGCCGGGCCAGGGCACCACGGTGCGTCTGCTGCTGCCGCGCGCGCCGGAAGCCGCGCAGCCGCTGGTGAGCGCGCCGGTGCTGACGCCGCGCGCCAGCCGCGATCGCCTGATACTGGTGCTGGATGACGAGCCGGCGGTGCGCCAGACGCTGTGCGAACATCTGCATCAGCTGGGTTATCTGACGCTGGAGTGTGCTGACGGCGAGAGCGCGTTGACGCTGCTGCGCCAGACGCCGGATATCGATCTGCTGATCAGTGACCTGATGCTGCCGGGTGCCCTGAACGGTGCGGATGTGATTCGTCAGGCGCAGCAGCAGTGGCCACAACTGGCCACCCTGCTGATCAGCGGTCAGGATCTGCGCCAGACGCCGGTGACGCTACCGCTGTGTGAACGGCTGGCGAAACCCTGGCAGCAGGCGCAGCTGGTGCAGGCGCTGGAGCGCGCCTGGCAGCGCAGTGAACGGCTCAGTCGCGCGCGGCAGGCTGCCACAGCGGCACCCCTTTCCCGGTGATGTAGCGTTTACGCAGCCGGCTGGAGATGGCGTCCATCACCATCACGACTACCACCAGAATCACGGTGAGGAACATCACCACATCCCAGTTCCAAAGGCGCATGTTTTCGGCGTAGACCAGCCCGACGCCACCGGCGCCGACAAAGCCGAGCACCGCGGCCGAGCGGGTGTTGGACTCAATCTGATACAGACTCAGCGCGAGAAAGGTGGGAAACGATTGGGTAAAAATGCCGTAACGGTGTTTTTGCAGGCTGTTGGCCCCCACTGCGCTCAGGCCGCGACTGGGTGAGCGTTCAACCGCTTCATGCCCTTCGGCATACAGCTTGCCCAGCAGGCCGATGTCCTGCATCACAATCGCCAGCACCCCGGCCAGCGGCCCCATGCCTACCGCCCGCACGAAGATCAATCCCCAGATGGCCATGTCGATGCCGCGCAGCACATCCAGCAGCCGGCGCACCAGCAGCGATATTGGCCGCGTCATCGGATCGTGCATCACATTGCGCGCCGCCAGAAAGGAGACCGGCAGCGCGATGACGGTGGCGGTGAGCGTGCCGGCAAACACGATAGCCAGCGTGATGCCGACCTGCGAGAAATAGTAGCCAAACGGCCAGTTGACGAAATCCTGCCAGACGAACATGCGCAGGAAATAGCGTCCGAGCTGCTGGCAGCCGATGACAAAGCGCTGCCAGTCGATGCCGAACACGCTGAAGAAGAACAGATAGTAGAGCACCAGCGCCAGTGCAATCAGCGCGATGCGCCGCAGATAACGGTTTTGCGCGGCAAACAGTGCAGCATGCTGCTGTTTCAGTTTCGCCACGTCGGGCGCTAAGGCGATCATTTTAAGTCTCCTTCTACCACACGGCGGCGCAGCCAGCCGGATAGCGTATCCAGCAGCGACACCACCACGATGATCAGCAGCAGCGTCATGCTGACCTGATCGTAGCGATCCAGTTTGATGTTGGTCATCAGCTCCTGACCGATGCCGCCGGCGCCCACCAGCCCGAGGATGGTGGAGGAGCGGAAGTTAATTTCCAGCCGCATAAAGCTGTAGGAGAGAAAGGTCGGTTTCACCTGCGGCCAGAAGGCGAAGCGCATACGCTGCAGCTTGCTGGCACCACAGGCGGCGAGACCGCGCACCGGTTTATCGGAGGCGCTCTCAATCGATTCGTAGAACAGTTTGGTCAGACTGCCGATGGTGTGCAGCGCCAGCGCCAGAAAGCCGGGGATGGCACCGATGCCGAACGCCATCACGAACATTACCGCCCATGCCAGCTCCGGCATGGTGCGCAGGAAGGCAACAAAGGCGCGAATCGCCATGCGCAGGCTGCGCGGCGTCTGGGTGTTATCGGCGGCGAAAAACGCCAGCACGGCGGCTATCAGCACTGCAATCAGGGTGGAGGACAGCGCCAGCTGCAGGGTTTCCCAGATCAGCGGCAGCTGAAAGTGCAGGCGATAGCCCCAGTAAGCCAGCGAACCTTCGGTTTTGACGTCCGCGAACAGCAGCGGCAGGTGCAGCACCGGCAGCGTCGCGCCGATGTAATCAAAGAAGTGGGGCAGCGATTGCCAGACCGTGACCAGGTTGAATTCCGCCACGTTGCCGGCCGCGAGATAAAGCGCCACCAGCAGCAGCGACCACAGCAGCGTGTCGCGCTTTTGCTGGCGGCGGATACGTTGGTAGTAGTGTTCGAAATCGGTCAAGGGAGAGATCCTTTGTTGATGGCGAGGGATTGCCCTCACCCTAACCCTCTCCCGCCAGCGGGAGAGGGAATTGTCCGGCAGAATGATGCAGGCTCGTGCGGCCCCTCTCCCGCCAGCGGCGAGGGAATTGTCCGGTAGCTCGTGCGGCCCCCTCTCCCCCCGGGAGAGGGCTGGGGTGAGGGAAATACCGCACAAAGCCACCCGCTCGTTACCCGCGTGCACCCTTCATCAGGTCGCGCTTCATATCGATGATATTCTGGTAATCCGCGACGCTGGCGGCGCCGATGTGCTGGGCACCGCCCACCGCTTTAACAAAGCAGCTGTGATCTTCTTTATCCAGCTTTTTGATCGCGGCCACCACTTTCGCTTTGAAGTCAGCGGGCAGGTTATTACTCACCAGAATCGGGCCGTTAGGAATCAGCGGCGACTGCCAGATGATGCGGATCTGCTTCATCAGATCCGGGTGATCCATACGAATCAGACGACCAAAGGCCCCCGAGGTATAGCCACTGTTGTAATCGCCAATCAGCGACGTCCAGGTCACCGCGCCGTCGAACTGGCCGTTCAGCACGCCGAGGATGTCCTGCTCGTGACCACCGGAAAACGTCACGCTGGAGAAGGTGTTGTTGTACTTATCATCCACCGTACCGCCAAACTCTTTCTTAAAGGCCTGATTCGGCATCAGGAAGCCGGAGGTGGAATCCGGATCGGCCATGCCAAACGATTTACCTTTCAGATCATCCAGCTTCTTATACGGGCTGTCGGCTTTGACGATCACCACCGAGTGGTAGCCTTTCGAGCCATCTTTGTCGTCCACCACGATACCGACGATATCCACGGCCTTCGGGTTTTGCAGATAGACCGAGGCATAAGACGCCGGCGACATGCTCAGCACCATATCGATCTTGTTGCCCAGCAGCCCCTGAATCACGCCGGCATAGTCAGACGAGTTGCGCAGCTGCGTATCCACGCCCAGCTCTTTGTCGAAGAAGGTTTTCACACACTGGTTATCGCCAATCTGCTGGGTGGCGTTCTGCCCGCCCAGAATTCCCAGGTTCAGCTGTTTCGGTGCATCCGCTGCGTTAACGCCAAAAGCCATCAGAGCGCCTGTCAGTAAAGCTAAAGCAGTCAGTTTCATTGTGAGATTTTCTCTTGCCGTGGGAGTTAGTGGAGCTGGTTAATTTCGTCGCCGTACAGCGCATGCAGCAGGCTGTCGGTCAACTGAGCAGGATGGCCGTCAAACAGCACTTTGCCGCGCTGGATGCCGATCACCCGGGTGCAATACTGCTGCACCAGTTCAATCGAGTGCAGGTTGACCATCACGCTGATGCCCTGCTCGCTCACCTGGCGCAGCACATCCATGATGCGTTTGGTATTTTTGGGATCGAGCGAGGCCACCGGCTCGTCGGCCAGCAGGATTTTCGGGCGCTGCATCAGCGCGCGGCAGATGGCGACGCGCTGCATCTGGCCGCCGGACAGATTCTCCGCCCGCTGCAGCGCCTGCGGCAGCATGTTCATCCACTGCAGCAGTTCAATGGCCTGCGCACGGTCGGTGTCGGAGAAGATTTTGAAAAAGGATTTCAGCGTTGAGGTCTGGCTGAGCCGGCCCAGCAGCACGTTGGTCAGCACGTCGAGGCGCGGCACCAGGCAGAAGTCCTGAAAGATCATGCCGCACTCGCTGCGCCATTCGCGCATCTGCCGGCTGTTGAGCGTCACCACATCGCGGTCCGCCTCGCCGTGACGCATGCTGAGAATCGCGCCTTCGCTGCTGGCAATGGTGCCGTTCAGCATATGCAGCAGGGTCGATTTGCCTGCGCCCGAGCGGCCGATTACCGCCACCAGCTCGCCCGCATGCAGATCGAAACTGACATCATCCAGCACGCGGTTATCACCGAAGGCTTTGCACAGCCCCTGCACCGACAGCACCTTGTCGCCATGGCGCTGGGCAGGATGTGCATTGTCGACGACGGTTTTGAGTAGTGCCTGTGCCATGTTGCGCTCCATCTCTTCTGAGGTGTTGATTGCCCGTTATTACGGACACTGGCGATGAAGGTCTGATGACAGAACCATGATTAAACGGTGACAGCGTCGCGCAAACCGACAGCAATCTGCTGGCCATCGAACGGTACGCTGACGTTTTCCGGTAACCCATTGTCCAGCAACCAGTTATCCATCTCATGTGACAGGTGCACCAGCCATGCCTGGCGCGGAGCCAGCCGGGCCACGATGTCCAGTGCGCGGGTAACGTCGTTGTGATTACCCACCGCGGCGCGCGGCGCATCGTTGCAGTCGATCACCAGCTGATCGAGCGGCTGGCCCTGCAGGAAATCGGCGGTGTCCGGCGGCAAACCACAGGTGTCGCACAGCCACGCCAGCCGCGTGCCATGCCAGTCGAACAGGTAGCCGTAAGTCAGCCGCGAATGCTGCAGTGGCAGCGCCGTCACCTGCAGGCTGCCGAAGCTGTGCGCGACAAAAGGCGTCAGCGCCGGGCGAAACGCCAGCAGGCCGGGATGCTTAAACAGATCGTCGCAGCCCTTTTCATCCGGTGGCGCCCACACCGGAATCGACGCGCCCCGGCCCCAGCGCAGACTGAACAGGCCGGCCACGTGATCCATGTGGAAATGCGTCAGCAGAATGCGGCTCAGCTCACCGGGCTGGAAGCGCTGATGCAGATCGGGCAGACCGGCATCGAGCAGGATGCGCTCGCGACCGGTGTCGATCAGCGCGCTGGTGGCGTGACGCGCATAGCGTGGCTGCTGCCGGGCGCGTTCACAGGCGCGACAGTCGCAGCCGAACAGCGGCGCGGCCTGCACGCCGCCCGTACCGAGAAAGGTCAGATTCATGGCGGATGCTCCAGTAACTGGCGCAGCTGATGGAGCGTGTCGATCAGCGCGCCGTCGTTGTTGAGCGCGTGGCAGTGGGCGGGCAGCGGTTCTGCTGCGCGCGCCAGCCGTCGCTGAATGTCGGCTTCACTTTCGCGTCCGCGCTGGCGCAGCCGTGCCGCCAGCACGGCCGGCGAGACCTGCAGTACCAGCGGCAGCAGCTGCTCGCCGTAGTGCTGGCGCACGACTGGCAGATGCAGACGTGAACCGTTGACCAGCACGTTGAGACCGCGCGCCAGCCAGTGGTCAATCTCCTCGCCGAGCGCGTAGCTCAGGCCGTGTGCGCGCCAGCTGATGGCAAACAGGCCGAGCGCTTCACGCCGGCGGAATTCGGCTTCGCTTAGCGCCACGTGGTTTTCACCGCCGGCATCGGCCGGTCGCGTGATATAGCGATGGGCAATCACCAGCTTGTCCGGCGGCGCCTCGCGCAGCGCGTTCAGCAGGCTGTCTTTACCCGAGCCCGAGGGCCCGGTCAGCCAGATGAGGCGCGCCATCAGAACACCAGCCTGCCCTGTGACCAGACGTGGCGAATGTGCACATGACCGTGATCGGTGTGTGCCAGCACCAGATCGGCGCGCAGCCCTTCCGCAATCGTGCCGCGATCGTGCAGGCCAATCGCCTGTGCCGGGTTACGCGTGACCAGCGCCGCCGCCTGCGGTAGCGTCAGCGCATTACGCTCGTCGGCCACCAGGCGGAATACCGCATCCAGCAGGCTGGCCGGATAGTAATCTGACGAGAGGATGTCCAGCAGGCCGTGGCTGGCCAGCTGCCACGCCGCGACATTGCCGGAGTGCGATCCGCCGCGCACGATATTTGGCGCGCCCATCAGCACCCGCATGCCGCAGTCGCGCGAGGCGCGTGCCGCTTCCAGCGTGGTGGGAAACTCGGCAATGGCGCTGCCCACCGCGTGTGACTCCGCGACATGCGCCGCCGTGGCATCATCGTGGCTGGCAACCGGAATACCGCGCGCCTGGCACAGGCCAGCGATGGCGTTGCGGTTCGGCGTGGAGAATTCGGCAGCCAGCGCCAGCTGTTCGCGCTCAAACTGATCCATCTGCTCATCGTTGAGCTGATATTTGCCCTGATAGTAGGTGCGGTACATCTCCAGCGATGCATACTGGCGCTGGCCGGGTGAATGATCCATCAGCGACACCAGCGACAGCTCCGGGGTGCTCATCAGCGCTTCAAACAGCGGCAGCGTGGTGTGGTGCGGCAGCTCACAGCGCAGGTGCAGCTGGTGGTCGGCGCGGTTGATGCCCTTGCGGTTGCTGTCCTGAATCGCCGTAATCATTTTGCTCAGGTTTTCGAGGCGATGACCGCCGTCGCGCACGTCACCGACGCCGATGGCGTCCAGCACCGTAGTGATGCCGCTGGCGACCATCAGTGCATCGTGACTGCTCATCGCCGAATGCGCCGGCCAGTCGACTTTGGGCCGTGGCGTAAAGAATTTATCGAGATTGTCGGTATGCAGTTCGACCAGCCCCGGCAGCAAAAACGCGTTTCCGCCGTCCAGCGCGCCCGGCTGCTGACTGCCGCTGTCGCTGAAGCTGGCGATCCGGCCACCGCGCATCTCCAGCGATCCGCTGACGACCTCATTTTCCAGCACCAGCCGGACATTATTCACGATCATGCCTGTTCTCCTGTGTGCAGCGGCTGCATGACGTGCAGGCGGTCGGCCACCCGGGCGCGCACCGCTTCGTCATGGAAAATACCTACGATAGCGGCCCCGCGGGCGCGCGCCTGTTCAATCAGCTCCACCACCGCCGCGCTGTTAGCGCTGTCGAGTGACGCTGTGGGTTCATCCAGCAGCAGCACCGGATAGTCAGCGATAAAGCCGCGTGCGATGTTGACGCGCTGCTGTTCCCCGCCGGAGAAGGTCGAGGGGGCCAGCGACCACAGGCGCTGCGGCACGTTAAGACGCGTCAGCAGTTCGCGGGCGCGCTGTTCACAGCGGGCGCGTTCGACGCCGCGCTCCAGCAGCGGCTGCATGACAATCTCCAGCGTCGGTACGCGCGGAATCACGCGCAGAAACTGGCTGACCCAGCCGACGGTGTCACGGCGGATCGCCAGCATCTGACGCGCCGGTGCCTGTGCCAGATCGACCCACTGGCCGTGATGCTGCAGCCAGATGTGACCGCTGTTGGCCTGATAGTTACCGTACAGCGCACGCAGCAGCGTGGATTTACCGCTGCCGGAGCGCCCGTGCAGCACCACGCATTCGCCGGCGGCCACTTCAAGGCTGGCGTGCTGCAGCACCGGCAGCTCGGCGCTGTTCTGGTTGTGCAGCACAAAGGTTTTGCTGAGATTCTCTACGCGCAAAATGGGTTGCATGTTGATGTCCTGAATGTTTTGACCACTGATCCCCGCAGCACGGTCGCCATACGGGTGACAGACCTGTAGGGTGCGCATTAATGCGCACCGCCAGCGCCGCACGGTCGCCATGCGGGTGACAGCCCTGTAGGGTGCGCATTAATGCGCACTGCCAGTGTGTACTATGCCAGCACCGATGAAACCAGCAGCTGGGTGTACGGATGGTGCGGATCGTCAAGTACCCGGTCGGTGAGCCCGCTCTCCACCACTTTGCCCTGCTTCATTACCAGCAGGCGGTGCGCCAGCAGACGCGCGACGCCCAGATCGTGGGTGACGATAATCACCGCCAGATTCAGTTCGCGTACCAGCGTGCGCAGCAGATCCAGCAGGCGCGCCTGCACCGAGACATCCAGCCCGCCGGTCGGCTCATCCATAAACACCAGCGTCGGCTGCGTCACCAGGTTGCGCGCAATCTGCAAACGCTGCTGCATGCCGCCGGAAAAGGTGGTGGGCAGATCGTCGATGCGGTTGGCCGGGATCTCAACGTCCTGCAGCCAGCGCAGCGCCTCGTTGCGGATGTCGCCATAATGCCGCTGTCCAATCGCCATCAGGCGTTCGCCGATGTTGCCGCCCGCCGTCACCTGCGGACGCAGCCCGTCCAGCGGATGCTGATGCACCACGCCCCACTCGGTGCGCAGCAGCCGGCGACGATCGCTCTCGCTCAGCTGATACAGATCGCGGCCGCGATAAAGAATGTTGCCCTGCTGGGGTGCCAGACGCGCCGACAGGCTGCGCAGCAGCGTGGTTTTCCCCGAGCCGGATTCACCGACAATCCCCAGCACCTCTCCGGGATAGAGCGCAAAACTGACGTCTTCAAAACCTTTGCCCGGCGCGTAGAGGTGCGTAAGGTTATTGACCGCGAGCAGCGGCTGTTCACTGTGCATGCTGTTGTTCCTGCTGCTGGTGGCAAAAATCGGTATCGGAGCAGACAAACATGCGCGTACCGGCATCATCCATCACCACTTCGTCGAGATAGCTGTGGCGCGAACCGCACAGCGCACAGGGTTGTTCCCAGCTCTGCACGCTGAACGGGTGATCGTCGAAATCAAGACTTTCCACTTTGGTGTAGGGCGGCAGCGCATAAATGCGTTTTTCACGTCCGGCACCAAACAGCTGCAGTGCCGGCATCATGTGCATCTTCGGGTTGTCGAATTTGGGAATCGGCGACGGATCCATCACGTAGCGATCGTTAACCTTCACCGGATAGGCATAGGTGGTGGCGATATGGCCGTAGCGGGCAATATCTTCATACAGCTTGACCTGCATGATGCCGTACTCCTCCAGCGCGTGCATGGTGCGGGTTTCCGTCTCACGCGGCTCAATAAAGCGCAGCGGCTCCGGGATCGGCACCTGGAAAATCAGCACCTGATCCTCTTCAAGCGGCGTCTCCGGAATGCGGTGCCGCGTCTGGATCAGCGTGGCGTCTTTGGTGGCTTCGGTGGTTGCCGCCCCGCTGACACGCTGGAAGAAGCGCCGGATAGAGACCGCGTTGGTGGTGTCATCCGCGCCCTGATCGATCACTTTCAGCACGTCGCTGTCGCCTATAATGCTGGCGGTGATCTGGATGCCGCCAGTGCCCCAGCCATACGGCATCGGCATTTCGCGGCCGGCAAACGGCACCTGATAGCCAGGGATCGCGACCGCTTTCAGAATGGCGCGGCGGATGGTGCGTTTGGTCTGCTCATCCAGGTAGCCGTTGTTGTAGCCGGTTAACTCACTCATCATTCTGCTCCTGATGCTGTTGGCGCAGCCGCTGCAGCAGCTCCAGCTCCGCCTGGAAATCCACGTAGTGCGGCAGTTTCAGGTGCGAGACAAAGCCGGCGGCTTCGACGTTATCGGCGTGCGACAGTACGAACTCTTCGTCCTGCGCCGGCCCGGCAATGCGCTCCTGATACTCGGATGCCTGCAGCGCACGGTCCACCAGCGCCATCGCCATCGCCTTGCGCTCTGCGCGCCCGAACACCAGGCCGTAGCCGCGGGTAAAATGCGGCGCGCTGTCGCCCTGGGTGGTGAAGCCGTTGACCATTTCGCATTCGGTCAGCAGGATCTCGCCGATTTCAATCTCAAAACCCAGCTCTTCGGGGCAGATCGACACGCTGAGATAGCCGGTGCGGATTTCACCGGCAAACGGATGGTTGCGGCCATAGCCGCGCTGGGTCGAATAGCCAAGCGCCAGCAGAAACCCCTCGTCGCCGCGCACCAGTTGCTGTAAGCGGGCAGCGCGTGACGCCGGATAACCGGGCGGCTGGCGCGTGATGTCGCACGGCTCGCTGCCGTCATCCTCTTCACGCGCTGCCAGCCCTTCACGCGTCATCATGCTGAATACGTGCGGACAGCGCTGCGCCAGCGCCTGATCGTCACGCGCGGCGGCCGGCGTTTCGCCGTTGGCCAGCAGGGTAAAATCCAGCAGGCGGTGGCTGTAGTCATAGGTCGGGCCCAGCACCTGGCCACCGGGCAGATCTTTGTAAACTGCCGAGATGCGGCGCTCGATGCGCATTTCCGCGGTTTCCAGCGCCAGGCTGTCCGCGAGGCGCGGCAGCGTGGTGCGGTAGGCGCGCAGCAGGAAAATCGCCTCGACCAAATCACCACTGGCCTGTTTGATGGCTAAGGCCGCCAGCTGTGTGTCATAGATGCCGCCTTCGGTCATCACCCGGTCCACCGCCAGCCCCAGCTGTTGCGCCACCTGGTCGCAGCCCAGCTCCGCGACGCTGCGGTCGCCACGGCGCAGATCGGCCTGTAGCTGATGGGCGCTGGCAATCGCCTTTTCGCCCCCTTTCACGGCTACGTACATCAGCACACCTCCACGTCGGTGGTGCGTGGCAGCGCCATCATCGCTTCACCGCAGGTGAAAATCAGATCTACCCCCTGCGGGAACGGATGCGGGCGCTCACGCAGATAGGTCAGAATGGCGGCCGGCAGTTGCGGCGCGATGGCGCGCGGCTCACGCAGGCCGGGCCCGGAGAGGCGCAGCGTCAGCCCGCCGTTGAGCGACGGCACTTCGACAATCAGCGTGGTGCTCTTCTCAGGGGACAGATTGTCACCGGCGGCGAAGCAGGCGGGATCGGGATTGGCCGCCGCGTGGGTCAGCGCAAACGGGGCATCGCGCTCATCGACAATCGGTACGCCGGTGTGAAAGCGCAGGTTGCTGCGCAGGATATCGCTGTCCACGCGGCGATCCAGCCACAGCGCGCTCTCCTGATCGACCAGCGTCAGCAGCACCGCCGTTGCTGCCGGGGAGAGATCGCCCCAGCCCTGCGCCAGCGGCAGCGAGACCATCACGCCCGGCTCGCTCATCGCTTTGAGAATGCGGCGGAAGGCGCGCTGGGCGTCGGCAACCGGATGGTTAAAACTTGCCAGTAATGTCATTCGTTATCTCCGCGAACCAGCGTAAAGAAATCCACTTTGGAGCTGGCGATTTCCCGCGCGCGCAGCTGGCGCTGCTCTTCACGCAGTGCCGCCAGCGGGGCAATAATTTTTTCCTGCAGCAGCGCCTGGGTTTCCGGCTGTTGCAGCAGCGCATCAATCAGCGCGCAGCGTTCGGCATGCGCCTTATCGCGCCCCAGCACATAGCTAAAACCCAGCGTGCCGTCGTGCAGTCTGATCACCGCGCGGGTGACGGTGGCATCGCCCATGACGAAGCGTTTCCCGCTGCCGCCCATGCGCGCCTGCAGACGGGTTAAACCGGTTTCCGCCGGGCGCAGGCGCTCGAAGGCGGGTGTAAGCTGTAGCGACTGCCAGTGGCTGGCCAGCGCGCTGGCTTCACTGTGCGCCAGCACCGAAAGCCAGTGCTGACGGGCGGTTTGCTGTTTCATTGGTGCTCCAGGGTGAGTTCAATCATGTCGCCACGCGTCAGGCTGACGGAGTACTCCGCCACCTGACCGTCCGGCTGTGTATTCAGGGTGCGCACGCACAGCAGCGGCGCGTGCAGCGTAATCTCCAGCTGTTTGCACTCTTTGGCCTGTGCGCGGCGGGTACTGATGCGGGTCTGACGGCGACTCAGCTGCAGGCCGAGCTGCTGCTGCATGAAGTCGTGCAGGGAACCGTGCTGGAACGTCTGCAGCGCCGGCCACCAGCGCAGGTCGGCCAGATAGTGATTGATCACGCACACCGGCACGCCGTTGACGCGGCGCAGGGTGCGTAAGTGAATGACGCTGGCACCCTCGTCACTGCCCAGCGCGGCGGCCACGTCACTGCTGGCTGGACGCAGTACCGCCAGCAGCCGTTCGCTGGTGGGATGACTGCCCTGCTCCAGCAGGTTCTGGCTAAAGCGCGCCTGGGCATGCAGCGGGTAGTCGTACGGGCGCATCAGCACCAGGATGCCGACGCCATGGCGCCGCTGCAGCAGGCCTTTGTTCACCAGCTCATCTACCGCCCGGCGCAGCGTGTGGCGATTGACGGCATAGTGATCGGCCAGCTGCTGTTCAGACGGCAGATAATCGCCGCAGCGATAGCGCTCCTGCAGCGCCTGCTCCAGCTGGGCGGCAACCGCCTGATAGACAGTGGTCGGATGTCTGGATATCTCCATCACGCTCAATACCTCATTCGCTTCAGGTTGAGGGGCGCAGCGGAAGAGGCTGCGGAATGGCGACTACAGTGCGGGAGACAGATGACAGTGCCGTGACGGCTCAGTGACGTGCGGATGAATTTGCTTTAAGGCAGCAGGATGGCAGCCAGACGGCAACCAATTCAATAAAATCCACTTAACTGTTACCTTTGTGACTATGCGCAAAAAAATCGCCTGCAGTTTCACGCCTTTAACGCTTCCCTTACCTGATGCAGGCTGCGTAAATTCTGCTAATTTAATCAGTAAGCCCTGCCCGGAGCGCGAAACCTTAAAATGATAAACACCTTCAAACTTTCGCACGGTTTTCGCCGCAATTTTTTGCGCGAAGTGATCCTGCCGCTGGTGGCGATTTTACTGCTGACTTTTCTCGGTGCCGGTTTCGGCCTGTTCTGGAGCACCTCGGCCACCAACCATGAGGCGCGCGAGCAGCAGCAGCGGATGATCGTCGCCTCGTTCAATCAGAGTCTGAGTGAACATCTGCGCCAGCTGCGCAGCCTGACACGCTGGTCCCCGCTCGCCGATCAACTGGCGCAGCCGCAGCCGGACAGCGACTGGCTGAATCAAAACGTCGGTAGCTGGCTGTACGATATGTTTGATCATCAGCTGATTGTGCTGCTTGACCGCACCAATCAGCCGACCGCCGTGTGGCGCAACGGCCAGCCGGTGGCGGATCTGCGCATCGGCCCGTATCTGCGCGATCTGTTGCAGACGCCACTGGTGCAAAGCAGTGATGAGGTACCCGGTCCGGCCGACCGCGCGGATTTTGTGCGCATCGGCCAGCGTGCGGCAGCGCTGGCGGTGGGCGATATCAGCAGCACGCGCGAGGCCGGGCGCTACCGGCTGGTGAGTATTAAGTTTCTTGATGATGGCTATCTGCGCAACCTGTCTGAACGCAGCCAGCTGCGGCAGCTCTTTTTTAGCGATGGCGTACCGCAGAACGAACACAAAGCGCGCTATCCGCTGACCTCGCGTCAGGGCGATATCGTCGGCTACCTCAGCTGGGATCCGGACAAGCCGGGCGCGCAGATGTTGCGTACCCTCGGCCCTTCCACGCTGATTTCGGTGCTGCTGATCACCCTGCTGTGTCTGTTTATGGTGCGGCGCATCTGGACTTCCTCGCTCGATTTATCGCAGTCGCTGCTGAAGCTCGGGGCCAGCGAGGCGCAGGCGCAGCATCTGGCGTTTCACGATGTGCTGACCGGGCTGCCGAACCGGGCGCTGGTTGAAGATCGGCTGACTCAGGCACTGGCCGCCGCGACCCGTCACGACCAGCGCGTGGCGTTGCTGCTGCTGGATCTGGATCGCTTCAAAATCATTAACGATACCTGGGGCCATCACGCCGGCGATGACCTGATTATCGAGGTGGCGCGCCGCCTGAGTCACCTGGTGCGCGCCAGCGATACCGTCGGGCGTATTGGCGGCGATGAATTTATCATCGTGATGCCGGAGGTTGAGAATATCGGTCAGGTGCAGGCGCTGGCGCAGCGCATCATCGCCGCGCTGGGCGAGCCGTATCAGCTGGTGGGCAACGAGCTATGGGTTGGCGTCAGCATTGGCCTGGCGCTGGCACCCCGCGATGGCATTGACCGGCTGGAGCTGATGCGCAAAGCCGACATAGCGCTATACGAGGCGAAAAATGGCGGACGCGGTCAGTATCGCCAGTTTGAAAAGGTGATGGATGAATCGCTGCGCACGCGCCAGCAGATAGCGGCGGATCTGCGTCAGGCGCTGGTTAATTACGACGGTCTGGCGGTGTGGTATCAGCCGCTGATGGAGATCAGCGGCCAGCAGATTGTCGGACTGGAAGCGCTGCTGCGCTGGCATCATCCGCAGCGCGGCGATGTGTCGCCTGCCGACTTTATCGCCATCGCCGAAGAGACCGGCATGATTATTCCGCTGGGCGAATGGGTGCTGCGCGATGCCTGCAAAACCGCCCTGAAGTTACCGCAGGTGATTGTGGCGGTGAACGTTTCGCCGGTGCAGTTCCGCGCCAGCGGGTTTGTCGAACGCATGATTGAGATTGTGCAGTCGGAAGGTGCCGATCCGCAGCGGCTGGAGCTGGAAATCACCGAAGGCGTGTTGATTGAGGATGAACACGAAGCGCGCAACAGTATCATCGCGCTGCGCGACGCCGGGTTCCGTATCGCGCTGGATGATTTCGGCACCGGTTATTCGAGCCTGAATTATCTCAGCACGTTTCCGGTCGACAAGATTAAAATCGACCGGTCGTTTACCCAGTCGCTGGGCATGGCGGAGAACTCCACCGCAATTGTTGAATCCGTGGTGCGCCTCGGCCACGCCATGGGCCTGACCGTCACCGCCGAAGGCGTCGAAACCGAGGGCCAGAAAAACGCGCTGGCCGATGCCGGGTGTAATGAACTGCAGGGATATTTGTTCAGCCGGGCGGTGCCGTTGAGCGAGATTGAGCGGATGGTGTGAGGGGAGTACGGCGTTCAATTCGTTTGTTTTTGTCCTGGTGCGCATAAATGCGCACCCTACAAAATCTTGTACCGTCCTGTGGGTTTGCCATTTACGGCGACCAAACACAACCCCGCGCCGTTCGATGGGGTCGCCATTTATGACGACCTGGTAAAAACCCGCACTCATCTAAAATTATCCTGGTGCGCATAAATGCGCACCCTACAAAACCTTGTACCGTCCTGTGGGTTTGCCATTTACGGCGACCAAATAAAACCCTGCGCCGTTCGATGGGGTCGCCATTTATGACGACCTGGTAAAAACCCGCACTCATCTAAAATTATCCTGGTGCGCATAAATGCGCACCCTACAAAACCTTTTACCGTCCTGTGGTTTTGCCATTTACGACGACCAAACACAATCCCTACCCTGTAGGGTCGCCATTTATGGCGACCTGGTAAAAACCCGCACTCATCTAAAAATAACCCATTCATCGCACTCTGAATATCTGGAATGTAACTCCCAACGTTCCCCTCTTCTAATGGCTTTCCGCAAATAAAAGGAGCACATTCTTTTTGCACAAGGAGGTCATAATGAAAAATCGCCAATATCCCCGCCTGAAGCATTATAATTATCGTTCGGCAGGCGCCTATTTTTTAACGCTGGTGTGTCATCAGCGTCGCTCCTTATTTGGCGATATACATCATGGCATAATGATAGCCTCGCCTTTAGGGAATATCGTTATCTCCGCCTGGAACGAGGTTCCGCGCCGGACGCGTTTCGCCACGCTTGATACATTTGCGCTGATGCCCAATCACTTCCATGCCATCCTGTGGTTACAGGAACGTAATGAACGATCCATCAATCAAATAATTAATTTGTTTAAAGGCGGCGTCACGCGCCAGGCAGGGTATCAAATCTGGCAACGCAGCTTCTACGATCGCGTTATCCGCAATGAAAACGAATTACTGCATATACGGCAATATATTATAGATAATGCAAAACAGTGGGAATCAGACCGATTGTATATTTCAGGTGCGCATTAACGCGCACCCTACAGTGAAACAGTAAATATGTAGCCCGGCGTTATCCCGGGCATAAACAGGACAGCGCGCTAACCCTTGCTGTGCAGCAACTGGCTGGCGGTGTCGCTAATCACCTGCGCCATGCCGCGGTCGCCCTTCGCCATTGACGACATAAAAGCTTTGGCCTGCTTAAGTGTGATATGCGGCGGCAGCGGGGCCACTTCCGGATCGGTTTTCACCTCCAGCACTACCGGTCGGGTGGCGCTGAGCGCCTGCTGCCACGCCGCCGCCAGATCCTCCGGCCGGTCGACATAGATGCCCTGCAAACCGAGGCTGTCGGCAAAGCGCGCATACTGCACATCCGGCAGCTGCTGCGAAGCTTCAAAGCGTGGATTGCCTTCCATTACCCGCTGTTCCCAGGTGACCTGATTGAGATCCTGATTATTGAACACGCAGACAATCAGGCGCGGATCGGCCCACTGCTGCCAGTATTTCTGAATGGTGATCAGCTCGGCCAGGTTGTTCATCTGCATCGCCCCGTCGCCCACCAGCGCCACCACTGGCTGAGTGGGAAAGGCAAATTTCGCGGCGATGGCAAACGGGACGGCGGCCCCCATACAAGCCAGCCCACCCGACAGCGTGGCGCGCTGGCCCTGCTTCACCCGATAATCGCGCGCAAACCAGTTGGCGCAGGAGCCCGAGTCCGAGGTGACAATAGCATCTTCCGGCAGCTGCGGGGACATCTCCCACACCACGCGCTGCGGATTGACCGGGTTGGCGGGCGCCATGGCGCGCTGTTCCATCAACGCCCACCAGTCGCGCACCTGCACCGCGATCGCCTCCTGCCAGTGGCGATCCGCTTTATGGGTCAGTAACGGTAACAGCGCGCGCAGGGTCTCTGCCGCGTCGCCGTGCAGGTTGACCTCGCACGGATAGCGCAGCCCCAGCATCGCCGGATCGATATCGATTTGTACCGCGCGCACTTTGCCTTCCGGCGGCAGAAATTCGGTCCACGGAAAACCGCTGCCAATCATCAGTAAAGTGTCGCAGTTCTGCATCAGCTCCCACGACGGTTTGGTACCGAGCAGGCCGATCGAACCGGTGACGAAAGGCGCATCGTCCGGCAGCACGTCTTTGCCCAGCAGCGCTTTGGCCACGCCCGCGCCGAGCACATTGGCAATCTGCACCACTTCAACCGCAGCACCGCGCGCACCAGCACCAATCAGTACCGCAACTTTTTTGCCGGCGTTAAGTACCTCAGCGGCACGGCGCAAATCCTCGTCGTAGGGCACAATCTTCGGCCGCTGATAGCCCGGCCCGGAATGGGTAAATCCGTGCGCATGCTGCGGTGGCTGCCAGTTCTCATCCTGCAGATCTTTCGGCAGGATGATCACCGCGACGCCGTTCTGCGCTTTGGCAATGCGCACGCCGCGATCGATCAGATGCTGAACCTGCGCCGGGGCTGCCGCTTCCTGCACAAAGTTCGCCACATCGGCGAAGATGCGGTCTAAATTCATCTCCTGCTGGTAGCTGGCACCGCGCGCGGTGGTTTCCGCCTGGCCAGCAATCGCCAGCACCGGCGCGTGATCCATTTTGGCATCATACAGGCCGGTCAGCAGATGGGTGGCACCGGGGCCGCCGGTCGACAGACAGACGCCGAGCTCACCGGTAAATTTGGCGTGACCGGCAGCCATAAAAGCCGCCATCTCTTCATGTCGCACCTGAATAAATTCGATGCCTGCACCGGCTTTATTGGCCCGCTGGATAGCGCCCAGCACGCCGTTGATGCCATCGCCCGGATAGCCATAAATGCGCGTGACGCCCCATGCCTGCAGGCGTTCAACAAAGAAATCGCTGGTTTTCTTGCTCATGACGGGCTCTCCCTTAGACGTTTGCAATAAACGTTAAGGGTAGCCGACGAAATGGAATGTGACAGATTACGCCTGTTCGGCGACGTTCGCCGCGTCTGGCTTAGAAATCACCGCCGTTACGCTTAGTTAACCCAGCGCAGGCGAGGCCAGCGCAAAGGTCTGAGGCCCGTTCGGTGCCGCCCGCCACGCTGTGCCGTGTACCATCGCGAAAGGCGCATCGACCTGCGCCAGCCCAAGGTTGAGCAGCCACGCGCCGAGCCGGGCATCGGGCGTGTCCAGCCGGACAAACTGCTGCGTCAGATCCTGCATCAGCTGCGACACCAGCGCCTGCGCCGCCGCAACATCGTCAGCAATCACCGGGCCGATGGTCCAGCCGTGCCCAAAGCGGCGGCGACTGGCAAACCCCTGCAACCTGCCCTGTGCATCCTGCAGCACCACGCTTTGCGCCAGCAGCTGCTGGTGCAGACGCGTTCGCCGCAGCCCGTTCGCCTGATAATCCAGTGCGTCGATGGCGGCGGCATCCGCCTCAACGGCCGGCCGCAGCGTCAGGCCATCCGGTACGATTACCGCAGGCTGCTGCGCCAGCGCGCGCGTCTGGTGCTGCGCCACGCGATCGCAGGCCTGGAAGCCGAGCTTCTCATACAGCACCTGCCCCATATCGGTGGCGTGCAGCCGCACGTTGCAGCCGGAGAATTTTTCCAGCATTGCCTGCATCACCTGGCGGCCAATACCGCGTCCGCGCGCCTGTTCGCTCACAATCACCAGACCAATAGTGGCGGCATCCGCTCCCCAGCGCCAGCCAATCGCCCCGCCGAGATAGTCGCCCTGCGCCTCAACCACCACGCCTTCACCCAGGGCGATGAGCTGCTGCCAGTCTTCGCGGCGGTGCGCCCAGCCCAGTTGCTGAGTCAGGCGATAACCCGCTTCGGCGTCCGCGAGGGTCATGGCGCGCAATATCGTATTCATTCTGTTCTCCCTGAGAGGCGTTCTGCCCGCCAGCTTGCCACGTCCGTTTGGGGAAGCAAATAAAAAAGGCCCGCACCGGGCCAGAGAGGAAACTCAGATTTGGAAATCGATGGCGGGTTCGTCGTCGGTTTCGTAAGAGAGCGCCTGCCGTTTGATCTCTTCCAGTGACAGGTTAGCGTTACACAGTTCAAGGAACTGCCAGACGTAGTTGCGCTGGAGCTGGCCGCGCTTCAGCCCGAGCCACACGGTGTTGGCATCAAACAGATGGTGAGCATCGATCTTCACCAGGTCTTCGCCATCGTAAATATCGCACGCCTGATCGGCGAGGATACCGACGCCCAGCCCGAGTTCGACATAGGTTTTCACTACGTCAGAATCCTGCGCGCTGAGCACGATATCCGGGCGGAGGCCAGCAGCCTGGAAGGCGCGGTCCACGCGCGAGCGACCGGTAATCCCCTGACGATAGGTGATCAGCGGATGGCGGCTGAGGCTGGCGAGCGTGACCGGCTGATTCGCCAGCAGCTCGTGATCGTGCGGTACCAGCAGCGAGTGGTGCCAGCTGAACCACGGGAACGCCGCCAGGCTGGTGTTATTCACCAGCTGCTCCGAGGCTATGCCGACATCGGCCTCACCGGCCAGCAGCATGGCGACGATCTCCTGCGGTGAACCCTGATTGAGTTCCAGCCGCACGTTGGGATAGAGCTGGCGAAACGCTTTGATGACGCGCGGCAGGCTATAGCGCGCCTGGGTGTGCGTGGTGGCGATGGTCAGCACGCCGCTGGTCTCATTGGTAAACACATCCGCAAGGCGGCGCACTTTGCCGGCCTCATCGAGGATGCGTTCAGCAATGGTCAGCAGCGCTTTGCCCGGTTCGGTCATGCCTAACAGCCGCTTGCCACGACGAATGAAGATTTCCACGCCCAGTTCATCTTCCAGATCGCGAATATGCCGGCTCACCCCCGATTGCGAGGTAAACAACGTATTGGCGACTTCTGTCAGGTTGAATTCGCAACGGGCCGCTTCGCGTATAATTTTAAGTTGCTGGAAATTCACACCCTTTTCTCCTGTTTCCTGCCCCTGTTTCGTCCATGTTATGAAGTTGGTGTGATTGCAACAAATAATAAAAAACGGTGTGTTATGCGGAATAGTAATAAGCATGAGGTTGGGGATGGGTGCGCTTTGCCGCCCTCACCCCGGCCCTCTCCCATAGGGAGAGGGAGCGGATCGCGCGATATTCAGATGGCGTGCCGGGATGGATGGCTGCGCCAGACGGTTCCCTCTCCCGCAGGCGGGAGAGGGTTAGGGTGAGGGAAAAAACCTCTCTCTATCAACCCACTAACATCAGCTCGCGCTCCTCCACCATCGGCTTGTTCAGCAGCGACAGCAGGATGTTTTTTACCGCCTGCGCCGATGGCGACAGCGGCAGGCGCGCTGAGACGTTCAGCGACAGCGGCAGATTCAGCGACGGACTGTTAATGCGTGCCATCCACGCATGCGTTGAACTCACCAGCGCGCGTGCCGCCGATTCCGGCAGTACGGTAACGCCCATGCCGCTCGACACCGCCGCGGTTAAAGTTGAGATCGACTCAATTTCACCGATGATTTTCGCACTCAGGCGACGCAGCGAGAACGCTTCGTCCACGCGTTTGCGCACGGCGCTGTAGTCACGCGGCAGGAACAGGTTCATCTGCGCCACGTCAGCCAGATCCACCGTAGCACCCGGACAGGCCGTCGCCCCTACCAGATACAGCTCCTCTTTCATCAGCGGAATGCTGTTGATACCGGCAGTCGGCGCGCGATCGTACAGCACGGCCATATCCAACTGGCCATTCATCACTTTCTCATTGAGTGAAGTGCCGCTGTTCTCGTGCAGATAGACCAGCACATCAGGATATTGCTCGCGCACCGTTTGCAGCAGCGGCATGGTGAGCGAAGAGGCCGCCGTGCCCGGCGCGAGGCCAATCGATACCTGACCATTGAGCGCCTGGCCAGCGTTGATCACCGCTGTCTGCGCCTGTTCGCACTGGCGCAGGATGGTGCGTGCGTGAGCATAAAGAATTTTACCGGCTTCGGTTGGCGTTACGCCGCGCTTGGTGCGGATCAGCAACTGCTGGTCGAGTTCGTTCTCCAGCGTCGCCACCTGTTGGCTGAGTGCAGGTTGTGCGATATGCAGGACTTCTGCTGCCTGCGTCAGGCTGCCGATATCGACGATTTTTACAAAGTATTTCAGTCGTCTTAAGTTCATATTGCCTCCGTCACGGATCCCCGAATGCCCAAATGATGAGTTCTCAGCCTGCTGGCTTGTAACAAAGAAATTGCAATATGCAGGCCAGGTTTGATCTTTACCCGGCGGGCACTGACCAGAATTTTCCTAACGAACGGGAAAATAAGCGTTTCTGATTACCCCGAATGGGTTAATAAGTGCCGCACATGACCCATAACGTTTATCCGCTGGTGATGACGCACCCTGATGGTGCAACATTTGCGAGGCAGATGTGCAAAAAAGTGATGACTGCGCGTGCTGCTGTGGTGCAAAACGGGCAGAAAATGCACGGATTGCGGGGGCAGAAAGGAGAATAAAGAGAAATTGCGCGGTGGCTATCAGTGGGAAAACTTATTGTGTCTGACGATGCCGGCAGCCCGGCAGCGTGCAATTACCGCCTTCACCCTGCTCCTCTCCCGGAAGAGAGGAGCAGAACGGGTTAGCGTTTTTTGCGGTTGCGGTGCATATCGATTGAAACCGCTGCGACGATGATCATCCCTTTGATGATGTCCTGCACGTAGGCATCGACGCCAACAAAGGTAAAGCCACTTTTGATTAAACCGAGGATCACTGCGCCGATCAGCGTGCCGGTAATCCGCCCGACGCCGCCCATCAGGCTGCTGCCGCCGATAACTGCGGCGGCGATGGCGTCGAGTTCATACGCCATGCCCATGCTCGACTGGCCGCTGCTGACGCGTGCCGCCAGCACCACTCCCGCCAGACCCGAGAGCGCCCCGGCGATGGTATACACGATGATCAGGTATTTATTAACGTTGATGCCCGATACTTTGGCGGAGGTCATGTTGCCGCCAATCGCATAGACATATTTGCCGTAGCGGGTGTGTTTGAGTGCGATGTGGAACAGGAAGGCGACCACCAGGAAGATAATCACCGGCATCGCGCCCTGACCGATGGAGGTGAAACCGTCCGACAGGAAGCTGATCGGGTTACCCTGGGTATAATATTGTGCCAGACCGCGCGCCGACACCATCATACCGAGCGTAGCGATAAACGGCGGAATGCCGGTTTTGGTGATGAGCACACCGTTGACCACGCCGCACAGCAGGCCGACGCCGATGCCGGCGACGATCGGGATGGCGGCGGGCAGATTGACCAGTGACGGATACATCGGCGACAGGCTGTCAGACGTCTGCGCCAGGCTGGCGGCAACCACCGCCGTCAGGGCGATAACCGAACCGGACGACAGGTCGATACCGGTAGTAATAATGACCTGGGTGACGCCGACGGCGATAATACCGATGATCGCTACCTGCAGCACAATCAGCACTAAACGGTTGGTGTTGAGCAGAAATGACTGGTCACGCACGTACCAGCCGGCTATTTCAAAAATCAGCGCAATGCCTAACATCACGACAAAGATGCCGGTGTCTTTCGGCAGTTTATGGCGCAGATTGCCGAAGAAAGAACTCTGTTCGGTGGCCTGCGGGGCCGTTACTTTTACGTTACTCATAGGGGTCTCGTGCCTCACTCGGATGCCAACGACAAAATGGTTTCCTGGTCGGCCTCTTCTTTATCGAGGATGCCGGTTATACGTCCGCCGTGCATCACCATCACCCGGTCGCTCATGCCGAGAATCTCCGGCAGCTCAGAGGACACCATGATGATGGCCACGCCACGGTTAGCCAGTTCACTGATCAGGCGGTAGATTTCGGCTTTAGCGCCAACATCAATGCCGCGGGTTGGTTCATCGAGGATCAGAATCTTCGGTTGCGCCAGCAGCCAGCGCGCAATCAGCACCTTCTGCTGGTTACCGCCACTGAGGTTATTGATGATCTGATCCATGGTCGGCGTTTTAATATTGAGTTTGCGGATCTGCTCCATGCAGTCCTGCGCCATCTTCATGTGGCTAACGAAACCGCTTTTGCCGATGTAATCGGGCATATTGACGATGCTCATGTTCTCCAGCACTGACAACACGAGAAACAGCCCGGACTTTTTACGGTCTTCGGTGAGAAATGCCATGCCCTTCTCAATCGCCGTTGAGGGCGAATCGATTTTCACCGGCACACCATCAATCAGCACTTCACCGCTGTCGAAGCTTTCCATGCCGAACAGGCTCTCCATCACCTCGCTGCGTCCGGCACCCACCAGCCCGGCCACGCCGAGGATCTCGCCTTTGCGCACGCTGAAGCTGACATCGGTAAAGCGATCTTTGCAGGTCAGATTGCGCACCGTCAGCACTTCTTCGCCGATGGCACTGTTGAATTTAGGGAACAGCTGCGTCAGTTCGCGTCCCACCATCTGGGTGATCAGCGACTGACGGGTAAAGGCGGTGGTGCTGTTGCTGCCGACCCAGGTGCCGTCGCGGAAGATGCTGATCTCATCGGTGATGGCAAAAATTTCATCCATTTTATGGCTGATATAGATGATGGCTTTGCCCTGGGCACGCAGGTCGCGGATGATGGTGAACAGATGCGCCACTTCGGTTTCCGTCAGCGCCGAGGTCGGTTCATCCATAATCACGATGTCGGAGTTCCACGACACCGCTTTGGCAATTTCCACCATCTGCTGGGACGCAATGCTGAGCTCGCCGACCAGCCGATCGGCTTTCAGACGGATATTAAGTTTGTTAAGCAGTTCCTGCGTCTGCTGATTGAGCTTGCCGTGATCGACAAAGCCGTATTTCATCGGTTCACGACCGAGCCAGATATTCTCCGCCACGGTCATGTAAGGCACCAGATTCAGCTCCTGGTGAATCATGGAAATGCCGGAACGCAGCGCGTCCATGGTGTCCTGAAACTGCACTGGCTCCCCTTTAATGCGGATAGTGCCCTTATCGGGACGATACATCCCGATAAGGCATTTCATTAAAGTGGATTTGCCCGCGCCATTTTCACCCATCAGGGCATGTACCGACCCCGGCTTAATACGCAGTGAGACATTGTCGAGTGCCTTCACTCCGGGGAAGAACTTGCTGATGCCTTCGGCTTCAAGCGCAAAAGCGGTCATACATCACCTCCGTACGGCTTAAGGGGGAGCGATTATTTCTGGTTACGGTTTTCGAACTGCGCCATGTTGTCTTTGGTGATCAGCTGGTAAGGGATGTTGATGATTTTTTCCACTTTTTCGCCGTTCGCCAGTTTCACCGCAGTCTGTACGGCACCTTCGCCCTGACCTTTCGCATCCTGGAATACAGTGGCAACCATTTTGCCATTCTTCAGCATTTGCAGCGCATCAGGCGTACCGTCCACGCCGGCAATCAGGATGTGGTTCGGGTTTTTACCCAGCGCCTGCAGCGCACCAATCGCCATTTCATCGTTGTTTGAGGCAATGGCCTGGATATCGTCACCGGCGGTCATCCAGTTGCTCACCACGTCTACCGCATCGTTACGCGTAAACTTCGCGGTTTGCTTCTGTACCACCTTAATGCCCGGATATTTGGCGACCACCGCTTCGACGCCTTTAGTACGGTCACGGGTTGATTCGTTCGCCAGGTCGCCCATCAGGATCGCCACGTTGCCTTTGCCGTTCATCGCTTTGGCCAGTGCTTCCATCTGCAGACGGCCCGCCAGTTCAGAGTCGGAGCCGACGTACGCCATCTTGTCGGTCAGCTGACCCGCCGGTTTGCGGTTGACAAATACCAGTGGAATACCGGCTTTGGTCGCGGCATCCATGATCGGTTTCACCGCGTTAGTATCGACCGGGTTAACGACGATGGCGTCGACGCCCTGGCCGATGAAGTTTTGTACCTGCTGCAGCTGCTGAGAGACGTCGCCTTTGGCATCTTCCACCTGGCCTTTCACGTTGTCTTTTTGCATCTCTTTTTGCATGGCTGTGCGCAGGATAGTGAGGAAGTTGTCATCAAACAGCGCCATAGAAACGCCCAGCTGG
This sequence comes from Pantoea sp. B270, assembly GCF_018726825.1. NCBI lineage: Bacteria > Pseudomonadati > Pseudomonadota > Gammaproteobacteria > Enterobacterales > Erwiniaceae > Pantoea > Pantoea sp. B270. Next base: position 1,597,384 of record NZ_JAHCSX010000001.1, read on the forward strand.
ATATCTTTTGCCATCACAGCGGCAGGTAACATGCAAGCTAACAGGGAAGTCACTAACGCTTTTTTGAATTTCATAGGTAACCCTTCTTATTTGTTAACGTGCTCAGGTTGGCTGAGTGCGCGAATGAAAAATATCTTTTACATTCACTCAACGTCGCTGGCGTTTTTTTTCTGTTCGTAGAGGTAAGGCTTCTGGTCTGACGCTATCGGTACCGTGCTGCTCCTTTTTTCAACATCTTCCTTATCAATATGTTACTTTCGCAAGAAGCGTTGAGCGGACAAAACTCGTTTCGGGCGTGATGATAAGCAGTTCATTTGTTTCATCATCTCTTCTTTTGAAATTTTCATCATAAAAGCACTGAAACGATTGTTTTAAAATCGGCAAATAACAAAACTTTGACACGCATCTAACATCTCAAAGGAAATGCGTTTAAAGTGAGATCTTGCTGGCAGTTTGAAATCTGCCCATTCAAGGCAGAAAAGCAGCAATCCGCTGCTTTTACGCGCACTTAAACCAGAAGTGTGCGATCGGGCTTTGACAACGGGGATCGGCATCGCTAATATTCGCCTCGTTCCAACGATTCCTCTGTAGTTCAGTCGGTAGAACGGCGGACTGTTAATCCGTATGTCACTGGTTCGAGTCCAGTCAGAGGAGCCAGATTCAAAGAAGCCCGCTCAGGGAAACCTGAGCGGGCTTTTTGTTGTGGTGAGTTTGCTGGGCGATGGAGGGTGATACGGGCCGCTAAATCAAACCCGCCGGACTGATGTCAGCCAGCCCTTTATTTTATAACGTTTTGCCCAGGCAAATGGCCTCTTCCCGGCCGCGGTAGGGTCCGTAATTTTCTCTCTGCCGGTAACCCTGCCTGATATAAAAATCCACGGCGCGCTGATTAACATGCCGGGTTTCCAGCCACAGTTCACGATATCCCAACGTTTTTGCCGCGGCTTCCAGAGCGCTGAGCAAGGCGCAGCCGATGCCCGGCAAACTGCGGTCGGAGAACATCCTTTTCAGTTCAGCGATCCCGGCAGCCACCGGCCGTAACGCGCCGCAGCCGACGGCCGTGCCCTGCGCATCTCTCGCGATCACCCACAACGCGCCTTCACCCTGAAAGGTGTCAACGCTGGCGCGGCTGTTTCCGCCATCGCCAGTGATAGCCGCAAGCTCTGCGGAGAGTTTTTCAATCAGACACTGTGATTCCGCCGAGCGCGGGTCTGCGTGTTCAATCTTTACCATCGTGATACCTGTATTAAAGGAGGCTGCTGTGGCGCTATGGTGTTACGCTAATCTGAAGTAACGTTCCAGATCCTGCAGTAACCCCGGATGCGAAGGTTGCCAGCCGGTACGCTGCCGGGTTAATTGTCCTGATGCACGCATATCCATGCTAACAAACAGCGCCAGCCAGCCAAAGTGGGCACTGGCTTCTTCGCGGGTCAGTTGCACGACAGGAACACCCAGGCCCGCTCCGATGCCTGCGGCAATGTTGCGCAATGAAATGCCCTGTTCCGCAACGGCATGGTAACGCTGGCCAGGCAGCGCTTTCTCAAGCACTGTCCGATAAAGTGAGGCGACATCAGCAACATGCGCCGCAGCCCATTGATTGTTTCCCTCTTCCACATAGGCTGAAACGCCTTTTTCTCGCGCCAGCTGGATTAACGCTGAGACGAACCCCTGCTTTACCTCGTTATGCACTTGTGGCAACCGGATAATGGAAACATTGACGCCACTTTCTGCGACCTGGGCTGCTGCTATTTCGGTCGATTTGCGCGGATTTTGCGTCGATGGGTCGAAAAAATCCTCGCTGGCAAGCTGACCCGGTGCGCGACTGCCCATGGCAGCAACTGAAGTGATAAGTAAAGGTCGCGTCGAATCCAGTAACCCCTTACCTAAGGCTGCAATTGCCTGAGTTTCCTGCATTGCCGTGTCCTGTGGGTGAGCAAAAGCGTGGTCATAAGCGCAGTGGATCACCGCATCAGCGGCGCGGGCACCCACGGTCAGACTCAGAAGGTTCTTCAGTTCGCCCCGGTGCGCGTCCGCGCCAATACGATTGAGACGCTGAACAGTCTGCTCCGAACGAGCCAGTCCGGTGACATGATGGCCCGCCTGAATCAGCTCAGCGGCGATCGCCATACCGATAAACCCGCTTGCACCTGTTATGAACACTTTCATTACAATCCCCTTATCGATGGTCTGGGACAACAACGTCCCGGTAATAAGCAGATTAAAATATGAATAATGGTACGGTCTCTGCTATAACGAGGTAATTTTATGCAGATCGTACGGAATTTTATGGATCCACTTTCCGAAGTGCTTACTCTGCTCAGATTGCAGGGGGCTATCTCAGGCGGTTTTCCAGTGGAAGCACAGACCGCGCTGGTGTTTGCGCCTCATCAGGGCATCAAATGCTACTGTGTCGTGGAAGGTAGCTGCTGGGTAGCGGTTGACGGAATCCAGCAGCCTCTGTTACTGGAAACCGGCGACTGTGTATTTCTCACCTCTGGCAAATCCTTTAGTCTGGCCACCCATCCCGCGGCTAAAAGACAGCCTTTTGTACCGCCCGACAGCGAAACGGGCGCGCTGACGCAGGTCGCGCCCGATCAGGGTGCTTTTATTCTCGGCGGTCGATATACCTTCGATAGCGCACTGGCAGATATCCTGCTGCAGGCTCTGCCCGCGATTATTCCTGTCAGGCAGGGTACGGGAACCAACATTATGCGCAGTGCGATGGAATGCCTGAGAGAGGAGATACAAACTTCGCAGCCAGGCAGCGCTTTACTCTCGCAGCAACTGGTGCAGATCATGCTGGTGCAGGCGCTCAGGGTATTTCTTCAGCAGCAAGGTGAAGAGCGTATTGGCTGGCTATTTGCCCTTTGCGATCCCCAACTCAAAGCCGCACTAAATTTAATGCATGCCGATCCCGCGTCCCCGTGGACGTTACAGGAACTTGCCCATCGGACGGGGATGTCGCGTACGGTATTCGCGAAAAAATTTAAATCCCGGGTGGGGATGACGCCGATGCGTTACCTGTCGAGATGGCGAATGCTGCTGGCAGGCGAGCGCCTGAGAAACTCGCGCGAACCTATTTCGCAGATTTCATTTTCTGCCGGATATGATACGGAAAGCGCATTTGGACGCGCGTTTAAAAAAGAGTGGGGATGCTCTCCGCGAGAGCATCGTCAACAGCAACAAAACGCCACGTTGTGAGTAGATATTGCACTATCAGGCTTAATTATTTTGCCCCGCGAGGCGATCGTTAAACGCCTGATAAAAGGCAGTATAATCTCCGCGAGCGGCAAAGCGCTGAGGTTTAACCCTTTCAACCAGCACCTCGGCAGTGTCCGGCTGTTCCTGCAATATTTGCAGCGTTTCCTGCATATACTCCGCCAACGGCATCGCTGCCGGATTCGTTGCGTGCTGCCTGCCCATTAATTCAGTTTGTACCAGCGGCGGAACCAGTTCCGTTACCTGAATGGCGGTATCACGCAATTGATAGCGCAGACTCTGCGTCCAGGAGTGAATTGCCGCTTTGGTGGCACAATACGCAGGGGTAAGCGACAGGGGCACAAAGGCGAGACCGGAAGAAACGGTCAGAATAGCGGCGTGGGGTTGCGCCAGAAAATGTTCAATTAGCGCAGCCGTTAAGCGAATCGGCCCTAATAAATTGGTGGTGATTTCTGCTTCAGCCACAGTAACGTCACCCCTTTTCAGATCTTCCCTGCGCATGATGCCGGCGTTATGGATCACCACATTCAGTGCCGGCCAGCGCTGAATGACAGTTTGCGCACCGCTGAGAATTGCATCATGACTATCCATATCCATTACGATGGCGTGCATGCCAGGATTGGCTGCGATAGTTTCATCCAGTACCTCTTTTCGCCTGCCAGCAATAATAACCTGATTACCTGCAGCCAAAAGCGCTTCAGCCATAGCACGTCCTATGCCTGAACCGCCGCCGGTGATCAAAATGGTGTTACCGGTTAATTCCATAAAACTCTCCTTAACGTGCAATTAACGATCCGAACGGATATTTGCGATGCGATAAGGAGAGTATATTCAGGTTGCTGATCGGCTACTCTTCAGAAGGTACGTAATACTATGCTGAGAATACCTGCCTGACATGAAAATGTGCCCCGCGCAGAGGAAACGGAAAGATTCCGTTTACCGCCTGTCAATGCGCTGTACCAGCCGATCGCCGAGCCACTGGATACCGCACACCAGCACGATCAGTACGGCGATCACCGCCACCATCACCGCCGTGTCAAAACGCTGATAACCGTAGCGAATTGCCAGATCGCCCAGACCGCCCGCCCCGATGGCACCCGCCATTGCCGAGGCGCCGATCAGCGCCACCAGCGTGACGACAAAACCGGAAAGAATGCCCGGCAGCGCTTCAGGAATCAGCACCTCCCAGACAATACGTAATTTGCTGGCGCCCATGGCACGCACTGCATCAATCAGCCCGCGATCGACATCGCGCAGTGAGACTTCCGCTACCCGGGCAAAATAGGGCGTGGCGGTGATCGATAACGGCACAATTGCGGCCCAGGTGCCCAAAGAGGTGCCGACCAGCAGACGGGTAAAGGGAATCAGCGCCACCAGCAGAATAATGAACGGCAGCGAGCGAAAGCCGTTGATCACTACGCCCAGCAGGCGGTTGATGCTCCGGTTTTCAGCAATGCCGCCGGGGCTGGTGGTCACCAGAATCAGTCCCAGCGGTAACCCGGCCAGCAGCGAAAACAGGCCGGCCACCGCCGTCATCAGCAGCGTTTCACCCAACGCACTGAGCAGTAAATCAATCATCACTGGCGACATAACCGACCAACTCCACCTGTGCCTGCTGCGCACGCAGCCAGCTGAGAACCTGATACTCATCGGCAGCGTTGGCGGCCGGGAGCGCAATAAAGAAACGCACTACCGCGTAGTGCTGAATGTGGTCGATGCCCCCCTGCAGCAGGCGAAATTTACCCGGCAGAGCGCTGGCAAACTGCGTCAGCAAATCCCCCTGCGCCGCCACGCCAGCAAAGTGAACGCTATAGATCGCCTCACCTTCACGCTGTTCGCTGAGCCGCGCTGCGAGATTCTCCGGCAGCTGCGGCAGCAGCCCGCGCAGCAGCGTGCGCGTCAGCGCGGATTGCGGATGGGCGAACACCTGCCACACCGGGCCCTGCTCGACAATCTCCCCGGCGTCGATGACGGCCACGCGATGCGCCACGGATTTGATCACCTCCATCTCATGCGTGATCAGCAGAATGGTGATACCAAGCTGCTGATTGAGCGATTTCAGCAGCGCGAGAATCGAGCGGGTGGTTTCCGGATCGAGCGCCGACGTGGCTTCGTCACACAGCAGCAGCGCCGGGCTGGCGGCCAGCGCGCGGGCAATGCCGACGCGCTGTTTTTGTCCACCGGAGAGCGCCGCCGGATAGTGTCCGGCCTTGTCGCTCAACCCCACCAGCGCCAGCAGTTCCGCTACGCGCTGGTTGCGCTGTGCCTTTTCCATGCCAGCTATTTTCAGCGGCAGCGCCACATTCTGCGCCACGGTTTTTGCCGACAGCAGATTGAAGTGCTGAAACACCATGCCAACGCGACTGCGCACCGCCTGCAGCTGCTGTTCTGACAGACCGGTAATACGCCGCCCTTCAATCTCGATTACGCCTTCGTCGGGCTGCTCCAGCCCGTTGAGACAGCGAATCAGCGTCGATTTTCCGGCGCCGCTGCGCCCAATCAGGCCAAGGATTTCGCCTTTTTGCACCGTCAGTGAGACATTGCGCAGCGCCTGTGTCTGGCCGAAACGGCGCGACACGCCCTGCAAACGCACCACGTTGCTGTGCTGCGCCACGCGATCGCGTACCTGAGCCTCTTCGATCACGCCGCGCGCCACGGCGGTCAGGGGCACGGTGGCCTCGGAAAATAGCGTCATGGATGGGTTCCTTACCAGGCGGTTTCGCCCGTGCCTTTGTAGACCTTGTCAAACACCGTTTTGACGGCATCGTTCTGGTACGATGCCACCAGGGTTTTCACCCACGGGGCGCTGGCGTTCTCTTTTTTCACCGCGATAAAGTTGTTGTATGGATTGTCTTTCACCGGCTCCTGCGCGATACGATCCGCCGCGGTCAGACCGCTTTTCAGCGCCCAGTCGGTATTGACCACTGCCGCATCGAGATCCGGCACCGAGCGACCAATGATGCCGGAATCCAGCTCTTTGATTTTCAGGTGATGGGGATTGTCAGTGATGTCGGCCGTGGTCGCGGCAATGCCGACGCCCGGTTTGAGTTTGATCAGCCCCTGTTGCTGCAGCAGCACCAGACCGCGTGCCTCGTTCGACGGATCGTTAGGCACGCCGATTACCGCTCCGTCTTTCAGAGCGGCGGCGCTTTTCACTTTCTTCGAATAGAGACCGATCGGCCAGACGGCGGTATCGCCGACGCGCACGATATCGTAATGATTGACCTTGATTTGATTATTCAGGAACGGCTGATGCTGGAAGGCATTGGCATCCACTTCACCATTCTGTAACGCTTCGTTGGGCTGATTATAATCATTGAAAATCACGGTTTTCACCGTCAGCCCTTTCGCGGCGGCCTGCTTTATTACTTCACGCCAGACGTCTTCGTCCTCGCCGCTCATGATGCCGACCTTCACCGCGGTTTTATCCGCCGCCTGCACCACTGAAAACGGCGCGAACACGCTGCCGGCAACCAGTAACGCGCCGACGGTTAACAACAATTTATTTTTGGCTGATACAAAGCGTGTGTGCATAAATTATTTCCTGAGTGTTATTATTACGCGAGTCAAAATAAGCTGCCGTGATCGACAGATACGCGCAGTATACGCAGTTGCTTATTCCAGCATTATGATTTATCCGGGAATGCTATTCCTGAAATGAATAAAGCCATGCCGCCGCTCATCGCGCCAAAAGGCCCCGGGCGGCTGTGCTACCATGCCTGTTTGATTGACCGTTATTGAGCGCTATGTCGGATACCACACCCAAACGTAAAAATGACCCGGAAGGGTTGAAAAAACGCATCCTCGCGGGTGCGCTGCAAACCTTCGCCGAATACGGTATGCAGGGCGCGCGAATGGAGCAGATTGCTGAACTGGCACAGACCACCAAGCGCATGGTGGTGTATCACTTCATCAACAAAGAGAAGCTGTATATTGAGGTGCTGGAGCAGGTGTATCAGGCGATCCGCCAGCATGAAACCGGCCTGAATCTTACTACGCTGGAGCCGGAAGAGGCGATGATCAAACTGGTGGAAGCCAGTTTTGACTATCACGTCACGCATCCCGATTTTATGCGCCTGGTGTGTACAGAAAACCTGCTGCGCGGGCGTTACATCATGCAGTCGGATCGCATCAAAGCGATGAACAAAAGTACCCTCGATTTGCTGGATGACATCCTGTCCCGCGGCCAGCGTCAGGGCATCTTTATCGATGGCCTGGATACCGTGGACGTACACCGCCTGCTCAGCAGTATTTGTGTGCATCACGTCTCCAACCGCTACACCTTCCACACGCTGTTTACCCCCCACGACAGTGAAGAGGACAGTATTCGCCGCAACCGTCAGCTGGCGGTGACGGCCACGCTGCGTTATATCCGCAAAGCCCCGTAATCTGCGGGTTCGCTGTGATGGTCTACGCTTGATCAAATAAACGGGACCGTGACAGACCTCAGATTAAGGAACGCTGTAGTGAAGAAAGATGCTCTCCTCTATCCGTTACGCAACACGCAACATACCGATGACACGCCTGCGCTCTGGAACTGGGCGCAGAATTCGGTAGTTGGCCAGCGCCAGCAGTTGCATCAGCCGCGCAGTGAAGCTGAGTTGCAACAGCTGTTGCGTGACTCGCACGGCAAAGTGCGCGTGCTCGGCAGCCGTTTGTCGCCCGGTCGCATGCTGTGCGTACAGCCGCAGGACGTACTGCTGGATCTCAGTGCGCTGCACGGCATCCTCGCTCAGGATGAAGAGAGCATCACGTTTGCCGCGGGCACGCCGCTGCAGCAGGTGTATGACAGCCTGACAAAGATGGATCGCATGCTCGCCTCCTCGCCCGGCGTGATAGCGGTGCAGACGCTGGCCGGCGCGCTGGCAACCGGCACCCACGGTCAGGGCCTGGCACAGAGTTCGCTGGCGGACGAAGCGCTGCATATCCGCATGGTGCTGGCCGATGGCAGCGTGCGCGAGTTTCAGCGCGGTGACGCCGATTTCCCGGCGGCGATGGTGTCACTTGGCGCGCTCGGCATCGTCACCGCCATTACCTTGCGCACTCAGCCATTTCGCCTGTTTACCTGCCATAAATTCGCCGCGTCTGCCGATTCACTGGAGCAGGATTTGCTGACGTGGAATGAGCAGCACGAACTCAGCAAAGCCTGGTGGTTTGTCGATGACAACCTGATGCATGTCTGGAACGCCGATGTCGCCAGTGCGGAAGACAGCCAGGCATGGTACGACCATCAGCGCGAGGTGATTGAGCACGGCGATCAGGCCGACAGCAGCCTGAACGACACCATCGATCAGACGCTGGAACACATGCATCGCGACACGCAGATTCACGGCAAAGGCGGCAAACAGTTCCGTACCGTCACCCGCTTCCGTGATTTCACCGACATCAGCGGCGATATCTACCAGCTGTTTTGTCGTGGCATTGCCGTACCGCAGATCAACGTTGAGATTGGCGTGCCGCTGGCCAAAACGCCGGAAATTATCAGCAAGATCAAAGCCTGGTACGCACAGAATCGTCCGCACATGCACTATCCCATCATCCTGCGCTGCACCGGCGCTTCACAGGCGTGGATGAGCCCGGCGCATCAGCAGCCGACCTGCTTTTTTGGTTTCGTGGTGTATTACGCGGATGACGGCTCACTGTCGCAGGACGGACTGCATTTCCTCACCGAAGTGGAAAAATTGCTGGCGGCAGAAGGCGGACGTCCGCACTGGGGTAAATATTACGATCCGCAGCGCTATCAGTGGCGCGCCATCTATCCGCAGTGGGATGCGTTTCGTGCAGTGCGTGAACAGCTGGATCCGACGCACCGCTTTAGCAATGACTATGTCACGGCTTTGTTTGATTGAGTTTGATGGGGAGAATCTATGTACGCCTGGGTAACGCTGTTAACGCAGCCGGAATATTATGTCGGGGTGAAAGCGCTGCATCGCTCACTCAAACGCAGCGAAACGCGCTGGCCGCTGATTGTGATGGTCACCGATGCCATCGACCTGAACATGCGCGAAGCATTACAGGCGCTGGGCTGCGTGATCCATCCGGTCCAGCCGCTGATGCCGGACGCCGCGCTGGAGCAGCATTATGCCTCGGCACAGTTTGGTGAAGTATGGAGCAAGCTGCGCGCCTGGGAGCTGACCGGCTGCGAGCGCGTGGTGTTTCTTGATGCCGATATGCTGGTGCTGCGCAACATGGATGAGCTATTTACCCTCGACCTCGGCAAGCATGCGCTGGCGGCCTGTCACGCCTGCCGCTGCAATCCGAATCAAATCGCCAGCTATCCTGACAGCTGGCAGCCGGAGCATTGTCACTACACCTGGCAGGCGCGCGGTGAAACGCCTCCCGCCGATCTTGATAACTATCTCAACGGCGGCTTTCTGGTGCTGCAGCCGGATCAGGCGGTTTTCGACTGGCTGCAGCAGAAAGTGGCTGAGATTGGCGACCTGCGCCGCTATCCGTTCTCCGAACAGGATTTGCTCAATGAGGTGTTTGCCGGACGCTGGCTGCCGCTGCCGTACATTTATAACGCGCTGAAAACCCTGCCGTTCCAGCATGCCGGCTTATGGCATGACGATGAGGTGAAGAATCTGCACTACATTCTCGCCAAGCCGTGGAAACGCGACCTGAACCAGCCAGAGGCGCAGCGCGACCGTTATTACGCGCTGGATAAGCTGTGGTGGGAATTGGGCGCGGATTAATGGCTGGTCGCGGCGCGATTTATCGGGCAATAGTTGGTCGCCATAAATGGCGACCCTACAGAATCTAAAACGGGTCAAAGCCTTTGCTGAATTTCCCAGGGTGCGCATTTATGCGCACCTGGTAACGGCGCGATTTATCGCGCAATGGGTTGGTCGCCATAAATGGCGACCCTACAGGGTTGAATGCGGGTTACAAGGTCTGGGTGCGTTCGTGAAGGACGCGTTGTCGCAATCAATGGCAACCCTACAGAATCTAATACGCGTCAAAAGACCTTGCCGCATTTCGTAGGGTGCGCATTTATGCGCACCTGGTCGCGGCGCGATTTATCGCGCAATAGTTGTCCGCCATGAATGGCGACCCTACAGGGTTGAATGCGGGTTACAAGGTCTGGATGCATTCATGGCGGGCGCGTTGGTAGCCATCAATGGCGACCCTGCAGAATCTGATACATGTCAAAAGACCTTGCCGCGTTTCCCAGGGTGCGCATTAATGCGCAGCTGGTGGCGGCGCGCTTTATCGCGCAATGGTTGGTCGCCGCAAAAACTGCCAGCGTTTCGCCCTTCCTGCTTCAGCGCGTTTTTGCAATGCGCTCCAGCGCAACCTGCGCCAGAAATCCTGAACGGGTTTTAAATTCTGGATGCGTCGCTACGCAACGGTCGATGCGATCAATCAGTAACTTCGGCAGAGTGACATTGATTTTTTCCGAGCCGCCCAGAATTCGGGTCACATCAACATCCACCAGCACCCACACGTAACCAGCAAACTCCGCCGATTTCATCAGCGATTTAAGGTCCGAGACCGCCGGAATATCCTGGCCGAGTTCAACCATTAACTCCAGATGACCGGTAATCGCCTCTTTGGCGTTTTTTACGGCCTCTTCCAGCGTATCTCCCGCGGAAAAGCAGCCGGGTAAATCCGGCACCGTAACGCCGTACGCGGTGGTTTCATCTCCCGCTTCGATTGCGATGGGGTAAAACATAAGTGTGCCTCTTGCAAATTAATGGACGGTCAATCCGGCCTGTTTTCTGATACTTTTTACCGTTTTAATCGGCAAATCCTTTTTTGGATGCGGTATCGTGACCAGGCCTTTTTTCGTCGGATGGACAAAATGATGGTGGCTACCGTTAATTCGTATCAGCTCCCAGCCGTCGGCTTTGATTTCGGCCATTAGCGATCGGCTATCCATGCGCGTGTCCTGCTACGCCCTGAAAGCAATAAAATAACCCCAATAACCCTAAAATGCAACAGTCAGAGTTATTGGGGTTATTAAATTTCAATAATGGTGCGCTTCCCTGCGCACTGTCGCTTAACGCCAGCCGAGCTCTGGCGCGACGTGGGTCAGAATGCTGTCGATTACGTGCGCACAATAATCCACGCCAAGCTGATTAGGGATGGTCAGTAACAGGGTATCGGCTTCCGCAATCGCTTCATCCTGTGCCAGCTGTTTGATCAGCTGCTCCGGCTCTGCGGCATAGCTACGCCCAAAGATGGCGCGGGTTTTCTCATCGAGGAACCCGACGGAATCCTGCTCCTGTCCGCCGCGACCAAAGTAAGCGCGGTCGGTGTCGTTCATCAGGGCAAAAATACTGCGGCTGACCGACACGCGCGGCGCACGCTGATGCCCTGCCGCCTGCCAGGCTTCTTTATAGGCGCGAATCTGCTTCGCCTGCTGCACATGGAACGGTTCGCCGGTCTCGTCATCCTTGAGCGTCGAACTCTGCAAATTCATCCCCAGCTGGGCCGCCCAGATCGATGTGGCATTCGAGCCGGAACCCCACCAGATACGCTCGCGCAGGCCTTCGGAATACGGCTCGAGGCGCAGCAGCCCCGGGGGATTCGGGAACATCGGCTGCGGATTGGGTTTGGCAAACCCTTCGCCACGCAGCACTTCCAGCAGCTCTTCGGTGTGACGACGTCCCATATCCGCATCGGTTTCCCCTTCGCGCGGATTAAAGCCAAAGTAGCGGTAGCCTTCAATCACCTGCTCCGGCGAGCCACGGCTCAGGCCGAGCTGCAAACGGCCGTTGGCGATCAGGTCCGCTGCCCCGGCGTCTTCCGCCATATACAGCGGATTTTCGTAACGCATGTCGATCACACCGGTACCAATCTCGATGCGGCTGGTTTTGGCACCGACTGCCGCCAGCAGCGGAAACGGTGAACTCAGCTGGCGGGCAAAGTGGTGTACGCGGAAATAGGCACCGTCGGCACCCAGTTCTTCGGCGGCAACGGCCAGGTCAATCGACTGCAGCAGCACATCCTGCGCCGAACGGGTGGCCGAGTGTGGTGACGGGGTCCAGTGACCGAAAGATAAAAAGCCAATTTTTTTCATGCTAAATGCTCCTCGCGGGCCAGAACGGCGCCGGCGTCATCAATCAGAATTCGATGAGGTAAGGTTACGCCTGTGCGAAGAGGACTGATAGCCAATAGTTTTCGCGCGCTTCTTCAACTTTTTTGCATAACAAAGCAATTTTCCGTCTTTGTGTTTATCACGCGTATCGCGCATCGTGAGCGCATCTTTTCCCGTCTCGCTGACTGAATACATGAACATGGTCAAAGGAACCTCCGCCTACCTCAGTGCGCAACAGCGCGAAGTGGTGCATCAACTGGCGCGCAGCTGGCTATGGCGCAGCGAATTGCCGACCTGGCTGTTAATCATTACCGTTTATAGCGGCTGGTTCGCCAGCGTACTGTACTGGCAAACGCTGGGCCTGCCCCTCGCCACACTGCTGCTGATTTTGTTCACCACCTGGTATTTGTCGCTGCAGCATGAGCTGATTCATGGCCATCCGACGCGCCTGCCGCGCCTTAATCAGCTGTTTGGCATGCTGCCGCTGGCGGTGTGGTATCCGTATGGTCTCTACCGGGATTCGCACCTGGCACATCACCGCAACCACACCCTGACCGATCCGCATGATGATCCGGAAACCTATTATCTGTCGCCGGGGCACTGGGCTCGGCTCAAACCCTGGCAACAGCGCGTTATACATCTGCGCAACACCTTTCCGGGACGTCTGCTGCTGGGACCGCTGCTGGATATCCTCGCCACGCTGCGCGCGCTGACGCAAAGCGTGGTGCAGCGCGACGTGCCGGCGGCGATGATGTGGCTGGTGCATCTGCTACTGCTGGCCGGGCTGTTTTACTGGCTCAGCCTGCACGGCTTTTCCCCGCTGTGGCTGGTGCTGGCGGTGAGCTATCCGGCGCTGATGCTGACCAAGGTGCGCTCATTTTACGAACATCGTGCCGATGAGGCGCCGCTGGCGCGCTCGGTGAATAACGAAGCGGCCTGGCCATGGCGCCTGCTATTCCTGAATCTCAACTATCATTCTGTACATCACGATCTGCCCGGTTTACCCTGGTACGGTCTGCGCAAAGTCTATTTGCTCTACCGCGACGGCTACTATCAGCGTAATCAGGGTTTTCGCGTTGCCGGTTACGGCGAATGGATGAAGCGCTTCTGGCGTCAGCCGATCGACGTTAACGCCCACCCGGGACACCACAAGGACGCACAGAATGCACATCATCTCTTTACCGATGTACGACATCGACCACCCGAGCACGCTGGCCATGACCTCAGTGCTGACGCGGCTGCTGGCGAAGCGCGGCGTGCAGGCTGAGGTGCAGTGGCACGACGACCTGCTGCCACACTGGCGTGATGACAATCTGCTGCTGAGTCAGACCTGCGGCTACCCGCTGGTCGCGCTATTGCCTGACGTGCAACTGGTGGGCACGTTTCAGTCCAATGCGCCTGGCTGCCATGATCTGCGCTATCGCAGCTGGCTGGTGGCACGGCAGGAAGATGAGAACCTGAGCCTCGCCGATTTCCGCGGCCGACGCGCAGTGTGCAACAGCAATGACTCACACTCCGGATACAATTCGCTGCGCTACGTGGTCGCGCCGCTGGCCCAGGACGGCAAATTCTTCGCCACTACCCGGTTCAGCGGCAGCCACCGCCAGTCGCTGGCCGCGCTGCGCGCCGGACAGGCCGACCTCGCCGCGATTGATTGCATCACCTGGGCGCTGCTACGCAAATACCGGCCGCAGGAGCTGCAGGGCTTAGCCATTATCGGTGAAACCCCGCTGTGTGCCGCGCTGCCGCTGATAACCTCGGCGAAAACCGACAGTTTGCTGCTGGAAAAGCTGCGCAGCACGCTGTTTGAGCTGGCCAATGTGGAGGACTACAAGGATATGATGAAGGCCAACCTGCTGGCGGGCTTTTCTGTGCCGCAGCGCGACTGGTTTGACGAGGTTAAACGCTGGGAAGATGACGCCGCCGCGCTGGGCGTGACGGCGCTGTAAATAAAGCACTAACCGGCGGCATCCCTGCCGCCAGCGGACTTACTGTGCGCGAGCCGCGATAATCGCCTCCGCGACGTTACGCGGTGCTTCGGCGTAGTGGGCAAACTCCATGCTGTACGTGGCGCGGCCCTGCGACATCGAGCGTAGCGTGGTGGCGTAGCCAAACATCTCGGCCAGCGGCACTTCAGCACGGATAATGCGCGCGCCGAAACGCTCGTCCATGCCCTGCAGCGTGCCGCGCCGGGATGACAAATCGCCCATCACGCCGCCGGCATACTCTTCCGGCGTCTCCACTTCCACCTGCATCACCGGTTCAAGTATCACCGGATCGGCCTGCTTCGCTGCCGCTTTGAAGCCAAAGATCGCCGCCATGCGGAACGCCATCTCGGACGAGTCAACGTCGTGATAAGAGCCAAACGTCAGCGTAGCTTTGATGTCGACCACCGGATAACCGGCCAGCACGCCGCTGTTGAGCGCTTCGCGAATGCCCTTCTCCACTGAAGGAATGAATTCGCGCGGCACCACGCCGCCTTTGGTCGCATCTTCAAAGGCGAAACCGCTTCCGGCCGCCTGCGGCTCCAGCGTCAGCACCACGTGACCATACTGGCCCTTACCGCCCGACTGACGCACAAATTTCCCTTCCACCTCGCGCACCGTTTTGCGGATGGTTTCGCGGTAGGTTACCTGCGGCCGGCCAATATTGGCTTCCACGCCAAACTCGCGTTTCAGACGATCGACGATGATCTCCAGATGCAGTTCACCCATGCCGGAGATGATGGTCTGACCGGACTCCTCATCGGTGTGCAGCCGGAACGACGGATCCTCTGCCGCCAGCCGCTGCAGCGCCAGCCCCATTTTTTCCTGATCGCCTTTGGTCTTCGGCTCAATCGACAGCGAAATCACCGGATCGGGAAACTCCATGCGCTCCAGCGTGATTACCGCATTAGGATCGCACAGCGTTTCGCCGGTGGTGACCTCTTTCAGCCCGACGCAGGCGGCAATATCGCCGGCGCGGATCTCATCAATTTCGATGCGATCGTTAGCCTGCATCTGCACGATGCGGCCAATGCGCTCTTTACGCCCTTTTACCGCGTTCCACACGCTGTCACCTTTGCGCAGCACGCCAGAATAGACGCGCACAAAGGTCAGCTGACCGACGTAAGGATCGCTCATCAGCTTGAACGCCAGCGCCGAGAAAGGTTCCTCATCGTCAGCATGGCGTTCGTCGTGTTCGCCGCGCTCGTTGATGCCGGCGACCGGTGGCACGTCGAGCGGGGAAGGCATCAGTTCGATGACCGCATCGAGCATGCGCTGCACCCCTTTGTTTTTAAACGCGCTGCCGCACAGCATCGGCTGGATTTCGCCCGCCAGCGTGCGCTGCCGCAGCCCGGCAATCACCTCGTCTTCACTGAGATCGCCCTGCTCCAGATAGCGATCCATCAGCGCTTCGCTGGCTTCTGCCGCTGCTGCCACCATGTTTTCCCGCCACTCCGCCGCCTGCGCCTGCAGCACGTCTGGAATCGGCGCATAGCTAAAGCTCATGCCCTGGCTGGCATCGTCCCAGTAGATGGCGCGCATTTTGTTGAGATCGATGACCCCGCTGAACTGCTCTTCAGCGCCGATGGGAATGACAATCGGCACCGGATGCGCCTGCAGGCGATCTTTCATCATCTGCACCACGCGGAAAAAGTCCGCGCCCTGGCGGTCCATCTTGTTGACGAACGCAATGCGCGGCACGTGGTATTTATTCGCCTGCCGCCACACGGTTTCTGACTGCGGCTGAACGCCACCGACCGCGTCGTACACCATCACGGCACCATCCAGCACGCGCATTGAGCGTTCCACTTCAATGGTGAAGTCAACGTGTCCGGGAGTATCAATGATGTTGATACGGTGCGGCGTAAAACTGCCGTCCATGCCCGGCCAGTAGCAGCTGACCGCCGCCGAGGTGATGGTAATGCCGCGCTCCTGCTCCTGCGCCATCCAGTCGGTGGTTGCCGCGCCATCGTGCACTTCACCCAGCTTGTGGCTCATTCCGGTGTAAAACAGGATGCGCTCAGTGGTGGTGGTTTTACCGGCATCGATGTGCGCGGAGATGCCGATGTTGCGATAACGTTCGATGGGGAGGGGTCGGGGCATGATGCGTCCTTAGTCTGTTGACGAAAAAAACCGGCAGGCACCATTGCCCGCCGCTGTGCCCCAGCATAAACCCATTGTACGAATGAATACGAACAGTTTGAGCTTTTTTTGCTCATCGCTGAGATTGTCACGGTTTTCCGCATTTGCGGTGTGGCGCAGTGACGCGCAGCGCTTTAAGGTAAGGCTTTCATGCTTAACGGGAAAACAGTCCATGCGTATTCTGATTGTGGGAGCCGGTGCCACCGGCGGGTACTTTGGCGCGCGCCTGGCGCAGGCCGGCCGTGATGTGACCTTTCTGGTGCGCGAGCGCCGGCAGCAGCAGCTGCAACAGACCGGACTGGTGCTGCAAACGCCGGAAGGCAGCACGGTGCTGCAACCGCAGCTGGCGCTGGCCTCGACGCTGACCGGTGATTACGATCTGATTATCCTGACGGTGAAAAGCTTTGCGCTGGAACAGGCGATGGAAGATATCGCCCCGGCGGTTGGCGCGCAGACGCTGATCATGCCGATCCTCAATGGTATGCGTCACATTGATACGCTGCGCGCACGTTTCGGTGACAAGGTGATTGGCGGGCTGTGTAAGATTCACGCCACGCTGGGCGAGCACGGCGAAGTGATGCAGCTGTCGCCGCTGCACGTGCTTTACTACGGCGCGCTGGACGGCAACAACGATGCCCGTCTGGCGCGCGTGGATGCCGCGCTGCGTGATGCGCAATTTGATAGCGTGTTCGCCGATAACATTATCAGTGAGCTGTGGGAGAAGTGGCTACTGCTGAGCACGCTGGGTGCCGTGTGTTGTGTGGCGCGCGGCAATACGCAGCACATCCTGCGTTCAGCCGGTGGTGAAGCGCTGTTACAGGGCATTTTCGCCGAGGTGCTGGCGGTGATCACCGCCGATGGCTACCAACAGCGTCCGGCCGTGACGGCGAAGATTTATGAGACGCTGAACAATCCTGAGGCAGCGATGACCTCATCCATGTACCGCGATTTAACCCAGGGCTACGATATCGAAGCCGATCAGATCATCGGCGATTTGCTGGTGCGCGGCGCGCGCCATGCGGTGGCGACGCCGCTGCTGAACGCGGTGTATGTGAATTTGCAGGTGTATTTGCAGACGCGGTGATCGGTCCGGTGCGTGGCGTGCCTGGTGCGCATGAATGCCCCCCTACGGCCCGGTACGCGGTAATAACCTGGTGCGCATAAATGCGCACCCTACGATACTGTAGGGTCGCCATTCATGGCGACCGATATCACGCCGGAACCACCGGATTCACCCTAATCTCGGGAACGGGCTCAACCCAACCGCGACTGCACGCCGGGCAGCTGCATCAGGCGCTGCCAGGCTGCTTCGACCGCGTCGGGTACATCAACGTGCCCGAAGAACCCCTTGCCGTTCGGGCCGTAGCCGCTGGCGTCGTCACGCAGGCGCTGCACCTCGCCCATCAGCAGCGACAGGAAACGCTCCACTGACCACAACCCCTGCGGCGGCGCGCCAACGATGCGCAGCATGCCCGCATCCATCATCACCTGCGGCACAAACACCGGCCAGCTGATGAATTCCGGCGCATGCTCGCGATCGCGCCACTGCCAGCGGAAGGTTTCCCAGCTGCGGCGCTGCATCAACGGATCCTGCACCAGCAGCACGCGCTGCGGCTGCCACTGCTGCTCATCCAGCAGGCGCTGGCTCAGGGCGGCGTTTTCGCCACAGTTGCGTGAGGCGGTTTCCAGCAGCAGCTGATCGTCAGGCAGCTCAGCGAACACGCGCGCCATCTCGCCCAGCAGCTGCGCTTCGCCCTTGCCGGCGGTGTCGATCTGGCGATAGAGCGGATGGCTGGCAATCATCGCGGCCAGCAGCGCGGTTGAATGACCGATGCCGCCGCTGATCAGCAACGGCAGCTGATATTTCTTCGCCAGCGCAATTACCGCTTCGACGTTCGGCAGCACCGCATGTCCGGCAAGTATGGCTAAATCGACCTCCAGCGTACCGTCCTTTGGCAGCTGATCGAGCGCCAGCCAGGCGGCAATGGTGTTGATATCCTGAATTTGATGGTCATTGAGCTGCATCACTTTCTCCTTGCGTTATCACTGGCAGTGTAACGCCTTAATACCGCGACGGCAGGGAAAAATTTGCTACACTCGCCGCATTCTCATCAGGAGGGATCAATGACAGCGCGTTCCGTAACGCTTGACGATGTCGCCCGGCTGGCTGGCGTCTCCTATCAAACGGTTTCCCGGGTGCTGAACCATTCGGCGCAGGTATCACCCCGCACCCGCGCACGGGTGGAAGCCGCGATGCAGCAGCTCAGCTACGTGCCAAACCGGGTCGCGCAGCAGCTGGCCGGCAAGGCCACGCGCACGCTCGGGCTGGCGACCAGCGATCTGGCGCTGATGGCGCCGGCGCAGATTGCTTCGGCGATTCAGCAGCGCGCGGCGGCGCAGGGCTATCATCTGGTGATCGCCATGGCCAATGCCACCAGCCACGCGCAGGACACGGTGCATGAATTGCTGGCGCAGCGCGTCGATGCTCTGCTGATCAACCTGCCGCTGGATGCCGCGCAGGCGGCGCAGATTCAGCAGCAGTGCGGCAGCAAACCGACGCTGTTTCTGGATGTGGAGCGCAGCGCTGCCGTGGCGCAGTGTCAGTACCGGAGCACCAGCGGTGCGCAGCAGGCGGTGGATCATCTGGTGGCGCTCGGCCACCGGCAGATTGGCGTGCTGAACGGGCCTGTCAGCTCCGCGTCAGCGCGGGCGCGATTTAGCGCCTGGCAACAGGCGCTGGCGCGTCATCAGCTGGTGCCGGACTGCGTACTGAGCGGCGACTGGAGCGCAGCGTCCGGCTACCAGGCGCTGCTGACCCGGCTGCCCGACCAGCTGCCGCAGGCGCTGCTGGTGGCCAACGATCAAATGGCGCTGGGGGCGATGCGCGCGCTGCATCAGCATGGCGTACGAATTCCGGCGGAGATGTCGATCATCGGTTACGACGATACGGCGGAGAGCGCGTGGTATCAGCCACCGCTGACCACGGTGCGCCAGGATTTACAGCAGTTAGGCACGGTGAGTGTCGATCGTCTGCTGGCGCAGCTGGAGGGAGAGATGCCGGACAGTCAGCCGCTGGAGACCGAGCTGGTCCTGCGCGCCACCACGGCGGCACCGTTGCAGCAGCAGGTGGATGTGGCGGAGATTGCGCAGCAGTTACAGCAGCTGGCGCGGGCATTAAAAAGGTCGCCGTAAAGGGCGACCCTGGAGCAAAACGCGGCTATCAAGCCTGTTAAGCTTACTGCCCTTTCGGTTCGCCCATCGCTTTGAGCTTTTTCGACAGCTCGCGACGCTCTTTCGACAGATCGGCGTTTTTGATGATGTACTCATCTACGCGATCTTCATAATCCACGCGCATGCTGGCGATGATTTCCTGAATCGCTTCCACGCTCATACCAGGTTTGATGTACTCGCTCAGGTTGTCCAGCAGCAACACACGTTTCTGGTTATCACGGATTTTCTTTTCGTTGTCCGTAATTTCGCGCTGCAGTTTGTTTTTACGACGAAACATACGCACAAACTCCAGTACGTCCTGAAATGATTGCTTGGCATTTTCCATGTTGGCACCTTTCTTGTGGCCTGCCGCGGCAGGCAAAATAGTCATAAACCGGGAAGACATTTAGCTTAGCGGCTTATAAGCCGGGTTCGCAATTTTCACCGCTAAATTCGGACTGGCACTTATCTTAGCGCAAAGAAAGGGCAATTCGCACTAAGTCATTGCCTGAGAAAACTATTTGCGCAGCGCCAGACGCACCAGGTCTGTCATGCGCTCCAGCTGACGCGCCTGCTCCAGACTCAGCCAGACGTAACCGTAAATCGCGGTGGTCTCCAGCCGCGCGCTGCCGTTGGCGATCAGCGCTTCCAGCTCCTGGGTGATGGCTTCCAGCTCGTGGCTGTTGGCAATCACCTGTTCAGTCTCGCCTTTCACCATCAGCGCCGCCAGCGCGTTCAGGGTGTTCTCGGTCATCTGCTGCGTGCGGCGCAGCGTCGGCGCGTTAAGCAGAATCAGATGGCTTTCGCGCGACGCCCACCAGGCTTCAATCTGCATCTGCATGGTGTTAACCATATTACGGTTAATGGTCTGAATGGCTTCAAACACCGATTTAGGGATGCGCGTCTCTTTGCTCGCCGGCTCCAGCAGCGCGCGCATTTTGATCACGCTGGTGAGCAGCTTCTGGAAGCGCGGATTGAGGCGCGGCTTCTCCACCAGATTGGCAGAAAAGCCAGCGTGATGAATCTTCGCCATGTTGATAAAGGCGTCCGACAGCTGAATGCGCCAGTGGGTATAGGCGCGCTGCGCCCAGATGGCACTGAACAGCAAGGCCATCAGCGAGCCGAGAATCACATCGCCGCCGCGCCACAGCGCCACGGTGAAATCGCCGGCCGGCGCGCCGACCACCACGCCAAGCGTGATGCCGATCAGCAGCGCCATATACGGGTGTTTGCCCAGCGTCAGATAGCCGCAGACGATCATCACGATAAAGCACCACACCAGCATCAGCGGCAGTGACAGCAGCTCCAGCTTCAGCGCGATCAGCCCTGATATCAGCCCGGCAAAGGTACCGCTGATGCGCTGCACCACGCGCGGCAAAACGTTGCCCCAGGTGGAGATCGGTCCCATCACCACCACCAGCGTGATTAGCGGCCAGGTACCTTCCGGAATATCGGTCAGACGGACAAACAGAAAGCACAGCACAAAGGCGATAGCGATGCGTACGCCGTGCACGGCGCGGTAGTGGCGGTAAAACCAGAACTCAATCGGAGAGATGGGCTTGTCAGCGCGTAACATGGTGGTCCGGGTGCGGTAAAAATTTGCGCGCTATGTTACCCTGGCACAGCACGAACATTGAGGGGCTGGCGCAACTTTTTGCGCAATAATACAACTGCGCTACATCTTGTTTTCTCATTGCTCACAAGGATGTAACGCAGCGGTTGCTTATTGCCCGACGGCTTACAGTTTCTGTTTCACGTAATCGCTGATGCGCGTGATGATGCCTGCTTCATCGACCGACTGCAGCGCGTACAGCGGATAGCTGGCCAGCTGCTTGTCTTTATCCAGCACCTGAATTTCGCCCACCTGCTCGCCGGCTTTGAGTGGCGCTTCGAGGTCTTTACGATTGATCACATACTTCGCCATCACGTTCGACACTTCGCTGCGCGGCAGTGACAGATAGATATCTTCGGTGGTACCGACGTCCACTTTGTGCGGGTTGCCGTACCAGACGTTTTCGCTGCCGATCTTTTTCCCGGCGTGGAACAGCTGCACGGTGTCGAAGTTGTTCTGTCCCCACACCAGCAGTTTACGCGCCTGCTCTTCACGTCCCTTCGAACTTTTCCCGCCCATGATCACCGCAATCAGACGATGGCGACCGACAATGTTCGAGGCGACGATGTTGAACCCGGCGCTCTCGGTGTGGCCGGTTTTCATGCCGTCGACGTGCAGATTCTGATCCCACAGCAGACCGTTACGGTTGTTCTGGGTAATGCCGTTGAAGCTGAGGGTTTTCTCGCTGTACATGGCGTAGAAATCCTGCTCACCGTTGATGATGGCGCGCGACAGCACCGCCAGATCGCGCGCGGTGGTGTGCTGCCCCGGCGCATCGAGACCGTGCACGGTTTCGAAGTGGGTGTGCGTCAGGCCGAGTTTCTGCACGTAGCTGTTCATCATGTTGACGAAGCTCTCCTGGCTGCCGGCCACATAGTCGGCCAGCGCCACGCAGGCGTCGTTGCCGGAATCGATGATCACGCCGCGCATCAGGTCGCGCACGGTGACTTTATCGCCCGGCTTAAGAAACATCAGCGACGAGCCTTTAAACACCGGATTGCCGGCGGCCCACGCATCTTTGCCTACCGTGACCACATCGTCGCGGGTGATTTTCTTCTGATCGACCGCGCGGTCGACGACATAACCAGTCATCAGTTTGGTCAGGCTGGCCGGGTTGCGCTCCGCGTCCGGATTGCCCGCGGTGAGGATCTGCCCGGTGGTGGCGTCCATCAGCACCCAGGACGCGGCATCAATGGCCGGCGGCGTCAGGGGAAACGGCATGCTGTCATCCGCGTGCGCCAGCGATGCCCAAACAATCATTCCAGATACAGTTACCAACAGACGCCTTTTCAACACTTCTTCCTCAACATCAAATAAATGAATTTACCGCCGCACGTTTTACGGCAAATAGCGCTTTGATATCTGAATAAATTGAAAAAAAGTATGAACCGCGGACAAATGCTGCGCGCCCGCTCGCAGCGATGGCGATCGAGGTTGTGCTGTACCGGGCTGACGACTATTCTGTGCGTTGATTTTCCATAGCCAGGATAACGCCGTGCCCGCCTCTGAGTTCACTTTTCTGTTCCACGATTATGAAACCTTCGGCAAAAGCCCGTCGCTGGATCGTCCGGCGCAATTTGCAGGCCTGCGCACCGACAAAGCCTTTAACGCCGTGGGCGAACCGCAGGTGTTTTACTGCCAGCTCGCGGACGATTACCTGCCGCAGCCGGAAGCGGTAATGATCACCGGTATCACGCCGCAGGTGGCCAACGCGCGCGGCGTGCCGGAAGTGGAGTTTGCTCAGCGCATTCACGCGCTGTTCAGCGAACCGCAGACCTGTGTGATCGGTTACAACAACGTGCGCTTCGATGACGAAGTGACGCGCAATATCTTCTACCGCAACTTTATCGACCCGTATGGCTGGAGCTGGCAGAACGGCAATTCGCGCTGGGATCTGCTCGACGTGATGCGCGCCTGCTATGCGCTGCGCCCGGAGGGCATCGTCTGGCCGGAGAACGACGACGGTTTTCCGAGCTTTAAGCTGGAGCATCTCACCCAGGCTAACGGCGTGGCACACGAACAGGCGCACGATGCGATGTCCGATGTGTACGCCACGCTGGCGATGGCAAAGCTGGTGCAGGAGAAGCAGCCGAAGCTGTTTGAGTTTCTGTTTACCCATCGCAACAAGCAGAAACTGATGACGCTGATTGATATTCCGCAGATGAAGCCGCTGGTGCACGTTTCCGGCATGTTCGGCGCAGCGCGCGGTAATACCAGCTGGATTGTGCCGCTGGCATGGCATCCGGATAACAAAAACGCGCTGATCGTGGCCGATCTGGCCGGCGACATGACGCCGCTGCTGACGCTGTCGCCGGATGAGTTGCGCGAGCGGCTGTATACGCGACACAGCGATCTGGGCGATTTGCCGGCGGTGCCGATCAAGCTGGTGCACATCAATAAGTGCCCGGTTCTGGCTCCGGCCAATACATTGCGCCCGGAAGATGCCGAACGACTGGGTATCGATCGTCAGCACTGTCTGGCGAATCTGGCCCTGCTGCGCCAGCATGCCGAAGTGCGGGAAAATGTGGTGACGCTGTTTGCCGAAGCGGAGCCGTTCACGCCATCGGAGGATGTCGATGCGCAGCTGTATGACGGCTTCTTCAGCGACGCCGATCGCGCCGGCATGAACATCCTGCGCCAGACGCCGCCGCAGAACCTGCCTGCGCTGGATTTGACCTTTGAGGATAAGCGTATCGCGAAGCTGCTGTTCCGCTATCGCGCCCGCAACTTCCCCGGCACGCTGGATGATAAAGAGCAGCAGCGCTGGCTGCAGCATCGCCGCGAGCAGCTTAATGCGGAGCGGGTACAGGCGTTTTTGCTGGAGCTGGAGTCGCTGGCCAGTTTGCATGAGGGCGATGCAGAGAAGATGGCGCAGCTGAAAGCGCTGTATTTGTATGCGCAGGAGCTGGTTTCGTAGCAGGGTTTCGTGCGGGCTGATGCCCTCACCCCGGTGCTCTCCTGCGGGGAGAGGAGTAGTGCGTTTTGGTGCAGCTACCAGGCTGATACCTGACACACGCTCGGGCGGTTACCTCCCCCGCGGGCGGGAGAGGGTTAGGGTGAGGGAAAAGCCTTACACCTCTTCGCTAAACTGCGGTACCGGATTGCGGAACGTGCGGGTCACAAACGCCAGGTAAACAATACCAATCGCCGCCCACACCAGGCCGAGCACCATTGAGGTCTCTTCCAGGTTGATCCACAGCGCACCCACCGTCAGCGCACCCATAATAGGCAGCACCAGATAGTTGAGGTGATCTTTCAGCGTCTTATTACGCTTCTCACGAATCCAGAACTGGGCAATCACCGACAGGTTCACAAAGGTGAACGCCACCAGCGCACCGAAGTTAATCAGCGCCGTTGCGGTGACCAGGTCGAAGTTGATCGCCAGCAGCGCTACCGCACCAACCAGCAGCACGTTCAGCGACGGCGTGCGGAATTTCGGATGCACGAAGCCAAAGAAACGCTGCGGGAACACACCGTCACGGCCCATCACGTACATCAGACGCGAAACGCCGGCGTGTGCCGCCATGCCACTGGCCAGCACCGTCACCACCGAGAAAATCAGAATGCCGATCTGCAGCGCTTTACCCGCCACGAACAGCATGATTTCCGGCTGTGAAGAGTCCGGATTCTGGAAACGCGAGATATCCGGGAAGTACAGCTGCAGGAAGTACGAGACGCCAATAAAGATCACCCCACCAATCAGCGCGGTCAGGAAAATCGCGCGTGGAATGGTGCGCTCGGCATCTTTGGTCTCTTCCGACAGCGAGCTGATACCGTCAAAGCCAAGGAACGAGAAGCACAGAATGGTTGCACCGGTAATCATTGGTACCACCTGCGCATTTTCCGACCAGAACGGCTTCGTGCTGGTCAGCGTACCGGCGCCAATACCGTGTGCCACACCATACACCACCATACCGGTGATCACTGCCATCACCACTACCTGCAGCACCACAATGACGCTGTTGAAGTTGGCCACGGTTTTGATCCCACGCAGGTTGGAGATGGTCATAAACGCCACCAGCAGCACCACGAAAATCCACGACGGAATGCCCGGCACCAGCGACTCAAAGTAGCTTTTCGCCAGCAGGATGTTGATCATCGGCATGAACAGATAGTCCAGCAGTGATGACCAGCCCACCATAAAGCCGACGTGCGGACTGATAGCCTTCTGAGCATAGGTGTAAGCGGAGCCCGCAGATGGGAAGCGGCGTACCAGCTTGCCGTAGCTCACGGCAGTAAACAGTATCGCGATCAGCGCGAAAGCATAAGCGGTGGCGACGTGACCGTCGGTGAGGCCTGACACGATGCCGAAGGTATCAAACAGGGTCATTGGCTGCATATACGCCAGGCCCATCATGACGACCGGGATCAGAGTCAGAGATTTTTTCAGATGTGCACGCTGTGGTGCGGCAGAGGTATTAAGCGACATTGTTCAGGCCCCCTACAGCAACAACTGAGTTCAGTTGTACCACAGGGATACTGCGCAATGTGCTGCAGTGAGAAGTGATATTAGTGTTTGCGATTGTCGCCGCGCCATAATCATCACGGAAGCGAGAACCAGCCTGCGCTGGTGCAATTGTAAACAGTCCCATCTTTGTTCCTCAAATCTCACGCACAAGCGTGTTTCAGTGTCTATCTATCCGGATGCGTGTCCGGCCTCGTTCATGTAGTGAAAGCACCATGCAAAAAAATAACCGACGTAATAAGCGTCGGTTATGTTTTGTCTTTTGCAGGGCGCGTATTTTGCCCCAACTTAGGCCATCGACACAAGATGTTGGATCAATTCTTCTGTCGGTCAGGCGTTCTTTAACATCCAGTCAATTTCCGTGGCGGTGATCAGCCGTTCAAACTCGCGCAGCTCATACTGTTTGCAGCTGTGCCACACGCCGCTGAAACGCTCGCCGAGCAGCTTTTGCAGCGGATAGCTGTTTTCAAACTCATACAGCGCATCGCTCTGGCGAATCGGCAGTTCCAGCCCTTCCGCCTCGTGGCCATTGCCCTTCACCGGATGCGGTAAGGGTAGCTGATTATCCAGACCGTGCAAGATACCGGCAATAATTGCTGACACCACCAGATACGGATTGGCATCGGCGCCCGCCACACGGTACTCGACGCGATGGTTTTCTACATCGCCGCAGGGAATGCGCAGCGCCACCGTGCGGTTATTGTGTCCCCATGACGCCTGTAGCGGCACAAACGCCTCCGGCAGGAAACGGCGAAACGCGTTGACGTTAGGCGCCAGCAGCGCCATTGATGCCGGCATCAGATCGATCATGCCAGCCAGCGCGCGCTTCAGCAGCGGCGAATCGCTGCCATCATCCAGCGCAAAGGCGTTGTGGTCGGCGGCATCCAGCATACTGATGTGTACGTGCATGCCGCTGCCCGCATACTCCTCATACGGCTTGGCCATAAACGTGGCGGTCATGCCGTGATTCTCCGCCACCTGACGCACCAGCCGCTTCAGCAGAATGGCGTCGTCGCAGGCTTTGAGGATATCGCGCGTATGGTGCAGGTTGATTTCGAACTGGCCCGGCGAGGCTTCCGCCAGCGCGCCGTCGGCGGGGATATTCTGCAGTTTCGCCAGCGCGTCGATATCGTGCAGTACGTCGGCGAAATGGTCGAGATTATCCAGCGAATAGACCTGACTCTGCATGTTTCGTTCTTCACTACCCGGCGCACACGGCGGCTGAATATAGCCTTCGGCATCGCGCTTTTTGTCCACCAGATAGAACTCCAGCTCTACCGCTACCACCGGAAACAGACCGCGATTGCGCAGCTGTTGCCACAGCCGGTTCAGCACGTTTCGGGGTTCAACGTCAAAGGGAGTGCCATCTTGGTCGCACATGGTCAGCAGCAGCTGGGCGATGCGTTGCGGGTCAGAGGCGGAAGGAATTAAGGTCCCGGGGACCGGTATGCAGAGGTTATCAGGTTCGCCGAGCGCCTGTCCGAGGCCGGCTTCCTCGACGGTGTTGCCGAGAATGTCCATGGCGAAAACCGAGGCCGGAAAGTAACACCCTTTTTCCAGCTTAGCTAACGCGGAGACGGGAATGCGTTTACCGCGAAATACCCCGTTGAGATCGTTTAACAGAATATCGACATACTGCGTTTCCGGATGGCGTTCCAGCCAGGTTTTCACCTCCAGCTGGAACGCGCTGGTTCGTTTTTCTTCACTGTGTCGCGTGAAGTCTTCTACTTCCACGAGGTTCGTCATCTTCCCACCCGCCCTATACCGTTTAAGATGGTTTGCACATGCTCAAAATAACAGCCACACCTCTAACATAGCTCTAACGCAAATGGTGTGCAAATGTAACAATTCTGTTTGAAGAACAACCAGACGGTTGCTAGATTGACAATATATTGCACACTTTTTCTACTTAGCGCGCAAAACCGGCGAAAATATTGAACAGCAGCGTGGAGACGTAATGGGCATTATTTTTGACAAGCCTTTGATTGGCGTAGTGATGTGCCAGAACCCCATCGGCAACCACGTTGGGCAGACCGTGCATAACAAATACCTCGACGCCGTGGTGCTGGCTGGTGGCGTGCCGCTGCCTTTGCCGCATCAGTTAATGCACGCGCCGCAGCTATTAGAAAACAGTATGACGCTGCTGGACGGCATTTTGCTCACCGGCAGCCCAAGCAATATTGAACCCTGGCATTACGGTGAAGAGGGTCATGAGGCGCATGCCGATCCGTCGCGTGACCGCTTATCCTTTGCGCTTATCACCCACGCCAGCGGGAAAAAGATGCCGATGCTGGGCATCTGCCGCGGTTTGCAGGAGCTGGTGGTTGCCAACGGCGGCGCGCTGCATCGCCAGCTGCATCAGACGCACCTGTTTCAGGAGCACCGCGAAGATGACAGCCAGCCGCTGGAGCAGCAGTACGCGCCGGCGCATCTGGTGCAGCCAGAACCCGATGGCCTGCTGAGCCAGTTGCTCGACAGCGCTGCCGCGTTCGCGGTCAATTCGCTGCACGGCCAGGGCATCCGCGAGCCGGGTCCGCAGTTACGCATTGAAGCCCGCGCGCCGGATGGCCTGATCGAAGCCGTCAGCCTGCGCCAGCATCCGTTTGCGCTGGCGGTGCAATGGCATCCGGAGTGGCAATCCGATCGCGATCCGGTCTCGCGCCGTTTATTCGAGGCCTTTATCCACGCCGCAGCACGTTATCACAAGGAAAAGCAGCCATGAATGATGCCACTCTGGCGCCCGGACGACGCTTATCGCAAATCCGGCAGGAGTTGGGATTGTCTCAGCGTCGCGTCGCTGAGTTGTCAGGTTTAACACACAGCGCTATCAGCACCATTGAGCAGGATAAAGTCAGCCCGGCAGTCAGCACGTTACAAAAGCTACTCAAAGTGTATGGGCTGTCGCTGTCGGAGTTTTTCTCGGAGCCGAAAGTGAATGCCACGCCGCGCATCATCGTACGCCCGGATGATTGCGTTGAGATCGGCAGCCTCGGTGTTTCTTTACAGCTGATTGATAACGGTGCGGCGAAGCGCGCGCTGGCCATGCTGCTGGAGCGCTACGAGCCGGGGGCCAGCACCGGTGAAAAGCTGCGCCATCCCGGTGAAGAGACCGGCACGGTGCTGGAGGGGGAAATCACTCTGGTGGTGAACGGTCAGAGTTATCACCTAAACCGCGGCGAAAGCTACGTGATTGATACCGGTTTGCCGCACAGTTTTACCAATACGTCAGATCAGCCGTGTCGCATTGTCAGCGCGCATACGCCCGCCAATTTCTGAGTTCACGCGCTACAGGAGGTTATGATGCACCACGTGCAAAGTTATTACGCCGCGACCGCCAACGCGCACGCGCCGTGGCCGCAGCTGCAGGAGAGCATTCAGTGTGACGTCTGCATCATCGGCGGCGGGTTTACCGGGCTCTCTTCCGCGCTGTTTCTCACCGAAGCCGGTTACGATGTGGTGGTGCTGGAAGCGGCCCGCGTCGGCTTTGGCGCCAGCGGCCGCAACGGCGGCCAGGTGGTGAATTCTTACAGCCGCGATGTCGATGTGATTGAGCAGCGCTACGGCAAACAGACTGCGCAGATGCTGGGCAGCATGATGTTCGAAGGGGCGGAGATTATCCGCGACCGTATCGATCGTTACGCCATCGCCTGCGACTATCGCCCCGGCGGCATTTTCGCAGCGCTCAATCAGCGCCAGATGGGGCATCTGCGCAGCCAGCAGGCCAGCTGGGCACGCTACGGCAATAGCGATCTGGAGCTGCTGGACGAGCGCGGCATCCGCCGTGAAGTGGCCACCGACCGTTACGTCGGCGGCCTGCTGGACCGGCGCGGCGGCCATCTGCACCCGCTCAATCTGGCGTTAGGTGAAGCCGAGGCGATTCGCCGGCACGGCGGCCGTATTTATGAGCAGTCGGCGGCGCTGGCAGTGACCTACGGCGCACCCAACCGGGTCAAAACCGCACAGGGTGAAGTCAGTGCCACCTTTGTGATTTTTGCCGGCAACGCCTATCTGCCGTCGCAACTGGAACCGCGACTGGGGCGCAAAAGCATGCCGTGCGGCTCGCAGATCGTCACCACCGAGCCGCTGAGCCGCGATCAGGCGCTGGGGCTGATGCCCAATAACCACTGCGTAGAAGATTGCAATTATCTGCTGGATTACTTCCGCCTGACTGCCGACAACCGCCTGCTGTACGGCGGCGGCGTGGTGTACGGCGCGCGCGAACCGGAAGACATCGAGGCGTTGATCCGGCCCAAGCTGCTGCGCACCTTTCCGCAGCTGCGCGACGTGAAGATCAGCCATCGCTGGAGCGGTAACTTCCTGCTCACGCTGTCGCGCATGCCGCAGTTTGGTCAGCTGGAGAAGAATGTGTTCTTTATGCAGGGCGATAGCGGACATGGCGTGACCTGTACGCACCTCTCCGGCAAGCTGATTGCCGAAGTGCTGCGCGGCCATGCAGAGCGGTTTGATGCGTTTGCAAAGCTGCCGCACCTGCCGTTTCCCGGCGGAAGACGCTTTAAGGTGCCACTGACGGCGATGGGCGCGGCCTGGTATGCGTTAAGGGATCGGCTGGGGGTTTAGGTGGGTGCGGTTTGCTGCCCTCACCCCGGCCCTCTCCCACGGGGAGAGGGAGAAGGACGGTGCGTTCATCTGCAGGGAGAGGGAGAAGGACGGTGCGTTCATCTGTATGGAGAAGGAGAATGGCCGTGAGATCATCTGTCTGAGGTTAATGCTGCCGTTTGTCAAAATGACGAAACCAGCGAAATAAACGCTCGGGCGGTTCCCTCTCCCGCGGGCGGGAGAGGGTTAGGGTGAGGGCAACCCCGCACCGCCCCTACTCCAGCGGCATCTTCATCGGGTCATCGTAGCTGTACTCAAACCCCAGCTCGTGACAAATCTTCGAACCGTCAATCACCTTGCCGCTGGCGCGCACCGGCTCGGCAACAAACGTCGGTGGCACCAGGCCTAACTGCTTCGACACGCTCGGGTAAAAGCTATCGCGTGATGGATGTTTCGGGGCGCACAGGTTGTAAACGTGCCCGCCTTTTGGCGTTTGCAGCAGCAGCACAATCGCGTCGACCACATCATCAAGATGCACCAGGTTCACCGCGTGCGCGCCGTTTTCCAGGTTGGTTTTACCGGCGAGGAAACGCCCCGGATGACGATTCGGGCCGACCAGTCCGGCGAGACGCACGATATCCACGCTGGTGCCCGGCAGGTCATGCAGCCAGTTTTCCAGCTCCACCAGCGTTTTGCCTGCCACCGTCTCCGGCTGCAGCGCACTGCTCTCTTTTCTCACGCCGTCGCCGCTGCCGTATACCGAGGTAGAGCTGGTAAAGATGATGCGCGGCACTTTATTCGCCAGCGCGGTATCGACCACGTTCTGCACCGCCTGCATGTAATCTTCGCCGCCCTGCACGGTGCGGCTGGCGGGCAGCGTCACCACCAGCGCATCCACCGCCATCAGCGCGGCCAAATCGTCTG
The DNA here is from genome assembly GCF_018726825.1 of Pantoea sp. B270. NCBI lineage: Bacteria > Pseudomonadati > Pseudomonadota > Gammaproteobacteria > Enterobacterales > Erwiniaceae > Pantoea > Pantoea sp. B270. The sequence continues at coordinate 1,628,541 of NZ_JAHCSX010000001.1, forward strand.
CTTCACACTCCAGCTCCGGTGACAGCACCAGCTGAAACGCATCAATACCACAGCGGCGCGCCGCATCGACGCCATCCGGTGAAGTTTTGCTGCCGGTCACCTGCCAGCCGCGCGCTGACAGCGCCATCGCCAGCGGCATTCCCAGCCATCCCAGACCTACAATCGCCACCTTTTTCATATCGACTCCTGCTCTCCCGCGCTAAGACACCCCATCTTAGTGCCAGCGCGCCAGCCAGACCAGCGCAAACTGTTGCCGAAGGTTGCGAAAACTGACGTTAAAAAAGGGTTGCCAAGCGCCGCCATCTTCGTTAGGTTAATCAGCACGCAAATGAATACTCATTCAGCAACGGAATTTTTTATGACACGCGTTCAGTTCAACCACCATCATCACCATCACCCTGACTAGTCTTTCAGGCGATGTGTGCTGGAAGACGTTTAGGATCTTCCAGTGGTGCGAGCGCAAAGAGAGCCCCCGGAAGATCATCTTCCGGGGGTTTTTTTATGGGCGAACGCAACCCAAGACGCTTCAGACAGGATTGAATAAGAGGACAGGAACCATGTTAGATAACACCCGTTTACGCATAGCTATGCAGAAATCTGGCCGTTTGAGTGATGAATCACGCGAACTGCTGGCACGCTGCGGTATTAAAATTAACCTTCAGCAGCAGCGTCTGATTGCGTTTGCGGAGAACATGCCAATCGACATCCTGCGCGTGCGCGATGACGATATCCCTGGCCTGGTGATGGATGGCGTGGTCGACCTCGGTATCGTTGGCGAAAACGTGCTGGAAGAGGAGCTGCTGACGCGCCGCGCGCAGGGCGAAGACCCGCGTTACTTTACGCTGCGTCGCCTCGATTTCGGCGGTTGCCGCCTGTCACTGGCAATGCCAGTCGATGCCGAGTACACCGGTCCGCAATGCCTGAATAATGCCCGTATCGCCACATCTTACCCGCACCTGCTGAAGAAATACCTTGATAAACAAGGCATCGCGTTTAAATCCTGCCTGCTGAACGGTTCCGTTGAAGTGGCACCGCGCGCCGGTCTGGCCGATGCCATTTGCGACCTGGTGTCTACCGGCGCCACGCTGGAAGCTAACGGCCTGCGTGAAGTTGAAGTGATCTACCGCTCTAAAGCGGTGCTGATTCAGCGCGATGGCGAACTGCCAGCGGCGAAACAGCAGCTGGTGGATACGCTGATGACGCGTATTCAGGGCGTGATTAAAGCGCGTGAATCCAAATACATCATGCTGCACGCGCCGAGCGAGCGGCTGGAAGAAGTCATCGCCCTGCTGCCGGGTGCCGAGCGCCCTACCGTGCTGCCCCTGGCCGGTGAAGTGAGCCGCGTGGCGATGCACATGGTGAGCAGCGAAACGCTGTTCTGGGAAACCATGGAAAAACTGAAGGCGCTTGGCGCCAGTTCGATCCTCGTGCTGCCAATTGAAAAAATGCTGGAGTAACCGATGAGCGCAATCATGCAACCTATCGACTGGCAGGCGTGTAGTGCCGAACAGCAGCAGGCGCTGCTGCAGCGTCCGGCAATCTCGGCATCGGCCAGCATCAGCGCCACCGTGCAGGACGTGCTGGTGCAGGTTAAACAGCAGGGCGACGCGGCACTGCGGGCGTTCAGCGCGCGCTTCGACAAAGCCCAGGTGGAGAATCTGCGCGTGTCCGCCGCTGAGATGCAGGCGGCCGGCGAGCGGCTGAGCGACAACTTAAAACAGGCGATGGCAGACGCCATGGCGAATATCGAAACCTTCCACAATGCGCAGATTCTGCCGCCGGTGGACGTGGAAACCCAGCCGGGCGTGCGCTGCCAGCAGATCACCCGTCCGGTGAAGTCGGTCGGGCTGTACATTCCCGGCGGCTCCGCGCCGCTGTTCTCCACCGTGCTGATGCTGGCAACGCCGGCACGCATTGCCGGCTGCGGCCGCGTGGTGCTGTGCTCGCCGCCGCCAATTGCCGATGAAATTCTCTACGCGGCGCAGCTATGCGGCGTGCAGGAAGTGTTTCAGGTCGGCGGCGCGCAGGCGATTGCTGCCCTCGCCTTCGGCACAGAAAGCGTGCCGAAAGTAGACAAGATTTTTGGCCCGGGCAACGCGTACGTGACCGAAGCGAAACGCCAGGTCAGCCAGCGTCTCGACGGCGCGGCGATCGACATGCCTGCCGGTCCGTCTGAAGTGCTGGTGATTGCGGACGAAGGCGCGACGCCGGCGTTTGTCGCCTCCGATTTGCTGTCGCAGGCCGAACACGGTCCGGATTCTCAGGTGATTCTGCTGACGCCTTCACGGCAGCTGGCCGAAGGCGTGGCGCTGGCGGTTGAACAACAGCTGGCGCAGCTGCCGCGCGCCGCCACCGCACGTCAGGCGCTGGAGAGCAGCCGCCTGATTGTGGCGCAGGATCTGGCGCAGTGCGTGGAAATCTCCAATCAGTACGGCCCGGAGCACCTGATTATTCAGACGCGCCAGCCGCGCGCGCTGGTTGAGGAGATCACCAGCGCCGGTTCGGTGTTCCTCGGCGACTGGTCGCCGGAATCCGCCGGTGATTATGCCTCCGGCACTAACCACGTGCTGCCGACCTATGGCTACACCGCGACCTGCTCCAGCCTTGGGCTGGCCGATTTCCAGAAACGCATGACGGTCCAGGAGCTGACGCCGCAGGGCTTCCTCAACCTCGCCGCCACCATTGAAACCCTCGCCGCCGCGGAACAGCTGGACGCGCACAAAAATGCCGTGACCCTGCGCGTCGCAGCCCTGAAGGAGCAAGCATGAGCAACAACGTTGAAGATTTAGCCCGCGCCAACGTGCGCGCGCTGACGCCCTATCAGTCTGCTCGTCGCCTCGGTGGCAACGGTGACGTATGGCTGAATGCGAACGAATTTCCGCTGCCGGTGCCGTTTGAACTGTCGCAGCAGACGTTGAACCGCTATCCGGAGTGCCAGCCCAAATTAGTCATTTCGCGCTACGCCGCCTATGCCGGCGTCCAGCCGGAGCAGGTGCTGGTGAGCCGCGGGGCGGATGAAGGGATTGAGCTGTTGATGCGCGCCTTCTGCGAGCCGGGCAAAGACGCCATTCTGTTCTGCCCGCCGACCTACGGCATGTACAGCGTCAGCGCCGAAACCATCGGCATTGAGTACCGCACCGTGCCGGCACTGGACAACTGGCAGCTCAACCTGCCCGCCATCGCGGACCAGCTGGACGGCGTGAAAGTGGTGTACATGTGCAGCCCGAACAACCCGACCGGCAATCTGATTAATCAGGATGACATTCGCCAGCTGCTGGCGATGACCGCCGGCAAAGCGCTGGTGGTCGCCGACGAAGCCTATATTGAGTTCTGCCCGCAAGCAACGCTGGCCGGCTGGCTGCAGGAGTTCCCGCATCTGGTGATTCTGCGCACGTTGTCGAAAGCCTTTGCGCTGGCTGGCCTGCGCTGCGGCTTTACGCTGGCCAACAAGCCGGTGATCGATCTGCTGCTGAAAGTGATTGCACCTTACCCGCTGGCGACGCCGGTGGCCGACGTGGCGGCGCAGGCGCTGAGCGAGCAAGGCATCGCGCTGATGCGTCAGCACGCGCAGCAGCTTAACGACAACCGCGCCTGGCTGTGCGAACAGCTGCCGCAGCTGAGCGTCGTGCAGCAGGTTTTCCCGAGCGAAACCAACTATATTCTGGCGCGCTTCACCGACTCGCCAAAAGTGTTTAAAACGCTGTGGGATCAGGGCATTATTCTGCGCGACCAAAACAAAAACCCTGGCCTGGCGGGATGTCTGCGCATCTCCATCGGCACCCGTGAAGAGTGCGAGCGCCTGATCGCCGCGCTGCAAGCCTTATCTGTGGAGCAAGCATGAGTCAGAAGATCCTTTTTATCGACCGCGATGGCACCCTCATCTCTGAGCCGCCGACGGATTTTCAGGTGGACCGTATGGAGAAGCTGGCGTTTGAGAAGAACGCCATCCCGGCCCTGCTGGCGCTGCAGGAGGCGGGTTATCAGCTGGTGATGATCACCAACCAGGACGGCCTGGGCACTGAACGTTTCCCGCAGGCCGATTTTGACGGCCCGCACAACCTGATGATGCAGATCCTGCGCTCACAGGGCGTGAACTTCAGCGACATCCTGATCTGCCCGCATCTGCCGGAAGAGAACTGCGACTGCCGCAAGCCAAAGACCAAAATGGTCGAAGCCTGGCTGGCCGACGGCGCGCTGGATACCGCCAACAGCTATGTGATTGGCGACCGTCTGACCGACATCCAGCTGGCGCAGAACATGGGCATTCAGGGCCTGCGCTACGGCGCGGAAGGCGAAGACTGGGACGCGATTCAGGCGCGCCTGACCAAACGCGATCGTCACGCGCTGGTGAACCGCAACACCAAAGAGACGCAGATCAAAGTGGAAGTGTGGCTGGATCGCGAAGGTGGCAGCAAAATCAACACCGGCGTCGGCTTCTTTGATCACATGCTGGATCAGATCGCCGTGCACGGCGGCTTCCGCATGAACATCGAGGTGAAAGGCGACCTGTATATCGACGATCACCACACGGTAGAAGACACCGGCCTGGCGCTGGGCGAAGCGCTGCTGAAGGCGCTGGGCGACAAGCGCGGCATCGGCCGCTTCGGCTTCGTGCTGCCAATGGATGAGTGCCTGGCGCGCTGTGCGCTGGATATCTCCGGCCGTCCGCACCTCGAATACAAAGCCGAGTTCAGCTACCAGCGCGTTGGCGACCTGAGCACCGAAATGGTCGAGCACTTCTTCCGCTCGCTGTCGTACGCCATGATGAGCACGCTGCACCTGAAAACCAAAGGCCGCAACGATCATCACCGCGTGGAAAGCCTGTTCAAAGCCTTTGGCCGCACGCTGCGTCAGGCGATTCGCGTTGAGGGCAACACCCTGCCGAGCTCGAAAGGAGTGCTGTAATGAACGTGGTGATTCTTGATACCGGCTGCGCCAACCTCTCTTCAGTTAAGTGGGCGATTGAGCGCCTCGGCTACACGCCCGCAGTGAGCCGCGATCCGGACGTGGTGCTGCGCGCCGACAAACTGTTTCTGCCCGGCGTCGGTACCGCGCGGGCGGCGATGGACCAGCTGCAGGAGCGCGATCTGATCGAGCTGGTGAAAGCCTGCACCCAGCCGGTGCTCGGCATCTGTCTCGGCATGCAGCTGCTCGGACGCGGCAGCGATGAGAACGGCGGCGTCAGCACGCTGGGCATCGTTGATGAGCCGGTATCGCTGATGGATACCCGGGGTTTACCGCTGCCGCACATGGGCTGGAACCAGATCACCGCGCAGGCCGGCAATCACCTGTTCCGCAACATTCCGGACGGCAGCTATTTCTACTTTGTGCACAGCTACGCCATGCCGGTGAATGCCGCCACCATCGCCCAGTGCGACTATGGCCTGCCGTTCACCGCCGCCCTGCAGAAAGATAACTTCTTCGGCGTGCAGTTCCACCCGGAGCGCTCGGGTAAAGCCGGCGCGCAGCTGCTGAAAAACTTCCTGGAGATGTGATGATTATCCCCGCATTAGATTTGATCGACGGCAAAGTGGTACGCCTGCATCAGGGCGACTACGGCCAGCAGCGCGATTACGGCAACGATCCCCTGCCGCGCCTGCAGGATTATGAACGCCAGGGCGCGGAAGTGTTACATCTGGTGGATTTGACCGGGGCGAAAGATCCGGCAAAGCGCCAGATCCCGCTGCTGACCACGCTTTTACGCGGCGTCAGCGTGCCGGTACAGGTTGGCGGCGGTATCCGTCATCGTGACGATGTGGCCGCCCTGCTGGCAGCCGGCGCCACGCGCGTGGTGGTTGGCTCCACCGCAGTCAAGCAGCCGGAAGAAGTGAAAGGCTGGTTCAGCGAATTTGGTGCCGACGCCATTGTGCTGGCGCTTGACGTGCGCATTGACGCCAGCAATCGCAAAGAAGTGGCGATCAGCGGCTGGCAGGAAGCGGCAGGCGTGACGCTGGAAGAGGTGATTGGCTGGTATCAGCCGGTGGGCCTGAAACATGTGCTGTGCACTGATATTTCGCGTGACGGCACGCTGAGCGGTTCCAATGTGGCGCTGTATCAGGAAGTATCCCAGGCGTTTCCTGACATCGCGTTCCAGTCTTCCGGCGGCATCGGTTCACTGGACGATATCGCTGCCCTGCGCGGCAGCGGTGCACAGGGTGTGATTGTCGGTCGCGCCCTGCTGGAAGATAAATTTACGGTAGCGGAGGCAATTGCATGCTGGCAAAACGGATAATCCCCTGTCTGGATGTGCGTGACGGGCAAGTAGTGAAAGGCGTGCAGTTCCGCAACCACGAAATCATTGGCGACATCGTCCCGCTGGCGCAGCGCTATGCCCAGGAAGGCGCTGACGAACTGGTGTTTTACGATATCACCGCCTCTTCCGACGGCCGCGTGGTGGATAAAAGCTGGGTATCGCGCGTGGCGGAAGTGATCGATATTCCGTTCTGCGTCGCCGGGGGCATCAAAACCCCGGAAGATGCGGCGCGCATTCTGCAGTTTGGCGCAGATAAGATCTCCATCAACTCACCGGCGCTGGCCGATCCAACGCTGATTACCCGGCTGGCGGACCGCTTCGGCGTGCAGTGCATCGTGGTGGGCATCGATACCTGGTTTGATGAAGCCAGCGGCAAGTATCACGTCAATCAGTATACCGGCGACGAAGCGCGCACCCGCGTTACCCAGTGGGAAACGCTGGACTGGGTAGAGGAAGTGCAGAAGCTGGGCGCTGGCGAGATCGTACTGAATATGATGAATCAGGACGGCGTGCGTAACGGCTACGACCTGGTGCAGCTGAAGAAGGTGCGTGACGTGTGTAAGGTGCCGCTGATCGCCTCCGGCGGCGCAGGAACCATGGCGCACTTCCTCGAAGCCTTTGAGCAGGCAAACGTCGACGGCGCGCTGGCGGCTTCGGTGTTTCACAAACAAATTATCAATATCGGCGAGTTGAAAAACTTCCTGATCGACAACGGTGTGGAGATTCGCGCGTGTTAACTGCAGAACAACTGGCCAGACTGGACTGGGCCAAAACCGCGGGCATGATGCCCGTCATCGTCCAGCACAACGTCTCCGGCGAAGTGCTGATGCACGGTTATATGAACGAGGACGCGCTGCACAAGACGCTGGCCGACGGCAACGTCACCTTCTTCTCCCGCACCAAAAACCGTTTATGGACCAAAGGTGAAACGTCGGGTCACTTCCTCAAAGTGGTCAGCATCACGCCGGATTGCGATAACGACACGCTGCTGGTGCTGGCCAATCCGATTGGCCCCACCTGCCATCTCGGTACCTCGAGCTGCTTTTCGCCTGCCGCACCGGACTGGACGTTCCTGTATCAGCTGGAGCAACTGCTGGCCTCGCGTAAAAGCGCCGATCCGGCCAGCTCCTATACGGCGAAGCTGTACGCCAGCGGCACCAAGCGCATTGCACAGAAGGTGGGAGAAGAAGGTGTTGAGACCGCGCTGGCCGCTACCGTCAATGACCGCCACGAACTGACCAACGAAGCCTCCGATCTGCTGTACCATCTGCTGGTGCTGCTGCAGGATCAGGAGCTGGACCTCAGCACCATCATCAACAACCTGCGCGCACGCCATAAGTAACAATTGTGCGCCATGCTGCTCAATACGGGCTTTCTGGCTCGATTTTGAGCAGCATACTTCGCAAAAGAGTGCGATCAATTGCGCTTCATCAGAATGGAAACCCTCATGACCACGCATGAAAAACTGCTCGCCCTGCTCGATCAGCATAACGCCCGTTACCGACTCATGGAGCATGAAGCGACCGGAAAGTGTGAAGCTGTGGCCGCGATTCGTGGCACGGAAGTGGGACAAGGTGCCAAAGCGCTGGTGTGTCACGTCAAGGGCAACGGCATCAAACAGCATGTGCTGGCGGTGCTACCGGCCGACCAGCAGGCCGACCTGAGTAAAGTGGCAGCCGCCGTGGGTGGCCGTCGCGCCTCGCTGGCCTCGCCGGCTGAGGTGGATGCGCTGACCGGCTGCGTATTTGGCGCGATTCCGCCGTTTAGCTTTCATGCGGATTTACAGCTGGTGGTCGACCCGCTGCTGTTCGAGCGCTACGACGAAATTGCCTTTAACGCCGGGCTGCTGGAGAAGTCGGTGGTACTGCAGGTGGAGGATTACCGCGCACTGCATAATGGTAACGTGATGAAAATAATACTCTAATTGCCATACACCACGCTGAGCGGTACTCTCGATGACTTATCATCACGACAAAAGAAGACCGCAACTATGGCAAGTTCCCGTTTTACCGCCCGTCTGCGCCAGACGCTGGCACTGGCTGTGCTGGCAGGCTGCGCGTTCGGCGCTCAGGCAAAAATCGATCAGGTGCGTTTCGCCGTTGATCCTACCTATCCCCCTTTTGAATCCAAAACGCCGCAGGGCAAGCTGGTCGGGTTTGACATCGACCTCGGCAATGCGCTGTGCACGCAGATGCAGGCCAAATGCGTGTGGGTCGAGAGCCAGTTCGACGGCATGATCCCGGCGCTGAAGGCGCGTAAGTTTGACGCCATTCTGTCGGATATGGGTATCACCGAAGAGCGTCTGAAGCAGATCGACTTCACCGTGCCGCTGTATGACACCCACACCCAGCTGATTGCGCGTAAAGGCTCCGGCCTGCTGCCCACTGCGGAATCGCTGAAAGGCAAAACCGTGGGCGTGGAACAGGGCACCGTGCAGGAGCGCTACGCGCTGGCAAAATGGCAGCCGCACGGCGTGAACGTGGTGCCATATGGCGATCAGGCACAGGTCGAGAGCGACCTGATTTCCGGACGCCTTGACGTGGTGTTCACCGATGCCGCACAGGCCGCAAACGGCTTCCTGAAACATCCGCAGGGCAAAGATTTCGAGCTGGCTGGCCCGATTGTGCAGGATCCGATTATCGGCCCTGGCACCGCCATCGGCCTGCGCAAAGGCGACACCGAATTAAAAACCGCGCTGGACAACGCCTTCGCGGAGATCAAAAAGAACGGTACCTTTGATACCTTGCAGAAGAAGTATTTTGCGACGGATATCTCTATTAAGCCGTGATCGATGGGGCGGCGCATTTGCCGCCCTTTTTCCAGCAGAACTATAATTCCCTTCATCAATTTCATGCGGCGCGGCCACGAGCGTGCCCCAGACACAGGACATCGACTGCGTTATGCAACAACAACATCATCCTTTGTTAAGCGCGACGCTGGGCACCCAGCGGGAAATTGTCAGCTTCCACTTCGGCACCGACTCACAGCAGCGGGTATATATTCAGGCGGCGCTGCACGGCGATGAACTGCCGGGCATGGCGGTGGCGTGGTATCTCAAGCAGAAGCTACTGGCGCTGGAGTCGGCGGGCAAGCTGAAAGCCAAAATCACTTTGGTGCCGGTCGCGAATCCGCTCGCACTGGGTCAGCACTGGCACGGCACTCACCTCGGACGTTTTCATACTCTTTCTGGTCAGGATTTTAACCGTCGCTTCCCGGCGCTGGGCGATACGCTGGCGGCAGAACTGGCGGGCTCGCTGACACAGAGTGAATATGAAAACAAACGACTGATTCGCGACGCCATCGATCGTCACTACCGCGACCGCATCGCCAAAAGCGAACTGGAGGCCCAGCGCTTCACCCTGATGCGCATGGCCAGCCAGGCAGACCTGATGATTGACCTGCACTGCGACTGGGATGCCTTGCCGCATCTTTACACCACACCGCACGCCTGGCCGGAGATTGAGCCGCTGGCGCGCTGGCTTGGCAGTGAAGTGCAGCTACTGGCGCAGATCTCCGGCGGAGAGCCCTTTGATGAGGCCTGCTGCGAACCCTGGCTGACACTAGCTGAGCGTTTTGGCAAGGACTACCCGATGCCGCGCGGCCTGCTGCCGGTGACGCTGGAACTGCGCGGCGTAGCCGATGTATCGCCGGAACAGGCGGAGAAGGATGCGGATGCAATTATCAATGCGCTGATTGAAGGGGGATATATTGCCGGAGAAACCGGAGACTCCCCTGCCCTGATCCATGCACCAACCCAGCTGGCAGGCTGTGAGTACATCCACGCACCTCACTCCGGACTACTGCTGAACCGCAGAAAATTAGGTGAGTGGGTTAAAGCGGGCGAAGTGGTGGCGGAGATTGTCGACCCGCTCAATGACTACGTGACACCGCTGGTGGCTGAGTTTGGCGGCGTGCTGTATGCACGAAACCTGACCAAGTTTGTCACGGCTGGGATGCTGGTGGTGAGGCTGGCGGGGGAAAATGCGGGACGCAGAGGGGATTTGCTGGTATAGGAAAAAAACGGCCTATTTAAAGGCCGTTAAAGATTAATGTTTTATAGATACTTCCTGTAAAGAAAGTCCTAACATTCTGTTATCCGTACCAAGACCTAACTCAGCTGGAGATTTAGCGTCCTTTACAAACAACTCTATCTTTTGGACCTTCTGAGAATGATCGATTGGAATTAAAACAATCGAAGCATCATTGGTTTTGGATGTAACTTCCTCTGTAACAATCTGATTATTTTGTGAAGTTTTAAACTCTATATCAACCGAATTTCTTACGTTTGATAATAAAACATTATATTTAAGCACATAAAAATTCGATGAGTCATTTGGCACTGGAAGTTGTAAAACTGCCTTATCTTTTGACCAAACATGACCCGGTTCTCTATAATACCATCCATCATCAAGTACAAAGTCAAGATTGAAATCTGTATCATTTATAACAAAAGGATAATGGATGTTTTCGGAGTTAAGATATTCGGTATATTTCTTTTCATCTAAACTAATAACAGCATAGTAATCTCTTTCTTTAACATTGAAGAATGGAATCTCATCTAATTTATAAATTAAAGACGAATAATTCTTTTTTATAACAGCGGGACACTTGAAATCCAGATCATTTTTAAGTGAAATCCGCTTTTCTGATGATAAAGGCAGTAGTGTATCCTCAGGGCATTCCCAATAATGGGCAGACCATAACATGTTAACAAAAGGAATTATGATATAATCAACGTCTTTATTTAATAACAACTGAGTTATATAAGGAATTTGAGCGTCAGAAACTGCTCCTTGTAGATTGAGCATAACCGGCGGCCAATGCAATTTAGCCACATCTAAATTCTTATCACCACCAATATTAAAGGTTTTGAAATTAGAATAAGGCGCTAAATAATTAGCAAAGAAATCATTATTCCATGGAATGAATGCCACTCGAGACGAACGATCGATATCAATTTTAAGATTGTCGACCATTTTCTTGTTAATATCCGCTACGGATAAAAAATTAGCTCTTCCATAGTTCCAGGCCTTAGATAAATGAGGAAGAAATAGAGCGACCAGTAGAATTGAAAATATATATTGCCTCTTTTTACTTACTCTTACCAACATACTTAAAGTTAGGACCCAAAAGCAAAAGGATGCTAAAGCGATCCACCTATATGAGGCTCGCATAACATTGAAGCCAGGAAGGTATTGCGATATAAAAGAATTACCAGTTGGAGCTAATGCATACTTCTCAGGCATTAGCATAGTATTAGCCATATCAGATGGCGCGATGTAATTATCAGGTTTAAATGAGAAAAGCTTTATCGATGGTCCTGGTGCCATATAAACAGAAAAAACACCCAAAATAAAAACACAATAAAACCAGATACTTTTTCTCTTGTTTTGATACCATCCAATTACACCTAACAATAAAAATGGCAAAATAAAGCTCGTATTCCATACTGAGGCATCACCAAAAAATTGTGATGCTGTTCGATGTTTCGATAAAGCTAATAGATCATAAAACCAAAACACACCTTGAGTAGGAATAAATAAAAAGCTTAAATCTAACCCCCAACCTCTAAAAAAATCTAAAGACTCTGGCTGATATGAACTTTTCCCTATGAAACAGGAATAAAGAAGGTAAGCACAGCAAAAAGCCACTAAATATCCAATTAATTTCTTGAGAAAGAATGATTTTTTATTGGCTGATTGAAGGAATGAGAATAAAGCTATTGCAGATGCTGCTACCGCAAACATGATAAAAGTATAGCCATCCATAAAAACGGATATAATTACAGAACTTAGAAAGGCTAAAAACTTTAATGAAAGCTGACTGAAATCATATTCAGATGCCTGAAAGAAAACATAGGTTATCCAACAATAAAATGGAATGAGAGCTATTCCAAGCATCAACATCGAATAGCCTGAGTGGCGTCCGATAACTGGTGTGATAAGCCAAAGTAATGAAAAAATAGATGCAATATTTTGGCTTGCATGAAATAACCTACTGATTTTATAGCATCCTAAGAATGCCAAGCCAATATATAAAGCAAAAACTAAGCTATAAGCAGCCTCGGGCAAAATGCCGAACTTAATTAACCAACTTAATGGTAAAACAGCGGATAATCCAAATGCGATAGCGGCAGGGTGTGGGAACCCTATATCATAAGCATATAAATTGAAAAAACCTTCGTTAGATAGAGATTTCGCATAACCCATAGCCCACAGCGCCTGTCCCATTGTAGGCAGTGATAAAAAAGGTATAACATTGTTGATTATTAATGCCAATAATAAGCATATTGTACAGAAAACAAAATTCCCAGAAGAGAATTTAACATCACCAACCATCATCTTAGTTGATTCTCCGAATATAAAAAGAAATAGTATAAAAAAACACATCACCTAACACAGTGACTATCCTGGAGATCAATACTGTTAAAATTATAATATCCTTATCGTATAATCCGCCCAATAAGTAAATAAGCACAACCTCTCTAATCCCCATTCCTGCCGGAGCTCCAGGGGTGACCAATCCTATTAACCAGGCTGTAACAAAGGCTGCAGGCACGAAAAAGAGGAAATGCATTTTACTAAAATCAAGAAAACCCTGTTCACTTACAATGCAAATAAGGAAATAAAAGATAAATCCTGACAAGGTTAGAAATATAACTTGCTGTATAAAAGCTTTACCTAACAACTCATTAAAAAAAACAGATAAAAAGTAATAGAAAACGACTGTTGTTACTAAAAAAACAGGCAAAGATAATACTGTCGCTATTTCAGGAAGATTAAAATAAGCGGGGGCTGCAATTATCAGAAAAACTGCTCCACTTATTGCTAACAAACCAAGCTCCCAAACAGTGGACTTAGCAAGGGCTACTCCTGATACGCCATCTTTCAAACCTAATGCCTGACGGCCTGCCAAATGAAATATATTGCCGGGTATATATTTTCCAATTTGGGCTAGACCATAAGTTGAAATTGCCCACTTAAGCTTTTTCTCAGAACCAGACATTGCCAAAATGTTTTTCCAGGCGCATCCTAACAATAGACTACCAAGTCCATAAAGAACAACCAGTATCAACACAATGAAAACATGCTTCAAATTAAAAAACGACAAGCTTTCACTTGTAAGATAGCTATTCAAACGCAATGCTACAAAGATAATGCTCAGTATTGCAATAAGGCCACCAATAAAATTCAACGCTTTTGCGTAATTTTTTTTATTAGCACTTACACTTGTGCTATTGTTTACAGGTATTTTACCGTTCATCTCATCCACACCCTAATAAAATACCGAATCACTCTTTTTCATCATGTAATATCTTATTTGTCTTAACACGAATATCTTCTAATAATTTCCGGTTGGCGGATAACAAATCAGCCAAAAATGAGACTAATATCGTTTGGAATCCCATCATGATTAAAATGGCGGAAAGAATCAGCGACTGAATATGCCCTTCACCATCACGGAAAAAGTAAAAATATAAATATCTTATACTAATCAAAACCCCGACTGACATCAATAAAGAACCAATTGTTAAAAAGAATCTGAATGGTCTATAGATGACAAATATTCTTATAATAGTAAATATACTTCTTTGAATATATGAGGGAATACTTTTTACTAGCCTTGATGGGCGAAGGTCATCATTAACGTCAACAGGTACAGAGCAGATTGAAATATCTTTTTGTCCCGCCTGAATTATGGTTTCTAATGTGTAAGTATATTCGCTAAAAACGATCAATTTCTGTGCAGCGCTTCGGCTTATTGCTCGAAACCCACTAGGTGCGTCAGGAATATTTGTTTTACTTGCTCCCCTTACAACCCAACTACCCAATTTTTGCAGAAACTTTTTTGCAGGTGAAAAATGTTCAATGGTTGCTATTGGTCTGGCACCGATAACCATTTCAGCTTTTTTTTCAAGAATTGGAGTTACTAAATCAGGAATATTATCAGCATTGTATTGATTATCTGCATCAGTGTTAATTATTACATCAGCACCTAATTTTAGACAGTTATCTATACCCGTCATAAAAGCTACTGCTAATCCTTTATTACCCATATGTTGAACAATATGATCAACACCGCATTCCTTAGCGACTTCAACAGTATTGTCCGTACTGCCATCATCAATTATAAGCCATTCGACTTTATCAAACCCCTTGACATGACGGGGTAACGCTGCCAAAGCAATTGCTAAAGTTCCAGCCTCATTGAAACATGGCATTTGAATAATAAGTTTCACTTTTTAAATCCCGAGATAATTTAATTGAATAATAAAAGAAAACAAAAAATCCCAGCAAGCTGGGATTTTTTACTAAAGATAAATGATCAAACTAGCCATTCAGTATGGAACACACCGTCTTTATCAATACGCTTATAAGTGTGCGCACCAAAATAGTCGCGCTGCGCCTGAATCAGGTTGGCAGGCAGCACTTCTGAGCGATAGCTATCGTAGTATGCAATTGCCGCTGAGAAGGTTGGCGTTGGAATACCGTTCTGGATGGCATAAGAGACAACATCACGCAGCGCCTGCTGATATTCATCAGCGATGTTTTTGAAGTAGGGATCCAGCAACAGGTTTGCGATGTTAGCATCGGTCGCATAAGCATCAGTAATTTTCTGCAGGAACTGTGCACGGATGATGCAACCAGCACGGAAGATCTTCGCGATTTCACCGTAATGCAGATCCCAGTTGTTCTCTTCTGAAGCCGCACGCAGCTGAGAGAAGCCCTGAGCATAAGAAACGATCTTACCCAGATACAATGCACGGCGCACTTTCTCAATGAACTCAGCTTTGTCACCGGTGAAGGCTTGCGCCTGAGGGCCGCTCAGCACTTTAGAAGCTGCAACACGCTGTGACTTGAGTGAAGAGAGGTAACGAGCAAATACTGACTCAGTGATCAGAGAAAGTGGCTCGCCAAGGTCCAGGGAGCTCTGGCTGGTCCATTTACCAGTACCTTTGTTGGCTGCCTCATCCAGAATCACATCAACCAGGTATTTACCGTCTTCATCTTTTTTGGTGAAGATATCTTTGGTGATGTCGATCAGGTAGCTGCTCAGCTCACCGTTGTTCCAGTCAGTGAAGGTTTTAGCCAGCTCTTCATTATTCAGACCGAGTGCGCCTTTCAGTAAAGCATATGCTTCTGCAATCAGCTGCATATCGCCATACTCGATACCGTTGTGAACCATCTTCACATAGTGACCAGCACCGTCCGGACCGATGTAAGTAACGCAGGCTTCACCGTCTTCTGCACGCGCAGCAATTTTATCCAGAATTGGCGCTACCAGTTCATACGCTTCTTTCTGACCGCCAGGCATGATCGATGGGCCTTTCAGTGCGCCCTCTTCGCCGCCGGAGACACCGGTACCGATGAAGTTGAAGCCCTGATCAGACAGTTCTTTATTACGACGGATAGTGTCTTTATAGAAGGTGTTACCACCATCAATCAGAATGTCGCCCTTATCGAGGTGTGGCGTCAGTGAAGCGATGGTTTTATCTGTCGCTTCGCCTGCCTGTACCATCAGAAGGATGCGGCGGGGTTTTTCTAACGACTCGACAAATTCTTCCACGGAGTAATAAGGAGCAAGTTTTTTGCCCTGATTTTCAGCGATAACTTCATCAGTCTTTTCACGTGAACGGTTAAAGATTGAGACTGTGTAACCGCGGCTTTCGATGTTAAGAGCAAGGTTGCGCCCCATCACTGCCATACCTACAACGCCGATCTGTTGCTTGGACATTACATACTCCTGTCTGTGGTCTCGCTAGGTGTTACCAGTAACACCATTCAGTAAGTGACCAATATGTTAACTCATGAGAGGTGATAAGAGGTAATTATTGATGCTTTTTGAGAAATGCAGCGAGTGATAAAATTTACTTATTTAACAGAGACATATATAAACCTGCATAACTTTCAATCATCTTGTCCGCTGTAAAAAGTTTTTCGAATCGTTGTTGAGCAGCCTGGCCAAAGGTATGAGCCTTCTCTGGGTTGAACCAGATCTCATCCATAGCTTCGCGTAAAGCCCTGGGGTCTGAAGGCGGGACAACCAGACCGGTAAGACCGTCAATATTGATGAAAGTAGTACCGGTTCCAATTTCGCTTGAAATCAGTGGTTTTGAGTACAAAGCCCCTTCAAGCAAAGAAATACCAAAAGCTTCTGAACGAAGATGTGAAGGAAAAACTAAGCAAGTGCAAAGCTGTAATAACGCAGATTTATCGTCATCCTGTAATGCACCAAGGAAATGAATATTGTCGATACCCAACGATTGGGCTTGCGCTTTCAGTTCAGATTCGATGGGTCCCGCACCAACAATGACAACAGGATAATCACTACCAGCGACAGCATCGATGAGTATGTGAAGCCCTTTATAGTAACGAAAAGTCCCAATGAAAAGAAAAAAGCCGTTAGGGAATCGCTGGGACCACTTTTCTAATACCTGGGGATCATTGTTTTGATAAAAACTTTCATTCAGACCATAGGGAATGACCTTAACTTTATCTTTAAATTTTTGCAGAATCGGGCTACTTTCGACATAATTTGGTGATGCAGCAACAATGCAATCTACACTGGAAAGGAACCTATTCATCAATGGTGTATAAAGTTTTAGCAAAGCCTTTTGTTTAACAATATCGGAATGATAGCTTACGATCGATGGCTTTTTTGTAAAATTTGAGAAATGCAGGACATCCATAAACGGATAGGGAAAATGATAATGAATAATGTCTGCCTGTGTTGCTAGCTTTTTAAACTCAGCAATAGCAGTAAATGAAATTGGCGTAGAAGCATACTCAAATAATGTTTTAACACGATGAATAGTATGATGATCCAACATTGAAATAGCATCATCAAAATCAGGACTATGCGTAAAAACCGTTGATTGGATATTTTCTTTCACACCGCCTTCAGCGAGCTGATAAATAACTTGCTCAATCCCACCAAAAGTATCCGGGTAATATGTTTTATAGCAGTGAAGGACTTTTATCATATTAATTTAGAAACCTGATCATACGCTTCTATCGTTTTATCGGCACAGAATGACCACGAATAATTTTGGGCTTGACTAAGACCAACCTGGATCATTTTCTGTTTCAACTCCTCATCATTAATCATCATTTTCAGATAATGCGTGAGCAATTCTATGTCTTCCGGTTCATGCATTAGCGCGGCATCTCCAACAACTTCAGGTAATGACGTTGCATTTGAACAAATAACGGGAGTGCCAGATGACATAGCCTCCAAAACTGGTAATCCAAACCCTTCATAAATCGAAGGAAAGAGGAAACTGTTAGCAGCACTAAAGAGCATGGGTAAATCGTTACCTGGCACAAAGCCTAAATATTTCAACCAGCCTTCCCGCTCGCCTTTATCAAAAAGACGAAAGAGCTCTTCATTTTCCCAGCCTTTATATCCGCTAATAACGAGCGGGAAATTGTTCTTCTCTTGTAATGACAAGCGATCATATGCACGTAGAAGCGTTAAAATATTTTTTCTGGGTTCGATTGTACCAGTATAAAGAAAGAAGCGACGCCATTTTAAATGATACTTATCCAATACTGCGTGAACATCCTCTTGAGTTCGCGAATGAAATTGGTGATTACACGCCAATGGTGCAACTGAAATTTTCTTCTCATCCAGCGAAAAAAATTCCATCAACTCATTTTTTGTATAATACGAATCCGTTATCAATACCGAAGCACGCTTTACAGTGTTACGCAACTCTTTCTGCATGAGATGTACTCTCCCAGCAGGATGGAACTGTGGCCAATGAAATACTGACAGATCGTGAAAAGTCGCAACGCAATTTTTAACACGCGGAGGGAGATAATAATTAGGACTATGGTAAATGTATTCTTTGAATTTTTTAAGTGCCCGGGACTTTAAATGAGGAAAAACAAGGCGATAAACTTCACTAACTATTTTGCTTTTTTGTAACTCTCGCTTAAGCGACTGAACGGATTGCGAAGATTCACTTGCAACCGCCAATGAATCTCTTATTCTTGTTCCATGCAAAAAAGTAAGTGAAAGTTTATCTTCCCGTTGCTGAAGTTGTTTCGCCAGTTCAAAAGCATAACGCCCGATACCCGTTAAAGGGTATTTTATGCAATCCGTCGAGAAAACAACCTCTAGCTTTTTGTTTCCAGCATCCATTTCAGAGTTTCCCTAAGTGGTACTTTTTGCATTTCATGGCCAATCAGACTATTCAGCAACGAAATATCACCGCACAACTCTTTGATTTCATTTGGTCTAACAAATCCAGGATTTACCTCAATGGTTATGGAGTGACCGGTAATATCTTCACAAAGGCTAATAACATCTCTAAGTGAATGCATCTCTCCAGTAGCAACATTGACCACTTCCCCAAAAGCTTTACACTTTAGTAATTCAGCATAGCATTTTACTAAATCTCGTACATCTGAGAAGTCACGCCATACATCTATATTACCAAGTTCAATAACGTCTTTGCGTTCGCGGAAATGTTTGACAATTTTAGGAATTAAAAAATTCTCAGCTTGCCCTACTCCCGTATAGTTAAAAGGACGGGTAATAATTAATGGCAACTTATCTTTAAACAGGTTAGCCATGTATTCCATAGCAAGTTTGCTAACGGCATAATCATTGGCAGGATTCGGAAGCGTTGATTCATCAAGCTTACCAGCAATATTATTTCCATAAACGTTTGCGCTACTTGCCACTAATACGGCTTCGGGCTTTTTCTTTGTTTCTGTTAACGCAGATAGCAAGTTGCGCGTGCCGGAAAGGTTGACATCATAGAATGCGTTCGGATTTGAGTGACCAACAAAAGCAATTGCTGCCAAATGAACGACCACATCGGGACTTATACAATCTACTGCGTTTTTAACTTGAATATTATCTGTGAGATCTACTTGAAAATAGTTATCGATATTATCCGAGGAAGCTGAACCCAGGCCATAAACATCATATCCAGCAGCGGAAAGTTCCGCTGCCATATAATGGCCGGTAAAGCCCTTGATCCCGGTGATCAATGCTTTTTTGCCATTAGTCATATTAGAAAGAGAATCCTTGTTCGTTACGGCGAAGGTCTTCTTTAACCATCATAGCACATAACTCTTCAAGAGTAGTTTTAGGTTCCCATCCAAGAATATCCTTAGCACGCTGGGGATTACCGATCAGTAATTCAACTTCGGCTGGACGGTAGAATTTCGGATTCACTTTTACAACAACTTTATTTGTTGCCACGTCAATTGCCACTTCCTGTTCGTCTTTACCTTCGAAACGTAATTCAATACCAGCAGCTTTAAATGCCATCGATACGAAGTCACGTACAGTTTCTGTTCGGTTGGTAGCAAGTACAAAGGTATCCGGTTCATCTGCCTGAAGCATCAACCACATTCCTTCTACATACTCTTTAGCAAAGCCCCAGTCGCGTTTCGCATCAAGGTTGCCCAGTTCAAGTACATCAAGCTTACCAAGTTTGATTTTTGCAACTGAATCAGTGATTTTGCGAGTAACAAATTCCTGACCACGCAGCGGGGATTCATGGTTAAACAAAATTCCGCTTGAAGCAAAAATGTTATAGCTTTCACGGTAGTTAATCGTCATCCAGTGCGCATACAACTTAGCCACGCCATATGGGCTTCTTGGATAGAATGGTGTGTCTTCTTTTTGAGGGATAGCCTGAACTTTCCCAAACATTTCGGACGTAGAAGCCTGATAGAACCGAATTGATGGATTAACAATTCGGATGGCTTCAAGCAAATTTACAGGGCCTACACCTGTTATTTCGGCAGTCGTCAATGGTTGTTCGAATGAGACACCAACAAAGCTCTGAGCCGCTAAGTTGTAAACTTCAGTTGCACCGCTAGTTTGAAGAAGGCGAATACTTGCTGATAGATCAGTCAAATCATATTCGATCAGATGCAAGCTTGGGTTGTTTTTAATTCCCAACTCTTCAATACGCCAGAAGTTCACGGAGCTAGTACGACGATATGTGCCATAAACTGTATAATTTTTCTGTAAGAGAAGCTCTGCAAGATAAGCACCATCTTGTCCAGTGATACCAGTTACGATTGCAACCTTGTTACTCATAAGAAATTCCACTTTTTTGGTTAAACATAAATACAGTTTTACTTTACTAATATAGATTCAGCGGTATCAGACCATTTGGTCGAACTATATTCTTTACTGATTCTTAACTCTTTCTGCCTTATAACATCCGGATTTTCAATAAGATACTTAATATTATTTGACCATGCGGGCACATCCCAGGGATCCACATAATCGAGCAAATCCCCAGCGATTTCTGGGATAGATGCTGCTGAAGAAGCCAGGCAGTATTTTCCAAACGCTAAACTCTCAGCAACAGGCAATCCCCAACCTTCATATAATGACGGATAAACTGTAAACCAACAATTTTTATAGAGCAGTGTTAATTCTGGATCGGAAACATTATTCAATTGAATAATATTACCTTTCACCCTTGGATCCAGATTCAAATCGGTAATAAAATCATTCATACCCCAACCTGGCATGCCAACAAATACAAGTAATGGCAGATCATGGACCTTGCTATCCACTAGTCTTGTATAGGCTTTATATAATACCTCATGATTCTTTCTTCTTTCAATCGTAGAAACAAATAATAAATATTTTTTGCCCAATAAAAATTGTACTTCATTAGAGATTTCTGGTTGCGTATCAACTTCACTAATTTCACAACCTAACTTAACGATAGTTAACTTTGGGATAGGCGTTCCAAGTTGCTCTAACAATTCTTTCAAATCATCCCTGGAGCATTTAGAAATACAAAATATTTCATCGGCACACCAGGCAACATCGGAAAAATAATGTGAAAATTTTCCAGCAACGTCCCCCACACAAAGATGAGGTAATTTTACAGGAATCACATCGTAACAGAAAAGCTTAACTTTAAGATTAAGTTCTTTTTTTAATCTATATAAATACTGAAAATCTTTTTGATCCCAATCCAGTCCCATTGATATGTATTCATCACCTTGGCTAAAAGGTGAATTCACATTATCAGAAGCCCTATGTCCAAGCTGCTGAACGTTTACGGGAGTTGCATTAGGTTTTAACAACTGCTGTAAAGCTAACTTTGCATATCTTAAGGAAGCTAACAAACTACTAGCCGCAATACGCCGTGGCAGAAGATAGTTTAAAACTCTTCTCTGTAAGCTCGTTGGTAACTTACGAATTAAATTAAGAATGAAACTTTTGAATTTTGCTTTATAATTAATCGTTGACGGTCCCGGCTGAGCAATTAAAGTTTCTTTCTTTTTAATATGTCCATTTATCCGCTTGATTGTTTCTTCGACAACTCCTTTCTCTACCTCATAATAACCTTTTGATGGATTATATGCGCAGAATTTAACAGAGGCTGATGAATTCATCTTTAAGGCATACGTGGCGCATTCAACTTCTGTTCTGACAATACCAACAGCAGATCTATGCCATCCTAAAATTGTTGTGACATCAATCCAAGTATTATGCATTTAGACTAGCCTCATATTCTTTTTCCACCTCGAGAATCAAACTATCCAATGATTTGTCCCATGTTAACTTTTCTAAGCTGGAAAGCTCTTTGGAATCTAAAATTGGTGAAATTCTTGTCAAAACTTGCCTGGTTGCTGAAAAGAATTCTTCAGGATTATTAATAATATTGATACGAGAGCTATCACAAAATTCTTCGAAACCTCTAAAAGCTGATAGAGTGCCTATTACTGGCTTGCCTGAGTAAAGAGCTTCAGCGGTTTTGAGATTTGAACCACCACCATGTTCAATAGGTAAAAAATATGCATGTGCTCTATTCTTAACTTCCGCTAAGTCATCATCATCTAACACATACAAAAACTCTAGACGGCTGATATTAATGCTAGCCCATTTCGATTTTAAAACTTCTTTATAAATATGTTCACAAACACTACCAGCAATAACAAGCTTACTATCAGGCGGAATACAAGCTAAACTCTCCCCAATAATTTTATTAAAACTGGTAAAGTTAGGTGGATGAGCACTGGCAACATAGAGCATCCATGGGGATTTAGGTAATTTACTTTCCCATTTACTGGTCAAAGTATCCGTTTTCCATGGTTCAATACCATTTGCTGCTAACGTAATGGATTCACGGCCCCAACCTTGCATAGACTTAACATCATTTTTTGTCACCGCAGCTACTACATCTGCTTCATGTACGGCTCTCATTTCCAGATGCTTGATGTCTTCAATTACATCGTCTCGGTCTGCAATATTATATTGTTCTAATATATCATTCTTTAATAAAAACTCTATATTTTGAGAACCAAAAACTACGATCGAGTTTTTATATTTTGGAATGCTCTTTATTTTTTCGACCAGATTCCAGAGCCAACATTGTTCAACGTGAATTACGTCAATTTCTGTCGGGAGGTTAGCTAAAATTTTACTGAACCCTCCTTCATCTGAAGTAGCATATGCGCCAGTTAAAAGATCATTAATTAGTGGAACGTGTCGTCCCTTGTAAGATCTAAATAAGGAATCAACAGGAAATGGGATATCATAGGGACCAAGTTCGTCACCCAAAAAACTTTCTTCCTCATATACTGCGATGGACCTAGTCTTCCAACCATTTCGCTCGAACTTCTTGACTAACTGGCTAAGTCTGATCTGACCGCCATGTCTTGGTTTGGCAAATGGATAAGTGCTCAAAAAAAGGATGTTTTTCATTATATTTATTTCCTTCTTAAAAATGCTGAAACACGTCTAAAAGGAGATGTTAGCTTCCATGAGTGGCTGCTGTAAACTTCACTCAATTTATTTTTCAAGATCATATTTTCATCCAAAAAAATACGCAACTCTTCATTCTTGTCTACTAAAAGCTCATTCAGAGAGCTAACCTCGTCATTCATTACTTGAAGATTATCTTGAAGCTCCGCGATAACTTCTTTATTCAAATGTTCAGCATAAGTAATAAATTCGTCAAAAACATTAGGTGGATTTTTAAAATTAGGAAGTAATTCCTCATGCTCTTTGCTAATATAAAATCTATTCAAACCATCAAAGTATGAAAATATATAATCGTTAGCAAGCAATATCTCTTCCCAACTAGTATGACTTTCATTTTGTGAGTTTGGTGCTGTCGATTCAATAACAAGAATCCAGGGTCGATACTTTGACCAATCGTTACTCATTACGACTTGCTCTTCAACTCCTTCAACATCAATTTTTAGAAAATGTATATCAGTAATATTAGCTGGCAACGATTCTTCGATTGTTTGTTTAAGAGTTTTTACTGGCGTTTTTCTCCAAACGCCCTTAAATCCATTTAACTCATGTTGCTCGACAACACTTTTATCCAGTGTCGCCCACCCTCTAATATCAGATTCCCAAATATCTAATTCGCTTGTGCAATTTGATATAGCACAGTTCAGATTTATATCTCGTTCTCTATTTTCAACTAATGCATCGTAATGTTTTTTGAGTGGTTCTATATTTATCCCACTCCATCCATTTAGGTAAAAAAGATTGGTAACAGAATCGATTAGCGGGTCATTAGCACCAATATCAATATAGAATCCATTAGTTATATCTTTTAAAGAACGCCACAACATCACGTCTTCAAAGTTTTGAGCGAAACTTACTATCGGCATTTCAATTTATCTCTATATCTGGATCAATCCATGCGCATCCGGCAAAGTGTGGTTTATTAATGTTAATGATGTTAAAAACCATCGCCAAGTCTCGCCACTCGTAATTGTTAACTAAGTGAGTATCCGTACTGACTAATGCTGTTTGAATTGAGTAGCTACCAGGACCTAAGTTAGCGTTAAATCTAATGTTAAACACATACTCTGACCCTTTTCTAGCCTCAATTATGGCTTGTTTTTTTAAGTCAGTATTGGTTCCGTATATTACTTGTCCCAGTCTGTCTTTAATACCGTAACCCAACACAAGTCTCGGCAGATTTTCATTAACAACCACTGTTATTTTGAGTGTAACAGCTTCACCTACATCGATAAATTCAATGCTGTCTCCTTTCTGATTTAATATCCGAATATCTTTGACGGTTGCTTCTCCACTGCCCGATACAGTTTGGATACTACCATCAGCAAGCTCAACTTGTTCTATTTTCTGATTCTGTTTATCAGCCAACAGAGCATTATAGTAATCCATTACAGACTCAGGATCCCCTTCCATCTCCAGCTTGCCCCTGTTTAACAAGATGGCTTTATCACAAATACTCTGGATGGATTGTTTATCATGCGAAACTATAAGGAGAGTCGTGCCTGCACGACTGAATTCTCTGATTCTATTGAAGCTTTTATGCTGAAAATAAGCATCACCAACAGAGAGTGCTTCATCAACAATAAGAATATCTGGTCTAACAGCTGTAGCGACTGAAAAAGCTAGTCTCATTTGCATCCCGCTCGAATACACTCGAACAGGCTGATCTATATATGCTCCGATCTCTGCAAACTCCTCTATCCCCGGCATCAGCTGATAAATTTCTTCAAGACTAAATCCTAAAAGCTGTCCAGACATAATTACATTTTGTCTACCTGTAAAATCTGGATGGAATCCCATCCCTAATTCCAGCATAGCTGCAACCCTACCTTCTAAACTAATTTTTCCAGTAGTTGGTTGCGTGGTACCAGTAATCATTTTTAGAAGTGTGCTTTTACCTGCGCCGTTAATCCCTATAATACCCAGCGCTTCTCCAGGATGGACCTCGAAGGAAATATTTTCTAATACCCATTTTAGCTTATGGCGTTTTCTTTTACCTGGTAGAAACCATTCCGCTAAACGACTCCACCTTGTGGGATACTGCTTATATGCTTTTCCAACATTATTAACTGTTATCTTACCCATTACAATTCATCCACCATTTCACCGGAATGCTTGCGAAACAACTTCAAGCCAATTACGCATAGAATAATCCCGATAAATAACGTAGGTATTAACTGGTGCAGTTGAGGCGATTCGCTTTTGACTAGAATATTCTGCGCTGCAGTAATTACTCCATACATGGGATTGTATGATAGGTATTGCTGAGCCTTAGCAGGCAATATGTCTGCAGGATATATGATCGGAGTTAGCCAGAACCAAAACTGGAGAGCTATTCCGAAAAATTGCCCAACATCTCGAAAAAAAACATTCAATACACCTAATGTGATACCCAAGCCAATTGCAAAGACCATTAATACTAAAAGCACTGGAATTAAGTAAAAATAACTTAACCCCGGAAAGTTGCCAGAAACCAACAAAAATAGTGTAAATAAGCTAAAAACTATTGAGAAGTTTAATAAAGCATTACATATAATTGTCACTGGCAAACATAAGCGCGGAAAGCTAATTTTTTTAAGTAGATTAGCATATTCAAGGAATACATTCTGACCTCTACCAACGACTTCAGCGAAAAGCCCCCAAGTCAAAATACCGGAGCAAAGGTAAATGCTATAGCCAAAGCTATTAGTAACTCCAGGCATCCTCGAATGCATCACTTGAGAAAATATAACTGTGTAAACCACTATCATGGATAGTGGGTTAAGTATATTCCACAGCGCACCTAATAGTGAGTTTTGATATTTCGCTTGAAATTCTCGCTTAACATTACCTAAAACGAACCCACGATAACCCCATAAGGATTTAAAAAGAGATAGATTCATTCCTGCGCCTTAATTAAATAAGAGATAGCCTCAAGCTTTTCTTTCACTAAACCATCATTTGATCTTGATTCAACGTTCAATCTTAGTAATGGCTCAGTATTTGATGTTCTAACATTGAATCTCCAATCAGTAAATTCAAAGCTCAAGCCATCAATAGTATCTGATTTAAAAGCATCCAGTCCAAATTCACTTTTTAAATTTTCAAGGATTTTTTTTGCATCATTAACTTTATAGTTAATCTCGCCACTGCACGGAAATGCTTTCATACGTTCCGCAACCAGTTCAGACAGCGTCATTCCTTTCACCGCCAGCAACTCTGCTACCAGCAGCCACGGAATCATTCCGCTATCGCAATAAGCAAAATCACGGAAGTAATGATGTGCGCTCATTTCGCCGCCGTACACAGCATCTTCTTCACGCATGCGCTCTTTAATAAACGCATGACCTGTTTTAGACATAACAGGTATGCCACCCGCTTTAGTGACGACGTCGATGGTGTTCCAGGTCAAACGGGGATCGTGAATGATCTTCGCGCCAGGCTCTTTTTTGAGGAACGCTTCGGCCAGCAGGCCAACAATGTAATAACCTTCGATGAACTCTGCATTCTCGTCAAACAGGAAGCAGCGATCAAAGTCGCCATCAAATGCGATGCCCATGTCGGCTTTGTTCGCTTTCACCGCATCGGAGGTATCTTTCCGGCACTCTGGCAGTAAGGGATTAGGAATACCATTCGGGAAGTTGCCATTCGCTTCATGGTGAACTTTAACGAAGGTGACCGGTGCATTCGCCTGCCGGAAGCGCTTTTCGATCTCATCGATAACATGACCGGCAGCGCCATTACCCGAGTTGATGACCAGCGTCATGGCTTTGGTGAAATTTGCCAGATCAATGTAGCCCATCAGGTGATCGACATAGGCATCCAATACCGAAATCTGTTTATAGCTGCCACGCTTCGCTGCATCGACCGGCGCAAAATCGTTAGCTTCAGCCAGACGCTGAACATCACGTAAGCCTGTATCGCCACTGATAGGACGGGAACCTTCACGCACCAGCTTCATGCCGTTATAGTTCATCGGATTATGGCTTGCCGTCACTTCGATGCCACCATCAATGCCTAAATGGAAGGTGGCGAAATAAATCTCTTCCGTGCCGCTTAAGCCGATATCAAGTACATTGGTACCCGCATCCATTAAACCATTGGCCAGGGCCATTTTCAGGCTTTCGCTGGTCAGCCGAACATCGCCGCCCACAACAATCGTTTCCGGCTTTAAAAATTCGCCATAAGCGCGACCAATACGATATGCAATTTCTTCATTTAATTCCGCGCCAAGCTCACCGCGAATGTCATAAGCTTTAAAACAGGTCAATGCTGCCATGATCTCGTCTGTCCTTACTTACTTGCAAATTGTTCTTTAATCAGAATTAAATCGTCATCGCCCAGATAGGAGCCTGACTGAATTTCCAGCAGCTCTAACGGAATCTTGCCTGGATTTTCTAACGTGTGCTGATGGCCAATCGGAATAAAGGTCGATTGGTTTTCCGTCAACAATAAGGTTTTATCCTGAATAGTCACTTTGGCAGTGCCGGATAAGATCACCCAGTGTTCAGTTCGGTGATAATGCATCTGTAATTCGAAACGTTCACCCGGTTTAACGGTGATACGATTTACATTAAAACGGCCGGTATTGACCACCAGATCGCAGCGTCCCCATGGCCAGTAAGTTTCACGATGACGACGATATTCCGTACGGCATTCGCTCTTCAGGAACTCCACCACGCGTTTGACGTCCTGAACCTGATCTTTGCGCGCCACCAGCACGGCATCTTTGGTGTTAACAATCACCAGATTTTCCACGCCGATAGCTGCCACTAACTGATCTTCGCTGTTGATGTAGCAATTTTTAGTGTTGTGCAGGAAGGTATCGCCTTTCAGCGAGTTACCGGCTGCATCTTTTTCATTCACTTCCCACAGCGCGGACCAGGATCCGACATCGCTCCAGCCCGCATCCAGCGGCACCACGACGGCTGCGTCCGTTTGCTCCATCACGGCATAATCAACTGACTCATCCGGGCAGGCAATGAAATCGTCTTTATCAATGCTGATGAAGTCGTTACCTTCTGCCACGTTCGCCATGGCACGGCGGCAGGCATCCAGGATATCTGGACGGAATTTTTCCAGTTCCTGCAGATAACGTTTGGCGCGGAACATAAACATCCCGCTGTTCCAGTAATATTCACCGGAAGCCAGATAATCCTGAGCCGTTTTCAGGTTAGGCTTTTCCACAAAACGCTGCACGCTAAACGGCGCATGTTCATCACCCGCCAGCTGCTCACCGCGATGAATATAGCCGTAACCGGTTTCAGGTCCGGTGGGCACGATGCCGAAGGTGACCAGATGCCCCTGCTTGGCATATTTCGTTGCGGTGGTGATGGCCTGGTGGAATGCCGCGCGGTTCTCAATGACATGGTCGGCGGCTAACACTAACAGCACCGGATCATCGCCTTGCTCAATCGCGTTAATCGCTGCCAGAGCAATCGCTGGCGCCGTGTTGCGACCAACCGGCTCAAGAATGATGTTATGGGAAAGTTTGTTGATCTGACGAAGTTGTTCAGCGACGAGGAAACGGTGCTCTTCGTTGCAGATGACCAGTGGAGCTCGCGCTTCAACACCGGTCAGGCGGTTGACAGTCTCCTGCAGCATCGAGTGCTGTCCATGCAAGCTGATGAACTGTTTTGGATACAATTCACGTGAAAGGGGCCACAAACGACTGCCGGTTCCTCCGGCCATGATTACGGGAAGTAACATTCCACAACCTCTAATGTGTCTTTTAGACTGCTCTATCATTTCCAGCGGGACAATTTTTCAGCAAAACAAAAAATAGCCACGCTACCGCCCTTGGCTTGCAGCAACCAATATGCTGTGTAACAAGTCAATCCTGTGCTTTCCGTCTCGGCTAATTATGGTCAATATTGCAGCATCAACCGCTTTGTCTGAGACCATCGCAAATAATACATTTTGTGCTGCCGAATTAACATGGTTATTGTCCGATGCCAGCGCGACGAATCTTAATTTTCTTTCACCGGTGCGTTTATCGCCAAGCTACTGAGCCGGAAAGAATATAGCTGGCGATTCGCAGAATGAAAGGCTGTAACGAGGTTTCACTAAATCAATATGATGAGCTGTGACGTTGATGCATTAGTCTGGTGCTGATTAGGATTTTTCTGCATCCCGCAAATGAATGCCTGACCAAAAAAACATCAAAGTAAATTATTTGCCCATAAAAAAACCCGGCATATGCCGGGTTTTTACTCATTACCTGCTTAATCACTTAAACCCATTCGGGTTCTTCGACTGCCAGTTCCAGGTATCGCGCATCATCGCATCGATACCGCGCGTGACGCGCCAGTCGAGCTCTTTGTTGGCCAGGCTGGCATCCGCCCAGAACGCTGGCAGATCGCCGTCGCGGCGCGGTTTGAACTCGAACGGAATCTGTTTACCGGATGCCTGCTCAAACGCCTTGATCATCTCCAGCACTGAGAAGCCTTTGCCGCCGCCGAGGTTGTAAGCTTTGTAGCCTTCAACTTTTGGCAGGTGATCCAGCGCTTTCAGATGCCCTTCCGCCAGGTCGACGACGTGAATGTAGTCGCGCTGGCAGGTGCCATCTGGCGTCGCATAGTCATCGCCAAATACGCCCAGCTTCTCCAGACGCCCAATCGCCACCTGCGCAATGTACGGCAGCAGGTTGTTCGGAATACCGGTTGGGTCTTCGCCAATCTCTCCGGATTCATGCGCGCCGACCGGGTTGAAGTAGCGCAGCGCGATGGCTTTGAAGTTCGGCTCGGCTTTGGCGAAGTCGCGCATCACGAACTCAATCATCAGCTTGGAGGTGCCGTACGGACTGGTGGTGCCACCAATCGGCGTCGTTTCAACGTACGGAACCGGTGCGTCAGCGCCATATACGGTGGCGGATGAGCTGAAGATAAAGTTCCACACGCCAGCGGCGCGCATCTCTTCCAGCAGCACCACGGTCCCGGCGACATTGTTTTCGTAATATTCCAGCGGCATGCGCGTGGATTCGCCTACCGCTTTCAGCGCGGCGAAGTGGATGACGGCTGAGATGTCATTGCTGGCAAACAGATCGCGCAGGCAGGCGCGGTCGCGGATATCGCCTTCAACGAAGACCGCTTTCTTACCAGCCAGCTTCTCAACGCGATTGATTGCTTCGCGCGAGGCATTGCAAAGGTTATCCAGGACTACAACGTCGTCGCCGCGCTCTAACAGCGCCAGCACCGTATGGGAGCCGATGTACCCTGCTCCGCCCGTTACCAAAATAGCCATGTGTACTCCTTTAAAACCGCGCAACCTGCGCGGCGGGGAAAGAGATTATTTTGCCAGAATTTTTTGGATTGCTTCGCGGAAATCGCGGCCCTGGGTGTTGTTGCGCAGACCGTAAGAGACGAAGGCCTGCATGTAGCCGAGTTTACGACCGCAGTCGAAGCTGGTGCCGGTCAGCAGCTGGGCATCAACCGGTTTTTTCTGGCTCAGGGAGGCGATGGCATCGGTCAGCTGGATACGGCCCCAGGCACCTGGCTCCGTGCGCTCCAGTTCACCCCAGATATCCGCAGAAAGCACGTAACGGCCCACGGCGGTCAGGTCTGAGTTCAGCTCGGACGGATGCTCAGGTTTTTCCACGAAGTTGGTGATGGTGCTGATATCGCCCGGGTTATCCAGCGGCTGCTCGGTGGTCAGCACGCCATACTCAGACAGGTCTTCGCCCGGCATGTGTTTCGCCAGAACCTGGCTGCGGCCGGTCTCTTCGAAGCGTGCCACCATCGCGGCAAGGTTGTAACGCAGGTGGTCAGCGGTGGAGTCATCCAGCAGCACGTCTGGCAGTACCACCACAAATGGGTTGTCGCCAATCATCGGACGGGCGCACAGTACCGAGTGGCCAAGACCCAGCGGGTTCGCCTGACGCACGTTCATGATAGTCACGCCCGGCGGGCAGATTGACTGCACTTCGCTCAGCAGCTGGCGTTTCACGCGCGCTTCTAGCAACGCTTCCAGCTCGTAGGTGGTATCGAAGTGGTTTTCCACTGCATTTTTGGAAGCATGGGTGACCAGCACAATCTCCTTGATGCCCGCCGCCACGCACTCGTCGACAATGTACTGAATCATTGGTTTATCGACGATAGGCAGCATCTCTTTCGGAATGGCTTTAGTCGCAGGGAGCATATGCATACCGAGACCCGCAACCGGGATTACTGCTTTAAGCTTGGTCATATTTATTCCATTTCATGAAGTGAATACGTGGGGTCGATTATGCAAGATCGGCCGATTGAGCAAGTATAATCTTTATCTGAAAAACCGGCACTAACTCTCTGTCAACACATAAAAAATCGTCAAAAAGTCCATCTGCCAGTCAGCGATGAGGTGGGAAAAAAAAGCGGCTAAATGGCTGAAAAACAGTGGAAGGCAGAGTGCAAGGCGATAACTAGTGAGGCCAGTGATTGTTGAGCGTTCAGACCGGCATTGCGGAAACATCATTGGGGCGAAGATGGAAGCGTATTTTTGGAAGGTCGCCATGAATGGCGCCCCTACAGGATCACAGCAGGTTTTTGTAGGGTGCGCATTGATGCGCACCGGCGGTTGCACGTCAGTCACCGATCACATCTGATGATGCCGGGCGGTCGCCGTTGCCAACGACCACTCCCGTCATCACCGCTTACAGCCAGCCCTCAAACCACTCGGGCATCACGAACAGGTTGAAATGATTCACCAGCAGCATCAGGCCGACAAACACCACCGACACCGACACCCACTGGCGCGCATACGGCATAAAGCGGATGCCAATCACCGGTTTGATGAAGAACGGATGCGCGAAGGCGGAGATCAGTACCTGTGAAATCGACAGCGTCAGCGCCACGTAAATCACGTTCGGCCAGATCCACGTAGTGGCCAGCACCACCACCACCACCAGGCTGGCGACGATATTCCAGTAGAACTCGACGTTGGTGCGTCCGTTCGCCTGGGAGATCGCGCCGGTCAGGCCGCCCATCGGGCGCAGCATACCGAACAGCAGCATCAGCGGGATCAGGTGATACACCTGCTCGTGCGAAGCGCCGTACAGCACACGCACAATCACCGGAGAGAGAATACCAATCGCCAGGTACATCGCACTGCTGAACAGCATGATGACGAAGGTGCCTTTGAGGAACAGTTTTTTCAGCTGCTCGGGATCGTGCTGCTTCTCGGCGAAGCGCGGCAGCGCCAGGCGGTTAATCACCGGCGACACCAACTTCAGCGGCTGCAGAATCAGCTCTTTCGCCAGCGAGTAAATCCCCAGCATCTCGGCACCCATCACTTTACCGACGATCAGCGCATCGGCCTGAGTGCGCAGCTGGTTAATGGTCTGCGAACCCAACTGATAGATACCGTAACGCACCGCGCTGACAAAGGTTTTGCCGTCGAACTCCCAGGTTGGCCGCCACGACTTCTCGCCAAAGTAGATCATGCAGAGAATGCGCGTGAAGGCGTTGATGAACAGCCCGAGAATCGCCGCCGCCACCGTCAGCGAGGTGAAATAGAGCATCGCCACCGTACACAGGAAGGCAAACAGCTTGGTGCCCATCTCAATCTTCGCCAGCGTCACCATGCGTTTGGTTTTCACATAGTGCGCCTGATACTGCGACAGGTGACCGAGCACGAGGAAGTTGAGGCTGGTGAGCATAATCAGCGCCGTCAGCTCCGGCAGATGGTAGAACCACGCCACCGGCCAGGCGATGGCCAGCATGATCAGACCGGTACAGAAGCTCAGCGAGACGTTAACCCAGTAAATGGTGCTCTGCTCACGACGTGTAATCTCCTGACGATGCACGATGTAGCTGCTCATGCCCATGTCCTGCAGCACGGTAGCTACCGCCAGAATGGCGTTGATGATCGCCAGCAAACCCAGCTCGTGCGCTTCCAGCTTGCGCGCCAGCACCGCCAGCTGCAGCACCTGCAGCAGCGCGGCAAAGCAGGTGCTGCCAAACAGCCACACCGCCTGTTTTTTTAATCCACTCACACCATGCGCTCCAGAATTTTCGCCAGCTCACCGTAAGCGATGTGCTGATTGAACTCGGTTTCCACTTTATGGCGCGCTGCGGCCACCACCGGCGCAACGTCAACGTCACCGCGCGACAGGCGCAGCAGCGTGTCCGCCAGCTCATCGGCATCATTTTCCGACACCAGCCAGCCGCTGACGTTATTCTGAATCAGCTCCGGGATGCCGCTGTGGTAGGTGGACACCACCGGTAAGCCGACCGCCATCGCTTCCATCAGCGCCACCGGAATGCCTTCCATATCGCCATCGGCGGCAGTTTTCGACGGCAGCAGGAAGATGTCAGCCTCGCTCAGCGCCTGACGAATCTCCTCCTGCGGCTTGAAGCCCGGCATGGTCACCATGTCTTCCAGGCCGGCACGCGCGATGTGCTCGCGCATCATGCCGTCCTGCTCGCCGTTACCAATGATGGTGAACTGGAACTGACCGCCGTTATCGCGCAGGATTTCACTGGCTTTGACCGCCACGTCCAGCCCTTTTTTCTCGGTCAGGCGCGCCACCGAAACGATGCGCAGCGGTTTGTGGAACGCGTCGCGTGGCTGGAAGTTAAACTTCTCCGGCTCGATGCCCATACGCGTGACGTGCACTTTCTCGCGCGGACAGCCCATCTCAATCAGCTTGTTCTCCCACAGATGGCTGATCGGCAGCATCAGTTCGCTCTGTCTGAACAGGTTGATGTAATCCTGTTTGTGCTCTTCAAGAATGTGGCGACGCGAGATGTCCGCACCGTGGAACACCGTCGCCTGCTTGCCCTTCAGTACCCCCAGCTCGCGCAGTTTATTCGCCAGCGCACCGGCATAGCCGAAGTGCACCAGGAACACATCGGCGGTAAAGGTCTGCCGGGCATTGGCGACAATGGCTGGCAGCAGCAGCTTTTTCGCCTGCGCACCGTAGCGGCCAACGTTAAGCGACTTCAGCAGCGCCGGTTTGGCGATTTTCGGCAGCATCAGCCCGATGCGCTGGGTCAGTTTGTCGAGGTTTGATACCTTCTCTTCCGGCAGCAGATAGTGGGTTTTCGCCGCCAGATTGTACTCATCGAACGCGGCATGACGGTTGATCATGTCGCCCGGAAACACCGAGATGATCTCGACGTCATAGCCGGCATCGATGAAATGCGTCACCTGATTGAGGACAAACGTCTCAGAGGCAACCGGAAAACGCATGGTGAAAAAGGTTAGCTTCATCACTTACCCCAGGACGTTGAGAATTTCTTCGGTGATGCGGTTGCCGATTTCACGCTCCTGCGCCACCGCGGTGTTCACTTTTTGCTTCACGTTGTCGTAGTCCGCCAGCACCGTCTGCACTTTGTCGATCAGCGAGCCGTCCATCAGGCTCTGCACGTCGGTGGCCATCTGCGGCAGACCCAGCTGGTTCATCACGCCGAGCGATTTGTGCTCGTAGTTGATGGCCACGGCTGGCGTGCCGAAGTTCATGGAGATGATTGCCGAGTGCAGGCGCGTGCCGATGGTGAGATGGCAGTGGCTGAGCAGGATGCCGAGCTCCAGGTCGTTGAATTCGTCCATGATCACATGGTAGTGCTCCGGCTGCTCAACGTGGTCGCGCAGCGTCAGCGCCACCATACGGTCATCTTTGGCATAGCTGTCAATGCCGGTACAGGTGGAGAACGCCACCACCTGATAGCCTTCGGCGATCATGGCGTTGATCACCCGGCCAAACGCGGCTTCGTACTCTTTCTGCGTGACGCCAAGACGTTTGTCGAACGGTGCCAGCTCACGCACGGTGATAGCGATGGTTTTGCGCGACTGAATGATGTTCTGCCAGTGCAGCAGGTTGTGGCTCGGATTTTCCACTTCGCGTGCCTGCACCAGGAACGCGGTGTCCACGCCCTTCTTCACCCGGCTGGTGGTCACGCCATCCTGCTTCAGGCGATCGAGGCTGACCTCTTCGCGCAGCACCAGGCTGTCGACGCGGTCAAACACAAAGTTTGCCAGCGCATTGACGCGCGGGTTTTCGAACGGGCCCACCGAGTGACCGATCATGTGCAGCGGCTTCTTCGCCATCAGCGCGCACAGCGCGTGATCAAACTGGGTAACGCCGTACAGATCGACGAAGAACGAGCCGCCGACCTGAATGATGGCGTCATATTTCGCCAGGCTGCGGGTGAATTCCGCCAGATGCGGCGGCACCGAGAAGGATTTATACACGCCACCTTTGCCAAGGTGCGCCATCATGATGTCCGGCATCAGACGGTTGGCGACTTTGCGCTTCAGGCTGCTGACCAGCCCTTTTGGCGCCTTACTGTTGTGCAGAAACAGCGAATCCTGCTGGATGTGCTGCTGCAGTAAATATCCGGAGCTGGTTGGATAGCGGCTGATGACATCGATATCCAGATCCCCACGCGCGGCCTGCAATGAATCAATCAGTCCACGTAAAATCGCGCCATCCCCACGATTTCCACAGGTATGGTTACCCACCAATAAAATCTTCATAAAAACTCCAGATAAATTTTTGTAATTTTTTACAAGCCGCCAGTTCCATACTGGCTAAGTGAACTCTGTAAGAAAAAACTGCTAATGGGCCAGCGGCCCGAAATTAACGACTGCCTGTTGTGACGTAATTGATACCTGCGACAGGTGTTACATGCGCGATAAATCGCGCCGCTACAGACTGTGCAAAGGGTCAGTGCAGAAATCTCCTCTGCACAAACCGTAGCGGCGCAATTTATTGCGCTTTGCCCGTCCTCGCTCGGTGCCGTTGTGGCCTCCGCGATAAATTGCACCGTTACCTGCGTTAAATCCTCACGACTTCAGCGCAAAATACGGCAGCGCCACCTGCTCGCCGTTGATCACCACTGAAACAAACCCCTTCGGCTGGCGCGTATCCACCTGTTCGGGCTTCAGCGCGCGCGACGCCAGCAGCAAATCGCCCTGCTCATTGCCGCCGATGCCGGCTTTACCGTTGTGCAGGCTAAACCGCTGCGGGGCCGGCTGGCTGCCGCTGGTCGGACTGCCCTGCGCCATGGTGGCGTCAACGCGCGCACAGCGGCCGGTGAGGAACCGGTCTTTGGCGGTGCTCTTAATCAGCACCACCGCCGTCGGCGTCCAGCCCGCCAGTTTGACGAACACTTTGCTATCGGTATCGCTGCGTGCATCGACGCGCACCTCCAGCACCGGCGAACTGCCTTCCGCGGACCAGCTGGCTTCCGCCTTGCTGGTTTTGCGCTGCAGATGAATCACCGCGCGGCCGCCGGTCTGTTTACCGCCCATCACATCGAGCAGCGGCTGCTTGTCGCTGCCGTTGCTGAACTGCGACTGACCAAACAGCTCGATCTCCCAGCTGTCACCCACGGTGGGCGAGTAAAAATTCCCCAGCTCGAACCAGGTGGCCTGATTGGTGTTGTTGGTCAGACGGAAACGCGATGTGATGTAGTTGTATTTCAGGCTGCCGTCGATGGCCACGCCGTAAGACTCTACCCGCGTTGAGCCCATCTCCCAGATATTCAGCCAGCGCTCGCCTTCCAGCGAGTTATCGATCCAGCTGCCAGACTGCAGATTGGTCTGGCGCATGTTAAGGCGGGAATTGCGCGCGTTCAGCGGGTTTTTGCAATCTTCCAGGCTCAGCGCATCAATGATCCACTGGCCGTTCGAGATATCGCCGGGGTGCTCGCTGTGCTCAATCCAGCCGTTATGAATGATCGACTGGCTGCAGCGCGGCAGGTTAAGTACCATGCCGCCGGTACAGCGCTGGGCGTTGAAGTTCGACAGCTCAATCGCCGTACTGTGGTCCCATGCACCCTGCTTCTGTCCGGACCAGCTGGCTTTGATCACGTCACCGGTACAGGTGTCGGCGTACCACTGGTCGATTTTGCAGTCCAGCGTATCCAGCAGGCTGATCGAGGTGCCGCCGACGCGGTTGAAGCGCAGGCAGGCACCGCGGAAGAACTGGCCGCCCGGACAGGTGTTGCGGAACAGCCCCTGTTTGTTTGGCCGCTTGTCGTTCTGACCGTTGAAGATCAGGTTGGAGATTTCGGTCCAGCGCGCATTCACCTGGAACAGGAATTCGGAACGACCGTCAGATACCAGCGTGGTCGCCGGGAAATAGCCGAAGTTAACCATCGCACCGGAAATGCGGAAGAAGCGCTGCTGCTGATCGCCAAAGTCACAGCCGGTCACGAAGAAGGTGCCTGCCGGGAACTGCACGCAGATCTGCTGGTTAGCCTTGAGCGACCACTGATACATGGCTTTGATCGCCGGTGCCGTATCGGTTTTGCCATCGGCGATGGCGCCGAAGTCAAACAGCGTCAGACGGTTGAAATCTTCCACCACGCGGCGCCAGTAGAACCCGTTGCCGCTGAAAATCACGCCGCCATCATCTTCGCCTTCGCCATACACGCCGACGAACTCGCCGCCGCCCACTTCCAGCCCTTCGTGCCAGCTTTTCAGCTTGATTTTCGCTCCGGCAAACAGCGGTCGGGTTTTACGCAGCTCTTCCACCGACGGTATTTCGCCGATCAGCTGATAGCCGTTCGGCTGCGCCAGGCGCTGGCTGAAGTTGCTGGCGTTCGGGCGCGACACGTCGCTGATGGAAAACAGCGTATTGCCCTGGTTATCTTCCACTACCATCGAGTGCGCGGGATTGGCAATTAACGCGGCATTATCGTGAATAAACTGGGCAAAGTTGCCTTTATTGAGCGCAATGGGCTGGCTCACCTGGGACACCTTACCGCTAGCGTCGCGCAGATACACCGGAATCTGGTTGCCGGCCTGGCTGGCATCTTTGCCTGCTGCGCCAATCCACAGTTTGCCCTCAAAATTCTGCCAGAACTGCGGTGGCATGGTATAGACGTTTTCCGGCGTCAGAATTGGCACATCGCCCGGCGGGACGCTGGAGGCGTCAACCGCTTTCAGCGCCGGCTGACCACTTTTGGCGGCGTAACTGGAAAACACGCTCACCGACAGCGCGGCAACAATGGAGGAGGCTGCAGTTTGCAAGACTTCTCTTCTTTTCATGCTAACAATCCCGTGGTCATGGAGCCGCATGGCGGCCGAAAAGGTATCCCCGAGGCACGATAAAAGTGGTTACACCAGCGCCAGCCAGCTCTGTTTGATCTGATTACCGTCAAACTTCAGCGCCGTCTCTTTGGTCTTTTCGCTCATGGCAAAGAACAGGCGATCGTCGCTGGCCAGCTGCTCCATGCGCGCCAGGAAAGTGGCTTTGTCGTTCATTGGCACCAGGAAGCCATCTTCGCCGTGGTTGATGATCTCCTGCGGTCCGGTCGGACAGTCATAGGCCACCACCGGCAGCGACCAGGATTTGGCTTCCAGCAGTACCAGCGGCAGTCCTTCATAACGTGAGGTCATCAGCGCCATGTCGCTGTCGCGGTAGTAATCATTGATATTGCTGACTTTGCCGACAAAGTTAACGCTGCCGGTGATGCCCAGCGCCGCGGCCTGATCGTGCAGCTGCTGGCGCAGTTCGCCGTCACCGGCGATCACCAGCTTCCACTCCGGGTGTTTTTTGCTGAAGTCGGCCCAGATATCCAGCAGCAGGTCAAAGCCCTTCTGGTTATCGAGGCGGCCTACCGCCAGCGCCTGACGGCTGCGCGTCTTGCGCTGCCAGGATTTGTACACTACCGGATTAGGAATTTGCTGGCTGGGGATATGCCAGCGGGTGAAGACCTGATGGTCTTTGTCAGTCAGCACGATCACCTGATCGTAGTAGCGCAGCAGCAGCCACTTCAGCAGTTTGATCGGCTTGCTGAACGAGTTAATAGCGATGTGCTCGCAGGCGTAGGCTTTGAAGGTTTTTTTCTTCATTGCCATCAGGTTCCAGAAGGCAAACATCACGCTCAGGCGCCCCATACTGATCAGGAATACGCTGTCGAAGCCCTCCTGATGGATACGCGCCACGGCACTTTTAATCGGGTTGCTGTGGCCTTCGAAGCTGACAATCTCTTTCACCCGCTCAAACGGGTAAAAGGTTTTGCCGTGCCCTTCCAGCGAGTAAATGGTGACGGCATGCTCCTCACCGAGGCACTCCGACATGAAGTTGCAGATGTTCTCCGTGCCTGCGTAGGAGTAGGCATCCTTAATAACCAAAACAATCTTTTTCATCTGATACTTTTCACCTCAAATTGCTCAAATCCAGACCCAAGTCATTTGCGTTGCCGCAAGGCGGCAAGTGCGTTCATTCCCGGGAGCTTACTCAGGTAAGTGACCGGGATGGACGTGCGCAGCCAACGTAGCGGCAGCGCGAAGGACACAGGGTCTTAGCGATGTTTAAGGGTGAAAAGAACCCCATTCACCATATACCAGCCGTAATAGTAATAGATTTTTAAAGGATTGTTTTTATAGATAATTCTTAATAATTCGAGGTGCCATTTCGCCGCTTTATTTTTGTTACGCGACAGCGAATCGCCCAGCTCGTAGTAGTTGACCAGCGTCTTCTGGATCACCCGGGCTTGTTTGTAGCGGAGGAACAGCTCATAGAGGAACAGGAAGTCTTCATGGCCTTTACGCTGGAAGAAGATGCCCTGTGGCGGACGACGGAAACACACCGAGGAGAAGCAGACGCGATACTGCTTCTTCACGAAGTTTTCCTGCTGCAGATAAGGTTTGTGGTAGTTGATGTCGTGATCGGCGGTTTTGGTTTTGTAGTGATAATGGGTGATCACGAAGTCGTCGCCGGCGGCCAGCGCCGCGGCCTGCTCGGCCAGTTTCTCCGCGTACCATTCGTCATCGCTGTCGAGAAACGCAATGATCTCCTCTTTGGCCGCGCGCAGGCCCACGTTGCGCGTTTCCGCCGCGCCGAGGTTGACCTCGTTGCTGAGGATAGTGATGCGCGCGTCCTGGCAGTGCTCGCGCACAAAAGCGAGTGAATCATCGGTGGATTTATCATTGACCAGGTAGAGATGCCAGTCGCTGTAGGTCTGATTCACGATCGACTCAACCGCACGCAGCACGGTGTTGCGCGCGTTGTACATCGGCATCACGATACCGATGGTGCCAACATGATTTGTCATTTGTATACCCGGAGTGTCAGGAACCGAAAAAATGCTCCCGCTGCGGGAGCAAGTGAAAGTCATAAATCGATCAGGAAACCGCTCTTCGCCCCGTGAAGCGCGACTTCAGCTTATCGACCAGGCGATTGATGAAGTAGGCGCGGTTATCACGGTTGGTGAGGAAGAAGTAGCGCGCAAAACTGACGCTGGCCAGCAGCGAATTGCCATCCATTTTGTAGCGCAGCGGCAGCTTGAACGCTTTGTAGGTATGGATATCGCGCGCCGTCAGGTGCGGCTTCATGGTGTCGAGCCAGAAGAAGGAGTACTTCACCGACTCGCCTTTGTGTTTGGAACCAAATTTGGTCACCAGATGGTAGGTCGCCAGCGGTTTGGCGATCATCACAAATTCATAGCCCATGCGGTCGGCGCGGATACAGAAGTCATAATCCTGATGGCGAATATAGCGCGCATCAAACTGGATTCTGGCGGCATCTTC
The DNA here is from genome assembly GCF_018726825.1 of Pantoea sp. B270. Classification (NCBI taxonomy): domain Bacteria; kingdom Pseudomonadati; phylum Pseudomonadota; class Gammaproteobacteria; order Enterobacterales; family Erwiniaceae; genus Pantoea; species Pantoea sp. B270. The sequence goes on from NZ_JAHCSX010000001.1 coordinate 1,668,991, forward strand.
GCGTTTCAGCACGATGGTACTGGTCTGGATAAAGCCGTAACAGCCAAACAGGTACTCCGCCACGGTCTCGTTTTTACCCGGCGGCTGCATCGGCATCACTTTGAGGAAGCTGCCGTCCTGATGAATATTGACCTGGCTGAAGATGACATAGCGCGATTTACCCTGCGCTTCCAGCTTGCGGATGGTATCGCACACTTCCAGCAGCTTGTCCGCGTGCCACTCGTCGTCGGCGTCGAGGAAGCTGATGAAGTCGCCCTGCGCCAGTTCAATACCTTTGTTGCGCGCGCCGGCGCCGTTGAGTTTGACCTCAGACAGCTCCAGTTTGATGTCCAGATCCTGATAGCGCTCGCCGCGCACCACCTGCGCCAGTTCCGCGGCATCAGCGGATTTGTCATCCACGATAATGACTTCAAAGTTGCGATAGGTTTGCGCTTTGACGCAATCCAGCGTCGTGACAATCGATTTCGACGCGTTATAAGCGGGAATTACAATTGAGAAGCGGATGTCCTGCATTGCCAGCACCTCTTAAACAGCTGTTCCAGATTCAACGGTAACGCGAGCGGCCTGTAGAAAGGAATCGGCTTTGTTCTGAAAAATCATGCCGTTAGTATTCTTTTTCAATAAGACTTTTCGTACCGTCACGGAAATACCTAAGATTGTGCTGTGTGTATGTTGGGTGGTGCAAAACGCACCGAAAAAATCGTTATTATGTTCGCGGTATCAATTTCACCGCCGCAGTTTTATGCGTTTAATCACCGCACGTTCCGTAGCGGCGCAATTTATTGCGCGATAAATCGCGCCGCTACAATACTCTGCGGTGTATCCGCATGTTTTGCAGAGGCACAAGGCATGGCGCTTAGCCAGAGACGCGCCATAAAAAGGGGCGGAAAATCCGCCCCCGATAGTGCTTAGCTTTTGCTCTCTTTGCCGTATTCGTAGTTGTAATAGTCGTAGCCATAACCATAGGCATTCGACGCTTTACGGACCACGGCGTTGAGGATGACGCCTTTAATCTCGATACCGTTTTGGGCGAAGCGCTTGTAGCTGACATCCAGCTCTTTGGTGGTGTTGGTTTCGAAACGCGCCACCATCAGCGAGGTACCGGCCAGCTTACCGATGATGGAAGCGTCGGTCACAGCCAGAATCGGCGGCGTATCGATCAGCACCAGGTCATAGTTCTTGCTCGCCCAGTCCAGCAGCTCCTGCATGCGACGATGCATCAGCAACTCAGACGGGTTCGGTGGCACCTGACCGCGCGGCAGGAAGTCAAAACCGTACACGCCCTTCTGAATCATCGCCGGCGAGAACTCGCTCTTGCCCGACAGCACGTTAGACAGGCCAGTCTTGTTGTCCGCACCCAGCAGCTCGTGGGTATAGCCGCGACGCATGTCACCATCGATGAACAGCACGCGCTGACCTGCTTTGGATACCAGCGTCGCCAGGTTGGCACAGATAAAGGTTTTACCAATACCCGGGCTGGCACCGGTGATCATCAGGATGTTGTTTTTCGCTTCCATCATGGCGAAGTGCAGGCTGGTACGGAGGCTACGAATCGCTTCGATGGAGAGGTCAGTCGGGTTACCCAGCGCCAGCAGCGTGTTGTGCGGATCCGACTTCTCTTTGCTGCCGCGTCGCGCCAGCGCTTCGGTGTCTTTCTTACGCTGCCACTCGGAGAGCGGTACGCTGGCGTAGACGTTCATGCCCAGCTCTTCCAGCTGCTCCGGGTTGTCGATACCGTGGTGGAACAGCGCTTTCAGCAGCACCAGACCAACCGACAGCATCAGACCAACAATCAGACCCGCGACAATAATCAGCAGCTTCTTCGGTGCCACCGGGCTGGTGCTGGTTTCGGCACGGTCGATGATGCGCACATCACCCACGGTGCTGGCCTTGCTGATGCCCAGTTCCTGTTGACGGTTCAGCAGCTGCATGTAGATTTCCTGACCGGCCTGCACGTCACGCGTCAGACGCAGAATCTCCTGCTGGGTCTGCGGCATGGCCGAGATTTTCTTGTTCAGCTGCGCCTGTTCCGCTTCCAGCGTTTTGCGTTTTTCCAGCAGCGCGCGGTAGGTCGGGTGGTCTTTGGTGAACAGCTGGGAAACTTCGGCTTCACGGAAGGTCAGCTCGTTCAGCTGGCTCTGGACGCTAACGGACGAGTCGAGCGCCGATTTGGCTTCCAGTGACATGTCGACCGACTCGTTCTGACGACGGAAGGTGTTCAGCTTGTCTTCCGCATCATCCAGTTTGGCACGCACGTTAGGCAGCTGGGTGCGCAGGAATTCGAGGCTCTTCTCTGCCTGCTCAGACTTGCGCTCAACGTTCTGCAGCAGATAGTTGTTGACGATCTGGTTCAGCACGCGGCTCGCCTGCTCCTGATCTTCATCCTGGAACTCCAGGCCCAGCACGCCGGTGGTTTTGCCTTTGTCAGCGACGGTCAACGCGCCGAGTACGGTTTTAATCGCCTGCAGGTCGCTCAGCTTGGTGACGCTGAAGCTGGTGCCTTCGTCAGCCTGAATGCCGCTCACCAGCATGGTGACGTCGCCATGCTGCTCCAGCTGACCGACGCGGCCTTTGAACAGCTCGTCGCCGTCTTTGCTCACGGTATAGGTCTGCGGACCGGTGACTTCCAGCTCAACGGTACGTTTGTCGATGCTGCGCGGAATTTCCAGGCGTGAAATGGCAATCTGCGCCGGCTTGTTGCCCATCAGGCGCGACAGACCTTTACCGATTACCGGGAAGTAGTTTTGCTGAATGACCGTGTCCAGACCGAGGTCGTTAACGGTTTTACCAATCACCATGCGGGATTCGATGATTTGAATCTCGGTGTCTGATGCTGGCGTGGTCGGAATCACATCCTGTAATTCGTTCAGCACCGAAGCGGTGTTTTTCTGCTCCACCTGCACCATAGCGTCCGCGCTATAGATTGGCGTAGCAAACAGTGTGTAGAGCGTTGCCATCAGCATAAAGAAAGCGGTGACCGCCACGATGATCCAGCGATGATCGATCAGCTGTCCCACAAGATGCGCCAGATCCCATCCATTCGAATCTTCTTTTGGCGCAGTCATAACCTTGTTTTTGATATTCATGGATATTCCCAACTATCGGCTTAGTACGTTAACCCATTTCTGGGTAGCGTTTTCCAGTAACCCGTAAACCTCTTCAAAGGCCTCACGGCTTTTTTTGTACGGATCCGCAATTTCCTGTTGGTTAAGCCAGTGGCCCAGCAGCATGGTCTTCCCCCGCGCGGCCGGATCGATGCGATTCACCTGCTCAACGTGGCGCTTCTCCATTACCAGAATCAGGTCAAAGTCACGGCACATGCTGGCCGTTAACTGCTGAGCCTCATGACCGTCCAGCGAAACGCCATGTTCAGCGGCGACGGCGCTGGCCGTCTTATCCGCCGGGTGGCCCTTCAGGGCGCCAAGACCGGCTGAGGCGATACGGGTATGCGGAAGTGCGCGTTTAAACAGACGCTCCCCGGTGGGGGAGCGGCAAATGTTGCCGACGCAGACGACTAACACTGACTTAATCATGGTAAAACCTTAGTCCGACCAGTTGCGGAAACGCAGCGCTGCGGAGCTTGCATCGTCGATACCCACGATGGTCGGCAGCAGTCCGGAAATCACGCGGTTCCAGCGGGTGATTGGTGTTGCGGTGACGTAGACAATGTCGTACGGCTCCAGTTGGAATTCGGTGCCCATCACCATCGACGCCGCATCTTTGGTGTTCAGCTGATAGATGTTGGCGATCTTGGTGCGGTTAGCACCGCGAATCGGACGAATGACGAATACGCCGGTGGCGTCAGAGGTGGTTTGATCCATGCCCTGTGCGTTACCCAGCGCTTCAGCCAGCGTCATGCCGCTGCGGTCCATCTTCAGCGTGGTCTGCTGTTTCACTTCGCCCATTACGAAGATCTTCAGATCGTCGTTACGCGGTACGTAAAGGATATCGCCCGGATAGAGCAGATGGTTCTGGCTCAGGTCGCCGTTTTGCATCAGCGCCTGCAGCGAAATGCGCTGCTCGCGGCCGTTGTGCGTCAGCACCACGTTGCGCCAGTCGGCGTCAGCGGCAAGGCCACCCGCGGCGTTCACCGCATCCAGCACGGTCAGCGGCACGTTGGTGATTGGCTGCTGGCCGGAGGTGGTGACCGAACCAGTCACGTAGGCTTTCTGCGAACGGAACGCGGCCACGTTGACATCCACCTGCGGACTTTCAATGAACTGCGCCAGACGACGCGCGATTTCACTGCGGATTTCCGTCACGGTGCGGCCTGCAACGCGCACTTTACCGATGTACGGATAGAAGATGGTACCGTCTGCCTGCACCCAGTTACCGGTGTCGCTGGCGCTACGGTACTGACCGGCCGGCGTGGTCAGCTCAGGGTGATCCCATACGGTGACGTTCAGTACGTCGCCGATGCCAACGCGGTATTGATAGCTCTGAATCTCGTTCTGCAGCAGCGGGTTAGCCTGAGCAACCAGCGGCTTCGGACGCATCTGTTCAACCAGACGCGGCGTCAGAGGGAAGACGTTAACGTATTTGTCGATGTCAAAATTGCTATCCTGTTGCTCAATGACATCTTTTCCGCTAGTGGAAAGGTGCGAACCTGGTTCGATGGTGCACCCGGAGAGGAAAGTCGCGGATACCAGTAACGGTATCAATTTAGTTTTCATTATCATCTGGTTCTTCGCTATCAGTTAATGATTGATAGAGGCGAAAACGCCGCTGTGTAAGCGTCTAACAAAAATAAAGGCAAGGAATTAAACACTGAAACTGAGGTTCATTATCATTAGCTCCCTGGTTTATGTTGTCATCCTGATTGCAGACGACTTCAATTAAAGTGGGTTATCGTTAAGCGGCTTAATAACCCGCTCTGTTCGGGCTCGATAATGGCAGTTATCAGTTACAGACACTCCCAGCACCGGCAGTTATCAGGCGGGAACGTTATTTCGTCCCCTGCCCTTGCTGTCTATCAATAAGCGCCGTCGCGTTTGAGTACCACGCCGACCGTCTTAAACAGAATCGCGATGTCATTCCACAGCGACCAGTTTTTGACATACCACGAATCGAAATAGACGCGCGTCTCATAGTCAACGTCGTTACGACCGCTGACCTGCCACAATCCCGTCATGCCTGGCTTTGCCATCAGGTAATAATCAACATCACCGGCATAACGGCAGAGTTCATCTTCAATCACCGGGCGCGGGCCAACGAGGCTCATGTCACCGCGCACAACGTTCCACAGCTGCGGCAACTCATCCAGACTGGTTTTACGGATGAAATGACCGACTTTGGTAATACGTGGATCGTTTTTCAGTTTGAAATCTTTGTCCCACTCGGCGCGGGCTACCGGGTCGGTGCGCAGCACCTCTTCCAGCACCTCTTTCGAGTTAATCACCATGGAGCGGAACTTCAGGCATTTGAACTTGCGGCCATTGAGACCCACACGTTCGTGACCGTAAATCGGTGGTCCGCCATCACGGCCAACCATGAAGCCGAGTACCAGCAGCGCAGGTGACAGCGCGATGATGATGCTGAGCGCGCCGACGATATCAAATGCCCGCTTCAGGACACGCGAGGTGCGTTTCGCCAGGTTGTTATTCACACGCAGAATCATCACTTCATGGCTGAAGATGTAAGCCATATCGGTGCCGTACAGCGGTACGCCGCGCAACGTCGGGATAACCGAGACCGAGCGACAGTTATGCATCGCCAGCATTTTCAGCCAGCGGTCGCGGTGCTGACTCTGCTCAAACTCAACCGCGACGATGAACTGGGTTTCGCTGTTGGTCAGCTGCCACAGCTCCTGCTCGTTATGCAGCACCGGTACACCGGAGATGCTGGCCTGCGGGCAGCTGCCATCGACGTCAAAGAAGGCGATCACATCAAAGCCCATCACCTCTTCGCTCTGCAGCGCCTGCCAGGCTTCCTGCGCGTTACGGTTGCTGCCAATAATAATGGTTTGCTTTTTCCACATACCGAAATGATTCAGTACGCGTTTGGAAATAGCGCGCGCCAGCGGAATCAGCACCAGCGCTAAAATCCACGTTAATACCCAGACAAAACGGGACATCTGCCATTGTGATAATGCTGAAATTGACAAATCGATGACAGAGAAAATGAGAACGGTACGAAAGATCTCTTTCAGCTCAAACCAGAAGGGTTTGCGATAGGTATAATGACGCAGGCGAACCCAGAACCAGCCTGTACAAATTAAGGACAGGCAGACATGGGTGGCGATTTTTAAGTTGAGGTCTTTTTCAGAAATATCTGCCAGTGGAGAATCGGCGAACGAATTAATCAGCGCGAGTGCAATAAACAATGCCGCGTTGAAACAAATTAAATCCGAGCACGCCAGTAAAATTTTTGTCAGAAGACTTTTATATGTAAATTCATTATCGCGCATATTTGACTCTTTTATTTTATTTCCCTTAATCCCTAACGCCTAAGCCTGAGTAATTAATGAGCGATGCACTAACTAAACCAGCGAGACAAACTGCGGCGAACTCCCCGGCATTTAGGCCAATTCTCTTTCCAGTTAAGCAAGAAAATTGTGATAAATACCAACAGATTAGTCTGACTTCCTTTTGCCGCAAGGCCAGACAATTCTTAACCTGTGAAAACCACATCAGGCACGCTACCGCCCTTGGCTGTCGCTGCCAATACCGCTTACAACACCCTATTTTTTGTCCGCGCTTTGTCGCCACGCCGGGAAATACCCGCCTTAACCCGTGCACGATCACAATTCACAACATTAAGAAGCTAAACAGCGCGCTATTAACAACATTGGCGCAGACATTAACTAACACGTTGCTATACTAGTTATTACTGGCTTGTTTACAAGTAGGCCCCGTCTTCCCTGCACTATTTTAGGAAAAAGACTACCAGCCATAAGTATTGATGCCAGCACCGCCAGGCAATTTCACGCCAAATTTCAGAATAATTCGATACCCGTCTTCAGATTAGTCGCATTAAAAATGTACGCTTTTGCCGCCGGATAAGAATAAATAGTGGTCTTCATCCACACAGGATGTTTATCCATACTTTTCACTTATCGCCCGGCTGAACAAGGTAAGATTAATCCTAATAAGCCGCCAGCCCGCGACATCCGCGCGGCCGGGGCGTATTTGTACCCTGTCTGACGATTAACTATCATCAGACTAAGCTCATTTTTAGACATTATGGTGATGAAAGTATGTGGGAGTGGATCATCGATCCGTCGCTCTGGGCAGGATTAGTCACGCTAATCGTTCTTGAGCTGGTGCTGGGTATTGATAACCTGGTTTTCATTGCCATTTTGGTGGAGAAGCTGCCGCCGACGCTGCGCGACCGCGCGCGGGTGTTCGGCCTGCTGCTGGCGCTGGTATCACGGCTGGTGCTGCTGGCGTCGCTGTCGTGGCTGGTTACGCTGACCCAACCGCTGTTCACCCTCTTCCAGCACAGCTTCAGCGCACGCGACCTGCTGCTGCTGGGCGGCGGTATCTTCCTGTTGTTTAAAGCCACCACCGAACTGAACGCCCGGCTGGAGGGCAGCGACGAGGAATCGGGTCAAAATAACAGCGGTGCTAAATTCTGGCCGGTGGTGGCGCAAATCGTGGTGCTGGACGCCATCTTTTCACTTGATGCCGTCATTACCGCCGTCGGTATGGTCAACGACCTGCCGGTGATGATGATCGCCGTGACCATCGCCATCCTGTTAATGCTGCTGGCCAGCAAGCCGCTGACGCGCTTCGTTAACGGCCATCCTACCATTGTGATTCTCTGCCTGAGCTTTCTGCTGATGATCGGCTTTAGTCTGGTGGCAGAGGGTTTCGGCTTCGTCATTCCGAAAGGCTATCTGTACGCGGCCATTGGCTTCTCGATTGTGATTGAGATCTTTAATCAGCTGGCGCTATTTAATCGCCGCCGTTTTCTTACCGCCGGACGACCGCTGCGCCAGCGCACCGCCGAAGCCGTGCTGCGCATTTTGCGCGGTGAAGCGCAGCGCGCCGATCTGGATGCCGACACGGCATCGCTGCTAAGCGATAACCAGGGCGCAGCGCTGTTTAACCGTCAGGAGCGGCGCATGATCATGCGCGTGCTGGGCCTGGGTCAGCGCCAAATTAACAGCATCATGACGTCACGCCATGACGTCGAGCATATTGATCTGAGCGAAGATCCACAGTCGATCATGGATAAACTCGACCGCAACCAGCATACGCGCCTGCTGATCACCGAACAGGGGCGCGAGCCGCTGGGCGTGGTGCATGTGATTGATCTGCTGCATCAGTCGCTGCACAGTAAATCGCTGGATTTGCGTGCGCTGATTCGCCAGCCGCTGGTGTTTCCCGAGCGCGTCACCCTGCTGCAGGCGCTGGAGCAGTTTCGCCATGCGCGCACCCATTTTGCCTTTGTGGTGGATGAGTTTGGTTCGGTAGAAGGCGTGGTGACGCTGAGCGACGTGATGGAGACCATCGCCGGCAACCTGCCCAATGAAGGGGAAGAGATTGATGCCCGTTACGATATTCAGCCCGCAGAGCATGGCGGCTGGATCGCCAACGGCCATATGCCGCTGGAAGATTTAGCGCTGTATGTGGCACTGCCGCTCGACGAGAGGCGCAATTACCATACGCTGGCGGGATTGCTGATGGATAGCCTGCAGCACGTACCGGCCGAAGGTGAGGAGTTGCGCGTCGGGGATTATCTGCTGCGCACCCTGCAGGTGGAGAACCATCGGGTGCAAAAAGTCGAGATTGTGCCGGTCGCGCCCGCACCGTTTATTTAACCCGGTGCCGGGGCGTGATTTATCGCGTGTTGCTTAGCTGGTCGCCATAAATGGCGACCCTACAAGGAAAGCATCGGTTTTTTGTAGGGTGCGCATTCATGCGCACCGGCATCGGGTTTTATTGCCGCGGTGCAGACTTCTGGCTATCCAGCCACTGATTAAGGCGCGTTTTGGCTTCGCCCTGCAACTGCTGGCGCACCACGTCATCCACCGGCAGCGAATACTGCAGATTGCCCCAGCTGCCGTACATGCGCAGCGGAATCGGCTGGCCGTTGAGTACTTTCGCCAGCCGGTCGTCGCCCTGCCAGCCGCGCAGAATCATATTAATGGTGACATCCAGCTGCTGCTTCACCACATCCACGTTGCCGTGGGTTTGCAGCGCCAGCCGGCTGCTGCCGCCCTGCAGATCCGGCAGCGTGACGTTGCCCTGCTTCAGGCTGATGCGCCCGCTTAACTGTTCAATTCCCTGATCATCCGGCTGATCGTTACTGACGCGATTGCTGACGCGCGCCACGGCGCGGCGCACCATCTGCTGTAAATTCAGCTGCGCCAGCTGCAGATTAGTCGCTTCCAGTTCTGAATTGCCCTGCCAGTTCTGTTTCGCCTCCGCCACGCTCAGCCCGGCACCGCTGATGTCGCCCTTGAGCGAGACCGTGCCCTGCAGCGAAGCCGGCAGTTCCAGCGCTTTAAGCAGCGGCGCGATGGCAATGCTGCTCAGCTCCGGCTGAAACGCCACCTGCGTGACCGGCTGACGGATATCCACCGAGCCGGGAATGGAAAAGTGGCCGTCACCAAATTTGCCCTGCAGCTTGTTGAGCGTCAGCAGCCCGCGCTGATTGCGGGCGTCAATTTGCAGATTGCTGAGCGTCAGACCGCGCCACACGCTGCTGTCAGCGTCGAGCGTCAGCTGTAAATCCATGCTGTTGAGCGGCGAGTCGGCATTATTGTGCGCGCGCGGCTCAGCGATCACCGGCGTGCGCATCACGTTAGCCTGCTGCGTGGTGCTGTTATCGCTGGCGGGCGCGCTGGCCATCAGGTTATCCAGATTGAGCGAGGTCGCGTGCAGCGCGAGGTTGAGCTGCTGCGGCAGGGCCAGCCGGCCCTCAGCGCTGCCGTCGAGGGCGCTGTCATTCGCGGTTAACTGCAGCTTGTTCAGCGCAAACTGCTGCTGGTCGCCATCCCACTGCGCCTGCCCGCTCAGCGTCCCTTTAATGCCCTGCGGCGGCAGGTTCGCGCCGTCCAGCGTGTAATCCAGCTCATCCAGCTGGCCGCTGATACGGTGCGGATAGTGCGCCACGTCCATCTGCCCTTTCAGGTTCAGGCTGAGATTGCGCTGATTGCGCGACACGCGTGTCGCCAGCTCAACGCTGGCCTGCCGGTTATCGTCCTGATTCAGATTGAGGTTGAGATCGCGGAAGTTGTACTCGTCACCGCCCGGCTGCTGCCAGATGAGCAGGCTATCGGCGATGCGCAGTTTACTGATGTTAAAGGTCCAGCCATTGCTGGCGGCGATGGCCGGTTCACTGTCGCCAGGCTCAATCGGCGCGCCCTGCGGTTTCTGCACCGCGCTGTCCGGCGTGGCGCGAATAATCGCGTTTTTCAGCATCACCTGGCTGACGCTCAGCTGATGCGACAGCAGCGGCCACAGATTGACGTCCAGACGCATATTATCGGCGGTCACCATCGGCTGGCTGGCGCCGGGCGCGGTCAGGCTCATGCGGCCCGCCAGAATGCTGAGCTGCGGCCAGACGTGCCAGCGCAGGTCGCCGCTCACTTCAAGCTGATAACCACTGCGCTGTTTTACCTGCTGTACCATATAGGTACGAAAGTCGTTGGGATTGACCAGCAACACCAGTGCCGTCATGCCCGCTACGACCACCACTAACAGGATGGCCAGCGTGGTTATCAGTCTTCTCATTGCATCCTCATCACCGTCAGATTTCAGGCCGCTGGCGCGAAATCACTCCAGGAGAAACGTTAGTCTTTATCAATACGGCTGGCGTCAGCGCCCTGCTGCCCGCGATATTTGGCGTCTTCGCGGCGATTGTAAGGACGCGCCGCCGGCCCGGACAGCGGTTCAAAGCTCAGTGCGCCAATCAGCATGCCGGGACGCAGCGCCAGCGGCAGCTTACCGGAGTTGTAAAACTCCAGCACGATGCGGCCCTGCCAGCCCGGATCGATACGGTGCGCGGTAACGTGCACCATCAGCCCGAGGCGCGCCAGCGACGAACGGCCATCCAGCCAGCCCACCAGATCGTCGGGAATGGTGACGGATTCCAGCGTTACCGCCAGCGCCAGTTCGCCCGGATGCAGAAAGAACGCTTCGCCTTCCGGCAGCACGATCTCATCGCTCATCACGCGATCCAGCGCCGCGCTCACTTCGTGTTTTGGACCACTCAAATCAATAAACGGTGCGGTGTGGCCGCTAAAAGTGCGGAACTGGTTACCGAGGCGCACATCCACGGTAGCACCGTTGATGCGCTCAACCGGCGGACGGGGATCGATGGCCAGCTTGCCGCTGTCCAGCCAGCTTTCAATATCGCGATCGCATAATCTCATCGCAGAAACTCCATGATTTAAGTGTAGCGAAAGGTGGTCAGGTTGTGACAAACCGTTCGCGTCACGTCCATCCGGACGCACGGTGTCCCGCTCCGGTCACGCTGAACCGGACGGGCGTCGTCAAAGATACTGGTTAATTTTGGCCTTGAGGATATCAATGGCGATGCGGTTTTTACCACCGCGCGGCACAATGATGTCGGCATACTGCTTGGAAGGCTCAATAAACTGCAGGAACATCGGGCGTACGGTCTTTTGGTACTGGCTCATCACCGAGTCCATCGAGCGCCCGCGTTCGTTGACGTCGCGCTTCATACGGCGCATCAGGCAGATATCCAGCGGGGTATCAACGAAGATCGAGAAGTTAAGCTCCTGGCGCAGCCGTGCATCGGTCAGCAGCAGAATTCCTTCCAGAATAATTACTTTCTTCGGCTTCAGGTGAATACACTCGTCGGTGCGGGTGTGCTCAACGTAGCTGTAAACCGGCAGGTCGATATCTTCGCCGGCCTTCAGTGCGCGCAGATGCTGCAGCAGCAAATCGTGGTCCATCGCGCTCGGATGGTCGTAGTTGGTTTTCACCCTCTCTTCCATGGTGAGGTGGCTTTGATCTTTATAGTAGGCATCTTCGGGGATCACACCGATATGCTCGTCACCGACCTGGTCACGGATTTCACGATAGAGCGTGCTGGCAATAAGACTTTTTCCGGATGCGGATGCACCTGCAATGCCAACGATCACGCACTGATGAGACTTGTCAGTCATACTTTTTTAAGACCTGATAACTGGAGCCGGTTTCTGTCTGCACAAAAACAGGCCGATTGAGAGGGTTAGTTGGCGGCAATTATAGGGATTTCACCGGGTTGATGCCAGTGAAAACCGGCGCGCCGCCTTTTCAGACTATCCCGTTTTGCAGCCAGCGGCTTAATCGATACACTGTTTCTCTACCCGCCGTGTGACTGGCGGGAGCCCGATAGTCGTTGCAAGGAAAAGTATGAGCTGGAGAACCCTGACCTATTTCGGCGACAGTATGTTGCTGATCCCCACTGCGGTGATCATCGCCCTGGTGCTGCCGTGGAAAAGCGACAACCGTCGCACCGTCTTGTACTGGCTGCTGGCGTTTGGCCTGGCGGGCCTGCTGGTCAGCATCTCGAAAATTATGTTTCTCGGCTTCGGCATTGGCAGCGCGCGTTATAACTTTACCGGTTTCAGCGGCCATAGCGCGATGTCAGCGACGCTGTGGCCGGTGATGATGTGGCTGATTTCCGGCCGCTGGCCTACGTTCTGGCGCGCCCTGACTATCGGTATCGGCTATCTGATTCCGTTGATGGTGGGATTATCGCGCCTGGTGATCCATGCGCACTCGGTAAGTGAAGTGCTGGCCGGACTGATGCTGGGCTTTACCCTGAGCAGCGCGTTCCTGCTGAGCCAGCGCCGCACCGCGCTGAAGGGGTTTAGCGTGGTGCAGGTGGCGGTGGCATTTCTGATTCCGCTGTTGCTGATGGGCCACGGCCGCGTCGCCACCACCCAGCAGTTCCTCGAGCGTTTTTCCGCTGACCTCGCCGGGCTGGAAAAGCCCTTCACCCGCGCCGATTTGTTCCGCTGAGTGTGTTGTACACCTGGTCGCCATGAATGGCGCCCCTACAACAGTTCTGGTGCAGGATGCCAACACCCTAAACCATTCACCGTCTTTGTAGGGTGCGCATTCATGCGCACCTGGTTTCGCTGAGTGCATTGTACAACCTGGTCGCCATGAATTGCGCCCCTGCGACAGTTCTGTTGCAGGATGCCGACCCCCTAAACCGTTCACCGTTTTTGTCGGGTGCGCATTCATGCGCACCTGGATGCAGGCCGCAAAAAAACATTTCCGCACAAAGATATCTGACAGATGTGCTAGCATGGATTAAGAGATTGACTGGCGCATTTTTCTTCGAGTAATCAATGCGCGCTGCTGGATTCGTGCATGACTCTTGAGATAGTAACCTCGCAGGATAATCCGCAAAAAAAGTGGCTCAGCGCCCTGCTGCTTTGCGCGCTGGCATTTTTACTGACGCTGTTCTGTCTGGAACTGATTGTCGTCAGCGGCCGCATTTCCCCGCTCTGGTACTCCACCGCGTTAATGACCGTCGTGGTGTTCCGCGCACCCTCGCGACAGGTACCGCTGCTGCTGGCCAGCTGCGTGCTCGGCACGGCGCTGGCCAATCTGCTGGTGATCGGCCCGGCCCTGAGCAATGTCAAATTCGCCATCCTTAATATGGTGCAGGCCATCCTCGGCGGGCTGATGCTGCGCGCGCTGCTGGACCGCAAAGCCCCGCTCAACTCACTGGCCGACTGGATACGCTTTGCGCTGGCTGCGGGCCTGATCGCGCCGCTGCTGGGCGGCGTCGTGGCGCTATGGATGCTGCACGTTGACGGCCACGCCTCGTTGCCGTTTTTCTCCACCTGGGTGATCTCTGAAGTGATTGGCGTGCTGGCCTTCGGTCCGGTGCTGCTGCTGTGGCCTGATAAACCGCTGCGCCAGCTGATCACGCCGGAACGTCAGCTGGAGACGCTGCTCACGCTGATCGTCACGCTGCTGGCCAGCTATCTGGCGCTGCGCTTCCTGCCGTGGCCGTTTACCTTTATCGTGGTGATTCTGTTCTGGTGCGCGGTGCGCCTGCCCAAATTCGAAGCCTTTCTGCTGTTTTTCCTCAACGCCAGCTTTATCTCGCTGCTGCTGGCGCTCGACTGGGTCAACCTGGCGCGCAACGATCTGCTGCTCGGCCAGGTCAGCACCTGGCTGCCGTTTCTGCTGGTGCTGCTGCCGAGCCACGTAATGTCGCTGGTGATGGATGCCTTCCAGCGTGAAAAGCACCACATCAGCGAAAGCGAAACCCGCTTCCGCAACGCCATGGAGTATTCCGCCATCGGCATGGCGCTGGTATCGCCGGAAGGCGGCTGGCAACAGGTCAACCAGTCGCTGTGCCGCACGCTGGGCTTCGCGGCGGAGGAGCTGAAAAAACTCACCTTCCAGCAGATCACCCATCCGGACGATCTCAACAGCGACCTGCAACAGCTGGAGCGGCTGATCGCCGGTGAGATCCTGACCTATACGCTGGAGAAGCGCTATTTCCGCAAAGATGGCGAGATCGTCTGGGCGCGCCTCACGGTCTCGATGGTGCGTGATGCGCAGCTGCACCCGCTCTACTTTATCGCGCAGATTGTGGATATCTCCGAGCTGAAGCAGAGCGAGCAGGTCAACCAGCGGCTGATGGAGCGCATCACGCTGGCCAACGAAGCGGGCGGCATCGGCGTGTGGGAGTGGAACCTGCTAAACGGCGAGATGTTATGGGACAAGCGCATGTACGAGTTATTCGCGCTGGAGCCGCACCGGGTGCCGAGCTACGACCTGTGGCTGCATCTGGTCGATGTTCAGGAACGTGAAGCGGCCGCGCTCACCATTCAGCAGGCGATTGAACGCCGCAGCGCCTTTCAGCTGGAGTACCGCATCAATCTGCCGCAGGGCGTGCGCTACGTGCGCTCCGAGGCCAATAGCATCATCAGCAAGGACGGGCAGATCGAACGCATGCTCGGCATTTGCCAGGACATTACTTCGCTGCGCACGCTGAATGAAGCGCTGTTCCAGGAGAAGGAACGCATGGCGATCACCCTCGACTCGATCGGTGAAGCGGTGATTTGTACTGACGATGAGATGCGGGTGACCTTCATGAATCCGGTGGCCGAGACGCTGAGCGGCTGGCCGCAGGCGAAAGCGGCTGGCGTGGCGCTGAGCGAACTGCTGACGATTACGCGTGGTGCGCAGGGGCCGCGCGTGGAGAATCTGTTGCTGTGCAGCCTGCCCGCCAGCAAAACCACACCGGACCTGGAAGAGGAGCTGGTGTTGCATACGCCGGATGGTGCCCAGGTCGAGATTCACTACAGCATCACGCCGCTGAAAACCCTGACCGGCAGCGACATTGGTGCCGTAATGGTCATTCATGACGTCAGCGAGTCGCGCCGCATGATGAAACGCCTGAGCTACAGCGCCTCTCACGATATGCTGACGCGTTTGCCGAACCGTCACAGCTTTGAACAGCAGCTGAAGCGACTGGTGAATGACGCCGCCGCGCATCACAGCGAGCACGTGCTGGTGTTTATCGATCTGGATAAGTTTAAAGCGGTCAACGATACCGCCGGCCATGCCGCTGGCGATGCGCTGCTGCGCGCACTGGCCGATCTCATGCAACAGCACCTGCGCAATAGCGATGTGCTGGCGCGCCTCGGCGGTGACGAATTTGGCCTGCTGCTGCCCTACAGCAATGTTGACCAGGTGCGCGAGGTGGTGCAGGGCATCGTCAGCGCGGTGCATGACTTTACCTTTATCTGGCAGGACCGGCCGTATCACGTCGGCGCCAGCGCCGGTATCACGCAAATCGATCAGCATAACTGCATCAGCAATGTGGTGATGTCGCAGGCCGATGTTGCCTGTTACAGCGCCAAACACGCCGGGCGCGGCCAGTATCAGGTTTACCAGGAAGTTCAGGGATAAACTGCGGCGCTGCCCATTGCCAGCCCGCGTTGGCTGCGCTAAAGTCGCCCCCTTTTTTCTGGCATGGGGGATACAATGTTTATCGGATTCGACTACGGCACGGCTAACTGTTCCATCGCGGTAACGGATAGCGGCACACCGCGGTTACTGACACTGGAAAACGGTCAGCGCCTGCTTCCCTCCATGATTTGCGCGCCCACGCGCGAAGCCATCAGTGAATGGCTGCACCGCCATCATCAGGTCCCCACGCCAGACAGCGAAAGCACCGCGCTGCTGCAGCGCGCGCTGCGTTATAACCGCGAAGAGGATATCGAGGTAACGCCTGCCAGCGTGCAGTTTGGTCTGACCGCGCTGCAGCACTATATGGTTGATCCGGAAGAGGTGTGGTTCGTCAAATCGCCGAAGTCGTTCCTCGGCGCCAGTGGCCTGAAACCCCAGCAGATCGCCTTCTTCGAAGATCTGGTGTGCGCCATGATGCTGCACATTCGCCAGCAGGGTGAAACCCAGCTCGATCAACCGATTGACCAGGCCGTGATTGGCCGGCCAATCAACTTCCAGGGACTGGGCGGTGAAGACGCCAACCAGCAGGCGCAGGGCATTCTGCTGCGTGCCGCACAGCGTGCCGGGTTCCGCGACGTCGAGTTTCAGTTCGAGCCGGTTGCCGCCGGTCTGGAGTTTGAAGCCACGCTGCAGCAGGAGACACGCGTGCTGGTGGTGGATATCGGCGGCGGAACCACCGACTGCTCCATGCTGCTGATGGGTCCGCAGTGGCGTAATCAGTCCGATCGCCGTGCCAGCCTGCTTGGCCACAGCGGCTGCCGCGTCGGCGGTAACGACCTCGATATCATGCTGGCGTTCAAAACGCTGATGCCGCTGCTGGGTCTGGGCGGTAACACGCTGAAGGGCACTGCCCTGCCCGCCCTGCCGTGGTGGAACGCGGTGGCGATTAACGATGTGCCGGCACAAAGCGACTTCTACTCGGCCGCCAGCGGTAAGCTGCTGCGCGATCTGGTGCGTGATGCCGAACAGGGCGATAAAGTCGCACATCTGCTGAAAGTTTGGCAGCAGAAGCTGAGCTACCGGCTGGTGCGCGCGGCGGAAGAGAGCAAGATTGCGCTCTCCGATCAGCGCGAGACCGCAGCCTCGCTGGCGTTTATTGCGCAAACGCTGCAGGCGGAGATCAGCGCCGCGCAGCTGGAAGAGGCGATCAATCAGCCGCTGGCGCGCATTCTTGAGCAGGTGCAGCTGGCGCTGGCCAGTTGTGACACCCGTCCGGAGGTGATTTACCTCACCGGCGGCAGCGCCCGTTCGCCGATCCTGCGCGCCGCGCTGCAGCAGGCACTGCCCGACACGCCCATCGCCAGCGGCGATGATTTCGGCTCGGTCACCGCCGGCCTGGCGCGCTGGGCCGAAGTGATGTTTAGATAATTCCCTCTCCCGCTTGCGGGAGAGGGTTAGGGTGAGGGCCAGATAGCTCTGTGCGATTTTCCCCTCACCCTGCCCTCTCCCAAAGGGAGAGGGAAAAGTCACACATTCTGCCAGATTAGAAATTCACGTTCGCACTGATCCCACCCACAAACGCATCTTTCACTTCGCTTACCGCACCCGGTGCCACCACGTATTGCAGGTTTGGACGCAGCTGCAGCCATTTGGTCAGCTGCGCATTGTAATAAACCTCGTAGTTGTACTCGGAACCATCCTGAATCGGCAGATAGGTTGGGCTGTCGAAATCAGTTTCGCCGTTGGCATCATTCTGCTGACGCAGCGAACGGGTATACGCGCTGTTGACGTGAATACGCGCCGCGCCGACGCCAATCTCATCCTGCGGACGCGCATCAAACGGCCCTTTCCAGGTAAAGCTGATCGACTGATAGTTGTCGGTTTTCGAGGTTTTGTGATCGTTCATCACTGCCTGCACCGTCACGCCGAGGCCACGGCTGGCATCGCCGCCCTGTGCGGTCAGCTGCTGCTGTAACAGCACGTAGCCGCCGTAGGCGTGGTCCTTGCTCTGATAAGCGCCATCGCGCCAGCTGCCGTAGTTATCGCCGTTGGCCGACGAGTAGTAGTAACCAATGCGGTAGTTACCCGGCAGGTTGGCCGGGCCGAAGGTCGGTTTCCAGCCCAGTTCCACCGGCACCAGGTTGCCTTCGGAGTTGCTGGTATCCAGACGGAAACCGTCACCGCGATCGTAGTTGGCACTGTTCTGGTTGTAGAAGCCCACCTGGAAGAACACTTCCGGCGTAAAGTTAACCTTCACGCGGCCGCCCCACTGGGAAACCGGCCAGTTAAACCAGCGGTCGCCGCGCCAGTTACCCGCCTGGCCGCTGCCGAATGCGAGGTTCTGGAACTTGCTGTCGAAGTTGTCGAAATCTTCCCCGACGGTGACGCGACCGGCTTTCAGGTTGACGGTGTTATCAAACAGCCCTTTGCTGAGCCAGAACTGCGTCAGACGCCAGGTCTGGCCACGTCCGTACACTTCCTGCACCGATGACAGCATGCCGGTACGGCGGTCTGCCACCTGATCGGAGATATTGCGACCGTTACGGTCGGTAATGGTCATCTGGAACTGCGCATCCTGCCAGTCGAGCAGTTTTTGCAGGTCAAGATTCAGGCCAAACGCCCACTGATCGCTGTAGCGCATCGAGGTGTTGGTATCGGCACCGCCGCCCAGGTTCGAGGCACTCTCCATGGTGTAGTTAACGTCGAACTTCACGCCGTCGTTTTCCAGCTGCGTTCGGTTACCGCCCCAGTCGCCAAACATATAGGGGGAATCGTAGCTGAACGCATCGGCTGCCACCGCCGACGCACTCAACATAGCAAACATCAGGGTGCCCGCTGCCAGGCGAGGCATATGCTGCACTGCTTTTTTTCTGTTCATGATGATTATTCTTCTGTGAATTTCCGGAGAGGAACGGGCAGAGAATAATGCTGAGGTTATGTCAATTTTTGCAAATCTGTGCGCAGTGAGTGCAAAGGTGACAGTGACTTAACGCAATTGTGACAGCGATCGATGAATGGATATCTTCTGGAGGAAAAAGGCATTTTTTGCGTGGCGAAAAAATTATTACGTGACGGGACGTCGCAGCGTCCCGCTTCGCGTTACGGCTTGCTGGCGCTGGCCAGCTCTTCAATTTCCTGCTTGCTGAGCTCCAGCTCGGTGGCTTTCACCAGCTCATCCAGCTGCTGCAGTGAGGTGGCACTGACAATCGGTGCCGTGATGCTCGGTCGCGCAATCTGCCACGCCAGCGCCACCTGGGTAGCAGAGGCGTCGTGCGAGGCCGCGACATCTTCCAGCGCTTCAATGATGCGCTTACCGCGATCGTTGAGGTATTTTTCTACAATGCCCTGGCCGCGCGCGCTTTTGCTGGCGTCTTCCGGCTTTTTGTATTTCCCGCTCAGGAAACCGCTGGCCAGCGAGTAGTAGTTAATCACACCGAGACCGTTTTTCACCGCCACCTGCTCCAGTCCGCTTTCATACTCCTGACGATCGTACAGGTTGTACTCCGGCTGCAGTGTTTCATAGCGCGCCAGTCCCTCCTGCTTACTGATGTCGAGCGCTTCCTGCAGGCGCTGCGCGCTGTAGTTGGACGCACCAATAGCCCGCACTTTGCCCTCTTTGATCAGCGAGTCGAAGGCTTTCAGCGTCTCCACCAGCGGCGTGCTGTCGTCATCACGGTGCGCCTGGTACAGATCGATGACATCCGTCTGCAGGCGGCGCAGCGAATCTTCCACGGCCTGGCGGATATAGGCCGGTTTCAGCCCGGTTTTCTCCGGCGTCAGCTCCATGCCTACCTTGGTGGCGAGCACGATACTGTCGCGCTTACCGCTTTTTTTCAGCCATTTACCGATGATGGTTTCCGATTCACCGCCGGCGTTGCCCGGCGCCCAGCGTGAGTAAACGTCTGCGGTATCAATGAAGAACAGCCCCTTTTCCACCAGCGCGTCGAGCAGTGAAAACGAGGTTTTTTCATCGACGGTCCAGCCAAAAACGTTGCCGCCAAACGTCAGCAGCGGCACGCTGATACCGCTGTCGCCCAGCTGACGGGTTTTGTGTTGACGCATGTGATCCTCCTTAGTGAAACGAGACTGGTCTGTCATTCAGCTTAGCAAAGGAAAAAGTCACGCTTATGCGTATTGCTGCCAAAATATTTACTGAATATGAATACTTAGCGTGCCCGGGGCGATATTCTTAATTCCTTCAATTTTTGCCCGGCCCGGGCGACTACAATCATTTCGTTTGCGCCGCGGTTCGTTTGCGCGCGCATGTGGGGAAAACGAAACCGCCGGAGAGCACACAGAGCAATGAATAAACGATTAAAAACAGGCCTGATTAGCGTGGTGGTGCTGGCTGCGCTGGCGGGCGCTTACTACTGGTGGCAGCATCCGGCCGAGCCTGCGCAGGCTACCCAGGCTGATGGCCAGCCGCATCACGGACGCGGTGGCAACAACAGCGGCGGACGCCGTCCGCTGGCACCGGTGCAGGCCGCAACCGCGACTACCGAAAGCGTGCCCTATTACCTCAGCGGACTCGGCACCGTCACCGCGGCCAATACCGTTACGGTGCGCAGTCGGGTCGATGGCCAGCTGATGGCGCTGCACTTCACGGAAGGTCAGCAGGTGGAGGCCGGCGCGCTGCTGGCAGAAATCGATCCCCGCCCATGGCAGGTAGCGCTCACCCAGGCGCAGGGCCAGCTGGCCAAAGATCAGGCGACGCTGGCTAACGCGCGCCGCGACCTCAGCCGTTATGAAAAGCTGGCGAAAACCTCGCTGGTGTCGCAGCAGGAGCTGGATACCCAGCGCTCGCTGGTCAGTGAAACCCTCGGCACCATCAAAGCCGACGAAGGCAATGTGGCCAGCGCGCAGCTCAATCTGACCTACAGCCGCATCACCGCGCCGATCGCCGGACGCGTCGGGCTGAAGCAGGTGGATGTCGGCAACTACATTACCGCCGGCGATACCAATGGTCTGGTGGTGATCACCCAGACGCACCCGATTGACGTGGTGTTCAGCGTCGCCGAGAACAACATCAGTCAGATCCTGAAAGCCCAGAAAAGCGGCCAGCCGCTGCCGGTTGAAGCCTGGGATCGCAGCAATAAAACCCTGCTGACCACGGGTGCGCTGCTGAGCATTGATAACCAGATCGACGTCACCACCGGCACCATTAAACTCAAGGCGCGCTTCAGCAATCAGGACGACGCCCTGTTTCCCAATCAGTTTGTTAATGCCCGGCTGAAGGTGGATACGCTGCAAAACGCGGTGGTGATCCCGACTGCCGCGCTGCAAATGAGCAACGACGGCCACTTTGTCTGGGTGGTGAACAGCGATAACAAAGTGAGTAAGAAACGCGTCACCGCCGGGCTGCAGGATAGCCAGAAAGTGGTGATTGATGCCGGGCTGCAGGCCGGTCAGCGCGTGGTCACCGACGGTCTCGACCGCCTGACCGAAGGCGCCACGGTGGAGATTGTCGCCGCACAGAGTACCGCCACGCACAGCACGCGCGCGGCGCAACCGGCTCGCGGAGAACGTCAATAATGCAGGTGATGCCTCCCGACGCCAGCGGCGGCCCGTCACGCCAGTTTATTCTGCGCCCGGTGGCCACCACGCTGCTGATGATCGCGATTTTGCTGGCCGGCGTACTGGGCTATCGCTTCCTGCCAGTTTCCGCGCTGCCGGAAGTCGATTACCCGACCATCCAGGTCGTCACGCTCTATCCCGGCGCCAGCCCGGATGTGGTGACCTCGTCGATTACCGCGCCGCTCGAGCGCCAGTTCGGGCAGATGTCCGGCCTGAAGCAAATGGCGTCGCAAAGCTCCGGCGGTGCCTCGGTGATTACGCTGCAGTTCCAGCTGACGCTGGCGCTCGACGTTGCCGAACAGGAAGTGCAGGCGGCGATCAACTCTGCCACTAACCTGCTGCCTAACGATCTGCCGAATCCGCCGGTGTACAGCAAAGTCAATCCGGCCGATCCGCCAATCATGACGCTGGCCGTTACCACCACCAGCATGCCGCTGACGCAGGTGCAGGATATGGTGGAGACGCGGGTGGCGCAGAAGATTTCCCAGGTCTCCGGCGTCGGTCTGGTCACGCTCTCCGGCGGCCAGCGTCCGGCGGTGCGGGTGAAGATGAACGCACAGGCGCTGGCGGCCCTCGGCCTCACCAGCGAGACGGTGCGCACCGCCATCAGCAACGCCAACGTCAATTCGGCGAAAGGCAGCCTTGATGGTCCAACGCGCTCCATCACGCTGTCGGCCAATGACCAGATGACCTCCGCGGAGGATTACCGCAAGCTGATCGTCAGCTATAGCAACGGCGCGCCGGTGCGGCTGGGCGACGTCGCCACGGTTGAACAGGGCGCAGAAAACAGCTGGCTGGGCGCCTGGGCCAACCGACAGCCGGCGATTGTGCTGAACGTGCAGCGCCAGCCGGGTGCCAATATTATCGCCACCGCTGACAGCATCCGCGCGCTGCTGCCGTCGCTGACCGCCACGCTGCCGAAGTCGGTTGACGTCAAACTGCTCACCGATCGCACCACCAACATTCGCGCCTCGGTAGCGGATACTCAGCATGAGCTGATGCTGGCCATCGGGCTGGTGGTGATGATCATCTATCTGTTTCTGCGTAATGTCCCGGCCACCATTATTCCGGCGGTCGCGGTGCCGCTGTCGCTGGTCGGCACCTTTGCCGCCATGTATTTTCTCGGCTTTTCGATCAATAACCTGACGCTGATGGCGCTGACCATCGCCACCGGCTTTGTGGTCGATGACGCCATCGTGGTAATCGAGAACATCTCGCGCTACATCGAAAAAGGCGAAAAGCCGATGACCGCCGCGCTGAAAGGTGCCGGTGAGATTGGCTTCACCATTATCTCCCTCACCTTCTCGCTGATCGCGGTGCTGATTCCGCTGCTGTTCATGGGCGATGTGATTGGCCGTTTGTTCCGCGAGTTCGCCGTGACGCTGGCGGTGGCGATTCTGATCTCGGCGGTGGTCTCGCTGACGCTGACGCCGATGATGTGCGCGCGTATGCTGAGCGCCGAATCGCTGCGCAGGCAGAACCGCTTCTCCCGCGCCAGCGAGGCGATGTTCGATAAGGTGATTGCCGGCTATGGCCGCTGGCTGACGCGCGTGCTGCGCCATCCGTGGCTGACGCTGTCGGTGGCGCTTGGCACGCTGCTGCTGACGGTGCTGCTTTGGGTGGTGATTCCGAAGGGCTTCTTCCCGCAGCAGGACAACGGCATCATTCAGGGCACGCTGCAGGCGCCGCAGTCGGTCTCTTACGCCAGTATGGCGCAGCGCACCCGCGACGTGGCGTCGATGATTATGAAAGATCCGGCGGTGCAGAGCCTGACCTCGTTCGTCGGCGTGGATGGCACCAACGCGGCGCTTAACAGCGCGCGGCTGCAAATTAACCTGAAACCGCTGGACCAGCGTGATGATCGTATTCCGGCAGTGCAGCAGCGGCTGCAGCAGGCGATTGATCGCCTGCCCGGCGTGTCGCTGTGGCTGCAGCCGGTACAGGACCTGACCATTGATACCCAGGCGAGCCGCACGCCGTACCAGTTTACCCTGCAGTCAGGTTCGCTGGAGTCGCTGGGCAGCTGGGTGCCGAAACTGCTGGCACAGCTCAACACCTTGCCACAGCTGCGCAATGTCAGCAGCGACTGGCAGGATCAGGGGCTGGAAGCCTTTGTGCGCGTCGATCGCGACAGCGCCAGCCGGCTCGGCATCAGCATGGCCGACATTGATAACGCGCTGTACAACGCCTTTGGCCAGCGCCTGATCTCAACGATTTACACTCAGGCCAATCAGTATCGCGTGGTGCTGGAGCAGGACAACACGCAAACCCCCGGTCTCGCCAGCCTCGACGCGATTCGCCTGAACAGCAGCGACGGCGGCAGCGTGCCGCTCAGCGCCATCGCGCAAGTCGAAGAGCGCCACGCTGCGCTGAGCATTAATCATCTCGACCAGTTCCCGTCGGCCACCTTCTCGTTTGACGTGGCGCACGGCTACTCGCTCGGCGATGCGCTGCAGGCGATCACCACGGCAGAAGATCAGGTCGGCATGCCGGCAGAGATGATGACGCAGTTCCAGGGCAGCACGCTGGCGTTTGAAGCGGCGCTGACCAGCACCATCTGGCTGATCGTCGCGGCGGTAGTGGCGATGTATATCGTGCTCGGCGTGCTGTATGAGAGCTTCATCCACCCGATTACCATTCTGTCGACGCTGCCCACCGCCGGCGTTGGCGCGCTGCTGGCGCTGATGCTGAGCGGCAACGAGCTGGATATCATCGCCATCATCGGCATCATTTTGCTGATCGGTATCGTGAAGAAGAACGCCATCATGATGATCGACTTCGCGCTGGCCGCCGAGCGTGAACAGGGCATGGCGCCGCGTGAGGCGATCTATCAGGCCTGTCTGCTGCGCTTCCGGCCGATTCTGATGACCACGCTGGCGGCGCTGCTTGGCGCGCTGCCGCTGATGCTCAGCACCGGCGTCGGCGCGGAGCTGCGTCGTCCGCTCGGCATCGCCATGGTCGGTGGCCTGGTGCTGAGCCAGGTGCTGACGCTGTTTACCACCCCGGTGATCTATCTGCTGTTTGATCGCCTTGCCCATGCCACGCGCCGGCGTCTGAAAGGCACGGAGGCGCAGTCGTGAAGTTTTTCGCCCTGTTTATCCATCGGCCGGTTGCCACCACGCTGCTGACGCTGGCGATTGCGCTGGCGGGCATTCTTGGCTTCCGTCTGCTGCCGGTGGCGCCGCTGCCGCAGCTGGATTTCCCGGTGATTCTGATCTCGGCCTCGCTGCCCGGCGCGTCGCCGGAAACCATGGCGGCCTCGGTCGCCACGCCGCTGGAGCGCTCGCTGGGCCGCATTGCCGGCGTCAGTGAAATGACCTCCACCAGCTCGCTGGGCAGCACGCGCATCATCCTGGTGTTTGATTTCGACCGCGACATCAACGGCGCGGCGCGCGACGTGCAGGCGGCGATCAATGCCGCCCAGAGCCTGCTGCCGACCGGCATGCCCAATCGTCCAACCTACCGCAAAGCCAACCCGTCCGATGCGCCGATCATGATCCTCACCATGACCTCGGATATTTATAATCCCGGTCAGCTGTATGATTACGCGTCGACGCAACTGGCGCAGAAGCTGTCGCAGATTGATGGCGTTGGCGATGTCACGGTGGGCGGCAGTTCGCTGCCGGCGGTGCGCGTCGACCTCAATCCGCAGGCGCTGTTTAATCAGGGCGTGTCGCTGGATGCGGTGCGCACCGCCATCAGCAACGCCAACCAGCGCCGTCCGCAGGGCGCCATCGACGATACCCAGCAGCGCTGGCAGGTACGGACCAACGATGAGCTGCAAACCGCCAGCGTCTACCAGCCGCTGGTGGTGCACTACAACAACGGCGCGGCGGTGCGGCTGAGCGATGTGGCGAACGTGCAGGATTCGGTGCAGGACGTGCGCAACGCCGGGATGACCAACGGCAAACCGGCGGTGCTGCTGGTGGTGCGCAAGTCGCCGGACGCCAACATTATTGATACCGTCGACCGCATCCGGGCGGAAATGCCGGAGCTGCATGAGGTGATCCCGGCGGCTATCGACCTGCAAATCGCCCAGGACCGCTCGCCCACTATCCGCGCCTCGCTGCACGAAGTGGAGCAGTCGCTGGTGATCGCCGTGGCGCTGGTAATTCTGGTGGTGTTTTTCTTCCTGCGCGACGGCCGCGCCACGCTGATTCCGGCGGCGGCGGTACCGGTGTCGCTGATTGGTACCTTCGCCGCCATGTACCTGTGCGGTTTCAGCCTGAATAACCTGTCGCTGATGGCGCTGACCATCGCCACCGGCTTTGTAGTGGATGACGCCATCGTGGTGCTGGAGAACATCGCGCGTCACGTCGAAGCTGGGATGAAGCCGCTGCAGGCGGCACTCACCGGGGTGCGCGAGGTGGGCTTTACCGTGCTGTCGATGAGCCTGTCGCTGATTGCGGTGTTCCTGCCGCTGCTGATGATTGGCGGTATTATTGGCCGCTTCTTCTCGGAGTTTGCCATCACGCTGTCGGTGGCGATTCTTATCTCGCTGTTTATCTCCATCACCCTGACGCCGATGATGTGCGCGTATCTGCTGAAACCGCAGGCGAAGCGCAGCCAGCCGCGCACACGTGGTTTTGGCCGCGTGCTGCTGGCGGTGCAGCAGGGCTATGCGCGCTCGCTGGGCTGGGTGCTGAACCACGCGATCTGGGTGCTGTTGCTGCTGCTCGGCACCGTCGGGCTGACCATCTGGCTGTTTATCACCATCCCGAAAACCTTTATGCCCGAGCAGGATACCGGCCGTCTCAACGGCTTTATCTCCGCCGATCAGAGCATTTCGTTTCAGGCGATGCGCGGCAAGCTGCAGGATTTCATGAACATCATCAAGGCTGACCCGGCGGTCGATAACGTCACCGGCTTCACCGGCGGCTCGCGCACCAACAGCGGCTCGATGTTTGTGTCACTCAAGCCGCTGTCAGAACGCAGCGAAAGCGCGCAGGAAGTGATCGCCCGCCTGCGTGTGAAGCTGGCGAAAGAACCGGGTGCCAACCTCTACCTCAATGCGGTGCAGGATATTCGCGTCGGCGGACGCGAATCGAACGCCAGCTACCAGTACAGCCTGCTGTCGGATAACCTCGCCGATTTACGTGAGTGGGAGCCGAAAATCCGCCAGGCGTTTGCCGCGCTGCCAGAGCTGGCCGATGTGAACTCGGATCAGCAGGACAACGGCAGCGAAATGGCGCTGACTTACGATCGCGAAAGTATGGCGCGCCTCGGCATCGACGTGTCGGCGGCCAATGCGCTGCTAAATAACGCTTTCGGCCAGCGGCAAATCTCCACCATCTACCAGCCACTGAATCAGTACAAAGTGGTGATGGAAGTGGATCCGCGCTATACCCAGGATGTCAGCGCGCTGGATCAGATGTTCGTGATCAACAGCGACGGCAAAGCGATTCCGCTGAGCTGGTTTGCCAAATGGCAGCCGGCCAACGCGCCGCTGTCGGTCAACCATCAGGGGCTGTCGGCGGCCTCGACCATCTCGTTTAACCTGCCAGAAGGGGTCTCGCTGTCGCAGGCATCGGAGGCCATTGACCGCACCATCACGGCGATTGGCGTGCCGTCCAGCGTGCGCGGCAGCTTTGCCGGCACCGCGCAGGTATTTCAGGATTCGCAGTCGAACCAGCTGTGGCTGATGCTGGCGGCGATTGCTGCGGTGTATATCGTGCTCGGCATTCTGTATGAGAGCTACGTGCATCCCCTGACGATTCTCTCTACCCTGCCCTCGGCGGGCGTCGGCGCGCTGCTGGCGCTGCAGCTGTTTAATACGCCGTTCAGCCTGATTGCGCTGATCGGCATCCTGCTGCTGATCGGTATCGTGAAAAAGAACGCCATCATGATGGTGGATTTCGCGCTGGAGGCGGAGCGCAACGGCAATCTGTCGGCGCGCGACGCCATTTTCCAGGCGTGCCAGCTGCGTTTCCGCCCGATTCTGATGACCACGCTGGCGGCGCTGTTTGGTGCGCTACCGCTGGTGCTGACCAGCGGGGACGGCGCGGAGCTGCGCCAGCCGCTGGGCATCACCATTGCCGGTGGGCTGGTGATGAGCCAGCTGCTGACGCTGTACACCACACCGGTGGTGTACCTGATGATGGATAAACTGCGCCGTCGGAAAAAGCAGCCGCGGTTGATAACGGAGCCATAACGTCATACCTGCACTAAGCGTAGCGGCGCAATTCAACGCGCGATAAATCGCGCCGCTACGCGACCTGCGGTTGATGAAACTGTTAACACGGGATGAGCATGAACGCACAAACCGCCACTGTCCGCTGGCAACTGTGGATTGTGGCCTTCGGCTTTTTTATGCAGACGCTGGATACCACGATCGTGAACACCGCGATACCGGCGATGGCCCACGATCTCAACGTCAGCCCGCTGCATATGCACTCGGTGATTGTCTCCTACGTGCTCACCGTGGCGGTCACGCTGCCGCTCAGCGGCTGGCTGGCGGACCGCTTTGGCGTGCGCAACATCTTCTTCTGCGCCATCGTGCTGTTCAGCCTCGGTTCGCTGCTGTGTGCCTTCGCCACCTCACTCGACCAGCTGGTGATGGCGCGCGTGGTCCAGGGCATTGGCGGCGCGATGATGGTGCCGGTCGGCCGGCTGACGGTGATGAAGATCGTGCCGCGTGAGCAGTACATGTCGGCCATGACCTTTGTCACCCTGCCCGGCCAGATTGGCCCGCTGCTCGGCCCGGCGCTGGGCGGCATTCTGGTGGAGTATGCCAGCTGGCACTGGATCTTCCTGATTAACATTCCGGTCGGCATCATCGGTGCCATTGCCACGCTGCTGCTGATGCCGAACTACACCATGCAGACGCGACGCTTTGACTTCCTCGGTTTTGTGCTGCTGGCGGTGGGCATGGCTACGCTGACGCTGGCGCTCGACGGCCAGCGCAGCGCCGGCGGCTCGCCGCTGCTGCTGTGTCTGCTGATTTTGCTGGGGGTGTTTTCCCTGCTGTTCTACCTGATGCACGGCCGCAACAACGATAACGCGCTGTTTAGCCTGAAGCTGTTTGATAACCGCATTTACGCCATCGGCCTGCTCGGCAGCTTCACCGGCCGCATCGGCAGCGGCATGCTGCCGTTCATGACGCCGATTTTTCTGCAGGTGGGCCTCGGCTTTAGTCCGTTCCACGCCGGGCTGATGATGATCCCGATGGTGCTGGGCAACATGGGCATCAAACGCGTGGTGGTGCGCATTGTAAATCTGTTTGGCTATCGTAACGCGCTGGTGGGCGGCACGCTGGCGCTGGCGCTGGTGGTGCTGCTGTTTCCCGTGGTGGCGCTGCTCGGCTGGATCTGGCTGCTGCCCGTGGTGCTGCTGTTGCAGGGCATGGTCAATGCCATCCGCTTCTCATCCATGAATACCCTGACGCTGAAAGAGCTGCCGGACGAGCTGGCCTCGAGCGGTAACAGCCTGCTGTCGATGATCATGCAGCTGTCGATGAGTATCGGCGTCACCGTGGCCGGTCTGCTGCTCGGCGCTTTCGGCCATGGCGCGGTGAGCGACAGCGCCGCGACCCATCAAACCTTTATGTACACCTATTTGTGCATGGCGCTGGTGATTGCGCTGCCGGCGCTGGTGTTCTGGCGCGTACCCGCCGATGTGAGTAAAAACGTGGACCTGAGAGGCAGGAGAAAAGGATGAAGCAGCCGGTAAAACTCGGCATCAGCGCCAAACTGTTTATGGCGATTTTTTCCACCTGCATGCTGGTGATCATCACCATGCACTGGGGCGTGCGCCTCAGCTTTGAGCATGGCTTTGTCGATTACATCAAAAAGGGCAATGAGCAGCGCCTGACGCTGCTGAGCGATGCGCTGGCCGATCAATACGAACAGCACGGTAGCTGGGATTTTTTGCGTAACAACGACCGGCTGATTTTCACCATTCTGCGCTCGCTGGAACAGAATCCCGGCAGCGGCACTCAGCTGCCGCCGCACGGCTGGCGCACCCAGTTCTGGATTATCGATCAGCAGTACAAAATATTGTCCGGCCCGCGCTCGCCGGTGCCGCCGGAAGGCTCGCGCCGCAATATTACCACCAGCAACGGCAAGATTGTTGGCTGGGTGATTGCGTCGCCCGCCGAGCGGCTGACGCGCAGCACCGATATCAACTTTGACCATCAGCAGCGTCAGACCAGCTGGCTGATTGTCGGCCTCACCACGCTGCTGGCCGCACTGGTCACCTGGCTGCTGGCGCGCGGCCTGCTGGCGCCGGTGAAACGGCTGGTGGACGGCACCCATCAGCTGGCGGCGGGCAAATTTACCACCCGGGTGGAGGTCGGCAGCAGCGACGAAATTGGTCAGCTGGCGCGCGACTTCAACCAGCTGGCGCGCTCGCTGGAGAAAAACGAGAGCAACCGGCGCGCCTTTATGGCCGATATTTCCCATGAGCTGCGTACGCCGCTGGCGATTTTGCGCGGTGAGCTGGAGGCGATGCAGGATGGCGTGCGCAAGCTGACGCCCGACGCCATCAGTTCGCTGCAGAGCGAAGTCGCGCTGCTGACCCAGCTGGTGGAAGACCTGCACCAGCTGTCGCTCTCCGACGCGGGCGCCCTCGCCTACCGCAAACAGCCGGTGGATCTGGTCAGTCTGCTGGAGGTAGTGGCGGGCAGTTTTGGCGAACGCTATCGCAGCCGGGGGTTGACGCTCAGCCTGATGCTGCCGGCGCAGGCCAGCAGCTTTGGCGATCCGGACCGGCTGATGCAGCTGTTTACTAACCTGCTGGAAAACAGCCTGCGCTACACCGATGCCGGCGGCACGGTGCAGCTCAGTATGCAGCTCAGCGGCGAGCAGTGGCAGCTGCAGTTTGCCGACAGCGCACCGGGCGTCGAGCGCCAGCAGCAGGCGCAGCTGTTTGAGCGCTTCTTCCGCGCCGAAAGCTCGCGCAATCGCGCCAGCGGCGGCTCCGGGCTCGGTCTGGCGATCTGCAAGAATATTGTTGAGGCGCATGACGGCAGCATTAATGCGGCCGACTCTGATTTAGGTGGGCTGAAAATCACGCTAAACTTGCCGTATGTTCCTCACTAGACACCCTTTATGAGCACGGAAAATAGCGATCCCCTGATTCTTGTTGTGGAAGACGAACCCAAACTGGCGCAGCTGATGATTGATTATCTGCAGGCGTCAAACTACCGCACGCACCACCTCGCCGATGGCAACGCGGTACTGAGTTACGTGCAGCAAACGCCGCCGGACCTGATGCTGCTGGATTTGATGCTGCCGGGCCGTGACGGCCTGACGCTGTGTCGGGAAATCCGCCGCTTCTCTGAGCTGCCGATTATCATGGTGACCGCACGCACGGAAGAGATCGATCGCCTGCTCGGGCTGGAGATTGGCGCTGACGACTATATCTGCAAACCCTTTAGCCCGCGTGAAGTGGTGGCGCGGGTGAAAACCATTCTGCGCCGGGTGAAACGTTCGCCAGAAGAGGCGCAGCTGGCCTCGCATCTGCTGATCGACGAAGGGCGTTTCCAGGCCAGCTGGCGCGAACAGCCGCTGGAGCTGACGCCCGCCGAGTTCCGCCTGCTGAAAACGCTGGCGCTGGAGCCGGGCAAAGTGTTTTCGCGCGAGCAACTTTTGAACCATCTGTATGACGACTATCGCGTGGTCACCGATCGCACCATTGACAGCCACATCAAGAACCTGCGGCGCAAGCTGGAGAACCTTGATGCCGAACAGCCGTTTATTCGCGCCGTGTACGGCATGGGATATCGCTGGGAAGCGGATGTTGGCCGCCTGCTGTAACCGCTTAGATTGATCCAGGTCAATTTACATCGGGAGTCGCCCTGCCTACAATTCCCCACCTTTTGCAGGGCCGCCTGACGCGGCCGCTGCACGTGCCATCCGTGATGGCATGCTGACCTGACATCAGTGAGAACTCCCCATGCTTAAACCCGAACTGCTTTCGCCGGCAGGCACGCTGAAAAATATGCGTTACGCCTTTGCCTACGGCGCCGACGCGGTGTATGCCGGCCAGCCGCGCTACAGCCTGCGCGTGCGCAATAACGAATTCACCCATGAAAACCTCGCCAAAGGCATCAGCGAGGCGCACGCGCTCGGCAAGAAGTTTTACGTGGTGGTGAACATTGCCCCGCACAACGCCAAGCTGAAAACCTTTATCCGCGATCTGACGCCGGTGGTTGAGATGCAGCCGGATGCGCTTATCATGTCCGATCCCGGCCTGATCATGCTGGTGCGCGAAGCCTTCCCGCAGATGCCGATTCACCTGTCGGTGCAGGCTAACGCGGTGAACTGGGCCACGGTGAAGTTCTGGCAGCAGATGGGGCTGACGCGCGTGATTCTGTCACGCGAGCTGTCGCTGGAGGAGATCGCCGAAATTCGCCAGCAGGTACCGGAGATGGAGATCGAAATCTTTGTCCACGGCGCGCTGTGCATGGCCTACTCCGGCCGCTGCCTGCTCTCTGGCTATCTGAATAAGCGCGATCCCAATCAGGGCACCTGTACCAACGCCTGCCGCTGGGAATATAACGTGGCCGAAGGCCAGCAGGATGAGGTCGGCAACATTGTTGGCTTCCATCAGCCGGTTGCGGTGCAGCCCGCGACGCTCGGCGTCGGTCAGCCCACCGACCGGGTATTCCTGCTGGAAGAGAAGATGAAGCCAGGCGAGGTGATGAGCGCGTTCGAAGATGAGCACGGCACCTACATCATGAACTCGAAAGATCTGCGCGCGGTGGCGCACGTCGAACGCCTGAGCCAGATGGGCGTGCATTCGCTGAAAATTGAGGGCCGCACCAAATCGTTCTACTACTGCGCGCGCACCGCGCAGGTGTACCGCCGCGCAATCGACGACGCGGCCGCCGGCAAACCTTTCGATCCGGCACTGCTGGAGACGCTGGAAGGGCTGGCGCATCGCGGCTATACCGAAGGTTTTTTGCGTCGCCACACCCATGACAGCTATCAAAACTACGAGCAGGGTTTTTCCATTTCGGAGCGTCAGCAGTTTGTCGGTGAATTTACCGGTGAACGGCGCGGTACGTGGGCGCAGGTGGCGGTGAAGAACAAGTTCATGCTGGGCGATAGCGTAGAGATCATGACGCCGGACGGCAATCTCAACTGCACGCTGCAGGCGATGCAGAATGACAAGGGCGCCGCGGTTGAGGTGGCTCCGGGAGATGGTCATCGCGTCTGGATCAGCGTGCCGGAGGGGGTCGATCTGGCCTATGCGCTGCTGCTGCGCAATTTTACCGACGGTAACAGCACTTACGATCCGCACGGTAAAAATCGCACTAAATGAAAAGAAAACGGCGAAGTTAGAACACGATCACAGACCGCCGCTTCGCCGCGCTTTAGAATCGCGCCTGCTGCTAACGAGTAACAACAAACAGCAGGTAATACCAGGAACCACCTCATTCACCCGCCCGGCTCCCCCGTGCGGGTTTTCTTTTTTTCATCGTTCGCCGATAAAGTTCCCGCCGCAGCTATGCTATAACCACAGCTCTGTCTTACTCATCAGGGAAGCGATAATGCAAAATAAACCCCTCACTTTGCTGATTTTGAATGGAAAAGGCGCAGGCAATGAAGAGTTGCGTGCCGCCGTGAATACCCTGCGCGACGAAGGCTTTAACCTGGCGGTGCGTGTGACCTGGGAAAAAGGCGACGGTGACCGCTACGTGCAGGAAGCGCTGCAGCTGCAGGCGGAAACCGTGGTGGCTGGCGGCGGCGATGGCACCATCAATGAGATTGCCACCGCGCTGGCCGCCCTGCCGCCAGCGCAGCGGCCGGTGCTGGGGATTTTACCGCTTGGCACCGCCAACGATTTTGCTACCAGCGCCGGTATCCCGGCAGAAATGGAAGCGGCACTGCGGCTGGCGGTGCTGGGCAAAGCCACGGCCATCGATCTGGCGCGGGTGAACGGCGACCGTTACTTTATCAACATGGCGACCGGCGGTTTTGGCACGCGCATCACTACGGAAACGCCGGAGAAACTGAAATCGGCGCTGGGCGGCGTCTCCTATTTTATTCATGGCCTGATGCGCGTTGATGCGCTGAAGCCGGACAGCTGCGAAATCAGCGGACCGGGCTTTCACTGGCAGGGTGACGCGCTGGTGATTGGCATTGGCAATGGCCGTCAGGCCGGTGGCGGACAGCGGTTGTGTCCGGAAGCGCTGATCAACGACGGACAACTTAATCTCAGCATCGTAACCGCCCAGGAGCTACTGCCAACGCTGCTGCACTCGCTGACGCGCGACGATGAAAACCCGAACATTGTCGCGGCACAGCTGACGTCACTGACCATCCGTTCACCGCATGAGATGACCTTTAACCTCGACGGCGAGCCGCTGTCCGGCAGTGAGTTTGTGATTGAGGTGCAGCCCGGCGCGTTGAGCTGCCGCCTGCCGCCGCAGTGTGCGTTGCTGGCGTAATCTTTGGAAAATTTCTGCATTATCCCGGTGCGCATAAATGCGCACCCTAAGAGGCTCGCCATCCCTGCACGCACCGTGTAGGGTCGCCATTCATGGCGACCGGTTACGTGCGTCTGCGGCTGACGCTCTGCATCACACCTTCATCCAGCGGCGCTCCACGGCGGAAATCGCCACCGCTTCCAGCACCTTCTGCACCTGCAGCCCTTCGGCAAAATCCGGCCACATGCGATCGCCGGCGGCGATGCCGTTGATCAGATCGCGAATCTCGACCGTTTTCTGATCGTTAAAACCGATGCCGTGGCCGGCCGAGACGCAGAAGCTGGCGTAATCGGGGTGCGCCGGACCGGTGAGAATGGTTTTAAAGCCCTGGCGACCGGCCGGATCGTCGTGCAGATACAGTTCCAGCTCAGCCATGCGCTCCTGCGTGTAGCGCAGCGTGCCTTTGGTGCCGGTCACCACATAAGTCAGCCCCATCTTGCTGCCGCAGGCGATGCGCGAGGTTTCAATCACGCCGTGCGCGCCATTTTTAAAGCGCAGCAGCGCGCTGGCCTGATCTTCATTTTCCACCGGCAGCATACGTGACGGCGCCTTCGGATCTGGTCGCTGTTTGATCACCGTCATCATGTCACCGCTCACCTCATCAATATCACCGACCAGATAGTGCGCCATGTTGACGATATGCGCCGCCAGATCGCCAAGCGCGCCGAGACCGGCCAGCGCTTTCTGGCAGTGCCAGTCGAGCGGCGTCTCCGCGCGCGCCAGGTAATCTTCGTTATGGGTGCCGTAAAAGTGCACCACCTCGCCGATCTCACCGCGCGCGATAATCTCCCGCGCCAGCTGGCTGGTTGGGTTTTTCATGTAGTTGAAGCCCACCAGGGTTTTCACTCCCGCCTGCTCTGCCGCCTGCACCATCTCTTCGGCATCGGCCACCGAGAGCGACAGTGGCTTTTCGGAGTAGACGTGCTTGCCGTGGCGAATCGCCTCCAGCGCCATCTCTTTGTGCAGGAAATTGGGCGCGCAGATATCGACCACGTCGATGTGCGGATCGCGCACCAGCTCGCGCCAGTCGCCCGTCGAACGGGCAAAGCCAAACGTCGCCGCCTGCTGCGCCGCCAGCGCCGGATTCACCTCTGCCAGCATCTCGCGCACAATCTCACCCTTCAGGGTGAACACCGTGGGTGCCTGCGCATAGGCAATCGCGTGACAACGCCCAATATATCCACTGCCAATCATACCGATTCTGACTTTGTTCATGCTGCACCTGCGGTTCACGGGGATGAGTTTCACGGAATATATGTTTCGTTTTGGGCGGCGACAACGGCGAAATGAAATATCTGTGATCATACATGCGAGGTATCTGACAGAAGCGACAAATCAGAATGTAATTTTGCATAGCATTGGTGACATCTCTCACAATCAGGCGCAGTGCTGGCGCTAATTCGCGCCATCGCGCGGGCCCGCGTCGGGCAATTGACGCTTTATTCAGCAGTCAGAAAAAATTGTGAAAAAGAGCTTTGACAAGCCACAGCCTGCCCGATAATATGCGCCCCGTTCCAAACGATTCCTCTGTAGTTCAGTCGGTAGAACGGCGGACTGTTAATCCGTATGTCACTGGTTCGAGTCCAGTCAGAGGAGCCAGATTTAGAAAAGCCTGCTTTTACAGCAGGCTTTTTGCTTTTCTGCGTTCTGACGTTTAGATACCGCCATACCACTCATAGCCGCGATCTTCCCAGTAGCCGCCGCGTCCGCCCCAAAGCTGGGCAAACGAATCCACCACTTTAATTTCCATCAGATACTTGGCGTGCTTGTAACCGAGCTGGCGCTCGACCCGGAGACGCAGCGGCGCGCCGTGCGCGACCGGTAACGGCTGATCGTTCATACGGTAGGCCAGCAACGTTTGCGGATGCCACGCATCCTGCAGATCGATACTTTCGTAGTAGCGCCCGCTGCCGTCCAGCGTCTGCTCCAGCTCGTCGGCACACAGGAACACTACGTAGCGGGCACCTGGCCGCAGGCGCGCCGCATCCAGCACCAGTCCGAGCGGTACGCCCTGCCATTTGCCAATCGCGCTCCAGCCCTCCACGCAGTCGTGCCGGGTAATCTGTGTGCGACTGGGGAACCGCTGCAGATCGCTGAGCGATAAACTCAGCGGCTGTTGCACCAGCCCGGTAACGCGCAGCCGCCAGTCGGCAAACCCGTTCGCCAGCAAACGCGCATATTCGTCGGAGTCGGGCATTTGCGTGCCGTTGGCGCGAAACAGCGGCGAAATATCGGCCTCGCTGAACTCCGGTGCCAGTCGCTGGCCGCCCAGCAGGCGCTGGCTGGCACGCGTCAGCCGCTCGGTCTGATTGAGCCAGCCGCTGACCGTGTCGTTTTGCGTCAGTTGATCGCAACCGCTCAGCAGCGCCGCGCCGGCGCCGGACAGCGCGCCCAGCAGCAGGCGGCGACGCGACAGCTCGATTTTCATGATGGGGTATCCTCTTTATCGATCGCGTAACGTCCGGTGATCATCGAACGCAGGTTATTGAACACGCCTGACACCAGCACCATCACTACATGCACCAGCACAAACAGCACCAGCAGCGTGGCGGTGACAAAGTGCACCGTGCGCGCCGTGGGACGGCCGCCAAACAGATCGGGTAAAAACGGCAGTGCCGCATCCAGCGCTGGCGACAGGGTTAATCCACTGAGCAGCATCAGCGGCAGCAGTATGAAGATCACCAGCAGATAGCTGAGTTTCTGCAGCGCGTTATAGCGCCGCGCCGCTTCACCGCGGGCAAAGCGTAGCCGGGCGTGGTCGCAAATCTCCTGCCACAAATGACGGGCGCCCAGTTGCTGACGGTCGGGCAACAGATCGCGGCGAAAGTGCCGGTGCCAGAAACCGTGCAGCAGATAAATCACGCCGTTGAACAGCAGCAGCCAGGCAAAAAAGAAGTGCCAGTGGCGACCGGCTCCCAAATCCTGCCACGACGGCAGCGTCAGCCAGCCGGGGAAGGCGCGCGCCGTCAGCGTCCCCTCCAGCTTCGAGACACCGAGCACGCCGGTGGTATTCAGTTGCAGCGAGCCGAGCCGGACAAATCCCTGCTGCTGACGATTGCCGATTTCAAACACCGGCTGCTCATGGTCCGCGCCATACAGGCCGACATACAGACGCGGATGCGCATTAAAGATTTGCAGTCCGCTCATCAGCAGAACGGCAAAACACAGGGCGTTGACCCAGTGCGTCACGCGCACCAGCAGTGAATGACGACGGATTAGCGTTTTACTGCGGGAAGGTGAAGGCTGTTGCATCATCGAGCCCCTTACCAGCCAGGCGAGGCCTGGCTGGAGCCGGATTACATCGGCGGCACTACGCCGTTTTTGCCGACAATGACATTGCCTGCGGTGAGCTTACCGTCGGCGCCCTTCTCGGCCGGAACAAACACCGTGGTGCCGGGTTTCAGGTCATCCGGGGTGGCCGCCGCCAGCGTCACCACCGGCGTACCGGCCGGAATGGCAATTTTTTTCTGATGGCCGTGGTAGCTCACCGTCACTTCACTGTTATCCACCGAAGTGACGCTATTGGCGACTGTGGCGTTGGTCATTGAGCTGCCCGGCTTCAGATCCCAGCTAAAGTTGCCCTCGCCTGCGCCTTTCAGCTGCGCCGGGAAAATCAGCACTTCGAGCGCGCCATCACCGCCGCCCGCTTTCGGCAGCGAGGCAATGCCTACGTAATCGCCCTTTTTAATGTCGCTGATGCTGGCCTTCGCCACCGCGGACACCATCGCGCCTGGCTTCATGGCCACGCTGACCTCCGATCCTTCGCGTGACTTGATAGTGAGCTGCTGCCCGTTTACCGATTCAACAACGCCACGTACCTGCACTTTTTGCCCTGCCATCTCTGCCGCCATCGCCGGCGACAGCGTGGCGCCGGCCAGCAGTGAACCGGCAATCAGCAGTGAAAGGCGTTTGTAATGTGATAAGACCGTCATGGAGTGTTCCTTTTGATGATAAGCGCTGCCTCAGCGGCAGCCCTGTGCCTGAAATCATTCAACCTGAAGCGCAATAACATTGCGGCAAAAGGCGCTGGAAAACAAACCTACTAGTTGGTAGATTAAAAAACAAGATAATTTTTCACCCTGTACTTTGTCATGTCATTATTTTGTCTTAGCCTGAGCCTCGCGCAGATCCAGCGCCTGGGTTGAACATTGGGAGCATCAGTATGGAAATGCAGTTACGATCGGCCACGTTAGCGCTGCTGATTTGCAGCTGTTCCGCCGCCGCGGCAGAACTCAGCAGTCCTTCGCCGGGCCAGCTTATTAACACGCGTTTGTCTTACATGAAGGATGTGGCGGGTTATAAAGCGCAGCATCATCAGCCGATTGAAGATTTGGGTCAGGAGCGTAAGGTGCTGGACAAAGCCCTGGCGGAAGCGCGTCAGCTGGGCCTGGACGATGCCACGGTGCAGCCGTTTATTCAGGCACAGATGGATGTGGCGAAAGCGGTGCAGTATCGCTATCGCGCCGACTGGCTGGCGACGCCGGAGCCGCACTGGCAGCCGCGTCCGCTGGACGAGGTGCGCAAAAGCATTGGTCATTACAGCGACGCGATTCTGACGCAGCTTGCCGCGCAGTTGAAACAGGGCGCGACGCTGCAGGCACCGCAAAAGGCCGAATTTATGCGCGACATTCAGCAGCGCAACGTGTCATCGCAGGATAAAGAGCTATTGTGGCGCACGCTCAGCGCGGTAACGCTACGGCAGCCGTGATGTTGCACGGCGAGCGTGCCGTCGATCGCAGCAGGCCTGTCATTTTACTGCGTTTATTCCGGTCGCCCTGAATGGCGACCCTGTAAACCAGGTAACGACTTTACAGGATGTGCAGTGATGCGCACCGCAACGCCATTCTGAAACTTCGCTTTGCAACTACCCCATCCGCTCTGTGATTGCGTTCACAACTCTGCAACAGCAACTTGTATGGTAGTATTATTGCGCGTATTTTTTCGTCATTACTGTCGCGTTATTACTGGTGTGCCGCGCCTTCAGGCCACCAGCCAGGAGTGAATGATGAAAAGTGTGGTGATTGAACAACCGGGTAAACTGCTGCTGGCCGAGCGCGCGCTGCCACAGCCCGCCGCTGATGAAGTACGGGTAAAAGTGAAATTTGCCAGCATCTGTGGCTCTGACGTGCACATCTGGCACGGTCACAATCCATTTGCCCGCTATCCGCGCGTCATCGGCCATGAGTTCTTCGGCGTGATTGACGCGGTCGGACAGGACGTTGATGCCAGTCGGCTGGGCGAGCGCGTGGCGGTCGATCCGGTGGTGAGCTGCGGCCACTGCTATCCCTGCTCCGTTGGCCGTCCTAATGTCTGTCAGTCACTGCAGGTGATTGGCGTCCACCGCGACGGCGGCTTCAGCGAGTATGCGGTGGCGCCAGCCAAAAATGCCCATCGCCTGCCGGCGAGCATTCCCGACCAACTCGCCAGCCTGGTTGAGCCCTTCACCATTGCCGCGAATATCACGGCGTTCCTCAAACCGCAGCCACAGGATGTGGCGCTGATTTACGGTGCCGGTCCGATGGGGCTGACCGCCATTCAGGTGCTGAAAGGCGTGTACGGCGTACAGCAGGTGCTGGTGGTGGACCGCCTGCCAGAGCGGCTGGCGCTGGCGCAGCAAAACGGTGCCGATCGCCTGTATAACAACAGCGAGATCCCGCTGGCGGCGCAGCTGGAAGGCGTTCAGCCGACGCTGATTATTGACGCCGCCTGCCATCCGGCGATCCTCGCTGAAGCGGCTGCGCTGGCCTCGCCGGCGGCGCGTATCGGCCTGCTCGGGTTTTCTGCTGAGCCGTGCAGCCTGACGCAGCAGGCGTTGACCAGCAAAGAGCTGTCGCTGTTTACCTCGCGCCTGAACAGCAACCGCTTCCCGCAGGTGATTGCGTGGCTGGAACAGGGGCTGATCCAGCCAGAGAAACTGGTTACCCACTATTTCCCGCTGGCGCAGATCGAGCGCGCCATGACGCTGTTTGAACAAGACCCGCGCACCTGCTGCAAAGTGATCCTGCAAATGGATTGAGTGAGGCGCCACACCAGATGTCCCTGATGCCGGTGCGTACCCGCCGGCCACAACAATAATCCCCTGCATAAATCAGGCGCAGCGCCGCGGTCATCAAGGTCATCTCCCCGTGACGCTGCAGCCTGAAGAAGAACAGGGAAACGGAGTTTCTATGCTGAAGAATCTACGCTGGACCCTCGTACTGCTGCTGTTCCTGGTGTATATGATCAATTACCTCGATCGTATTGCCCTGTCGCTCACCGTGCCGCTGGTGGAAAAAGATCTGATGATCAATGCCGAGCAGTTCGGCCTGATCTTCGGCAGCTTCTTCTTCGGCTACGCGCTGTTCAACTTTATTGGCGGTTTAGCCACCGATAAATTCGGCCCGACGATTGTGCTCGGCACCGCCGTCGGCATGTGGTCACTGTTCTGCGGCATGACCGCGCTGGCGACCGGTTTCTGGTCAATGATGATTCTGCGCGTGCTGTTCGGCATGGCGGAAGGTCCGATTTGCGCCTCGGCCAACAAAGCCATCAACGGCTGGTTCCCGAAAAAGCAGGCCGCCACCGCCATGGGCCTGCTGAGTGCCGGTTCCCCGCTCGGCGGCGCGGTCGCCGGGCCGATTGTCGGCTACCTGGCGCTCTCCTTCGGCTGGCGTCCGGCGTTTGTGGTGATCTGCCTGATTGGTCTGGTGTGGATGGCGCTGTGGTTCTTCTTCGCCGCCGATAATCCGGCGCGCAGTAAGCGCGTCTCGGCGCAGGAGCGCGCGCTGGTAGAGAAACTGAAAGCGGAAGAGCCGGCAGATATCATCGACGCGGACGGCAAAGCGCACGGCATGGGCTACTATCTGCGTCAGCCGATTATCCTCGTTACCGCGTTCGCCTTCTTCTGCTACAACTACATTCTGTTCTTCTTCCTGAGCTGGTTCCCGGCCTATCTGGTGCAGGCGCACGGGCTGGATATCAAAGCCATGAGCATCACTACCATGATCCCGTGGATTGTCGGCTTCGTTGGCCTGGCGCTGGGCGGCTGGATTTCCGATAAAATCTTTAATATCACCGGTAAGCTGCTGCTATCGCGCAAGATTGTGCTGGTAGTGTCGCTGCTGGCGGCAGCGATATGTGTGGCGCTGGCGGGCACCATCAAAGAGGTGAATTCAGCGGTGATCATGATGTCGATCTCCATCTTCTTCCTCTACATCACCGGTGCCATTTACTGGGCGATTATTCAGGATGTGGTGCACAAGAGCCGCGTCGGCAGCATCAGCGGCTTTATCCACCTTATTGGCAGCCTGTCCGGCATTATCGGCCCGATCGTTACCGGCTTCATCGTGCAGCACACCGGCAAATTTGACAGCGCCTTTGTGCTGGCGGGTGTGGTGGCGGCCCTTGGTGCGCTGCTGGTGCTGTTTGTGATTCGCAGCCCAAAAGCCAGCGACAAACCGGTTTCCGTTTAATCGAATGACTCTGCCGGGGCGCCGCGCGCCCCGTTTGCCACAAGGATTATGCATGTTACAACCCGATCGCCTTCCCGCTGACGTACAGCGCCCCCGTTACGACCGCAGCCAGCTGAAAACCCGCATGGTGCACATCGGTTTTGGTGCCTTTCACCGCGCGCATCAGGCGCTGGCCACTGACCAACTGGCGCAGCACGGCAGCGACTGGGGCTACTGCGAAGTGAATCTCAACAGCGGCGCGCTGATCGCCGCTCTGCGCCAGCAGGATTTGCTGTACAGCGTGACCGAAATGGCCGACGACAGCCTGCACACGCGCATTGTTGGCGTAATTACCCAGGCGCTGCACGCGAAAAGTGACGGTATTGAGGCGGTGATTGAAGCGATGAGCCAGCCGGAAATCGCCATCGTGTCGATGACGGTCACGGAAAAAGGCTACTGTTCGCTGCCGTCGAGCGGCCAGCTCGACCTGACGCATCCGGACATCGTGCACGATGTGGCGCACCCTGACGCGCCGCGCTCGCTGCCCGGCGTGATCCTGGCGGCGATTGAACGCCGTCGCCAGCGCGATCTGCCGCCGTTTAGCGTGATGTCGTGTGACAACATGCCGGAGAACGGCCACGTTACGCGCAATGTGATAACCCAGCTGGCGCAGCGTCGCAGCCCGGCGCTGGCGGATTACATTCAGACCCACCTCACCTTTCCCTCAACCATGGTGGATCGCATCGTACCGGCGATGACCGATGAGGCTTTCGCGACGCTGGAAGCGCGGCTGGGCAGTCGCGATCCGGTGGCGGTGGAGGCCGAACCTTTTTTCCAGTGGGTAATTGAAGATAACTTCGTCAGCGGCCGCCCGGCGTGGGAACAGGCCGGTGCAGAGCTGGTGCGTGATGTGCTGCCGTATGAAGAGATGAAGCTGCGCATGCTCAACGGCAGCCACTCGTTCCTGGCTTATCTCGGCTACCTGGCCGGGTATCAGCACATCAGCGATTGCATGGCCGATGCCAATTTTCGTCAGGCGGCGCGCGCGCTGATGCTGCAGGATCAGGCACCCACGCTGCGCACGCAGGATGTCGATTTGGTCGCCTATGCCGACTCGCTGATCGCCCGTTACGAAAACCGGGCGATTAAACATCGCACTTATCAAATCGCCACCGATGGTACCCAGAAGCTGCCACAGCGCCTGCTGGATAGCGTGCGCTGGCATCTGCGTAACGGGACGGCCTGTGATTATCTGCTGCTGGGCGTAGCAGGCTGGATGCGCTATATCAGCGGCGTCGATGAGCAGGGTGCGGCGATTGAGATTCGCGATCCGCTCAGCGCACAGCTGGCCAGCATTGTTGCCAATAGCGAGGATGGCCCGCAGCGCGTTGAGGCCTTACTGCGCCTGCAGGCGGTGTTCGGCGACGATTTACGTTATCACTCAGTGTTTGTTACGCGGCTTACCGAGCTGTATCAGCAGCTGCGGCTTACCGGTGCACGCGCCACGGTGCAGGCGCTGGTCACAGAAGGCTAAGCCGCCTGCACAAATGTGTAGCGCAGACGCAGCGTGCTGATTAGACTGACGCTTTCTCATCGGGCTGGCGGCGGCCAGCCGTAATACGGATATTGCTGCATGTCGATTGCCTATACCATAACCACCAGCGAACCGGTAAATCAGCAGATTTATCGCTATCTGCGGAAGGATATCGTGACCTGCGTGATCCATCCGGGCTCGCTGCTGTCGGA
This sequence comes from Pantoea sp. B270, assembly GCF_018726825.1. Classification (NCBI taxonomy): domain Bacteria; kingdom Pseudomonadati; phylum Pseudomonadota; class Gammaproteobacteria; order Enterobacterales; family Erwiniaceae; genus Pantoea; species Pantoea sp. B270. The sequence goes on from NZ_JAHCSX010000001.1 coordinate 1,712,019, forward strand.
GAAAGAAGTGTCGGCGCGCTTCAACGTGTCGCGGCAGCCGGTGCGGGAAGCCTTCATCAAACTGGCGGAAGCCGGTCTGGTGCAGGTTCTGCCGCAGCGCGGCACCTTCGTGCGCAAAATCTCCGCCCAGCGCGTGGCCGACGGCCGTTTCATCCGTGAAGCGGTGGAGATCGCCGTGGTTCGCCGCGCCGCGCTGGAGATCGCTGCCACCGGACTGATGGCGCTGGAACACAATCTGCAGCTGCAGCGTCTGGCAGCGGAACGCCACGACAGCCAGGCGTTTCTGGCGCTCGACGATGAGTTTCACCGGTTGATTGCCGAAGGCATTGACTGTCTGCTGGCGTGGGAAACGGTGGAGAACATTAAAGCGACGATGGACCGCGTGCGCTTTCTGACGCTAAGCGAAGTGTCGCCGCCGGAGAGCCTGATTCAGCAGCACGAAGAGATTTTTGCCGCGCTGAAAGCGCAAGATGCCGATGCGGCGGAGAAGGCGATGCGGCGACATCTGCAGGAGATGATTCTGACCATCACGCCGATTGCTGAGCGCAACAGCGAATGGTTTGAAGGGCCGTAGTGCTGTGGGGTGAGCTTGCGGTGGGGTGCGGTGCGGTGCGGTTTGATACGGTGCGGTGTGATGCCCTCACCCCGGCCCTCTCCCACCGGGAGAGGGAGCTGTTCCAGCTAGTCTTCAATAATTAACTCTGAAAACCGCACATTTCTGTCCCCTCTCCCGCCTGCGGGAGAGGGCTAGGGTGAGGGGGAAAAAGCCCCTCACACCATCAGGCAATCGTCACATCCTTTGCCAGATACACATCCTGCACCGCATTAATCAGCGCCACGCCCTCTTTCAGCGACTTCTTAAACGCCTTGCGCCCGAGAATCAGCCCCATGCCGCCGGCGCGTTTGTTGATCACCGCCGTACGCACCGACTCTGCCACATCGGTCGCACCGGCTGAAGCACCGCCGGAGTTAATCAGCCCGGCGCGGCCCATGTAGCAGTTGGCCAGCTGGTAGCGCACCAGATCGATCGGATTCTCACTGGTCAGCTTGCTGTACACGCGCTCATCGGTGTGACCAAACTTCACCGCGTTATAACCGCCGTTATTCTCCGCCATTTTCTGCTTCACAATGTCGGCACCAATGGTGGCCGCCAGATGGTTAGCCTGACCGGTTAAATCGGCGCTGGCGTGATAATCCACCCCATCCTTCTTGAAATCGTTGTTGCGCAGATAAGCCCACAGCACCGTCACCATGCCCAGCTCGTGCGCGCGCTCGAAGGCCGCTGCAATTTCCTCGATCTGCCGGCGCGACTGCTCAGAACCAAAATAGATGGTGGCGCCGACCGCAACCGCGCCCATGTTGAACGCCTGCTCGACGCTGGCGTACAGCGTCTGGTCATACTGCGTGGGATAGCTCAGGGTTTCGTTATGGTTCAGCTTGACCATAAACGGAATGCGGTGCGCGTAGCGACGTGACACGGAGGCCAGCACGCCATAGGTTGATGCCACACAGTTACAGCCGGCTTCAATCGCCAGCTCGACGATATTCTTCGGGTCGAAATAGGCTGGATTGGCAGCGAACGAGGCGCCAGCAGAGTGTTCCACGCCCTGATCCACCGGCAGAATCGACAGATAGCCGGTACCCGCCAGACGGCCGGTGTTGTAGAGCGTCTGCATATTGCGCAGTACCGCAGGAGAACGATTGTTATCAATCATCACGCGATCGACATAATCCGCGCCCGGCAAATAAAGGCTGTCCGCTGGAATGGTCATGCAGCGATGTTGAAGAAGCGTATCCGCCTCTTTACCCAATAACTGTACGATGTCCGTCATGTTCGCTCCTGATAAATGGCTGGAAAAGAACCGGCACCTGCCGATTCGCCCCCACAGCCTGGACCGAAACGCGCCAGGCTGGCAAATTGCTGACTCCATTTTTCAGACGGATACGCAGTGAAAAAACGGCAATCTGGCGTTACGCCCTACCACCACTGATGGAAATGATGCACCGGCCCAATGCCGTGGCCGACCTCGAGCGAATCGGCGTGCAGCAGCGCCTGCTGCAGCCAGGCCTTGGCCTCCGCTACGGTGCCCGCCCAGTCCGCATGGCGCGGTCGCAATGCCGCCAGCGCCGCCGACAGCGTGCAGCCGGTGCCGTGCGTATGACGGGTGTTAACGCGCGGCGCGGTAAAGCGCTGGCGGCCGGCACGAGTGATCAGCCAGTCCGGGCTTTCCGCATCGCTGAGATGACCGCCCTTCATCAGCACCGCTTCACAGCCCAGCTCCAGCAGCGCATCGCCCTGCTGCAGCATAGTCGCTTCGTCCTGCGCCATGCGGCAACCCAGCAGCGCCGCGGCTTCCGGCAGGTTGGGTGTGATCAGCGATACCTGCGGCAGCAGCCGTTCACGAATGCTGGCTACCGCATCGGGCGACAGCAGCGCATCGCCGCTTTTGGCAATCATCACCGTATCCAGCACCACAAACGGCAGGCTGGCGCGTTTCAGCTTCTCTGCCACCACCTCGACGATCGCCGTCTCCGCCAGCATACCGATTTTGGCGGCGTCAATGCGCACGTCGTTCAGCACCGAGTCGAGCTGCGCCGCAACAAATGCCGGTTCGATGCGATACACCGACTGCACGCCGCGGGTGTTCTGTGCCACCAGCGCGGTAATCACGCTGGTGCCGTACGCGCCGAGCGCCGAAAACGCTTTCAGATCGGCCTGGATACCTGCGCCGCCGCTGGGGTCGGTGCCAGCAATAGTCAGGGCATTAATGCGTTTCATGCCGCCACCTCCAGCGTCCAGAGCGCATCGAGAAAAGCGGCGACGAAGCTGCCCGGCCCTGCCACGCTGCGCGCGGCCTGCTCACCGGCCAGCGACATCAAGCGGCAGGCCGCTGCCACGTGCTGGATACGCTCGCCCGGCAGGCTGCTGCACGCCGCGACTACGGCGGATAGCGCACAACCGGTGCCGACCACGCGCGTCATCAGCGGGCTGCCGCCGGGAATCGCCAGCGTATGGCGGCCATCGGTGACGTAATCGACTTCGCCGGTTACCGCAACGATAGTCGTGCAGCGTTGCGCCAGCTGCTGCGCGGCGTTCAGTGCGGCATCGGCCTGATGCACGCTATCCACACCGCGTCCGCCCGTGGCCTGGTGGGCTAAGGCGAGAATCTCTGAAGCGTTGCCGCGAATGGCCGCCGGTCGCAGGCTCAGCAGCTGCTGACAGAATTCCGTACGCAGGGTTAGCGCGCCTACCGCCACCGGATCGAGCGTCCACGGTGTGCCGGCCTGGTTAGCGGCCTGTACCGCCGCCAGCATCGCATCGCGGCGCTCACGGGTTAAGGTACCGACGTTGATCAGCAGCGCATCGGCAAAACCGGCAAACTGCGCCGCTTCATCGCCATCAATCACCATCGCGGGCGAAGCCTGCAGTGCCAGCAGCACGTTGGCGGTAAAAGTTTGCACCACGTCGTTGGTCATACAGTGCACCAGCGGTGCCTGCTGCCGCAGCAGTTGCAGAGAGTGCGCGAGTTGCGCCGGGGAAAGAGGGTCAGGCTGTGTCATAAGGCTCCCAACCGGCAATCAGGAAGGCGAATGCGGTCAGGCATCTGACTTCCCTACGCTGGCATTATCCAGATCAGGTATTACGGGTATTTCTCAGCCTTCACAAAGAAGGGCACCCCGAGTCATGCACGTCCGTGTCAGACGTGCCTTCACAGCATAAAGGGTCAGCTTAAAGTTGTAAATCCTGCGGCAGGGGCACTTTTTTTTGCCGGACAACGATAAGCAAAAATACGTGCGCCATCAATTTTCATAATTTTTTGATCATCAGGAAAATATAAACAATTCGACGGAGATCAATTTTCCCAAAAGCCCTAAAATTCATCAGGATAGTTAATTTAATCTGCCGGGGCAGTATGCGGGAAATAAACAGAAGAAAGCGCGCAACTTGATTAATATCAAACCGGCCGGCGGCGTAACACGGCCTAATTCCCTTCCGGATTTGAAGACCGCTGTTTCACCTTCACCCGGAATCGCTAATGACTTTATTCAGTTTTCTTCCGCACGCGCATCACTGGCACAATATCACCATTTCCCGTCAAGGCGCCGTTGCACCCGGCGGCCGTTACCGGTACTCCACGTACCTCGAAGCCGAATGCAAACGCTGCGGCGAGCGCATCCATAAAATTTATTATCGCGATATCAGCGATGAACAGGCGCGTCGCTGGCTGGGATAAAAAAAAGCCCCGCAACACAGGTTGCAGGGCGCTTGCGTGGCTATCGCAAAACTTATTCAGCCGGTTTGGTGCGGATCAGGTAATCAAACGCGCTCAGTGACGCTTTGGCCCCTTCCCCGCTGGCAATGATAATCTGCTTGTACGGCACCGTGGTGCAGTCGCCGGCGGCAAATACGCCTTTCAGGCTGGTTTCGCCTTTGGCGTCGATCAGGATCTCGCCCATGCGGTTGCGCTCTACCGCGCCTTCCAGCCAGTTGGTGTTGGGCAGCAGGCCAATCTGTACGAAGATACCGCTCAGCGCCAGTTCGTGGCTGGTCTGGTTATTGCGGTCGATGTACGTCAGACCGGTAACTTTACTGCCGTCGCCTTTCACTTCGGTAGTCTGCGCGTTGAGGATCACATCGACATTTTTCAGGCTGCGCAGTTTATCCTGCAGCACTTTATCGGCGCGCATTTCGCTGGCGAACTCCAGCAGCGTAACGTGCTCGACAATACCGGCCAGATCGATGGCCGCTTCAACGCCGGAGTTACCGCCGCCGATCACCGCCGTGCGTTTGCCTTTAAACAGCGGGCCGTCACAGTGCGGGCAGTAGGTCACACCTTTGGTGCGATACTGCTCTTCGCCTGGAACGCCCATGTTGCGCCAGCGTGCGCCGGTAGCAATGATGATGCTGCGTGATTTCAGCACTGCGCCGGAAGCGGTTTCGATGGCGTGCAGACCGCCCTCTTTCGCTGCCGGAATCAGCTTGATGGCGCTCTGGGTGTCGATCACGTCAACGTCATAGTCATTAACGTGCGCACGCAGGGAACCGGCGAGCTTCGCCCCTTCGGTTTTCGGCACGGAGATGTAGTTTTCAATGTCAACGGTGTCCAGCACCTGGCCGCCAAAGCGCTCGCCCATCAGTCCGGTACGAATACCTTTACGCGCCGAGTAGATGGCCGCCGCAGCGCCCGCCGGGCCGCTGCCGACGATCAGCACTTCATAGGCGTCACGCTTGTTCAGCTCTTCAGCCGCACGCTTATCCGCGTTGGTGTCTACCTTACCGACGATTTCTGCCAGGCTCATGCGCCCCTGACCGAACTCTTTGCCGTTGAGGTAAACCGCCGGCACGCCCATGACGTTGCGTTCGGTGATCTCGTTCTGGAACATGCCACCGTCGATGGCGGTATGACGGATGCGCGGGTTGAGCACCGCCATCAGGTTCAGCGCCTGTACCACGTCAGGACAGTTGTGGCACGACAGAGAATAATAGGTTTCGAAATGCAGGTCGCTGTCCAGCGCAACAACCTGATCCAGCAGGCTCTGCGCCTCTTTCGACGGATGTCCACCGGTCTGCAGCAGTGCCAGCACCAGTGAGGTAAATTCGTGGCCCATTGGCGAACCGGCAAAGCGCGGACCGCTGTGGCTGCCTGGGTTAGTAATCAGGAATGATGGCTTACGTACCGGTTGCTCGTTCTCTTCACGGAAGCTGACTTTATCAGACAGACTCGCGATATCGGTCAGCAGAGTACGGATCTCTGCGGATTTTGCGCCATCGTCCAGTGTGGCAATCAACTCAACCGGTTTCGTTAGTTTCTCAAGATAGGCCTTGAGCTGGGTTTTTAAATTGGTGTCGAGCATAGTGAGTTCCTGTGAAGAAAATCGGGTGCCGCAGCACCCGATGGAAGAAAGATCAAAGGGCGTAGGTGACTTAGATTTTGCCAACCAGGTCCAGTGATGGAGCCAGCGTTGCGTCGCCTTCTTTCCATTTAGCCGGGCAAACTTCACCTGGGTGAGAAGCCACGTACTGAGCCGCTTTCACTTTACGCAGCAGGTCAGACGCGTCACGGCCGATGCCTTCTGCAGTGATTTCGATGGCCTGGATGATGCCTTCCGGGTCAACGATGAAAGTACCGCGGTCAGCCAGACCTTCTGCTTCACGCATGATTTCGAAGTTACGGGTCAGAGCACCGGTCGGGTCGCCGATCATCGCGTACTGGATTTTCGCAATGGTGTCTGAAGAACCGTGCCAGGCTTTGTGGGTAAAGTGCGTGTCAGTTGAAACGGAGTAGATGTCTACGCCCAGTTTCTGGAACTCTTCGTAGTGGTCTGCCACGTCACCCAGTTCAGTCGGGCATACAAAGGTGAAGTCAGCCGGGTAGAAGAAGAAAACACTCCATTTACCTTCAACGTCTTTCTCGGTTACGTCGATGAATTCGCCGTTTTTGAATGCAGCGTTTTTGAACGGTTTGATTTTGGTATTGATGATAGACATGGGTGACCTCCGTTAAAAAGATGTGATGCAGGCTACATAATTTTCGGGCCAACTTCTAATATGCAGACGTTATCAATCAGATAATCAAAAGCTATCAAAGTGCCGACGCCAGATTTGATGCGGCTTGCCGCGGCATTCTACACAGAAAAGCCGCAGAGTTAACAGGCTTTATCTTTGCGCGCGGCAACTGCTATTTTTTTATAAACATTCAATCATCTTTGCTGCACGATTCAACTGCGTGCGCAACGCCGCTAAAAAACGTGCCCGCTTACTCGTCATGGAGTCTGGAAGTGAAAATTCGTCTTTTTGAAGAAGCCGACCGCCCTTTTCTACGCACGCTGTATCTCGCGGCGCGCCGTCATAACTGGACATGGCTGGCCGGCGACGACTGGCAGCTGGAAGATTTCGACGCGATTATTCCCGGTGAAACGGTACTGGTGGCGGAGGTCGACGGCCACCGCGCAGGCTTTGCCGGCGTGATGGATAACGATAATTTTCTGCACAGTTTGTATGTTGATCCGGCCTTTCAGGGCCAGGGCGTCGGCAGTGCGCTGCTGAACGCGGTGCAGCAGCGTTTTACCTCCACCGGCGCGCTGAAATGTCTGCTACAGAACGAAGCGGCGCTGCAGTTTTATCAGCAGCACGGCTGGCAGCGCGAAGCGCTGGGAGAGAGCGAACAGGGCCAATACGTGTTGATGCACCTGCCGCTGGCGTCGCGCACCAGCGGCAGCTAAGGCTTAAACCGCGCGGAAGGCGATGTCGCCCGGAATCACCTCACCCTGCCAGTAAAGCTGGGCGGCAACCCGGCCCGCAAGTTCACGATACAGCGCGGTGAATTCACTCTCCGGACGGCGAATCACGGTCGGTTCACCGTCGTCGAGATCTTCGCGCAGATTAATGTGCAGCGGCAGCTGAGCCAGCAGGCGGGTGTGATAATCCTCAGCCAGCTTCTGCGCACCGCCAGTACCAAAAATCGGCTCGTGATGGCCGCATTCGCTGCAGATGTGCATGCTCATGTTTTCCACCACACCCAGCACCGGCACGCTGACTTTTTCGAACATCACCATGCCCTTGCGCGCATCAATCAGCGCAATGTCCTGCGGCGTGGTCACCACCAGCGCGCCGGTCACCGGCACGTTCTGCGCCAGCGTCAGCTGAATGTCACCGGTGCCCGGCGGCATATCCAGAATCAGGTAATCGAGATCCGGCCACAGCGTTTCGTTCAGCAGCTGCATCAGCGCCTTGCTGGCCATCGGTCCGCGCCACACCATGGCGTTATCGTCGGTCACCAGATAGCCGATAGAGTTAGTTGCCAGACCGTGCGCCATGATCGGCGCCATGTGCGTGCCATCCGGCGAGGTGGGACGCTGCTTTTCGGTGCCGAGCATGTCCGGGATCGACGGACCGTAAATATCCGCATCAAGAATACCGACGCGCGCGCCTTCGGCCGCCAGCGCCAGCGCCATATTCACGGCGGTGCTGGATTTGCCCACGCCACCTTTACCGGAGCTGACGGCGACGATGTTTTTCACCCCGTTGACGCCCGGCTGATTTTTCACGCGTTTCAGGGTGGCGATGTCATGACGCAGCCGCCAGTCGATGGCGCGCGTGTTGGTCAGGCGCAGCAATTCCGCGCTGGTCTGGGCTTTCAGCGCCTCAAACGCGCTGGCCCAGGCAAATGGCATCACCAGTTCAATGTGCAGCTTGTCGTCGAGCAGCGCCACATGGCGCAGCGCTTTGAGGGTAGTCAGATTGTGTTGCAGCGTCGGATGCTCAAACTCGCTCAGCACGCCGATAACCACGGCGCGCAACGCTTCAGGTGAATGATGGTCCCGGGATTGTGCGGTCATCCCAACTCCTTATTTAGTCATGACGCCAGACGATGGCGGTGCGCCATCAATCATATCAGATAGGCGCTAAAAGTGACGTGGCCGAGCTGCTGTGTTTACGCCAGAGGGTGCTTCGGTTAACATCTAAGCCCGATTTTTTATTCACGGAATGCTACGCAAATTATGACTCAAGTCGCTAAAAAACTACTGGTAACGTGCGCCCTGCCGTACGCAAACGGCTCTATCCACTTAGGTCACATGCTTGAACACATTCAGGCTGACGTGTGGGTCCGTTACCAGCGAATGCGTGGCAATCAGGTGTTCTTCATCTGTGCGGACGACGCCCACGGCACGCCGATCATGCTGAAAGCCCAGCAGTTGGGTATCGCGCCGGAGCAGATGATTGCGGAAATGAAGCAGGAGCATGAGACCGATTTCGCAGGTTTCAACATCAGCTATGACAATTATCACTCCACGCACGGCGACGAAAACCGCCAGCTGTCTGAGCTGATTTACACGCGCCTGAAAGAGAACGGTTTCATTAAAAACCGCACCATTTCGCAGCTGTACGATCCGGAAAAAGGCATGTTCCTGCCTGACCGCTTCGTCAAAGGCACCTGTCCGAAATGTAAATCGCCCGATCAGTACGGCGATAACTGCGAAGTGTGCGGCGCGACCTACAGCCCGACCGAGCTGATTGAGCCGAAATCGGTGGTGTCAGGTGCGACGCCGGTGATGCGCGATTCTGAACACTTCTTCTTCGATCTGCCATCCTTCAGCGCGATGCTGCAGGCGTGGACGCGCTCCGGTGCGCTGCAGGAGCAGGTGGCGAACAAGATGCAGGAGTGGTTTGAAGCCGGTCTGCAACAGTGGGATATCTCCCGCGATGCGCCGTACTTCGGCTTCGAAATCCCTGGTGCGCCGGGCAAATACTTCTACGTCTGGCTGGATGCGCCTATCGGCTACATGGGGTCGTTTAAGAACCTGTGCGACAAACGCGGCGACATCGATTTCGACGAGTTCTGGAAGAAAGATTCCAGCACCGAGCTGTATCACTTCATCGGCAAAGACATCGTCTATTTCCACAGCCTGTTCTGGCCAGCGATGCTGGAAGGCAGCAATTTCCGCAAGCCGACCAACCTGTTTGTGCATGGTTATGTCACGGTGAACGGCGCGAAGATGTCGAAATCGCGCGGTACCTTCATCAAAGCCAGCACCTGGCTGCAGCATCTTGATGCCGACAGCCTGCGCTACTACTACGCGGCCAAGCTCTCTTCGCGCATCGACGATATTGACCTTAATCTGGAAGATTTCGTCCAGCGCGTGAACGCTGACATCGTTAATAAAGTGGTGAACCTCGCCTCACGCAACGCCGGCTTTATCACCAAACGCTTTAACGGCCAGCTGGCAAGCGAACTGGCGGATCCGGCGCTGTATCAGACCTTTGTTGATGCGTCAGAGAAGATTGGTGAAGCCTGGGCCAGCCGCGAATACAACCGTGCGATCCGCGAGATCATGGCGCTGGCCGACCTGGCCAACCGCTACGTTGACGAGCAGGCACCGTGGGTGGTGGCGAAACAGGAAGGCCGCGATGCCGACCTGCAGGCGATTTGCTCAATGGGTATCAACCTGTTCCGCGTGCTGATGACCTGGCTGAAGCCGGTGCTGCCGTCGCTGAGCGAGCGCACAGAAGCCTTCCTGCAAAGCGAACTGAGCTGGGATGGCATTGCGCAGCCGCTGCTCAACCACAACGTAGCGCCGTTTAAAGCGCTGTATGGTCGTATTGAGATGGCAAAAGTGGAGGCGCTGATTGCGGCTTCGAAAGAGGACGCAGCGGCGGCGAACCAGCCGGCGGCAAGCGGTCCACTGGCCGATGCACCGATTGGCGAGACCATCACCATTGATGACTTCGCCAAAGTCGACATGCGCGTGGCGCTGATCGAGCAGGCTGAGCTGGTAGAAGGTTCCGATAAGCTACTGCGTCTGCAGCTGGATCTGGGTGGCGAGAAGCGCCAGATTTTCTCTGGCATTCGCGCCGCTTATCCGGATCCGTCGGTGCTGGTGGGCAAGATGACCATCATCGTCGCCAACCTGGCTCCGCGCAAAATGCGTTTCGGCGTGTCCGAAGGCATGGTGCTGTCTGCCGGGCCTGGCGGCAAAGACCTGTTTGTGCTGTCAGTGGATAGCGGTGCCCAGCCGGGTATGCCGGTTAAGTAAGGGTAGGTGCGCGCTGGCCCTCACCCTAACCCTCTCCCGCCTGCGGGAGAGGGAACCGCTGAGTGCGGGGTTTGGGTTCAGAGCCAGGCCTGCACCTCGTTCGATTGCCTCCCTCTCCCGCTTTTGCCGGTGGGACCGAACAGCGCACGTTGTTAACCTTGTATCAAACCTGCACATAGCAAAATCCCGCACAAGACTACCCCCTCTCCCGCCTGCGGGAGAGGGCTGGGGTGAGGGGAAAACCGCACCGCGCTCATCGCGCTAACATCAGACAGCGATAAATCTCCGCCATCACCACCTCAAACTCATTAAACTCCTGATGATTCCAGAAGCGCAGCTTTGTGCTGACAGTGGATAGCGGTGCCCAGCCGGGTATGCCGGTGAAGTAAAGGTCAGTGCGCGCTGGCCCTCACCCTACCCCTCTCCCGCTTACGGGAGAGGGAACCGTTAAGTGCGGGGTCTGGGTTCAGAGCCAGGCCTGCACATAGCAAAACACCGCACAAGACTACCCCCTCTCCCGCCTGCGAGAGAGGGAACCGCTGAGTGCGGGCTCTGGGTTCAGAGCCAGGCCTGCACCTCGTTCGCTTGTCTCATTCTCCCGCATTGAAAGGGCCGAACAGCGCACGTTGTTACCCATGTATCAAACCTGCACATAGCAAAACCCCGCGCAAGACTACCCCCTCTCCCGCCTGCGGGAGAGGGCTGGGGTGAGGGGAAAACCGCACCGCGCTCATCGCGCCAGCATCAGACAGCGATAGATCTCCGTCATCACCGCCTCGAACTCATTAAACACCTGATGATTCCAGAAGCGAATAACGCGCCAGCCGCAGCACCGTAAATACGCCGTGCGCCGGGCATCGTAAGCCTGCTCTTCAGGCATATTGTGCTGTCCGCCATCTATTTCCACGATCAGCGATTGCTCAACGCAGGCAAAATCAACGATGTACCCTCCTACTGGATGCTGGCGGCGAAACTTCGCGCCACACACATTTCGGTTGCGTAAATAGCGCCATAGTTTTTGCTCCGCTTGCGGCATCGCCTTTCGCAGCGCGCGCTGCGGTTGCACGGTGTGGTTCATCGCTGCTCCTTCGCTCTGGCAACCAGCTTACGCCGCTTTACTCAGCTTCAAAGCAGAGGTGTTGAAATCCTGAATCTGCATTCCAGTGTGATCGCTAGCACGCTAAGCGCTTAATGCGTATGATGAAGCGCCACGAAAACAGGAGCCTGACATGCCCACCGTGCTATCTGCCTGCTGGCGCTATCTGCGCGCCTTTGCCATTGTCTATGCCGCGCTGTATGCCGGCAACGGCCTTGCTGCCCTGCTGCCATTTACCATTCCCGGCAGCATCCTTGGCATGCTGTTACTGTTTGCCCTGCTGGCGCTGCAGATTATCCCGGTAACGTGGGTGAAACCCGGCTGTCAGCTGTTGATCCGCTACATGGCGCTGCTGTTTGTGCCGATCAGCGTTGGCGTGATGGGCTACACCGATATCCTCAGCGCACAGTTTGGCCCGATTGTCGTCTCCTGCATGGTCAGCACCCTGCTGGTATTACTGATTGTCGGCCTGAGCGCCGAGCGCCTGCAGCGTCCGAAGGAGTCCGGCCATGAGTGACGCCTGGTGGTCACTGCCGCTTACCGTGGTGGCGTATCTGCTGGCACGCCGTCTGGCAGCCAGAATTAACCTCTCCATTGTCAATCCACTGCTGGTGGCCATGGCGATCATTATTCCACTGCTGCTGCTGACGCACCTGCCCTACGCGCGCTATTTCGCTGGCAGCGCGCTGCTTAATCAGCTGCTGCAGCCCGCCGTGGTGGCGCTGGCGCTGCCGCTGTATGAGCAGATGCACCAGATTCGCGCGCGCTGGAAAACCATTATCAGCGTCTGCTTTATCGGCAGCATTACCGCCATGGTGTCCGGCACGGCGATCGCGCTGTGGATGGGGGCGACTCCGGAAATCGCAGCCACCATCCTGCCGAAGTCGGTGACCACGCCCATCGCCATGGCAGTGTCGAGCTCGCTACACGGTATTCCCGCCATCAGCGCCATTTGTGTATTGATTGCTGGCGTGCTGGGCGCGGTGTTTGGTCACATGCTGCTGAATCTGTTTAAAGTGCGCAGCAAGTCCTCACGCGGGCTGGCGATTGGCAACGCGTCACATGCGCTCGGCACCGCGCGCGCCGCGGAGATTGACTATCAGGAAGGCGCCTTCAGCTCACTGGCGCTGGTAATCTGCGGCATCATCACCTCGTTACTGGCGCCTTTCATTTTTCCTTTGCTGATGCGCTTACTGGGGTAAAACTTGCGAGAGATCTCGCAAAGTTGAAACAAGCCAATCAGCTTGCATTGTCATAGCGACATGGATCACATATAAACCTTGAGGCGGCGCTTCGCCGCTGACGAGTTAATGAGGCCATAACATCATGCATGCACGATTCACTTCCGCTTTCTCTGCCCTGCCCGCTACGCTGCAGAGCGCGCTTCAGCCGCTGCTGGACGCCGCTGATTTTCACGGCGTGCTGCGACCGCAGGAGGTGACTCAGCTGCAACAGGCAACCGGTCTGGATGATGATGCGCTGGCACTCGCACTGCTGCCGATTGCCGCCTGTTGTGCCGTGGCACCGGTTTCGCACTTTAACGTGGGCGCTATTGCGCGCGGCATCAGTGGCCACTGGTACTTCGGTGCCAACATGGAGTTTTTACATGCGCCATTGCAGCAAACGGTCCACGCCGAGCAGAGCGCAGTCACGCATGCCTGGCTGCGGGGCGAAGCGCAGCTGGCGACTATTACCGTCAACTACACGCCGTGCGGACACTGCCGCCAGTTTATGAATGAACTCAATAGCGGTACGGCGATTCGCATCAGCCTGCCGGGCCGCGCGGTCAGCACGCTGGCCGACTATTTACCCGATGCCTTTGGCCCGGCCGATCTCAATATCAGTGAACGGCTGCTGACGCCGGTCGACCACGGTTTCCTGCCGCAGGGCGATGCGCTGCAGCAGGCCGCGATTGATGCCGCCAGCCGCAGCCATGCACCTTACAGCCAGAGTTATAGCGGCGTGGCGTTGCAGAGCCGCAGCGGCCAGATTTACCCCGGGCGCTATGCCGAAAATGCCGCTTTCAACCCGAGCCTGCCGCCATTACAGGCCGCGTTGATTCTGATGAATATGCACAACGAAGCGCTGGAGGAGATTCAGCAGGCAGTGCTGGCAGAAAGCGCCGACGCCACGCTGAGCCAGTTTGATGCCACGCGCACCACCCTCGCCGCGCTCGGCTGCAGCAATTTCTCAGTTACTTTAGTTTCGAAACCAACAGTTTAGTGATCCTTTTACCGCTTTTGTGACCTTCTATTAACAAAAGCTGTACATCTGCAGGAATTTTCATAGGATCGGGCGCCAGAACTTCACAATAAACGGGTCTGGCGTTACCTTCTTGCTGGCGACACGTCAGAAAACACTGCAACCGGAGCAAACACTGCATGGAACTCGAGTACGAAAGTAAACGTCCGCTGTATATTCCTTACGCGGGTCCGATCCTGCTGGAATTTCCGCTGTTGAACAAAGGCAGCGCCTTCTCGCTGGAAGAACGTAACGAATTTAACCTCAATGGCCTGCTGCCAGACGCCGTAGAAACCATCGAAGAGCAGGCCGAGCGCGCCTGGCGTCAGTTCCTGGACTTCAAAAACAATAACGACAAGCACGTCTACCTGCGCAACATCCAGGACACCAACGAAACGCTATTCTATCGCCTGCTTGACAACCACCTGGAAGAGATGATGCCGATCATCTACACCCCAACGGTTGGCGCGGCCTGCGAGCACTTCTCAGAAATCTACCGTCGCGCGCGCGGGGTGTTTATCTCCTATAACAACCGCGACCGCATTGAAGACATGCTGCAAAACGCCACCAAGCAGAATGTCAAAGTCATCGTGGTCACCGACGGCGAGCGTATTCTCGGCCTCGGCGACCTGGGCATTGGCGGCATGGGCATTCCTATCGGTAAGCTGTCGCTGTACACCGCGTGCGGTGGCATCAGCCCGGCCTACACCCTGCCGGTGGTGCTGGATGTCGGCACCAATAATCAGCAACTGCTGAACGATCCGCTCTACATGGGCTGGCGCCATCCGCGCATTACCGGCGAAGAGTACGAAGCCTTCGTTGATGAATTCATTCAGGCGGTGAAGCGCCGCTGGCCAAACGTGCTGCTGCAGTTTGAAGATTTCGCGCAGAAAAACGCCATGCCGCTGCTGGAGCGTTACCGCGATGAGATCTGCTGCTTCAATGATGATATTCAGGGCACGGCCGCTGTCACGGTGGGCACGCTGATCGCCGCCAGCCGCGCTGCAGGCAGCCGTCTGTGCGAGCAGAAAGTGGTGTTCCTCGGTGCCGGTTCCGCCGGCTGCGGTATCGCCGAACAGATCGTCGCACAGATGAAATCTGAAGGCCTGAGCGATGATGAAGCGCGCGCGCGCGTGATGATGGTAGACCGTTTCGGCCTGCTCACTGACAAATTGCCTAACCTGCTCGATTTCCAGAGCAAGCTGGTGCAGAAGAGCGACAATCTGAAAGACTGGGACGTCACCAGCGATTCGATTTCACTGCTCGACGTGGTGCGCAATGCCCGGCCGGATATCCTGATCGGCGTTTCCGGCCAGCCGGGACTGTTCACCGAAGAGATCATTCGCGAGATGCACAAGCACTGCAAACGCCCGATCGTGATGCCGCTCTCGAACCCGACCTCACGTGTGGAAGCGACCCCGGCAGATATTATCGCCTGGACCGACGGTGACGCGCTGGTCGCCACCGGCAGCCCGTTTGCACCGGTCACCTGGAAAGGCAAAACCTACCCGATTGCCCAGTGCAACAACTCCTATATCTTCCCGGGTATCGGTCTCGGCGTGATCGCTGCCGGCGCCACCCGCGTAACGGATTCGATGCTGATGACCGCCAGCCGCGCGCTGGCTGACTGCTCACCGCTGGTTAACGACGGTGAAGGTCCGGTGCTGCCAGAGATTAAGGACATCCAGGGCGTCTCCAAAGTGATCGCCATTGAAGTGGGCAAAGCGGCGCAGCTGGCGGGCGTGGCAGTGGTCACCTCCGAGGACGTACTGTCGAAAGCCATCAACAACAACTTCTGGCTGCCGCAGTATCGTCACTACCGCCGTACCTCGATTTAATTGCAGACCGACGCTGCCGCACGCTTCAGGTGCGGCAGCGCTTAAAAAAACGTCAGCCGACCGGCGCGAACTTGCTTAGCCGTGCCGCCTCAAGTAGCCTTGACCCATCTGAATTTTCGTCAACCGAGTGCCCGTGCGCATACTTAAACGCGTTTTCTTTGGTCTGTTTATCATCATCTTACTGGTGATGGCGACCGCGCTCGGCCTCGATCGCTGGATTAGCTGGCGAACCGCGCCGTTTATTTATGAAGATGTCGCTTCGCTGCCGCATCGCCAGGTCGGCGTGGTGTTGGGCACCGCCAAGTATTACCGCACCGGCGTCATCAATCAGTATTACCTGTATCGCATTCAGGGCGCGCTCAACGCTTACAACAGCGGCAAGGTGAATTATCTGCTGCTGAGCGGCGATAATGCGCTGCAGAGCTACAACGAGCCGATGACCATGCGACGCGATTTAATCAAAGCCGGCGTCGATCCCTCAGACATTGTGCTGGATTATGCCGGTTTCCGTACGCTGGATTCGATTGTGCGCACGCGTAAAGTCTTCGACACCAACGACTTTATCATTATTACCCAGCGCTTCCACTGTGAACGCGCGCTGTATATCGCCCAGCATCTGGGCATTCAGGCGCAGTGCTACGCCGTGCCGTCGCCCAAGAATATGCTGTCGGTGCGGTTCCGCGAGGTGGGTGCGCGCCTCGGTGCGCTGGCGGATCTCTATCTGATGAAGCGCGAGCCGCGTTTCCTTGGCCCGCTGGTGCCGATTCCGGCGGTGCATGAAGTGCCGGAAGATGCGCAGAGCTACCCGGCGGTCACACCGGAACAGTTGCTTGAGCTGGAAGAGAAGCTGCGGAAATAATCGGCGAGAGGCCAGCAGCCGGATCTGACGTTGGCGAGTTAAGCAGGATCGCGGCGATGCTGCCGGTGCGCATCAATGCGCACCCTACAAAATAGCGGCAATCCCTGCAAGTCTCACCGCTATTCTCAATGTGCAACAAAAACAACAAGGGCCGCGTTGCCGCAGCCCTGATGGTTAAACTTGTTCTCTGCTATTTCTTACGTGCGTATTTCAGCGAATCAAGCGCCACGGCGAAGATGATGATGCCGCCCTTGATGATGTACTGCCAGTACGGGTTCACGCCGATGTAGGTCAGACCGTAGTTGATGACGGTGAAGATGATCACACCGGTCACCACACCCGCGACGGTACCTACCCCGCCGGCGAACGACACGCCGCCCACCACGCAGGCTGCAATCGCATCCAGCTCATACATAAAGCCGAGGTTGTTAGTGGCGCTGCCGATACGGCCCGCTTCCAGCATCCCGCCGAAGGCATAGAACACGCCGGACAGCGCATACACCAGGATCAGGTTAAGCGGAACGTTAACGCCAGAGACTTTCGCCGCTTCCGGGTTACCGCCGATAGCAAAAATGTTTTTGCCGAAGCGGGTTTTATTCCACAGGATCCAGACGAACACGATGGCGATAATCGCATAGAAGGTGATGAACGACAGCTTGAAGTCGCCGAAGCGCAGGAAGCCCTGGGCAAACTTCGAGAAGCCAGCGTCAAAACCGGCAATCGGTGAAGCGCCCACGAAGTCGTAGTACAGCGAGTTGATGCCGTAAACGATGATCATGGTGCCCAGCGTGGTGATAAACGGCGTCACCTTCAGGTAAGCGATGATCACGCCGTTAACCAGACCAATCACGCCACCGATGATGCACACGGTCAGAATCACCAGCGGAATCGGCACGGTTTCCAGATGCGGGAACACCTTATTGGCGTTATCCATCGACTGCAGCAGCGTTGCTGCCACCACCGCCGCCAGACCCACCTGGCGACCCGCCGACAGGTCAGTGCCTTGGGTCACGATCAGACCGGCTACGCCGAGGGCGATAATAATACGGACCGATGACTGAGTCAGAATGTTACTCAGGTTCATCAGGCTTAAAAAGGTCGGATCCTGGAAAATAATAATCGCCAGCAGTACCAACAGGACAACATAAATGCCGCCCTCTTTTAACCAGGTTAGCGCATTCTTTTTAGTAGTCGCTTTCATGTTAAAGCCCTTGCTTCATTAAAGGTGTAATGACGCTAAACGCAGGATTTCATTCTGCGAGGTCGTTTTAGTATCGACAATGCCCGCTACCTGACCATTACTCATTACCAAAATACGGTCGGTAATGCCCAGCAGCTCTGGCATTTCAGAAGAGATAATAATGATGCCCTTTTCTTTTTTCGCCAGCTCCGAGATCAGCTGATAAATCTCGAATTTAGCGCCGACGTCAATACCGCGCGTCGGTTCATCAAGCATCAGTATTTCCGGCTGCGTCAATAACCAGCGACCAATAATGACTTTTTGCTGGTTACCGCCGGAGAGCGATCCAATTTGGGTATGATGGCCGGGTGTTTTCACCCGCATGGCATCAATGACCCACTGGGTATCGCTTTTCATGCGTTTATTATCCAGCAGACCCATACTGGATTTATATTTCTTGATATTGGAAATGAGCGAGTTAAAACCAATATCCAGGTAGGCATAAATCCCGGTGGAACGCCGCTCTTCCGTCACCAGCGCAAAACCATGGTTGATGGCTTCGTTGGCGCTGTGGTTATTAATCGCTTTACCGTGCAGTTTGATGGTGCCGCCCGACTTCTCACGGATACCAAATAAGGTTTCCACAATGTCAGTACGCTTGGCGCCCACCAGGCCGGCAATCCCCAGAATCTCGCCTTTGTGCAGGTCAAACGAGATATCACGGATCGATGGCTGGCGCAGCGAGGTCAGGTTGCGCACCTCAAGAATCACTTCACCCGGCACGTTAGTTTTGTCCGGGAAGCGCTGGTTGAGCGAACGGCCGACCATCATGGCGATGATCTTGTCCATGTCCAGCCCTTCCAGCGGCTGAGTGGCAATCCACTGGCCGTCACGCAGAATGGTGATCTCATCGCACAGCTGGAAAATCTCTTCCATTTTATGCGAAATATAAACAATACCGCAGCCGCGATCTTTCAGCTTACGGATAATGGTGAACAGGTGGTTAACTTCTTTTTCGGTCAGCGATGATGTGGGCTCATCCATAATGACGATTTTCGCGTCATAGGAAAACGCCTTGGCGATTTCAATCATCTGCATTTGTGATACTGAAAGCGTCGCGACTTTATCGCGCGGATCGATATCAATATCTAATTCATCAAAGATCGCTTTGGTATCACGATACATTTTATCCTGATCGACAAACGGACCTTTGCGCGGATAGCGCCCCAGCCACATGTTGTCCATTACGTTGCGCTGCAGCACCAGATTTAATTCCTGATGCACCATTGAAACGCCATTTTCCAGCGCCTCTTTGGAGGATTTGTAATCTATTTCCTCACCCTGAAACAGGATGCTCCCCGTATCCTTTTTATAAATCCCAAACAGGCATTTTAATAAAGTGGATTTACCGGCGCCGTTTTCACCCATTAAGGCATGGACGGAGTGCGGCCGCACTTTTAAATTCACATTATCTAAGGCTTTCACCCCTGGAAATGATTTCGAGACATTCGTCATCTCCAGCAGATATTCTCGCTGTGTGGTCGGATTCTCACTGGCCATAATTTACCTGGCTAAAAAAAGCGTTGGTCAGATGCAATAAGGCGCGGCAGAAAAGCCGCGCCCGGGACGAATTACTTCACAAACTGCGACAGGTTTTCTTTATCAACCGGTACGTACGGTACGCGTACTACTTTGCCATCCATCTTGAAGTTAGTACCTGCGGTTGGCTCTTTGCCATTGGCCAGGTTATTAGCAATGTCCAGCGTGGCTTTCGCCTGGTTTTCCGCATCGTTCAGCACGGTACCGGCCATCGCACCGGATTTCACCAGCGCCAGCGCTTCTGGCAGGGCGTCAACACCAAACACCGGAATGCTGGTTTTGTTGTGCGCCTTCAGCGCTTCAACCGCACCCATCGCCATCGCATCGTTGTTCGCGATGATTACTTCAATTTTGTTGGCGTTCGGGCCAGACAGCCAGGCATCCACTTTGTCTTTCGCCTGCGCGGTATCCCACATTGCAGTATCCATCGCCAGCTGCTGGGTTTTGATGCCGTCTTTGTTCAGGGTTTCGATGACGTATTTGGTACGTGCTTCGGCATCCGGATGGCCCGGTTCACCTTTCAGCAGCACGAACTGAATCTGACCGTCTTTGTTCAGATCCCAGGCTGGCGTAGCTTTCCAGTGTTTCTCGATCAGCTCACCCTGCTTGATGCCGGACTCTTTGGAGTCGGTACCGACATAGTAAGCTTTGTCGTAGCTGGCCAGCACTTTCGCGTTAGGCTCTTTGTTGAAGAACACCACCGGCACGTCGTTCGAGCGCGCTTTGTCGATCACCACTGCCGCAGCAGCCGGATCCACCAGGTTGATGGCCAGCGCTTTCACGCCTTTCGCCATCAGCACGTCAATCTGGTCGTTCTGTTTGGATTGGTCGTTCTGTGAGTCGTTCATCAGCAGCTGAATGCCGCCAACGGCTTTCGCCTCTTTTTCGATGTCCTTGCGCACCATCGACATGAAGTTGTCGTCATATTTATAAATTGTCACGCCAATGCGGGTATCGGCGGCGTGCGCAGTTGCACCAAACATCATGCTGGCAACCAGTGCTGTGAGCGTGAAAACCTTCTTATTCATGGTATCTCCGGTTTTTTTATGCAGGGTATTTCATCGCGCCGTATTGCCTGCGGGCAGACAGCGCAGTCGGTTGAAACGCTATTTTTTATGGGGCAGGCGCTGCTACCAAGCCGGACCACCATCGCTATCCTGACTTCCCTGTAGGTAAACGCTTCCTGAAGTGTGTTGTGAACCATTTCAATCGGCTACTGAAACCAGACCGGGGAAGGAAAGCCCGGCGTTACATAATGTTTCAGTCCGGTAAGACGCTGCCATCATAGTGAGCGCCATGTTAATTAACTGTGAATACAATCACAGATTGGAAACGGTTACACGGCGCTATCGCCTGAATTAGTGACCGACTCCACAATTTGCCGCTGCGCCACCGAATGGCGCCGCACCAGCGTAGGCATGAAGCAGTGCGCGGCGTGCGGATCGAGCGTGCCTGCTGCGCCCTGCAGGGCCAGCTCAGTCGCCAGTTTCGCCATAGAAACAATGGGATAGCGCACCGTGGTCAGTTGCGGGTCGGTGTAACGGGAAATGGGAATGTCATCGAAGCCGATGACAGAGAAATGCTGCGGTACCTGAATACCATTATCTTTCAGCGCGGTGAGTGCACCGGCCGCCATGCCATCGTTATAGGAGAACACCGCAGTGAGGTGCAGATTACGCCCCAGCAGCTCCACCATCGCGGCTTCACCGCCCTGCATGTCCGGTTCGGCATGCGCAATCCAGCCCTCCGGCGGGCGGATGCCCTGCTCCGCCAGTGCCTGCAGCCAGCCGTCGCGGCGCTGAGCCACGTCCTCAATCGGATGGCTGGAGCTGAGGTAACCAATGCGCTGATGGCCCTGCTGTAACAGCATGCGCGTCGCTACCTGCGCCCCGGTAACATTGTCGAGGCAGACGCAGCGGTGCTCGTAACCGGGAATAGTACGATTAATCAGTACCATACCGGGAACCTGATCCATAAACTGCGCCAGTTCCGCGTCTGTAAGCGTTTTCGCGTGCACCACCAGCGCGTTGCAGCGCTGGCGGATCAGCACCTCAATGGCATGACGTTCTTTCTCTTCCTGATGCCACGAATTGCTGATGAGCACATGCTTGTGCATGCGCTGCGCCACGGTATCCACCGCTTTAACCAGCGCACCAAAGAAGGGATCGGAAACGTCCATGACCACCACGCCGATGGTATCGCTCACCTGGGTAGCCAGCGCCTGCGCGTTGGCATTCGGCCGGTAGCCGAGCGATTCTACCGCCTGCAGCACGGCTTCGCGGGTATCAGAGGTGACTGCACTGCTGTTATTGAGCACCCGCGACACGGTGGCAACGGAAACCCCGGCCTGACGGGCGACATCACGAATCGTTATCATGCAGTTGTTCCACAGAGGAGAAAATGCGCGACTGGCGCGTAACGGCGCTATTCTGTCAGGGCATCGGAAACAGCTGCGTGAATTACGTCACACGGATGAAAACGGTTACATACAATTATGCAACCTTTGTGATGAACATCATTATCTGCCGGCGGACGCGTTATCCGCTTTTCCGGCGGCGAGCTGCGTCAGCCGGCGCCAGAGCCACTCCATCGGTCCCTGCGGGAAGACGCGCAGCCACAGCACGGAGAACAGAATATTGACCAGCCAGATGGCCGGTACAAAAGCCAGTAGCTGCAGGCGGTCAAATTTGAGGAACAGATCGAAGCGGTAGAACAGCGTGGTGCAGATCAGCGTCTGCAGCAGATAATTGCTCAGCGCCATGCGCCCGACGCACTGAATGGCGTAACTGAACCGCGTGGCGGCGATGGCCGGCCAGTAACCAAGACAGAGCGCAGCGTAGCCAAGGCTGATAAACGGACTGGCGAGATCGCGTGGCACCTGCAGGAAAAAGCCGCTCCAGCGAAATTCCCACTGTAGCAGCCACTGCGCCAGCACGCCGGGTATGGCAATCAGCCAGCCGATGGTCAGTAACAGCGCCGCCGCGCGTCGGTAGTGTTGCAGACTAAACTGGCCGCTCAGCCAGCCGCTGCGCATCAGCGCGGCACCGATCAGCATCAGCCCGGCCAGCTGCCAGCCATACTGCGAAGCCAGCGCCATCAGGCCGGATGACAGGTGTTCGAGGCGATTCTGCACCGCTTCCCAGCCACCGACCAGTTTCCAGTAGCTCTCATACTCCAGATCTGCCGCGCCCGGCAGCCACGAACGCGTCGGCTGCGGACTGGAGATGACGCCAAACACCAGCAGCACGGCACAGCCCACCAGATAGAGCAGCACGCCGGTATGTAATAGCGCCCGCTCCGACGGCACGTCACGCAGCATGCGCCAGACAATCAACCCAATCAGGCCATAATCCAGCAGGATGTCGCCTTCCCACAGGAACACCGCGTGGATGAACCCGATGAAGACCAGCAGCGTTAAGCGTGAGGAGATCCAGCGGCTGCCGCGCGGCACCTGCAGGGCCAGTCCGGCACCAAACAGCAGCGCAAACAGCGTCAGGAATTTTAGCTGCGCCAGACCATCCATGATTGCCCAGGTCCAGGCATCAGAAACGGAGGCTTCACCCTGCCAGGCCGGATTGAGATAGGCCGCCGAGGGCAGACCAAAGCCGACGATATTCAGCAGCAATATGCCGAGAATGGCGCAACCACGAATGAAATCCAGCGCGAGATAGCGTTGCATCGAGTGCCCTGACGGTGAGAGGAACACGGGCGACAACGACGCCGCCCGCGCTGCTTAGCTGTGGCGTACCGCGCGCAGAAACTCCTGACGCGTGTTCTGGCTCGATTTGAACAATCCGCCGAGTGAAGTGGTGGTGGTCGCGCTGGTCGCATCTTTGACGCCGCGCGCTTTCACGCAGTAGTGCACCGCATCGATCGACACCGCCACGTTATTGGTGCCCAGCAGGGTTTGCAGCGCCACCAGCACCTGCTGGGTTAAACGCTCCTGCACCTGCGGACGCTGGGCGAAGAACTGTACGATACGATTAATCTTCGACAGGCCAATCACCTTGTCTTTAGGGATATAGGCCACGGTGGCTTTGCCGTCGATGATCACGAAGTGGTGTTCACAGGTGCTGGTCAGGGTGATATCACGCACGGTGACCATTTCATCCACCTTCATCTTGTTTTCGATGACGGTGATTTTCGGGAAGTTGGCGTAATCCAGACCTGAAAAGATTTCGTCGACGTACATCCTGGCGATGCGGTGCGGCGTCTCCATCAGGCTGTCGTCTTCCAGGTCCAGATTCAGCAGCTGCATAATCTGGGTCATGTGGCCGGCGATCTCGCGCTTGCGTGACGCGTCGTCCATGTCGCGCACCGGGGCGCGTAATGGCGTTTCCAGGCCACGCGCCAGCAGTGCTTCGTGAACCAGGGCGGCTTCCTGACTTAAGGTGCTCATCGTACTCTTCTCCGGCAGGTGATGCGCCCGCAGGTCTGCGCCTGCGGGGGAAATTCTGAGCGCGTATTGTGAAACACAATGCGCGCTTAATCCAGCAATCAATCCGATTGGAAATGAAAGCGTTTCAGGTGGGCGATCGCCGCATCACCAGCGCCCCCGCCAGCAGCAAACCACCGCCGGCCACCCACAGCGCCGGATCGAGCCGGTGCCACAGCAGGCTGGAAATCCAGGACAGCAGCGGCCCACCGAGCTGTCCGATGGCATAACCGGTCGTGAGCAGGCCGGCGAGATAGCGCGCGTGGTGCGGCGCCAGCTCCCGGCTGTACTGCAGCGACAGCTGCACCACGCAGAGAAAGCCGCCGCCAATCAGCAGCGCCGCCAGCAACAGACCGTTGATGCCCGGCAGTACGATGGCGGCGATCACGCCCAGCGCCTGCGCCCACAGCACCAGCGCCAGCCGCCGATGGCTGCTGCCCCAGTGGCGCGTCACGATCCCCAGCACGATGCCGATCACCGCCGCCCCGCCAAACACCGGCCAGACAAACTGCGCAAAAGCGCTATCAGGGAAGCGCGCCGCCGCCATTTGCGACAGGAAGGTGGCGGGCAGAATATAGCCAAAGCCAGCGAGGCTGTAGCTGAGGATCAGGCGCTTCAGGTCACGCGTCAGCAGCAGCGGTGCGGCGGCCTGTTGCGGACGATGCAGCTGTCCGCTGCGCGGCAGGAAACGCGCAATCGCGGCAATTAGCAGAAGCGCCAGCACACCATATGCCGCCCAGGCAAACGCCGCGCTCACGCCGCTGGCGTGCAGCAGTACCGCCAGCATGCCGCTGATGAAGATGCCGGTGCCGGGACCGGCAAACACCGCTGCCGACAGGCCCGGCCGGCCGTGATGCAGCAGTTGCTCATTGCTCCATGCTGCCACCAGCACCATTGCCCAGCCGCTGGCGACGCCGATCAGAAAACGCACCACCGCATGCAGCCACGGCCCGCTGATACAGGCGGACAGCAACGTCAGCGCGACGGCACCCCAGACACCCAGCTGCAGCCGCCACTCCACGCGCCGCTGCGCGCGCATCGCGTCAAACGATCCGGCCAGATAACCGAGATAGTTCAGCGCCGCGACCAGGCTGGCGCTGGCGAGCGTGAGCTGATCGTCGTGAATCATCAGCGGCACCTGCGGGGTAAACGCAAATCGCCCAATCCCCATTGCAACCACTAAACTTAAAAACGCGCTAAGCGCGACTCGCCACGCCATTCTGACTCCGGATCGATTGGATTATCACTTGTCAGCAGCATGCATGACGTTTAGACTCACGAAAAGTGAATAATATTAACCAAGTTGTTTACGAGAAGAGAATATGGATTTAGTACAGCTCCGCATGTTCTGTTCCGTGGCCGAAACCGGCTCACTGGCGCGCGCCGCCGAAATGCTGCATCGCGTGCCGTCTAATCTCACCACGCGACTGCGACAGCTGGAAGAAGAAATCGGCGTCGATCTGTTTATTCGTGAGAAGCAGCGCATTCGTTTGTCGCCGATGGGCCACAATTTCCTCAATTATGCGCAGCGTATTCTGGCATTGAGCGACGAGGCGCTGAACATGGCGCGCGCCGGTGAACCCGGTGGTAACTTTGCCTTCGGTTCGATGGAGAGCACCGCCGCCACCCGCCTGCCGGGATTGCTGGCCGCCTATCATCAGCGCTTCCCCAACGTCGCGCTGTCGCTGGTGACCGGCACCTCAGGCGATATCATCGATAAAGTGCGCGCCGGCACGCTGGCGGCGGCGCTGGTGGACGGTCCGGCCAGTCATGACGACCTGAATGGCTGCATCGCCTTTCGTGAAGAGATGGTGCTGATCACCAGCCTCGAACACGCGCCGATTCACAGCGCCCGCGATACGCAGGGCGATACGCTGTTTGCCTTTGGCAACAGCTGCTCGTACCGCACCCGGCTGGAGTCCTGGTATCGCGACAGCCAGAGCGCACCGCACAGCGTTATGGAGATTCAGTCTTATCACGCCATGGTCGCCTGCGTAGCCGGTGGTGGCGGCGTGGCAATGATTCCCGCCTCGGTGCTGGCGCAGATGCCGGCCCGCGCGCGCGTGCAGCAGCACAGCCTGCCGCCGACCTGGCGCGACACGGCCACCTGGCTGATGTGGCGCCGCGACGCCTTTACGCCCAACGTTGAGGCGCTGAAGTATCTGATTATTGAAATGTTTGATGACCGCCCGCTCAACGATGAACTGCTGCATCCGCTGCAGGCCGCTGAGTAAGCGTTATTTTTTATCCAATCACGACATCACAGGAAGAGGGATTGCATGAACATGATTAAAACCCGCGCGGCCGTGGCCTGGGCTGCTGGCGAACCGCTGAAGATTGAAGAAGTGGATCTGATGCCGCCACAGAAAGGGGAAGTGCTGGTGCGCATCGTTGCCACCGGCGTGTGCCATACCGATGCTTACACCCTGTCAGGTAAAGATCCGGAAGGCGTATTCCCGGCGATCCTCGGTCACGAAGGTGGCGGCGTGGTTGAAGCGGTGGGCGAAGGCGTTACCAGCGTGGCGGTCGGCGATCACGTGATCCCGCTGTACACGCCAGAGTGCGGCAAGTGTAAATTCTGTCTCTCCGGCAAAACCAACCTGTGTCAGGCAATCCGCACCACGCAGGGCAAAGGGCTGATGCCCGACGGCACCACCCGCTTCTTCAAAGACGGCAAGCCAATCTTCCATTACATGGGCACCTCGACCTTCTCTGAGTACACCGTCGTACCGGAAATCTCCCTGGCGAAAATCAGCAAAGAAGCGCCGCTGGAAGAAGTGTGCCTGCTCGGCTGTGGCGTAACCACCGGCATGGGCGCGGTGATGAATACCGCCAAAGTGAAAGAAGGCGACACCGTGGCGATTTTCGGCCTCGGCGGTATTGGCCTGTCGGCGATCATTGGGGCGAAAATGGCGAAGGCCGGTCGCATCATCGGTATTGATATCAATACCAGCAAGTTTGACCTGGCGCGCAAACTGGGCGCGACCGACCTGGTTAATCCGAAAGATTTTTCCAAGCCAATTCAGGAGGTTATCGTCGAGATGACCGACGGCGGCGTGGACTTCTCGTTTGAGTGTATCGGTAACGTCAACGTGATGCGCTCCGCGCTGGAGTGCTGCCATAAAGGCTGGGGCGAATCAGTGATTATCGGCGTTGCCGGTGCCGGCGAAGAGATTTCTACCCGGCCGTTCCAGCTGGTTACCGGTCGCGTATGGCGCGGGTCGGCGTTTGGCGGCGTGAAAGGACGCACTCAGCTGCCAGGCATCGTGCAGGATTACCTCGACGGTAAGTTTGCGCTGAATGATTTCATCACCCACACCATGCCGCTGGAAGAGATCAACGAGGCATTTGAGCTGATGCATGAAGGCAAATCGATCCGTTCCGTGGTGCATTTTAATAAGTAAGCAGGAGGCGACATGGCATCCACTCTGGAGCTGCTGGAAGAACACCGTATTTTTGGCGGCTGGCAGCAGCGCTGGCGTCATCAGTCGGCCGTGCTCAACTGCCCGATGACGTTCAGCATTTTTCTGCCACCGCCGCGCGACGACGCGCCGCCGCCGGTGGTGTGGTTTCTCGCCGGGCTGACCTGCAACGATGAGAACTTCACCACCAAAGCCGGTGCGCAGCGCGTGGCGGCCGAACTCGGTCTGGTGCTGATTATGCCGGACACCAGTCCGCGCGGCGATGCAGTGGCCAATGACAGCGGGTACGATCTGGGCCAGGGTGCCGGGTTTTATCTCAACGCCACGCAGCAACCGTGGGCGGCACATTATCGCATGTTCGATTATCTCAGCGAGGAGCTGCCGGCACTGGTGGCGGATAACTTCAAGCTGAGCGATCGCCAGTCGGTAATGGGGCATTCGATGGGCGGCCACGGCGCGCTGGTGCTGGCGCTGCGCCTCGGCGGGCGCTTTGCGTCGGCGTCCGCGTTTGCGCCAATCGTCAATCCGACCGAAGTGCCGTGGGGACAGAAAGCCTTTGCCGCCTATCTGGGCGACGATCGCCAGACGTGGCGCGAGTGGGATAGCTGCCTGCTGATGCAGAACGCTGAACATCGCCTGCCGGTGCTGATCGATCAGGGCGATAGCGATCAGTTCCTCGCCGATCAGCTACGCCCGGAGCGGCTGGAAGCAGTGGCGCGCGAGCAGAACTTCCCGCTGGAGCTGCGTATCCAGCCGGGGTATGACCACAGCTACTTCTTTATCGCCAGCTTTGTGGAGGACCATCTGCGGTTCCACGCGCAGCATTTACTGGCGTAGTGCACTTTTCTGCCCCTCTGATGCTGAGGGGCAGAACGTGTCTGGCGTCAGGCCAGCGATTCCGCCACCAGCCCATCAATCATTACCTGCGGCATGCCCTGTGAGCAGTGCTCAATGCGGCCGCGCACGCCATACACCTGCGCCAGCGTCTCCGGCGTAATCACCTGCGACGGCACACCGTCGGCCAGCAGTTGCCCCTGCTTCAGCATCAGCGCGTGATCGGCATGACGCAGCGCGATATTGATGTCATGCACCACCACCACCGTCACCATGTTGCGCAGCCGGGTTTCGCGCCGCACCAAATCCATCACGTGGAACTGATAATTCAAATCCAGCGCGCTGAGCGGTTCATCCAGCAGCAGCAGTTCCGGACGGCGAATCAGCGACTGCGCCAGCCCGACCAGCTGCTTCTGGCCACCGGACAGCTGATCGAGATAACGCATCGCCAGGTGGGCAATGCCCAGCTGCTCCAGCAGGTGCATGATTTCCGCTTCACTGGCGGCGCTGTGTAATCCACCGGAGGCACGCTGCGCCACGATGATCGACTCCAGCACGTGCAGATGCACACCGGCTGGCAGCGTCTGCGGCAGATAGACCACGCGCTGCGCGCGCCGGGCAAACGGCTGGCTCATCAGCTCTTCACCGTTGAGCCACAGCTCGCCCTGCCCTTTGCTCAGACCGGCCAGCGCGCGCAGCAGCGTCGATTTGCCGCAGCCGTTGGGCCCCAGCAGCACGGTGATTTTGCCGCGTGGCAGCTGCGTGACATTGAGATCGTCGATGACGTTCCGCTTCGGGTAACCGGCGTAAAAGTGGCTGACGCGTAAGCCCTGCTCCATCACACTGTCCCCCGATGCCGCAGAATAATGCTGAGAAAGAACGGCACGCCCACCAGCGAGGTGACGATGCCGACCGGAATGATGACGCCGGGGATGAGGTTTTTCGAGGCCACCGACGCCAGCGACAGCACCAGCGCGCCGGTCAGCGCACTGGCCGGCAGATAGTAGCGGTGATCTTCACCAAACATCATGCGCGCAATGTGCGGCGCGACCAGGCCGATAAAGCCGATCGGGCCGACGAATGCCACCGCCAGCGCTGAGAGAATGCTGATGCGCAACAGCGTCGCCAGCCGCAGACGCCGCACATCAATGCCGAAGCTCACCGCGCGATCTTCACCCAGGCGCAGCGCCGTGAGTTTCCAGCTGCTGAGCATCGAGAACGGCAGCAGGATGGCAAAGGCGGCGCTCAGCACGCCCAGTTTTTCCCATGAGGCACGCGCCAGACTGCCCATGGTCCAGAACACCAGGCCCTGCAGCGTATCTTCGCTGGCGATGAACTGCATCATCGAAACCAGGGCGTTAAAGGTGAACACCAGCGCGATGCCAAACAGCACCACGCCGGAGGTTGAGACTTTGGTCCAGCGCGTGATGCCATCCAGCATCAGCGCGGCAAACAAGGCGAAGACAAAGGCATTGGCGGAGATCAGCCACTGGTCCGGCACGCCGGGAATACCGATGCCGAGAATGATTGCCAGCGCGGCACCAAACGCCGCTGCCGACGAGACGCCGAGCGTAAACGGGCTGGCCAGCGGGTTATTGAGGATGGTCTGCATTTCAGCGCCGGCGAGGCCGAGTGAGAAGCCGACCACCACCGCCATCAGCGCATACGGCAGACGGATGTCCCAGACGATCACGCGCGTGCCGGCGTCCACCGCTGCGGGATGGAGCAGCGTTTGCCACAGCGTGTCGAGCGTCAGGCCGGCCGGGCCAAGGGTGAAATCGAGGATAACTGAAGCGAGGATCGCCAGCACCAGCACACCAATCAGCAGCAGTCGCTGACGCAGAACCTGACGATAACGGGTCAGGGTATCGGCTTCGGTGCCATGTTCCGCCACCAGCGCGGAGTCCGTACTACGCATTGTTCTACCTGTTTCCTGTCGCCTTATAACGGCTGCCACAATAGAGCAGGTGATAATAATTATCAATGCTGTCTCTGTAACAAAGCCCGAATGGTTTGCGCCAGGTTTGCATAGCGTAATAAATCGCAAAAAAAACGCGGCCGGGGCCGCGTTGTCATGCATTACTGCCTGTTTGCCAGCGCAATAAATTGCGCCGCTACAGAGGGTTGCACCGGTTTGTAGCGGCGCGATTCATCGCGCAAAAACGCCTTCAGGCCGCGTTGTCAGGCATTACTGCTTAAAGGAAGGGAATTCCATCTCGCTGTATTTCACGAAGCGGGTGCCGCGCGTCAGCTTATAGCCCAGCCAGATCACCAGGAACAGCGGAATGCCGATATAGGTTGCGGCTACGCCGTACCAGTCGATGCGATCGGCGAGGAATGCCTGATAATTCTGCCCCAGCGTAATGATCAGACACAGCGCGAACGCAAACATCGGACCCAGGGGGAA
Source organism: Pantoea sp. B270 (assembly GCF_018726825.1). NCBI lineage: Bacteria > Pseudomonadati > Pseudomonadota > Gammaproteobacteria > Enterobacterales > Erwiniaceae > Pantoea > Pantoea sp. B270. The sequence goes on from NZ_JAHCSX010000001.1 coordinate 1,742,466, forward strand.
GAAGCCGGAGCGGTAAGGCAGATCGGCCAGATTCAGCCCCTGCGCCACATAGCCGCGGCGAAAGCGATAATGGCTGATAGCAATGCCGAGCCAGGCGATAAAGCCGGTCATCCCTGACGTATTCAGCAGCCACAGGTACACTTCCTGATTGCCAAATTTCGAGGTCAGGAAGCACAGCGCTGCCACCACCGTGGTCGCCAGCAGGGCATTGCGCGGTACGCCACCTTTCGACAGTTTCGCAAAAATGCGCGGTGCCTTGCCTTCCTGCGCCAGGTTAAACAGCATACGCGTTGAGGCGTACATGCCGGAGTTACCCGCCGACAGCACCGCCGTCAGGATCACCGCGTTCATCACCGCCGCCGCGGACAGCAGACCGGCATTCTGGAACACCAGCGTGAACGGGCTGACGCTGATATCGGTGACATCGTTATGCAACAGCTGCGGATCGGTATACGGCAGAATCAGGCTGATGATCAGGATCGCGAACACATAGAACAGCAGAATGCGCCAGAACACCTGGCGCACCGCGCGCGGGATATTCTTCGCCGGGTCTTCTGATTCACCGGCGGCAATTCCGATCAGTTCGGTGCCCTGGAAGGAGAAGCCGACAATCATCGCCACGCCAATCATCGCCGCAAACCCGCCGGCAAACGGCGCATCTCCCACCGTCCAGTTATGCCAGCCAGCATTTTCCGCGCCACGCAGAATGCCGGTAATCATCAGCACACCGACCACAATAAAGATGATGACGGTGGCGACTTTGATCAGTGAGAACCAGTATTCCGCCTCGCCGAAGCCTTTGACCGAAATGTAGTTGAGCAGGAACATCAGACCGAGGAACAGCGCGCTCCAGATCCAGCCTGGCGTGTCCGGGAACCAGTAGTTCATCACCAGCTGTGAGGCGACGAGGTCAACGGCGATGGTCACCGCCCAGTTGTACCAGTAGTTCCAGCCCAGCGCGAAGCCGAAGCCCTCTTCGACATATTTAGCGCCGTAGGTGGCAAAGGAACCGGAGACCGGCATAAACGCCGCCAGTTCGCCGAGGCTGGTCATCAGGAAGTAGACCATCAGGCCGATCAGCGCGTAGGAGAGTAACGCACCGCCAGGACCCGCCTGAGAGATAGTGGCACCCGAGGCGACAAACAGGCCGGTGCCGATGGAACCGCCAATGGCGATCATGGTGAGATGGCGCGCTTTTAATTCACGGCGCAGCCCAGGTTGTTGTGTTGTTTTTGAGTCATTATGCATGTGTAAACGCTATGCTGGATAAAAATAAGGCGCGATTGTAGCAGCAAAGCCTGCACTGTATAGCATTCGCCTCGGGTTATTAGTTACCTTCATAATCGGCCGGGAATTATTAGCCACAGCACAGGGGAGACTGCGGCTATTCCCGGCAATAGGCGAGAAAGCGGCTCAGCGCTTTCGACAGATGTTTCTGCCGGTGATGGATGCGATACAGGGCGCGCGTCAGGCGCGGCAGCGGCACCGGCACTTCCGTCAGCGTGCCCGCCTCCAGCAAATCGGTAATCACCCGGCGCGATAAGCAGCTGATGCCCATGCCGTGGCGCACCGCGTGTTTAATCGCCTCCGAGTTGCCCAACTCCATCCCCAGCTGAAACTGCGGCAGGTGCGACAGCAGCAGGTAATCGACAATCTCACGCGTACCGGAACCGCGCTCGCGCAGGATCCACGGCGCAGCGGCCAGCGTCTCCAGCGTCACCGGCTGCCGTAACAGCGGCGCATCCGGCGCGGCGAACACCACCAGTTCATCTTCCAGCCACGGTTCGCTGATGATATCCGGCTCATGGCACGGCCCTTCAATCAGGCCAATGTCGACGCGAAAATCGGCCACCGCATTGATGGCGTCCTGGCTGTTGCCAACGCTCAGCTCCAGCGGCAGCATGGGAAAATCGCGGCGATACGCGGCGATCATCCCCGGCAGCAGATAGTTGCCGATGGTGCTGCTGGCAAACAGGCGAATCGCTCCGTTGTCCTCTTTAAACAGCTGTTCGATCTCAATCGCCTGCTCCAGCAGCCCGACCGCACGCGGATAGAGCAGCCGGCCGTGCTCGTTGAGCACCAGCCGTTTGCCGACGCGGTCAAACAGCTGTACGCCGAGCTGACTTTCCAGATCGGCCAGAGCCGCGCTGACCGCCGACTGCGACAGCGCCAGCACCTGTGAGGCCTGCGTGGTGGAGCCGCTTTTCAGCACCTCGGTAAACACTTCAATCTGACGCAGCGTAATGTGCATGCGTGCTCCTTACATGGCGTACCGCTTCACCAGATAGATCACCACCGCCAGCCAGATCAGCAGCATCAGAATCAGGCCGCTCCAGCTGACGATCTTTTTGCCGCGCGCCCGTTGCACCTCGGCGCGTTCGGCGCTGCTGATGCGCACGTCGCGCGGCAGCAGACGCAGCAGGATCATCACGCCAAGCGGGATGATAATCGCGTCATCCAGCAGGCCAATAATCGGGATGAAGTCCGGAATCAGATCGATGGGGCTGAGCGCATAAGCGACGATGCCAAACGCCAGCAGCTTAAACCACCACGGCGTACGCGGATCGCGACAGGCAAACCACAGCGTCAGCACGTCCCGTTTGATGAGCTTCGCCCAGCGGCGCAAGCGCATGAACATTGTTGCCCTTCCTTATCACTTATTCCGGTTGATTATAAATATATTATCAATTTCACTTTTAAGCCAGCCAGGCGCACGCTAAAGCCTCACTGAGGAGAAGCGTATTATGGCTGAACTAAGCGTCAACAAAACCCCTTTTCATGTTCATCGCTGGCTGCCGGGACTGCTGCTGACCGCCGCCATCGCCGCAGGTGCCGCGTGGCTGGCCAGTCAGCCGTGGCTGGCGGGCGCGGGATTCGGCGCGCTGACGCTGGCCATCATTATCGGCATCGTGCTGGGTAATAGCCTATATCCCCGCGTTGCGACCCCGTGCGACAGTGGGGTGCTGCTGGCCAAACAGCGACTGCTGCGACTCGGCATCATTCTTTACGGCTTCCGCATCACCGTGCAGCAGATCGCCGATGTCGGCGTCAGCGGCGTGCTGATTGATGTGCTGGTGCTAAGCTCAACCTTTCTGATCACCTGCCTGATCGGCATCCGTGTACTGAAAATGGATCGCGAAACCGTGTGGCTGATTGGTGCCGGCAGCAGCATCTGCGGTGCGGCAGCGGTGCTGGCAAGTGAACCGGTGATCAAAGCCGCACCGTCGAAAGTGGCGGTCGCGGTGGCCACCGTGGTGCTGTTTGGCACCGTCGGCATTGTGCTGTACCCGTTTCTCTGGACGCTGCTGCCGCAGGTCAGCGCGCAGCACTTTGGCGTCTTTACCGGCTCGACGCTACACGAAGTGGCGCAGGTGGTGGCGGCTGGCCATGCGATGGGCGCGGAAACGGAGAACACGGCGGTGATCGCCAAGATGCTGCGGGTGATGATGCTGGCACCGTTTCTGCTAATCCTCGGCAGCTGGCTGCAGCGCCAGCGCAGCCACCAGCGTCAGGCACAGCAGCCGATCCGCTTTCCGTGGTTTGCCCTGTTGTTTATTGTGGTGGCGCTGTTTAACTCGCTGCACCTGCTGCCACCGCCGGTGGTGTCGGGACTGAATCAGCTGGCGAATCTGCTGCTGGCGATGGCGATGGCGGCGCTGGGCTTAACCACCCGTTTCGGCGCGCTGAAGCAGGCGGGCGTCAAACCGCTGCTGCTTGGTCTGCTGATGTTTATCTGGCTGATTCTTGGCGGCGGCGCACTGAATGTGCTGGTGCAACATTTCATGGCGTAAGCGCATCCGCTATCATGGGCGTTTTGCATCAGCAATCGCCCATTCAGGAGAGCGGCATGAAATATATCGGCGCACACGTAAGCGCATCCGGCGGCGTAGACCAGGCAGTGATCCGGGCCCATGAAATCGAAGCCACAGCCTTTGCGCTGTTCACTAAAAATCAGCGCCAGTGGAAAGCCGCGCCGCTCTCTGCGCAGGTGATCGACGCTTTTAAAACCGCCTGCGATCAATACAACTTTAGCGCCGCGCAAATCCTGCCGCACGACAGCTATCTGATTAACCTCGGTCACCCGGTGATGGACGCGCTGGAGAAATCGCGCGAGGCGTTTATCGATGAGATGCAGCGCGCCGAACAGCTTGGTCTGACGCTGCTCAACTTCCATCCCGGCAGCCACCTGCAGCAGATTGATGAAGATGCCTGCCTGAAGCGCATCGCCGAGTCGATCAACATTGCGCTGGATAAAACCCACAACGTGGTAGCGGTGATTGAGAATACCGCCGGTCAGGGCAGCAACCTCGGTTTCCGCTTTGAACACCTCGCGGCGATTATTGACCACGTCGAGGATAAGTCGCGCGTCGGCGTATGCATCGACACCTGCCATGCCTTCGCTGGCGGATATGATTTACGCAGCGAAGCCGCCTGTGAAGCTACCTTTGCCGAGTTTGAGCGCGTGGTGGGCTTTCAGTATCTGCGCGGTATGCACCTTAACGATGCCAAAAGCACGCTCGGCAGCCGCGTGGATCGCCATCACAGCCTCGGCGAGGGCAACATTGGCAAGACCGCGTTTAGCTGGCTGATGAAGGATGCGCGTTTTGACGGTATCCCGATGATTCTCGAAACCATCAATCCGGATATCTGGAAGGATGAAATTGCCTGGCTGAAGGCCGAGCAGCAGGCGTAACGGGTTTCACCGGGGCCTGTCGCCAATAAAAAAAGGGAGCCGCGGCTCCCTTTGTTGTTCCTGGCTGCCGTTACGCGGCTTTAACCAGTTCCTCTTCCGGACGTTTCAGAATCGCATAGCCCAGACCCGCAATCAGCGTACCAATCACAATCGCCAGCAGGTAACCCAGTACCGGCGTAATGGCGCCTGGAATCAGCAGGACGAACAGCCCGCCGTGCGGCGCCATCAGTTTGGCACCCATCGCCATGGAGATCGCACCGGTCACTGCGCCACCCACGATACAGCATGGCAACACGCGCATCGGATCACGCGCCGCAAACGGAATGGCACCTTCGGAGATAAAGCACAGGCCGAGTACCAGCGCGGCTTTACCGCCCTCCTGCTGACCTTTATTGAACTTACGACGCGCTACCAGCGTTGCCAGCCCCATCGCCAGCGGTGGCACCATACCGGCCGCCATGATCGCGGCCATCGGCGCGTAGGTTTGCGAACTCAGCAGACCGACACCAAACGCGTAAGCCACTTTGTTCACCGGACCGCCCATGTCGGTACACATCATGCCGCCCAGAATCGCGCCCAGCAGGACCGCGTTAGCAGTGCCCATGTTCGCCAGCCAGCTGGTCAGGCCGCTCATGATGCCGGCAACCGGTTTGCCTACCACGTAAATCATCAGCAGGCCGGTAATCAGACTGGCCACCAGCGGAATGATCAGAATCGGCTTCAGCGCTTCCATACTTTGCGGCAGCTTCACTTTGCTGCTCAGTAGTTTCGCGGCGTAACCGGCGATGAAACCGGCGATAATGCCGCCAAGGAAACCGGCGTTGATGCTGGTGGCAATCATGCCGCCAATCAGACCCGGCGTCAGGCCCGGACGGTCAGCAATCGAGAAGGCGATAAAGCCCGCCAGCACCGGCACCATCAGCGCAAAGGCGCTGCCGCCACCGATCTGCATCAGCGCCGCGGCTAAGGTGCCCTGCTCTTTAAACGCGGTAATCCCAAAGGCGAATGACAGCGCAATGCTCAGACCGCCGGCGACCACCATCGGCAGCATATAAGATACGCCGGTCAGCAGATGCCGATAGGCACCGGCTTTCTCTTTGCTGTCGCTCTGGCTGGCTGCCGCCTGGTTGCCGGAAGGCTGCCAGACTTTGGCTTCCGCCTGCGCTTTATCCAGCTCCTGTGCGGTTTTCTTCAGCGCCAGACTGGTGGAGGTGCGGTACATCGGCTTGCCGGCAAATTTCGCCAGGTCAACGTCGATATCCGCCGCAACGATCACCAGATCGGCCGCAGCCACTTCTTCCGGGGTGATCGGGTTGCCAGCGCCGACTGAGCCGCGGGTTTCCACTTTTACCCACCAGCCGCGCTTACTGGCTTCCGCCTCAATCGCCTCGGCTGCCATGAAGGTGTGCGCCACGCCGGTCGGACAGGCGGTGACGGCCACAATACGTTTCTGCCCGGTGCTCTGCGCCGGTGCACTTGCCGCCGGGGTTGCCGCAGCCGGCTGCCACGGTTGCGCCGCATCTTTAGCCAGCGCCAGCGCCGCCTGCGGATCGCGCAGCGCCTGCTGCACGTCCACGAGGGCAACGGACTTGCCGGCGAGCTGCGCGTTGTCGGTAACCTGCTGGCCAATCACCAGCACCAGTTCGGCGTCCGCGGCGCTGTCGACCAGCGTCAGTCCCGCCTGCCCTGCCGCCGCCTGCAGACGTTCCGAGGCTAAATGGCCTGATGCCAGGCCGAGTGACGAATCTTTTATCAGCAGCGTTTTCATTATCGCTCTCCTGCTGTTAGTTAACGGGTTGTAAGTCGACGCGCGCCATCATCGCGGCCAACTGGGTACGATCGGTCACGCCGACGTTGCTCTGGCTGACGGCCATGGCCGCCACCGCCGTCGCCAGACGCAGCGTGTGTTCACTGGATTCCCGCATCAGCAGGCCATAAATCAGGCCGCCAACCATCGAATCTCCGGCGCCTACGGTGCTGACCACTTCACACGCAGGCGGTTTGGCGATCCATTCGCCAGAGGCATTGACCCACAGCGCGCCTTCCGCACCGAGGGAGATCACCACGTGGGCAATGCCCTGCTCGCGCAGCTGGTGCGCGGCGTCAATCACATCCTGCAGCGTCGGCAGCTTGCGGCCGGCCCAGATCTCCAGCTCGCGGCGATTGGGTTTTACCAGCCACGGTGCCGCTTTCAGACCGGCCACCAGCGCTTCACGGCTGCTGTCAAAAATGATGCATGGGCAGTGGGTGCGCAGATCGCTCATCCATTTGGTGAACGCGTCCGGCGCAACGCCGGCTGGCAGGCTGCCGCTGACGCACACCATATCGAACTGGCCCAGCCAGGTCAGCGAGTCGGCGGTGAAGCGGTCCCAGTCCTGTGGCGTGACGTCAAAGCCCGAGAAATTGAGGTCGGTGACGTCGCCGTCTTTTTCCGTTAGCTTAACGTTAATGCGGGTACGGCCCTGCACCACCTGAAAACGGTTAGCGATGCCGAGTTCGCTGAACAGCTGCTGAAAGCCGTCCTGATTCTCTTTGCCGAGGAAGCCGCCGACGGTGACGTCGATACCGAGATCTTTCAGCACTTTGGCGACATTGATGCCTTTACCCGCAGCGTGCAGCCCGGTGGTTTTGACCAGGTTAACTTCGCCGCGCTCGATCTCCGGCGTGTAGCCGACCAGATCGTACGCCGGGTTCAGGGTGATAGTGGCAACGCGACGACTCATGCTGCCCCCTCGCCCAGACCGCTATTAATGGCTTCTTCGATAGCGTGCAGTGCCTGCTGCGCATCGTCACCGCTGGCGGTGAAACGCAGACGATGGCCTTTCTTCACGCCCAGCGCGACCACCTTCATCAGACTGCGCCCATTAGCCGGCTTACCGCTGCCGTCGAGATTGGTCACGGTGATATCACTGTTGAACTGCTTGATCACGCTCACCAGCGCGGTGCCCGGACGCGCATGCAGACCGTGCTCGTTGCGGATGGTGAATTCCGCGGTTAAGACGTCCGCAGCTTCATCAACTTCGCTGGTCAGCAGCGCGAGAATACCTGCCGCGTCCGCCTTCAGAAGGCGTTCAGCCTGCTTGTTCAGCAGCAGATTGCTGAGGTAGCCCAGCACCTCAAGCGGGCGCTGATCGGTGGCGGCGACCGTCAGCAGCAGCGCTACCGGTTCGCCCTGATGTGTCAGCGGCGTCGCGCTGCGGCTCACTGCCACCGCGCTGTTGAGGTTGCCGTGCGTGCTGTCGCTCAGCCAGATGCCCTGACCGAGGCTGAGCGGCGCGTGCGAGACAACGTCCGCGACAAAGCTGGCGTCAACGGCACCGGCCGCCTGCAGACGACCGGCGTTCAGCGCCTGCAGCGTCATCAGATCGCTGGCGGCCACGTCAGTGGCGATCAGCGACGTATCGAACTGGAATTCAGCGGCCTGCTTTTCACCCATCAGCAGCGCGCGCAGCTCTTCAGCAGAGGCAGATTTCAGCTGCTCCGCGATGCTGTCATCGCTTAATACGTGGGTCAGCTGGCGCAGCAGCGCGAGGTGCTCGTCAGATTTGGCGGCAATGCCGATGGCGACGTACGCTGTCTGGCCATCACCCCAGTCCACGCCCTGCGGGAACTGATAAACCTGCACGCCGGTTTTCAGCACCAGATCGCGGGTATCGGTGGTGCCGTGCGGAATGGCGATGCCGTTGCCGAGAAAAGTGGTGGTTTGCTGTTCGCGCGCCAGCATGCCGTCGACGTAGCCTTCGGCCACATTTCCGGCCGCGGTAAGCGCAGCGGCAACCTGACGAATGGCCTGTTCTTTATCGGACGCGCTGGCGCCGGTGTGAATGGCCTGAACTTCGAGCTGGAACATATTTCTCCTCGCTTGCTGAAAGTGAATCGTTTCAGCCTGATGGCGAAAAAATACGCTGTGCGACACGGACTTAGCCGGGAGGACAACGCTGAAACGTTTCAGGGAATATGGTACAGCACCCGATTACAGGCAAGAAAATGCGCAATCGGCGTAGCAGATTTTTGATGCTCCGCACACTTCGCGGCGGATTTAGGATTTTTCACAGCGGGCGCGCTGACGCGTTGCTGTAACGCGGCGCCTGTGACGATCGTGCTGTTCAGCTCGCGTCAGCTTAAACTCAGGGCGCGGTATCCGCTTCCAGCTGCAGCAGGTAGATCATGGCGTCGGCACGGCTGTTGCCGCACATCTCCGCCTGTGGCTGTAAACCGGCACACACCGCCGGACGCAGCGGCGAACCAAAGATTTTGCAGCGCTGCTGTTCGTCAAGCTGAACGCAGCGGGTATTGGCCGGTTTGCCGTCAGGCATACCCGGAATGGGGGAAGAGATGGAGGGGGCTGTGCAGCAGGCACCGCACTGGTCTCGACATAACATCATGCGCTCCTGCAAAGATTAGCGGCCGACAATAGCAGTCTGCACCGCGGAATTCTATGCGCGACCAACAATTTTCACCGGCCTCACTTGCCTGTTTTTCACCGCGCGAGTAAGTTGGCGCGCATCTACCTGGTTATAGCGAGTCAAGCATTATGCCAAAGGCAAACGAAATCAAAAAAGGAATGGCCGTCACCTGGAACGGTAAACTGTTGCTGGTGAAGGATATCGATGTCCAGAGCCCAAGCGCGCGCGGTGCCGCCACGCTGTACAAGATGCGTTTCACCGATGTGCGCACCGGCCTGAAAGTTGAAGAGCGCTTCAAGGGTGACGACATTATTGATGCCATCCAGCTCAGCCGCCGCGCGGTGACCTTCTCATACATCGACGGCGACGAATACGTGTTTATGGATGACGAAGATTACACGCCGTACAGCTTTAAAAAAGATCAGATCGAAGAAGAGCTGCTGTTTATTCCGGAAGGCGGTATTCCCGGTATCCAGGTGCTCACCATGGATGGTCAGGTGCTGGCGCTGGAACTGCCGCAGACGGTAGACATGGAGATTGTTGATACCTCACCTGGCATCAAAGGGGCATCCGCCAGCGCACGCACCAAACCGGCGGGCATGAGCACCGGGCTGTCGATTCAGGTGCCGGAGTACCTGAGCAATGGCGATCGCATCCGTATCCATATTGCCGAGCGTCGTTATATGGGACGCGCCGATTAAGCGCACGATTTTCTCCGGCGGCGGTTGATTGTTATAGTATAACAACAGCCTGCGCGCCGGATGCGGTTGTCCGGCGCGGCTATTTTAACGGAGTAAATCATGACGCGCGTGAACCTGATTACCGGTTTTCTCGGTAGCGGTAAAACCACCACCCTGTTACATCTGCTGGCGCACAAACCGGCCAATGAAAAGTGGGCCATTCTGGTCAACGAGTTTGGCGAGATCGGCATTGACGGCGCCCTGCTCGCCGACCGCGGCGCCACGCTGAAAGAGATCCCCGGCGGCTGCATGTGCTGTGTTAACGGCCTGCCGCTGCAGGTTGGGCTGAATATGCTGCTGAAGCAGACTCAGCCGGACCGCCTGATTATCGAACCCACCGGCCTTGGCCATCCCAAACAGTTACTGAATATGCTGCGCGCAGCGGTATATCAGCCGTGGATCCGCGTGGACGCCACGCTGACGCTGCTCGATCCGCGTCAGTTAGCCGATACGCGCGTCACGGAGAATGAAAACTTTCGCGACCAGCTGATCGCCGCAGACATCATCATCGCCAACAAGAGCGACAAATGGGATGCGGAAGATCGTCAGCGGCTGGCGAGCTGGCAGCAGCAGCATTTGGGCGACCGTCAACTGGTGGAAGCCAGCTGGGGCAACATTGATCCGGCGTTGCTGAGTCAGCCGGCATTGGCGGATCGTGCGGTACCCGATGCCGCGCATCATCATCATTCGTCACGCCCGCAGGGGCTGGCGGCGCTGAAACTGGAAGGCGAAGCGCGCTGGCGTCGTGCGTTAAATGAAGGTCAGGGCTATGCTTCCTGTGGCTGGATTTTCGATGGTGACACGGTGTTCGATACCATTCCGGCTTTAGAGTGGGCGCGGCTTGCGCCGGTGGATCGCGTGAAAGGCGTGCTGCGTACCGCTGACGGTCTGGTCAGCATTAACCGTCAGGGCGAAGACCTGTTCATCGAAACGCGCCCGGTCACGCCGCCGGATAGCCGTATCGAATTGATCCACCATCAGGCCGCCGACTGGAATGCCTTGCAGACTGCCCTGTTGAAGATTCGTTTAAATTAGCTGCGGTAGGTTTGCCCGTTATTTTTTTTCTTTTTGAGTTACTTTTATGCGCACTTCTCGTTTGATCACCATCCTGCTGCTGAATGCGCTGGGTGTGATGCTATTTATGTCGTGGTATCTGCCGCCGGAGCACGGGTTCTGGTTCGCTCTCGACAAAGGCATCTTTTTTGGCTTTAACGACCAGATGGTCGACCATCACGGCTTTGCGCTGCTGGTGGCGATTACCAATTTCCGCGGTTTTGACGCGGTGTCACTGCTGGCGATGGGCCTGCTCTATCTGTGGTTCTGGCGCCGCGAAACGCCGCAGGGCCGACGTCGTATGCTGGCGATTGGTATCACCATGCTGCTGACGGCGGTGATTCTTAACCAGCTGGGCCACCTGCTGCCGGTTAAGCATGCCAGCCCGACGCTGTTCTTTGATAACGTGCATCGCGTCAGTGAACTGACCGGCATTCCGGCAAAAGATGCATCCCGAGACAGCTTCCCCGGCGACCACGGCATGATGCTGATTATCTTCGCCTGCTTTATGTGGCGCTATTTCGGCTTCCGCGCCTTCCTGATGGGCCTGCTGATTGTGGTGCTCTTTTCCCTGCCGCGCGTAATGGCAGGCGCACACTGGTTTACCGATATCGCGGTTGGTTCGCTGTCGGTGGTGCTGGTGGGCCTGAGCTGGTGGTTATTAACACCGGCCAGCGACAAACTGGTGAACTGGCTCTATCGTTCGCTGCCCGGAAAATATAAACCCCAGGCGTAATAGTTTAGCGCGGGCGATTATTCACTGTTTTTAAGATCGCCTGCGCTTATTTAATCCTGCAATAAATTATTAGCAAACTAAGCGTTTTCTGATAAAAGAAAAACCTATGCGTCAAATCGTCTGACAATGGCGTTATTCCTGGCCTGTCCAGTCAGAACCCTCTTAAAATCTCCCTTAGCGCCAGAATTAGCCGCTGTTCCTGCCGTTAATTGACGCTTAAATCGCTACCAGTTGTTGATAAAGTAACCGTTGTGTTACAGATTGATTTCACATCAAAAAAACCTATAAAAATTTATATAAAAGCACTCGCCACGCGGTCTGTAATCGGTTAACCTCAACTCCGATTACTACCGTGCAGCATAAAATTCGGTACCTTAAGCAACAAAAATGTGTGCATTAACACATTTTAGTAATTAAGGAATTGTCTTAGAGGGTCGCACTTATTAATCTCAACCCGTTTTGTCATCTGGCTGGCGACATTCTGTCGTAAGGACATCGAAGGAAAACACGTACAATGGTCAAGTCTCAACCAATTCTGAGATACCTCAGGCGGATTATTCCCGCAGTAGCATTAGCAACCCTCTTATCGGCATGTAGCAGTACCCATAACGGTCAGAACGCGAATAACGAGAATCATGAAGTTAACAACCAGAATGGTTTTTTACTTCAGGCGTCTCAGGACGAATTTGAACAAATGGTGCAGAACGTGGACGTTAAGTCCCGCATCATGGAGCAGTACAGTGACTGGAAAGGTGTGCGTTATCGCTTAGGCGGCGACACCAAACGCGGCATTGACTGTTCTGCTTTTGTTCAGCGCACCTTTCGCGAACAGTTTGGTTTAGAGCTGCCGCGTTCCACATCGGAACAGCAGGACAGCGGTAAAGAGATTTCACGCAGTAAACTGCGTCCGGGTGATTTAGTGCTGTTCCGCGCCGGCTCCACCGGTCGCCATGTCGGCATCTATCTCGGCAACGACAATTTTGTACACGCGTCTACCAGCAGCGGCGTGATGATTTCCAGCCTTAACGACAGTTACTGGAAAAACCGCTACCGCGAAGCGCGTCGGGTACTGGCAAAAAACCCCAGTTAACCCCCTTCCTTCCTGATGTTCTCAGCCAGAGAATCTGAAAACGCTGCCCCGGCAGCGTTTTTTTTCGTCTGCGGTTGCTTAAGCCAAATCCATGGCGGAAAAAGTAATTGTGAATCAAAAATATAACGAGACTTTTCGCGCAGCCTCGTTATATTCTCGTTGCCTTGAACCAGCACAGTTGTATGCGTTTTTATAATAAAAAGGGCAAGATCAGGGGAACCAACTCCATGCCACTGTCGGGGACGTTAAATCGTCATGCCAGCTACTCGCGGCGCATCGCCTGGAGTAGCGTAATTATTGGGGTCGCGTTTTTTATCCTGTTTGTCACCGTCCTGCTCACGCTGACCTGGCAAAAACGCGTCCAGCAACACCAGCAGCTGCTGGCTCACAGCCGTGACGATCTGCAACAGGTGATGTCAACCCTGGTCGAGAGCCTTTATCCACTGCAGCAATACACTCAACTCAGCTGCAACAGCGTCAACCGTGAGCTGACCTCTCGCGCCGCCTTTGCCGGCAACATTCGCGCTATATTACTGGTACGCGACGGCAACGCTTACTGCTCTTCGGCTACCGGCGCATTTCTGCTGGCCGCCAGCGCCATTTCACCCGATTCAGAGCTGGAGCGCGACCGTGACGTCCGCCTGCTGCCCGGCACACCGCTGCAGCCCGCCAAACCAGCGCTGGCGCTGTGGCTGAAAAGTCCGGGAGCGAGCGAAACCGGCATCCTCGCCACCATGAACCTCAGCATGACGCCTTACCAGCTGCTGGCCTCTTACCATCCCGAAATCACGCGCATGGCGCTGGTGGCAGGCGACAGCGCGCTGCTCAGCGGCACCAGCCAGGTAGTGCGCAGCCGCGATCTGCCGCCTGCCCTCACCGACCTGACGCTTGATGACGGCAGCATGCGCTTTGTGCTTTACGGCAGCACGCTGGCCTCACGCGATTACACGCTGGCGTTGCTGACCGGCCTGCTGCTGGCGCTGCTGGTTGCCGCAATCAGCTGGCTGCTGCTGTCGCTGCATCAGCGACCGGGACGTGAAATCCTGCTCGGCATCCGGCGCGGTCAGTTTCACGTTGAGTATCAGCCGCTGGTGACGGCACACAACGGCAAACCCTATGGCGTTGAAGCGCTGCTGCGCTGGACTCACCCGGTTGAAGGCATGATCCCCCCCGATGTATTTATCAGCCACGCCGAAGCGCAAAACCTGATTATTCCTCTGACCCAACATCTGTTCAGCCTGGTAGCGCGCGACGCGCGTTTTCTCTGTCAGCAACTGCCGCGCGGCACCCGTCTCAGTCTGAATATGTCACCGCAGCATCTGGCATCGGCCAGTTTTCGCCGCGACGTGCAGGCGTGGATCGCCAGTATGCCCGCCGATCATTTTAACTATGTATTTGAAATCACCGAGCGCACCATGGTGCGGGAGAAGAACGCCGGCGAAATCTTCGCCTGGCTGCATGAACACAATTTCAAGATTGCCATCGATGATTTTGGCACTGGCCATAGCGCGCTGATCTATCTGGAAAAATATCCGTTCGACTACCTGAAAATCGATCGCGGCTTTGTGCAGAGTATCGGCACCGAAACCGTAACCTCGCCGGTGCTTGACACCGTGTTGCTGCTGGCAAAGAAACTCAACCTGAAAACCGTGGCGGAAGGGGTGGAAACCGGCGACCAGGCGGCCTGGCTGGTTAACCGGGGCGTCACGCATCTGCAGGGGTATCTGTTTAGCCGCCCGCTGCGTCCGGAAAAGCTGATCAGCTACTATCAGAGCCAGGCCAGTTTGGGTTAACGTCACGTACCGCGCATGAAACTGCTACCATACAGTGCGGATTACCACAGGAGAGCGCCCCACTTATGCTGCTTCGTCTTGCCACAGCACTACTGATGTGCAGCGCCATTGCGCCGGTGCACGCGGTCACTATCCATGAAAGCTATGCCTTTGCGAAGCTGGGCGAACCGAAATACGCGGTCAACTTCAGCCATTATGATTACGCCAATCCGGCGGCGCCAAAAGGCGGCAAGATCACCCTCGCCGTGGTAGGCACTTACGACAACTTCAACCGCTATGCGTCGCGCGGCAACCCCGGTATCGGCACTGACACGCTGTACGACGGCCTGTTTACCACCTCAGACGATGAGCCCGGCAGCTACTATCCGCTGATCGCCGAATCAGCACGCTATCCCAGCGATTATCACTGGATGGAGGTGTCGATCAATCCGCACGCGCAGTTTCAGGACGGTACGCCGATCACCGCACAGGATGTCGCCTTCACCTTCAGCAAATTCATGACCGAAGGCGTGCCGCAGTTTCGCGTGGCGTTTCGTGGCGTGCAGGTGAAAGCGCTGAACCGGCTGACGGTGCGCATTGAGATGCCCAAACCAGATAAAGACCTGGTGCTGAGCTGGATCACGCTGCCGGTGCTGCCGGAAAAATTCTGGCAGAACAAAAAATTCAATGAGCCGATTGGCTATCCGCCGCTCGCCAGCGGGCCTTACCGCGTCACTTCGTACAAATCCGGCCAGTTCATCCAATATAGCCGGGTGAAGAACTACTGGGCGGCCGATCTGCCGGTGAACCGCGGTCGCTTTAATTTTGATACCCTGCGCTACGACTACTATCTTGATGACAACGTGGCTTTTGAAGCGTTTAAGGCCGGTGCCTATGACCTGCGCGAGGAGAGTTCGGCGAAGAAATGGGCCACACAATATCGCGGGCGCAACTTCATCAGCCACGCCATTGTGAAAGCCACCACGCCGAATGACGTCGCCACCGACACGCGCTGGCTGGCGTTCAATAACGAGAAAGCCTTGTTTGCCGACCGCCGCGTGCGCGAGGCGCTAACGCTGGCGTTTGATTTTGAGTGGATGAACAAAGCGCTGTTCTACGGCGCTTACAAGCGGACCGACAGCTACTTCCAGAACACCGCTTACGCCGCCAAAGGCTATCCTGACGCCGATCAGCTGGTCCTGCTCGCGCCCTACAAGGCGCAGCTGCCTGCCGAAGTCTTTAACAATGCCTACGCGCCGCCGCACTCTGACGGTAGCGGCTTTGACCGCAACAATCTGCTGCGGGCGATGGCGCTGCTGAAGCAGGCCGGCTGGCAGATCAAAAATCAGCAGCTGGTGAACGTGAAAACCGGCCAGCCGTTTCAGTTTGAACTGTTGCTGCGCAGCGGTTCTCTGAACGACTGGGCGCTGCCGTTCCAGCACAGCCTGGCACGGCTTGGCATTACGATGACGCTACGTCAGGTGGACAGTTCGCAATATCTGCGCCGGCTGCGCGAAGGCGATTACGACATGATCCCGTCGCTTTATCAGGCGATGCCGTGGCCCTCCACCAGCCTGCAGTATGTCTGGCAATCGGATTACATCAGCTCCTCGTGGAACACCGCGCGGGTAAAAGATCCGCTGGTCGACCATTTCGTGCAGCAGATCGTGGCGCATCAGGGCGATGAGAAAGCGCTGCTGCCGCTCGGTCAGGCGCTGGATCGCCTGCTGCTGTGGAACGCCTACATGATTCCGATGTGGTACAACGCCGAGCAGCGGCTGGCTTGGTGGGACAAGTTTTCCCATCCGCAGATTAAACCGGCGTTTGCAACCGGGCTGGAAAACTGGTGGTACGATGTGAACAAAGCCGGTCGTTTACCGGCCGATCGACGCTGAGGAGAGCGGTTTGGGTGCTTATTTCCTGCGCAGGCTGTTGCTGATTATTCCCACGCTGTGGGCCATCATCACCCTGAATTTCTTTATCGTACAGATTGCGCCGGGCGGTCCGGTTGATCAGGCGCTGGCCAACATCCAGTTTGGTCATAGTACCGGTCTGCCTGGCAGCGGCGGCAGTGACAGCGGCGCGCGCGGTGCGCTGGTGCGCGACAATCCCGGCGACAGCCAGTACCGCGGCGCGCGCGGGCTGGATCCGGAAGTGGTGGCAGAAATAACCCATCGCTACGGCTTCGATAAGCCACTGCTGCAGCGCTATGGCGAAATGCTGTGGAATTACCTGCGTTTTGACTTTGGCGACAGCCTGTTTCGTAACGCCTCGGTGCTGCAATTGATTAAAGAGAGCCTGCCGGTGTCGATCAGCCTCGGGTTGTGGAGCACGCTGATCATCTATCTGGTGTCGATTCCGCTGGGCATCAAAAAAGCGGTGCGCAACGGCAGTGCGTTTGATATCTGGAGCAGCATCTTTATTATCATCGGCTACTCTATTCCGGCGTTTTTGTTTGCCATCATGCTGATTGTTCTGTTTGCCGGCGGCAGCTATCTCGACTGGTTCCCGCTCCGTGGCCTCACTTCGCCGCAGTTTGACACGCTGCCGTGGTACAGCAAAATCAGCGATTACCTGTGGCATATCACCCTGCCGGTGCTGGCTACGGTAATTGGCGGCTTTGCCACCCTGACCATGCTGACGAAAAATTCGTTCCTTGATGAGGTGCGCAAACAGTACGTGGTCACGGCGCGCGCCAAGGGTCTGGATGAGAAGCGCATCCTGTACGGCCACGTGTTTCGCAACGCCATGCTGCTGGTGATCGCCGGGTTTCCCGCCACCTTTATCAGTATGTTTTTCACCAGCTCGGTGCTGATTGAGGTGATGTTCTCACTTAACGGCATGGGGCTGCTCGGCTATGATGCCACCATTCAGCGCGACTATCCGGTGATGTTCGGCACGCTGTATATCTTTACGCTGATTGGCCTGCTGATGAATATTCTCAGCGATCTGACCTATACGCTGGTCGATCCACGCATTGATTTTGAGGGCCGCTGATGCGTTTATCTCCCGTTAACCAGCAGCGCTGGCAGCGCTTTCGTCACAACCGGCGCGGCTACTGGTCGCTGTGGCTGTTTCTGCTCATTTTTGTGCTGTCGCTGGGCGCGGAATTATTAGCCAATGACAAACCGCTGCTGGTGCATTACCAGCAGCGCTGGTACGCACCGCTGCTGTTTAACTACAGCGAGAGCGATTTTGGCGGCCAGTTTGCCACGGCGGCCGATTACCAGGATCCGTGGCTGAAGCAACGTATTGACCAGCAGGGCTGGGCGCTGTGGGCTCCCATCCGCTTCAGCGACAGCACCATTCATTTCGCCACCGACGTGCCCTTCCCGTCACCGCCGTCCGCGCAAAACTGGCTGGGTACCGATGCTGACGGTGGCGATGTACTGGCGCGTCTGCTGTACGGCACGCGCATCTCGCTGCTGTTCGGTTTGCTGTTAACGCTGTTCTCCAGCGTGATTGGCATTGTGGTGGGTGCCCTGCAGGGCTACTTTGGCGGCCGCGTTGACCTCATCGGCCAGCGATTGATTGAAGTGTGGTCCGGCATGCCGACGCTGTTCATGCTGATTCTGCTCTCCAGCGTGATTCAGCCCAATTTCTGGTGGCTGTTACTGCTGACAGTGATCTTCGGCTGGATGAGCCTGGTGAGCGTCGTGCGCGCCGAGTTCCTGCGCACGCGTAACTTTGACTATATCCGCGCCGCACGCGCGCTGGGCGTGAGCGATAGCCGCATCATGCTGCGCCACATGTTGCCCAACGCCATGGTTGCCACGCTCACCTTTCTGCCGTTTATCCTGTGCGGTTCGATCACCACGTTGACCTCACTGGATTTTCTCGGCTTCGGCCTGCCGGTGGGCTCGCCGTCGCTGGGCGAACTGCTGCTGCAGGGAAAAAACAATTTACAGGCACCTTGGCTTGGCCTTTCCGGCTTCTTCGCCCTCGCCCTGCTGCTGTCGCTGCTGATTTTTATCGGTGAAGCGGTGCGCGATGCCTTTGATCCGAGCCGGGGGCGCTAAATGAGTTTGTTAACGGTGAATCATCTGGCGGTAGCGTTCGGGCCGCGCCGCGTGGTGGAAGATATCTCGCTGCGCATCGACGCCGGCGAAACGCTGGCGCTGGTGGGAGAATCGGGATCGGGCAAGAGCGTGACGGCGCTGTCGATTATGCGTCTGCTGCCGCAGCCGCCGGTGAGTTATCCGCAGGGCGAGATCCTGTTTGACGGGCGCGATGTGTTACAGGCCAGCGAACGTGAGATGCGCGGGCTGCGTGGCAACCAGATGGCGATGATTTTTCAGGAGCCGATGGTGTCACTCAATCCGCTGCACAGCGTGGAAAAGCAGCTGTATGAAGTGCTGTCGCTGCACCGTGGCATGCGGCGTGAAGCGGCGCGCGCTGAGATTCTCAGCTGCCTCGATCGCGTAGGCATTCGCCGGGCCGCGACGCGCCTGCAGGATTTTCCGCACCAGCTGTCCGGCGGCGAGCGCCAGCGCGTGATGATCGCCATGGCCTTGCTGACGCAGCCCAAACTGCTGATTGCCGATGAGCCTACTACGGCGCTGGACGTCACGGTGCAGGCACAGATTTTACAGCTGCTGCGCGAACTGCAGCGTGAACTGAACATGGGCATGCTGTTCATTACCCACAACCTGAACATTGTGCGTCAGCTGGCCCACAGCGTGACGGTGATGCGCAACGGCCGCGAGGTGGAACACAACCGCTGTGACGCACTGTTTCGCCAGCCACAGCAGCCTTATACGCGCGAGCTGCTGGCCGCCGAGCCGGACGGCGCGCCGGTACCGCTGATCGACGCGCCGCCGATGTTGCAGGTAACTAATTTGCAGGTGGGTTTCCCAATTCGCCGTGGACTGCTGAAGCGCACCGTGGCGGAAAAAACTGCGCTACACAATCTCAGTTTTACCCTGCGGCGCGGCGAAAGCCTCGGGTTAGTCGGCGAATCCGGGTCAGGCAAAAGCACCACCGGCCTGGCGCTGCTGCGCCTGATTGCTGCGCGCGGCGAGATCTGGTTCGACGGCCAGCCGCTGCATCAGCTGAGCGCGAAGCAGCTACTGCCGCTGCGCCAGCGCATTCAGGTGGTGTTTCAGGATCCCAACTCTTCACTCAATCCGCGCATGACGGTACAGCAGGTGATTGCCGAAGGGCTGGCGGTGCACCAGCCGCAGCTCAGCGCTGCCGAACAGGAAGCCAGAGTCATTGCGGTGATGGAAGAGGTTGGCCTGGAGGCAGCGAGCCGCAGCCGCTACCCGGCGGAATTCTCTGGCGGTCAGCGCCAGCGTATCGCCATTGCCCGCGCGCTGATCCTGCAGCCGCAGCTGATCGTGCTGGATGAACCCACCTCGTCGCTGGACCGCTCGGTGCAAAAGCAGCTCCTTACCCTGCTGCGCCGTTTACAGCAGCAGCATCAGCTGGCGTATCTGTTTATCAGTCACGATTTGCAGGTGGTGCGCGCGCTGTGTCATCAGCTGGTGGTGTTGCGCCAGGGTGAAGTGGTGGAACAGGGTGAATGCGAAGCGCTGTTTAACGCACCGGCTACGGCGTATACGCGTCAGCTGCTGGCCTCCGCGCAGGGCGAAACCTTATCTCAGTGACCGTCAAAGGTTTCAGCAATCGCCACGCCCTGATTTTTCAGGCAGCAGTTAGTGGCGCTCTCGTCGCCGCGCTGAATCAGCAAACACGGCTGCCCTTCACATTCGGCAATTTTGCACTCGACCTGAATCTGCGCCAGCGTTTCCTGTAGCTGCTGCAGGATCTCCAGCGCCGGATGGCCATCATGGCTCAGCAGGCGCAGCGCGACCAGATCCCCGTCATGCGCGCCGTTCGCTGCTTCCTGGCGTTCAATGGCGCCGGCATGTTCCAGCGACCAGCGGTAAAGTTGTGGTAAACGATGCACAACCGAGAGTTGCAGCATAGTGTTTCGGTTCCCAGAGACAGTAACGTTATTCACAACGGACGGCTTCATCGCGGTGAATCCCCACCTGGCAAGCTCAGCATACGGACGTCAAGGATAGCCTTCTCGTTTTAAGCACAAAGCGTGATGCAACTTTATTATTTGCGAGCTTTCTCGCATTTATGCCTATGTTTACCGCGTTACGCGGCGCTTAACAATCATTTTAGACGCAATGTCGTTACTTTTTTATCAATTAATTTTCACAATATAGAAACATTAAGCAGAGCGAGAGTGCGGAGAGGGGCAAATCAGGAGGTGAAATAACAGCAGGCTAAGCATAGACCCGCCGCCATCACGCGGTGTGGCGCGGACGGGCGGCGTAGCTGAACAGCACGATTGAGACGGTAGCGCACAGCGCGATGGTGGCGACCATCGGCCAGGCGCTGTTGACGCTGACCAGCGACAGCAGCGCGCCAACCAGCGCACCGACGCCAAAGCGCAGCGTACCGGCCAGCGAGGATGCGGTGCCGGCCATATGGGGAAATTCGTCGAGGATCACCGCCATCGCATTGGAGGAGACGGTCGATACGCAGCCAATGAACATAGCCACGCCAAACACCAGCGGCAGGAAACCGAGGTTGAGCGCGCTGACAATCAGCAGCCAGATGCCCATGGCAAACTGAATCAGCAGACCGAGGCGGAACATCGCCAGCGGTCCGAAACGGCGCACCGCGCGGCTGTTAATCAGCGTCATGACAAACAGAAACACCACATTGAGGCCAAAGTAGTAGCCGAAATTTTGCGGCGACACATGGTTCACTTCAATGTAAACAAACGGCCCGGCGTTAAGAAAGGTAAACAGCCCGGCAAACGAGAAGCCGCTTGCCAGCATATAGCTGAAGGCGCGTTTGTGCCGCACCAGCGCGACAAAATTGCTCAGCGTGGTGCGCAGGTGAAAACGCTGCCGCTGCTCGGGCTTAAGCGTTTCGCGGATCTGCGTTACCACCAGCACGGTGGTAATCAGTGCGGCCATTGCCAGCGTCCAGAAGATGGCGTGCCAGTTCCACAGCAGCAGCAGCCAGCCGCCGATGATCGGGGCCAGCAGCGGCGCAATGGTGGTGATCAGCATGACAAACGACATCATGCGCGAGAAATCTTCTTTCGAATAACTGTCGCGCATCAGGGCGTTAATTACCACGCTGGCCGCGGCGGCGGAGAGCCCGTGCAGGAAACGCATCAGAATCAGCTGGTCAATGGATTGCGACAGCGCACAGGCTGCCGCCGCGCAGGCAAAAATCAGCGTGCCAAGCACAATCACCGGTTTACGTCCGTAGCTGTCCGCCAGCGGGCCATACACCAGCTGACCAATGGCGAAGCCGAGGATGTAGAGATTCAGCGTCATCTGTACGCTGCCGGCCGACACCGCGAATTCACGGGCGATTTGCGGCATTGCCGGCAGATACATATCAATGGAGAGCGGCATCAGCATCGCCAGCAATCCCAGAATCACCACTAATCCCACCGGTGAATTTTTTTCCTTACGCACCGCTGTCTCCCGCTATTTGCGCTGTTTCAGTTCGTCCGGCAGGCCGATGCTGTTGATTTCCGCCTCGGTCAGTTCACGGTATTCGCCTTCACCGAGCTCCTCATCCAGCACAATCTCACCGATGCTTTCGCGATGCAGCGCCGTGACGTGGTTGCCCATCGCCGCAAACATACGTTTCACCTGGTGATAGCGCCCTTCACTGAGGGTGAGGCGCGCGGCTTTCTCATCGAGGATTTCCAGCTGCGCCGGTTTGGTCAGATCTTTCTCGTTGTGCAGCTGAATGCCGGCAGCAAATTTTTCGATCAGCCCCGCGTCAAGCGGCTGCTCCAGTTCCACCAGGTAGGTTTTCTCCAGGTGATGGCGCGGAGAGGTAATGCGATGCGACCACTGACCATCATCGGTCAGCAGCACCAGCCCGGTGGTATCAATATCCAGCCGCCCTGCCGCGTGCAGTTTGAACGCCGCCGGCTCCTCAATGAAATAGAGAATGGTGGGATGATCCGGATCGTCGGTGGAGCAGACATAGCCCTGCGGTTTATTCAGCATGAAATAGCGCGGGCCCTGCTGCACCGTCAGCGGATTGCCGTCGTACTCTACGGCATCGTCCGGCAGGACTTTATACGCGGTGTCGCGCACCACTTCGCCATTGATAGTGATCTTTCTGCCACGTATTTCACGGCCGGCGATGGCACGGCTAACTTCCAGTTGCTGAGATATGAATTTGTCGAGTCGCATGAATTCGCTTTTTTGCCTGTTACTGCGGAGGGGAACTGAAACGGCGTTTGCCCGGTAAATCATTTACAGCGTAGCGCGGCGGCCACGGCATAATTGAGCGCAGGGTTAACCGTTGAAAAAGTGTGGGCAGTATAGCCTGAACCTTCGCCTGCTAATAGTGCCGATCCTGCGTTTCAGCCACTTTCATGGCATAATGCGCGTCCGTTCCAGAAAAAGCCGGTTCCCATGTCGTTTACCCTGCGCCCCTATCAGCAAGAAGCCGTTGATGCCACCGTTGCCCATTTTCGCCGCCACGCCACGCCAGCGGTGATTGTGCTGCCAACCGGCGCCGGCAAAAGCCTGGTGATCGCCGAACTGGCGCGGCTGGCGCGCGGTCGCGTGCTGGTGCTGGCTCACGTCAAAGAACTGGTGGAGCAGAACCACAGTAAATATCAGGCGTATGGCCTGCAGGCGGACATCTTCGCCGCGGGCCTGCAGCGCAAGCAGAGCGACGGTAAAGTGGTGTTCGGCAGCGTGCAATCAGTGGCGCGCAATCTGGCCAGTTTTGACAGCGCCTTTTCGCTGGTGATCGTCGATGAGTGCCATCGCATCAGCGACAACGAAGAGAGCCAGTATCAGCAACTGTTCGCCCATCTGCGCCAGCACAATCCGCAGCTGCGTCTGCTGGGGCTGACCGCCACGCCATTCCGCCTGGGCAAAGGCTGGATTTACCAGTACCACTATCACGGCATGGTGCGCGGCGATGATAATGCGCTGTTCCGCGACTGCATCTACGAATTGCCGCTGCGCTATATGATCAAACATGGCTTTCTGGTGCCGCCCGAGCGGCTGGATATGCCGGTGGTGCAGTATGATTTCAGTCGGCTGATCCCGCAGAATAATGGCCTGTTCAGTGAGGCCGATCTTAACCGCGAACTGAAACAGCAGCAGCGCGTCACGCCGCAGATCATGCGACAGATCATCGAGTTCGCTGAGACGCGCCGCGGCGTGATGGTATTTGCCGCAACCGTTGAACACGCGCGGGAAATTCTCAGCCTGCTGCCGGAAAACAGTGCGCTGGTATCGGCGGAAACCCCGGTGAAGGAGCGTGACCGGCTGATTCAGCAGTTCAAAGCGCAGCAGCTTAAGTTTCTGGTTAACGTGGCGGTGCTGACCACCGGCTTTGACGCGCCACACGTCGATTTGATCGCCATTCTGCGCCCGACCGAATCGGTCAGCCTGTATCAGCAAATTGTCGGTCGCGGATTGCGGCTGGCACCGGGCAAAACCGACTGCCTGCTCCTTGATTACGCCGGAAACCCGCACGATCTCTTTACGCCCGAAGTCGGCGCACCGAAAGGCGCCAGCGATAACCAGCCGGTACAGGTGTTTTGTCCGGCCTGCGGCTTTGCGAATACCTTCTGGGGCAAGGCGACCGAAGATGGCCACGTCATTGAGCACTTTGGCCGCCGCTGTCAGGGCGTGCTCGACGATGACGAGGGCCATCGCGCGCAGTGCGACTACCGTTTCCGCTTTAAAAGCTGCCCGGACTGCGGTGCAGAAAATGATATCGCCGCGCGTCGCTGCCAGCAGTGCGACAAGGTGCTGGTCGACCCCGATGATATGCTGAAAGCGGCGCTGAAGCTGAAAGACGCGCGCGTACTGCGCTGCAGTGGTATGACGCTGGCGCACGGACGCGATGATAAAGGCGAATGGCTGCAAGCCACCTATTTTGATGAGGATGGCACCAGCGTCAGCGAGCGCTTTCGCCTGCGCACTCCGGCGCAGCGCACCGCCTTTGAGCAGCTGTTTATGCGGCCACATCAGCGTGCGCCCGGCGTGGAGCTCGGCTGGCAGACCGCCGCTGATGTGGTGGCGCTGCAGCCGCTGCTGCGCCATCCCGATTTTGTGGTGGCGCGCGCCAAAGGCCACTTCTGGCAGGTGCGGGAAAAAATGTTCGATTATCAGGGACGCTATCGCCGCGCTAACGAGCTGCGCTAAGCGGCGGAATCATTTGCCCCGCTGTGGCAATCCGGCTATAATGCCGCCCGCTTTTGCATCCGTAAAAGCGTATTGAATAACCGTCCTGTTGCTGGGTCGCCTGTAGCAGGAACTATAGAAGAGATCTTAAGATGTTCACTATTAATGCAGAAGTACGTAAAGAGCAGGGTAAGGGTGCGAGCCGCCGCCTGCGCGCAGCGAACAAATTCCCGGCCATCATCTATGGCGGTAAAGACGCTGCGGTTTCTATCGAACTGGACCACGACTCTGTGATGAACATGCAGGCTAAGCCTGAGTTCTACAGCGACGTGCTGACTCTGGTTGTTGACGGTAAAGAAACCAAAGTTAAAGTTCAGGCTGTTCAGCGTCACCCGTTCAAGCCAAAACTGCACCACATCGACTTCGTTCGCGCTTAATCGCTAACGGGTTGACGAAAAAACGCCGCATCTGCGGCGTTTTTTTATGGCGCAAATCCGGCGATCACTGACCGCCGGTACGACGCTGCAGCTGATCGCGCAGATTCGGCGGCGTGCCTTTGATGGTCAGCGTATCGGTGGCCGGATCCCAGAAAATGCGCTCGCCCAGCAGCATGGCATCAAAGTTAAGCGTTAATCCCCCGCCGCTACCGGCAAATTTCGTCAGCTGACGCAGGGTGCTGCGGTCGGCCGGGAAATGTTCCTCCAGTTCATAACCCTGTTCCTGGGTAAATGCCTGAAAGGTTTTTTCGCCCAGTGGCGGCAGCTCGCTGGAGAGATCTTCCAGCGCAATCTCCTCGCCCGCCTGCAGCTGTTCATTGCAGTAGCTGTAAACCTGCTGGCGATAGTTCTGGCGCTCATTTTTATCCAGGCTGGACTCGGCACAGTAATCATCTACCGCCTGCAGCAGCCCGCGGTTCTGTGCTTTGGTGTCCAGACCGACGCTGGCGCCGAGGAAATCCATGAAGAAATCGGCCACTTTACGCCCCACGCGTCCGCGCAGGAAGGTCAGGTAGCGCGTGGATTCCGGATTGGTTTCCCACTCGGTGAGATCGATACGCGCCACGATATCGGCATGATTGATGTCCAGATAGTGCGTGCTGCTGATGTCGAGTTGCTCGTTAACGCGCATGCTCGACTGGCTGTTCAGCACCGCCACCAGCAGATACTCCACCGCCAGATAGCGATAGTGCAGAAACAGCACCACACCGCCTTCGGCGAACGGGTATTTGCTCAGCTCGTCGCGCAGGCGTCCGGTAGCCGCACGGCTGAACGCCAGGAAGTCATCCTGCCCTTTGCGGCAGTTGCGCAGCGCTTCCGCCAGCTCGCTGTCTTCATTAAACAGGCCGTAAGCCTTGCTTTTGGCGCTATAGACGCGGTGTAACTCTTCCGCCATCTCTTCCACCGCCTGCGTGGCAGGTAACAGGGTATCGCGCAGCACCAGTTCCAGCTGGTTTTCATCACGTTTGACTAACTGATGCAGGGCAATCTGGTCGATATCCAGACTCATGGTAGACTCTCCTTTTGGCTCAGGCGCGTATTCAAACACCGCCCGCAGCCGCTTTCAACTGCGCGCACAAACTGATCGTTCTGCTTGCGATAAAATTGCGGAAAAAAGTGCGTTGTTACGGTAATATACCGCGTTTTCACACTTGATTAGTCGACGATATGCCACAATCATCCCGTTACAGCGACGCGCGCGTCGAACAGCTTCTCGCGCAGCTGGCGCAGGTTCTTGAAAAAGACAAAGCGCCAACCGATCTTTCCCTGATGGTGTTGGGGAACATGGTGACCAATTTGATCAACACCGACATCGCACCGGCCCAGCGCCGCAGCCTCGCCCGCTCGTTTGCGGAAGCGCTGCAGTCTTCCGTGCGCGATGACAACGCCCACTAAATTGCAGATTTGACCTCATAAATATGGTAACCAACCGGCAGCGCTACCGTGAAAAAGTCTCCCAGATGATCAGCTGGGGGCACTGGTTTGCCCTGTTTAATATTCTGTTTGCGCTTATTTTAGGCAGCCGCTACCTGTTGGTCGCCGACTGGCCCTCTTCCCTCGCCGGCCGTATTTATGCGTTTACCAGCTGGATTGGCCATTTCAGCTTTATCGTGTTTGCCGCTTATCTGCTGATTATCTTCCCGCTGACCTTTGTCGCCATGTCGCAGCGGTTGCTGCGCGTGCTCTCCGCCGTGGTCGCCACGGCCGGGCTGACGCTGATTATGGTCGACAGCGCGGTGTTCAACCGTTTCCATCTGCACCTCAATCCGGTGGTGTGGGAACTGGTGGTCAACCCCGATCAAAGCGAGATGGCGCGCGACTGGCAGCTGATGTTTATCAGCGTACCGCTGATTTTCCTGGTTGAGATGCTATTTGCCACCTGGAGCTGGCAAAAGCTGCGCAGCCTGAACCGGCGTTCGTTTGGCAAGCCGCTGGCCGCGCTGTTTATCAGCGCCTTCTTTGCCAGTCATCTGCTGTATATCTGGGCAGACGCCAACTTCTACCGGCCGATTACCATGCAGCGTGCCAACCTGCCGCTCTCCTATCCGATGACCGCACGGCGTTTTCTGGAGCGACACGGCCTGCTGGATGCGCAGGAGTATCAGCGCCGTCTGGTGCAACAGGGCGATCCGGAAGCGCTGTCGGTACAGTATCCACTCAGCGATATTACGTTCCGCGATGGCGGAACGCGTCACAACCTGCTGATTCTGACGGTGGACGGCCTGAACAATGCCACGGTGGATAAAGCGCTGCCGTCGCTTAATCAGTTCGCCAGTGAAAATGTGCGCTTTACCCAGCATTACAGCGCCGGACTGCAGCCGGAAAAAGGCCTGTTTGGCCTGTTCTACGGTA
Organism: Pantoea sp. B270; assembly: GCF_018726825.1. NCBI lineage: Bacteria > Pseudomonadati > Pseudomonadota > Gammaproteobacteria > Enterobacterales > Erwiniaceae > Pantoea > Pantoea sp. B270. The sequence continues at coordinate 1,769,953 of NZ_JAHCSX010000001.1, forward strand.
TCTCCTCCAGCTACATGGACGGCGTACTGGCGGCGCGCATGCCCTCTGCCCTGCTCGGCGCGCTGAACAGCCAGGGTTATCAGTTCGGCCTGTTCTCTTCCGATGGCTTTAGCCAGCCGCTGTACCGTCAGGCGCTGCTGGCGGATTACAGCCTGCCGCAGGCCGACACCCAGCCCAACAGCACCACGGTGACGCAGTGGCAGAACTGGCTCAATGGTCAGAAAGGCGGCGCGCCCTGGTTCTCATGGATCGCGCTCAACGGCGTGACGGTAACCGGCGACAGCACCAAAGCGCGCCAGCGCAGCTATATGCGCCAGGCAACAGGCGTGGATGAACAAATCGCGACGGTGCTGCATACGCTGCAGCAGAATGATGCGCTGAAGAATACCGTGGTGGTGATCACGGCGCAGCGCGCCATTACCTTCGACAACAGCGATAATCCGGGCAACCGCGCGACGCTGCAGGTACCGCTGGTGGTGCACTGGCCGAATACACCGGCGCAGAGCATCGATCGCCTGACCGATCAGCAGGATGTGATGACCACGCTGATGCAGCGCCTGCTGCACGTGCGCACCAATCCGGTTAACTATTCACAGGGTGAAGATCTGTTTGCCGCGCAGCGCAGCCATAACTGGGTCGCCAGCAGTGAAGATGGCAAACTGGTGGTGACTACGCCAACGGTGACGCTGGTGCTCAGCAACAACGGTAACTACAGCGCGTACGATGCCCAGGGCAAAGAGCTGAAAGATCATAAACCTCAGCTGGCGCTGCTGTTGCAGGTTCTGACGGAAGAGAAACGGTTCACGGCAAACTGATTAATTATGAGGCAGTTAAGCTGCCGGCATATTGCAATCGCCAACGGAACCAGTAGTATAACCCTCCACGTTCGGCACGTAGCGCAGCCTGGTAGCGCACTGTCATGGGGTGTCAGGGGTCGGAGGTTCAAATCCTCTCGTGCCGACCAAAATCCCAAAGAAAAGCAGCCACTTACGGCTGCTTTTTTATTGCCTGCATTTTGCGAGGGTTAAACCCGGCGCGCCCCGAGCGCGGTGGTTTTCAGCGCGCGGACTGCCACGCGTCTACGGGTTAAACGTTAGCGGAACTTCCGTCTCGCAGGGTTGCACCAGAATCAGCGGGCATTTCTTCACCTTACATGCCTGCGAATAAGCCAGCTCGCACACTTCGCAGATATCGCGCACTTCCGACTCATATTCATACTCCATGAAGTAGCGAAACGTACCGCTGCGCGTGTCGCTGCGCCAGAAGCGTTGCGGTTCGAGGATTTCATCCAGCTGCCTGAAGGTCAGGGCTGAGGGGTTGTGAAAACCCACTCTTACACGATATTTAGTCATGCCCTGATAATTATCGAGATTTGGCCGCGTTGCCAGCCGGAAACAATTCTCGCTGGGATAGGGAAAATCTTTGCTAACGCTGGCACATCGGGCGCCGCAACCCGATCCGTAACGGTTGCGGCGCAGAGGGAAGGCTTTGACCGTCAGCGCTGGATTTTCAATTCATCATCCCAGCGGTCTGCCGCCGCGTTTGCGGGATCGTGATCCTGCAGCAAAAACTCGCCGTTTTGCTGGGCGATCTGCTCACCGGTATCGGTAATCGCGTTTTGAATAAACACCTTTGCCTGCGCGCCATTCACAAAGGTGAGCTGATGGAAGGCGGTTTTGTTACCCCAGTCTTTTGACGGCGTTGAAATATAGCGGATGGTGTAACTCTGGTCCTCAACGCTGCCCTGCATCACGTAGAGGCCATAATGATTTTCGCCCTGCGACAGGATTTTATACACCCCGTTGCTGTAGTAATAAATCACCGCATCCGGGAACGGCTTTTCATCATAGAGTTTGCGGTAGTGCAGTTTATGCACAAAGGTGGGTTTGCCGGGCACCATTTCAATATTGCCCTGCGCATTCTGGAAGCTGAGATCTGCTGCCTGTGCAGCGCCTACGCTCATGCAACCCAGTAACATTATGCCAGCCAGTTTTTGCATCGTTCGCTCCTTAGCCTCTTTCGTCAGCCACCAGCATCTTACGCCCACGCTTCACCTCAGTTAAACGAAGCGGCTATTGGTGTGTGATGAGCTTCATAATACAGCCACCACAGGAAGGATAGAGATGGAAAATGACCGCGTCATTACCGAGCCAGACGCGGCTATTCGTCACCACTGCGACAGACACTGACCTTACTGTTCAGGGTGCTAAATCCTGCAGCATAATCTTGCATCACACTTCATTCATGCTGCAAATCAGGTACTTAACTGAAGTCAGCAAAGCCGATCGGGATCACGTTTTTACTGATTTGTGACAGCAATTCATTAAAGTGAAACAAAAATGTCACAGATTTCCCCTACCCTAAAGCTCCCGTTTATTTGATGGAATCTCGTTATGGTCATCAAAGCAAAAAATCTGCAGGATGCGGAAGAACTCCTGCACTCAGGCATCAGCAAAGTGGAGCTGGCGTATGATATTGGCAGCGATGATTTCTTCCGCCTGGCGAGCCACTGGTGTGACCGTGGTGCACGCATTACCAAAGGCCACCACCATTTTGTGGTGCAGATGAAGAGCTTCGCTATCCCGCCAAATCGCTAACCCGCAGCAGCCTTTTCGGCTTGCTCTGCCCGCGGCTGACTGGTAAAACACGCTTTTCCATCAGCCGTTACTCGTTATGTTCTCAGCCGAAACGCCCCTGCCGCTTCCCGCTTGTGGTTTTATCACCGCCGCTGGCCACACCGCTGAATCGCTGTCGCTGGCGTGGTGCCGCTTTGATCGGCAACAGTGGCACGCCGCTTTACCTGCGCAGTGGCAACTGCCGCTGCCGTCTGCACTACAGCAGGCAGCCAGCAAACGCAAAATTGAATATCTCGCCAGCCGCTGGCTGGTGCGGCAACAGCTGGCGCAGCTGGGAATCACTGATTTTGTGCTGCACAACGCGCCGGATCGCTCACCGTGCTGGCCGGCAGGCATCCGCGCTTCGCTGTCACACAGCCATGACTGCGTGGTGATGGCCGCGACGCGCGAGGCATTGTATGTGGGCATTGATGTTGAGCAGGTGATGGCAGAGCAAACCGCGCAGGACACGGCGGAACTGCTGATGAACGCGCAGGAGCGCGCGCTGCTTGAGGGCCAGCCGCTGCCCTTTGCGCAGGCGGCAACGCTGCTGTTTTCGCTGAAAGAGGGTCTTTATAAGGCGCTATGGCCGCGGCTGCATCAGCCCATGGCGTTTCATCAGGCTGCGCTGATCGAGCTCGACCTGCCGCAGCAGCGCGCCAGGCTGCAGCTGTGTCAGGATTTCAGCGCGGAATTTACCCGCAGCACCGTGCTGGACGCACGCTTCTGGCTGCAGCCGGCGCGCGTGGTCACACTGCTCACTCACCCGGCCTGAACGCAATAAAAAACCGGCGCGGAATGAGCCCGGGCCGGTGACAACACAAGACGACAGAAGTGTTCCAGGGAGGCAGAGACGAGGATCTCTGCTGCCATTCACTGTATCCCGCTGACAACGTCCTGCCCAATAAGGGTTTTTGCTAAGCTTTGCCGCCAGCCGTCAATGGCCGGTATCGGTGCGTTTGACGGCGTCCAGCGTGGCCATTTCGCGCTCGCGGCCGGTCAGCTCGCTTAACTGCCCATCGCGCATTTCCAGCAGCCGATCGGCATGAATAAAGTAGTGATCGTCATGGCTGATGGCGAACACGGTTTTGCCGGACGCCTGAAGCCACGGCAGCAGCTCGCGGTAGAAGATGCGGCGGAAGTGCGGGTCCTGATCGGCCGCCCACTCATCGAGCAGCAGGATATCGCGCTCCTCTGCCGCCGCCAGCAGCAGAGCAAGCCGCTTGCTCTGCCCTTTCGACAGCTGCAGGTTGAGTACCCGGTTGCCTTCCAGCTTCAGCTTGTCCTGCATTTTCAGCCGTTCCAGCCACTGCTGCACCAGCGCCGGATTAGCCGGCTCACCACCGCGACGAATCAAACGGTCAAACAGGTGCACGTCAGTGAACACCGCCGAGAAGTGCTGGCGATAAGCATCAAGGTTATGCCAGTCCACCTCGTTACCGTCCAGCAGCAGGCGGCCTGAATGCGGCTGATACAGGCCGGTCAGCAGCATCGCCAGCGTGGATTTACCGCTGCCGTTACCGCCAATCAGAAACACCAGTTCTCCGCGGCGCAGCGTCAGGTTGATCGGCCCGACGGCAAAACCGTGCTCGCCATAATGGAAACAGACGTCGCGCAGCTCCAGCGTCTGCCAGTCGCTCACCGTCGGCAGCGCGTTGAAACCGGCGCTATAGGGGGCCAGATCGAAGGTATTAATTTTCCGCAACGCCACCTGTGCGCTGAGCAGCGTCGGCAGCGCGCCTACTGCCGCCAGCAGCGGCGTGCGCAGGAACAGCAGCGTCAGCGAATAGGTCGCGGCGACAGCGGTATTGGCCCAGCCCAGACCGTTGGCCATGAAGAACACAATACCAATCGCGCCGAGCATCATAATGTTCGACCAGTTCACCGCGCTGAGATGGAAGGTATCGGCGCGCACAATGTGACGACGAGAATCCGTGGCATTTTCCTGATACACGGTGTCGTAAATCAGCCGGGCGCGCTCGCGGTTAAGCTGCAGCTCTTTGCGCCCTTCAATGATGGTCTGAAAATCGCGGTACAGCTCGTCCTCGATGTCGCGCAGCTTCGCCATGTGCTGATAAACACGCGACACCAGCAGCCAGCCGCCGATCAGCGTCACCACCAGCCACAGCGTGGTGATCAACAGCATTTGCGGTGACAGCCACGCCAGATAGATCGCGGAACCCAGCGTAATAATGATGCCCTGAATCAGCTCCGGCAGGCGCACAAACGCGATAGTGATGGCACGCACGTCGCTGGTCAGGCCGGCCAGCAGCTGAGCGTTACCAATCTGCTCAATGCGTTCAACCCGGGTATCCAGAATACGCTTGATAAACTCACCGCGCAGCCGCCAGACAAAATGGTGGCCGAGCTGAGTCAGCGCCAGCTGCGACGCCAGCGTCACCGCCATCAGCAGAAACAGCTGGGCGAGAAAGCCCGGCAGCACGGTGAGCGAGGTATTGACTGCCACGATCAGTTCATTATTGATGTAGGCGATCAGCCCGATACCCAGCGCGGCGCTGAGCAGCGTCAGCACAATCACGCCAATAAACGGCCAGCGGTACTGGCGAAAAACAACCTGAAGCAATGCCATTAAAAATTATCCAGAGGTCAACCAGGCAGCCTGCAGTTTAATGGCGCTTCGGGTGAAGGCAAGAATAATTCTCATCCGTTTTACGGTTACTGGGCGCGGCGGAATGTCAGGTTGTAACGGAACGCGCCAGCCTGCGGATGGATGCCCGCTTTTAGCGGCAAAATGCCGTGATAGCGCAGGCGCGACGGACCGCCCCACACCACGATATCGCCGTGCTCCAGCAGCACGCGCTGCGTTGCATCGCCACGCTCGAAACCGCCAAACTGAAAAACGGCCGGCAGGCCAAGCGACACCGAGACAATCGGCTGGCGTAAGTCTTTCTCATCCTTATCCTGATGCAGCGTCAGTTTGGCACCGGGCTCATAGCGATTAATCAGGCAGGCATCCGGATTGAAACCGGCAAAGCCGGCCTCCTGCGCGGTCTGCTGCGCCAGCGTGCGGAACAGCGCGGGCATCGGCGGCCATTTACGGCCGCTGCTGACATCCTGTTCGGTGTACTGGTAACCGCGCGAATCGGTCGACCAGCCAAAATCACCGCAGTTGGTCATGGCGACTGACATGCGATGTCCACCCGGCGTGATGCGATGGGCAAACGGGTTAAGGGCCGCGACGTCATGAATCGCCGCCAGCAGCGCATCGGCCTGCTCGCGCGCCCGGCGACGCAGAATCACCGCGCCCTCGGCCAGCGGCTCCTGCCATGGCGCGTCTTCACTAAATAGATCCAGCACAGTTACCTCCTGTCAGGTCAGGGCTGATCGATAAGAAACGATTTAAACTGTGGCGACATCCAGTGGCTGAAACCGTCGCCCTGCTTCGTAATCAGATACACCGCCAGATGCTGTTTCAGCGCCAGCGCTTTGGCACGCTCGGTGCCGAGCACCATCAGCCCGGTGTCCCAGCCGTCGGCTTCCAGCGCGGTGGTGGCAATCACCGTGGCTGAGACCAGCCGGTGATCGATGGGTCGGCCGCTGGCCGGATCGATCACGTGCGAGATGCGTTTGCCATCCAGTTCATAATAGTTGCGATAGCTGCCGGAGGTGCTGATTCCGTGCCCCTGCAGATCGACGCGTGCCTCCACCGCGTTCTCGCGATCGGTCGGTTTCTGGATGGCTACCCGCCACGGCTGCTGGCTGGCATTCAGGCCGCGACTCAGCACCGCCCCGCCCACCGACACCAGATAATTAGTGATGCCCTGCTGCTCCATCAGTCGCGCCAGGTGATCGGTGGCGTAGCCTTCGCCCATGGTGGAGAGATCAACATACAGGCCAGGCAGATCTTTTTGCAGCCACTGGCCGTTCACCGTTTCAATCACGCGCAGGTGCTGCAGGCCGGTCTGCGCTTTGGCGGCGGCGATGGCGGCATCCGATGGTGTATGCGCCGGCTGCTGCGCCGGGCCAAAGCCCCACAGATTCACCAGCGGTCCGACGGTAATGTCCATCGCGCCGCCGGTCAGCTGACCGATGCGCAGCGCGCGGGTGACGATATCGGCCATATCGGCACTGACCGGCTGGGGATCCTGCCCCTGATACTGGTTGAAGCGCGACAGCACCGAGTCCTTTTTCCAGGTAGAGAGTTCGCCATCGTCGCGATCGAGCTGCTGCTGAATCGCCTGCTGCAGCGCGGCCTTACGCTGAGCATCCACGCCCGCCAGACTCACGCGCCACACCGTTCCCATGGTTTTGCCTTCCAGCACCAGCGCCTGCTGCGCCGTTTTTTGCTCGCACCCGCTCAGCAGCAGTGCTACCATGCCTGTCAGCAGAATGTTCTGAAAATTCATCAATTCCTCGTCTGTAACTCATTACTACAGCCTATTACAAAGCATAACTCGCTTGTAAAACCATCTAAAGCTGCTTGAAGTTGATCGCTGGCTGGCACAGCATACTGCGTTCCTGCACGAGAATCCTTACAGGAGCGACAGATGATTTATATGATTCTTGCTACTACCGCCGGGTTATTTGCTTACGGAAGCTTCCGTTGCTGGCAGCACTATCGCCACCGCCTGATTCAGCACTATCCGTCGCGCCGACGTTAAGGCATTGCACCAGCGTCGTGCATCCTGCACCGCTTCAGCGCTGGCGCAGTGTAACAAAGCGGCCGCGGGGCGCGTGGCGCTGAGAGCGGTGGCATGGCATGAATTGTGCAGCGTTGATGGTGGGTTGAACATCAGCGAGGTGCAAGATGAGTAAGGCAACAGAACAACAGGATAAATGGCAGCGCTGGCTGAGCTTTTCCGCCTTTACGCTGGCGGGCGTGGCGCTGGAAGGCAGCCTGCCACCTGCCACTACATCCCCGCAGCAGGCGGCAAAGGCCAGACGCTGGCGCAACGCGCCGTAAATTACAGACCCAGCTCGCTCAGGCCCGGATGATCGTCCGGGCGTCTGCCAGCCGGCCAGTGAAACAGCCGCGCTTCAGCGCTGATCGGCAAATCGTTGATGCAGGCGAAGCGCTGAATCATCAGACCATCGGCACCAAAGTGCCAGTTTTCATTGCCGTAGCTGCGGAACCAGTTGCCGCTGTCATCGCGCCACTCATAGGCAAAACGCACCGCCAGCTTATCGTGGTGCCACGCCCACAACTCTTTAATCAACCGATAATCCAGCTCGCGGGCCCATTTACGCTGCAGAAAGGTCACGACGTCCGCGCGGCCGTTAACGAATTCGCTGCGATTGCGCTAGCGGGTATCTTCACTGTAAACCTGCGACACGCGCTGCGGATCGCAGCTGTTCCAGGCATCTTCCGCCATACGCACTTTTTCTAAGGCACTTTGATGATCGAACGGGGGAATGAGCATTTTTTATCTCCTGATGATGTAGACAGGTCTGTCTACTTGATTCATCCTGCCGTATGTAGACAATTCTGTCTACCCTCGTAAACAGGAATTTTTTCTTATGCTCGCACCCCTGCTGTTTGATGCCAGCGCCAGCGCGCGTGACCGCATCCTGCTCAGCGCGCAACAGCTGTTTTATGCGCAAGGCATCCGTGCTACCGGCATCGATAAAGTGATTGCCGCGGCTGGCGTGACCAAAGTGACTTTCTACCGCCACTTTCCGGCCAAAAATGACTTAATTCTGGCGTTTCTGCAGCAGCGCCATCAGCGCTGGATGAGCGGCTTTCGCAGCGCGCTGGCGCAGCAGCCTGCCATCAACGTGGCGCTGCCGGCTGCGTTACTGAGCTGGTTTCAGGAGGAGGATTTCCGCGGCTGTGCGTTTATTAATAGCGCGGCAGAACTGGCTGATACCCTGCCGGAAGCGAGCGCCCTGATTCGCCAGCACAAGCGGGAGATGGCGGCCGCCATTGCCGAAAGACTCAGCACGGCGCAGCAGGATAAAACCGGGCAGATCGTGTTGCTGGTGGATGGCGCAATCGTGCAGGTTCAGATGGGGGAAGCGGCGCAGCAGGTGACGGCAACGCTGCAGGCGGCGCTGAACGCGCTGCTGGAGAGCAGAGCGTGACCCGCAGGCCACGCTCTCCGGCTTAGAACTGGTAAACCAGGCCCAGCGCAACGATGTCGTCGGTGTTGATACCGGCCGCATCGGTGAAGTTGTTGTCGTCCAGCAGGTTGATCTGGTAATCAACATAGGTCGACATGTTTTTGTTGAAGTAATAGGTCGCACCCACGTCGACATATTTTTTCAGGTTCTGGCTGCCGTAACCTTCGATATCGCTGCCGCGTGAGGAGACGAAGGCCAGCGACGGACGCAGACCGAAGTCAAACTGATACTGTGCCACCAGTTCCCAGTTGTCCGCTTTGTTGGCATAGCCGTACGCAGCGGAATCCACCGCGCCGAAGCGGGTTGCGTTGTAAGAACGGGTGTACATTGCCGCCAGATACACGTTGTTAGCGTCATATTTCAGACCGCCGGTGTAGGCTTCGGCTTTATCACCGCGACCGAGAATGCCTGGCGCGTTGCCGTTCTGATTGTTGGTACGGTCAGACTGGAACATCGCCGCACCCAGACCGAAGCCGGAGCCCAGATCATAGGTGGTGCTCAGACCCCAGCCGTCGCCGTTCTCACCCAGGACATCACGACCGGAAGAGGATTCGGTTGGGTTGTCGTTTTTGCCTTGATACTGCACGGCAAAGTTCCAGCCATCCACCAGGCCGAAGAAGTTGCTGTTGCGGTAAGTCGCCAGGCCGTTGCTGCGCTGGAACATGAAGTTGTCCGCGCCGTAGGTGTCACCACCAAACTCCGGCAGCACGTCAGTCCAGGCGCCGATGTCATACAGTACGCCGTAGTTACGGCCGTAGTCGAACGAGCCCGCATCACCGAATTTCAGACCGGCGAAGCCGACACGGGTGTAGCTGTTAGCGGTACCCTGCGATTCTGCGGTGTTCAGCGCTGCCTGGTACTCCCACTGACCGTAGCCGGTCAGCTGGTCGGTCACCTGAGTTTCACCTTTAAAACCAAAACGCAGGTAAGACTGGTCACCGTCCTGGCCATCGTTGTCCGAGAAATAGTGCAGGCCGTCTACTTTGCCGTAGAGGTCTAATTTGTTGCCATCTTTGTTATAAATTTCAGCTGCGCTTGCTGAGCCTGCCACCAGCAATGCAGGAATCATCAGGGAGAGAACGCGACGTTTCATTTTATTACCCTCTGTAATGTGCCTTTTATATGTGCCACTGCTAACTGAATGCTTAAAAATTCAGCCGGCAAGCCATTGTTATTTTATGGAGAGCAATAATCTATCACGAAAATGATACTAAATTTCCGAAAGTGTTTCATTGTATTAAATAGTTATTTCTAAATGTAAATTTCGCGGAACTAATAATCAGCACACATCGGCAAAAAATATCGCACTAATTGATAAACCGAATTTTATTCATTTAAATACATAGGGATAAGATGAGATAAGCTGCCGCACTGAATGATAAAACTTAACGCCACTCAGCGCATACAATTACTACCGCTATCATCATTTATTTCATTATTACCTTCATTCACCCCGAATGAGAGATTTACCCTAATTCCCGCCGGACATGATTGTCCGGCATTTTTTTGCCTGCCATTTTTCTTCCGCTCTGTAATTTTATGTAAACCTGTTTACTGAGGTTAAATTAACCGCCACTCAGGACGCCATTATTTGTTCGTTTTCGCACTTTTTGTTCATTACTTAGCCATGATTGCGCAATGTTAATTTCCGGGCGTAATAAAGTTACACAAAAATATAGCCGATGCGTTTGTCCAACCGTTTGCGGAATATTCTTTACCACTATTCAGTAAGTTAGCGTTGCCGCAGTAATCGATTTTCACCCCAACTTAAGCCAAATTTTCACTGAATCTGTCGGTTTACTAAGAGCCAGAGAGCTTATGAAGTCCAGGAAATGTCTGGAAAAGCGCAGCGCCTGGCAAAAGATCGGTAATATGCTGTTTTCTGGCGACCATTTTTGCCCTGCTCTTCGCCTTCATTGAGCGGTGCCGCGCCAGCTTTAATGCTAAACTTCGTCGCTCGAACGACTTATGACAACGACACCTTTATGACAGCACTGGACGCCGCACAGCCCAACAAATTGCATCAGCGTGTCAATCTGGGAACACGCCTCGTTTTTCTCATCGCCGGTTTAAGCATGTCTGCCTGGGCGCCGCTGGTGCCGTTTGCCAGCCAGCGTCTCCAGCTGACGGGCGCGTCGCTGGGCGGCCTGCTGCTGTGTCTGGGCATTGGTTCACTGGCGGCAATGCCGGTGACCGGTGCGCTGGTGGCACGCTTTGGCTGCCGCCGCGTTATGCTGTGCTCCACGCTGGTGATACTGGCAGTACTGCCGCTGCTGGCGACGCTGGATGTGATGTGGTTGATGGCCGCCACGCTGATGGTGTTCGGTGCCGGGCTCGGCATGCTGGATGTGGCCATGAATGTACAGGCGGTTGAGGTTGAGAAAGCGGCGGCCAAGCCGATGATGTCCGGTTTCCACGGTTTCTTCAGCCTTGGCGGTATTCTCGGCGCCGGCGCGGTCAGCCTGTTACTTGGTGCGGGTCTGACACCGCTGCAGGCAGTCGGCGTTATCATGCTGCTGATGGTGCTGCTGTTGCTGCGCAGCCTGCCGACGCTGATGACAGAGCGCCTGCATCAGCCCGATCAACCCTGGCTGGTGATCCCGCGCGGCTGGGTCGCCTTCCTCGGTTGCCTGTGCTTTATTCTGTTCCTTGCGGAAGGCGCGGTACTCGACTGGAGCGCCCTGCTGCTGCTGCAAAGCCCGGGCATGAGCGTGGCGCACGCCGGTCTGGGTTACGCCATCTTCTCCATCGCCATGACCATAGGTCGTCTGACGGGCGATAAAGTGATTCAGCGCTTTGGCCGCTATCCGGTGATGCTGACCGGTGCGCTGGCAGCGGCAGCCGGCATGACGCTGGCGGTGCTGCTGCCGTGGCCGCAGGCGGCGCTGCTGGCCTTTTTGCTGGTGGGCTTTGGCCTGGCCAATACCGTGCCGATGCTGTTTAATGCCGCCGGTAATCAACAGGATATGCCGGCCAATCTGGCGATTTCCGCCATGACAACGCTCGGCTATGCGGGTATTCTTTCAGGCCCGGCTTTAATCGGCTTTATTTCCCAGTGGCTCAGCCTGAGCGGCGCGTTTTTACTTATCGCCCTGCTGCTGCTGGCGGTTGCCGCCAGCGCCCGGCTGGTCGCGCGTTAATTGCAGGATCCTGAGACACCTATGCTGCCTTATAAATTTCCGCTGACCTCCGGCAACGTAACGCGCTTTTTCGTGGTGTTTAACCTGGTGCTGTTTCTCGCGCTCGGCGCCATGGTGCATAACAGTGTGAATGCGTGGATCATGGAAAAGCGCTACGCCATGACCGACCTGGCGCGCGCGATGCAAAAACGCATTGATGCTTACCGCTTTGCCACCTGGCAAATCTATGAAAATCTCGCCACCAGCGCCGCAGGTTCTACGCCGAACAGCAGCCTGCAGGAGACGCGCCTGCGCCCGGATGTTTACTATCTGGAGAAAACCCGCCGCAAGACCGAAGCGCTGATTTTTGGCTCGCACGACAGCAGCACGCTGGATATGACGCTGCGCATGTCCAATTATCTCGATACGCTGTGGGGCGCTGAAAATCCGGCGTGGTCGATGTACTTCCTCAATGGTCAGGACAACAGCCTGATCATGATCTCGACCCTGCCGCTCAAGGATATGGCGACGCGCTATAAAGAGAGCGCGATCAATACGCTGGTGGACAGCCGCCGCGCCGAAATGCTGCAGCAGGCCAATGCGCTCGACGAACGCGAAAGCTTCTCGCCGCTGCGCCACTTTGCCTGGCAGAACGATCACTACTTCACGCTGCGCACCACGTTTAACCAGCCAGGTCATTTAGCCACGGTGGTGGCGTTCGATCTGCCGGTTAACGATTTGATTCCACGCAGTATGCCGCTGGAGAATTTCCAGCTGCGCCAGGATGCCAGCCAGCCCGGCAGCGCCACCAGCGATGATGCCAGCAGCGAAAGCACCGCGGTGACGCTGGTTAACCCGAACCTGGAGATTGCCGCCACGCTGCCCAGCACCTCGCTCCAGCTGGTGTACCGGGTGCCGCTCGCCAGCCTGGCGATGGATACCCTGCACAACCTGATGTGGCCGCTGCTGATCAACCTGTTGCTGTTCCTGCTGTCTATTGCCGGCATTACGCTGCTGCGCCAGCAGTCGCTGCGACCGAATGAGAACCAGAGCGCTGAGCTTGATTCGCTGCGTATGCTGAATGAGGAGATCGTCGCCAGCCTGCCGGTCGGGCTGCTGGTGTATGACTTTGGCACCAATCGCACGCTGCTGAGCAACAAAATCGCTGAGCATCTGCTGCCGCACCTCAATCTGCAGAAGATCATCAATATGTCCGATCAGCATCAGGGCGTGCTGCAGGCTACCATTAACAATGAAGTGTATGAGATTCGCCACGCGCGCAGCATGCTGTCGCCGCACACCCAGCTGTTTATGATGCGCGATCAGGATCGCGAGCTGCTGGTGAATAAGAAGCTGCAAAAAGCGCAGCAGGTGCTGGATCGCAACCACCAGATGCGCCAGCAGCTGATGCAGAATCTTGGCCATGCGCTTAATCGTCCGCTGCAGAGCATGGTGACGCAGCTGGTGCAGCTCAGCCAGCGCGATGACGACGAGAGCGTGCTGGATCTGCTGGATGAGAGCCAGGGTCTGGCGCGGCTGGTGGACGATATCGTCCTGCTCAACCGGCTGGAAGCCCACGACTGGTCGCCGGATGCGGGCGTGTTTAACCTGCAGGATCTGCTGGATGAGATTGCGCTGGAGAGCCTGCCGCTGCTGCGGCGCAAAGGGCTGACGCTGGTGGTCAACAATCAGCTGGCCAACGACGAGATGCGCTTTGGCGATCGCCGCGCGCTGCGTAAAGTCCTGACCACGCTGATGCACTACGCGCTCACCACCACGCAGTGGGGCAAGATTTCCCTCGATATCAAAGCCAGCGACAGCAAAGTCAACAGCGTGCTGTTCCAGCTGGTGGATACCGGCTCAGGCCTGACCGGCGACGAGCTGGCCAACGTCGATTTCCCTTACCTCGGCGAAACCACGCAGGATCGTTACGGTCAGGCGTCCGGCATGGCGTTTTTCCTGTGTAAGCAGCTGTGCAAACAGATGGGCGGCCAGCTGGAGATTATCGCCAAACCGGATATCGGCACGCGCTATAACATTCAGCTGCCGCTGGCGCTGGAGCAGCAGAGCGAGCAGGAAGAGAAACTGCTGGAAGGCGTGACGGCGCTGGTGGATATCGCGGTCGAAGACGTACACAAAATTGTCTGCCGCCACCTCGAGAACTGGGGGGCAAATTGCCTGACCTCGGATGAGCGCTTGTCCGGGCAGGAGCATGATGTGCTGGTGACGGACGATCCGGCACGCCTGCACGGCTGGGCGCTGTTGCTGGCGGGCGACGAAATGGGGCATCACGCCCTCAACGACCAGCAATTCCGGGTCAATTTCAATCTCAGCAATGCGCTGCTTGATGCGCTGCTGGCCCTGATTGAGAAGCAACTGGCTCACGATTCGATAGAGGAGAGCGACGACGATGAGGCTGCCACGCCGCTGCTGAGCGGCGGCTATTTCCAGCTGTTTACGGAGACAGTACCGCCAGATGTGAAGAGACTGTATACTGAGTCGGCGGAGAAGGACTATCCCTCGCTTGCTCAGACAGCGCATCGCCTGAAAGGCGTGTTTGCCATGCTCAATTTACTGCCGGGTAAACAGCTTTGTGAAGAGTTAGAACAGCACATTAAACTGTGCGACGATTTAACCATTAAAAATACCACCAGTGAAATTGACGCGTACGTCAACCAACTGCTGCAGCAAGGTAACCAATAAGATGAATAACCTGAATGTAATTATTGCCGATGACCATCCAATCGTTCTGTTCGGTATCCGTAAATCTCTGGAGCAGATCGAATGGGTGAATGTGGTAGGTGAGTTTGAAGACTCAACAGCACTGATCAATAGCTTGTCCAAACTGGATGCCAACGTCCTGATTACCGATCTGTCGATGCCGGGCGAAAAATACGGCGACGGCATCACGCTGATCAAGTACATCAAGCGTCACTATCCGGATCTCTCCATTATTGTTCTGACCATGAACAATAACCCGGCGATCCTGAGCGCGGTACTGGATCTGGATATCGAAGGCATCGTGCTGAAACAGGGTGCACCAACTGACCTGCCAAAAGCGCTGGCAGCCCTGCAGAAAGGCAAAAAGTACACGCCGGAAAGCGTGGCCAAACTGCTGGAGAAAATCAGCGCCGGCGGCTACGGCGACAAACGTCTGTCACCGAAAGAGAGCGAAGTGCTGCGTCTGTTCGCCGAAGGCTTCCTCGTCACCGAGATCGCCAAGAAGCTGAACCGCAGTATCAAAACCATCAGTAGCCAGAAGAAATCAGCAATGATGAAGCTGGGCGTGGATAACGATATCGCGCTGCTGAACTACCTCTCTTCCGTCAGCGCCACTCAGGTCGACAAAGAGTAATCCCTGCGGCGGTGCTTCGGCACCGCCTCTCCTCTGCCCTGCTTATCCTTCCCGGCTTTTGCGAACACGTTCGGCATACAGCGCCAGCGTGGTTTTCAGCACATCCAGCGTCACCGGTTTTGACAGGCAATTATCCATGCCGGCATCCATACAGCGCTGTTTCTCTTCCGCCAGTGCGTTAGCGGTCACTCCAATCACCGGGAAAGCATGCCCCAGCTGGCGCAGACGCTGCGTCAGCCGGTAGCCGTCCATGTTTGGCATGTTGACGTCGCTCAGCACGATATCGATATGGTTACGGCTGAGCACGTTGAGCGCATCCACGCCGTCCTGCGCCGTTTTGGTCTGATAGCCCAGTGTGCCAAGCTGTTCAGACAGCAGCATGCGGTTAATCGGATGGTCATCAACGATCAGCACCATGATGTCTTCATAGCTGGAGGCCTGCTGCGGCACCGGCAGTTCCAGCGTGGTCGCCGTTTCACTGTCGATGGCAATGCGATAAATCCGACCCAGCAGCAGCGGCAGATCGTGCAGCGTCGCGCTGCTGTGCACCCACTGTCCCGGCGTGGTTTCCTGCGGCATATCGATGTGTTCACCGCAGATACGGATGCGCGCGCGTACCGTCTGCGCTGGCGCGTCGTGGTGATCGCAGATCATCACATCGTCCGCCCCAGCCCGCCCCTGATAGTGCGCAACCTGGATGCCCTGCTGCTGAAGCAGACGCAGCAGGAAGGCCGCCAGATAGTCGTTGCGCAGATCGAGCCAGATGGCTTTTTCCTGCAGACCATCCAGCAGCGGCGGCGCGGGTTGCTGTCCGGCGTAGATCGGAATACGCACCACGAACTGGCTGCCCATGCCCGGTTCAGAGTCGACTTCGATGTCGCCATCCATCATGTTGATGAGCTTTTCACAGATCGCCAGTCCCAGCCCGGTGCCCTGGAAATTACGCTGCACGCCGGAGCCGAC
The DNA here is from genome assembly GCF_018726825.1 of Pantoea sp. B270. Classification (NCBI taxonomy): domain Bacteria; kingdom Pseudomonadati; phylum Pseudomonadota; class Gammaproteobacteria; order Enterobacterales; family Erwiniaceae; genus Pantoea; species Pantoea sp. B270. Next base: position 1,786,086 of record NZ_JAHCSX010000001.1, read on the forward strand.
CTGGAAGAACGGGTCGAACAGGCGCGTGATCTCTTTCGCCGGGATTCCCACGCCGGTGTCGCGCACGCGAAACGCCAGATACCCCTCTTTGACATAGGCGTGCAGGATAATGCAGCCGGTATGGGTGAACTTGATGGCGTTGTTCAGCAGGTTGGAGATCACCTGCTGCAGGCGCAGCGGATCGCCATCCAGCGCCAGCGGTACATCATTCTCGATGAACACATACAGCGTCAGGCGCTTGCGCACCACCAGCGACAGGTAGTTGCTGGCAATATGGTTGACCACCTCACGCGGCGAGAAGGGACGCAGCTCAATCTTCAGCTGCTCGGACTCGATCTTCGAGAAGTCGAGAATATCGCTGATGATTTTCAGCAACAGGCTGGATGAGTTGTTCATCGCCGTGACCAGCGAATCCACGCCCTTCGGCAGCGATTTAGTCTGCAGCAGATCGAGGTTACCGATAATGCCGTACAGCGGCGTACGCAGTTCGTGACTGACGGTAGCAAGGAACATCGATTTGGACTGGCTGGCCTGCTCGGCGGCGTGCGCCATCTCCTGCAGCGACTGCTCCATGCGCACGCGCGCCGAGACGTCGACCAGCACGCAAATCGCCACGTTCTCGTTGCGGTAGCGCGAATGCACAAAGCTGATTTGCAGGTTAGTGTTACTGCCGGTCAGCATATCGACAAAATTAACCTGCTGGCCGCCGATGATTTCGTTCAGCCGCAGGCGATCTTCCTGCGTCAACAGCGTCAGATAGTTATGCGCCAGTTCATTACTGAGGATGTTGGTGCCATCGCTGGTACGTAAAATACAGATGCCGACCGGCGCTGACGCGACAATCTTGCGGTTGAACTGCTCGTGCTCCTCCAGCCGGTGAGCGTTATCTTCCGCCGGCAGGAACATGCGGCGTTCAAACACCCACGCCAGGGTAAACAGAATCAGCGCGCTGAGGATATTGAGCAGCAGCGCGTTGATCAGCATCAGCTTGAGCTGATCCATCAGCACATCGGTCGACAGCGACCACACCACATTGAGGCTGGACGGCGGCAGCGGCTTTTTCAGCACCAGCTGACGATAGCCGTCAAGATAACCAAACCAGGTGCTGTTATCCGGCAGATCGTCCAGCGAATAACCGGGTCCGCCGCGTCGTGAGCTGATCAGCGGGCGATAGTTTTCATCGGTGATGGTGGCCACCAGCGGCAGCCCGCCGGGCTGAATAAATTCATCCAGGCGAATGTTCTGTTCCACGCCGAGCAGCGCCTGCAGTTTGTTGGCGACGTAAACCGGCACCACCATGTAGAAGTTGCCGATGCCTGGCTGGCTGCTGTTGGTAATCCAGTACATTGGATTACGCCGCTCTTCCTCGTTGCCGCTGCGGTAGTGCAGCACGTTTTCGCGCAGCGCCTTCAGGCTGCGTTCGCGATCGACCGGATTATTGTTGCCAATGGTGAAGTCTGCCAGGCACTGATTTTCGCCGCCGATAAAGAACACCCGATTGAGTTCATAGGCTGAGGCAAAATTGCTTTTCCAGTAGTTAATGAAATAGCTCAGGGAATCGAGCGAGTTACGCCAGGTGTTGCTCATTGACGTGCAGTCACCGTCGGTAAACAGCGGCGTAAACTGCGGCTGCGTGCTTTTACCGCCCGGCATGCCGTTGAGCATATCCAGCCCGTTGACGCTGCTGCTCAGGCGATTCTCAGTGATGTACTTCAGCTCGCGCATCACATCCGCTGAGTGGCGCACATACCATTCGGCCTGACCATAATTGGTGGCAAACTCCTGGCGCACCGCGTTCTCTTTCTCGTGCAGCACATTGATGATGTAGAAAGTGGTCAACAGTGCACCCAGCGACCAGAGCAGCAGTGCCAGCGCACGAAACAGGTAGCGCGAGATGCGAAGCGTGGTGCGAAAGGAGACGAGATATTTCAAAAGAGACTCACTGGCGGCAAGGGTTATCGGGACGTTGAAAAGTTCTCATACACTAGCTTTATCAGGGCGAAAAAGCCAGTTGGCACGCGACTTTGGGAGTGAAAGTCAGACAAAAAAACGGCAGGTCGGTTGCCCTGACCTGCCGTTTGTGACAGACAATGAACGGTTACTCTTCGTCGTCTGTTTCCGGTGCGTCGTCACTGTCGACTTCCGGCGCGATATCGTCTTCGCCTTCTGCCACGCTGCCGTCGATGGCGTCGAGTTCTTCCTCTTCCACCGGTTCAGCGACGCGCTGCAGGCCGACCACGTTTTCATCTTCCGCGGTACGAATCAGGATCACGCCCTGCGTATTACGGCCCACCACGCTGACTTCCGACACGCGGGTACGCACCAGCGTGCCGGCATCGGTGATCATCATGATCTGATCGCTATCTACCACCTGTACCGCGCCAACCACTGGCCCGTTACGCTCGGTGACTTTAATCGAGATCACGCCCTGCGTGGCGCGCGATTTGGTCGGATACTCGCTGTTAGCAGTACGCTTGCCGTAGCCGTTCTGCGTTACGGTGAGAATCGCGCCCTCTTCACGTGGCACAATCAGCGACACCACTTTGTCGCCTTCTGCCAGCCTGATGCCGCGTACGCCCGAAGCCGAACGGCCCATGGCGCGCACCGCGCTCTCCGCGAAGCGCACCACTTTACCGGCGGCAGAGAACAGCATCGCTTCGTCGTTACCGTTGGTCAGCGCCACGCCAATCAGCTCATCGTCTTCACGCAGGTTGATGGCAATGATGCCGGCACTGCGCGGACGGCTGAACTCCTGCAGCGCAGTTTTCTTCACGGTACCGTCTGCGGTCGCCATGAAGATGTTGAAGCCTTCGGTGTATTCGCGCACTGGCAGAATCGCGGTGATACGCTCGTTGGCTTCCAGCGGCAGCAGGTTGACGATTGGACGACCGCGCGCGCCACGGCTGGCTTCCGGCAGCTGATAGACCTTCATCCAGTAGAGGCGGCCACGGCTGGAGAAGCACAGAATGGTGTCGTGGGTGTTGGCCACCAGCAGACGATCGATAAAGTCTTCTTCTTTAATGCGCGCCGCCGATTTGCCCTTACCGCCGCGACGCTGGGCTTCATAGTCTGACAGCGGCTGGTATTTGACGTAGCCCTGATGCGACAGGGTGACCACCACATCTTCCTGGTTAATCAGGTCTTCGATGTTGATGTCAGCGCTGTTAGCGGTGATTTCCGTACGGCGCGCATCACCAAACTGATCGCGCATCGCCACCAGCTCTTCACGGATCACTTCCATCAGGCGCTCGGCGCTCTGCAGGATGTGAATCAGTTCGGCGATCTGGTCCAGCAGCTCTTTGTACTCGTCGAGCAGTTTTTCATGCTCAAGGCCGGTCAGTTTCTGCAGACGCAGATCAAGAATGGCCTGTGCCTGCTGCTCGGTCAGGTAGTAGCGACCGTCGCGAATACCGAACTCCGCTTCCAGCCACTCCGGACGCGCGGCGTCGTCACCGGCACGTTCCAGCATGGCGGCGACGTTGCCTAGATCCCACGACTGCGCCAGCAGGCCGCTTTTCGCTTCGGCTGGCGTCGGAGCCCGACGAATCAGCTCGATAATCGGATCGATGTTGGCCAGCGCAATCGCAAGACCTTCAAGGATGTGCGCACGATCGCGCGCTTTACGCAGTTCGAAGATGGTACGACGCGTCACCACTTCACGGCGGTGGCGAACGAAGGCTTCAATGATCTCCTTCAGCGTCATGATCTTCGGCTGGCCCTGATGCAGGGCAACCATGTTGATGCCGAAAGAGACCTGCAGCTGCGTCAGCGAGTAGAGGTTGTTGAGCACCACTTCGCCGACCGCATCGCGTTTCACTTCAATGACGATACGCATGCCGTCTTTGTCAGATTCGTCACGCAGGCCGCTGATGCCCTCAACGCGCTTCTCTTTCACCAGCTCGGCAATTTTCTCGATCAGGCGCGCTTTGTTCACCTGATACGGGATTTCATTGACGATGATGGTTTCACGACCGGTTTTGGCGTCGGTTTCGATCTCGCCGCGCGCGCGGATGTAAATTTTACCGCGCCCGGTGCGGTAGGCTTCTTCAATGCCACGACGACCGTTGATAAAGGCGGCGGTCGGGAAATCCGGCCCGGTAATGTGCTCCATCAGCCCTTCGACGCTGATGTTTTCATCTTCGATAAACGCCAGACAGCCGTTGATCACTTCCGTCAGGTTGTGAGGCGGAATGTTGGTCGCCATGCCGACGGCAATACCGGAGGAGCCGTTGATCAGCAGGTTAGGAATTTTGGTCGGCAGGACTTCTGGGATCTGCTCGGTGCCGTCATAGTTCGGCACAAAGTCGACCGTCTCTTTTTCCAGGTCAGCCAGCAGTTCAGAGGAGATCTTCGCCATGCGCACTTCGGTATAACGCATCGCTGCGGCGGAGTCGCCGTCGACCGAACCGAAGTTACCCTGACCGTCGACCAGCATGTAGCGCAGGGAGAACGGCTGGGCCATGCGCACGATACTTTCGTACACAGCGGAGTCACCGTGTGGGTGATATTTACCGATAACGTCACCGACCACACGGGCAGATTTTTTATAGGGTTTGTTCCAGTCGTTACCCAGTTCGCTCATGGCAAAAAGCACACGGCGATGCACCGGCTTCAGGCCATCACGTACATCGGGTAAGGCTCGGCCAACGATGACCGACATGGCGTAATCGAGGTAGGAGTTTTTCAACTCTTCTTCGATATTGACCGGTGTAATTTCTCTCGCAAGGTCGCTCATGGAGCCGCTATCCCTCTACATAATCCCGGATTTTAAAGGTGCGAAAGTATATCACATCGCTTGCGTGCGGTGAACGTAAAGCAGGGTTTTGTGGCGCTTTTCCTTTGCGCTGAGAGATGCCTCGCAGGGTTTATGCGTTTATACTGGTGGCATATTTTGTCAGGAGTCATGATTCAATGAATGAACAACCGCAGGAAAGCCGCCAGAACGTCGACCACGCCGAAATTGCTAAGTTTGAGGCGGTTGCATCACGCTGGTGGGATTTAGAGGGTGAATTTAAGCCGTTGCACCGCATTAATCCCCTGCGTCTTGGCTGGATTGCCCAGCACAGCCATGGGCTGTTCGGTAAGAAAGTGCTGGATGTCGGCTGCGGCGGCGGCATTCTCGCCGAGAGCATGGCGCGTGAAGGGGCGGAAGTCACCGGTCTGGATATGGGCGCCGAGCCGCTGGAGATCGCGCGTCTGCACGCGCTGGAGAGCGGTGTGAGCGTCAATTACGTGCAGCAGACGGTTGAAGCGCATGCGGCCAGCCATGCCGGTCAGTACGACGTGGTAACCTGTATGGAGATGCTGGAACACGTGCCGGATCCGCGTTCCGTGGTGCTGGCCTGCGCGCAGCTGGTGAAACCGGGCGGCGAGGTGTTTTTCTCCACCATCAACCGTAACCCTAAAGCCTGGTTGCTGGCGGTGTTTGGCGCTGAATACGTGCTGCGCATGGTGCCGCGCGGTACCCATGACGTGAAAAAATTTATTCGTCCTGCCGAGCTGCTGAACTGGGTGGATGAGACCGCCCTGCGTGAACGCAATATGACTGGCCTGCACTACAATCCGCTGACTAACCAGTTCCGCCTTGGCCGCGGGGTGGACGTCAATTATATGGTGCATACCCACCGTCAGGCGTAAACGACCTGTTTCGCCTGCCTGCCCGTGGGCAGCGCTGTTGTAGCGGCGCGATGTATTACGCGAAAAATCGCGCCGCTATGGAATCTACGACCAGCAATTTACTCAACTGAACGGCATAACGCTCTACAAACTGCCAGTCCTCCTTTCACTTCCGACCGCACCCGGTTTATCACGCGCTGGCCCTATCCAGATCAATTTCCTTTTAGACGCTGCGATGCGCTTTTTGTAAGGTGAAAAGGTCATAAAAAATTCATAAGCAAACGCAGATAAGTTCGCTGCTGACGGAGCGGCGCGGGCTTTTTTCGCCTGGGAAATTTCCCGAATCGCAGCGGTTGAGCAATAAACACGCGCTCGATCAAAAATTGAAAAAAAACCTGTTATCCGTTGACACCAGGTGCAGGCCTTGTGGCGTGGGGATCCAGGATTTTCGCCACCCCCCAGGGCGTAAAATTTTGTGAAAATCAACTCTTGTGATGATCCGATTGCTGACTAGAATACTCACCATATTGTTGTTCAAACTTTCCGCACCCCCTATATATAGTGTTTATCCACAGGCTTACTCACAATGAGCCGCCTGTGAATAGACGGGGGATAATTTTGTATTTCATGGACAGGTAAACACGCGACATGAACCAAAGTCTGCTCGTTACGAAACGCGATGGCCGCCAGGAGCGCATCGACCTCGATAAGATTCACCGGGTGCTGGACTGGGCAGCTGAAGGGCTGAACAATGTCTCCGTCTCGCAGGTTGAGTTGCGTTCGCACATCCAGTTTTACGATGGCATCAAAACCTCGGACATTCACGAGACCATCATCAAAGCGGCTGCCGATTTGATCTCCCGTGACGCGCCTGATTACCAGTACCTGGCCGCGCGTCTGGCGATCTTCCACCTGCGTAAAAAAGCGTACGGTCAGTTTGAGCCACCGAAGCTGTACGACCAGGTAGTAAAAATGGTCGAGATGGGTAAATACGATCGCCATCTGCTGGAAGACTACAGCACCGAAGAGTTCGAGCAGATGGACGGCTTCATCGACCACTGGCGCGACATGAACTTCTCCTACGCGGCAGTGAAGCAGCTGGAAGGCAAATATCTGGTGCAGAACCGCGTCAGCGGTGAAATCTACGAGAGCGCCCAGTTCCTGTATATTCTGGTCGCCGCCTGCCTGTTCTCCGGCTATCCGCGCGATACGCGCATGGATTACATCAAGCGTTTCTACGATGCGATCTCCACGTTCAAGATCTCGCTGCCTACACCTATCATGTCCGGCGTGCGCACTCCGACCCGTCAGTTCAGCTCCTGCGTACTGATCGAATGCGGCGACAGCCTGGATTCCATTAACGCCACCTCCAGCGCTATTGTGAAATATGTGTCACAGCGTGCCGGCATCGGTATCAACGCGGGTCGCATTCGTGCGCTCGGCAGCCCGATCCGCGGTGGTGAAGCGTTCCACACCGGCTGTATCCCATTCTATAAGCACTTCCAGACGGCGGTGAAATCCTGCTCGCAGGGCGGCGTGCGCGGCGGTGCGGCAACGCTGTTCTACCCGATGTGGCATCTGGAAGTGGAAAGCCTGCTGGTGTTGAAAAACAACCGCGGCGTCGAAGGCAACCGCGTACGTCATATGGATTACGGCGTGCAGATCAACAAGCTGATGTACACCCGCCTGCTGAAAGGCGAAGACATCACTCTGTTCAGCCCGTCCGACGTGCCAGGCCTGTATGACGCGTTCTTCGCCGATCAGGATGAGTTTGAGCGTCTGTATACCAAATATGAGAAGGACGACAGCATCCGCAAGCAGCGCGTGAAAGCCGTCGACCTGTTCTCGCTGATGATGCAGGAACGTGCCTCAACCGGCCGTATCTACGTGCAGAACGTTGACCACTGCAACACCCACAGCCCGTTCGATCCGGCCATTGCGCCAGTGCGTCAGTCTAACCTGTGCCTGGAAATTGCGCTGCCGACCAAACCGCTGGAAGACGTCAACGACGAAAGCGGCGAGATCGCGCTGTGCACCCTGTCCGCCTTTAACCTCGGTGCGATTGAAAGCCTGGACGATCTGGAAGAGCTGGCGACGCTGGCAGTACGCGCGCTGGATGCCCTGCTCGATTACCAGGATTACCCGATCCCGGCGGCAAAACGCGGTGCGATGGGCCGTCGTACCCTGGGTATTGGCGTGATCAACTATGCCTATTACCTGGCGAAACACGGTGTGCGCTACTCCGACGGTAGCGCCAACAACCTGACGCACAAAACCTTTGAAGCCATTCAGTACTGGCTGCTGAAAGCCTCCAACGAGCTGGCGAAAGAGCAAGGTGCCTGCCCGTGGTTTAAAGAGACCACTTATTCGCAGGGCATTCTGCCGATCGATACCTATAAAAAGGATCTCGACAGCGTATGTAATGAGCCGCTGCACCTTGACTGGGAAGCGCTGCGTGAGTCGATTAAAACCCACGGCCTGCGCAACTCCACGCTGTCTGCACTGATGCCGTCTGAGACCTCTTCGCAGATTTCGAACGCCACCAACGGTATCGAGCCGCCGCGCGGTCACATCAGTATCAAAGCGTCGAAAGACGGGATTCTGCGCCAGGTAGTACCGGAGTATGAGCGTCTGAAAGATCAGTACGAACTGCTGTGGGAGATGCCATCAAACGACGGCTATCTGCAGCTGGTTGGCGTGATGCAGAAGTTTATCGATCAGGCGATTTCATCGAACACCAACTACGATCCAGGCCGTTTCGCCAATGGCAAAGTGCCGATGAAACAGCTGCTGAAAGATCTGCTGACCGCGTACAAATTTGGCGTGAAGACCCTGTACTACCAAAACACCCGTGACGGTGCCGAGGATGCGCAGGACGATCTGGCGCCGTCTATTCAGGACGATGGCTGCGAAAGCGGCGCCTGTAAAATTTGATCGAAAGGCGCCTGCGGGCGCCTTATCGTGTCTGGGCCAGCAGCGGCTGGCCCGTTTCACTTTTGGACTTAGTCATGGCTTACACTACTTTCTCACAGAACAAAAATGACCAGCTGAAAGAGCCGATGTTCTTCGGCCAGTCAGTGAACGTTGCCCGTTTCGACCAGCAGAAATACGACATCTTTGAGAAGCTGATCGAGAAGCAGCTCTCTTTCTTCTGGCGTCCGGAAGAGGTTGACGTCTCGCGCGATCGCATCGACTATCAGGCGCTGCCGGAGCACGAGAAGCACATCTTCATCAGTAACCTGAAGTATCAGACGCTGCTGGATTCCATTCAGGGCCGCAGCCCGAACGTGGCGCTGCTGCCGCTGATCTCGATTCCCGAGCTGGAAACCTGGGTGGAAACCTGGGCGTTCTCCGAGACCATCCACTCACGCTCGTACACCCACATCATCCGTAATATCGTCAATGATCCGTCACTGGTCTTTGATGACATCGTGACTAACGAGCAGATTCTGGCGCGCGCGCAGGATATCTCGAAGTATTACGATGATTTGATCGAGATGACTAACTACTGGCATCTGCTGGGTGAAGGCACGCATCAGGTGGCGGGCAAGAGCGTGACCGTGAATCTGCGTGCGCTGAAGAAGCAGCTGTATATCTGCCTGATGAGCGTTAACGCGCTGGAAGCGATTCGCTTCTACGTCAGCTTTGCCTGCTCCTTCGCCTTCGCCGAGCGCGAACTGATGGAAGGCAACGCCAAGATTATTCGTCTGATCGCCCGTGACGAAGCGCTGCACCTGACCGGCACTCAGCATATGCTGAATCTGATGCGTACCGGTGAAGACGATCCTGAAATGAAAGAGATCGCCGCTGAGTGCCGCGACGAGTGCTTCGACCTGTTTAAGAAAGCGGCCGAGCAGGAAAAAGAGTGGGCTGAGTATCTGTTCAGCGGCGGCTCAATGATTGGTCTGAACAAGGACATTCTGTGCCAATACATTGAGTACATCACCAATATCCGCATGCAGGCGGTGGGTCTTGATCTGCCGTTCCAGACGCGTTCGAACCCGATTCCATGGATTAACTCGTGGCTGGTGTCAGATAACGTGCAGGTGGCGCCGCAGGAAGTTGAAGTGAGCTCCTATCTGGTGGGTCAGATCGACTCCGAAGTGGGCGAAGACGACTTCAACGATTTCCAGCTGTAAGCATGAGCCGTTCCGTGGTCATTCTGCGCAGCTCCGGCTCCCGGCTGGAGTGCGCAGACGAACACCCTAATCTGCTGACGACGCTGGAAGCACACAATGTGTGTGTCGAGTTTCAATGTCGCGAAGGCTACTGCGGCTCCTGCCGCATGCGTCTGCTGAAAGGCGAAGTGGATTATGCGGAAACCCCACTGGCGTTTATTCAGCAGGGCGAGATTCTGCCCTGCTGTTGTAAGGCCAGAGGGGAGATTGAGATCGAGCTGTAACCTGCCTGCAGTACTGCTGAATCCCTTTTATCGCGTTAAGATCCCGCATGGTCAGAGGGGGAACTGAGCACGCCGGAACGGCAAAACCCGCTCCCTGCGGGCCTCGACACGCGGCATCCCTGCCGCGTGACGTCCGGCTAAGCCCAGCTTCCCCCTCTTCCCTTTCAATTCTGGTGCTGCTGTAACAGGCACCCGACAACAGCGACCACCGAATCCAGCAGGGCGTGGGAGGCATAGCCGCTTGCAGCAGCCTCCGCGCCATGGATGGCGCGGCGGCAGGCCCCAGGGAAGGGTTTATGCCGGTGCGGCAAGCGGCTATGCCTCTCACGACGCGGCACCCAACACAAAGCGATGCTGATCCCATAGCATCAGCAATCACAAGCCTGAAAACGTTAGCTCTTCACCGTCTCCAGGACATCAATCCAGCCGTGACCGGTACTGACTTCACTGCCGTGCAGCCAGCGGCGCAGCATATTCATCGCCATCATCGCTACCACTTTCTGCCGGGTTTCCAGATTGTGCCGCCCGTGGGTAAATTTCACCCGCTGGCCCCAGCTGGCTTCCGGGGTATGCAGCGCAATCGACACTTCCCCTTCCTGCAGATCGCCAACCGACAAGGCCAGCACCGTGCCCTGCTGAGCGGCCAACTGACGCGTGCGCGTAACCTGCGCTTCCAGCGACTCCTCACGTGCCGGCAGCAGCTCAGCGGCGCTAAGCGGCACCTGCGCGGCGGCCAGCTGCCAGTGCAGCAACCCGGCCGTGTATTGTTCGCTCAGAGCAAGGCGGAAGCCGCGATCGTGCAGTTCTCGCGCCAGCACGGCCGGCAGCCCTTCAAAGCCTTCAAAAATGGTGCACTCGGCCAGCAGTAACTTAACCTGCTGCCACACCTGCTCCATCGCCACGCGCTGGCTGGCCGGGCCGGTCAGTTTGATCTCAATGATGGGCATCGACGAACGGTAGCCCATCACTACGCCTTCCGGCAGCGGCAGCGGTTCAAGCTCCGCGGCGATATCGCTCTCGCCGCGACCAAAGGTGGTCAGACGCAGGCACAGCGGGGGTTCTGGCAACGTAAAACGCGCCTTAAGACGCGGAATAATCTGCTGCTCAACCATCACTTTGAATTCTGACGGCACGCCGGGCGTAAAGAAAATCCAGCAGCGATTAAGCTGCAGGGCAAACCCACAGGCGGTGCCGACCGGGTTATCGATCAATTCGGCATTGGCCGGAATCTCCGCCTGCTTGCGATTACTGGGTGCCATGAGCCGCCCGCGGCTGGCAAACCAGGCTTCCATCTTCTCCAGCCACGCCTGTTGCAGCACCAGTTCGCTGCCGCTGGCGGTGGCCGCTGCCTGGGCGCTGAGATCGTCGCTGGTCGGCCCAAGACCGCCGTTCACGATCAGCACGTCGGCAATCTGACTGCGGCTCTGTAGCGCTTCAACCAGCGAGCTCATCGCATCGCCGACCGTGCTGCGACTGGTCATCGGCAGACCGTGCTGAAACAGCACATCGGCCAGCCACGAGGCGTTGGTATCGACAATCTGCCCATGTAACACTTCATCGCCCGTTGAGAGCATTTCGACACGTATCACGATCTCTTCTCCTTATCCCTGTGGCTTTCACTGTAGGGAGCGCGCAGGCGAAACACAATCGCCGCCGGTGCGAAATAGCGGGTTAATCGCGATGCGGAAAGGAAACAGCGGGAAAGCAGGAATCGGGCGCGACGAACATCGCGCCCACGGGGATTAACGGCGCGCCAGCAGCAGGCCAACAAACAGACCGGCAGCCGCACCGATACCAATGCCCTGCCACGGTTTTTCATGCACGTAATCGTCGGCACGATACGCTGCCTGTTTGGCACGATAGTAATAGCTGTCGGACGCCTGGCTCACGCGATTCTTCACGTCTTCCAGCGCCTGCTCGGCTTTCTGCTTCAGTTCGATATATTTCTGGTCCGCCGGATCGCCCGAGGAGCGCAGCACTTCTTCCAGCGTTTCCGTCAGCAGCGCCAGATCGTCATCAAGACGGGTTTCAAATTGATCGGTAGATGACATGTTCACAATCCTCCATGTTTAAATGCGGTGTCGATTAACTATAGTCATAAATTGCGTTTTTGCGCCGCGCCGTCATCCGCTGACTGCGCTTTTTGCCGCGCTGAACGCAAAGTTATGTCATCCGGGGCGTTGCACGCGGAATTGTGCTTCGTTTATTTGATTAATCTGATAAATTTTCAGCGGACTGAATTTTTTATTTTCGCCACTGTCGTAACCCCCTGTAGCCTGACGCTAAATGTCTTGCGACAGCCTCAATACACCCGAGCAGCTAAGGAAAAGATTTCCGGCATGAATCGTAGAAAATTTATGAAAGCGTCCATGGCCCTCTCTGCCGTTAGCGGCATGACCGGGCTCTCCTCGCTGTTTGCGCAGTCCGCCTGGGCCGATGATGGCATCGCCGACGGAACCGCCGTGCGCTTCGATTTCGATGTGCTGAAAAAGAAAGCCGCGGCGCTGGCCAAACAGCCCTGGGGCGGCGCGCCCGGCCCCCTGCCCGCGACCCTGGCCAATCTGACACCGCAGGCGTATAACGAAATTCAGTACGACGCTAACCACTCACTGTGGAACAACATCGCCGACCGCGAGCTGGATGTGCAGTTCTTCCACGTTGGCATGGGCTTTAAGCGCCGCATTCGCATGTTCTCCGTGGACGCCGCCAGCCGCGAGGCGCGGGAAATCCACTTCCGTCCGGAACTGTTTAATTATCACAACGCCAACGTGGATACCCAGCAGCTGGTGGGTAAAACCGACCTCGGCTTTGCCGGTTTCCGCGCTTTTAAAAAGCCGGAGCTGGCGCGACGCGACATCGTTTCTTTCCTCGGTGCCAGCTACTTCCGCGCGGTAGATGAAACCTACCAATATGGCCTGTCAGCCCGTGGCGTCGCGGTTAACACCTTCAGCAATGGCCAGGAAGAGTTTCCCGACTTCACCGCCTTCTGGTTCGAGACGCCAAAAGCTGAAGACACCACCTTTGTGGTGTATGCACTGCTGGACGGGGCCAGCGTCACCGGTGCCTACAAGTTCACCATTCACTGCGAAGAAAAACGCGTGGTGATGGAGGTGGAAAACCACCTGTTTGCGCGCAACGAGATTCGTCAGCTCGGTATTGCGCCAATGACCAGCATGTTCAGCTGCGGCACCAATGAGCGCCGCATGTGCAATACCTATCATCCGCAGATTCATGACTCCGATCGCCTGGCGATGTGGAGCGGCAGCGGCGAGTGGATTGCCCGTCCGCTGAATAACCCGCAGCGCCTGCAGTTTAATGCCTATCAGGATGAAAACCCACGCGGCTTCGGTCTGCTGCAGCTGAATCATGATTTCAAAGATTATCAGGACGTGATTGGCTGGTATGACAAACGCCCCAGCCTGTGGGTGGAGCCGATCGGTAAATGGGGTAAAGGCGCCATCAACCTGATGGAGATCCCGACGACCGGGGAAACGCTGGATAACATCGTCTGCTTCTGGCAGCCGGCCGAGCCGGTCAAGGCTGGCAGCGAATTTAATTTCCAGTACAAACTCTACTGGAGCCAGCTGCCGCCAGTCCGCAGCGGTCTGGCCCGCGTTGACGCCACGCGCACCGGTATTGGTGGCTTCCCGGAAGGCTGGGCACCGGGCGAACACTTCCCGGACCAGTGGTGCCGCCGCTTTGCTATCGATTTCATTGGCGGCGACCTGCAGGCGGCCGCGCCGAAAGGTATCGAACCGGTGATCACCGTGTCGTCCGGCACCTTCAAACAGGTGGAGATTCTCTACGTCGAACCGCTGAAAGGTTACCGTATCCTGTTTGACTGGTATCCGAACAGCGACTCAACCAAACCGGTGGATATGCGCCTGTTCCTGCGCACCAAAGATGAGACGCTGAGCGAAACCTGGCTGTATCAGTACTTCCCGCCACCGCCCGATCAGCGCAAGTACACCGACGACCGGCAGATGACGCCGGGCTAACCTGCACGGCGAGGCCAACACCTCGCCGTTAGTTTTTCTGCATGCCGACGTGCGGAATATTATCTTCCAGATAAACGTCCGTGACCGCCCGGAAGCCCAGGCGACCATAAAAGCCTTCCAGATGCGCCTGCGCGGACAGATACACCGCCCGCTGCGGCCAGTGCTGTTCGCAGCTGTTCAGCGCCTGCTCCATCAGCCGATAGCCCAGTTTCAGGCCGCGCGCCTCTTCCGACACAATCACCCGACCAATGGTCACCGGCGAGGAAGCCAGCGCGGGCGTCAGCAGACGCGCATACGCCAGCAGTTTGCCATCAAGAAAGCCCAGCAGATGGCGGTTATCGGCCGTCAAATCCTGGCCATCTATGTCCTGATACGGACAGGCCTGTTCGACGATAAACACCTGATTGCGCAGCGCCAGCACGGTATACAGCTGCTGCGCGGTCAGTTCACTGTGGTGGCAATCAAGCCATTGCATATCCATCGTGCTTCCTTGTCTGAGCGAAAAAAGTGATCTTCACAGCCTATCACAGCGCATGCGCTAAACGCAGTGGGCAGCACGTAACAGGGGCTGACACGCGGAGCTATGTGATCAAACTCTCAAATTGCAGGCAAAAAAAATCAGGCCCGCAGGCCTGATTGTGAAGATGACGCACTGTTTACATCAGCGGCTGAGCCAGCTGCACCAGCGTGATGAGCGGCTGCGGATAAACACCGAGCAGCAACACGAGGATGGCGGAGATCAGCACCACCACACCACCTGCGGTGAACGCCCAGTTGGCCGGGGTATCGCGGGTGTGCAGTTCCGGCGGGCTGAGGTACAGGCTCACCGTAACGCGCAGGTAGTAATACAGACCAATGGCGCTACCGGCGACAACCGCCGCGGTCAGCCACCACAGATGCGCGTTAACACCGGACGCGATGACGTAAAACTTACCGATAAAGCCCAGCGTCATCGGGATACCGGCCAGCGACAGCATCATCACCGTCATCACGGCGGAGAGAATCGGACGATGCCAGAACAGACCGCGATACGAGTAAAGCGTATCGGCATCCGGACCACGGTACGGGCTCGACATCAGGCTGACTACACCGAAGGCGCCGAGGCTGCTGAACAGGTAACCGGCCAGATAGACGCCGGCGGTTTCCAGCGACAGCTGATGGGTTTTCACCGCAATCAGCGCCACCAGCAGATAGCCAAGATGCGCGATAGATGAATAGCCGAGCAGACGCTTGATGTTGCTCTGCGAAATCGCCATCAGGTTACCGAACAGGATCGAGACGAAGGCAATCACACCCAGCACGGTGCGCACCGCTTCACTGTCGGTTACCGGTGCGTACATGAACAGACGCATGATGACCGCAAAGATAGCGATTTTGCTGGCGGTGGCGAGGAAGGTCGAGACCGGAGCCGGCGCGCCCTGATAAACGTCTGGCGTCCACAGATGGAACGGCACCAGCGACAGCTTGAAGCCAAGACCGATGATCATCATGCCCAGCCCTACCAGCAGCAGCGGCTGCTGAATCATGCTGTCATTCAGGCTTTTGCCGAGCTGCACAAAGCTCAGGCTGCCGGAATCGGCGTAGACCAGCGCAATACCGAAGATCAGGAATGAAGAAGCCGCAGCCGACAGAATCATGTACTTCAGCGCCGCTTCCAGCGAGCGCTTCTGACGGAAGGCGTAGCCGATGAGACCAAACAGCGGCAGCGACAGCAGTTCAATACCGATGAACAGTGCCGCCAGATGGTTGGCGCTGGCCAGTACGATTCCGCCCAGCGCCGCGATCAGCACCAGCAGATAGAACTCATCTTTGTTGTCCGGGAAACCGGCCAGCCACGGATAAGCAAAGGTGCAGGTTGCCAGACTCGCCAGCATCACCAGCGCGGTATAGAACATCGAATAGCCATCCACGCGCAGCAGCGGCGTGACATCCATGGCGCCCACGTGGCCCACAAACCACAGCGACAGCAGCGCGAGGTTAAGACCGATGACCGTCAGCGTGGCATTAACAAAGTGGTTGCGTCGCCACGCAATGGACAGCATCACAACCACCACCGTCAATCCGACGATTAACAGCGGTAGCAACGCGATCAATTGTTGAGGAGTTATTGTCATGGCGAATTACGGCCTTGTAGTTGAAATTGAAGCGGTAAACCACTGCTGAATATTGCTCATCGCAGCATGGGACGTGTCGAGGATTGGCTGCGGATAAACGCCCAGCAGCACCAGCAGCACGACCAGTACACCGATGGTCAGGAATTCGCGCGGCGACATTCCAGCCAGCGGCTCTTTTGATTTGGCTTCGCCGTAGTAAGCGCGCTGCATCATGATCAGCGAGTACACCGAGGCAAATACCAGGCCGAAGGTGGCAATCACGATAATCAACGGCACCACCTGATAGCTGCCGGTCAGAATCATGAACTCACCCACAAAGTTACCGGTGCCCGGCATACCGAGGTTAGCCACGGCAAAGAACAGCGACAGGCCCGGAATCCACTTGATGCGCGACCACAGGCCGCCCATCTGGCGCATGTCACGGGTATGCAGACGTTCATACAGCTGACCGCACAGGATGAACAGCGCCGCGGCCGACAGGCCGTGCGCAATCATCTGCACCACCGCGCCCTGGAACGCCAGCTGGCTGCCGGTGTAGATGGCAATCAGCACGAAGCCCATGTGCGAAATCGAGGTGTAGGCGATCAGGCGTTTGATATCGGTCTGCGAGAACGCCATCCAGGCGCCGTAGAAGATACCGATGATGCCGAGCCACATGGCGATCGGTGCGAACTCCGCCGACGCATTCGGGAACAGCGGCAGGCTAAAACGCAGCAGGCCGTAAGCCGCAGTTTTCAGCAGGATACCGGCAAGGTCAACCGAACCAGCGGTCGGTGCCTGGCTGTGGGCATCCGGCAGCCAGCCGTGCAGCGGCACCACCGGCATTTTCACCGCAAAGGCGATGAAGAAGCCGAGCATCAGCAGATACTCAACGGTGTGTGACATTGGCGTTTTCAGCAGCTCTTCATAGCTGAACGTCCAGACGCCAGTGGCGTTGTAGTGCACAAACACCAGCGCCAGAATGGCAATCAGCATCACCAGACCTGACGCCTGGGTATAGATGAAGAATTTGGTTGCCGCGCTGATACGGGTTTTCCCGTCAGACGCTTTGTGACCCCAGAGCGCGATGAGGAAGTACATCGGCACCAGCATCATTTCCCAGAAAAAGAAGAACAGGAACATGTCGATGGCGAGGAACACGCCGATCACGCCGCCGAGAATCCACATCAGGTTGAGGTGGAAGAAGCCCTGATACTTTTCGATTTCATTCCACGAGCAGAGAACCGCCATCAGACCCAGCAGGCCGGTCAGCACCACCATCAGCAGCGACAGGCCATCCAGCGCCAGATGGAAATTAATGCCAAAGCGTGGGATCCACGACACCAGGAAAGTCGACTGCCACTGCGGCAGGCCCGCAGCCTGCGTCAGCGAATAGCCGCCCTGCAGCCACAGCTGCAGGCCCAGCGCCAGCGTCAGCCCCATGGTGATCAGGGCAATCCAGCGCGGCACCTTCGCGCCAAGGCGCTCAGCCAGCCAGCAAAGCAAGCCCCCAACAAAGGGTATAATTATTAGCCAAGGTAATAACACGGCGTACATTCCCTATTTTCGTCTTCGTTCAGGCTATCGGACGCGCCTGTTTCGCCTCGCCCGCGCGGGCAACGTTCACGTATTACTACGCGCCGGTTGCTGCGCTGACGAACACCAAACTGACTGCGTTGATCTCACCCGTGCATCAGACAATTTTGAACATTCTTACGTGGGGCGCTAAACCATCGCGCGCCCCGCTCATCAATCGTTAAATCACCAGCATCAGCGCCAGCACCACCACGGCACCGACGCTCATCGACGCGATATACCAGCGCAGATAGCCGTTCTCACTCACCACCAGACCTTTATTACCGATGCGCGACAGCAGCGCCGGCAGGTTCATCAGTGAATTGAGCGGATCGCGCTGCAGCAGCCAGGCAATGCCAAGGTACGGTTTAACAAATACCTTGTCGTACAGCCAGTCGAAGCCCCAGGCCGCAAACCACCAGGTGCCGAAGAAACGGCCCGGCGCGCTGTTGGCGATGCGGGTGACCAGCTGACGTTTGCCCAGCCACAGCGCGGCGGCAATCAGGATTCCGATAATCGCCACGGCACCCGAGGTGATTTCCAGCGCCACTTTGCCGGTTTCACCAAACTCGTTCTGTGGCAGCACGCCCGCCAGCGGAGGCGTAATCAGCGCGCCAACGAAGGTCGAGAGTACCAGCAGCACAATCAGCGGCAGATGATGCGTAATGCCTTTACCGGCATGCGCATGAATTTTCTCTTCGCCGTGGAACACGATGAAGATCATGCGGAAGGTGTAGATTGAGGTAAGGAATGCACCCACCAGACCGGCGACCATCAGATTGATGTGACCGTTAGCCAGCGCACCGAACAGAATCTCGTCCTTACTGTAGAAGCCGGCGGTAATCAGCGGCAGCGCGGCCAGCGCGGCACCGCCCACCAGGAAGCAGACATACACCAGCGGGATGCTCTTACGCAGACCGCCCATTTTGAAAATGTTCTGCTCGTGATGACAGGCCAGAATCACGGAACCGGAAGAGAGGAACAGCAGCGCCTTGAAGAACGCATGGGTCATCAGGTGGAAAATCGCGGCGTCCCACGCCTGTACGCCCAGCGCCAGGAACATGTAGCCGATCTGACTCATGGTGGAGTAAGCCAGCACGCGTTTGATGTCGGTCTGCACCAGCGCGGCGAAGCCCGCCAGCACCAGCGTAATCGCACCAACGATACCCACCAGATGCAGCACTTCCGGCGTCAGCAGGAACAGACCGTGGGTGCGGGCAATCAGATAGACGCCTGCGGTTACCATGGTGGCAGCGTGGATCAGCGCGGAGACCGGCGTCGGACCGGCCATCGCATCGGCCAGCCACGTCTGCAGCGGCAGCTGAGCCGATTTACCCACGGCACCGCCCAGCAGCATCAGCGTCGCCCACTGCAGCATGTGGTTGTCCGCCGCGAAGTGCGCCGGGGCCAGCTCCATCAGCTCGCGGAAGTTCAGCGTACCCAGCTCGTTGTAGAGAATGAACAACGCAAAGGCGAGGAACACGTCACCGACACGGGTGATGATGAAGGCTTTCATCGCCGCTTTGCCGTTTTCCGGATTGCTGTAGTAGAAGCCAATCAGCAGGTAGGAACACAGCCCTACCCCTTCCCAGCCAAGGTACATCAGCATCAGGTTATCGGCCAGCACCAGCACCACCATGCTCGCGATGAACAGGTTGGTGTAGGCGAAGAAGCGTGAATAGCCCTCTTCACCGCGCATGTACCAGGAAGCGAACATGTGGATGAAAAAGCCGACGCCGGTAACCACCGACAGCATGGTCAGCGACAGACCGTCCAGCACCAGGTTCACTTTGATGTCAAAGTTACCCACGTGCATCCAGGTCCACAGCGCCTGGGTAAATGGCTGCTGGCCGTGACTGAAGAAGTCCACACCCACAAATACGGTGGTCAGCGCCGCAAGGCCCACTGAACCCATCCCCACCGCAGCCGACAGGTTCTCCGACCAGCGACCACGGGAAAACGCTAATAGCAGGAAGCCAATCAGCGGAAATAATACGGTTAAATAGAGAAGATTCATCCGCGCATCTCGCTCACTGTGTCAATGTTCAGCGTCTGACGACGACGATAGAGCTGGAGCAGCAGCGCCAGACCAATACTGGCTTCCGCCGCCGCGAGGCTGATTGCCAGGATGTACATCACCTGGCCGTCGGCTTGTCCCCAGTAGCTGCCTGCCACCACCAGCGCCAGCGCCGCGGCGTTGATCATGATCTCCAGACCGATCAGCATAAACAGCAGGTTGCGGCGCAGTACCAGCGAGGTCAGGCCGAGAACAAACAGCACAGCAGCCAGAATCAGGCCGTGTTGTAACGGGATCATGCGTGCTCCTCCTTATTGGCCGCCGCGTCTGACACGCGGTTGCTCAGCACTTCGCCCTGACGATCTTCACGTCCGATATGGAACGCCACCACCAGACCGGCCAGCAGCAGCATTGACGCCAGCTCAACCGCCAGAACATACGGGCCAAACAGACTGATGCCCACCGCTTTGGCATCGATGACGGTGCCATCAATACCCTGGTCGGTTGCGGTCAGGATGGCGTAGATCATCACCACCAGCAGCAGCAGCGAGACAATGCCCGGACCGATCCACAGCGACGGCTTCAGCCATTCGCGCTCCTGATCCTGCTGGGTTTTACCCAGGTTGAGCATCATCACCACGAACACAAACAGCACCATGATGGCACCGGCATAGACGATGATCTCCAGCGCACCGGCAAAATAGGCACCCATGGAGAAGAACACGCCGGCAATCGACAGCAGCGAAACAATCAGGTACAGCAGCGCATGTACCGGATTGGTGTGGGTGATGACGCGCAATGTCGTCAGCACCGCCACCAGTCCGCAAAGATAAAACGCAAATTCCATACCTGGCTCCTTAAGGTAATAAGCCTTTAACGTCGATCGGTTTGGCTTCGTTTTCCGCGTCGCCTTTGTCTTTACCGTCGATCGCCATACCTGCCATGCGGTAGAAGTTGTACTCCGGATATTTACCCGGGCCGGAAATCAGCAGGTCTTCCTTCTCATACACCAGATCCTGACGCTTGAACTCACCGAGTTCGAAGTCCGGCGTCAGCTGAATCGCGGTGGTCGGGCACGCTTCTTCACATAAACCACAGAAGATGCAGCGCGAGAAGTTGATGCGGAAAAATTCCGGATACCAGCGGCCATCCTGCATCTCCGCTTTCTGCAGCGAAATACAGCCGACCGGGCAGGCAACGGCGCACAGGTTACAGGCCACGCAGCGCTCTTCGCCGTCCGGATCGCGCGTCAGCACGATACGGCCACGGTAGCGCGGCGGCAGATAAACCGGCTCTTCCGGATACATCTGGGTTTCGCGCTTGGCGAAGGCATGCATGCCAATCATCCAGATACTGCGCACTGTCGTGCCGAAGCCAACGACAATATCTTTTAAAGTCATCTCAAAACCCCTTACTGCGCGTTGTACAGAATCACTGCGGCAGTGGCCAGCAGGTTCAATAACGTCAACGGCAGACATACTTTCCAGCCGAACGACAGCACCTGGTCATAGCGTGGACGCGGCAGCGCAGCACGAATCAGGATAAACATCACCATAAAGAACGCCGTTTTCAGGGCGAACCAGATGAACGGCGGCAGGAACGGACCGTGCCAGCCACCGAAGAACAGGGTGACGATCAGCGCCGATACGGTAGTAATGGCCACGTACTCACCGACAAAGAACAGGCCGAACTTCATCCCGGCATATTCGATGTGGTAACCGTCGGCCAGTTCCTGCTCCGCTTCCGGCTGGTCAAACGGATGACGGTGGCATACCGCGACACCGGCAATACAGAAGGTCACGAAGCCAAAGAACTGCGGGATGATGTTCCACAGGTGCGTCTGGCTCTCAACGATGGCGTTCAGGTTAAAGGAACCCGCCTGCGCCACCACGCCCATCAGTGACAGGCCGAGGAACACTTCGTAGCTCAGGGTCTGCGCGGAGGCACGCATTGCACCGAGCAGCGAGTATTTGTTGTTACTCGACCAGCCCGCGAACAGTACGGCGTATACCGCCAGACCCGCCATCATCAGGAAGAACAGCAGACCGATGTTCAGATCGGTGACCATCCAGCTCGGCGAAACCGGCACAATCGCAAACGCCAGCAGCAGCGAAACGAAGGCGATGACCGGTGCCAGGGTAAAGATGAAGCGATCGGTAAACGGCGGAACCCAGTCCTCTTTAAAGAACATTTTGATCATGTCCGCTGCCAGCTGCAGCGAGCCGCCCCAGCCTACGCGGTTCGGTCCATAACGGTTCTGCCACAGGCCGAGCAGACGACGCTCGGCAAAGCTCATGAAGGCACCACAGGCCACCACCACCAACAGGATCACAATGGCTTTCACCACCTGCAGGATGATGTCAATAACGTCCGGTGTCAGCCAGCTCATTGCGCTGCCTCCTGCAGTTTGTCAATTTGCGCACCCGCGAGGAACGGCGGTACACCCGGCATGCCGAGCGGCAGACCCACCTGCCCCGCCTGCAGTGCCGCAGAGAAGCGCACCGGCAGACGCAGCGTTTCACCGGCGCAAACCAGCTCCACGGACGCACCGTTATTAACGCCCAGCTTCTCAGCATCTGCCGGGTTGATCACCAGCGTGGCCGCTGCCATGCGTTTCTGGAAGGTTGGCGAACGCTGAGTCATCTCTTCACTACCAAACAGCTGATAGTAAGGTGCCACGCGATACTGACTGCCGCCCACGAAGCGTGCCGGAACCTGGCTGAACCAGTCCAGTGCACTTTCGCTGGCTTCAAACAGACGCACGCCCGGATCGCCATGACGCAGTTTACCGCCCACTTCCGCCTGGAACTTGTTCCACGCCTGCGGTGAGTTCCAGCCTGGTGCCCAGGCAAAAGGAATCTGCGAACGCGGTGCCGACGGCTGGTTGTTACCTTCCATGGAGAAGGCAAACATAGTGTCTTTATCCTGCGGCTGACGCGGTTCGTGCACGCTGATGTTGGCGCGCGCGGCGGTACGGCCACTGGCACGATGCGGTGAACGCGCCAGTTTCTGACCACGGATGCGGAAGCTGGCGTCCGGCGCCGCGTCCTTAATCCCTTTCAGCTGCGGCAGCGCCACAATCGCGGCATCAATCACGTGATCGAGCTGCGTCCAGTCAATCTGGCGGCTCTCTACAGCGCTGTGCAGCGAATGCAGCCAGCGCCAGCTCTCCAGCATCACCACGCTATCGTCGTAATAGGCCGGATCGTAAACCTGGAAGAAGCGCTGGGCGCGACCTTCATGGTTGATGGAGGTGCCGTCGCTCTCGGCAAAGCTGGCGGTGGAGAGCACCAGACCGGCTTTCTCCAGCGTGGCGGTACGTTGATGGTCAACCACAATCACGTGCGCGGTGTTGTGCAGTGCCGCATCGACGGTGGCTTTCGGCGCGTGACGGTAGAGATCGTTCTCCAGCACCACCAGCGCTTCCGCTTCGCCTTTATCCAGCTGCTCCAGCGCGCTGTCCAGCGACTTGCCGCCCATCAGGCCAAGACCAAAGCTGTTGGCCGCGCCGGCGAGGAAGGTGATACCGACGTCGGCACCGCGCGCTTTCAGCGCTTTAGCCACGTTGGCTGCCGCTTCAATCATTGCCGTGCTGCCCGAGTGGGTGCCGGAAATGATCAGCGGTTTTTTCGCGCCGGCCAGCGCCTGAACCACCACGTCCAGCTTGCCGTTCAGGCTGCTGTCAAAATCGCTAACCGCCGGTGCGCTGTCATCCAGCGCGTGCGCGATGGCGAAGCCCAGGCGGGCCTGATCTTCCACCGGTGCGCGATAGCTCCACGCGGCGATATCATCGAGACGGGTTTCATCAACGTTAGTGACAAACAGCGGATGTTTGGCGTGCTGACCAATGTTGAGGATGGCGGCGATCTGCCAGTCAGCGACTTTCTGAGCGGCGGCCATTTCGCGTGCTTTGCCTTTAACGGCCTGACGCACCGACAGCGCCACGCGGGCACCGACCTGAGTCAGATCTTCACCCAGCACCAGTACGGCGTCATAGCTTTCAATTTCACGCAGCGATGGCGTGTAGATGCCGCCCTGCTGCAGTACTTTCAGCATCAGCTCAACCCGCGCCTGCTCAGCTGCCGGCATACCGGTTGAGAAGTTTTCTGCGCCCACCAGTTCGCGCAGCGCGAAGTTGCTTTCGATACTGGCGCGTGGCGAACCGATACCGATCACCTTCTTCGCCTGACGCAGGATATCCGCGGCGGCATTAACCGCCTGTTCTGCGTTCAGCGTGATACGGTCAGTGCCGCGCAGCTGTTCCGGATGACGCGGACGATCTTTACGGTTCACGTAGCCATAGCCGAAACGGCCACGGTCGCACAGGAAGTAGTGGTTCACCGATCCGTTGTAGCGGTTTTCGATACGACGCAGCTCGCCATAGCGCTCGCCCGGGCTGGTGTTACAACCCACGCTGCACTGCTGGCAGATGCTCGGCGCAAACTGCATATCCCACTTACGGTTATAGCGTTCAGAGTGGGTTTTATCGGTGAACACGCCGGTCGGGCAGATTTCTACCAGGTTACCGGAGAATTCGCTCTCCAGCGTGCCATCTTCCGGACGGCCAAAGTAGACGTTGTCATGCGCGCCGTACACGCCAAGATCTTTGCCATCGGCGTAATCTTTGTAGTAGCGCACGCAGCGGTAACAGGCGATACAGCGGTTCATCTCATGCGAGATAAACGGCCCGAGATCCTGATTCTGATGGGTACGCTTGGTAAAACGGTAGCGACGGAAGCTGTGTCCCGTCATTACCGTCATATCCTGCAGGTGACAGTTACCGCCCTCTTCGCACACCGGACAGTCGTGCGGGTGGTTGGTCATCAGCCACTCCACCACGCTTTCACGAAACTCTTTCGCTTCGCCATCGTCGATGGAGATAAAGGTGCCGTCAGACGCAGGCGTCATGCAGGACATGACGAGGCGACCACGGGTATCTTCGGCATTCTGGAATTGCTTCACCGCGCACTGGCGGCAGGCTCCCACGCTTCCCAGCGCCGGATGCCAGCAAAAATAAGGAATATCAAGGCCCAGAGACAGACACGCCTGCAGCAGGTTGTCCGCTCCGTTCACATCATATTCTTTACCGTCTACATGGATTGTAGCCATAGTGAACATGCTTCCGTAAGGCTCGTCCGCAGACGAGCGTTAAACATCTAATTCCTGCCCCGCAGCCTCAGGCCCGGGCGATTCCGTGTACGACGGCGGCTTACCAGCGCGCTTTCAGCAGGTTAGGCTGAATCCCGCCAATAGCGCGGGTATTGCCAAACACCTGCGGCGCAATGCCAGCTTCAAACTCGTCACGGAAATATTTAATCGCGCTCTGCAGTGGCTCAACGGCACCCGGTGCGTGGGCGCAGAACGTCTTGCCCGGACCGAGCTGGCGGCACAGCTGCAGCAGGGTTTCGATATCCCCCGGCTGGCCTTTTTTCTGCTCCAGCGCACGCAGGATCTTCACGCTCCACGGCAGACCATCACGGCACGGCGTACACCAGCCGCACGACTCGCGCGCAAAGAACTCTTCGAGGTTGCGTACCAGCGACACCATATTGATTTCGTGGTCGACCGCCATCGCCAGCGCGGTACCCAGACGGCTGCCGGCTTTGCCGATGCTGGCAAATTCCATCGGCAGGTCGAGGTGCTGCTCGGTCAGAAAGTCGGTACCGGCTCCGCCCGGCTGCCAGGCTTTGAACTTCAGGCCATCGCGCATTCCGCCGGCATAATCCTCGAGGATTTCACGCGCGGTGGTACCAAACGGCAGCTCCCACACGCCCGGATTTTTCACCCGACCGGAGAAGCCCATCATCTTGGTGCCGGTGTCTTCACTGCTGGAGATGTTTTTGTACCACTCCACGCCATTCAGGAAGATCGCCGGCACGTTGGACAGCGTTTCAACGTTGTTGACGCAGGTCGGTTTGCCCCAGACGCCGGCACTGGCCGGGAACGGCGGCTTGGAGCGCGGGTTAGCGCGGCGCCCTTCAAGCGAGTTGATCAGCGCGGTCTCTTCGCCGCAGATATAGCGGCCCGCACCGGTGTGAACAAACAGTTCGAAATCGAAGCCGGTACCAAGAATGTTTTTGCCGAGATAGCCCGCGGCAGTGGCTTCGGCAATCGCACGACGCAGATTTTCCGCGGCTTCGATGTATTCACCGCGCAGGAAGATGTAGCCACGGTAGGCTTTCAGCGCAAACGCACTGATCAGCATGCCTTCCACCAGCTGGTGCGGCAACTGCTCCATCAGCAGGCGGTCTTTATAAGTGCCAGGTTCCATCTCATCGGCGTTACACAGCAGGTAACGGATGTTCATGGATTCATCTTTGGGCATCAGGCTCCATTTCAGGCCGGTGCTGAAGCCCGCACCGCCGCGCCCTTTCAGGCCGGAATCCTTCACTGCAGCGACGATCTCGTCCTGGCTCATGCCCTTCAGCGCTTTATCGGCGCCAACGTAGCCGTTTTTACTGCGGTATTCATCGAACCATACCGGCTGTTTGTCGTCACGCAGACGCCAGGTCAGCGGATGGGTTTCCGCAGTACGAATGATCTGTTTAATGGTCATTGATACTGCTCCAGCAGGTTGGCGATGCCTTCCGGCGTCAGGTGAACGTGGGTATCTTCATCCACCATCATGGTCGGGCCTTTGTCACAGTTGCCGAGGCAGCAGGTTGGCAGCAGCGTAAAGCGGCCATCCGGCGTGGTTTGTCCCGGCTTAATGTTCAGGTTCTGCTCCAGCGCCGCCTGAATGCCCTGGTAACCGGTGATGTGGCACACCACGCTGTCGCAGTAGCGAATCACGTGGCGGCCAACCGGCGTACGGTAGATCTGGCTGTAAAACGTCGCCACACCTTCTACGTCGCTGGCCGGAATGCCCAGTACCTCAGCAATCGCGTTGATGGCACCGTCCGGCACCCAGCCGCGCTGCTTCTGCACGATCTTCAGCGCTTCAATCGACGCCGCGCGCGCATCTTCGTAGTGATGTTTTTCATGCTCAATAGCGTGGTGCTCGGCCTCGCTCAGCACAAAGACCTCAGTCGGGTCGATGGTTTGAATGGCAATTTTTTGATCGTGCATAATTAGCGGTCCACGTCTGACATAACAAAATCGATACTACCGAGGTACACGATCAGGTCGGATACCAGGCTGCCGCGGATCACCGAAGGGATCTGCTGCAGATGCGGGAAGCTCGGCGTACGCACGCGGGTGCGGTAGCTCATGGTGCTGCCATCGCTGGTCAGGTAGTAGCTGTTAATCCCCTTCGTCGCTTCAATCATCTGGAACGATTCGTTGGCCGGCATTACCGGGCCCCACGAAACCTGCAGGAAGTGCGTGATCAGGGTTTCAATGTGCTGCAGCGTGCGCTCTTTCGGTGGCGGCGTGGTCAGCGGATGATCGGCCTTAAACGGCCCTTCCGGCATGTTTTTCAGACACTGCTCAAGGATACGCAGCGACTGCCACATCTCTTCCATCTTCAGCTGCACGCGGGTGTAAGCGTCGCTGATGCCGGCGCCGACCGGCACCTCGAAGTCGAAGTTTTCATAGCCGGAATAGGGACGCCATTTACGCACGTCGAAATCCAGACCGGTGGCGCGCAGACCGGCACCGGTGGTGCCCCACGCCAGCGCTTCGTCCATGTTATAAGCGGCCACGCCCTGCGAACGGCCCATCAGTACGGTGTTGCGCAGCGCAGCTTTGTCGTACTCTTTCAGACGCTTCGGCATCCAGTCGAGGAACTCGCGCAGCAGACGTTCCCAGCCTTTCGGCAGATCGTGCGCCACACCGCCGATGCGGAACCACGCCGGGTGCATACGGAAACCGGTGATCGCTTCCACTACGTCATAGATTTTCTGACGGTCGGTAAAGGCAAAGAACACCGGCGTCATGGCACCGACGTCCTGAATAAAGGTGGAGATGTACAGCAGGTGGCTGTTGATACGGAACAGCTCTGACAGCATCACGCGAATCACATTCACGCGATCCGGCACGGTGATGCCCGCCAGCTTTTCCACCGCCAGTACGTACGGCATTTCGTTTACGCAACCGCCGAGGTACTCGATACGGTCGGTATATGGAATATAGCTGTGCCACGACTGACGCTCGCCCATCTTCTCCGCGCCGCGATGGTGGTAACCCACGTCCGGCACGCAGTCGACGATCTCTTCGCCATCCAGCTGCAGAATGATGCGGAAGGCACCGTGCGCTGAAGGGTGGTTCGGACCGAGGTTGAGGAACATGAAGTCCTCATTGGTGGTGCCACGCTTCATGCCCCAGTCTTCCGGCTTGAAGGTCAGTGACTCCATCTCCAGATCTTCTTTCTGCTTAGTCAGCGTGAAAGGATCGAACTCAGTGGCGCGCGCCGGGTAGTCTTTACGCAGCGGGTGCCCTTCCCAGGTCTGCGGCATCATGATGCGCGTCAGGTGCGGGTGGCCGTTGAAGGTGATACCAAACATCTCCCAGGTTTCGCGTTCGTACCAGTTGGCATTAGCGAAAATTTTGGTGATGGTGGGCACATTCAGATCGTTTTCAGACAGCGCCACCTTGAGCATGATGTCGCGGTTGCGTTCAATCGACAGCAAGTGATAGAAAACGGAAAAATCCGCGGCGGGCAGACCGGCGCGGTGAGTACGTAAACGCTCATCGAAACCGTGCAGGTCATAGAGCATGACGTACGGCTTCGGCAGCTTACGCAGGAATTCAATGATTTCCAGTAGCTGTTCACGCTTCACCCAGACGACCGGAATGCCGGTGCGGGTGGCCTGAACGGTAAAGGCATCCGGCCCAAAACGGTTACGCAGCTCGCCGATCACCGGATCATCCAGGTGATCCCGGGTTTGCCATGCAGGCTGAGCGAGATCTTGCGTGGTTAAATCTGTCATACGTTACTCACCATTCCGGCCTGTAATCAGGCACTCAAAAGAAGGCGTCAGGATGGCGGCACACACTACGTTGTCATTATCTGCTGCGGCCGTGGCTCCATCCGTGTACGGGGTGCTTAAACTTCGTCTGGGGTTCTCAGGTTGGTGACGGCAATACGCTCACCACGCTTTCTTTCACGCTCAGACTGCATATTGGCGCGATACACGCCCTGATCGCCAACCACCCACGAGAGTGGACGACGTTCTTTGCCGATGGACTCACGCAGCAGCAGCAGCGCCTGCATGTAAGCTTCCGGACGTGGCGGACAACCCGGGATATACACATCAACCGGCAGGAATTTATCCACACCCTGCACCACCGAATAGATGTCATACATGCCGCCGGAATTGGCGCAGGCCCCCATCGAAATCACCCATTTTGGTTCCAGCATCTGATCATACAAACGCTGAATCACCGGCGCCATTTTGGTAAACGGCGTACCGGCGATCACCATAAAGTCAGCCTGACGTGGCGAGGCGCGCATTACTTCCGCACCGAAACGCGCCACATCATGTACTGCGGTGAATGACGTGGTCATTTCCACGTAGCAACAGGAAAGGCCGAAGTTATACGGCCAGAGAGAGTTTTTACGACCCCAGTTCACCATGTCATGCAGGGCGTGCTCGAGCTTGCCCATATAGACGCTGCGATGAACGTGCTGCTCCAGAGGATCGGTAACAATCTCCTGTTTCTGCAGGGGA
Source organism: Pantoea sp. B270 (assembly GCF_018726825.1). Lineage (NCBI taxonomy): Bacteria > Pseudomonadati > Pseudomonadota > Gammaproteobacteria > Enterobacterales > Erwiniaceae > Pantoea > Pantoea sp. B270. The sequence continues at coordinate 1,815,398 of NZ_JAHCSX010000001.1, forward strand.
TAACGGTCGTTATCGCCCCCGTTCGGGTCTACGCGTGTCAGCGTGTAGTCCATCTTATTGCCTCGCTTTTACTGCTTATGAGGGTTGGTGTGACTGTGGCTGACCGGGCTCGATTTGACGACTACGCGACGACGCGCAGGCGCCCAATCCAGCGCACCGATGCGCACCAGATAAACCAGGCCTGCCAGGAGCACCAAAATGAAAATTGCGGCTTCGACAAAGCCGACCCAGCCGCTTTCGCGAATGGAGGTCGACCATGCGTATAGATAGAGGGCTTCGACGTCGAAAATGACGAAAAACATCGCAACCAGATAGAATTTTGCCGAGAGGCGGATATGGGTATCACCGACGGATTCGATACCGGATTCAAACGGCGTGTCTTTATGGCGCGCGCGTGCACGTCCACCTAACAACCAGCCACCGGTTAACATAAAGGCACACAGGCCAAACGCGATAACAATGAAAACAATAAACGCCCAGTGATGAGCGATGACTTCTGTGGTTGTTGACATACTCTTTGCTTACTCATCAAAAGTGGCGATGGCATCCTGCACTGTCGCAGCAAACACACCACATCGATTCAAGGGAAGGATAAAAAACCTTATAAACTTTGCTGTCTTTATCAATTAAGCAGCAATTTTATGGGGTTTTTTACTCCTTTCTATAACCTTTTGTCAACTTTGACAAAAGTATCCAAACATTAATTTACACCCGCATCATATTATTAACATATGCACCCTTGAGCGCCAGCTAAATCGCTTCAGTTTGTACGGTTAATTTCAGTGTAGCGGGTATTCACATGCATGGATCGTGCGTTTAACAATCATAGTTTGACAGGTCTTGCGCGGATTTCCCCCCCCTTATCGGGGGTATTTTTTTGATCCAGAACACATATTGACGTTTTTTGCTGGAAAAACCGGCAGGCGGTCTGACGAAAGACGGAGATAAAGTTGGCACGAAATGATAAATAAATTCCGCGCAGGATGAAAACGAAACACATTTCACTTTTCAGGAAGTTAGTGAAATTATCAGGTGCTAATCGTGCTAAAAAAGCGGAAATAACCGCCATAAAAAAAGCCTTAGCTGATTTTCATCAGGCTAAGGCTCTTTTCTCTAACTTTTAACAATTATCTGGCATGCCGGTTGTGACGGATTACCAGTAACGGTCAACCTTACTCTTCATCATCCAGCAGCAGCGTACCGTCCGGATTCGCGCTCAGATTGTAAGGATCGTTAGTGGACTGCATCGCGTTGAAGATGGCCAGTGCCAGCTCATTATCGCTGTCCGGATTACGGCACAGCAGATATTGCGTATCCGGTAGCACCGGCAGGCCTTCTGCCGCCCCCATCACGCGCAACTCCGGGCTCATCATTTCAACCGGACGCGCGGTGACACCCAGCCCCGCTTTTACCGCCGCACGTACCGCCGCCAGCGTGGAAGCCACGTAGGAGATACGCCACGGGATACCCGCTTCGTTGAGATGATCGATCGCCATGTCACGGTACGGGCTTGGCTCATCCAGCAGCACCAGCGGAATGGCTTCACCGCGCTGGAAAATGTAATCTGCCGCGCAGTACCACAGCGTTGGCGAGGTGCGCAGCACCTGGTAGGTGAAGTTACCCGGACTGGAGGTGGTCACCACCAGATCCACTTCGCCCTGGTTCAGCATCTCCATCATAAACGGATTACGCTTCACGCGGACGTCGATTGCCAGTTTCGGATACACTGACGTTACGCGGTTAAGCAGAAACGGCAGAATGGTATCAGAGGTATCGTCAGACGCGCCAATCGTCAGCACGCCCTGGATATTGCTGTACATTAAAGAAGTGCAGGCTTCATCGTTGAAACGCAGGATCTTCCTGGCGTAGCCAAGCAGCTGAATGCCATGCTCAGTCAGCAATTTATTACGTCCATGTCTGGCAAACAGCTCTTTACCTACCAATTGTTCCAGACGTTGCATCTGCTGGCTTACGGCTGATTGCGTTCTGCATACTGCTGCAGCGGCGGCTGCAAAGGTATTCAGGTCAGCAACGGCGACAAAAGTACGCAGCAGATCGAGGTCGAGATTCAGTATCGGACGATTTGCATTAGTCATGTTATTTCTTCACTTATAAGATTTTTTGAAACTACTACCCTGGTGTATTACCATACTTATCAAAGAGATAAGTGGTAATGGTGCTTAATGATCGCCCTGTGTGAAGGCGCTCATGAAAAAATCGAGTCAGGCGGATGCCGACGAACACATCACCGCAAAACGGGCAATGGCGTCGTAAAAGTCAGAACAACTTCCTGGGCCAGGGACGTCAGTAGAACGTTGCTGGAAGCTGTGTAGTTGCCTGGTTTCCCGCCAAACTGTCCTGCGGGGCAAAAAGGAATAACATCTTGTTATGCTGATGCGAAGCGATAAAGTGCATCAAATAATAAATTATACTTAATCATTTTTACGCTATAAATGGAAATGTTTTTGTTCAAAACATCGTAATTTTTGACCAAAAGCCATTTCCGGCACATCCTGCCACAACGCTGCTGATTTTTTAACCCGCCTGGTTCTTAAACTGAATGATAAGCGTTAAAGTGACAGCGTAAATGCTATTTAAGCCGCTGCCACGCGGTTTTATCCCCGGCTGACGGGGCCTGGTTTCAACCGCTTCGCAAAGCAAATAACCATCGTCATCGCCTCATGCCAGATAGTGCTTAATCATTGCTGCACATTTTTTCGGCATCTAACAAGATTCCTTTAACTATTTCATCAAGTCGCTAACCATTCCTCAGACCGCAGTTAAATGAAAAATTGCTGAATGGCGCGGCGCGCGGCTGGATATCCCGGTTTACAGGCGACCCGATCAGCGCAAGCATTTAATGTTGGCTCCTGCCATTTTAATAGATAATTAAACCAGTTTTAATAGTTAAAAATGCGTTTCGCGCCACTGAATCCGGCAAAGCCTGGCTATCGCGCCAAAACCCAGCGCTGCCCTTCTTTTGTTACGGTGAGAGGAGTAAATTGAGCAGGTTTGATTTTAGTGGCAGGTTAAAAGGACTCTGCCCATTAAGGCGGTAACGATGAATTTTCAAATTGATAAATCCGGCAAGCTGGAAAATGTCTGTTACGACATTCGTGGCCCGGTACTGAAAGAAGCTAAACGTCTCGAAGAAGAAGGCAACAAAGTTCTCAAACTCAACATCGGCAACCCTGCCCCGTTTGGTTTTGAAGCCCCTGATGAAATCCTGGTAGACGTGATTCGTAACCTGCCGGGCGCGCAAGGCTATTGCGACTCGAAAGGCCTCTATTCAGCACGTAAAGCCATCATGCAGCACTACCAGGCGCGCGACATGCGCGACGTTACGGTAGAAGATATCTATATTGGCAACGGTGTGTCTGAACTGATCGTGCAGGCAATGCAGGCGCTGCTGAACACCGGCGATGAGATGCTGGTGCCCGCGCCAGATTATCCGCTGTGGACGGCGGCGGTTTCGCTGTCGAGCGGCAAAGCGGTGCACTATCTGTGCGACGAATCCGCGGGCTGGTTCCCGGATCTGGATGATATCCGCAGCAAAATCACGCCGCGTACCCGCGGGATCGTGATCATCAACCCCAACAACCCGACCGGTGCGGTGTACAGCAAAGAGCTGCTGCTGGAGATTGTGGAGATCGCCCGCCAGCATAACCTGATCATCTTCGCCGACGAGATCTACGACAAGATTCTGTATGACGAAGCCCAGCATCATTCGATTGCCGCGCTGGCACCGGATCTGCTGACCGTGACCTTCAACGGGCTGTCCAAAACCTACCGCGTGGCCGGTTTCCGCCAGGGCTGGATGGTACTGAACGGACCGAAGAAGCACGCCAAAGGCTATATCGAAGGTCTGGAGATGCTGGCCTCGATGCGTCTGTGCGCTAACGTGCCGGCACAGCATGCCATTCAGACTGCGCTGGGCGGCTATCAGAGCATCAGCGAGTTTATCGCGCCGGGTGGACGGCTGTTCGAGCAGCGCCAGCGCGCCTGGGAACTGATTAACGATATTCCCGGCGTCAGCTGCGTGAAGCCGCAGGGCGCGCTCTATATGTTCCCGCGCATCGATGCGAAGAAATTCAACATCATGGACGACCAGAAAATGGTGCTGGATTTCCTGCTGCAGGAAAAAGTGCTGCTGGTGCAGGGCACTGCCTTTAACTGGCCGTGGCCGGATCACGTGCGCATCGTTACCCTGCCGCGCGTGGACGACCTCGAGATGGCGATCAACAAGTTTGGTCGCTTCCTGCAAGGCTATCGCCAGTAATCTGTGACGCGTATACTGTTTGACTTTCGGGGAGCCGCACAAGCTCCCCGCCGTGCAACAGGAACCGTCCATGACCCGTAGCCACTTTTTCGCCCACCTCTCCCGCCTGAAACTCATCAACCGCTGGCCGCTGATGCGCAATGTGCGCACGGAAAATGTCTCCGAGCACAGTCTGCAGGTCGCCATGGTGGCGCATGCGCTGGCCATCATTAAAAACAAAAAATTTAACGGCAATCTGAATGCCGATCGCATCGCCATGCTGGCGCTGTATCACGATGCCAGCGAAGTGCTGACCGGCGACCTGCCCACGCCGGTGAAGTACTACAACGCGCAGATTGCCCATGAATACAAGAAGATTGAAAAGATTGCGCAGCACAAGCTGATTGAGATGCTGCCGCCTGAGTTGCAGGACGCGTATCGTCCGCTACTGGATGAGCACCTGCATAGCGAGAGCGAGCAGGCGGTGGTGAAACAGGCTGATGCGCTGTGCGCCTACCTTAAGTGCCTTGAAGAACTGTCGGCCGGCAACAACGAGTTTCTGCTGGCCAAAGCTCGTCTGGAGAAGACGCTGGCGCAGCGGCGATCGCCGGAGATGGATTACTTCGTTGAAGTCTTCATCCCCAGCTTCAGCCTGTCGCTGGATGAAATTTCTCAGGATACGCCGCTGTAACCTGCGCCGCTCAGCGTAGGCTGTTTCAGGCGCGGAGCGTCACGCTGAAATAACCGTCCGGCTGTTTACTGATGTGCAGCGGCTGCAGATTTTCCACCTGCAGCGCGACTTCACTCAGGCGTGGCGCATCGGCCGGCGGATTGACCGCCACCACGGCGCTGCCCGCTTCCAGCCCGGCGATAATGCCCGCCGGTGCATCTTCCACCACCACGCATTCTGGCGCAGAAAGCCCGAGCCGCTCAGCACCCAGCAAATAAGGTTCAGGATTGGGCTTACCGAATTTAATGTCCTCGGCGGTAATAAATACCTCCGGCAGCGGTAAGCCGGCCGCTTTGTGGCGGGCGTGCGCCACCGGGATCGATCCCGAGGTCACAATCGCCCAGGGAATGTCGAGTGCGTTCAGGGTAGCCAGCAACGCGTGGGCACCGGCAATCGCCTGCACGCCTGCCGTGTCTTCTGCTTCCAGCTGCTCCAGCCAGCGAAATTCGGCCTGGATCGCCGCTTCAGACTGGCCCGCCATAAAGTGGCGCAGCGAGTTGATCGCCGGTTTGCCGTGAATGTAGTCCAGCACCTGCTGCGCGGCCAGGCCGTGGCGCGCGCCCCAGCTTGACCAGGCGCGATTCACGGCCGGCAGTGAATCCACCAGCGTCCCGTCTAAATCAAACAGAAAACCCCTGTACTTCACACGTTGCTCCTTATTCAGGCATTGAGGATTTGCGCGATCTCATTCTCGCTGAGGTGATACTGACGCGGACAAGTGTGCCACACCGCCAGCATGCGTTGGTATTTTTCCCACATCGGGGTTTGCGCATTGAAGCCGTGGGTGCCGGAATCGAAATGGGTATAGCGCCCTTCCACATTAACCATAAAGCGCACATAGCCGAGGTAACGCGCTTCGGTGGCCGCGTCGAAGCCGAGAAACGCCAGGCGACGCTCTTCAATGTTGCACGGCGCTTTGTGATTGGACCAGGAAACATGCAGCGCATGATGCATTTCCATAATGTCGATCAGCGTACGGCAGGTCGCCTCGCTCAGCTCGCCGAACTCTTTGTCCAGCTCGCGCAATTGCAGTCCATAGCCGCGTTCAATAATGGTCTGATAGCGGCGATAGCGCTCGGCGTTATCCGGCTCAAGCATCGCCATCATCTGGTATTGATTAGAAAGAATCAGTCGCTGTGCATGGGTCATTTCCATGGTTTACTCCCGGGCCGCAGGGCCGCTTAAGATTTAAACAATGCAGAAATGATTACACAACGAAAGCGATGCGTGTATGTCCGCATCACTATTCTTTGATTTGAACCGGGATTGGGCGCAAATTCTCTGGCAGAGAAAAGCGCCATTTGATCAAAGATCGTCGAGGAAAGTACGGTCGAGCTGCTTAAAAGCACGCTTGAGCACATCCGCCAGCGCCTGGTAAGTCGGCTTGCCGTCGACGGGGGCAATGGCCTGTCCGGCCTCTTCCAGTTTGGCGCGCACTTCGTGGAACCAGTGCAGCAGCGTTGGCGGCAGCGGCGTGACGGAACGTTTACCCAGCCACCATAATCCCTGCATCGGCAGGCTACAGGCAAACAGCGCGGTGGCAATCGCCGGACCGAGCTGCCCGCCGAGCGCGATTTGCCACGTCAGCGTAAAAATGGCCAGCGGTGGCATAAAGCGAATCGCAAAGCGGGTTGCCGTCACCACACGGTTCTCAGGAAACACCGGCGCCAGACGTTTGTCGGCGGGCCAGGTTTTCATGTAGTGCTGGCCGCGCTGAAATAAGCCGAACCAGCCTGGATTGCCTGCGTCATTCGCCATGGTAGACCTCAACTATTACTGCAACATTTAAAAAAATTTTATAACTACACAACTTTACGTGACATCCTTCAAAAGATTTTGTCTTTGCGGGTCACAGTGGGTATTCTGACGCCGTTTTTGCAACATTACCGGAAGCCGCAGCTCAATAAAAGAGCGCGCTGGAGCCATGTTTCGCTTCGTGGATTTCAAAAATCTGCGTAAAATTACCGAAATTTTTTGCGTGTCGTTTCTTTTTTGACTAGCGCATGATGTTAATCATTAATCTACCAGCTTTCATAGGCTACGCTGTTAGTCTGATTGCGTTATTTTTAGCCACTATTTAACAAAATAGGTACTTCCATGTCGACGAAGTTAGTACTGGTCCTCAACTGCGGCAGCTCCTCTCTTAAGTTTGCCATTCTCAATCCAGCCAGCGGTGACGAATACCTTTCCGGTCTGGCGGAGTGTTTCCACCTGCCGGAAGCGCGCATCAAGTGGAAACTGGACGGCAGCAAACAGGAAGCCCCGCTCGGCGCGGGCGCAGCGCACAGCGAAGCGCTGAACTTCATCGTTAAAACTATTCTGGCACAAAAACCAGAGCTTTCGGCACAAATCGCTGCAATCGGCCATCGTATCGTTCACGGCGGCGAGCAGCTGACGCAATCGGTGGTGATTGACGAGTCCGTCATTCAGGGCATCAAAGACGCGTCGTCCTTCGCGCCACTGCACAATCCGGCGCACCTGATCGGTATCGACGAAGCCATGAAAAACTTCCCGCACCTGTCGGATAAAAATGTCGCCGTTTTCGACACCGCCTTCCATCAGACTATGCCGGAAGAGTCCTATCTCTATGCCCTGCCGTACAACCTGTATAAAGAGCACGGCGTGCGCCGCTACGGCGCGCACGGCACCAGTCACTACTATGTGACGCAGGAAGCCGCCAAAATGCTGAACAAGCCGGTCAGCGAGCTGAACATCATCACCTGCCATCTCGGCAACGGCGGTTCTGTGGCGGCCATCCGTAACGGCCAGTGCGTAGATACCTCAATGGGTCTGACGCCGCTGGAAGGTCTGGTGATGGGCACCCGCAGCGGTGACATCGATCCGGCTATCGTCTTCTTCCTGCACGATACGCTGGGCATGAGCGTGGATGCGATCAACAAACTGCTGACCAAAGAGTCCGGCCTGCTCGGCCTGACCGAAGTCACCAGCGACTGCCGTTACGTGGAAGATAACTACGCCACCAAAGACGATGCCAAACGTGCGATGGATGTGTTCTGTCACCGCCTGGCGAAGTACATCGGCAGCTACACCGCACTGATGGAAGGCCGTCTGGATGCGGTGGTGTTTACCGGCGGTATCGGTGAAAACGCGGCGATGGTGCGTGAGCTGGCGCTGGACAAACTGGGTCTGCTTGGCTTCGAGGTTGACCACGAGCGCAACCTGGCTGCACGCTTCGGCAAGTCCGGCTTCATCAATAAAGAAGGTACCCGCCCGGCGGTGGTGATTCCAACCAATGAAGAGTGGGTCATCGCCCAGGACGCCGCGCGCCTCACCGCGTAATGTTTCTCTCCGTCAGCTTCGGCTGACGGTGTTGTTTTTGACACCCTGTAACACCGCGAGGTTTCTATAGTGTCACGTACAATTATGCTTATTCCTACCGGCACCAGCGTCGGCCTGACCAGCGTCAGCCTTGGCGTGATTCGTGCCATGGAGCGCAAAGGCGTGCGCCTGAGCGTGTTCAAACCGATCGCCCAGCCGCGCGCTGGCGGCGATGCGCCAGACCAGACCACCACCATCATTCGCAAAAACTCCGCTATTCCGGCCGCGGTTCCGCTGCCAATGTCTCGCGTTGAGTCGCTGCTGGGTTCTAACCAGCAGGATGTGCTGATGGAAGAGATCATCGCCAACTACCACGCCAACGCCAAAGATGCGGAAGTGGTGCTGGTGGAAGGCCTGGTTCCGACGCGCAAACATCAGTTTGCCTCGGCGCTGAACTATGAAATTGCCAAAACGCTGAACGCGGAGATCGTCTTCGTCATGTCGCTGGGTAACGACTCACCGGCACAGCTGAAAGAGCGCATCGAACTGACGCAGAGCAGCTTCGGCGGCAGCAAAAACAAAAACATCACCGGCGTCATCATCAACAAACTCAACGCGCCAGTGGATGAGCAGGGCCGTACCCGTCCGGATCTGTCAGAAATTTTCGACGACTCCTCGAAAGCCAGTATCGCCAACATCGATCCTAAGCAACTGTTCGCCAACAGCCCGCTGCCGGTGCTGGGCTGCGTGCCGTGGAGCTTTGATCTGATCGCGACGCGCGCCATTGATATGTGCCGCCATCTCAACGCGGAGATCATCAACGAAGGTGAAATCCACACGCGTCGCGTCAAATCCGTCACCTTCTGCGCGCGCAGCATCCCGCATATGCTGGAGCACTTCCGTCCGGGCTCGCTACTGGTGACCTCAGCCGACCGTCCTGACGTGCTGGTGGCGGCCTGTCTGGCGGCGATGAACGGCATCGAAATTGGTGCGGTGCTGCTGACCGGCGGCTATCAGATTGAAGCGCCGATTGCCCGTCTGTGCGAACGCGCCTTCCAGACCGGCCTGCCGGTGTTCATGGTAAAAACCAACACCTGGCAAACCTCGCTCAGCCTGCAGAGCTTTAACCTGGAAGTGCCGGCTGACGACACGCAGCGCATCGAAAAAGTGCAGGAGTATGTGGCCGGCTTTATCAATGCTGACTGGGTTGAATCGCTGACCGCCACATCCGAACGCAGCCGTCGTCTGTCACCGCCGGCATTCCGCTATCAGCTCACCGAACTGGCGCGTAAAGCCGGCAAGCGCATCGTCCTGCCGGAAGGCGACGAACCGCGTACCGTTAAAGCGGCGGCGATTTGTGCCGAGCGCGGCATCGCCACCTGTGTGCTGCTGGGCAATCCGGATGAGATTCAGCGCGTGGCCGCAGCGCAGGGCGTTGAGCTCGGCAAAGGCATTGAAATTGTCGATCCGCAGGTGGTGCGTGACAACTACGTGCCGCGCCTGGTTGAGCTGCGTAAGAGCAAAGGCATGACCGAAGTGGTCGCGCAGGAGCAGCTGGAAGATAACGTGGTGCTGGGCACCATGATGCTGGAAAGCGGCGAAGTTGACGGTCTGGTCTCGGGCGCGGTTCACACCACCGCCAACACCATTCGTCCGCCGTTGCAGCTGATCAAAACCGCGCCGAACAGCTCGCTGGTCTCCTCGGTATTCTTCATGCTGCTGCCAGAGCAGGTGCTGGTGTACGGTGACTGCGCCATCAACCCGGATCCTAATCCGGAACAGCTGGCCGAGATCGCGATTCAGTCCGCCGACTCCGCCAAAGCCTTCGGCATCGATCCACGCGTAGCGATGATCTCCTACTCTACCGGTAACTCCGGTGCCGGTAGCGACGTGGAGAAAGTGCGTGAAGCAACGCGCATTGCGCAGGAAAAACGCCCGGATCTGGTGATCGACGGCCCGCTGCAGTACGACGCCGCGATCATGGAAGACGTCGCCAAGTCTAAAGCACCGAACTCAGCGGTGGCCGGACGTGCGACGGTATTTATCTTCCCGGATCTCAACACCGGTAACACCACTTACAAAGCGGTGCAGCGTTCTGCCGACCTGATCTCCATCGGGCCGATGCTGCAGGGCATGCGCAAACCGGTTAACGACCTGTCACGCGGTGCGCTGGTCGATGATATTGTCTACACCATTGCGCTGACGGCGATTCAGTCGCAGCAGGCTGAAGGCTAATCCCCTTCCCCGCTCCGCATCAGCACGCCCGCCCGGGCGTGCTTTTTTTTATCCTGCGCCACAACCCTGCCCGTATAAACGCACTGGCAAAATCCCGCCTGCGCGCTAACACTGATTACACTCTCCCGCGACTTACGAGGTCAGCAATGAGCAACAGTGATGTGCACAGCCGTCGGTTACAGGCCACGCCGCGTGGTGTGGGCGTGATGTGTGATTTCTTTGCGGCGAAAGCCGAAAACGCCACGCTGTGGGACCAGCAGGGGCGCGAATATATTGATTTCGCCGCCGGCATTGCGGTGCTCAATACCGGCCACCGGCATCCCAAAGTGCTGGCGGCGGTACAGCAGCAGCTGACGTGCTTCACCCATACCGCGTTTCAAATCGTGCCGTATGAGAACTACATTCACCTTGCGGAGCGTCTGAATGCGCTGGTGCCGATTGAAGGCGCTGTGAAAACCACCTTCTTCTCTACCGGCGCCGAGGCGGTTGAGAACGCGGTGAAAATCGCGCGCGCAGCCACCGGCCGCCCGGGGATTATCGCCTTCAGCGGCGCGTTCCACGGTCGCACCAATATGACCATGGCGCTGACCGGCAAAGTGCTGCCTTACAAAACCGGCTTCGGCCCGTTTGCCAGCCCGGTGTTTCACGCGCGCTACCCCAATGCGCTGCATAACGTCAGCGTGCACGATGCGCTCGACAGTCTGGAGACGATTTTCCGCAGCGATATCGCGCCACAGCAGGTGGCGGCCATCATCTTTGAACCGGTTCAGGGCGAAGGCGGATTCTATGTCGCGCCGCCAGAGTTTGTGACGGCGCTGCGCCAGCTGTGCGATCGCCACGGCATCCTGCTGATCGCCGATGAAGTACAGAGCGGTTTTGCGCGCACCGGCAGGCTGTTTGCCAGCGAATATTATGAGGTGCAGCCGGATCTGATCACACTGGCGAAAAGTCTGGCAGGCGGGTTTCCGCTGTCGGCGGTGAGCGGCCGGGCCGCGGTGATGGATGCACCGGAGCCGGGCGGTCTGGGCGGCACTTATGCTGGCCATCCGCCGGCAATTGCCGCCGCGCATGCGGTGCTGGATATTATCAGTGAGGAAAACTTGTGCGAGCGTGCGCAATGGCTCGGTACGCAGCTGGCGGAAGCGTTGAACGGCGCCGGCTGCCGTGCGCTGGCCGAGGTACGCGGTTATGGCTCGATGATGGCGGCGGAATTCCATGACGCCAGCGGCCGGCCCTCGGCGGAGATCGCCAAAGCGATTCAGCAGCAGGCGCTGGCCGAAGGATTGATTCTGCTGACCTGCGGCGTGCACAGCAACGTGATCCGCTTTCTTTATCCGCTAACCATTCCGGACGCCCAGTTCAGTACGGCGCTGAACATTCTCACCCGTATTCTCAGCCAGCATTAAACACAAAAGGCACCCTTAGGGTGCCTTAATGCGGAAGCGCAGGAATCAGGCTTCGCTGCTTTGCTTACTGCGCACCGCGTCACTGTTGCGGCTCAGCCACAGCGACAGGGCTTTGAGTGAATCATCGGTGAATTCATCACAGCGGGCGGTGATCTCTTCCGGCGTCATCCAGAACACTTCATCCACTTCCTCTTCCTGCATGGCAAACGGACCGTGCGACACGCAGCTGAACAGTCCACCCCATACGCGGCAGTGCTGATCTTCGAAGTAGAATTTGCCGTGCTCGGCGAACGGGACATCAGCGATGCCGAGCTCCTCTTCCGCTTCACGACGGGCGGATTCCAGCAGGTCTTCACCGCTTTGCACCACGCCGCCCGCAGTGGCATCCAGCATACCCGGCATAAAATCTTTGCTCTCGGTACGGCGTTGCACCAGAATCTTGCCCATGCCGTCGTGCACCACAATATAGGTAGCGCGATGGCGCAGACATTGCGCACGCATCTGCGCACGGCTGGCCTGCGCAATCACTTCGTTTTCTTCGCTAACGATATCCACCCACTCGATACCGTCACCTGCCGTTTGATCCACCATCCGGTAACCCTTTCTCTGTTTTCGGCGTGCCCAGCACGCGCCTGTTTGCGATGCTTTATTAGAATGAGCGCTAAGGTAAAGCGTTCTTTTCGCCGCCGCAAGGTTTTAGCGTGCTTTACCCGACTCGGCCAGCCACAGCTGCACCGAGGCGCGCTGCCACTGGAATTCTGCATAGTGCTGCAGCTTCACCGGCAGCGGATCGCCGTGCAGCGCCAGCCGGTTAATCATCACCGCCAGGTCGGTGTCGGCAATCGACCACTCGCCAAACAGGTTCTGCTGGCCGTCCGGCAGCAGGCGCTGCACCGCGGCAATCAGTTTACTGGCGGCCTGTTCGCCAGCGGGCGTGAGCGGAGCAAAGCGTTCAGCAGCGAACAGCACTTCAGTGGGCCGCTCCGTGCGCAGCGCCAGTAAATCGCTGCGCAGCCATGCCTGCACTTCGCGCGCGTGAGCACGTTTTTCGCGATCGCGCGGATAGAGGCGCTCAAACTCCGGCGCCGGAAAACGCTCTTCGAGATATTCGGCGATGGCCGAGGATTCATTCAGGCTGACATCATCAATTTGCAGCGTGGGCACACGGCAGGTCAGCGACAGGCCGCGGTATTCCTCATCAAGCTGTGCATTGCGCGACAGGTCAACGCGCCTGACCGTAAAGGGAATGCCCTTCTCGGTAAGCGCAACATAAACTGACATGGCATACGGGCTAAAAAAACAGGAATCGGACCACAACGTAATGGCGGGATAGTTCATCAGCTGCCTCGGCTAAGCGTCAGGTGTGCATCATGTTTACCGATTTTTGCCGGCTAAGGCAATGGCGCGCTGGTCCGATGTTTTGCCGCAGGACCACGGCAAACTGGCGGTTTTTCATCATAAGCGTAAGCGCTGTCACGCCGCAGCGGCACTTCTCTTCTATGCTCAATTCAGAGCAGATAATTAATGACAGGGAGACTAAACATGCACCTGCTTATTACCGGTGGTACCGGCTTGATAGGTCGCCATTTAATTCCGCGCCTGCTGCAGCTGGGCCATCAGGTGAATGTGGTAACGCGTGACGTGGTGGCCGCGCGGGAAAAACTTGATGCGCGCGTGATGCTGTGGTCGGGCATTAACCAGCAGTCCGATCTCAATGCTATTGACGGCGTCATCAATCTGGCGGGAGAACCGATTGCCGACAAGCGCTGGACCGAGCAGCAGAAGCAGCGCCTGTGCGAAAGCCGCTGGCAAATCACTGAACAGATCGTCTCGCTGATCCACGCCAGCAGCAATCCGCCGCGCCTGTTGATTTCCGGCTCGGCCACCGGCTTTTATGGTGATACCGGCGATGTGGTGGTGACCGAGGACGATCCGGGCCACGAGGAGTTTACCCACACCCTGTGCGCCCGCTGGGAGCAGCTGGCGCTGAAGGCGCAAAGCGAGCGCACCCGCGTGTGCCTGCTGCGCACCGGCGTGGTGCTGGCGCGCGAGGGTGGCGCGCTGAGCAAAATGAAGCTGCCGTTCAAACTTGGCGTCGGCGGACCGATTGGCAGCGGCAAACAGTACCTGCCATGGATCCATGTGGACGATCTGGTCAACGCCATCCTGTGGTTGATCGATAACGATCAGTTGCAGGGCCCGTTCAACATGGTGGCGCCTTACGCGGTGCGCAACGAGCAGTTCGCCGCCACGCTGGGCGAGGTGATGCACCGTCCGGCCTTTATGCGCACCCCGGCCAGCGCCATCAAACTGATGATGGGAGAATCCGCCGTGCTGGTGCTGGGCGGGCAGCACGTGCTGCCGAAACGGCTGGAGGAGTCCGGCTTTGGTTTCCGCTGGTACGATTTACAGGAAGCGCTGCAGGATGTCGCCGGCTGATGCGTCTCCGCTCAGGCTTACCGCGGCGCCACGGCGGGCGTGAGGCAAAGCTGCTGCAGAAAACGCGCCGTTAACGGTCGGGTATCCTGCCTGCGCCAGACGGCATACAGCACAATCTCCAGCGCCAGCTCTGGCACGGGCAGCAGGATGACATTATCCGGAACGATGCGCGCCAGGCTGTGCTGGATCAGGGTGAAACCCAGCCCGGCTTCAACGCAGGCAAGCGCGGCCAGCGGACCATTCACTTCAAAACGAATATCCGGCTGAAAGCCGGCGCGCTGGCAGGCTGCCAGCAATCGCGCCCGCGCGGCAGGGTTGAGATTTTCCTGGTCGGCAATCCACGCCCGGCCGTGCAAATCAGCCGCCACGGGTGCGGTCAGCGCACTGGACGCCGGCATCGCCAGCAGCAACGGTTCGGTCGCGATCTTCTTATGCACAAAATCCGCGTCATCGTGCGGCAGCGTATGCACAATGGCAATATCGATCGCCCCCGCCTCTAACCGGGCAATTTGCTGTGCGGAACGTAACGCATGCAGCCGGACATCAATGCCCGCCCCCGGTGCCAGCCGCGCCAGTGCCGCGGGCAGCAGGCGCGAGTGAATAGCCGCCTCCACATATCCAATATCCAGCCGCCCGACGTCACCCTGCTGCAGATGCTGCGCATACTCTTTTAGCCGTTCGTGATGCTGCAAAAAGGGCGTCACCTCGGTGAGAAAGCGCTTACCCTCATCCGTCAGGCGCAGGCGTTTCTTTTCACGGTGAAACAGCACCATCCCCAGTTCGCTTTCCAGCTGTTGAATTTGCCGGCTAAGCGGTGACGGCGAAATATGTAACCGTTCCGCAGCCTGACCAATATGCTCCAGCGCCGCCACAGTGGCAAAGGCGCGCAAAATTTTTATGTCCATGACAATCCGGGTCTCAACTCTGTCAAAAATGACACTGGTCACCTTAACGGTGTTAACGTCATTATCGCGCTGACAGCCACTGACGCGGCATTATCATCGCGCAAATCCGCCGCGAAAATTGCCGCGTTATTTTGTTTAACGTGAACGAATAAATTAGCGCACTGAGATCATTATGAGCCAGGCAATATTTTCACACACCACAGGGAAATACCAGGTCAGCGCCATCAGCGACGGCACTATGCAAGCCAGTCTGAGTTTATTAACGGATATCCACCACGACGATGCGGTCGATCTGCAACGTCAGGCAGGCATAGCACAGCCGGGCGACATCCATGTGTTTTGTTATCTGATCCGCGGTCAGGGACGCGTGATTCTGGTGGATACCGGGATGGGAAAACGCGATGCGCAGAGCGGCAAATTACTGCCTCATCTGCAGCTGGCCGGGGTAACGCCGGACGACATCGATACCCTGTTATTAACCCATGCGCACCCCGATCATATTGGCGGCTTGCTGGACAGCGCGGGTCAGCCGGTCTTTCGCCATGCCCGGCTCTGCCTCAGCCACAGCGAAGCCGCCTTCTGGCAGGATGATGCGGCGATCAGCCAGCTGAGTGAACGCGCGCAGTTAAACGCGGCGCTGGTGCGGCGCACGCTGCAGGCTTATGGCCCGCGGCTGCAGCTGATGACGGATGAGGAGATCAGCCCGGGAATCCGTGCGCTGGCGTTGCCCGGTCATACCCCGGGACATTGCGGGTTTCGCATTGATTCAGACGGCGAGCGTTTATTGATCTGGGGTGATATTGTGCATTACCCGCCTGTACAGCTGGCCTGCCCGCAGGTTTCCATCGCCTTCGATATCGATCCCGTCATGGCCAGCGAGACGCGCCAGCGTATTTTGCAGCAGGTGGCAGCGGAAAATACGGTGATTGCCGGCATGCATTTTGGCGCGTCTGGCTTTGCCAGAATCGTGGCGTTAGAGAACGGCGGTTATACGGCCAGCTATGTGTCAGCGAGTGACGATGGCGAAGCGAGTGAGCCATGACCGACTAGCAGGCGGATTGACGGTGTCATTACACCTGCCCCTCCGCCTGTTATCACTCACGCCTGTTTCGGCTGGCCGTTCGACGCCGTCAGACCGCCATCGACCGGCAGGTTAACGCCGGTGATATAACGCGCGTCGTCGCTGGCGATGAAAGCAATCGCGCTGGCGATATCTTCCGGTTCACCGGCGCGGCCCAGCGGAATACGGTCATAGAAGCGTGCAAGCAGCGCCTCATCGTTTTTCATCTCTTCGGTGAGATCGGTGAAGGTAAAGCCGGGACAAACGGCGTTAACGCGCACGCCGTCCGTGCCATAATCCATCGCCAGCGCGCGGGTAAAATTGGTCACCGCGCCCTTGGCGGCGTTGTAGACACTCATGCCCCAGTCGCCGCCCAGTCCGGATACCGACGAGGTATTCACCACGTTGCCTTTACTGTTGAGCAGCGCGGGCATAAAGAAGTGGGTGCAGTAAAATACACCGTCGAGGTCAGTGCTCATCAGCGACTTCCAGTCCGCTATCGACACTTCGTGAATTTTGCCCTGCACGATGCTGCCGGCGTTGTTCACCAGCACATCCACGCGCCCATACTGGCGCTGCACCTGCTCTGCCAGCTGTTTAACCTGATCCGCATCGCCGACGTCGCAGGGTGCCACCAGATGATTCTCGCCGCTCAGCGTGCTCAGCACCTGTTCCAGCTTGTCGCGGGTTCTGCCCACCAGCACCACCTGTGCGCCTTCACTGGCGAAACGCTGCGCCGCTGCGGCACCAATGCCGGATCCGGCTCCGGTAATCACCACCACTTTATCTGCAAAGCGCGACATATTTCCTCCTGGTTATTTCGTGGTTGAAACGGTTAAGCCTGGCAGCCATCGCGCTGAGTTCAAGCGAAGCCTGCAGATTTAACGTAGCGCTTAGTTCAGGAAATAACCGGCGGATTATCAAATAGTGCACTTTTTTGTGCGGTTATTGGTCGCCACCACCCAGCCCGTCTACAGTTAACATTCGCCATAAAAATTTACAAAAACTGAAGATTCCGGACCGCTGTGCCGCCGCGCACGCCGGCCGGTTACGCCTTATCTTGTTACTCTGTCTGGAAGCGATAATGAAAAAACGAGCCAAAACCCTGCCCGGTGTCACACGACGCCAGGTCCTGACCTGGTCGACGCTGGGCGTTGCCGCTGGCGTCACCCGCGCCGCCGATGCCGTCTCCCTCAAGGGCGCTCCCGGCTGGACACCCTTCGCCGATAACCCACCAGAACAGTTCCAGGCTCAGGGCTGGCTGTTCTTCACCGATGAAGAAGCGCGCACCGTAGAAGCCATGGTTGACCGCATTATTCCGGCGGACGAGCTGAGCGTGGGCGGCAAAGAAGCCGGCTGCGCTGTCTTTATCGACCGCCAGCTGCACGGCTTTTATGGCACCTTCGAACGCCTCTACATGCAGGGCCCGTTTCAGCAGGGCACCACCGAGCAGGGCGACCAGTCGCCGCTGGTGCCGCAACAGCGCTATCGCCAGGGGCTGGCGGCGCTCAACCGCTACGTGCAGCAAACCTCGCAAAAGAACTTTGTCGATCTGACGCCAGCGCAGCAGGACGCGCTGCTGGCAGACATGGAGGCCGGAAAGGTGCATTTCAGCGGCTTTGATGCGCAGTCGCTGTTTCTTGAGGTGCTGAACAACACCATGGAAGGTTTCTTTGCCGATCCGATCTACGGCGGCAACAAAGACATGGTGTCGTGGAAGATGCTGGGCTTTCCCGGCGCGCGCTACGACTATCGCGAATACATTGAGCGCCATAACGAAAATCTAGGCTTAGAGCCGATCAGCATTGCGCAATGGAAAGCACGGGGATAAGCGATGAAAAAATTACCGAAAACCGATGTGGTGGTGATTGGTCTCGGCTGGGCCGGATCGATTATCGCCAATGAACTGGCCGACGAAGGTCTGGAAGTGATCGGCATTGAGCGCGGCCCGTGGCGCGACACCGCGCGCGACTTCAATATTGGCACCGTCACCGACGAGTTGCGCTACGTGATGCGCGAAGAGCTGATGCTGCGTACGCGGCAGAACACCTGCACCATGCGCAACAATCCGTCGCAAACCGCCCTGCCGATGCGCACCTGGGGCTCGTCCATCCGGGCAACGGCACCGGCGGCGCGGGCAATCACTGGGCTGGCATTACCTTTCGCTTTCAGCCGGAAGAGTTTCGCCTGAAAAGCCACCTGACCGAACGCTACGGTGCCAGTGCCATTCCGGATGAGCTGGTGCTGCAGGACTGGGGCACCAGCTGGGAAGAGATGGAGCCGCACTACATGCAGTTTGAGCGCGTGGCCGGCACCTCGGGTTACGCCGGTAATATTCAGGGACAGAAACGGGCGGGCGGCAATCCGTTCGAAGGTGCCCGTTCGGCCGACTATCCGACGCCGCCGCTGCGCCAGCCCTATGGTCCGACGCTGTTTGCCGAAGCAGCAAAAAATCTCGGCTACCAGCCGTTTCCGGTGCCCTCCTCGCTGGTCTCCGAGGCGTACACCAATCCCTATGGCGTCACCATGGGTCCCTGCACCTTCTGCGGCTTCTGCACCAACTACGGCTGCGCCAACTACTCGAAAGCCAGCGCCATCACCACCGTGCTGCCGGCGCTGATGCGCAAAGAGAACTTTACCGCGTATACCAACTGCGAAGTGCTGGAAGTGCTGACCGATGCCAGCGGCAAACAGGCCACCGGTGTCACCTACATTGATTCCTCCGGCGATAAGTGGGAACAGCCAGCCGATCTGGTGATCGTCGCCGCCTTTACCTTTGAAAACGTGCGCCTGATGCTGCTCTCCGGCATTGGCCAGGCTTATGATCCGGTCACCAATAAAGGCACCACCGGTCGCAATTACGCCTACCAGACCGCCAACGGCGTCACGCTGTTTTTTGACAACAAAAACTTTAACCCGTTTATCGGTGCCGGCGCGGTGGGCATGGGCATTGATGAATTTAATAATGATAATTTTGACCACAGCGGTCTGGGCTTCTTCGGCGGCGGCAGCATCCGCGTGACGCCCATCGGCTCGGCACCGATTGGCTACCGGCCGCTGCCGCCCAACACGCCCAAATGGGGCTCGAAGTGGAAACGCGCGCTGAAAGATAACTACCTCAGCACCATGTCGATTGGCTGCGAGGCCAGCAGCTACACCACGCGCACCAACTATCTGTCGCTGGATCCCAACTACAAAGATCCGCACGGCCGGCCGCTGCTGCGCATTACCTTCGACTTTGCGGCGAACGATCTGAAAATGGCGCAGTACTGCACGGGTAAAGTGGCGGAAATCGCTAAATCGATGAACCCGCGCGAGATGATTGTCAAACCGATGACCGGCCACTGGAGCAGCGTGCCGTATCAGTCGTCGCACGTGGTTGGCGGCTTTATCATGGGCAGCGATCCCTCAACCAGCTCGGTCAATAAACATCTGCAGGTGTGGGATGTACCGAACCTGTTCGTGGTGGGCGCGTCAGCCTTTCCGCAAAACCCGGGCTATAACCCGACCGGCACCGTCGGCGCGCTGGCATTCAAAGCGGCGCATGCGATTCGTCACTACTATCTGCAACGTCCCGGGGAGATGATTACCGCATGAAAACACGCCTCTCTCTGTGCGCTGCCGCGCTGCTGCTCACCAGCTTTGTGTCTCACGCCCAGCCGGAATACGATCAGTACGCGCGCGGCAGCTATATCGCCACGCTGGCGGACTGCACCGCCTGCCACACCGCCGATCCGCAGCAGCCGTTTGCCGGGGGCGTCAGGTTGCAGACGCCGTTTGGTACGCTGGTCGGCGCTAACATCACGCCGGACCGCGAAACCGGCATCGGCAACTGGCGCTATGAAGATTTCCGCCGCGCCATGACCGAGGGTATCGGCCACGGCGGCAAGCGGCTGTACGGCGCGATGCCGTTCACCGCGTACACCAAAATGTCGGATAAGGATCTGCAGGATTTGTGGGCATGGATGCAGACGCTGCAGCCGATACACAACCCGGTCGAGACCAATCAGCTGCCCTTCCCTTTCAACATCCGTACCAGCCTGATGGTGTGGAACTGGATCAACTTTGACCAGGGCGCGTTCCAGCCGGACGCCCGTCAATCCGCCCAGTGGAATCGCGGTGCGTATCTGGTGCAGGGCGCGGGCCACTGCGGCACCTGCCACACGCCGAAAAACCTGCTCGGCGGCGATAAAAACGGCGCGTTCCTGCGTGGTGAAGTGGTCGAAGGCTGGATGGCGCCGGATATCACCGCGAACCCGCACAGCGGGCTGGGCAAATGGAGCCAGCAGGATATCGTCAGCTACCTGCGTACCGGCGTGAACCGTTTCGATATCGCTTCCGGTCCGATGGCCGACGCGGTGCGTCACTCCACGCAGCACTGGCGCGATGAAGATCTGCAGGCGGTGGCGGTGTACCTGAAAAGCGGGGAATCGCGTGATGAGAAAGCGCCCGCCGCACTTGCCGCGACGGACGATCGCATGAAGCTGGGCGCGCAAATCTATGCGGCGAAGTGTTCAGCCTGCCACAGCCCGGGCGGTCGCGGTGAGAAGAATATCTTCCCGCAGCTGGCGGACAATCCGTTGCTCAATCAGGAGGATGCTACCTCGCTGATTCGGGTGGTCGCCGCCGGCAGTCGCGGTGTCGATACTGATGCCCGCCCCACGGCACCGGCAATGCCGGCCTTTGCCGGCACGCTGGGTGATGAGGAGATCGCCGCAGTGGTGAGCTACATCCGCAACAGCTGGGGAAATGCCGCCGCACCGGTCAGCGCTGACGACGTGAAGAAAGTGAAACAGAAGCTGGAATAGCGCCGTGTCAGCACCGGCAGCGGCGGCTGCCGGTGCGACAGGCTCAGCTTTAGCTGCGCTGCTGCACCACCGACGACTTCACCGCTGACGCTTCCCGCGTGTGTCCCGGCTGCGGCACACGGATAATAAAGGTCAGCACGCCGGCGAATAGGTAGAGCGCGGTATAGGCCCACACCACCCCGACGATATCGAAGAACGGCAGCAGCAGCGAGGCAATCGCCGGGGCAACAAAGTTACTCAGCCCGGCCGACAGATTGTAAATCGATACCGCTGCGCCCTTATGATGCGGTTCCAGCGTCGGGAACACCGCGGTCATTGGCACAAAGGCAGCGACAAAGATCCCCAGCATGATCGCCGGAATCAGCGCCACCCAGAAGTTATGCCCGGCATACAGCGGCAGGTAGTAAAACGCCAGGCTGGAGATCGCCATACCGAGACAGCCGAACCAGCGCACCTGACGGATCCAGCCCAGCTTCTCACCGGTAATGCCCCAGAAAATATTGGTAAAGATGGTGACGAAGAAAAACACCGCCCAAATCTGCAGCCATTCGGAGATGGTAAAGCCGAGCCGATCGACAAACAGCAGCGGCATGATGATGGCAAAACCGAACAGCGACAGCGTATTGATGATGCGGATCAGGCAGGCATAAAACACATGCTGGTTGGTGAACAGAATGGTTACGGCACGCGACATCTCCGTCATCTTATCGCGCAGCGGCAGATTAACGCGGGAACGGTCCACCGGCACGTTGCGCAGGCTGAAGTAGGCCAGCACGCCGCCGCACGCCACCCAGACAATCGCCAGCCATAAGGTGCCGGTTTCGCCCAGCATCGGGATGGTCAGGCTCGGCAGATAGCTGCCCACCACGCCAATCCCCACTGAGTACATCGCCCAGAACCAGCCGGTGGCGGCGGCCAGCTTGTCACGCGGCAGCACCTGCACCAGCATCATCATGAACGAGTAGATAAACAGCGGATAGGCCAGTCCGCGAATACCGTAGAACAGTACCATCAGCGGATAGTTACGCAGCCCGAGCCCCAGCGACATAAACAGCGCATGCATGACGATCCACAGCACAAAGCCAATCATCATGGCGCGCTGCGGCGTAATCAGCTCCGCCACCACGCCGGAGGCCCACGCCGCCAGCGCGGCGGCCAGGCCGTAAAACGTAAACACTACCGCCGACTGGGCCGGCGAAAAGCCCATGTCAGTGATGTGGCGCGAGAGAAACGCCATTTCGAAGCCGTCGCCGGCCATGAAAATGGCGATCGCCAGAAAGCCCCAGAACATCTTTTTCGGTAAGCCAAACCAGTATGCGTTCGATTGCATGACAATCTTCCTTCCGTTCGCTAATCCGATCAGGCAGGCAGCAACGCGCGCGCCTGCTGTTGTTGTACATAGAGTTCACGGAACAGGCGCAGCCGCTGCTGCAGCACGGCCCCGCGCGCCGCATCGGGCTGATAGCGCGCCTGCACCGGCGGCTTCAGGCACACGTCGGCTTCGCTGCCGCCGTCGGCCAGCCACGCCAGTCGCGCCGCACCCAGCGCGCCGGAGGCGCTGGCCGGATGGGTCACTATCGGCAGCTGCAGCACGTCGGCAATCAGCTGCGCCCACAGCGTGCTGCGCGCGCCGCCGCCGGTCAGGCTGCACTGCTGAATCTGCTGCTGCGTATCGCCCAGCACCGCCAGACCATCCGCCAGGCCAAACGCCACGCCCTCAATCACCGCATAGCCGAGCAGCGCGCGCGGCGTTTCGTGGCGTAAATGGAAAAATGCTCCGGTCGCCTGCGGATCGTTATGCGGCGTGCGTTCACCAGAGAGATACGGCAGAAACAGCGGTGCCTGACGCAGCTGTTCCGCACTGAGCTGTGCCATCTCGTCCATCAGCTGGCTTTCGGTGACCGACAGCAGATTGCACAGCCAGCGCAGACAGCTGGCGGCGCTGAGCATCACGCTCATCTGGTGCCAGCGTCCCGGCAGCGCATGGCAGAAAGCGTGCACGCCGGATTGCGGATCGGCGCGCAGCCGATCGTTAACCACAAAAATCACGCCCGACGTGCCGAGCGAGATAAAGGCATCGCCCGCATTAACCGCACCGACGCCCACCGCCGACGCGGCATTATCACCGCCGCCGCCGGCCACGCTCACCGTGGCGGCTAAACCCCATTCGCTGGCCAGATCGGCGCGCAGCGTGGCGCTGACCGCGCTGCCCTCAACCAGTTCGGGCATCTGTGCGCGCGTCAGCCCGCTAATTGCCAGCAGTGCGTCAGACCAGTCGCGCTGCGCCACGTCGAGCCACAGCGTACCGGCGGCGTCCGACGGCTCGCTGACAAAGCGCCCGGTCAGACGCCAGCGCAGGTAGTCCTTCGGCAGCAACACCTTGTCGATGCGGCGGAAGATTTCGGGCTCATGTTTCGCCACCCAGTGCAGTTTCGGCGCGGTAAAGCCGGGCATAATCAGGTTGGCGGCGATTTCCATCATCTGCGGATGCTGCTGGCGCAGCGCATCACACTGCGCCGCGCTGCGCGTGTCGTTCCACAATATGCACGGCCGCAGCACCTCACCGGCGGCATCCAGCAGCACGGCGCCGTGCATCTGACCGGAGAGACCGATGGCGCGAATTGCGGCCCACGCGTCCGGCGCCTGCTGGCGCAGCCCGGCGATCGCCTGACCACACGCCTGCCACCAGCGCTCGGGATCCTGCTCCGCCCAGTGCGGATGCGGACGCTGCACGCTGAGCGTGGCGTGATTCGACGCCACAATCTCGCCCTGCGGGTTAACAATCAGCGCTTTGAGTTCAGAGGTGCCAATATCAATGCCGAGATACATGCTGTGCGCTCCTTACACCGTCGCCGGCTGCAGCAGTTGCTGCTCAATGGCGTCTACGCTGTGCGTCACCAGCGCATGAAAAGCGCGGTCATCGGCCAGTTCGGCAAACAGCGCGCGGTCGCTGAGGAAGGTTTGTAGCGCATTATCGCCGCTCAGCTGCTGGCGCAGCGCGTCAGCATTGAGCACGCCATCCTGATAGGCATACGGCAGCTGGTTGCTGGCCCAGCGTTGCAGGAACAGGTAGAACAGCGCCGGCAGCACGGCGGTAGCGGTCGGTTCTGCGCCGCGCTGATAGCATTCGCGCAGCGTCGGCGTCACCATGCCGGGAATCTTCGACAGTCCATCGGCACCAACGCGCTGGTTGGTGTCTTTGATGTAGGGATTGCTAAAGCGCGCCAGCACCACATCGCGGTAATCCGCCAGATCGAGCGGGCTGGGCGACAGTGACGGGATCACGTCCTGCGTGATGTAGTCGTACGCCAGCTGATAAATCGCAGGCTGACGCGTGCTGTCATCAATGTAGTCATGGCCGGTGAGCGTGCCGGCCCAGGCAATCGCCGCGTGCGTGGCGTTGAGGATGCGGATTTTCGCCTCTTCCCACGGCAGCACCGACGCCACCAGCTCCACGCCCACCTTTTCCATCGCCGGGCGTCCGGCGATGAAATCATCCTCAATCACCCACTGGATAAACGATTCCGCCATCACCGCCGCGCCATCGTCTTTGCCGGTGGCCGCTTTGACGCGTTCGGCAACATCCGGCGTGGGGCGCGGCGTGATGCGATCCACCATGGTGTTTGGCGAAGTGGTGTTATCGCGCACCCAGCTGGCCAGCACACTGTCGCCCTGCGCGGCGAGAAACGCCAGCATGCCGTGACGGAAACGTTCGCCGTTGTGACGCAGGTTGTCGCAGTTGAGCAGCGTGACCGGCGCACCGCCGCTGGCCACGCGCTGGCGCAGAATGCGGGTCAGCGCGCCGTAAATAGTGCGCGCCTCACCACGGAGATCGGCCTGGATATCCGCCTGGCTGAGATCGAGTTCATGCGCCGGCGTCAGGTAGTAACCCGCTTCGGTCACGGTAAAACCGATCACTTTTGTCTCAGCGCTGGCGCCCTGTGCCACCAGCGCACTGATCTCCGCGTCCCACGGCAGGATGGTGCGCAGCGAAGTGATGGTTTCATACGCGCGCTCGCCCTCCGGCGTCACGGTTTCCAGCACGTACTCGCCGTTTTGCGCCTGCAGCTGATCAAGCAGCGCTACCGCATCGCCGCGGATGTTGCCGAGCGCGATGCTCCAGCTGTCATCGCCCTGCTGGCGCAGCTGGTGCAGATACCACGCCTGATGCGCGCGGTGAAAAGAGCCTGCACCGATATGCATCCACACTGATTTCGTCGTCATAGTCGCCTCAAAATAAACATTTGCCACAATTCAGGGCATTTGCCCGATGAGGCGTAGCATAGTCGCCGGCGGGGCGATCGTTCTGCGAGATCCATCACATTTAATACTTTTGCTCTTTTTTAGGGCTTTTGCTCAGTTAACGCTTCAGGGGCAAGACGCGATAAACTGACGCATCGGAGTTTGACGGAACAAGGCGATGAGCAGAGAAGAGAAGAAGCAGGAGCTGGCGGCGCGGGCAGCGTGGATGTATTACGTGGCAGGCGTCACGCAGCAGGAGATTGCGCGCGCGCTGGGCTTATCGCGGCAGGTGGCGCAGCGGCTGGTTTCCAGCGCGCGTGAATTGGGCATGGTCAGCGTGAAGATCGACCATCCGGTCACGCACTGCCTGCATCTGGCGCGCGAGATCGAACAAAAGTTTGGTCTGACGCTGTGCCGCGTGGTGCCGTCAGCCGGGCTGGATGATGAGGCGATTCAGCAAATGCTGGCGGTGGAAGGCGCGGCGGTGATGGCGCAGTTTATCAACGAAGAGACCCCGCAGGTATTTGGCATCGGTTCCGGCAAAACGCTGCGCTCAATGATTGATGCGCTGCCGTGGGTTGAACGGCCACAGCATCAGTGTGTGTCGATGATCGGCGCGATTGCGCGTGACGATTCCGGTACCCGCTACGACGTACCGCTGAAAATGGCGGAGAAGATGCAGGGCAAATATTTCTTCATTCCGGCGCCGCTGTATGCTGACACGCCGCAGGATAAGACGATGTGGGTGCAGCATCAGGTCTATCAGCGCGTCACCCAGCGTGCGCTGCAGGCGAACGTGGCGTTTGTCGGCATTGGCGAAGTGATGCCGGGCTGCCCGCTCAATGCCGAAGGCTTTATCACCGATGCGCAGGTAGAAGCGCTCAACGCGCGCGGCGTGGTGGGTGAAATGCTGGGGCATTTTTTCAATCAGCAGGGAGAGCGGGTGTACGGCGAAACCGATGAGCTGCTGACCAGCGTACTGCTGGAGAGCCAGACGCAGCGCAATATCATCGGCTTTGCCGGCAGCGCGCGCAAATACGCAGCGATTCACGCCGCGCTGCACGGCGGCTGGATCTCCGGGCTGGTGACGGATGAAGACACCGCGCTGAAACTGCTGCATGATTAATTAAAAATTTCTGTGATTCGTCGCGGCGCGATGTATCGCGCGGATTCAACCGCCGCATCGCCGGGAAACGCGCAATACATTGCGCCGCAACGGTTCAGAAACCTATTTCAACGATCCCTTCAAAAACTGCTGCAGGCGCGGACTTTTCGGGTTGCCGAACAGTTCGTCTGGCGCGCCCTGCTCTTCGATTTTGCCCTGATGCAGAAAAATCACGTGGCTGGATACGTGACGGGCGAACTCCATCTCGTGCGTCACTACCACCATGGTTTTGCCCTCTTCGGCCAGCTTCTGCATGATGCGCAGCACTTCGCCTACCAGCTCCGGATCGAGCGCCGAGGTGGGTTCGTCAAACAGCAACACTTCCGGCTCCATCGCCAGCGCGCGGGCAATCGAGACACGCTGCTGCTGGCCGCCTGACAGATGCACCGGGTATTTGGCACGCGCGCGCGCATCAATACCGACTTTATCGAGGTATTTAATTGCCCGCTCGCGCGCTTCGGCTTTGCTCAGCCCCAGCACCTGAATCGGTGCTTCAGTAACGTTATCCAGCACCGTCATGTGGCTCCACAAATTGAAGTGCTGGAACACCATAGTCAGCCGGGTACGAAGAGAACGCAGCTGCTCCTTGTTGGCCACTTTCAGCTGGCCATCGGTGTCGCGCACCAGGTTTATCGCCTCGTTGTTAACCGCGATGGTGCCTTCACTCGGCTTTTCGAGGAAGTTGATGCAGCGTAAAAAGGTACTTTTCCCGGAACCGGACGAGCCAATAATGCTGATCACATCGCCGGCGTTGGCCTGCAGCGACACGCCCTTCAGAACTTCATGTTCACCGTAACGCTTATGCAGTTCGGTAACGCTTAATTTATTTTCAGCCATAGTCATACTCAGTGCGACGAAGAGGGTTTCACATGCGCGAGGAAGCGGCGCTCCGCAAGGCGGAACAGGCTAATCAGCACGTAAGAGATAATCAGGTACAGCACCGCAGCGATGCCGAACGCGGTGAACGGCTGATAGGTCGCCGAGTTGATATCGCGCGCGATTTTTAGCAAATCCGGCACGGTGGCGGTGAACGCCAGCGCGGTGGAGTGCAGCATCAGAATCACTTCATTGCTGTAGGCGGGCAGCGCGGTGCGCAGCGCCGACGGCAGAATGATGCAGCGGTAAAGTTTAAACGGCGAGAAACCATAGGCGCGCGCGGCTTCGATTTCACCGTGTGGCACGGCGCGAATGGCACCGGCAAAAATCTCGGTGGTATAAGCACAGGTGTTCAGGGTAAATGCCAGCAGCGTACAGTTCAGGCCACTGCGGAAGAAGGCGTTCAGCAGCTCGGAGCCTTTCACCACCTCCAGCGTGTACATGCCGGAATAGAACACCAGCAGCTGCACATACAGCGGCGTGCCGCGAAACACATAGGTAAACAGCCACACCGGCGTGGAGATATAGCGATTTGGCGAGACGCGCGCGATGGCCAGCAGCACCGCAAGGCTGCCGCCAATCACCACGGACAGAATCAGCAGCCACAGCGTGATGGCCACGCCGGTAAAACGGTAACCGTCGGTCCAGAGCAGTTGTTTCCAGTACTCCTGAATAATCTCGATCATAACTCTGCCCTTTTCACCCCTACCGAGTAGCGACGTTCAAGCCACCACAGCACGCCGTTGGACAGCGTGGTAAACACCAGATAAATCACCCCGGCAACAATCGCAAAGTAGAACGGTTGCCAGGTACTTTTGCCGGCCAGCTGCGTAGCTTTTACCACATCTTCAAGGCCGAGCAGCGACACCAGCGCGGTGGCTTTGAGGATCACCTGCCAGTTGTTGCCGATGCCGGGCAGCGCAAAGCGCATCATCGCCGGGAACAGAATGCGACGGAAAGTTTGCGAGCCGGTAAAGCCGAAGGCGGTGGCGGCTTCAATCTGCCCTTTCGGCACCGCGAGAAACGCGCCACGGAAGGTTTCAGTGAAGTAAGCACCGTAGATGAAGCCGAGCGTAATAATACCGGCCACCATCGGGTCGATATCAAACTGCGCCATGCCGAGCGCATCGGTCACGGCGTTAAGGGCAATCTGCAGACCGTAAAAGATCAGCAGCATCAGCACCAGGTCGGGCACGCCACGGATTAGCGTGGTGTAGCCTTCAAAAATCATCGCCAGCGGGCGATTGCGGGAGAGTTTGGCGCCGGCCCCTATCAGGCCCAGCACCACGGCCAGCACCACCGAGCTGAGCGCCAGCTCAAGGGTCACCAGCGTGCCTTTGAGAATTACTTCAGAATAGCCATACAACATGGGTTCGATCCTGTCGTGAGGGAAATAAACAAACGCTGTCCAACAACACACGGACAGTCCTGACCAGGATGTGAATCACGGAAGGATGGTGGCAAGCGTATGAACTCCGGGAGTTTACATAAGTAAGCGCCCGGAGTGAATAGTTATGACCCCGTTAGCGTGACTCAATACACCCGTTCAGGAACAGGAGTCTTAATCGCCGTAAACATTGAAATCAAAGTACTTCTTCGCAATCTTGTCGTAGGTACCGTCTTTGCGCATGTCGTTAAAGGCTTTGTCGATGGCAGCTTTCAGATCGGCGTCATCTTTACGCAGGCCCATACCGGTGCCGACGCCAAAGATTTTGTCATCTTTCACCGCCGGACCGGCGAACGCGTAGTTTTTCCCGACCGGCTGCTTAAGGAAGCCTTCGCTCGCCTGCACCTCATCCTGGAACGCCGCATCAATACGACCAGCGTTCAGGTCCTGATACACCAGATCCTGGTTGGCATACGGCGTGACGGTCACCCCTTTTGGCCGCCAGTATTCATTGGCGTAGGTTTCCTGCGTGGTGCCCTGCAGCAGGCCGATGTTTTTGCCCTTCAGCGACTCAATGGTCGGCTGCAGTTTAGACCCCTTCGGCGCCACTAAACGCGCGTTCGCTGCATACA
Source organism: Pantoea sp. B270 (assembly GCF_018726825.1). NCBI lineage: Bacteria > Pseudomonadati > Pseudomonadota > Gammaproteobacteria > Enterobacterales > Erwiniaceae > Pantoea > Pantoea sp. B270. The sequence continues at coordinate 1,844,820 of NZ_JAHCSX010000001.1, forward strand.
GTTTTTCCGAGAAGGCGATCTCTTCCTGACGTTTCTCGGTGATCGAGAGTGAAGAGATGATGGCGTCGATCTTCTTCGCTTTCAGCGACGGGATCAGCGCATCGAAATCACTTTCCACATAAGTACATTTGGTCTTGATACGCTTACAGATCTCGTTGGCCAGGTCGATATCAAAGCCAACCAGCTGGCCCTGCGCGTTCTTGGACTCAAACGGCGGGTAAGTTGGATCGGTCCCGATGCGCAGCGACTGCGGTACCGCTGCGAACACGCTCGCAGCGCCGGACATAGCCAGCATCAGAGAAAGAGCCAGAACTCGCTTTTTCATAGGTAACCCTCAAGTGAAGTGCTTATTGTTATGTGGTGCGTGATGTGTTTGCGCTGAATGTTTTGCAGGTTTCATGCCAGTTGTGCAAATCGGCGAAACTGTGCGCAGGCGCACTAAATACCGCGTCCATCTGGGACGCAAGCACTTAGTTTGTGAGGGAAATATAACAGCGGTGTGAGGAAGAAAAAGTGAGATTGTTAACTTTTGGTGCACAAGATGCACGAACAGTGATCGGCCCCGCGCTTTTGCACGCATTCAGTGCATTATTGCACCATCATGCACCCTGCCAGCGGGTAAACAGATCTTCCGGCAGCTCGATATCAAACTGATCCAGCACGCGGTTGACCGTCTGATCAATCAAATCGTCGATGCGCTGCGGGCGGTGATAAAACGCCGGCACCGGCGGCATAATCAGCGCCCCAAGCTCGGCGGCGGTGGTCATCATGCGCAGATGACCGAGATGCAGCGGGGTTTCCCGCACGCACAGCACCAGCCGGCGCTGCTCTTTCAGCACCACGTCGGCGGCGCGCGTCAGCAGACTGTCGCTGTAGCTGTGCACAATGCCCGACAGGGTCTTCATGGAACATGGCAGAATTGCCATACCCAGCGTTTTGAACGAGCCGGACGAGATGCTGGCGGCGATATCGCGCACATCGTGCACCACATCGGCCAGTGCCTGCACGTCACGCAGGCTGTAATCGGTCTCCAGCGCCAGCGTCTGCCGCGCCGCCGGGCTCATCACCAGATGGGTTTCCACTTCGGCTAACGGTTGCAGCACCTGCAGCATACGCACGCCGTAGATCGCGCCGCTGGCGCCGGAAATACCAATGATGAGTCGTTTCATAATTCAGCCTTGCTGCAAAAGAGTGCGCCAATAATAGCCGCTCCGCCGCCATAAATACAAAAACAAACAGGGCGGGATTGCGCCCGCCCTGTTTCGTCTGCCTGAGACTGACCTTAACCTTCGTTATGCAGTTCCAGGTTTTCCACTTCGTTCTGACGCGCAATCGCTTTGGCATCGTCGTTACGCAGGGACTGCAGATATTCCAGATACTGCAGGTCAACGTCTTTGGTGACGTAGATGCCGTTGAACACTGAGCATTCGAACTGGGCAATATCCGGGTTCTCTTCACGCACCGCGTCGATCAGATCCTGCAGATCCTGGAAAATCAGCGCATCGGCTTTAATCAGCTGACGAATCTCTTCCACTTCACGGCCGTGCGCAATCAGCTCGGTAGCGCTCGGCATATCGATGCCGTAGACGTTAGGGAAGCGGATTTCCGGTGCCGCCGACGCCAGATAGACGCGCTTCGCGCCCGCTTCACGCGCCATCTCGATAATCTGCTCAGAGGTGGTGCCGCGCACAATCGAGTCATCCACCAGCAGCACGTTTTTATCGCGGAACTCAGCGCGGTTAGCGTTGAGCTTACGGCGCACCGCACTGCGGCGCAGCTGCTGGCCCGGCATAATAAAGGTACGGCCCACGTAGCGGTTTTTCACAAAACCCTGGCGGTACGGCTTATCAAGAATACGGGCGATCTCCAGCGCGGTATCGGTCGAGGTTTCCGGAATCGGGATCACCACGTCAATATCAAGATCTTCCCACTCGCGGGCAATTTTCTCGCCCAGCTTGGTGCCCATGCGCACGCGTGCGCTGTAGACGGAGATCTTGTCGAGGAACGAGTCCGGACGCGCAAAGTAAACGTACTCGAACAGGCACGGATTGCTTTTCGGGTTCTCTGCGCACTGGCGCGTCGAGAGCTGACCCTGCTCGGTGATGTACACCGCTTCGCCTGGCGCAACGTCACGAATAAATTCGAAGCCGAGCGTATCCAGCGCCACGCTCTCTGAGGCCACCATGTATTCGGTGCGGCCATCGGCCAGCTCACGCTTGCCCAGTACCAGCGGACGGATACCGTTAGGATCGCGGAACGCAACCATGCCGTGACCGATAATCATCGCCACCACGGCGTAAGCACCGCGCACCTGCTGATGCACTGCCGCCACGGCAGCAAAAATGTTGTCAGCTTCCAGCGGATAGTGCTGAAAACGATCCAGCTCCTGAGCAAAGATGTTGAGCAGGATTTCGGAATCTGAGGTGGTATTAACATGACGGCGACCGACTTCGAACAGCTGCTTGCGCAGTTCATGGGCGTTGGTCAGGTTACCGTTGTGAGCCAGCGTGATGCCGTACGGCGAGTTCACGTAGAAGGGCTGCGCTTCAGAGGCGCTGGAGCTGCCGGCAGTCGGATAACGCACGTGGCCGATACCCATATTTCCCTGCAAACGCTGCATGTGGCGCGCTTCAAACACGTCGCTGACCAGGCCATTGGCCTTACGCAGACGGAAGCAGTTCAGCGCATCGATGGTACAAATGCCGGCGGCATCCTGCCCGCGGTGCTGCAGCACCGTTAACGCGTCATAGATCGACTGGTTTACTGGCATAAAACCGGTGATACCAACAATACCGCACATGTTGTCATTTCCTCATTAGCCGCACTCCCGGTGTTACCGGGGTAAAAAACTCGACGTGCTTTTCAGGTAATCGAAAAACCACCTGATGATGTAACTGAACTGGGGAATGAGTTGAGACTGTTGCCAGTCCGGACTTTTTGAAAAGCCGGTGAATGTATCAAGGAAGAAGAGAATGGCGGATACAATCAGCACGCCACGCAACGCCCCGAAACAGACCCCCAACACCCTGTCGGTTCCCGACAAGCCGGTTTTCTCAACCAGCGAGCCGATCACATAGTTCACGATGGCACCCACAATCAGGGTGGCAACGAATAACACCGCGATGGCGATGCCGTTGCGAACCAGTTCGTCGTCAAAACCTGTAAACCAGACTGCAAGGTAGGCGTAGTAATGACTGGCGACAAAAAACGCGCATCCCCAGGTAACAAGAGATAAGGCTTCCCGGACAAACCCGCGAATCAGGCTGACCAGAGCCGAAAAACCAACTACCGCAATAATGACGTAATCAATCCAGATCATGAACGCTTCCAGTACAGTGCATTTGCACCCCTGCATCCAGTTCGGGGCGCATTCTAACAGAAAAAGAAAACGTTTGCGTAGGGTTTTCCGGTTCTGTCCCGAGAAAAAGGGCGATGAAAAAAACTTTCCTCGCCCTTGTTGATGTCAGCCATTTAACCTGCTGATATTCCATAAATTTTCAGTAACGCTTCGCTAAAAAACACGCCAAAAGCCGCGCCTGTTTCTGCTATCGGCGCGGCTTATCAGTTGATCAGCGTGTGCTGTACGGCTTCACAACGCCGCCGAGGCCGGAGATGCCTTTCAGCTCGCCGAGTGCGCCCTGCAGTTTCGCTTTGGACGCATCCGGCCCCACGTAAATACGGGTGATCTGCCCCTGCACCGGCGTCGACGGCACGGTAAAGGCGCGATAGCCGGAGAGCCGCAGCTGCGCCACGATCTCATTCACTTTGGCAGCGTTCTTCAGCGCGCCGAGCTGTACCACATACGCCTGTCCTGCTGGCGCGGCCGGCTCGCTCTGCTTCGGCGTTTCCGCCGCTTTAGGCTGCTCTGTAGTTTTTGGCTGTTCTGTCGCTTTCGGTTGTTCTGCCGGCTTCGGTTTCGGCTGCTCCACCGGTTTAGGCTTCGGCTGCTCGACCGGCTTCGGCTTCACCTGCTCAACCGGCTTCTGCTGCTGATGCACCGGCGGCGGCGTCACTACGCTGGGCTGGCTGTTCTGCACTGGCTGCGTGCTGCCGCTGGCGGCACTGCTCTGCGTTGCGCTGCTGGCGGGCGCCTGCTGCGCCGCGCTCGCACCTTCTGGCGGCTGCGACGGCAGCGGCTGCGTCACCGGCGGCACCATTTCGCTATCCTGCTGATCGTCAGGCTTTGGCACCAGCGGAATCGCCGCGAACTCCTCTTTATAATGCTTTTTCTTACCGTCCAGCAGACCCGGTAACACGATGACGCCAATCGCCACCAGAATCACCGTGCCCACTAAACGATTCTGAAACTTACTTGCCACTGCCGTTCTCCGCTGCCATCGATTGCATTACCTGCGCCACGGTGTGGAACGAGCCGCACACCAGAATCACATCGTCAGGCTGAGCCTGCTGCCGCGCCGCCTGCCACGCGGCTTCAACGCTCTGCCAGGCGCTGCCGCCCTGCAGATGCGCCATCAGCTCATCAGCGGACGCGCCGCGCGGGCCGTCGAGCGGCGCGCAATACCAGCGGTTGACCTGCGGCGCCAGCGCGGCCAGCGTCCCGGCGATATCCTTGTCGTGCAGCATGCCAACCACCGCATGCACCGTGCCGTGTGCCGGCAGCTCAGCGAGACGTGAAGCCAGATAATAAGCCGCATGCGGATTGTGTGCCACATCAAGGATCACGCGCGGCGCGGTGCTGACTGTCTGGAAACGCCCCGGCAGAATCGCCAGCGGCAGATGCTGACGAATCAGCGCCTCGCTCACCGTCAGGCCGGAAGCGCGCAGCGCCGCAATGGCGGTGGCCGCGTTAGGGAGCGGCACCTGGGGCAGCGGCAGATCGCGCAGTTCACCCTGGGCATCCTGCAGCGTCCAGCTGTCGCCCTCGCGCTGCCACTGCCAGTCGCGGTTAATTTGTAACAGCTGCGCGCCCTTCTCCGTGGCCACCTGAGCAATGGTGTCGGGCATATCGGCCTCGCCGACCACCGCCGGTTTACCGCCGCGGAATACGCCGGCCTTCTCGCGGCCAATGCTGGCGCGATCCGGCCCCAGCCAGTCGGTGTGGTCCAGAGCAATGCTGGTGATCACCGCCACGTCGGCGTCGACAATGTTCGTCGCATCCAGCCGGCCGCCCAGCCCCACTTCCAGAATCACGACGTCCAGCTGCGCTTCACGGAACAGATTAAGCGCGGACAGCGTGCCAAACTCAAAGTAGGTGAGCGAAATATCGCCGCGTCCGGCCTCGATGGCGGCAAAGCTGGCACTGTGCCGGGCTTCATCCAGCTCTGCACCCTGCACGCGCACGCGTTCGGTGTAACGCACCAGATGCGGCGAGCTGTAGACGCCAACGCGATAGCCTGCGGCCATTAGCAGGGTTTCCAGCGTACGGCAGGTGGTGCCTTTGCCGTTGGTGCCGGCGACGGTGAAGACAAACGGAGCGGGTTTTAGCAGGTCGAGGCGTGCGGCGACGCGCTGAATACGGTCCAGGCCCAGATCGATAGCCTGAGAATGCAGATGCTCAAGATAATGAAGCCACGTGGCCAGAGGCGACGTGGCTTGCGGGAGGTGAAGAGTGTCCATGTGCCCTGTTAGCTCTTTACGATGTGGTGCATGAATAAAAAGGCGCATCACTCTGCGCCTTTCGGTTGCCTGTCAGGCTTCGTTGCTCTCCGGCTCAGCCGCAGTCGGGCGATCACCATCCTGCAGCGGTGCCGGCAGGTTCATCATTTTCGCCAGCAGGCTGGCCAGCTTAAAGCGCATTTCCGGACGACGGATGATCATGTCGATCGCGCCTTTTTCGATCAGGAACTCACTGCGCTGGAAGCCCGGCGGCAGCTTTTCACGTACCGTCTGTTCAATTACGCGTGGGCCGGCAAAGCCGATCAGCGCTTTTGGCTCTGCGACGTTTAAATCGCCCAGCATCGCGAAGCTGGCGGAGACGCCACCCATGGTCGGGTCAGTCAGTACCGAAATATACGGCAGACCGCGCTCCTGCATTTTTGCCAGCGCCGCACTGGTTTTCGCCATCTGCATCAGCGACTGCAGCGCTTCCTGCATACGCGCACCGCCAGAGGCGGAGAAGCAGATCAGTGGGCAGTTGTCTTCCAGCGCCTGCTCAACCGCACGCACGAAACGGGCGCCGACCACCGAGCCCATTGAGCCGCCCATAAAGGAGAACTCAAACGCGGCAGCCACCACCGGCATACCGTGCAGCTGGCCTTTCATTACCACCAGCGCATCTTTCTCGCCGGTCTCTTTCTGTGCCGCAACCAGACGATCTTTGTACTTCTTCGAGTCGCGGAACTTGAGCAGGTCTTTCGGTTCCAGCTCGCTACCCAGCTCTGTCATCGAACCTTCATCCATCAGGCTATGCAGACGCTCGCGCGCGTGCATACGCATGTGGTGGTCGCACTTCGGGCAGACTTCAAGGTTGCGCTCCAGCTCGGCGCGGTACAGCACCTGACCACAGCTATCGCATTTGGTCCACACCCCTTCCGGGATGCTGGCTTTGCGCGAAGGCGTGGTAGTGCTTTTATTCAGTATGCGTTCAATCCAGCTCATTGATGACCTTTCTGTTTAATGCTGACCTGGTCCAGTCTTGTCGTTACTGCTGAAATCACCTTCAGCAGGCCGTAAATGTCGCTCATTAAACCACAACCCGTTCACGCTGTGGATAAAAATCTGGTAACAGGCTTACTGCGACTTGTGCTGACGCGCCTGGCGGCGGTGACGCCACACTTCAATCACGCCTGGCAGTACCGAGACAATGATGATGCCGACAATCAGCAACTTAAGGTTTTCCTGCACCACCGGCAGGTCACCAAACAGGTAACCGGCATAGGAGAATAGCAGGACCCACAGCAGCGCGCCTGTCACGTTAAAGAGCGCGAAGTGGCGATAAGACATGTGTCCCATTCCCGCCACAAAGGGGGCAAAGGTTCGCACGATTGGCACAAAGCGCGCAAGTATAATGGTTTTGCCGCCGTGGCGATCGTAAAACGCGTGGGTTTTGTCGAGGTAGCTGCGGCGGAAAATTTTCGAGTTCGGGTTACTGAACAGCTTCTCGCCAAACAGCCGGCCAATGGTGTAGTTAACCGCGTCGCCGAGGATCGCGGCAATCACCAGCAGCGTCACCATCAGATGCACGTTGAGGTCGTTGCCCGGCAGCGCCGCCAGCGCACCGGCGACGAACAGCAGCGAATCACCCGGCAGGAACGGCGTAACCACCAGCCCGGTTTCACAGAACAGAATCAGGAACAAAATGGCGTAAATCCAGATGCCGTACTGCGCCACCAGCTCGGCCAGATGCACGTCAATGTGCAGAATGAAATCGACGATAAAGTGGATAAACTCCATAACAGCTAACTCCCTGACACTTTCCGATTAAAATGAATCCGCGAGGAACAACGGTCCCAGCGCAGGCTGAGGTAACGCAAACTGAGCAGGGTAATCCACCGCCACCAGATACAGCCCTTCGGCTTTCGCCGTTGCCGCCGCCAGCGTACGATCTTTTGCCGCCAGCAGCGTGGCCATCCACGTTTCCGGCTGATTGCCGCAGCCAATCTCCAGCAGACTGCCGACGATATTGCGCACCATGTGATGCACAAAGGCGTTGGCTTTGATATCGACAATCACGTACGGCCCCAGGCGCGTGACGTTGAGATGCATCACGTTGCGCCACGGCGTGCGCGACTGGCACTGCACCGCACGGAACGAGGTAAAATCGTTCTCACCCAGTAAAGCCTGGGCGGCGCGGTGCATCTTTTCCGCATCCAGCGGATGGTAAAAATGGGTAATGCCGTTACCGAGAATTGCCGGGCGCAGCCGCTGGTTGTAGATCACGTAGCGATAACGGCGCGCGGTGGCGCTGAAGCGCGCGTGAAAGCTTTCCGGCACCGCTTTCACCCAGCGCACCGCAATATCGTCCGGCAGGTTGGCGTTCACGCCCAGCGTCCAGGCGCTGTCGGCACGCGAGGAGGTGGTCTCAAAATGCACCACCTGGCCGGTGCCGTGCACGCCCGCGTCGGTGCGTCCGGCGCAAAACACGTTCACCGGGTGATTGGCCACTTTCGCCAGTGCTTTTTCCAGCTTTTCCTGCACGCTGCGTACTTCATTCTGGCGCTGCCAGCCGTAGTAACGGCTGCCGTCATACTCAATGCCGAGCGCCAGCTTAAACGGGGTCGCGTCTTCCAGCATTAATACAGATACTCCTGCACCAGCTTCTCTGCGGTTTTCACCGCCATCAGCGCGCCGCCGAAGCGGATGTTGTCGGCCACCGACCAGAACTGCAGCAGCTCCGGGATGCCGTAGTCGTTGCGCACGCTGCCAATGCTCAGGGCTTCACTGCCGGAGGCGTCGCTGACCGGCGTCGGGTAATCACCGTCGTCGCTCAGGCTGATATCGTCGGCGCGCGCCAGTTCGTCACGCGCTTCCTCCGCCGACAGCGGCCGCAGGTTTTCGATATAGACGATCTGCGCGTTGCCGTAGAACACCGGCGCCTGCACGCTGCTCACCGCAATCGGTAATCCTTCATCCTGCAGCACTTTACGCACCTGATCGACCAGTCGGCGCTCGCTCGCCACGCTGCCGGCACTGTCCGCCTGCTGCGGCAGCAGGTTGAACGCCAGCTGGCGGCCAAAATAGTGCTCATCGGCCGGTACGCCGTTCAGCAGCCGCGCGCTCTCACCGGCCAGTCCATCAACTGCTGCTTTACCGTGGCTGGAGACCGACACCAGATTGGTCACCTGCAGACGGCCTAAACCGGCGGTATCCACCAGCGGTTTGATGGCGCTTAACAGCTGGCTCACCAGCGCATCGGCCACGGTAATGATGTTGCGATTACGGTAATCCGCCAGCACCTGTGGATTGACATCCGGCACCACCAGTGGCACGTCCGGCTCCAGCGCGAACAGGTCGCTGCTGTCGATTACCAGGCAACCCTGGCTGGCGGCTTCTTCGGCATAACGCGCCGACGCCTCGCGACCGGCGGTAAAGAACGCCAGCTGCGCCTGCGACCAGTCAAATTCCGCCGCGTCCTGCACGCGCAGCGAGCGGCCATCAAAACGCACGCTCTCTCCGGCGCTGTTTTCACTCGCCAGCAGATATAACTCACCAACCGGGAACTGGCGTTCCGCCAGCAGTTCCAGTACAGCGTTCCCTACTGCGCCTGTCGCGCCCAGTAGCGCAATATTCCAGCCGTCAGACATGTTGGTTTACTCCAGACAATGACATAAAAAAGAGAGGCGATGACATGCATCGCCCATTAATTCAGAAAAATCAGAGATTAGTGATTCGCCCGCAGCGTGGCGCTGAAGCCAAGCTGATTGAGCAGCGCCGCGCTCTCCGCCTCATCACAGATCACCTGCAGCGAAGACCACTCGCGGCGCTCGACATACTGCTTGCGCAGGCGATCAAATTCGCCCGGCTGCGCGGCCACTTTGCGCAGCGGCGCATCGTCGCGGCGCACATCATACACCAGATGTACCAGGCGTTTCAGCGTCGGCTGATCGAGCTTGCCGTGCAGCGTAAGGATGCCAAACTCGGGGCGCGGCAGCAGCGTGTCCAGCGCCACCTGCTGCGGCTGACCAATAAATTCGCTCCACGCCTCAAACACCTGAGTGGTGCCGCGCGCTTTCCCTTCAAGGGTATAACCGGCGATATGCGCAGTGGCGATATCGACCTTGTCCAGCAGATCGAGGTTGAGATCCGGCTCCGGTTCCCACACGTCCAGCACCACGCTGAGATCGTTACGCAGCCGGAGCACCTCCAGCAGCGCGGCGTTATCCACCACCGGACCCCGGCAGGCATTGATCAGAATGGTGTTGGGGCGCAGCGCCATCAGCAGTGCGGCATCGGCCAGATGCCAGCTTTTATAGCGGCCATCTTTAAACAGCGGCGTGTGAAAGGTCAGGATATCGGCCTGTGCCACCAGCGCGTCGAGCGAGTGAAAATCTTCGTCATCGCCGCGATCGGCGCGCGGCGGATCGCACAGCAGGGTTTTTACTCCCCACGCGGCGAGGCGTTTAGCCAGCCGTCCGCCCACGTTACCGACGCCGACGATGCCCACGGTGCGATCGCGCAGATCAAAGCCGTCGCGTTCGGCCAGCAGCAGCAGCGCGGAGAACACGTACTCCACCACCGCAATCGCGTTACAGCCCGGCGCGGCCGAGAAGCCGATCCCGGCCGCCGCCAGCGAGGCATCATCGACATGATCGGTGCCGGCAGTGGCGGTGCCGACAAACTTCACCGGCGTGCCGGCCAGCAGCGCGGCATCCACTTTGGTGACGGAGCGCACCATCAGCGCGCTGGCATCCTGCAGTTCGGCTGCCGGCAGCGGGCGGCCCGGCACCGCCACCACCTCTCCGGTGCGGCTGAACAGTTCACGGGCGTAGGGCATATTTTCATCGACGAGAATTTTCACGGCGGCGGTCCTGTCTGCTTGAAATAAACGGGGCATATCATGGCACAAAGCCGGGGATTAACCTAACCGACTGCGATAGCGATCCGGCGTGGTGCCCGCCTGCTGCTGAAACATCACGATCAGCGCGGAGGCGGAACTGTAACCCAGCTCGTGGGCGATGCCCTGCACGCTGCAGCCCTGCTCCAGCAGCGCAATTGCGCGCAAAAAGCGTAAACGCTGGCGCCACTCGCTGAATGACATCTGCAGCTGCTGCTGACAGCGCCGCGCCAGCGTACGCTCGGTGGTAAATACGCGCTTCGCCCATTGTGCCAGCGTGGTGTTATCACCCGGGTTCTCTTCCAGCGCGCGCAAAATCGGCGCGAGGAATTTATCGTCGGACATCGGCAGATAGCTGGTGTTCACCGGTGCAAGACGCAGCCGATCAATCAGCACTTCGCACAGCCGCCAGTCGGCGTCGCTCTGCGGCTGCTCCAGCGCGCGGCGGGCAAAATCATTCATGATGGCGTGCACGATGGCGTCCACGCTCAGCAGGCAGGCTTTCTCTGGCATGCCGGCGCATAAATCCGCGGCAAGGTTAAAGGTGCGAAACTGCGCCTGGCAGTGGTTGTAGCTGCTGTGGCGCTGGCCCGGCGGGATCCAGATCGGCATCTCGGCCGGCGTCAGCAGCCGCTCGCCCTCCACTTCCATCTCCAGCACGTGGCTGGTGACAAATATCGCCTGGCCCCAGTCGTGCTGGTGCGGCAGGTATTCGGTTTTGGCGTTGGTTTGCTCATAGCGCATGAAAAAACGCAGCAGCGGCGCGTCGCGCGGTGGCTGATATTCAACCTGAAGATTCATTCTGTCCGGTCACTAACGAATTTTGTCCGATTTTAACTATCTACTTTAAACCGGTCAAACGTAAGCTAGTCGCGATTCACATTCGGAGCCGTACTATGAACTTATTGTTACCGCTGGTGGCGGTGCTGATCTGGTCGATCAACACCATCGTCAGCAAGCTGTCAGCCGGCAGCATCGATCCTGCTGCCATCTCTTTTTACCGCTGGTTGCTGGCGCTGCTGGTGCTTACGCCCTTCTGCCTGCCGGGCGTATGGCGCCATCGTCACACCATCAAAACCCAGCTGTGGCGCTTACTGGTGCTGGGCCTGCTCGGCATGGTGCTGTACCAGAGCCTCGCCTATTATGCGGCACACAGCGTTTCGGCGGTGATGATGGGGATTCTTGGTGCCACCATTCCGCTGCTGACCATCCTGCTCAGCCTGGTGGTACTGCGCCTTGCGCCGACGCGCGGCATTCTGATTGGCGGCCTGCTGTCGTTTGCCGGGCTGGTGTGGCTGGTGAGCGCCGGCAACCCGGCGCAGCTGCTGAGCCAGCGCCTCGGCAACGGCGAGCTGATGATGCTGGCGGCCTCAACTTCCTACGCGCTGTACGGCGTACTGACGAAGCGCTGGGCAATCCCGCTGCCGACGTGGCAAAGCCTGTACGTGCAAATCTTCTTCGGCGTGCTGTTGCTGCTGCCCGGCTTCTGGCACGCGCCGGAGGTGGCGCTGAACGCCGACAATATTCCGCTGGTGCTGTTCGCCGGGCTGTTTGCCTCGATTGTGGCGCCGTTCCTGTGGATCCTTGGCGTGCAGCGCCTCGGCGCCAGCACCACCAGTATTTTCATGAACTTCGTGCCGGTGTTTACCGCCATCATTGCCGTGCTGTTCCTGCACGAACAGTTGCATGCTTACCACTGGATTGGCGGCGGTCTGACGCTGGTCGGGGTGATTCTGGCGCAGCGGCTGAAAACCCCGCTGCGTAAAGCGCGCGTGATGGCTCCGCCGATCAGCGAAAGCTAACCGTCACCCGCAGTCCGCCCAGCTGCGGGCTGCGGTCCAGCTGCAGCTGAGCGCCGTGCCAGGCGCAGATATCCTGCACCAGCGCCAGTCCGATGCCCGCGCCGGGCTGGCTGGCGTGATCGAGCCGGCCAAACGGCTGCAGCGCCTGCCGCTGCTGATCCGCCGCGATGCCCGGCCCGCTGTCTTCAATCTCCAGCACCTTTTGCCGCAGCCGCGCGGTCACCGTACCGCCGTGTGGCGTGTATTTGATGGCGTTGTCCAGCAGATTGGCGCACAGCTCGGCCAGCAACAGCGCATCGCCCTGCACCTGGCTCGCCGCCTGCTCTTCAAAGCCCAGGTCGATCTGTTTACGCCGCGCCGCCGCATAACCGCTAAAACAGGCCTGCTGCACGATGTCGCTCAGGTTGACCTCACTGAAAGGCTTGTCTTCGCCGTGACGCGCCTTGATTTGCGCCAGCTGTAGCAGGCGATCGGTGAGCTGAACGGTGTCGTCCAGCGTGTGGCGCATGCCCTGCAGGCTTTCGCGCCACTGCTGCGGGTCGTCGCTGCTGAGCGCGACGCCAACCTGGGTTTTCAGGATGGTGAGCGGCGTGCGCAGCTGGTGCGACACATCGGCGCTAAAGCGTTCCTGCCGCGCCAGAAGCCCGCGCAGCCGCTCCAGATGGCGGTTGAAGGCGACGATCAGCGGCTGCAGTTCGGACCACGGCAGCAGCGACGGCAGCGGCGTCAGTTCGCCCGGCGCGCGGCGCAGCATCATGCGTGACAGCCGGCGCAGCGGGCGCAGCACTTTACGCAGCAGCAGCCCGGCCAGCAGCAGCGTGATCAGCACCAGAAAACTCTGGCTGATCAGCGCGGTGCGCAGCAGACTGTCGGCAAAGGCGTGGCGTGAGTTAAGCGTTTCCGCCACCAGCACCAGCGCCATGCCCTGCACGCCTTCCTCGTTCACCGGCTGCCACAGCGCGGCCACGCGAATCGGCTGCTTGCGGTAGTGCGCATCGTAGAAATGCACCAGCGCCGGGTAGACATCGGACAGCGGCGCGTTGCCCGGCACCAGCGGTAAATCCGGGTAGCCGGACAGCGTGTGCCCTTCAGGCGAAATCACCTGGTAGAACAGCTGATCGTTCATGTTGCGCTCAAAGCTGTCCAGCACCACCCACGGCACATCCACCTCCAGCCGCTGATGACGTACCACCAGCCGCTCGGCCACGGTGCGCGCCGAGGCCAGCAGCGAGCGATCGTAGGCTTGATTTGCCGCCTGCAGCGCGCTCTGATAGTGGGTGTAGACCGATAATCCCCACAGCAGCAGCAGCGGCGCGCCCAGCCATGCCAGCAATTCGCCGCGCAGCGAGTGAATCAGTCGCACGGCTGAACCTCGAGGCTGTAACCGAGCCCGCGCAGCGTAACGATTGCCACGTCGCTGCCCGCCAGCTTTTTGCGTACCCGATGCACATACAGCTCAATGCTCTCCGGGCTGGCCTCATCCGCCAGCGTGAAGGTCTGCTCGTACAGATGCTGGCGCGACACCGGCCGCCCCGGACGCTGCATCAGCGTCGATAGCACGCTGGCCTCGCGCGGCGTCAGCGGCAGCGGTTTGTGATTCAGCAGAAAATAGCCTTCCGCATCGCGCTCCAGCTGGCCGAGGCTTTGCGTCTGCGTTGCCTGCCCCTGGCTGCGGCGCAGCAGCGCGCGCAGCCGCGCGTCCAGCTCGTCCAGCTCAAACGGTTTAGTGAGGTAATCATCGGCGCCGGCATTCAGTCCCTGCACGCGCTGCTGCAGCGCGCTTTGTGCGGTGAGCAGCAGCACCGGCACGTGTTGCCCGCGCCGGCGCAGGCGCGCCAGCACCGCCAGGCCATCGAGCCGCGGCAGCGACACGTCCAGCACCACCAGCGCATAGTCTTCGCTTTGCAGCACATGGTCCGCCGCCACCCCGTCGGCCACCCAGTCCACGGCGAAGCCTTTTTGCGTCAGCGCTTTCTGCAGCCAGTTGGCCAGCTCCACGGTATCTTCCACCAGTAAGAGACGCATATCACATCCTGTTAGTTTTGCCGATGGCTGAAAGGTAAATGAAAGGTTGCTGTTTTAACAATTCAGCAACCCCGAATGTTCGGTGGCAATCACACTCTGGAAGAAACAATGGAGCGACAGATGAAAAAAACAATGCGCACCGCCTTTGCCACAACCCTGCTGGCTTTTTCCCTCGCGGCGGCTCAGGCCGCAGCACCCGAGCGAACCGAATGTATCGCCCCGGCCAAACCCGGCGGCGGTTTTGATCTGACCTGTAAACTGATCCAGGTTTCCTTGCAGGAAACCGGGCAGATCACCACGCCGATGCGCGTAACCTACATGCCCGGTGGCGTCGGTGCCGTGGCCTATAACGCCATCATTGCGCAGCGGCCCGCCGAAGCAGGCACGCTGGTGGCCTTCTCCGGCGGGTCGCTGCTGAACCTGTCGCAGGGCAAGTTTGGGCGGTATTCGGTGGATGATGTGAAGTGGCTGGCGGCCGTCGGCACCGACTACGGCATGGTGGCGGTGCGTGCCGATGCACCGTGGAAAACGCTGGGCGAGTTGCTGGCGGCGATGAAGAACGATCCGACCAAAGTGGTGGTTGGTGCCGGCGCCTCCATCGGCAGCCAGGACTGGATGAAAACGGCGCTGCTGGCGCGGGAAGCCGGTATCGATCCGCGCAAAATGCGCTATGTGGCGTTCGAAGGCGGCGGCGAACCGGTCACCGCGCTGCTTGGCAATCACATCCAGGTGGTATCAGGCGACATGAGCGAAATGGTGCCTCATCTGCAAAGCGGCAAGATGCGCGTGCTGGCCGTGATGAGCGATAAACGTTTGCCGGGCGAACTGGCTGACATCCCGACCGCCAAAGAGCAGGGCTTTAACGTCGAGTGGCCGATCATTCGCGGCTATTACCTCGGCCCTAAAGTCAGCGACGCCGATTATCAGTGGTGGGAACAGGCGTTTAAAAAACTGGTCACCACCAAAGAGTTTCAGCAGCAGCGCGATCTGCGCGGCCTGTTTGAGTTCAACCTGTTCGGGAGCGAGCTGGACGCCTACGTTAAGAAACAGGTGGCTGACTATCGCGAACAGGCGAAATCCTTCGGCCTGGCGAAATAACGGAGGCGCACATGAGCGATCGTATTTTTGCTGCCGTCTGGCTGGTGCTGTGCCTGGCCGGACTGTTTATCGGCTGGCAGATTCAGAGCGAGTACAGCTACGAGCCGGTTGGCCCGCGCCCTTTCCCGCTGCTGCTGCTCGGGCTGATGGCGATCTGCGCAGTGATGATGCTGCTGCGCAAGCCGGACAGCGTGCAGTGGCCGGTGGCCTCAACGCTGAAAAAGCTGCTGGCGCTGTGCGTGATGCTAATCGTCTATGGCTGGCTTTTTGAGCGTCTTGGTTTTGCCCTGTGTACCACGCTGCTGACCTTTGGCATCGGCATGCTGTTTGGTGCGCGCTGGTGGGCGGCGGCGCTCTCCGGCGCGGTAATGGGCATTTCACTGTTCTACGCCTTCGATCATCTGCTGGATGTCACCCTGCCCTTCGGCAGCTGGCTGAGCTAACGGGAGTCACTTATGGATACCTGGTCTTTTCTGATGCAGGGCTTCGCCGTCGCCATGACGCCGGAAAACCTGATGATTGCCCTGATAGGCTGCTTTATCGGCACCATCGTCGGCCTGCTGCCGGGGCTTGGGCCGATTAACGGCGTCGCGATTCTGATGCCGCTGGCGTTTGCGCTGCACTTACCGGCGGAATCCGCGCTGATCCTGCTGGCAACGGTGTATATCGGCTGCGAATATGGCGGGCGCATCTCGTCGATTCTGCTCAACGTGCCGGGGGATGCCGGGGCGATCATGACGGCGCTGGATGGCTATCCGATGGCGCAGCAGGGTAAAGCCGGCGTGGCGCTGTCGATCTCGGCGGTCAGCTCGTTTATCGGCTCGACCATTGCCATCATCGGCATCATTCTGTTTGCGCCAATCCTCGCCAACTGGTCGCTGGCGTTTGGTCCGGCAGAGTACTTCGCGCTGATGGTGTTCGCCATTGCCTGCCTCGGCAGCATGATGAGCCACAACCCGCTGAAGTCATTCCTCGCTGCGCTGATTGGCCTCGGCATGGCGACGGTGGGCGTTGATGCCAACACCGGCGTCTATCGCTTTACCTTTGACAGCGTGCATCTCTCGGACGGCATCCAGTTTGTGGTGGTGGTCATCGGCCTGTTCTCGGTGAGCGAAATTCTGCTGATGCTGGAGTCC
Organism: Pantoea sp. B270; assembly: GCF_018726825.1. Taxonomy (NCBI): domain Bacteria; kingdom Pseudomonadati; phylum Pseudomonadota; class Gammaproteobacteria; order Enterobacterales; family Erwiniaceae; genus Pantoea; species Pantoea sp. B270. The sequence goes on from NZ_JAHCSX010000001.1 coordinate 1,861,334, forward strand.
ACCAGCAGCGGCCAGAAGATGGTGCGCGCCAGCGGCCGCATGCTGTTCAATATGAAAGAGGCGGCACAGGCCACCGGCGCGACGCTGCGCGCTTCGTTCATTGGCTTCTTTGTCGGCGTGCTGCCAGGTGCCGGTGCCACCATCGCCAGCGCCATTGCCTATATGAGTGAGAAGAAAATCAGCGGCAGCGATCAGTTTGGCAAGGGTGACATTCGCGGCGTGGCAGCGCCGGAGGCCGCGAACAACGCCTCAGCCTGCGGATCGTTTATCCCGATGCTGACGCTGGGCATTCCCGGCTCCGGCACCACGGCGGTGATGGTCGGCGCGCTGACGCTGTATAACATCACGCCCGGTCCGGCGATGTTTACCGAGCAGCCGGACATCGTCTGGGGGCTGATCGCCGCGCTGCTGATCGGTAACGTGATGCTGCTGATCATGAACATCCCGATGATCAACATCTTTGCACGCATGCTGACCATTCCGCTGTGGTTCCTGGTACCGGCAATTGCCGCGATTTCGGCGGTGGGCGTGTATGCGGTGCACAGCACTACGTTTGACCTGCTGCTGATGGTCGGGCTGGGCATTTTCGGCTATATCCTGCGTAAGATGGATTTCCCGATGTCGCCGCTGATTCTCGGCTTTGTGCTGGGCGAAATGCTGGAGCAAAACCTGCGCCGCGCGCTGTCAATCAGTAACGGCAACCTGCCAATTCTGTGGGAAAGCCTGATCTGTAAAGTGCTGCTGGTGCTGGCTGTCGCCGTGCTGATGGTGCCGCCGCTGTGGAAGCGCTGGCGTCGCAAGCGCATGAAGCTGGCCGCCGCCGAATAAATCCGTGTCTTATTGTTTTTCTCCCTGCCGCCCCCGTGGATTTCCCGGGGGCTTTTGCTATCATGTGCCATCGTTTTTCCGGCGCACCCGGATCTGACTCGTTTTCAAGGATTCCGCCATGCAACCTCTCAGCGGTCCCGGTGTGCCCGCGGGCGATCGTTCCTCTGTTAACCCGGCTAACGGCACCGGCCGCCCCGGCGCGGCACTGGGCGATCAGCCGCTCTCCCCGGCCCAGCGCACCACGCTGGAACGCCTGATCGTCCGTATCATGTCACTCAGCACGCTGAAAGCGCCCGAACTGTGGGCTGGCATACGCCACGAAGTAGGCGTGAAAAATGACGCCGAACTGCAGTCGCGCCATTTTCCGGCGGCGGAGCAGCATCTCAACAGCCGTCTGACGCAGGTGCAGAACAGCCACGCCACGCGTCAGCTGTTGCAGCAGCTGCTGGAAAAGCTGCCTCAGGGCAACAATCGCCAGGCGGTAAGCGACTTTATCCGTCAGCAATTTAACCAGACGGTGTTGAGTGCGCTGAGCCAGGATCAGCTGCGTCAGGTGCTGACCATGTTGCAGAACGGCCAGATGGCTATCCCGCAGCCGCAGCAGACGCGCACCACCGATCGCACCCTGCTGCCTGCCGAGCAGCAAGCGCTTAACCAGCAGGTCACGCGCCTTGCCGCCACGACCGGAGAATCGCCGGTAAAAGTGCTGGCCGACACGCTGAAACTGGTCAATCTGAAGAGCGGCGACCCGGTTCCGTCACGCCACTTCCCGCTGCTGACGCAGTTTTTGCAGGTGCGCCAGACGCTGAGCCAGCACAGCGCGCCGACGCTGCAGCTGCTGGAAAGCTCGCTCAAACAGCCGCTGAGCCACGACGAGCAGCGCATGCTGGAGGATTACAGCCTGCAGCGCTTCCAGGCCACGCCGCAGACGTTGCTGACTCCGGCGCAGAGTCAGGATCTGCTGATGCTGCTGTTCAGCCGCCGCGCCGAGCGCAACAGCGAAACGCCGCTGGCCGACAGCGAGCTGCGTCCGCAGCCAATCTGGGCACCGTTTGTCGAAATTCTGCCGCGTCCACTGGCGCAGCGCCCGGCGCTAACGCTGGTGCTCGGCCTGGCGCTGTTCTTCTTTTTGCTCTGGCTGCTGCTGTAGTTAAGCCATCGCTCTCAGCAGCCGCACTCCGCCGCGGGTGCCGCGGCGGGCCACTCGCCTGCCGCCGCGCCCCACGCCATCGGGTGGCCGTCGCGCTTCCAGAAATCCAGCCCGCCAATCAGCTCTTTAACCTGAAACCCCAGCTCAGCCAGCTTTAGCGCCGCTTTGGTCGAACCGTTGCAGCCGATGCCGTCGCAGTAAGTCACATAGACGCGGTGACGATCGAGCTGCGCGGTGCTGGCCGCATCCATCTCGCGATGCGGCAACGACAGCGCGCCGCAGATATGTCCGGCCTGATACGCGTCGCGGCTGCGGGCATCAATCACCACAATCTGCGTGACGCCCTGCGCCAAATCCGCCGCCAGATCCCAGGCATCGGTGTAATAGCTGAGTTTGTGCTGCAAATAAGCCACGCTGTGCTGCGGGCTGGCGGGCGGATAAAACAAAACGGCTGACATGGCATTCTCCTGTTGTGATGTCCCTGCAGTGTACGGCAAAGTGGTCTGCATCCTGATACCACTTTGACCGGAATGATAAGACCATTATGCACCACGCCTTTTTGCCGCTGTTTCGCCATCAGACGCAGGGCGGTTTACGTCAGCGGCTGTGCGCCACGCTGCGCCAGGCCATTGTCAGCGGCCATTTGCGCTTCGGGCAGAAGCTGCCTTCGAGCCGCCAGCTGGCTGCCGATCTGGCGCTGTCACGCGTGACGGTTGAAGCCGCTTACAGCCAGCTGGAGAGCGAAGGCTACGTGCAGCGGCACAGCGGACGCGGCACCTTCGTCGCTATCGCCCTGCCGCCACCGGCGGAAAAGGCGACAGCGCAGCGCGCACCGCGCTTTTCGCAGCGCGGCACGCAGGTGCTGGCGACCGGTGGCTGCCAGGATCCCCCTTTTCCCCTTGCCTTTGCCGCCGGATCACCGGAACTGCGCGCGTTTCCGCACCGCCAGTGGCAGCGGCTGAGCCACAGCGTACAGCGCGCGCTGGGCAGTCAGGTGATGGGCTATGGCGATCCGCTCGGTTATGCGCCGCTGCGCCAGGCGGTGGCGGATTATCTGGCGCTGTCGCGCGGCGTGCGCTGTACGGCTGAGCAGGTCATCATGCTCACCAGTTCACAGCAGGCGCTGCAGCTGCTGGCGCTGATGTTTCTGGATGCAGAGGATGAAGTGTGGCTGGAGGAGCCGGGCTACCGTGGCGCACGGAACGCCTTTCTCGCCGCCGGTGCCCGCTGCCGTGCCATGCCGCTGGACGATCAGGGCGCGCTGCCACTCAGCGGCCGGGCGCAACTGGTGTATCTGACGCCCGGCCACCAGTATCCGACCGGCACACCGATGAGCCTCGCGCGGCGGCTGCAGTGGCTGGCGTGGGCTCGTCAGCACGATAGCTGGCTGATCGAGGATGACTACGACAGTGAATTTCACTATGACGGTCGCCCGGCGCCGGCGCTGCAGGGCATGGAAGCCGATAGCCGGGTTATCAGCCTGGGGACCTTTTCCAAAACCCTGTTTCCATCGCTGCGACTGGCGTGGATGATGGTGCCCGCGGCGCTGGTGACGGCGCTGGGTCGCGCACGCAGCGTACTGGACGGCCATAGCGCCCTGCTGCCGCAGGCGATCACCGCCGAATTTATCCAGCAAGGCTATTTCGCCAGCCACCTGCGGCTGATGCGTCAGCTCTATCATAGCCGGCGCGATCGGCTGCTGGCGCAGCTGGAACAGCATCTGCAGCCGTGGCTGCGGCCGCTGCCGGCAACAGGCGGGTTGCAATTGACGGTTGAGTTATTACAGGGAGATGAGGCGCGGCTCACGCAACAGGCGCAGGCCGACGGTCTGCTGCTGCCGCCGCTGTCACCCCTTTACGCCGGCGCATCGCCACAGCAGGGCTGGATACTCGGCTTTGCGGCGTTGACACCCGGCGAAATTGACCGCGCCTGCGCGAAGCTGGTAAGGCTGCTGGCAACCTGAATCCGTCAGCGACAAAAACAACAAAGGCCGGATTAACCGGCCTTTGAGCATTAGCGTAAGCGTTACGCCTGGTATTTACGCAGGGTCAGCGTGGCGTTGGTGCCACCGAAGCCGAAGCTGTTGGACATCACCGTGGTCAGCGCTTTTTCGGTTGGCTGCGTCACAATGTTCATGCCCTTCGCTGCGTCATCCAGCTGTTCCACGTTAATGCTTGGCGCGATGAAGCTGTGCTCCAGCATCAGCAGGGTGTAAATCGCTTCCTGCACGCCTGCCGCACCCAGCGAGTGACCGGTCATGGCTTTGGTCGCGGAGATGTATGGCGTGTTGTCACCAAACACTTCGCGAATTGCGCCCAGCTCTTTCACGTCGCCGACTGGCGTTGACGTGCCGTGGGTGTTGAGGTAGTCGATTGGCGTATCCAGACCCTGCATCGCCATCTTCATGCAACGCACCGCGCCTTCGCCTGACGGTGCCACCATGTCAGCGCCGTCAGAGGTTGCGCCGTAGCCGACGATCTCGGCGTAGATGTGGGCACCACGCGCCAGCGCATGCTCCAGCTCTTCCACCACCACCATACCGCCGCCACCGGCGATCACGAAACCGTCACGGCTGGCATCGTAAGTACGCGACGCTTTTTCCGGGGTTTCGTTGTATTTCGTCGAGAGCGCGCCCATGGCGTCGAACTCACAGGCCATTTCCCAGCTCAGCTCTTCGCCGCCGCCAGCAAATACCACATCCTGTTTGCCCAGCTGAATCTGCTCTACCGCGTTACCGATGCAGTGTGCCGAGGTGGCGCACGCCGAGCTGATGGAGTAGTTGACGCCGTGGATTTTGAACGGCGTGGCCAGGCAGGCAGAGACGCCGGACGCCATCGCTTTGGTCACTACGTATGGGCCAACGCCTTTCAGGCCGCGCGGGCCACGCATCGCGTCGGCACCGAACACCTGATAACGCGGGGAACCGCCACCGGAACCGGCAATCAGACCGACGCGCGGGTTGTTCTGGTACTGCTCATCCGTCAGGCCGGAATCTTTGATTGCTTCTGCCATCGACAGATAGGCATAGATTGAGGCATCACTCATGAAACGCACGATTTTGCGATCGATGAGCCCGTTAGTGTCCAGTTTGACGTTACCCCATACATGGCTGCGCATGCCGGCATCTTTCATCTCTTCGGAGAAAGTGATTCCGGAACGGCCTTCACGCAGGGAAGCCAGCACTTCCTGCTGGTTATTACCAATACTGGAAACGATACCCAGGCCAGTAATCACTGCACGTTTCATTCAATAGTCCTCATTCCACTTCTTTTGGATTGACGTGCACTCTAGCTTACAGTTGTACGCCGAACAAGTCCGATCAGCCATTTCCTTTTGTAAATTTGCGTCATGTGACGCCACTCGCTAAAATCGCGCCACTGCCTGAAAAATGAGCCTTTCCCGTGAAGTTATCCCCGGTTGAACACGCGCAATTAAACTGGAACGATCAGGGTACACCTGTTTCCCGAGCGTTCGACGACGTCTATTTCTCCAACGACAACGGACTGGAGGAGACGCGCTATGTGTTCCTCGACGGTAACCATCTTCCGCAGCGATTTGCCGCACATCCGCGCGATCTGTTCATCGTTGCCGAGAGCGGTTTTGGCACCGGACTCAACTTTCTTACCCTGTGGCAGGCGTTCGATCGCTTCCGCGCCGCCCATCCGCAAGCCGGCTTGCGCCGCCTGCACTTCATCAGCTGCGAAAAATACCCGCTGACCCACGCCGATCTGGTGAGCGCGCACTCGCACTGGCCGGAACTGGCCCCGTGGGCCGGACAGCTACAGCAGCAGTGGCCGCTGGCCCTGCCCGGCTGTCAGCGCCTGCTGTTCAATGGCGGCGAGGTGACGCTGGATCTGTGGCTGGGTGATATTAACGCGCTGATTGATACTTTTGATGACAGCCTCAACGGCCAGGTTGACGCGTGGTTTTTAGATGGCTTCGCGCCGGCGAAAAACCCGGAGATGTGGACGCCTTCGCTGTTCGCCGCCATGGCGCGGCTGGCGCGGCCCGGCGGCACCTTCGCCACCTTTACTTCGGCGGGCTTTGTGCGGCGGGGCTTACAGCAGGCCGGGTTCAGCGTGGCGAAGCGCAAAGGCTTCGGCCACAAGCGTGAAATGCTGACCGGCTTGCTGGACAGCGCCCCCGGGCAGCTAGCGGCTCAGCCGTGGTATGCGCGTCCGCAGGCAGCCAGCCGCGAGGTGGCGCTGATTGGCGGCGGTGTGGCCAGCGCGGTGCTGGCGCTGGCGCTGCTGCGGCGTGGCTGGCAGGTTACGCTGTACTGCGCCGATGCCGCCCCGGCGCTCGGCGCATCGGGTAATCGTCAGGGCGCGCTCTATCCGCTGCTTAACCAGCACGATCCGGCGCTCGCCACTTTTTTCCCGGCGGCATTCAGCTTTGCCCGTCGCCTGTACGATGCGCTGCCGGTGATGTTCGAACATCAGTGGAGCGGCGTGCTGCAGCTCGGCTGGGATGCCAAAAGCGCGGAGAAGATCGCGCAGATGCTGAGCATGGATCTGCCGCACGAGCTGGCGCACGGCGTCAGCCCGCAGCAGGCGCAACAGCTGGCCGGCGTCGATCTCGACTGCGGCGGTATTTTCTATCCGCAGGGCGGCTGGCTGTCGCCGTCACAGCTCACCAGCAATCTGCTGGAGTATGCCCAGACTCAGGGACTGCGCATGCACTGGCTGCATCGCGTGACGCAACTGGTCCGCCAGCAGGCAGGCTGGACGCTGCAGTTCGCCCAACAGCCTGCGGTAAGCCATCAGCAGGTGGTGCTGGCCAACGGCCATGCGCTGCAGGCGATCGGGCAAAGCCGCGATTTGCCGGTGTATGCGGTGGCCGGTCAGGTCAGCCATGTTCCAACCAACGCGGCGCTGAACCCGCTGCGCACCGTGCTGTGTTACGACGGCTATCTCACCCCGGTCAGCCCGAACTTTGCCACGCACTGCATCGGTGCCAGCTACCATCGCGGTGAAACGGCAACCGCTTTCCGCGCCGACGATCAGCAGGAGAATCGCCAGCGGCTGATTAACTGTCTGCCGCAGGTTAGCTGGCCGACGCAGGTTGACGTCAGCGCTGATGAAGCGCGCAGCGGCGTGCGCTGCGCCACGCGCGATCACCTGCCGATGAGCGGCAGCGTGCCGGATTACGCGGCGACGCTCAGTGAGTATGCGGATTTACCGGCGCAGCGCGCGCGCGGCGAGCAGATTGCGGAAGCGCCGGTGCATCCCGGCCTGTTCGTGCTCGGCGCACTGGGCTCGCGCGGATTGTGCAGCGCGCCGCTGGCAGCAGAAGTGCTGGCGGCGCAAATGAGCGGCGAGCCGCAGCCGCTGGACAGCAGCACGCTGGCGGCGCTGCATCCCAACCGTTACTGGGTGCGCAAATTGCTGAAAGGGAAAAAGGCAGGACGCTAAAGCGCGGGGCGAGCGATCGCCCCGGCCAGTCAGGCAGTGAGGCGCGCCTGGGTAAACAGGTTATCCCACATGCCCACTACCAGCGCCTGGTCGCGCGGCGACAGCTCACCGGCGGCGATGGCGTTTTGCAGGCTGTTGGTGACCTGAATTTGCAGCGCTTCCGGCGTGTGTTCGCCGCTCTGCTCAATTTCCGCTACTGCCAGCGTCAGATGGCCACGCAGATAACCGCTGGCAAACAGTTCGTCGTCGCTGGCGTGTTCGACCATATCGTCAATAAGCGCCAGAATGCGGGACTCGAATTCTACGATCATCTTCTCATCATCCTTCATTTATCGGAGTGCGGCTCACAGATCTTCCGGCCACGGAAACTGTGCCGCCGTCAGTGCAGGCGTACCATAATAGCTGGCTAACGCATCAATAAAGCGCGCCGGACGCGCCGGAATGCCGTGCTGCAGATAATGCATCACCTGCGCATGCACCTTGCGCTGAAACGCGATGCGATCCGGTTCACAATCGCCGTCGAGATTGTCACAGCTGACGTTGAAGGGAAAGCCGGCTGCCACACAGAACAGCCACTCCAGCGCCTGCGGCTTAATCTCCACCGCTTCAAACTGGCCCTGCGTTTGCGCATCGCGCCCGTCCGGGCAGTACCAGTAACCAAAATCCACCAGCTTACGCCGCGCTTCACCGGCAATGCACCAGTGCGAAATTTCGTGCAGCGCGCTGGCGTAAAAGCCATGGGCAAACACCACGCGGTGCCACGGTGAGGTGTCATCCGCTGGAAGATAAATAGGTTCATCATCGCCTTTAATTAGACGCGTCTGAAAATCGTCAGCAAAGCAGCCGTCAAAAATCTCCACCAGCTGCTGATAATGGTGCTCTTTACTCATAATATTTTAATCTTTAAACAAACCGCCGCCATTGTCGCACTGGCGGCCGGTTTTGACGAGTGCGGATTACAGTGCGGCAAACCAGGCGAGAATGACACTGCCGTGGCTGTCCCACAACAGCTTAGCGCTCATGACGGCAGACACCGTCACCACCATCGGGCGAATCAGCTTCTGACCGCGGCTCAGCACCAGCCTGGCGCCGAGGCGTGCGCCAATAAACGCCCCCAGCAGCATAATCACGCCGGTGCCCCACACCACCTTGCCGCCGAACATAAAGAACAGCAGACTGGCGAAGTTAGAGGTGAAATTTAGGATTTTGGCGTGGGCGGTGGCTTTCGCCAGATTGAAGCCGCAAAGCGTGACGAAGGCCAGCGCATAAAATGAGCCGGCACCCGGGCCGAAGAAGCCATCGTAAAAGCCGACGCAGCCGCCGCCCACCAGCGCAAACGCCAGGCCATGCAGGCGCTGCTCGCGATCGGCCTCGCCAAGACGTGGCATCAGCAGGAACCACAGCCCGATGCTGATCAGCAGCAGCGGCAGTATCTGGCGCAGTATCTCAGCCTGAATATGCTGAATCAGCAGCGTTCCGCCTATCGCGCCGAGAAAGGTCATGGCGATATTCAGCCGCTGCTCGCGCAGTTTCACCGCGCCGCGCCGCACAAAATAGAGGCTGGCCGAGAAGGAGCCGCCGACCGATTGCAGCTTGTTGGTCGCCAGCGCCTGCGCCGGCGAAAGACCGGCCGCCAGCAGCGACGGCACGGTCAGCAGACCGCCACCGCCGGCGATGGAATCAATAAAGGCCGCCAGCACCGCGACCAGAAACAGCACGCCAAGTACCACCGGGCTGACAACAAACAGATCCATCTCAGGTTCCTACAATAGATGCTTATCAAGTAACGCCTGGCAGGAAGGCGGCAACGGTGGCGGCGACTTCTTCACCGGCGGCGTAGTGCCTGGCTTCTTCGGCAGGAACCAGCTTTCCAGCTCTGCGCCGCAGCCATCGCCCGGCGGCGGTGGCGCCTGATCTTCACACTCCAGGCTGCCCGGCGGACAGCGCAGGCGCACGTGCATGTGTGCCCGGTGGGCGAACCACGGCCGCACTTTGTTGAGCCACGCACGATCGCTACCGGCATCGGCACAAAGCTGCTTTTTAATCGCCGGATTGACGAAGATGCGCGTGACGTCGTCATCTTTCGCCGCCAGCTTGATCAGGCTGTCGATCTGCGGCTGCCAGTGACGCGCGATCACCTGGCGGTCGTCCGGCCCAACCAGATCGAGCGGCTGCGGCTTCAGCAGCTGCTGTGCCGTCCAGCGGCTCTGCGGCAGCTGCAGCCAGATATCCACGTCGAGGCCGGTCTGATGGCTGGCGTGGCCGCTGCTGAAACGTCCGCCGGCGGCCATGCCCATATCACCAATCAGCACCTGGCCCAGCTGCAGCTGATGCACCTGGGTGCTGAGGCGCTGGATAAAGGCGATCAGGTCCGGGTGGCCGTAATAGCGGCGCTGATCCTGACGCATCACCTGATAGTTGGGCGAGTTGAGCGGCAGCTGCTGCGCCCCGACGATACAGCCGTTGGCAAAACTGCCGATGGACTGCGGGCTGCCGGCAATCGGTTGATGGATTTGCTGCCACGGCGTGGCAGCCAGGCTGGCCGCACTGCACAGCAGCGCGGCAAGGGAGAGAAGCAGGCGGCGTATCATGCGGCTTACCAGCGCGGGACGCTGCTGTTGACGTCAGCGTTCTGCCCACGCTGGCGCAGCAGGTGATCCATCAGCACAATCGCCATCATCGCTTCCGCGATCGGTACCGCGCGGATGCCAACACAGGGATCGTGACGGCCTTTGGTGATCATCTCCACTTCCGCGCCGTCGCGGGTGATGGTGTTGCCCGGCACGGTGATGCTGGAAGTGGGCTTCATCGCCAGGTTGGCGCTGATGGTCTGACCGCTGCTGATCCCGCCGAGAATGCCGCCGGCATGGTTGCTTTGAAAACCGTTGCTGCGGATTTCATCACGGTGCTGACTGCCGCGCTGGTTGATTACCGCGAAACCATCACCGATCTCCACGCCTTTCACCGCGTTAATGCTCATCAGCGCGTGCGCCAGGTCGGCGTCAAGGCGATCGAACACCGGCTCACCGAGGCCCGGCGGCACGTTTTCGGCCATCACCGTGACTTTGGCACCGATGGAGTCGCCCTCTTTTTTCAGCGCGCGCATCAGTTCGTCCAGCGCATCGAGTTGGTCGGCATCGGGGCAGAAAAACGGGTTATCTTCCACGATACTCCAGTCTTTCAGTTCGCAGGCGATGTCGCCAATCTGCGCCAGATAACCGCGCACCACGATGCCGTGCTTCATCTGCAGATACTTTTTAGCAATGGCACCGGCCGCCACGCGCATGGCGGTTTCGCGGGCCGAGGATCGGCCGCCGCCGCGATAGTCGCGCAGGCCATATTTTTGCTCGTAGGTGTAATCCGCATGGCCGGGACGGAACAGATCTTTAATCGCGCTGTAATCCTGCGAACGCTGGTCGGTGTTTTCAATCAGCAGACCGATGGAAGTGCCGGTGGTGACACCTTCAAACACGCCGGACAATATCTTCACCTGATCCGGTTCGCGACGCTGGGTGGTATAGCGCGAAGTGCCGGGACGACGGCGGTCAAGATCGTGCTGAATATCGGCTTCGGTCAGCGGGATGCCGGGCGGCACACCATCAACAATGCAGCCAAGCGCAATACCGTGCGACTCGCCAAAGGTGGTAACGCGAAAAAGTTGTCCGATGCTGTTTCCGGCCATGGGGGTTCCTTGTTGCGATGTTGCGGGCGAGCGCTCGCCCCGATTTTTAGTCTTTATAGAATGAGAAGTGCGACTGCGCTGCGACGATTTGATCGCGCGTCAGCATGAACACGCCGTCACCGCCGTTATCAAACTCCAGCCAGGTAAAAGGCACGTCCGGATACTGCTCCATCATGTGCACCATGCTGTTACCGACTTCGCAAATCAGCACGCCCTGCTCGCTGAGGTAGTCCGGCGCGCAGGCCAGGATGCGGCGCACCAGCTTCAGGCCGTCGCTGCCCGCGGCCAGACCGAGCTCCGGCTCGTGGCGATATTCGTTCGGCAGGTCGTCCATGTCTTCGGCATCGACGTACGGCGGGTTGGTGACGATCAGGTCATATTTAACCTGCGGCAGATTGCGGAACAGATCGGCGCGAATCGGCGTGACGTGATGCAGCAGACCGTGCTCTTCAATATTCTGTTCAGCCACGGCCAGCGCGTCGGTGGAGATATCGACGGCATCCACTTCCGCTTCCGGGAAGGCGTACGCACAGGCGATGGCGATGCAGCCGCTGCCGGTGCACATGTCGAGAATATGGCGCGGCGCACCGTCGATCAGGCCGGCAAAGCGGTTTTCGATCAGCTCGCCAATCGGTGAACGCGGCACCAGCACGCGCTCATCGACGTAGAATTCATGGCCGCAGAACCAGGCTTTGTTGGTGAGATAGGCCACCGGAATGCGCTCGTTAACGCGACGGATCACGCGTTCCACGATGCGGTGACGTTCGCTGGCGGTCAGACGCGCGTGGCGCATGTCTTCCGGAATATCCAGCGGCAGCCACAGCGTCGGCAGCACCAGTTGGACCGCTTCGTCCCAGGGATTGTCCGTGCCGTGGCCGTACCAGATGCCCGCCGCCGAAAAGCGGCTTACTGCCCAGCGCAGCATATCCTGAATGGTGTGCAGTTCGTTCACTGCCTCATCGACGAAAATCTTGTCCACGTAGCCCTCCGCAGGCCATAAAATCAATCGGCCGATAGTGTGCCATGAAGCCGGGCAGAATTCAGCGCAGCGAGGTGAAAAAGCTGACATTTGTTGACGCTTAGCGGTAAGGTAACGGCCAGACACCCGCCATTTCTGATGATTCACTGAGACATGAGTAAAAAGACGCCGCTAAGCCAGGACGACCAGGCGCTGTTCCGCCAGCTAATGAGCGGTACGCGCCAGCTGAAACAGGATACGATCGTGCACAAACCGGCAGTGAAAAGCCGTGAAGTGCCGCTGAAGCGGCTGCTGTCTGAGCAGGCCGATAACAGCCATTATTTCTCCGATGAGTTTCAGCCGCTGCTCTCCAGCGACGGACCAACGCGCTACGTACGCGCCGACGTCAGCCATTACGAGCTGAAAAAATTACGCCGTGGCGATTACACGCCAGAGATTTTTCTCGATCTGCACGGGTTAACCCAGCTCCAGGCGAAACAGGAACTCGGCGCGCTGATTGCCGCCTGCCGCCGCGAGCATATTTTCTGTGCCAGCGTGATGACCGGCCACGGCAAGCACATTCTCAAGCAGCAAACCCCGCTGTGGCTGGCACAGCATCCGCACGTGATGGCGTTTCACCAGGCACCCAAACTGTTTGGCGGCGACGCCGCGCTGCTGGTGTTGATTGAAGTCGAAGAGTGGCAGCCGCCGGAATTACCCTGACCGGCAAAGGGACAGCGAGTGGGAAATAAAGTGATCTCTATTATTCCCCAAAATAATTCAGGTTGCAGCAAGGCGGCAAGGGAATGAATCCCCGGGAGCTTATGCGAAGAAGTGCCTGGGATGAAATGACTTAGCCAACGCAGTTGCGGTTTGAGCGCACATCATTCCCCAAAATAATTCAGGTTGCAGCAAGGCGGCAAGGAAATGAATCCCCAGGAGCTTACATCAGTAAGTGACTGGGGTGAAATGACGCAGCCAACGCAGCTGCGGCCTGAAGTATGAAGGGGAATTACATGGCTTTGGCTAATTTGGCCGGACTCACCTGCCACGCCAGCTTGCCTTCACAGGCGTCGGCATCAAACTCCACGCAGGCAATGGCGGAGGTGGCGAACATCGGTGGCGCTTCCTGCGGGCAGAGTTCGGAAACCAGATAGCCGACCAGCGGCAGATGCGAAATCACCAGCACCGCGTGCGCACCCTGCACTGCCAGCGCCTGTAAATGGCAGGCGACCATGCCCGGATCGCCGCCTGGCGTCAGTTCTGGCAGCACTTCCTGCCCTTCAGGCAGTTTCAGCGCTTCACGTACCGTGGCGAGCGTTTGCCCGGCGCGCAGATAAGGGCTGACCAGCACCTTATCGATTCCCGGCGTCTGACCATTCAGCCAGCTCGCCATCTGACGTGATTCGTCGCAGCCACACAGGGTGAGAGGACGAACCGCATCACTCGCTGCTTCCAGAGCTGCGTCGCCGTGACGCATGATAAAAACTTGCATAAAGCACCGCTGTTGTTTGTCGATATCGCCGGGTACCACAGCACCAGACGCTTCATTCTGCGAATGAACGCTGTGTTTTACCCCAATGGCTTGAGTATAGTCAACCGGTTGTTTATTAAATAAGCACATCTCAGAATGGTGCCGCGCCAGGCACTGCGCGGCCCCGATTCTAACCCGCTGAATCCGTGCGGCTATTCATGAATGTGCAGAAGTGTAAAAATTCGTTTTCCCTTCTGACATTGCCACTAACGCGTCACAGGGCGTAAAACGCTCGCCATATTGCTGCATTAATGTACGTAATGTATTGACGATCTCGCCCGCACCACGCTGGTCAATATAGCGGAACGGCCCGCCGAGAAACGGCGGAAACCCGATGCCAAACACTGCCGCGATGTCGCCGTCGCGGGCGCTGCGGATCACCGCTTCGTCGAGACAACGTACCGCCTCGTTAAGCATCAGCATCACACAGCGCGTGGCGATCTGCTGCTCGCTCTGTTTCGCCTGGGGTTTTAACTGCAGCAGGCGGTACAGACTGGCATCGGCCTGACGTTTGCGCGGCCAGCGCGTGCGCTGATAATCATAAAAACCTTTCTGGTTTTTGCGCCCTTTGCGATCGTCGGCCAGGATAGCGCTCACCGCCTGCGGCGCGCTGAAGCGTGAACCGTAGGCCTGTTCGAGAATCGGGCTGATTTTGCTGCCGACATCAATACCGACTTCATCCAGCAGCTGCAGCGGGCCGACCGGGAAACCAAATTTCACCAGTGCGCTATCAATGTGTTCAATGGGCTCGCCCTCCAGCAGACAGCGCATGGCTTCATTTATATAGGGCGCGAGAATGCGGTTAACATAAAAGCCGGGACGGTCGGCGACCACCACGGCGGTTTTGCCCTGACGACGCGCCAGATCCACCGTGGTTGCCAGCGTCTGTGCTGAAGTGCCGCTATGCGGAATCACCTCGACCAGCGGCATCTTGTCTACCGGGCTGAAGAAGTGCAGGCCGATAACATTCTCCGGGCGCTGCGCGCCGGCGGCGATCTGCGCAATCGGCAGCGAGGAGGTGTTAGACGCAAAGATAGTGTGCGGCTGACAGTGTTCTTCAATCTCGGCCACCATTTGCTGCTTCAGCGCCAGATCCTCAAACACCGCTTCGATCACCAGATCGCGCTGGCGGAAGCCCTGATAATCGGTGCCGCCGCTGATGCGCGCCATCTGCTGCTGGCGTTCCGCCGGCTTGAGCTGGCGCCGTTTTACCTTTTTGCTCAGCAAATCCCAGCTGTACTGCAGCGCGTGGTTAACGCCGTTAAGGTTGATATCGCGGATTCGCACCGGCAGACCGGCTTTCAGCGCGGTGACGCTGGCAATCCCACCGCCCATCAGCCCGCCGCCCAGCACGCCAATCTGCTGCAGCGGGCGCGGCGGCGCATCCGCCATCGGCTCTTTCTTCAGGGCGGTGGACGCAAAAAACAGGCTGCGCAGTGCGGCCGACTGCGCGGTCATCGCCAGCTCGCCAAACGCACGCGCTTCCGCGGCGTGACCGGCGGCGCTGCCCTGCTCCAGCCCGATGCGCACCACCTGCAAAATGCGGTCGGTGGCCGGATAGTTACCGTGGGTTTTACCATCGGTCTGGCGTTTGGCCAGCGTAAACAGCAGCGGACGCGCCAGCGGCCCCTGCAGCAGGCGATCGCGGCGCGACAGGCTGCGTGCGGCGTGCTTTCCTTTATGTACACGTGCCACGGCGGTTGCCAGCAGAATCGCCTGCGGTACGGCATCATCCACCAGGCCAAGCTTTAGCGCCTGCTTAGCGCGCAGCTGTTTGCCGCTGAGGATCAGCGGCAGCGCCTGCTGCACACCTATCAGACGCGGCAACCGCTGGGTGCCGCCGGAACCGGGCAGCAGGCCGAGCTGCACCTCCGGCAGGCCGAGACGGGTTTTCTCATCCAGCGAGCAGATGCGCGCATCGCAGGCCAGCGCCAGCTCCAGCCCGCCGCCAAGACAGGCTCCGTGAATGGCGGCGACCACCGGGAACGGCAGCGCGGCGATCTCCGCCATTACTTCCTGTCCCTGCCGCGCCAGCGCTTCAGCCTGCTGCGCCGTTTCACAACTGGCGATCATGCTGATGTCCGCACCGGCGACGAAGTTGTCGCGTTTGCCCGAAATCAGCACGATGCCCGCCAGCTGCGCATCGCTGCGCGCCTCCGCCAGCACCGCGCGGATTTGCGACACAAACTCCGCTTTCAGGGTGTTCATCTTTTCGCCCGGCACATCAATGGTGATCACCGCAACGTGATCCGGACGCATCTGTAAATGGAATGCAGATTCGCTCATTATTCGGCCTCCAGAACCATCGCGCTGCCCAATCCGCCAGCGGCACAGGCGGTTACCAGCCCTAAGCCACCGCCGCGCCGCCGTAATTCATGCAGCGTCTGGGTGATCATGCGCGCGCCGGTGGCGGCGAACGGATGGCCGTAGGCGATGGATCCGCCCAGCACGTTGAAACGCGTCTCGTCGACTTCGCCCAGCGCGCGATCGCGCTTCAGCACCTCGCGCGCAAAACGTTCATCGTTAAATAGTTTGAGGTTAGCCAGCGTCTGCGCGGCAAAGGCTTCATGCATGTCGATCAGCGTCAGATCGCCCAGGGTAATGCCGGCGCGATCCAGCGCCAGCGGTGATGCATAAGCCGGTCCGAGCAACATGTCCTGCCAGACATCAATCGCGGCAAACGCATAGCTGCGCAGGTAACCGAGCGGTGTAATGCCCAGCTCACGCGCGCGCCCTTCGCGCATCAGAATCAGCGCCGCCGCGCCATCGGTCAGCGGCGTGCTGTTGGCCGCGGTGACCGAGCCGTGGCGACGGTCAAACGCCGGACGCAGCTTTGCATAATCCGCCGCACTGGCGTTAAAGCGAATGTTGTTGTCCTGCTCAATCGGTGCTTTCCACGGCGGCACAAATGCCGGCATCACTTCCTGCGCCAGCACGCCGGATTGCCAGGCCTGGGCCGCACGCTGGTGCGAGCGCAGCGCCAGCGCGTCCTGCTGCTCACGCGTAATACCGTGCGTTTTGGCCATCTGCTCGGCGGTGTCGCCCATGCGTAAACCGGTGGAGTATTCCGCCACTGCCGGCGGCACCGGCAACAGATCGCGTGGGCGCAGGCGGCGTAAGATGTGTAATTTTTTGCTCAGGGTGCGGGCTTTGTTGAGATCAACCAGCGCGCGCGCCAGCGTTTTGCTGACGCCAATCGGCAGCACCGAGGAGGAGTCAGCGCCACCGGCAATACCTGCATCAATGGTCCCGGCCATCAGGCTTTCCGCCACGTTGGCCACCGCCTGAAAACTGGTGGCGCAGGCGCGGCTCACGCTGTAGGCATCGGTGTGCACGCTCAGTCCGCTGCTTAGCACGATTTCACGCGCGATATTGGGGGCTTCCGGCATCTGCACCACCTGGCCGAACACCAGCTGATCGATCACCTCCACCGGCAATTCGCTGCGCGCCATTAATTCGCTGACCACCATGCGCCCCAGCTCCAGCGCCGGAATGCCATGAAAGTCGCTTGCCTGGCGGGCAAACGGGGTGCGTAATCCGTGGGTAATGGCGATACGTTCGCCCTGACGCGTCAGCAGCGGCTGCGCTTTGCTCATTGCACTCACCTGTAATTTACGACCTGAGCATCATTGCCCAACAGGTCTGACCTGATCATCAGTGTTAACCAGGTGTTGCTAAGTCGCCAATAACAGAAGAAAAAAAGTGCGAGGAGTAACACGAAAAAGAGGCAACGCTGCCGAAAAAGCGGGTCGGCAGCGGCGGGATTAGCGTAAGCCGAGCTGGAAAATCAGGGTTTCGGCCTGGCAGGCAAAGGTGAAATCGACGTCCAGGCGCACGCCGTCTGCTTCGTCGGTAAAGCGCGAATGAATCTCGCACGGATCGGACTCGACCTGGCGCGCTTTGGCGCTCAGCTCGGCCAGCATTGCTTCAGCCGCCTGACGGTCAGCAAACACGCCTGACCAGCTGGCGCTGCAATCGGTATTGTCCATCACGGTGCCCACGTCAACGCAGCAGCAGGCTGCCGTTTCGTTCGCACTACAGTTTCTAATGGCATCAGTCATGTTTTTCTCCTGACGATAAATCAACACTATCGGATCATTTTCTGCTGCAAAGTGTACGCCGGATGCTACGTCGCGGCTATCTTCCGCCCGCTAAGTGACGAATATCACACTAAAATTTGATCCAAAACAAATTTGACTCGCTATGCTGGAGCAGAACCGCAAGGATTTTGTTAAGCAGATCTGATTTTATCGATCAAAGCAGAAATATTTTAAAAACAATATTGCAACAAATACACAGGTCGGACCTATACTCGTCGCACTGGTCTGATATGTGTCTGTATCGTCAGTCCCTACAATCCGCCGTCCTTTGTTACGCGACGTAACTACGTTTAATAATAATTTAGATGAGGTTGTGGTCATGAACCATAAGAACCTGTTTGCAAAGTCAGCTGTGGCAGCTGCAGTGGCGCTCGTCTCTTCTCACGTCTACGCCGCAGGCTTTCAACTTAACGAATTCTCAGCAATCGGCCTGGGCCGCGCCTATTCCGGTGAAGGCGCCATGGGTGATACCGCCGCCTCTGCCAGCCGTAACCCAGCCACCATGGCCCTGATGGACCGCCCTTCTTTCTCTATCGGTGCCGTCTATATCGACCCGGAAGTGGATATCAGCGGTAACAGCCCGACCGGCAACAGCCTCAACGCCAGCAATATTGCGCCAAACCAGTGGATCCCGAACATCCATTATGTGCATCCGATTAACGATCAGTGGTGGATTGGCGCCTCGGCCACCTCGAACTACGGTCTGGCCACCGAATTTAATAACGGCTACACCGCGGGCGGCTTCGGTGGCAAAACCGATCTGATGACCGGCAACTTCAACCTCAGCACCGCTTATCGTTTAAATGATAACTTCAGCTTCGGCGTCGGCTTTGACGCGGTGTACGCCAAAGCGAAAATTGAGCGCTACGCCGGTGAAGCCGGTGCCCGCGCCGGTCTGCCGGCCGATACCCAGGTCG
Source organism: Pantoea sp. B270 (assembly GCF_018726825.1). Classification (NCBI taxonomy): domain Bacteria; kingdom Pseudomonadati; phylum Pseudomonadota; class Gammaproteobacteria; order Enterobacterales; family Erwiniaceae; genus Pantoea; species Pantoea sp. B270. The sequence continues at coordinate 1,879,917 of NZ_JAHCSX010000001.1, forward strand.
CGCACCTGAAAGGTGACGAATGGGGCTACGGCTGGAACGCCGGTATCCTGTATGAAGTGGATAAAAACAACCGCTTCGGCTTCACCTATCGTTCCAAAGTGAAGATCGATTTCGACGGCGACTATAAGAGCAATATCCCGCGCGCCTTCAACGGCACGCCGCAGGCGATTGCGCTGGGTCTGCCGTATGGTACCAGCGGCGCCACTATTCCAGGTTCGCTGACGCTGAACCTGCCGGAAATGTGGGAAGTGTCCGGCTGGCATAAAGTGGCGCCACAGTGGGCGGTGCACTACAGCCTCGCCTATACCAGCTGGAGCCAGTTCCAGGAGCTGAAAGCCACCGGCAGCAACGGCCAGACGCTGTTCTATAAAGATGAAGGCTACCGTGATGCATATCGCATCGCGTTAGGTACCACTTACAACTACGACGATAACTGGACGTTCCGTACCGGTATCGCGTTTGATGACAGCCCGGTGCCGGCGGATAAACGCTCTATCTCGATTCCGGATCAGGATCGCCTGTGGCTGAGCGCCGGTGCGTCTTACGCCTTCACGCCGGATGCGTCGGTTGATGTCGGGGTTTCCTATATGCACGGTCAGCACGTGACGGTGAAAGAAGGTCCTTATACCTTTAATTCCGAAGGTAAGGCCTGGCTGTACGGCGCTAACTTTAACTACAAGTTCTGATAATCAGTGCAGCGGCCCATGCGGGTCGCCAGCTGAAAACAAAACGGCGACCTGTTGGTCGCCGTTGTCATTTATTGAGAGTCGATATCTTTTAAATCGTCCTGAATCGCGCTGGCGTTCGGGTTCTCCTCCGGCTTCAGCTTGCCGCCGCTGGCGAGGAAATCGTTACGCTGGAAATAGGTGTTGCGGATAAAGGCGTACGGATCCTGCTGCTGTCTGAGCAGGCCGTCGGAATCAAGCAGCTGCGCGCGCGTTTCCACCCCTTCCAGCGTCCATTTACCGATCGACATCGGCCAGGTAAGCCAGCTCAGTACCGGATAAAGCGTATCGACGTAGTCGCCGCCATCCTGACGCACGGTAAAGCTGCCGTAACCTGGCAGCACCACGTACGGACCGTAGCCAACACCATAACGGCCCAGCGTGCTGCCAAAGTGGTGCGGTACTTCACGCGCCAGCTGGGGATTGGCTTTGCCGGCGACGTCGATGAAACCGCCGAGTCCGAGCACGGTATTCAGGAAGAAACGGGTAAAGTGAATGCCCGCCTGACGCGGCTCGCCGACCAGAATCGAGTTCACCATGCTGGCCGGTTCATCAAGGTTACCGAGGAAGTTGCTCAGCCCGGTACGAGCCGGCACCGGCACGTAATCACGCCAGGCAACCGCCACCGGGCGCACCACATAGGGATCCAGCACGTTGTAGTTGAAGTTAAACATCGTGCGGTTGAACCCTTCGAGCGGATCGCTGCGCTGCGCAGGCGTCGTCTCGTCGGCCGGTTTGGAACTGGCACATCCCACCAGCAGTAAACTGGCCAGCGCCAGGCCGGTCAGGCGATTATTCATTCTTCTCTCCCTGTGCAGATAAAAGGTGTATCGCTTCAGGGCTGCTGCTGATTGACCTCAACAGCCATCGGCTGGTGACCATCCCAGGGGGTGACCGCGCTTAAACCAAACCAGTCGCCGGACTGCGGATTAGCACTACCATCGCGCGAAATGCGCACCCTGACCTGCACCTGATGCTGCGCCGAAAGCAGGCGATCCGGCATCATGGCGTTGCTGTCATCCAGCGTAAGCGATAGCGGGAAGTGGCTGAGCGGTAAACGCTTTACAGCCACAGGCACCGGTGAAACACCGTCAGACACAGAAATATACAACACTCCGCCCGGCGGTAACATTTTTTCTGCCTCTGGCGTTAAGCTCACCGTCAATGCCAGCTGGCTATTTTGCTGTCCCGCGTCGGTTTTCGCTTGTTCAATGCTGCGCTCTATCATGGTAATGCGTCGATCGCCGGCCGGCAGCAGCTTCAGCATCACCTGCCAAGCGCCAATCGCTTCGCCATACTGCTGCTGCTCAAAGGCATTGAACGCCAGCAGACTGAGGGTGCGCACGTTGCTGTGGTCGCGCTTCAGCAGGTCTTTCAGCAGCATATTGGCCTGGCGGTTATCCTGCGGATCGCTGGAGCGCGTCAGCACTTCGGCATAATCCTGCTGCAGTTCAAGGTTGTCCGGCGCCAGCTGCAAAGCGTGCTCAAAGGCCTGGCTGGCATCGGTGGCATTGTTCAGCACCATGCCGAGGCGGCCCAGCATCGCCCAGTCATTGAGGTTTTGCGGATCGTTTTGTAGCGAGGTGCGCAGGCCGAGCTGTAGACGCGCCAGCTCTTCCATGGTCAGCGGCTGCGCATTGGGATCCATCACCCGCGCGCGCAGCGCCGGGTACTCCTGCTGCACGCTCTGCCAGCCCGCCAGCTGGGCGAGGCCACCGGTTTTCAGATAAACGCCCACCGACACCAGCACCAGCACGATCACGCCCGGCAGCAGTACCCAGCGGCTGCTGTGATGCGCGCGTGCCGCCGCGTCGCCCGGCACGTCGGTCAGCAGCGTTTGCTGCAGTTCGCGCACCATCTCCGGACGTTCACTGACCACGCCCTCGGCTTCATCATGCTCCAGCTCGCGCAGGCGCTGCTGATAAAAATCGGTGTTCAGGCGATCGCGATCGCCGCTGCTGGCCTGACGCTGCCGCCAGCCGGCACCGACAAACAGCGCCGTCGCCGCCGCCAGTAAAATAATCAGGGTAATCCAGAATCCAGTCATTACGGCTTCCCGTCACGCTTCAGAATCGCCGCAAGGCGCTGTTGTTCATCGTCATCCAGCTCGCTGCGCGCGTTGCCGCGTCGGCTGCGCAGAATAATAATCAGCCCGCCGAGCACCACAAACAGCGCCGGCCCAACCCACAGAATCAGCGTCGACGGCGTCACCGGCGGTTCATAAGTGACGAAGTTGCCATAACGCGCCACCATGTAATCAACGATCTGCTGGCGGCTCTGGCCCTGCTTCATCAGCTCATACACTTTTAGCCGCATGTCGGCGGCAATCATCGCGTTGGAGTCGGCAATACTGTTGTTCTGGCACTTCGGGCAGCGCAGCGATGCGGTGAGCTCGCGATACTGCTCCTCCTGCTGGACCGAATCGAACTGATAAGTATCGATCGCGGCCCACAGGCTGGTGCTCAGCAGCAGACCCGCGAGCAACATAAGCAGCTGTTTCATACGCCGGCCTCCTTGCTGTATTTCTGCCACAGCGGCTTCAGCTCTTCATTCCACACCCGGTCGTTCATGTCGCCGGCGTGGCGGTAACGGATAATGCCGTGGCCGTCGATCAGGAAGGTCTCCGGCGCGCCGTAGACGCCGAGATCCAGACCGAGCATGCCGTCGCCGTCATACAGGCTCAGCGCATACGGATTGCCGAGCGTGTTAAGCCAGGTGACGGCTTTGCTGCGGTCGTCTTTGTAGTTGAGGCCAACCACGCGGATGCCCTGCTCCGCCAGTGTGTTGAGATATTGATGTTCGGCGCGGCAGGTCGGGCACCAGGTGGCCCAGACATTCAGCAGCAACGGTTTGCCATCGGTCAGCACCTGCTGGTTATAGATTTTACCCGGCTGATCCAGCGCTTCGAGTTTAAACACCGGCACCGGTTTACCGATCAGCGCCGATTCGAGGCGCGTAGGATCGTCACCGCTGGCGTTGCGCGTCAGCTGCCACAGCAGCGCTGCCGCCAGCAGCAGAAACAGGACTAAAGGAATAAACAGGATCTTTTTATTCATGCCAGTTCCTCGCGCTGTGCTTTTTTGCGCGAGCGATAGCGCGGATCGAGCAGGCACAGCAGGCCGCCCACCGCCATAAACACGCCGCCGAACCAGATCCAGCGCACAAAGGGTTTGTAATAAATACGCACCGCCCAGGAACCGTCATCCAACTCTTCGCCCAGCGCCGCGTAGAGATCGCGCGTGAAGCCGCCGCTGATCGCCGCTTCCGTCATCATGGTGCGCGCTGCGGTATAGAAGCGCTTCTCTGCATGCAGCACCGCTTCTGGCTTACCGTTGCGTGTGACATCGATAATCGCCACGCCGCCGCTGTAGTTGGGGCCCTGCAGATTGTGCACGTCACGGAAAATAAAGTGATAGTTGTGGATATCCACGCTGTCGCCGGCCTTCATGCGCACGTCACGCTCAACGCTGTATTGGGTGCTGAAGGCAATGCCCACCACCGTCACCGCCACGCCAAGATGGCCCAGCACCATGCCCCAATGGCTGCGCGACAGATGGCGCAATCCCGCCAGGAAACGGTGCCGATGGGTAGCGCGTTCGTGCAGCTCCATCAGCGTCAGCAGGATCACCCAGATGGCCATCAGCAGCCCAATCACCGTCATCGCTTCGATGCGATCCTGCAACAGCCACGGCAGCACGATCGACAGGATCAGCGTCACCAGCAGACCGACGCCGAGCCGCTTCCACAGCTTTTGCGGCTCATCGCGGCGCCAGCGCACCAGCGGCCCGATGCCGAGCATCAGCGCGAACGGTGCCATCAGCCAGGTGAACATGGTATTGAAGAACGGCTCGCCAACCGAAATGCTGCCCAGCCCGAGCTGTTTATGCACCAGCGGCAGCAGCGTACCGAGCAGCACCACCAGCATTGCGGCAATCAGCAGCACGTTGTTGCCGAGCAGAAAGGATTCGCGCGACCAGGCTTCGCTCTGCACGCGGCTGCGCACCTGGCCCCCTTTCAGAGCGTACAGCAGCAGCGAACTGCCGATGACAATCACCAGGAAGGCGAGGATAAACATACCGCGCGCCGGATCGGAGGCGAACGAGTGCACCGACACCAGCACGCCGGAGCGCACCAGGAAGGTGCCCAGCAGGCTTAATGAGAACGCGGTAATCGCCAGCAGCACCGTCCATGACTTAAAGCTGCCGCGTTTTTCTGTCACCGCCAGTGAGTGCATCAGCGCAGTACCGGCCAGCCATGGCATAAAGGACGCGTTTTCGACCGGATCCCAGAACCACCAGCCGCCCCAGCCGAGTTCGTAATACGCCCACGCGGAACCGAGCACGATACCAATAGTCAGAAATACCCATGCCGCAGTGGTCCACGGACGTGACCAGCGCGCCCAGGCGGTATCCAGCCGGCCTGCCATCAGCGACGCAATGGCAAAGGCAAACGCCACCGAGAAGCCAACATAGCCCATATAGAGCAGCGGCGGATGGAAGATCAGCCCGATATCCTGCAGCATCGGGTTGAGGTCGCGCCCATCAATCGGGAAGTTCGGCAGCGTGCGGGTAAACGGATTCGAGGTGAGGATGATGAACAACAGGAAGCCGAGGTTGATCATCCCCATCACCGCCAGCACGCGCGCCAGCGCATCCTGCGGCATGCCGCGGCTGAAAATCGCCACCGCTAATGTCCAGGTGCTGAGCAGCAGTACCCATAGCAGCAGCGATCCTTCATGCGCGCCCCAGGTGGCGGCGATGCGGTAATACACCGGCAGCAGCGAATTGGAGTTGGTGGCAACGTAGCCGACGGTAAAATCGTTGACCACAAACGCGTGCACCAGCACGAGGAACGCGGCGGCGATGCACAGGAACATGCCCCAGGTGAGCGGACGCGCCAGCGCCATCAGCCGGCCATCCTGACGCGCTGCGGCCCACAGCGGATAAATACTCAATAACAGCGCTAAGCCCAGCGCCAGACACAGCAGAAAGCTGCCAATTTCCGGCATCATGATTGCGTACCCGCCTGCTGATAGGCCGCTGCCGGTCCGTTATGATTCTTCTTCATTGCGTCCTGAATTTCCGGCGGCGTGTACTTCTCATCGTGCTTCGCCAGCACCTCTTTGGCGTTGACCAGATTGCCGTCTTCCAGCACGCCCTGCGCCACCACGCCCTGCCCTTCACGGAACAGATCCGGCAGAATGCCTTCGTAGCTGACGCTGACCACGCCGTTGGCATCATACAGTTTGAACGACACCGCCAGCGTTTTCGGATCGCGTTTGACGCTACCGGGCATCACCATGCCGCCGACGCGCAGGCGCTGTCCGGCCTCCGGCTTCTGGTGATCCTCACCTTTGCCGTACAGAATTTCACTCGGGGTGTAGAACAGGTCGATGTTGGAACGCAGCGCGTACATCACCAGCGACGTGGCAAGGCCTAAGCCCACCAGCACCGCCACCACCACATACAGGCGGTTACGACGACGGATATTCACACGGACTCTCCTGCTGCTTCACTGGCAGCTTGTTTAGCTTTTGCCGCGCGGATGCGGCGCTCGCGGGACTGACGCTGGCGAATCTCTGCCAGCAGGCGGCGACGGAACAACACGGTGTGCAGCACCAGACCGATCAGCGGAATCAGCGTAAAACACACGGCCAGCCAGACGTAAAAGGCATAGCCGCCCATAGCGAAAAACTCGCTCCACGATGAGAAGGCAGGCGTCATGCTTTGCGTCCTCCCTGCGCCACGTCAATCGCCCACGGGCGGTGACGCTCGGTAAACAGAATCAGATTGCGCAGACGCATCAGGGTGAGCGCACCAAACACCAGCAGATAGCCGAGAATCGACCAGCGCAGCGGCGTGCGCATGCTGGGATCGATCGCCTGTTGCAGAATGCCCGACGAGCCCTGATGCAGCGTGTTCCACCACTGCACGGAGAAGTGAATAATCGGCAGGTTAACCACGCCGACCAGAATCAGGATGCCGGCCGCGCGTCCGGCGGTGCGGCGATCGTCGAAAGAGTGATAGAGCGCAATCACGCCCATATAGAGGAACAGCAGCACCAGTTCAGAAGTCAGACGCGCATCCCAAATCCACCAGGTGCCCCACATCGGCTTGCCCCACGCCGAGCCGGTCACCAGTGCGATAAAGGTAAACACCGCACCAACTGGCGCCATCGCGGCAGCCGCCAGATCGGCCATTTTCATCTGCCACACCAGGCCGATGAAGGCGGCGATGGCCATCGAGGCATAGACGCCCATCGACCACATCGCCGCCGGCACGTGAATGTACATGATGCGGAAGCTGTTGCCCTGCTGATAATCCGCCGGCGCAAAGCCGAATCCCCAAATCCAGCCGAGCAGCAACGCACCGACGCCCAGGATTGCGAACCAGGGAATCAAGCGACCGCATAGCTGGTAAAGCCGCTCAGGCTTTGCCCACTGGTGTAACCATTTCCACATTGACATTGCTCACACTAAACAAGAATTCGGATGGCGACCTCTCTGCCGGAGGCCCGCCTTAATGCAGACTGATGCGCAGCGCGGCAGCGGTCGCAAACGGCGACAGCGTGGCGCTGACCGCCAGCATGGCGCCGAGGATCGCCAGATAACCGCCGATCGGTAACCCCTGACCGGCCGCATCAATCGCCGCGCTGGCAAAAATCAGTACCGGTATCGACAGCGGCAACACCAGTAAACTCAGCAATACGCCGCCGCGCCGCAGCCCGACGGTCAGGCCGGTGCCAATCGCACCGAGAAAACTCAGGGTTGGCGTGCCGATTAGCAGCGTCAGCGCCATTGCCCGCCAGCCAGCAAAATCCAGCGACAGCAGCAACGCCGCCAGCGGTGAGAGTAAAATCAGCGGCAGCCCGGTAATCAGCCAGTGCGCAATCACTTTGCCCAGCACGGTGATTGGCAGCGGCGTCGGCAGCAACAGCAGCTGCTCCAGCGATCCATCAAGAAAGTCGTCGCGAAACAGCCGCTCCAGCGCCAGCAGCGATGCCAGCAGCGCGGCTACCCAGGCGACGCCAGGCGCGATGCGCGCCAGCTGCTGCGGCTCAGGGCCAATGCCTAACGGGAACAGCGTAATCACAATCAGAAAAAACCACAGCGGATTAACCACTTCCGAGCCGCTGCGAAAGGCAATCTTTAACTCACGCTGAATAACCCGGCCAAGCATCACGCCCACTCCGATGTAAGACGAATTTTGCGCACGCGCGCCTGGCTGTCCGGCAGGTCCTGATGGGTCGTCAGAATCACCACGCCACCGTTATCGGCATGATCGGCAAAGCGCGCCATTAATTTTTCCACGCCGTGTTTGTCGATGGCGGTCAGCGGCTCATCCAGAATCCACACCGGAGCCGGGCTGAGCCACAGTCGCGCCAGCGCCACGCGCCGCTGCTGCCCGGCAGAAAGCTGTGCCACCGGCACCTCTTCATAACCCAGCAGATTGACCTGCTCCAGCGCGTCATACAGCGTGTCTTCGCTGCGATCGCCGTGCCAGAAATGCAGATTCTCCCGCGGCGACAGCACCGATTTCACGCCCGGATGATGGCCGAGATACAACAGGTTTTGCTGCCATATTTCGCGCTGCCGGCGAATCGACTGCTGTTGCCAGCGTACTTCGCCCTGCTCTGGCCGGCTTAACCCGGCCAGCAGTCGCAACAGTGAAGTTTTGCCTGCGCCGTTAGGCCCTTCGATTTGCACCACATCGCCCGCCTGCACCTGAAAACTCAGTCCGTGGAACAGGGTTCGCTCATCGCGAACGCAGGCGAGATTAATCACTTCGAGCATAGAAGGGAGATTCATAGCAATAAATGAGGCGGGAATAATACCACACTCAAACCAGGGGCCGAAGTCTGTGCGCAAGCTCCCCCTTCCCCCAAATGGGGTATTCATGCGCATCAGATCAAGAAAGCGCTCAAAAAACCACCTTTGCTAATCTCTTGTTACTCTTAATTTGAATCTTTGTAACATTTCGCCCTTGCTAAAAGCGTCTACGCTTATTACGCACTGGCATTATCACCGGGAGAAAAAATGAAGCCATCGCCATCAAATAGCACGCATGACAATGACGTGGACAGTGAAGAAAAAGAACAGGGAACGGATATTGAAGTGGACGAAGACGCCCTGCCCTCGCGGGCTGCGGCGATCCATGAAGAGATTCGACAGGATGGGGAAAAGGAGCTGGAACGCGACGGCATGGCGCTGCTGTGGTCAGCGATTGCCGCCGGCTTATCGATGGGTGCCTCGCTGATGGCGAAAGGCATTTTCCAGGTGCACCTCGCTGGCGTGCCCGGCGCCTATCTGCTGGAGAATCTCGGCTACACCTTTGGTTTTGTCATCGTGATTATGGCGCGCCAGCAGCTGTTTACTGAGAATACCGTCACCGCCGTGCTGCCGGTGATGCATAAACCTACCGGCGGCAATTTTATGCTGCTGCTGCGGCTGTGGAGCGTCGTGCTGATCGGCAATTTGATTGGTACCGCGCTGGGCGCGCTGGCGTTTAATCATATGCCGATTTTCGATGACGCCACGCGCCAGGCCTTCACCGCCATCAGCGAAAAAGTGATGGAGCACACGCCGGGTGAAATGTTTGCCAACGCAGTGATTTCGGGCTGGATCATCGCCACCATGGTGTGGATGTTTCCTTATGCTGGCGGCGCCAAAATTGTGGTGATTGTGATGATGACCTGGCTGGTGGCGCTGGGCGATCTGGCACACATTGTGGTCGGTTCGGTTGAAGTGCTGTATCTGGTGTTTGCCGGCACGCTGCCGTGGCAGGAGTTTTTGTGGCCGTTTGCACTGCCCACCCTGCTGGGCAACATCACCGGCGGTACACTGATTTTTGCCCTGATCAGTCACGCGCAGATCCGTAACGATATGAGCGAAGCGGCCAAAGCCAAAGCGCGAGCCGAACAGAAGCGTAAAGAGAGGCAGGAAAAGCAGAAAGATCAGGAAAAAGCGTGATCGTCACCGCCTGATTGCTGACACTTTGAGCAAACAGGCGGCCTACGGTTAAAATCCCCTGCACGGTGCGCTATACTGCGCGCCGCATGTCTCCTTAGTTAAATGGATATAACGAGCCCCTCCTAAGGGCTAGTTGCAGGTTCGATTCCTGCAGGGGACACCAAATGCTAGTCTCTCAACGTATCTCAAAGTCTACTTTACCCATTCCATTCAGTCAGTTAACTCATCTTGATAGTCCACCTGCGTCTCCAGCGGGCTCACAAAATCCACAGTGTCATGTTGGTACAATTGTTGGTATGTTTGGTTCGATAATGCAGATACCATCAGTCGGGGATTTTTACTATGCCGCTCACTGAGTTAAAGGTAAGAAATGCTAAGGCTGCTGTGAAGCCGGTCAAAATGACAGACGGTAATGGTATGCATCTTTTGATTACCCCACACGGTTCCAAATACTGGCGTTTTCAATATCGCTTTGGTAGCAAACAAAAGATTCTTGCTCTCGGTGTTTATCCTGAGGTCACGTTATCGGAAGCCCGGCGCAGAAGAGACGAAGCAAGGCAACTCGTGGCAAATGGCGTTGATCCAAGTGAAAAACGCAAAGCTGATAAGGTCGAGATCAAAGGGCTGCTGACATTTGAAAAGGTTGCACGAGACTGGCATTCCAGTAACAGAACCTGGTCGGAAAACCACAGAACTACTGTGTTAAGCAGTCTTGAAAGTCATTTATTCCCTATTATTGGCAATCGTAATATCACAGAACTCAAAACCCGTGACTTACTGATTCCACTAAAAAGGGCTGAAGCAACAGGTCACCTCGAACTCGCTTCACGTCTTCAACAACGCATAACTGCGATCATGAGATATGCTGTCCACAATGCATTGATTGAGCAAAATCCTGCCTATGACCTCGCTGGTGCTGTAATTTCTAAAAAAAGTATTCACCGCCCTGCCCTTTCTTTAGAACGGCTACCAGAGCTCATGCAACGCATTGAAGCTTACAGAGGCAAAGGCATAACACAGATTGCGACCCAGCTTACACTCCTGACATTTGTACGTTCGAGTGAATTAAGATTTGCACGTTGGTCAGAAGTAGATTTCAAAAACTCACTATGGACTATACCCGCAGAGCGAGAAGCACTCACTGGGGTTAGATATTCAGCAAGAGGTGCAAAAATGAAAAGCCCTCATCTGGTGCCTTTAAGTAAACAAGCTAAAAAATTGTTGTTACAGCTACATGCAATCAGTGGTGGCAAAGACCTCATGTTCATCGGATTTAGTAATGACGACAAACCGATTAGTGAAAACACCGTCAACAAAGCCCTTAGAACCATGGGATACAATACCCAAACTGAAGTTTGTGGGCATGGTTTTAGGACTATGGCTTGCAGTGCACTGATTGAATCTGGGCTTTGGTCAAGAGACGCTGTAGAGCGACAAATGAGCCATCAAGAGCGTAACAGCGTTAGGGCAGCTTACATTCATAAAGCACAGCATTTGGAAGAGCGAAAACTGATGTTGCAGTGGTGGGCTGACTATCTGGAAGCTTGTAAAGAAGAAGCACAAACACCTTTTTACTTCTCAAAAAAATCCCATTCTACAGGGACGTAATTTTTTGTGGATAGTTTTTAATTAATAAGCATAAAACACTTAGAGTTACTAAATTCTAATTCAGACAGTTATTCTTCCTGCACCATAAAATACATCAAAAAGGTCAGGATATTTTTCTTCTTTTCCAAATATCAACTCATGTCTTACCTGCTGGTGCAGATTTATAACCATAGATTCAAAGCTTGGATAGTTTATATTCAAATCTCTCGAAGCCTTACTTTTTAAATTGTTAGCTAATTCAATTGCTGTTTGGTTCATTGAGAGCGATAAATTTAGTGCTGCAACACCAGCTGCTACCGCGCAAGCTCCGCTTGTGCCTTTAAAATTATGCGTATATTTCTTCAGGTCTGCGGAGAGCGTAGTAAGACCTAAGTTTTTAATTTCTCCATTTGAAGAATAGGCATCATGTGATGGAGCACAAAGATCAATGCCAGGTCCAAAACAAGAATAAGATGCTTTCCCATAAAAAGGGCTAATAGCTGATACAACTAATACATTGCTGAGAGCACTTAGATTATTGCTAAAATGAGATGAAAACTTCAGTTCACCATTAATATTTTGTGAGTATACTATCTTCTTATCCCCGTCATAGTTAATAGGGCAATTACTATTACCAGCTGACCACAAAAAAAGCACGCCTTTACCTCTTCTCCCTCCTTGAGAGGATAAAGAAGAGATCAAATCAATACTTTCATTATTAAGAATAAAATCAGGAAGCTTTGACCATGTATTTACGAATATATCAATTTTATCCGAGAGAGCCTTAACAAACTGCTGAAATCCAGATTGGTTTATGATAAATCTGTTATCGTAAGGCCATCGGATCGGTAAAATCTTTACCGTAGGGGCAATACCTACAGGAAGGCTATTGCTCAATGGCCCAGCTATCAGACCACAAATTGCCGTTCCGTGCTTGAATTTATCAGAGAAAACTCTATCAGCTTTCGATTTGTCTTTAGTAATATTAAGCTTACCGTTTTCAATGTAAGTAAATGCTTCAATATTATCTGAGTAATCATTACTAAAATTGTCAATCAAACACCCATCATCAGCTACTGCAACAACTATGTCACTATCACCAAAAGACTGATTTGAATTCCAATAATATTCAGCATTAACTGAACATAAAGAGCGTGATGTAAAAGAGGGATGCTTACCATGCAAGTGCCATTGGTGATCATAAAGAAGATTATCTTTTAAAAGAGAATTAAGGGCATCAAATGATTTCACTGAGCATCCTCCAGAGATACAGTTTCATTTTCCCAATGCTGTTTATATTCTTTACAACTTATCAAAAGTTCATGGTGCTTCCCTTCCGCGAATACACTACCATTTTTTATGAAAATCACTTTATCCATATCATTAATGATATCAACACTATGAGATATACATATTACTGTTTTATTCGAAAAAAAGTTTTTGAGATTTTCCAAAACTTTCGCTTTGGTATTTGGATCTAATGCTGAAGTTACTTCATCAAGTAAGAGAACATTATGTTTTTTAATTAAGCCACGAGCTATATTTAACCTCTGCAATTGCCCACCCGACAAAGTAGAACCTTTATTCCCAATTTTTGTATTTAAAAGAGAGGTGAAACTTTCTTTTTCATTCATAAGGTCTTGCAAACAAACCGAACTCAGAACATGCTCAATTTCATTAATAGATAAGCTTTCCTTAGAAGTGCAAATATTATACAAAACCGTATCATCAAAGAAATTTGCGTCCTGAGATACATATGAAATGTTCTCTCTTAGACTTGAGGTATTGAAATCATCCAATTCAGATGTATTAATCAATATAGAGCCATGACTTTCATAATCATATAAACCTAACAATAACTTTAAAATAGTTGATTTCCCACACCCTGTAGCACCGACTAAACCTACCTTTTCTCCTTTTTTAATTTTGAAGTTAATTTCTTTCAGGACCAACTTTTCGCCGTGTTTCATTGAGACGTTTTTAAACTCAATCAATTCGATATTATTTAGACAGTGACAACCTTCTTTTTCTTTTTCATTCTTTATCAGTGTGTTTAAGCTTGTATTGAATAAAGCATATGCACGAAACAAGGCAGTAAATTGGTCCATTAATGTCGAAAAAAGTCCCTCTAGCTTAAATATCAATGCGTACACAACAGCCACTTCACCTGAAGAAATACCTTTTGAAATCCATAGAAACAAGATCATCAGTGTTATGATAGCCATTATGAGTGAACTTGTAATAATCATTATCGTCTCTGATCTCGTAATTGACCTTAAATACAAAGCAGATTTATTTATAAAATCCTTTAGTGAAACCACTATCCTGTTAGATTCATTTACATCATTGTATTTAGAAAATAACTTCAGAGTTAAAACGTTATTGAAACTATCGCTAATTACTCCATTGACGTTCACGGATTGATTTGCCGACTCACGAGCTAGTTGTTTTGTTTTAGGAACATAAACTTTAGCAATAAAGAAAATCGCGAGCATCCACGTGAAAATTGGAGCAAGCAAATACAGGTTAATCGACGCCATAACAGAGAAGGAGAATATAAAAAAAGCGGTTGTAACCCAAATATTCTGGAAGAACAGAGAAGACATTTCATTGACAGCCTGACCAGCCTGCCAAATAGAAGATGTTATTTTACCAGGATTATTACTGTCAAAAAAAGCCATCTTATTTTTCAAGGTTTCTTTGTAGAGCTGAACTCGAACTAATGCACTTAATTTCGAGTAAACTGCTTGATTTATTGTTAGTAAATTTAAGCACCTTAATAGAGGCCTAATAAACAAAAGCATTGCCAAGAAAAGAATAATAAAAATTTGGTTATCGCTTAATGCTTTAATGATAGTATCGCGATCCCGACTAACCTCACTAATCAGATCAACAAGCTTTCCTGAAGAGTGAATTATAAAAACCTCACAACCAGAACATAATAAACCAAGTATGAAAAGTGAAGAAGCTAAAATCTTATGATCTAATGCAAGTTTAAGTAACACTCTTACAGAATTCTTTTCTTTTAGAAAACCATTATCCTCTTCAAATGGCTTAATAAAGCTCTCGAATTTTTTTAAAATAGAAGTTAGCATTTTCTATCCTTATTTAAGCAACAGCGCATAAGCGCTGTTGCTTATCCCTATTGATAATTAAGACCTCATTTAGAAGTGTCCACCAACACCCGGTCCGCCACCACCAGCGCCTACGGCACAGCAAAGAAACTCAAAATTACCTTCTTCATCTTCAGGATGTTTTGAAATAAAAGTAATTTCAACATCTTCATCCTCTACACTAATACTGTTTTCACTTTGATGCAATTTCGAATCAAGACTCATTTTACTCTCCTTTGATTGGAAAAAACACTACTCACACATCATTCCGCCAGAGACTGCTGTACTCCAAATTTTAGCAATTCCCTGGTGATATGACATATCGGGCCATGTTCAGCTATGCCATCCTTATCATAACGAGCAGATAAGCATCCTGATGCACAACTCCATCTGGCAAAACATTTAGAACAATCACTAAATGAAGTGTTGTTAATTTGTCTTAAAGCGTTAACTTTTTTCACATCAAATTTAAAATTATTATCTTTGAATGTTCCAACATGGAATAAATCATAACCTTCATTTTCACTACGACTATATCGGTGACAACCTGCTACCTCCCCTTTTGGAGTAACAGCAAATTCTACGTTACAAAAACGACCACCTCTGCGATCTACATTACCCATTAATTTGTTTGTGACATTAATGCCATTTTTTTTAGCTAAAAAATAGGCTTCTTTAAATTGATCTATGAACTCTTGTTGTTTAGGTTTTGAAAGTTCACTATCTGTAGCTCGGCCAATCTCAGCCATTGGTTCCATGCGAACTTCCTTGGCTGATGTATAGTCCCTTATGTATTCGACCATTTCAACTAAACGTCCTGTTGATTCGCTAGATAAAGTTGTCCTAAAATGATATGGAACTCCATGCTTCGTTAATAACTCGCTTGTTCTAAGTAGCGCTTTTTGTGAACTTTTTCCATTCGGGAAAGAACGGTTCAATTGAAGGTCGGGTAATACGTCAAATGATAAAGTTACAAAGTCGATATTTTTTTTGAGCCACTTTGCCTTTTCATCATTGATCAACACTCCATTAGTTATTAATCTGATATAAGTATTCACGCCAGCCTCGTCCGCTTTATACTTGATGTAATTATTTATCCATACAATCAATTCCCATTCCGTTGTAGGTTCTCCCCCTCCAAGGTATCTGAACTCTGCGGTGTTACTTGAGATTGATTTTGCATTTTCAATAGCAATGTCAACAGCCTTTTTAGCTATTTCTTTGCTCATTGCTTCACTCTTCTCACCTGTCGCCCTGGCATAACAGTAGTTACAAGCCAGATTACATGTTTCAGTAAGCAGCAAAGTGGCCTCAAACGGCTTAAAATCTTCAAGATCTTCTATTACAGGTAACGGCTTAATATTTTCTCCAATAACATTCCACTTGGACAGTTTTTTTATTATCGGATGATTTATTTCTTCAGCATTCAGATTAACATGATTTGTAAGCTTTTCAATTAATGGTAAAGATGCCTTACTACTTTTAAACGCTATACCTCTTAAAGGCAAATGTGAGTATATAAGCCCATCATCTCCTTCAAAGTGATACATAGGTGTATTCAATACTTTATGCTCCGATGAACTCATAACTCACCTCACTTTATTTAAAGTAATATAGTTTTTAATTTCTCTTCAAGTTCTACTTCTAAGTTAATTTCGTGCGCATTTCCTTTATCAAGAAAATTTGAGTGCCTTTTATTAAGAAGTCGATGCAAGTGGTAGTGAGATGGTTTCTTGATTAAGATTAATTTCATTCCATCGGGAAATTCAACACCACAGTGTCTTGTTTCATTCGCATACTTATCTGAAACTAATTTGGATTTATGGAATTTAAGGTTTAACTCTTTCTTCCAGACTCTTATATGTGGATTAATTAGCTTCTTGCCATACATGTCTTTGTACATTTTTGAATTTACAATATAAGACGAAGTAGAATTCAATGTATAGCATTCAGTCATTACGGCTTGGTGTTCAGCATAATCTGTGCAGATTTTCTCATAGAAAGAAAGATCATAAACATCATCCGCATCATGTTGCATAACCCAATCAACATCTTTTTTGTACAAAATGTCTAAGGCAGCATTGCGAGCTGATATCTGATCATAACCCCCATCTCGGATCGAAGTTTCATAACCAGAACCATAGTTCCCACATTTAACTTCGAACTTATGCGAAAAACACTCTGATGATTCCAAAAAGGCATAATTTTGATTTATGTTTTCGTTATCAGTGATCAGAATAAGAATGTTAGAAACAAATTCAGAGCGTGCTGCAAAAGATAGTGTTTTAAAAGCCAGCAATAGCTCATCACTACTGACCGTGCAAAAAATCCCTACAGAACACCTATACTTAGCTTGCTTACAATATGCTGGATCAGTATTAATGATGTGTTCACTCACTACGCACCTCCATGGAATTCCAAGAAGCTAACTCATCAGTAACGTGAAAGGTTAAAATCAACCTAACACTACTTTTGTGAAGTTATATTCATCAGAAATGTTTCAGAATAGGCGGTTAGTATGTAAGTTTGTTAATTTTATGTTGCGTGTAAAACTTTGCATTAGCTCTGGACTATATGAAAATATCACTATTTATGGATGGACTCCCAACCATGAAACAGAACTTTCAACTACAAATATCACTTTTATTTATTAACTAAATGGCTTTTCCATATTAATAAGTTACATTTATTAAAATCTTAATACTCCTCTATATTTTGCTAATAATTCAAAAAAATATATTTATCATGCTAATTATACATGTGTTAGTAATCAAGAATTTCGTTTCTATATTTGAATGAAGTTTCCAGATTATTGCTCACATGTGAGTGAAAATTCACATCATGCCGTCTCATACGAGATGTGTTGTCCAGTCAAAACAATGAATGTCTTTTTGTATCCATAACCGCAGCTCTCGCTGGGCTTCTCCTTGGGCTTGATATAGGTATTATCTAAAGTGCCCTGCCACTCTGGGAGCTGCGATAGGAGCAATCTGTAACGGCTGGGTTTCAAATCGACTGGGAAGAAAGTACAGCCTTATGGCTGGAGCCATACTCTTCATAATGGGTTCCCTTGGATCAGCCTTCGCCACAAGTGTTGAAGCTCTGCTTACATTCAGGGTTTTACTCGGGCTGGCCGTTGGTATCGCCTCCTATACCGCCCCACTCTATCTGTCAGAGATGGCAACAGAGAATGTTCGTGGAAAAATGATCAGCCTTTATCAGCTCATGATCACCTTTGGTATTGTCGTAGCTTTCCTGTCGGATACAGCATTCAGTTACAGTGTCAATTGGCGGGCAATGCTGGGTGTTCTCGCTATACCAGCAGTTGTTCTTTTCGTCATGGTTATTTTCCTTCCTAACAGTCCCCGCTGGCTTCCAAGGGCCTGCACGTTGAGGCGGAAAAAGTTCTGCGAATGCTTCGTGATACCTCAAAAAAGCCAGACAGGAACTCAACGAGATAAGGGAAAGCCTTCGTATGAAGCAGGGAGGATTTGCTCTTTTCTGGCAAAACGGGAATGTGAGACGCGCCGTCTACCTTGGTATGTTGCTTCAGGGTATTCAGCAGTTTACGGGCATGAATATCATCATGTATTACGCTCCTCAGATTTTCAAAATGGCTGGCTTCAAGAGCACTCAGGAGCAGATGGTTGCAACCATAGTAGTTGGCCTGACCTTCATGTTTGCTACCTTCATTGCGGTCTTCACAGTTGATAAAACGGGAAGGAAGCCAATCCTTAAAATTGGATTCAGTGTAATGGCATTCGCCACTATGGTTCTGGGCTACTGCCTCATGAAAGCGGGTCAGGAAAATATCAGTTCCGGTCTGTCATGGGTGTCAGTGGGTATGACAATGTTGTGTATAGGTGGCTATGCCATGAGTGCTGCCCCGGTGGTCTGGATACTGTGTTCAGGGATACAGCCTCTGAAATGCCGGGACTTCGGGATTACCTGCTCAACGACTACTAACTGGGTTGCCAACATGATATTCGGAGCAACCTTCCTGTCACTTCTGGGAAGTATTGAGCCTGCAGGAACGTTCTGGCTGTATACCGGCTTCAACCTGATCTTTATCGGGATAACTTTTCTCCTGATTCCCGAAACCAAAGGAGTCACTCTTAAGCATATCGAAAAGAATCTTATGTCTGGCAAGAAGCTACGTGATTTAGGTCAATAAATTTCATTTTTTAATAAAAGCCAGTAAATAGTGACTGGCTTTTTTTGCATTGAACCATGGCTCATAGTGCATTAATTGAATCCGTACTTTGGTTAAGACACCCTGTAGAGAGACAAATAAGCCATCAAGAGCGCAATAGCGTTTGGGAAGCTTACATCCATAAACCAGAATATTTAGAAGAGCGAAACTCATGTTGCAATGGTGGGCTGACTATCTGGAAGCCTGTAGGGTGAGAACGCTAACGCCCTAAAACTTTTCTAAAAAAGCTATGCATTAATTCCTAAAATCACTTGGGTTAAAATGGGCCTACCCCTAATGATTCGAACATTCTGATTAGCTTCATATTTCATTATCATTTTATGTGTTCTATTGAAATACCCCCCTTAAAACATCTTTAATACTAGGCAGTTAAAATTCAGTGTATTGTTAAAAACACTAATATTTTATATATTAGTGTTAAAATAAAATAATCTTATATCATGCAAGATAAAGACTCAGAAGAATTACTGATCATTTGAATTTTTTTGGCGATGTGCACGGAAGCGTTCTTCAAAAAAAACCATTATACCAGGATAGTGCTTCCTATTAAGCGAGTAATTGTGATTACCTAATTTAGGGAAAACATAAGCATAGTTAGCATTTTTCATAGAGTTCTCAGAAAAAATATGATGGCCGCTTAACCAATCGTTGACAGCTTTCTCTACTTTTTCAGGACATACCTCAGTATCACCAACCTCTTCGTTAAGAACTTCATTTACTGGTATATAGGGAACAATAAATGTTACAGCAAATCGACGATACGCTTCCTTTTTACTCAAGTCTCCAGAATCCTCCCAAGCCCTTCGCATCGCACGAGCAATATAAGTATTGCCATCGGAACGAGACCCAATAGACTGCACAGTTTGCTTTGCTTCAATTGCAAAACTACTGTTTGGGGACTGAACAAACAAATCACAACGACCATGGCGCAGAGACCCGCTATCAACCCCAGGTACAAGAGTGCGGTAACGCTTCATCGTAGAAAACTCTTCCAAAGCGAGCCAATTTTTCAGCGTCCATGCGGCTCCAGCCAAAACACTTAGCGAAGCCCTTTCATTATACCACCATGGGTTATCGTACTCATTAGTTGAGGTATAACGTATGATGGCATTAATCCAAGCATTTAGAAGGTTTTGTAACTCATCATCACTTTTATAAACCTGAATTGCTTTAATAGTTTTCACTTATTTTAAGCCTTGCATCTAAAAATTAACGATAATTTTATTATTTAAAAAACCAAAATCGATATAAAATATTATTTATATGGTTAACTAAAGGTCAATAAGTAACCACCTCTTCTTGTGGAATTTTGAAATGCAAGCTTTATGGCTTAACTGACGACAAAACGTGAAAGTTGTGTGCTGCCACCTCAGCTAAAAAAATAAAAATCGGGATACTCATATACTGGGAAAGGCCTCCAGGAAGATTACCAAAATATTTTTCAGGAAGAGTATTTTTATTAAATCACTAAGATAACTGGATTCAATGCGATAACAAAGTTGATTTTAACGATTTCTTTCGGACCACTACATTTACATATTCGTAGGCATAACTCACTCCTGAAGGAAAAAATCAATCTAAGAAAAGAACATAACCTTGATCGATAAATAATAAGTTAGGCCTTTGTTAAAAAAATCCACATAATCATCAAAATTTTTATTATACTTTAAACAAAAAAAGCCCCGCAAGGCTTTTAATAGTTACTAGTTAGAAATTACTAAGGTTTGGAATTTTTACTAGGTTTTACCTTTGGGTTATTTCCCGGAGTTTTTTTGTTATCACGTTGACGCTGATCAGGTTGTCCTGTTGAATCAGCAATTCGTTTCGGACCAGGCTTAAGTGCCATAGAAATTCTCCTGTGAATGTTTGAAAAGGAACCCTTCTGTTCAAAATATGATCAATAGTTGGCTATATCAAGAGATCTTTTGACAAACTGATAGGGATTTGATCAAGGTCTAATTTTTAAGAGTTCATAGCAAGATGAACATAGATACAACTAATGCTAAATCTCGTTCTGACCGAGATACTTTCTGAGTGTCGTATTGCTTGGCTGGAGGGTTACACTCGAATCCAGCCGGGTTTAGACACATAATCTGAGTAGTGAATAAACATTACTGGAGTCATACGTAAATCGCTTCAAGCACTATTAACAGTATTTAAAAGTCACCCATCATAATTCTATAATAAAATCAAGTGCTTGTGCAGATTAACTTTAGTTATATCTGGAAACCAGTTCTTGGTAGCCACCTAAAGCATTCAATAGATTACCTAATAATGTACCTGTACCTACATTAGGCATAAAATTTTCTAAGCCCAACCAAACCTTTTTCACAACGTTATGCTGTGTGGGTATAAATTACCTGCAACTGGGCTACCTATTTACTGACCTTTAAAGCACCAAAGCATCAATCTTACTTATATCAAACTCCTTTCACCTTAACTATGGCTTTAACGGCCTTATTTAAGCACATGATTTTTAAGAAGTAAAAAATAACAACCAATATTAATTAGAAAATTCTTAATTTTCACGCTGAAACATTCTAATATGTACAGAAAAATTGCAGTGATTTAAAGCTATTAGCATAACTCACTGATTAACTGATAAATTTTCAATTCAAGGTTATGCGTAATGGACGAAATTGAAGGCTCGCTTTACAAAAACTCCAATCTGTCACTCAGCCAGAAACTTGAAAAGTCGCGAGCAGAGTTACTCGATCTGACAGCTAGAAATCGTTTACTTAACATACCAAAATCAAAGACTACAAAATTTTTGGAAGTAGTTAATGAAAGATCTGACATTTTGTTCAAGATGCTTTTTGAAGAAGGCAAGCCGTTCACTTTTCTTCATGGTCGAGAAGATAAAAAAACAGATGAAAGCAATGAGAACAGTGAGACAGACTCAGAGTCCGAAGATATTATTTTCTTAGATGACTCCGAAACCAACCACAATGATACAAAACTCCAGACCAAGCTCACGCCAAAGACATTACAAAAAAAGTTATTAGATTTATATTATGACTCAAAGACCCTTGAAGAAGAACAAGGCGTAAACATCCTGTTTCTATCGCTAGGATCGCTTAAATGGATAGATCCTAATAACAAAGCAAACATACGGCATGCCCCTCTTTTATTGTTGCCAATTGAATTAATGCGAGCTAAAGCAGGAGAACGCTTTAAAATTAAAGTCAGGGATGAGGACATCATTAGCAACCTGTCGCTTGAGACATTCCTCAGCCGTGTTCACCAAATCACCCTACCTCCCCTGAGTATCGATGAAGATTTTTCTTTAACGAACTACTTCGCAGAGATAAAACAAGCTGTATCATTGAAAGAAAGCTGGGAAGTATTAGAAAATGAAGTCAATCTAGGTCTGTTCTCCTACGCTAAATTTATGATGTATACAGATTTAGATCCTGATAACTGGCCTTCAGATTCAAAGATCACAGATCAGGAATCAATAAAGTGTCTTTTAGAAACAGGCTTCTCTGGTGGAGAGTTAATCTCTGACGACATTGTAATTGACTCAGTCATCCCCCCACGAGAAATGCTTCATATTTTGGACAGTGATAGCTCACAGACTCTTGCCATTCACGAAGTACGTAATGGTAAAAGCTTGGTTATTCAGGGTCCTCCAGGAACTGGTAAATCTCAGACAATCGCAAACATCATAGCTTCAGCTGTAGCAGACGGTAAAAAAGTATTGTTTGTAGCTGAAAAGATGGCGGCCCTTGAAGTAGTTAAGCGCAGACTTGATCAGGCGGGTGTTGGAGATGCTTGTTTAGAGCTACATAGCAATAAAACCAACAAAAGAGCATTCCTTGAAGAACTGAAGCGAGTCTGGGAACTCGGTTCACCTCGGGGAGAATTTCCAGATACATTAGTCAATAATCTCACAGAAAGCCGAGATATCCTCAACAATCACCCGGCAAGAATTCATAAAACGTACATGCCATCTGGCTTAACGCCATACAAGGTTATGGCGCAACTGGTACGTCTCAGACAATCAGGTTTTGATCCTAATGATTATAAGCTTAGCGGTTATGAATCATGGAGTAACGACGATTTCGCCAAAAGACATGCACTTATTGATGAATTAATTGAGAGGATAAGTGATATTGGCATTCCTGATTCGCACCCATGGAATGGTATCGATAGAACTGAGATACTTCCTAGTGAAGTTGAAAGACTCACTGCCTCATTAACGAACCTGAAGTCTGAACTTTCAGATTCTATTGAAGAGTCTATCAATCTTTCTAAACTTACCAATGAAGCCTATCATATAGGCTCATTAAAAGAGTTACAGGAATTCATTCTAATAGCTGAATTAATTAACTCAGCGCCTAATTTATCACCTGAATCATTAAGTTCGCCATTATGGGCCACTTCTAAAGATGAGACAAAGACGTTAATTGAAACTGGATTCTCATTTAAAGAGCTCTACAGCAAGCTTAAAAAAGAATTACATGCAGATAAATTCAACACCGAGGTCGCCAGCCTTTCAGAAGACTATCGTAAATTACCTATAGATATTAATATTAATGCTTTTACTACTGCCTATAAACTGAAGACACTTACACCTAAAATATTAAAAGAGTCTTCAAGATTACAGCAGGAGTTGGGTTCTAAAATCGGATTCTCGACTTTAAGTGAGATTGAAAGTCTTATTGAGTTGGGTGAAAGTATTACTCAAGCTCCAAATGTGAGTCCAGAAGCATTCATTGCCACTGTCTGGGAAGGTGGTATTGAAAAAGCGGCAAGTCTGGTTGCAGATATTAAACAGCTTAGTATTTATAAAGAAAAAATCAATCTCATCTTTGTTGAAAAGGCATGGGAAACAGATGTAGAAAGCACACGAAACAGCCTTGAAAACAACACTGGCGCTTTTAAATTCCTTAATAGCGAATGGCGAAAGTCGAAAAAGCTTACCCTTTCATTGATAAATGATAAAGGTTTGACGATCCCTCAGCAGGTTGAGTACCTCGATCTGTTGATAAAAGCACAGAAGTTGAGAAAATCCATCATTGATTTGAATGAGTTCGGACAGTCTGCATTTAGTTCAGACTGGCGAGGTGAGAATAGCGATAGTGAATTGCTGAAATCACTTGTCGAATGGATGCGTACCTTACGTGGTATTAACTCTGAAGCCCGAATAATTGCAAGTCGCCTCTCCAACAAAGACGCCTTAGCATATCAAGTGAGTCAGCTTAAAAAACTCACCCATGAAGTTTTAGATGAAAGCCGTATTCTTTGGGATTCATTGGGAGCTACGCCAGAAGAGTATTTTGATAACTATTATTCCGTTAAAAGCATTCCACTGGAATCACTCCTTGTAAAGTCTGATGTGCTAAGCACTATGGACTCCGCGTATAAATATGTTTTCATCAAAGATGATTATTCTGTTTCTGATCGTATTGAATTGTTGAATTTGTTATCAAGCGCTCAGCAAAAACTCAACATTATCCATACTTTCGATAATTTAGCTCAGTCAACCATGTATCCATTATGGTTGAAAGAAAACAGTAACTGGGATCTGTTACTTCAAGCTCACTCATGGATTGAATTAAATAACGACCTAAGAATCTTAGCGTCTAAAATAGATGACAGACAGGGTTTAGTTGATAAATCACGAAGCTTGAGTGAGTCTATTCAAGCGCAGTTTGCCAAACTCACATCAGTGTTTACTTCGCTTAGATCTTCCTATGGATCAATTTTCAAAAATGAAAATATTCATGAAATACTATTTAATCCAGTCTATGACAAGATTACTCTTTGGATAGATAATTCTGAACAACTTTCAAAATGGGTTGCCTGGCAAAACCGTGTAGAGCTGGCGAGAACATTTGGTATTTATCCATTAATCTCCGATTTGAGTAGTGGAGTTCTTTCCCCTGAACGTTTAGCGGGTACTTTTGACAGAACTTATTTCGACTCAATTCTGTCTGTAATGGTCAAAGATGAGCCAGAACTGGCTCGTTTTGATGGTGATTTGCATTCAAGAAGAGTAGCAAGCTTCGCTGAAATGGATCTGCGAAGAATAAAAGCTTCGAGTTTTGAAGTTGTAAGAGCTCACCACAGAGCAATTCCCTCTAAAGTTGGCGTAGGCCCTGTGGGTGTACTGCGGGGTGAGATGGCACGCAAACGTGGCCATATGGCGATTCGACAGCTCATGACAAAAGCTGGTGCAGCTATTCAGGCCTTAAAGCCAGTTATGATGATGAGCCCTCTGTCAGTTGCCCAGTTTTTAGTACCAGGTAAGCAGTCGTTTGATTTACTGGTAATGGATGAAGCCAGTCAGATCCAACCTGTAGATGCATTAGGAGCTATTGCACGAAGTAAGCAGATGGTCGTTGTCGGAGACGAACGTCAGTTACCTCCAACTTCTTTCTTCGCCAAAATGACAGGTTCCGCAGATGAGCAGGATGATGACGAGTCAGCACAAGTGGCGGACATTGAGAGCATACTTGGACTTTTTGTTGCCAGAGGGTTGCCTCAAAAAATGCTTCGCTGGCATTACAGAAGCCGCCACCAGTCATTGATTGCTGTGTCAAATAGCCAGTTTTATGAAAACAAACTTTTTATAGTTCCCAGCCCCTATACACAAGAAGCAGGTATGGGCCTAAGTTTCCATAAAGTTGAAGATGGCGTATTCGAATCTGGAAGCAATGCAAACGAAGCAAAACGCGTAGCAACAGCAATTCTCGAACATGCAAGAAGCCATCCTCATTTATCTTTAGGTGTTGCTACCTTTTCTGTTACCCAGAGAAAGCGTATTCAGGACGAGCTTGAAGTGCTTCGCAGGTTGAACCCTGAGTTCGAGGACTTTTTCTATGCACACCCAAGCGAACCGTTTTTTGTAAAAAACCTTGAAAACATTCAGGGTGACGAACGCGACGTCATTATCATTTCTGTTGGATATGCCAGAAATCCACAAAACTACATGGCAATGAGATTTGGTCCTCTTGGAGCAGAGGGTGGTGAAAGACGCCTGAACGTTCTTATCAGTCGAGCCAAAAGGCGTTGCGAAGTTTATGCCTCAATCACTGATGAAGATATCGATCTTGAAAGGGCTAAGGGTAGAGGTGTATTCGCTTTTAAACTTTTCCTGCAATATGCAAGAACAGGACGCTTGTCAGTTGCAGAACAAAGTGGCCGTTCAATGGACAGTGTGTTCGAAGAACAGGTTGCAAATGCTCTGCAAAAAGAAGGCTTCCAGGTCCACCCTCAAGTTGGCATTGCAGGTTTCTTTATTGATTTAGCCATTGCCGACCCTGATATGCCAGGCCGCTACCTTATCGGGATTGAATGCGATGGTATGACTTACCACTCTTCCCGTTCTTCGAGAGAAAGAGATCGCTTACGTCAGGCAGTGCTTGAGGATCATGGTTGGATCATTCACAGAATTTGGAGCACGGATTGGTTCCAGCGCCCCGAAGAGCAACTACAGAAAACCCTCTCTGCTATTCAGGCGGCTAAGAAAGAGCTCGAAAATCGTTCTGAAACTTCTCTATCCCGGTCAAGAGCTGTGCCTGTCGAAATAGTGACAGTTGAAAGAGAGACCGTCACAGAGATTGGTCTTGAGACAATTGAAGGCAGTTTCAATGAAGCTGTGGCATATGTTGAGGCGGTTCCTGACGTTGACACAAGATTCCAGATTCATGAAACCCCAGTTGGCGTGCTCGCTAAGATAGTTGAGCAAATTGTTCTTGTGGAAGCCCCAATACATGTGAATGAAGTTATCACTCGTGTCAGGTCAGCATGGGGTTTACAACGTGCAGGGGCCCGTATTGAAGCCATTGTTAAAGATGCAATAAAAATTACAACCTCAAATTCCTCATTCTGCCTAGAAGATGACTTTTTATACAACGATAGTCTTTCAATCACATTGAGAGACAGAACGAATGTTAAATCAGCAGGATTAAGAAAGTCGGAAAACATATCTAATAAGGAAATGGAGGCAGGAATTATTGAGATTATCAATAAAAGCTTCGGTGCTACCCAAGACGAGTTGGTCAATTCTGTATCAAGGGCCATGGGCTTCAAGGCTACAAGTGGTACTTTAAAGGGAATTATCACATCCGTTATTCAAAAAATGGAAAGCGAGCAAAAAATAATTTACAAAGAACCAATGTTTTACATCCCATAATTTCATAATTGAGAGGCTAGCTAAGCTAGCCTCAATGGAGAAAAAAATGGCAAAAAATATTTCACTAGCTCTACTCACATATTTTATTTTCTTGGTTTTATTTACGCTGATTTATGCGGCATCTAAATACGTCAGCCCTGAATATTTTATAGTAGCCACCCCTGTGATTAGTTCGCTATTGCTATCTGGACTTTATTTATCCTTCTATCTTAGAAGAAATAATGGTAAAGACAGGACTAAGTCCATGAAACCAGCAAACGACACACTATTGTTTGCTTCAGCCGCAGTAGTAAGCTTTTCCTCTTTTGCAGCTGAATTTTCTTTGCATCCTTTTGTGCAAATGAATAACTTTTTGGTAGCAAATCCGCAGATTTATCTTTTGATAAAACTTATATTAGTAACATCTGCATTCGTAAAAGTATTTATAGCAATCATGGAAACAGCGAGGGAAATTTAGTCTCCCTCCTCAACCAAACTTAATGCTATTAAAAAAGGCAAAATAACGCCCAATATCACAAGTCCCCCAAAGGAAGCTTCATGTAATGAACTACCTTTGGGGGAAACAGAGAATATTAAAGTAGTAATGACCATAAATACGATATAAGCCGTGCATTCTTTATTGTATTTTTTTATTTTTTTCATAGCACCTCCTTTTTATTTATGAATAACATTTAACTCCCAAATGTCAATGGTGTAATTTTAATTTTTTTAAAGTTAAGCAAGGGCTAACTCAGCGAAGCTGAGTAGCCTTGCTTTTTCTGCTCTTCGATTGCAAAAGGTAGGTCAACCCCAAACCGTTGACATAACTCAGCTATCGGATATAAATGAATTAGGCATAAGGATTATGCTTATATTTAGAAAAGGAGTTCCTATGAATAAAATATATCACCCTCCCCTCGCAAAGAATCTACGTATTCATTGCGTCAGCGTCAGACTCAATAACTCAGAGCTAAATATTTTAGATCAAGAACGTAAGCAACACGCTAAGGGCGAGTGGCTTCGCATGTGCCTTTTAAAAACTCAACCTCCTGTCGTTCCAGAGATCAACAGAGCGGCATGGAAAATATTTGGCGAGATAAATCACAGGCTCAATGAGATTGTTAACCACCTCAACGCAAAGCAGTCATGTAATCCTCTTACCAAGACTGAACTGTTCGCCGTAAAGCGACAAATTAGTGAGCTTCGTTCTCGCCTCCTTACCGCTGATCTATGGAGTATCCCCTCTAATGAAGGGCATGCAGAAGATCATACGAGGTAAGAGCTTCGCAGGAGTTGTTCTATACGCCTTAAAGCCTGAAACTCACCATAAAACTGACCCGGTGGTCATAGGGGGGAACATGCTGGGAGAGTCAGCAACTGAGTTGATAGCTGCGTTCAGCGCTTCTGCTTCACTTCGGACTGACGTTGCAAAACCGGTGTGGCACAACTCGCTTCGCCTACCTATTGGTGAATCACTCACGACAAAACAATGGGTGTCATTTGCTGACGATTACATGTCGTGTATGGGATTTAGCGATACACACCTGCGCTGCTATGTCATACATGACGACGAGGCCGGCCAGCACATTCATATCATTGCGTGCAGAGTGGATCTTATTGGAGGAAAACTTTATCTCGGCAGGAATGAAAACTTGATCAGTACGCGAGTGATTCAGGAGCTTGAGTTGACTCATAACCTGACCAGAACCAAGGGCCCCTCTCCTTCACATAGCACTTCCCCTGTCAGAGAGCGCAAGAAGCTATCACGTGGCGAGCAACAGAAGGAGAAGCGTGAAGGTCAGCCAACGCCTAAAACGTTTCTGCAGCATACGATTGATGAGTTACTTCTAACTGCCAATGATATTCCTCGCTTCATTGAAGCACTTCGCGAGCACGGCATAACGCCGGTTCCTAATATTGCTACCTCTGGCCGCATGAATGGTTTCTCATTTGAATATGCAGGAATTGCGTTCAAAGCTTCCCAACTGGGAAAGTCTTACTCGTGGGCCAACCTGCAAGCGAAGCTCCGCTACGAACCTGAACGTGACAACCCTTTACTATATGCCTTAAAAGCTTCAGCCATAGGAGGTAATAAGACGAGTAATTTAGAGATAGAAGCTACTAAGGTAGCTATTACACCGTCATTACCAGCTGCTTTAGAATCCGAACTTACGTCTCCTCCTATGTATGAACATGGAGTTGGAGCGTCAGAGACACCCGAAGCGCAAACTCCCCCCAGCATTACACGTATGGCATGCGAGCAAACCAGCAGTGCTGACTACTTCATGACAAGAATATTAGAGTGGCTATTGAGCATTCCTTACCTGGCCGCTTTTGCAGACCTGCTCAAAAAGGCAGGTAAGACGTTTCTCCACCAAAAATCCTCATTTTCGACAATTCAAACAGTTCTCTCAGCTGAGCCTGAGTTATCTGTTTTACCAGATAACAACCAAGTTCTAACCGAACGCATAAAAGTGCCCTTTCTATAACCGCCTGCCTCAACACAATTTTCAAGCCTAAGTCCTTATTTGAACAAATAATTGATCGTTTTTACAGATCGATAAATCACATATGATAGCCAATACCTATCAAACTAGGATCATCGATCGGTACAAGTGATTTGCTTAAGTTTTGAACTCGTTCAAAAATGCGTAGTAAAAGCAGTTACCAATCAGCTAGTTATGAATCACATAACGTCAAAGGTATATAAAATGGACACAGCGGCTTTGATTAGTCAGAAAGTACGTAAACCTTCTTTCTTTCGTTCTATCAGGTTATGGATTGTTGTACTGGTGATTGTCTGGATACTGACTGATTCAAACCCCAAGGACACTGCAGGGTTCCTGTTCATGTGGACATTACCTGCCTTCTTCTTACTCCTTACGGCATATGTGTCATATACACATAAAAGGGCAAACGCCTCCACTGTCGACCTGCTGAACGTCAATGACAATGGATTGTGGAGCCATGAATTTCAGAACACCAAAATGACCATTGATACGAATCGTGAGTTGTTAACTCTCGAGGCAGGTAAGCGTAAAAAGGCTTACAAGTTCAGTGACGTCAAAGGCTGGCGATACCACCTGGCTAATGGAGGGGAAATCGTAGCTCTTGATTTAGTCGGTATGGCGGGGGCTAAAGGTCACAACAACCTTACTCGCCTTAAAAACTTTGAGAACTCTGGATTCTTTATCCAAGTCAGAGACATTGAATGCCCG
This sequence comes from Pantoea sp. B270, assembly GCF_018726825.1. NCBI lineage: Bacteria > Pseudomonadati > Pseudomonadota > Gammaproteobacteria > Enterobacterales > Erwiniaceae > Pantoea > Pantoea sp. B270. The sequence goes on from NZ_JAHCSX010000001.1 coordinate 1,909,863, forward strand.
GAGTGGCAGATCAAATTTCACCCTCGTAAAGGCCGGTTTCACCATGAACGAGGGATCCGGGATACAGAAATGCAGTTGAAGCAGTGGTGTGAGATTTTTGACCAGACCCTCAACAAATCCACAGCAACACAATGATCACTCATAGCAAATAAGGGATTAAGAAATGAATAAAATTTCAGCAATTGCAGTTGTTTTTTTGGCAGCATTACTCACAGGTTGCGATAGCGAACCCTCATCTTCCGAAATCCAGAAAGCTATGCAGGAAAACATTGAGCACACAAACCAGCAAGCCAGACAGCGGTTCGGTGAAAACAGCAAAGACATGCTCACGACTCTGAACAAAGCTGAGAAGGTTTCCTGTAAAGAGTCTGAGGCAAAAGGGACATATCTTTGCAAAGTGGATACTGATATAACACTACCAATGATGGGCGAGAAACAAACCGTAGCTGAATTCAAATTCACGAAAAATGAAGGTAACTGGAAAGTATCACCTTAATTGAATCCAATAATTAACAAGCTCATTTTCCAACGAAATTTCAAAGCACATATTTTATGCGCAAGTGTTAGCACCAGGGAACCATTCAAAAAAATAAAAAACCAGAAGCCTTTCAAAGGTCTTTCCGGTTTGTATAGGGCTTAGGTATTGAGTTACAATCAGACTATCTTAAGACAAATGAATGACGCTTATTATGAACAAAATGCAAATCGAAGAAATGCTTGTAAAAGAGGGGTTTACGCCAAAAGAAGTCTCTGTGATACGTCAGCATGCTGAGAAAGACGGTTATCCTTATCCCTGGCTCCTTTCACAGTTAAAGAAAAGATTCATAGTTGCAATGATATTAATAGCAATCCTTCTCGCAGGACTCATTTATACTATTCGCAGTGGTACACAAGAAAACCTTGTTTCGTATTCGATCACGCTTGTAGCAGGTTTCGTTATTTTATATATATTCGTACCTTTGAAACCTGCATTTAAAGCCTACAGATTCATGAAAAAGCATGGTCACTCTTTGTAAGTGTCAGAGATTGACTTTATGGCTGAAGCGTCATTATAGACTTCAATGAATAGCTCTTTTCTGCTCATTTCCTTAATCCCGCGAACGTAGTCGGTATTAAGAAAATAGTAGAGCCGCCAGGCCTCAGGTTTTTGTACCAGACGCACGATGCCATAGAGAGACAGTGCCAGGTCCATTGAACTGTATGCTAACTGCCCAACCCTCTGATCGAACCCCAAAAACTCAGCTGTTGCTACATAACCCTGTTTGAGTAACCCAACACTATCAGTTTTGCCATACACCAGGTTCTCAACAGACTCCTGAAAGCCGTTGAGTCCATGCAGAACCAACATTCCCCCAAAGGCAGAACCTATGATTGTCCCTGACGCAAGGGAAGCACCGATCACTGATACACCGGCTATTACCTGCATACCGCTCAGCACTACCCCAACGCCATTAATCACATAGCCCCACAAATCTCCATTCCTGACCAACTGCACCGAAGCATGAACCGCAGCTGTTCCTGCTCTTAGCATTCTGTCCTGAATCGTAAGGTACTCATTTTCCTTTTTGAGATTCTGGATGCATTCCTGGCATTGATCATCAGTGGAGCCAGAACGGATAACGTTAAGCTGAGCGTTAACGAAAGCCTTAACGTTATCCTGGAACTGTAACCTATTAAATCCGTCTTTAAGGTAGATGTGAGAAAGGTGATTAGCATTGCTTAGCAGCTGATTTGCCTCAGCATGAGCCATAGTCAGAAAGTAATCCTTGAATCGATCTGGTTTCCAGTAGTCCATGACTGTGCCTTTATGTCATTATACGTATCATTAAGTTTATTTAATCAGATTACCCTTCTCAGGGAAAGAAAAAGGACCAGTCATGAGTACAGACCTCTTCCTAAAAATTGATGGAATTACAGGTGAATCACCGGACAGTAACCATAAGGGCTGGATTGCTATTGAATCTTTCACATGGGGCGCGAACCAGCCAGGGAACATGTCAGTTGGAGGCGGAGGTGGTGCTGGAAAAGTTCAGTACCGCGATCTCTCGATTCAGGCCCTGATAGACAAAGCAACTCCAGCTATAATGCGCTATGTCTCTAACGGCAAGCATATTGGTAAGGTAGAGCTATCGGTATGTAAGGCCGGAGGGAGTCAAATCGAGTATTGCCGCATTACGCTTGAAGACGTTCTTATCACCAATGTGATTTTTAATGGTACTACTAACCGTGACCTGATAGGAGTCTCATATCAGTTCCAGGCATCAAAAGTTAAAACACAGTATTGGGAACAGTCAGCGAACGGCGGCAAAGGTGCTGAAACTCAGTCAGGTTGGGATATTAAAGGCAACAAAGAATTTTAAAGTCTCAATGATGTTGGCGTTTAAGTGACCTGCCCCCAAGATTAGATACAAGGCTCAGTTAGTAATGTCGGATCCTTCACTCTCAGAATTACCCTTTCTCCAGCCCGCTACAAATTCAGACGGCGTCTGATAATTCAGCGTGGAGTGTGAGCGACATTCGTTATAATCCTGACGCCATTCACTGATGGTTTTCCTGACATGGCTGATGTTGCTAAACCAGTGTTCATTCAGGCATTCATCGCGAAAGCGTCCGTTAAAACTCTCAATAAATCCGTTCTGTGTCGGTTTACCGGGCTGAATAAGCTGCAGCTCCACGCAATGCTCAAAGGCCCACTGGTCAGGTGCTCTACAGCTAAACTCCGGCCCCTAGTCAGTTCTTATCGTAGCCGGATAGCCGCGAAACAGCGCAATACTGTCCAGAATACGCGTGACCTGCACGCCTGAAATCCCATAGGCAACAGTGACAGTCAGGCATTCCTTTGTGAAGTCATCGACGCAGGTAAGGCACTTGAGCCTGTGACCGCTGGCCAGTGCATCCATGACGAAATCCTTTGACCAGGTCATGTTGGGCACCGCCGGGCGGAGCAGCGGCAGACGTTCTGTTGCGAGCCCTTTACGACGACGTCTGCGTTTAACGCCCAGCCCGTTCAGATGATAAAGGCGGTACACGCGCTTGTGATTAACCAGAAGCCCTTCACGGCGCAGTAACTGCCATATGCGGCGGTAGCCAAAACGCCTGCGCTCCAGTGCCAGTTCAGTAATGCGCCCTGATAAATGGGCATCAGCCGCCGGACGCTGAGCGTCATAGCGGCAGGTCGACAGGGACAAACCTGTGAGTCTGCAGGCGCGACGTTGCGACAGACCGGTCGCATCACACATCAACACCACGACTTCGCGCTTCTGGTCTGTCGACAGTACTTTCGACCCAGAGCCACCTGAAGCGCCTCCTTATCCAGCATGGCCTCGGCGAGCAGCTTCCTGAGTCTGGCGTTCTCTTCCTCAAGGGACTTCAGGCGCTTAACCTCAGGCACCTCCATGCCGCCATACTTTTTACGCCAGGTGTAAAATGTGGCGTCGGAAATGGCGTGCTTACGGCAGAGTTCCCGGGCAGAAACTCCGGCTTCAGCCTCGCGGAGAATACTGATGATCTATTTGTCGGAAAAACGCTTCTTCATGGGGATGTCCTCATGTGGTTTATGAAGACATTACTAACACCGCGGTGTATTAATCAAAGGGAGCAGGTCAAAATGTATGATTTAAGCCCCTAAAAGCGAAAGGGGCTCAGATGGACATTGCTACGTTATTCAGTTATTAATATTCAATATTGAAAATGAACTTAAATGCACGGTAGCCAAATTACTAATTAGTTGCTAACAACTTGTTTAATATCCATCAGCCGAGGCAAAAGCATACGCATGTCATGTAGAGGGATCATATTGGGGCCGTCACTAAGTGCAGTTGCTGGAGACGGATGTGTCTCCATAAAAATACCATCGACACCGATTGCAGCTGCAGCTTTGGCCAGACCTGGTGCATATTGAGCATCTCCTCCTGAAGATGTCCCTTGCGCGCCGGGTCTTTGTACCGAATGTGTTGCGTCAAAAACAAAAGGATAGGGGCAAGCCAAAAGTTGTTGCATTGCACGGAAGTCATTAATCAGATAATTGTATCCAAAACTAGAACCGCGCTCGCAAATCATAAAATTCTTGTTTCCAAAACTTTCAATCTTATTTACTACTTGTAGCATTTCCTGCGGGCTAAGGAACTGGCCTTTTTTAATATTCAGGGCTTTACCATAGCTCGCGACTTTTCTGAGGAATTCAGTCTGGCGAACCAAAAATGCAGGGGTTTGCAGAATATCGACAACGTCGACAATTTCGTCGATATTTGTCGACTCATGTACATCACTCAATATATTGAAATCATAGGTAGATTTAACTTCCTCAAGTATGCGAAGCGCTTCATCCAATGGAAGTCCTGTGAAGCTATCGAGAGAAGTACGGTTTGCTTTCTTAAAGCTAGCTTTAAAAATGATATCAAAACCATAGGCATTTTTAAGTGTAGCCAGAACATCTGCGACCTGGAGAGTTATATCTCTTGATTCGACCACGCAAGGACCAAGGATGAAGAAAAGGTCACTTTTTCGTTTGAATGAATTGATATCATGAAGGTTAAGCATTTATTAAACTCCTAAAAAAAACTGATAAATAGAGATAGAACTTTGTATTGCTGAGAAATCAACCGCTCCGTAAATCTTAGTCTTCTCTTCACTGTATACTTTTGAAGACATTGCTTTATCAAGCAACCCTTTGACTTCAAAACATTCAGGATCCCTATATTTGTAATAGGCACTATATTCATCTTTTTTTTCAAAAGGATACATATCTCTAATTACTTTACCAATCCTCTCTTGAAATAATTCTTTATCATCCAGAATCAGAACTGCTGTTCTAATCTTGTCATGGTAGTTCTCATAAAGTTGCTTCAACTGACTATAGGCTTGATTAAATACTTGATGGTTTATGGCCTTCTTGTTCCCAAAGGATTTCTCCCATGATAAAAAACATGAATGAGGTTCTCTGAGACAAAAAATAATTAAAGCATCTGCGTAGTCATCAGGAACCAAAATTTTGGCTATTGGATCAATATTAACCTCCTCAATGAAATAAGGGCCTAGTGCTTCTTTAGCAACAAAGAAAGGAGAATCCCCCATGACAGATAAAAGATCATTATCCGGGGCATCTTCTGCAAGTTTTTTGCGAACATCATTTTTACAGATTTGAAAGTAACCATCATATTGATCATTAGACAAAGCATTAAGTACAAAAGTTGTGCCCGACCGACATGGTCCTAAAATTATTATTTTTCTATACATCAGATATCAACTCCAGAATACGAAATTTTAGGGTATTTAATTGAGAGTATTGCCATTTCATTTCAACAGAATTAATTCTACTGGAAAAATTTGTAAAAGAGGTATTATCTGAGTCAATTGACAGACCAAGCCATTTGGGACGTTGTTCATCATTAGGACTTAAACATTGTTCACTTATAATAGATTGTAAATTTTCTAGGGTTGAAGGCGTAGAATTTGGAAAGATAATTTTACTAATCTCTACCGGAAAAGTTTGTATTTTATCATATCCAAAAAGTGATGAAGGAGAGATAATCTCTTTATCCTTTTCACAAGGATCTTTGATTATTCTCAGTTCCTCGAACCAGGAACATGCATAAAAAACGTTATTTCTACAAATAATGGGCAATCGGTCATTTGATATAAAAGTTGCACCTTCAATATTGAGCGCCTCTAATAAACATGTTGTTTTACCCATACCTTTAGAACCTACAAAACAAATAGCCTTCCCTTTATAATTAAATGATGAAGCATGAAGAACAAAACCACCACTATTTTCTACATTTGTCACAATCAATTGTTTTATTACTCGTTGTAAATCTCGCAATAAAGTATCGTAAGTGAGATAGTAGATGTCAATATTATTGTTTTCAATATCAAAAATGGTTCCATTTATAGGGTTAAAAATGACCCTGCCTTGTGCTTTTTTATGCATATACCCAGATGAGAAGTCAGATATATAGTTATCTTGTTTTGCGATAAAAAAATCAACACGGTCAGCATGCTCAAGATTAAAATTTGATTTCTCGTTAATAAGTGAAATTGAATAGTCTGCTATAATATCAGCATCCTGAATCACAGAGAAAAACGGCTTAAGGCATTGCTCAAAAATCATCATAAAGTCATCAAATTCACCCGCCCCCCTGAAATTAAAAGTAATATAAATAGTATTACAATAACAAAGGTTAATTTTTCTCGATTTTATATTTTTCAAGATACACCTCATTTTTATTTAAAAACTCATTTATAGTGGAGTGTGGACAACCGATTTCTCCTGCGATTATCGGCAAACCAATAAATACATCGATAGAGTGATTTAGAACTAATCGCACTTCCGCATGTACACTTGATTTCTCGCCCATAAGATACAGAAGAATATCTACAATTGACTTTGCACACGACATTGCTAGGGAATTTTTCAAAGAATGGAAACGTTGTATTTTCCACCATTTCAACTGTTCTATTCTATTTAAATCACAATAGAGCAAGTAATCGAAATTCCTCTCCAAATATCTGTTTTGCTTCAGTCGGGTAAGTTGATAACCAGCATGCTCCACAAATCCATCAAAGAATATATAATCAGATGTGTTGTAATGACATTGCTCAAAAATATTATGTGCACCTATAACATAACTAACAGCATCATTCTGATAATGAGCCCGACAGAAATCATTTTGCACTCCGACTCCATATACGTAACAGTGCGTTTCCTGTTCAATATAAGCACCTAATTGAGTGCACGGATTAGAAACTAAAATAATATCCTTACCAGTAAAAAATTGAATGTAATCCTGAATTAGACCTTTATTAATTTCATACAAACTATCTTTATTGGAGCCGCTATCAGTACTTCTTCCGCAAATAAAAATTATAACATCTGCATCATGTAAGACTTTCTTATCCAAAGAAACAGATACATTATTCGTCAGGCAATCTTGGATGCAGGCACTGATACGCGAAGCCTGGCTAAAATCCCTGGCAAAATAGGTAACTGGGAACGAGGCTATCGCTGAAATGTTAAATATCAGATTTTGTCCTACTTTACCGCATCCTCCAATAACAACAATATTATTCTTTTCTCCTCTACCTTCCCGTAAGAACATATTTCCCCCTGCTCAATAATAAGTATATAAAGAAAAATAAGATTGAAAGCAAACAGATTGAATTAATTATAAAAACAGTAGTAACGCTTACTGACACAGTTATAATTAATAGGGAAACTGTTGATATTATTCCTCCTATCATAAGACTGTTGATATAATTAACACTTTCTTTTTGAGTCCTTCCAGGCATAAGACGCATCGATATCTGAGAAAACAATCCATAATGCATTCCCTCCAGAAAAGCAGAAACTTCAAATGACAATGAATTCTCACTAAGGTAATAACTGACATGAGCAATGATCCCTAGACATATGCACAGTATTAAAGTTTTTAGAGAGGTAATATTTGCTAAATATGCCTCCATTACATAAGCTGAAATTATCTCAGAAAAACATTTTATTGCAAAAACTAAACCAGGCAAATAAGTTTGAAGCTGATAATTTTTGATGATAATTAATGGCATCGCCTGTTTAGCAAGAGCATTTGTCGCTGAGATTAATATAACAACTATATAAAAATTATTAATGGCACTCTCATCTTTTTCTTTTAATGTAAATGCACCGGCAGCTTCCTCTTGTATACTACCTACATTATGGTTCCTGCTTAGGATAACAAAACTAACTACCAACCATATAATAGCTATGAATAAGTCGATCCTCGGCAAAAAATCATATCCGAGATTATCTATAATGAAAAACGAAAGTGCTGGCCCAATTAGCCAACCTATAGAGGTTGCTATTCGAGCATAGCTTTTTTCCCCTGTTGGTATTATCTTATTGCTTAGATAATAGGCCGAAGATAAGTGACCATTTGCAATGGGTAATAATAACAGTGCAAAAAATATCTTTGCCCATAAGGGTAATAATAACAGCATAATTAAATCCAACAGGACAAGGGCTATTGGATGAATTAACATAACTTTCTGTGAAAATAAATTCTTGGTAAAGATTTTTAATTTTATTTTCCCTGTAGAAATAGTGAGGATTAAAAAAAGAAGATTATAAATTGCAAACCAATAATCATTGTAGCCAGAATAAACTGCGATCAGATAGCTCATTGTAGCGGCGATCATACTGACTGCAATAACACCATTTACAATCAGGATGTAAATTAACAGTCTCACATGCGGATCCTTACGCTCACGATTTCATGATCTGACAGTGGATTACCTGCTGCATCAGTGGCCGGCAGTGTCATAGCATCGGCAGCAAAAAGCTTGTGCAGAAAAAGCCAGTCAACTTTCTTGAAAGGTGGCTTTGGAAAGCCATTCGGTAGTTGCCTGCGTGTATGCCGCAACGTATTACTGTTATGCCAGTCAAAGCCTTCCTGCTCTAACTCTTTAAATATTGGTTCATGGCTTGCAAGCGCTTCAATACTCAAAGTCTCCAAAACAGGAGGAAGTTCAGAAGTATTAAAGTCCCCGCCTAGAATTACAGGTTTTTTAGCATAATAGCGCGACAGATGGTGAAGGATCTGTTTCATACAATGCAGCCGCTCATTCGCGTTAGTTAGACATTCAAAATGACTGACTACAGTCACCAATGAAGTATCCTCATATTCAATTTCACAGAATAATGCGCAGCGCGCGCCATCGCGGTCGCTGTGCCAGTCCAATCCCTTCCATAAACCTTTTTGTTCAAAACGAATCATTGTGGAAGCAATAATTTTTCTCTTTGAAAGGATAACGTTACAGTGCAGAGATTCATTGTTTTTCATCAATCTGCACTCTTGCATTTCAGTTTGGTTTCCATGTCCATGCTCAATAAACTCAACAACGTAACAACAGTCCATTTCGAGGTTTTCGGCAAGATTTTTGATTGTATTGATATTACCTGATCGAGCCATTCCAACATCAAGCTCACAAGCTAAAATAAGGTCAGGGTTAATATCTTTCACCCGTTGGCATAGTAATTCTATTTGTTTACCACGCTCCATATTCCAAGCAATAACTTTTAATTCCCGGGATGTCCTAGGATGCGTTAATGCATTGATAACATAAATGCTCGATAAAATCTCATCTAGGCAGTATTCCATTTGGCCTTCGTCCCCATTAGTTTTTTATTAAAACGAGAAGAATTTTTTTCAATGAGCCTGGATATATCTCTAAGTGAAGAAATATTGATTAAAATGGGTTGTAAACCATCCAACAAGAAACTTTCATTGCTAACATTCAGTGTGTGCTGTTCACATTCTAATCGCGGATTTTCAGTATGAGAGATATCAACCGAAAAAATATCCGCAATGACAGCCGCAATCTGATTTATACTTTTTGTCTCAGCTATTTGATTTCTCACTTCAACACGACCAGTAATAGGTTTGTGTTTTTCTATTGCTAATCTGATGCAATTAACAGTATCCTGTATATTAATAAAAGCGCGGGTTTGCTCCCCTTTTCCGTACACTGTCAAATTTTCGTGATTGGTTGCCTGAACTAAAAATCGGTTTAAAACCGTACCGAATTCGCCATCATAATCAAACCGGTTAACAAGGTCTTCATGCATACTTGTTTCTAAAGTATCTCCTCCCCAGACAATACCTTGATGCAAATCAGTAATGTCGAGGCCGTAATACTTAGCATAGAAGTTAAACAGGTTACTATCCATAACCTTTGTCAGGTGATAAATAGAGCCAGGATCAGTAGGGGCAAATACCTCTTTGCTTATCCGACCATCCTTGCCTTCGATTTCAACGTCTATATAGCCTTCTGGTATATCGTACCCGAGATTATTGTAACCATAAACGCCAACAGACCCCAAATGGATAAAATGCACCTTCTTATTCATACGTACGAGAAGAGATAGCAAATTATTTGTGCCAGTCACGTTATTTGTCACTGTATACCGATTGGTCTCAGAAGTGAGCATTGAATAAGGTGCAGAGCGCTGCTCAGCAAAATGTATAATCACGTCTGGTTGAATATCATTTAGCAATCGCTCTATTTCATTAACTTCATTACAAACGTCGAGTTGTATAAAATTAATTTCCTTACCAGTTAGCTCAAACCATTTATTTAAACGCTGATCTATTGATTTCACATCAGTAAGAGACCCACTTGAGAGATTGTCGTCAATTTGGCGACGCGAGAAATTATCTACTATAGTGACATCATTACCATCCTGAGATAATGCTAAAGAAGTCGGCCAGCCGCAAAAGCCATCCCCACCAAAAACAATTATTTTTTTCATTTCTCACTCCAGTTATTTTAAATATATCCTAATAATTTTGGGTAAAAATCACCTAGGTCATACTCTCGTCTAGACAACAGACTTTCTCTATAAATATTAATTTGACTTGTCGGAACAAAATCCTCACCTAACATTTTATTAGCATGTGATAAGCAATAATAAAATGGTGCATGAAAGTTATACTTACAACTTAGAGAAAACAATTTTTCCCAATTAATTTTTTTACTCACTAATATTCTCATTCCATCTACATATGCGCATATCGTTGGATCATTATAGATTTGCGTCACAGAATAAGCACGACCGAACAATAAGCAAAGATACACCTCAGGGGAAAGTCCAATGTATTCCACCTCCTCTATTTTGCTTATCACGGTTCCTGCCCAAATATCATCTTCATCAAAGCCAGCGGCTATCGACTGATGGAGGTCAATATATGTAATCAGTATAGGTTCACCAGAATCATAAATTTTTGTATATTTCTCGAGTATAGTTTTATAACTTTTCAGTTCATTTACACGAGTGAATGCAACATATGGATGGGTTTCATGGTGATTGTTAATTACCCATTCAAGCTCATTTTTCGGGATTTCAGTTATGTGCAATTCATGTTGATTTAGTGCCGTATTACGGTCAATATCACCTTGTCTGAAGCCCAATGCTTTAATCACTGCATCAGCTTTTAACAACTGACTTCTTTTAATCAGAGGGTCCACATCACTGATAAAACGAGTTCCAGAAGCATTTGGATAATTGTAGATAAAATCAATACCCTTGTAGGGCATAACATCAATTTCGTTTTCTTTTAATGCTGTGAATACTGGTATTAGTTTTTCAATGCGAACATTTGTAATAACTGTCATTGCCCGATACAACAATTCAGTCTCTGGGAAACGTTTTCTCGTATCAGAATCCGCCATTGACCAGAAAGATAACATCTTTCTTCCATGTAAAAACTTTGTTATTTCTAATTGTGAACAATCATTTAAATTATCCCTAATAAAACTATCATATAAAAATGACGCATAGTTGTTAGCTTTTTCATTGTTAAGCGAACGTAAACCCAAGTATAGTGCAAAAATATTTTTTACTGCTGGCCGGGATGTTTTATAGGTTAATGTCATAATCATATATCTTCTTCTTGTTGTTAAGGCTTTTACAAAGCTCTTCAATACTTCCAAAGATAGCCATATCCATTGTAATGTTTCCAATTGGATATCCACTAAAACCTACATTCTGGTGAATACTTTCAGCTTTTATAAAAAACTCTGAATATGTTGCCCCTAATTTCGCCCCACCAATAATTTCGAGTTGATGTAAAACAATCACCCGCTTTTTTTTTGTATGTGGAGGCAAGATTCCATCAATAATCATTCATTTATCCTCTTGCAGTAACAGTTACGTGAAATTAGTTCGAAATTATTTCAATTTGATTAAGTTTTAATTTCCGTAAAATGACAAATAATTTCAAATTTTCTTATTGCACCTCCAAATCTCTTATCAACTGCATTTTTACTGGTATGAAGTAAAATCAATAATTATTTTCAGTAAAATTAACAAACCATTGGCATTACTTTAAAACATTTTATAATAAAGATTTACCCAGTGCTGCTGAGTTTTTTTTGAAACGATATAACAAATTCTTTTCGCCTGACTCAGGCTAACTCCCAACAGCAGAATCCGATGCACAGATGTGGCACTAACCTATATCTGTTGCATCCCTTTTTTTCCTCTGGATGCACTATTTTTTCCTGGGTGGATTCGCAACAACTGTAAGAATGTGTGTGAGGGGAAACAAGCGGCCTGTAACAACAATGACCCGTAGAGCTCTTTTGACCAGCTTCCGCTATGGACGCAAGGTTTCATCGTCGGCTGGATCCAAAAGGAGGCATGCAGTAGTGGTCAACAAAAACTGGCCACGGCTTTAGAGTTTTTCCAGAACAATCTTTCTGATTCATTCGGCGTCTAACCATCATTATATTGATGGGGTCTGAGCAGACTGTAATATCCTGTGATGTAATTCGTTATTGCAGTGCTGGCTTGGCTAAAATTCGTATAGCCATTATCCGGTACCCACTCTGTTTTTAGGCTTCTGAAGAACCGTTTCATTGGGCTGTTATCCCAGCAATTTCCCCGGCGATTCAGACTTTACGTTATTTGATATCTCCATAGTAACTGCCTGAAATTCCTGCTGGTATAGTGACTGCCTTGATCCGAGTGATACAGTAAATTAGCCGGTTTTCCCCGTGCTTCCCAGGCCATCGACAGGGCTTTACCTGTCAGTGCTGAATCAGGGGAAAATGACATCGCCCAGCCAACCGGTTTACGGGAAAAAAAATCGAGTACTGCAACCAGATAAGCCCAGCGTTTTCCCGTCCATATTTAAGTCACATCACCGCACCAGGCCTGATTAGGCTCGATAACAGCAAACTGGCGATCCAGATAATTAGGGATCTCAGTGTTTTCCTTATACGCCTTCTTTTAACGATAGCCAGGTTGCTGACAGCTAATAATATTGAGCGCTTTCATCAGCTTTGTTGCCCGCCAGCGGCTCAGTTTTATACCTCTGGTGGTGACCATCGCGGCAATGCTTCGCGCTACTGCTGAGCCGTTACTTTCGCGATAAACTTCACGCACAAGGCTCAGTAATGCCATTCTCGTGGCGTCAGGCTTCCTGGGTTGCCGCCAGTATTTATAATTGCTGCGATGAACACCAAACACGTTGCACACAATGGCAACAGGAAATCGCGCCCTGAGTATCTTAACTAATGAGAATTGTTCAGGGAGTCTGACGTCAAGAGCGCGGTAGCCTTTTTTAATATATCCCTCTCCATTTCAACGGGTTGAAGTCTTTTCTTTAGCTCACGTATTTCAATCTGCTCAGGTGTCATGTGTGAAGCAGTGGGTGATTTTCCCGCTCGCTCTTCTTTCAGTTGTCGAACCCATTTTTCCATTGTGGATTTACCGACGTTCATTGCCGTAGCAGCGGCGGCAACGGTGTAATGCTAATCGAGTACAAGCTGGGCAGCTTCGAGGCTAAAATTGTGTCTGTTACGTCCGGTCATAATGTCACCTGTTTTGACTGTGAGGTGATGATATCACCTCTATTCAGGTGGCCAAATTCAGTGTGCCACTACTAATCCAAGTAGGGCTGGTAGCTCTTACCGTGGGTAAAGATAGCCGTGTCGCTGTACCTGCAGTCTGTGCGGTCATGACTGTATTACCCGTCCTTCAGCTTGGCGCTACGCCCGTAGTGATCGATACAGATGGCGACTCCTTCTGCTTTGATCCCGAACAGCTGGAGTCCGAACTTAACAATGATCTGGCAGCCATCATCGCCTGTGGTATGTGGGGTAATTTAGGCACTTCCGAAACTATGCTTTTCCTTTCTAAACGTTTAAATGTCCCATTGCTGGGAGATGCAGCACAGTCTTTCGGAGCCTCAACTCCTTACGGGAAGGAAGGTCTTAAGGACACGTAGGTTGCTTCAGTACCCATGAATATAAACTGCTCGCAACAGGAGAAGGCGGTTTCGTATCAACAAATGATACGGATCAGGCTAAGCGCCTTCGCGCCTTTATAAGCCTGGGCTTTGACGGGAATGGATATGGCAATCAGTTCGGTGTGAACTATAAACTGTCAGGTTATCAGGCTATCGCGGATCAGCATTCGCTGACAGGGCTGGATAATTACCTATCGTCTCGCGAGGCGCTATGCTCAGTATGGCTCGAATCACTCTCATTGCTTCCGCAGCTAAAATCTTTACAAGTTGCAGATAACGGTAAGTAGCGCTCTATGCATGTGCTATGCAGTTCAATGATAATACTGACGGGCTGTGCTTTGCGGCTGAATTAGCTGCCCGTGGCCTGCTTACCGATCCGTAGCGCTATGAACTGAAACCAATCATCTGCTATCCGGTTTTCGCAGAGTATCATCCTGGAAATGATAAACTGCCTAACGCGATGAAATTTATTCGTCGTCTACTTATCCTGCCTGTACATGATAATATACACTTAGCAGATATCGCAGAAGCCTCAAGATTGGTATCTAGTTTGATAAAAGACTGATATTTTCCGCCAGGATAGACTTCTTCATTAGAGACTAACTTGGCAATGAACAGTCAATGTAATAATTGCCAACCAAATATTTAAAGGCGCACTTTTCTTGGTTTTTCTAAAATAAATAATAATGTCATCGCTAATTAATAAAAAACCGCGCTCATTTAAAAACTTCAGCATCTAGCTTTGTGCTGATAAATATATAAAACCCATATCGTTCAGCGTGCTGTCTTTTATAAAAAACGTCTTAAATTATATAAAGAATCAGATATATAATATAATTTTAAATTCTTCTTTTCTTTCTCTTTCTTGCAGCAACGACCTGATTCAGTAGTACAGCTTTCTCAAACTTTACCCTTTCCTCACGATAAATATTCTCCGCCTCTTCTTCGTTATCAATGACGTAATGAATCATAAAGCGAAAGAAAAAAGTGATCTCGTGCTCATAGCCGAGATGCTGAATGATTCTTGGAGAATTTGATTTAAGAGCGTTTGAAAGCATAGATATGATCGTAAAACGATCTGCAAGATCTGTTTTAGATTGTGGAAGGTAGTACTTAATGTAATAGCCGACACAGAATAGCCAGATATAGCGAATTATCTTGTCCTGTGCAAAACCTGATTTTTTTAATCTCTCAATGAACATTTGTAAAAGAAAAAGTAATTTTTCTTCCCTTGAAAGAGCGTCTGTATTTTTCATAGATTGCGTCCTTGCAAAATTGATCAACCACTCCTTGGTTGTATATACAAGATAACATATAATTTAAATTGCGCAATATCTGCGCAACTAAATATTTAATCAGCATTGGTTTCCCTGTCTATCTTGGGCAGACCATTATTAAGTTGTTCAAAACTGATTCCGTGATTTATAGCATTAAACTGCCATACAACAAACCTCTCTTCCAGACTCCTGAGCTCTTCTGCCAGTATTTTATTTTTTAGTTCAAGATTCCTGATGCGCTGTGAGGCAACTTTCAAATTAGCTGGCCGTTTTTCTTCATCATTACCAGACTTAATATTTTTCTTCTTAATATTGAAAGCCATGACAATATCTTTGTGAAGCCCCAGTGACTGACGGGTTGGTCGCTTACCAATCAGAGGTTCAAGCCTGTCACAAAGATATTCCCATGAAAGCTTACCTGACTTCTCACTCTCCCAACCTGCTATTGTGTTTTTAATTATGCTGATGTCTTTATTATCCAGATGTTTAGCCATATGACTCTCCTTTTAATTATGATTTGTCCTTTCATTTCCAATCAGTTCATTTCTGCTCGCGCCTGTGAGATTTTTCATATGTGTAAAATCATCACCCTCCAGTCTTACCAGCGCCCCGTCCTCAAGATTTTTGCTTTTGAGTAACACTATCAAATCCAGAAGTCTTGCTTGCGTTTTTTCGTGATAGGCCGCCCACTTGTCAGCCCCGTACTCCTCCTCTTCCATGTCAACTTTTGCCTTTTCAAGAAGCTGCTCTGTGTATGCCGCAGTAGCTTCCAGCCTGCCTAGCGAGTCTTTGTCCCCTTTCACGCACATATGATTGCTGCAATTGATACAGTCCCTGAACTTCGTACACGGAGAGATTACGTAGTCATGAGTGCAGTAGCCGAACTCTGTCACGTGAATGGCTGCGTGGCCTGTATCTTTGACATTAATACGCCATGAAGGGTTTGCTATAGCTCGTGGAGTGGTGTTTTCTGGTTTAATGCCGATATTCTGCACGTTATGCTTAACTGACTCCCGAACCTTCTCTTCCTGGCTGACGTGGTTATAGGTTCTGTTTTGTGTTTCCCTCACTCGTCCTGACCACTTGGCTAGTTCAAAATCGCCAAGGCCACCACGTTGTGCAATTGTATTGAGTAAGTGCCTTGCCTGGTGACTTCTGAGGGAAAGGCTGTTCCCATTTGCCCCTCTGTATCCGTGCCTGTCAAAAATTGTTGTAATAGAGTGAGTCCGGCGATATTCAGTGCTTCCCAGGTTGGCGCTAACCATAGAGGCAGTTGGTCTGAAAAGAGATCTTTGCGTTGTTAAACTTACACTGAGCTGATACCGGAACAGAAGACATAGTGCGTTGCTGTATCGGACGTTCTTTTCTTTATCGTACCAGGGGAAGTCTGGGTAAAGCTCACGGCCCTGACCAGAAATCTCAATCTCTCTGGCATATGTCCGGGCGTTTTCTGAAAGAGTCCTCAGCCTCCTGATAGCTATCTCAGCAACCGGAACCATGACTTCTGGAATCCACTTCACATTTCCACCAAAGCCTTTTTCTGAATAGAATCTCAGCCCGTACCTCAGCTTTCCTTCCCTGTCCGCCTCACGGATTTCACAATCCGCAGGGAGCGTCAGGATTTCGGTTACTCTGGAAGGCGCGCACATGAGCAACGCAAAGACGGAGCTTATGAACACGTCCATTTCTGAAAGCTGATCGTCTGGAAGTGCGAAGATTTCAGCGATAGCATTCAATGACTCTTCGTCAGGTAACTTTGCCTCACGGGCCTCTTGTGCAGTTTTAGTGAGCCTGTGGCTTGCTTCCGGCGCTTTTAGCGGGCTCTTCCAGAGAAGTGACTGCGTGATCAGGAATTCTTTTTCTCTGAGAAATGAAACCAGTCCTTCCATTACTCTGCCGCAGGCGTGCGCTACTGCTTTGGTATATGTGCTTTTTAAGGTAACAACGCACTGGTCCAGAACTGTGAGGTTAACGTACTGAATATGACTCCGCCCATTGACCTGCAAGAGGGCTGCCTCAAGTGTTCTGAAAACGATATTCAGACGCTGATTGATTTTCTTGCCTCCATTCATGTAGTGGTAAAGGACATAGCTTTTAGCGAACTCAATAAAATTCTTGTCTAATGGCTCATTTACAATAACAGAGCTTTTTTTAACGCCTTTGACAGGGGTTTTAGTAAAAAGGAAAACTTTTGTCCAGTTAACCTCCTCCCAGCTCACAAGGTCGTTTTCATTGAGAGTGAACCGACAGTAGCTCACAAAATCATCTATTTTTTGCGCACAATATTTTTCCCTGCGCGTTTCGAGCACTCTTAATTTATCATTTTTGATATTATCCATTTAACACCTCCGGGTTTGTTTTGATTTCTTTGCACTTATTTATCACCTCTGATACTGCAATAATTGTTCTATCAAGTATTTGTATAGTTATAGGATCAGCCACTATGCACTGAATCCTGTTACGCTCATCGAGTAAATATTCGAGTAATTTTTCATGCGGCCCTTCAACAAAAGGTCTGAAATGCATGCAGGTGTAACAGGGTATGGGCACACATGCTGTGCAGGATTTGCAACTGGCGCATTGCCCTGACTTTTCACCAGTATTGATTCTGATGTTGCCACCGGGATATTTATCCTCACTTTTGTTAATCAGCACTCCCTGAAACATCTTTGCGTAGTAACCAAGCTCAGTGGAAACGGCATCTTCGATTCTATTTAAACTATCTGGACCTGACTGAACATAAATGCCTGTATACATTAAAGTGGAATGATCAAGTAATTCGCCTATGACGACTTCTCCGTAGCCCTCTCTTGCGAGCCGTGTACCTAACGTATAGCGAAACCGCCGGGCATTCATATTTATTACTTCACGCGTCCTTTCCGAGATTACGTTCTCTGTTGTAGCTATTCTTTTGAGCGTTTGAGTACACTTTATCGCATAGGCATGAAGTCTGTCTGAGGAAAGAATCTCATGTAGATTCTCACAATCAACAATCGCTTCAAGCCTTTCCTGACAGACAAACAATGGTAATTCTAATATCTCTCTTTCAGAGAGCTTTCTGCCAAGCTGCTTGCTAAAAGCCTCAGAAACAATACGAGCCTGCTCTTTAAATATGTTGAATAATTCATCAGTAATTCTGAATCGCCTGAATGACGCTCTATACTTCTCACCTTGCTTTATTCTGGGGATATTTATATAGCATTCGTTTATGGCTCTTTCTTTTATGATATCTTTCGTTTTTATCTGTGTGATTTGTAAACTTCTTCTGCCCGTGTGAATAGTGATTAAAGCCATTGCCAGATCAGAATAGGATATTGTACCCTTCTGGTATGCACGTGAGACGGCATCGTAAAAGTTATCGAATTCCATGTCTGTCAGAGGCCCCTGATAAGGGTCTCGTCTTTTAACAACTTCCCCCTTTTTATTGTCTTTTATCGTCCAGTTATCAACGAGGTCTACACAATTTTTGGTAATCCCCTCAAAACCTAGTTCATACCATTTTTTGATTAGGATTCTGAGGCAAATGAGATCCTGATTCGAGAACTTATCACTTGATTTTGTTGTTAGCATTACAGCTTCGTCAATTGAATCAAAGCTCATAAACGAAATAAATTTCATGAAAACCCTGTTAATTTGCTTAACAGAACCGGGGCTAATTTCTTCTGCGAAATATTTCAGTGTATTCACATAACCGAACTGGAGGTTATCTGGCAACCTTTTATTTACCTCACCCACATTCAATTTTATATTTCTACTTAACTCCCAGAATTCGTCATCCAATCCAAATGTGTAACTTTCATTTTTTGCATGAAAGATATCTCGATGCGCATTCAGAAAATTTAATTTATTCATAAGACACCCCACTGCGCTTTTGGAAAATAACTTTCTGAACTGCCAAGGCTGCTTCCTCTGATTTTGAAACGACAAACCGTCTATTGTACGTTTGTGCTGTTCCAGAACCCGGCTCCCAACCCATATGGTTGGAACGCATTTTCTCTTGCATCTCTTCACTCACATACTCGGTACTTTCATCCATCAGTTTCGAAAATAAATAGTTCCAGGTGTGTCTGAACTTATGTCCAGTCAACTGGCTTAAACCTGAGTCAATGCTTCTCAGTCTGTAAATTATCTTATGGTATGAAGGAACAGACAAAGGATCGCCGCGTGTCTCTCCTTCTTTGTGCGTAATAAAAAGGTATCCATGCTTTTTCTTTTTGATGTTGGCTTTTCTTTCCCCTGTAATATAAGAATGGAGAAGTCTGGTAAGTTCGTCAGACATGGGTAAATTTCTTTCAAGTGTTTTTACGAGAGGCTGATTGACTCTTGTGTCCTCAATACTGTCAGCCCTCCTTCTTATGAAAAGCATTTGCGCTGCAAAATCAATATCTTCTACTCTCAGGTTCAATAACTCGCCACATCTTATTCCTAGCGAATGTAATATCATGACTATAAGCTGATTTCTCAGGCGAACTTTCTTGTCGAATGGATTGAATTCACATTGAGGATCAATAACAGAACGAAGGATATCCAGATCTTCTTCTTCAATTGTTTTATAGACGTTGCCTTCTGAATTTCTGTATTTTATCTTCGGCCTTCTGGCTTTTATCTTTTTCACAAAGTAGAAAATTTCCCTGTAGCCGTCGCCAATATTTTTGATAGTTAGCTGACACAACCATTCGAGATATTTTGCTATGGTCGTAAGCCGTATGTACTTTGTCGCACTGCATACCCCAGGATGATCATCTTTGATATTAATCACTTTCGCAGTTCTCATCCTCTTCCCGACAAAATCCCGCAGAAGATCAATTTCGTTGTTATCCAGAAATCTTGCTGTTTGAATTCGCTCTTCAATGTCTATGTTGCGTATAAAAAGAAACCGATAAAAAAGTGCGATACACCCTGCCTGTGTCTCAATTGTTTTTATCGATTCACTACTGTTTCTCAGTTGTGTAGTAATAAATAAACATGGATAAAATACCGGAATACCTGTCTTCTTGTTTTTTATAATGCAATAGCGCTCACCATTTTTCATCTTAAACGTTTTAATACCAAATCTTTCCATAAACTCTCCTTTTTTTCAGTTAAATTCTTTGCAAAACAGGTATAGGTTAAATATTCAAAAACAATGACCTACAATAATTTTGCAAGAATATTTTATTAATATACCGCTTAATAACTGTCAATAAAGGATGGCACTAAATATTCTTTCCAAATGTTAATAAGGTATATATTAGTTATATTCTATTTACCTGATACCTTAAAAAGACTCCACGCAGCTTGATATAACTGACTTCATATTATCTTCGTAAAGAATTTTGCAAAATTTAAGCTGTTTTGGCTCTTAATTCTTTCCATATTTATCGACAAGTTCAACGGCATTCATTTTAAATAACACAACTGTTTAACTAGTCAATAGTTGCTTTTATTTTATAATTAGTTATATATAAATAAAAAATTATGGAGAGCCTATGATTGACATTAAAAACAACCTGGAAATTATGTGGATATACTTTCTTGAAAATGAAAATGAAATCTTGCAAGAATTACATGAATCATCTTCCTTCGAATTCTACGAACGCTACCTATTGGAGTTATCAGCAAGGGAGTTCCTTGATTTCTTCCAATATTTATTAGACTACAAAATCGATAATAATCTTGATGATAAACATTCAATATCTCAGCTCATTAGCTATGGCTTTGATCAAAAACCCACTCTCGACGGAGAACCAAAATTTGAAAACTTTCAGTCTATTCAATCACGTGTTGCCGATCTTAGAAGCGAACATTTAACCCAAAGGATTAAAAATGAACAGCAACTATTGGGTTCCAATATTGAACAACTAGCAGAAACCATAAAAAAGCAAGATAGGTTGTAATTCATTTATATGAAGGGCCATGCATATGATACATGGCCCCATTCCTATCACTGTTAAATTAACCATATAAAAATACGATTTATTTAAAATAATCTTACAGCTTAAAATCTTTGAATTCATGTTCAGATTTAAACAAAAGGATCATTTTGGCCAGATTCTCAACATCTTCTTTCTGCTTAAACAAAGTCATCCATATTGAAAAGACTGCGTACTGTAATTTAAACTCAAATTCAAAAATAGTAGATACTGCACTCTTTATATTTCCTGAGAGATATTCCCCTAACCAGAAAGCAATGCTTTTAGAAAATTCATCATTACACATGGCTGTAACTGCATCATGGTCGAATCTTTTATCAAATGATTCTTTTTTCATAGACTTAAAATATTTATTAGTACTAATAAAATCGTTCAGTTTCATATTAAACCCCTCTTAAATGGTTTCGTTTCGTGATTTAGAAATTAACATCTCAATCCATTCATCAATCTCACCCTCAATAAACGCCACCGCACGAGAGCCAATCTTGATAGGTTGAGGAAATTGCTTGTTCCTAATAAGCTTATAAATCCATGACTTGCTATATCCTGTTTTATTTATTACCGCACTTAAGCGAATGAGTTTTATATTTGAAATGTTCATGCTGTCGCTCTCTCTTCTGTTTCGATGAGAGCTACATTACCAGGTGGAAGATTAGGAGGGTGAGTGTGGCTCGTGACAACGGAGCCACTGGAGGCTGGGTCAGTTGGAATCCGAGAGTTTCATGACGTCTGAAACTCTCATATTTTTAAGGTGGGGGTTTCGATTTATGAAGAAGTTGAATTGGCGAACGAAATCAATGGTTGCTGCTTTCATAGCCAGTGGTCTATCGGCGTCTTTGATATGGTAATTAAGACGGATAACTGCCTCGTCGTCTTCATCTGTGTACAGCAGTCTGGAAAGCCGCTCGTCTGAAACGCGCAGCTCATACATCTTTGCCCATAAAAGAACATCGAGCATTGCGATGAGACGATAAGAGATAATCTTCTTGATTGTGCCGTAGCCGAAGCGCACAGCCCCTGACTCGTCAGCTTCAATCCCCTTCACGCGTCTCCATTGCGGAAGAGCTGACTTGATAGACTCTGCAATCTCATCGTCTGTACCACTGGCAAGGTCTATTTCTAAAAGGACGGTTCTCTCACATACCGCTGACATAACCGTAGATACATAGGCTTCATGGTGGGGAAGGTTTACGCAGTACTCGTCACTACCTTGCTCCCAGGAGAACAGATTGACCCGGAGACCCGTTACACTAAGTTGAGCAAGTCGGCTTATGTCTGTGATGAAGATATGCGGTGGGCTTTGAAGAGTTTGATCATCTTGCATGTAGTTAAGCTGCTCGGGATCGAAGAGGAAAGGCTTCCCATTGAAGATCTGTCTCATATACCCACCGAGGCCGATCTTTTCTTCTTCTGTGGGCCAGGGTTTAAAGAGCAAGGCCCTTGCCCACAGCTCATGATAGAGACAGTTAAGCGTGGTCTCTTCGAACTTTCTATAGCTAGAAATGTTCAGCCAGGATTTGACTGCTTTGGTATCTTCTGTTGACCAGTTTTTCAAAGCTAACTCCTTCACGATTTCTCCATGAAAAGAGTATAATCAACACTGTTCAATCAACGTTATAAAGCTGTTTTGAGGAAAGAAGCTTTTGTTGGTATCTTTGTTGGTACAAATGATTCTAAATCATATTTTTCGCTTAAAATAAGTCACTTAACTGTAAGTTCGATTCCTGCAGGGGACACCAGTAACAGCTCTTCTGCTTTGGTTTACCGCTTCGTTTATTGGTCCTCTCCCTCTGCCACCCCAATGCTGTTTTTCATCTGCCACAAGGTGTAAATCTGCGATCGCAGGTGCTGTTCAAGCTGGCGGATAAGCTGTTGCCGCTGGGGCGCACTGGCTGGTAGCGAGTGAATTTGCCGCAATTGTTCCTCAATGGGCTCAGCCTGCTGAAAACGGGTCATCAAGCCAAATACCGAGGACTTCAGCTCACTCACTGTGATGTATTTGCCTTTTTGCTCATCCAGTCCATTCAGACGCTCGCTTAACTGCGCCAGCTTCATCATCCCCTGATGCCAGGCCGCAAGGTTTTGCGCTGGCAACGTGCTGGCCTCAAGCTGATGCAGCCACCGTGCTGATAAAGAACCCGCCTGTTCCGGCCACAGCGCCTGCGCCTGCTCCACCAGCTGCTGGCCATACGCAATATTCCAGTCGGGCGCGAGTTGCTCCAGGCGAGATAACTGCTGCTGCGTGTCGGCGACCAAGGCTGATGGTATGGACGTCCGCTGCCGCAGCACATCCCGCTGCTGTGGCGTGAGTGTGGCGGGCACAGGACCCAGCGATGCCACCAGCTGAGCCTGCAGCGGATCGGGCCGGTGCAGATATTGCCAGCCGCCCACCGCGACCACGCTGATAAGCAGCATGGTAAACATCCCGGCACTGAAAAATTGCCACTTATTACGACGGGCCAGCGCCGCTGTCTGCACCTTTATCTTCGGCTGATGTTGCTGCTGCGCGACATAAATCCATCTGGCGTTATGCGGAGTTTTCGTTTCATGCGGGAGTGCGGATATCGCCCCGTTATCTATCGTGGTGCCGGGCAAGATGTCGCTGGTCATACCGTCACGGCTTTCCAGCCTGGCAGCACTGTTGTGCATCAGAGCACGCAACGTATCAAGCTGGCTAAGATGTTTAAGCTCCAGCCGCTGTAACACGGTCCCCAGGCGGGTAAGCAGTTGTTCAGCACGATAAAGCTGACTCAGATCGTCATAATTCAGGGAAAGGGTGCGCATCTGCTGCTGCACGCGCTGGCTCAGGCTGGTGAGAATATCCATGCGCGCATGAATCGGTTGCGGCCACAGCGCCCCCCACTGATGGCTCACCAACGCTTCCACTAGCGCCAGACCTTCATTCAATCCGACCAGGCCGCCGGCATCGGTGAACGCACGGAAAGGTAGTAATCCGCCCCTTCGCGCAGACGGGAGTCATGCAGACGGGCCTGCCAGACGTGCAGCCGGGCATCGTGCTCAAGCTCAATCGCCACCACCCGCGACGGCAGGCTGGCTTCCAGTAGATCGCCCAGTAAGTCAAACAGCGGCGGGAAGACGTTATTCAGCTGTTCATGCTGCCAGACCGGAATAGCACTGACCTGGTGTTCCAGCGAGAAAGTCAGCAGGCTGCCCGCAAGCCGCGCCAGTTCCGGGTACAAACGCTCCGGTGGGCTTTGCAGGTTACGCTGAAACTGGCCGAGCACCGGTTCTGCGCTGTTCAGAGCATTAAGCAGCCAGAACAACGACACATCAGCCACGGCAAAGTCGGCCATGCGCTCGTTACTTTCACGTCGCATGGCCATCAGTCGACTCAGACGGGCACGCAGTTGCGTCATCAATTGTTCCAGCTGGGTTACCAGCCAGCGGCTGCCCTGCAGAGCCAGCAGTGGCGGAAGCCAGGTTTCATCGAGTGCCCAGCTCCCCTGTGAATCCTGCTGCAGACGGGCGACCGGACAGGTCAGATAATCACTGTTGTTCTGATGGGCAAAACGCAGCGTCAGCTCTGGCTGCATCACTGCAATCTGCCGGGTATCATCGCCAAAGGTGTTGCGGACATCCCGCCAGCGCTGGCGATAACGCACAGGGCGCTCGGCCACCTCATCGGGTTTAAGGCAGTTGCCGCCATTTGCCCGCAGCAGCGGAAGCGCCAGCACCACTACCACGTCCTGTGATTCGCCCTCAAGCATCAGCACCGGCGGCAGGTCATCGGCGTTATCGGTGTCGATAAGCGTGCCATCGGGAAAACGGATGTGCAGATGACGGGCCTGCAGGCGGCCCAGCTTCAGTGCATCAGGTTCGAAGGTGGCAGCAATCATCCCCCAGGGATGGCAGAGGCCCAGCCGGGCGATGCATTCCGCAGACCAGGCCGCATAGGCGACCTGTTGCTGGAAGTGCTGGGGAGAGACCATAACGCCCCTGCCCCATAACGGTTGTTCCGTTTTCATTGGCTTCCTGCCTTCGCTTACGATTTCGCCTTCGGCATCTGGGAAACCAGTGACAGGTTGACGTCCATGCCCTCCACCTGGAAGTGTGGAATGGCGTACAGCCTGACGCGGAAGAAGCCCGGGTTGTCGTCGATATCTTCCACTACCACCTTCGCGTCGCGCAGCGGGTGAGAAGCCTGCAGCTCATCGCCCGGATCGGTCATTTCGGTCACAAGACTGCGCACCCAGGTGTTTAACTCCAGTTCCAGCAGACGCCGATCCTTGGTGGTGCCGATGTTTTCACGCTGAATCAGCTTCAGATAATGCGCGATACGCGACAGCAGGAAGATATACGGCAGACGGGCGTTAATGCGGCTGTTGGCGGTGGCATCCGCAGTGTCATACAGCGCAGGTTTCTGGGTGGAGTTGGCTGAGAAGAAGCAGCTGTAGTCGCGGTTTTTGTAGTAGGACAGCGGAATGAAACCGAGATTGGCGAACTCGAATTCGCGGGTTTCCGGGATCATTACCTCACTCGGGATCTTCACCTGATTACCGGTGCCCAAATCGTACAGATGAATCGGCAGATCCTGCACCGCACCACCGGCCTGTGGACCACGGATTTGCACACACCAGCCATTGTTAATGAAGCTGCGCACCATGTTGGATGCGAAAGCAAACGAGGCGTTGGTCCACAGGTATTTGTCGTGATCCGGACCTTTGACTTCTTCAACGTAATTGAAGCTGCGCACCGGTACGGTGTCCGGGCCATACGGCAGGCGACCCAGTACACGCGGCATCACCAGACCGATGTAGCGCGAATCGTCCGTCTCGCGGAAGGATTTCCACTTGATGTATTCAGCGCGGTCAAAATAGTTACCGATATCTTTGATAGCCGCTACGTCTTCCATTGAATCTTTGAGGAAGAATTGCGGGCCGGCAGAGCCGATAAACGGCATATGCGCCGCAGCAGACACTTTTGAAATATTGCGCAGCAGGGCAACATCCTGCGCAGACGCATCAAACTCATAAGCGGAAATCAGCGCCGCAATCGGCTCGCCGCCTGGTGTGTCATACTCATCAATGTAGGTGTGTTTATACAGGCCGCTCTGGATAATTTCCGGGCTGTCTTCAAAGTCCTGACGCAGGTCTTCTTTTGACATATCCAGCAGTTCGACTTTCACGTTCTGGCGGAAATCGGTTTTGTCGACAAGGGATTTCACACCGCGCCACAGGCTCTCCACTGCCTGGAACTCTTCGCTGTGCATTACCGCATCCAGCTGACGACTGATCTGGTGATCCAGTGCGGCGATATGATGGTCAATCAGGTTTTTGTCGAGTTTTTCAACTTTTGCGCCTGATTTTTTCAGGCACTCCAGAAATACCTGCATGCCGGCGGTTAAACGCTCATCCGCAGTTGCATCCGACATCGCCTGCGCATCCTGCCAGATATCCAGCGCGCTCAGTTCAGAAACCGGGTTGAGATTGATTTTTTCAAACAGGGTGGCATAAACCCCACCGGCTGCCGGACGCTCCAGCACCACGCTCTCGCCACCCGTCGCATTCTCATTATTTACAGACATCAGCATCTTCCTTATTAATCCGTTAAATCATCGTGATGGTTATGGGTGTTTTGGTGCCAGGGTTGAGAGCTCAGCGCGCAGTTCTGCGCTTAACGCCGGGTCCAGCAGAATTTTTTCCAGCTCTTTTCGGAAGGCCTGGTTATCCAGCAGGTTGGCTTTTAAATCACGCAGTAAATTACGCATGGAAAGCATGGCCTTCAGCTGAGGTATTTGCCGGGAGACCTGTTCCGGAGAGAAATCTTTCATGCTCTGGAAAGTCAGACTGATGCTGTCTTCGCTGCCGTCATCGGCCAGCGTATTTTTAACGGCAACCGTGACTTTGGGCGAATATTCGGAAAGCACTGCGTCAAAGTTATTTTTATTCAGATTAACTTTGGCTCGCTCTGATAATGGTGCGGACGCCTGACCATGACTGAAGTCGCCCGCCACCAGTAATTTCAGCGGAAGCTCGGTTTTCTTGCTTGCGCCCCCGGTATGCAGGTCAAGTTTTAAGTTAATACGTGCCTTTGGCACTTCATTCTGGAAACTATCTGCCATTTCATCATCCCTCTGTTTATCTCAGCGCACATTTTTCGCGCCATACTACTTTAGAGGTAACAACAGAGCAATGATCGACAAAAAAGCAAATGAACAGATCTTTAAGCTACAAAAGTGACAGCCATAAGCCATTAACACTAAAAAATACAGATCATTGTCACCTGAAACCAGCTAAAAAAACTGGCAAAGACATTAAAGGCCGCACATTAATGCCAATAAAAAATAAAGTTGTGGATTAATATTAACAAAGCGTGAATTTGTTGATTCAGGTCAAAATAAAAAATCCGCCAAAAACAATCACACCATCAAGAAAGAAATGACATAAAAAGATAAAAATTGCGGATAGCAGCAGTGCGGAATTTCATACAGGAGGGTAATGAGATGAAGTAAAGATTTCAGGTAAAACAGAGCGCACTTAAGCCCCGTGCTACATCCGTTCAACGTAATCGTATAAATCATCACCCATGCGGGAAATTTCGTATAAATAACGTTCGGGAGCGACCAGAGGGAATCAATCAGGATAGCGTGGTTCACGACATAATGACGTACGCGATAAATCGCGCCGCTGCTAATTCAGTAATCTATTCCTCACAAACTTCATTCCAACTGCCCCGTCAGCGCTGACGCCATGCCGAGGGTGCCATACCGTGCAGCTGGCGGAAGCGGTTGCTGAAATGGCTGGAGGAGTGGAAACCGCAGCGCAGGGCAATCTCGGTGAGCGACAGCGTGCTGAATTGCAGCAGCTGCTGCGCGGCTTCCATACGGCGGCGCATCACATACTGGTGTGGCGCTTCGCCGGTGCTGCTGCGGAACATACGTGCAAAATGGTATTCGCTGAGCGCCGCCTCTGCCGCCAGTTGGGCCAGCGTTAACGGCTGATCCAGCTGCGTATCGATCAGCGCCAGCACGCGGCGCAATACCGCCGGCGCCAGTCCGCCGCGCACCTGCGGCAGCTGCCACTGTACCTGACTGTAGCGCTGCAGCAGATGGGTCATCAGCAGTGTTGAGGCGCTGCTCAGCATCAGCTGGTTGGCCGGCTGCTGCCAGTCGGCGCTCAGCAGAAAATGGCGATACAGCTGGGTGATGCGATCATCGTCGGCAAAAATCTTCTCATGCAGGTTAAGCTGCGCCGGACTGCGATCCCACACCTGCTCACCGAGGTGACGCAAATGCGCATCGGTGCAGTAGAGGTGCACGAAGGATAAATCCGCGCGCAGATCCCAGGTCGACTCGGTGCCAGACGGCATCAGGCAAAAGCGATCCGGCGCGCCGCCGTTGCGCCAGCCGTGCGGCGTTTTGTGCCAGGTATCGTAACCGTCAGCCACATAAAGGCTAAGCGTATGGTGATCGCTGAGGTTAGTCACGCGATCGCCACTGTTGAACCACGCCGCCAGCCGAATGCCGCCGCTCAGCTGCACGCTATCGCGCAGCTGCGCTTTGTGACGCTGAAGCATAGTAAACGTCTGATATTCCGGCATGGTCTGACATCGCTCTCTGGGTTGATGTCTGTAGTTTACTCAACTGACCGGACAGAAAACAGGCCAATGCCGGACCAGGCGGGAAAAAGCGCAAGAATTTGCAAGTGCTGCGCAAAGCCATGCAAGCCGCGCTCCTGTCACTCAGGCACACTGCGAGCCTGATTCCGCCGGAGAGTTTCTGATGAACCTGATGTTATACCTCGCGGTGGTGCTGATTTGGGGCACCACCTGGATTGCGATTTTTCTGCAGCAGCAGGCCGCCGATACGCCGGTACTGGTGGCGGTATTCTGGCGCTTCCTGTTCGCCTCGTTGACCATGCTGGTGCTTCTCCGGCTGCTGAAACGTCTGCGTACGCTGGATGCGCGTGACCACCTGTTTTGTCTGTTACAGGGCGGCTGCGTATTTGGTTTTAATTTTGTCTGCTTTTACCATGCGGCAGCGATGATCAGCACCGGACTGGAGTCGGTGATTTTTTCGATGGCGGTGCTGTATAACGCGCTCAACAGCTGGATCTTTTTCCGCCAGCGTCCGCCTTTCCGCCTGCTGCCCGCCGCCGCGCTGGGTCTAGGCGGGATTGTTGCGTTGTTCTGGCAGGATATTCAGTCAGCCCATTTTGCGCCGCAGCTGCTGTGGGGCGTGGGACTGAGCGCGCTGGGCACGCTCGGTTTCTCCTTTGGCAATATGATTTCTACCCGCCATCAGCGTCGTCAGCGCGACGTGCTGACCACCAACAGCTACGCCATGCTGTACGGTGCGCTGATCATGGCCGTGCTGGCGCTGGTGAATGGCGACGCGCTGGCACCGGCACTCAATCTGCAGTGGCTGGGGGCAATGAGTTATCTGGCTTTGTTTGGCTCGGTGCTGGGCTTTGGTGCCTACTTCACGCTGGTGGGGCGCATCGGTGCCAGTCAGGCGGCTTACAGCACCCTGCTGTTTCCGCTGGTGGCACTGACGCTTTCGACGCTGTATGAAGGCTATCAGTGGCATAGCAATGCTATCGTCGGGCTGGTGATGATTCTGGCAGGGAACATGGTGATGTTCGTGCGCTGGCCGTCTCATCGCCGGTTACGTCTGGCGTGAAGCAAGAGCGGGCATGACGCCCGCTCTGTCACTCCTCTAGCGCCAGCCCCCGACGCCGATGTTGAGCTGGTGAGGTTGGTTAATGGCTTTTCTGGCAATCCAGTAAAGCAGAACGCGTTCATCATCTCTGTCGCGGTCGGCCATCGCCAGTAATTTCAGCGACAGGGTGGACCTGGTCACAGGCTGCTGTTCATCGCTTAACTCGATAACCGCCTGACCGATGATGCAGCAAACCTCATCCCCGCTGGATACGGATTCATATGCCCGGTCTTTCATATTTCCTCCTGTTGAATGAACTTTAAGCCTGGCAAAGTTCCTGCGTTTTGCCGCGCAGATGCTGCGCTTAAAACACCCTGTTACACATGCTCACCTGTCGCAATGCCTGTTCATGTGACGACATCCGCGCTGCGCTTAAGCAAAGGCGCAATGCCATTCATACCGTTTTCACAGCATTTCATTCCGTCTCCCGCTCCGTTCACGCCCGTCCGCACCACCCGCGCCCGCGTGAGGCTTATTATCGCTGCAGATTCCGTATTCCCGGATGGGAGAGAGAAAAATGACAACAGCCGTTACCCCTAATCATCAGCGTGTCCGTATCCTTACCCTCGCAGGCACCATCATTACCCAGTTCGCGCTCGGCTCGGTTTATACCTGGAGCCTGTTTAATGGCCAGCTGGCACAGAAACTGGATGCGCCGGTCAGCCAGGTGGCTTTTTCCTTTGGTCTGCTCAGCCTCGGTCTGGCGATTGCCTCCTCGCTGGCCGGCAAGCTGCAGGAGCGCTTTGGCGTGCGCAACGTCACTATCGGTGCAGGCATTCTGATGGCGATTGGCTTCTGGCTGACCGCCCATGCTGACAACCTGATGATGCTGTACCTGAGCGCCGGCATTCTGGTCGGGCTGGCCGATGGTGCGGGTTATCTGATGACGCTCTCTAACTGCGTGAAGTGGTTTCCGGAGCGCAAAGGGCTGATTTCGGCCTGTTCGATCGGCGCTTACGGCCTCGGCAGTCTCGGCTTTAAATTCATCTGTGGCGCACTGCTTAGCACTCAGGGGCTGGAAAATACCTTTGTGATTTGGGGTGTGCTGGCGATGACGATGATTATTGCCGGGGCCCTGATGATGCGCGATGCGCCGCTACAGCAGGCCGGTTCACGTCAGCAGCAGGCGGCACAGGAGTTCACGCTGGCGCAGTCGGTGCGCCTGCCGCAGTACTGGATGCTGGCACTGATGTTCCTGACGGCCTGCATGAGTGGTTTGTATGTGATTGGCGTCGCGAAAGACATTGGTGAAGGCCTGGTGCACCTGAGTACGCAAACGGCGGCCAATGCGGTGACGATAATTGCCATTGCAAACCTGAGCGGACGACTGATTCTCGGCGTGCTGTCGGACAAAATGGCGCGCATCCGGGTCATTTCGCTGGCACAGCTGGTTTCGCTGAGCGGCATGAGCATCCTGCTGTTCACCCACATGAATGAAACCACCTTCTTCCTGTCGCTGGCCTGCGTGGCGTTCAGCTTTGGCGGCACCATCACCGTCTTTCCGTCACTGGTCAGCGATTTCTTCGGCCTCAACAACCTGACCAAAAACTATGGCCTGATCTATCTCGGCTTCGGCATCGGTAGCGTGCTTGGCTCGCTGGTGGCTTCGGTGTTCGGCGGCTTCACCGTGACCTTCAGTCTGATTATGACACTGCTGGTGATCTCGCTGGTGCTGTCGCTCAGTATCCGTCTGCCAAATCGTCAAAACCTGGCCTCGCCGGTACTGCATAATTAATTCACCACCCTGCCGTGTAATTGCACGGCAGGCTTTTTACTGATGACCACAGAATTGATCACGCGTTGAGAATGACTGTTATTTAACCTTGCATTTCAGAGTAATCGGGTTATTATCAGGCGCTATTCAGCTTATTCCGATTGGTTTATTTCCCGCCCTGTCACTTTTAGCTTTTAATTGACATATCTGGTAATAATTACGGAAATAACTCTACATTCACTGCATCTTCACTCCACTTTTCCCGGTTAATCTGGCCTCATTGGAAAAGAGGAGGACTCTCCATGAAGAAGTTAATAAAAGTCGCTTCGGTGGTGGCGATTATGACCATGCTAAGCGGGTGTATTATCGAGCACGACCATGGACGCGGTCCCGGCTGGGGCCACGGGCACGGCGGCGGCTGGCATCACGGCCATGGCGGCTATCGTCACTGGTAATTGGGCAAAGCACACACAGCACATAATAAAAAATGAATAAAGAAAGGGCGGGAATCAATCCCGCCCTTATTTTTTAGCTTTTCACCGCGTAATTACATTGATACCAGACTTTCTTCAGGCCAGGCAAATTGCTGTCCTGCGCCGGAAGCGATTCGACTTTATCGAAGCCGCGCTGGTTACAGTAATTCGCCAGATCAAGTTCCAGCGCATCTTTATCCAGCTTCTGTGGATCGTAACGATACTGTACGGTATTTGAACGGGCATCTTCATCTACGCGCTCAAAACCCCCGGGTTTGCTGACACTACAGCCGGCCAGCATAAAAAGCGCTAACGCGCTAATAAGCATTTTATTCATTAGGGTGTCCTCATCAGACGTTGCAGTGTAAAAGGCAACGCCACACGCCTCTATAGGAAAAAGACGCGAAATGTCCGATTAATGCAAAGCTTTCGCCAATCAAATCAATAAAACCAAACGGTTTTCCTTATCACATCAGCAGTGAGAAGATGACTTCAGACAAAACGAAGTCTGCACCACACCAGGTGATACCCACAAAAAGACATACTGAAAGTGACCTTTATGCCCGTGCTGAGCGGGCTTTTTTTCGCCCGTTATCCGGTAAGGCTGACCATCTTACGCAAAAGATTGGCCGCTTGTTTGTCCGGCAATGCGAGAATTCCGCTGTAAAGATCAATCGACATCGCGCACATCGTGCCGCGATCCACCGCCGTATCCGCCGGCATATTCAGCTGCTGCAGCTTATCGCCCCACTTGCCATACAGTTTTTCCACCACGCGCTGCAGATCGCGCTGCGCCTGAGGCTGATCCACCGCCAGCTCATCGCCGGTACTGTTTTGCAACAGTGCCTCGAGCGCTTCACCATCGCGCTGATTAAGCTCCGGCGACAGCACCTGTTGCAGATTGACGCCACCGCTGACCTGCGGATAGAGGAAACGGAAGCAGCGCTGCGTATCCTGCTGCTGCAGCGCCTGCATCTCCTGCACCGAAACGCGGATGTAGTTGATGATCGCCGCATCGCTGGCGCGCGCCATGCGCTGATTCACCAAATCCATCAGCCAGCCGCGCATATCGCCCAGCGCCTGCTCCGCAGGTACGCCCTCTGCCAGCTTGTGCTGCAACTCGCGATTGAGCAGTTGCCACAGCGCCGGCTCCTGCACTTTCAGCACGCGATAACCCGGCGCGTCGCTCAGTTGGATAGCCACCTGCGCCGCCAGCGCCTCGCGCTCCTGACGCGGATGCAGCCAGCTAAACCACAGCAGATTAGCCAGCAGCACAGGCAGCAAAAACAGCAGGACACCCTGCCAGACGCGCAACGCGGTGGTGCGCAGCAGTATCACGATGATGATCGCCAGCAGCACAAAAGCGGCCAGCGTGAGCGGGAAAAGCGAGAACATGGAGCGACATTAATCCTTGCGAACGTCAATTAAAACCGGACAGCTGGCGCGTTCAATCACTGCTGCGCTTACCGAGCCTTTCAGCAGACGGTTGAGCGGCGACAGGTGACGACGGCCCATTATAATCATACTGGCGTGCAACGCCTCAGACTGCGCCACAATGGTTTCTGCCGCTTCACCGGCCAGAATCAGCCCGCGTGCGTCAATGCCAGCGCGCAGCAGCGGTGCCAGCGCATGGCGTACCACCATTTCAGCCGTGTTTTGTTCATCCTGCGCCACGACAAAATCGTCCGGGTCTTCCCCGGCGTCGATCTCAATCGGCTGATTGCACGACGAATAAGCCGGATCGACACAGCACAGCACGGTGACCTGCGCCTGTTGCGCCAGCGCCTGTTCAATGGTCAGGGCGATCACTTTTTCCGCCACCGGTGAGTTATCAATGGCCATCAGCAAGGTTTTCATCAGTCGGTTATCCTTCCGCAGCAGTTATTTTGCCAATTTCGCGAATCAGCGCCTCTTTACACTTTATCAGCGCTGTCCGGTAATGCGCTTCCTGGCGGTGAAAACGTGCGGTCGGCACCAGCAGTGAGATCGAGAAGCGCCCGAACAGCGTATCAATCGCGACCGCCATGGTGGAAATGCCCTCCAGCGTTTCGCCGCGATCGATAGCCAGTCCGCTGGCGCGCACCTCCGCAATCAGCGTCAGCAACTGCGGCAGCGTTTTTACCGTCATTTCCGTCAGTTCCGCATAGGCTTCGCCGACCATTACCCGCACATCTTCGTCGCTCTCCAGCGCCAGCAGCGCCCGGCCACCGGACGTACTGTAGAGTGGCAGATTCAGGCCGATGTGTGGCACCACGCGCAGCTCACGCGTCGCCACCACGTAATGGACAATCGCCAGCTGCGTCCCGCTGGCTCGCGCCAGCGATACCGTTTCATTGATTTCCGCCGAGAGTTGTTCGAGGAACGGCCGGACAATTTCCACCACGTCACTGTGCACGCTGGAGATCAGCTTCAGCAACGCCGGACCGAGGCGCAGTCCGCCTGCCCCGCCGCTGCGCACCAGCTGCGCGCTATCCAGCGCCGCCACGATGCGCTGCACCGTCGAGCGCGGCAGATCGACCACCTGCGCAATTTCACCCAGACTCATGCCGCCCGGATGCTCACCGAGCGCATTTAAAATTTTTGCCGCACGCGCAATGACCTGAATGCCACCCGCTTTTTCATCCTCACGGCTTGAGGGAGGTTCTACCATGATACGTTCCTTTTTGGCCTGCCCTACTTTAGCGCGAACGATCGCACTTTTACACCCTGTATCACATTGCAATACACCATATCGAAATGTAAGATGCGAGCTGTATCACATCGCAATACACCGCATCAACCAATAACGAGACACCTGCTATGAATGCCCAGCCCGTCGCGGCACCGGCACCGCATCCTTTTACCCTGCGCCTCGCGCTGGGGCTGGTGGGGGTGCTGATCGCCGCACTGACCTCCGGATTAAACGATCGCGTTACCGACATCGCGCTGGCCGATATCCGTGCCGCAGTCGGCATTAGCTACGATGACGGCAGCTGGATTATTTCGGCTTATCAGGCAGCGGAAGTCGCCGCGATGATGATTGCACCGTGGTTCGCCGTCACCTTTTCGCTGCGCCGCTTCGCGCTGGCGGTGTCGGCCGGTTTCATGATGTGCGGTGTCCTGCTGCCCTTTATGCCCACGGCCCCGCTATTTATTGCGCTGCGCGTGGTGCAGGGACTGTTTGGCGGCGCCCTGCCGCCGCTGCTGATGACGGTGGCGCTGCGCTTTCTGCCACCGCCGATCAAACTTTATGGGCTGAGTGCTTACGCCCTCACCGCCACGTTTGGCCCGAATCTGGCGGCGTCGCTGGCGGCGTTCTGGACCGATGACGTCAGCTGGATGTTTGTGTTCTGGCAGGTGGTGCCGGCCATGCTGATCGCCATGCTGCTGATCGGCTGGGGTCTGCCGCAGGATCCGCTGCGCACTGAGCGATTTAAACAGATTGACCTGTTCGGCATGCTGAGCGGCTGCTCGGGCATGGCGCTGCTGATTCTGGCGCTGACGCAGGGTGAGCGTCTCGACTGGCTCAGCTCGCCGCTGTTTGTCGCCCTATTATTCAGCGCGCTGGCGTTGCTGATTGTGTTCTTTATTAATGAATGGTTTCACCCGCTGCCGCTGTTTAAGTTGCAGATGCTGCGCCGGCGTAATTTGTCGCACGGTTTGCTGGCGCTGGCGGGTGTACTGATTCTGGCGCTGTCCGGTTCGGCGCTGCCGTCGGCCTATTTTGGTCAGGTGGAGGGGTTTCGCACGCTGCAGTTCGCGCCGCTGGCGTTGACCATCGGCCTGCCGCAGTTGCTGATTGCACCGCTGGTCGCCAGCCTGCTGAATATCCGCTGGATTGACTGCCGCTGGGTGCTGAGCGCCGGTGTGCTGCTGCTGGCGACCGCCTGCCTGCTCGGCATGCAGATCACCACCGACTGGGCGCGGCAAAACTTCTGGCTGATGCAGATCTTGCAGGCGTTTGGTCAGCCGATGGTGATTCTGCCGGTGCTGATGAGCGCCACCAGCGTGGTCGCGCCGCCGGAAGGGCCGTTCGCCTCCGCCATGTTCAATACCGTACGCGGCTTTGCCAGCATTGCCGCCAGCACGCTGGTGGAGTGGTTTATCAGCCATCGTGAGCAGTTTCACTCCAGCGTGCTGGTCGATCAGGCTGCCAGTCGCAGCTGGCTGATGACCGCAGCGGATAGCCAGCAGGCCAGCAGCAGCCTGCCGCTGTTGGCCGACGGCAGCGCCAGCAGCAGCCTGCCGCTGTTGGCCGACGGCAGCGCCAGCAGCGCGGCCAATCTCAGCGGCTTCGCCACCCTGCTGAAGCATCAGGCCATGGTGCTGAGCCTGAGCGATGCGTATCTGATGCTGATCGCCTTCGCTGCCGGGCTGTTAGTGCTGACGCTGTGCCTGGCGAAACGCGTCTGGCCACCGCAAACCCTGATTCAACCTGTTACCAAAACTCCGGAATAACTGTTATGCACGCTTTTGCTATGAAACGAACAATCTTGCTGAGCGCCCTGCTGCTGGTTTTGCTGGCGATGGCGTTCTGGCTGTGGTCAGCCATGACCGGCAACGACCATCGCACTGATGATGCCTGGGTGAATGCCGATTACACGCTGGTGGCCCCGAAGGTGTCCGGCTATATCGCCCACGTCAACGTGCAGGATAACCAGCGCGTGCGGGCTGGTGACGTGCTGGCGACGCTCGACGACCGCGACTATCGCGTGGCGCTGGAGACCGCGCGGGCGAATTTGCAGGTCAGCGACGCCAAACGGCTGAGCGCGCAGGCGCAGCTCGACCAGCAGCAGTCCACCATTGCCGAGGCCCGCGCCACGCTGGCCGCCAGTCAGGCATCGGCGCAGTATGCCGGGCAGAGCGCGGCGCGCTACAACCAGCTGTACAAGAGCGGCACCATAGCCGCTGACGATCAGCAGAAAGCCAGCTCAACCCAGCGTTCCGCCGCCGCCACGGTGCGCCAGAGCGCAGCAGCGCTGGCGGCGGCCCAACAGCAGGTGAAGGTGCTTGAGGCCGCGCTGCGTCAGGCGGAGGCTGATGTCGCGGCGGCGCAGGCCAGCGTCGACCAGGCCGGGTTGAATCTCTCTTATACGCGTATTATTGCGCCGGTGGATGGCATGGTGGGTCAGCGTTCGGTGCGCGTGGGAGCCTGGGTCAGCGCGGGTACGCGTCTGCTGGCCGTGGTGCCGCTACAGCAGACTTACATCACCGCCAATTATCTGGAGACGCAGCTGGCGGATGTGCGCCCGGGCCAGAGAGTGGTGGTGAAGATTGATGCATTGCCCGGCAAGACCTTCACCGGTCACGTTGACAGTATTGCGCCCGCTACCGGCGCCACGTTTTCCGCGATTGCCCCCGATAACGCCACCGGCAACTACACTAAAGTGGTTCAACGTTTGCCGGTGAAAATTGTGCTGGATCCGCATCAGAGCGATCTGGCGCAATTACGTGTCGGCATGTCGGCGATTCCGCAGATTGAGACCCGATGAAAATGTGAGCAACTTCTCAGAAGTGACCTATTTATTTTCGGATCGATTCCGCGTAAATTAGCGCTCGATCCTGTTTCGGGGCAGCCCGGAGCGACCTGAGTAGAAAGCGTGTAGCGATGATGAACTCCACCTTTCTCTTATTCTGTTCGGGTTACGCTGGTTTGGGATCGCCATCATTGTAACCGCTCAGAGGAGTTGTTTTGTGAAATACGCCTTGATGGGAATCTCTTTCTTCGTCTTACTTTGGGTCGGCACCTTCGTGCTGATGCTGTAAAGACGCCAGCCGGGGCGACCGCTCAGTCGCCCCGATTTGTAGTTACTCTGCTTCTTCCACCGCTTTTACCGTTCCCGGCAAAATACCGTCGGCGCGGAACATCGCTTTAATGCCACGCACCGCCTGACGAATACGATCGCTGTTTTCAATCAGGGCAAAACGCACGTGGGTATCGCCGTAGTCACCAAAGCCAATGCCCGGCGAGACGCACACTTTCGCCTCCTGCAGCAGCCGTTTGGCGAATTCGAGCGAGCCCAGATGCGCGTAATGGTCGGGGATTTTCGCCCAGACGTACATGGACGCTTTCGGCAGATCGACCATCCAGCCCGCCTCATGCAGCCCTTTCACCAGTACATCGCGCCGGCGTTTATACTGCTCGGCGATATCACGCACGCACTGCTGATCGCCCTCCAGTGCCGCAATCGCCGCCACCTGCAGCGGTGTGAAGGTGCCGTAGTCGTGATAGCTTTTGATGCGTGCCAGTGCCGCCACCAGCTCTTTGTTGCCGACCATAAAGCCGATGCGCCAGCCTGCCATGTTGTAGCTTTTTGACAGGGTAAAG
Source organism: Pantoea sp. B270 (assembly GCF_018726825.1). Classification (NCBI taxonomy): domain Bacteria; kingdom Pseudomonadati; phylum Pseudomonadota; class Gammaproteobacteria; order Enterobacterales; family Erwiniaceae; genus Pantoea; species Pantoea sp. B270. The sequence goes on from NZ_JAHCSX010000001.1 coordinate 1,948,010, forward strand.
AATTCCACCGCCACATCGCGCGCGCCCGGCACCTGCATAATCGAGGGCGCTTTCCAGCCATCATAGGTGATGTCAGCGTAGGCCAGATCGTGGATGACCAGCACGTTGTACTGTTTCGCCAGCGCGATGACGCGCTCGAAGAAGTCCAGCTCCACGCACTGCGATGTCGGGTTGGACGGAAAGCCGAGGATCATCATCTTCGGTTTCGGGTAGCTTTCGCGGATGGCGCGTTCCAGCTCATTGAAGAAATCGACGCCCGCAACCAGCGGCACCGAGCGCACCTGCGCGCCGGCGATCACCGCACCGTAGATGTGAATCGGGTAGCTGGGATTAGGCACCAGCACGGTGTCACCGTGATCAAGCGTCGCCAGCATCAGGTGCGCCAGGCCCTCTTTCGAGCCGATGGTAACGATGGCTTCGGACTCCGGATCGATATCCACCTGGTAACGCTCGGCGTACCAGCGCGAAATGGCGCGGCGCAGGCGCGGAATCCCTTTGGAGGTAGAGTAGCCGTGCGTGTCTTCACGCTGTGCCACCTGACAGAGCTTTTCCACGATGTGCGGCGGTGTCGCGCCATCGGGGTTGCCCATGGAGAAATCGATGATGTCTTCGCCGCGCCGGCGCGCAGCCATCTTCAATTCAGCCGTGATGTTAAATACATAGGGGGGCAGACGTTCAATACGCGAGAAACGACGGGGTGTGCTGTTATCAGCCATGATGTCCTCTGGATTACGTTAGCGCCCGGACCATCCGAGCGACGCTGGTCACTGCGGTGACCGAAACAAGAACATAACGCGCTGATAACAATATTGTCGAGGGGGAACGGCAAATTTTCTTAGCCTGCTTCGTTTAAGCGCCCAAACACCCAATCGTTTACCCACTGACCGTTGAGGCGGTAGTTATCGCGCAGCGTGCCTTCCAGCGCGAAACCGTTCTTTTCCAGAATGCGCCGCGACGGCCAGTTGCCCTCAATCACCAGCGCTTTGAGTTTGTGGAAGTCGGCCTGCAGCAGGAACGTGCACAATGCCTGCAACGCTTCGCTGCCGTAGCCCTGACCGGTACAGGCGTGGCGCAGCATGTAACCCACTTCGGCCTGACGATACGGATGCCACTCGGCGCTGCAGCCAAACAGACCAATCGCTTCACCGCTGTCGCGCAGGCGCGCCACCAGGCACAGCATGTGAAAACTGCTGGGTTGCCACGGTGCCAGCCGCTCGTTAAAGCGCTGGCGGATGTCGTTTTCATCGGGGATCTCGCTCACCCAGGTCATGGTCGCGGCATCTTCATGAACCGCTTTGAAAATCTGCCAGTCTTCCGGCTGTAACCGGCTGAGGGACAAACGAGGGGTGAGTAATTGCATGGCCACGCTCCGCTGTTGTGCTTACGGCAACATAGCAAACCGCATCCGTGACAACCAGTGAACGCTGCACGCTTTCAGCAATCCTCTTTTTGGCACTCAGGATTTCCTCTTTTCAGGTTTCATAGCGGATAATTTGCCTTGCCTCCCTTCAGGGGCGGGTGTTACGGGCGGATCTGGTCGCCATAAATGGCGCCCCTACGGTGTGTCAGTGGCCAATTTTACACGGCGCGCATCTTCGCTTCGTATCTGGTCGCCATAAATGGCGCCCCTGCAGTGCATCTGCGGTCCTGTAGGGTGCGCATTGATGCGCACCGGCAGTGCGCACCTTCATATCTGGTCGCCATAAATGGCGCCCCTGCGGTGCATCTACGTGTTTACAGGGTGCGCATTGATGCGCACCGGCAGCGCGCACCTTAAAAATTGATCCAGGCTATGAGAAACGTCTGCAGCTTGCCGGGACGCTGGCGGATCGCGATCACATTTTTTATCATGTCCGCAACCTTGCCTGCTCCGGAGAACACCGTGCCTTCCCATTTCGACATGCTGCTGGCGGTGTTTGACCGCGCCGCGCTGATGCTGATCTGCCTGTTCTTCCTGACCCGCACCCGCGTATTTCGTCAGCTACTGCAAAAAGATGAACACTCAATCGGCGAAAAAGCCGTGGTGACCGCCATCTTCTCGCTGTTTGCGCTGTTCAGCACCTGGTCCGGCATCAACGTTGACGGCTCACTGCTCAACGTCCGGGTGATTGCGGTCATGGCAGGCGGCATTCTGTTCGGGCCGTGGGTCGGCATTGCAACCGGTGTGATTGCCGGCGTGCACCGCTTCCTGATTGATATCGACGGCATCACCTCGGTGCCCTGTCTGATTACCAGCATCATCGCCGGTATCGCCGCCGGTGCCATCAACCGCTTCGTCAGCAAAGAGCAGCGCTGGCGCGCCGGCATCCTTGGCGGCATGCTGTGTGAAAGCCTGACCATGCTGCTGATCGTGCTGTGGGCGAAACCGATGTCACTCGGTTTAACCATCGTGTCGGAAATTGCGCTGCCGATGATTCTCGGCGCGTCGAGCATTGGTTTGATTGTGCTGCTGGTGCAGAGCGTCGAAGGGGAAAAGGAGGCGATTGCCGCGCGTCAGGCCAAACTGGCGCTGGAGATTGCCAACAAAACCCTGCCGCTGTTTCGTCAGGTTAATAGCGACTCGCTGCGCAAAGTTTGCGCCATCATTCGCAGCGACATCCATGCCGATGCGGTGGCGATCACTAACACCAAACAGATTCTGGCTTACGTCGGCTACGGCGAGCAGAACTACCACAACGGCGACGACGGCATCAGTCCGACCACCGCGCAGGCGATCGCCAGCGGAAAAATTATCATTAAGAATAATGATGAGGCACACCGCACCAAAGACATTCACTCGATGCTGGTGATTCCCCTTTGGGAAAAAGGGGAAGTGACCGGCACGCTGAAAATCTACTATCGCCGCGCCCATCGTATTACCGGCTCACTGAAAGAGATGGCGGTCGGTCTGTCGCAAATCATCTCGACGCAGCTGGAAGTCTCGCGTGCCGAGCAGTTACGCGAGATGGCCAATAAAGCGGAACTGCGCGCGCTGCAAAGCAAAATCAACCCGCACTTCCTGTTTAACGCGCTGAATGCCATCTCCTCATCGATTCGCCTGAATCCGGACACGGCGCGCCAGCTGGTGATTAACCTGTCGCGCTACCTGCGTTACAACCTGGAACTCAACGATGACGAACTCATCGACATCAAAAAAGAGTTGTGGCAGGTGAAGGATTACATCGCCATTGAGCAGGCGCGGTTTGGCGACAAGCTGTCGATGATTTACGACATCGACGAAGATCTGCACTTTTCGCTGCCCAGCCTGCTGATTCAGCCGCTGGTGGAGAACGCCATCGTGCACGGTATTCAGCCCTGTCGCGGCAAAGGCGTGGTCACGCTAAGCGTGAAAGATCTGGGCGATCGCGTCCGCGTGGCGGTGCGCGATACCGGTGCCGGCATCAGCGAAGAGGTGGTCAGCCGGGTGGCGCGCAACGAAATGCCGGGCAACAAAATTGGCCTGCTGAATGTGCATCACCGGGTGAAACTGCTGTCCGGCCACGGCTTAACCATAACCCGTCATCAGCCCGGTACGGAAATCGCCTTTACCCTCAGCAAAAGTGGTCAGCGGCTGTCCGGCCCGCTCACCCCGTTAGCGGAAACCTCAGCGTGAAAGCCATTATTGTCGAAGACGAATTCCTGGCGCAGCAGGAGCTAAGCTGGATGATCCAGCAGCATAGCCAGATCAGCATCGAAGCCTGCTTTGATGATGGGCTGGAAGTGCTGAAGTATCTGCAGACTCATCGGGTGGACGTGATTTTTCTCGATATCAACATCCCGTCGCTGGACGGCATGTTGCTGGCGCAGAACATCAACCAGTTTATCCATAAGCCGCTGATTGTGTTTATCACCGCGTGGAAAGAGCACGCGGTCGAGGCCTTCGAACTGCAGGCGTTTGACTACATCCTCAAGCCGTATCACGAGTCGCGCATCATCACCATGCTGAACAAGCTGGAGGCCAGCGCGCAACAGCAGCAGGCGCAGCAGCACAATCCGGCAGCCAGCACGCCGCAAACGGTGAATTTAGTTAAAGATGAGCGCATTATCGTGACCGATATCAACGATATCTATTACGTTGAAGCGCATGAGAAGCTGACGTTTGTCTACACGCGGCGCGAAGCCTATGTGATGTCGATGGCGATCAGCGAGTTTTGCAGCCGTTTGCCTGAGTCGATGTTCTTTCGCTGCCACCGTTCCTACTGCGTGAATCTGAGCAAGATTGGCGAGATCGAACCGTGGTTTAACAACACCTATCTGGTGAAGCTGCGCGATATGGATGCGCAGGTGCCGGTGAGTCGCAGCAAGGTGAAGGCGTTTCGCCAGCTGATGCATCTTTGAAGGCGAACGGCACGGGAAGCCGTTCGCCCGTCAGATTACAGCACGCGCCCCAGCGCCTGGCGCAGATGGGCACCGGCGCCAAGCAGGCCCGGCTGGTCGTGAGTAATCATGTAGACCGGGATATCAACGAGGTAATCGCGGAAGCGGCCTTTGTCTTCGAACGCCGCGCGGAAGCCGGACGCTTTAAAGAACTCGAGGAAGCGTGGCACGATACCACCGGCAATGTAGACGCCGCCAAAGGTGCCGAGGTTCAGCGCCAGGTTGCCGCCAAACCGTCCCATGATGACGCAGAACAGTGTCAGCGCGCGGCGGCAGTCAATGCAGCTATCCTGCAGTGCCCGCTCGGTGACATCTTTTGGCTTGAGGTTTTCCGGCTCGCGCTGATCGGATTTCACAATCGCGCGATACAGGTTAACCAGTCCGGAACCCGACAGCACGCGCTCGGCAGAAACGTGACCCAGTTCGGCGCGCAGCACTTCGAGAATCGCGTCCTCTTCTTCGCTGTTTGGCGCGAAGTCAACGTGACCGCCCTCACCCGGCAGGCTGACCCAGCGCTTATCAACGTGCACCAGATGGCTGACGCCGAGCCCGGTGCCAGCACCGTAGATGGCAATCGGTTTATCCTGCACCGGCGATTTGCCGCCGAACTGCAGGACGTCCTGCGCCGTCAGCATCGGAATCGCCATGGAAACCGCGGTGAAATCGTTAATGATTTCAAGCGTAGTAAAGCCCAGACTTTCCTTCATCTGACGCGTTGAGAAGGCCCAGTCATGGTTGGTCATCTCCACCCAGTCGCCGGTGATCGGACAGGCGATGGCGATGCAGCCGTCGGTAATGTCCTGTTTTTGCTCATCCAGATAGTGACGGATAACTGCTTCAAGGTTGTCGTAGTCTGATGTTGAGAATGTTTTGGCCTGGGAGATGGCGCCGGTCTCCACCTCACACAAGGCGAGACGAGCGTTAGTGCCGCCCACATCGCCGACCAGGGCGTATTTTGTCATTCTTCTGCTGCTCCGCTTGGGTCATAAACAAGTGCAGGACACTATAAAAGCCTGCCAATAAAACAACAACGCTCACCTTGCACGATGAGCGTTGGTCATTCAGTGCGACGCACAGCCTGACTGTCGCCAGCCCAACTGTACAGAGGCAACTGTCCTAAACTTTGTGGCTATTGCGCTGGTGCAGCGCCGCCGTGACGGTGCGCAGCAGCGGCGGCAAATCCTGTTTCTCCATCACCACCTCAATCAGTGACAGGCAACGCGCCTCGCTGAGCAGCGCCATCACGGCGTCGAGCTGCGCCGTTTCACTGATGCGCCAGCTCTGCGCCGCACAATTCAGGCTCATCGCCTGCGGCAGCGCGGTCCAGTTCCACTGCGCGATGTCGTTGTAGCGCTGTTCCGCTCCATGGATCGCGCGTTCGACAGTGTATCCCTCATTATTCAGCAGAAAAATGATCGGGCTTAAGCCGTCGCGCTGGATCGATCCCAGTTCCTGAATGGTCAGCTGCGCCGATCCATCGCCGATGATCAGAATGACGCGGCGGTCGGGCTGCGCCGTCTGGGCACCAAAGGTGGCGGGTAAAGTATAGCCAATGGAACCCCATAAAGGTTGTACCAGCAGCTGCGCATCATGCGGTAAACGCAGCGCGGCAGCGCCAAACGCCGCCGTGCCCTGATCGGCAAGGATAATATCACCGGGCTGCAGGAAACGCTGCATCGCCTGCCAGAAAGCCTGCTGACTGATTACGGCGGCAGCAGCGGGCGGTGCATCGTCCGGCATGTCGGCCACGCCCGTGGCCCAGTGCGCGCAGTGGCGCTGATAAACCGGCAGCAGCGCGGCCAGCGCCTGCGCCATGCTCAGCGGTGCGAAGGTTTCTCCGGCGACGCTGGCATGAAACGGCTGCAGATCAATCACCCGCTGCGCCGACAGCTGCTGGGTAAACCCGGCGGTCAGGGTGTCGGTAAAACGCACGCCGACGCACAGGGTGACATCGGTATCTTCAATTGCCGCGCGCACGGTTTCGCGGCTGCCGCTGGCGGCGTAGGTGCCGACGAAGCCCGGTTGCTGCTCATCCAGCACGCCCTTGCCCATCAGTAGCGTCGCAGCCGGAATGGCGCGCAGCGCACGCAGCTCAGCCAGCGGTGCCTGCAGCTGCCAGCGGGCAGCGAGAAAATCGGCCAGCAGCGCCACGCGCTGCGCCGGTGCCAGCAGGTGTTCCGCCGCTGCGGCAAACGCCTGCGCCACGTCGCGGTTTTCAGCCGGTGCCGGGCTGGCGCTGGCTGACGGCAGCGTTACCGTGGCGGCGGCGACATCCACCGCCAGCAGCAGATAGCCCGGACGGTGCTGCTGCAGCGCGCCAGCGATGACCCGATCAATTTCAGCCACGGCGTTGTCGGCGCTCAGCACCGCGCTGGCGGCACTGACTTCCTGGGCCATGCGCAGAAAATGGCCAAAATCGCCGTCGCCGAGCGAATGATGCACGCAGTCGCCCTGCTGCTGGGCGTGGCTGGCGGGAGCGCCGACGATGTGAATCACCGGCACATATTCGGCGTAGCTGCCGGCGATGCCGTTAATCGCACTAAGTTCACCGACGCCAAAGGTGGTCAGCAGCGCGGCCGCGCCGTTGCAGCGACCGTAACCATCGGCCGCATAGGCGGCATTGAGTTCATTAGCGCAGCCGACCCAGGTAATGCCGGGATGGTCAATGACGCTGTCGAGAAATTGCAGGTTGTAGTCGCCGGGTACGCCGAACAGATGGCGGATACCCGCCTGGTGCAAACGATGCAGTAAATAGTCGCCAACGTTAAGAGTGTTCATCGACCGCTCCTGTGAGGGGGAATGATCAGGAGTATTAGCGATGTGGCTGAACTGGCGAGATTTTCACCATCATCGCGCTGTCATGCATGGCAAGCATTCGTTACGACGACAGAAAATTCTGTAAGTTGCGATCTTTGCCGCGTTACGGCGCAGTGTAAACGCATACACTGCTATGCTGATGCCACTTTCTCCCACCTGAGACAGGAACGCTGCATGAGTACTTTTCCCCACGCCGAACGTTATCACCAGATGCAGTATCGCCGCAGCGGCCGCAGCGGCCTGAAGCTGCCGGCGATTTCGCTGGGTCTATGGCACAACTTTGGCGACAGCACGCGCGTCGACAACAGCCGCGCGCTGCTGCGTCACGCATTTGATCGCGGTATTACCCATTTTGATCTGGCCAATAACTACGGGCCGCCGCCCGGTTCTGCGGAGAGCAACTTTGGCCGCATTCTGCGCGAAGATTTTCACGGCCTGCGCGACGAGCTGGTGATCTCCACCAAAGCGGGTTACACCATGTGGGACGGTCCGTACGGCGACTGGGGCTCACGCAAGTACCTGATTTCCAGCCTCGATCAAAGCCTGAAGCGCATGGGGCTGGAGTACGTGGATATCTTTTATCACCATCGTCCGGATCCGGAAACGCCGCTGGAAGAGACCATGCGCGCGCTCGATCAGGTGGTGCGTCAGGGTAAAGCGCTGTACGCGGCGATTTCGAACTACCCGGCGGATAAAGCCGCCGCCGCTATCGCCATGCTGCGCGATCTCGGCACCCCCTGCCTGATCCACCAGCCGCGCTATTCGATGTTCGAACGCACGCCGGAACAGGGTCTGCTGGACGTGCTGGGTGACAATGGCGTCGGCTGTATTGCTTTTTCACCACTGGCCGGTGGCGTGCTGACCGACCGCTATCTGCAGGGCATTCCGCAGGATTCGCGCATCGCCAGCGGCAGCAAATTCCTCAACGAAAACCAGCTGACGCCAGAGAAGATGGCGAAAGTGCAGCAGCTGCAGGCGCTGGCGCATCAGCGCGGTCAAAAGCTGGCGCAAATGGCGCTGCGCTGGGTGCTGCGCGACACGCGCGTCACGTCGGTGCTGATTGGCGCCAGTAAAACCGCGCAGATTGACGATGCCGTCGACATGCTGAGCCAGCCTGAATTAACCGCGGACGAGATCGCTGCCATTGAGCAAATTCTGGTGTAACCGTTTACCCGCCCGGAATTTTCCGGGCGCTGTCTTTAGCAGAAAACGCTGCACAACCTTTCGCTGACACTTTTTCAGACTAAATCTCAAGGCGTGTCTGGTCCGATATGGCACACTAGCGCCACGGTAGCCTCGATGCTATCGATGAGGAGAAAGTATGAAACGTGCAATTTTGTTTGCCGCTTTGCTGGCAACGTTATCCCCTCTGGCGCTGCACACAGCTGAAGCCAGTAGCGCTACCATCAATCTGGCCCCTGGCGTCACGCTGCATCTCGGCGATCGCGATCGTCGCGGCTACTACTGGGACGGTGGTCGCTGGCGTGAACCGCGCTGGTGGCACGATCGCTATCAGTACAACGATCATCGCTGGTGGCGTCACGAAGAGTGGAAACGCCACCGTGCCTGGGAGCGTGAACGTGAGCGCCGCTGGCACGAGCGCGAACGTCGCGAACACTGGCGTCACGATCACCGGCACGACCGCCACGACCATCATCACCATTAAAAAAAATCCCGGCGCAGACGCAGCCGGGATTTTTTTATTCAGTCATTTGTTTACCAGCCGAGCGCTTCGCCCACCAGCAAATAGATATTCAGCGCCACCACCAGCACCACAATCAGCCGACCGGCATTTTGCATCAGGCGTGAGTTCACCAGTTCATCGCCCATGATGTCACGGTTCCCGGTGAACGACAGCAGCGGAATCAGCGCCAGCGCAATACCGAAGCTCAGCAGCACCTGGCTCATCACCAGAATGCGCGTCGGATCCCAGCCCGCCCAGATAACAATAAAGGACGGCAGCATAGTAATGGTACGACGGAACCACAGCGGAATGTGGAAGCGGATAAAGCCCTGCATCACCACCTGGCCGGCCAGCGTGCCCACCACGGTAGAAGAGAGGCCGGCCGCTACCAGACTCAGCCCGAACACAATCGCCGCCGCGTGACCCAGCAGCGGCTGCAGCGTCAGATAGGCCTGGTCGAGATCGACAATGCTGGTGTGACCGCTAAAGTGAAACGCGGCCGCTGCGGTGGCCATCATCGCCAGGTTAACGAAACCGGCAATGGTCATGGCGATCGCCACGTCGAGCTTGGTGGAGGAGTAGCGCTCCGCCTTGCTGCCTTTATTACCGTACTGCGTCAGCGCCGAGTGCAGATAAATGACGTGCGGCATAATGGTCGCGCCCAGTACGCCAGCCGCGAGGAATACCGCGTCCGAAGTAGGCAGGCTCGGCAGCGCCATGCCCACCACCAGATCGCTGACGCGCGGCTGCGAGAAGAACAGCTCAACGATATAAGCGGCGGCGACAAACAGCAGCAGCCCGCCAATCACCAGCTCCAGCGGCTTCTGTCCACGGTTTTGCAGCATCAGGATCAGGAACGTGGCGATACCGGTTAACACCGCGCCCTGCAGTAGCGAGATGCCGAGCAGCAGCTTAAAGCCGAGCGCAGCCCCGATGAATTCCGCCAGATCGGTGGCCATGGCGATAATCTCCGCCTGTACCCAGTAGAACCACACCGCCGGGCGCGGGAAGCGATCGCGAATATGCTCGGCGAGGTTTTTACCGGTGGCAATACCCAGCTTGGCAGACATCAGCTGGATCAACATCGCCATAATGTTGGCCCATACCACCACCCACAGCAGTTTGTAGCCGTACGCGGCCCCCGCCTGGATGTTGGTGGCAAAGTTGCCGGGATCGATATAACCAATGGCCGCGATGAAGGCCGGTCCCAGCAGCGCGAGCTTGATCTTTCTGGCTCCGCGAGCGGCGCGCTCGGCGGTGCGACTTTCTGACATAGTTTTGACCCTGTCCTAACGCTTGTCTGACCCATCCAGCTTACGGGGCATTCAAGGCAAGTGAAATTTGGTTATAGTTATCGCATTGATAGATGGTGCTATAAAGTATAGCCATTGCTATACCACAAGGTAAAGTTAGCGCTTGCTAAAAATTATGCAACAGGTTTCACTCTACTCCCGGGTCAAATTATAGACAATCTCTTTGTGGATATTTCTTGTGATCGATTTGTAAACAGGTTGTGAGCGGTGAGACTAATCCGAGAAATAAAGCGATACCGAATACTTATATTGTGGTTTTGATCTCGTTTTTAAGTAACGCGTTACATAGAATACGCAGCAAAATACAACCCTCCTCAAATTTGGAGCCGATATGTCCCATATTTTGCACTTCCTTTTAGCATTGGTGGTGGTAGCCGTGCTGGCGTTACTCGTCAGTCACGATCGTAAGAGTATCCGGATTCGCTATATCGTTCAGCTGCTGGTGATTGAAGTGCTGCTGGCGTGGTTCTTCCTTAACTCCGAAGCAGGCCTCGGTTTTGTTAAAGGTTTCGCCGGGCTGTTTGATCATCTGCTCAAATATGCAGCAGAAGGCACCAATTTCGTGTTCGGTAACATGAACGAGAAAGGTCTGGCCTTCTTCTTCCTCAATGTTTTGTGCCCTATCGTCTTCATCTCAGCCCTGATCGGTATTTTGCAGCATTTCCGCATCCTGCCGTGGGTGATTCGCGCTATCGGTACCGTGCTGTCGAAGATCAACGGCATGGGCAAACTGGAATCCTTTAACGCCGTCAGCTCTCTGATTCTGGGACAGTCAGAAAACTTTATCGCCTATAAGGATATCCTCGGCAAAATGTCACAGCGCCGCATGTACACCATGGCAGCCACCGCGATGTCGACGGTGTCGATGTCGATTGTCGGTGCCTACATGACGATGCTGCAGCCAAAGTACGTGGTAGCCGCGCTGGTGCTCAACATGTTCAGTACCTTTATCGTGCTGTCGCTGATTAACCCGTACCGCGTGGACAGCGAAGAAGACCTGCAGCTGCAGGATCTGCATAAAGGTCAGAGCTTCTTTGAGATGCTGGGTGAATACATTCTGGCCGGTTTTAAGGTAGCGATTATCGTTGCGGCGATGCTGATTGGCTTTATCGCGCTGATCTCCGGCCTCAACGCGCTGTTTGATACCATCTTTGGTATCAGCTTCCAGGGCGTGCTCGGCTATGTGTTTTATCCGTTTGCCTGGGTAATGGGCGTGCCATCCAGCGAAGCGCTGCAGGTGGGCAGCATCATGGCGACCAAGCTGGTTTCTAACGAGTTCGTTGCAATGATGGACCTGCAGAAAATCGCCGGTCAGCTGTCGCCGCATGCGGAAGGCATTCTGTCGGTGTTCCTGGTCTCCTTCGCCAACTTCTCCTCCATCGGCATTGTCGCAGGCGCGATCAAAGGTCTGCATGAAGAGCAGGGTAACGTGGTATCACGTTTCGGCCTGAAACTGCTGTACGGCTCGACGCTGGTGAGCGTGCTCTCCGCCGCCATCGCCGGTCTGGTGCTGGGCTTCTGATCTACAGGGCGGGCTGCGGCTCGCCCTTCTCTTCTTTTATATACCTAAGCGTTATATCCCGCGCCAGTCAGCCTGCCGCCGCGTCACGCCCTGCTTCACCGTTTCCCGCAAACCCTTTGCACAATATCGAATTTCCGTTGTTGCCGTCTGCGCCCGTAGCTTTTCCTTCTGACCTCACCTCAGGAGAATCGCATGAGCATTCAGTTCCTTGGCATGATTGGCCACCGGCTTGCCTCAGAAATCATTCCCGCATCCGGCACGTTGTTCGATAAAGATTACATCGCCCGCTTTGCCCGCGCCCATGAAGCGGCCGGCTTCGACCGCATCCTTGTCGGCTACTGGTCCGATCAACCCGATGGCTTTCTGGTCACCGCTCACGCAGCGGCGCATACCCAGAAGATTAAATTCCTGCTGGCGCACCGTCCGGGGTTTGTCGCGCCCACGCTGGCGGCCCGCAAGCTGGCTTCGCTCGACCATCTCACCGACGGCCGCCTGGCCGTGCACATTATCAGCGGCGGCAGCGACAGCGAACAGCGCCGCGACGGTGATTTTCTCAGCAAGGCTGAACGCTATGCGCGCACCGACGAATTTCTCAGCGTGCTGAAACAGAGCCTCGAATCGCCACAGCCTTACGATCATCAGGGCCGGTTTTACCAGGCTGAGCAGGCTTTCTCTGCCATCAAACCGCTGCAACATAAGCTGCCGATCTATTTCGGCGGATCGTCACCGGAGGCGATTGACGTGGCGGCGCAGCATGCCGATGTCTTCGCGCTGTGGGGCGAACCGTTAAAAGGCGCGGCCGAGACGGTACGTAATGTGCGTGCGGCGGCGGCCGCGCAGGGGCGCCAGATTGCGTTTAACATCTCCTTCCGGCCTATTCTGGGTAACACCGAAAAAGAAGCCTGGGAGCGCGCCGAACATATCCGCGCCACCGCAGAGAAGCAGCTGGCGGAGACCGGCTATACCTTTGGTTTGCCGAAGCCGCAGAGTGTCGGTGCGCAGCGTCTGCTGGCGGCGGCGCATGAGAGCGAACGCCACGACAAAGTGCTGTGGACCGGCGTGGCAAAACTGGTGCAGGGCGGCTACAACTCCACCGCGCTGGTCGGCACGCCGGATCAGGTTTCTGAGGCGCTGCTGGATTATTATCGCCTCGGTATTCATAGCGTGCTGATCCGCGGATTTGACCCGCTGAATGACGCGGTGGAATACGGCCGTGAGCTGCTGCCGCTGACGCGTGAAAAAGTGGCTGCGCTCAGCGCAACTGAAAAAAGGAGCGCCTGATGCGTCTCGCCGCTCTGTTTGCCGGTGTTGCGCTGGCCCTCGCGTCACTCCAGCCGCTGCTGGCGGCCGATAAAGTCACGCTGCGCCTCGGCGATGTGAAAGGCGATCGTTTTGCCGCCCTGAAAGCCTCGGGCGAACTGAACAATCTGCCTTACGATCTTAAGCTCACCGCCTTTGACTCCGGCGCGCCGGTGCAGGAAGCGCTCAATGCCGGGGCGCTCGACGTTGGCTTTACCGGTGATTTGCCGTTTCTGTTTGTCTATGCGGCAGGCGCGCCGGTGAAAGCCGTGGGTGCCTGGCAGAATAACCCGGACAGCATCGCCCTGCTGACCCGCCCCGACGCCGGCATTCACCGGCTGCAGGATTTGAAAGGTAAGCAGATCGCGGTCAACCGCGGCGGCTGGGGACACTATCTGCTGCTGGGCTTGCTGGAGCGCGCTGGCCTGACGCCGCAGGATGTCACGCTGCGCTTCCTCGGACCGGTGGATGGTCGCGCGGCGCTGACGTCCGGTGCGGTCGCGGCCTGGGCGCCGTGGGAGCCTTATATTGCCACCTCGACCGCCATCGACGGCACGGTGCGCGTGCCGGACGGCGGGGGTAAAGGCATTATGTCCGGTTACTCCTACGCGCTGGCCCGCAATGAAGCGTTGCAGGACGCCGGCAAGCGGGAAGCGATTGCCGACCTGCTGGCGCGACTGGCGAAGGCGCAAATCTGGGCGCAACACCATCCGCAGGAATTCGCCGGCGTGCTGAGCCAAACCCTGAATATGCCCCCCGCCATTACCCGCAGCTGGATTGACGATGCGCGCATCCGCCCGCTGGTGTTTGACACGCACCTGATTGCCACGCTGCAGAAATCCGCCGACTTTTTCCATCGTTATCAGGTGTTGCCAAAACAGGTCGATGTCAGCCAGGCGTTTGACTTCAGCCTGTCCGCCGCCGCTAACCGCATCGCCCAGCACGCGCCGGGAGACAAATCATGAGTGATTATCAGCACCATCGCCTGCGCACCTTCGTCGCCCGGCTGGCCACCCTGCTCGACAGCCAGCCGGACGAAGCGACCATTTTGCGGCAGGGCAGCGGCTGGCTGGCCGAACTGATTCGCCACGATGACTGGCTGGATGAGGCGTTTACCCAGCCCCATCCGCAGCACTATCAGCAATATCTGCTGTATGCCGATGCGCAGCAGCGCTTTTCCGTGGTGAGTTTTGTCTGGGGGCCGGGTCAGCAGACGCCGATTCACGATCACCGCGTCTGGGGCCTGATTGGCATGCTGCGCGGCGCCGAGATTTCACAATCGTGGCAGCCGGGCCCGCACGGTTTACAGGCAGAAGGTGCGCCGGTGCGGCTTGAACCCGGCAACGTGGAGGCGGTGTCGCCAACGGTCGGTGATATCCATCGCGTCAGCAACGCCTTTGACGATCGCGTCTCCGTCAGTATCCACGTGTATGGCGCGAATATCGGCGCGGTTGAGCGCGCGGTCTACACCGCCGACGGCCACGAAAAACGCTTTATTTCCGGCTACAGCAACCGTTATCTACCTAACATTTGGGACCTTTCACATGACTAAACCGGTTTTCCCGTTTCGCCAGGCGGCGGAACTGCTGACAGCGCTGCGTCAGCAACAGGAAGTAGCGATCATTGACGTACGCGATGAGGCGCTGTTTGCCACCGGGCACCCGCTGTTTGCCGTCAACATTCCGCTGTCAAAGCTGGAGCTGGAGCTGCTGGACCGCATTCCCCAACGTCACACCGCCATTACGCTGTATGACAACGGCGAAGGCCTGGCGCAGACCGCTGCTGAACGTCTCGCCGCGCTGGGTTATCAGCAGGTCACGCTACTGGCCGATGATTTAGCCGGCTGGCAGGCGGCTGGCGGCGAGCTGTTTATCGATGTTAATTCACCCAGCAAAGCGTTTGGCGAACTGGTGGAACATCATGCCCGCACGCCTTCGCTCTCCGCCGATGAGGTACAGGCGCTGATTAGCGATGATGCCGACGTGGTGGTGCTGGATGCGCGGCGCTTCGATGAATATCACACCATGAGCATTCCGGGCGCCACCAGCGTACCGGGCGGCGAACTGGTGCTGCGCGTGCGCGATTTAGCCCCCTCACCGCGCACCACGGTGATTGTGAATTGCGCCGGACGCACGCGCAGCATTATTGGCACGCAGTCGCTGGTCAATGCCGGTATTCGTAATCCGGTATTCGCGCTGCGCAACGGCACCATTGGCTGGACGCTGGCCGGTCATGCGCTGGAGCATGGGCAGAGCCGCCGCTATGGCAACGCCAGCGAAACCGCGCAACGTCAGGCCGCGAGCCAGGCACGCGCCATTGCCGATCGCGCTGGTGTGACACGCATTCCTCTGGCGACGCTGACGCGCTGGCAGCAGGAAGCACGCACCACCTACCTGTTCGACGTGCGTGATGCCGAAGAGTACGCCGCCGGTCATCTGCCGGGCAGCCGCCACGTGGCGGGCGGCCAGCTGGTACAGGAGACCGATCATTACGCCAGCGTGCGCGGTGCGCGTATCGTGCTGGTGGATGATGACGGTGTCCGCGCCAATATGACCGGCTCCTGGCTGGCGCAGCTTGGCTGGCAGGTGGCGGTGCTTGACGCGTTGCAGGCCAGCGATTTCAGCGCTGTCGGTAGCTGGCAGCCGCAGGTCGCGCCGGTTGCTGCGCCGGAATCGATCTCACCCGCGCAGCTGGCCGAGTGGCTGGCGGCTGGCGACACGCAGGTGCTGGATTTCACCACGCTCGCCAATTACCGCAACAGCCATATTCCCGGGGCGGCCTGGCTGCTGCGTTCCACCCTGCAGCAGCAGGGCAAGGCACTACTGCCCGATGCTGGCCGCTATGTGCTGACCTGCGGCAGCAGTCTGCTGGCCAGCTATGCCGTGGAGCAAATTGCCACGCTGACCGGCAAACCGGTGCGGGTGCTGGCGGGAGGCAATGCAGCCTGGCGCGCCGCCGGTCTGCCCACCGAACAGGGCGAGCAGCGCCTGCTCTCGCCGCCCATCGATCGTTATCGCCGCCCGTACGAAGGCACCGATATTGAACCGGACGTGATGCAGGCCTATCTCGACTGGGAATATGGTCTGGTGGCGCAACTGGATCGCGACGGTACCCACGGTTTTCGCGTGCTGCAGCTGCAGCCACAGGCCGTGACGGTTTAACACGGAAAGGCGCTGCAGGTCAGCGCCATTGCGCGCAGCCAGTCGGCGAATACAACGTCACACTGCGCAAACGGGCAGTATTATTATCGGGTTTTAAGTACGTTTGTTCTGAACGAACAGAGAATTGGTGGAGATAAGCGGGATCGAACCGCTGACCTCTTGCATGCCATGCAAGCGCTCTCCCAGCTGAGCTATACCCCCACATCTGGAATTCGTTTTTTCAGTGCAAACCGTTGGGAGCGGTTTGGTGGAGCTAAGCGGGATCGAACCGCTGACCTCTTGCATGCCATGCAAGCGCTCTCCCAGCTGAGCTATAGCCCCGTACCGAAAAAACCGCCGAGTTACCTCGACGGACGGCATAATATGAGACCGCTGTTTGAGTGTCAACGGCAAATTCTCGTTCTGCGTGCGATCGCTGAAAAAGGCGGCAACCCTGTGTCGCCGTGGCTTTTTTTTCAGCGCAGCGTGTGCTCGACATCCCTGCCCTCAGCCGTTATCTCAACGCCGCCTCAACGGTGCGCCACGCCGAGGTTAACTTTAGGTTAAAGATGTTAGCGTCAGGCTTGTTTTCGTTAATGGTGCGTGTAAAACTTAGCGCGCTAATTAACCGGTTAGCCGTCCAGGGTATTCACTCGCTAACCGGCCAGCACGTCCTCCTTGTTTAATAAAAGAAAAGTGAACTATGTCGCTGCATACACCTAAAGAGATCGCGCAACTGGCGATTCAGGCCGGCGTGGCTAAAAGCCGTCTGCCGGTTTCCACCTTATTAATTCTTGGCTTTATGGCTGGCGCGTTTATCGCCACCGGCTTCCTGCTCGATCTGCACGTTATTAACCAGCTGCCTGCTGAATGGGGCTCGTTTGCCGGCTTCCTCGGTGCGGCGGTATTCCCGGTCGGACTGATTCTGACCGTGCTGGCGGGTGGCGAGTTGCTGACCGGCAACATGATGACGCTGCCCATTGCCTGGTTCGCGCGCCGCATTAGCGGTTTCAGCGTGCTGCGTAACTGGTTTTGGGTCACCATCGCCAATTTTATTGGCAGCGTTGCGGTAGCATGGTTCTTCGGCCATCTGCTCGGCATGACCGAAGGCGACTATCTGAAGAAAACCGTGGCGATCGCCCATGCCAAAGTGAACGCCGATTTCATGCACGCGTTCATCTCCGGCATCGGCTGCAACTGGCTGGTGTGCCTGGCGGTGTGGCTGGCCTTCGCCAGTAAAGATATGGTCGGCAAAATCTTCGGCATGTGGTTCCCGGTGATGGCCTTCGTGGCAATCGGTTTCCAGCACGTGGTGGCCAACATGTTTATCGTGCCTGCCGCAATTTTTGCCGGTCAGATGAGCTGGGCAGAATTTGCACCTAACGTGGTTGCGGTATTTTTAGGCAATGGTGTGGGCGGTGCGATCTTTGTCGGCCTCACCTATTTCCTCGCCTTCCGTCCGGCACAGGCGGCGGTCAGCGAAGCACAGTAAACCGATTTTGCCTTTTGTCGCACAGCAAAAGGCATTTTCTGCCTTGATTACTTTTCCCCGTAACGTTTTGTTGTAATATGTAGAGCTAATGTATTTAACAGGGACAGCATCGTGAAAAAGGAATGGCTCACTCCCGAAGAGCTCGCGCTGGAAACGGGCTACAGTCGGCAGACGGTGAATAAATGGATCAAGCGTGAAAACTGGACGACCACGCCCAAGCCCGGTGTACAGGGCGGTAAGGCGCGATTAATCCACATTGATGAGCGTGTCAAAAGCTTCATTCAGTCCACCCGCCATGCAAACGAACCGGCGGCGAATTACGGCGCTCAGCAAAATACGTTACCTGCGTTATTAATAAATTCTGTCCAGCAAATGACGGCCACCGAACAGGAACAACTGGCGGCGCTGTTATTGCGGGAAGGGATCAGGGGCGTATTACAGCGGTTAGGAATCCAGGAAGAATAGAAAAGCCGGAAGCAGTGAGATGCTTCCGGCTTTTTTGTTGCCTGCCTTATCACAGCAGCCTGACAGGCCGCTGTTCAGCTCAATCAGGCCTGTGCTTCACGCTCCGCGATAAACGCCAGTGCTTTTTCGATACGCGCCACGCTGCGGCTGCGGCCGATGGCTTCCACCGTCACGTCGAGCCCAGGCGACTGGCCGGCACCGGTTACGGCAACGCGCAGCGGCATACCAACTTTGCCCATGCCGAGCTCAAGTTCATCCGCAGCAGCCTGAATGGCGTGATGCACGTTTTCCGCATTCCAGTCGCTGTCGCTGATGGCCGCCAGCTTGTCGCGCACCACTTCCAGCGGCTGACGCGCCACCGGACGCAGATGCTTTTTCGCTGCATCCGCATCAAACGCGTCAAACTCTTCATAGAAGTAGCGGCAGGACGCGGCGATTTCGACCAGCGTTTTGCAGCGCTCACCCAGTAGCGTCACCAGCTTCGCCAGCTCCGGTCCGGTGCGGGTATCGATGTTCTGCTGCTCGATGTGCCACTGCAGCTGGGTCGCGACATATTCCGGCGGCAGCGTATTAATGTAATGGTGGTTGAGCCACTGCAGTTTCTCGGTGTTGAAGGCGCTAGCCGACTTGCTCACCGCATCGAGGGTGAACAGCTCGGTCATTTCCGCCACGCTGAAAATCTCCTGATCGCCATGTGACCAGCCGAGGCGCACCAGATAATTAAGCAGCGCTTCCGGCAGGTAGCCGTCGTCGCGATACTGCATGACGCCCACTGCGCCGTGACGCTTGGACAGCTTTTTACCGTCATCGCCAAGGATCATGGATACGTGCGCATAAGTTGGCACTTCCGCACCAATCGCTTTCAGGATGTTGATCTGACGCGGCGTGTTGTTGATATGGTCTTCACCACGAATAACGTGCGTGATGCCCATATCCCAGTCGTCGACCACCACACAGAAGTTGTAGGTCGGTGAACCGTCGGTACGGCGGATGATCAGATCATCCAGTTCCTGGTTGCTGAATTCGATCGGACCACGAATCTGATCGTCAAAAATTACCGAACCGTCCTGCGGGTTGCGGAAGCGCACCACGCACGGCTCATCGGCAGCATGATGTTCATGGCTGTCGCGGCAGCGGCCGTCATAACGGGGCTTCTCGCCTTTTTCCATCTGCTCTTCACGCAGCGCGTCCAGACGCTCTTTCGAGCAATAGCATTTATAAGCAGTACCGGCTTCCAGCATTTCGTCGATAACGTCGTTATAACGGTCGAAACGTTTGGTCTGGTAGTACGGGCCCTCATCCCAGTCGAGATTCAGCCAGTTCATCCCATCCATAATGGCTTCGATCGCTTCCGGCGTGGAGCGCTCCAGGTCGGTATCTTCGATACGCAGGACGAATTCGCCCTGGTTATGGCGAGCATAAAGCCATGAGTAAAGCGCAGTACGCGCACCACCGACGTGCAGGTAGCCCGTCGGGCTGGGTGCGAAGCGAGTTTTGATTTTCATTCAGCATTGCCTTAAATGCGCAGGTTTCGTTGTCTGGATGACAAAAAAACGGGTTAACGCGGAAAAACAGTGCGCATATTCTAGCAGGTGAGGCTGATTCCTCAATCACTGTCACGCTGGCGGCGCGGGCAGAAGTGCGTTTTTCTGCTAATAAAACCAGCACATTGGCTAAAAGCGCTGCATGATGTCTAAATTTAAAGCGAACGCACATTTATGTTTTAAAAAGCGTTGACTCACTTCGAAGGATCCCTATAATGCGACTCCACACAGCGGGGGTGATTAGCTCAGTTGGTAGAGCATCTCCCTTACAAGGAGGGGGTCGGCGGTTCGAGCCCGTCATCACCCACCACTCTTAATGAGATGGCCCGCAGTGAATAAGAGATAAGATATGGGTGATTAGCTCAGTTGGTAGAGCATCTCCCTTACAAGGAGGGGGTCGGCGGTTCGAGCCCGTCATCACCCACCATATCTTAGTCAGATGACACTCTTGTTAAGCAGTACCGAAGTGGGTGATTAGCTCAGTTGGTAGAGCATCTCCCTTACAAGGAGGGGGTCGGCGGTTCGAGCCCGTCATCACCCACCACTTCGGGTCGTTAGCTCAGTTGGTAGAGCAGTTGACTTTTAATCAATTGGTCGCAGGTTCGAATCCTGCACGACCCACCAAATTCAGGAAAAAGCGCCCTCAGGGCGCTTTTTTCGTTTCTGTGCGCCGATGCTGAACGTGCAGGATGAGAACCTGCTGCAGGTTCGACTGAATCGCCGGGAGCGATTCAGGCTGATGCGCCAGCATTACCCGCAGGGCGAGGCCCCGGATGGGCCGAGGCATATCCTGCACGACCCACCAAATTCAGGAAAAAGCGCCCTCAGGGCGCTTTTTTCGTTTCTTCACATCCCACTCCCCAGGCTGCCAGTTAAGCTGTAACTGCATTCAATCAAAGTTGCACATGTGGTAGCGGCGCAATTTATTGCGCGATGAATCGCGCCGCTACGAATAGTGTGCGATTTGCGATTGCCTTACCTGACCGCGCTTACGTTCTCAGGGCACTTTTTCGCTTCACCTGTGAAGAAAGAACCCGCTCTGCCTGAGGCCGTGCCCGCTCTATCCCCTCCCGCCCTCGTTCCTGACGAAACCTTTTCGCAAATTTGACACTTTCTACTCTCAAGCCGCAGCGGCTGCGTTCCGATAACGAAAGGGCACATTTGCAAGGAGAACGTTATGACCACCATTTCGACCAATACCAATATTGGCAGCAGCAGTACTTCGGGATCCGGAAGCGCATCCGGCAGTAGCGATAGCGCCTCGAAAATCGCCAGCCTGACCAAACAAATCGCCAGCCTGAACGATGAACTGAAAGACATCGCGAAGGACAAAAGCCTGACCGAGAAGCAAAGAAAGGATAAGCAGGAGACGATTAACGCGCAGATTCAGCTGCTGCAGGCGCAAATCCAGCAGTTGCAGAAGCAGGAAAAGGAGAAAGCGGAGCAGAAGCAGGAGAAACAGGAGGTTACTGCAGTGAAAGCGGATGGCATCAACCGCCCAACCGACAGCAACCAACTTGACGTTTATGTTTAAAACGCCGGATTAAGCGCGCGATCCTGCGTCAGCAGCGCCGCCTGCTGACGCACTTCCTGCCAGATAGCCTCCGCTGCCGGGGTGAGTGACCGGTTTTTGCGTTTAATCAGCATCAGGCTGCGATTGATCTCCGGATAGAGCCGGCGCACCGTCAGCTTACGACCAGACGGCAGCGGCAGCGCCAGTGCCGGTAAGATACTGATGCCAATGCCCGCTTCCACCATCGGATAAAGCGTGGCTGGATGGCCAATCTCCTGCACCACCTGCACGTTCAGCGCCAGCCGCTGCAATGCGGCATCGACCAGCAATCGGCTGCCCGACGCGTAATCCTGCAGCACCATAGCGCGACCAGCCAGCATTGACCACTGGGCCTGCGGCACCTGCGCCAGCGCATCATCCTGATGGCACAACAGTAAAAACGGCTCCTGCAGAATCTCCTCGCTATCGAAATCCGCATCCTGCAGCGGACCGATGACGATGCCAAAATCGACTTCCGCATTGCGCACGCTCTGCAATACCCACTGCTGCACGCGGTCGTGCAGAATCACCCGAATGTCGGGGTAGCGCAGCTGGCTGCTGGCCAGACATTGCGGCATCAGATGCGCCGAGGGCGTCTGGCTGGCCGCCACGCGCACCGTGCCGCTGCGCTGCTCGCCATAGCTGCGCACATCGAGCAGCGTGGTATTGAGCTCCTCCAGCAGTCGTTCCAGCCGCGTTGCCAGTTGCTGTCCGGCTTCACTCAGTAGCACCTCGCGCGTGGTGCGATCCAGCAGCCGTACGCCCATCTCCGCTTCCAGCTCTTTAATACTGTGACTGACAGCCGACTGGCTCAGCCCAATCGCCTGCCCTGCCTGGCTGAAACTGCCGTGCTGCGCCACCGCCACAAAGGTGCGCAACTGTCGTAAGGTGTAATTCATCGATTGTGCTCATAGATTAATGCAATAAATCAATTTTATTTCTAAACGCGTCTGACGCACAATCAGCAGCATCATTTATTACATTTAAGCGGATTGTAACAATGGGCTTTTTACGACTTGATCCGATGATGGTCAAACTCATCATCACCGTGCTGCTGGCCAGCTTCTTTCCGGCCAAGGGCGGGTTTGTCGATTTCTTCGAATACCTGACCACCGCGGCCATCGCCCTGCTGTTCTTCATGCACGGTGCCAAACTGTCGCGTGAGAAGATTATCGCCGGCAGCAGCCACTGGCGACTGCATCTGTGGATTATGTGCAGTACCTTCGTGATTTTCCCGATCCTTGGCCTGCTGCTGGTGTGGTGGCATCCGGTTAACGTCGGCGCGGAGATTTACACCGGTTTCCTCTACCTGTGTATCCTGCCGGCGACGGTGCAGTCCGCGATTGCTTTCACCTCCATGGCGGGCGGTAACGTTGCCGCGGCGGTGTGTGCTGCCTCCGCCTCCAGTCTGCTCGGCGTCTTTATTTCGCCGCTGCTGGTTAACCTGGTGATGAATGTGCACAGCGATGCGCCGGGCAACGGTCTGGAGCAGATTGGTAAAATCATGCTGCAGCTGCTGGTGCCCTTTGTGCTGGGCCACCTGGCACGCCGCTGGATTGGTGGCTGGGTGGAGAAGCATCGCAGCCTGATTGGCAAAACCGATCAAACCTCGATTCTGCTGGTGGTCTATTCGGCGTTCAGTGAAGCGGTGGTTAACGGCATCTGGCATCGCGTCGGCGTTGATACCCTGCTGTGGATTCTGGCTGGCAGCCTGCTGATTCTGTTCGTCGCACTGGCGATCAACCTTGGCGCTTCCCGGCTGTTTGGCTTTAGCCGTGCGGATGAGATTGTGGTGCTGTTTTGCGGCTCGAAAAAGAGCCTGGCAAACGGTGTACCAATGGCCAACATCCTGTTCCCGGCCAGCGCAGTGGGGATTATTGTCCTGCCGCTGATGATCTTCCATCAGGTCCAGCTGATGGTGTGCTCGTTCATTGCCCAGCGCTATAAAGCCGGCAATGAGAAGAAGCTGGCGAAGCAACAGATTGAAGCGCAGAAGTCATAAAACATCAGGCCCGCAATTGCGGGCCTGTCACTTATTCACTGCGCTTGAGCGGTTTAACTAAGCCCTGTAAGCCTTCGATTTTGATCGCCAGCGTCAGCTGCATCAGCTCACCCAGTTTGCCGGCGGGAAACTCATTTTTACGCGCAAACCACAGCAGATACTCTTCCGGCACATCGATCAGCATCCGCCCTTTGTATTTGCCAAACGGCATCGCGGTATTGGCAATCTCAACCAGCTGCTGCTTATCCATCTCAGGCGCCCAGTAACCGAATCATTTCGGCTTCATCGATCACCGCAATCCCCAGCTCCTGCGCTTTTGCCAGCTTGGAACCGGCGGCCTCACCGGCGATCAGCAGATCGGTTTTTTTCGATACGCTGCCGCTGACTTTGGCCCCCAGCGCCGTCAGCCGCGCTTTGGCATCGTCACGGTTCATCTGCGACAGCGAGCCAGTCAGTACCACGGTTTTTCCGGCAAACGGGCTGTCGATCTCTTCGGCTTTGACCACTACCACCGCCGGCCAGTGCACGCCCACCTCCTCCGTCAGCTGGCGGATCACTTCACGGTTGCTCTCCTCTTCCATGAAGTTGCGCACGTGCGCTGCCACCACTTTGCCGACGTCCTGTACCGCGATTAGCGCATCGAGATCGGCGTTCATGACCTTTTCCAGCTCGCCAAAGTGGTTCGCCAGGTTGGCCGCCGTCGCCTCGCCCACTTCGCGGATGCCGAGCGCATACAGGAAGCGCGGCAGCGTGGTGAATTTGGCTTTTTCCAGCGCATCCACCACGTTTTGCGCCGATTTGGGCCCCATGCGGTCCAGTCCGGTCAGCTTGCCGGCGGTGAGACGGAACAGGTCGGCCGGGGTTTTGACGTACTCTTTTTCCACCAGCTGGTCGATGATTTTATCGCCCATGCCGTCCACGTCCATCGCACGGCGTGAGACAAAGTGCTTCAGCGCTTCTTTACGCTGCGCGCCGCAAATCAGCCCGCCGGTACAGCGCGTTACGGCTTCGCCTTCCACACGCTCTACGTCAGAGCCGCAAACCGGACAGTGGCTGGGAAACACAATCTCGCGCGCATCCGCCGGACGCTCAGATTCCACCACGTTAACCACCTGCGGAATCACGTCACCGGCGCGACGAATCACCACTTTGTCACCGATACGTAGCCCCAGCCGGGCGATTTCATCGGCGTTGTGCAGCGTTGCATTACTGACTATCACGCCCGCGACCTGCACCGGTTCGAGGCGCGCCACCGGCGTAATCGCGCCGGTACGTCCAACCTGAAACTCGACGTCGCGCACGATCGTCATCTGCTCCTGCGCCGGGAACTTGAATGCCACCGCCCAGCGCGGTGCGCGCGCCACAAAGCCCAACTGCTCCTGCAGCGCCTGCGAGTCGACTTTGATCACCACGCCGTCAATATCAAAGCCGAGTGACGGACGGTCCTGCTCAACCTGGCGATAAAACGCCAGCACTTCATCCGCGGTGTGCACCAGGCGAATCCGCTCGCTGACCGGTAATCCCCAGGCCTTAAACTGTTGCAGACGCTGCCAGTGGCTGGCAGGCATTTCGCCGCCCTCCAGCAGGCCAAAGCCGTAGCAGAAGAAGGTCAGCGGACGTTTCGCGGTGATACGCGGATCGAGCTGGCGCAGCGAGCCGGCCGCCGCATTACGCGGGTTGGCAAACACTTTGCCGCCGGTGCGTCGTGCTTCCTCATTCAGCTTCTCAAAGCCGCTTTCGGTCATGAATACTTCGCCGCGCACTTCTACCCGCGCCGGAATATTGTCGCCGTGCAGGCGCAGCGGAATGGCGTGAATGGTGCGCACGTTCGCCGTGATGTTTTCACCGGTGGTG
Organism: Pantoea sp. B270; assembly: GCF_018726825.1. Lineage (NCBI taxonomy): Bacteria > Pseudomonadati > Pseudomonadota > Gammaproteobacteria > Enterobacterales > Erwiniaceae > Pantoea > Pantoea sp. B270. Next base: position 1,973,050 of record NZ_JAHCSX010000001.1, read on the forward strand.
CCATCGCCGCGCGTGGCGGCACGCACCAGCAGGCCGTTTTCATACAGTAAACTTACTGCCAGACCATCCAGCTTCAGCTCGCAGCAATAGGTGAGATCATCAGTGCTTTTCAGGCGATCCTGCACGCGCTTATTGAAGGCAAGAAATCCGGCTTCATCAAAGGTGTTATCGAGCGACAGCATCGGCACTTCGTGGCGCACCTGTTCAAAGGTGGCAAGCGGTGCCGCGCCCACGCGCTGGGTGGGAGAATCCGGGGTGATTAAATCGGGATGCGCGCTCTCCAGCTCACGCAGTTCGCGCATCAATCGGTCATATTCTGCATCCGGGATTTCCGGCGTATCCATCACGTGATAGAGGTATTCGTGGTGGCGTAACGTGGTGCGCAGCGCGGTGATCTGCTCCTGAACCGATGTCATATTCTCTCGTCCGATAAAAAACCCCCGGCAAGCGGGGGTTATTTAGTTAAAGGGTGATACTGCTGGCGGCGCTTAGCCAATAACCTCGCGGATGCGTGCTTTATACGTTTCCAGCTTTTGTGGTGTCATCATGCGACGCTCATCATCCAGCACCACGCCACCGACATCATCGGCGATGCGCTGTGCCGATTGCAGCATCAGCTTAAAGTTCTGATTGGCGTCACCGTAGGACGGCACCATCATAAAGATCGAGACGCCGGGCGTGGTGAAATCGCCCATTTCATCCGGATTGAACGAACCCGGTTTAACCATGTTTGCCAGGCTGAACAGCACCGGACCGCTGCCGGCCGGGCTGAGATGGCGATGGAAAATGTTCATTTCACCAAACTGGAAGCCGGCCTGCAGAATGCCCTGCAGCAGCGCTTCACCGTTCAGTGCGCCACCGGCATGCGCGGCAACGTGCAACACCAGCACCGCTTCTTTTTTACTACCCGGCGCAGCGGGCTGCGGTTGCGGTTGCGGTGCAGCTTCCTGCACAGGCGCAGGTTCAGGTTGTTTAACCTCAGGCTCGGCGGCAGTAAACTCCGGAGCCGGCTGGGTGACGGACAGCGGTTCATTATCCAGCAGCGGATCGGCCTGAATCGGTTGTGGCTGCGGCACAGGCTGCGCCACCGGCGCCTGCGGTTGTGGCGCAGGTGCAGGCTGACGTACCGGCGCATCGTCCAGCAGCGGATCGCCGCTTAACGGCGTTTCCTGGCGTGGGAACGGCTGACGCACCGGTTCCGGCGCACGCGGAGCAGCAGGTTTGGTGACCGGCGCATCGAACTGTGGCTCGTCTTCGGCATCACGCTGACGACGCACGCGTACTTCGCCGACGCCATCGTCTTCGCTGTTCAGCAGATCATCGTCATCCGCTTCTTCACGCTGTTTCAGACGTTTGTGCGGGCGATCGCGAAACACGGAAGAGCGCTCTTTACGGCTGGTCCACAGTCCGTGAAGAAGCAGCGCTATTATGGCGATCGCGCCAACAACGATTAATATCAGACGCAAATCCTGCATCATTGTATTCTCTGTTGTTCCAATACCTTGCCACCACGGCAAACTTTATCCTCTAACTGTATTTGCCCAGCTACACAAGTGCAAGTCTGTGCAGTATTTTCTGACAAATAAGATAGCTGCCCCACGCTTTTTTGCTGTTTTTTCGCGCAAAGTGCGCCTGTCACCGATAAAAAGCCAGGTTATGATGTTGGCGCCGCTACATAAAGGAGAAAGGCTCGCTATGCCCGCTGAGAATTCGGTCTCATCCATGAATGGTATTCATTATTTTGCCCAGGGCTGGAAACTGGTGCGTCTGCCCGGTATCCGCCGCTACGTCATCATCCCGCTGCTGGTAAACATTGTGCTGCTGGGCGGTGCGTTTATCTGGCTGTTTCAGCGCCTCGGCCAGTGGATTCCACAGCTGATGTCGCACGTGCCGGACTGGCTGCAGTGGCTGAGCTATCTGCTGTGGCCGCTGTCGGTAATTTCGATTGTACTGGTATTCAGCTATTTCTTCTCCACCATCGCCAACTGGATTGCCGCGCCATTTTGCGGCCTGTTGGCGGAGCAGCTGGAAGGACGTCTGACCGGAAAACCCCTGCCGGACAGTGGCTGGCTCGGCATGATGAAAGACATCCCGCGCATCATGAAGCGCGAGTTACAGAAGCTCGGCTACTATTTGCCGCGCGCACTGGGCCTGCTGCTGCTCTATTTTATCCCCGGCTTTGGCCAGACCGTGGCGCCGGTGTTGTGGTTTCTGTTTAGCGCCTGGATGCTATCGATACAATATTGCGACTATCCGTTCGACAACCACAAAGTCAGTTTTCCTCAGATGCGTAACGCGCTGCGTCAGCATAAAACCGCCAATATGCAGTTTGGCGCGCTGGTCAGTCTGTTCACCATGATTCCGATCCTCAATCTCGCCATCATGCCGGTCGCGGTATGCGGCGCGACCGCCATGTGGGTCGATCGCTACCGCAGCCAGCATGCGCGTCATCTATAATGCATCAAAAAGCCTTATGCATTTTTGCATCAGGCTTATGGTCGCAGGCTATATAGATATACGATTTCTTTCCTTCCGCCGGGGGTCAGAACAGGTATGCTCTGAGGGTTCCCAATATTTCATACAGTTAAGGACGGGCTATGAGTAAGATCTATGAAGACAACTCTCTGACAATTGGTCATACGCCGCTGGTTCGACTGAACCGCATCGGTAATGGACGCATTCTGGCGAAGGTCGAGTCGCGTAACCCGAGCTTCAGCGTTAAATGCCGTATCGGTGCCAATATGATTTGGGACGCAGAAAAACGCGGTATTCTGAAACCGGGCGTTGAGCTGGTAGAGCCAACCAGCGGCAACACCGGCATTGCGCTGGCCTATGTCGCCGCTGCGCGCGGCTACAAGCTGACGCTGACCATGCCTGAGACCATGTCGATTGAACGTCGCAAGCTGCTGAAAGCGCTGGGCGCCAATCTGGTGCTGACCGAAGGGTCAAAAGGCATGAAGGGTGCCATCGCCAGGGCAGAAGAGATTGTTGCCAGCGATCCGGACAAATATGTGCTGCTGCAGCAGTTCAGCAACCCAGCTAACCCGGAGATTCACGAGAAGACCACTGGCCCGGAGATCTGGGAAGACACTGACGGCGCCGTAGATGTCTTCATTGCCGGCGTGGGCACCGGCGGTACGCTGACCGGCGTGAGCCGCTACATCAAGAACACCAAAGGCAAGCAGGATTTGATCACCGTGGCTGTTGAGCCTACGGATTCCCCGGTCATCGCGCAGGCGCTGGCGGGAGAAGAGATCAAACCGGGTCCGCATAAGATTCAGGGCATCGGTGCCGGTTTTATTCCGGGTAACCTTGACCTGAAACTGATTGACCGCGTGGTGGCCATCACCAATGAAGAAGCGATCAGCACCGCGCGTCAGCTGATGGAAGAGGAAGGCATTCTGGCCGGTATCTCTTCCGGTGCAGCGGTGGCGGCTGCCCTTAAGCTGCAGGAAGATGAAGCCTTCGCCAATAAAAATATTGTGGTGATTCTGCCCTCTTCCGGCGAACGCTATCTCAGTACCGCACTGTTTGCCGATCTGTTCACCGAAAAAGAGCTGCAACAGTAAACGCCAGAGTCTGAAAATGATGAAAAAAGCACCCAAATGGGTGCTTTTTTGTGGCGCAGATCTCACTTTTACCACCGGGCAGATTGATTTCAGTGATGCGGCTCTGGTATTTAAGCAGCCAATTATTTCGGTGCCTGAAATTAATCTGCCTTTGAAGTGGATCAAGCTGAATCGATTTACTGATTTGGTGAAACGGCGAATCACGGCATAATCAACAGAGTGACGTATTGCAGCAGTTTTGATCCGTCATCGAAAAAATGACTTTTTCATTCAAGCGCATTTTTTGGTCAGCGTGATGCCGTACCAGCGCACCTACACAGGCTAAAGTTACGGCTCCAGGCTAGACTTTAGATCCATAACACCAAACCTGATAAAGTTGGGGAAATAGAATGTTCCAGCAAGAAGTTACCATTACCGCACCTAACGGCCTCCATACCCGTCCTGCAGCTCAGTTCGTGAAAGAAGCGAAGGCTTTCCAGTCTGAAATCACTGTTACTTCTAACGGCAAATCTGCCAGCGCGAAAAGCCTGTTCAAACTGCAGACTCTGGGTCTGACTCAGGGTACGGTTGTTACGCTTTCTGCAGAAGGTGAAGACGAGCAGCAGGCGGTTGAGCATCTGGTCAAACTGATGGCTGAACTGGAGTAATTCCGTTCCGGCAAGCCATTAAACCGACTCCTTTGCCCCATTGAGTGCAATTATGTTGATCGCGGACAACCTGTCCGCGTTATTGCTTCCTTAGAGTACTGCTCCGCGACAGTGGCAACGCATTGGGTCAATGAGCCATCGTGATTAAAAGGTAGGGTTATGATTTCAGGCATTTTAGCATCACCGGGTATCGCTTTCGGCAAAGCACTGCTGTTGAAGGAAGACGAGATCGTCATCAGCCGTAAAAAGATTACTGACGACCAGGTTGAGCAGGAAGTTCAGCGCTTCCTCGACGGTCGCAGCAAAGCAGCCGGGCAGCTTGAAGCCATCCGTGTGAAAGCCGGTGAAACCTTCGGTGAAGAGAAAGCGGCGATCTTTGAAGGTCACATCATGCTGCTCGAAGACGAAGAGCTTGAGCAGGAAATCATCGACCTGATTAAAAAAGATCACGTAACCGCTGACGCCGCTGCCCACTCTGTGGTTGACGGCCAGGCGAAAGCGCTGGAAGAGCTCGACGACGAATATCTGAAAGAGCGCGCGGCTGACGTACGAGACATCGGCAAGCGTCTGCTGCAGAACATTCTGGGTCTGCATATCGTTGACCTGAGCGCCATTGCTGACGAATCCATTCTGGTGGCGAAAGATCTGACGCCATCTGAAACCGCACAGCTGAACCTGAAAAAGGTGCTGGGCTTTATTACCGATCTGGGTGGCCGTACTTCCCACACCTCGATCATGGCGCGTTCGCTGGAGCTGCCTGCGATCGTCGGCACCGGCAACGTGACCGCTACCGTGAAAAACGGTGATTTCCTGATTATCGATGGCGTGAACAACAAGATTTACGTCAATCCGACCGACGACGTGCAGGAAGAGCTGAAAGCGATTCAGACGCAGTATCTGTCTGAGAAGCACGAGCTGGCGAAACTGAAAGATCTGCCAGCGATTACGCTGGACGGCCATCAGGTTGAAGTGTGCGCCAACATCGGTACCGTGCGTGATGTCGCCGGTGCTGAGCGCAACGGCGCGGAAGGTGTTGGTCTTTACCGTACTGAATTCCTGTTCATGGACCGCGATTCGCTGCCAAGCGAAGAAGAGCAGTTCCAGGCTTACAAAGCCGTGGCGGAAGCGATGGGTTCCCAGGCCGTGATCGTGCGCACCATGGACATCGGCGGCGACAAAGATCTGCCGTACATGAACCTGCCAAAAGAAGAGAACCCGTTCCTCGGCTGGCGTGCGATTCGTATCGCTATGGACCGCAAAGAGATTCTGCATGCCCAGCTGCGCGCCATTCTGCGTGCGTCTTCCTTCGGCAAACTGCGCATCATGTTCCCGATGATCATTTCGGTTGAAGAAGTGCGCTTCCTGAAGGCTGAGCTGGAGATGCTGAAGGCACAACTGCGTGAAGAAGGTAAAGCCTTTGATGAGTCCATTGAAGTGGGCATCATGGTGGAAACCCCGGCTTCCGCAGTGATTGCCCGCCATCTGGCGAAAGAAGTCGACTTCTTTAGTATTGGGACAAATGACCTGACGCAGTATACTCTGGCGGTCGATCGTGGTAATGATTTGATTTCACACCTCTATAACCCAATGACGCCATCTGTACTGGGCCTCATCAAGCAAGTGATCGACGCATCACATGCCGAAGGGAAATGGACCGGCATGTGTGGTGAGCTGGCTGGTGATGAACGTGCTACACTACTGTTACTGGGAATGGGGCTGGACGAATTCAGCATGAGTGCCATTTCAATCCCAAGCATCAAGAAGATCATTCGCAATACCAATTTCGAAGATGCGAAGGCACTGGCAGAGCAGGCTCTGGCTCAACCCACAGCGGAAGATTTGATGAACCTGGTGAACAAGTTCATCAAAGAAAAAACGCTCTGCTGATCCACGAGACGCTGGCCCCAAATTACTGCTTAGGAGAAGATCATGGGTTTGTTTTCTAAACTTTTTGGCGATAAATCAGAGAGCGCGTCAGGGACTATCGATATCGTTGCGCCTCTGTCAGGCGAAATCGTGAATATCGAAGACGTACCTGATGTGGTATTCGCAGAGAAAATCGTCGGTGATGGTATCGCCATCAAACCTACTGGCAACAAAATGGTTGCACCAGTGGATGGCACTATCGGCAAGATTTTCGAAACCAACCACGCGTTTTCTATCGAGTCTGATAACGGCATCGAACTGTTCGTGCACTTCGGTATCGACACGGTAGAACTGAAAGGTGAAGGCTTCAAACGCATCGCTGAAGAAGGCCAGAAAGTGAAAAAAGGCGATGTGGTGATCGAGTTTGATCTGCCGCTGCTGGAAGAGAAAGCTAAATCCACGCTGACCCCGGTCGTGATCTCGAATATGGATGAGATCAAAGACCTGGTGAAACTCTCCGGTCAGGTTACCGTGGGCGAAACGCCGGTTATCCGCATCAGGAAGTAAACCGCGCTGATTGCGTGAAAACGGCACCCAATGGGTGCCGTTTTTGTTTGCTTCACACGCTGATGAATGATTTGCAGGCGAGCGCTTCTGGCAAAGCGCACCGTGCCTGTTTGAGGGCAGGACGACCGGGCAGAGGAGCAAAGCGTCCCGCGCCATGGATGGCGCGGGCCGAGGCCCAGGGACGGTTTATGCCGTCTTTGCGATCTGTCTGGTCGTCCTGACCGCCTGCGCCTGACGTGATGATTTACGCCTGCTTCCAGCGCGGCAGCCGCAGCGTCACTTCCAGCCCGCCTTCCGGACGGTTCACCGCCTGAACTTCGCCGTGATGGGCCAGAACCACTTTGCGCACGATCGACAGCCCCAGCCCGTAGCCTTTGCCCATTAGCGGTGAATTCACCCGAACGAACGGATCGAAGATACTCGACAGCTTCTCATCATCCACGCCCGGCCCCTGATCGCGCACGCGAATTGCCAGCCACTGATTCTCCGCCTGCAACTGCACGCTGATATGCTGCCCCTGATGCGAGAAACGCAGCGCGTTGCGCAGCACATTCTCCACGCCGCGGCGGATCAGCTCAGCATTACCGCGCACGGTGTAATCCGCGTTCTCATCCACCAGAAAATCTACGTGCACACCGGGGATCTGCGCTTCGTAGCGCACATCGGTTACCACCGCATGCAGCAGACCGGTCAGGTCAAAATACTGCTCGCCAGGCATGCTCTCATGCTCAGCGCGCGACAGCGTCAGCAGTTCGCCGATCATCTTATCCAGACGGCGCGCCTCCTCGTCGATGCGATTCAGTGAGGAGGCTACCGACTCCGGCGTCTGACGCGCCAGACCGGTGGCTAACTGCAGGCGCGCCAGCGGGGAGCGCAGCTCGTGGGAGATATCGTGCAGCAGCTCCTCGCGCGCTTTCACCAGCGTATCCAGCCGCTCCACCATCGCATCAAAATCCTGGGCCACAATCGACAGCTCATCATGGCGTCGACGCATCACCGGATAGAGCCGCACCGACAAATCACCGCGCGACACGCGGGCAAACCCCTCCCGCAGCTGACGCATTGGTCGCGTCAGGTTCCACGCCAGCAGCAGACTGAACAGCAGCCCCAGCGCGCCGGCAAAGGTAAACATCGGCTCGGGGATATTCAGAATACGACGCGGGCCTCCGCCGCCCATTGAACTGTCTTCGCGCAGTCCTTTGACGTCATAGCGCAGTTCGTACTCTTTACCGTCAGCGCCCTTCACCCAGCGCACAATCACCTGCGGAAACGGCCCGTGAAACGGCTGATTAAAGGTCTCCGGCGGCGCATTGTCCGGCGTAGTGGCCGGTCTGGCGTGCTGAATCACCGAGAAAAACTGGCGATCGTTCGGCTCCCAGTCGGCCATCATATCGTCAAGCGAGCTGGGGCCGCCGCGCTCCAGTACCGACACCGCCGAAGCCATTTGCAGATTAACGATTCGACGTACCGCCACAATCTCCGGCGGCTCGTGACGGTTTCCTGACAAGGTAAAGCCCAGCCACAGCAGCTGGCTGATAATCACAAACACAATCCAGAAGCCCAGCAGGATCTTCCAGAACATGCGACCACGGTAGCTGTGTTTCATCGAATGCGATAACCAATGCTGCGCACGGTTTCAATATTCACGCTGTCTGCGGTCAGCGCAGCCAGCTTCTGGCGGATGTTGCTGATGTGCACATCCACGCTGCGATCGTAAGCTTCACGCGGTCGGCCCAGCCCCTTCTCCGACAGCTCATCTTTGGACACCACGCGGTCCGGTGCGCGCAGCAGCAGATCCAGCAGATTGAACTCAGACGCGGTGAGATCAAAAGCTTTGCCCTGCCACTCCGTGATACGCGTGGCCGGGTTCAGGCTGAGATCGCCCCAGCGCAGGACCTCTTTCTTGTCCGGCACCGGTGCCTGATCTTCAAAGCGACGCAGCACCGCGCGCAGACGCGCCACCAGCTCGCGCGGATAGCAGGGTTTGGGCACGTAGTCATCCGCGCCCATCTCCAGGCCGATAACGCGGTCGATATTGTCGCCCTTCGCCGTCAGCATAATCACCGGCAGGCGGCTGTTCTGCCGCACCTGACGCAGCACATCAATACCGCTCATATCCGGCAGCATGATGTCGAGAATCATCGCGGTGTAGTGTCCGGATAACGCCCCTTCAATCCCGGCGCTGCCGGTCAGCACCAGCTGGGTTTCAAAACCTTCGGCAATCAGGTACTGGCTCAGCATGGTGCCAAGTTCAACATCATCATCAACAAGCAGGATTTTCATCTTTTTCTCTCGTACAAAATTGCCGCTATTTTGTCCTGAGTGCCGCGGGAAAGCAGCCAGTTTTACGCGATCCTTACAGTGACCGCGTCAGAACATGCTTAGGGAGACTATAGACAAAAATGGCCCGTACGCCGCGTCACAGGGCGCACGAAGCCAGAAACAGGCGGGGGGAACTAGCGGTGAAAAACACCGGTGGAAAGATAGCGATCGCCGCGATCGCAGACAATGGCGACAATCACACTGCCCGGCTGCGCCGTCGCAATGCGCAATGCGCCAGCCACTGACCCACCTGAACTGACGCCGCAGAAAATGCCTTCGCGCTGCGCCAGCGCGCGCATGGTCTCTTCCGCCTCCTGCTGCGCCATATCTATCACTTCATCCACCAGTTCCGGACGAAAAATCCCCGGCAGATAGGCCGCCGGCCAGCGACGAATACCGGGAATACTGCTGCCCTCCTGCGGCTGCAAACCAATCACTTTCACCGCCGGAGCAAACTCTTTCAGATAGCGCCCGACGCCGCTGATGGTGCCGGTGGTGCCCATGCTGGAGACAAAATGTGTCATACGACCGTGGCTTTGCTGCCAGATCTCCGGACCGGTGGTGAGATAATGGCCGAGCGGGTTGTCGGGATTATTAAACTGATCCAGCACTTTGCCTTCACCGCGCTGCGCCATGGCCTGCGCCAGATCGCGTGCGCCCTCCATGCCCTGCTCGCGGGTCACCAAAACCAGCTCAGCCCCGTAGGCGCGCATCGCATCCTGACGCTCCTGGCTCATGTTCTCCGGCATCAGCAGGCGTAACCGGTAGCCTTTCAGCGCGGCAATCATCGCCAGCGCAATGCCGGTATTGCCGCTGGTGGCTTCGATCAGGGTGTCGCCGGGCTGGATTTCACCCCGCAACTCAGCGTGGTGGATCATCGACCAGGCCGCGCGATCTTTCACCGAACCTGCCGGATTGTTGCCTTCCAGCTTGAGCCAGATTTCGCTGCCGTTATCCGGCGTCAGGCGCTGCAACTTAATCAGCGGCGTATTGCCGATGGTGTTTTCCAGAGTGGTCACGGTGTCATTCCAGCCGAAAGGAGTACAAATAAATCGGGCGGGAAAATCCCGCCCGAAGGAGTGACAAAAATATCAGGCGCTTTCGGCAAAGGCAACCGGTCGCAGCGGCGTGGTGCCCTGGTAGATACGTGCCTGTTGCAGACCAACAAACAGCCGTTCGCCGCGGATCGGCGCCGTCTGTTCACCGGCGAATACCACCGAGATTGGCTCGCTTTGCCAGCCGACGGGCTGAACCACCAGCTGCCAGAAGTGGCCACGCGGACTGATTTCCAGCACCTGCACCGGTAACGGCGTCTCCAGGCTACTCTGGCGTGACACGTCCACTTCCCACGGACGCAGGAACAGCTCCACGTCGCCCTGATGCGCTGGCGTATAGCCCAGCGGCCAGCGATGCGCGCCCACATGGAACTGCGAGCCGTGCACTCCGCCGTCAAAGCGGTTCACTTCGCCGAGGAACTCCAGCACGAAGCGGGTCGCGGGCTCACGCCACACGTCATCCGGTGCGCCCACCTGCTCAATATTGCCCTGACTCATTACCACCACGCTATCCGCCACTTCCATCGCTTCTTCCTGGTCGTGGGTCACAAACACGCTGGTAAATTTCAGCTCTTCATGCAGCTGACGCAGCCAGCGGCGTAGCTCTTTACGCACCTGGGCATCCAGCGCGCCAAAGGGTTCGTCCAGCAGCAGAATCTGCGGCTCAACCGCCAGCGCACGCGCCAGCGCCACGCGCTGTTTCTGTCCACCGGAGAGCTGAGCCGGGTAACGGTTGGCCAGATGTGCCAGCTGTACCATCTCCAGCAGACGGGTAACGCGCTGCTTAATTTCGGCGCTGTTCGGACGCTCGCGGCGCGGCAGCACCGTCAGACCAAAGGCGATGTTGTCGAACACCGTCATATGGCGGAACAGCGCATAGTGCTGAAACACAAAGCCGACCTGACGATCGCGTGCGTGCGTGCGGCTGACGTCTTTGCCATGAAAATGGATCTGCCCGCTGTTCTGGTGCTCCAGCCCGGCGATAATGCGCAGCAGCGTGGTTTTACCTGAACCGGACGGTCCGAGCAGCGCCACCATCTTGCCGGAAGGAATATCCAGAGAGATATCGTTCAGCACCGGCGTGCGGCCAAATGCTTTATTAATGTGTTTAATCTCAATGCTCATGATTTTCCTCCTGTTGGCGCTTCTGCTGATGCTCTAATCGCCACTGCACCACGCTTTTCAGAAACAGCGTCACAATTGCCATCAGGGTTAGCAGCGCGGCGGCGGTAAAAGCGCCCACGGTGTTGTAATCCTGATGCAGTAATTCCACCTGTAAAGGTAAGGTATAGGTTTCGCCGCGAATCGAGCCGGACACTACCGATACCGCACCAAATTCGCCGATGGCGCGCGCGTTGGTCAGTACCACGCCGTACAGCAGCGCCCAGCGGATATTTGGCAGCGTCACGCGGCGGAACATCTGCCAGCCAGACGCGCCCAGCAGCACGGCGGCTTCATCTTCGTGGCTGCCCTGGCTCAGCATCACCGGCACCAGCTCGCGCACCACAAACGGACAGGTAACGAAAATCGTCGCCAGCACCATACCCGGCCAGGCAAACATCACCTGGATGTTGTGCGCATCAAGCCAGCCGCCAGCCGGGCCGTTCACGCCCCAGAACAGCAGATACATCAGACCGGCCACCACCGGCGACACGGCAAACGGAATATCAAACAGCGTCAGCAGCAGCTGGCGACCGGGGAAAGTGAAGCGCGTCACCAGCCAGGCCAGCAGCGTGCCGAACACCAGGTTTACCGGCACGGTAATCAGCGCCACCAGCACCGTCAGCCAGATAGCATGCAGCATGTCACCATCCTGCAGGTTGCTAAAAGCCTTGCCGATGCCCTGTCCCAGCGCCTCCCAGAAGATGGAGATCATCGGCACCACCAGCAGGCCAATCGATACCAGCACGCCAATGCCGATCAGCAGCCATTTGCCCCAGTTCACCGGCTGACGCTCGGCATGATTGATCTGTGAAATCTCAGCCATCAGTGACCTCCCAGACGGCGGCCAAAGCGGCTCTGCAGAGTGTTAATCGCAAACAGCAGCAGCAACGACGCCGCGAGGATCACCGAAGCGATGGCGCTGGCGGCCGGATAATCAAACTCCTGCAGGCGAACAAAAATCATCAGCGAGGTCACTTCAGTTTTCCAGGCGATGTTACCGGCGATAAAGATCACCGCGCCAAATTCACCGAGGCTGCGGGTAAACGACAGCGCGGTCCCGGCCAGCAGCGCCGGCGCGACTTCCGGCAGCACCACGCGCCGGAAACTCTGCCACGGCGTGGCACCGAGGGTTTCCGCCGCTTCCTCATACTCCGGGCCTAACTCTTCCAGCACCGGCTGCACGGTACGCACCACAAACGGAATGCTGGTGAACGCCATCGCCACCGCGATACCGAGCCAGGTGTAAGACACTTTGATATCAAAATGCGCCAGCCACTGACCGTACCAGCCGTTAACCGAAAACAGTCCGGCCAGCGTCAGGCCGGCCACCGCCGTCGGCAGCGCAAACGGCAGGTCCATCAGGCCATCCAGCAGCGTACGGCCGGGAAAGCGATAGCGGGTCAGAATCCACGCCATCAGCATGCCAAACACCGCGTTAAACAGCGAGGCCACGCCCGCTGACAGCAGCGTGACTTTATACGCCGCCACCAGTTGCGGATTGCTGATCACCTGCCAGTACTGCGCCAGCGTCATCTGCGACAACTGCATGATCAGCGCGCTGATCGGCAGCAGCAGAATCAGGCAGGTAAACAGCAGGCTGGTGCCGAGGCTGAGACCAAAACCGGGCAGAACGCGTTTCTGTGCAGAAGCCAACATCAGCCGCGCCCCGCTGCCAGTAATTTATCCAGCTCACCGCCGCTGGCGAAGTGGGTTTTCATCACCTGCGGCCAGCCGCCAAACGCGTCATTAACATTGAACAGCGCAGTCTGCGGGAAGCGATCTTTCTGCTCCGCCATCAGCTGCGGGTTATTCACGCGATAGTAAAAGCCGGTGATGATTTTCTGCGCCTGCGGCGTGTAGAGGTAGTTAAGATAGGCTTTCGCCGCTTCCGCCGTGCCGTTGTGTTCGACGTTCTTATCGACCCACGCGACCGGGAATTCAGCGAGAATATTGGTTTTCGGCACAATCACTTCGTATTGGTCTTTACCGTACTGGTTACGGATATTGTTCACTTCCGATTCAAAGCTGATCAGCACATCACCCAGGCCGCGCTCGGCAAAGGTGGTGGTGGCACCACGGCCGCCGGTATCGAACACTTCAACGTTTTTCAGGAACCTGGTCATAAACGCTTCGGTTTTGGCCTGGTCTTTGCCGTCCGCCTGGTCGGCAGCGCCCCACGCGGCCAGATAGGTGTAACGGCCGTTACCGGAGGTTTTCGGATTCGGGAAAATCAGCTTCACGTTATCGCGCGCCAGATCGGCCCAGTCGTGAATCTGCTTTGGATTCCCCTTGCGCACCAGGAAGGCCATGGTGGAATAAAACGGTGAGCTGCTGTTGGGCAGACGACTCTGCCAGTCGGCCGGGATCAGGTTGCCTTTGTCGTGCAGCACCTGCACATCGGTCACCTGATTATAGGTCACGACATCGGCACGCAGCCCCTGCAGAATGGCCAGCGCCTGTTTTGAGGAGCCCGCATGTGACTGTTTAATGGTCAGCTTGTCGTCAGGGTGCGCCGCGTCCCACTGCTGTTCAAACGGCGCATTCAGGGCAACAAACAGTTCACGTGACACATCGTAAGAGCTATTGAGCAGCTCTGTTGCCTGTGCCGCGCCCGCTAAACTCAGCGACAGCGCTATACCGCCAAGCCATTTTTTCGAAACCGAACGTGTCATGCTGCACCCTGAGAAATGGAGTTCGAGCCTATGCCATTAGATGCTGTCAGTGTATTTATAACTCTGGCGAAAGCTGTAACGGTTTTATATATCGTTTAGGGATTTCAAAGTCTAAAAAGGCATAAGCCAGCGGCAGAGTTTATGCGCAGGGCGGGATTAACTGAGCCGCGTCAAGCGGAGATGTGGTGCGCACGGCGGCGCACCGGTAAAACGCTGGGAATTAACGTGACAGCGCCTGCAGCGCCGTCAGCGAAGGGGCAAAGAAGTAGCTGCCGCTCACCGGTTTGGTGAACCGTAACATGGCATCCATCTTGCCGTCGCGCTCGCCAAACATGCTCAGCAGCTGCTGCTCAATGTTATACAGGCGATGACAGTACGAAATAAAATAGAGGCCATGGCGACCGCTGGCGGTGCCGTACGGCAGGCTCTGGCGCAGAATCTTCAGGCCTTTGCCCGCTTCTTTCAAATCCACGCGGCTCAGGTGCGACGTCGCCAGCCGCTGATCGCCCGGCAGCTCTTCATTGTCCTGTTTGGTGCGGCCAATAATCGCTTCCTGCTTATCAATCGCCAGCCGGTTGAACTGCGGCAGGTTGTGCTCCCAGCGCTGGGTAAACACGTAGCTGCCGCCGGCATCCGGGCCGTCAGCAATGATCGCCACCTGCTGGCGCGCCTCGCCCTGCGGATTTTCGGTACCATCAACAAAACCGGAAAGATCGCGATCTTCGACCCAGCGGAAACCGTGCGTCTCTTCTTCAATGGCGACCGCGCCGGCAAACGCCGTCAGCGCCGCCTGCGCCAGCGAAAAGTTCACGTCGTGACGCAGTGACTGAATATGGATCAACAGATCGCGCTGCGTCGCCGGTGCGGCACCTTTGCCGAGCGGCGTGAAAGCTTTGAGTTCGGGAGCTGAGTCGGTGCCCTGCAGATCGCGCCACAGCGCATCACCAAAGGCGATGACCGCACCGAGACCGGCGTCCGGGAATTGCTGCTGTAGCGCAGCCAGCTGTTGCAGAAAGGCGTGGCAACCCTGGCGCAGCGCAGCGAGGTCGCCGGTGGCGCGGGCTTCCAGCCAAATGGCGAAACGGCGGTGCTCCAGCAGGATTCCGCTCTGAAACTGAGACATGACAATGCTCTCCGGCATAAAAGTTAACGGCGTTTTTTCGCCGGTATCATACCGGAAAGCCCTGCGCAGAAGATGCGTTAACGCAATTTTTTCGCCAGTTAACGCTGCCAGACGATCTTACTGATTTTCCAGCTTTTTAACGTATCATCTGACGGCATCAGCCCGGTCGGACCGTGCCACTCGCCGCTGTAGATATAGGCGATATGCTGACTACCCGGCGCGCGGCACTCAACATCGCGCACATCCAGCCCGGCAACCATTTTGCAATTATCAAACGCTTTGCTGAATTTATCGCTGAACGCATCACCGATTTTACTGCCGTCGGCGCTGCGCGCATCGCTATCGAGCACTTCAATGCGCTCGACGCTACGCTGGCCATTAATCACCAGCTTAACCTTACCGTCATCCAGCGCCTGCCAGAAATCCACTACCTGCCCGTTCTGCGTGCGCATGCCCTGACGCAGCTGATAATCATTGTTCAGCGCGGCGCTAATGGCGGACTCCGACATTGCCGTGTTGCTGTTCAGCCCGGCGACGCCCTGCTCGGTGACGGTGAGCGAACTGCCAAACCAGCTGAACGGATTGAGCGCCGACCAGTGATAGCTGAGCGGATTGTACCAGTGACTTTCGCTGGTGCTGGCAGGGGAAGAGGAACCGGAACTGGCGCAACCGGCCAGCACCAGGGCGCTGACCAGCAGGGCGGGACGAACAACTTTCATGCAAACTCCTTTCTTTTGTGCCGACTGGCTTGCCTGTTGGAGTCGCAAACCGGCAAAAAGTTTATTCGCTGTGCTGCATGGCGGGCAGAAACCCGGCCGCGCGCCGCGTGGAATCAATATTCACGGTCTTCAATCAGGCGTTTGCCCAGCAGCAGCGAGTCGACCGGCTCGTAATCCAGCTTCTCGTAGAAAGCCACCACCTGATCGTTCTCTTCGCGCACCATCAGATGGATTTTCGGGCAGCCGCGCGCAATCAGCTTTTTCTCCAGCCTGTTCATCAGCGCATTGGCAAATCCCCGGCCCTGATAATCAGGATGCACCGCCAGATAGTAGGCGGAGCCGCGATGACCATCGTAGCCGCCCATCAGCGTGCCCACGACCTCGCCGCCTACTTCAGCCACCAGAAACAGCTCCGGGTCATGGTTCATTTTGCGTTCGATGTCGAGTTCCGGATCGTTCCACGGCCGTAACAGATCGCAACGCTCCCAGAGCGTAATGACTTCTTCAAAATCTTCCTGGCGGAAGGAGCGGATTTCCATCGGCGTTACCCTGCAATGAGGCACAATTCGCTGATTATCACGCATTCTTTGCCAGGCGCAACCCTCGCAGGGCGCAACGGCTGAAAAAAACGGCTAAATAGCGATTCGCGGCCTGAAATACAAAGTAATGTCCTGAAATGGTTCGGCAGTCGCCGCCGGACGGCGCTTAAGCTATAACACGGGGCAGGTTTACTCTCAGGGACATGTTAATGAACAAGATTTCACTGTTGCGGCGCCTGACCAATCGCCGCCAGCTGATCCTCTCCGGCCTGGCGCTGGCGGTGCTGTCGCCGCGCGCGGTCCAGGCGCAGGAAACGCGCGCGGCAGTGCCCGTCAGCGCACGCCATACACCGCCGAAACCGGCCACCAGCGGCAAGCGCATCGTGATGATCGATCCCGGTCACGGCGGCATTGATTCTGGCGCGGTGGGTCAGGAAGGCTCAGAAGAGAAGCACATCGTACTGGAGATCGCCAACACCGTGCGTACGCTGCTGCAGAACCACCCGAAGGTGGAAGTGCGGCTGACGCGCGACAGCGACCACTTCATTCCGCTCTACCAGCGCGTGGAGATTGCGCATCAGCACGGCGCCAACCTGTTTATGTCGATTCACGCCGACGGCTACACCAGCCCGGAAGCCAACGGGGCATCCGTGTTTGCCCTCTCCAATCGCGGTGCCAGCAGCGCCATGGCGCGCTATATGTCGCAGCGCGAAAACGACGCCGATAAAGTGGGCGGCGCGGCGGTGCAGGAAAAAGATAATTATCTTAACCAGATCCTGTTCGACCTGGTGCAGACCGATACCATCCGCAACAGCCTGACGCTGGGTAAACACGTGCTGGATCAGATTCGCCCGGTGCATCACCTGCACAGCCAGCACACCGAGCAGGCGGCGTTCGCGGTGCTAAAATCCCCGTCCATTCCGTCGGTGCTGGTGGAAACCTCGTTTATCACCAACCCGCGTGAAGAGCAGCTGTTGGGCACCACGGCGTTTCGCCAGAAAATTGCCCGGGCGATTGCTGACGGTATCGTCAATTACTTTGATGAGTACGATCGTCGCCAGGCCTGATAGCGTTTTGTGCTAGAATCGCGGCAAATTTTTGCAATGAGTGAGCCATGAGCAATCCCGATATTTCGCGCGTCAAAGCCTATCTGCTGGCGCTGCAGGATGACATTTGCGCCGGTCTGGCGGCGGAAGACGGCAGCGCCAGCTTTGCCGAAGACACCTGGCAACGCCCCGGCGGCGGCGGCGGACGCAGCCGCGTGCTGCGTAATGGCAAGGTGTTCGAGCAGGCTGGGGTTAATTTCTCCCATGTGTATGGCGAGCAGATGCCCGCGTCAGCCACCGCGCACCGCCCGGAGCTGGCAGGTCGCAGCTTCGAAGCGATGGGCGTGTCGCTGGTGGTACACCCGGAAAATCCGTATGTGCCAACCAGCCACGCCAACGTGCGCTTTTTCATTGCCGAAAAGCCGGGCGCCGATCCGGTCTGGTGGTTTGGTGGCGGTTTCGATCTCACTCCTTACTACGGTTTCACAGAGGATGCCCGGCACTGGCATCAGACCGCGTTCGATCTGTGCCAGCCGTTTGGCGATGATGTCTATGCGCGCTACAAAAAGTGGTGTGACGACTACTTCTACCTGAAACACCGCAACGAGCAGCGCGGCATTGGCGGCCTGTTTTTTGATGATTTGAATACGCCGGATTTTGACCACTGCTTTGATTTCATGCAGGCGGTCGGCAACGGCTTCTTGCAGGCCTACCAGCCGATTGTAGCGAAGCGCAAAGAACTGGCTTGGGGCGAGCGCGAGCGTCAGTTCCAGCTTTACCGCCGTGGCCGCTACGTTGAGTTCAATCTGGTGTGGGATCGCGGCACGCTGTTCGGTTTGCAGACCGGCGGTCGCACCGAATCGATTCTGATGTCGATGCCGCCGCTGGTGCGCTGGGAATATGATTATCAACCCGCCGACGACTCCCCGGAAGCCGCGCTGACCCGCGATTTCCTGCCGGTGCAGGACTGGCTGGGGCTGGAAAAATAAGCCAGGTGCGCATTCATGCGCACCCTGCGGAATAACCCGATAAAACGCGCCCCCGTAGGGTCGCCCTTCAGGGCGACCGGGTATCAGGCCAGCTTGCCGCTCACAACGGCTCGGTCTGCGCCTCCACCACCGCCAGCGCCACCATGTTAACAATGCGTCGCACCGAGGCGATGCGCGTCAGCACATGCACCGGCTTGCGGATGCCCATCAGTACCGGCCCCACCGTCACCCCTTCCGAACAGGACACGCGCAGCAGGTTGTAGCTGATGCGTGCGGCCTCAACGTTCGGCATGATCAGCAGATTGGCGGTACCTTTCAGCGGGCTGTCCGGCATCAGCTCGCGACGAATACTCTCCACCAGCGCTGCATCGCCGTGCATCTCGCCGTCAATCTCCAGCTCTGGCGCTCGCTGCTGAATCAGCGCCAGCGCCTCGCGCATCTTCCGCGCGCCGGGTGCGTTCGAAGTGCCGAAACTGGAGTGCGACAGCAGCGCCACGCGCGGTTCGATGCCGAAACGCCGCACGGTTTCTGCCGCCAGCAGCGTGATATCCGCCAGCTGCTCAGCGCTGGGATCCTCATTCACATAGGTATCGGCAATAAAGGTGTTACCGCTCGGCAGCAGCAGCGCGTTCATCGCCCCGGCGACCTTGACGTCATCGCGGAAGCCAAACACCTTCTCCACCACGTCATAATGTTCACGGTAGTCGCCGATGGTACCGCAAATCATCGCGTCCGCTTCGCCACGATGCACCATGATGGCGCCGATCAGCGTGGGATTGCCAATCACCGCGCGCTGGGCGGTTTCCGGCGTGACGCCGCGCCGCTTCATCAGCTGATAATATTCATTCCAGTACTCCTTAAAGCGCGGGTCGGATTCGTTGTTCACAATCTCAAAATCACGCCCGGCTTCGATTTTCAGCCCCTGCTTCTGCAAACGCATGGCAATCACGTTGGGACGACCAATCAGTATCGGCTTCGCCAGCCCGAGCGACACCAGCTCCTGAGTGGCGTGCAGCACCCGCACCTCTTCGCCTTCCGCCAGCACCACGCGCTGCGGCGCTTTGCGCGCCTGCGAGAAGATCGGCTTCATGAACAGATTGGTTTTATACACGAACTCGGTGAGCTGCTCGCGGTAGGCGTCAAAGTCAGCAATCGGTCGCGTCGCCACGCCGGAATCCATCGCCGCTCTGGCGACGGCCGGGGCTATCTGCACAATCAAACGCGGATCGAACGGTTTGGGAATCAGGTATTCCGGGCCAAAGCTCAGATCCTGATCGTCGTAAGCGGACGCTACCACGTCGCTCTGTTCCGCCTGCGCCAGAGCGGCAATCGCATGTACCGCCGCCAGCTTCATCTCTTCGTTGATGGCGGTGGCACCCACGTCCAGCGCGCCGCGGAAGATGAACGGGAAGCACAGCACGTTATTCACCTGATTGGGGAAATCCGAGCGCCCGGTGCAGATAATCGCATCCGGCCGCACCTGCTTCGCCAGCGGCGGCATAATCTCCGGCTCCGGATTGGCCAGCGCCAGAATCAGCGGATTTGGTGCCATCTTCTGCACCATCTCTGGCGTCAGCGCTTTCGGACCGGAGCAGCCGAGAAAAATATCCGCGCCGCCAATTACCTCATCCAGCGTGCGCGCCCCGCTATCTTCCACGGCATAGGCGGCTTTGGTCGGCGTCATGTCCGCTTCGCGATCGCGGTAAATCACCCCTTTTGAATCACACACCACGATATTTTTCTGCTGCATGCCAAGCGCCACCAGCAGATTGAGGCAGGCAATGGCTGACGCGCCGGCGCCCGACACCACCAGCCGCACGTCGGCAATCGCCTTATTCACGATGCTCAGGCCGTTAAGCACTGCCGCGGTACAGATGATGGCGGTGCCGTGCTGATCGTCATGAAACACCGGAATCTGCATGCGCTGCCGCAGCTGCTGCTCAATGTAAAAACACTCCGGCGCTTTAATGTCCTCAAGGTTGATGCCGCCGAACGTCGGTTCCAGCGCGGCGATCACCTCAATCAGCTTATCCGGGTCGTGCTCGTCGATTTCGATGTCGAACACATCAATGCCGGCAAACTTTTTGAACAGCACGCCCTTGCCTTCCATCACTGGCTTGCCGGCCAGCGCGCCAATATTACCAAGCCCCAGCACCGCCGTGCCGTTGGAGATCACCGCCACCAGATTGCCGCGCGCGGTGTATTTGTGCGCGGCCAGCGGATCGGCGGCAATTTCCAGACAGGGTGCCGCCACACCGGGGGAATAGGCCAGTGCCAGATCGCGCTGCGTCGCCAGCGGCTTAGTGGGTGACACCTGAATTTTTCCGGGGGTGGGATATTGGTGAAAATCGAGCGCGCTTTGCTTCAGTTGATCGTCCATCAGACATCCTTTTGCACGGCTGAAAAGCCCTCAGTATAAGAACGCGCGGCGCAAAAGAGGGTGAAGGCGCTCAAAGAACGCACAGTCGCCAGGGCACGGATTGCCACGGCTTCGCCTGCGGCTTTGGGACAGCCTGCTATGCTTAAGGGTGGCAAAACGCTGAGCTGAACCGATCAGGCAGGCCTGACTATCAGAAACGCGCCCCGACGTCACAATCAGAGAAAACGCATTTTCTTCATCCGGCGTCTGTTGCACTGTGTGGAACCTCCCTTGCCCGATAAGGGCGCACCTAAGACGATGACTGCCCGGGTGCCTGTTTTGCCCACATTATTGCTAATCAAGGAGTTAAGCGATGAACCAGCTAGATGCATTAAAACAGTTCACCACCGTGGTGGCGGACAGCGGCGATATCGAATCCATTCGCCATTACCATCCGGAAGATGCCACCACTAACCCATCCCTGATCCTCAAAGCTGCCGGCCTCGACGCTTACAAACACCTGATTGATGACGCCATTGAGTACGCGAAAAAACAGGGCGGCAGCAAAGAGACGCAAATCATCAACGCCAGCGATAAAGTGGCGATCAACCTCGGTATGGAAATTCTGAAAAGCGTACCGGGCCGTGTTTCGACCGAAGTGGATGCGCGCCTCTCTTTCGATCGTGGCATGTGTGTGACCAAAGCGGAGAAACTGGTCCGCCTGTATGAAGAGAACGGCATCGACCGCTCACGTATTCTGATCAAACTGGCGTCCACCTGGGAAGGCATCAAAGCGGCGGAAGAGCTGGAGAAGAACGGCATCAACTGTAACCTGACGCTGCTGTTCTCCTTCGCCCAGGCGCGCGCCTGTGCCGAAGCCGGCGTGTTCCTGATTTCGCCGTTTGTCGGCCGAATCTACGACTGGTACAACACGCGCAAACCGCTCGACCCGTATGTGGTCGACGAAGACCCGGGCGTTAAATCGGTGCGTCGTATTTACGACTACTACAAAAAGCACCGTTACAACACTGTCATCATGGGTGCCAGCTTCCGTAAAGTGGAGCAGATTGTGGCGCTGGCCGGCTGCGATCGCCTGACCATCTCCCCGAACCTGCTGGAAGAACTGGCCAACAGCGAAGCGCCGGTGGAGCGCAAACTGGAGCCATCAACCGAGGGCTTCCACCAGCCGGCACCGCTCTCCGAAGCGGAGTTCCGCTGGGAGCATAACCAGGATGCGATGGCCGTGGAGAAACTGTCCGACGGTATCCGCCAGTTTGCCGTCGACCAGCAGAAGCTGGAAGACGTGCTGGCCGCCCGCCTGTAATCCTGAACTCACCTTCTGCCGGACGGGTTGCGGCCCGTCCGCTTTTGCCCAATTACAAGGGAGAACCCTATGTCTTCACGCAGAGAGTTGGCTAACGCGATCCGCGCCCTGAGCATGGATGCGGTACAAAAAGCAAATTCCGGCCACCCAGGTATGCCGATGGGCATGGCTGATATCGCCGAAGTGCTGTGGCGCGACTTCCTGAAGCACAACCCGACCAACCCGGCCTGGGCGGATCGCGATCGCTTCATTCTGTCTAACGGGCACGGCTCGATGCTGCTGTATAGCCTGCTGCATCTCACCGGCTATGATCTGCCGCTGGAAGAGCTGAAAAACTTCCGCCAGCTGCACTCAAAAACGCCGGGCCACCCGGAAATTGGCTATACGCCGGGCGTTGAAACCACCACCGGCCCGCTCGGCCAGGGGCTGGCCAACGCCGTTGGTCTGGCGATTGCCGAGCGCACGCTGGCGGCCCAGTTCAACCAGCCGGGCCACGATATCGTCGACCACTTTACCTATGTATTTATGGGCGACGGCTGTCTGATGGAAGGCATCTCGCACGAAGTCTGTTCGCTGGCCGGCACGCTGGGCCTCGGCAAACTGATTGGCTTCTACGATCACAACGGTATCTCCATCGACGGCGAAACCGAAGGCTGGTTTACCGACGACACCCACAAGCGTTTTGAAGCTTATAACTGGCACGTGGTGGGCAGCGCCGAAGGCATCGACGGCCACGATCCGGACGCCATCGCGGCGGCCATCAAAGAAGCGCAAAGCGTCACCGACAAGCCTTCGCTGATTATCTGCCGCACGGTGATCGGCTTTGGCTCGCCAAACAAGGCCGGCAAAGAGGAGTCGCACGGGGCCGCGCTGGGCGAAGAAGAAGTGGCGCTGACGCGTAAACAGCTCGGCTGGAACTACGGTCCGTTCGAAATCCCGCAGGATATTTATCAGCAGTGGGATGCCAGAGAAGCCGGGGCCGCGCAGGAGAAATCCTGGGAAGAGAAGTTCACGGCTTATCAGCAAGCGCATCCGCAGCTGGCAGACGAATTCAGCCGCCGCCTGAAGGGCGAAATGCCGGCTGACTGGGAAAACAAAACCAGCCAGTTCATTCGCGATCTGCAGGCTAACCCGCAGAAAATCGCCAGCCGCAAAGCTTCACAGAACACGCTGGAAGCCTTCGGTAAACTGCTGCCAGAGTTCCTCGGCGGTTCCGCCGACCTCGCGCCCAGCAACCTCACTATCTGGTCCGGCTCGAAGCCGATCAAAGAGGATCACGCCGGTAACTACATTCATTACGGCGTACGCGAATTTGGCATGACGGCCATTGCCAACGGTATCGCGCATCACGGTGGCTTTGTGCCTTATACCGCCACCTTCCTGATGTTCGTCGAATACGCGCGTAACGCAGCGCGCATGGCCGCCCTGATGAAAGCGCGCCAGATTATGGTCTACACCCACGACTCAATTGGTCTGGGCGAAGATGGCCCGACGCACCAGCCGGTTGAACAGCTGGCCAGCCTGCGCGTGACGCCAAACTTCAGCACCTGGCGACCATGCGATCAGGTCGAGACCGCCGTGGCATGGAAAGCGGCGATTGAGCGCCATCACGGTCCGACCGCGCTGATTCTGTCGCGTCAGAACCTGCTGCAGCCGGAGCGCAGCGCGCAACAGGTAGAGAACATCGCGCGCGGTGGCTACATTCTTAAGGATTGTGACGGCACGCCGGACGTCATCCTGATTGCCACCGGTTCCGAAGTGGAGATCACGCTGGGCGCCGAAGCGAAACTCAGCGCCGACGGCCACAAGGTGCGCGTGGTGTCGCTGCCGAGCACTGACGTGTTTGATAAACAGGACGTGGCCTATCGTGAATCGGTGCTGCCTTCCACCGTGCGCGCGCGCGTGGCGGTTGAAGCCGGTATTGCCGACTACTGGTACAAATACGTCGGCATCGACGGCAAAATTGTCGGCATGACCACCTTCGGCGAATCGGCGCCAGCCGGCAAGCTGTTCCCGGCCTTTGGCTTTACCGTCGAGAACGTGGTGAGCCACGCCGAATCGCTGCTTAAACCTGCCTGAGTGTCTGGCCCTTTCCCGCTGCCGGGAGAGGGCCGTTTTATTTCACAGCCTGATACAGAAAAAAATCCGCCCCGCCCCCTTCCCGCTTTGCGCAAACTGATTACTATAGGTTTTCCTCCGATTCCTATAGCGGACGCTTTCCCGTTGAAAAAACGTACTCCTTTTTTACTGGCCTTAATGGTTGCCGTGCTGCCCTTTACCAGCGCGGCGCAGGTATCGCCCGATCCGCTGCTGGCCTCGCAGATTGTTGATCGCTATGCCGAGCATATTTTCTATGGCAGTGGTGCAACCGGCATGGCGCTGGTGGCAATTGACGGTAACCAGCGCGTGTTCGCCAGCTTTGGCGAAACCCGTCCCGGCAATAATGTGCGCCCACAGCAGGACTCACTGATCCGTATCGCCTCGCTGAGCAAACTGATGACCAGCGAAGTGATGGTAAAGATGGCTGAGCGCGGCCAGATTCGCCTTGACGATCCACTGAGCAAATACGCGCCGCCAGGTGCCCGCGTACCGACTTACAACGGCCAGCCGATTCGGCTGATCAATCTCGCCACCCACACCAGCAGCCTGCCGCGCGAGCAGCCGGGCGGCAAACCGCATCGTCCGGTGTTTGTCTGGCCAACCAAAGCGGATCGCTGGCAGTGGCTGCGCGGTGCGCAGCTAAAAGCCGCGCCAGGCACGCAGGCAGCCTATTCCAACCTCGCCTTCGATCTGCTGGGCGACGCGCTGGCCAAAGCCGCCGGTATGCCTTATCCGGCACTGCTGCAGCAGCTGGTGACGCGTCCGCTCGGCATGAAGGACACCACTTTCACGCCATCACCGGACCAGTGTCAGCGCCTGATGATTGCCGAAAAAGGGGCCAGCCCGTGCAATAACACGCTGGCAGCCATCGGCAGCGGCGGCGTGTATTCCACGCCGGACGATATGGGACGCTGGATGCAGCAGTTCCTCAACTCGGCGGTGAATCACCGCACGCCGCAGATCGATCGGCTGCAAACGCTGATTTATCGCCGCGACCAGCTGACCAAAGTGGAAGGCATGGACGTGCCAGGACGCGCCGACGCGCTGGGCATGGGCTGGGTTTACATGGCACCGAAGGCGGGCCATCCGGGCATCATTCAGAAAACCGGCGGCGGCGGCGGCTTCATCACCTACATGGCGATGGTGCCACAGCACAACGTCGGCGTATTTGTGGTGGTGACGCGCTCGCCGCTGACCCGCTTCACCCCGATGAGCGATGGCGTCAACAACATGCTGGCTGAGCTGGTGGGCAACCAGACGGGCTCACCGATGATGATCGGCAATATCCGCTAAGCCTTTGACAGCTGATGTCATGTCACCGTAGCCAAAGCGTGAGTTATGACGAGCAGTTACTGCGACCCCTCCCCTAAATCATTCGTGCTGCAGGAAGGCGGCAAGGATGGGCATCCCCGGGAGCTTACTCAGGTAAGTGACCGGGGTGAACAGCCGCAGCCAACGCCCCTGCAGTGCGAAGGATGACGGGGATTACTGAGTGACCCAGAGGGTGGGCCAGTCATCACTACTATGCCAGGCGTCACAAGTCTTCTCCTCCGCATACTCCGCCAGTACGAAAGCATTACCATCAAACTGCCAGCGTGTGGCCACACCGCAGTCGCCCAGACCGCGCCCTTTACTGAAGGTATACAGCTGGCCGTTACTGGCATCGAACTCGGCGTTCATCAGCTCCAGCTGATTATCAGTGCGCGACGGTGGGGTAAACGGCAGGTTGAGCGTGATGCCGCGCGATACATACGGCTGGCTGCGCGTGACTTCAAACGCCAGATCGATCACATTGTAGGCCCCGGTTTCGCAGCTTATCAGCAGCAGCGCTTTGCTGTCGGTGAGTGGCGCAACGCTGACTTCCCGCCGCAGCGGATCGAGCGAGCAGTTATCGGTATTGACGCGCCAGGTTCCGTAATCGATCAGGCCGGTGGTTTCCTGCTGCGTCAGCGGCGCGGGTGCGGGCAGCGCTGCCGGCAGCTGCGGAATTGAGGGCGGCGGTGGCACATCCCACTGCACGCGATCACCGCGCTTTACCCAGGCGCTGGCACCGTTAACCCGCCCCTGCACGTCATCCATCAGCAGCAGCGCCGCTTTCATACCGCGCAGCGGAATACTGGCGCTGGCTTTATAGGTGAGCTGTAAATTGCTGGCATCCAGCGTCTGGGCGAGAAATTCGTCGATGGCGATGGCGTTGCTGGTGGCCAGATGATGCGGCTCCACCGTCCAGTGTTTGAGGTCCGGATTGAGGCGGCGCTGGTCGAGCAGCAGGTTGTCTTTTAGCGCCGCGCCCGGCAATGCACCGCTATAGGCGCTGCCGTAATCAATGCGCAGCAGTGGCCGATCGTTGACCCCGGCGTGACGTGAAATCGTCATCACCAGGCCATTATCGCCAGGAAAACTGCGTGCCACGCAGAACGCCGCGTTGTTGCAGGTGATCTGCCAGTCGGAAAACGACTTTTGCAGCGGCTCGGCCTGTACGCTGGCGATCAGCAGAAAGGGCAATAAAAGCAGCGACTTCATCCAATACGACATGAAAAAAAACGATCCCCGATTCCTGGAAAGAAAATGATAGCGCAATGCATGCGCGGTCATCAGGCCGAAACTGTGAAGTGGCCTGAAAAGCGAAGTTAACTGCTGAAAAAGCCGTCGC
This sequence comes from Pantoea sp. B270, assembly GCF_018726825.1. NCBI lineage: Bacteria > Pseudomonadati > Pseudomonadota > Gammaproteobacteria > Enterobacterales > Erwiniaceae > Pantoea > Pantoea sp. B270. The sequence continues at coordinate 1,999,764 of NZ_JAHCSX010000001.1, forward strand.
CTTATCGGCGATCTGTGTGGAATAGCGCAACAGCTCCATCATCCGGTGCGGCTGATTTCTGCTCAATCGGATTCGTCGGACAATTTTTACCCCCTTCACAAAACGGTCAAATACACACAAACGGTCATAAGCGGTCATGCTATGGTGCGGGCACGGCGTCACTGCGGTGCGCGGTCTCTTCCATTCCCGCGCGTAATAACGCGCATTTATGTGAATGCGATCACTCAAATTTGAAATAAAGAGATCTCATTTACATAAAAACCTTAATACAAATCACCCTAACGTTGCCGGACCTTTTGAGCGCTGCGGACTCGTGCCCAGTCCACATTTTCCTGTTCCGGCATCCAGTAATTTATAGCCATCGGAGGGAAGTCATGTTGCCGATTGAAAGACAGCAGCGAATTATTGACGAGCTTAATTTAAATGGTCGGGTCATTGTCGCTGAATTAGTCACGCTGTGTCAGGTTTCGCAGGAAACCATTCGCCGTGATTTAACGCAGCTGGAGAAACGTGGCGTATTACAGCGCAGTCACGGTGGTGCAGTACCAGCCAAACGACAGGCCGCCAACATTCAGGGAAATACACGCGGTATTAACGAGTATGAATTATCTTTTCGCCAGCGCATGAATGAAAACGTCGAGGCCAAGATGGCGATAGCCAAACGGGCACTCGATTTTATCAGCCCCGGTGATTGTTTATTACTCGACAGTAGTACCACCTGCTGGTATCTGGCACGACAGCTACCGGATATTGAATTAACGGTGTTAACCAATTCTATCAGAATCGTCCAGACCCTTGCAGCGCGCGGCAGTATCCGCACCATCTGCCTGGGTGGAGAATATTCTGACCGTTATGAAGATTTCCACGGCGTCGTCGCAGAGCAGCCGCTACGGGAATTTCAGATCAATAAGATCTTTTTTTCCTGCAGCAGTTTGGGCAATGACGGTTATTTACGCGAAGGTAACGAAAACAACGCACATTTAAAACAGCAAATGTTGTTAGCGGCAGAAAGAAAACATCTGCTGCTGGACGGCAGTAAATTTCTGCGCCCCTCATTCGCGCGTATTTGTCATTACCGCGATGTGGATTTTCTCATCACTGACCAATTAAAAGACAAAGAGCTGGAACAAGAACTGGCGTGGAACGGCGTCAATATTATTGATTGCTCGCAACGCAGCCATTCGATGCAGCTAATAAAAAATTAATCCGGAGTCTTTATGAAAAAACATCTTATCGCCTGTTCTCTGCTTGCCCTGTTTGCCGCCGCTGGCGCGCAGGCCGCTGACAAAATCCGCATGGGCATCGTGGTAAAAATTGGCGGTATTCCGTGGTTCAACGCCATGGAAGCGGGCATCAAAAGTGAAGCGGCAAAACGCGGCATCGACGCGTGGATGGTCGGGCCAACCGCCGCTGACCCGGCGCTGCAGGTGCGCGCGATTGAAGATTTGATTGCGCAGAAGGTCGATATCATCGGCGTGGTGCCAAACGACCCGAAAGTGCTTGAGCCAGTGCTTAAGCGCGCGCGTGAAGCCGGGATCATGGTGATTACTCACGAATCGCCCGGCCAGAAAGACGCCAACTGGGATTTCGAGCTGGTCGATGCGACGACCCACGGCATCAACCATATGAAAGCACTGGCGAAATGCATGCATGAAGAAGGCAAATACGCCATGTATGTCGGCAGCCTGACGGTGCCATTGCATCAGGAGTGGACCGACGCCGCGCTCAACTACCAGAAACAGCACTATCCGAAGATGCAGCTGGTGACCGACAAGTTCGGCGTCGGCGAATCGCTGGATGACTCCATCCGCACCACCAACGAGCTGATGTCTAAATACCCGGATCTGAAAGGCATTATGGCCTTTGGTTCTCAGGGACCGATTGGCGCCGGCCGCGCGGTCATGAACCGCAACAAGATCGATCAGGTGTGCGTCATCGGTGCCTTCAGCCCGGGCCAGGGTGCGTCGCTGGTACAGCGCGGTGCTATCAAGGGCGGCTATATCTGGAATCCGCAGACCGCCGGTGAAGTATTTGTGCGTATCGCCGACATGATGGAGAAAAAAGAGCCGATCACCGACGGCATGACCATTGAAGGGCTGGGCAAAGTGAAGGTGGATGAGGCGACGCACACCATTCTCGGTAACAACACCGAAAGTCTCGATAAAGAGAACCTGCCAAAACTGGTGAAAATGGGGCTGTAACATGCAAGAGGTCACTCCACAGACGCTGATTGCGCTCGACAACCTGTCGAAAACATTTGGTGGCAACCGCGCACTGAGCGATATCTCGCTGACCCTGCTGGCCGGCGAAGTGCACTGTCTCGCTGGCACCAACGGCTGTGGCAAGAGCACCTTAATTAAAGTCATTTCCGGGGTGCACGCCCCGGACAGTGGCAGCCGCATCACCCTCGGCGACGGCCAGAGTTTCCCGCGTCTGACCACCCGTCAGGCGCGCGACTTCGGTATCCAGGTGATTTACCAGGATCTGTCGCTGTTCCCCAATTTGAGCGTGGCGGAGAACATCGCCTTTGAGCATAACCTCAACGGGTTGCTCGGCTGGCACCGTCAGGCCCGGCTGCGTGACACCGCGCGCGGCATTATTGATGAGCTGAAGTTTGACCTTGATCTGAATGAGAAAGTTGCCGCGCTGTCGATTGCCCAGCGCCAGCAGGTGGCGATTTGCCGCGCGCTGGTGGCCGATGCACGACTGGTGATCATGGACGAACCCACCGCGTCGCTGACGCGTACCGAGGTCAATCAGCTGCTGCGTACCGTGCGCTATCTGAAAGACAAAAACATCTGCGTGGTGTTTGTCAGTCACCGGCTGGATGAAGTGCTGGAGATTTCGGATCGCGTGACGGTGATCCGCGACGGCCGCAAGATGGGCTGCTGGCCAGCCAGAGAGATGACGCCGCATCACCTGACCGAACTGATGACCGGCCTGAAGCTCGACTACCAGTTAAAAGCGCCAACGCGCAACGCCGATCGGGCGATTCTCGAGGTGGAGAAGCTGACGCGCGCCGGTCAGTATCATGACGTCAATTTCAAACTCTACGCCGGTGAAGTGCTGGGCCTGTGCGGCCTGCTCGGCTCCGGCCGCACCGAACTGGCGCTGTCGCTGTTTGGCATGACCAAACCGGACAGCGGCAAAATCTGGCTCGACAGCAAGCCGGTGCGTTTTCGCGGGCACGAAGACGCCATCAAAGCCGGCATCGGCTACGTTTCGGAAGATCGTCTGACGCTCGGCCTGGTGCAGCAGCAGTCGGTGGCCGACAACATGGTGCTGCCGATCCTCGATAAGCTGCAAAACCGTTTCCACCTGATCGACGAATACCGCAAGAACAAGCTGATCCTGCAGTGGATTCAGCAGCTCGGCGTGCGCGTGGCCGATCCCAACCTGGCGATCTCTACCCTGTCCGGCGGCAACCAGCAAAAAATCGTGCTGGCGAAATGGGTGCTGACCCAGCCGCGCATTCTGATCCTCGACTCGCCGACCGTCGGCGTGGATGTCGGCGCCAAGGCCAGCATCTATCAGCTGATCCACGAGCTGGCGAAAGAGGGACTGTCGATCATCCTGATTTCCGACGAAGTGCCGGAGGTCTGGTACAACTGCGACCGCATTCTGCACTTCCGCGACGGCACCATCCATGCCGAATACCAACCCGATACCGTGGCGCAGGAACAGCTGGCGGAGGTGATTAATGCCTGATTTCTCTCGTTTACGTCCGCACTCCAGCCAGGGCTGGCTCGCCTGGGTGCTGCTGGCTTTCATGGTGTTCTTCTCGCTGGCCAGCGATCAGTTCCTGACGGTGCAGAACCTGCTGGATCTGGCGGAAAGCTATGCCGTTACCGGCATTTTCGCCCTCGGCCTGTTTGTGGTGCTGGTGACCGGCGGTATCGATATCTCCTTCGCCGCCGTGGCGTCAGTGGTGCAATACCTGATCGCCTCGCTGTTTGTGCAGTTCCAGTTTGATAACGCGCTGCTCAGCATTCTGCTGGCTATCGTCTGCGGCACGCTGTTTGGCGTGATCAACGCCCTGCTGATCACCTCGCTGCGCGTGGTGTCGATCATCATCACCATCAGCATGCAGTCGCTGCTGTTTGGTCTGCTGATGTGGGTTACCGGCGGCAAAAGCCTCTACTCACTGCCGGACTGGTGGATCACCCTGCGCAGCGTGCTGCCGTTTAGCGTACAGGGCAACAGTTTTCAGATTGGCTTACCGCTGGCGATCATGCTGGTGATTGCCGCCCTCACCGCGCTGCTGCTCAACAAAACCAATCTGGGCCGTCAGCTGTATGCGGTGGGCGGCGATGCGGAATCGGCGCGGCGCATTGGCATCCGCGTGGGATTGATTCACGTGTTTGCCTACGGCTGGCTCGGGGCGATGGCGGCGATTGGCGGGCTGGTGCAGGTGTACCGCATGGGTGAAGTAGTGCCGAACGCGCTGGTCGGCGGTGAGCTGGATGTGCTGGCTGCGACGGTGCTGGGCGGTGCCAGCCTGATGGGCGGCAAAGGCACGGTCAGCGGCACGCTGATGGGCGTATTCCTGATCGCCATCCTGAAAAACGGCCTCAACCTGATCGGCGTCTCCAACTACTTCATGAACATTGTGGTCGGCGGCACGATTATGGTGGCGATTGCCGTCACCCACTACAAAAAACGTAAAGAAACCGACGTCAGTTTCGTCTGACGGGAGGAGCCATCACCATGAAATCTCTCTCTGCGCTGCGGCCGGACGGCACCAACATCGGCCTGATGCTGTTGATTGCGCTGGCGCTGGCCACCTTCAGCGTCATGCTGCCGGGCCGCTTTCTCACCGACTCGACCTTTATGAGCATGGCGTTTCAGCTGCCGGAGCTCGGCCTGTTAACGCTGGCGATGTTTATCGCCATCCTCAGCGGCGGCCTGAATCTCGCCATCATCGCCACCGCCAACCTGACGGCGCTGTTCATCGCCTGGACCCTGATGAGCGCCCTGCCCGCGGATGCCGGTACCGGTCAGCAGCTGCTGTGGCTGTTTATCGCCATCGTCGGCGCGATGGTGATTGCCGCCGTGATTGGCGTAATCACCGGCGTGATGGTAACGCGCATCGGCGCACACCCGATTCTGGTGACGCTGGCCACCATGATGACGCTCAACGGCATCGGCATCTGGCTGACCAAAGGTGCGGCGGTGAGCGGTATGCCGCCGGTGGTGCAGTCGCTCGGCTCAGACACGCTGCTGGGCATGCCGCTGCCGCTGTGGGTATTCCTGGTTGCCGCCGCGCTGCTGGCGCTGTTCCTCGGTAAAACCCGCGCCGGCAAATGCATCTACATGGGCGGCAGCAACATCAACGCCACCTGGTTCAGCGGCATCAATACCCACCGTATGGTGATGCTGGTGTACGTCATCTCCAGCCTGCTGTGCGTGCTGGCCGGCCTGATCATGATGGCGCGCTTTAACTCGGCGCGCATGGGTTACGGCGATGCCTACCTGCTGCTGACCGTACTGGCCATCATTCTCGGCGGCACCGATCCCAACGGCGGTTTTGGCCGCGTGACCGGCGTGGTGCTGGCGCTGATTGCGCTGCAGGTGCTCTCCACCGGCTTCAACCTGATGAACATCAGCCAGCACGTCAGTCTGGCGATGTGGGGTGCCGTGCTGGTGGTGGTGCTGGCCTTCAAACAACTCAAAGCACGCTTTAACGATCACCGTGCCGTCAGGCTCAGCAAGCTGGCCGCGGCGCTTAATCCTCTGACCGAAAAAAAGGAAGTATGATGCGTATTCAAGTCTCCCCGTCGTTGATGTGTATGAATCTGATGGAGATCAAGCACCAGCTGGCCGTGCTGGACTCCCGCGCTGACTTCCTGCACATCGACATCATGGACGGTCACTACGTTAAAAACATCACCCTGTCGCCGTTCTTTATTGAGCAGATCCGCCCGCATACCCAGGTGGCGATCGATGTGCATCTGATGGTGGAAGAGCCGACCGACTTTATTGAAGCGGTGGCCAACGCCGGCGCCGATTACATTTGCCCGCACGCTGAAACCATCAATCGTGATGCGTTCCGCGTTATCAACCTGATTCGCAGCTACGGCAAAAAAGTGGGCGTGGTGCTCAACCCGGCCACGCCGGTCTCCTTTATCCATCATTACATTCATCTGCTGGATAAAATCACCGTGATGACGGTGGATCCTGGCTATGCCGGTCAGCCGTTTATTCCGGAGATGGTGCAGAAGGTGCAGGAGCTGAAGGCGCTGAAACAGGCGCACGGCCACCGCTACCTGATTGAGATTGACGGTTCCTGTAATACGCGCACCTACAACACGCTGGTCGGTGCCGGTGCCGAAGTGCTGATTGTTGGCACCTCCGGCCTGTTTAACATTCACGAAGATCTCGCCACCGCGTGGAACATGATGCGTGAGAGCATTGATGAAGCGCAGGGCCTGGCGCAGGTGTCGGCATGACAACACGCTGGCTCGGTATCGACATTGGCGGCACCGGCACTCGTCTGCAGTTGATGGAGTCAGGCCGCATCTGGAGCAGCTTTCGTAAAGTGCCCACCGCCAGCTGGGCGCAACAGCCCGATGCGCTGGCCGCACTCGGGCAGCTGATTGCGGAAACGCTGGAGCAGCAGCCAGTCAGCGGTGTGATGCTCGGCCTGCCGGGTATTCTCAGCCGCGATCGCCAGCAGGTGATTTCCCTGCCGTTCATTCAGGCGCTCGATCATCAGCCGGTAGCGGCGCTGCTGAGTGAACGACTGGGCGTGCCGGTGGCGATGGATAAAGACGTTAACCATCTGATGCTGTGGGATTTAATGCAGCTGGAGCAGCTGCCGGAAAATGCGGTAGGTCTGTATCCTGGCACCGGCATGGGCAACAGCCTGTGGATCAACGGCCGCTTCTACCATGGTCAGCATGGCGGAGCTGGTGAACTCGGCCACGTGCCGGTGGCCGGTAACGCGCTGCCCTGCCCGTGCGGCAACCACGGCTGCGCGGAAACCGTGACCTCCGGCCACTGGTTGAGCCACTGGGCGCAGGCCAATGCGGCGCAAACGCCGATGTCGGCGCTGTTTACCCATCATGGTTCTGACCCGGCGCTGCAGGCGTTTGTGCAGCGGCTGGCACAGCTGATCGCCACCGAGATGAACATTCTCGATCCGGAGTACCTGATTCTGGGCGGCGGCGTGCTGGCGATGGCAGATTTCCCGCTGGCGCAGCTGCGCAGCCAGATTCAGCAGCATTTACGGCCGCCGGCCACGCGGGATGGTTTGAAAATCATCTTCAGTCAATCCACCGATCACACCGGCTGTCGCGGCGCCTGCCTGGCCGCAGAACGGCTGTTCAGGAGCGCGCAATGAAAGGAAAAGTGTGTGTGTTTGGCTCGTTCAACCTCGACGTGGTCGCGGTGATGAACCGTTTCCCTCTGCCGGGCGAATCGCTCACGGCGCACAACAGCATGATGGGGCCCGGCGGCAAAGGAGCCAACCAGGCCACCGCCGCGCTGCGCGCCGGGGCGCGCGTGCACTATATCGGCAAGGTGGGTAATGACGATTTTGGCACGTTTGCCCGCCGCCATCTGGAGAAGACCGGTTTCGACGCCATTACGCTGTTCACCTGTAAAGAGAAACCCACCGGCAACGCGCTGATTTACGTGGCGGGCGATGATGCCGAGAACATGATATCGGTCTATCCCGGCGCAAATACCACCGTGACCGCGGCCGAAGTGGCGCGCTGTCAGCCCACCGTGGCTGCCGCCGATATTCTGCTGGTGCAACTGGAGAACAACCTCAGCGCCATTCAGCGCATGATCGACAACGCGCGTGCCGGCGGCACGTTTGTCATTCTGAATCCGGCACCGTGGCAGAAAGTCAGCGATGCGCTGCTGGCTAAGGTGGATCTGTTAACGCCCAACAGCACCGAAGCGATGCAGCTGAGCGGGATAAAAGTGACCGATTTTGCCAGCGCGCAGCGCGCCGCCGAAGTGCTGCACCGTAAGGGCTCGCGTCAGGTGATTATTACGCTTGGCACCGCGGGCGCACTGCTTTCCAGCGCGGAGCAGCAGCTGCGTATTCCGCTGTTTCCTGCCCAGCCGCTCGACACCACTGGCGCCGGCGATGCCTTCAACGGGGCGCTGGCGGCGCGCCTGGCGTCCGGCGATGCGTTACCGCAGGCGGCGCTGTTTGCAGCGGCGTTTGCCTCGCTGTGCGTCGAGCGTTCCGGCGCGGCCAATTCTATGCCCTCCTACGCCGAAGCGCTGGCGCGCATGCAGGCCCATCCGGAGTGTGAAGTGACGCCGTTAAATGCCCCGGAAACAACGCACATGGCATAGTGGCGCAATGCATTGCGCCCCGGCATCGGCAGAGTCGGCATTCGTGCCGGCCCTGTGAATTACCGCCGCGGTTATGCCTGCAACCAGCCCATCAGCTGCGCATAGTGCAGTAACATAATGGTTTTGCCGTCGCGAATGCGCCCCTCTTTCACCATCGCCAGCGCCTGAGGAAACGGCAGCTCGAGTACGGTGATCTCTTCATCTTCCACGCCACCGCCGTCGTTAGCGCGCTGCGCATCGCTGTATTCAGCGGCGAAAAAGTGCAGCAATTCCGTTACGCCGCCCGGCGACATGTAGGCCTCAAACAGCTTTTCGACCTTGCCGACCTGATAGCCGGTCTCTTCCACCGCTTCTTTACGGATGCAATCTTCCGGCGTGTCGTTATCCAGCAGTCCGGCGCAGGTTTCAATCAGCTCACCGCTGGCGTTGTCATTAACATAGGTCGCGATGCGGAACTGACGAATCAGCACCACGCTGTTTTTTTCACGGTTGTAGAGCAGGATGGTGGCGCCGTTGCCGCGATCGTAGACTTCACGTTTGTGACGTACCACGTCGCCGTTGCTGCGGGTGAGTTCGTAGGTGTAGTTGCGCAGAATGAAATAATTATCAGACAGCAACTTATCTTTGATGATGTTGATCTTTAACGACATAGCCGCTCCACTGCGTAGCTGAGGGAGCCTGAGATAATAGGCCGAAGCCGCAGGGAAAACTATCTGAATTGTGGAGCAGGTTGCCCGCGATGGCGTGAGGCTGTCAGTTGAGCATTACGCCTCTTCAACGCTCATGATACGTGTCGTAGCGGCGCCATCATTGAGCATCCGGGCGGCGGTGCAGTGATTAACTTAGCGCGATAAATCGCGCCGCTACAATATGCGAAGGATGAGGGTGCAGAAATAAAATGCCGCACGAATCGTAGAGGCGCCATTCATTGCGCATCCGGGCAGCTGTGCAGTGATTAACTTAGCGCGATAAATCGCGCCGCTACGATGTTGTGTGGTTTGCGGCGGTATCAACCGGTCGGCACGAAAACCCTGATACCGCACCGGCAGGCGCGGCCAGGGCCATTATTAAAAACCGTTTGGCTGGTCTTTCATATCCGGCAGATGGTGGGCAATGCCTTTGTGGCAGTCGATACAGGTCTGTCCGTCCTGCACCGCTTTGCTGTGCATTTTGGCGGCGACCGTTTTCTGCGCGGTGAAGTCCATGTAGTCGAAGTTGTGACAGTTACGACACTCCTGCGAATTGTTGTTCTTCATCCGGCGCCACTCGTTCTGCGCCAGCTCGATACGCGTCTCTTCAAACTTCTGCGGCGTATCAATCAGGCCAAAGATCTTGGCGTACACCTCTTTACTCGCCTGGATCTTACGAATCATCTTCGGCCCCCACTCGTGCGGCACGTGACAATCCGGGCAGGTGGCGCGCACGCCGCTGCGGTTGTTGTAGTGCACCGTCTGCATATATTCCTGATAGACGTTGTTGCGCATTTCGTGACAGCCAATACAGAACTGCTCGCGGTTGGTCATCTCCATCGCGGTGTTAAAACCACCCCAGAAGATGATGCCGCCAGCAAAACCAAGAATCAGCAGCGTGCCGAGCGCCAGACGGCTGGGGCGTCGCCACCAGCGCCAGATACGTAAAAGTTTCTGTTTCATCGTCACCTCACTGCCCAAAGCCGTCAGCCGGCTTAAAGGTGTTTTCCACCACCGGTTTAGCATCGGTCTGCGGCACGTGACACTGCAGGCAGAAGTAGCGACGCGGCGATACCGTGCTGCTCACCACGCCGTCGCGGTCGGTAAAGTGCGTCGGACTGACGCGCGGCGCGCCGGTGGTCAGATAGCTCTGGGTGCCGTGACACTGCAGGCAGCGGTTCACGTTCTTCGTCACCTGGTAGCCCTCCACGCTGTGCGGGATCACCGGCGGCTGATTAACATAGTTCAGCGGCTTGCGGCTCTGCTCTTTGGGCTGATGAATGGTGCCCTGCTGCGTTGCCGTCACTTCCGGTGACTGATTGAGATCGACGCCGTTATTAGCGTACACCACGCCGCCCAGCATCAGGGCGGCGGCGGTTACAAGAGTGATAAAAGGTTTCATTGCATCCTGCCTCAGATTTTCACCAGCTTAACGGCGCATTTTTTGTAATCGGTCTGCTTCGACAGCGGATCGGTGGCGTCCAGCGTGATGTTGTTGGCCAGCACGCCGGCATCGAAGAACGGCATAAATACCAGCCCCTGCGGCGGCTGATTACGCCCGCGCGTTTCCACGGTGGCGAGGGTTTCGCCACGACGCGATACCACGCGCACCTTCTCACCGCGACGGAAGCCGCGATCTTTGGCGTCCAGCGGATGGATATACAGCAGCGCCTGCGGCACCGCGCGGTGCAGTTCCGGCACGCGGCGCGTCATGGTGCCAGTGTGCCAGTGCTCCAGCACGCGACCGGTGCAGAACCACAGGTCATATTCGGCATCCGGCGCTTCCGCTGGCGGCTCGTACGGCAGGGCAAAAATGGTGGCTTTGCCGTCCGGCTTACCGTAAAAACGTACCCCCTCACCGGCTTTCACGTAGCTGTCGAAACCTTCACGATAGCGCCAGCGCGTCTCTTTGCCGTCCACTACCGGCCAGCGCAGACCGCGCGCCTCGTGATAAGTATCGAACGGTGCGAGATCGTGACCGTGGCCGCGGCCAAAGCTGGCATACTCCTCGAACAGGCCTTTCTGAATATAGAAGCCGAACTCACGCGCTTCATCGTTGAGGCGATCGTCGGCCACTTCGCTCAGCGGGAACTGATTCACCTGGCCGTTGGCATACAGCACGTCGTACAGGGTTTTGCCTTTCAGCTCAGGCTGCTGAGCAATCAGCGCCTCTGGCCACACGTCCTCAACGCGGAAGCGTTTGGCAAAGGTCACCAGCTGCCACAGATCCGATTTCGCCTCGCCCGGCGCTTTCACCTGCTGATGCCAGAACTGGGTACGGCGCTCGGCGTTGCCGTAGGCGCCCTCTTTCTCTACCCACATCGCCGTTGGCAGAATCAGGTCGGCAGACAGGGCGCTGACGGTCGGATACGGGTCGGATACCACCACAAAGTTGCGTGCATCGCGCCAGCCCGGCATGCGCTCCTGCGTCAGGTTCGGCCCGGCCTGCATGTTGTTGTTACACATCACCCAGTAGGCATTCAGCTTGCCGTCTTTCAGCGCGCGATCCTGCGCCACGGCGTGCAGACCGACTTTGGCTGGCACCGTGCCCTGCGGCAGCTTCCACAGTTTTTCAGCTAAAGCGCGGTGTTTGTCATTGTTCACCACCATGTCGGCTGGCAGACGGTGCGCAAACGTGCCCACTTCACGCGCGGTGCCACAGGCCGATGGCTGGCCGGTGAGCGAGAACGGTCCGGTGCCCGGACGGGAAATCTTGCCGGTCAGCAGGTGGATGTTGTAGCACAGGTTGTTCGCCCACACGCCGCGCGTATGCTGGTTAAAGCCCATGGTCCAGTAAGAGACCACCTTGACGTTCGGATCGGCGTACAGCTCCGCCAGCGCGATCAGCTGATCCTGTTCCACGCCGCTCATGGCGCTGGCTTTTTCCACCGTGTATTCCGCGACAAATTGCGCATACTCATCGAAGCTGATCGGCGTCGACTCGCCGTTGTCCGGATTTTTCGCCGCCGCCTGCAGCGGATTGGTCGGGCGCAAACCGTAGCCGATATCAGTCACGCCTTTACGCAGCGTGACGTGATTCTGCAGGAAGGTTTTATCGACTTTGTTGTTCTGAATGATGTAGTTAGCGATGAAGTTGAGGATCGCCAGATCGCTCTGCGGCGTGAAGACGATGGCGTTATCGGCCAGCTCGAAGCTGCGGTGGCGATAGGTCGACAGCACCGCCACTTTGACGTTGTCATTGCTGAGACGACGCGCGGTCAGGCGTGACCAGAGAATCGGGTGCATCTCGGCCATGTTCGATCCCCACAGCACAAACGCATCGGCCTGCTCAATGTCATCGTAACAGCCCATCGGTTCGTCCATGCCGAAGGTGCGCATAAAGCCCACCACCGCAGACGCCATGCAGTGGCGCGCGTTCGGATCGAGGTTGTTGGTGCGGAAGCCGGCTTTCATCAGCTTTGATGCGGCGTAACCTTCCCACACGGTCCACTGGCCGGAGCCAAACATGCCGACCGATTCCGGGCCGTTGGCTTTCAGCGCCGCCTTAAACTTCGCTTCCATGATGTCGAACGCCTGATCCCAGCTTACCGGGGTGAACTCGCCGTTCTTATCAAATTTGCCGTCGGTCATGCGCAGCAGCGGCTGGGTCAGACGATCTTTGCCGTACATGATCTTCGGCAGGAAGTAGCCTTTGATGCAGTTCAGACCGCGATTAACCTCCGCCTGCGGATCGCCCTGCGAGGCGACCACGCGGCCATTCTGCGTGCCGACCAGCACGCCACAGCCGGTGCCGCAAAACCGGCACGGCGCTTTTTCCCAGCGAATCGGCTCAGCCAGGCTGGTGGCCGCTTTGGTCACGGTCGGAATGGTGAGACCGGCAGCCGTTGCAGCAGCAGCCGCCGCATTGGCCTTCATAAAATCACGACGACTCAGGTTCATGATGCTTCCTTACAGGGTTCTTCAATTTCGTCTTGCTGGTGATAAACCAGCGATACCGCCAGCACATCCGGGATGTTGCGGGTGGCTTCAATGTTGCTCAGCAGCGTGGCGCTGTCGGCCGCGCCCAGCGTTAGCGCCAGCGTGCCGCGTGCGGCATCTTCTGCCGCAATGTCGCTATCGGCAAAGTTCAGTAGCGCCTGCCGCACCGCCGCGATCGCGGTCGGACGTGCCTGAATCACCAGGCCGCATACGTGCCAGCTGTCGTTATTCGTCATGATGCAGTCCTGTGGCTGAGACCGGACACGGCGCGATACAGGCGCCACAGCCGGTGCAGTGTTGCGGAAGGATTTCCGGCTGGCCGATGCCGTTGGGCATCAGGCGAAAACGGATCGCCTGCTGCTCACAACTCTCCTGGCAGCTGCGACAGTTAACGCCAAGAAAAGCGATACAGCGGCTGTCGATGCGGATGCGCCGGCTAAAAGGTTCAGTGTCGCGCGGCTGAAACAGCGGCTGCGGGCAGACGTCGGCACAGGCGGCGCAAAAGGTGCATTCCCCCTGCAGAAAGTCGAGCTGCGGCGCTTCGCCAGCGGCGATGCGGATAATGCCGCTCTCGCAGGCTTGTACGCAGCGGGCGCAGCCGTCACAGCCGCTCTCTCCCCGCCACCACGGCAACGCGATACCGCCGGCAGGCATGACGCGCTGCCCGGTAAAGAGTTCACGTCGCGACAGCGCCATCGGCTCACCTCAATGCGGGGATGTAGAGATGGTGCGTAAAATAACCTGAGGTTATGAAGGGCTATATCACCCGAAAGGTGTAATTCCCGATGCGGGATCAAGAGAAGGAGAATTGCAATAAAAACGGGGGCCGACTGGCCCCCGCAGGTGAGCATCGCTGCGATTAACGCGCGTTGTCTTCCGCCAGTTTAGGCGCCGCATCATCCTGATCGTCATGATGATGCTCGTGCTCTTTCATCGCTTCCGCCTGCACGCGCTTACGCACGCCAAACCAGCCGAGCACCAGCAGCACGGCAATCAGCGGAATTGAAGCAATGGTGTAAGTGCCGTTCGGGTAGTCAAACGCCATCAGCACCAGCACGCTCACCAGGAACAGCAGCGTCAGCCACGAGGTAACCGGCGCCCACGGCAGCTTGAAGCTGACATCTTCCGCTTTGCCCTCTTTGATGGCTTTGCGCAGACGCATCTGGCACACCACGATGAACGCCCACGAGGAGATAATCCCCAGCGACGCCACGTTCAGGACGATCTCAAACACCTGCGACGGAACGTAGTAGTTGAGCACCACGCCGATCACGTACACGCCGATGGTCACCAGGATACCGGCGTACGGCACCTGCTGCTTACTCATCTTCGACATGAACTGCGGCGCCGACCCGCCCATCGACATTGAACGCAGAATACGTCCGGTAGAGTACAGGCCCGAGTTCAGGCTCGACAGCGCCGCGCTCAGCACCACGATGTTCATCACGCTGCCAATGTAGGGCACGCCCAGTTTGGAGAAGAAGGTGACGAACGGGCTTTGTCCGGCCTGATAGGCGTTCCACGGCAGCAGCAGTACCAGCAGCACCACGGAACCCACATAGAACAGGCCGATACGCCAGATCACGCTGTTGATGGCTTTCGGCAGCATGGTTTTCGGGTCTTTACACTCGCCCGCCGCCGTGCCCACCAGCTCAATCGAGGCGAAGGCAAACACCACGCCCTGTACCAGCACCAGCGCCGGCAGCAGACCGTGCGGGAATAGCCCGCCGTTGTCGGTGATCAGATGGAAGCCTGTGGTGTTGCCGTCCAGCGGTTTACCGCTGCCGAGGAACACCACGCCGACAATCAGGAACACCACGATGGCCAGCACTTTCACCAGCGCGAACCAGAATTCCATCTCGGCGAACCATTTCACGCCGATCATGTTCATGGTGCCGACAATCGCCAGCGCGCCCAGCGCAAATACCCACTGCGGCACATCACCAAACGCGCCCCAGTAATGCATGTAAAGCGCCACCGCGGTGATATCGACGATACCGGTCATCGCCCAGTTAACGAAATACATCCAGCCCGCGACGTAGGACGCTTTTTCCCCGAGGAATTCACGCGCGTACGAAACAAAGCTGCCGCTGGAAGGGCGATGCAACACCAGCTCGCCCAACGCACGGAGAATAAAGAAGGAGAAGATACCGCACACCAGATACACCAGTGCCAGTGCCGGACCGGCCATCTGCAGACGCGCGCCGGCACCGAGGAACAGACCGGTACCGATAGCGCCGCCAATGGCGATCATTTGTACCTGACGGTTACCCATTGCTTTTTGGTAACCCGTGTCGTGAGAGTTAAGCCAGCGCCTTCTCGCAGCACGCTGTTCGGCTGGCGTTTTTTTAGTAGATTTCATAGCTTTCCTGTTTGTCCTGTCCATCAATCACCGCGTAACCAATCGATTGCGCCGGGCAGTGCGAAATGGGGTAAAACCGGCCCCTGAGCGGCGGAACGATGCCGCGCGGCGAGCCGGGAAATTACGGCGATGAATCCTACCCGTTCTGCATGAACGAAGCAAAATATACTGGCTGACTGCACGGGTTGATTTGTAATAATCCGTCGCGACGCACAAAAAAACCGGCCAGTGGGGTGGCCGGTAATCGGTGGCTACAGGAAAAAACTACCAGAGGGGAATAATGAAGGGCATTAACGGTAAATCTCGGCGCTGCCGCTCCACATGCTGGAATCGCCCGGATTCTGCATGCCGATGACGCGATAGTGGCTGGCGCCCATCTCTTCCGCTTTCTGCGACAGCTGACGGGTGGCGTCATCCAGCGAACCGCGCACGCCGCTCACCGAAACGGTGCCGCTGCTTTGCAGGTCCTGGGTTTGTGCCTCGCTCAACGGCGAGGCGGCAAAGGTAGTAAACGATGCGCTGGCAAGCAGTGCAGCAGTCATTACGGCATAACGTGTCTTCATGAGGTGCTCCTGTTGTCGTGCGGGAAAAGGGTTACGCGTCAAAGTATCGGCGAGCCATTGCAAACCAGGCTGCGCGGGCGGTAAAAGCGTTCAATATTTCGCCAGCCAAACGCGACTAATCCAGGGAAACGTAAAACGTGGTGAGTTTCTCTGGTAAAAGTAACCAGATGTGTCAATTTCGCGCTCGCACCCGCGCTGCGGCTGACTTATAATCCCCCGCTCTTGTAAGGGTTATTATTGTGATAGTGAAACGTCCCGTTACCCGCACCATTGCCCGCGCGCTCAGCGCGATTGTGCTGCTGTCGCTGTTAACCACCGGCCTGGCGCTGATGACGCTCTCCAGCAGTTTGCGCGATGCCGAAGCGGTGAATGTCGCCGGCTCGCTGCGCATGCAAATCTACCGGCTGGCGTGGGACAGCACGCGCGATCCGCAGCAGCTGGCGCACCATATGCAGCAATATCAGCAGACGCTGGAGTCACCGGCGCTGCAACATCTGGAGCGTCCGTGGGTGCCGATTGAAGTCAGCAGCCGCTACCGCTATCTGCGCGACAGCTGGCCGGTACTGCAGGAGACGCTGCAGCCGGCGCGGGCGCAGGTGTACCAGCAGCGCGTGGCGGGCTACGTCAGTGAGATTGACCGCTTCGTGCTGGCGGTGCAGCACTACGCCGAGCTGAAAATGCATCTGGTGGCCGCCAGCAGCCTGTTCGGCTTTCTGGCGATTGTCGCGCTGGCGCTGTGGAGCATTGGCTTTATTCGCCGCAACGTGGTGCGTCCGCTCGATTCGCTGGTCACCGCCAGTCAATACGTCGAGCAGGCCAACTTCAGTTTTCCGCCGCTTTCCGTGCATCAGCCCAACGAGCTGGGCGTGCTGGCGCAGGCGTTTACCACCATGGCGGAGCGGCTGCATTCGCACTATCGCCTGCTGGAGTGCGCGGTGCGCAATAAAACCGAAGATTTAACCCAGGCCAACCGCACGCTGTCGCTGCTGTATGAAAGCTCGCAGATTCTCACCGGCAGCCCGCTCAATCCCGAGCTGTTCCAGGGCCTGCTGCGGCTGGTGCAGCGACGGGAAGCGCTGGAGGTGCTGCAAATCGCCAGCGAGGATATCGCCTTCCAGGCCGGCGTGCCCGCCGACGATCTCAGCTGGCAGCGGCTGCCGCTGCAGCAGGAGGAGCAGCGCCTCGGCGAACTGTGCTGGCAAACCCGCCGCGCGCCGCCGGCCGATGAGCTGATGCACAGTCTGGCCAACATGCTGGCGCGTGCACTGTGGATCTGGCAGACGCAGAAGCAGTATCAGCAGATGCTGCTGATTGAAGAGCGCGCCACCATTGCGCGCGAGCTGCACGATTCGCTGGCGCAGTCGCTCTCTTTTCTGCGTATCCAGCTGACGCTGCTGCGGCGTAATGTCGATAGCAGCCAGCCGCAGGCACAGGCGATCATCGCCGATTTTGATCGCGCGCTGGCCGAGGCCTATCAGCAGCTGCGCGAGCTGCTCACCACCTTCCGCCTGAGCATTGAACAGGCCGATTTAGTGCAGGCGATGCAGGCGATGATCGCCCCGCTGCAGGAGCAGTCGCAGGCGGCGATTACCTTTGACTATCAGCCTGGCCTGCAAACGCTGGATGCCCAGCAGCAGGTGCACGTGCTGCAGATTGCGCGCGAGGCGCTGCTCAATGCAATTCGTCACGCGCAGGCGCAGCAGATTCAGATTCGCTATCAGCGTGTCGCTGATGATGAGCACCTGCTGACCATCGAAGATGACGGTTGCGGTATCAACAGCGTGGAAGAGCCGCCGGGCCACTACGGGCTGACCATCATGGCCGAGCGCGCGACGCGTCTCGCCGGCAGCTTACTGATTACCCCGCAGGCGCAGGGCACCTGCGTCACGCTGCGTTTTCCCGCCCGCCCCGCGCACCGGCTGGCTTAACGCATTACACTTAGCAAATGGATTGAAACTCTGGAGAACCTATGGCTCACCCTTCCCTGTCTATTATGATCGTTGACGATCATCCGCTGATGCGTCGCGGTATCCGCCAGTTGCTGGCGCTGGAACCGCGTCTGGAAGTGGTGGCTGAGGCGAATAACGGTACCGAAGCACTGGCCGAAGCGCGCCGTCTGGCACCGGATGTGATTCTGCTCGATCTGAATATGAAGGGCATGTCCGGGCTGGATACGCTGAAAGCGCTGCGCCACGAGGGCGTCGCGGCACGCATTCTGGTACTGACAGTGTCCGACGCGCGCAGCGATATTTACGCCATGGTGGATGCCGGTGCCGATGGCTATCTGCTTAAAGACAGCGAACCGGAACTGCTGCTGGCGCAGGTAATGCGCGGCGCACAGGGCGAGAACGTGTTCAGCGAGGTGGTGGCAGAATATCTGGCGACCCGCCAGCCCAGCGCTAATCCGTTCAGACAGCTGACCGAGCGCGAGCTGGATGTGTTGCAGGAAGTGGCGCGCGGCTTATCCAACAAAGAGATTGCCGCCACGCTGCATATTTCGGAAGAAACGGTAAAGGTGCACATCCGCAACCTGCTGCGTAAGCTCGACGTCCGTTCCCGCGTTGCGGCAACGGTGCTGTGGCTGGAGAGTCGCAATGTGTGAGTGCGCACATAAAGCTGCTGCGACTTTTACACTTTCTCCATAATTTATCCACGATTCCCTAATTTGCCCCGCGTACAGTAAGCAGCAGCCGGAGTTTTCAGGATCGCCCTTGCACTCCGCCAGCGTGAAGCGCAGCGTGCGACACGCTTTTACTAATAACAAGTACAAAGTACGCAGCTGAGGAGTGTCGGTTTCATGTCGAACTTTTTTATCGACCGCCCCATTTTTGCCTGGGTGCTGGCTATTTTGCTGTGCCTGTGTGGCACGCTGGCCATTATCTCGCTGCCGGTGGAACAGTATCCGGATCTCGCGCCGCCTAACGTGCGCATCACCGCCAACTATCCCGGCGCATCCGCGCAGACGCTGGAAAACACCGTCACCCAGGTTATCGAGCAGAATATGACGGGGATCGATAACCTGATGTACATGTCCTCGAACAGCAGCAACACCGGCCAGGCGCAGATCACCCTCACCTTTACCGCCGGCACTAACCCGGATGAAGCGCGGCAACAGGTACAGAATCAGCTGCAGAGCGCGCTGCGCAAACTGCCGGCGGCGGTGCAGTCGCAGGGCGTCACGGTAAACAAAACCGGCGACAGCAACATTCTGATGATCGCCTTTGTCTCCACCGACGGCAGCATGGATAAACAGGATATTGCCGATTACGTTGCCAGTAACATTCAGGATCCGCTCAGCCGCATCGACGGCGTCGGCCAGGTCGATGCCTACGGCTCGCAATACGCCATGCGCATCTGGCTCGATCCCAACAAGCTGATTAACTACGCGCTAACCACCGACGATGTGGTCAGCGCCATCGAATCGCAGAACACCCAGGTGGCGGTCGGCCAGGTCGGCGGGTTGCCGTCGGTGGACAAACAGGCGCTGAACGCTACGGTTAACGCCCAGTCAATGCTACAGACGCCCGCGCAGTTTCGCGCCATTACGCTGAAAACCAACACCGACGGTTCAGTGGTGACGCTCGGCGACGTGGCCACCATTGCCATGGGCGCCGAAAAGTATGACTTTCTGAGCCGCTATAACGGCCAGCCGGCCTCCGGTCTCGGCATCAAGCTGGCCTCCGGCGCTAACGAGATGAACACCGACAAGCTGGTGCGCGCCCGTATTGCCGAACTGGTGCAATACTTCCCGCACGGGCTGGAAGCCAAAGTGGCGTTTGAAACCACGCCGTTCGTCAAAGCCTCCATTAAGGACGTGGTGAAAACGCTGCTGGAAGCGATCCTGCTGGTGTTTCTGGTGATGTACCTGTTCCTGCAAAACTTCCGCGCCACGTTGATCCCCACCATTGCTGTGCCGGTGGTGCTGCTCGGTACCTTTGCGGTGCTGTACGCCTGCGGCTTCAGTATTAACACCCTGACCATGTTCGCCATGGTGCTGGCCATCGGGCTGCTGGTGGATGATGCTATCGTGGTGGTGGAAAACGTTGAGCGCATCATGAGCGAAGAGGGATTATCGCCGCGGGCCGCCACGCGTAAATCGATGGGGCAGATTCAGGGTGCGCTGGTGGGCATCGCGCTGGTGCTGTCCGCGGTGTTTGTGCCGATGGCGTTCTTTGGCGGCACCGTGGGCGCTATCTATCGCCAGTTCTCCATCACCATTGTCTCGGCGATGGTGCTGTCGGTGCTGGTGGCGATGATTCTGACGCCCGCGCTGTGCTCCACGCTGCTCAAACCGCTGGCGCAGGGCCAGCACCATGGCCGGCGCGGCTTTTTCGGCTGGTTTAACCGTCACTTCAATGCCAGCGCCGAACGCTACGAGCGCGGCGTGGCGCGCATTCTGCTGAAGAGCGGCCGCTGGCTGCTGCTCTACCTGGCGATTATCGGCGTGATGGCATTCCTGTTTATTCGTCTGCCTACCTCCTTCCTGCCGCTGGAAGATCGCGGCGTATTTCTTACTCAGGTACAACTGCCGCCGGGCTCGACGCTGCAGCAAACCTCGCAGGTGGTGGCAAAGGTTGAGGATTATTACCTGACTGCCGAAAAGGACAATGTGCTGTCGGTGTTCTCCACCATCGGTGCCGGTCCGGGCGGTAACGGACAAAACGTGGCGCGCCTGTTTGTGCGTCTGAAGGACTGGGAGCAGCGGCCAGGTCGCGATCGCACCTCGTTTGCCATCATCGATCGCGCCACCGCAGCCTTCAAAAAGATCAAAGAGGCACGCGTCATCGCCAGCAGTCCACCGGCGATCACCGGCATGGGCAGCTCCTCCGGCTTTGATATGGAGTTGCAGGATCACGGCGGCATCGGGCATACCGAGCTGATGGCGATGCGCGATCGGCTGCTGGCGCTGGCCGACAACAATCCGGCGCTGTCGCGCGTGCGCCACAACGGGCTCGACGACAGCCCGCAGCTGCAGATTGATGTCGACCAGCGCAAAGCGCAGGCGCTCGGCGTGTCGCTGGATACCATCAACGACACCCTGACCACCGCCTGGGGCTCAACCTACGTGAATGATTTTCTCGATCGCGGCCGCGTGAAGAAGGTCTACGTCCAGGCCGCACCGGAATTCCGCATGCTGCCAGGCGACATTAACAAATGGTATGTGCGCAACAACAGTGGCGGCATGGTGCCGTTCTCCGCTTTCGCCACCAGCCACTGGGAGACCGGTTCACCGCGTCTTGAACGCTATAACGGCTATTCGTCGCTGGAGATTGTCGGCGAGGCGGCTAACGGCGTCAGCAGCGGCACGGCGATGGATGAGATGGAGAAACTGGTGGCGCAGCTGCCGCTCGGCGTTGGCTTCCAGTGGACCGGTGCCTCCTATCAGGAGCGTCTCTCCGGCTCGCAGGCGCCGGCGCTGTATGCGATTTCGCTGCTGGTGGTGTTCCTGTGCCTCGCGGCGCTGTACGAGAGCTGGTCGATTCCGTTCTCGGTGATGCTGGTGGTGCCGCTGGGCGTGGTGGGCGCGCTGGTCGCCACCTGGCTGCGCGGACTGGAGAATGACGTCTACTTTCAGGTCGGGCTGCTGACGGTGATTGGCCTGTCGGCGAAGAATGCGATCCTGATCGTCGAGTTCGCCAATGAGATCAACAGCAAAGGGCGTGAGCTGCTGGAATCGACGCTGGAGGCATCGCGGCAGCGCCTGCGGCCGATTCTGATGACGTCGCTGGCCTTTATTTTCGGCGTGCTGCCGATGGCGATCAGCAGCGGTGCCGGTTCCGGCAGCCAGCATGCGGTCGGTACGGGCGTGATGGGCGGCATGATCTCCGCCACGGTGCTGGCGATCTTCTTTGTGCCGCTGTTCTTTGTGCTGGTGCGCCGCCGCTTCCCGCTGCGGGCAAAGCCGCACGACTGAGGCTAACTCCGGGCAAATAAAAAGCCGCCATGATGAATGGCGGCTTTATTGATGTATGCGGTAAGAATAACAGCAAGTTGGGAAGTGCCCTGCTTTTCTCTTCACGAATTACTTACGTAACATCGCTTCGATAAATTCTTTCCAGTTCCCCAGTTCGTGTTCAACCATAAAACCCTCTCTTCTTGTAGTGGCGATTTTACGCCGTTTTTTTCTACAGGTGAATACGTTTCCACCTCTCATCACTATCGGCAACTACCGCAGAAAGCTTGAATTTGCCGAAACTGCGGACTGACGCACATTTCAGCAACCTGTTAATGCGACTCATAAAAGCGCGGACTTAATCCGCCAGGCCCGTTTTTACCGCCTAAGATAATTCTTAGATCGCTAATGATGCCGCAGGCGACAATTTCGCAGGTAAGTGAAAGCGTTTACTGGCCCTGATTAGCGGCGTTTATTGGCGTCGCGGCGAGATGAAAAACAGCGCTGCTGCGCGTCTGACCTCACAGCCCACGGCGCGCTATGGTAAACTCGCGCTTTATTTAACACAGGACGGGAATACGCGATGACAGCGCAGTGGGTGATGTACGGAATTAAGAATTGCGACACCATAAAAAAAGCACGCAACTATTTGAGCACTTCCGGCATCGACTTTCATTTTCATGATTATCGCGCTGACGGGCTGGATGCGGCGCTGCTGCAATCCTTTATCGACCAGCTGGGGTATGACGTGCTGCTGAACACGCGCGGCACCACCTGGCGTCAGTTGCCGGAAGCGGAACGCGATGCCATCCGCGATGCGGCCAGCGCCAAAGCGCTGATGCTGGCGCACCCGGCGCTGATCAAACGTCCGGTGCTGGCGGCGCCAGACGGTACATTGCTGGTGGGTTTCAAAGAACCCGTTTATCACGCCTTTATCCAGGAGAAGTCATAACATGTTCTGTCCGGTCATTGAGCTGGCTCAGCAGCTTATTCGTCGCCCCTCGCTTAGTCCGGATGACGCCGGTTGCCAGGCCATGTTAATTGCGCGCCTGGAGGCGATTGGTTTCCACGTCGAGCCGATGCACATTGGCGATACGCTTAACTTCTGGGCCACGCGCGGCCAGGGCGAAACGCTGGCCTTTGCCGGGCACACCGATGTGGTGCCGCCGGGCGATGCCAACCGCTGGATCAGCCCGCCGTTTGAACCTTCGATTCGCGACGGCATGCTGTTTGGCCGTGGCGCCGCGGACATGAAAGGCTCGCTGGCGGCGATGGTGGTGGCGGCCGAGCGCTTCGTTGCTGCCCATCCCAATCATGCTGGCCGGCTGGCGTTTCTCATCACTTCCGATGAAGAAGCCAGCGCCGTCAACGGTACGGTAAAAGTGGTTGAGCGCCTGATGGCGCGCAATGAACGCATGGATTACTGCCTCGTCGGTGAACCGTCGAGCACCGAAGTGGTCGGCGACGTGGTGAAGAATGGTCGTCGCGGCTCGATGACCGCCAATCTGACCATTCACGGCGTGCAGGGCCACGTGGCTTATCCGCATCTGGCTGATAACCCGGTACATCGTGCAATGCCAGCGCTCAACGAGCTGGTGGCGACCAAATGGGATCAGGGCAATGAGTTCTTCCCGCCCACCAGCATGCAGATCGCCAACGTGCAGGCCGGCACCGGCAGTAACAATGTGATTCCCGGCGAGTTTTTCGTGCAGTTTAACTTCCGCTTCAGCACCGAACTGACCGATCAGATGATCAAAGATCGCGTGGCGGCGCTGCTCGATCGCCACCAGCTGCGCTATACGCTGGAGTGGAATGTGTCCGGTCAGCCATTCCTGACTTCACGCGGCAAGCTGGTGGATGCGGTCGTCAACGCCGTGGCGCACTATAATGAGATCAAGCCGCAGCTGTTAACCACCGGCGGCACCTCTGACGGGCGCTTTATTGCCCGCATGGGCGCACAGGTGGTGGAGCTCGGCCCGGTGAATGCCACTATTCATAAGATCAATGAGTGCGTGAAAGCCTCGGATTTGCAGCTGCTGAGCCGGATGTATCAGCGCATTATGGAACAGCTGATCGCCTGATGGCACCTTGAAGGAGAAACCTCATGGAATGGTTAAAAGAGTACTGGTGGGTGATTGTGATTCTGCTGATGGTGGGCGTGCTGATGAACGTCTATAAAGACCTGAAGCGCATCGATCATAAAAAATATATGGATAACAAACCGGATCTGCCACCGCATCGCGATTTCAACGATAAGTGGGACGATGACGACGACTGGCCGAAAAAGAAGTAGTCGCCGCCGATCGTTTAGCGTACAAGGTCGCCCTGCACGGCGACCTTTGTTTTATGGCGCGCCGGTCTCATACCATCATCACCACATCGTCGTCGCCCGGCTTCGCCCCGCTCAGCGCCTCATCGAAATAGCGGCGCGGCACGGTATAGCGCAGGTGGTTCAGCGCCAGCTGCATGCTGCGTTCATCAATTGCGTGCGGCAGGTCGTCAACGATATCCAGCGTCACATCGCCGCCCAGCGCGGTTAAGCGCTGCATCGCCGCTTCCGCATGCTGCATCGGCACCTGCTCGTCATAATCGCCGTGAATCAGGTGGATAGTGTTGCGCGTGCTGGCCTGCTCCGGCAGCGTGACGTAGCGGCCGCTAAAGGCCACCACGCGTCCCGCCAGATCCGGCTGGGCTTTTACGCCTTCCAGCACCATGGTGCCGCCCTGCGAAAAACCGACCAGCGCGGTGGCTTCCGGCCGCACGCCGCTCTGCTGCTGCCAGTGACGCACCGACTCGACAAAGGACGGCATCACCGCATCCACGCCCTGCTGCTGCGAGCGGTCGTGTTCCGGTATCTCGGCATACCACTGGCGGCCCTGCGGCGCGCTGGCCGGATAAGGCGCGC
Organism: Pantoea sp. B270; assembly: GCF_018726825.1. NCBI lineage: Bacteria > Pseudomonadati > Pseudomonadota > Gammaproteobacteria > Enterobacterales > Erwiniaceae > Pantoea > Pantoea sp. B270. The sequence continues at coordinate 2,024,428 of NZ_JAHCSX010000001.1, forward strand.
CCACCGACACCACCTGCGCCTGCGGAAACGCCTGCGCGAACCAGCTGCCAATCTGCGCCATCGAATCGGGGTTGTCGTTCACGCCGTGATACAGCAAAAACAGCTGCGCGGCGTTATCTGGTTGCTGAACAATTACATATCGTAGTGCCATAACGTCCTCCTCAAATCACTATACGCCGCTGACGGCAAAGTGATATTGGGAAAATTTGAATGAGATAATGGATTTATTGCAATGTGCCGAGGCGCTGCTGCCAGTGCTGCGCGGCGGCGGCATCCAGCGTGGTGAGTGCGTCAGCCGCCTCCGCGCGCAACCTGAGCATCAGCGCTTTACGCCCGCTCACGCCGGCCAGCCGTGCCGCTTCACTCAGCGTTTGTTTTTGTTGCAGTATGGCACACAGCAAGGGTGGCGATGCGACACCAGCCAGCCGCTGCAGCACCGGATAGCTGGCTTCAAACGGCCGCTGCGCCCAGGCAAACGCGGCCAGCAGCGGCCAGTCGTCGGCGCTGAGAGATTGATGGTCGGTGGACGACAGGGTCAGCGGCACCGCGATCAGCTTTTGCAGCCACGGCCAGTCGCGCGCCAGACGCTGCGCGGCGCGCTGCTGCAGGGCTTCACCGGCAGGCGTCAGCGCACAAATCGCCATCGCCGCATAGCAACCGCTGCTGGCTTCGCGCTGTGAACCGATACGCACCAGCGTAAAGCCGCAGGCGCGCCAGAACTGCCACAGCGCTGCGGTGTAGCCAAAGCTCACCGACAGATAGTCCGCGCCCTGCGCCTGCTGCCGCGCCGTCGCCACCAGCGCGCGACCGATGCCGCGCTGGCGCTGCGCGGCCTGCACGGCGATGCGGCTGATGCGCAGCGAACGTAACGTCGCCGCTTCAGTAAAACCGGCATGTGCCGCCAATGACTGCGCCACCAGATTGCCGCGCGGACGACGTAAGCCAGCCCATACCGCCTGCGCCAGCGCAGCATCCAGTCCGCCCTCTTCCACCAGCCACAGCGCGCCGGTGACCTGCTGTGGCTGCCCGGCCAGCCAGAAATGCATGCCGGGCGCATCCAGCATACGTCGCAGATCGAGCGGCGAGGTGCGATAGTGGGCGCTCGCCAGCAGACGATAGCCGGCCTGTAAGGCGTCGGCGTGCTGCGTGGGCGTAGCGGCAAAAATCGCTGTCTGCGCGGGTGCGTCGCAGGCTTCGGCCTCAGCAAACAGCAGCGCCGCACTCAGCCACTGCTCCAGCGGATCCTGCGCCGACCAGCGCAGCGGCTCATCCAGCTGGAAATAGCGCACCTGCGGCAGCGTGGCGCAAAAGCGCAGCATGAAACCGCGCCCGGTACCTTCGTAGCCCTGCACCGTGGTGGTCAGCAGAACGCGTGGAAAACGCTGCACCAGCTGCTGTAACAGCGGCGCGGGGATCGCCGCGGCCTCATCCACAATCAGCCATTCTGCCAGCGGCTGAGCCTCCTGCGGCTGAGCGAGAATCGCATCCGGGGCCATAAATCTAAACTGCTCAGCGGCGAACTGCGCCAGCACCTCCGTCGCGGCTTTGGCTGGCGCCGTCACCAGCGCGCTTTGCGTCTGGCGCGCCAGCATCCCCGCCAGCGCCGATTTGCCGCGACCGCGCGGGGCGATGCTCACCGCGACACCGGGTGGCATGGCGCACAGCTGGCGGACAATCTGCGCCTGCTGCTCGGGGGCGCGACACTGCCACGGCGCGAAGGGCTGCGCCGCCGGCAGGCGTGGCGTCTGGTGTTGACGCAGCAGCATCACCTGCGCATCCTGCAGGATATGCTGTTGCAGATGGTGGATGAAATGCGGCGTGGCGATGGGCTGGTCGACATCGGCCCAGCGCAGGCTGTCGCGATCGGGCTGCGCCGGCCAGGCGTTCCAGTCAGGCGTCAGTAACAGCAGCCAGCTGCCGGCCCGCAGCGTCCCGGCCAGCGCAGCGAACGCTTCCGCGTGAAAGCCGTGGCGCGCATCAAAAATGGCATGCCGGAATTCCCGGCCCAGCAGGGTACGCAGCGCCGCAGGCGCGACGCGCTGCGGGAAGTCATCGCTGTCGCTGACCGTTAACCAGTCACCGGGCAGCGCGGCCTGCCATGTGGCCGCCTCCTGGCGCGCCCAGCCGGCCTCACCGGCAATCACGCACAGACGGCGGATACCGGCTTGCTGCATCGCCGCCGTCAGTTCAGCGTGCAACATCAGTTACTGGCGAAGGTGTTGCACTGGCCCGGATTGCCGCTGTCAAAACCGCGTTTGAACCAGGTGTAGCGCTGCTGAGAAGTGCCGTGAGTGAAGCTGTCCGGCACTACGCGCCCCTGACTTTGCTGCTGCAGACGATCGTCGCCAATCGCCTCGGCGGCGTTCAGCGCTTCCTGTAAATCGCCCACCTCAAGAATGTTCTCCTGCTGCATGTAATGGCCCCAGACGCCAGCAAAGCAGTCCGCCTGCAGCTCCATCTTCACCGACAGCTGGTTCACCTGCGCCTGCGTGGCGCCCTGCTGCATCTGGCGCACTTTCGGTTCGATACCCAGCAGTTTCTGCACGTGATGCCCCACTTCGTGGGCGATGACGTAACCCTGGGCAAAATCCCCCCCGGCCCCGAGTTTGGTTTTCATGTCGTCATAGAAGGAGAGATCGATATACACCGTTTGATCGGCCGGGCAGTAGAACGGCCCCATTGCCGACTGGCCGGTGCCGCAGTTAGTGCGCGTCGCACCGCGATACATCACCAGCTTTGGCGGCGCGTATTGTTTGCCCATCTGCTGGAACAGTTTGCCCCAGGTATCTTCGGTGGTGGCGAGGATCACCGAGGTGAATTTGGCCGCCTCGTTATCCTGCGCCGAATTGACCTGACGCTGCTGCTGTTGCGACACCGGAGCGCCGCCTTCCAGCAGCGCGGTGAGGTCGTAGCCGTAATAGCCAGCGACCGCGACCACAATCAGCAGAATAATGCCGCCCTTGCCGCGCGGCAGACGAATCTGGCGTCCGCCAGAACTAAAACCCGGCGAATCGCCGCGACGATCTTCCACATTGTCGCTTTCACGACGCCCTTGCCAGCGCATGGCCTGCTCCTGTTATCAATGAATTTTGCATGATTTTAGTTGGCGGCAGAGGTTAGTACCAGCAATGCGATGCCAGCGGAACGAGATTGCGTGCAGGGCGCAGCGTGAAGGCCGTAAACAGACAATAAAAAAGGCCGCCAGCCAGGGCGACCTTCATGCGCTGAAAGGTTTGCGTCTGTTATACCGTGACGCACACCGGCAGAAGCTTAGTCCAGTTTGACACCCAGACGGTGTGCCACTTCTTCGTACGCTTCGATCAGGCCGCCGAGGCTCTGGCGGAAACGGTCTTTGTCCATCTTGTCCATGGTCTCTTTGTCCCACAGACGCGCGCCGTCTGGCGAGAATTCGTCGCCCAGCGTCACTTCACCTTTGAACAGACCGAACTCCAGCTTGAAGTCCACCAGAATCAGACCGGCATCATCAAACAGTTTGCTCAGCACTTCGTTGGCTTTGAAGGTCAGTTCCTGCATGCGCGCCAGGTTAGCTTTGCTCACCCAGCCAAAGGTTTCGCAGTACGATTCGTTGACCATCGGGTCGTGTTTGGCGTCATCTTTCAGGAAGAGATCAAACAGCGGTGGATTGAGCAGCATGCCCTCTTCCACGCCCAGACGTTTCACCAGCGATCCGGCCGCCCGGTTGCGCACCACGCACTCTACCGGCACCATCTCCAGCTTTTTCACCAGCGCTTCGTTATCAGAAAGCAGCGCTTCCATCTGGGTCGGAATGCCCGCTTCCTGCAGTTTGGTCATGATGAAATGGTTGAACTTGTTGTTCACCATGCCTTTACGATCAAACTGCTCGATTCGTGCACCGTCTCCTGCTGACGTATCGTTGCGGAATTCAAGTACCAGCAGATCCGGATTGTCGGTGCTGTATACGGTTTTCGCTTTACCGCGATACAACTCAGCTCGCTTTTGCATCTTGTTAACTCCAAACATGAAAGAACCCGTGTTCAGCGGTGTTTCACCGCGCGATGACTGCCTGACGCAATCGTTTACCTCGCCGGGCGCTATTATGCCAAAACCAAAACAAAAAGGCCGGAGAATCTCCGGCCTTTATTGCATTTATTTGTTCAGTGCGCCCTGCAGGACCGCCACCAGCGCATCATTCTGCGCCTGGGTGAGTACGTGTCCTTTCGGATCGATGAACTGCAGGCTGCTGCGGTTATCGAGATCGCCCACCTGCAACTTGTAGTCGCCGTTTGGCAGTTCCGGATCTTTCGCGCCGATGGCGTCAAACGCGCTGCTGCCCGGCTGCTTGTAGGTCACTTTCAGACTGCCCTGCGAGCGGTTGTCATCGGTAACTTCCATGCCCATACGCTTCAGCGCCGCCGGCAGACGCTGCCAGGTGACGTTAAACGGTGAGCGCAGCACCAGCAGTGGCAGGCCGGTGTCGTCCGCGCCGCTCTGGACATCAATCTGTCCGCTGGCACGTCCGGCAGCCGCATCCTGGCTGGCGGTATCGATCTTATCCAGACCGGTGCTGATGTCATTCAGCATCTGACCGGTATAGCGCTGAACCTGGACCGGCGTGGTAACCGTCTGGCCCTGCTGCTGCAGTTCCAGCAGACGTACGGTCAGCACCTGCTGATAGCCCTGGTTCTGCACGCTGATCTGGTAACGGCCGCGATACTGGTTATCTTCGTCAGCACGGTTCCACTGCACCCAGTCGGTGGTGAGCTGCTGCGCCGCATCATCACGCTGGGCAACCGGGAATTTGTACGACTGCACCACGTTCACCACCTGCGACCAGATGGAGCCACGGCTGCTGTCAACCGCCAGCACGCCGGTGTTACCGGTGAACTGCGCGCGGGTGCCGTTCATCAGCGCCAGCGGCTGCGCCGGTGGACGGATGTCGAGTTCTTTACCCAGCGCGCCTTTCGCCACGCTGTGCGGCACATCGTAATCACCATTCTGCAGCGGCAGAATCATGCCCGCCGGGGCTTTTAAATCATGCAGTTCAGGCGCCTGCAGGTAAGATTCATCACCGCTGACCTGGCGCTTATAACGCTGATCGCTGGAACAAGCTGTTAGCAGCATCAGGGTGGAGAGGCCCACCACGGTTGCCAGCGTCGAGCGCTTAACTGAATAACTCATTGATTCTCCCTAAATTATCGCAGACCCGCCTGGATCAGCGCCTGCGCGGTTTTCGCCTGACCGGCTTCGGTCAGCGGCGTCATCGGCAAGCGCAGCGTGTCATCGGCGATTAATCCTAGCTGTTTCGCGGCCCATTTCACCGGGATAGGATTCGGTTCACAGAAAAGCGTCTGGTGCAGGTGCATCAGACGCTGATTCAGGCGACGCGCTTCGGCAAATTTGCCCTCTTGTGCCAGCGCACAGAGTTCAACCATTTCACGTGCTGCAATGTTAGCCGTGACCGAAATAACGCCTTTGCCGCCCAGTTGCATGGAGTCCAGCGCTGTCGCGTCATCACCGCTGACAATAATGAACTCATCTCCAACCAGCTGTTGGATCTGCGAAATACGCGATAAGTTCCCGGTGGCCTCTTTGATTCCGATAATATTTTTGATTTCAGCCAGGCGGGCAACGGTTTCCGGCAGCATGTCACAGCCGGTACGTGACGGGACGTTATACAGCATCTGTGGCAGATCGGTGCTTTCGGCGATCGCTTTGAAGTGCTGGTACAGACCTTCCTGCGTCGGACGGTTGTAGTAGGGGGTCACGGTGAGGCAGCCGACCACGCCGGTGCCGGTGAAGCGTTTTGTCAGAGAGATCCCTTCGGCGGTAGCATTCGCGCCGGTCCCGGCAATCACGGGAATGCGGCCATCGGCCAGCTCCAGGGTTTGCATCACCACATCGCCATGCTCTTCATGGCTGAGGGTCGCGGATTCGCCGGTGGTGCCAACAGAAACAATCGCCGCCGTACCGCTGGCGACATGATAATCAATCAGTTTTTTCAGACTTGCGCGGCAGACATCACCTTTTTCATTCAAAGGCGTAATGAGCGCAACAATACTTCCGGTGAACATGGGCTATCCCCTCGACAAACAAGTGCCTCATGTTACGTTTTCCGCCGAAAGAAAAGCAAGCGAGCCACGCCATTACCGCGCTTGTCAGCAGTTTTTTTTATGTTTACCTTATGGTTATTAGCGAACGTACAGGAAACGCCATTTTGCCGCAGTCACAGCCGCACCATCTGGTGATCACCGCTCTGGGCGTTGATCGTCCGGGTATCGTCAATACTATTACCCGCCACGTCAGCAGCTGCGGTTGCAATATTGAAGACAGCCGCCTGGCGATGCTGGGCGACGAGTTTACCTTTATTATGCTGCTCTCCGGCAGCTGGAACGCCATTACCCTGATTGAATCGACCCTGCCGATGAAGGGTGCCGAGCTGGAGCTGCTGATCGTGATGAAGCGCACCAACGCGCGCGTGACGCCGCCGATGCCCGCTACCGTCTGGGTACAGGTAGAAGTGCCGGACTCACCGCATATCATCGAACGCTTCACCGATCTGTTCGATAAACATCAGATGAACATCGCCGAGCTGGTGTCGCGCATTACGCCCGCCCAGGACGACGAGCCGCCGGTGCTCTATATTCAGATGACCGCGCACAGCCCGGCGAATCATGCCAGCGCACCGTTTGAGCAGGCTTTCCATCGGCTGTGCGAAGAACTGCATGCACAAGGTTCAATTCGCCTCTATAGTGTCACCGACGACGCGCACAGCGCCGTCTGAATCAGGCTCCGGGTTATTCCGCCACACACTCTGCCGCGCCGGCATACCGTGTAGTGAAATAACCCTGAGGTAAACTCCACCTGGCGCTTTTGCCGCTGATGGTGTATTACCCACAGCATGAAGAAAAAAATGGAGAGTTGTGATGAATCCACTGAAAGCCGGTGACACCGCACCGAAATTTAGCTTGCCCGATCAGGATGGCGAACAAGTAAATTTGGCCGACTTCCAGGGACAGCGCGTTTTGGTCTATTTCTACCCGAAAGCCATGACGCCGGGCTGCACCACGCAGGCCTGCGGTCTGCGCGATAACATGGATGATTTAAAGAAGGCGGGCGTGGAAGTGCTGGGCATCAGCACCGACAAGCCGGAAAAACTGTCTCGCTTTGTCGAGAAAGAACTACTCAACTTCACCCTTTTGTCGGATGAAGATCATCAGGTTTGCGAGCAGTTTGGCGTCTGGGGTGAGAAAACCTTTATGGGGAAAACCTACGACGGCATTCACCGCATCAGCTTCCTGATTGGCGGCGATGGCAAAGTGGAGAAGGTGTTCGACGATTTTAAAACCTCGAACCACCACGATATCGTGCTCGATTACCTGAAATCAGCCTGATTACCAACGGGTGCCCGCCAGGCACCCGTTTTTTTATCCTGCTGTGACGCTGCGCGATTAATAGCGCGAAACCGTGCTGGCCAGCGCTTCCTGCCCGGCAATCACCACGCAGTTACGTCCGGCGTTTTTCGCCTGATATAGCGCATCATCGGCCTGCTTCAGAATCTGCTCCTGACTGCTGTGCGTCGGCTGCCAGCTGGCGATACCAATCGAAATCGTAATCTGCCCGACCGGATCAATCCAGCCGCCGGCAATGCTGGTGCGCACGCGCTCCGCAATCACCCGCGCTTCATCAGGGGCGGTGGCGGGTAGCAGCATCAGAAACTCTTCGCCGCCGTTCCGGCACACCACGTCGGTTTGACGCGCGCTCTGGCGCAGCGTGCGCGCCACCTGTTTGATCACCTCGTCGCCAACATCATGACCGAAGTTATCATTCACCCGTTTGAAATGGTCAATATCCAGCGCCAGCACGGCAAACGGCTGCTGCATGGTATCGAAATAGTCGAGCACCGCGCTCAGGCCGCGGCGATTGAGCAGGCTGGTCATAGGATCGCTCTGCACCTCTGACTTAAGCCGGCCGATTTTATCCTGCACCAGACCAATACCGGTGAGCAGCGCGCGCTTCACCTGTGCCGCTTCAAAGTACCAGGCGCGGATCACGCCAATTTCCCCGGAAACGCCCTGGGTATCCATCTGGCTGGCTTTGCGCGCCAGCTGCCACAGTGGCAAGGCAATCAGCCGGGCCAGAATCACCGCCACCAGCAGTGTCAGCAGCGCAAACGGCACCGAATTCTTCAGCACCTGGAGCAGCAGCCCGGAGAGCGGTGCCAGCGTGACGTTTGTCGGCTTGAGCGCCACCACCATCCAGCCGGTGGTGGGCACCACAGCGTAGCCCGCCAGCTTCGCCGTACCCTCTTCCGTCAGCTGAACTTCGCCATTGCTGTGCTCCTGGCGCTGACGATCGCTGACGATGCCCGGCACGTTTTTGCCAATCAGCTGATTGTTCTGGTGATACAGCACGCGGTTTTCGCGATCCAGCACGTAAACATGGGTGCCGTCACGATAGTACTGCTCGCCGAGCAGCACGTTGAGAATGCTCTTTTTCTTCAGATAAATAGTGCCGCCGACGTAGCCAAGATAGCGCCCATCGGTGCTCCACACCGGCCAGGAAACAAACACCAGCAGGTTATTGGTGGCAGAAATGGTGGGCCGGCTGACCATCGGCTGGCGCTGCGCCAGCGCTTCGCGCGAAGACTGGCTGGTGAGCTGCATGCCTTTCAGCATCAGCGATTCCGGCGAAATGGCTTTAATCACGCCGTTGCTGTCGACAATCGCCACCGAGTTGAAGCTGCTGGTCTGTTCGCGCAGTCGGTTCACTTCCTGCTGCAGCAGTTCGGGATTATCGAAATCTTTACCCAGCTGATTGGCGCTGTAGTGCAGCTGCGACTGCGCCAGCTGGAAAAACACTTCGGTGGTGGCCGCCAGTTTGGTGGCGTAAGCGCGATTGGCTTCGAGGGTGCTTTCGATCAGCACCATGCGCTGTACGCGCCAGGTGGCGTACAGCGTATTAGCCAGTGTGATGACGATACTGGTGATCGCCAGCAGCGCAATCAGCGTGCGCAGATCAGTTTTTGGCCGGATGCGCGTTAACATGGCGCAACCGCCCTGGTGAGTAGCTTCATAAGTTAGCGTGCCTGACTATCTTGTTATAATTGGAGGTGTTTACCCTGGTGAGGTAACAGACAATTGTACACCTCTGAGCCAAATTGACTACGACGCAGACCCTCAGGAACGCTTTTTTATTGTGCTATTACTGGTGCTAATCAATTAAACCCTGCGCATCGTAAAACGGCCACGGTCCTGGATAATCGCCGATCGCGCACAGATGCGTAGTCATCCCCTGCTGCGGCTGCCAGCGATGCAGCAGAAAACCGGGCGGTTCCAGCACAAAGCTCGCCGGACCGTGGTCACGCAAATCCAGTGCCACCTGATGCGACACACCAGGCGCCACGCAGGCCAGCGTGCCGGCAAAACGCGCCTGCACCGAGCGGTGCAGGTGACCGCTCAACACCCGTTCCACCTGGGGATGCTGACCAACGATGGCAGCCAGCGCCGCCGGATTGCGCAGCGGCTGCCGATCCATATGGCCAATGCCGCTCAGGAACGGCGGATGATGCAGCAGCACCAGCGTCGGCAAATCAGGCTCACGCGCCAGCTGCTCTGCCAGCCATTGCAGCTGTGCGTCATCGACGTAGCCCCACGGCTGATGCGGTACGCTGGAGTCGAGCGCCAGCAGCTGCAGATGATTCACGCGTATCTGCCAGTTGAGCGTTTCGCCGTGCTGCAGGTAATGATGCTCAGGAAACGCGGCGCGCAGTTGCTGGCGATCGTCGTGATTGCCCGGCATCAGCAGGAACGGCAGCTGCAGATGGCGCAGCGCCTCGCGCAGCGTCTGGTACTCTTCCGCAGTGCCAAAATCCACCAGGTCGCCGGTAATCACCACCGTATCCGGTCGCGGCACCAGCTGATTCAGCGTGTCGATCACCCGCAGCAGCGCAGCATGCGTATCCACTTTTTTATAGGAGAGACGGCCATGGGCCTTGATGTGTAAATCGCTGATTTGCGCAATCAGCGTCATTGCGTCAGTCACAACAGCTCCTTATCAGGCAGAAAAGTGCAGCGCGGCATCCTGCGCCAGCGTCCAGCTTACCGGCTGGCCGGCATGCCAGGCTTCGCGCGCGTGGCGATCAACCTGGATCGGCGCCGCCAGCCCGATATCAATGCTCAGCCGCTGCGCTGCGCCGAGAAAGGTGGTGCCGAGGATAAAACCAGGGCGTGCGTAGCGCTGGTCCGCCGCCAGCAGCACATCCTCCGGGCGGCAGAAATGCTGCGGATTACCGCGCGCATCGACCCCGACACAGTTAATCGCGCCGACAAAATCCGCGACAAACTGTGACGCCGGGCGCTGGTAAATATTTTGCGGCGTATCGATCTGCACCAGACGTCCCTGCTCCATCACCGCAATGCGATCGCCCAGCGCCATCGCTTCCTGCTGATCGTGCGTGACGTAGACGGCGGTGATCGCCAGCTGTTTCAGCAGCGCGCCAATCTCCAGCCGCAGCCGGTCGCGCAGGCGCGCATCCAGCGCCGCCAGCGGCTCATCAAACAGCAGCACCTTCGGACGCGCCGCCAGCGCACGAGCCAGCGCTACGCGCTGCTTTTGACCGCCCGACAGCTTGTCGATGCTGCGCTGCGCCAGCGCGCTGAGATCCACCAGGGCCAGCATCTCCTGCACGCGCGCGTCGCGTTCGGCGCGCCCCACGCCCTGCACTTTCAGGCCGTAAGCGACGTTCTGCGCTACGTTGAGATGGGGAAACAGCGCGTAGTTCTGGAACACCATGCCCACGTTGCGTTTCTCAATCGGCAGCGCTGTCACGTTACGATCGTCGAACCACACTTCGCCGCCGTCGTCACAGCGCTCCAGGCCACTGATGATGCGCAGCGTGGTGGTTTTGCCACAGCCGGACGGACCGAGCAGCACCAGGGTTTCGCCAGGCTGCACCGTCAGATCGAGCGGCTGCAGCGCCAGCTGGTGATTAAAGTGCCGCGCACAGTGGCGCAGCGTAACGGTTACGGCCGCAGGGTTCATGCCGCCTCCTTATTAGCACGCGTGAGCGTACGGTTGAGCCAGTGATTGACCGCGTTGAGCATCAGCAGCAGCGGCAGAATCAGCAGAATAAAGATCAGCGTGTAGGCCGATCCCATTTCCAGTCGCATTGAGGCATAGCTGTCTGCCAGCCCCACCGGCAGCGTCTTTGTCAGCGGCGTATGCAGCATCCAGGTGATGTTGAACTCACCCACCGACAGGGTGATCACCATAAACGCTCCGGCGAGGATGCCGTTGCGACAGTTGGGCACCACCACGGTAAAAAAGCGCTGCCACAGGCTGGCACCGAGACTGGCTGCCGCCTCTTCCAGCCGCGGCATCTCCACCGCCTGCATTACCGCCAGCACCGGGCGCAGCATAAACGGCAAGGTAAACAGCACGTGACCGATCAGAATGAACAGCCAGCTATCGCGCAGGCCGGAGAACTGGCCGTACAGCAGGATGATGCCCAGCGCGGTGGCGAGGCCCGGCAGCGCGACCGGCAGCATCAGGCACTCTTCGATGCGCGCCGCCCAGCGCCGCGGCGCTTTTAGCAATCCCCACGCTGCCGGCACGCCGATCAGCAGCGTGATCAGCAGGCAGGCCAGCGCAATCAGCAGCGACAGCCAGAAGGTGTCGGCGTAAAGCTGCCACACCTGGGTCACCCACTTCAGCGTCAGGCCGCTGCGCAGGCCGGTAAAATAGTTGTTGGTCACGCCGGCCAGCATCGACAGCACCACCGGCACGATCATGAACAGGGCGGTGAGCACGGTGACCAGCAGTTGCAGGCTGAACAGTCCGCGACGTCTCATGTCACCTCCTGATGGGCCAGTCGGCGCGCCAGCATCAGTGCCAGCCAGGCGACGCCGCCCATCACCACCGACAGCGCGGCGGCGGTGGCGAAATTGGCGTAGTTGGTGAATTCGCCGTAAATGGTCAGCGGCAGCACCGCCAGATCGGTGCCCAGGGTAAACGCGGTACCGAACGCACCCATGCTGGTAGCAAAACAGAGCGCGCCGGTGGAGAGCAGCGCCGGCTGCAGTCCCGGCACAATCACATCCCAGGTGATGCGCCACTGACTGGCGCCCAGCGAACGCGCCGCCTCTTCGAGAGAACGGTCGAGTTTTTCACTCGCCGCCACCAGCGTGATGATGGCGCGCGGCAGTGAAAAATAGAGATAGCCAATAAACAGGCCGGTAAACGAATAGGCCAGCATCCAGCGCTCGTGGAACAGCGCCAGGCTGATTTGCGCCAGCAGTCCCTGACGGCCCGCCAGCATCACCACCAGAAATCCCACCACCACGCCCGGAAAGGCCAGCGGAAACGTCAGCAGCGCCAGCAGCGTGCTGCGTCCGCTGAAGCGCTGGCGTGCCAGAAAGCAGCCGACTGTCGCGGCGATGGCCAGCGTCACCAGCGTGACGGCGAGCGACAGCAGCACGGTGTTCAGCAGGCTGAGCAGGTAGTGCGGCTGGGTCAGTACCGTCCAGTAGCCGCTGTGCCGGGTGCTGCGGTCGTCCTGCATTGCCATCTGCAGCAGACGGACAAACGGCAGCAGCCAGAATGCGCAGAAGAACAGCAGCGCCGGCAGCGTCAGCCATAGCCAGCGGCTGCCGGCCAGGCGCGGTGTCCGGCGGCACGAAGCCGCCAGGGTCTCGGTCATCGCCATCAGCGAATCTCACTCAGATAGCGCGCCGAGAAGGCTTTCTGCGCTGCCGCCATCTGCTGATAGTCAACGGTTTGCGCACGCGCATAGTCGCTGTCCGGCAGGAAATATTTCTTCGCTTCTGCGCTCATGGCGCCGGTGCGCACCGGGCGCAGGAACGCGCTGGCCCAGATGGCCTGCCCTTTGTCTGACAGTACATAGTCGATCACTTTTTTGCCGTTCGCCGCGTGCGGTGCATTCTTCACCAGGCTAATGACGTACGGCACCGTTACCGTGCCCTCTTTGGGAATAACAAAGGCGACGTTAGCGTGATCTTTGTAGCGGGCGCGGTAAGCATTGAAGTCATAGTCGAGCAGAATCGGGATCTCGCCGGAAATCAGGCGCGCATACGCGGTCTGCTTAGGCACGATAGGCTGATTCGTCTGCAGCTTTTTGAACCAGTTCAGCGCCGGCGTGAAGTCCTGCATGTTGCCGCCCTTCGCCTGGTTGACCGCCACCGCCGCCACGTAACCGACAAAGGCGCTGGCCGGATCGAGATAACCAATCATGCCTTTGTATTCCGGCTTCAGCAGGTCGTCCCAGGATTGCGGCACCGGCGCGCCGCCCAGCGCATCGACGTTGACCATAAAGCCCATGGTGCCCGAGTGCAGCGCCACCCATTTGCCGTTGCTGTCTTTCATGCCGGCAGGAATGTCATCCCAGTGCGCCGGTTTGTAACTGGCGACCACGCCGGCGCTGTCCGCCTGAATGCCGAAGCTGACGCCGTAATAGACCACGTCGGCCACCGGATTGCCCTGCTCCGCCACCAGCTGCGCCAGCGCCTGGCCGGAGTTTTTGTTGTCCTGCGGCACCTGAATGCCGGTGTCTCTGGCAATCGCTTTGAGCTGAGTGCCCCAGTCGGCCCACTCGGGCGGACAGTTGTAACAGATGGCGGTTTCCGCCGCCTGCGTCAGGCTGGTAAACAACGCGCTGGCGCTGAGCGCGATGGCGCCGGCGTAAATTTTTACTTTTTTATGCAGCATCATGAGGTTCCCTGGTGGTGGCAATAAACGCGGGGGCAGCAACACTCTCACCGCTCCGCAACTGATGTGGCAGCACGCGGGTGCCGCGGCTGACGTTATGCAACAACATATCGATGGCGCAGGCGCCGAGCCGTTCGGCGGGCTGCGCTACGCTGGCCAGCGACGGGGCCATTTGTGCCCCCATCGCAATCCCGTCAAAGCCCATCACCGCCAGCTGCTGTGGCACAGGCACGCCCGCGCGCGCCGCCGCGCCAATCAGGCTGATGGCCAGCAGGTCGTTGGTGCAGATCACGGCGCTGAGCGGGGTGGCACCGCCGAGCATCGGGGCCAGCAGCGTAAAGTCGGATTGGGTGTGGCTGGCCATCTCAATCACCGGCAGCGCCGTCAGGCCCGCGTGCTGCATGGCGTCGCAATAGCCCTGATAGCGCAGGCGTGCACGGTCTGACTGCAGCATCGGTCCGGCGACCATGGCAATGCGGCGATGACCAAGCGCCAGCAGTTGTGCGGTGGCTTCGCGCATCGCCTGGCGGTTATCCACGCACACCGCCGGCCAGTGGCTGTGCTGCGGCACGTTATGCGCCAGCACAAACGGCAGGCCAGCCGCCTGCAGCGTGCTGAGCACCGCGCTGTTATCCGCGTCGGCCACCGTCAGGACCAGGCCCGCCACGCGCTGGCGCAGCATATGTTCAACGATGGCGGCTTCGCGCTCGGGCTGGTAATCGCTGGTGGCCACCAGCAGGCCATAGCCGGCGTCGCGCGCCTGGCGCTCCATCGCCTGTAACTGGCAGGAGAAGATCGGGTTAAGCAGCGAGGGCAGCAGCACGCCGAAGGTGGTGGAGTGCTGCGTGCGCAGCTGGCGCGCGATGTGGTTAGGACGAAAGCCGAGCTGCTCCGACGCCGCCAGCACTCTCTCCAGCGTGTCGCGCCGCAGCAGATGGGGATCGGAAAAGGCGCGCGCGGCCGTGGCGCGTGAAACGCCTGCCAGCTTTGCCACCGTGAGTAAATCGGACATGTTCGCCTCGTAAAGTGCCGATGAGATCGATCTCATTGGCGCCTAAACTAACGGCGAACTGTGACAGTGACATCGCGAAGGGATGACGAAAAGATGACAGCAGCCTGCACTGCTGTCGGCAGGATTACAGCATCAGGAAGGCGTACCCTTCATTTTGCAGCGACGCGACGGTGGTGCCGCTGGAGAGCGTATGCGTGACGCGGGTATCAATCCAGTCGCGCTCCAGCTGATGGAAGGCCACCGACTGGTCGCAAATGGTCACTTTCACCCCGGCTTTCTTCAGCTCATCAATCAGCTTCAGGTTAGGGTTATCGCTGCCGTATGCTTTACGGAACTGATCGTTATTGAGCGCGGCCGGCACCGCATCGCTGTTGATCGACACCACAAAGTTGAGCTGATTAAGCGGCACGCCGGCCGCGTAATAGAGGTTAGTGACGCGTGCCACGCGCTCAAGGCCGAGGTTCGGCTGATGGATATCCCCTTCGCTGCGGTTGATCTGAAACACAATCTTATTGCTCAGCCCGGGCGTGTTGGCCGGGTTGTAATCCGGCGTGTTAACAAAGTGAATTTTACCGTAACCGGCAATCGCCGGCGTGCTCCAGAAATCCGCCGGTTCGGTTTTCTGGTCAGCGAATTTGCCGCTGACTTTATCCACCAGTTCCGGCAGCTGCAGCACATTTCCGCCGACAAAGCCCGCCAGCGCGGCGATAACTATATAGGATGCTGGACGCATGACACTTCTCCTTAACCAAAGACGCGATTACATCTGTAAAAAGGCATAGCCCTGATTTTCCAGCGTCGACACCGTGGTCGGGCTGGATAATGCATGAATCACCGACCGGTCGATCCAGTCGCGCGGATAGTGATGGAACGCCACCGACTGATCGCACACCGAGACTTTGACGCCCAGCTTGTTCAGCGCGCCAATCAGCGCGAGGTTGGGGTTATCGACGCCGTAAAACTGCTTAAAATGCGCGTTATCCAGCGTGGCGGGCGTGGCATCGCCGGTCATCGACACCACAAACTGCAGCTGTTCGGCCGGTACGCCAGCGGCGATGTACAGATTGACCACGCGCGCCACGCGCTCCAGCCCGAGGTTAGGCCGTTTGATATCGCCTTCATTGCGGGTCAGCTGGAACACCACTTTGTTGCTCAGCCCCACCGCCGGTTTAAACGCGGCGTCGGCTTCATAATGAATTTTGCCGTAGCCCGCGACCGCCGGCGTGCTCCAGAACCCGTCCGGATCGGCAGGTTCAGCGGAAAAATGGCCCGCGATACGCTGATACAGGTCATCGCTTTTGATTACGGCGGCACCGACCATCTCACCCACGATGGCAATCAGGGCATAGGAAACAACAGAACGCATAGAAACTCTCCGGCATGCACTGCGCGTTAATTCACAGTCCGTTTGAAAAAGTGCTTTATCTATACCACAGCGCGCGGCGGGCAAAACGCCTGTACTGGCGGGCTGTCCGGCGTTTGGCTGCCAGCAGAAATCATTGCGCCAGCTGATTGAATAAGGCTGTTAATTGAGCTGTGCAGGCGAGTTGAAAAATAGCTGGCCGGAAAAACCAGCAGTCACCAGGGAAAGGGATGCACAGCAGATGACAGCGCCTCATCGTGTGGGTTAATGCTGTCATCGCGCGCCGCCAGTTGACCAGTGAGCAAAACCTGACCATTCATTTCTGGGCTGGTGATGCACGGCCAGAGCAGCACGATAAAAATCACTGATGGATAAAGCGGGCCAACCGTGGGATTTCAGGCGTGTTTTTCAGAGTAAACCTGGAAAAAACCATGCCAGCTTCAATTATTTTGAGCAACTTTACGTAACTTTAATTTCATCAGTGCGCTGCGCCTTTTTATGTTGCCTTTTCGCTATTCAATTTTTTGCTACAAATTTCGCGTCAGTCAGCCATTCTTTGCCATCACGTCAATGTGACGGCGGCATTTGCTTGTATCCTCACTGTGGTTAAGATAGAGCCGCGGCAGAAAAGGAAACGCCGCCACAGAACATTGGCATGACTTTCCTGTCCAATGGCAGGAGACTTTTACAGGATCAAGGCATGTTTAACCGGTTGAAAAAATCAGTGCTGGCGGCCCTTATTCCTGCGCTGCTGCTCACGCCTGCGGTCGGTGTCCGCGCCGATCTGAGCGACAATTTGCCCGACATGGGCACCACGGCAGGCTCCACGCTTTCCATTAATCAGGAGCTGCAGATTGGCGACTTCTACGTGCGCCAGCTGCGCGCCAGCGCGCCACTGATCAACGATCCGCTGCTTAATCAGTACATCAATGAACTCGGCCAGCGGCTGGTGGCACACGCCCATTCAGTGCGCACGCCGTTTCACTTTTTCCTGATTCAAAATGACGAGCTCAACGCTTTCGCCTTCTTTGGCGGCAATGTGGTGCTGCACTCGTCGCTGTTCCGCTATACCGATAACGAAAGCCAGCTGGCGTCGGTGATGGCGCACGAAATTTCGCACGTGACGCAGCGCCATCTGGCGCGCGCCATGGAAGAGCAAAAGCGCAGCGCCCCGCTCACCTGGGTCGGCGCGCTGGGTTCGATTCTGCTGGCGCTGGCCAGCCCGCAGGCCGGGATGGCGGCACTGACCGGTACGCTGGCTGGTACGCAGCAGGGTATTATCAGCTTTACCCAGGGCAACGAGCAGGAAGCAGATCGCATCGGCATTCAGGTGCTGCAGCGCGCCGGTTTCGATCCGCAGGCGATGCCCGCGTTTCTGCAAAAGCTGGCCGATCAAAGCCGCTTCTCGTCAAAACCACCGGAAATTCTGCTTACGCACCCGCTGCCCGATAGCCGCCTGGCCGACGCGCGTAACCGCGCCAACCAGATGCGCCCGGTGGTGGTGCAGTCGTCGCAGGATTTCTATATGGCGAAGGTGCGCGCGCTGGGTATGTACGCCACCGGCCGCAATCAGCTGACTGACGATTTGCTGAATGAGTACGCCAAAGGCAACACGCGGGAACAGCAGGCGGCGCAGTACGGCAAAGCGGTACAGTTCCTGCAGGCGAAAGATTTTGCCAACGCGAAAAAGATCATCGCGCCGCTGCTGGCGAAGCAGCCGGATAACCTGTGGTTCCTTGATATCATGACCGATATCGACATCGGTCTGAACCAGCCGCAGCAGGCCATCAGCATGCTGAACGCCGCCCGCGGCAGCCAGACCAATCCGGTGCTGCAGCTTAACCTGGCGAACGCCTACGTCGAGGCGAAGCAGCCGGCCAACGCCAGCCGCATCCTTAACCGCTACACCTTTGCGCACCCTGACGATCTCAACGCATGGGATTTACTGGCGCAGGCTTCAGCCGCGCAGGGGCTGAGCGATGAGGAGCTTTCGGCACGGGCGGAGAGTCTGGCGCTGAACGGCCAGCTCGATCAGGCCATCACCACCCTGAGCAGCGCCAGCGCCCAGGTGCCGCTCGGCAGCCTGAAGCAGGCGCGTTACGATGCGCGTATCGACCAGTTCCGCGAGTTACAGCGGCGTTTTAAGCAGTATGCAAAAGGGTAAATAGCCGGTTACGCGGGTGGATGGCCGGCAGGATTTCGGTGCGCATCAATGCGCACCCTACGGTCGACAGATAAACCCTTTCATCTATTCGCAGGGTGCATATTGATGCGCACCAGCAGTTATTCGTAGGGTGCGCATTCATGCGCACCTGGCAACAATGGATTACGCAGGATAAAAAAACATGGTCCGTATTTATCACAATCCGCGCTGCAGCAAGAGCCGCGAAACCCTCGCGCTACTACAGCAACAGGGCATTGAACCGCAGGTGGTGCTGTATCTCGACACGCCGCCGGACATCGATTCGCTGAAAACGCTGCTGCAACAGCTCGGCATGCACAGTGCGCGCGAGCTAATGCGCCGTGGCGAGGAAATCTATAAAACGCTGGGGTTGGCCAGTAACGATCTCAGCGAACAACAGTTGTTACAGGCGATGGTGGAGCATCCAAAACTGATCGAGCGGCCGATTGTGATTCAGGGCGACCGCGCCCGCATTGGTCGTCCGCCGGAAGCGGTGCTGGAGATTCTCTAAAGCCCCAGCGCCTCTTTCACGAAGGGAATGGTCAGCTTGCGCTGTGCGCTGATCGAGGCGCGATCGAGGCGATCAAGCGTGTCAAACAGCGTGCGCATTTCGCGGTCGAGGCGTTTCAGCAGGAAACGCCCAACGTCTTCCGGCAGCTCAAAGCCGCGCAGGCCAGCACGCAACTGCATCGCCTGCAGTTTGTCCTCGTCGGACAGCGGCTGTAAGCGGTAAATTTGTCCCCAGTCGAGACGTGACGCCAGATCCGGCAGGCCCAGATTGAGCTGACGCGGAGGGCGATCGCCGGTGATCAGCAGGCGGGTTTTGCCGGTTTCCAGAATACGGTTGTAGAGATCGAAGATCGCCATCTCCCACTCGGCTTCGCCGGCGATGCACTCAATATTATCAATGCACACCAGCGCCAGATTCTCCATGCCTTCCAGCACTTCCGGCACGAACCAGGTGCGCTTATCGAGCGGCACGTAACCCACCGCTTCGCCGCGCGCGGACATTTTGGCGCAGGCTGCGTGCAGCAAATGGCTGCGGCCGCCGCCTTCGCGCGACCAGAAGTAGAGATAGCTGCCGTGCTGTTGCGCCAGCGCGCCCTGCAGCGCCGCCAGCAGTGACGGATTTTCCCCCGGCCAGAAACTGGCAAAGGTTTCATCATCGGGTAGATAGAGTGGCAGTGAAAGCTGTGCCGGCGTGTTCAGAAGTACCTCAACGGATGAGCGGGCAGAAAACCGGGCAAGTTTATCACGATCCTCCGCAGAGATGAACCGGGCTTCCCTGCCCGCAGGATCCTTTAAAGCTCGCGTTTTTCTTCCGCGTCCAGCACCACTTCTTCCGGATGTAACAGACTGATTACCCGGAAAATCAGCGCCAGGCCAACGCCGACGATGGTGGCCAGCGCCATGCCCTTCAGCTCGGCGGCGCCCACGTGCACCTTCGCGCCACTGACGCCAATGATCAGGATCACCGAGGTAAGGATCAGATTCTGCGCTTTGTTGTAGTCAACTTTGGATTCAATCAGCACGCGAATACCGGAAGCGCCAATCACGCCATACAGCAGCAGCGACACCCCGCCCATCACCGGTACCGGGATCGCCTGAATCGCGGCCGCCAGTTTACCGACGCAGGAGAGCAGAATGGCGAAGATCGCCGCACCGCCGATCACCCAGGTGCTATAAACGCGGGTGATCGCCATGACGCCAATGTTTTCACCATAGGTGGTATTCGGCGTGGAACCAAAGAAGCCGGAGATCATGGTCGACAGGCCGTTGGCGAACATCGAGCGATGCAGACCCGGATCGCGAATCAGATCCTTCTTCACGATGTTGGCGGTCACCACCAAATGGCCCACGTGCTCGGCAATTACCACCAGCGCTGCGGGCAGGATGGTCAGCATCGCGGCCCACTCAAAGCGCGGCGTATAGAAGGTCGGCAGCGCAAACCACGGCGCGTTTTCCACTGCGCTCCAGTCAACGATACCCATTGCCGACGACAGCGCGTAGCCGACCAGCACGCCAATCAGGATTGGGATAATGGCGAAGAAACCACGGAACAGCACCGAGCCAAACACCGTCACCGCCAGCGTCACCAGCGAAATAATGATGGTTTTACTGTCCGCTGTAGTGCCGTCAGCGGGCAGCAGCCCGGCCATATTCGCCGCCACGCCAGCCAGTTCGAGACCGATAACCGCCACGATGGCACCCATCGCCGCCGGTGGAAACATGACATCGAGCCAGCCGGTGCCGGCCTTCTTCACAATCAGCGCCACAATGCAGAACAGCGCGCCGCACAGGATAAAGCCGCCGAGCGCCACTTCATAACCGAGCGGCAGCAGCAGCAACACCGGCGAGATAAAGGCAAAGCTGGAGCCAAGATAGGCCGGGATTTTGCCTTTACAGATAAATAGATACAGCAGCGTGCCGACGCCGTTGAACAGCAACACGGTCGCCGGGTTGATGTGGAACAGAATCGGCACCAGCACGGTGGCGCCGAACATGGCGAACAGGTGCTGCAGGCTGAGCGGAATGGTTTGCAACAGTGGCGGGCGTTCACTAACGCCAATGGCTCTGCGAGTCATCATTTATCCCCTATACGTTTATTTTTATGCTCGTTCGTCAACACCGCACCTTATCGTAGTGCGCAATTGATTGCGCCTTGTCCGGATGGGCACCATAGCTTGCCCGGCATCAGCGCGATAAATCGCGCCGCTACAAAATGTGCATCCTGTCGATACGGTGTCTGACTGAACGGTATTTTTGCCAAAAAAAAGCCGACTCTCTGGCCGGCTGGTTTATTTATTTGGTTCCGAAAATCTTGTCGCCGGCGTCGCCGAGGCCCGGGATAATGTACCCCTTCTCGTTCAGGCCCTGATCGATTGACGCGGTGTACAGCTCAACGTCCGGATGCGCTTTCTCCAGCGCGGCAATGCCTTCCGGCGCGGCCACCAGCACCAGCACTTTAATGCTGTTGCAGCCGGCTTTCTTCAGCAGATCGATGGTAGCGATCATCGAGCCGCCGGTTGCCAGCATCGGGTCAACCACCAGCGCCATACGCTCTTCGATGTTTGACACCAGCTTCTGGAAGTAAGGCACCGGCTCCAGCGTCTCTTCGTCACGGTAAACGCCCACCACGCTGATGCGCGCGCTCGGTACGTGTTCCAGCACACCTTCCATCATGCCAAGGCCAGCACGCAGAATCGGGACGACGGTAATTTTTTTGCCTTTGATTTGATCGACGTCGACCGGACCGTTCCAGCCTTCAATGGTCACGCGCTCGGTTTCGAGATCGGCGGTGGCTTCATAGGTCAGTAAGCTGCCCACTTCCGAGGCCAGCTCGCGGAAGCGCTTGGTGCTGATATCATGCTCACGCATCAGGCCCAGTTTATGTTTGACCAGCGGGTGTCTGACTTCCACGATCTTCATGATTATTCTCCCGGAATTGAGTTGAGCTAAAAAAAAATCGCCGGATTATACCGCCTTTTTACCGCCGCGCCACCGGTGATTGGTCAGGTAACGTGCACAAATCGCCTGAGAATAAGGATTAGCGAAAAATCAGCACGCTGCAAAGGTGCCCTGAGATGGGACTCGCAAACGTTTGCCTGCGCTGGTAGAATTGCCGCGCTTAATTTTTGCCACCAACCGCAATCGCGTGGGGATTCCGCAGTGACCGACAAAACCTCTCTCAGCTACAAAGACGCCGGTGTTGATATTGATGCTGGTAACGATCTGGTTGACCGTATTAAAGGCGTAGTAAAGAAAACCCGCCGCCCGGAAGTGATGGGTGGACTGGGTGGCTTTGGCGCGCTGTGTGCGCTGCCGCAGAAATACCGCGAGCCGGTGCTGGTCTCCGGAACTGATGGCGTCGGCACCAAGCTGCGTCTGGCGATGGATCTCAAACGCCACGACAGCATCGGCATCGATCTGGTCGCGATGTGCGTGAACGATCTGGTGGTACAGGGCGCTGAGCCGCTGTTCTTCCTCGACTATTACGCCACCGGCAAGCTGGATGTGGATACCGCCTCCGCGGTGATCACCGGTATCGCCGAAGGCTGTCTGCAGTCGGGCTGTGCGCTGGTCGGCGGTGAAACCGCTGAGATGCCGGGCATGTATCACGGCGAAGATTACGACGTGGCCGGTTTCTGCGTCGGCGTGGTGGAAAAGTCCGAGATCATCGACGGCAGCAAAGTGCAGGATGGCGACGTGCTGATCGCGCTGGGCTCCAGCGGTCCGCACTCTAACGGCTACTCGCTGGTGCGTAAAATTCTTGAAGTCAGCCAGACCGATCCCACCACCAAACAGCTGGAAGGCAAACCGCTGGCCGATCACCTGCTGGCGCCGACCCGCATCTACGTGAAAAATATCCTTAGCCTGATTGAGCAGGTGGACGTGCACGCCATTGCCCACCTGACCGGCGGCGGCTTCTGGGAAAACATTCCGCGCGTCCTGCCGGATAACACCCAGGCGGTGATTGACGAGAAAAGCTGGCAGTGGCCGGCGGTATTCAGCTGGCTGCAGCAGGCCGGTAACGTCAGCCGTCACGAGATGTACCGCACCTTTAACTGCGGCGTGGGCATGGTGATTGCGCTGAGCCCGGCCGATGCCGACAAAGCGGTACAGCTGATGACCGCGGCTGGCGAGCAGGCGTGGAAAATTGGCGTGATTAACGCGTCAGATGCTGAAGAGCGTGTGGTTATTAACCCATGAAGAAACTGGTTGTACTGATCTCCGGCAACGGCAGCAATCTTCAGTCCATCCTCGACGCCTGCGAGAGCGGGCGTATCAACGGCAGCGTGGCTGCCGTTTTCAGTAATAAAGCCTCGGCCTATGGTCTGACGCGTGCGCAGCAGGCCAGCGTGCCTGCTCACGCGCTGTCCGCGCAGGATTTCGCCGATCGCGACGCCTTTGACCGCCAGTTGATGCAGCAGATCGACGCTTATGCACCTGATCTGGTGGTGCTGGCCGGTTATATGCGCATTCTGAGCCCGGCGTTTGTCGCGCACTATCACGATCGTCTGCTGAATATTCATCCGTCGCTGCTGCCGAAATATCCCGGTTTGCATACGCATCGCCAGGCGCTGGCGAACGGTGACGCGGAACACGGTACGTCGGTGCATTTTGTGACTGACGAGCTGGACGGTGGACCGATCATTCTGCAGGCGCGTGTGCCGGTATTTGCTGACGATGACGAAGCTGAGATCAGCGCCCGCGTGCAGCATCAGGAGCACGCGATTTATCCGCTGGTGATCAGCTGGTTTGTCGAAGGACGCTTGCAGATGCGCGCGGGCAAAGCGTGGTTAGATGGCGAACCGCTGCCGCCGGAAGGTTATGCGCACGATTGATTGACCAGGTGCGCATGAATGCGCACCCTACGGGGCATCTCGTGAGATCGCCATTCACGGCGACCACGTGAACAACGCCCCTCTCTATCCAAACCGGCCGGTAATATAATCCTCGGTGCGCCGCGCCTGCGGTGCGGTGAAAATCCGGTCGGTTTCATCAAACTCCACCAGCTGCCCGTTATGCATAAACGCGGTGTAATCGGATACGCGCGCTGCCTGCTGCATGTTGTGCGTCACCAGCACCAGCGTGAAATGCTGCTTCAGCGTGGTCATCAACTCTTCAATCACCAGCGTCGAGATCGGATCCAGCGCCGAGGTGGGTTCATCCAGCAGCAGCACTTCCGGCTCGATGGCGATGGCGCGCGCAATCACCAGACGCTGCTGCTGACCGCTCGACAGCGTCAGCGCATTCTGCCCCAGCTGATCTTTCACTTCGCCCCACAGCGCCGCCGCCCGCAGCGCGCGCTCGCAGGCCTCATTCAGCACGCGACGATCGCGCACGCCCTGCAAACGCAGACCGTAAACCACATTCTCATAGATCGACTTGGGAAACGGATTGGGACGCTGGAACACCATGCCGATGCGCCGCCGCAACGCCGGCAGATCCTGGTTCGCCTGCATCACCGCGTGGCTATCGAGCAGAATCTCACCTTCGATGCGGCAGCCATCAATGACGTCGTTCATGCGATTGAAGCAGCGCAGCAGCGTCGATTTACCGCAGCCGGAGGGCCCAATCAGCGCCGTGATGCGATGCTTCGGGATCTGCAAATCAATGTTATTCAGCGCCTGGCGTTCGCCGTACCACAGCGACAGCTGATTAACGGTGAGCGCAATAGCGTAATCGGGCGTCATGTGTAAACCTTTTTAGTGCGTCATTAACCGGTAGCGCTCGCGCAGGCGATGGCGCAGCACCATCGCCAGCAGATTGAGCGACAGAATGATCGCCACCAGCAGCAGTGCCGTGGCATACACCAGCGGTCGGTCGGCGTCGATGTTCGGGCTCTGGAAAGCCAGATCGTAAATCTGAAAACCGAGATGCATAAATTTGCGGTCAAGATGCATGTAAGGAAACACCGCATCGACCGGCAGCTCTGGCACCATTTTGACCACGCCCACCAACATCAGCGGTGCGGTTTCGCCGGCGGCGCGCGCCACCGCCAGAATCAGGCCGGTGAGCATTGCCGGTACCGCCAGCGGCAGCACCACGCGCCACAGGGTTTCTGCCTGGGTTGCGCCCAGCGCCAGCGAGCCCTGACGCAGATTGTCCGGAATACGCGACAGCCCCTCTTCGGTGGCGACGATCACTACCGGCAGCGTCAGCAGCGCCAGCGTCAGCGCCGCCCACAGCAGGCCGGGCGTGCCGAAGGTAGGATTGGGCAGCGAGCGGGAGAAGAACAGCTGATCGAGGGTGCCGCCAATCAGCCAGACAAAAAAGCCGAGGCCAAACACGCCATACACAATCGACGGCACGCCAGCCAGATTCACCACCGCAATGCGCACCAGCCGGGTGAGTGCGTTGCGCCCGGCGTATTCGTGCAGCCAGACGGCGGCCACCACGCCCAGCGGCATGACAATCACTGACATCAGCAGCACCATCAAAACAGTGCCGAAAATCGCCGGCAGCGCGCCATTTTCACTGCCGCCCGAGGTGGGCGAGTCACTGACAAACTGCCAGATCTGACTGAGGAAATGCCCGATTTTCTGCCCGATGCTCAGGCTGTTTGGATACCAGGCGGCCACCACCTGCGCCAGCGGAATCAGATGATCGTCGCCCTGCACGTCGCGCAGCACCAGCGTATCGCGCTGGCTTTCATGCTGCAGATGCGCCAGCTGCTGCGCCAGCGCGCCGAAGCGTTTATGCAGCGCCGCGCTGTTGGCATCCAGTTCTGACTGATCCTGCAGGCTGAAGTGACCACCGCGCCGCTGCTCGTCAGCCTGCTGTTGCAGACTCTCCAGCTGCGCGTTAAGGCGCGCCATCTCGATACGCCGGATGTTGCTCGCCTGGCGCAGCTGCTCATGCACCTGCTTCAGCCGCTGCTGCAGCAGTGCATCGCGGTCGCGCGCGGTCAGCACCTCGTTGTCTTCACGCAGCTCCACCAGCCAGCCGTAGGCATTGCCGCCACTGCGTCGCTGTAGCACCAGCGCCTCTGCCGGGCGTCGGGTTTGCGCTTCGCCCTGACTGACGATGACGCGGAAATCCGGCGCGGCAAAATCGCGGTTGCCGGTTTTCACTACATAGCGCCAGCGATCGCCCTGCTGCTGGCGATCCAGCGTTTCACCCAGCACCATCAGCGGTGCCCCCTGCGGCGGCTGGAACTGATACTGATCGACCGGCTGCGGCCAGAACGCCCTGACGCCCTGCCAGCCCAGCAGGCCGATTAATAAGGTAAATGCCAGCAGGCAGACGGCGACCGCACCGGCAGTCAGCCAGCGCCAGCGATCGTTTTGACGCAGCGCGCTCATGCCTGCCCCTCATGCTGACTGTAGCGCTGGCGCAGCCGCTGACGAATCAGTTCCGCCACGGTGTTGATCGCCAGCGTGAATATCAGCAGCAGCAACGCACTGAGAAACAGGATGCGATAATGGGCGCTGCCCGCCGCGGCTTCCGGCATTTCAATGGCGATATTGGCCGACAGCGCGCGCAGCCCGGCAAACAGTCCGCCTTCGCTCACCGGCGTGTTGCCGGTGGCCATCAGTACGATCATGGTTTCGCCCACCGCACGGCCAAAGCCGATCATCAATGCAGCAAAAATACCTGCCGACGCGCCCGGCAGCACCACGCGCGTCAGGGTTTGCCACGGTGTCGCGCCCAGCGCCAGCGAGCCCTGCCCCAGCGCCACCGGCACGCTAAACAGCGCATCTTCCGCCAGGGTAAAGATCAGCGGCACCAGCGCAAAGCCCATCGCCAGCGCCGCCACCAGCAGGTTACGCTGCTCATAGTGCGCCAGCTGTTCGCCCATCTGCGGCCACCACAGTGTCGGCAGCCACAGCGTCAGTAACGTCACCAGTAACAGCAGCGGCATCAGCAGCAGCACTTCAAAACCGGGCCGCCGCCAGCGCGCCGGCAAACGCGGACTGAGCACGCCGCACAGCAGCAGCGTGGCGGCCAGCACCAGCGGCAGCAGCATCACGCTGGGCAGCGCGCGACTGATGTGCGGCGCCAGCCACACGCCAGCGATCAGGCCAATCACCACGCTTGGCAACGCGCCCATCATTTCAATGCCCGGCTTGACCCAGCGGCGCAGGCCCGGCGACATAAACCATGCGGTATACATCGCCGCCGCCAGCGCCAGCGGCGTAGCAAACAGCAGCGCCAGCGACGCTGCTTTCAGCGTGCCGATCACCAGCGGCATCAGGCTGAATTTGGCCTGATAGCTGTCGCCGGCGGCGGTGGACTGCCATACCCAGTCCGGCTGCGGATAGTTTTCATACCAGATTTTCTGCCACAGATTGCGCCAGCTGAAATCGGGCCACGGATTATCCAGCGCGAACTGCTGCCACTGTCCGGCACGCTCGACGATCAGGCTATCGCCGCGCGGAGACAACGCCAGCGCGCTGATGCCCGCGGCCAGCTGGCGCGTGAAAATCGGGCCCGCCTGCTTGCTGGCGAACAGGCGCACCACGCCCTGCGCGTCAAAGCTGGCAAAAACGCGCCGCTGCGCCTCAGGCACGATACCGAGCACACCCGCGCTGTGCGTGAAGGTGTGAATCTGCTGCAGCCGTGGCCCGTGGTCGCCGGTGATGGCAAACCATTGCTGAATGCCACGCGCATCCTGAATCAGTAAGCTGCGCCCGCCAGCCAGCAGTTGCAGGCTGCGCGGTTGCTGAGTCAGCGTCTGGGTTTCCCGCAGCTGCGCGCCCTGCGGCGTAATCTGCCACACCCGCAACAGCCGTCCGGCACTGGTGTACAGCAGCGTGCCGTCCGGCGACAACCGCATCAGGTCGGCCTGCTCACCGGGCAATACAATCAGGTCGACGCGTTTCTGGCCGGCAAAGGTCAGCAGGCTGATACCGGCCGGCGTTTGCGCGGCGATGCGCCACTGGTGATCGCCCGGCACTGCCAGCGCCATCTGGCTGACCGCGCCCTGCGGCAGATGCAGCGGCCGATCGCCCAGCGGGAAATACCATTCACCGTGCTGGCCGTGGATGAGCGGTTGCATCAGCAACAGATCGCCCTGCAAATTGAGCAATACGCTGCTGCCGTTGCTGCTGGTCACCGCCGCCTGCGGCTGCCCGTTCAGCGCCAGCGCGTCGCCCGCTGGCTGGCCGTCGAGCGGAATAAAACGTGCCTCGTTGCGGCTGATGCGCCAGCCGAGCTGGCCTTCGCTGCCTAGCGCCAGCGCCGGGGCTTTGTCCCACAGCTGCTGACTGAGCGTCGGCTGCATGCCCGGCGCGCTGAACAGCGGCATCACCACCCAGATCAGCCAGAAGAACAGCAGCAGCATCAGCAGTAAAATTCCCACACCGCAGGCCGTGACGATGCGGCGCACGAACTGATCGATGGCGCGTCGACGACGGTCACTAAAGTGGACAGGAATACGATTTATGCTCATGCAGGCCAGAGTTACCCTTGAAGTTATGCCGCTATGTTGCCCGTAGCTGATTGATAAGACAACTGTTGAGGTTGGACAAGGCTGCCATACTCTCGCCATAATGGTGGAGGACACTGAGCGGAACCGCAATTATGCGTTAATTCCGCCGGACATTCCGTCCAGCAACAGCATCACGGAGTCAGAATGGGTCAGGAAAAGCTGTATATAGAAAAAGAACTAAGCTGGTTAACCTTTAACGAACGCGTGCTGCAGGAAGCCGCTGATAAAAGCAATCCGCTCATTGAGCGCATGCGTTTTCTCGGCATCTATTCCAATAACCTGGAAGAGTTTTACAAAGTGCGCTTTGCCGATCTCAAGCGCCGCATTCTGATTGGCGAAGAACAGGGGACGCCCACCACCCTGCGCCATTTGCTGAAAAAGATTCAGCTGCGGGTACAGAAATCGGATCAGGAGTTCGATGCGCTGTATAACGATCTGCTGCTGGAAATGGCGCGCAACCAGATTTTCCTGATCAACGAGCGCCAGCTGTCACCCAATCAGCAGGAGTGGCTACGCTACTACTTTAAGCATCAGCTGCGCCAGCACGTCACGCCAATTCTGATCAACCACGACACCGAC
This sequence comes from Pantoea sp. B270, assembly GCF_018726825.1. Lineage (NCBI taxonomy): Bacteria > Pseudomonadati > Pseudomonadota > Gammaproteobacteria > Enterobacterales > Erwiniaceae > Pantoea > Pantoea sp. B270. The sequence goes on from NZ_JAHCSX010000001.1 coordinate 2,053,205, forward strand.
CTGATTGAGTTCCTGAAAGACGATTACACCTATCTGGCGGTAGAGATTATCCGCGGCGAAGAAATCCGTTACGCCCTGCTGGAGATCCCGTCCGATAAAGTGCCGCGCTTTGTGAATCTGCCGGCAGAATCGCCGCGCCGTCGCAAACCCATGATTCTGCTGGATAACATTCTGCGCTACTGCCTTGATGAGATTTTCAAAGGCTTCTTTGATTACGACGCGCTGAACGCCTATTCAATGAAAATGACGCGCGACGCCGAGTACGATCTGGTCACGGAGATGGAATCCAGCCTGCTGGAGCTGATGTCCTCCAGCCTGAAACAGCGCCTGACCGCCGAGCCGGTGCGCTTTGTCTATCAGCGCGATATGCCCGATGCGATGGTGGAAATGCTGCGCCATAAGCTGTCGATCTCCAGCTACGACTCGATTGTGCCGGGCGGCCGTTATCATAACTTCAAAGATTTCATCGGCTTCCCGAACGTGGGTAAAGCCAATCTGGAAAATCGTCCGCTGCCGCAGATTCGTCATATCGGTTTTGATGGCTTCCGCAACGGCTTTGATGCCATCCGCAACCGCGATGTGCTGCTTTACTATCCGTACCACACCTTTGAGCACGTGCTGGAGCTGCTGCGTCAGGCGTCGTTTGACCCGAACGTGCTGGCCATCAAGATCAACATTTACCGCGTGGCCAAGAATTCGCGCATTATGGATGCGATGATCCACGCCGCCTACAACGGTAAAAAGGTCACGGTGGTGGTCGAGCTGCAGGCGCGCTTTGATGAAGAAGCCAACATTCGCTGGGCGAAGCGGCTGACCGAAGCGGGCGTGCATGTGATCTTCTCGGCGCCCGGCCTGAAGATTCACGCCAAGCTGTTCCTGATCTCCCGCCGCGAGGGCGAAGAAGTGGTGCGTTACGCCCACATTGGTACCGGCAACTTCAACGAAAAAACCGCGCGTATTTACACTGACTACTCGCTGCTGACCGCCGATGCGCGCATCACCAACGAAGTCCGGCGCGTATTTAACTTTATCGAAAACCCGTATCGCCCGGTAACGTTCGAACACCTGATGGTGTCGCCGCAAAACTCGCGCGCCATGCTGTATCAGCTGATTGATAACGAGATTGCCAACGCGCAGCAGGGCAATCCTTCCGGCATTACGCTGAAAATCAACAACCTGGTAGACAATGGTCTGGTGGATCGGCTGTATGCCGCCTCGTCGGCCGGCGTGAAGATCAACCTGCTGGTGCGCGGCATGTGCTCGCTGATCCCCGATTTGCCGGGCATCAGTGAAAATATTCGCATCAGCAGTATCGTTGACCGCTACCTTGAGCACGACCGCGTCTATATTTTTGAAAGCGGCGGCGATAAAAAAGTATTCCTGTCGTCGGCGGACTGGATGACGCGCAATATCGATTATCGTATCGAAGTGGCGGTGTCGGTGCTCGATCCGCGCCTGAAACAGCGCATACTGGATATCATTGCCATTCTGTTAAGTGATACGGTAAAAGCCCGCATCGTAGACAAAGAATTGAGTAACCGTTATGTTCCGCGCGGCAATCGCAAGAAGGTGCGCTCGCAGCTGGCGATTTACGATTACATCAAGAAACTGGAACAACCCGAATAACGCCTATGCCAATCTCCCATAAAAGTACGCCGAAACCGCAGGAATTCGCCGCCATCGATCTCGGCTCGAACAGCTTCCACATGGTGATTGCCCGTGTGGTGGATGGTGCCATGCAGGTGCTGGGACGCCTGAAACAGCGCGTGCACCTCGCCGACGGGCTGGATGCGCAAAATCGCCTGAGCGAAGAGGCGATGGAGCGCGGGCTGAGCTGCCTGGCGCTATTTGCCGAGCGCCTGCAGGGGTTCAGTGCCGCCAACGTCACCATCGTCGGTACGCACACGCTGCGCATCGCGTCCAACGCGGAAGAGTTTCTGCAGCGCGCTGCGGAGGTCATCCCTTATCCGATCGAGGTGATTTCCGGCAATGAAGAGGCGCGCCTGATCTTTATGGGCGTTGAGCACACGCAGCCGGAGAAAGGCCGCAAGCTGGTGATTGATATCGGCGGCGGTTCAACCGAGCTGGTGATCGGCGAAGATTTTGAGCCGCAGCTGGTGGAGAGTCGCCGCATGGGCTGCGTCAGCTTCGCCAACCTCTACTTCCCGAAAGGCGAGATTAGCCAGGAGAATTTCCGCCGCGCCCGACTGGCCGCCGCGCAAAAGCTGGAAACGCTGGCGTGGCAATACCGTCTGCAGGGCTGGCAGTATGCGCTGGGCGCGTCCGGCAGTATCAAAGCGGCCTGTGAAGTGCTGCTGGCGATGGGCGAGAAAGAGAAGCGCGTGACGCCGGAAAACCTCGACATGCTGGTGAGCGAAGTGCTGAAGCACAAATCCTTTGCTGCCCTGAGCCTGCCGGGCCTGTCGGACGAGCGCAAGGCAGTGTTTGTACCGGGGCTGGCGATTCTGTGTGGCGTGTTTGACGCGCTGGCCATTCGCGAGCTGCGCCTGTCGGATGGCGCGCTGCGTGAAGGCGTGCTGTATGAGATGGAGGGCCGCTTCCGCCATCAGGATATCCGCAGCCGCACCGCGCAGAGCCTGGCAAATCATTACGCCATCGACAGCGACCAGGCACGCCGCGTGCTGGAAACCACCGAGCAGCTGTACAGCCAGTGGCTGGAGCAGAACCCGAAGCTGGCAAATCCCCAGCTGACGGCGCTAATGAAGTGGGCAGCGCTGCTGCATGAAGTCGGGCTGACCATCAACCACAGCGGTATGCAGCGCCATTCGGCCTACATCCTGCAGAACTCCAATATGCCGGGCTTTAATCAGGATCAACAGATGCTGCTGGCCACGCTGGTACGCTTCCACCGTAAAGCGGTGAAGCAGGATGAGATGCCGCGTTTCACCTTGTTTAAAAAGAAACAATTCCTGCCGATGATCTTCCTGCTGCGGCTCGGCACCCTGCTGAACAATCAGCGTCAGGCCACCACGCGCCCCGACACGCTGAAGCTGAGCACCGACGATGGTCACTGGACGCTGACCTTCCCGGCCGGTTTCCTCAGCCAGAACACGCTGGTTCAGCTGGATCTGGAGCGGGAGCAGGCTTACTGGAATGACGTCACCGGCTGGAAACTGATGCTGGAAGAGGAGTAACGCGGGCTTCAGGCCCGCAATCGCACTATGACAACACGCCCCGATAACTATTTTGCGGAGAAATACGGTCTGACGCCGCCCCACTCCGAAGTGCTGGCCGCGCTGCCAAAACTGGCAGTGGGTAACGCGCTGGACCTCGGCTGCGGCCAGGGCCGCAACAGCCTGCTGCTTAATCAGCACGGTTTTGCGGTGACCGCCTGGGACAACAATCCGCAGAGTCTGGAACGCCTTAACAGCATCATCGCGGAAGAGCAGCTGCAGCAGATACATACCGAACAGTGCAACCTGAATCAGGTGCGCTTCAACGGTGATTATCAGTTTGTGTTTTCCACCGTGGTGATGATGTTCCTGCAGCCGGCGACCATCCCGCAGCTGATCGCCGATATGCAGGCCAGCACGCGCAAGTACGGTTACAACCTGATTGTGGCGGCGATGAGCACCGACGATTATCCCAACACGCAAAACTTCCCGTTTACCTTTAAATCGGGCGAACTGAGCCATTATTTTCGTAACTGGCACATCGTGAAGTACAACGAAGAGGTCGGTGAACTGCATCGCCGCGATGAACACGGTCAGCGCATTAAGTATCGCTTCGCTACCCTGCTGGCGCAGAAAGCCAGCTACTGATGGCTGGCATCATGATGGTCCGGTCGCCATGAATGGCGACCCTACAACGGATTAATGCGGTTGGTGAAAGTATGCGAGTTTCGGTCGCCATCAATGGCGTAATGCCGTTCGGTGACGAAAACGCAACCCGCACCCTATCGTAGCGGCGCGATTCATCGCGCAATAAATTGCGCCGCTACGAAAATTGCCTCTTTTTAAATAAAATCAAAGGTTAACTGGCAAGCGTTACATCATGCGGCTTTCGGTCGTCATAAATGACGCCCCTGCTGAGTCGATGACGCACGCTTCGCCCGCCGGCTGATATCGATCAAAGCAACCTTAACCTTTTCTGCTCATTTTTCACGCAGCGGTTGACCTCCCGGTCGGGTTGTGACTAAATGTTGCCACCGCCCAGCCGGGCTTTGACAGGAACCACCCCGCGTGAATAGCGCCATCTCTGCACGAAGACGTCCCAAAACCGGTACCATGACCCGCATTGTTTTGCTGATCAGTTTCTTTATTTTGGTTGGCCGTCTGATTTTCATTATTCCCGGTGCCATCGAGCATCATCAGCAAAAGAAAGCCGCACCTGAACCGGTCACACTGAGCACCAGCGAGACGCGCTAAGGAATTTGCGGGTCATCGTCGCTCTGCCATCACATTGTCCGCCGCGGCAATGCTGCTTGTTACGCCCACTTTACCCGCAACGCGCTACACTTTGACCTGACTTTACAGACACAAAGGACGCGTTATGTCTGCTTCGCACGCACAACAACTATCAGAAACCCGCCAGCGAATTCTGCACCTTCTGCTCAGCGAGCACGATTTAGTCGATGTGCTGCTGGATAAATCCGTCGACCTCAATGCCACCGAACTGCGCAAAATCACCGGCTGGCGTCAGCAGCTGGAGCATGAACTGCCGCAGCTGCACGCGGCCGACCTGGCGGACATTCTCGAAGCGCTGCCGGAAGAGGAGCGTCTGGCGCTATGGCGGCTGGTGCCCTACGAACAGCGCGGTCGCGTGCTGGTGGAGGCCTCCGAAACCGTATGGGCCAGCCTGACGGAAGAGATGACCGACCGCGAAATCCTTCGCGCCATCGAGCCGCTGGATATTGACGATCAGGTCTATCTGGCGCGTTACCTGCCGCGCGATCTCACCGGCCGCCTGCTCACCACGCTCGATCCCAGCCTGCGCGCCCGGCTGCTGGACGTGATTGAGCTGGATCGCGATCGCGTCGGCCAGGTGATGGACTTCAATATCCTGACCGTGCGCTCAGACGTGACGCTGGCGACGGTGCAACGCTTTCTGCGCAAGCGCAAAAGCATGCCGGACGGCACCGATAAAATCTTTATCACCGACGAACACAATCAGCTGCTGGGTGAACTGGCGCTGACCGATATCCTGCTCAACAAACCTAAAACGCTGGTGGCCGAGGTGATGAACGCGCGCCCCACCACTTTCCAGCTGGATGACAAAGCGGAAGAGGCCGCCAGCGCCTTCGAACGCTATAACCTGATCTCTGCTGCGGTGACCGATGCCAAAGGCAAGCTGATTGGCCGTATCACCGTGGAAGATGTCATTGACCTGGTGAACGAAGAGAACGAAAGCAACATCCGTAAGATGGGCGGCATCAGCCAGGGTGAAGACGTGTTTGCACCGGTGCGCAAAGCGGTAAGAAAGCGCTGGACCTGGCTGGCCGTCAACCTGTGTACGGCATTTATCGCCTCGCGCGTCATTGGCCTGTTTGAGGACACCATTTCGCAGCTGGTGGCGCTGGCCACGCTGATGCCGATTGTCGCCGGCATTGGCGGTAACACCGGCAATCAGACCATCACCATGATCGTGCGCGCGCTGGCGCTGCATCAGGTTGAACCCGGCAACTTTTCGTTTCTGATTGCGCGTGAACTCGGCGTGGCGCTGCTTAACGGCCTGTTCTGGGGCGGCATCATGGGCGGCGTAACCTGGCTGATGTACGACAATCTGCAACTGGGCGGCGTGATGATGCTGGCGATGGTGCTGAATCTGCTGCTGGCGGCGCTGATGGGCGTGCTGATTCCGCTGATTATGACCAAACTCAAACGCGACCCGGCGGTCGGCTCCAGCGTACTGATCACCGCCATCACCGATACCGGCGGCTTCTTTATCTTCCTCGGTCTGGCCACGCTGTTTCTGCTGCACGGCCACTAAAGCGCAGCTACAATCAGCGTTGATCCCTAATCAGCTGGAGAGCAGTGATGTTTAACGTGGATGATTTTGTGCAGGCGAAAACCGGTGGTCCAAAAATGCAGGTGCTGCGCGTTGCGGGCGATACGCTGTGGTGCGCACGCGTTGACGATCCGATCAAAAAAGAGATCGAGGTGAAGGCCGACAGCGTCAATCTCTATCATGAAGACGGGGATTTCGGCGTCTGTTAACGGCTGCGAGCCCGCGCCGCCCGCGAACCGATGCTGTCGCGGCGCGGCGCTGTTTCAGGGCTTATCCTTCTGTAAATTATCCTGCCCCACCCCGCCGATAAACGGCAGCCGCAGACGCAGCGGGGTGAAATCCAGCCCCAGATTCAGTCCCAGCACATTCACCTCCACGCCCTCTTCCGCACCCAGCGTGACGCCCAGCACGCCGAGCAGCGACAGCTGCACGCCGCGCCCGGATGGCGGCAGGCCAAGCGGATGCAGCAGCGAACGGAAATCCTTACCGATGGCATTGGCGGGCAAATCGAGCTTCAGCGCCGGCACTTCACGGCCAATGTGAGCGAGGAAGGTGTTGCTGTTGGGGCCCGGCCACGCATGATAGGTGTTGGGCCACGGATAGGATTGAATCGCCGCTTCAATCTGCGGGATCATCGCCTGCGCAGCCGCACCGCGATGTGACACCAGCAAACGCGGACGCGCACCGTACCAGTAGCCGTCCGGCAGATTGCTGTTGCGCCGCACTTTATCGCCGCTGCCCCAGCTGATCACCTCATAGCGGTTGTAGCGGGTTTCTCCGGCGCGCTTAAAGATAATCCACGGATGTACGGCCACCGCACCTTTCCAGCCGTAGGTCGGCGCAGCATACACCTGCACAATCGCCTCACTGGCGAAGCGCTGCGGATCCGGTGCCAGCCCGGCCGAATCACGCCGCGCCGTCGCCCAGCCACCGCGTTCGGTGGTGAACTCACCGCTGCGCGTCGCCTGCGCCAGGCTGGCCGCCAGCGACAGTAACACCACACAGAGAAAAGAGAGTAAAACAGCTTTAACAGGCAACATGCATGGACATCCCGGTGGTGAAAAAACGCTCCCGCCATGATGCGCCGAAACGGCAGCGTCTGTATTCACCAACTATGCGGTGGACAAAAAATGCGTTGCGGTGCCCGGTCAGCTGATTTTTCCTTAGTCAGGCAGGGCGATACCACTGATATCGGCGCATATCGCCAGCAACTGCTGCTGTAGCCGTGGATTGCGCGCCTGCGGATTAGCCGCCAGCGCCTGACGGTGATAAAAATACTCCCCGCTGACGCGCGCCTCATCGGCGGTGGCTAACCACACCTGGGTACGATGCGCCTGATCAAGATCGTCGGGTGCCCCGGCACCGCCCATTTTGGTCGGCACCCAGCCAGGCTCCAGCGCGTTGCTGTATACCTGCGGCCAGCGCCGGGCGATGGCAAACGCCAGTATGGCATCATGCAGTTTACTCTCAGCATAAGCCTGTGAAGCGTGCCAGCGCCGCCGCTGCCACAAAATATCATCCAGGTTAGCTTCGGCATGATGATGCATGCCGGAGCTGAGGTAAATCAGCCGCTGCGGCCGTTCAATCAGCGCCGTAAGAATATAGGGTGCCAGCGTGTTGATGGCGAACAGATGCGGCAGGCCATCTGCGGTTAACTGATAAGGCTCGCGATAGCCAACCGCCACGTTGTGGATCACCGCATCAAATCTGCCGAGCGCATTAACCTGCTGCGCCACACTGCGGGCGCCGGCGATGGTTATCATGTCGCCGCTGACCACGGCTTCAGCCTGCGGTAGCGCTTCCTGCGCGGCGCGGGCACGCGCGGCGTTGCGTCCGTGCAGCACCACCTGATGGCCCTGCTCAACCAGCAGTTCAGCCGCCATCAGCCCGAGGCCGGTGGATGAACCGGAAATAAAAATACGTGACATGGAAAACTCCTTAAGCGTGAAGTGAAGCGGCGCGCGATGTCAGCGCCAGCAGCGCACCGAGCAGCGCACAGGCCGCACCAAACAGATAGACGGCGGCATAGCTGAAGTGGCTGGCGATGGCACCGGCAATCGGTCCGGAAATACCATAAGCGATGTCGAGAAAAGCAACGAAGGCGCCCATGGCGCTGCCGCGACTGGCCGGCGGCACGCGCTTCAGCGCTTCCACGCCGAGGGCGGGAAAGATCAGCGCACAGCCAAGACCGGTAATCAGAGCGCCGGTGAGTGCCAGCGTTTCGTCAGGCGCAAACCACAGCAGCATCTGCCCCAGCGCCTCCACCAGCAGTGAATAAGCCGCCACGCGGTAGCCACCAATGCGATCCGGCAGATGTCCCAGCACCAGGCGCACGGCGATAAAACCAACGCCAAACGCGGTCATCACCCAGCCGGCGAGCTGCCAGTGACGCGCGGCGAAGTAGAGCGAGGCGAAGGCCGTCAGGCCGGCCAGTCCGACGCCCTGCAGCATCAGGCCACAGCCTTCACGCCAGATGCGGCCAATCACCCGATAGAACGGCAAACGTGTTCCCCCGACCACGCGATAACCGCTGGCAGCCGTGGCGATGAGCGCCGCCAGCAGCGGAGCCGCGATGCAGGCCAGCATCGCCGCCGCTAAGCCGACATGCTGATACAGCATCATGCCGGCAGGGGCACCGAGCGACAGCGCAGCAAACATGGCGATACCGGTCCAGGACATCGACAGACCGGCACGCTGTGGCCCGACCGAGGCGATTGACCAGGCCACGCAGCCGGTGACGAACTGGCTTTCGCCCATACCCGCCGCCAGCCGTCCGGCAATCACCAGCGCCAGACTGACCGCCGGTGAAAAGCCCGGCAGCGCGGCCAGCCAGTAGAGCACGCCAGCCAGCGCACACACCGCCGCGCCCTGCAGCGCCGAGCGCTTACCGCCAACGCGATCGGTCAGTTGACCGGCGTAACCGCGCGTCAGCACGGTGGCAACAAACTGTATCCCGATCACCAGCCCGACCCACAGGTTGCTGAAACCGAGATGCTGATGGATAAACAGCGGGATTACCGGCAGCGGCAAGCCGACCGCCAGATAACCGCAAAACAGCGCGGCAATCACGCCGGTCGCCGGTCGCGACAAATGCGCAGCTTCAGCCTGCGCGCTTAATGCAGACATAACAGCCTCCATAAATGAACAGACAGCGCGGCAGGCCGCCGCGCTGCGGAAAATCAGGCAAACAAAGGATGGTGATAGCCGCTGGCATTCAGCAGATAGTCGCGCGAAGCGGTGATTTCCGCGTTCAGCTGTGCCACATCGACGTTGAGCAACTGACCATGACGTTTACGCAGTTCACCCGCCACCATCACGGTATCAACATCGGCGCGTTGCACCGCCTGCACCACCGTTGCCGTCACGCTGGTCAGCGGGAAAACGCCGATACCATCGGTGCGCAGCATAATAACGTCAGCCTGTTTACCTGGCGTGAGCGTGCCCGTTTGCTGCTCCAGCCCGGCCGCACGCGCACCGTTAATCGTTGCCGACCGCAGTACGGCTTCCACGCTAATCGGTGCCGGTACGTCGCTTTCGCCCCGGAAGCGGCGATAGCGCATCGCTGAGCGCTGCTGGTTAAACAGCGCCTGCATTTCACCGAACAGATCGCTGCCGAAGGCGGTATCGAGATCGATACCGAGCGCCGGCGTCATTCCGCGATCGACCGCCTGCTGCCAGGCAAAGCTGTCGTCGTCGAAACCAAACAGCGCATCCGAACGCGGATTCACGGTAATGTTGACGCCCGCGTCCGCCAGCTGCTGCCAGGTGTGCGCCGGTACGCGCGTACAGTGGTTGAAAATGTTGTGCGGACCCAGCAAGCCGGGTTCGGCAAACTCCGCCGGCAGCTGCGCCAGGTCACCAATAAACTCGGTGAGAATGCGCATATCCAGCTCGCGCGCCACGCGCCACCACGCCAGGTTGAGCTGGCCAAACAGGCCAACCTGCACGCGACTGCCGGCGTGGTTCCAGCGGCTGGCGAGACGGGCCAGATCGCCCGGCAGATGATCGCTGGAAGCCTGCTTATCCATTGCTGCGCCAACCATGTGCAGCGCACGAATACCGCTCTCCTGCAGCGCGTCGAGCGCCGCATCGGTATGCGCCGGACTGCGTGAACTGTGGCAGGCATCAATCACCGTGGTGATGCCGGCATCCAGGCAAGCCAGCGCGGTCAGCCGGGTGCTGAGGTACATATCCAGCGGACGGTAATGCGCGCCGAGCGTTTCTGCCACCACATCGATATAGACAAACAGGTCGTCAACGTTGGGCATCAGGCGGCGCATCGCGCCCAGCCACATATGGTGATGCGCATCTACCAGGCCCGGCATCACGATATGGCCGCGGGCATCAATCACCTGCGCATCGTCGGCGGAAAGGTTTTCCCCCACGGCGGCAATACGATCGTCCTCAATCAGCACATCGCCACAGACGAGGTCGGGCACGCTGGCGTCCAGCGTCAGGATAGTGCCGCCTTTAAAAAGGGTGCGCCGTACAGTCATAACATTCTCCTCAAAAGGGATCAGGAATCCGGCGGTCAGTGCCGGTCGCGTTTCGGGGCACACAATAAGTTGCAGCGCATTTTTGATAAAGGTAGGCTCAGGCAAATGATCTTTGCTAAAAATCAAAGATGGAGAACAGGATGAGTTTTGATGGCCGACTATTATCCGGCATGAGCGTGCTGGCAGCCGTGGTTGAAGCCGGCAGCTTCAGCCGCGCCGGCGAAGTGCTGGGGTTGTCCGCCTCGGGCGTTAGCCGGGCGATTTCGCGACTGGAACAGCGTCTCGGCGTGCGCCTGCTGGATCGCACCACCCGCACCCTGCATCTCACCAGCGAAGGCGCCAGCCTGTATGAGCGGGCGGCGCCGCATCTGGAAGGGATTGAAGAAGCAGCAAACTACGTCTCCGGCGCCGCCGTGACGGTGCGCGGTACACTGCGCGTGAGCCTCAATCCGCTGTTTTCCCGCTATGTGCTGGCGGCAAAGCTGCCGCTGCTGCGTGCCCGTTATCCGCATCTGGAACTGACGATTTTGCAGCAGCCCGATGTGGGCGATTTGGTAGCAGAAGGTATTGATGTTGCGGTGCGTTTCGGGCCACAGCCGCCGTCCACCATGACCTCACGCCTGCTGTTACAAACGCGCGTCCTGACGGTGGCCGCCCCGGACTATCTGGTACGCTGTGGTCGCCCGACGCAGCCGCAGCAGCTGACTGAGCACAATTGTCTGCAATACATCGATCCGCGCAGCAATAAGCCCTTTAGCTGGGAGTTTCATCGTGGCACGCAGCGGCTGACGGTCGCCACCCACGGCCATCTGACCACCACCGATCCGGATTTAATGGTACAGGCGTGCGTCGGCGGTGCCGGCGTAGCCCAGGTGCTGGCACTGAGCGTGCAACATCTGATCGCCAGCGGTGAACTGGTCGAACTTTTCCCCGACTGGCCTGACGAAACCTATCCGCTGTTTATCACCCGGCCTTCGCGCCGTCTGGCCCCGGCGGCGGTGGAGGCATTTCTCGGGTTCTGCCTGGAGATTTGTGCGGAACAGCACTGACGCAAATTACCGATTAGCCTCAGCGCGTGTTTGCCGGTAATAGCCCACCAGCTGAAGGATGAAGGTGAGGGTCGCGAGTAAAAATAGTATCCCACCCAGGGGAATGGTGCCGAGCAGGAACCAGCCCATGACGCCTAATTCATACAGCAATTGGCCGCGATCTTCTCCCAGGATGTAACAGGGATGCACGTTGCCTTCGTCCAGCTGGCAGCCTGCCAGACTGGCGACATATCCGGCGCCCATCGCGCAGATCAGCGGCAGAAACGCGAGAAAAGCCGTACCGCACAGCATCGCAAGATAGAGAATGATGATGGATGTCAGCGAGCGTTTGCCAGGTGGTGCGCGCTTGCCCGCGGCTCTGAAATTAAACAGCACGTTTCCTCCTGAAGCCTCTGCCGTTAACGCCAGATTATTAACATATCCTTATCCCCTGCGACAAACCGGTAAACAAACGCCCGCGGGGTAGCGGGCGCATTTTTACTGCGACATGACGCCAGGCGTTAAGGGTTGGCGCGGATAATCACTTTGCCGCGTGCATGGCCGGTCGCCACCTTCTCCAGCGCTGAGCGCGCATCATCCAGCGAAAAGATAGCGTCGGTGATGACCTGTAACTGCCCGGCCTGGAACAGGCTGCTCGCCCGGGCAAGATACGGCGTCGCGCTGGCGAAGAAGACAAACTCGCCGTGCTGGCCGCCGACGGGCGTGATGCCAAACTCCACCAGCGTGGCAATGCGCCCGCCGGCGCGCAGCACGGACCAGGAGCGGCTCAGCGTTTCGCCGCCGACGCTGTCTATCACCAGGTCGATATCGCGCGTTGCTGCAAAGTCCTGCGTGCGGTAGTCAATCACCTCATCGGCGCCCAGACTGGTCACCAGCGCGTGGTTTTTCGCCGACGCCGTGGCGATGACATAAGCGCCCGCCTGATGCGCCAGCTGGACGGCCATGCTGCCGACGCCACCCGCTGCGGCGTGAATCAGCACGCGCTCGCCACGCTGCAGCTGGCCCACATCGAACAGCGCCTGCTGCGCGGAGCCAAACGCGGTAGGCAGCGCCGCGGCCTGTTCGGCGCTCATCGCTGCCGGGACAAGGCATACGTCATCGGCGGCGATTACCAGGCTTTGGGCAAAAGCCCCGCCTGCACCCGGTGGCGTGCGCCCGAATACGCGATCGCCCACGTTTAAATGGCTCACGCGCTCGCCAGCTGCCGTAATCACGCCGCAGAAATCCATGCCCGGCACGTAAGGCAGGTCCACCGGGAAAACCTGCTGCATATGCCCTGAGATGATTTTCACATCCAGCGGATTAACGCTCGCCGCTTCAACCTGCACCGTCACCTCATCCGGACTGGCGGCGCGAAGTTGACGTTCACCGATCGTCAGCACATCGGCGGTGCCAAACGTATCAATCAATGCTGCTTTCATTATCAACTCTCCGGTCTGATTCAGGCTTGTGGCGGAAACTGGCCAAGCTGGAGGAACAGGCCAAACCAATCCTCCATGTGCCAGGTGGTGATCAGACGGCCGTCCTCCAGCGCATGGAACTCATGCAGACGGAAGCTCACTTTCTTACCAGTCGGCGCGATACCGAAAATTTCGCCGAGATGGGTGCCGCTGATTTCCGCCCGCGCCGCGATGCGGCCAGGCTCCTGAATCATGTCATGCACCACGATCTGCACGTCCGGAAAAGCCTGCGCCAGCATGCGAATGATCGGCTTGATGCCTTCCGACCCGGGCGCCTGTCCCGGCGCCAGCGGAATGTCTTCCCATGACGGAGCCAGCACGCTATCGACCAGATCGGGGTTGTTGTCGCTGAAGGCCTGATAGAGCGTCTCTACCGCCTGTCGTTCAATTTTTAGCCGTTGTACGTATTCTGCTGCTGGATTCATCGTTATTCACTTTCAGGTGAGGGTTGGTTGTGGAATTTTGCGCAGCGCCCTACAATTCGTCCAACAAATATTCAATATGAGTGATTATTTGCCGTATGGATTTTCATGGCATCGATCTCAATCTGTTAGTGGCTTTTGACGCGCTGATGAACGAGCGCAACGTCACGCGTGCGGCAACCCAGGTGGGCGTCAGCCAGCCGGCGATGAGCGCCGCTTTGTCGCGATTACGCACCCTGTTCGGTGACCCGCTGTTCATGCGCAGCGCGGAGGGTTTACTGCCAACCGCGCGTGCGCGCGATCTGTCCGGCCCCATCGCCGGGGCGTTGCGCCAGCTCGAAGCGACGCTGGTGGCAAAGCCCGCGTTTGCAGCGGAAAAAGCGCAAATAAACTTCAAACTGGGCGTGTCGGAGTATCCGGCTTTCGTGTTGCTGCCTTCGTTAATGCAGGCGCTACAGGACGTCGCCCCCGGCGTGTCATTGAATGTGCAGGCGTTTACCAACCGCGATCACGCGGTCGATTTGTTAGATGCCGGCGCGATTGATGTCGCCATCGGCGTCATGCCTACCCATAACGATAGCCGCATCATCTCCCGGCCAGTATTGCGCGATGAATTCGTCACCATCGTCGCCAGCAACCATCCGGCGGCCAGACGCGGCATGGACATGGAGAGCTACCTGGCGCTGCCGCATATTCTGGTCTCGCCGGAAGGTGAACTGTACGGCCTGGTTGATCAGGTGCTGGCGCAGCAGGGTAAAAAGCGCCGGCTGGGGCTGACGGTCCAGCAGATGTTTACGGTGCCGTCTATCGTGGCGCAAACCCACATGACGGCGACCGTGATGAAGCGCGTGGCGCTGCATGCGCAGGCCAGTCGCCAGCTGGTGCTGTTCCCTCCACCGCTGTCGTTGCCCGAAATGGTGTTCAACCTGATCTGGCACCGGCGCAGCGACGCGCATCCCGCCCAGCAGTGGTTCAGGGAATTTATTGAACAACAGGCGGCGCGGCTGTAGGCGCTGTATCTGAATTCTGCGCGGATCGGGCGATGCGAAAGATGGCAGGATAAAAAAAGCTCGCAGTTACGCGGGCTTTGAGGCTTCAGGTGCTGGCGGTTGGCTGAGTGGGTGTTACTCCCACTCAAATATCAATAGGGAAAGCAAACCATTACTTTGAAACAACTTAAACACTACCTGTCCTTCAATGCCATAAAGAATACATTTTTAAAAATGTGGATATAGTCGCAAAATGGTCTTCGTAATGTGACAAGTTGAAGCTTGTTGTCGGCCCGTTTCGCCGAAGGCGAAATTTCGCATAGTAGGTCTAAGAGCTGGAACAAGTAGAGTACAGTCTTTCGACAGACCCAATTTACCTGATAACTATGCAACCCAAAAATAAGTTGCCTTACTGTCGCCCCTGCCAGATTGATACTCCTTTACGGCAGGTCAGCGGCAAGTTCTAACGCTTCCATAAAGTCTAACAATTTAGTGTCGTCAGTAGCCGCACTAATCTGCTGAACTTGACCACGAAGTTTGCCCATTGCGGCAGAAAATCGCGGGTTGGCACTTTCCGAAAGGATTCTTCCCGAGGACTTTTTCAGTAGCTCAACACAAAGATGTCGTCCTTGAGGAGTCAAGCCAACGTAAATGCTGACCGATGCGCCATTCGTCTCCAAGTGAAGATATCTGACATGGGAGTCATAATCATGGAAACGGGCATGAAAAAAACTGTTGCAGCTTTTTTTATTGATGTATCCCCTACGATTTGTTGGCCAGTTTGACCAGTTGGCTTTGCTTTTGACGTGGTTACAGTCGAAGCATGCCACTGCAAGGTTACGGTAAGTGAAGGTGTAATGCCCGTAAACGTTTTTGGGTAGGATGTGCTCAATAGGCCGCGCATAGGCTATTCCACCAAGCCGTCGTCGACAGTAACAGCAGCGTTCAGACTGCAGAGCAACAAGGTGGTCGCGAAGTGCTGATATGACATCAACCCCTGACCATTTTTTTTTTGCTCGCAACGGTAAATGTAGCATTACGAATGGCGGACCAGGATCCGGCTCTACTTGACGCGACTTTTTTCCATGAACGATAGAAAGCTCGAGCCTCGATTGAGGTCAGCACGTTCATCCCGAAATCTATCTCAGCCGTTACCAGTTGGTCCATGATCTTGCCTCCTCAGTCGGATCAGAGCTAGTCAATTCCCCTATCGCTATCGTAGCTCTCCGAATGAGTTCAAGGTGCAGCGCTGGTACATCGGAGCCAAGTGCCGGGACAGCTCTAACTACTTTCTCTTCCATTTGCCGTAATTCATCCAAGACCCTTGGCAACTTTTCAGTTCGCTCCGTGTTGGCAAACTCGATTGCCATCGAAACCAACTCAGCGCAGCGTTCGTGAACTTCTCGGTTGTTCCCTGTGTAAGTATCGAACCCTTGAAAAAGGACTCGCTCGACACTGCTCGCAGCTTGCTCATCAATTGCTTCTAGCACACCGCCATCTGCCATAAATCGGAATGTATCGCTGCCATGCGAGGTAGAAATTAGAATCGGTGAGTGCGTAGCAATGACAATCTGGCAATTGAAATCCCGACTGATTGTCTGAAAGACCGATGGCAGTGCTCGTTGCCAAGCGACGTGCAAACTTGTCTCAGGTTCATCGACCATGAAGACAACGCCAGGCTTCGCGTATTCAACAAGCCTTGCCGTCAGAAGCAGTAGCTGCTGTTCACCTGTACTAAGGTGATCAAATGGGACAATCGTATTTTCATGGGTCTTGCGAAAACCCAATTTCCACCCCTTCATATTGACTGGAATATCATCTCTACCGAGTTCTCGCATTGATTCAAGGATATCGGAAGTGGCGGCCTCCGGCAGGAGGTAATGCTGACCTGCGAAGGACAGTTGCTCCAAGACCCTATTCACCACTATAACTTTGGCGCGATCCGCGTGGATAGAAACCATCAGTTCAGCTAACTTACGCCCAAGCCTATGTGGCTGTGTGGATCTCGCACTGGTACGCGAACCTAAGTAGATGTAGTCAGAATTTGTACCCATTTTGGTCTCAAATCTGTCGCTGGTTGCGGAAGCAATAGCACGCACGGGCCGCCCTGAAGTAACATAGGTTTTAGCAAGCTGACGTAAGAGCATGCTCTTTCCCGCACCATTGTTTCCGATGACGTATATGCAGCGTGCTTGTTCTCGTTCTTCCAACAGCTTATAAACAGGAGAACCATCTAGCAGATCGCTTGTGACCATGGATTGGCGTTCGGTAATCCAATGACCAGGATTTAGTACAATATGCTCGTCTTCCAGGATTTCTTCTGGCATCACGTAACGAAAAAAACCTGGTATCTCACCTGAATTTGACCTGAACATCTTCCTAGCGCGATTTAATAGTCCCTCTCCCAAAAAGTAGTCATTACTTTGTCGGGATTTTCCATCAGTCATCATTTTCCGCATAAACGGAATGCTTAGAAATCGCGCTAAACGGTCGAGAGGTTCGTCTCTTAGCCCGTCTACAGCACGACCGTCCATCAGCAAAACTGGTTCGTCTAAGCTTAATTGCCCGGTTGCCATAATTAACATGGAAAGCCGTGCAGAACCAGAAACCCTAACAGGTAGCTCCAATACACCTATCACTTGCTTACGCCGTAACAGATTATGACGAATTTCGGCACGCCAACCCCTGCCTCTTAAATCAGCCGAGGGAAGTACTACGATCGTCACACGTTGAGCATAATTACTGCCAAGAAACCACTGTGCGAAATTAAGACCATCTGAATTAGAGGGTAGGCAACTTTCATACGGATCTCTTCTTTTGCGATTGCGAGTTGGCCAAGCAATTTTAAAGGTTGTGCCGACATAGTCCCAAGCATAGTTAGCTCCCTGCTCTGGGACGAAATGATATCGAACCTCATAAGCACGAAGACGGAGACAGACCTCGAATAGATGGGGCTTAAGAGCATCAGACAATGCGTATTTTTCAGTTGCACTAAAATCGCTCAGTTTAATCCCGAGTTCACCAGTTGTCATAGTATTCAAGTCAACAGCTACGTGACCTTGGATTGGCCAGCCGCGTGCAAAATGAGCGACGAAGTTTTCAACCTTCTGAGCCCAATGATTAGAGTAACGGAGAACACTCAAACTTTTGACAAGATAATCCAATCGCTTCAAAGAAATCTCACGACTGACGCTACTATATATAATGAAGTGAAATAGTTCATCCAGCCAGTGTTGAGGCAAGCGCCTCCATTCTAGCGCTGTTCCATCGTCATCGCCAAGTTCTAACCACTCGATAGCGCGAATTCTGGCGGTTGTTAAACCATCAGTAGTTTTTATATCGTCCAGTGACCAAGGAAGAGATAAAAAATTTTCATTCAATTCAGTGAATAACATAAACACAGCTAACTTGAGCACCGTTGATGGCGTTTGATTTGATATGTTACGCCCCATTGACAAAATATGCTTTTCAAAGCGAGCCGCGTCGATGTCGCGTTCGTCTATATTTTCCATATTGTAGTAAAACCCCCTGCTATCTTAAATTATTGAAATAGATATCTCTGGAAGCTACATTGCTCGTTTTATATAACCCCGCGGCTAACATGGACCCGATTTAAGTTATAACTTCTGTTAATCATAGGAATTCGCCAAGCTAGCATCTTGCTGTAAGTCGCCGCAACCGAAATAAAGAACCATGGAGGTATTATCATCACTCCGCAAATCCGCAGGAAAATTATATACTGGCATCCTGAACGAGTTCTAGCGGTCCTATATGCGGCTTTTCTGGATAAAACGTCGACCTACCCCTATAGAATGAAAAATTACAACGCATTGGCGAGAATAACATAATGATAAAGCACGACGACAGACTAATACCTTTAAAGCGCCAATCACAATTAGGGTGATGGCCTAGCCATGAGTGAGCATTCTGGTAAAATCCACGTAAGACTTCGCCTATAAGCGCTCGATTCAAGCCCAACATTATGTAGAGGGGTTTCAATTATGGCGTTAAACCAATTTCGCCCGACGAAGTCGCTTATATAAAATAAATAAATGCCATTAACAACCAAAAATACATTATTAACGGCATTACTTTATTTAATCAAAATAAAATTTTAATAAAAATTTTATTCCCACTCAATCGTCGCAGGCGGTTTACCTGAAATGTCATAAACCACGCGTGAAATGCCGTTCACTTCGTTGATGATGCGGTTGGAGACGCGGCCGAGGAAGTCGTACGGCAGGTGCGCCCAGTGGGCCGTCATGAAGTCGATGGTTTCGACAGCACGCAGGGAAACCACCCAGTCGTATTTACGCCCATCGCCCATCACGCCGACGGAGCGCACCGGCAGGAACACGGTAAAGGCCTGGCTGACTTTGTTGTACAGATCGGCTTTGCGCAGCTCTTCGATAAAGATGGCATCGGCACGGCGCAGCAGGTCGCAGTACTCTTTCTTCACTTCACCCAGTACGCGCACGCCCAGACCAGGGCCCGGGAAGGGATGGCGGTACAGCATGTCGTAAGGCAGGCCGAGTTCCAGACCGATTTTACGCACTTCATCTTTGAACAGCTCTTTCAGCGGCTCAACCAGGCCCATCTTCATCTCTTTCGGCAAACCGCCCACGTTGTGGTGCGATTTGATCACGTGCGCTTTACCGGTAGCTGAAGCCGCCGACTCAATCACGTCCGGATAGATGGTGCCCTGCGCCAGCCATTTCACGTCGGTCAGCTTCAGTGCTTCTTCGTCGAACACTTCCACGAACACGCGGCCGATGATCTTACGTTTGGCTTCCGGATCGTTCTCGCCCGCCAGCGCGTCGAGGAAGCGCCCTTCTGCCGCAACGTGCACGATGTTCAGACCAAAGTGGTCGCCGAACATGTCCATCACCTGCTCAGCTTCATTCAGACGCAGCAGTCCGTTATCGACGAACACACAGGTCAGGCGCTCGCCAATCGCGCGGTGCAGCAGCATCGCGGTCACGGATGAGTCCACGCCGCCGGACAGGCCGAGAATCACACGGTCTTCACCCACCTGCTCACGGATGCGCTCTACCGCATCTTCGATGATTTTGGCTGGCGTCCACAGCGCTTCACAGCCGCAGATGTCGCGCACAAAACGCTCCAGCATGCGCAGGCCCTGACGGGTGTGCGTCACTTCCGGATGGAACTGCACGCCGTAGAAACGCTTCTCTTCGTTGGCCATGATGGCAAACGGGCAGCTTTCGGTGCTGGCAACCGTCACGAAGTCTGCCGGGATCGCCGTGACTTTGTCACCGTGGCTCATCCACACGTCGAGCAGCGGTTTGCCCGCCGCGCTGATGGCATCTTCGATATCACGCACCAGCGCGCTCGGGGTTGTCACTTCAACCTGCGCATAACCAAATTCACGCTCGTTCGAGCCTTCAACCTTACCGCCCAGCTGCATCGCCATGGTCTGCATGCCATAGCACACGCCCAGCACCGGCACACCGGCGTTGAACACATATTCCGGCGCGCGCGGGCTGTTGTGCTCGGTGGTGCTTTCCGGACCACCGGACAGGATGATGCCGTTCGGGTTGAACTGGCGGATTTGCTCTTCGGTGACATCCCACGCCCAGAGTTCGCAGTAGACGCCCAGCTCACGCACGCGGCGCGCGACCAGCTGCGTATACTGAGAACCAAAATCGAGGATCAAAATACGATGTTTATGAATATTTTCAGTCGTCATTGAGGCGTTTCCATTGGGATGGACTTAATAATAAAAGCGCCCGGCTGGAGCCGGGCGGGAAATCTTACGGGATTATGAACCCATGCGGTAGTTCGGTGACTCTTTGGTGATGGTCACATCGTGCACGTGACTTTCGTTGATGCCGGCGCCGCTGATGCGCACGAACTCGGCTTTGGTGCGCAGATCGTCGATGGTCGGGCAACCGGTCAGGCCCATGCAGGAGCGCAGGCCGCCCATCTGCTGGTGCACGATCTCTTTCAGGCGGCCTTTATAGGCAACGCGCCCTTCGATACCTTCCGGCACCAGTTTGTCGGCGGCGTTATCGCTCTGGAAGTAGCGGTCAGACGAGCCTTTGGACATCGCGCCCAGTGAACCCATCCCGCGGTAGGATTTGAACGCACGGCCCTGGTAGAGCTCGATTTCGCCCGGCGATTCTTCGGTACCGGCCAGCATGGAGCCAACCATTACCGCCGACGCACCCGCAGCGATGGCTTTGGCGATGTCGCCAGAGAAACGGATACCGCCGTCAGCGATGACCGGAATACCGGTACCTTCCAGCGCTTCAACCGCGTCGGATACCGCCGTAATCTGCGGTACGCCAACGCCGGTAACGATACGGGTAGTACAGATGGAGCCCGGGCCAATGCCCACTTTCACCGCGCTCACGCCCGCGTTAGCCAGCGCCAGTGCGCCTGCACCGGTCGCCACGTTGCCGCCGATGATTTCGAGGTCCGGATATTTTGCGCGGGTTTCACGGATACGCTGCAGCACGCCTTCAGAGTGGCCGTGCGAGGAGTCGATCAGCAGCACGTCAACGCCCGCAGCGACCAGCGCATCAACGCGCTCTTCGTTGCCGGCACCGGCACCCACCGCGGCACCGACGCGCAGACGACCCTGCGCATCTTTACAGGCGTTAGGTTTACGCTCGGCTTTCTGGAAATCTTTAACGGTAATCATGCCCAGCAGGTGGAAGCTGTCGTCAACAACCAGCGCTTTCTCGACGCGTTTTTCGTGCATTTTCTGCAGCACGACTTCACGCGCTTCACCCTCTTTCACCGTCACCAGGCGCTCTTTCGGCGTCATAACCGCGGTCACCGGCAGCGTCATATCGGTCACGAAGCGCACGTCACGACCGGTAATGATGCCCACCAGCTCGTTGTCGGCGTTAACCACCGGGTAACCGGCGAAGCCGTTACGTTCGGTCAGCTCTTTCACCTCGGCCAGCGTGGTGGTTGGCAGCACGGTCTGTGGCTCCGTTACGACGCCGCTTTCGTGTTTTTTCACCTTGCGAACTTCATCCGCCTGGCGCTCAATCGACATGTTTTTGTGGATAAAGCCCAGACCGCCTTCCTGCGCCAGCGCAATCGCCAGACCGGCTTCGGTCACGGTGTCCATCGCTGCAGACAGCATAGGAATGTTGAGACGGATGTTTTTGGTCAGCTGGGTGCTGAGATCGGCCGTGTTGGGTAAAACAGTGGAGTGAGCGGGAACGAGCAGGACGTCGTCAAATGTGAGGGCTTCTTTCGCGATTCTTAACATTGCAATATCTCCACCTGGGGCGTTTAAAACAGATAAAATATTGCCGCGGCATTATACAGGCCGAAATCGGTTGCCTCCAGTGTTTTTTCGGAAAAAGTCTTGATCCTCCGGGGCAGGCATGTAGTATCGGTTAATTAACCCTCTGATTTGAAATTTGATCCTCATCACATGTCGCTACCGCCAACCGCCAATATTTTTACTGTCAGCCGCCTGAACACCACGGTGCGCCAACTGCTGGAAAATGAAATGGGCCAGGTGTGGCTCAGCGCTGAAATTTCCAATTTCACTCAGCCCGCTTCCGGTCACTGGTACTTCACCCTGAAGGACGATGGCGCGCAGGTGCGCTGTGCCATGTTCCGCAACAGCAATCGACGCGTCAGCTTTCGCCCGCAGCACGGTCAGCAGGTGCTGGTGCGTGCCAGCATCACGCTGTATGAGCCGCGCGGCGACTATCAGTTGATTATCGAAAGCATGCATCCGGCCGGTGAAGGGCTGCTGCAGCAACAGTTTGAGCAGCTGAAAGCCCGGCTGGCGGCGGAGGGCCTGTTCGACCAGCAGTTTAAACAACCGCTGCCGGAGCCGGCGCGCCAGGTGGGTGTGATCACCTCCGCCACCGGCGCGGCATTGCACGATGTGCTGCGCGTGCTGCATCGCCGCGATCCCTCGCTGCCGGTGGTGATCTATCCGACGGCAGTGCAAGGCGTTGATGCGCCCGCCGCCATCGTGCGCGCCATCGAGCTGGCCAACCAGCGTGACGAGTGCGACGTGCTGATTGTCGGGCGCGGCGGCGGTTCACTGGAAGATCTGTGGAGCTTCAACGACGAGCGCGTGGCGCGGGCCATCTTTGCCAGCCGCCTGCCGATCGTCAGCGCCGTTGGGCATGAAACCGATGTCACCATCGCCGACTTTGTTGCCGATCTGCGCGCGCCGACGCCTTCTGCCGCTGCCGAACTGGTGAGCCGCAACCAGATCGAGCTGCTGCGCCGTTTGCAGTCTCAGCAGCAGCGCATGGAGATGGCGATGGACTATTACGTGGCGCAGCAGCAGCGCCGCTTCACCCGGCTGCAGCATCGTCTGCAACAGCAGCATCCGCAGCTGCGCCTGGCACGCCAGCAAACCACGCTGATTCAACTGCAGCGTCGTCTGCAGGAAGCGGCCGATCAGCGGCTGCGCCTGGCGCATCGCCAGCAGGATCGCCTGCTGCAGCGCCTGCAATCCCAGCAGCCGCAGGGACGAATTCTGCGCGCTCAGCAGCAGTTACAGCAGTGGCACTACCGGCTGCAACAGGGCATGGAAAAACAGCTCAATCACAGCCGGCAGCGTTTTGGTACGCTGGCAGCACAGCTGGAAGGCGTAAGTCCGCTGGCGACGCTGGCGCGCGGCTTTAGCGTCACCACCGATGCTCAGGGCCAGGTGGTGAAAAAGACCCGTCAGCTGCATACCGGCGATCTGCTGCGTACCCGGCTGGATGATGGCTGGGTGGAGAGTCAGGTGACGGCGTTACAACCACAGAAGACGCGCAGCCGTAAGGCGTGATAATCTTTTCAGCCGCATAAATGGTTGATAAAACCCCGTAAATCGCGCGTACTGCAGACGCAGCGGCGCGCGATTGATAAGCGGGTCTATACTTTCTGACATACCCATCCGTCAGGGAGTCCGACATGCCTTACAGCGTTATTCCTCCGTACATTCTGCGAAACATCATCGATAACTGTTCCGGCGCACAGCAGGATTACGCGCGGCGCACCCTCACCCACGTGCAACAGCTGATGGCGGAACATCCTCACACCACCAGCGCAGCCAGCACCGCGCAGCCCGGCAGTGTTTTGCGCGCTATCTACGATGCGGGTAATACGCAAAATCTGCCCGGCACCTTGATCCGTGAGGAGGGCCAGCCCGGTAACGGTGACGTCGCCGCCGACGAAGCGTGGAACTATCTCGGCATCACCTATGATTTCTACTGGCAGATCTACCAGCGCAACTCGCTGGACAACAAAGGCCTGAAACTGGATGGCACCGTGCATTACGGCAGGGAATACCAGAACGCCTTCTGGAATGGCCAGCAGATGGTATTTGGCGACGGCGACGGTGAGATCTTCAATCGCTTTACCATTGCCATTGATGTGGTCGCGCACGAGCTGACGCACGGCGTGACCGAAACCGAAGCCGGGCTGATTTACTTTCAGCAGGCGGGTGCGCTCAACGAATCGATGTCCGATGTGTTTGGCTCGCTGGTGAAGCAGTATCACCTCAGGCAAAGCGCCGATCAGGCCGACTGGATCATCGGCGAAGGGCTGCTGGCGGCAGGTATTAAGGGCAGCGGCCTGCGCTCGATGTCCGCGCCCGGTACCGCCTATGACGATCCGCTGCTCGGCAAAGATCCGCAGCCTGCCGATATGGATCACTATATCGACACGCGCGAAGACAACGGCGGCGTGCATCTTAACTCCGGCATTCCTAATCGCGCCTTCTATCTGGCGGCGACCGCGCTGGGCGGCTTTGCCTGGGAACGGGCCGGTCAGGCATGGTACGACACGCTGTGCGATAAGGAATTGCCGCAGGATGCCGACTTCAGCACCTTTGCGCGCTTTACCGTACAGCATGCCGCAAAACGTTTTGATAATACGGTGGCACAGGCGATCCAGTCCGCGTGGCACGAGGTAGGTGTAAGGTGAATATTCAGCTGACCGATGACTCCATCATTGAGCTGGCGCGTGAAGGCGGCATTGCATTTATCCCCGGCCTGCGCAGCGAGCGGCGATTTGCGCTGGCGCAGTTGCCGGAACCGCAGAAGCAGCGCGTGTGCAACGTGCTGGAGCAGGCGCTGCCGCTCGGCGAGCCGGAGGAACAGGCCGCCAGCATCGGTCGTGGCGACCAGCGCTATTTCCGCATCCAGATAAGCTACGCGACCCACCGCGAAGCCGGAACGATTGTGATCCTGATTCCGGAAAACGTTGCGCCTCCTGAACTGCAGGCGCTGTGGCGCGACGGCGAAGAATAACTTAGACAGTTCCCAGAGCATCGCCGTAACTAACTGACTATACTGGATAACGTGGCTAGCTAGTCCACATCAAAGAAAATACCCTTAGATGAGGTCTCTGCTATGACACAAACCAAGCAACGAGGCGGTGCCGGGAACTTTGCAGAGGACCCGGAGCGCGCCAGGGAAGCCGGTAGCGCGGGCGGCAAAGTCAGTGGGGGCAATTTCAGGAACGATCCTGAGAGAGCCAGGGAAGCTGGAAGAAAAGGAGGTCAAAAAAGCCGTCGCCCCTCTAAGCAGAAGTAAGTAAGGATCCTTACAGGAAGGAGTACGCCACGGACGGTTAATAAAAAAGGCCGACATCATGATGTCGGCCTTTCTTTTACTGCGGCTTACTTGCTGTCGGCCAGCGCGTAAGCAATCACGTAATCACCGCGATCCGGCGACTGACGCGCACCGCCTGCGGAGATCAGGATGTACTGTTTGCCGGTTTTCGGCGAAACATAACTGATCGGTCCGCCCTGGCTGCCCACCGGCAGACGTGCTTTCCACACTTCTTTACCGGTTGAGCTGTCGAAGGCGCGCAGGTAGTAATCCTGGGTGCCGGCAATAAATACCAGACCGCCCTGCGTTGCCAGCGTACCGCCCAGCGTCGGCATACCGACCGGCATCTGCGCATGCATTTTGATACCAAACGGACCGGTATCCTGCACCGTACCCACCGGCACCTGCCACACAATCTGACGGGTCTTCATGTCGATGGCCGACAGCGTACCGAACGGCGGAGCCTGGCATGGAATGCCCAGCGGCGACATGAAGCGGTTTTTGTTTACTGCGTACGGCGTGCCTTTCAGCGGTACCGCACCCATGCCGGTGTTGATGGCTTCACCGCCGTTGCTGGCAGCCGATTTGGTGGTGTCCTGCGGAATCATCTGCACCCACAGGCCAAGGCGCATATCGTTGACGAACATGTACTGGTTGTTCGGATCGAACGAGATGCTGCCCCAGTTCATGCCACCGAGCGAGCCCGGGAAGCTGAGCGAAACATCGGTGTCCGGCACGGTGAACAGGCCGTCATAACGCATGCCTTTAAAGGCAATACGGCAAGCCAGCTGGTCAAACGGCGTGGCGCCCCACATGTCTGACTCGGTCAGTTTCTGATTGCCAATGTTTGGCATTTCTACCGAGTGCGGCTGAGTTTTGGTGTACTGCTCGTTCGGGATATGGCCCTGCGGCATCGGCAACTCTTCAACTTTGGTCAAAGGTTTGCCGGTCAGGCGATCCAGCACCCAGATCATGCCGGTTTTCCCGCCGATCACCACCGCAGGTTTGGTGGTGCCGTCCTTCATCGGGAAGTCCACCAGGCTCGGCTGCATTGGCAGGTCGAAGTCCCACAGGTCATTGTGGACCGTCTGATACACCCACTTCTCTTTACCGGTGGTGGCATCCAGCGCCAGCACCGACGCACCATATTTGTGATCCAGCGCGGTACGGTTGGCACCCCACAGGTCCACCGACGAGCTGCCCATCGGCAGGAACACGGTGTTCATCGCCGGATCGTAAGAGATTGGCGCCCATGAGTTTGGCGTGCTGCGGGTGTAATCCTGACCCGGCATCAGCACGGCATTCGGATCTTCATTGCCCGGGTCAAACGCCCAGCGCATCTGGCCGGTGATGACGTCGAAGCCACGCAGAACGCCGCCAGGCATGTCTGTCTGGACGTTATCCGCGACGCGACCGCCCACCACGACCGTGGTGCCCGCTACCTGCGGCGGCGAGGTCAGCTGATACTGCGGGTCCGGCGCGCTGCCAAGACCTTGCTTCAGATCGACCACGCCGTGGTTGCCGAAGTTTTCACACAGCTCGCCGTTATCGGCGTTGATGGCAATCAGACGTGCATCGATGGTGTTCATCAGGATGCGACGCTGGCAGCTATCGCCCGCCGTCAGCGTTACCGCTGGCACCGGCGTGGAGCCCGGCTGCGTTGGCTGCTGTACCGGTTTGGTGGCATCAAAGTACGCCAGACCACGGCAGCGGTTCCACACCTGCGCCTGCGCATTGATTTCGCGCTTCCAGATCTGCTTACCGCTGTCGGCTTCCACCGCAATCACATTGTTGTGCGGCGTACACAGATACAGGGTATTACCCACCTGCAGTGGCGTTTCCTGATCTTCTGCACCGTTACCGGTCGGGCTGATCGGCGTGTCGCCGGTATGGAACGTCCAGGCAACCTGCAAGTCTTTCACGTTGTCGCGGGTAATCTGGTCGATAGCGGCAAAACGGTCACCCTGCGGCGTACGGCCGTAGCTGCTCCAGTCCTGCTGCGGTTTGCTTTTATCTACCGGGATCAACGGCAGCTGCTTGCCGGTGAAGGCCACGGTCGGATGCGGCTGGAACATCTGGACAAAGGTGACCACCATACCAACGGCAATCACTGCTGACAGCGCATACGAAAGCTTCGCCAGCGAGGCCTTGCCTTCACGCTTACGCAGCGCCGGCCAGGTAATAAACGCCAGCACCATCAGGCCGGCCGGCACCATCAGGCGCGACACCAGCGGCCAGAACTGCCAGCCAGCATCGTACAGCGCCCAAATCAGCGTACCGGCGAAGACCAGAATAAACAGCGTAACCGCCGAGGATTTACGGCGAAAGAACTGAATCGCCGACAGTAACATGACGATACCGGCAATGAGGAAGTACCAGCTGCCGCCCAGGGCCACCAGTTTACCGCCACCGATCGCGAAGAACAGGCCGATCGCCAGCAGGACCAGCCCGAATAACACGGACCAGAGACTCAACCCTTTACCGGGACGAGCGGAATTTTCTGCCATAACACAAACTCTCCTGAAAAAATAACGCGTGGCGGCCGGAATGCGGGAGCAGCCGGTCAATGTCTTCCTGACTGAGCAGGGACAGGAAGTTATCCGTTACGCTTTATTTTATATCTGTTGGTACGGGAGCTACGCCCGTTATGCAGCGCTTGTGAGCGAGGCCGCAGGATCAATATCCGCTGGCATTGCCGACAAGGCGGGCAGGATTGTACCATCCGGTACAATTAAAAGTGAACATCCATAACGTGGTAGTTACTGGGCAATAGCATTTTTGCTACAAACGCAGCGCGAAGCGAGCAGCCAGCGCCACTTCGCGCTATCGCAAACCCTCATTCCATGACGTCTTCCGGGCGATAATGCACGCGCCTGCTGGAGATCAGGCCGTGACCGTGGGTACAGAAATAATCTATGGCACCGCACGCTTTTAGCACCTGCAGCGGCTGCTGGCAGTCGGGACAGCAGGCCAGCGCGGTGAAATGACGCTGGCAGTGCGGGCAATCGAAGCGTTGTTCGCTGTAAGTGAGCGGTTGCTGACAGTGAGGGCATGGGGTGAGCATGATGACTCCGGAATCGTGGCTGAGGATCGTGATAAACCGGATGTTACGCCAAAAAAAGAGGGCCCATCCGGGCCCTCATCATGTTTAGCGTTTGTTTTTCTTCAGATGCGATATCAGACGCTTACGCTTACGCTGCTGGGTTGGCGTCAGCAGGTTGCGTTTGCCCGCATACGGGTTATCACCCTCTTTAAACTGGATGCGAATCGGCGTTCCCATCACGTTCAGCGAGCGGCGGAAGTAGTTCATCAGGTAACGCTTGTAGGAATCCGGCAGATCCTTCACCTGATTACCGTGAATCACCACAATCGGCGGGTTATAACCACCGGCATGCGCATATTTGAGTTTCACGCGGCGGCCACGCACCAGCGGCGGCTGATGGTCATCAGCAGCCATGTTCATGATACGTGTCAGCATGGAGGTATTTACGCGTTTGGTCGAGCAGTCGTACGCTTCGGTCACGGATTCGAACAGGTTGCCCACGCCGCTGCCGTGCAGTGCCGAGATAAAGTGCACGCGCGCGAAGTCGATAAAGCCGAGACGGAAGTCCAGCGTCTCTTTCACTTCATCTTTAATCTCCTGCGACAGGCCATCCCACTTGTTGACCACAATCACCAGTGAGCGCCCACTATTCAGGATAAAGCCGAGCAGCGACAGGTCCTGATCGGAAATGCCCGCGCGCGCGTCAATCACCAGCATCACCACGTTGGCATCTTCAATCGCCTGCAGCGTTTTGATGACGGAGAATTTTTCCACCGTATCAGTGATTTTGCCGCGCTTACGCACGCCCGCGGTATCAATCAGAATGTACTCGCGGTCATCACGCTCCATCGGAATGTAGATGCTGTCACGCGTGGTGCCCGGCATGTCGTACACCACCACACGGTCTTCACCGAGGATACGGTTGGTGAGCGTTGACTTACCTACGTTCGGACGCCCGACAATCGCCAGTTTGATCGGCAGACCGGTCGGATCGAAGGCTTCTTCCTCTTCTTCCTCCAGCGCTTCACCGTTCTCTTCGGCGGCTAACGCGGCCCAGTAGGCTTCGTTTTCGTCCTCTTCGCTGACTTCCCGCGGCGCGATGTCATCCATCCACGGCAGCAGCGCGGTTTCCAGCAGGCTGGTGACGCCACGACCGTGCGACGCGGCAATCGGGTGAATCTCACCCAGGCCGAGCGCGTAGAAGTCCAGCACCGCAGCATCCGGATCGAGACCGTCAGTTTTGTTGGCAACGAGGAATGTCGCTTTATCGCGCGAACGCAGATGATTGGCGATCTGCTGATCCGCAGGCATGACGCCAGCGCGCGCATCGACTAAAAATAGCACCACATCGGCCTCTTCAATCGCCAGCAGCGACTGCTCCGCCATGCGGTTTTCCACGCCTTCCTCGGTGCCATCAATACCGCCGGTATCGATAACAATAAATTCGCGCCCTTCCACTTCGGCGCGACCATATTTGCGATCGCGAGTCAGTCCAGGGAAATCGGCCACTAACGCATCACGTGTGCGCGTTAAGCGGTTAAACAGCGTGGATTTCCCCACATTGGGACGCCCAACCAGCGCGACCACAGGTACCATAACACTTGCCTCAGTTTTAAAAATAAATCGCCCGAATGGCGTGATTATAACGGCATTTGCCGTCAGGTTCAGGCCGCAGGCGCCAAGAATATCATGCCTGACTAAAAACAGAACGGCCCCTGACGAATCAGGAGCCGTATCAATGCGTGCGAAACGCTGCCCGTCGGGCCATCGCCTTAACGGGTGATGGCGTAGACCTCACCGCCTTTCGCCTGGATCAGCAGCTTGTCACCGGCCACGACTGGCTCGGTCTGGAAGCCATCGCTGTCCAGTTTCTGCTGCGCCACGAAGCGGCCGTCCAGGGTGTTGATCCAGTGCACATAGCCTTCGCTATCGGCGACCACCAGGTAACCGTTGAACAGCACCGGCGACGTCAGGTTACGGTGCAGCAGATCGCTCTGACGCCAGATCGCCACGCCGCCATCGGCGTTGAGCGCAATCACGCGGTCATCCTGATCCACCAGATAGATGCGACCGGCATCGACGATCAGATCTTTGACGCCGCCGATTTCACGCTTCCACAGAATCTGACCGGAACGCAGATCCAGCGCCGTCAGGTTACCGTTGTAGGCCAGCGCATAAACCACGCCATTGACGATCACCGGCGTGGTGTCGACATCGTTAAGACGATCGATCTCGGTCGCACCGCTTGGCTGGGAGATACGCTGCTGCCAGATCAGCTGGCCCTGGTTCATGATCACCGCGCTGACGCGACCGTTATCACCGCCAACAATCGCGCCACCGAACGCCACCGCAGGCGCCGATTCACCGCGCAGCGACAGCGCTGGCATATCCAGGTTCACGCTCCATTTCACCGCGCCGCTGCTCTGATCGAGCCCCTGCAGCATACCGTTGCTGGTGTGAATCAATACCAGACCATCGCTGACCACCGGACGCGACAGCGCTTCGCCAGCCACTTTGGTCTGCCAGGCAATGCTGCCGTCGCTGCTGTTCAGGGCAAATACCTGTCCCCGCTCGCTACCGATGTAGAGGCGATCGCCATTGGCCGTAATACCGCCAGACAGCAGTGCCGAAATGTTTTTCGAGAAGAAGCCGGTCTTCTCAGAGAGGTTCACTTTCCACTTCTCTTTGCCGTTGCTGGCGTCGAGCGCTTTCACGATACCGAAGCGGTCGGCGGCATACACGGTGCCGTCCTGCCAGGCGGGATGCAGATTGGAGTAGAAATCACCCACGCCGTCACCGACCGAGGTGCTCCACGCGGTTTCCGGCGTGAACTGGTTTTCAACCTTCGGCAGCGGGGCCATTTTCACTACATCTTCTTCGCCGCTGAACAGCGAGCAACCGCTGAGCAGAGTGACTGACATCAGCCCTGGCAGCAGGTATTTACGTAATTCCATGTGCGCTCTCTTGACTGGCTTAACTTAAGTTATTCATCTTCATCTGCAGCATCTGCTTCAGCGCAGGAGATGCCTGCGATTCCGCACCTTTGCTCCAGGCATCACGGGCGCCCTGCTTATCGCCTTTGCTCAGCAGTGCTTCGCCACGAATGTCCGCCACAATAGCTGTCCAGCCATCACCCTTCACATTGTTCAGGGTAGTAAGGGCGGCATCGGCCTGATTTTGCTGCAGTTGAATGCGTGCCAGACGCAGGTTGATCACCGCCTGCAGATTGGCATCTTTGGTGTCTTTCAGCCCGCTCTGTAACAGCGTGATGGCTTTGTCTAACTGATTGGCGGCAACGTACTGTTTAGCCAGATCCAGCGCGGCCAGCGCACCGTAGGTGTTGTTGTTCTCGCTGGCGAAGCTGGCGACCGCTTCCAGCGTCTGCGGCTTGTCTGCCTGCATGGCGCTGGTCAGCTGCTGATACTGCGCCGACGCGGCTTTGTCCGCTCCTTCCTGATGGCTGCTCCAGAAACGCCAGCCACCCAGCGCAGCGATACCGACGATAACCCCGACCGCCAGTGCTTTGCCATTATTGGCAAAGAAGCGACGCAGCGCATCAACCTGTTCGTTTTCGTTGCTGTAAACTTCCACGCAATCCCTCTCCTTAAAATGCCTGTTGCAGTGCTGCGCTTACTGCAGCAGCGTGTGCAGCGTCGCGGCGGCGTCGCTCTGCGCCAGCGTCTGCTGATCGCCGGTGCGCAGGTCTTTAATCACCACCTGGCCCGCTTTCACTTCGTCTTCGCCCAGCACCAGCGCAATGCGTGCGCCCCACTTGTCTGCACGGGCAAACTGCTTTTTGAAGTTACCGCCGCCGAAGTTGGTCATCAGCTTCAGCGCCGGGTCGGCATCACGCAGTTTTTCCGCCAGTTGCATCGCGGCGGACTGCACGCCCTGCCCCGAAGCGATAACATAGACATCAACAATGCGCGTCGGTTCAAATTCCGGATTCACCGCCTGCACCAGCAGCACCAGACGCTCGAGCCCCATGGCAAAACCGACCGCCGGCGTCGCGCGGCCGCCCAGTTGCTCCACCAGACCATCATAGCGACCGCCGCCGCACACGGTGCCCTGCGAGCCGAGGCTGCTGGTCACCCATTCGAACACGGTGCGGTTGTAGTAGTCGAGGCCGCGTACCAGGCGCTGATTGATGCGGTATTTGATGCCGGCATCGTCGAGCAGCGCGCACAGGCCGCTGAAGTGTTCACGTGACTCCTCGTCGAGGAATTCACCCAGCGTCGGCGCGTCGTTAAGCAGCGTCTGAATATCCGGATTTTTGCTGTCCAGCACGCGCAGCGGATTGGTATACATGCGGCGTTTGCAATCTTCGTCCAGCACCTCTTTATGCTGTTCGAGGAAGGCCACCAGCGCGCTGCGGTAGTTGGCGCGCGCGTCCAGTGAACCGATGGAGTTCAGCTCCAGCTCAACGTGGTCAGCAATACCCAGCGCTTTCCACCAGCGATGGGTCAGCATGATCAGCTCGGCGTCCACGTCCGGCCCCTGCAGGCCAAACACTTCGACACCCATCTGGTGGAACTGGCGATAGCGCCCCTTCTGCGGACGCTCGTAGCGGAACATCGGACCGATGTACCACAGGCGCTGCTCCTGATTGTACAGCAGACCATGTTCTATACCGGCGCGCACGCAGCCTGCGGTGCCTTCCGGACGCAGCGTCAGGCTCTCGCCGTTGCGGTCTTCAAAGGTGTACATCTCTTTTTCAACCACGTCGGTGACTTCACCGATCGCGCGGCTGAACAGTGGGGTTTGCTCGACGATTGGCAGACGGATTTCACTGTAGCCGTAGCTGGCCAGCACCTGCTTCAGGGTGCCCTCAATACGCTGCCAGATGGCGGTATCTGCCGGCAGGTAATCGTTCATCCCGCGAATCGCTTGAATATTCTTCGCCACGTTAGAATCTCTTAATACAAAAAAACCTGTCCGGCATCATACCTTATGAGGATGAAACCGCACAGGTTCAATCACAACTGGCGTGCGCCGGGCGCACACCTTCCTTTATTTTTCCAACTGCTGCACGTTGATGCGACGGCTCTCGTCCAGCATGGTGGCTTTTGCACGGATGCGCGCTTCCAGCTGATCGATCATGTCATTGTTGTCGAGGCGATCGCGCTGGCGCACGCCATCTTCGTAGAAACCGCTCTTCTTGTTGCCGCCGGTGACGCCGAGCGTCGAGACCGTGGCTTCGCCGGGACCGTTCACCACGCAGCCAATGATCGAGACGTCCATCGGCGTGATGATGTCTTCCAGCCGCTCTTCCAGCGCGTTCACCGTGCCAATGACGTCAAACTCCTGGCGCGAACAGGTCGGGCAGGCGATGAAGTTGATGCCGCGTGAGCGGATGCGCAGTGATTTCAGGATGTCGTAGCCGACTTTGACCTCTTCAACCGGGTCGGCGGCCAGCGAAATGCGCAGCGTATCGCCAATCCCTTCCGCCAGCAGCAGACCAAGGCCGATCGCTGATTTCACCGCTCCCGCACGCGCGCCACCGGCTTCGGTGATGCCAAGGTGCAATGGCTGATCAATGGCTTTTGCCAGCAGACGGTAAGATTCCACCGCCAGGAACACATCGGAGGCTTTGACGCTCACTTTGAACTGGTCAAAGTTGAGGCGATCGAGGTGATCAACATGACGCATCGCGGATTCGAGCAGCGCCTGCGGCGTTGGCTCACCGTATTTTTCCTGCAGATCTTTTTCCAGCGAACCGGCGTTAACGCCGATACGGATCGGAATATTGTGGTCACGGGCGCAGTCCACTACCTGGCGAATACGCTCGTTGTTACCGATGTTGCCCGGGTTAATGCGCAGGCAATCGACGCCGTACTCGGCCACTTTCAGAGCGATGCGGTAGTCAAAGTGAATGTCCGCTACCAGCGGCACGTTGACCTGCTGCTTAATCAGTTTGAAGGCTTCCGCCGCATCCATGGTGGGCACGGACACACGCACGATATCCACGCCGACGCGCTCCAGCTGACGGATCTGATTCACCGTAGCTTCGACGTCCGTGGTACGGGTGTTGGTCATTGACTGAACGGCGATAGGCGCGCCATCGCCAACCGGCACCTTGCCGACGTAAATACGTGTAGATTTGCGACGGATAATGGGTGCTTCGTTATGCATATTCTCTCTCCACAATTACCCGGAAAGCGCGCTGCGCGTTATTGCGCACCCAGCGTCAGACGGGCAACCTGGTTATTACGGATAAAACGACTTAAATCAACGGGCTGATTCTGATATTGCACTTCAACCGCACCCGGAGCGCCAATTTTCAGACGATACGGAGCAGTGCCGGACAGGCTGAGTTTACCGCCGCTACGTTGCAATCCGCTGAACAGCTTCTTACCGGTCGCATCGGTGACTTCCAGCCAGCAGTCAGCTTTGAAGTTCATCACTACGGCGTTAGGATCGCCCGCAGACTGGCTGACGGCAGCGGTACCGGTTGGCATTGAGCCTGCCGGCACGCTGTTGGCCGGCGCCGGTGAGGTGGCCGCTGGCGGTGCGTTATCAATCGGCGCCTGGCTCGGCGACACCACCGCGTTGTCGCTGCTGGTTGCCGTGTTGCTGCTGGTCGCTGCTGGCGCAGTATTAGTGCTGCCAGCGTTGTCTGGCGTGCTGACCGCACCGGCACCGGTGTCAATCGGCGTACCGGCCGCGTTAGTGTCGCTGTCGGAAGTGCTGTCCGTGCTGTTGTCACCCAGCGGAATCGACTGGCTGTTGTCGCTGCTGCTGCCGTTCTGGTCAGCCATCGACACCAGATCCGCCTGCGAGGCTTTATGGTTCTGCCACCACCAGGCGCCTGTCAGGCCGACCACCACGAAAATCACCAGCCAGGTGAAGATCATCAACCAGCCGTCACGCTTTTTACGACGCTTACCCAGTGAGAAGCTCTGCATCGGCTCAATTTTCGCCGCACGCACCGGAGCCTGCTTCGCCATCATCGGCAGCAGGTCATCTTCAGGTACATGCACCAGACGCGCATAAGAGCGAATGTAGCCGCGCAGGAAGGTCGAGGCCAAATCCGCCGGGGATTTATCCTCTTCAATATCACGCACGGTAGAAAGTTTCAGGCACAGGCGCTCAGCGACGTTTTGCTGGGTCAGCCCCATCTGCTCACGGGCCAGACGCAGGCGTTCACCTGTGGAATGTACTGCAGAATTCTCTTGAGTGGCTTCAGTATTCATTAGCTAAATAACGCTGGTACTGTATCGATTGTGGAAAACTTCGCGCCAACCGGTCGCCATAACGTGTAACGTCAGCAGCGTTTCCCTGTTGCGCGGCGAAACGTATCTGTAACCCCAGACTCTCTGCCGTTGCCGGCAAATGCTGATGGTAAACTTCTAAAAGCAGCGGCACTGAAGCCCACTGCTGCTGTTCAAGCCGTCGTTCCACTTCCGTCAGCAGCATACTGCCCTGCTCCGGTGCGGCATCCAGCGCGAGATCGAACTGCTGGCGCGCGGCGCGATCCTCTCCCGCCTGCAGGTAACAATAGCCCGAAAACAGCAGGGCATCCTGAGCGGCATCGCTGTGCTGCGCTTCAGTTGCCAGCTTAAACTGTTGATGCGCTTCGTCATACTGCCTCAAACCGCAGAGAAACGCACCGTAATTGTTAGCCACATAACCATTCAGCGGCGCTAACTGCTGCGCGCGCTGGTAGTAATGGCGCGTCCGGGCGTTATTCTGCTGTGCCTGCGCGACGCGCGCAAGCGCCAGCGGCACCCGGTAATCGCGCGGCGCGGCCTGCTGCGCGCGCAGCAAATTGCGCTGCGCCGCGGCATAATCCTTCACCGCCAGATAGTGCAATCCCAGCTGCAGCCGGATATCGGCCGCGCCGTGCCGCGCCGGTGCTTCGACACACCCGGTTACAACAAAGCCGGCCAGCAGCGCGGCGGGTAATCCTTTACGCATCTTAGTCTCTCCCTGTCAGTTCAGCGCAGAGACTGCCATGCCTGACGCCCGATGCGTAGCAGCGGGCGCGATCTTTCAGAGCGCCTTCACAGAGATGGCTTCACCGGCCATTTTTTTACGCAGCGTACGCTTGGTGCGGTCGATAACATCGCCCGCCAGCTGACCACAGGCGGCATCAATGTCGTCGCCGCGCGTTTTACGCACGATGGTGGTGAAACCGTACTCCATCAGCACTTTGGAGAAGCGGTCAATACGGCTGTTCGAGCTGCGGCCATACGGCGCGCCCGGGAAGGGGTTCCACGGAATCAGGTTGATCTTGCACGGCGTCTCTTTCAGCAGCGCCGCCAGCTCATGCGCATGTTCGGTGCTGTCGTTGACGTGATCCAGCATCACGTACTCAATCGTCACGCGGCCCTGATTGGCGTTGGATTTGCCAATGTAGCGCTTCACCGCCGCCAGGAAGGCTTCGATGTTGTACTTTTTGTTGATTGGCACGATGTCATCGCGGATGGTGTCATTCGGTGCGTGCAGCGAAATCGCCAGCGCCACGTCGATCATATCGCCGAGCTTGTCCAGCGCCGGCACTACGCCCGAGGTCGACAGCGTCACGCGACGTTTGGAGAGGCCGAAACCGAAGTCATCCAGCATGATCTCCATCGCCGGTACCACGTTGGTAAGGTTGAGCAGCGGCTCGCCCATGCCCATCATGACCACGTTGGTGATCGGACGCTGGCCGGTCACTTTAGCGGCACCGATAATTTTTGCCGCGCGCCATACCTGACCGATGATTTCAGACACGCGCAGGTTACGGTTAAAGCCCTGCTGCGCGGTCGAACAGAATTTACACTCCAGCGCACAGCCTACCTGCGAGGAGACGCACAGCGTGGCGCGGTCGGCTTCCGGGATATACACGGTTTCCACCAGCTGATCGCCGACGCGAATCGCCCACTTGATGGTGCCATCGCTGGAGCGCATCTCTTCCGCCACTTCCGGCGCACGAATTTCAGCGCGCTGCATCAGCTTGCCACGCAGCACTTTATTGATGTCTGTCATCTGCTCGAAATCATCGCAGCAGTAGTGGTACATCCACTTCATGACCTGATCGGCACGGAACGGTTTTTCGCCCATCTCAACAAAGAATTCGCGCATCTGCTGACGGTTAAGATCCAGCAGGTTAATTTTTTCGTTTTTCGGGGAAACAACCACGGGGGAAGCGGACGACGGCGTCACAATCTGTTCGGACATAATGTTCTCTGGCCTCGTTGTTACACGTTACGGCTCTGGTTAAGAATAGGAAAAAAACAGCGCCCTCGCTGAGCCAGGCTCAACAAGGGCGCATAATTGTACTACATCTGCTGCGTGATGCCAGGGGAACGTCTTAGCCACCGGTTACAAGGTGTAAAGACGCCTGTCCGCATCCGCTACCGCGCACTTAGCGGGTACGTGGGCAGACTTCGTTTTCTGCGAAGAAGTAAGCGATTTCGCGTGCCGCAGATTCTGCAGAGTCAGAACCGTGGGTGGCGTTTTCGGTGAAGCTGTCTGCGTAGTCAGCACGCAGCGTACCGGCCAGCGCGTTGTCCGGGTTAGTTGCACCCATCAGATCGCGGTGACGCTGGATAGCGTTTTCGCCTTCCAGAACAGATACCACAACCGGGCCAGAAGTCATGAACTCAACCAGACCATCAAAGAACGGACGGCCTTTGTGCTCCGCGTAGAAGCCTTCAGCCTGCTCTTTGGTCAGGTGCAGCATTTTCGCACCAACGATTTTGAAGCCAGCGCTTTCGAAACGGTTGTAGATAGCACCAATCACGTTCTTAGCGACGGCGTTTGGTTTGATGATGGAGAAAGTGCGTTCGATTGCCATGATTACCTCTGATTAGCATCCTGAAGAAACCGGGAACCCGCTCCCGGTAAGAAAACGCGCCGATTATAGGGAGATCGGCGCGCCTTGCCTATGAGTGAAGAGAGGAATTATTGAAAATAATTGATTTCTGTCGGGGCAAACACGCAAAAAATATGCCATAGCGCTGCGTTTAGCCACGCGTGAAGGACACCGAAGCCAGCTGCCCGGCCTCATCCATCACCACCAACTGATAACGACCGGGCTCGCGCAGCACCAGCGAGGCGCTGTTTTTTCCCGCCGCCAGTTCCACCGGCTGCCCGTTTAAAAACCACCAGCGCTGCGTACCCTGCCCGCCCTGCACCGCCACCGGCAGCAGCAATACGACCTTACCGGGCAGCGGCTGCACGCGCTGGCCATTGATCACGCCGGTCACCAGCAGCGGCGCGCTGTCCCCCTGATTCAGCGGCGGACAGGTCGCATCCACTGGCGGCAGGCGCTGCGCCCGCCGTTCGCCCGGTGGCAGCCATGGCTCGAGCGGCAGCGGCCACATCACGCGTTCCCGGCTTTGCGCATCCGGACAATCCGCCGCCACGCGCAGCCCTTTGCTGTTTTGCCAGAAGCGCTGGCGTAAGCCATTGACGCCCTCCTGACCCGGCGCCAGCAACGTTGGCGGCACGGTCTGATTCAGCACCCAGCTGTAACGCCGCTGCCGGCAGTTCTCGTCGCCGGCGGGCAACGGCTGGCCGCCGGGCCAGCAGATACTGACGGCGCTGACCGTTGCCGGGCGCGGATCGCCGGGCACGCCGCGCGCCGGCAGGTGTCCCGCCAGCAGGTGATTAACCTGCTGCATCACCGGCACCGCCGACGCGTAACCGAACTGGCCGGCAACCGGTGTGGCATCCGGCCTGCCCACCCAGACGCCAATCAGATAGCGTGGCGTGATACCGACGCTCCAGGCATCGCGATAGCCGTAGCTGGTGCCGGTTTTCCACGCCAGCGACACGATATCGGCAACCGCCCCGCTGGCGGCAGGCTGCGCCTCACCGGCGAGGATGCGGCGCACAATCCACGCCGCGCCGGGCGACAGTAACGGGCGCTGCAGCAGCGGCTGCTGCGGCAGCCAGCGCAGCTGCGCAGCATTACCGTGGCGGGCAAAGGCGCTGTAGGCGGCGACAATGTCGTCCAGCCGCGCGCCGGTGCCGCCCAGCACCAGCGACAGATTCGGTTCACCGCCCGCCGGAAAACGCAGATTCAGGCCGACGTTGCGCAGCCGCGCGGCGACGTTTTTCGGTCCAAGCGCCTCCAGCAGCTGTACCGCCGGCAGGTTGAGCGAACGCTGCAGCGCTTCGCTGGCGCTGACCGGGCCGTGAAAGCCACTGTCGAAATTGCCGGGACGATAGTCGCCAAAGCGGCGTGGCACATCCTGCAGCAGCGATTCGCCATGAATCAGGCCATCATCCAGCGCCATGCCGTAGACGAACGGCTTGAGCAGCGATCCCGGCGAACGCACGCTGGCAATCATATCCACATGACCAAAGCGGCTGTCGTCATTGAAAGACACCGAGCCGACGTAGCCGCGCACCTTCATGGTGCTGTGGTCGACAACCAGCAGTGCCAGCGAGGTGCGCGGCGGCAGCCGGGTTTGCAGCGACGCAGCGAGGTTCTCCAGTTCGCGCTGCAGCGACACATCCAGCGTCGAGGTAATTTTGCTGTCGGGCGACAGCGACAGCAGCCGGCGCGCCAGCAGCGGTGCCAGCTGCGGCAGCTGACGCGGCGGCAGCCACACCGGCTCCTGTTTGATTTCGGCGACGGTCTGCGCCGGCCACACCTGATACTGCGCCAGCCGGTCCAGCACTTTATTGCGGGCAGCTTCAGCGCGCTGCGGCCAGCGGTCCGGGCGCAAACGGCTGGGTGCCTGCGGCAGCACCGCCAGCAGCGCCGCCTCGCCGCGGGTAAGCTGCGAGGCCGGTTTGCCCAGCCACATCCAGCTGGCGGCGCCGACGCCCTCAACCGTGCCGCCAAACGGGGCGCGGTTGAGATACAGCGTGAGGATCTCGCGCTTCGACAGATGCCACTCCAGCTGCAGCGCGCGCCACGCCTGCACCAGTTTGCCACGCAGGGTACGCGGCTGCGGATCAATCAGCCGCGCCACCTGCATAGTCAGCGTGCTGCCGCCGGAGACAATGCCGTGCTGCAGCAGGTTTTGCCCGACGGCGCGCACTATCGCCAGCGGATTAATGCCGGGATGGTGCCAGAACCAGCGGTCTTCGTAGGTCAGCAGCGCCTCAATATAGGCCGGTGACACCTCGTCCAGCGTCACCGGATAGCGCCACACGCCCTGTCGATCGGCAAAGCGCCACAGCGGCGTGCCATCTTCCGCTACCACCACCCGCGCCGGCTGTAACTGGCGCAGCGGCAGCGGATCGAGCCGGTCCAGCAGCCATACTGCGCCCACCAGCAGCAGTAACAGCAGCGCCAGCCCGCACAGGCGTCGGTGGCCCAGCGTCACGGGCGCTTAACGCACATGAACTTTTTCCGGCGTGGTGCCGATGGCGCGCCACGCGGGCACATACATCGACTCCACCTGCGGTGGCGGCAGACGATAACTGCCTGGCGTCACCGCACGCGCCAGATACAGCAGCGTACCGGGCGTGTAGCCATCCAGCGCCAGCGCCGCGACAAAGCGGTCGTCGCGGAACTCAAGATGTTTGATGTTGGCCTGCTGCATGTCCATCATGCTCTCTTTCAGCGCATCGGCACTGTCACCCAGGCTGGCGCTGCTGTCGCTCAGGTTTTGATTTTCCAGCTCCAGTCCAGCCGGCAGCAGATCCACCACCAGCGCATCGCTGACGCGCTGACTGGCACCCACCTTCAGCCGCACCACCAGCAGCTCACCGCTCTTAAGGTTATTGAGATCGGCCGGTTTGCCGTCCAGGGTGAAGTATTCGCGACTGATGCTGAGCACGTTGCTGACCGGTGACGGCGCAGTGCGCGGATAGCCGACCACATTGAGCGTACCGTACAGCGGCGACGGCGTGTCGCTGGTCACCGTCAGGCCCTGCTGCAACTGCTGCGCGCTCAGTCCGAGACTCAGCGGCCGATTGCTGCGCATCGGCCGGTCCTGCAGCGTGGCCTGCCAGGTCTCACCCTGATGCTGCTGCA
Source organism: Pantoea sp. B270 (assembly GCF_018726825.1). Lineage (NCBI taxonomy): Bacteria > Pseudomonadati > Pseudomonadota > Gammaproteobacteria > Enterobacterales > Erwiniaceae > Pantoea > Pantoea sp. B270. The sequence goes on from NZ_JAHCSX010000001.1 coordinate 2,094,103, forward strand.
GCGTCCGCGCGGCGAGGAACAGCGCATTGTTCTCCTGCGTAGAGAACCAGCGCTGCCCGTGCAGCGTTTGCGCCAGTTCAATTAGCAATGGCCCCTGCTGCGCCGGCAGCAGCTGATTTTCCGTCAGCAGCGCCAGCGTTAGCGCGCGGTCACGCAGCGGACTGCCGTAATCGCCCAGCCACATGTCAGGCTGGCGTTGCAGCGCGATGCCCTGCATCAGCGCCAGCTGGGCGCGCTGCGTATCGCCCATCTGCTGTAGCGCCACGCCAAGCTGCACCAGCGCCAGTCCGGACTTCGCCTGGGCGCGTTGGTTATACAGCGCCCGCAGCGCGCCGAGCGGCGCCTGCTGCTGACGCGCCAGCACCAGCCCCGCATAGGCCTGCACGCTAAAACGCAGCGCATCGGCATTGCTACTCCAGCTGGTTTCGATTTGCGCCGGATCCTGCAAATAACGCAGCAGGCGCTGGTCGGCGCGATTAATCACGCCCTCCGGCACGCTGTAGCCCGCTTCGCTGGCGCGCAGCAGGAAGTCAGTGACGTAAGCGGTGAGCCAGAACTCCTCGCTGCTCTCTTTGCTCCACAGGCCAAAGCTGCCGTTACCGCGCTGCATGCCGGCCAGGCGCGCAATGCCGGTGTCAATTGCCGCGCGGCGCGCCTCATCACTGCTGGTTTTGATGCCCATCGCGCTGAGCTGGGCGTGATTAGTGAAGAGTGAAGGCCAGATGCCGCTGGCGGTCTGCTCCAGACAGCCATAGGGATAAGCGTAAAGCTGGCTGATGTAGCTGGCGATATTCAGCGGCGGCTGAGAACTCAGCGACAGCTGGCCACTCAGCGTGCTGGCCTGCAGGCCGTTGAAAGCGCTCGCCATCACCTGCCAGCGCTGCCCGCTGTTCATTACGTTATCGAAACTCAGGGTTTGCGCCGGATAAGCCGGACGCACACCAATCTTCCAGCGGCGCACGCTCGGTGCCAGCGTCTCGTTCGGCAGGCTCAGCCCCGAAACGGTCACCTGCACGTCGCCTTCACCAAAACCGTCCTGCGCTTTAACCGGAATCGCCAGCGTGGTTCGCGCCCCCTTCGCCAGCTGCACCCTGGCCGGGATTTGGCCGTTGAGTGCAATCAAGCCGCTGGCGTTAACCGCGACGTTCAACGTTTGAGGTTGATCGGTAAGGTTGGTCAAATCCAGCGCCAGTGTTGATTGATCGCCGCTGGCAAGAAAGCGCGGCGTCGCCAGTTCGCTTACCAGCGGTGCGGCGACCACCATTTTACGATCCGCCGCGCCGAAACTGTCTTCGCTCCACACCTGCGCCATCAGCCGCAGCTCGCCGTTGAAGGCCGGTACCGGCAATTCCAGCGTGCCCTCGCCGCTGGCATCCAGCGTCACCGGTTGCAGCTGCTGCGCCACAATCTGCGCCTCGGTGACCGGCTTTTTACCGCCGCGCGACAGCGCATCGGCATCATCCCCGTCACCGCCAAAACGCAGCGCCGCCAGTTTGCCACCGCCCTCAATCAACTGTCCGAACACGTCATACTGATCGGCGTTGTAGCGCTTGCGGCCAAAGAAGCCGTTCCACGGATCGGGGGTGGCATAGTCGGTAATGCTCAGCACGCCGCTGTCCACCGCCGACAGCAACACCTGCACCTGCTGCGGCAGCGTACCGCCCTCACGGCGGGCTTTAACCTTGACTTGCACGGTTTGTTCCGGCCGAATCCTGTCCGGTGCCTCAAGCGCCAGCGTCAGGCGGCGCGCGGCGGTTGCCATTGGCAGATGCAACAAGCCGACCGCGCGTTTTGGCGTGGTGCCGTTCGCTTTGTCGCCGTCGCGCACCACAATCGCGCTGAGATAGAGATCGTGGCGTTTCCACTCCGCACTGACTGGCACATCAATGGTTGCGCCGCCCGCCGGCACATCCAGCGGTTGCCACCACAAGGTGCCGCTGCTCGACTCCACCAGCAGATAGCCTTTGCCGGCCGCCGGGGATTCCACCGTGACACGCGCGGTGTCGCCGGGTTGATAGGCGGCTTTGTCGATCTTCAGTTTGACCTGATCCGGACGCAGCGCGCCGGTGCCGTTAGTGTTGTCCTGCCACCAGTAACCAGCCTGGAAACGCACGCTGCTGACGATGTTGTCACCGGCATGCACTTCAAGACGATAGGTGCCCCACTCTACCGGGAAGCTGACTTTCTGGCTGCCGCCCGCCGCAATGCTGATGCGCTGCTGCTCTTCCTGCAGATCTTTTTCATCGTAACGTGACTGCCAGCCTTCGCTGTCGGAGAAGCTCCAGAAGTAGTCGCGACGTTCGTGGATCAATCGCACATCAAGATCCTGCGCCGCCAGCTTTTCGCCCTGCGCATTGGCGTATACCACGTCAAATTCGGCGAGGCTGTTTTCCGGTACGGTTGGCTCGTCGTTATAACGATCGGTGCGATAGTCGTACACCGATTCGCTGTTAAACAACGGACGTATGCCCGGCAGCGCGGCCGCAGGCCAGATCGCTTGCGTGGCGCGGCGCGTTACCGGACGACCGCCGGTCTCCAGCAGGCTGGCCTGCAAAATCAGGTTGAGCGGAGAGTGGCTCTCCGCCCAGCTGCTTTCGACCTTAAGCTGCAGCCTGCCGCTGTCGTCCAGCTTTTCATCCACATCATCAAGGCTACGTTTCAGTTCCTCCGTGATGTCGCCAAATTGGTAACCTGGCAACGCAGCGACCGCTTCACGCGCCGGACGCAGGAACAGCTGGCCCTGTAGTTCGTTGCCTGCCGCTGGTGCGCCATACAAATAGCGACCTTCAACATCAAAGGTGACGTCGGCATCTGGCGACAGGGGCTGAGTGTTGCTTTTAAGCGACAGCGCCATCCGTTCGGGCAGGAAATCTTCTACATTGAACGGCCAGCTGCGCGGCTGGTTGTCGCCGCTGTTAATACGCAGCGTCCATTTACCGGTCATCGCCGAGGCCGGTAAGGCAAAACGTTGTTGATAAACGCCGTTCTCTGGCTGCCAGACGAAGGTTTGTGCCACTTCACCATTCGGCTGCACCACTTCAGCTTTCACCGGCTGCGGCGGCAGTGGTTTGCCATCGGCATCGCGCAGCAGCGCATTAACGATCACCGTTTCGCCGGGGCGATAGAGATCGCGCGGGCCAAAAATGAAGAACTGCTTGTCGTAGCCTTGCGGACCATCAATCGGGAATTCGGCGAGATCCAGCGCCGGGCGATTAAGGTCGATGAGCGAAGTCTGGCCTTTACTGGTCGCCAGCAGCAGCTTGCCTTTGGCGTTAGCCGCTAAACGCAGATGACCCTCGCTGTCGCTGCTGCCGCTCGCCAGCTGTTGGCCTTTTTCATCCAGTAGCTGCACGCTGACATACGCCAGCGGATCGCCACTGGCGAGGCTTTGTGTAAACAGTTCCAGTTGGGTGGGAAAACGGTGCAGCGACAGACCAATGTCGCTCAGGGTGAACAGTGTCGCCGGTTGCGTGTAGTTGTAGGTGCCGGCCTGTTTCATCACCGCCAGATAGACACCCGGCTGTTTCAGCGCCGCGACGTCGCCGAGCGGCAGCTGCATTTTTTCCCGCGTATTGCGTGCCGGGTTGAGATCGAAGCGGCCGCTGTAAACCAGATCGGCGTTTTTCAGCAGATCGCGCGATTCCCAGTACGACAAATTGTTGCCGTAATTCCACTGGGCGAGAAAATCCGCCAGCGAGGCATTTTTCACCCGGAAGAAATCAACATCGATCTGGTTAACGTTGAGCGCCAGCACCGGCAGTCCCTGCGCCAGGCGCAGCGGCAGCAGCGAGCCACGACTGGCGAAACCGACCATCGGCTGGATGTCGCGCGTGGTGAGTGTCTGGCTGAATGGGCTGGCTAAGGCACTGCCATCCGCGGCCTTCAGGCCGGCATTGACGGTGACGGTGAGCTTGCGCGCCGGCTGCGGATGGCGGAAGCGCAGCACTTTGCCGTTCTGCGCCAGCTCCCAGCCTCCGTCGACCTTGCCGCTGCTGTCATCGGTGAGGCTGATCCAGTGGTTGAAATCCTGCTGACCGTCGAGCGCGCGGTTAAAGGTCAGTACCAGCGCCGCCGCGCCGTCCAGCTGCAGCTCGGACAGGTCGATCACCGCGAGATCGCGTGTCGCGGCCTGCGGCGCAGGCGTATCAGCCGCCTGCAGCGACGGCTGCGCGCCGCCCAGTAATGCGCCGCCGAGCAGCACGCTGAACAGCAGTCGTTTTACACATCTTGCCATGGTAATTCCCTCACCAGCCCCAAAAGGTTAAACGTGTTGTGCTGCGCAATTTCACATCAAGCCGCCAACTTTAGCAATGTTACCCTTGAGATAGCCTTCACATTCCCGGACACTGGGCCTTTGCCGCTGATGGAGAAGAGGTTGCTATGACAGCCATGTTTGTGTCCGCTGATTGGTTGAATGAACATTACCACGAAGAGCGTTTGCAGGTGCTGGATGCCCGCATGCTGCCGCCAGGTCAGGAAGCGGTGCGCGATATCACGGCGGAGTATCTGGCCGGGCATCTGCCGGATGCGCCTTTTTTCAACATCGAAGCGCTGTCCGATCACACCAGCCCGTATCCGCATATGATGCCGCGCGCAGAGACCTTTGCCGTGGCGATGCGCGAGCTGGGCATCAGCCAGGATAAGCATCTGGTGGTGTACGACGAAGGCAATCTGTTTTCCGCGCCGCGCGCCTGGTGGATGCTGCGCGCCTTTGGCTGTGAGCAGGTGTCGATTCTGGCGGGCGGCCTGCAGGGCTGGAAAGCCGCTGGCTTCAGCCTGGCTACCGGTCCGGTTGATTTGCCTGAGGGCGAGTTCGACGCGCAGTACGACAGCAGCCAGGTGAAGCGCCTGACCGATGTCCTGCTGATCAGCCACGAGGGCGGCGCGCAGATTGTCGATGCGCGCGCGGCCAACCGTTTCAATGCCGAAGTGGATGAGCCGCGTCCCGGCCTGCTGCGCGGCCATATCCCGCACAGCCTGAATATGCCGTGGAACGATCTGGTGGCCAACGGTGAGCTGAAACCGGCCGCCGAACTGCGCGATCTGTTTGCAAAGGCAGGCATTAAGCTGGATCAGCCGATTGTCGCCAGCTGCGGCTCCGGCGTGACGGCGGTGGTGGTGATTCTGGCGCTTACCGCGCTGGGCGTGCGTGATGTGACGCTGTACGACGGTTCGTGGGGAGAATGGGGCAGCCGCGACGATTTACCGATTGAGAAATAAGTGTATCCGGTCGCCGTAAGGTGCGCGTTGTCGGATGTTGTGCACATTTATCCGGTCGCCGTAAGGTGCGCGTTGTCGGATGTTACACACATTTATCCGGTCGCCGTAAACGGCGACCCTACGTGTAGGGTGCGCATTTATGCGCACCTGGTAGCATCGGTGCGATTTACTGGCGCACTGATGCGCACCGGCACTAAATAATCCGCTGGCTGCCTTTGAAATCGCGCAGGAAACTGCCCCAGCGGCGCTCATAAAACGGCGTAATGTGCGCGGTGAAGAAATGGCTGACACCCTGCTCATTACTGACCACTTCACAGATATCAATTGGCGCGTCATCGGGCAGCGTATCAGTCGCCACGCTGCCGGCCGCCTGAATAATCGCATCAATATCGCTGTCGGCTTCAATCCCAATCAACAGATTCGCCTGTTCATCGGCACGCTCACGAATGCTGGCAACGTAGGCGCGACGCACCTGTTTGTATTTCGCAAACAGCTGGGTCAGCGAATCGATCATCTGCGCTGGCGGCTCGGCCACTTCGGACAGCAGCAATGCATGACCGCCCTCCAGCACCGTTTGCTGGCTCAGCGCACTGCCCTCCTCGCCCAGCAGATGCGCGATCTCGCCGGGTGAAAACTCTTTGCCGGCCGGCAGTTTCGGATTGAGGAACAGCGTTTCGCCCAGCGTCATTTCAAACAGCGTGCGCGTCGGTAAACGCAGGTACGGCTGCTCACCCTGAATGGCTTCGCTCATCGCTGCTTCTGAGGTAAAGAAAGGGATCACGCTGCCGCCGCCCTCTTTCTCCCAGTGCTGTAATTCTACCGGTGAGGTGGCATCAAACTGCTCCGCGGGACTTTCGCCCGGCACCCAGACATCGGCCTCCAGCAATAGCTGAAAAAATTCCGGACGGTGCGCAGGCTCGGTGGCTGCCAGTTTCAGCACCTCTTCAAGACGGTTACTCATAAGGGATAGGCTTCCAAAAAAGACGGCAGGTTGCAGCCTGCCGTTGTCGGGATTATTTCAGTAACAGATTGGCAATGGTCCGCACGCCAAGGCCTGTCGCACCGGCGGACCACTGATCCACCGCGCTTTTGCGATAGGTCGCGGAGCAGTCAATGTGCAGCCAGCCCTGCTGATAGTTGCTGACGAACCATGAGAGGAACGCCGCCGCGCTGCTGGCGCCCGCTGCATGTGCCGCGCTGGCGATGTTATTCAGATCGGCAAAGTTGGACGGCAGATGGTTGCGGTGGAACTCGGCCAGCGGCAGACGCCAGAAGGCTTCGTTCTCGCTGGTGGCACTGCCCAGCAGCGACTCCGCCAGCACGTCGTCAAAGGTAAACAGCGCATGGTAATCGTTGCCCAGCGCGGTTTTCGCGGCACCGGTCAGCGTGGCCGCATCAATCAGCAGCTGCGGGCGCTGTTCGCTGGCGTCGATCAGTCCATCGGCCAGTACCAGACGCCCTTCGGCGTCGGTGTTCATCACTTCTACGGATTTCCCGTTGCGATAGCGGATGATGTCGCCAAGGCGGAACGCGTTGCCGCTCACCATGTTATCGGCGCAGCACAGGAACAGCTTCACGCGCTTATCCAGGCCGCGCGCAATCGCCAGCGCCAGCGCACCGGTTACCGTTGCTGCGCCGCCCATATCGGATTTCATCGAATCCATGAACGCGCTCTGCTTCAGGCTATAACCACCGGTATCAAAGGTGATGCCTTTGCCCACCAGGCAGGCGTAAACCGGTGTGCTGTCGTCGCCGCCGGGGTTGAAGTCCAGCGTCAGCAGCACCGGCGGACGCGTCGAGCCGCGGCCTACGGTATGAATTCCGGCATAGCCCTGCTCACGCAGATCCTCACCTTTGATGATGCGATAGCTCACCGCGTCACCGCCTACTTCGCTGATCAGATCGATGGCACTGTGCGCCAACTGCTCCGGACTGAGATCTTCCGCAGGCAGGTTGATGGTGTCGCGCACCCAGTCAACGATCTTCAGGCGCCGATCGAATTCGGCCTGATCGGCCTCACTCAGCGTCGGCCATTCGACCTGACGCTGGCCTTTCGGGCTGCGGAAACCCTGCCAGAACGCCCAGCATTTCTCCAGATCCCAGCCTTCGCCGCTCAGCGCGACGTGGCGGATGCCCTGGCCGTCCAGCTTGCGTCCGGCACGTTGAATGCTCATCAGCGCATCGGCACCGGTCAGGTGAACGGTCATGCCACTTTCATTGCTGCTCAGCAAGGCTTTCTCGCCCCAGCGCGCGTCGGCGGCCTGGGAGCTGAGCGTAATCGTCATGGGTTGTGTTGTCATCGCGTGGCTCCGTTTGCGTTTGTTATCCCTGCGCACTGACCGGCGCAGGGCGAAAATTTAGCGGGAAGTGGCCGGCGTCAGCGCCCGTAAGCGCGTTACCGCCTTATGTACCACCCCGATGGCATAATCGATCTCTTCCTGCGTGGTAAAACGACCCAGCGAAAAGCGCAGCGAGCTGTAAGCCAGCTGCTGATCCACGCCCATGGCGCGCAGAACGTAGGAAGGTTCAAGGCTGGCAGAAGTACAGGCGGATCCCGACGACAGCGCCAGATCTTTCAGCGCCATGATCAGCGATTCGCCATCGACGTGGGCAAAACTGATATTGAGGATATTCGGCGCGCCCTGTTCGAGTGAACCGTTGAGCTGTACGTCGCTTAGCGTGCTGATGCCCTGCCACAGACGATGGCGCAGCGTAGCCAGGCGCGCGCTCTCGTCCGCCATCTCTTCGCGCGCGATGCGATAGGCTTCGCCCATGCCGACAATCTGGTGCACCGGCAAGGTCCCCGAACGCATGCCGCGCTCGTGACCACCGCCGTGCATCTGCGCGTCGATCTGCAGTTTTGGTTTACGCCGCACCCACAGCGCGCCGATGCCTTTCGGCCCGTACAGTTTGTGCGCTGAGAACGACATCAAATCCACCGGCAGCGCGCTGACGTCGAGCGGCAGTTTGCCCACGCTTTGCGTGGCGTCCACGTGGAACAGGATGTCGCGCGCGTGACACAGGGCGCCCAGCGCGGCGATGTCCTGAATCACGCCGGTTTCATTATTGACGTGCATCAGCGACACCAGCACGGTGTCGTCGCGCAGTGCCGCTTCCAGCATCGCAGGCGTGACGATGCCGTCCGCGCCGGGCTGCAGAAAGGTGACGTCAAAGCCTTCGCGCGCCAGCTGGGCACAGCTGTCGAGCACCGCTTTGTGTTCGGTCTGACTGGTGATGATGTGTTTACCGCGCGCCTGATGCTGCTGCGCCGCGCCTTTGAGCGCCAGGTTATCGGCTTCGGTGGCACCGGAGGTAAACACGATTTCGCGTGGATCGGCGTTGATCAGTTCGGCAACCTGGTTGCGCGCCACGTCAACGGCCTCTTCAGCCTGCCAGCCAAAACGGTGGGAACGGGAAGCGGGGTTACCGAAAGTGCCATCCAAAGTGAGGAACTGCATCATTTTGCTGGCGACACGCGGATCCGCAGGCGTTGTCGCTGCGTAATCCAGGTAGATCGGTAATTTCATTGCGCTAAAACTCCGTATAAAAAATCATACGTCTTTATAGCACGATTCAGCCTCTCCTGGGTTAACAGCAGAGGCTGAACGGGAGAGGATCAGGCGCGCAGATTGACGTTGATGGTTTCCTGCACGCGATGCTGCTGGAAGCGACGGTTATCAACGCTGTTCTGGCGATCGGCCACGTCGAGGATCTCCTGGTTATTCACCAGTTCCGCCAGCGTGATGTTGTTGAGGAAATCGCTGATGCGCTCGCTCAGGTCGCGCCACAGAACGTGGGTCAGGCAGCGCTCGCCGCCCTGGCAACCCTCTTTACCCTGGCATTTGGTGGCGTCAACGGATTCGTCCACCGCGGTGATCACCGCACCAACTGCAATCGCGCCGGCGTCTTTGCCTAACAGATAACCGCCGCCCGGACCCCGCACGCTGGCCACCAGACCGTGCTTACGCAGACGCGAGAATAACTGCTCCAGATAGGAGAGCGAAATGCCCTGACGCTCTGAAATATCGGCCAGCGGTACCGGGCCCTCGTGCGAGTGCAGGGCAACGTCCAGCATAGCGGTTACGGCATAACGTCCTTTGGATGTCAGTCTCATAGCATACAACCTCGTAAGCGTCCGCCAGCGAGTCGGCGGGTTATCTGAAGAATGGAGGCCAGTCTGACATTCCCGAGTATTTTGGTCAACTATTTAACCGAGTATTTCGCTCAACTATTTAACCTGGTGTTTTACTCAACTATTACCCTTGTCGTTTTTGGGTTTTTCAAACGACGACAGCATGCCGCGCAGAATGTTGAGTTCGTCGCGCTCCGGACGCGCACGGGTATAGAGGCGACGCAGTTTGCTCATCACCTGGCTCGGTGTGCCCTGGCGGATAAAGCCGCTGTTCAGCATCATCTGCTCGATGTGCTGATAGAAGCGCTCCAGATCGTCAACCAGCGGATACGGTGAGGCTTCATACTGCGGCTGCGGACTGGCTTTCTCCTGCGCGTCCAGCCACGCCATGCGCACTTCATAGGCAATAATCTGCACCGCCATCGCCAGGTTGAGCGAGCTGTACTCCGGGTTGGCCTGAATGGCGACATGATAGTGGCACTTCTGCAGCTCTTCGTTGGTCAGGCCCACGCGCTCGCGGCCAAACACCAGCGCCACCGGCGCCTGCTGGCCCTCTTCCACGCTTTTGATGCCGCATTCACGCGAGTCAAGCATCGGCCACGGCAGCGAGCGCGAGCGGGCGCTGGTCCCCACCACCAGGCTACAGCCGGCAATCGCCTCATCCAGCGTATCGACGATCTTCGCCTCACCGATCACATCGCTGGCACCGGCAGCCAGTGAAATAGCCTGCGAGTCCGGTTTCACCAGCGGATTGACCAGATACAGGTTGCTTAAGCCCATGGTTTTCATGGCGCGGGCAACGGAACCCATGTTGCCGGTGTGCGAGGTTTCTACCAGTACGATTCGGATATTTTGCAGCATAATAGATAGCGATAAGGAAATGATGGCGCGCATCCTAACATAAAAGCAGGACATTTGCTGAACACCCTGATATACTCCGCGCCGTTTTCACCCCGTTCTTTAACATCCAGTGAGAGATACCGATGCATCCGATGCTCAACATCGCCGTGCGCGCAGCGCGCAAGGCCGGAAATTTAATTGCCAAGAATTATGAAACCCCGGACGCCGTCGAAGCCAGCCAGAAAGGCAGCAACGACTTCGTTACCAATGTTGACCGCGACGCAGAACGTCTGATTGTCGAAGTGATTCGCAAGTCCTACCCGCAACACACCATCATCACCGAAGAAAGCGGTGAGCTGGCGGGCGACGATCAGGATGTTCAATGGGTAATCGATCCCCTGGATGGCACCACCAACTTCATCAAACGTCTGCCCCACTTTGCTGTTTCTATCGCCGTGCGCATCAAAGGCCGCACCGAAGTGGCGGTGGTTTACGATCCAATGCGTAACGAACTGTTCACCGCGGTACGCGGTCAGGGCGCGCAGCTTAACGGCTATCGCCTGCGCGGCAGCACGGCGCGTGACCTCGACGGCACTATTCTGGCTACCGGCTTCCCGTTCAAGCTGAAGCAGCACGCCACGCCATTCATCAACATCGTGGCAAAACTGTTTACCCAGTGCGCTGATTTCCGCCGTACCGGCTCTGCTGCGCTGGATTTGGCCTATGTGGCCGCAGGTCGCGTTGACGGTTTCTTTGAGATTGGCCTGAAGCCATGGGATTTCGCTGCCGGTGAACTGCTGGTGCGTGAAGCGGGCGGTCTGGTGACCGATTTCACCGGTAACCACGGCTATATGCTGTCTGGCAACCTGGTGGCCGGTAACCCGCGTGTGGTGAAGGCGATGCTGGCCAGCATGCGCGAAGAACTGAGCGAAGCGCTGAAGCGCTAAGCAAAAAAAAGGCGGCTAAATCAGCCGCCTTTTTTATTACCGACTTTGTTACCGACGCTCGTGGGTTAACACGGTGCGCGGCTGGGTACGCCGACCGACACCGCCGAGGACCGCCGCCAGCACCGCCTCGATCAGCATCATGAAGAAGGCAAACCAGCTGGCTTTCGCCGTTGCCGCCGCGGCTTTCTCTGCGGCTTCACGCGCTTTCTGCTCCGCTTCCTGCTTCAGCTGCTGATATTTCTGCATCGCCTGTTGATAGCTCTGCTCAGTCTGATTAACGATCTGCTCCGCTTCCTGATCGCTTTTTCCGGTCCGCGCTTTAATAATGTTTTTCAGCGCATCACGGTCTGCAGCCTGCAGCGTATCGGCATGACGACTCAGTACACCACGGATCCAATTGGCAATATCATTGTCGGCATTCTGTGGATTCTGTGCCGTTTGTTTCGCCTGGTTTTGCGCATTATTCGCTTCGCTATTTACATCCTGCTGTAAATTTTCCGGCTGCAGTTCCGGTTTGCCGGTCTGACGCAGCGTGGTTTGCAATTCATTTTGCAAATCATCCAGGTTGATATTATTTTCCTGCAGCTTCTCTTTCGCCATATTGGTCACCGATGGCGCTACCGCAGAAATACCGTTACCCAGGGCATTAAAACCGGAGCCTAAAATATTAAAGGCGCCGCCGATAATACCGCTGGCAAGTGAAAACGCCAGCCACAGCGTAATCAGGGTACTGACACCAAACATCAGCAGACCGTGCAGCGCACCTTCGCGCTGAGCCAGCCGTCCGGCAACGTAGCTACCGACCGCCAGCGCAATCAGCATGCTGGCCCCGGTCCAAATCAGCGCCCCGGTCCCCAGGTGTTCCAGCGGATTTTGTTCCTGCTGGGGATCGATGGTCGTGGCGCCGATCGCGGTTCCCAGCAGCCCCAGTAAAATATGAATGATTAATGCCGCAATCACCCCTGCAAATACGGCACTCCAGGAAATGCGTTTCAACGGTAAACCGCCGTGCGTTTCCACCACCGTTTCCGTGCTGCCATTATTAGTCCAGGTTTCAGGCATATTTATTTCCTCACAAACATTGACGATAAAGAGTAACGCATATAAGAGCACACCCTGTCCTTTTTGATATTATCTAGCGTAGACAGAGAAAACTCTTTTCACCAGATCGTCGGGCAAGAGAAATTAAAGTCTGCGTCGCGGGCAAAAAAAAACGCAGCATATTCAGGGAACATGCTGCGCTTATTTTTTAAAGCGTATTAATTAAAAAGGACGCAGACCGCCACCGAAGCCGGGCGTAGCACTGTGCCATAAAATAAAGCCGGCCAGCAGCAACAGCAGGCTGCCAGCCAGCATCACGGACGGCAACAACCACTGCGCAGTCCCTCTGCTGCTGACCCTGCCGAGGCGCACCGCCAGCACGCGCGAGCGCTGCACCAGCAAACCCAGCAGCGACACGGTGAGCGCGGTGCCCAGCGCCATGGTCAGCGCCGAGGCCACGCCCCAGCCATACACGCCAATCACTTTGGCAAACAACAGCATCATAATGGCACCGGAACAGGGCCGCAGCCCCATGGACAGCACCACCAGCGCCTGGGTTTTGCCGCTCACCGCACCGGCCAGCTGTTGCGCGCTCGGCAGGTGGGCATGACCGCAGCCGCAGTCAGCATGATGCTGATGATGTGGCCGTACCGCGCGAATCTGGAGCCCGGTCGCCGGACGGAACGCGCGGCGTAACCCCTGCAGCGCGCGCCAGCCCACCCAGACGCCGAGCGCCATCACCAGCAAATAGCTACCTTTCTCCAGCCAGTAACTGGTGAGATGCAGCTGGCGCGACGAGGTTTGCAGCACCACCAGCATCAGCGTCACCAGAGCAATCGCCACCGCGCCCTGCAACAGCGCCGCCAGCAGCGTCAGCTTCATGCTGGTTTTCAGCTGCGCCGGGTGGGTAGCGAGAAAGGTGCTGATCACCACTTTGCCGTGGCCCGGCCCCAGCGCATGCAGCACGCCATAGGCAAGGCTGAACAGCATCAGCGTGACACCGGCCTGCTGCGGCTGCTGCGCCACCTGTTGCAGGAGCTGCGTCATCTCACGGTGCAGCACCTTCTGCCACAGTACGCTTTGCAGCAGAATTTGCGGCCAGTGCAGCCACAGCAACGCGCCTGCGGTAATCAGCAGCGCAGCCAGCAGCCACAGCGGCCACCAGCGACGGGAAGCGCCAGGCAGTGAAATTAACGACATGTCAGGGTTACCGTCTGGGCAAACTGCTGGCCGAGATCCATATCTTCGGGCGGTGCGTCAGCTTTATCCAGCGACAGCGCGTACTGTTTTAGCGAGTCATCCGGTTTGGGCGTGTGTAAGTCAAACTGGCAATGGGCTTTCACGGTCTCATCCATGGTGATGGCTTGCGGATTGTCATAATACATATCAACAAAGTAACTGGGATCGAAGGTCTGGATGCGGTATTGCCTGGCGCTTAACGACTGCGGTTCGCCGAACGGCACAATGAACTCCAGCACCGCTTTATTGCCCTTGCGCGACAGCTGATACTCCTGCGGCAGGTTGAGAAATTTCACCCGATTTTTATCCTGCCACACTTCGGTAAAATAGTGCTGGCCCAGCACATTGGCCATTACCTGTGCCGCCAGCTTTTTCCACACCACCTCGCCGGGTTTGGCGTTGCCGGCATCGTACAGCAGATCGGCGGAGGTGATTTCATCCATGGTCCATACCATCTTCATCGCGCTGAGATGATCGTCCTTACCGATCAGTTCGGTCTGCATATCAATAAAGCTGTGTGGATGCGCCCACACGGCGCCGCTGAACAACAGCGTAAAGCTAACGAGCGCAATTTTCATATGTTATAAAGTAACAAATTTTAAAGTCAGAAGGATACCGGGCCAGAAAAAACTGTGACCCGCCCTGAAGCTCTGAACAAAAGTCATGACAAAGGCCAGGGTCAGCGCGTGGAGTTGGCTATTCTTAGCTGAAAAATGACCTGCGGATAACACGATTGATGAGTTCAGCGCATTCTACTGCTCCCCTCTTCAGCCGCGCCCAGCGTCGTTGCCATCTGCTGTTGCTGCTGTTTCTGCCTGCTCCCGCGTTAACGCTTGAAAAGCTCTGCCAGTTGAATGGCGTGGACCCTGTTGTCGCCCGACAGGATATCGCGGATGTCGGAGATGAGATACAGCGCTTTCACCAGCTGGAATTACACCAGATGGTGGATGGCAGCTTTCGCATTCATGGCACGGAACTGGACCGGCGTCTGTGCCTGCTGCACTGGCTGCGCCGCGCGCTGCGCCTGTCGCAGGATTTCGTCTGCACGCATTTTGCGCCGGCACTGCGCCAGCGGCTGAAGGTGCTGAAAATTGAGAAAGCGCTGTGGGATGAAACCAATCTGCAGGCGCTGATCCAGCACTGCAGCCTGCGGCTGGCGCGCGATTTCACGCCGCGCGACCGGCTGTTTCTGCAAATCTTCATGAAATATGCGCTGTGTCAGCGTCAGACGGCGCTGTTCAGCGAGCGCCAGCGCGCCTGGCTGGCTGCGAAGATTGAACGCAGCGCAGCGGATGACGTGATCCATCACTGGCAGAAACGTTGCCATCTGGCACCGGACGTCAGCGAAACCGATTTCTGGACGCTGCTGTTCAGCCTGATTCACGCGCCAGACGGCAGCCAGCTGGCGGACAGTCAGGCACACAAGCTGATGGCTGCGGTGGAAGCGCTGATTGCCCGCTTTGAGCAACTGGCGCAGACGCGCATCAAAAATCAGCAGCAGCTTAAGCTGCAGCTCTATACTCACCTGGCGCAGGCGCTGGATCGTAGCCACTTTGCCATCGGCATTGATAACAGCGTGGCGCTGGACGTGGCGCGTCTCTATCCGCGCCTGCTGCGCACCACGGCGCGCGCGCTGCAGCACTTCAGCAGCGATTTCGGCACGCAGTTTAGCGCAGAAGAAGTGAGCCTGGTGGCGGTGCAGTTTGGTGGCTGGCTGATGCAGGAGAGCGCGCTACAGGAGAAACAGGTGCTGTTACTGACCGGCGCTGACGCGGCGCTGGAACAGCTGCTGGAGCAGCAGCTGCGGGAAATGATGCTGTTGCCGATCAATATTACCTATCAGGATATGCTGCACTTTCAGCGTGAAGGCGCACCGCGCGATGTGGCGCTGGTGGTGACGCCCTACGCCACCGCCCTGCCGCTCTATTCGCCGCCGCTGATCCACGCTGAGCTGCCGCTGAGCGATCACCAGCAGCAGCGCATTCGTCAGCTGCTGGAGTCTTAAGCCGCGCGTGGCCGCAGGAACAGCGCCGGCAGCGCCACCAGCGCCATGACCCAGAACAGCTGGCCGTGCAGGTGGGTAAACAGCACGCCGCACACCATCGTCATCACCGCGATGCCGCCGCCCATTGCCAGCGCCGAATAGAGCGACTGCAGACGAATCACCTCTGCGCCTTTGCGCGCGGCAATAAAGCGCATCGCCGCCAGATGGCAGACGGTAAAGCTGCCGCAGTGCAGAATCTGCGCCACAATCAACAGCGGTAGCGCTGTGCTGGCACCCAGCAGCGTCCAGCGCACCAGCGCGCACACGCCGGACAGCAGTAGCAGATCGCGCGCGCTCCAGCGGCGAAACAGCCGGTTACTCAGGGCAAAAATCACGATTTCGGCCACCACGCCCAGCGACCACAGGTAGCCCACGACCGACGCGGAATACCCCGCTTCCTGCCACCAGATGGCGCTGAAGCTGTAATACGCGGCGTGCGCGCCCTGCATCAGCGTTACGCACAGCATGAAACGCCAGACACTGTTCTCGCGCAGCAGGTCACGCCACGCCGCCCAGCCACCGCTCGCGCCCTGGCGTAGCTCACCCTGCGGTCGGGTTTGTGGCGGCAGCAGCATGCCGGACAGCATCGCCAGCGCACCGACGCTCAACAGCAGCAGAATCACCTGCGATGACCAGGCGCTGACCAGCATACCGGTAAGCGCCGAGCTGATAACAAACGCCAGCGAGCCCCACAGCCGTACCGGACCATAGGCCAGCCCGATTTGCTGCGTCCAGGTGGCCGCCAGCGCATCACTCAGCGGCACCAGCGGCGAGAAGAACAGGTTAAAACCAATCATCACCAGCAGCAGCCATAGCCACTGACCGCCCAGCCAGAAACCGAGCGCGAACAGACAGGTCGCCAGCGCCAGCAGGCGCAGCGCAACAATCAGCTGCGCTGGATTTTTCACCTGCGAAGCAATCAACAGGCTGCCGGCAAAGCGCGCCACCATGCCACAGCCGAGCAGCAGGCCAATTTTTTCCGCATCCAGCCCGTTGCCTTTCAGCCACACGCTCCAGAACGGCAGATAGATGCCATAGCAGAAAAAGTAGGTAAAGTAGCTCAGTCCCAGCCACCTGGCCGATCCGATGGTCATGTTTCCTCCTGTTGACGCTCCGCCGTGCGCGGAATGGCCGTTACTTTCTCAAAGCCGCCTGCGAAAGGGAATAAAAAAAGGATGGCTTGCGCCATCCTTCTTCACACTGCGGGTTTAGCGCTTATCAGGCATAAACCGGCAGACGGGCACAGATATCCAGCACTTTCTGTTTGGTGCGCTCGATAGTGGCTTCGTCGTTGATGTTGTCGAGAACGTCAGCGATCCAGCCCGCCAGTTCGCGCACTTCCGCTTCTTTGAAGCCGCGACGGGTCACTGCTGGCGTACCGATACGCACACCGGAGGTCACAAACGGGCTCTTCGGATCGTTAGGTACGCTGTTTTTGTTCACGGTGATGTTAGCGCGGCCCAGAGCGGCATCCGCCTCTTTACCGGTCAGACCTTTGCTCACCAGATCGATCAGGAACAGGTGGTTGTAAGTACCGCCTGAGACGATGTTGTAACCGCGCTCCAGCAGCACTTCCACCATCGCTTTGGCGTTCTTCGCGACCTGCTGCTGATAAGCCTTGAACTCCGGCTCCATGGCTTCTTTGAACGCGACGGCTTTACCGGCGATAACATGCATCAGTGGGCCGCCCTGACCACCCGGGAACACCGCGGAGTTCAGTTTCTTGTACAGCTCTTCGTCGCCGTTTTTCGCCAGGATCAGGCCACCGCGCGGGCCGGCCAGCGTTTTGTGCGTGGTCGAGGTCACGATGTGCGCGTGCGGTACCGGGTTCGGATACACATCAGCAGCGATCAGACCGGCAACGTGGGCCATATCAACAAACAGCCAGGCGCCGATGCTGTCGGCGATTTCACGCATTTTGGCCCAGTCGCACACGCCAGAGTAAGCAGAGAAGCCGCCCACGATCATTTTTGGCTTGTGGGTCTGCGCCAGTTCGGCCAGCTCTTCGTAATTGATTTTGCCGGTTTCATCGATGCCGTAAGGGATAACGTTGTACAGCTTACCGGACAGGTTGACCGGCGAACCGTGGGTCAGGTGACCACCGTGTGCCAGGTTCATGCCCAGAATGGTGTCGCCCGGCTGCAGCAGCGCGGTGTACACCGCGAAGTTAGCCTGGGAGCCGGAGTGCGGCTGCACGTTAGCGTAATCCGCGCCGAACAGCGCTTTGGCGCGATCGATCGCCAGCTGCTCAACGATATCCACATATTCACATCCGCCGTAGTAGCGTTTGCCCGGATAGCCTTCGGCATATTTGTTGGTGAGCTGTGAACCTTGCGCCTGCATAACGCGTGGGCTGGTGTAGTTTTCCGAAGCAATCAGTTCAATGTGCTCTTCCTGACGCACCTTCTCCTGCTCCATAGCCTGCCACAACTCGGCATCATAATCGGCAATGTTCATATCACGCTTTAACATCCGCATCTCCTGACTCAGCAACTTTTTAACGGCAGTTTAAGCCCCGGCTAAGGGGCGAAGGCCAACAGTGTAAACGGTTTTGCCAGGGGACGGTAGCGCCAATCCCCTCTTTTTACGCAAACGATTGGCAAGGCGCTGGCACGGGATTTTTACGCTTTTTAGCCGGGGAAGAAAACCGGATATTTGTTCATCAGCAGCGGGAAAATTTTTCAGCTTTGCGCGCCCGCCAGCAGATTGGCACTCGTCACCCCAGACAAAACGGGGGATTTACAGTGCGCGGCAACAGGCATAACATGCATTTAAAATACATGTTTAAAAATACCCTGAGGATCAGCCTATGCTTGACGCGCAAACCATCGCCACCGTGAAATCTACCCTGCCCGCGATTGCTCAACTCGGCCCGCAGCTGACCGGTCACTTTTATCAGCGGATGCTGACGCAGCATCCCGAGCTGAAGAACGTGTTTAACATGAACAACCAGCGCAGCGGCAATCAGCGTGAAGCGCTGTTTAACGCGATCTGCGCGTACGGCAGCAACCTGCAAAACCTCGCGGTGCTGCTGCCGGCAGTGGAGAAAATTGCGCAGAAGCATGCCAGCCTGAATATTCAGCCGGCGCAGTACGCGATTGTCGGGGAAAACCTGCTGGCGACGATTAAAGAGCTGCTCAATCCAGGCGATGAAGTACTGGCGGCGTGGGGCAAAGCCTATGGCGTGCTGGCTGAGGTGTTTATCCAGCGTGAAGCAGCGATTTACCGTGCGTCGGAAGAAAAGGTCGGCGGCTGGCGCGGCGCGCGCGATTTTCGTATCCGTGCGATTACCGCGCAGAGCTCGGTGATCAAAAGCATTGAGCTGGTGCCGAATGATGGAGAGCCGGTGGCGGGCTTCCTGCCCGGTCAGTATCTGACCCTCAGTCTGCGCCCGGCGGACAGCGACTACATTCAGCACCGCCAGTATTCGCTGACGCATCTGCCGGATGGAAAAGCCTATCGCATTGCGGTGAAACACGAAGCGCAGGGCAGCATCTCCGGCTGGCTGCATCAGCATGCGAAGGTCGGCGATATCGTGCAGTGCGCCGCGCCGGCCGGGGATTTCTTCCTGCAGGCAGCGGCGCAGACGCCGGTGACGCTGATCTCAGCCGGCGTCGGGCAAACACCGCTGTTAGCCATGCTGGCCAGCCTGGCGGAGCAGCAGCATCCGGCCGCGGTATGCTGGCTGCACGCCGCCGAAAACGGCGCGCAGCACGCGTTTGCTGATGAGGTCGCGGCGCTGGGTGCGCAACTGCCGCGCTTTAGCCGCCACGTCTGGTATCGCCAGCCGCAAGCTGATGACGCGGGACGTTACGACGCGCAGGGTCTGATGGATTTAGCCACCGTCTCAACCGCACTGACCCAGCCCGAGGGTGAGTTCTGGATTTGCGGCCCGCTGGCATTCATGCAGTTTGTTGCGCGCCAGCTGACCGACGCCGGCATCAGCGCCGAGCGCATTCACTACGAGGTGTTCGGTCCGCACAAAGTGCTGTAAAGGAAAAAGCCTGCACGCGGCAGGCTTTGTGTCTGGTGAGGAGCGAAGGGCTCAGATGGCCTCTTCGTCTTCCTCGCCGGTACGAATACGTACGACGCGCGCCACGTCAAAGACAAAGATTTTGCCGTCGCCGATTTTACCGGTCTGCGCGGTTTTCATGATGGTCTCTACGCAGGTATCGACGATATCATCGCCCACCACCATCTCGATTTTCACTTTTGGCAGAAAATCGACCATGTATTCGGCACCGCGATACAGCTCGGTGTGGCCTTTCTGACGTCCGAAGCCTTTCACTTCGCTGACCGTCATCCCGGTGATGCCCACTTCTGCTAAGGCTTCACGCACATCATCGAGTTTGAATGGTTTGATAATTGCATCGATCTTTTTCATCACAGATCCTTTTTTCGCTCCCTCCATGATGGACGGGTAACTATGAGTATAAGTGTTCCTGACGCTGCCGCAGCAAGCTACTCTTTAAATTCGCTGGCGTCCAGTTCGTGGCGCGACAGCAGCTTATAAAACTCGGTACGGTTGCGTCCAGCCAGACGCGCCGCATGCGTCACATTACCTTTGGTCATCTGCAGCAGTTTGCGCAGATAGTTAAGCTCAAACTGGTTGCGTGCTTCGACAAAGGTCGGTAGCGCCGTGTTCTCGCCAGCCAGCGCCTGCTCTACCAGCGCGTCACCAATTACCGGCGACGTAGTAAGCGCCACGCACTGCTCAATCACGTTAACCAGCTGGCGCACATTTCCCGGCCAGCTGGCACTCACCAGCCGTTTCATCGCATCGACCGAGAAGCTGCGCACAAACGGTTTGTGGCGATCGGCCGACTGGCGCAGCAGATGGTTGGCCAGCAGCGGGATGTCTTCGGCGCGTTCGTGCAGTGCCGGGATCCTGAGATTCACCACGTTGAGACGATAGTAGAGATCTTCGCGGAAGCTTTTCTTCTCCATCGCCTTCGGCAGATCGCGGTGCGTGGCAGAGATGATGCGCACGTTGATGTCGAGATCGCGGTTGCTGCCCAGCGGACGCACTTTGCGCTCCTGCAGCACGCGGAGAAGTTTTACCTGCAGCGCCTGCGGCATGTCGCCAATCTCATCGAGAAACAGCGTGCCGCCTTCCGCCGCCTGAAACAGCCCTTCGCGCGCACTTACGGCACCGGTGAAGGCGCCTTTGGCGTGGCCAAACAGCTCGGACTCCAGCAGTTGTTCCGGCAGCGCGCCGCAGTTGATGGCAACGAAAGGTTTGCCGGCGCGCGGACTGGCAGCATGAATCGCCTGCGCCAGTACCTCTTTGCCGGTTCCGCTCTGGCCGTTAATTAATATACTGACGTCAGATTGCGCCACCATGTGCGCCTGCTCCAGCAGCCGCAGCATCAGCGGATTACGCGTGACGATCGCTTCGCGCCAGCCGTCATCGCTGACCGGCGCGCGCTGCGCCAGTGCTTCGTCAATCGCTTTGTATAGCGCATCGCGATCGACCGGTTTGGTCAGAAAGCTGAACACGCCCTGCTGCGTGGCGGCTACCGCGTCCGGAATCGAGCCGTGCGCGGTCAGGATGATGACCGGCAGTCCGGTATGGCGCTTCTGGATTTCAGCAAACAGCGCCAGGCCATCCATTTCATCCATGCGCAGATCGCTGATCACCAAATCGACTTTCTCTTTCTGCAGATGACGCAGGGCTTCCGGCCCGCTGGCCGCGGTCGCTACCTGATAGCCTTCACTGCTGAGACGTATACCGAGCAGCTTGAGTAAGCCCGGATCGTCATCCACCAGCAGTAAGCGTGCGGCCTGTTTCATGGTTACTGCTCCTCGCTTTGGGCATCGCTGGCACCGTGTGTGCTGTCGCCGCTGTCCGGCGCTTTGCGCGATGACAGCTGACGCTCGATGTCAGTCAGTCGCTGCAATTTACGCTGGGTATCGTCCAGCGTTTGCCGCAGTTGCGTTTGCTGCTGACGCAGGCGATCCAGTTCGGCGTCATTGCTTTGCTGCAGCGCGGCGTAGCGGCCGCGCGCCTCGCTCAGCTCCAGCTGCGCGGCCTGGTTACTGCGCCACAGCTGCAGCAGCGGACGCACCGCCGCCGGATAATCCGCGCTATAGCTGTCGAGCGTATCAACGTACTGACGGCGCTCCACCGGCGTCACGTTGCCGTTCGCCAGCAGGATGCCCTGCTTGAAGGCGCGCGCCCAGTTCTGTACCGGCCAGCGCCGCGCTTCTGCCCGCGCTTCGGCCGCCGACAGCCGCTCACCGCAGTCGATAGCGCGCTGCCAGTAAAGTGGATTGCTCATGGCCGCCGGTGCTTCAATCTGCCAGACATTCTGGCAATCGGTGGCCAGATAATCCGCCAGGCGCACGTCCGGCTCCGGCAGGTTCACCGCACCGCGCGGCGTACTGCTCTGGGGTGGCGCCTGACAGGCGCTCAGGCCGATGGCGATCAGTGCGCCGACGAGAAATCGGCTGGATGTGAGTTTCATTAATCAGGCATTCCCGGCGCTGGTAGTCAAAATGATACGAAAACAGACGTCCGCGTCCGTGCGCGTGACCAACTGCAAATCACCCTGCATCCTGCGCAGGCAATCTTTGGCGATGCTTAATCCCAGCCCGCTGCCTTTCACCGGCCCTTTGCGCTGCTGGCTCCCCTGATAAAAGGGCTCAAAGATCATCGCCTGCTCTTCAGCCGGAATCGGCGTGCCGGTGTTCGCCACCTCAATCCACACCTGGTTGCCCTTCTGCTGGCTCTGCAGCCAGATGTTACCGGATTCGCTACCGTAGTTCACGGCGTTCGAGTAGAGGTTATCAATCACCCGCTGCAACAGCGTCGGTTCCGCCAGACAATAGCGGGCCTGCAGATCGATATGCGTATGCATCTGGCGCGCGCTGGCGGGCAGTGAGTGCACCCTGACGACGCTATCAATGATAGCGTCAATCGCCACCGGTTCCAGCCGCAGCGGGCTGTCCGCCAGCCGGCGATTGTAGTCGAGCAACTGTTCAATCAGCCGCTGCAGATGACGGCTGCTGGTGTCGAGAATGGCGACAACTTCCTGCTGCTCTGCATTGAGCGGGCCGGCAACCTGATCGGCCAGCAGTTCGGTGCCTTCGCGCAGGCTGGCCAGCGGCGTTTTGAGTTCGTGCGACAGGTGGCGCAGAAACTCATGCCGCTGTGCTTCCAGCCAGCTAAGACGTTCGCTAAGCCAGACTATGCGCTGTCCCAGCGAGCGAATTTCGCGTGGCCCGCGAAAACTGACGCTATTGCCCAGCGTTTTCCCCTCGCCCAGCCGGTTAATCATGCGTTCGACGCGCTTAACCGGGCCGATAATCATGCCGGTGAACAGCAGTACCAGCACCAGACTGATTAAAAACAGTATCAGCGCCTGCCAGCCAAAAAACTGGCCGCGATCGGCAATTTCGCGCTGCAGCTGCAGGCCGCGTGAAAACACCACTTCACGCGTGGCCTGCACCATGCGGGTGTTGGCGGCGGAGAATGCCTCCAGCGCGCTCGCCGCCGGTGCCAGCAGATTGCCGTTATCACACTGCAGCTTTTCCAGCTGCGGCAGCGCGCTCTGCAATATTTTGAACGTTGGCAAATCGGGCAGGCTGGCGGCATGGCTGCTGAGCATCTGGCCGTAGCGGCTCCACTGCGTTTGATACAGGCGTGCCAGACTGGCATCGCCCAGCACGCAATACTGGCGATAGCTACGCTCCAGCTCCAGCGCCGTACGCGCCATCGCCTCACTGCGACGCACGTCGGTAAAGGTGTTGCGGTTGGTGTCCGCCGCCTGATTACTCAATGCTGAAAGGCTTTCCCATGCCTGCCATGCCAGCACCAGCAGCGGCAGCAGCACCAGCAGAAAGGCCATTAAAACCAGTTGCCGCAGGGATCGGGGAAACAGACGCCATCTCTTCACAACCGCGCTTCCTTTGAGGTGAGTTGCAGGCATGCTAGCGAAGTCCGGCAAGGTTAGAAAGGCTGAAAACGAAAACGGCAGGCCTTTTGGCCTGCCGTGAGAGCGACGCCGCAGCATCGCCTGCAAAATAGGTGGAGCCTAACTCAACGTTGCGTCCGGTGCTTGATAACGTTGCAAAGCAAGCGATTATCGGTTGGGTGGACGGCAGGCTCCGTTTGGTGCGTCATTCGATATTTTATGAGCTCAACCGCAGTGCGGGGCAATCATAGACAGGAGAATGAGCAACGTAATGAGTATAGCAACTATCGTGCCAGAAAATAAATAGCCTTGTTAATCAGCATACTGCCAGCTCAGAGAGGGAATTAACGACGCTTTCGGACCGGCTGGTCTGGAAAAAGTGTCGCCGATTAGCAACGGCATTAACGCGCTAACTTCGTGCCCATAAAAAACAATGATTTAAATGTCACCTTTTAGCGACAACTCAGTCGTGGGATTGTCGTCATTTTCCGACATGCCACAGATGTCAGGGAATCACAGCGGATCGAGAGCAGTGCCCACGCAACAAAAAATAAAAAAGGCCGCGTTGAGCGGCCTTGGCACGGTGCCCGTGAATGGGCACCGGTAAGAGACAGGATTCAGGTTTAACCCAGCTGCTTGCGCGCGTTGCGGAAAATGCGCATCCACGGGCTGTCTTCGCCCCACTCCGCCGGGTGCCACGAATTGCTGACGGTGCGGAACACGCGCTCCGGATGCGGCATCATAATGGTGACGCGCCCGCTTTCGTTGGTCACGGCGGTGATGCCGTTCGGTGAGCCGTTCGGGTTCGCCGGATAGGTCTCGGTGACCTTGCCGAAGTTATCGACGAAGCGCAGCGCCACCAGCCCTTTCGCTTCCAGCTCAGCCAGATGCGCACCGTCACGCACTTCAACAAAACCTTCACCGTGCGAGACGGCAATCGGCATGCGAGAACCGACCATGCCGTCCAGCAGCAGTGACGGGCTGGCGGCCACTTCCACCAGGCTGAAGCGTGCTTCAAAGCGCTCGGACTGGTTACGCACAAAGCGTGGCCACAGCTCGCTGCCCGGAATCAGTTCACGCAGATTCGACATCATCTGGCAACCGTTACACACGCCCAGCGCCAGCGTCTGCGGACGATGGAAGAAGTTTTCAAACTCGTCACGCACGCGGCTGTTGAACAGAATCGATTTCGCCCAGCCTTCGCCCGCACCCAACACGTCGCCGTAGGAGAAGCCGCCACAGGCGACCAGCGCGTGGAACTCCTCCAGACCACGACGGCCCGCCAGCAGATCGCTCATGTGTACGTCAACCGCGGTAAAGCCTGCGCGGTGGAAGGCAGCGGCCATCTCAACGTGCGAGTTCACGCCCTGCTCGCGCAGCACGGCAACGCGCGGACGCGCGCCGGTGGCGATCATCGGTGCCGCCACATCCTCTTCCGGACGGAAGGTCAGCTGCACGTTCAGGCCAGGATCGTTATCGTCTTTCTTCGCTTCATGTTCCTGATCGGCACAGGCCGGGTTATCGCGCAGGCGCTGCATCTGCCAGGTGGTTTCAGCCCACCAGGTACGCAGGGTGGTACGGCTTTCGCTGTACACCGCGCTGTCGCCGGAGCGGATAACAAAACGGTCACCCGGCAGCGCTTTACCGATGACGTGAACATTGCTGCTCAGACCGTGATCGGCAAACACTTTTTCCACGGCCGCGCGGTCGGCAGCGTTAATCTGCAGTACGGCGCCCAGCTCTTCCGTAAACAGTGCTGCCAGCGCATCGCTGCCCAGCGCGGCGATATCCGCCTCAATACCGCAGTGGCCGGTGAAGGCCATTTCAGCCAGCGTGACCAGCAGACCGCCATCCGAGCGGTCGTGGTAAGCCAGCAGTTTCTGCTCGCTTACCAGCGTCTGAATTGCATTGAAGAAGCCAGCCAGCTGCGCGGCATCGCGCACGTCGGCCGGTTTGTCGCCCAGCTGGCGATACACCTGCGACAGCGCCGTAGCGCCGAGGGTGTTGGCACCGTTGCCGAGGTCCACCAGCAGCAGCAGGTTGTCGCCTTCCGGCTGCAGCTGTGGCGTCACGGTACGACGCACATCTTCAACGCGTGCAAAAGCCGTAATGACCAGCGACAGCGGCGAAGTCATTTCGCGCTGTTCAGTGCCCTGCTGCCAGCGGGTTTTCATCGACATGGAGTCTTTACCCACCGGAATGGTGATCCCCAGCGCCGGGCACAGCTCTTCGCCCACCGCTTTTACCGCGGCGTACAGGCCAGCGTCTTCGCCCGGGTGACCGGCTGCAGCCATCCAGTTTGCCGACAGCTTCACGCGCTTCAGTGAACCGATCGCGGTCGCGGCCAGGTTGGTCAGCGCTTCGCCCACCGCCAGGCGGCCGGACGCAGCGAAATCAAGCAGCGCTACCGGCGCACGTTCGCCCATGGCAAACGCTTCACCGTGGTAGCTGTCAAGGCTGGCGGTGGTCACGGCGCAGTTCGCCACCGGGATCTGCCACGGCCCGACCATCTGATCGCGCGCCACCATGCCGGTTACGCTGCGGTCACCGATGGTCACCAGGAAGGTTTTTTCCGCCACGGTTGGCAGATGCAGCACGCGGTTTACCGCATCGGCAATGGTAATGCCGTCCCGCACCAGCGCGTCACCTTTCGCCTGCTGGCTGGCCACGTCGCGCGTCATTTTTGGCGTTTTACCCAGCAGCACGTCGAGCGGCATGTCGATCGGTTTGTTATCGAAATGGCTGTCGGCAAGGTTCAGGTGCTGCTCTTCGGTCGCTTCACCAATCACCGCGTACGGCGCACGTTCGCGCTGGCACAGTTCATCGAACAGCGCCAGTTTGTCCGGCGCAACCGCCAGCACATAACGCTCCTGCGACTCGTTACACCACACTTCCAGCGGGCTCATGCCTGGCTCATCGCTAAGGATGTCGCGCAGGTTGAAGTTGCCGCCGCGGCCACCGTCGCTCACCAGCTCCGGCATGGCGTTAGACAGGCCACCGGCACCGACGTCGTGAATAAACAGAATCGGGTTGGCTTCGCCCAGCTGCCAGCAGCGGTCAATCACTTCCTGACAGCGACGCTCCATCTCCGGGTTGTCACGCTGCACCGAGGCGAAGTCGAGATCGGCATCCGACTGGCCGGACGCCATCGAGGACGCCGCGCCGCCGCCAAGGCCGATATTCATCGCCGGACCGCCCAGCACGATCAGCTTCGCGCCAACCACGATCTCTCCCTTCTGCACGTGATCGGCGCGGATGTTACCAATGCCGCCGGCCAGCATGATCGGCTTGTGATAGCCGCGCAGCTCAACGCCGTTATGGCTGTTGACCTGCTCTTCATAAGTACGGAAATAGCCGTTCAGCGCCGGGCGACCAAATTCGTTGTTAAACGCGGCGCCGCCTAACGGGCCTTCGGTCATGATATCCAGCGCGGTAACAATGCGATCCGGCTTGCCGAAATCCTCTTCCCACGGCTGTTCAAAGCCGGGAATACGCAGGTTGGAAACCGAGAAGCCGACCAGACCCGCTTTCGGCTTCGCGCCGCGTCCGGTGGCACCTTCGTCACGGATTTCCCCGCCGGAACCGGTGGCGGCACCTGGCCATGGCGAAATGGCCGTCGGGTGGTTGTGGGTTTCTACCTTCATCAGGATATGCGCGGCTTCCTGATGGAACTCGTATTCGCCCTGCTGCGCATCCGCGTAGAAACGCCCGACCTCGGAGCCTTCCATCACCGCGGCATTGTCTTTATATGCCGACAGGACGTGTTCCGGATGCTGCTCAAAGGTGTTTTTAACCATTTTAAACAGCGACTTTGGCTGTTTTTCGCCGTCGATAATCCAGTCGGCGTTGAAAATCTTGTGACGACAGTGCTCAGAGTTCGCCTGAGCGAACATATAGAGCTCGATGTCGTTCGGATTGCGGCCCAGTCTGGTGAAGGCATCGAGCAGGTAATCAATTTCGTCATCGGCCAGCGCCAGGCCGAGCGTGCGGTTAGCCTGCTCCAGCGCCTCGCGCCCTCCGCCCAGCACGTCTACGCTTTTCAGCGGCTGCGGCTCATGATGCGCGAACAGCTGTTCTGCCGCGCTGAGCTCCGTGAACACGGTTTCCATCATGCGGTCGTGCAGCAGGCTGGCCAGCTGCTGCCACTGCGCGTCAGTCAGCTGCGGTGCCTGTACATAGAAGGCCAGACCGCGCTCCAGGCGCAATACCTGTGGCAGGTCGCAGTTGTGGGCGATATCGGTGGCTTTCGATGACCAGGGAGAAATGGTGCCGGGACGCGGCGTCACCAGCAACAGACGCCCTTGTGGCGCATGTTCGGCGAGAGAAGGGCCGTATTTCAGCAGACGCTGCAGGCGGGCTTGCTGTTCCGCGCTGAGCGGTGCGCTGACATCGGCGAAATGGACGTACTCGGCGTAAATATCACTCACCGGCAGATGAGCGTCCTGAAAGCGGGTCAGCAGTTTGTTTACACGAAATGCCGACAGAGCGGGCGAACCACGCAGAATTTCCATCATTAAAGATCTCTCGTCTTCGAAGCGCCGGGCGACGCTTCATGGGGCGCAACAGGGAAAACGGGCGGTATTATAGAGAAATGGCACGGGTTACGAAACCGTTTGCGCAGAAAAACTGAGCCTCAGGATTTGCCTGAATTTTGCGCAAATCTTGCTATATAAGTTGCCCTGCTGCGCTTTGTTGCGCAAAATGCCCCTCGCTCTGGGAGTGCAAAACAACATAAATACTGCCTTTAAAAGACAGAGGCCTGTGAGCCATTACGAGACAACTATTTGAAACGCCTGAAATTAAATTATCTGTTTATCGGTCTGATCACCGTGCTGCTTGCGCTGGCGCTGTGGCCGTCCATCCCCTGGTACGGGGGCGGAAAAGACGCGTTATCACAGATCAAATCGCGGGGAGTGTTGCGCATCAGTACCGTCAACTCGCCGCTGACTTACTACACCATCAATAATGCACCAGCCGGTATGGACTACGAGCTGGCGAAGCGCTTCGCCGATTATCTTGGCGTGAAGCTGGAAGTCACGGTGCGGCCCAACCTCGGCGACCTGTTTGACGATCTCGACGACGGCAAAGCCGACCTGCTGGCTGCCGGGCTGATCTACAACAGCGAGCGCCTCAGCCGTTATCAGAGTGGCCCGAGCTACTATTCCGTGTCGCAGCAGCTGGTGTATCGCATCGACAAGCCGCGGCCCAAAAACCTTGGTGATCTGAAAGGCCGGCTGATTGTGCAGTCCGGTTCGGCCTATCTGTCAACGTTACGTTCCGCCAAAGCGGACAGCTATCCCGATCTCGACTGGGCCATTTCCACCGATATGGGCCAGAAAGCGCTGCTGGAAGCGGTTGCCGACGGCAAGCTCGACTATACCGTGGGAGATTCGGTGACCATCGGCCTGCTGCAGCGTATCCATCCACAGCTGGCGGTGGCGTTTGATATTACCGATGAAGAGCCGGTGACCTGGTATCTGCCACGTAACGATGACGATAGCCTGAACGCCGCCATGCTCGACTTCTACAGTCAGATGGGGGAAGAAGGCACTATGGCGCGGCTGGAAGAGAAGTATCTCGGCCACGTCGGCACCTTTGATTATGTCGATACCCGCACCTTCCTGCGGGCGATTGATAACACGCTGCCGGATATCAAGCCGCTGTTTGAGAAGTACGCGTCCAGTATCGACTGGCGCCTGCTGGCGGCGATTTCCTACCAGGAGTCGCACTGGAATCCGCAGGCGACCTCGCCCACCGGCGTGCGCGGCATGATGATGCTGACGCGCAATACCGCTGACAGCCTCGACGTGAACGATCGTCTCGATCCGGAACAGAGCATTCGCGGCGGCAGCGAATATCTGCGGCGCATGATGGAAAAAGTGCCGGAGACCATTCCGGAAGATGAACGCATCTGGTTTGCGCTGGCGGCCTATAACATGGGCTACGCACATATGCTGGATGCACGCCGGCTGACCCTCAAACAGGGTGGCAATCCGGACAGCTGGGCCGACGTTAAGCTGCGCCTGCCGATGCTGAGCCAGAAGCGCTATTACGCGCAGACCACTTACGGCTATGCGCGCGGCCACGAAGCTTATAACTACGTTGAGAACATCCGTAAGTATCAGATCAGCCTGGTAGGCTATCTGCAGGAGCAGGAGAAACGGCTGGCGCAGCAGTCGGCGCTGGAAGCGGAACTCGGTGCCGGTTATCCGGCTGTCGAACCGAAGATTGCGATGAACTAATCGGCGCGCAGCGCCTGCCGCTGCGCACGTTTCTGTTCCCGCCGCATGCGGAAAAAGTCGCTCAGCAGCGTGGCGCACTCCTCGGCCAGCACGCCATGCGCAATCTCGATCTGATGATTCATGCCCGGATGGCCGATCACATCCAGCAGCGAACCGGCGGCACCGGTTTTCTCATCCTTCGCACCATAGACCAGACGGGTAATCCGGCTGTGCACCATGGCACCGGCGCACATCACGCACGGCTCCAGCGTCACGTATAAGGTGGTGTCGAGCAGCCGGTAGTTATCAATCACTTTTCCGCCCTGACGCAGCGCCATAATCTCGGCATGCGCGGTGGGATCGCACTGGCTAATCGGCCGGTTCCAGCCCTCGCCAATCACTCTGTCGCCCTGCACCAGCACCGCACCGACCGGCACTTCGCCCTGCTCCCACGCACGCCGCGCCAGTTCAAGCGCGTGGCGCATCCAGTATTCATCAGTTTGTGGGTTCAACGGGCAACTCCTGCGGATTAACAAGGCGGCGCATTATAGACGGAATCCAGCTGCGATTCACTCCAGCTGTTGCAGTTCACCGCGCGGCGTCACGCGCCAGCGATGCTGGCAGAAAAACAGCAGCGGGTTATCCTGCTTGCTGTCGCTGTAGCCGCTGTACAGCTGTAGCGGCGTACCGATTTTTTCCTCGAGCTGCGCCACTTTTTCATGGCCGAGACAGCGCATGGCTAATACCCGGCCACCACGGCCCGGCTTCATCTGGCTGGCGATCAGCTTCACGCGCGGCAGAAACGCGGAATCAAAATAGACCTGCTCCACCAGCGACTGCGGCGAGCCGGTAATCAGCCAGACATCGGCGTCTTCACTGCTGAGGTAGTCAGTCAGCCGCTGCTGCACCACCGGAAACGCGGTAACGCGCTCGCGAAACCAGCGGGCAAATTCGGCCTCACGCTGGCGCAGCGTGGCCTCACGATGGCCAAAGGTGATAGCCCACAGCAGCAGGCTCATCGGCCAGCGCGCGGCGCGGCCCTTTATCAGCATACCCATGCCGATGACCGGCAGCAGCGGCACCACCAGCACCAGATTGAGCGGCTGGCGGCGCAGCAGATAACGCATAAATGTGCCAAACATATCCTGCTGATGCAGCGTGCCGTCCAGGTCAAAAAATACCACGCGGCGATGCGAACCCTTTGTCAAACCCGACTCCTTTTTCTAAACGCGGCGATACCTGCTCTACAGTGTAGCCAGCATCGCGCGCCGGGGCGAAAGCTGTCATTTTTAATTCCAGTGGCTACAATGCCATTTGAATAGTTTATTCTCTGCGTCGGCGCGATGTCATCTGACATTCCTGGCCAGACATTTCCTTCCGCGAGCGGCTAAGCTGTGTGCGGGACTATGGATTAAGGATCGGACATGAGTTCATTGCTGCGAATTCGCCAGCTCTACCCACGCCTGGCGCTGAACGAGCGTCGGCTGGCGGATTTTTTGCTGTCGCAGCCTGATCGGGCACGGCATCTGAGTTCACAAAAACTGGCGGAAGAGTCAGGCGTCAGCCAGTCGAGCGTGGTGAAGTTCGCCCAGAAACTGGGTTACAAAGGCTTTCCGGCGCTGAAGCTGGCGCTGAGTGAGTCGCTGGCCGACCGAGATGCCATCACCGTGCACAACCACATTCTGAGTGACGATCCGCTCAAAGTCGTCGGCGAAAAACTGCTGACAGAAAAAATTTCGGCGATTCGCGCCACGCTGGATATCAACAGCGAAGAGAAACTCACGGAAACGCTGCAGCTGCTGAAAAACGCCAACCGTATTCTGCTGGTCGGCATTGGCGCCTCCGGGCTGGTAGCGAAAGATTTTTCGTGGAAGCTGATGAAGATTGGCATCAACGCCGTCGCCGAGCAGGACATGCACGCGCTGCTGGCCAGCGTTCAGGCGATGGCACCCGGCGATGTGCTGCTGGCAATCTCCTACACCGGCGAACGTCGCGAGATCAACCTCGCGGCGCAGGAAGCGGCGGCGATTGGCGCCGATGTGCTGGCGTTCACCGGCTTTACCCCGAATTCGCTGCAGCAGTGCGCCACGGTCTGCCTGTACACCGTCGCCGAGGAGCAGAGCACGCGCAGCGCGGCCATCTCCTCCACCAGCGCCCAGCTGGCGCTGACCGATCTGCTGTTTATGGCGCTGGTGCAGAACGATCCGGAACGCGCCTCCAGCCATATTCGTCACAGCGAGGAGCTGGTGAAAAAGCTGGTCTGATTGCCCCATGCTCAGGATATTCCCCACCCTGCCTTAGCCCGAAATTGATCATCGGGCGGGGCAATGGTTTTGTTGCCTGTCGCTATCCTTGTTTTGGCCCGATTAAACGCATTTTCAGCATCGGGCTTGCAGGATAATTTCCGATGTATATGATCAGGGCAAATTTACTCATCTCTCTCGTCATGCTGAAACTTATTTCCCGTTATGCAGGAATTGGCGTTATCAACACCGCGATTCACTGGACGGTGTTTGCGCTTATTCTCAAGCTGTTCGAGTCAGGCCAGGCTATGGCAAACTTTGGTGCATTCTGCGTTGCGGTGACGTTTTCTTTTTTTGCTAATGCCCGCTGGACCTTCTCTTCTGCAGCCACGCCCTTGCGTTACCTGCTTTATGTCAGCTTTATGGGAGGCATGGCGGCGCTGGTTGGCTGGATGGCCGACGCCTGCACGCTTTCCCCGGTGATTACCCTGATACTCTTTTCCTTTATTAGCCTGGGTTGCGGCTTCATCTACTCTAATTACATCGTTTTCAGGGAAGTAAAATGAAATTGTCTCTCGTCGTGCCCGTCTTCAATGAAGAGGAAACCATTCCGCTCTTTTATCAGGCGGTTCGTCATGAATTAGCCGGCTATCAGGTGGAAATTGTTTTTATCAATGATGGCAGTAGCGATGGCAGCGAAAACATCATCAATGCCCTGGCCATCTCGGATCCGCTGGTCATTGCGCTGTCATTCACCCGCAATTTCGGCAAAGAGCCCGCGTTGTTTGCCGGACTGGAGCATGCCACCGGCGACGCGGTTATCCCGATTGATGTTGATCTGCAGGATCCCATCGCCGTTATCCATCAACTGGTTGAACGCTGGCAAGCGGGTGCCGATGTGGTTTTGGCTAAACGGAAAGATCGCAGTGCCGATGGGCATGTAAAACGTAAAACAGCCGAGTGGTTTTATCACTTTCACAACCAAATCAGCTCGCCGAAAATAGAGGAAAACGTTGGCGATTTTCGTCTGCTATCGCGCGAGACGGTAGAACATATAAAAAGCCTGCCGGAAAGGAATCTGTTCATGAAGGGCATTTTATCCTGGGTTGGCGGTAAAACAGCGATTGTGGAATATGATCGGGCTGAACGCGTCACAGGGGTGTCGAAATTTAATGGCTGGAAATTGTGGAATCTGGCGTTAGAAGGATTAACCAGTTTTTCAACCTTCCCCTTACGCATCTGGAGTTACATCGGCGGTAGCGTCGCTTTACTCTCCTTTCTTTATGGATTCTGGATGATCATCGATAAACTGCTCTGGGGCAATCCGGTGGCGGGTTACCCTTCGTTGCTGGTTTCCATTCTTTTTTTGGGTGGAGTGCAACTTATCGGCATCGGTGTTCTGGGCGAATATATTGGCCGAATCTACATTGAGTCCAAACAAAGACCACGCTACGTTATTAAGAGCAGGAAATGAAAAAAACAGTTTTAGATCGTAACCCATTCATGCTGTATCTCATACTGGCTGTCGCTTTACTGATCGGCTACAGCCCGGTTTATTTATCAACATACGGATTTTCCGACGACTGGTTCTATTTATACGCATCCACTACCGATGCATTCAGTATTTTCAAATGGGATATCTTATCGGGCCGACCTTTCTATGGTGCTATACGCTATTTCTTCGCTTTCCTGATCGATGACGTGCAGGATTTGACGTATCTCAGGGTGCTTTCTTTATTCAGTCTGATTTTACTGGGCGGGTACATCATCCGTTTCCTTGAGCGTCGCAGCATTTTCGCCAGCGCGGTCCAGCGTCTGACGTTTGCCACGTTGATTTGTTTGCTGCCTTCATTTCAGGTTTTTGTCGGCTGGACAGTCTGCTTTCCTTATGTCCTGTCCGTGCTGCTGGCGGGCATCAGTTACTCAACGCTGGCGGAAAACAAAGGCCTGGGCCGGGTGCTACTGTCGGCTATTTGCCTGACGCTTTCCTTTGCGATTTACCAACCCGCAGCCATGAGCTTTTTATTCTTTGCCCTGCTCGATCTGGGCATGACCCGGAATAATTATCAGCGCAGCGCGGTGATCAAGCTGATGTTGATGCTGGGATTTGGCATGGTGATGGCACTGGTACTGGCGAAAGTTCTGCCGCTCGTGCTGTTCAATGAAGTACTGGCCAGAACCAATATCACCTTAGCGCCGCTGAAAAAAATCACCTGGTTTATCGCTGAGCCGCTCAGAAATGCGCTGTGCAACTTTGATACCGGGCGCTCGATTGTCAGTATTATCATCTCCTGCTCACTGATCATCGTGGGCATTGTGAAGGCACCCGATTTCAAACCGCGTAAAGCTTTTCTGTTCCTGTTTTTCCTGCTGGCGGCGGGCATTCCTAATCTTTTGGTGAGTGAGGACTGGGCAGCCTATCGCACGGTTATCGCGCTGTCGTTAATCACTACCTCAGCCTTCATTGCTGGCTTATTCGTGATCTTTAATAAGCTGAAGATAACTACTTCTGCCAGTATCGTTTGCCTCGTCATTGCGGTGCTCTCATGCATGCTGAATATTCAGAAGGGCTTTTCTACGCCTCAGCAGCGCGAGTATCAGTTGTTAAGCAGCGCAATCACAGAGAGCGTGCCTGCAGAATACTCTGGCCAGCTTTATTATCGTATCGATAGCGACAACTTACCGACTATCGCAAAATCCAAAAAATACGATGAGTTCGGTTCGCTTTCGCTGGGTATGCCATGGTCCTTTGCCGGTATGGCCGACGCGATTAAAAAAGAGCACGCGATGAAGTTTTCGTTGCCAAAGGCGCCCGTAATCTACGGCAGCGATCAATGTCCAGGTGACTGTATGACACTGGATGCTACCCACGTGCTGGCACCGGGAAAATAAAGACAGCCCCGCTATTATGTCGCTAACCACGCCAACGGCTCTGCTTACCGTGGCGTGGTTTTCTGGCTATGGCGCGACATCATCACATCGGTTAGCAGCAGCCAAGTCGCTACCTTCTGCTGGCGGCTTTATACTACGCTAAGTCATTTTTTGAACGCCACCCGGCGTGATAATATGCGTACCGCTCAGGGGATCGCCCCGCTGGTTTACGCCTGCATCGATTGAAAAATCACACTGCAAAGCGCTATTTCAGCAGGCGTTTTGCGCCGGAGAGCGGAACTAACCATGAAAAATGCAATGAAAACAAGCAACTGATGAGCTTATGCCATGGCACTGATAATTACTGAGCGCTGCATTAACTGCGACATGTGCGAGCCTGAGTGCCCGAACCAGGCGATTAGCATGGGTGAATCGATCTATCAGATCGACGCTGACCGCTGCACTGAGTGCGTGGGTCATTATGATGAGCCGACCTGTCAGAGCGTCTGCCCGATTGATAACACTATTCTTTCAGACCCACAGCACGTGGAAAGTCGCGACGCGCTGTGGGAGAAATTTGTGCTGCTGCACGCTTAATCTTCGATAATCACCGTGGCGCAGGCGTAGTGGCGCTCGTCGGCCAGCGTGACGTGCACATGCTGCACGCCCAGCTGGCTGGCAATCACTTTGGCCTGTTCAAAGAAGCGCAGGCCAGGCTTCCCCAGCGCATCGTTGTACACTTCAAACTGATTGAACGCTAAACCACCGCGAATGCCGGTGCCGAAGGCTTTTGCCGCCGCCTCTTTCACCGCAAAACGTTTGGCGAGGAAGCGCACCGGCTGCTGATGCGCCTGATACTGCTGCCACTCAGCTTCGCTCAGCACGCGGCGCGCCAGGCGATCGCCGGAGCGTTCAATTACGCCGGCGATACGCTCGATCTCGACGATATCGCTGCCCAGCCCCAGAATGGCCATTAGCGGCGCGCTTCCCGCATCAGCGCTTTCATATCGCTGACCGCTGCTGCAAGACCGCTGAACAGCGCACGACCGATAATCGCGTGACCAATGTTCAGCTCATGCATTTCCGGCAGGGCAGCAATCGGCTGGACGTTGTGATACGTCAGACCGTGTCCAGCATTGACCTTCAGGCCGCGGCTGGCGGCAAAGGTCGCAGCGCTGGCGATACGCGCCAGTTCGGCATCGCGCGCCAGCCCTTCCGGTGCTTCAGCATAGGCGCCAGTATGGATTTCAATGTAAGGCGCACCGCTGGCGACCGCCGCTTCAATCTGGCGCTGATCGGCATCAATAAACAGCGACACCAGAATGCCCGCCTCGCTCAGCTGTTTGACTGCCGCGTTGACCTTGTCCTGCTGACCGGCCACATCAAGGCCGCCTTCGGTCGTCACTTCCTGACGCTTTTCCGGCACCAGGCAGACAAAATGCGGTTTGATGTCGCAGGCGATGCCGACCATTTCGTCGGTGACCGCCATCTCAAGATTCATGCGGGTATGAATGGTGTCGCGTAGGATCCGCACGTCGCGATCGGTGATGTGACGGCGATCTTCACGCAGGTGCACGGTAATGCCGTCTGCGCCCGCCTGCTCCGCGACAAACGCGGCCTGTACCGGATCAGGATAGTTTGTGCCACGTGCGTTACGTACGGTGGCAATGTGATCGATGTTGACCCCTAACAGCAACTCAGCCATGACAATCCTTAAATGTGTTCAGTATGTTTGCAGTGTAACGCGCGGAGCCTGTCAGGTGCATCACCCGCGCTCGTCGTTTGCCACGTTCGGTCGTTTTTTCGGCACAAACTGACGGAACAGCTCCTGGCTCTTCAGCGGCTTACCGCCCAGATAAGGTTTCAGCGCCATACGCGTGAAGCGTTTGGCGGCACGCAGCGTGTCGGCGTCGGGAAATTCGCGCTCCCACAGCGCGCGCAGCTGGCGACCGGTGAAACTGCGCTGATTGACCACCAGACTGGCGATAAAGCCTTTCTCTTCGCGATAGCTGTAGGTCATGCCGTCGTCGACCGCCTCGCCGCTGCCGGCGCAGTGCAGAAAGTCGACGCCGTAGCCCAGGTGGCCAAGCAGTGCCAGCTCAAAACGGCGCAGCGCTGGCTCGGGCGAACCGTTGGCCGCCGCCAGCGTCTGGATACAGGAGAGATAATCGAAGAACAGTTCGGAGAAGGGAATTTCCTGCTCCAGCACCCGCGACAGCAGCTCGTTAACATACAGGCCGCAGTAGAGCGTGATGCCGCTGAGCGGCAGCGCCAGCGACACCGCTTCGGCGTTACGCAGGGTTTTGACTTCGCCACGGCCACCCCAGCGCACCAGTAGCGGTGTGAAGGGTTGCAGTGCGCCTTTAAGCTGGGAACGGCGCGAGCGTGCGCCCTTGGCAAGGACGCGGACGCGTCCCTGACTTTCGCTGAACAGATCGAGCAGCAGGCTGGTTTCGCTGTAAGGGCGACTATGCAGCACAAAGGCGCGTTGCCAGCCTTCCATCAATTAGTCGTCTGTATAACCCAGGCTGCGCAGCGCACGTTCGTCGTCCGCCCAGCCCGATTTCACTTTAACCCACAGCTCGAGATGGACTTTCGCCTCGAACATCTCTTCCATGTCTTTACGCGCTTCGATACCGATGGTTTTGATTTTGGCACCTTTGTTGCCAATCACCATCTTCTTCTGCCCTTCGCGCTCGACCAGAATCAAACCGTTGATGTCATAGCCGCCGCGCTCGTTAGAGACGAACTGCTCGATCTCCACGGTAACCGAATACGGTAACTCGGCGCCAAGGAAGCGCATAAGTTTTTCACGGATGATTTCTGAAGCCATGAAACGCTGCGAGCGATCGGTGATGTAGTCTTCCGGGAAGTGGTGATCCGACAGCGGCAGGCGCTTGCGGGCAATTTCCGCAATCGCATCCACGTTTTTACCGGTTTCGGCGGAGATCGGCACGATCTCAAGGAAGTTCATCTGCTGGCTGAGGAACTGCAGGTGCGGCAGCAGGATGCTTTTATCCTGGATGTTGTCGACTTTGTTTACCGCCAGCACCACCGGCACTTTGCCGTCACGCAGCTTGTTCAGCACCATCTCATCGTCAGGCGTCCAGCGCGTGCCTTCCACCACAAAAATTACCAGCTCAACGTCACCGATGGAGCTGCTGGCAGCACGGTTCATCAGGCGGTTGATCGCCCGCTTCTCTTCCATGTGCAGGCCGGGTGTATCCACGTAGATCGCCTGATAAGCGCCTTCGGTATGAATACCCATGATGCGGTGGCGCGTGGTTTGCGGCTTGCGCGAGGTGATCGACACCTTCTGCCCCAGCAGCTGGTTCAGTAAGGTGGATTTGCCGACGTTAGGCCGGCCGACAATCGCGATAAAGCCGCTGTATGTTTCGAGTTCGCTCATTCGGGTCCTGATTGGGCAGCCTCACTGCTGAGGCTGCGAAATGACAATTTATTCGAGGCCGAGCTTGATTAACGCCTGTTCGGCGGCGGCCTGCTCTGCTTTACGGCGGCTCGAGCCCACGCCCACCACCGGTTCAGCCATCCCACTCACCTGACAGTGAATGGTAAATTCCTGATCGTGCGCTTCGCCACGCACCTGTACCACCAGATAAGACGGCAGCGGCAGATGACGGCCCTGCAGATACTCCTGCAGGCGCGTTTTCGGATCTTTTTGCTTATCGCCCGGGCTGATCTGCTCAAGGCGATTCTGATACCAGTCGAGAATCAGCTTCTCGACCGTCTGAATATTGCTGTCGAGGAAGATGCCGCCGATCAGCGCCTCTACGGTATCCGCGAGGATGGATTCCCGGCGGAACCCGCCGCTTTTCAGCTCGCCCGGCCCCAGACGCAGACATTCGCCCAGCTCAAACTCGCGCGCCATTTCGGCCAGCGTGTTGCCGCGTACCAGCGTGGCACGCATGCGGCTCATGTCGCCTTCGTCCACGCGCGGGAAGCGGTGATACAGCGCGTTGGCAATCACATAGCTGAGGATAGAATCGCCAAGAAATTCAAGACGCTCGTTATGTTTGCTGCTGGCGCTGCGGTGAGTCAGAGCCTGCTGCAGTAATTCCGGATGAGTAAAAGTGTAGCCCAGTTTGCGCTGCAGCTTGTTAATGAGGATGGGGTTCATGCGATTCCAGTTGTTCTGTGCGTCTGTGACTCTGCATACCAAACAGGGCTGAAGGTCCAGCACGTTCTGTTTGGTGTGCAGTGGCTCCCTGACTCGCAGGAAGCCAACCGTTTTTAAATCAGTGAATACCGCCAATGCGACTCAGTCGCACGCCGGTCGGCCACTGTCCTTCCTGTTTCTCAAAGCTCATCCAGATAGCAACCGCTTTGCCGACCAGATTCTTCTCGGGCACAAAGCCCCAGTAGCGGCTGTCGGCGCTGTTATCACGGTTATCGCCCATCATGAAGTATTGCCCCTGCGGCACAATCCACGTGGCCTGCGGCTGACCCGGCTGCTGATAATACATGCTCGCCTGGCTCTGCGCTTCGTTCACCAGCAGGATATCGTGCGTGACGTTGCCCAGTGTCTCTTTGCGCGTGCCAAGACGCAGGCCGCCCCGCAGCGTTTCGCCCTGCGGCACCTGGTAGAAACCGTTGCCGGTTTCGTTACCATCAAAGCCGCTGAAGGTCTGGATGAAATCGCTCGGCTCAATGTTGGTATAGGTCACCGGCAGCGCCGTGTCACACTTGCCCGTGCCGCAGCCTGGGTTGATGGTCAGCGTTTTGCTGTAAGGATCAAACACCACTTTGTCGCCCGGCAGACCGATCACGCGCTTGATGTAATCCACGCTCGGATCCTTCGGGTATTTGAACACCGCGACATCTCCGCGCTGCGGATGGCCGGTCGGGATCAGCGTGGTTTGCGTGATCGGATCTTTGATGCCGTAAGCAAATTTCTCCACCAGGATGAAGTCGCCAATCAGCAGCGTCGGCATCATCGAGCCAGAAGGGATCTGAAACGGTTCGAAGATAAACGAGCGCACGATCAGTACCACCGCCAGCACCGGGAACACCGACGCTGCGGTTTCAACCCAGCCTGGCTGCGCGGCCACTTTGGCCAGCGTTTTGCTGTCGAGCGAATTACCTGCCTGAGCCTGTGCCGCCGCCTGCTTTGCCCGGCGCGCCGGGGCCCACTTAAAGCGATCGATACACCAGATGATGCCGGTTAACAGAGTGGCAATCACCAGAATCAGGGCGAACATGTTAGCCATTAAAGTTCCTTATTTGCTGTCTTTACCGACATGCAGAATGGCAAGGAATGCTTCCTGCGGCAGCTCAACGTTGCCGACCTGCTTCATTCGCTTCTTACCTTCTTTCTGCTTCTGCAACAGCTTTTTCTTACGGCTGACGTCACCGCCATAGCATTTCGCCAGGACGTTTTTACGCAGCTGTTTCACTGTTGAGCGAGCGATAATGTGGTTGCCGATTGCTGCCTGAATCGCAATATCGAACTGCTGGCGCGGGATCAGATCTTTCATCTTCTCCACCAGCTCGCGGCCACGATACTGTGAGTTATCACGGTGCGTAATCAGCGCCAGCGCATCAACGCGTTCTGAGTTAATCAGGACGTCGACGCGCACCATGTCAGAGGTCTGGAAACGTTTGAAGTTATAGTCCAGCGACGCATAGCCGCGCGACGTTGATTTCAGACGGTCGAAGAAGTCGAGTACCACTTCCGCCATCGGAATCCCATAGGTCAGCGCAACCTGTTTGCCGTGGTAAACCATGTTAGTCTGCACACCGCGTTTTTCGATACACAGCGTAATGACGTTGCCCAGAAACTCCTGCGGCAGCAGCATATGACACTCAGCGATCGGTTCGCGCAGTTCAGCAATATTATTCAGCGGCGGCAGCTTCGATGGGCTGTCGACGTACACCACTTCTCCGTCAGTGGTTTCCACTTCGTACACAACCGTTGGCGCGGTGGTGATCAGGTCGAGATCGTATTCACGCTCCAGACGCTCCTGGATGATCTCCATGTGCAGCAGGCCGAGGAAGCCACAGCGGAAGCCAAAGCCCAGCGCGGTGGAACTCTCTGGCTCATAGAACAGCGAGGCGTCGTTCAGGCTCAGCTTGCCTAATGCATCACGGAAAGCTTCGTAGTCGTCAGAGCTTACCGGGAACAGACCGGCATACACCTGCGGCTTCACTTTTTTGAAGCCCGGCAGCGCTTTATCCGCAGGGTTGCGCTGCAGCGTCAGGGTATCGCCCACCGGGGCGCCGAGGATGTCTTTGATGGCGCACACCAGCCAGCCTACCTCGCCACACTTCAGCTCGGTACGGTCAATTTGTTTTGGCGTGAAAATGCCGAGACGGTCAGCGTTGTACACCTGGCCGGTACTCATTACCTTGACTTTATCGCCTTTACGCAGCGTGCCGTTTTTAATACGGATCAGCGACACCACACCGAGGTAGTTATCAAACCAGGAGTCGATGATCAGTGCCTGCAGCGGGCCTTCCGCATCACCTTCCGGCGGCGGAATATCCCGCACCAGACGCTCCAGCACATCCGGTACGCCGACGCCGGTTTTCGCCGAGCAACGCACCGCATCCGCGGCGTCAATGCCGACGATATCTTCAATCTCTTCCGCCACGCGCTCCGGGTCGGCCGCAGGCAGGTCGATTTTGTTCAGTACCGGTACCACTTCCAGATCCATTTCCATGGCGGTGTAGCAGTTCGCCAGGGTCTGTGCTTCAACGCCCTGACCTGCATCAACCACCAGCAATGCCCCTTCACAGGCCGCCAGCGAGCGGGAAACTTCATAAGAGAAGTCAACATGGCCTGGGGTATCGATAAAATTGAGCTGGTAAGTTTCACCGTTTGGCGCGTGGTAATCGAGCGTAACGCTCTGCGCTTTAATGGTGATGCCGCGCTCGCGCTCCAGATCCATCGAATCCAGAACCTGCGCCGCCATCTCACGATCGCTCAGGCCACCGCAAATCTGAATCAAACGGTCAGAGAGCGTTGATTTGCCGTGGTCAATGTGAGCGATAATGGAGAAATTTCGTATGTGCTTCATTTATATGAATATCTTCACGTAGAAAATCAGTTGAAAACGTGAGCACAGACACATTCAGGCAAGTGAGCTTTACCCGGAACCCTGTCAGCCTCATTAATGACGACGCATATTACACTGTTAACGCCGCGCGTTAAAGAATGGAACTGCGGGGAATCGCAACAGAATTCAGCGATTAAGACGAAATGAAAAGGCCGCGCAATACGCGGCCTGAACGGGGATCAACTATGGTTTTCCACCCGTAGCGCATCAGGCGGGAGCGCAACGCTGAGAATCACCGGCTGGAACGCTTCGCGATCGCCAAACCGGCTGGAAACCCCTTTGGCAACAATAAAGCCGCCAACGCCACCCAGCAGCGCACCGCAGGCCGCCGCCAGGTCGCTGTGGAACAGCATCTGGAACAGGCCCGCGACCAGGAACAGACCAAACAGTGGCGTCATATACACCAGCAGCGCAGAACCGAGCAGGCTGGTTTCGCGAATGCCCAGCTCAATACGCTGGCCCGGCTGCAGCGGCTCCGGACTGGCGATGGTCATTACATGGGCGTTTTTCGGTCCCAGCTGGTTGAGCGCATGGCTGCCGCAGCCTTTGCGCGCTGAACAACTGTTACAGGAGGTTTTCGCTTCCGAATGCAGAGTTGCGACGCCCTCTTTCCATGCCACTACGGTGGCCCATTCTCTCATCATTTTGTGGCACCTGAATCTATGCTGTCCGCGATACGTTTGGCGGTGGTCGGCGGCAATTCGCCTACCACGGTAATTTCACGATTATCGCGCACTTCGGTCTGTACCGTACGACGCCCAGTGCGCAATGACTGTGGCGAACTGCTTTTATCGGCAGGCGTGATGTTGATAGCGAAGCTGAACAAGCCATCGCTGTACAGACGGGATTCTACGGTTTTGTTCATCGCCGGAATATCACGCCGGCTTTGCGAAATCAGCTTCATACCGGCCGGCAGCCAGCCAGGTTGCCAGCTGAGCTGCACTTTGTCGCCCGCCGGTAACGATAGCGACGGCGGCAGATTGGCTTTTTCCAGCCCCTGCATCAGATTGCGCACGCCTTCATCAACGGCAAAACTGATGACGCGGAACTGCTCCAGCGTCTCACCGTCGCGATCCAGCAAATCAATCCGCAGCGGCAATTTGGTATCGACGTCCAGCCACACCACGTAGCTGTAACGCGTGCCGTCTCGCGACACGATGCGCACCACTTCGCACATCTGATCGGCCATGCGGGAACGCCCTACCGGAATAAAATCGTAGGCATCGCCGAGGCGTGAGAAGTCAGCGAACATCAGCGCCGGCAGCGCATCAATAATGTGGTTGCCCGGCAGCGAGAACGGATCGAGACCCGGTTCGAAATAGCTGATGTCGTTGCCGCGCTGGATCACCTCACGGCGCGGTCCGTCCATCTGTAATAGCTGGGCGAATACGCGATTGTCGATAACCGCATGGCGGTAACGCAGGGATTCAATGCCCAGACGTGAGACATTGATATAGGCGAATTCGTAGTTGAGGTTCTGGCTGGCCTGCTCCATCTGCTGTAACAACGCCCCGGACGCAGATGTCTGCGCCGGGGCGGTAGATGACCAAAGCAGGCTGCCTGCCAGCAGGCTAACGGCACACCAAAGCTGCTTCATTACTGCTGTTGAGTTCCTAACGACTGAGTTCCGGGAACGTTAGCCTGCGCCTGTTGCGGCGCATTGCTTTCAAACTGCACCTGATCGGCATGCAGACGGCGTTGCAGTTCGTAATCCTGCAGCATGGCATTCACGCGGCGACGC
The DNA here is from genome assembly GCF_018726825.1 of Pantoea sp. B270. Taxonomy (NCBI): domain Bacteria; kingdom Pseudomonadati; phylum Pseudomonadota; class Gammaproteobacteria; order Enterobacterales; family Erwiniaceae; genus Pantoea; species Pantoea sp. B270. The sequence goes on from NZ_JAHCSX010000001.1 coordinate 2,137,634, forward strand.
TGCTCCTGCACCTGCTGATTTGAGCTGTTGGTGTCAAAAGCATCAGACGGCACGCCCAGGCTGACCGGTGACGCTTTACCCATCATCGGTAAGGTATTAAAGGCTGGTGCATCCGACGTTTCCGTCGCGCTGCCCGCTGGTGAGCTGTTGTAGTGCTGCACACCGACGATCACCGCCAGCGACACACAGGCCGCCACACCGATCTGCGTGACCTGAGCAACCCAGCCGCCACCGCGACGCCAGAACGGCATTTTCTGCCAGCGCGACGGCTCCGGCTGTGCTTCCGGGATCAACGAAGTCACTTTGCGCACCGGCTCGTTTTCGATCGCGGCAGCAACGCGTGCGGAGATATCAAAATGCAGCACTTCGCCCACATCGCCCCGCAGGGTGTCGCGGATCAGATGGTAGCTCTCCCAGCTTTTTTGTAGATCTGCATCCTTCGATAACGACGCCAGCAGCTCGTTATCTAAAGTTTCACCATCCATTAAAGCGGAAAGTTTTTCTTTCTGCATGTTTTGGTACCCTTCCAGTAGCCGTTATCACTGACGTTGGATAAGCGGTTGAACTTTATTATCAATGGCTTCCCGGGCCCGGAAGATACGTGAACGTACGGTACCTACCGGACAATCCATGATGGCGGCGATCTCTTCGTAACTCAGACCATCCAGTTCCCGCAGGGTGATGGCCATACGCAGATCTTCAGGCAACGCCTCAATCGTCCGAAAAACAATTTGTTTCAGTTCGTCTGACAACATTAAGTTCTCAGGGTTCGAAATTTCTTTTAGCGCACCTGCACTTTCGAAATTTTCCGCGTCAATCGCGTCCACATCGCTGGACGGCGGCCGGCGCCCCTGAGCCACCAGATAATTCTTCGCGGTGTTGACCGCAATGCGGTACAGCCACGTGTAAAAGGCGCTATCACCCCGGAACGACTCCAGTGCGCGATACGCTTTAATGAAAGATTCCTGAACCACATCAGGCACATCGCCTGACGGGACATAACGTGAAACCAGGCTCGCCACTTTATGCTGGTATCGGATCACCAGTAAATTAAATGACTTTTGATCTCCTTTCTGAACCCGCTCAACGAGAACCTGATCCGTTAACTGCTCGCTCATCCGAGGTAATGTCTCCCCAAATCTCTTTTATGCGTAAGTGAACTGCCAGCACATCTCATTTATTGTGAGCAAGCATGCGCTTAGAGTCCCGTTCTGGCCTGAAGTTCACCACGACCTGATATTATCTGTACCGGTGCCCTGACATCGTTGTTGTTGATGGTCTTTCAGTGTAGCGACTTACCGCACTGGTGGTGTCGTTGGCGGCACCGATAATCGCTGGCAGAGTACCCTATGACGCCGCATTTTTCACCTTTATTCCCTGAATTTTCAGCGTGTTTGGTATAAAAAACACTAATCGCTTATTTTCAGACATAACTTACTGAAATCGCATTACAATCTGATTATTGCGTCGAATTATCCCGCGTTTTTTGTTCAAAATACTTCACACCAGCGGCGTCCGGGCTTATGCTCGGGGGACCTTTTGTTTAGTAAATTAAACATCATGAACCCCATTCCCGATCATAGCTGTGATGTACTGATTGTCGGCAGCGGCGCGGCCGGTTTATCTCTGGCGCTGCGGCTGGCACCGCACTATCAGGTAACGGTGCTGAGTAAAGCGCAGATTAGCGAAGGCTCCACGCTGTATGCGCAGGGCGGGATTGCGGCGGTGTTTGATGAGAACGACAGCATTGAATCGCACGTCGAAGATACGCTGATTGCCGGCGCAGGCCTGTGCGATCGCGAGACGGTCAATTTTATCGCCAGCAATGCGCGCCCGTGCGTACAGTGGCTGATCGATAACGGCGTAGCGTTTGATCGCGAGCCCCAGGATAACGGTAACGCGCGCTATCACCTGACGCGCGAAGGCGGTCACAGCCATCGCCGTATCTTACACAGCGCCGACGCCACCGGGCGCGCGGTCGAAACCACGCTGGTCAGCCAGGCGCTCAGCCATCCCAATATTCGCGTTATTGAGCGCGCCAACGCGGTGGATTTAATCCTTTCTGATAAAATTGGCCTGCCCGGAACGCGGCGCGTGGTGGGCGCGTGGATCTGGAATCGCAATCGCGAACAGGTTGAAACCTGCCGCGCCCGCAGCGTGGTGCTGGCCACTGGCGGTGCGGCGAAGGTATATCAGTACACCACTAATCCGGATGTCGCTTCCGGCGACGGCATCGCGATGGCGTGGCGCGCCGGCTGCCGGGTGGCCAATCTGGAGTTCAATCAGTTTCACCCTACCTGCCTGTTTCATCCGCAGGCGCAAAACTTTTTGCTGACCGAAGCGCTGCGCGGCGAAGGCGCCTGGCTACTGCGCCCGGACGGTTCGCGCTTTATGCCGGATTTCGATGCGCGCGCCGAACTGGCACCGCGCGATATCGTGGCGCGCGCTATCGATCACGAAATGAAGCGCCTGGGCGTCGACTGCATGTATCTCGACATCAGCCACCAGCCGGCCAGCTTTGTGCGCGCCCACTTTCCGATGATCTGTGACAAGCTGCTGACGTTTGGCCTCGATCTGACACAGCAGCCGATTCCGATTGTGCCCGCCGCGCATTACACCTGCGGCGGCGTGATGGTGGATCAGCATGGTCGCACCGATGTCGACGGGCTGTATGCGATTGGTGAGGTCAGCTACACCGGCCTGCACGGCGCTAACCGCATGGCATCGAATTCGCTGCTTGAGTGTCTGGTGTATGGCTGGTCGGCGGCCGAAGATATTGTGCGCCGTCTGCCGCAGATGCACGCCGTCGATCACCTGCCGGCGTGGGATGAAAGCCGCGTCGACGATGCCGATGAACGGGTGGTGATTCAGCACAACTGGCATGAGCTGCGGCTGTTAATGTGGGATTACATGGGCATCGTGCGTACCACCAAGCGGCTGGAGCGCGCCCTGCGCCGCATCACGCTGCTGCAGCAGGAGATAGATGAATACTATGCGCATTTTCGCCTCTCCAACAATCTGCTGGAGCTGCGCAATCTGGTACAGGTGGCAGAGCTGATGGTGCGCTGTGCGCTGGCGCGCAAAGAGAGCCGCGGGCTGCACTTCACCCGCGACTATCCGCATATGCTGCCCGAGGCACAGCCAACGGTGCTGCAGCCGGTAGCCTAGCGGAACAGATAGAAATCGGTTACCAGGCTCAGCCAGTCCGCCGAATAGCTTTTATCCTCATCACGAATGGCGAGACGCTCCTGCACGAGTTCGCCTGCGGCAGGTGAAAAGCCCAGCACCAGCCGGTTCGGCGGTCGCTGCGCGTAAGGTGCCACATCATAGCGATAGCGTAGATGCCAGCCTTCGGCGCGCGCCAGTGCAATCAGGTTTTCGCCAGCATCCGCGGGCAGCACCACGCAAAACAGCCCCTCTTCTTCAATCAGCTGTGCCGCACAGCGCAGCAGGGTGGGATGATCAAGCGTTGCCGTGCTGCGCGCGGTATCGCGCTCGACGCTGGCCGAGGCCATGCCCGGCGTGAAAAACGGCGGATTACTGACAATCAGCGAGTAGCGTTTTTCTGCCTGCTCACTCCAGCTGACGATGTCCTGCGCGTGTACCGCGATACGATGCGCCCACGGCGACGCGGCGACGTTCTCCTGCGCCTGCGCGGCGGCGCTGCGCTCCAGTTCAACGGCATCAATACTGACGTCATCCGGCGTGCGCTGCGCCAGCATCAGCGCTATCAGACCGCTGCCGCAGCCGATATCCAGTATGCGCCGTACGCCTGCCACCGGCGCCCAGGCCCCGAGCAGCACCCCATCGGTGCCGACCTTCATGGCACAGCGATCGTGCGCGACAAAAAATTGCTTAAACGTGAATCCATCTTTTCTTAACATCGCCCGCGCTGGCGGTTGCGGCTGAGACATGCTTAACGACCATTGAATTTGCTCCTGCCGGAAGTGTAACGTGGTCGCGAAGTGAATTCACCTTCACCTGTGCAACACAAACAGATGAAGATTGTGGCTGAACTGTCTATAATCAGCGCCCCAAACTGAGGTAGACCATGACCGTAACCACATTCTCCGAACTCGAACTCGACGAAAGCCTGCTGGAAGCCCTGCAGGATAAAGGCTTCACGCGCCCGACTGCCATTCAGGCTGAGGCCATTCCTGCCGCGCTGGAAGGCCGTGACGTTCTGGGTTCGGCACCAACCGGAACGGGGAAAACCGCAGCCTACCTGCTGCCCGCTTTACAGCACCTGCTCGATTTCCCGCGTAAAAAATCAGGGCCGCCGCGCATTCTGATCCTCACGCCGACGCGTGAACTGGCGATGCAGGTTGCCGACCAGGCGCGCGAGCTGGCCAAACATACCCATCTCGATATCGCCACCATCACCGGCGGCGTGGCCTATATGAACCACGCGGAAGTGTTCAGTGAAAATCAGGACATCGTGGTCGCGACCACCGGCCGCCTGCTGCAGTACATCAAAGAAGAGAACTTTGACTGCCGCGCGGTAGAAACGCTGATTCTGGACGAAGCCGACCGCATGCTGGACATGGGCTTTGCGCAGGATATCGAGACCATTGCCGGTGAAACGCGCTGGCGCAAACAGACGCTGCTGTTCTCGGCCACGCTGGAAGGCGACAATATCAAAGATTTCGCCGAGCGCCTGCTGAACGATCCGGTAGCGATTGAAGCTGATCCAAGCAAAAGCGAGCGCAAAAAGATTCAGCAGTGGTATTACCGCGCCGACAACCTTGAGCACAAAACCAAACTGCTGGTGCATCTGCTGAAGCAGCCGGAAGTGAAGCGCGCCATCGTGTTCGTGCGCAAACGTGAGCGCCTGCATGAGCTGGTGACCTGGATGCACGAAGCCGGCCTGCGCAGCAGCTACCTCGAAGGCGAAATGGTACAGGCTAACCGTAACGAAGCGATCAAACGCCTGAATGACGGTCGCGTTAACGTGCTGGTCGCGACCGATGTCGCCGCGCGCGGTATCGACATTGATAACGTCACCCACGTCATCAACTATGACTTACCGCGCACCGCCGATGTTTATCTGCACCGCATTGGCCGTACCGGCCGCGCCGGACGCAAAGGTACCGCGATCTCGCTGGTAGAGGCACATGACCATCCGCTGCTGGGTAAAATCAGCCGCTACGTCAACGAGCCACTTAAATCGCGCGTAATCGATGAGCTGCGTCCGGAAACGCGAGCACCGAGTGCTAAAGTCACCGGTAAACCGTCGAAAAAGGCGCTTGAGAAGCGCAAAGAGAAGAAAGCGAAAGAAGAAGAGAAACCGCGCGTGAAGAAACGTCACCGCGATACTAAAAATATCGGTAAACGCCGCAAGCCAAGCGGCAGCAGCACACCGGAGAGCGGTGCGGAATAAAACAGCATCGCGGCAATTAAATCGCCTCCCTGAGGCGATTTTTTGCTTTCTGGCCTGCTGAAATCGCACTTTCGCGGCGTAAAATCCCTCAGTCTGCCCTCTTCGCTCTTTAGGAAATAAAAAAAGCCGCGCCAGTAAGCACCGGCGCGGCCTGTATTGCTGTGTGCGTTTTCGTCAGCCGATCAATTACAGGCTTTCGGTAAAAGTACGGGTGATAACGTCACGCTGCTGTTCTGGCGTCAGCGCGTTAAAGCGCACCGCATAGCCCGACACGCGAATGGTCAGCTGCGGATATTTTTCCGGATGCTTCACCGCATCTTCCAGCGTTTCACGGCGCAGCACGTTTACGTTGAGGTGCTGACCGCCTTCAACGCGCACCTGCGGTTTCTGCTCCAGTGGAATTTCACGGTAAGCAATCTCGCCAAGGTCGCTGACTGCAACAACCTGATCTTCCGTGAAATCACCTTTTGCGCACAGGCAGCGGGCTTCGGCTTTCTCATTGTCCAGCAGCCAGAACGAGTTCAGCAGCTGCGGATTTTGTGCCTGAGTAATTTGAATACCGGTAATCATAGAGGCCTCCAGGGCTTAGCGCTGCGGCAGGAGCACAGCGCGGTTCTTCGGGTTATGTGATGCTCTGGTATATCACCGCGCAGACCGGCTCGTTTTGACCTGTATCAATTTCGTCCGGCCAGAATTTTTGCTTTCAACTTAATAAATTGATTTATAACAATTTTTTATCATTAAATTTTTCTGCAATTGTTCAACTTATTTTTACCCTTCTGCTGCCCCGCCGGACACGCTAAGCTAAAGGTATCAATTTGCAGGGAGTCAATGATGGCTGAGAAGCTGACCTGGCACGATGTGCTGGCTGAAGAGAAAGAAAAACCTTACTTCGTGGAAACGCTGAAAGCGGTAGCTGAAGAGCGAGCAGCGGGCGTGACGGTCTATCCGCCGCAAAAGGACGTGTTCAACGCGTTCCGTCTCACCGAACTGGGCGATATCAAAGTGGTAATCCTCGGCCAGGATCCGTACCACGGCCCGAATCAGGCGCATGGCCTGGCGTTCTCGGTCCTGCCGGGCGTGGCCATTCCGCCGTCGCTGCTGAATATGTACAAAGAGCTGGAACAGGACATTCCTGGCTTTCAGCGTCCGCAGCACGGATTTCTTGAAAGCTGGGCGAAACAGGGTGTGCTGCTGCTGAATACGGTGTTAACCGTGGAAGCTGGCAAAGCGCATTCGCACGCGCGTTTCGGCTGGGAAACCTTCACCGACAATGTGATCAGCGCCATCAACACCCATCGCGAAGGGGTGATTTTCCTGCTGTGGGGATCGCACGCGCAGAAGAAAGGCAGCATTATTGATGCGCAGCGTCATCACGTATTGAAAGCACCGCATCCTTCGCCGCTTTCGGCGCATCGCGGCTTTTTTGGCTGTCAGCATTTTTCCAAAGCCAATGCGCTGCTGAGCCAGGCTGGCCAGACGCCCATTGACTGGACGCCGGTGCTGCCCTGAAAACACAAACGGCCGCATCAGCGGCCGTTGTTACACGGGAGCGGCTTAGCCTTTGGCTTTTGATACCGCAACCATCGCCGGACGCAGCAGGCGACCGTTGAGGGTATAACCGCGCTGCATCACCATCAGCACATGGTTTGGCGCCACTTCTTCAGACTCCATCATCGACATCGCCTGATGCACATCCGGGTTGAACGGCACATTAGTTTCGCCCACCACTTCCACGCCGAACTTGCGCACCGCACCCAGCAGTGATTTCAGCGTCAGCTCGATGCCTTCAATCATCGAAGCCAGCTCGGTGTTCTCTTTATCCGCCACTTCCAGCGCGCGCTCCAGGCTATCAATCACCGGCAGCAGTTCGTTGGCAAACTTTTCCAGCGCAAACTTGTGCGCTTTTTCCACGTCCATTTCGGCGCGGCGACGGATATTTTCAATCTCAGCCTGCGCGCGCAGCTGGGCGTCACGCACGCCACCCTGCGCCTGCGCTAATTCCGCTTCCAGCTGGGCGATACGCTCATCACGCGGATCCACCTCAGTTGCTGTCTCCGCTTCCGGCTGCTGTTGTTCCTGTTGAATTTCGTCTGAGACTTGCTCGTTTGGGGTGTTCTGTTCTTTACTACTCATGAATTTCTCCGCGTTTTGCACATTCATCTCGCTGGTTGGCTTATTATGGGGATCAGTTTGACGGTTTCAAGTGAACCCATCACATTGCCTGGCCGTTTTGGCTTATGAGGAACACCCGCTAAATGAACAAACACTTTAACTGCATTGGGATCGTCGGCCATCCGCGCCATCCCACTGCGTTAACCACCCATGAAATGCTCTGGCGCTGGCTGACTGACAAAGGCTATGACGTGATCGTGGAACAGCAAATCGCCCGCGAGCTGAACCTGCAGGATGTGCGTACCGGCAGCCTGGCGGATATCGGCCAGTATGCCGATCTGGCGGTGGTGGTCGGCGGCGATGGCAACATGCTGGGCGCCGCGCGCGTGCTGGCTCGTTACGACATCAAGGTGATTGGCATCAACCGCGGCAATCTCGGCTTCCTCACGGACCTCGATCCGGATAACGCGCAGCAGCAGCTGGATGACGTGCTGCAGGGCGATTATTTCGTGGAAAGCCGCTTTTTGCTGGAAGCGCAGGTATGCAAAGAAGAGTGTTCGCCGCGCATCGGCAGCGCCATCAATGAAGTGGTGCTGCATCCGGGCAAAGTGGCGCACATGATTGAATTTGAAGTCTATATCGACGAAGTGTTCGCCTTTTCCCAGCGCTCGGACGGGCTGATTATCTCCACGCCAACCGGTTCAACCGCCTATTCGCTTTCGGCGGGCGGGCCGATATTAACGCCGTCACTTGATGCGATTGCGCTGGTGCCGATGTTCCCGCACACGCTGTCGGCGCGTCCGCTGGTGATCAACAGTAGCAGCACCATTCGCCTGCGTTTTTCCTCGCTGCGCAGCGACCTGGAGATCAGCTGTGACAGCCAGATCGCCCTGCCGATTCAGGAAGGAGAAGATGTGCTGATTCGCCGCAGCGCCAATCACCTCAATTTAATTCATCCAAAAAATTATAATTATTTTAATACTTTAAGCTCAAAACTCGGATGGTCAAAAAAATTATTCTGAAAAGGCCTGCCGGCTACTTTACTGGATAAAAAACCAGTTTATACTGTATGAAAAACCATATCTGTTTTTACATACAGGTGATTGTATGCTGGCACAACTGACCATCAGTAATTTTGCAATCGTTCGTGAACTGGAGATCGACTTTCATCGTGGCATGACAGCGATCACCGGCGAAACCGGCGCAGGGAAATCCATCGCGATTGATGCGCTGGGCCTGTGCCTTGGCGGCCGTGCTGAAGCAGACATGGTGCGTCAGGGGGCCAGCCGCGCGGATATCTGCGCACGCTTCCAGCTGAAAGCGTCACCCTCTGCCCAGCGCTGGCTGGTGGAGAACCAGCTCGACGACGGCAACGAATGTCTGTTGCGCCGCGTGATCAGTGCCGATGGCCGTTCACGTGGCTTTATCAACGGCACGTCCGTACCGCTGTCGCAGCTGCGCGAACTCGGTCAGTTACTGATTCAAATCCACGGTCAGCATGCGCATCAGCTGCTGCTTAAAACCGATCACCAGAAACACCTGCTGGATGCCTACGCCGCGCACGACGATCGGCTGGCGGAGATGCGTCAGCACTATCAGCGCTGGCACCACAGCTGCCGCGCGCTGGCACAGCATCAGCAGCTGTCGCAGGAGCGTGAAGCCCGCCGCGAACTGCTGCAGTATCAGCTGAAAGAACTCAACGAGTTTGCGCCGCAGCCAGGCGAGTTTGAGCAGATTGATGAAGAGTACAAGCGCCTGGCGAACAGCGGTCAGCTGCTGTCCACCAGCCAGCAGGCGCTGCAAATTCTTGCCGACAGTGATGACACCAACCTGCAAAGCCTGCTCTACAGCGCGCGTAATATGCTGAGTGAGCTGGTCTCGCTGGACGATAAAGTCAGCGGCGTATTTAACCTGCTGGAAGAAGCCGCGATTCAGCTGAGTGAAGCCAGCGATGAGCTGCGCCACTACTGTGAACGGCTCGACCTCGATCCTAATCGCCTGTACGAGCTGGAGCAGCGTTTGTCGCGGCAGATTGCGCTGGCGCGTAAGCACCATGTTTCACCGGAAGCGCTGCCGGTGCTGTATCAGCAGCTGCTGGATGAAGCGGAACAGCTGTCGCAGCAGGAGAGCGATCAGGAAAGCCTGCAGAGCGACGTCGTGGCTCATCATCAGGCCGCGCTGGCCTGTGCCGAAGCCCTGCATCAGCAACGCGTTGCCTCGGCGCAGGAGCTGAGCCAGCTGATTACGCAAAGCATGCGCACCCTTGCCATGCCGCACGGTGAATTTGCCATTATGCTGGAATTTAATGCCGATCAGCTGACGGCCGAAGGTGCCAGCCGTATTGATTTCCGGGTCACCACCAATCCGGGCCAGCCGCTGCAGCCGCTGGGTAAAGTGGCCTCAGGGGGTGAACTGTCACGTATTGCGCTGGCGATTCAGGTGATCACCGCACAGAAAATGGAAACTCCGGCGATGATTTTCGATGAGGTAGACGTCGGCATCAGCGGTCCGACGGCCGCTGTCGTTGGCCAGATGCTGCGCCAGTTGGGCGAATCGACTCAGGTAATGTGCGTAACTCACCTGCCGCAGGTGGCGGGCTGTGGTCATCAGCACTTCTTCGTCAGCAAAGAGACCGACGGTGCGATGACCGAAACCCACATGCAGCCGCTGGATAAGCGTGCGCGTCTGCAGGAACTGGCGCGCCTGCTTGGCGGCAGCGAAGTAACACGCAACACGCTGGCGAACGCAAAAGAACTTTTAGCAGCCTGACACCGCACTTTTTTGCGGCCTGGTGGTCATATGCTTGCTCTGTAGAGGTTTCCAATAGCTCAAAGGTTTATTATCATCGGCAGTCATATCGCCATAATAAAGCCTGCCGTATGCAGAGTTCAGAATTTGATGGCAACAAAACTGCCTGATGAAAGGCGTTTGGCCCCAGAAAAGGAATGTATAGATGCGCTGTAAAACGCTGACTGCCGCGGCAGTGGTAATGTTGATGATGACCGCCGGATGTTCCACCCTTGAGCGCGTTGTGTATCGTCCGGATATCAATCAGGGAAATTACCTGGTCGCCAACGACGTTTCGAAGATTCACACCGGCATGACGCAGCAGCAGGTTGCTTACACGCTCGGTACGCCGATGATGCACGACCCGTTTGGCAGCAACGTCTGGTATTACGTTTTCCGTCAGGAGCCAGGCCATGAGAGCGTGAAGCAGCAGACGCTGACGCTGACCTTCGACAGCAACGGTACGCTGACTAACATCGACAACAAACCGCGCCTCACCGGCACTGAAGACTGAGTGAGCCGCAACAAAAAAGGCGCCTGAGCGCCTTTTTTAATGCCTGTACACTTACTTTTTCGTTGCCGCGCGCTCTGCCCGCTGCCGGCGCATTTCTTTTGGATCGGCAATCAGCGGGCGATAAATCTCGACCCGATCGCCATCCTGCAACGTATCGCTCAGCTTGACCGGACGGCTGAAAATGCCGACCTTGTTGCTGCTCAGGTCGATATCTTTGCGCAGCGTCAGCAGTCCGGATGCCTGAATCGCCTGCTCAACCGTGGCGCCCTCTTCCAGGCTTACCTCACGCAGATACTGTTTATCCGGTAGCGCGTACACCACTTCAACGCTGATGTCAGCCACGGTAAACCTCTTTGGCGCGCTGAGTAAACGCCTGCACCATGCTGTTGGCCAGCTCTTTGAAAATGCGGCCAAACGCCATCTCGACCAGCATGTTGGTGAACTCAAAGTCGAGGCTGAGCTCAACCTTGCAGGCATCGTCGCCGAGCGAGATAAATTTCCAGCCACCGGTCAGCTTGCGGAACGGCCCATCGACCAGCTGCATATGAATGCTCTGGTTATCGGTCAGGGTGTTACGCGTGGTAAAAGTTTTACTGATGCCGGCTTTGGAGACATCCACCGCGGCGGTCATCTGGTTACCGCTGTTATCCAGCACGCGGCTGCCGGTACAGCCCGGAAGAAATTCAGGATAAGCATCCACATCATTCACGAGCCGGTACATCTGCTCAGCGCTATACGGGACCAGCGCTGAACGGCTAATCTGGGCCATAATGGTTCCTGTTGGTCACAAAACCGTTGAATTATACCATTTTAAGCTACTAAACAAAAATTCACGCCTTTGCCAGCTGTGCTAAAATAGTGTGTTTTTTACCGCCCCGCAGGACAGGGGATGCGCCCACAGACTGAGTGATGTAGACTACGCCGCACTATGACAAAGAAAAAAGCTCACAAACCCGGTTCAGCCACTATTGCCCTCAACAAACGCGCTCGCCATGAATACTTCATTGAAGAGGAGTTCGAGGCCGGCATGGCGTTGCAAGGATGGGAAGTCAAATCACTGCGCGCCGGTAAAGCCAACATCAGCGACAGCTATATTTTGCTGCGCGATGGCGAAGCCTATCTGTTCGGTTCCACTTTTCAGCCGCTGGCGGTGGCATCAAGCCACGTGGTGTGCGATCCCACGCGCAACCGCAAGCTGCTGTTGAACCAGCGCGAATTGGACTCCCTGTACGGTCGTGTTAACCGCGAAGGTTACACCGTGGTTGCGCTGTCGCTGTACTGGAAAAACGCCTGGGCCAAGCTGAAGATTGGTGTGGCACGCGGTAAGAAAGAACACGACAAGCGCGCGGACATTAAAGATCGCGAGTGGAAGATGGACAAAGCACGAATTATGAAGAATGCCAGCCGTTAACCACTGGAATCTTTTATAATTTTTTGCTAGAGTAAGAAGTCTTGGGGCTGATTCTGGATTCGACGGGATTCGCGAAACCCAAGGTGCATGCCGAGGTGCGGTAGGCCTCGCTAAAAAACCGCAAAAAAATAGTCGCAAACGACGAAAACTACGCTTTAGCAGCTTAATAACCTGCTTAGAGCCCTCTCTCCCTAGCCTCCGCTCTTAGGACGGGGATCAAGAGAGGTCAAACCTAAAAGAGATCGCGTGGATGCCCTGCCTGGGGTTGAAGCGTTAAAACTAATCAGGCTAGTTTGTTAGTGGCGTGTCTGTCCGCAGCTGGCAAGCGAATGTAAAGACCAGACTAAGCATGTAGTACCGAGGATGTAGGAATTTCGGACGCGGGTTCAACTCCCGCCAGCTCCACCAAAATTCTCCATCGGTGATTACCAGAGTCATCCGATGAAGTCCTGAGAGCCCGCATGGCGCAAGCCCTGCGGGCTTTTTTGTGCCTGTAATCTTCCGGGATAACCCACCTGAATTCTGAATAATTAGGTATAGGTTTAGTATACACATTGGCGTTAGAAAAAATGTGCACCAGCTTGAACGTAATAACTCATCCACAAGGCGAATCTGATAGCGCCACGCATGGGGGAACAATCCCGCCGCCTGACTGGCTTCCGTATTGGCATGTTTGATATGGCCACCGGCACGTTTAGTTCGCACAGCGTCCGGGCGAAAAACCTCGCAGGCTTTCCGGCGCTCATTGACGCGGTCAGCCGGGCACAATCACGACAAGCAGGAGCGTATCCTCGCGGAATTATTGATGGTGCTGGCAAACCGCTATGACTGGCAGATGTTTCTTGAACTCACCGGCCCCGGCGGCAGCGGTAAAAGCGTCATGGCCTCGATAGCCACTCTGCTTGCCGGAAAAGACAATACCACGTCAGCCACCATCGAAACGCTGGAATCCTCACGCGAGCGCGCCAGCGTGGTAGGTTTCTCGCTCATTATCCTGCCTGACCAGGAAAATGGAGCGGCGATGGCGCAGGCATTAAGGCGATTACCGGCGGCGATGCGGTGGCAATCGACCCGAAATATCGCGATGCCTATTCAACGCATATCCCGGCAGTGATATTGGCGGTAAATAACAATCCGATGCGTTTCAGCGATCGCAGCGTTGGCGTTTCACGTCGTCGGGTAATTCTGACGTTCCCGGAAGTGATTCCGGCGAAAGAGCGCGATCCACAGCTGCTGGACAAAATCAGCGCCGAGCTGGCCGTTATTGTTCATCATCTGATGCAGCGCTTCGCGTCACCTGACAAAGCGCGTGAACTTTTACAGGCGCAGCAATCATCCGGCGAAGCGCTGGAGATAAAACGACAGGCTGATCCGCTGGTCGATTTCTGCGGCTACTTAATGCCACTGAGCACGCCGAACGGGCTGTTTATCGGCAACGCCAATATTCGACCGATTAACTCGAAGCGCTATCTCTATCATGCGTATCTGTCATTTATGGAATCACGCGGCCATCAGCACCCGCTCAGCCTGACAGCCTTCGGCCAGGCAGTGCCACAGACGCTTAAAGAGTATGAGCGAGTGCTACTCAAGCGCCGTACCAATAACGGCATACAAACAAATCTTACGTTACATGAGGACAGCGAAGCAGATTGGTTGCCAGCGTGCAGCCCCTTATAAATCGTCTCAAATAAACCGACTTACGCCGGTTTTTATTTTTGATAAAATTTTTCATGTCAGCCAAGGTCAACTATGATTAAGAAACGTTCATAAAGATGCCGCTTGCGATGTATCTATTTCCATATTCACCAACAAAAATTAATGAACAGACCGTAGTGAGGGTGTTCAGTTATGTCTAAAACTCAAACGAAAACTCAGAATACTTTTGGACACTGCATATAAGGATATGATATTAATAGTATAGAGCATATAAAGGAGAGAGCATGGAGAGCTATACATTTGAATTAAAAAATAATGTATTTGGATACTTTCAGAAAGAAGGTGATGATTGTTATATATATATTGACACCGGAATCTATTCTAAAACTCATTATTACAAATGGAATGATTGGCTGCGAGGTGAAAATAACTATTATGAGACATTTCCTGACGCAATCAGTAATGACCAGATTGCAAAAGCAATTGGTTATTTTTCTTGGCATCAAGCTTATGATTACTGCCCATATTATCCAATAGTGATTAATCAATCCAAAAAAACTGAAAGTGGTATGTTTTCCCCTCGGATAAACCGAGGAGAACCTAATCTATTCAGCTATCATTATGCCAACACTCCAATGCTTGATGAAATTCGTGCCTTTAGTAACATCTGCGACTCATTAAATGAGCTTTTTAACTACATAGATCCTGACACTCTTAATTTAAATTGCTTTGGAAGCAAAGTAAGAGAGATTTTAATTATTGCATGCACTGAGGTTGAATATTTACTCCAAAACTTTCTTGTGGATAACAAATACCCTTCAACTACCAGATTTAGTACCAATGATTACATAAAATCTCTAAATCCTCTAAAATTAAACAACTACTCAACAAAAATCACCTTCTATCCACAATTGCAAGAATGGTCTCCTTTTAGCGGCTGGGATATTACACAACCGACTAAAAGTATATCTTGGTATGATGCATACAATGCCGTCAAACATAACCGTGGTATTAATAGACATAAAGCATCACTTAAATCCGTAATAAATTCTGTTGCTGCCATTCATATTTTACTCGAGGCGCAATATGGACGAGAAACATTCAACAACCCCATACAGTCTAATTTTTCAAGTATTTTCAAAACAGTTCAGCGCCCTGCTTTTTCAGTTGATGAACTTCAATGCCCAATAATGAGCCAATCTGAGATGACATGGAGTAGTAAACAATATTTATTTCTGTAATGGGATGTTCATGCTTTGGCCGCAGAGGTTAGATGCGGCTAACGCCAGATCAACTATGAACGAAAAGCGGGCATACATTAAAGTTTAAATCAATTACTCCTACCGCTAATGGAGTAAGGCATAAAAAATTTCTGAATTGGATTCTTCCGTTGCAATTGGCAAAAAACAATAAGGAATGAATATAATTATGTGGACGTTAGATGACCTGCGCAGATTGGATAAAAAATATGCTGAGGAAGGTGTTCACGTTCATCAGAGACCTCTAAGCGCCGCATTTGATATACTTGGAACAGATTTCAGCTTTGGTCTTTTGAGTAATCCTGAGGTTCAACACATCGTAGATGCTTATATTGCCATGATGCCTGAAGTCGAAACAAGCTGGCCTGGTGCAGGAATAGGTCTGATTGCATCCATGGATCAAGTGAAAAAAACAACCTTCCCTGTCATATTCGGGGATAACCAGTTAGAAGTCTGGCAAATAGCAGGTTTCATTAGTAATGAGGAATGGTGGGAGTGGTGTAGGAGAGATCGAGCAATCGCAGCAGATGTATCTTTTGCTATTGCTGATATTCATGATTTTACCATGGGACTAAATGAAGTAGAAAATTGCGACTCAGAGGCATTAACACTGTGGCAGATGTCCCGATCCAATCTCGAAGATATGGCAAATACATTACCTAATAGCTTTAGTCATGATTCAGTTATCCAACCTATCTGTTTGGTAGCAGAGCTCTCCCTCAAAGCTGCTTTAGTTTGGAGCGGGATCGATTTGAATGCTTTAAAAGGAAAAAATGGTCATAATCTGGATTATTTAGCAAAAACATTGATGGATAAAATACCCCATCGTGATGATAGAAAAATTAAAGCGGTTATAGATAACCTTCCGCATTATGTCGCCAGCCGCTATAAGCCAGCGGGGCTTAAGCGTCTTCAGGTTGTTCGATTGGCTCTAGGAGTTCAGTTTATTGCAGCATCTACTTTACGTAGAATAACCACCTTAGACTTAGCTATCCATATGGAGTCGGGAGAATTTCCAGGCTCACGTCCAGAGTTCACTATTTGAGTGCAAATAACCAGTATTATTCTTAACGTCATGCCTTAAGGTTCACCGAAAAAATCTCACGAGCCAAACATTTTAATTGATTGCTCGTGAAACTTTATATCTTGATTCAACCGCACAGATGGCTAGGATGTTATAATAGCCCTGACTGGTGCAAGGAAATATAGCATGCCATTTATCATGGTTCATAGAGTCAGCGTCTTGTATTGCGTCGTCTTCATTCATTTCTTCAAGAGATAAATAATAACGTTCAGTCAAGTAATGCTCGTTTGCTATGCTCATGTGTAAACATCCATTATCTCGTAACCCTCTCTAACTTATTTTAAATAAAGAACTGTAAATAATTTCAACACTCATAACCTTACTACTTGTGGTTTATTTCCCATCCATATGGATTTACAAGTCAATTTTGGTACAAAGCTAACCATTGCCAGCATGCAGAACCTCAAAACATACATTACGCATACCGGCTTCTGCCGATTTTGATCATCTCGATTAAGATCGATCACCCTAAGTGCACACTAATGTACATCCGGCCTCACCCCCTTCACTACCTAATGCCATGAATTTAATAAACAAAATACCAAAGTGAACAGTGTGAACACTTTTCCCTAAAATCATTTTATTTTGGATCTAGCGCGGGGAATTCGTTATCCTTGCCGTGCCGCTCCGGGATGTGAGATCTAATAATTGGTACACGTTTAGGTACACGGAACAAACTTGAATTAGATAAAAACATCTAAATACATGAGCTTGCGATTTTTGTTCAGATTCCGCCAGCCCACCAAAATTCTCCATCGGTGATTACCAGAGTCATCCGATGAAGTCCTAAGAGCCCGCATGGCGCCCTGCGGGCTTTTTGTGTCTGTAATCTTCCGAGATGATCTGACCTGCTCCACGTTGATTAATACACCGCGATGTTAGTAATGTCTTCATAAGCAACATAAGGACATCTCCATGAAGAAGCGTTTTGTTCATATTGAGCCTTCAATTCATACAATTTCTGACGAATATCTTTAGTCGAGTATGGAATACATATTCCCCACTCAAAAATCTGATACTCGCCGGTTTCTTTAAACAAATCATCATTCTTTTTTGGAAACATTTCTCTTTTAATGTTCTCAAGCCCATCCTACTGCATTAAGTATGTTATAATATCAGCTAAGCCTCCAATTTTTAGATTATTGATAAATCCCGAAGAATTTTTTACGCATCAATATTCATTAATAAGTTTTTTCTTTTTGTGTCACCCACTCCTCCACATTAAAATCAGTCGGATATTTTCACTTACAAACCTCTTATCAAAATTATATTTTTTGCCAATAAGCAAGAGCTAACTCAGAGATGCTCCGCTTCTCTAAGTTGCCTTGCTTTTTGCTGCTCTATGATTGGAAAAGAAAGATTTAAAACCTGGAACCTTAACTTTCTAACTCCTATTTCAAATTGGATGTAATTAATTACTATATGAATAGAGAGCTTTTGTATGCCAATACGAAACCTCTATGATTTACAAATCAATCGATGTAAAATTATTACTCCTTCGTTTAACATGGAATAAAAAAATGGGAAAATTTGCGGATTTTAATATCAAAAACAATACCGAAAACACTAATATTAGCCAAAGCAATAGTGGTGGTTATAATGTTCAAAATACTCAGGTCATAAATAATCGAACCATTAATAATCATTATACAAAGCAAAAT
The DNA here is from genome assembly GCF_018726825.1 of Pantoea sp. B270. Lineage (NCBI taxonomy): Bacteria > Pseudomonadati > Pseudomonadota > Gammaproteobacteria > Enterobacterales > Erwiniaceae > Pantoea > Pantoea sp. B270. The sequence goes on from NZ_JAHCSX010000001.1 coordinate 2,155,501, forward strand.
TCTAATGGTGATGGTGATGCAGGTGCCTTTATGGCGGGAGCGGCCATTTTAACTGTAGGAATAGGATTTGTTATCTGGTCATTTTTTACACATTATCAGGAAATATATCCCATTTTAAAAACAGGTGCTTTATTCTCTCCTATATTATCGATAATTGGGATTATAGCTTTGGTTCTTAGGGAAGAGGTTGAGACAACAGATTTTGTCAGATTTATTTTCTTAGTCTTAGCTGGAGGTTCTGTTTTTTTATTAAATGAATATCTGAATATAAATGTCCCACAAGAAATTATAGATTTATCAAAACAAGCCGTATCAGTTTCAGGTTTTTGGAACGGATTAAACGAATATGGTAAAAATCTTTCTTTGTCGTTGATATCTTCTAGTATCTTGATTGGCGCATCAATAATATTGATAATATTCTCAGCGTTCAGAGAATTATCATACTCCTTAGCTAACAAAAATATGTCTGGATTTTGGTTTGCAAGCCTTAAATTAACTAATTTATTCCGTGCTCAAGCCCTTGGTAATGGTGGAATCATAACTCTAATCTTGGCACTAACTTTTTTAACATTAAATGGATATGTATTCCATTTTGAATGGAACTAGTTTAAAAAGGGCCTTTTGGCCCTTGTTTCTAATAAAAACTGAAGCTTACAGCTTGTTGAGATATTCATCTCTACTTTCTTTTTTATTATTTGGATTTATCACATTAACTAATTACCCTACCTTTATTTATTCGCCTGTTCTCATTCAATTCGAAAAAAAATATCAAGTCACGCTTAACATTGACAAACGATAATTATTTACTATAACAAGATAGAAAGTTAGTTAATTACATTAAAGGCATGACATATATAAGGAGTTTATATGGCAAATACAAAATCGCAGTTTTGAACACTAAGGATGCAAAACATTCAACCTCGAAGTGTAACTTACTACCACAGGAATTACGAATTCATTGTGTTAGTGTTCGTCTTAATAATGCTGAATTGGCCAAGCTTAATACATTGAGGGAGCATTATCCAAAAGGAGAGTGGCTTCGTATGGCTTCCCGTCAAAAGTTACCTCCTATTATACCTGCGATTAATACCAAAGCCTGGAAAGCTTTAACTGACATATCAAAAAAACTAAATCGAATTGCGATCCATATCGATGGTAAGAGCAAAGATAGCCAGCTTACTCATACAGAGCTCGCCGTGAAGCCGGACTGGCCTTCCCTCCCCTAAAGAAGCTCTACAACAGATACTTGATAAGTTTGGCAGATACACCTGATCTTTTAACATTTATCAAGAGGCTGGAAGAAACTTAAATATATTGGACGGCTAACATTGCTTCTACCGGTAAGATGAACGGCTTCTCATTCTCTTACCGCGATATAGCTTTCAAAGCTTCGCAGTTAGGCAAGGGTTACTCTTAGTAACCGTCTTAACTATAACCCCAGCCACTTAGAAGCTCTTCTGAACTGCCCACAGCATTTGGTACAACCGTAATTAGTCATGCCCTACCCTCCACTCTCTGAATAATCCCCTCTCCATCCCGCTGCAAATTCAGACGGCACCAGATAATTCAGCGTGGGGTTCAGACAACACCCACTAAAACCCTCACACCACTCTCTGATAGCTTTCCCGGCCCCCCTATCAAAAATATTTCCTTCAAATCGTCGGAGCATTTTCATCGCTGGCGCGAAGCGCTGCCAGATCGGCTTGCTGACCGAATATCCCCCAGTTTACTTCTTCGATTTCCTTTATCACCACATAGACAGGCGCGACCGAAGTGCCTGACGGACGACGATCCAGAATTGCGGTTGCTCCCTCAATCAACTTCTTCTTTGCTTCTTCATCCAGGCCACCTTTGATGACATATATCTGGAGGGACACAACCGGCAACCATGCGGGTTTATCTCCCATAAAGACGGCATCAGAAGAGTATTCGGCAAAGTAGGTCCATACCGTACTACGAACCAGAGGGGAGTCTGGCAGCGCCTCGCAATTAAGTCCTAACTGCGTCAGATCTCTGGCAACCCGTTGACGCTCAGCCGCATTAAAGGTACCTGCTGGCGCATGAATGATCATTTTAGGCATCAAATACCTCTCATTGCATCAGGGGAACAGGATGGATTCCGCACCGGGCGGAATCCATCATCAGGCAACTAAATTGACTGCCCGCCGGAGACTTCAATGCGCTGACCGGTGACCCAGCGGTTGTCCGGTCCCAGCAGGCTGGCAATCATCGGACCGATGTCATCAGGCAGGCCCACGCGACCCAGCGCGGTCATGCCAGCAAACGCCTGGTTGTAATCGGGGATGTCACGCACCGCACCACCCAGGAAGTCGGTCTCAATCGCTCCCGGGGCCACGGTATTCACGGTGATGCCGCGGCTGCCCAGTTCTTTCGCCATATACACGGAGAGTATTTCAACGGCGCCCTTGGCAGCCGAGTAGGCCGAGAAACCCGGAAACGACACGCGGGTCAGCCCCGAGGAGAAGTTGACGATGCGTCCGCCATCGACCAGCAGCGGCAGCAGCGACTGCGTCAGAAAAAACACCCCTTTGACGTGTACGTTAAATAACGCGTCAAACTGCTCTTCCGTGGTTGCGGTGAAGTCGGCCATTTCCCCATGCCCGGCGTTGTTGATCAGATGGTCGAACGTTTCGCGTCCCCAGTCACCTTTCAGGATATTGCGCACAGCGGCGACGAAACCCGGAAAGGACGATACGTTGCTGGTGTCCAGTTGCAGCGCAACGGCCTTACGGCCAAGCGCCTGAATTTCATTCACCACGGCGTCCGCCGCCTCTTTACCAGTACGATAAGTCACGATGACATCACCACCATGGCGGGCAATGCTCAGTGCGGTATTACGGCCAAGACCCCGGCTGGCGCCAGTTACAAGAGAAAGGGTTGTCATGAAATATCTCCTCAATAATGGGAGAGTGATTCTAACAATCGACAAACTTTCAGGGTTGCCCAATAATTTTTAATTATTGCCTGATTATTTTTATATTTTTATTTTATTCCGTATTTACTAGAATGGCTGCACCGTAAATTTTTATTTTATTGCCTGATAATATGAAAAAGCGTGATCACTCGTATGAGGAACGCACTGCACGGGACGATGAATTCAACTCTGCCGGGAGGATGGCGGCTTTGCTGCAGGCGGCACGACACTACGCTGATGAACACCACAACGGAGCGGGGGTTGCCGCAACGCCAGTTGATGGGGTGTTCATTCTGCGCGAGACCGCGCCTACCGCGTTGCAATTCGCGATCACTAAACCGTTGATCGCAATGGTGTTGCAAGGCAGTAAACGCGTGACCATGGGCAGCGATCGTTTTGATTTCGGCGCGGGGGAATCCCTGCTGATCACCATGGACGTGCCAACCGTGAGTCAGGTTATCAGCGCCAGTGCCGACACCCCTTATTATTCTCTGGTCGTGGAACTGGATGCGGCGGTGATTAGTGAACTGATGGCAAACATGGTCGGGCTGGAGGCTGCCACGGATTTGCCCGTCAGCATTGATCAGATTGAAGAAGATATGGCAGAAGCCGCTTTGCGCCTGCTGAACATGCTCAGCAGACCGCGCGCGCTCGCCGTGCTGGGCAGCCAGTTGGTGCGGGAGTTACATTACTGGCTATTGTCAGGACGACACGGCAGCGCGCTGCGCGCCCTCGGCAGCACTGACAGCCATGCCCGGCGGATTGCACGGGCAGTCGCGATCATTCGGGCCAATTATGCGCAACCGCTGCGCATGAAAACCCTCGCTGACGCCGCCGGTATGAGCCTCTCGGTATTTCATACGCATTTCCGCCATGTCACCACGCTCACCCCACTGCAATTTCAGAAACAGCTACGCCTGCTTGAAGCACGAAGACTGATGCTGACGGAAGGGACAGCCATCGGTATTGCTGCCAATGCGGTGGGATATGAGAGCGTGACGCAGTTTACCCGTGAATATTCACGACTGTTTGGTTCACCGCCAGCCCGAAATATTAGGGAAACCCGCGCACTCGAGCGTTCAGCCCTGTCCGTTGAGCCGATAAGGCAATAAATTATTCGAGTCTGTCGCTGCCGGGACGTACATCCTGGCGGGTGACATCTGATCACCCGAACGACGCTGACTGCTTTACCCTCAGTCAGCCGTAACAAACGACAGCTCGCGAAAGCGCCTCTCCCTGCTGCGCATTTATGCCAGAAATTCCCACAGAAACGGTATATTCACTTACAGTTTATTCCTAATGCCCTGCGTTGCGCTCTGTGCCACTCTTAACTACGCTCATAACACTTATGATGCTTAATGAGGGAATATATTATGAAAAAGACGATTATTGCGTTATCCGCCATTCTTCTGACTTCTACGGCGTTTGCCGCCACACACGCAACCGATGAAACCGTCGCTGACGCCAAAGCGGGCGCCAACACGGCGAAAGAGAAACTGCATCAGGCGCAGCATCAGGGTGAAGAGCAGCAGCTCAAAGCCAAACATGCTGCCGAAGGCAAAAGCGATAGCCTGACCAGCAAAGCGAGCGAAAACTCGCAGAAAGCCTGGAACAGCACCAAAGAAGGTACTGAAAAAGGTTGGGACGCCACCAAAGAAGGCGCGCAGAAAGGCTGGAACAAAACCAAAGAAGGTGCCAGCGATCTGAAGAAGAAAGTCTCTGAGTAATTTCTTCTAAAGTAGACAGCGATTGCTCTGCATTCATTTAAATCAAAATGCCAGGTGCTTAGCGCCAGGCATTTTTTTAAGCATTAATGAGGAGCAGGTAAAGACAAATTGGACACGAATTCCAAAGCTAAAGAGTCCCTTTCACTAAAGTATTTTGCCGCTCGTTCCGTCAACCATACTTCATGGAAATGCCTTCTAAAATCATCTAGATATTCAATTGGATATAGTCTTGCAGAGACTTTGCGCCCATCTGGATATTCATGTTCGTAAGAAGGAAAGCTTGCTGGTTCTACATTTCTATTTTCACGTAACCATTTGCAAAAAAGTTTTCCTTCAGAAATATCAGGAACAAGATTATCTGGTAATGTATAGCCAGCCTCTTCCAGTGGGGCAATTAAGCTTAAAGTCATCTCATTCAACATTGAAAAATGGGTATATGGGATCTTAGCTCGATTTTTTGTATACCTTACTATATGTGCAGGTAAAGCTCCTGTCGCTTTATATCCAGTTCTTGTATAGATGAACTCTTTTAGAGATTGAGTCGCTAAATTTCTAAAGTTTCCGCGCGCAATTTCTGCATCAGAGCGACTTTCAAAAGCATAGTACTCGAGAACAGCCATGCAATTATCGGCAGGAATAGCATGGTAAGTTGTACCTTTTACTTTTATTGCTGAATGTAAATCATTTTCAGGGTTCCCTCCATTTCGCGAGATAATTTGACTTATGGCTACTCCTCGCGGGAGCAAACGTTGATTCTGCCAATCGTTCACCATTGTAATTATATTACTACGAGCAGTACCGCAAATAAATGCCAACCCGCTAGCTGTTAAATAAGGCGTACCATCACTCATCACCCCCATCTCAAAACCATCAGCCTCAGACTGATGCCTGACAGGCACTAAGGGAATACTGATTTGCTGTTGCATAATATTGTCCTAAACAAAAAAAATTAGCATCTTTTTGATAAAAATATCAAAAAGCTCTCATAAACCGTTAAAAGGCACTTTACTACGCTGATGTTATTTATATTCATTTGGAGACATTTGGATTTGTCATAATATATCGCGTTATTGTGTTATCACATAAGCTTTGCTAAAGTCAATTGAGATCAATTCAAGGAGACAGGGATGGACACCTCACTTTTACAAGTTCTGGATCAGCAGGGACATGAGCGTTTTCAGTCGGAAATCAATGCGCTGCAGGGAGATGTTGCAGCAGCGGCGACACGTTTATCAATTGATCCCCGCCTACGCCTTGAATATTCACGGTTGATCAAAGAGATGGCTAATGATCTTACAACAAAAGTGAATGCTGGTTTAATCAACTGGGAGCAGGCGGCACGGGAAGCTCATGACACCCGTAACTTAATAATGGAAATGATCCGTTCAAGGAGCACTCCATTAGGCAGAGCAATGGCTGAACGACTTAAGCTGACAGGTAAGAGTTTGAATGAATTGGTAGCAAAAAAAACTATTCAAATTTTTGGTCCACATGCGAATTTTAACAATATTTCAATCAGCCAGCAAAATCAGGTATATGCAGCCATTGTAGAATCTGCGGGAAAGTCAAATCCTCAAGTTAACCTGAAAATGATGCGGCTTTCTCGTGTAGCAAAAGGGTTGGTTGTTCTCTCAATTGCTATATCAATTTACGAGATTTATGAATCTGATGACAAAGTTTCCGAAACCGGGAGACAGATAGCGATTAATGGAGCAGGAGTTTTAGGGGCGGCAGCGGGTGGAGCAGTAGCAGGTCTCGCCTGCGGACCGGGTGCGCCGATATGTGTGATGATCGGTGGTTTCGCAGGAGCTGCTCTCGCGGCATGGCAAATGGGATGGATTTGGCGCTGATGCAAATAGTTAATGATGTATCTTTGGTTGAGGTGCAACACGCAACGGACCGCGAACAGGCGAAATCAGAGGTATTACTCAGCGGTAGTTCTACCGGCATAATCATCCCCGGAAAAATCCTTGAGGCAGCAGTCAAAGTTACTGATAACCGCTATATCCTGTTTGTCACGGATGACGTGCTCTACGAGGAATCACTAACGATTGTGCTGATTGATTCCTCTCAGGGCATTCAGGAAATTGTCACTATTGGCAATGAGTATAACTCCGGCACATTTGAGCAATTGCACATCAGTGACCATTCACTTCAGTTTCGTTTTATCGGTGATTATATCTGGAGCCTGACACTGGAAGATTCACCGAAATTCCAGCTGCCATTTTTCAGCGATCCGAAAGGCGTGTCCCGCAGTAAAGCATTTACCCGATTCATGAACATCACGGCTTTACCCGCGTGATAAACACGAACTCATTACCCCAAAAGGCCGCGATGCGGCCTTTTTTGTGCCTGCCAGCAACCGGATTGATACAAAACGCTGCGATCCCGCTCCTGGATTCGGGCAAATTCCTAATCAGTGATTGATTAATAAGCAGGCTGCGCGAATAGTAAGCGAACCGGCCATCGGGTGCCGGCACAAGGAGAAAGCACATGGGATATTACGTACTGAGAAAAAGTGATACAGCATTGTCGCAGAAATACTGGTTTGTGCTTAAAGCCAGCAACGGCGAAACCATTGCCACCAGCGAGATGTACAGCTCAAAACAGGCGGCGGAAAATGGCATCCGCTCGGTGCAGCAGAACGGTGCGTCAACCACTATTCACGACGAGACCTGACTTCGCGCAGCCTGCGCAGTGATGCGCGAAGGTGGGTCATTGACCCTGCAAGCGGCGCAATGTATTACGCGATGAATCGCGCCGCTAAGCATCCCCGGCGAACGGGTACCACGCAGCGCCACAGGCCCCCTCCCTGAAACGCCACCGACGCTTTGCATCGGCCGGCCTTTGCCCCTACACTTGCCGCATCGCCCTTAACCATTAATTAACTTTATGTCCGATACATTTCAACGCCAGCCGCTGCCCTTGCCCAACGGCCACAATAAAGTGCTGCTGCACTCCTGCTGCGCTCCCTGCTCGGGAGAAGTGATGGAAGCGATGCTGGCTTCCGGCATCGATTACACCATCTTCTTCTACAACCCGAACATCCATCCGCTGAAAGAGTACGAGCTGCGCAAAGAGGAGAACATCCGCTTTGCCGAGCAGTTTGGCGTGCCTTTTGTTGATGCCGATTACGACAAAGACAACTGGTTCGAGCGCGCGCGTGGCATGGAGTGGGAGCCGGAGCGCGGCGTGCGCTGCACCATGTGTTTCGACATGCGCTTCGAGCGCACCGCGCTGTACGCGCATGAACACGGCTTCCCGGTGATCACCAGTTCACTCGGCATTTCGCGCTGGAAGAATATGCAGCAAATCAACGATTGCGGCGTACGCGCGGCGGCGCGCTATCCGGATATGCTGTACTGGGAGTTTAACTGGCGTAAAGGTGGCGGTTCGTCGCGCATGATTGAGATCAGCAAGCGCGAGCGCTTCTATCAGCAGGAATATTGCGGCTGCATCTATTCGCTGCGCGATACCAACCGCCACCGCGTAGCAAGCGGTCGCGAACGTATCGAAATCGGCGTGCAGTACTATTCGCCGGATGAGTAAGAAAAAAACCTGCTGGCGCTAACCAGCAGGCTAAGCATTACCAGTTCAGCAGCTGGCCGCGGTAATCCACGTAATGATGGCCGCCACGCCCGCTAAACTGCTGCAGTTGCGTGACCATGCCCTGCGCGCTCTCGGTGACGGTGATATCCGCGCCCTCACCGCCCATATCCGTTTTTACCCAGCCCGGATGCAGTGACAGCAGCGTGCTGCCCTGCTGGTGCATCTGCGTCGCCAGCGTGCGGCTCAGCATATTCAGCGCCGCTTTGCTGGCTGAGTAGAACGGCATCGCCGCGTCACGGTTCTCGTTGAGGCTGGCGAGACGCGACGTGGTCAGGCCCAGCACGCTCTGTTTATCGCGCAGCAGCGGCAGCAGGCTCTCCGCCAGGCGCACCGGCGCCACCGCATTGGTGAAGAACAGCTCGCTGAGCTGCACATCGTCCACGTCGCGCAGCTGTGACGCGTGCGGACCAAGAATCCCGGCGTTAATCAGGATGCAATCAAAGGGTGCGTCGCCGAGCTGCCGGACCAGCGCGTCACGCTGCGCGCCATCGGTGATATCCAGCGCCAGCCACTGCAGCTGCGGATGCTGAAACGAAACCGCCGTGGAACGGTAGGTGGCGGTCACCTGCCAGCCCGCCTGCAGTAGTTGCTGCACCACGGCCAGGCCAATGCCTTTTGACGCCCCAATAATCAATGCTCGCTGTTGTTGGCTCATCTGTCTCTCGCTGGTTGGTGTGCCACGAAAAAGGGCAGGATACCCTGCCCTGTTGTCCTTACCGGAACACTAACGTTAGCACGACGATGACCACCATAATTATCAGCAGGTGGCACACCGTTTTATCCAGGTTGCGTTGCTTCATCGCGCCTCCTGCACTCAGAACCACTGGCCAAAGCGCTTGATGTACAGCGTTTTCATGCCCTGCGCCACCAGGCAGTAGCCGAGCAGCGTGGCCAGCAGCCACGGGAAATAGCTCCATGGCAGCGGCACCAGGCCGACCATCGCGCCGAGCGGCGAGAACGGCAGAAGAATGCCGGCAATCATTACGCAGGCGGTGGTCAGCAGCACCGGCAGCGCCGCGCGGCTCTGGATAAACGGAATTTTGCGCGTGCGCAGCATGTGCACCACCAGCGTCTGCGACAGCAGCCCTTCAACAAACCAGCCGGACTGGAACAATGACTGCATCGCTGGGGAATTCGCCGCGAACACGTACCACATCAGCGCAAAGGTGGTGATGTCAAAAATTGACGACGTTGGCCCAATCCACAGCATAAAGCGTTTGATGTTGCGCGCGTCCCATTTGCGTGGTTTGCGCAGGAACTCGCGATCCATTTTGTCCCACGGCAGCGCCAGCTGTGACAGATCGTACATCAGGTTCTGAATCAGCAGATGAATCGCCAGCATCGGCAGGAACGGGATGAACGCGCTCGCCACCAGCACTGAGAACACATTGCCGAAGTTCGAACTGGCGGTCATGTTCAGGTACTTGATGATGTTGCCGAACGTCTCGCGCCCCTTCATCACGCCCTCTTCCAGCACCATTAAATCCTTTTCCAGCAGGATGATGTCAGAAGACTCTTTGGCGATGTCCGCCGCGCTGTCGACCGAGATCCCCACATCGGCGTCACGCAGCGCCGGCGCATCATTAATGCCGTCACCGAGAAAACCCACCGTATGGCCCTGCTGCTGCAGCGCACGCAGAATGCGTGACTTCTGCAGCGGCGTCAGTTTGGCAAACACCGAGCTGCGCGCCGCGGCCTGCGCCAGCTGCTCATCGCTCATCGCCGCAATCGCCTCGCCGGTGAGGATCTCGCCACAGTCGATGCCCACCTGCTGGCAGATGCGCGCCGTCACTACCGGATTATCGCCGGTCAGCACTTTGACCGTTACGCCGTTCTCGTTCAGTGCGGTAATCGCCTTCGCCGCGCTTTCCTTCGGCGGATCGAGGAAGGTCAGCAGCCCTTCGATGGTCAGCCCCTGCTCATCCGCGACGCTCAGCGCCTGTTGCAGACCCGGCTCCGCCAGCGCGCGGCTGGCCACCAGCAGCACGCGGAAGCCCTGTTGATTGTACTGATGCGCCAGCGCCAGCAGCTCCGCACGACGGGTTTCATTGAGCGGCTGAATCAGTTTGCCTTCGCGTTCGGCGCTGGCAATGCTCAGCATCTCCTCGACCGCGCCCTTACAGATCAGCATCTGCTGGTTGAGGCGGCGGTCACGCACCACCACTGAAACGCGACGACGCACAAAATCAAACGGCAGCTCATCCACTTTGCTGTAGTAGTCGCTCATGTCCGCGCTGATGCGTCCTTTGCCGTAACGCAGGATGGCGCGGTCCATCAGGTTAGGCGTGCCGCTCTGGTAATGGCTGTTGAGCCAGCTCAGCATCAGGACGCGCGAGTTCTCTACCCCGGCACAGTCGAGATGGTGCTCGAGGATAATGTTGTCCTGCGTCAGCGTGCCGGTTTTGTCGGTACACAAAATGTCCATGGCGCCGAGGTTCTGGATCGCGTTCAGGCGTTTGACGATCACTTTTCGGCGCGACATGGCAATCGCCCCTTTGGCCAGATTCGAGCTGACAATCATCGGCAGCATTTCCGGCGTCAGTCCCACCGCCACCGCCAGCGCGAACAGCGAAGCATCCAGCCAGTCGCCTTTGGTCAGGCCGTTAATCAGCAGCACCACCGGCACCATCACCAGCATGAAGCGAATCAGCAGCCAGCTGACGCTGTTGACGCCGCGATCGAAAGCGGTTTGTGTGCGGTTACCAACAATCGATTTCGCCAGGCTGCCGAAGTAAGTTTCCCCGCCGGTCGCCACCACCACCGCTTTGGCGCTGCCGCTGGAGACGTTAGTGCCCATCAGGCATACGCTGCCCAGCTCCAGCAGCGATGCATCTTTGTCGCTGGCGCTGGCCTGCTTGCTGGCTACGTGGCCGGTGACATCATATTTCTCCACCGGCAGCGATTCGCCGGTCAGAATCGCCTGGCTGATAAACAGATCGCGTGAGTCGAGCAGCCGCACATCGGCGGGTACCAGATCGCCCGCCGAGAGATAGATGATATCGCCAGGCACCAGGCTGGTGATATCCACTTCCTGTTTCTGCGGCGCCTGCTGTACCGATTCCCGGCGCAGCACGGTGGCGGTGGTGCGTACCATCGATTTCAGCGCCTGTGCCGCTTTGTTGGTGCGAAACTCCTGCCAGAAGCGCAGCAAACCGCTGAGCGTTACCATCGTCACAATGATGATGACACCGGTCAGGTCGGTCTCCTCGCCATGGCGCAGCGGCATCCAGTAGTCGGTGAAAAAGCTCACCAGCGCCAGCGCCAGCAGCACATAAATGAACGGATTATTGAAAGCCTGAATCAGCTGCACCAGCGCCGGTGGCGCTTTATCATGCTCCACCTGATTGCGACCATAAATCTGCAGCCGCGCTTCCGCTTCGCGTTCGACCAGCCCCAGCGCATCGCTGCGCAGGCGCAGCAGCGTTTCATCGGCGGTAAAAGCGGCTTCGTCTTCAATCAGATAGCGTGCGGTTTTCTGACGTGCCGGACGCACGGTGTTCCAGGCTTTTTTTTCCTGGTTGAGTTTCATGTCAGTCATGATGACACTCCTCGTTTATTTTTTTACGGCAATAACGATCCCTGCGCGCCAGGCGCACAAGTCGAAAAATTAATTGTCACGGCGTGACCGGATTAAATTAAAAATAACCTGTCGGGAATTTCCATATTACCTCCCGGAAATAATGGGCGAAGAAAGTCGCTCGCTGAATAACGAGTGAAATAACATAACCACGGATAACGCTGCGCGCAGCAGCAGCCTGAAGCGGCTTAACGCGCAGGGAAGCTCAGCACGCTGAAGATCAGCGCGCGCATCGAGGCGGAGGGAAAAGTGCGTTTAAAATCATGTGCATGATGCTATTCCCACGGGCTTCAGCCCGTTGTGGTGTCATTATCAGGGAACAATCATCAGAAACAGGTGAGGATTGCTGCCCGCCATGTTGGCAAGCAGCGACAAAAGAATTCGCGCGTCAGCTTGCCTTGTATTGCCATCGATAAGGGTGACTGTCCAACTGAATTCTCCTGTTTGAAGTTGCGGCTATTATAGGAGGGCGAAAAGCGAAGTAAAGTTAATTATCCTGGGGTTCAGGTTGATTTAATTTTCGTTGCGATTTGGTTGATAATGCGTGCGGGAATAAGGTGCGTCAGATTAATCCGATCGCGTTACGCCCTCTTGCTTATAACTGAAGCGCACCGCTTAGAACCTTACGGCATATGCATAGCCATAAATTGACTATTCTTCACTGTAGCGCTCTCGTAAACTCGCGTTACTTTTTTAAGGCAAGGAAACAACATGAAAAAAATTATTCCCTCACTGCTGGCGCTGTCGCTGGTAGCCGCCTTCTCCGCGCAGGCCGCCACGCCGAAAGATACGCTGGTGATTGCGCAGTCTACGGATGATGCGGACAGCTTTGATCCGGCCCAGGGCTTTGAACTGACCACGGTGCAAGCGTTCACTAACATTTATCAGCGCCTGGTGCAGTCCGATCCGGCCAATCCAACCGATCTCAAGCCAACGCTGGCGACGTCGTGGCAGCCGGGCAGTGATAACCGCAGCCTGACGTTTGCGCTGCGCAAAGACGCGAAATTCGCCAGCGGTAACCCGCTGCGCCCGGAAGATGTCATCTTCTCGCTGGGCCGCGTGGTGAAACTCAACCTCGATCCATCCTTTATTCTGACCCAACTCGGCTGGAACAAAGACAACGTCGACAGCTTCCTGAAAAAGGTCGATGAAGACCACGTGCAGATTAGCTGGAGCGCCAACGTCAGCCCGGCCTATGTACTGAGCCTGCTGTCCGCGCCGGTCTCCTCGATCGTTGATGAAAAAACCGCGCAGGCCAACGCCAAAAACGGTGATTTCGGTCACGCGTGGCTCGGCACCCACTCGGCCGGCAGCGGCCCGTTCCAGATTCGCAAAGTGGTGCTGCATGAAGCGATACTGCTCAGCGCCAACCCGACCTCACCGGCCGGTGCACCGAAGCTGAAAAACATTCTGATCAAAAACGTGCCGGAGCCGGCCGCGCGCCGTTTGCTGCTGGAACAAGGCGATGTCGATATCGCGCGTAACCTCGGTGCTGACCAGATCGCTGCGCTGAAGGGCAAAGCCGGCGTGAAGACCGAAGCGATTCCGATGGCGTCGCTCTACTACATTCAGTTCAACGTCGGTGCCAATCCGGTACTGAAGAACCCGGCGCTGTGGGAAGCAGCACGCTACCTGTTCGACTATAAAGGTATCGCCAATGACTTGCTGAAAGGCCAGTTTGAAGTGCACCAGACCTTCCTGCCGAAGGGTTTCCTCGGTGCGCTGAACGACACGCCTTACAGCTACGATCCAGAGAAAGCCAAAGCGATTCTGCAGAAGGCCGGTCTGACCAACGTCAGCTTTAAGCTCTCAACCAGCAATCAGCCGCCGTACCTTGATATCGCGCAGGCACTGCAGGGCAGCTTCGCCAAAGGCGGCGTGAAGGTGGAAGTGCAGCCGGGCTTAAGCTCTGAAGTGTCTACCCGCGTGAAGGCACATCAGTATGAAGCTACGCTCAACGCCTGGGGCGCGGATTATTTCGACCCGAACACCAACGCCGCGTCCTTCGCATACAACCCGGAAGATGGCAGCAAAACCATTGCTTACCGTTCAGACTGGCACATCCCGGAGCTGAGCAAACAGACGCTGGCGGCGACGGCTGAAGCCGACAGCAACAAGCGCGTTGCGCTTTATCAGGCGATGCAGCGCGAAGTGCTGAAGAACTCGCCGTACGTGATTGGCCTGCAGGCGCGTAACCTGATTGCGCTGCGCGACAATCTGCAGGGCTATGTGCAGGGGATCAACCCGGACATGGTGTATTACGCGCAGGTTTCGAAGTAATGGCAGCGTCAGCGTCATCGGCCGGGTTCGCCCGGCCACTCTGGCAGCGCTTCAGCCGCCTCGTCACCAGCCTGCTGTCGCTGCTGGTGACGCTGGTGGGTTTGTTAGCGTTTACTTTCATGCTGTCGCACCTGTCGCCGGTCGACCCGGTGCAGCAAATCGCCGGCGATCACGCCAGCGAAGCCACCTATGCTCAGGTGCGTCACGATCTCGGGCTGGATCAGCCGGTACTGGTACAGTTCTGGCGCTATATCAGCCATCTGGCGCAGGGCAATCTCGGCCTGTCGCATCTGACCAATCAGCCGGTCAGCGCCGACCTGATGCGCACCTTCCCCGCCACGCTTGAGCTGGCGACCTGTTCGATGATTTTCGCTGCGGTGTTCGGCGTGACGCTCGCGCTGCTGGCGGCGTGGAAACCGGGCAGCGTCATTGATAACGTGGCGCGCTTTATCTCGCTGCTGGGCTACTCGGTGCCGGTGTTCTGGCTCGGCCTGCTAGGCCTGCTGCTGTTTTACGCCGTGCTGCACTGGTCCGCCGGTCCGGGCCAGCTGGATGATATCTGGATTTATACCCTCGAACCGAAGACCGGCTTTGTACTGATTGATAGCTGGCTCTCCGGCGATGCGGAAATGTTTCGCAACGCGATTGCCCATCTGTGGCTGCCGGTGGTGATTCTCGGCCTGCTGGCGATGGCAGGCATTACGCGCCTGCTGCGCGCGGCACTGCTGGAAGAGAGCAGCAAAGAGTATGTGGTGCTGGCGCGCGCGAAAGGCGCTGGCCGGGCGCGCATTCTGCTGCGTCATATTTTCCCCAACGTGCTGGGCACGCTGATCACCGTTATCGCCCTCTCCTACGCCACGCTGCTGGAAGGGTCCGTGCTGACGGAAACCGTATTCGCCTGGCCGGGCGTCGGTCGCTATATGACCAACGCGCTGTTTTCCGCGGATGTTCCGGCGATTCTCGGCGCTACGTTGCTGATTGGCAGCTGCTTTATCCTGCTCAATGCCGTGGCCGACGCCCTCACCTGGTTAACCGATCCGAGAACCCGATGACTCAACAACTTCATGAACTGGAAACCGTGCGCCCGCGCCGGCGCCGGGCGCGTATCACTTCGCTGACCATCGGCCTGACGCTGGTGATCGTGCTGGTGGCCATGGCGCTGCTGGCGCCGCTGCTGGCGCCGTTTGATCCTAACGCGCAGGTGATTGAACAGCGTCTGCTGGCGCCGTCGGCGCTGCACTGGTTCGGCACCGACGGCTTCGGCCGCGATTTATTGTCGCGCGTGATTTACGGCGCACGTCCGACGCTGCTGCTGGTGTCGCTGATTCTGGTGCTGACCATCCCGGTTGGCCTGTTAGTCGGCATCACCGCCGGCTACGTCGGCGGCTGGACCGAACGCGTGCTGATGCGCATCACCGATATTTTCCTGTCGCTGCCCAACCTGGTGATTGCGCTGGCGCTGGTGGCAATGCTGGGCCCGGGCCTGATGAACGGTGCGCTGGCACTGGCGCTCACCAGCTGGCCGCCGTTTGCCCGGCAGGCACGCGCGGAAACCCTGGCATTGCGCCGCAGCGATTACCTCGCCGCCGCGCGCATGCAGGGCATTACCGGCCTGCGCCTGATGTTTGGCCACATTCTGCCGCTCTGCCTGCCGACCGCCGTGGTGCGTGCCGCGCTGAGCCTCGGCGGGATTATTCTTTCTGCCGCCGGTCTGGGCTTCCTCGGCATGGGCGTGCAGCCGCCAACCGCCGAATGGGGCTCGATGGTAGCAGAAGGCAGTAAAGTGATTTTCGACCAATGGTGGGTGGCGGCAGCGCCCGGCGCAGCCATTCTGTTCGCCAGCCTGGCGTTTAACCTCACAGGCGACGGCCTGCGTGACCGACTGGATACCCGCCATGCCAAATGATCTGTTAATTGATGCGCAGGGGCTGACGATTCGCAGCCACGACGCGCTGCTGGTGGATAACATCAGCTTTACCCTTGGCCGCGAACGCGTGGCGCTGGTCGGTGAATCCGGCTCGGGCAAATCCCTGACCGCGCGTGCGCTGATGGGCCTGCTGTCGCCCGCGCTGCAACTGCAGGCTGACCGGCTGCAGGTGGCGGGCGCAGACGCCCTGCACCTGCGCGAGCGCGACTGGATCGGCCTGCGCGGCGGCAAAGTGGCGATGGTCATGCAGGACCCGAAATACGCGCTCAACCCGACGCGCACCATTGGCTGGCAGGTTGAAGAGCCGCTGGTGTTGCACCGCAAGCTGAGCCGTGCCGAGCGCAAAGAGAAAGTGTGCGAGATGCTGGACGCGGTGGGCCTGCCCGATCCGCGCCAGCTGATGAAGCGCTATCCGCATCAGCTCTCCGGCGGCATGGGTCAGCGCGTGATGCTGGCGATCGCGCTGATTACCGATCCCGATCTGCTGATTGCCGATGAGCCAACCTCGGCGCTCGATCACGCCATGCGCGATCAGGTGCTGGCGCTGATTCGTCGCCTGGTGGAGCAGCGCAATATGGGCCTGCTGCTGATCAGTCACGATCTGCAACAGGTCTCCGAGCACTGTCAGCGGGTGATGGTGATGTACAAAGGCCGCCTGCTGGACACGCTGCCGGCGGCGCAGCTGTCGGACGCCAGCCATCCTTATACCCGCACGCTGTGGGCCTGCCGTCCGGGTAAAGCCACGCACGGCGAACGCCTGCCGGTGCTGGATCGCGCGGCGCTGGAGAAGATACATGATTGAATTAGCCAACCTGAGTGTCTCGCACAAACAGGGTTATGAACTGCGCACCGTGGTGCACGATGTGAACCTGCAGGTGGCGGCCGGCGAATGTTTCGGTCTGGTGGGGCCTTCCGGCTGCGGTAAATCGTCGCTGCTGTGGGTAATGGCCGGACTGAATCCGCACTGGCGCGGCCAGATGACGCTGGCGAATACCGCCGTGCAGCCGGGCAAACCCTTTACCGGCCAGCTGCGGCGCGATGTGCAGATGGTGTTTCAGGATCCCTACGCTTCGCTGCATCCGCGCCACCGGCTGCGCCGCACGCTGGCGGAACCGCTTAAGCTGCTGCGACGCGATAACATCGACGATCGCATCAACGCGGGCTTCCGCCATGTCGGTCTGGATCCGGCGCTGGCGGATCGCTATCCGCATCAGCTGTCCGGCGGACAGCGTCAGCGCGTGGCCATCGTGCGCGCCCTGCTGCTGGAGCCAAAGATCCTGCTGCTGGATGAGCCGACATCGGCGCTGGATATGTCTGTGCAGGCCGAGATCCTGAATCTGCTTAACGATCTCAAACAGAATGATGGCCTGACGATGGTGCTGGTCAGCCACGATCCTGACGTGATCGATCATATGTGCGATCGCGCCGCGCGCATGGCGCAGGGCCGGATTGTTGGTTAGCATGGCATGAGCGCAACGCGGCGCGCTTTATCCCGAAGGTAGATTGCGCCGCTGCCCAACAGCCATTCAGTCATCTAAAGGAACACCGTATGACGGTAAAATTACGTCCGCTGGAGCGGGAAGATCTGCACTTTGTCCATCAGCTGGATAACAATGCCAGCGTGATGCGCTACTGGTTTGAAGAGCCGTACGAAGCGTTTGTGGAGCTTTCTGACCTGTATGACAAGCACATCCACGATCAGACCGAGCGGCGCTTTGTGGTGGAACACGACGGGCAAAAAGCCGGGCTGGTCGAGCTGGTGGAGATCAACCACGTGCATCGCCGGGCGGAGTTTCAGATCATCATCGACCCGGCGCATCAGGGCAAGGGCTTAGCCAGCAGAGCGGCAAAGCTGGCGATGGATTACGGCTTTTCGGTGCTCAATCTCTACAAGCTGTATCTGATTGTCGATCAGGAGAACGAGAAGGCGATTCATATCTACACCAAGCTCGGTTTCGAGGTGGAAGGCGTGCTGAAGCACGAGTTTTTCATCAACGGCGAGTACCGCAACACCATCCGCATGTGCATTTTCCAGCAGCAGTACCTGGCGCAGCATAAATCCGGTAATGCGATGGTGAAACCTACCGCGCAATAAGTCAGTGCCCGTTATGAAACGGTGCGCCTGAAGGCGCACCCTACGAAAAACGGTGAAACGCACCACGTGAGTGTGGTTCAGGTCTGTAGGGTCGCGATTTATGGCGACCTGGCGTTGTCTCGGCAATATGAATGCGAAGGCCCATCTGCCTGTAGGGTCGCCATTCATGGCGACCAGGCATCATGACAGCGCGTTATCCGCCGCGCGCGCCGACCACGTTGAGATGCGGCTGCGGGTGCGCTGGCTTCAGGTCATACATGCCGCCATAAAACGGATCGACCACCAGCCAGCCGGGGAAACCGAGCAGCGGAATATTGCCCAGCACGTACCACAGGTTGGCGCTGGCCTCGATGGGCAGCGTCAGCGGTACATAGCCCGGACTCTCCAGCATCACCTGATAATGTTTCTTACCGAAATAGGTGCCGTTGGATTTCGCCAGATCCACCGTCTGCGGCGTATAGCCCTGCGCCACCGCGCGGCCGGTTTCATCCTGCACGGTGAAACGCGCGCCCTGAGGCACAGAGTCAATTTTTACCGGTTGCGTTTCGGTGCCGACAATGGTGGCACAGCCGCTCAGCAGCAGCGCACAGGCGGGAAGAAGATGTCGCAGGTTCATAGCAGGTCCGCTTCAGAATCAGAAAGGACAGTCTAAACTGCCCTCTCTGCCTTTTCACTCGCCTCAATCGCGCTATCAGTGGCGCTTTTCTGCGCTTTATTACGGTTGACAACAGGCGGCAATCGCCGCGATATCCTGCGGCGTGGTGCGGCAGCAGCCGCCAATCAGCCGTGCGCCCGCCTGTTGCCACTCGGGGAACTTATCGTGCAGCGTGCAGCCAGACGGCGCCGAGTGCCAGCTTTTGCTGACCGCATCATACTGCTCGCCGGAGTTAGGATAGACCAGCAGCGGCTTGTCCGTCAGCGCCTGTAGCGTTTGCAGCGCCGGCGTCACGCTCTCCAGCGCCACGCAGTTAAGGCCGACAGCGACAACCTGCGGCGCGGCATTGATGACTTCCGCCACCTTGCTCAGCGGCGTACCGTCACTCAGGTGTTGCGCATCGCGCAGCGTGAAGGAGAACCACGCGCTGCTGTGCGGAAACTCCGCCAGCAGGCTAATCAGCGCCTGAATTTCACCAAACGACGGCAGCGTTTCACACGCCAGCAAATCCACGCCCGCCTCCAGCAGCGCCGCCACGCGCGGACGGTGGAAATCTTTCATTTCGGCAGCCGGCAAGGCGTAGTCGCCGCGATATTCCGCGCCGTTGGCCAGATAAGCGCCATAAGGACCGACCGATCCGGCCACCAGCAACGGTGCCTCGCTGCCAGAAGCAGCACGATAATCGTCGCGCGCCCGCTGGGCCAGCGCCACGCTCTGGCGGATCAGCGCGCTGGCCTGGCCGCTATCCAGTCCGCGGGCGGCGAAGCCCAGCGGCGTCGCCTGATAGCTGGCGGTGATCGCCACGTTAGCGCCGGCGGCGAAATAGTCATAGTGCACCTGATAAATCAGCTCGGGATTTTCCATCAGCACTTTGGCTGACCACAGCGTATCGGCCAGATTACAGCCGCGCGCCTCCAGCTCTGTCGCCAGCGCGCCATCCAGAATCAGGGTATCAGTGTGAGTCAGGGCCGCAGCGATGGGGTTACGCGACATCATCGGTCTCCTTAACGTTGAAATCGTGTTGGCGTTTTTGCGTCAGATAATAAGCAGCGTAGCAGAACAGTACAAAAGGAATGCCGCACCATAGCGCGATGCGCTGTGACGGGTCAAAGGCCAGCCCGATACACGCCAGCAGACACAGGGTAAATCCGAGGATCGGCACCAGCGGATAGAACGGGGCGCGGTACGCCAGCTGCTGCGGCGCATTGCCCGCCTGCAGATAGCGACGACGGAACATGTAGTGTGAGGCGCAAATGCTCAGCCACACCGCCACCACGGCAAAGCCGGAAATCGCTGACAGTGCCACAAACACCGTATCCGGGGCGATCACGCTGGAAAACAGCGCCAGCAGGCCGCCGAGCATACTCACGGTGATGGCCAGCTGCGGAATGCCGCGCCGGTTGACCCGGGCAAAGCAGCGCGGCAGCGTGTTTTCATTGGCCAGCGACCACAGCATCCGTCCTGAGGCGTACAGTCCGGAGTTTGCCGCTGACAGGATCGCGGTGAGGATCACGAAGTTGAAAATATCCGCCGCGTACGGGATGCCGATCTTTTCGAACACCAGTACGAACGGACTTTTAACGATGCCCGCCTGATCCATAGGGATCAGCGCGGCCAGCACAAAGACCGTGCCGATAAAGAAGATGATCAGGCGCGCCACGGTGGTGCGAATCGCCAGCGGCAGCGCTTTCTGCGGCTGCTCGGTTTCACCCGCCGCAATGCCGATCAGCTCGGTCCCGGAGAAGGCAAAATTCACCGCCACCATGGTCATCAGAATCGGCAGCGTACCGTGCGGTAGCCAGCCGGAAGCCGTCAGGTTGTGTAATCCCGCTGCCGCGCTGCCGTCTTTCATCGGGATGAACCCCAGCATCGCCGCCGCGCCCAGCACGATAAAGGCAATGATGGTGATCACTTTAATGATGGAGAACCAGAACTCTCCTTCGGCAAAGAAGCGCGTCGAGACACTATTCAGCAGATAAATGGCGACACAGAACACCAGGCACCACAGCCACACCGGCACCGTCGGGAACCAGTACTGCATGCAGAAACCGGCGGCGGTCAGGCTGGAGCCGAGCGCCACCGTCCAGGTGAGCCAGTAGAGCCAGGCCACGGTGTAACCGGTCGCCGGACTGAGGTAGCGCGCGGCGTAGACGTGAAACGCACCGGTTTCCGGCATCGCTACCGCCAGTTCGCCAAGACACACCATCACCAGCCATACCACCAGCGCACCAATCAGATAGGCCAGCAGCGTGCCCGCTGCGCCGGTGGTGGAGATGATGTAGCCGGTGTTGAAAAACAACCCGGTACCAATCACGCCGCCGAGCGACAGCATCACAAGATGCCGCACCTTCATGCTGCGCTTGAAGTTTGCCTGCGAAGGCGTCGGTTCAGTTTGCATTCTTTATATCCATATGGACGTCTAAACTTCTATATGGACACAGAGTTATACGCATCCGCGCGGCAATTTGCAACGTGGGAAAGGGTAAGGATTGGGAAAGCGTGTGCGGCCCCGCCGCGACGGGGCACACCAGTCAGGCGCCGAAGACGCCCTGCAGATAACGCTCAAGCGCCATGCGCGAGCTAAAACCGTGGGGAATACCGTAGTGTTCCTGCGAATCCCCCATCAGGTAGAGAGGGAACTGCGTGTAGTGGTCGCAGGTTTTCATCTCTGATGCGGGTTCAGCGAAGTGCTGACTTTTTTCTTTCAGGGTGGGATGAATGATCAACGCTGTGCGCCCCATGCGGGCTTCGCGATTCACATAGACATAGTTTTCGCCACGGCGATAACCATAAGTTTTGGGTGTCAGGACGTCCATTTCGAATCCTGCTTTTTCCAGTACGCGCGCTACCTCATCCGGACGTAAATACATGCTTGCTCCTCTCTTCTCACAGCCCCGCAACCTTACATCAGCACGACAGCACAGGACATTCGGAATTTCCCTAAAGCCTGGCACACGGCTGCGTTTAGTCACGTTTCGTCTACACTTAGTATTACGTTTTAAGTCAAAGGGAGCGAAAAATGTTTAATCGAACCAGCAAAAACGATGACATTGATATCAATCAGGATGTAAACGAACTGGCCGATTCGCTGGAAGCCTTACTGAAATCTTACGGCAGCGAAGCCAAAGATGAAGTGGATAGCGCACGCAGCCAGGCGCAGGCCCTGCTGAAACAGACGCGCGCTAAACTCAACGGCAGTGGCAACCGCGTGACTCAGGCCGCGCGCGATGCGGGTTATCAGGTGGATGCTTACGTGCATGACAAACCGTGGTACGGCGTGGGTGTCGGTGCCGCCGTCGGTCTGGTGCTGGGCGCACTGCTGATGTCACGCCGCTAAATCACTAAGAAATCATCAGGAGCCTCGCGTATGCGGGGCTTTTTTTTGCGCGTCACTCCGCATTAGCGCGCCGATCCGGTTGCTGTCAGGCTGGTTAAAATTGCCGCAAAACCCTTTACAAAAATTTTTTCCCTGCGCCAGGGCGCACCATCGCTGGCATTCGCCCTAATCCGACTGCTTAAATCACAAAACCCTATATCTGGTGGGCTTGACCACCAATACCACTACATCTAGTATTCAACACATCAACTCGCTACCAGATGTCAGCAGGGACGACGTTCGCAGCAAAAGGGTTTTTGCTTCGTATCTCGCAACCTGACCATAACCAGAGGGAAATACGAATCATGCGCATTATTATTTACACTAAGAGCCAGTGTGTCCAGTGTGACGCGACCAAAAATGCCATGGATCGCAGTGGCATCGACTATCAGCTGATTAACCTCGATAGCCAGCCGGAAGCCATCGATCAGCTCAAATCGCTTGGCTATCGCCAGGTGCCCGTGGTGATGACGCACAACGACCACTGGAGCGGCTTCCGTCCCGACAAAATCGCCGGCCTGCGCCAGCTCGCTGCCGTCGGGGGATAAAGCGATGTTTCCACTGGTCTATTTTTCCAGCCAGTCGGAAAACACGCACCGGTTTATCACCCGTCTCGGCCTGCCTGCGCGGCGTATTCCGCTCGACGCCACGCAGCGCCTGCACATCGACCAGCCCTATATTTTAGTGGTGCCGAGCTACGGCGGCGGCAGCGCGCGTGGAGCAGTGCCGAAACAGGTGATTCAGTTCCTCAATGATGACGCCAACCGGCGCGGTATCCGCGGTGTGATTGCTGCGGGCAATCGCAACTTTGGCGCGGGCTTCTGCCTGGCGGGCGACATCATTGCGCAGAAATGTCAGGTTCCCTATCTCTACCGCTTTGAGCTGATGGGAACCGCCGACGATATTGCCCATGTTAAAGCGGGAGTGACCCAATTTTGGCAACGACAGACACCCTGAACAGCACACAGCTGGACTACCACGCGCTCAACGCGATGCTGAACCTGTATGACGCGGATGGCCGCATCCAGTTCAGCAAAGATCATGAAGCCACACGCCAGTTCTTCCTGCAGCACGTCCAGCCGAACAGCGTGCCATTCGACTCGCACGGCGAGCGTCTGCGCTATCTGGTGGCCGAAGGCTATTATGAAGCCGGGGTGCTGAACCAGTACGATTTCGCCTTCCTGTGCCAGCTGCATGAAGAGGCTGACGCCTGGGGCTTCCGTTTTCACACCTTCCTCGGTGCGTGGAAGTTTTATACCAGCTATACGCTGAAAACCTTCGACGGCAAACGCTATCTGGAAACCTTTGAGCAGCGCGCCTGCATGGTGGCGCTGACGCTGGCGCGCGGTAATGAAACGCTGGCGCGGGAACTGCTGGCCGAGATGCTGAGCGGTCGCTTCCAGCCGGCTACGCCGACCTTCCTCAACTGCGGTAAACAGCAGCGCGGCGAGCTGGTCTCCTGTTTTCTGCTGCGCATTGAAGACAATATGGAGTCGATTGGCCGCGCGGTGAACTCGGCGCTGCAGCTGTCGAAGCGCGGTGGCGGCGTGGCGTTTCTGCTCTCCAACCTGCGTGAATCCGGCGCGCCGATCAAGCGCATTGAAAATCAGTCGTCCGGCGTAATTCCGGTGATGAAGATGCTGGAAGATGCATTCTCCTACGCCAATCAGCTTGGTGCGCGTCAGGGCGCGGGCGCGGTGTGGCTGAATGCGCACCATCCGGATATCCTGCGCTTCCTCGATACCAAACGTGAAAACGCTGACGAGAAGATCCGTATCAAAACGCTGTCGCTCGGCGTGGTGATTCCGGATATCACCTTCCAGCTGGCCAGAGAGAACCGCGATATGGCGCTGTTTTCGCCTTACGACGTTGAGCGTATTTACGGCAAGGCGTTTGCTGATATCAGTATCAGCGAACATTACGAGGCGATGCTGGCCGACGATCGCATCCGTAAAACCTTCATCAAGCCGCGCGACTTCTTCCAGATGCTGGCGGAAATTCAGTTTGAGTCCGGCTATCCCTACATCATGTATGAGGACAGCGTGAACCGCAGCAACCCGATTGCCGGTCGCATCAACATGAGTAACCTGTGTTCGGAGATCCTGCAGGTTAACAGCGCCAGCGAGTATCACGACGACCTGAGCTATCGCCGCGTCGGCAAAGATATCTCCTGTAACCTCGGCTCCCTGAACATCGCCCACGCCATGGACTCGCGCAATCTGGCGCAAACCGTGGAAGTGGCGGTGCGTGCGCTGACGGCGGTTTCCGAGATGAGTGACATCACCTCCGTGCCGTCGGTGGCGGAAGGCAATCGCCGTTCGCACGCTATCGGTCTCGGGCAGATGAACCTGCACGGCTATCTGGCGCGTGAGGGTATGGCTTACGGTTCGCCAGAGGCGCTGGATTTCACCAACCTCTATTTCTACTGCGTGACGTATCACGCCCTGCGCACCTCCAACCTGCTGGCGCAGGAGCGCGGCACGAGTTTTGACGGCTTTGCGCAGTCGCAGTACGCCAGCGGTGCCTATTTCGACAAATATACCGAACACAGCTGGCAGCCGCGCACTGCCCGGGTGGCGCAGATTTTTGCCGATGCCGGCATCGCCCTGCCCGACCAGGCGGACTGGCAGGCGCTGCGTGCGTCGGTGATGCAGCACGGTTTGTATAACCAGAACCTGCAGGCGATTCCGCCGACCGGTTCCATCTCTTACATCAACCACGCCACGTCGAGCATCCACCCGATTGTGTCGCGCATTGAGATCCGTAAAGAGGGCAAAACCGGCCGCGTGTATTACCCGGCTCCGTTTATGACCAATGACAACCTTGAGCTGTATCAGGATGCTTACCAGATTGGTCCCGAAGCGATTATTGATACTTACGCCGAAGCCACCCGGCACGTCGATCAGGGCCTGTCGCTGACGCTGTTTTTCCGCGATGACGTCACGACGCGCGATATCAACAAAGCGCAGATCTACGCCTGGAAGAAAGGCATCAAAACCCTCTATTACATTCGACTGCGTCAGATGGCGCTACAAGGCACGGAGGTACAGGGCTGCGTTTCCTGTGCACTGTGATGATGACTATGCAACTTAAACAGATTCAGGCGATTAACTGGAACCGCATTCAGGACGAGAAAGATCTCGAAGTGTGGAACCGTCTTACCAGCAACTTCTGGCTGCCGGAGAAGGTGCCGCTGTCCAACGATCTGCCGGCATGGCAGTCGCTCGACCCGCAGCAGCAGCAGCTGACGATTCGGGTGTTTACCGGTCTGACGCTGCTCGACACCATTCAGAACGTCATTGGCGCACCGGGACTGATGGAAGATGCGCTGACGCCGCACGAAGAGGCGGTGCTGTCGAACATCAGCTTTATGGAAGCGGTTCACGCGCGCTCTTACAGTTCGATCTTCTCCACGCTGTGTAACACCGCCGACGTGGATGCCGCCTACCGCTGGAGTGAGGAGAATACCGCCCTGCAGAACAAGGCGAAAATCGTGCTGGATCACTACCGCGCCAGCGATCCGCTGAAGAAGAAAATCGCCAGCGTCTTTCTGGAGTCGTTCCTGTTTTACTCCGGCTTCTGGCTGCCGATGTACTGGTCAAGCCGCGGCAAGCTGACCAATACCGCCGATCTGATTCGGCTGATTATCCGTGATGAAGCGGTGCATGGTTATTACATCGGCTATAAGTACCAGAAAGCGCTGGAAACCGTTGACGATGCGCGCCGCGCTGAGCTGCAGCAGTTCGCCATCGATTTACTGCTGGCGCTGTATGAAAACGAGGTGGTGTACACCGAAGCGCTGTATGCCGACGTGGGCTGGGCCGAAGAGGTGAAAACCTTCCTGCATTACAATGCCAACAAGGCGCTGATGAACCTGGGTTACGAAGCGCTGTTCCCGGCGGAGCTGACGGCGGTGAATCCGGCGATTCTGTCGGCGCTGTCGCCCAACGCCGATGAAAACCACGATTTCTTTTCGGGTTCCGGTTCATCGTATGTGATGGGCAAAGCGGTTGAAACCGAGGACGAGGACTGGAATTTTTAGTCGTGTGCGGTACGCGGTAAAGGGTTGCGCATTTGCACTGTAAGCGGTGCGCATCAATGCGCACCCAACGGTGGGGGTAATCATGCCCTACGGCAGTTATGTTGATGCATGTGTAGGGTCGGCATTCATGCCGACCGGAACGCGCCCCCTAGTGGTAATATTGATGCATCCACAGGGTCGGCATTTATGTCGACCAGGTTAATTTCATACCGATCCCACCACGTTCTGCCCCTTCATTTTTCTTTCCTGAATTCTCGTCGTCATCCCAGAATAACGTTAATTTCGCGCATGATTATTTTACCTATTTAGCGCCATTCATCGTCGGAATATTTCGCCTGACTAAGCGTGATTTATCCGCCTTCCGGCAATAATTCTGGCCGAAACCGGTTTAATTTCACAAAAAATTCAGAAAAAATTTACCCCGTCTCATCCCTTGCAGGCACTGGAATTAGCCACTGTCGCGCCATACGTGTCACGCCAGATATTTCCGTCAAGGGTTGTCAGATAATCTCACTATGCTACGGTATAGGCGCTTAAATTTACGCAGGGTACAACAAGAAATAGTCAGACATTTAACCAGGAATTTCATTACTGCATGGCAATTAAACTCGAAGTAAAGAATTTATATAAGGTATTTGGCGATCATCCCGAAAAGGCATTTAAGCTGATTGAAAAAGGCGAGAGTAAAGAGAGTATTCTGGCGAAAACCGGCCTCTCACTCGGCGTCAAAAATGCCAGTCTGGCCATTGAAGAAGGCGAGATCTTTGTCATCATGGGGCTGTCCGGCTCCGGCAAGTCCACTATGGTTCGCCTTCTCAATCGTCTGATCGAGCCGACACGCGGCCAGGTGATTATTGATGGCGTCGATATTGCCAAAATATCTGACGCAGAATTGCGTGATGTGCGCAGAAATAAAATCAGCATGGTATTCCAGTCATTCGCACTGATGCCGCACATGACGGTGCTAAATAATACCGCGTTCGGCATGGAATTAGCTGGCGTGGCGCTGCAGGAGCGGCAGGAAAAAGCGCTCGACGCGCTGCGTCAGGTCGGACTGGAAAATTATGCTCACGCCTGGCCCGATGAACTCTCCGGCGGAATGCGTCAGCGTGTTGGATTAGCCCGCGCACTGGCGATTAATCCGGATATATTGCTAATGGACGAAGCCTTTTCCGCACTTGATCCATTAATTCGCACGGAAATGCAGGATGAACTGGTAAAACTGCAGGCGAAACATCAGCGCACCATCGTGTTTATTTCCCACGATCTGGATGAAGCGATGCGTATTGGCGACCGCATCGCCATCATGCAGGGCGGCGAAGTGGTGCAGGTCGGCACGCCGGATGAAATCCTCAATAATCCGGCCAACGATTATGTGCGCACCTTCTTCCGCGGCGTGGATATCAGTCACGTCTTTAGCGCCAAAGATATTGCCCGCCGCAGTGCCGGCGCGCTGATTCGTAAAGCCGCCGGTTTCGGTCCGCGGTCGGCGATCAAACTGCTACAGGATGAAGACCGCGAATATGGCTACGTGCTGGAGAAACAGAAATTCATCGGCGTCGTCTCCACTGACTCGCTGAAAGCGGCACTCGCCGCAGGTGAAGGGCTGGATAACGCCCTGCTCGACGCACCGCTGGCGGTTCCTGCCGATACCTCGCTTAACGATTTGCTCTCTCACGTCGCGCAGGCGCCCTGTGCGGTGCCGGTGATCGGCGAAGATCAGCAGTACGTCGGTATCATTTCCAAAAGCACGCTGTTACGCGCTTTAGATCGTGAAGGAGCCCAGCCATGAGTGCACAAAACGCCAATCCATGGGAAAGCGCCAGCCAGACCAGCGCACCACCCGCCACCAGCAACGCCGCCGCAGCCAGCAGCGATCCGTGGTCCGCGACAGGTAGCAGCACACCGGCTGACAGTAGCACCAGCGCCGCCGATGCCTGGGGCAACGCCGCCGGCAGTACATCGGATGCCGCCAGCAGTGGTGGACACGATGCCGTCAGCAGCGCCGCCAGCAGCAGCGACTGGCTGAGC
This sequence comes from Pantoea sp. B270, assembly GCF_018726825.1. NCBI lineage: Bacteria > Pseudomonadati > Pseudomonadota > Gammaproteobacteria > Enterobacterales > Erwiniaceae > Pantoea > Pantoea sp. B270. The sequence continues at coordinate 2,183,755 of NZ_JAHCSX010000001.1, forward strand.
AGCGCACCGGCCGCGGCGCCGGAGCACTTCAGCCTGCTGGATCCGTTCCACACCACGCTGATTCCGCTGGATCGCTGGGTCACCGAAGGCATCGACTGGGTAGTTACCCACTTCCGCCCGCTGTTTCAGGGCATTCGCGTGCCGGTGGATTATATCCTCAGCGCTTTCCAGCAACTGCTGATGGGCCTGCCTGCGCCAGTGGCGATTGTCGTGTTTGCGCTGATTGCCTGGCAGATTGCCAGCCCGGCGATGGGCCTCGCCACGCTGATATCGCTGGTGCTGATTGGCATGATCGGTGCCTGGTCCCAGGCGATGGTGACGCTGGCGCTGGTGCTCACCGCCCTGCTGTTCTGCGTACTGATTGGCCTGCCGCTTGGCATCTGGCTGGCGCGCAGTGAGCGCGCGGCGCGCATCGTGCGGCCCCTGCTGGATGCGATGCAAACCACGCCAGCGTTCGTCTATCTGGTGCCCATCGTCATGCTGTTTGGTATCGGCAACGTGCCGGGCGTGGTGGTGACGATTATCTTTGCCCTGCCGCCGGTAGTACGTCTCACCATACTCGGTATTAAGCAGGTGCCGGCTGACCTGATCGAAGCCAGTGAATCTTTCGGTGCCAGCCCGCGCCAGATGCTGTTCAAGGTCCAGCTGCCGCTGGCGATGCCGACCATTATGGCCGGTGTCAATCAGACGCTGATGCTGGCGCTGTCGATGGTAGTCATCGCCTCGATGATTGCCGTTGGCGGTCTGGGCCAGATGGTGCTGCGCGGTATTGGCCGTCTCGATATGGGTCTCGCCAGCGTGGGCGGGGTCGGTATCGTGATCCTAGCCATCATTCTCGACCGCCTGACACAGTCAGTAGGTCGCGACAGCCGCAGCCGTGGCAGCCGCCACTGGTACAGCAGCGGGCCGCTGGGTTTGTTGCTGCGTCCATTCAGTAAAAAAGCCTGATTTCTTTGGGCGGCCCGCTGCGGTCGCCCGTCTCCGACGTCACACGTAAAATAAGGAATGACTATGCGCAAGACAGCTCTATTCGCCGCCGTCCTGACCACGGTTGCCGCGACGCACGTGTCCGCCGCCGACCTTCCGGGCAAAGGCATTACCGTTAAACCGGCTCAGAGTACCATTTCCGAAGAGACCTTTCAGACGCTGCTGGTGAGCCGCGCGCTGGAAAAGCTGGGCTACACCGTTGAGAAGCCGAGTGAAGTGGATTACAACGTGGCTTACACCACCATTGCCGGCGGTGATGCCACGTTTATCGCCACCAACTGGCAACCGCTGCATGACGACATGTATAAAGCCGCCGGCGGTGATAATAAATTTTATCGCCAGGGCACCTACGTCAGCGGTGCCGCCCAGGGTTATCTGATCGACAAGAAAACCGCCGATCAGTATCACATCACCAACATCGAGCAGCTGAAAGATCCGAAGCTGGCCAGACTGTTTGATACCAATGGCGATGGCAAAGCAGACCTGACCGGCTGTACGCCTGGCTGGGGCTGTGAGGCGGTGATTAACCATCAGATTGAAGCCTACAAACTGAGCGATACCGTGGTACACAACCAGGGTAACTACTCGGCGATGATTGCCGACACCATTACGCGCTTCAAACAGGGTAAACCGATTCTCTATTACACCTGGACGCCATATTGGGTCAGCGACGTGCTGAAGCCGGGTAAAGATGTGGTGTGGCTGCAGGTGCCGTTCTCCTCACTGCCAGGCGCGCAGAGCAAAGTGGATACCAGACTGGCCAACGGCGCTAACTATGGCTTCCCGGTGAACACCATGCATATCGTGGCCAACAAAGCATGGACGGAGAAGAATCCGGCGGCGGCAAAACTGTTTGCTGAAATGAAGCTGCCGATTGGCGACATCAATGCCGAGAACGCCGCGATGCATGCCGGTCACGCCTCAGAAGCGGACATCAACAGCCACGTTGACGGCTGGATCAAAGCTCATCAGGCGGAATTTGATAAATGGGTCAGCGACGCCATGGCGGCGGCGAAATAAGCCCACGCGGCACCCCGTCTCAGCCACGTGGTGCCGCCATTTTCCGCCCTCCCGCCCCGTCAGTAAGCGAAGCGTGCGCTATAGCGCACTGGTACGTCCTGTTAATTAACACAACATTGAAATAATTTTTTGGGTTACTATTACCCACATATGATTATTTACCCGCTTTTCCCACCAGCTATGTCTCCTTTCCGCCGCCCGCATTGGGTCTGTCGCGCCAGGATGAGTCTGCGTTATCGATGGCATTCACCCTGCCACGTGCCGGTTATACGGCAGACGACGAACGGAATTCATCACGCCGCTGGTGCTGGCGCGTTACCCGGACTAACCGGTGCCTTGTCGATTAACCCATTGATTTACTCAGGCAAAGCCAGCCGGGAAAAGTGTTTAGAAAACGTAAAGATCAATGCAAAGTGGTGAGCGATACTGTTCATTAATGATTGGCTTTGTTATGGTTAGCCACACAGTTATTCACCTAGGTTATTTTTACTCGCGAAATTATTCAATCCACTGAAGGTTTCGCTTAGCGAATTGATGACGATGGCGGCTTTGTCTGCAAAGCGGCTGGTCAGGGCGCAGAGCCCAGGGTTATGGACCGACCTGGAACGCCAGGTGCTGACAGTGTGACGGTGCAAACAATCACAGGCGGAAAATATGACTACGCTTAATCTGTCACCCTCATTATTATATTTGTTGCAACTAAGAGGTTTTTAATGGAAAGCTCGTTTACTCCCATTGAGCAGATGCTAAACATCCGTGCTAATCGCCACAAAGATTTTCCGCTGCAGGAGATCATCCTGACCCGTCTGTGCATGCACATGCAGGGTAAGCTGCTGGATAATCGCAACAAAATGTTGAAGGCGCAGGGAATTAACGAAACTTTATTCATGGCGCTGATTACGCTGGACGCGCAGGAAAACCAGAGCATTCAGCCTTCTGAGCTGAGCTCGGCGCTGGGTTCTTCCCGCACCAACGCGACGCGCATCGCGGATGAACTGGAAAAGCGCGGCTGGATCGAGCGTCGTGAGAGCGACAACGATCGCCGTTGCCTGCACCTGCACCTGACGGAAAAAGGTAATGAATTCTTACGTCAGCTGCTGCCACCACAGCATCAGAGCCTGCAGTATCTGTGGTCCTCGCTGACTGATACCGAGCAGGAGCAGCTGGAAGCCATCACGCGTAAGTTGCTTAACCGTCTCGATAAAATGGACGAAGATCAGGTTATCGCTTCCCTGTCGCGTTAATAGCAAGAACTGCGACACAATCACCCACCGAAATCGCTATTTTAATCCCCTTTTATCCGGCCAGCGTTGCAAACGCTGGCTTTTTCGACTCGGGCGACCGTGTTGATGGATCAACACATCCCGACTAAATGGCAAACGTGGAGAACGACATGAGTGCGACAGCGGAAGCTCAAAGCCCGCAACAGCCCGCGAACAAAAAGAAGAAGCGCAAAGGTGCGCTGATCCTGCTGGCTATCGTGTTTATCGTGATTGGTGTGGGTTATCTGGCTTACTGGTATCTGGTGCTGCGCCACTTCCAGGAAACCGATGACGCCTACGTGGCAGGCAACCAGGTGCAGGTGATGGCCCAGGTTTCCGGCAGCGTGAATAAAGTGTGGTTCGAGGATACGGATCGGGTGAAAAAAGGCGACATTCTGGTGTCGCTGGATAAAACCGATGCGCAGCAGGCATTCGAGAAAGCGCAGACCGCGCTGGCCACCAGCGTGCGCCAGACGCACCAGCTGATGATCAACGGCAAACAGTATCAGGCTACCATCAAGCTGCAACAGACCGCGCTGGATCAGGCCGAATCCGACCTGAAACGTCGCGAGCCGCTCGGTGCCGCCAATCTGATTGGTCGCGAAGAGCTGCAGCACGCGCGTGATGCCGTGGCCACGGCGAAAGCTCAGCTGGACGTGGCGATTCAGCAGTACAACGCGAACCAGGCGATGATCCTGAATACCGACCTCGAAAACCAGCCGGCGGTAAAACAGAGCGCCGCTGAGCTGCGCGATGCCTGGCTGGCGCTGCAGCGCACCGACATCCGCAGCCCGATGGACGGCTATGTCTCGCGTCGCAGCGTGCAGGTCGGTTCACAGATCTCCACCAGCACACCGCTGCTGGCGGTGGTGCCGGCCACCAACCTGTGGGTTGACGCCAACTTTAAAGAGACGCAGCTGGCAGGCGTGCGCATCGGTCAGCCCGCCACGGTCATCAGTGATATCTACGGCGATGATGTGGAGTATCACGGCAAAGTGGTTGGTCTGGATATGGGCACCGGTAGCGCCTTCTCGCTGCTGCCAGCGCAGAACGCCACCGGTAACTGGATCAAAGTGGTACAGCGCCTGCCGGTGCGTATCGAACTCGATCCGCAGCAAGTGGCGCAACATCCGCTGCGTATCGGCCTGTCCACGCTGGTGAAAGTAGATACCCAGAATAAAGATGGCGCCGCGCTGGCCAGCAATGTCCGCACCCAGGCCGCGTATGAAAGTAACGCGCTGGCAATCGACCTTGCGCCGGTTAACCAGCTGATCGCTGACATTGTCCGTGCCAACGCGCAATAACCTCGCGGGAGGCTGTTATGGCACAAAAGCCGCTTGAAGGTGCGCCGTTAGTTCTGATGACCATCGCCCTGTCGCTGGCGACGTTCATGCAGGTACTCGACTCCACCATCGCTAACGTGGCGATCCCGACCATCGCCGGTAACCTTGGGGCGTCCAACTCGCAGGGCACCTGGGTGATCACCTCGTTCGGGGTGGCGAATGCTATCTCGATCCCGATCACCGGCTGGCTGGCAAAGCGCGTCGGTGAAGTGAAGCTGTTCACATGGTCGACCATTCTGTTCGCGCTGGCCTCATGGGCGTGCGGCATGTCCGAAAGCCTGGAGATGCTGATCTTCTTCCGCGTGATTCAGGGCGTGGTGGCCGGTCCGCTGATTCCGCTGTCGCAAAGTTTGCTGCTGAACAACTACCCGCCGGCCAAGCGCAGCGTGGCGCTGTCGCTGTGGGCGATGACGGTGATCGTTGCGCCGATCTGCGGTCCGATTCTCGGCGGCTGGATCAGTGATAACTATCACTGGGGCTGGATCTTCTTCATCAACGTGCCAATTGGCGTGGTGGTGGTGATGCTGACGCTGCAAACCCTGCGTGGGCGCGAAACCAAAACTGAGATCCGCCCGATCGATATGGTCGGTCTGGTGCTGCTGGTGGTGGGGATTGGTTCTCTGCAGGTGATGCTTGACCGCGGTAAAGAACTCGACTGGTTTGGCTCAACCGAAATCATCGTGCTGACGGTGGTCGCGGTGGTGTCGCTGGCCGTGCTGCTGGTGTGGGAGCTGACCGACGATCACCCGATTGTCGATTTGTCGCTATTTAAGAAGCGAAATTTCACCATCGGCTGTCTGTCGATCAGTCTGGCTTACATGCTGTACTTCGGCTCGATCGTCCTGCTGCCGCAGTTGCTCCAGGAGGTATACGGCTATACCGCCACCTGGGCTGGACTGGCATCGGCGCCGGTGGGGATCATTCCGGTGATTCTGTCGCCGATTATTGGCCGCTTCGCCCATAAGCTGGACATGCGGCGGCTGGTAACCTTTAGTTTTATCATGTACGCGGTGTGCTTCTACTGGCGTGCGTATACGTTTGAGCCGGGGATGGATTTCGGTGCCTCCGCGTGGCCGCAGTTTATCCAGGGGTTCGCGGTGGCCTGCTTCTTTATGCCGCTGACCACCATTACGCTGTCCGGCTTGCCGCCAGAGCGTATGGCGGCGGCCTCCAGCCTGTCGAACTTTGTGCGTACGCTGGCGGGTTCAATCGGAACGTCGATCACCACCACCATGTGGACAGACCGCGAATCGATGCACCACAGCTACCTGTCGGAATCGGTTAATCCATTCAATCCGAATTCGCAGCAAATGTATGACCAGCTGCAAAGCATGGGTATGACGCAGCAGCAGGCGTCGGCTTATATCGCCCAGCAAATTACTAATCAGGGCCTGATTATCTCGGCTAACGAGATCTTCTGGGCATCGGCGGGGGTGTTTCTGGTCCTGCTGGTTCTGGTGTGGTTTGCCCGACCGCCGTTTGGCGCGGGCGGTGGCGGCGGTGGCGCGCACTGAGTGACAGAAACAAAAACGGGCCACAGCGGCCCGTTTTTTTATTTATGCGTTCTGACGCCACCACTCGGCGAGCAGGATACCGGTCGCGACCGAAACGTTGAGGCTTTCAACATTGCCGGTACCGCCAATCGACAGGCTGATATCGCCCTGCTGGAATGCGCTGTCTGACAGACCTTCACGCTCCTGACCCAGCACCAGTACCATTTTGGCTGGCAGCGCCGCCTGCGCCAGCGGCGTACCGGCGTGGCTGGATGTGGTCACGATGGTGTAACCGGCTTTGCGGAACGCTTCCAGACCCGCAGCAAAGCTTTCACCGCTGATCGCCTGAACGTGCTCTGCACCACCTTCAGCCGTGCGAACTGCGGCACCCGACTCCAGCAGCGAGGCATCATTGACCAGCAAACCTTTGACGCCAAAGTGCGCGCAGCTGCGCATGATACCGCCAAGGTTGTGCGGGTTGCTGACATCTTCCAGCGCCAGTACGCAGTCTTTGCTCTGCGCCTGCTGCAGCCATTCCGCCACCGGCATGCCCATGCGCTTCTTAATAATGAAGCACACGCCGCCGTGGTGTTCAGTCCCGGACGCTTTCGCCAGCTCGGCGTCGTCCACCACGTGATAGGCTTTGCGGTTTGCTGCCAGCCAGCGCAGGGTTTCGCGGAAGCGCGGCGTGACGCTTTGCACAAACCAGGCACGGACGATGCTTTCGGGACGGCTCTGGAACAGCGCCTGGCAGGCGTTTTCGCCGTACACGCGCGTCTCTTCCTGACGCTGACGGCGAATCAGTTCCGGGTCGATAACCGGCTTGCTGCTGGCCGCTTCGTCACCCGCATCCGCTTCAGCGGCGACAGGCGGACGTGACACGGTGCGCCACGGTGAATCACTGAAGCCACGATCGTCCCGATCGCTGCGACGACCGCGCGCGCTATCGTCACGCGGACCACGCGAACGCCCGGCATCATCGCCACGGGCGGTGCGCGGACGACCGCTCTCTTCATTATTACGGGTGCTGCGAGGACCAGAGCGACGATTCTCTTCCTGGCGCGCAGCAGGACGGCCGCCTTTGCCGGTACGGGGATTTGGCTTCTGACCGCCCTCCTCATCACGTACGTACATCACTTTTACCTTGCCGCTTTTGCCTTTAAATTCGTCGTTCATCTGTTCCTCCAGCATTGAGAGCGCGAAGATTACCTGATGTGTCGGCGCTTAGCTATCAACTATTGAACCTATTGCTTAATCCAGATTGAGCATAGCATTCAACCTTTTCATAATGTTCACCAATCCTAAGATTTACAGGTCCGGTTTGAGGTGACGATGAATACTGTATGTGCCTCCTGTCAGGCAACTAACCGCGTTCCCGAGGAACGTCTGGCCGACGGAGCCAAATGCGGTCGCTGCGGCGATGCGCTGTTTAGCGGTGAAGTGGTGAATGCCACGGCGGCCACGCTGGATAAATACCTGCAGGACGATCTGCCGGTCGTGGTCGACTTCTGGGCGCCATGGTGCGGCCCGTGCGTGAACTTCGCGCCGGTGTTTAAAGACGTCGCCGACGAGCGGCGCGGCAAAGTGCGCTTCGTGAAAGTGAACACTGAGGCGGAACCTGCGCTCAGCACGCGTTTTCGCATCCGCAGCATCCCAACCATTATGCTGTTCAAAAACGGTGAGATGGTGGACATGCTGAACGGTGCGATGCCGAAAGCGCCATTCAACGAATGGCTCGACGAATCACTCTAATCCCCCAGGGCCAGCCACGCGCTGGCCTTGTTTTTGCCCTTCTATTACACTGGCGTTTTTCCCTGTCCGCGATGCTATGTCTGAAAATGCCGTTCTGCGCCTGCGTGCGCAGCGTTTAGCGCGTGCCACGCGCCCGTTTCTCGCCCGAGGCAACCGCGTGCTGCGCTGTCAGCGCTGCCTGCTGCCGCATAAAAACTGTCTGTGCGCGACCCTGCAGCCGCAACAGGCGCGCAGCCGGTTTTGCCTGGTGATGTTTGATACTGAACCAATGAAACCCAGTAATACCGGCCGGCTGATTGCCGACATTCTGCCGGAAACCCAGGCCTTTGGCTGGTCACGCACCGAACCCGACGCCGCGCTGCTGGCGGCGGTGCAGACGGCGGATTATCAGCCGATGGTGGTGTTTCCCGGTGCCTACGCCGATGCCGATCGCCAGGTGCTGACCACTCCACCCACCGGCGGCAAACCCCCGCTATTTATTATGCTCGACGGTACCTGGACCGAAGCGCGCAAAATGTTCCGCAAAAGCCCGTGGCTGGATAGCTTTCCGGTGATGTCACTGAATGTGGCGACACCGTCGCGCTACACGCTGCGCGAAGCTCATGCGCCGGGCCAGCACTGCACCGCCGAAGTGGCCGCCGCGCTGCTGGAACAGGCAGGTGATGTCCCGGCGGCGCAGGCGTTGCAGCAGCACTTTGAACGCTTCCGTCAGGCCTATCTGGCTGGCAAACCCCACCATCCGATACACGCGCAAACAGACAATTTCTGAAGCTGGCTCGCAGCCTGACATCGACAAATCGGCAACCGGCGTAAAAGCGTTTACAATCATGCCAATCCCGAGAGCAGGAGCGAATGATGAGCCAACGTGGACTGGAAGCGCTGTTACGACCGAAATCAATTGCGGTGCTGGGTGCGTCGATAAAACCGGGCCGCGCTGGCTATCTGATGATGCGCAACCTGCTGGCGGGCGGCTTTGGCGGTCCGGTGTTGCCGGTCACGCCCAAATACAAGGCGGTCAGTGGCGTGCTGGCCTGGCCGGACGTGGCCAGCCTGCCCTTCGCCCCCGACCTGGCGATTATCTGCACCCACGCCAGACGCAACCTGGAACTGTTACAGCAGCTGGGAGAAAAAGGCTGTAAAGCCTGCATTATTCTCTCCGCGCCGGCCAGCCAGCTGGAGGCACTGAAAGCCTGTGCCAGCCAGTGGCAGATGCGCCTGCTGGGCCCCAACAGTCTGGGCCTGTTAGCCCCCTGGCAGGGGCTGAATGCCAGCTTCTCACCGGTACCGATTGCGAAAGGACGCATCGCCTTTATTTCGCAATCGGCGGCGGTTTCCAACACCATTCTCGACTGGGCGCAACAGCGCAACCTGGGCTTTTCGTGGTTTATCGCCTTGGGCGACAGCCTGGATATTGATGTCGACGACCTGCTGGATTTTCTTGCACGCGATGGCAAAACCAGCGCCATTTTGCTCTACCTGGAACACCTGAGCGACGCCCGGCGCTTCGTTTCTGCCTCGCGTAGCGCAGCGCGTAATAAACCGATTCTGGTGATCAAAAGCGGTCGCAGCCATCAGGCACAGGCGATGATCGGCACCGCCAGCGGGCTGGATGCCGCCTGGGATGCCGCCATTCAGCGCGCCGGTCTGCTGCGCGTGCAGGACACGCATGAGCTGTTTTCCGCCGTGGAGTCGCTCAGCCACATGCGCCCGCTGCGCGGTGAGCGCCTGATGATTATCAGCAACGGCGCCGCCCCGGCAGCGCTGGCGTTAGATGAACTCTATGCGCGTAACGGCAAGCTGGCGACGCTGGATGAGCCCACGCTGCAGGCGCTGGCGGCCCTGCTGCCGGAGGGCATCGGGCGCGGTAATCCGCTGGATTTGAAAGATCATGCGACGCCCGCGCTGTACGTGGCCTGCGTAACACAGCTGCTCGACAGCCATGAACTGGATGCACTGATGATCATCCATTCACCCAGCGCCGTCTCTCCGGCCAGTGAAACCGCCGCGCAGATTATTGCGGCGGTGGCCGCGCATCCGCGGGGTAAGCAGGTGACGCTGCTGACCAACTGGTGCGGGGAACACTCTTCGCAGGAAGCCCGCCGCGCATTCACCCAGGCCGGCATTCCGACCTGGCGCACGCCAGAAGGCACGGTGACGGCATTCATGCACCAGGTTGAGTATCGGCGTAACCAGAAACAGCTACGCGAAACGCCAGCGCTGCCGCTGGGCCTGACGCAAAACAGCGCCGAGGCACATCAGCTGCTGCAACAGGCACTGGATAGCGGCATTACCACGCTGGATACGCACGAGGTGCAGCCCATACTACAGGCTTACGGGCTGGCAACGCTGCCAACGTGGATCGCCAGCGACAGCCAGTCTGCCGCTAAGATTGCCGACCAGATTGGTTATCCGGTGGCGCTCAAGCTGCGCTCGCCGGATATTGCGCATAAGTCGGATGTACAGGGCGTGATGCTCTATCTGCGCAGCGCGGCAGAAGTTGAACAGGCAGCAGACGCCATCTTCGATCGCGTGCGTGAAACGCATCCGCAGGCGCGCATTGACGGTCTGCTGGTACAAAGTATGGCGAACCGCGCCGGTGCGCAGGAGTTGCGGGTGGTGGTTGAGCATGACCCGCTGTTTGGCCCTATCATCATGCTGGGCGAAGGCGGTGTGGAGTGGCAACCGGACAAGCAGGCCGCCGTGGCGTTGCCGCCGCTGAATATGACGCTGGCGCGCTATCTGGTGATTCAGGCACTGAAGAGCGGCAAAGTGCGCAGCCGCAGCGCACTGCGACCGCTGGACATCACCGGTCTGAGTCAGCTGCTGGTGCAGGTATCAAACCTGGTGGTCGACTGTCCGGAGATTCAGCGGCTGGATATTCATCCGCTGCTGGCATCCGACAATACCTTTACCTTGCTGGACGTGACGCTGCAGCTGGCTCCGTTTCATGGCGACAGTGAGGCGCGGCTGGCGATTCGTCCCTATCCGCACCATCTGGAAGAGCAGGTGCAGCTTAAAGATGGCCAGCGCTGCCTGTTTCGCCCGATTCTACCGGAGGATGAACCGCAGCTACGTGCCTTCATCGCCCAGGTCACCAAAAAAGACCTTTACTATCGCTACTTCAGTGAGATCAATGAGTTTACCCACGACGATTTGGCGAACATGACGCAGATCGATTATGACCGGGAGATGGCGATTGTCGCAGTACGCCAGCATAACGGTGCTGATGAGATCATCGGCGTGACGCGCGCCATCTCCGATGCTGACAATATTGATGCAGAATTTTCGGTATTGGTGCGTTCCGACCTCAAGGGTCTGGGCATGGGCAGACGGCTGCTGGAAAAGATGATTCGCTATACGCGCGATCACGGCCTGCAACAATTGAACGGTATCACCATGCCGCACAATACCGGCATGATTACCCTGGCGCGAAAACTCAATTTTCGTGTGAATATTCAACTGGATGATGGCATTGTCAGCCTGAATTTACCGCTGGCTGACACCGGTGACCTGGCTGTAGAGAAAGGTAAAAATCCTCCTTAACCGGCCGGTTGATGTTATTATTTACCGTTAGGATCATGATTTGATGGCAAAAGGCCATACAATGAACAGAGAAGAAGTGCACTGTGATGTTGTCTAAATTCAAACGCAATAAACACCAACAACACCTCGCACAGCTGCCTAAACTGTCACAGTCCGTGTCGGATGTGACCACGCTTTACTCGCCCGCCGAGTTTCGTGAAACCCTGCTGACGAAAATCGCTACGGCAGAAAAACGCATCTGCATCGCCGCGCTGTATCTGGAAAATGATGACGGCGGACGCAGCATCATGCAGGCGCTGTATGCAGCGCGTCAGGCGCGCCCGGAACTGGATGTCAGCATTCTGGTGGACTGGCATCGTGCGCAGCGCGGCCGTATCGGTGCCGCGCGCGGCCTGACGAACGCCGACTGGTATTGCGAAATGGCGGCGCAGCATCCCGATATCGCGATTCCGGTGTATGGCATTCCGGTGAACACCCGTGAAGCGCTCGGTGTGCTGCATCTGAAAGGCTTTATCATTGACGATACGCTGCTCTACAGCGGTGCCAGCCTGAACGATGTTTATCTGCATCAGCATGACAAATACCGTTATGACCGTTATCAGCTGATCCGTAATCCGCAGCTGGCGGACACCATGTTTCAGTGGATTGGTGAGAATCTCACACATTCTGAGGCCGTTAACCGTCTCGACCAGGCCGAACGTCCCTCCAGCCCGGAAATTAAGAATGAAACCCGCCAGTTTCGCCAGGAGCTGCGCAGCTTCAATTATCAGTTTACCGGTGACGCTGGCAACGAATCACTGGCCGTCACGCCGCTGGTCGGGCTGGGTAAACGTAGCCTGCTGAACAAAACCATCTTCCATTTAATGCCCTGCGCCGAGCGTAAGCTCACGCTGTGCACGCCGTACTTTAACCTGCCGGCCATTCTGGTGCGCAATCTGATCCAGCTGCTGCGTCAGGGCAAAGAGGTTGAGATCATCGTCGGCGATAAAACCGCCAACGATTTCTACATTCCGCCACACGAGCCGTTCAAGATTATCGGTGCGCTGCCCTATCTGTATGAAATCAACCTGCGTCGCTTCCTCAGCCGGTTGCAGTATTACGTCAATAACGGCCAGCTGACGGTACGTTTGTGGAAAGATGGCGACAACAGTTATCACCTGAAAGGCATCTGGGTTGATGACGAATGGATGATGATCACCGGTAATAACCTCAATCCGCGCGCCTGGCGACTCGATCTGGAAAATGCGGTGCTGATTCACGATCCGCTCAACCAGCTGGCAGAGCAGCGCGATAAGGAACTGGCGCTGATCCGTCAGCACACCACGGTGGTGAAACATTTCCGCGAGCTGGAGAGCATCTCTGATTATCCGGCAAAGGTGCGTAAGCTGATTCGCCGTCTGCGTCGCATCCGTATCGACCGCCTTATTAGCCGTCTGCTGTAGCCGATGCGTGCGCTCATCCTCTGTGCGGTATTACTGTGTAGCGGATGTGCGCATGTGGCGCAGGACAGCTGGACCGGCCAGGATAAGGCACAACACTTTTTCTCCTCTGCCGCTCTGGCTGCCGCGGGCAGCGAGATCTCTCAGCATCAACATCAGGGCCACGGGCAGAATCTGCGCTTCGGCCTGCTCTTTTCGCTGAGCTTCGGCGTAGCCAAAGAAGCCTGGGACAGCCGCCATGTCGGGAGCGGCTGGAGCTGGAAAGATCTTAGCTGGGATGTCGCCGGTGCGGCCAGCGGCATTGCCCTGTGGAACCTGAGCCAGTAATCACAGCGCAATCCCCTTGCCTTTGCGGTGCAGCATCAGTGATACCAGAAATGCCAGCGCGCCCATTGCCGAGACATACCAGAAGAAGGTGGTTTCGATGCCGTGCTTCTTCAGTAACAGCGCCACGTACTCGGCCGAACCGCCAAAGATAGCGTTAGCTACCGCATAGGAAAGCCCCACGCCCAGTGCACGCACTTCCGGCGGGAACATCTCCGCTTTAAGGATGCCGCTGATGGCGGTGTAGAAACTGGTAATAATCAGCGCCAGCATCACCAGCACGAACGCCAGCCCGCTACTTTGCACATTCTGCAGCAACATCAAAATCGGCACGGTACAGATAGCCGCGCCAGCGCCGAAGATCATCATTGATGCCCGCCGGCCAATCTTATCTGACAGCGCGCCCACAATTGGCTGAATCAGCATGAATACCAGCAACGCGCCGGTCATCAACGCACTGGCGCTGCGCGCATCCATACCCGCCGTGTTCACCAGATATTTCTGCATGTAGGTTGTGAAGGTATAGAAGCTCAGCGATCCGCCGGCGGTAAAGCCAAGCACCATCAGGAAGGCGCGCGAATGGTTACGCAGCAGGCCAAGGATGCTGCCGGCATCGCGATGTTCCCGGTGCTTTTTCTCGGAGGTTTCATTCAGTGAGCGACGCAACCACAGAGCGACCACGGCCAGAACCGCGCCAAGAAAGAACGGGATACGCCAGCCCCAGCTGCGCAGCGCTTCATCACTGAGGATTTGTTGCAGCACCACGACCGTCAGCACGGCTAACAGCTGACCGCCAATCAGTGTGACGTACTGGAACGACGCGTAGAAGCCTTTGCGCCCTTCCAGTGCCACCTCACTCATGTAGGTAGCGCTGGTACCATATTCACCGCCCACCGATAAGCCCTGAAACATGCGCGCCAGCAGTAAAATCACCGGTGCCGCAATGCCTATTTCGCCATAGCCGGGTAAACAGGCGATGACCAGAGAACCAAAACACATCATGCATACCGAGATAAGCATCGAACTTTTTCGGCCGTGACGGTCCGCGATGTAGCCGAATAGCCAGCCACCGATGGGACGCATTAAGAAGCCCGCCGCAAACACGCCGGCCGTTTGCAGCAGCTGGGTAGTGGTGTCGCCGGCCGGGAAAAATACATGAGCAAAATAGAGCGAGAAGAACGAGTAGACGTAGAAATCAAACCATTCGACCAGATTGCCGGACGACGCGCCGACAATGGCCCAGATGCGTTGTTTACTGACGGCTGCCGCTTCCGGCTGGGCCGATTTTTGTTGTAAGTCGGTCATCTTTTACCTCATTTCCTTGCGAAGAACATCGCTAAAGCAATGAGTAAAGCAGCTGTAGGCCGTACGGGGGAATCAGAGCCCGTTCAGGATGACAAAATGTGACAGAGCTGGAGTTTTAGGGAGAGATTTTGCAGGGGGTGAAGTGGATTTAGCGATCGCCAGACGTAAAAAAGCCCCGGACTCTCGTTCGGGGCTTCTTCACTGGTTTGATGCCTGGCAGTTCCCTACTCTCGCATGGGGAGGCCCCACACTACCATCGGCGCTACGGCGTTTCACTTCTGAGTTCGGCATGGGGTCAGGTGGGACCACCGCGCTGTTGCCGCCAGGCAAATTCTTTGTGCGCGAAACGAATCTTTTTCACTGATGCCGCGTTGCCCGTCCTCGCGCTACTCAGTCACATACTTCTGTATGCTCCCTCGTACCGTCTCGTCCGGCGCCTTGCCTCAGCGCAAAATCTTTCGTTTCCGCTAATTTTTCCGTCACAAGCTGAAAATTCTTTCGGTCTCTCGGACCAAAACGCCTCTGGCGTTGTAAGGTTAAGCCTCACGGGTCATTAGTACCGGTTAGCTCAACGCATCGCTGCGCTTACACACCCGGCCTATCAACGTCGTCGTCTTCAACGTCCCTTCAGGACCCTCAAGGGGTCAGGGAGAACTCATCTCGGGGCAAGTTTCGTGCTTAGATGCTTTCAGCACTTATCTCTTCCGCACTTAGCTACCGGGCAGTGCCA
This sequence comes from Pantoea sp. B270, assembly GCF_018726825.1. Taxonomy (NCBI): domain Bacteria; kingdom Pseudomonadati; phylum Pseudomonadota; class Gammaproteobacteria; order Enterobacterales; family Erwiniaceae; genus Pantoea; species Pantoea sp. B270. Next base: position 2,198,953 of record NZ_JAHCSX010000001.1, read on the forward strand.
TTGGCATGACAACCCGAACACCAGCGGTGCGTTCACTCCGGTCCTCTCGTACTAGGAGCAACCCCCCTCAATTCTCCAGCGCCCACGGCAGATAGGGACCGAACTGTCTCACGACGTTCTAAACCCAGCTCGCGTACCACTTTAAACGGCGAACAGCCGTACCCTTGGGACCTACTTCAGCCCCAGGATGTGATGAGCCGACATCGAGGTGCCAAACACCGCCGTCGATATGAACTCTTGGGCGGTATCAGCCTGTTATCCCCGGAGTACCTTTTATCCGTTGAGCGATGGCCCTTCCATTCAGAACCACCGGATCACTATGACCTGCTTTCGCACCTGCTCGAGCCGTCACTCTCGCAGTCAAGCTGGCTTATGCCATTGCACTAACCTCCTGATGTCCGACCAGGATTAGCCAACCTTCGTGCTCCTCCGTTACGCTTTGGGAGGAGACCGCCCCAGTCAAACTACCCACCAGACACTGTCCGCAGCCCGGATTACGGGCCTACGTTAGAACATCAAACATTAAAGGGTGGTATTTCAAGGTTGGCTCCACGCAGACTGGCGTCCACGCTTCAAAGCCTCCCACCTATCCTACACATCAAGGCTCAATGTTCAGTGTCAAGCTATAGTAAAGGTTCACGGGGTCTTTCCGTCTTGCCGCGGGTACACTGCATCTTCACAGCGATTTCAATTTCACTGAGTCTCGGGTGGAGACAGCCTGGCCATCATTACGCCATTCGTGCAGGTCGGAACTTACCCGACAAGGAATTTCGCTACCTTAGGACCGTTATAGTTACGGCCGCCGTTTACCGGGGCTTCGATCAAGAGCTTCTCCTTGCGGATAACCCCATCAATTAACCTTCCGGCACCGGGCAGGCGTCACACCGTATACGTCCACTTTCGTGTTTGCACAGTGCTGTGTTTTTAATAAACAGTTGCAGCCAGCTGGTATCTTCGACTGGCCTCGGCTCCGGGAGCAAGTCCCTTCACCTACGCGCCAGCGTGCCTTCTCCCGAAGTTACGGCACCATTTTGCCTAGTTCCTTCACCCGAGTTCTCTCAAGCGCCTTGGTATTCTCTACCTGACCACCTGTGTCGGTTTGGGGTACGATTTCGTGTTACCTGGAGCTTAGAGGCTTTTCCTGGAAGCAGGGCATCAGTTACTTCACCGCCGTAGCGGCTCGTCATCACGCCTCAGTGTTAAAGAAGACCGGATTTGCCTGGTCTTCACACCTGCACGCTTAAACCGGGACAACCGTCGCCCGGATAACCTAGCCTTCTCCGTCCCCCCTTCGCAGTAACACCAAGTACAGGAATATTAACCTGTTTCCCATCGACTACGCTTTTCAGCCTCGCCTTAGGGGTCGACTCACCCTGCCCCGATTAACGTTGGACAGGAACCCTTGGTCTTCCGGCGAGCGGGCTTTTCACCCGCTTTATCGTTACTTATGTCAGCATTCGCACTTCTGATACCTCCAGCATGCCTCACAGCACACCTTCAGCGGCTTACAGAACGCTCCCCTACCCAACAACACATAGTGTCGCTGCCGCAGCTTCGGTGCATGGTTTAGCCCCGTTACATCTTCCGCGCAGGCCGACTCGACCAGTGAGCTATTACGCTTTCTTTAAATGATGGCTGCTTCTAAGCCAACATCCTGGCTGTCTGTGCCTTCCCACATCGTTTCCCACTTAACCATGACTTTGGGACCTTAGCTGGCGGTCTGGGTTGTTTCCCTCTTCACGACGGACGTTAGCACCCGCCGTGTGTCTCCCGTGATAACATTCTCCGGTATTCGCAGTTTGCATCGGGTTGGTAAGCCGGGATGGCCCCCTAGCCGAAACAGTGCTCTACCCCCGGAGATGAGTTCACGAGGCGCTACCTAAATAGCTTTCGGGGAGAACCAGCTATCTCCCGGTTTGATTGGCCTTTCACCCCCAGCCACAAGTCATCCGCTAATTTTTCAACATTAGTCGGTTCGGTCCTCCAGTTAGTGTTACCCAACCTTCAACCTGCCCATGGCTAGATCACCGGGTTTCGGGTCTATACCCTGCAACTTAACGCCCAATTAAGACTCGGTTTCCCTTCGGCTCCCCTATGCGGTTAACCTTGCTACAGAATATAAGTCGCTGACCCATTATACAAAAGGTACGCAGTCACACCCTGAAGGTGCTCCCACTGCTTGTACGTACACGGTTTCAGGTTCTGTTTCACTCCCCTCGCCGGGGTTCTTTTCGCCTTTCCCTCACGGTACTGGTTCACTATCGGTCAGTCAGGAGTATTTAGCCTTGGAGGATGGTCCCCCCATGTTCAGACAGGATACCACGTGTCCCGCCCTACTCGTCGGACTCACAACCTGTGCATCTTCGTGTACGGGGCTGTCACCCGGTATCGCGCGACTTTCCAGACGCTTCCACTGATGCACAAGCTGATTCAGGTCCTGGGCTGCTCCCCGTTCGCTCGCCGCTACTGGGGGAATCTCGGTTGATTTCTTTTCCTCGGGGTACTTAGATGTTTCAGTTCCCCCGGTTCGCCTCGTTTGACTATGTATTCATCAAACGATGATGCACAGAGTGCACCGGGTTTCCCCATTCGGACATCGACGGCTGTAGCGGTTCATATCACCTTACCGTCGCTTTTCGCAGATTAGCACGTCCTTCATCGCCTCTGACTGCCAGGGCATCCACCGTGTACGCTTAGTCGCTTAACCTCACAACCCACAGGCGTTTTGCAACGCTGCAGACTGCAAGCATTTGAGAGACTCGAACGCATCGTAAATTTCATTCTTATTACGGAGAATGAACACGACGCGTCGTTTCAAATTTTCAGCTTGTTCCGGATTGTTAAAGAGCAAATACTTCGCAGCACACCGTCGCCGGTATACTCTGAAGTAAGTTTCAGTACTGTAATGGTGGAGCTAAGCGGGATCGAACCGCTGACCTCCTGCGTGCAAGGCAGGCGCTCTCCCAGCTGAGCTATAGCCCCATACAGTCACTGCAGAGACCATCTACATCCACTCACCAGGAGTCACGTTTCTCACACGGGAAATGTGATTTCGTCTCAGGCAAGGCATGTTTTCGCGAAGCATAGTGAACTATGCGAGCCGGAAACATAACGCGGCATGAGAAGAAATCTGGTAGGCCTGAGTGGACTTGAACCACCGACCTCACCCTTATCAGGGGTGCGCTCTAACCACCTGAGCTACAAGCCTGCAGGCGTTTTACGCTCTTCTCTAAGTTCATCAGACAATCTGTGTGAGCACTTCGCGGGAAAGTATCTTCAGGTAAGGAGGTGATCCAACCGCAGGTTCCCCTACGGTTACCTTGTTACGACTTCACCCCAGTCATGAATCACAAAGTGGTAAGCGCCCTCCCGAAGGTTAAGCTACCTACTTCTTTTGCAACCCACTCCCATGGTGTGACGGGCGGTGTGTACAAGGCCCGGGAACGTATTCACCGTAGCATTCTGATCTACGATTACTAGCGATTCCGACTTCATGGAGTCGAGTTGCAGACTCCAATCCGGACTACGACGCACTTTATGAGGTCCGCTTGCTCTCGCGAGGTCGCTTCTCTTTGTATGCGCCATTGTAGCACGTGTGTAGCCCTGGCCGTAAGGGCCATGATGACTTGACGTCATCCCCACCTTCCTCCGGTTTATCACCGGCAGTCTCCTTTGAGTTCCCGGCCGAGCCGCTGGCAACAAAGGATAAGGGTTGCGCTCGTTGCGGGACTTAACCCAACATTTCACAACACGAGCTGACGACAGCCATGCAGCACCTGTCTCAGAGTTCCCGAAGGCACCAAAGCATCTCTGCTAAGTTCTCTGGATGTCAAGGCCAGGTAAGGTTCTTCGCGTTGCATCGAATTAAACCACATGCTCCACCGCTTGTGCGGGCCCCCGTCAATTCATTTGAGTTTTAACCTTGCGGCCGTACTCCCCAGGCGGTCGACTTAACGCGTTAGCTCCGGAAGCCACGCCTCAAGGGCACAACCTCCAAGTCGACATCGTTTACGGCGTGGACTACCAGGGTATCTAATCCTGTTTGCTCCCCACGCTTTCGCACCTGAGCGTCAGTCTTCGTCCAGGGGGCCGCCTTCGCCACCGGTATTCCTCCAGATCTCTACGCATTTCACCGCTACACCTGGAATTCTACCCCCCTCTACGAGACTCAAGCCTGCCAGTTTCAAATGCAGTTCCCAGGTTAAGCCCGGGGATTTCACATCTGACTTAACAGACCGCCTGCGTGCGCTTTACGCCCAGTAATTCCGATTAACGCTTGCACCCTCCGTATTACCGCGGCTGCTGGCACGGAGTTAGCCGGTGCTTCTTCTGCGGGTAACGTCAATCGGCGAGGTTATTAACCTCACCGCCTTCCTCCCCGCTGAAAGTACTTTACAACCCGAAGGCCTTCTTCATACACGCGGCATGGCTGCATCAGGCTTGCGCCCATTGTGCAATATTCCCCACTGCTGCCTCCCGTAGGAGTCTGGACCGTGTCTCAGTTCCAGTGTGGCTGGTCATCCTCTCAGACCAGCTAGGGATCGTCGCCTAGGTGAGCCATTACCCCACCTACTAGCTAATCCCATCTGGGCACATCCGATGGTGTGAGGCCCGAAGGTCCCCCACTTTGGTCTTGCGACGTTATGCGGTATTAGCTACCGTTTCCAGTAGTTATCCCCCTCCATCGGGCAGTTTCCCAGACATTACTCACCCGTCCGCCACTCGCCACCCAAAGAGCAAGCTCTTCTGTGCTGCCGTTCGACTTGCATGTGTTAGGCCTGCCGCCAGCGTTCAATCTGAGCCATGATCAAACTCTTCAATTTAAAGTTTGATTTGCTGCAACGAGTGCAGCGATGCTCTGTGAATTAAACTTCGTAATGAATTACGTGTTCACTCAGCAAAGACTTGATATTTTTTAAAGCCCGTAGGCTTGTGATATCAATCCTGCGAGTGCCCACACAGATTGTCTGATAAATTGTTAAAGAGCGGTGCGACGCGGCGTTCGGCCTGCTGTCGCGAGGTGGCGTATATTACGCTTTCCTCCTTCAGAGTCAAACACTTTTTTCAGCGTTTTTCTCCGGCGGGGTGAATCGCTTCACGCCCTGCTGAGCCGTCTGCGTTGCCGCTTTGCCGTCTCAGTGGTGGCGCATTATAGGGATCCGGATTTTTTGCACAACCCCTTTTTTCGATCTTTTTAATCGACTGGCGAGTTTTCACTCTTTTCGCTGCGATCGCGAGCGATCCGCGCAAAAATCAGCTTGTTTACCCGCACCGGAAGCCGCAGGCTAGCGGGAAACATCAGAAAAGGAGAAATAGAATGTCTGTAGCCCTGCGCCCTTATAAGCAACATATTCCTCATGCCGGCGAGCGTGTGATGGTGGATAGCAGCAGCGTGGTCGTTGGCGAAGTCGAGCTGGCTGATGATGTCAGCATCTGGCCACTGGTAGCAATCCGCGGTGACGTGAATAAAGTGGTGATTGGTAAACGCAGCAATATCCAGGATGGCAGCGTGCTGCACGTTACGCATAAATCCAGCAGTAATCCCGATGGCTTTCCATTGATCATCGGTGAAGACGTGACGGTGGGCCATAAAGCAATGCTGCACGGCTGCACCATTGGCAACCGCGTGCTGGTGGGTATGGGCTCGATCCTGCTGGATGGCGCGATCGTCGAAGATGAGGTGATGATTGGCGCCGGCAGCCTGGTGCCACCCGGTAAACGCCTGCAAAGCGGCTATCTCTATTTAGGCAGCCCGGTGAAGCAGATCCGGCCACTAACCGAAGCGGAAATAGCCGGACTGCTTTACTCCGCTAACAATTATGTCGGCTGGAAAGATGAATATCTGACTCAGGGCAGCCACAGCCAGCCCTGATCGTCGGCCTGCTCCGCCCGGAGCAGCTGCTCGGCCTCTTCCTCCAGATCCCAGCGATGCGCGCTAAACAGCGCCATCGCCTCTCCGGCACCAAAACGTTGCTGCAGCGCCGGCAGCGATATTGCGCAGGTCAGTCCCATACCATTCACTAAGACCGGGAACAGCACCGCCTGCCGGACTGCGTCCCAGCTTTCCCGATCGGGAAACTGGATAGCCTGATTCATGCCTGCATCGCCTGTTTAAGTTGATCGATGACCGGCGCGATCTCCGGCATAACGCCATGCCACAGCTGAAACGCATGCGCCGCCTGACCCACCAGCATGCCGAGTCCATCCGCCAGCTGCTGTGTGCCGTGCTGCTGGCACCACGCCAGAAATGGCGTCAGCCCCTGCTGATAAAACATGTCGTAACAGCGCACCTGCGCATCAATCAGCGTAACCGGCAGCGGCGGCACGTCGCCCGCTACGCCGCTGGAGGTGGCATTGATGATCAGATCAAAACGATCGCCGGCCAGTTGATCAAAACTCATCGCCTGGATCGCCCCACTGTGCTGGAAAAGCTCAGCCAGCTGTTGCGCGCGTTCTGCCGTGCGGTTAACCACCACCAGCGCGCAGCCCGTCGAGAGCAGCGGCAGGATCACCCCACGCGCCGCGCCGCCCGCACCCACCAGCAGAATGCGATCGCCCGGCCGGATCAGCTGCAGCCGTTGCAGATCGCTCAGCAGGCCGATGCCGTCCGTGTTATCACCCAGAATCGAACCATCGGCTCTCTTCTTTAAGGTATTTACCGCGCCGGATAATGCCGCGCGTTCGCTGAGCTCATCCGCGAATTCCCATGCCTGCTGTTTAAACGGCAGCGTAACATTGGCGCCTTTGCCACCAGCCGCAAAAAATGCCTCTATCGCCTGCGGGAACCCTTCCAGCGGTGCGCAGATGCGTCCGTAAGGATGTTCAATACCGGTCTGCTCAGCAAAAGCGGCGTGAATAAACGGAGATTTGCTGTGGGCGATGGGATGACCAAAAACGGCATACTTTTCCATAATCAGCCCTGACGAATGAGTTCACCGCTAATAGCATCGCGGATTTCAGAAGGATTCAGGCGACCGCCGGTGGCCGCCTGCAACACCGGAAACTGCGAGCCAAACTGCTCTGCCACTTCGGCGGCGCTGCGGCACGGCGGCTGACCGGTTAAATTCGCGCTGGTTGAGACCAGCGGCTTACCAAATCCGCGACACAGCGCCTGGACCTGCGGATGATCGCTGACGCGAATCGCCAGCGAATCAAAGCGGCCGGTTAACCAGCGCGGCGTATGCGGCGAAGCAGGCACCACATAGGTGACCGGACCCGGCCAGCTGGCAAACATACGTTCGCGCTGCAGCACGGTGAGTTCGCGATCGGCAATATAAGGCTCGAGCTGCGCATAATCAGCGGCGATCAGGATCAGCCCCTTTTCCACCGGACGCTGTTTCAGTGCCAGCAGGGCCATCACCGCGCTTTCGCTGTCCGGATCGCAGCCAAGGCCGAATACGGCTTCGGTAGGGTAAGCAATCACTTGCTGTTGCTGAAGTTGTTCGATGCAGAAGTCGAGGCTTCCGGGTGCATGCTGGCTCTGGTTCATGATCACTCTTCATCCTGGGCGATGGGCTTACCGCAGCGTTTGCTGGCGCAGAAGCGCTTCATGCCCTGTGCGGTTTTCTTTTCTAATAATAACGGGAACTGGCAATGGGGGCAGACACCTTCCAGCGGCGTGGCGTTGATCGCGAACTGGCAGTCGGGATAACGGTCGCAGGCATGGAAGGTTTTGCCATAGCGTGAACGGCGCTGCACCAGCTTGCCGCTGGCGCACTGCGGGCAGGCAATTGCGGTTTCGTCCGGCTTATCGATGGTTTCCGTGTAATCACACTCCGGATAGTGGCTACAGCCGACAAACATGCCGAATCGCCCCTGGCGCAGCACTTTGTCCGCACCACACTGCGGGCAGGCATGGCCTTCCAGCACTTTGACAATATGGCCATCACCCTGGCTTTTCAGCGGGCGAATATAGTCGCAGGTTGGATAATTCACACAGCCGAGAAAAGGCCCGTGTTTGCCGGCACGTATCACTAATTCTGCCCCGCAGGCGGGGCAGGGATCGTGTTTACGCACGGTAAATAGTGCTGGTTTACTCATATTACCGAATGCATTAATCGCAAATTAATGCAGCATACCTTCATTGACGTCGAATAACAGTTCTTCCATCTGCTGATAGGCATTTTCACACCCGGGGATGTTAAACAGCACCATCAGCACCACCCATTTGAGATCTTCCAGATCGAATTCCAGCGTATCAAGCGCCATAACCCGTTCGATGACCATTTCGCGCGTTTCCATATTCAGCACCTGGATTTGCTCCAGGAACAGAATAAAACCACGACACTCGGCATCTAAACGCTGGCTCTCTTCTTCCGTGTAGATTCGCATGGAGAGCGGATCGTTAGCCAGCAACACTGGCGCGACCAGACCATCCTGATAATCCGCTAACCGCTCAAGCCAATTCAACGCATTGTAGATATCTTCGCGATGAAAACCGGCATCGGTTAAGTCATCGGTCAATTTATCCTGGTCAACGCGCATTTCAGCCTCGTTGTGGATATACGTCTCAAACAAGTACATAAGTACGTCGAACATGGCATGCCCTCCTCAATCGGACATAGCCGCCGGGTACAGCTGCGATCCATCCTGCTAACTCCAGCTCCAGCAATTGCGCTGCGATAACTGGCACAGGTTGGCCGGCACGTTCAGCGACGACGTCAACAGGTGTAACCTCATCACCTACGTTAGCCAACACGCTGGGAAATGGCAATGGCACATCATCACTGAGTTGTGAATATATTGTTTCTGAGATGCTGGCCGGCAACCATTGCAGGGCAGAATGCAAATCCTCAAGGATATTGTTGGGATGCGCCACCAGCAGCGCACCCTGCTGAATCAGCCAGTGCGTGCCTTCACAGCCAGGATTACCCAGCGCGCCAGGCAGCGCATACACGTTACGGTTTTGTTCCAGCGCATACCGCGCCGTCACCAGCGAGCCACTCTTCAGTGACGCTTCAACCACCAGCACGCCATGACTCAGGCCACTGATAATACGATTACGCCGCGGGAAATTTACCGCATGGGGCGCCATCGACAGCGGCAGTTCTGAAACCAGCGCGCCGCCGCTGGCGATGATCTCTTGTGCCAGCGGCTGATGGCTTTTCGGATAGAGATGATTCAGCCCGCTGCCCAGCACGGCCAGAGTTTTGCCCTGCACTTCCAGCGCGGCACGATGCGCCACGCCATCAATACCGCGCGCCAGCCCGCTGGTGATGGTCAAACCGCTTAGCGCCAGCTGCTGGGTAAACCAGCTGCCCCATTCTCTGCCATACGGCGAACAGTGACGACTGCCGACCACCGCCAGTTGCGGTGTCGCGAGTGCAGAGAGGTCACCCGCTATATAAAGGGCAGCCGGATAGCGGCTGATTTCCCGCAGCCGGGCGGGATAATGTGCGTCGCTGCAGGCGATCAGATGATGTTGCGCCTGTTGCAGCCAGCGCTGCGTTGTTTCCAGCTGCCGTGGACAGAGGGCGAGAAACTGTTGCCGCTGCGTGTCGTCCAGACCGTGCTGCTGCAGCCACGCGTCGTCAACGTGGCTGGCGGCCAGAAGCGCCATGATGAACTGACGGGCGCGCTCACCGCTTAAACCCCAGACGTAAGTCAGCCTGATAATCCTTTCACTGCGTTCCATGCTGCGCTCCCTGTCAGCCGTGCTCTGATGCGGCACAATGCTGTCAATCAGGCCCCAAAAAGTCTACAATATGAGGCAGTAATCTTTTCTTTAACGCATACAGATCTGGATATTTATGTCAGTTTTGCAGGTATTACATTTCCCTGACGATCGCCTTCGCAAAATTGCTGCACCCGTTGCGGCTGTGAATGCTGACGTTCAGCGTATTGTCGACGATATGTTTGAGACCATGTACGCCGAAGAAGGCATTGGTCTGGCGGCGACGCAGGTGGATATTCACCAGCGCATCATCGTGATTGATGTTTCTGAAAGCCGCGAAGAGCGCCTGGTGCTGATTAACCCGGAGCTGCTGGAAAAAAGCGGCGAAACCAGTATCGAAGAGGGTTGCCTGTCGATCCCGGAACAGCGGGCGTTTGTGCCGCGTGCCGAGCGGGTCAAAGTGCGCGCGCTGAATCGCGACGGTAACAGCTTCGAGCTGGAAACCGACGGTCTGCTGGCGATCTGCATCCAGCATGAGATCGACCATCTCGACGGTAAACTGTTTATTGATTATCTGTCGCCGCTGAAGCGTCAGCGTATTAAACAGAAACTGGAAAAACTGGCCCGCCAGAATGCGCGCGCATCCTGAGAGCGAACAGAAGGTTGAACTGTGTCTGCACCGTTAAAAATCATCTTTGCCGGTACTCCTGACTTCGCAGCGCGTCATCTCGACGCGCTGCTTGCTTCTGAGCATCAGGTGGTTGGCGTCTTTACTCAGCCCGACCGCCCTGCCGGACGTGGCAACAAACTCACGCCGGGCCCGGTAAAAGTGCTGGCTCAGGCGCATGATATTCCCGTGTTTCAGCCAAAGTCCCTGAAGCCGGAAGAGAATCAGCAGCTGGTTGCCGGGCTACAGGCCGATGTGATGGTGGTCGTCGCTTATGGTCTGATCCTGCCTCAGGCGGTGCTGACGATGCCGCGCCTTGGCTGCATCAACGTACACGGCTCGCTGCTGCCGCGCTGGCGCGGTGCGGCGCCGATTCAGCGCTCACTGTGGGCCGGCGATAACGAAACCGGTGTGACCATCATGCAGATGGACGTGGGTCTGGATACCGGCGATATGCTGCACAAAATAACCTGCCCGATTAATGCCGACGATACCAGCGCATCGCTGTACGACAAGCTGGCGCAGCTGGGTCCGCAGGGGATGCTGACCACGCTCAGTCTGCTGGCCGCCGGCAGCGCACAGCCCGAAGTGCAGGATGAGACCCTGGTAACTTACGCGGAAAAGCTCAGTAAAGAAGAGGCACGTCTTGACTGGTCGCTCTCTGCTGTTCAGCTGGAACGGTGCATTCGCGCCTTCAATCCGTGGCCGGTGAGTTATTTCCTTATCGACGATCAGCCGGTCAAAGTCTGGCAGGCCAGCGTGTTACCGCACCGCAGCGCCCAGCCGGGAGAAATTCTGCAGGCTGACAAACACGGCATCCAGATCGCGACCGCTGACGGCGTGCTGAATCTGCTCTCACTGCAGCCTGCCGGCAAAAAAGCCATGGCGGCGCAGGATCTGCTCAATTCGCGTCGTGAATGGTTTACACCCGGCACCGTTCTGGCCTGATTCTCCAGCCCGGTTTCCGCCGGGCTTTTTGTTTGATGAATGAATATGAAAAAAGCGACCAACCTGCGCAGCCTTGCCGCGCAACTGATTGAACGCGTGGTGGATAAAGGGGAATCGCTGAGCGCGATTCTGCCCGCTGCGCAAAAAACGCTGGCAAACAACGATGGCGCGCTGCTGCAGGAGTTGTGTTTTGGCGTGACGCGCACGCTGCCGCAGCTGGAAGCGTTGATTAATAAGCTGATGGCGCGGCCGTTAACCGGCAAACAGCGCGTGCTGCACTATCTGATCATGGTGGGCCTGTATCAGCTGCTGTATACCCGCGTTCCGCCGCACGCCGCGCTGGCCGAAACCGTGGCCGGGGCTGAAGCACTGAAGCGGGCAAATCTGAAAGGCTTGCTCAACGGCGTGCTGCGTCAGTTTCAGCGTCAGCGGGACGCACTGCTGGCGGAGGTCAATCAGGGCCCGCAGCGTTACTGGCATCCGGGCTGGCTGCTGAAACGGTTGCAGACCGCGTGGCCGGAGCAGTGGCAGCAGATTGTGGAAGCAAACAATCAGCGACCGCCAATGTGGCTGCGCGTGAATCGTCAGCATCACAGCCGTGACGCCTGGCTGGCGTTATTAACCCAGCAGAATCAAAATGCGTTTAGTGCTGACGCGCCGGATGCGCTGCGTCTTGAAGCACCGGCTCCGGTCAGTCAGCTGCCAGGCTTTGAGCAGGGCTGGGTGACGGTGCAGGATCTCTCTGCTCAGCGTTGCGCCCTGCTGCTGGCGCCGGAAAACGGCGAAACCATTCTCGACCTGTGCGCTGCGCCCGGCGGCAAAACCACCCATATTCTCGAAATTGCGCCGCAGGCCCGCGTGATGGCGGTGGATATCGATGCGCAGCGCCTGTCGCGCGTGACGGAAAACCTGCAGCGTCTGGGGATGCAGGCTGACGTGCGTCAGGGCGATGGCCGCACGCCAGCGGCCTGGTGCGACGAGCAGCAATTCGACCGCATCTTGCTGGATGCGCCCTGCTCGGCCACCGGCGTTATTCGACGCCATCCGGATATCAAATGGCTACGCCGCGATCGCGATATCGACGAACTCGCCGCGCTACAGCGTGAGATTCTGGCGGCCATCTGGCCTCGCCTGAAATCGGGCGGTACGCTGCTTTATGCCACCTGCTCAGTGCTGCCGCAGGAGAACCAGCAGCAGATCGATGCTTTCCTCGCGACGCATGACGATGCGGTGCCGCAGGCACTGCCACATGGGCAACTTAACGGCTGGCAGGTTTTCCCTGCCATCAATGGCGGCGACGGTTTCTTCTACGCTAAGCTGATGAAAAAATAGTGCAGCGCACAGTGACAAGAGCAACGTATCCATGAAAATTATTATCCTCGGCGCCGGCCAGGTGGGCGGCACGCTCGCTGAAAACCTGGTGGGCGAAAACAATGACATCACCGTGGTTGATAGCGATCCCTCACGCTTACGCGTGCTGCAGGATAAGTTTGACCTGCGCGTGGTGCAGGGCCATGGTTCGCACCCGCGCGTGTTGCGTGAAGCCGGCGCCGAAGATGCGGATATGCTGGTGGCGGTGACCAGCTCTGACGAAACCAACATGATTGCCTGTCAGATTGCTTACTCGCTGTTTAACACGCCAAACCGCATTGCCCGTATCCGCGCCGCCGATTATCTGCGCGATGCGGAAAAGCTGTTTGTGCCGGAAGCGGTGCCCATCGACCATTTGATCTCGCCTGAACAGCTGGTGATCGACAACATCTATCGGCTGATTCAGTACCCTGGCGCGTTACAGGTGGTGAATTTTGCCGAGGGCAAAGTCAGCCTGGCAGTGGTCAAAGCCTATTACGGCGGACCGCTGGTGGGCAATCCGCTGTCGATCCTGCGTGAGCACATGCCGCATATCGATACCCGCGTAGCCGCCATTTTTCGTCAGGATCGCCCGATCCGCCCGCAGGGATCGACGATCGTCGAAGCTGGCGATGAAGTGTTTTTTATTGCCGCCAGTCAGCATATTCGTGCGGTGATGAGCGAGATGCAGCGGCTCGAAAAGCCCTATAAACGCATTATGCTGGTCGGCGGCGGTAATATCGGCTTTGGCCTGGCGCAGCGGCTGGAAAAGCAGTACAGCGTTAAGCTGATTGAGCGTAATCAGCAGCGCGCGGCTGAACTGGCTGAACATCTGCAGGATACCATCGTGTTCTATGGCGATGCCTCGGATCAGGAACTGCTGGCAGAAGAGCATGTCGATCAGGTCGATCTGTTTATCGCCGTCACTAACGACGATGAAGCCAATATCATGTCAGCAATGCTGGCCAAAAAAATGGGCGCGAAAAAAGTGATGGTGCTGATCCAGCGTCGCGCCTATGTCGATCTGGTGCAGGGCAGCGTGATCGACATTGCGATCTCTCCGCAGCAGGCCACAATTTCTGCGCTGCTTGGCCACGTGCGCAAAGCCGATATTGTCGGCGTCTCTTCACTGCGCCGCGGTATTGCGGAAGCCATCGAGGCCATTGCCCACGGTGATGAAACCACTTCGCGCGTGGTCGGCCGCCTGATTGAAGATATTAAACTGCCGCCGGGCACAATTATCGGCGCGGTGGTGCGTGGTGATGACGTGATCATCGCCAATGATAATGTGCGTATTGAGCAAGGCGACCACGTGATCATGTTCCTCACCGACAAAAAGTTTGTGCCGGACGTTGAGCGTCTGTTCCAGCCGAGCCCGTTCTTCCTGTAACGCGTTGTGATTGGGCTGAAGTGAGAGTGGTGTTTAATCCATTGTTATAATGGCAATTACACGAAGGTTTGTTAGACTTTAGCCATTGGCCAAGGCAAGGAGATAACAATGAGTTTATTCAAAGAGTTTCGTGATTTTGCGATGCGTGGCAACGTGGTGGACCTGGCGGTCGGTGTGATCATCGGTGCTGCGTTCGGTAAGATCGTATCGTCACTGGTTGCGAACATCATTATGCCACCGCTCGGTTTACTGATTGGCGGCGTCGACTTTAAGCAGTTTAAATGGGTACTCAAGCCAGCAGAAGGCGATATCCCAGCGGTGGTGATGGAATACGGTAACTTTATTCAGACGGTATTTGATTTCATCATCGTGGCGTTTGCTATCTTCATTGCCATCAAAGTAATGAATAAACTGTATAAAAAGAAAGAAGTGGAAAAACCAGCGCCTAAACCGACTAATGAAGAAGTGCTGCTGACCGAGATTCGCGACCTGCTTAAGCAACAAAATAATAAAGTGTGATGAATAAAAGCCGCCTGTTCAGGCGGCTTTTTTGTCACTAAAGCAGAAGGCCAGAGGTAAACACTGTTGCTTACCGCTGGCCTCCTGATTCGCTCCCTTCGCGTGTTTATCTTTACGCCGGTAGCTGCCTTTCCCCTTCTGATTGCGCTCAACTCGCTGGCGATACAGCGGATCGTGTAACAGGGCTTCCAGGGCGTTATCGTTAATTTTGCCTTTTCGATGCTGATAGTGACTCATATCGTCCTCCGGTTAGTAATGGCGCAACTATAGTCCCTGCGCGCCAGAATTCAATCCTTACTACAACAAATTTCAGGATGCGGATCTTCGCCGGTTTCCAGTGCCTCGAGGATCGAACAACAGGCGCTACTGTGCCGGTCGCCACAACAGGTTTCCGCCAGCCGTTGCAGTGAGCGCTGAATGGTTTGCAGTTCGCCAATCATACTGTTCACCTCATCCAGCCGTTTCGCCACGATCGCTTTTGACTCTTCACAGGTGTGATGCTCTGGATCAATACGGATCGACAGCAGGTCGCGGATCGATTCCAGGCTGAAACCAAGCTGCCGGCCGTAACGGATAAAACGCAGGCGCTGCAGATCGTTATCGCTGTACAGGCGGAAGCCGCCCTCGGTGCGTACCTCATGATCCATCATCTGCTGCTTTTCATAAAAGCGGATGGTGTCCGGCGTCACGTCCGCCAGTTTTGCCAGCTGGCCAATGCGATACATACTATTTCTCCTGCTGTAACCGCTGACCGATCGCCGGGCGGTATTCGCCACGCAGAAAATCGGTGCTCATGCCGGCCTGCTGCAGTTTCATCTCCAGCAATGTCAGGCGCTTGGCCAGTTCGCGCGCCTCGTTGTCATCAGGATCGAGTTCGCGAAGCAAATCGCTCAGTGCCAGCGCGTCGCGGCGCATCTCAAGTTCCGGTGGGAGATAGCCGGCGTTTTTCAGCAGTCGCCAGGCACTGCGCAATTCCGCCGGCACACCACTGTCATCGTCCAGCGTGAGCGGCGCACCCTCACCAGGCAGATTGCTCAGCTCACCCTTTCCCTGCGCGGCGCGGATGTGTTGCTCAGCCAGCTGATCGATAAGCCACATAGAAACCTCCTGCAAGCATGTCTGCCAACAGCATAGCGAATGGAGGGGAAATGGGAAGAAATGACAGGCAATAAAAAACCCGCCGAAGCGGGTTTTTTACGTTACTGCAAATTACTCTGCAGCAGCTTCTGCTTGAGCTTCTGGACGATCAACCAGCTCGATGTAAGCCATCGGAGCGTTGTCACCAGCACGGAAGCCACACTTCAGAATACGAGTGTAACCACCGGCACGGCTCGCGAAACGCGGGCCCAGCTCGTTAAACAGTTTTGCCACGATCTCGTTATCACGAGTACGGGCGAATGCCAGACGACGATTAGCTACGCTGTCGGTCTTGGCAAGAGTAATCAGCGGCTCAACTACGCGACGCAGCTCTTTGGCTTTCGGCAGAGTCGTCTTAATGATCTCATGACGAACCAGAGAACCAGCCATGTTGCGGAACATAGCCTGACGATGGCTGCTGTTGCGGTTCAGTTGACGACCACTCTTACGATGGCGCATGACCTTATCCTTCTCAGTGAAACCTTAACCTGCGATCCGGTTATTCATCAGCAATGCTTGCCGGTGGCCAGTTTTCCAGGCGCATGCCCAGAGACAGACCACGTGATGCGAGCACGTCTTTAATCTCGGTAAGAGATTTTTTACCCAGGTTAGGCGTTTTAAGCAGCTCAACCTCGGTACGCTGTACCAGATCACCGATGTAGTGGATAGCTTCTGCCTTGAGGCAGTTAGCAGAGCGGACAGTCAATTCCAGATCGTCAACAGGGCGCAGCAGGATCGGATCGAATTCTGGTTTCTCTTCTTTGACTTCCGGCTGACGTACATCACGTAAGTCAACGAAAGCTTCCAGTTGTTCTGCCAGGATGGTTGCCGCACGACGAATCGCCTCTTCAGGATCGATTGTGCCGTTGGTTTCCATTTCGATGACCAGCTTGTCCAGGTCGGTGCGCTGTTCTACACGCGCTGCTTCAACATTGTAGGCGATACGGTCTACAGGGCTGTAGCAAGCGTCAACCAACAGACGGCCGATTGGGCGCTCATCTTCTTCCGAATGAATTCGGGCAGAAGCCGGCACATAACCACGACCACGCTGAACTTTGATACGCATGCTAATAGACGCGTTTTCATCGGTCAGATGGCAGATCACATGCTGCGGCTTGACGATTTCGACATCACCGTCGTGGGTAATGTCGGCTGCAGTCACAGGGCCAATGCCAGATTTATTCAGCGTAAGAATGACTTCATCTTTACCCTGAACTCTTACCGCCAGCCCTTTCAGATTGAGCAGGATTTCCAGGATATCTTCCTGTACGCCCTCTTTGGTGGAGTACTCGTGCAGCACGCCATCAATCTCAACCTCGGTCACCGCGCAACCCGGCATGGAAGAAAGCAGAATACGGCGCAGTGCGTTACCAAGAGTATGGCCAAAGCCACGCTCTAACGGCTCAAGGGTCACCTTGGCGTGCGTCGAACTCACTTGCTCGATATCTACCAGGCGCGGTTTTAGAAACTCTGTCACAGAACCCTGCATTGTGTCCTCTCTTTGGTACTAAGCTTTACTTAGAGTAAAGCTCGACGATCAGGTGTTCGTTAATGTCCGCAGACAGATCGGTACGCTCAGGAATACGCTTGAACACACCTTCCATCTTAGTCGCATCAACTTCCAGCCAGGTTGGCTTTTCACGCTGCTCAGCCAGCTCCAGAGCGGCCTTCACGCGAGATTGCTTTTTGGCTTTCTCACGGATGCTTACGACATCATTCGGAGATACCTGATAAGAAGCGATGTTAACAACGCGACCGTTTACCATTACAGATTTGTGGCTAACCAGCTGACGTGCTTCTGCACGAGTGGCACCAAAGCCCATACGGTAAACTACGTTATCCAGACGACCTTCCAGCAGAGCTAACAGGTTTTCACCGGTGTTGCCTTTCAGACGCGCTGCTTCTTTATAGTAGTTACGGAACTGACGCTCCAGCACGCCGTAGATACGACGAACTTTTTGCTTTTCACGTAACTGGCCGCCGTAATCAGACAGACGCGGTTTACGCGCACCATGCTGACCAGGGGCTTGTTCAATTTTGCACTTGGAATCAATCGCGCGAACGCCAGACTTAAGGAATAAGTCAGTGCCCTCACGACGGCTCAGCTTGAGCTTAGGACCCAAATATCTTGCCATTTTCTTTCTCCAACTAACCTAAAAAACGGAACGTTAAACGCGACGTTTTTTCGGCGGACGACAACCGTTGTGAGGGATCGGAGTCACATCAGTAATATTAGTGATGCGGAAACCAGCGGCGTTCAGAGCACGAATAGTAGATTCGCGGCCTGGACCCGGACCCTTAACCATAACTTCCAGGTTCTTAATACCGTAATCTTTCACGGCTTCTGCACAGCGCTCTGCAGCGACCTGAGCAGCAAACGGAGTAGATTTACGTGAACCGCGGAAACCGGAACCACCGGCGGTTGCCCAACCCAGTGCGTTACCCTGACGATCAGTAATAGTAACGATGGTGTTGTTAAAAGACGCATGGACATGAGCCACGCCATCTGAGACTTGTTTTCTTACACGCTTACGTGCACGAACTGGTGCCTTTGCCATTATTTACTCACCCCGATTATTTCTTGATCGGTTTACGCGGACCCTTACGGGTACGTGCGTTGGTCTTAGTACGCTGACCGCGCACCGGCAGACCACGACGATGGCGTAAACCACGGTAGCAACCAAGGTCCATCAGACGCTTGATGCTCAGGGTGATTTCACGGCGCAGATCACCTTCAACAACGAATTTACCAACTGCTTCACGCAGCTGATCAATTTGTTCTTCAGACAGCTCACTGATCTTAACATTTTCGGCGATGCCCGTTTCAGCACAGATGGCTTTAGAACGGGTTTTGCCGATACCGAAGATCGAAGTTAATGCGATAACGGTATGTTTTTGATCAGGAATGTTAATGCCTGCTATACGGGCCACTATGCACTCCTATAATTAAATAAATGCGTACCATGCTGAAAAGCCCGTTTTCAGGATACTCAAATGGAAACGCATCGACATACAAAAGATTGGCTGGCTAATCTAGCCAGCTCAACCCGACTTTGCAAGAAAAATATGTGACTTAATCAGCCCTGGCGCTGTTTATGCTTAGGCTCGGAGCTGCAGATCACACGTACGACACCGTCGCGACGAATGATTTTGCAGTTACGACATAATTTCTTGACGGAAGCACGAACTTTCATTTTTACTCTCCGTAACTTCTCAAGCTACTGAATTAACGGCCATAGCCTTTCAGGTTAGCTTTCTTCAATGCAGACTCGTACTGACTGGACATCATCAGAGTTTGCACTTGAGCCATAAAGTCCATGATGACAACCACTACAATCAGCAGCGAGGTGCCGCCAAAGTAGAAGGGAACCTTCATGGCATCACGCATGAACTCCGGGATCAGGCAGATAAAAGTAATATACAGTGCGCCGATTAAGGTCAGACGTGTCATTACTTTATCGATGTACTTCGCCGTTTGCTCTCCCGGACGAATTCCCGGTACGAATGCACCAGACTTCTTCAGGTTATCTGCTGTTTCACGCGGGTTGAAAACCAACGCCGTGTAGAAGAAACAGAAGAAGATGATTGCAGTCGCATAGAGTAGCACATAAAGCGGCTGTCCTGGCTGCAAATACAGCGAAATTGTTGTCAGCCAGTTCCAACCGGTACCGCCCCCGAACCAGGATGCTATCGTCGCCGGGAACAGGATAATGCTGGAAGCAAAGATGGCTGGGATTACGCCCGCCATGTTCACTTTCAACGGTAAATGTGTGCTCTGTGCAGCATATACACGACGACCTTGCTGACGTTTAGCGTAGTTAACCACAATGCGGCGCTGGCCACGCTCAACGAAAATAACAAAGAACGTCACTGCAAATACAAGAACTGCAACCAACAGCAACAGAAGGAAGTGCAGGTCGCCTTGCCGCGCTTGCTCGATGGTATGGCCAATGGCCGGCGGTAAACCCGCAACAATACCCGCGAAGATAATGATCGAAATACCGTTACCGATACCTCGTTCAGTAATCTGTTCGCCCAGCCACATCAGGAACATGGTTCCGGTAACCAGACTTACAACAGCGGTAAAGTAGAAAGCAAAGCCTGGATTTAATACCAGGCCCTGCATTCCAGGCATATTCGGCAGACCGGTAGCAATACCGATCGACTGGAATATAGCCAGAACCAGTGTGCCGTAGCGAGTGTACTGGCTGATCTTACGACGACCAGCTTCACCCTCTTTCTTAATCTCGGCCAACGCGGGATGAACCACCGTCAGCAGCTGGATAATAATAGAGGCCGAAATATACGGCATAATACCCAGCGCGAAGATTGAGGCACGACTGAGAGCACCACCAGAGAACATGTTAAACATTTCAATGATGGTGCCACGCTGTTGCTCAAGCAGTTTGGCAAGTACAGTGGCATCGATACCGGGGATTGGAATAAAAGAGCCAATACGGAAGACAATCAGTGCACCGATTACAAACAACAGTCTGCGCTTCAGTTCACCAAAGCCACCTTTGGCACTTTGAAAATCTAATCCCGGTTGCTTTGCCATCTGCTACTTATTCCTCGATTTTACCGCCAGCAGCTTCGATTGCAGCACGAGCACCTTTGGTGACACGCAGACCACGAATCGTAACAGGTGCAGATACTTCACCAGACAGGATCACTTTCGCGAACTCAATCTGTACACCGATGATGTTAGCTGCTTTCAGCGTGTTCAGGTCGACGATACCGCCTTCCACTTTCGCCAGATCAGACAGACGCACTTCTGCAGTCACGAATGATTTGCGCGAGGTGAAGCCGAACTTCGGCAGACGACGGTACAGAGGCATCTGACCACCCTCGAAACCACGACGTACGCCACCGCCAGAACGAGACTTCTGACCTTTGTGACCACGACCGCCGGTTTTACCGAGGCCAGAACCGATACCACGGCCCAGACGCTTGGAAGCGTGTTTAGACCCTTCGGCCGGAGACAGAGTGTTTAAACGCATCTCTTACTCCTCCACTTTCAGCATGTAAGAAATCGCGTTGATCATACCGCGTACAGCTGGCGTGTCTTCACGCTCAACGGTGTGACCAATACGACGCAGACCCAGACCAACCAGAGTGGCTTTGTGCTTAGGCAGGCGGCCGATTGAGCTACGGGTTTGTGTAATTTTGATTGTCTTAGCCATCGTGATTACCCCAGAATTTCTTCAACGGATTTACCACGCTTGGCAGCAACCATATCCGGAGACTTCATATTGCCCAGGCCGTCGATAGTTGCACGAACCACGTTGATCGGGTTGGTGGAACCATAGGCTTTAGCCAGAACGTTATGAACTCCAGCGACTTCCAGAACGGCGCGCATTGCACCGCCGGCGATGATACCGGTACCTTCAGAAGCCGGCTGCATGAACACACGAGAACCCGTGTGCGCACCTTTAACCGGGTGCTGCAGGGTGCCGTGAGTCAGCGCGACATTAACCATATTGCGACGAGCTTTTTCCATCGCTTTCTGGATCGCTGCTGGAACTTCACGCGCTTTACCGTAACCAAAACCAACGCGGCCGTTACCATCACCCACTACAGTCAGAGCGGTGAAGGAGAAAATACGACCACCTTTCACAGTTTTAGAGACACGGTTTACCGCGATCAGTTTTTCCTGCAGGTCGCCAGCTTGTTTCTCGATGTGTGCCATCTTAGACCTCTACCTTAGAACTGAAGGCCAGCTTCACGAGCAGCATCTGCAAGTGCCTGGACGCGACCATGATATTGGAAACCGGAACGGTCGAAAGAAACATCTTTGATGCCTTTTTCGATAGCGCGCTCAGCCAGAGCTTTACCTACAGCTGCAGCGGCGTCTTTGTTACCGGTATACTTCAGTTGTTCAGCGATAGCTTTTTCTACAGTAGAAGCAGCAACCAGAACTTCGGAACCGTTCGGGGCGATTACCTGTGCGTAAATGTGACGCGGGGTACGATGTACCACCAGGCGAGTAGCACCCAGCTCTTTGAGCTTGCGACGTGCACGGGTCGCACGACGGATACGAGCAGATTTCTTATCCATAGTGTTACCTTACTTCTTCTTAGCCTCTTTGGTACGCACGACTTCGTCGGCGTAACGAACACCCTTGCCTTTGTAAGGCTCAGGACGACGGTAGGCGCGCAGATCAGCTGCAACCTGACCAATCAGCTGTTTATCAGCGCCTTTCAGCACGATCTCAGTCTGAGTTGGACATTCAGCAGTGATGCCGGCCGGCAGTGCATGGTCAACCGGGTGAGAGAAGCCCAGGGCCAGACTCACAGAGTTGCCTTTAACAGCTGCACGATAACCAACACCAACCAGTTGCAGCTTCTTGGTGAAGCCTTCGGTAACACCGATAACCATGCCGTTCAGCAGCGCACGTGCAGTACCTGCCTGTGCCCAACCATCCGCATAACCTTCGCGTGGAGCGAAAGTCAGGGCGTTGTCTGCATGCTTAACTTCTACAGCACTGTTGATAGTACGAGTCAGCTCGCCGTTTTTGCCTTTGATCGAAACTTCCTGACCGTTGAGTTTTACCTCTACGCCGGCAGGAACAACGACAGGTGCTTTTGCAACACGAGACATTTTATCCTCCGATTACGCTACGTAGCAGATAATTTCGCCACCAAGACCAGCCTGGCGCGCTGCACGATCAGTCATGACACCTTTAGAGGTAGAAATTACAGCAATGCCCAGACCGGCCATAACTTTTGGCAGCTCATCTTTTTTCTTATAGATGCGCAGACCTGGACGGCTAACACGCTGAATGCTTTCTACAACAGCTTTACCCTGGAAGTACTTAAGAGTCAGTTCCAGTTCCGGCTTGATGTCGCCTTCGATTTTAAAATCTTGAATATAGCCTTCTTCCTTCAGCACGTTGGCAATTGCCACTTTCAGCTTGGAGGAAGGCATAGAGACCGCAACTTTGTTCGCGGCCTGACCGTTACGGATACGGGTCAGCATATCCGCGATCGGATCTTGCATGCTCATCTGTGTTACTCCCGTGATTCAAATGGTGACAATTACCAGCTAGCCTTTTTCAGACCCGGGATTTCACCGCGCATTGCGGCTTCACGGACCTTGATACGGCTCAACCCAAACTTCCGCAGGAAACCGTGCGGACGACCTGTCTGACGGCAGCGGTTACGCTGACGTGAAGGGCTGGAATCACGCGGCAGACTCTGCAGCTTGAGAACGGCGTTCCAACGGTCTTCGTCGGATGCGTTCACATCAGAAATGATCGCTTTCAGTTCAGCGCGTTTTGCGAAGAACTTGTCTGCTAATTTCACACGCTTAACTTCGCGTGCTTTCATAGATTGCTTAGCCATTAAGTAACCCTACCTTACTTGCGGAACGGGAAGTCAAAGGCAGCCAGCAGAGCACGGCCTTCATCATCAGATTTCGCAGTAGTGGTAATGGTGATATCCAAACCACGAACGCGATCGACTTTGTCGTAGTCGATTTCTGGGAAGATGATCTGCTCACGAACGCCCATGCTGTAGTTACCACGACCGTCGAAAGACTTCGCGGACAGACCACGGAAGTCACGGATACGCGGTACAGCAATAGTGATCAGACGCTCAAAGAACTCCCACATGCGCTCGCCACGCAGAGTTACTTTACAGCCGATCGGATAGCCCTGACGGATTTTGAAGCCTGCAACTGATTTGCGTGCTTTGGTGATCAGCGGTTTTTGACCGGAGATTGCTGCCAGGTCAGCTGCTGCGTTATCCAGCAGTTTCTTGTCAGCGATCGCTTCACCAACACCCATGTTCAGGGTGATCTTCTCGACCCGAGGGACTTGCATGACAGAATTGTAGCCAAACTCTGTCATGAGTTTCTGGACTACTTCGTCTTTGTAGTAATCATGCAGTTTCGCCATCGTACTACTCCAAATTACTTGATAGTTTCGCTGTTAGACTTGAAGAAACGGACTTTTTTACCGTCTTCGAATCTAAAGCCTACACGGTCAGCCTTGCCGGTTGCCGCATTGAAGATTGCAACGTTAGAAACCTGAATAGCAGCTTCTTTTTCAACGATGCCGCCTGGTTGGTTCAGAGCCGGAACCGGCTTCTGGTGTTTCTTAACCAGGTTGATACCTTCAACGATGACCTTACCAGAAGTCAGGACATTCTTTACTTTACCGCGTTTACCTTTGTCTTTACCGGTAAGCACGATAACTTCGTCGTTACGACGGATTTTCGCTGCCATTGTTCGCTCCTTAGAGTACTTCTGGTGCCAGAGAGATAATTTTCATGAACTTTTCAGTACGAAGTTCACGAGTTACCGGCCCAAAAATACGCGTTCCGATAGGCTGCTCGCTGTTATTGTTCAGAATAACGCATGCATTACCATCGAAGCGAATGACAGAACCGTCCGGGCGACGAACACCCTTCCTGGTGCGCACCACTACCGCTTTCAGGACATCACCTTTTTTCACCTTGCCACGCGGAATTGCTTCCTTGATGGTCACTTTGATGATATCGCCGACGCCTGCGTAGCGACGGTGCGAGCCACCCAGAACCTTGATACACATTACGCGACGTGCACCGGAGTTGTCGGCGACGTTCAGCATAGTCTGTTCTTGGATCATTTTAGTGCTCCGCTAATGTCAACTACTACTTCGGGACCCAAACCTCAGGTCGTTAAAAAGCCCCATAATTGAGGGCGCGGCATTATAACACCGGTTCTCGCAGATGGGTAGAAAAAATGAACGGCTCCATAGAGCCGTTCATTTTGTTTTTAGAGGAAGCGGATTCTATTACAGAATCGCTTTCTCTACAACGCGAACCAGAGTCCAGGACTTAGTCTTGGACAGTGGACGGGTTTCGCGGATTTCAACCACGTCACCAATACCACACTCGTTGTTCTCGTCATGGATGTGCAGCTTAGTCGTACGCTTAATGAATTTACCGTAGATCGGGTGCTTCACGAAACGCTCGATAGCAACAACAGCAGATTTCTGCATTTTGTCACTAACAACACGACCCTGCAGAGTACGGATTTTATCGGTCATTACGCCGCCTTCTCAGTCAGTAAAGTCTTAACGCGTGCAACATCACGGCGAACTTGCTTCAGCAGATGGGTCTGCTGCAGCTGGCCAGATGCTGCCTGCATGCGCAGGTTAAACTGCTCGCGCAGGAGGTTAAGCAGCTCAGTGTTCAGCTCTTCAACGCTTTTTTCACGCAGCTCAGTTGCTTTCATTACATCACCGTCTTAGTTACAAAGGTGGTTTTGATAGGCAGTTTTGCTGCTGCCAGCTTGAATGCTTCACGGGCCAGCTCTTCCGGTACACCGTCCATTTCATACAGGACTTTACCAGGCTGGATCAGGGCAACCCAATACTCCACGTTACCCTTACCTTTACCCATACGCACTTCCAGCGGCTTCTCGGTGATTGGTTTGTCCGGGAATACACGGATCCAAATCTTACCTTGACGCTTAACTGCACGGGTCATAGCACGACGTGCTGCTTCGATCTGACGAGCAGTCAGACGACCACGGCCAACAGCTTTCAGACCGAAAGTACCGAAGCTAACATCCGTACCCTGCGCCAGACCGCGGTTACGGCCTTTGTGCACTTTACGGAATTTCGTACGCTTTGGTTGTAACATCAGCGACTCTCCTTACTTACGGCCTTTACGCTGCTGCTTTTTAGGTTGAGCAGCCGGTTCCGGTTGTTCAACAGCAGCCATACCACCCAGGATCTCACCTTTGAAGATCCATACCTTAACGCCGATTACACCATAAGTGGTGTGCGCTTCAGAGGTGTTGTAGTCAATGTCAGCACGCAGAGTGTGCAGCGGTACACGACCTTCACGGTACCATTCGGTACGTGCGATCTCAGCACCGCCCAGACGGCCGCTAACTTCAACTTTGATACCTTTAGCGCCCAGACGCATTGCGTTCTGTACAGCACGCTTCATCGCACGACGGAACATCACACGACGCTCCAGCTGTGAAGTGATGCTGTCAGCAACCAGTTTTGCGTCCAGTTCCGGTTTACGGACTTCGGCGATATTGATCTGTGCAGGAACGCCAGCGATGTTCGCTACGACCGTGCGCAGTTTTTCAACGTCTTCACCTTTTTTACCGATAACGATACCCGGGCGAGCGGTGTGAATGGTCACACGGATGCTCTTAGCCGGACGCTCGATAACGATGCGAGATACAGACGCTTTTGCCAGTTCTTTGTTCAGGAACTGACGTACTTTAAAGTCGCTGTCCAGGTTGTCAGCGAATTCTTTGGTGTTCGCAAACCAGGTAGAGTTCCATGGTTTTACAATACCCAGGCGAATACCATTAGGATGTACTTTCTGACCCATTGCTAGTCTCCAGAGTCTCAGCGATCGGACACAACCACAGTAATGTGGCTGGTGCGCTTCAGGATGCGATCTGCACGACCTTTAGCACGCGGCATAATGCGCTTCATGCTAGGGCCTTCATCTACGAAAATTTTCGCAACTTTCAGATCGTCGATATCAGCGCCATCGTTGTGTTCGGCGTTAGCAATGGCAGATTCCAGGACTTTCTTAACCAGTACAGCCGCTTTCTTGTTGGTGTAAGTCAGAATATCCAGAGCCTGCGACACTTTCTTACCGCGAATCAGGTCAGCAACAAGGCGAACCTTCTGAGCAGAAGAACGAGCATGGCGATGTTGAGCAATAGTTTCCATCTCTTCCTCCTACTTATTTCTTCTTGGCTTTCTTATCAGCAGCGTGGCCGCGATAAGTACGTGTCGGTGCAAATTCACCCAGCTTGTGGCCGACCATTTCGTCGGAAACAAAGACAGGAACGTGCTGACGACCATTATGGACAGCGATGGTCAAACCGATCATGTTAGGGAAGATCGTTGAACGACGGGACCAAGTGCGCAGGGGCTTCTTGTCACCGCTTTCCACCGCTTTCTCTACCTTCTTCAGCAAGTGCAGGTCAATAAAAGGACCTTTCTTGAGAGAACGTGGCATGGCTTATCCTCTAAAATTATTTGCTACGGCGACGTACGATAAATTTATCAGTACGCTTGTTGCTACGGGTCTTCTTACCTTTGGTCTGAACGCCCCACGGAGTTACCGGGTGCTTACCAAAGTTACGACCTTCACCACCACCGTGCGGGTGATCGACTGGGTTCATCGCAGTACCGCGAACGGTAGGACGAACACCACGCCAACGGGTTGCACCGGCTTTACCCAGAACGCGCAGCATGTGCTCAGCGTTACCGACTTCGCCCAGGGTTGCGCGGCAGTCAGCTTCGACTTTACGCATTTCGCCTGAACGCAGACGCAGGGTAACGTAGGAACCTTCACGCGCAACGATCTGCACGTAAGCACCAGCAGAACGGGCAATCTGACCGCCTTTACCTGGTTTCATTTCTACGTTATGCACGGTTGAACCAACCGGGATGTTACGCATCGGCAGGGTGTTACCTGCTTTGATCGCAGCATCAACGCCAGACTGAATCTGGTCGCCAGCTTTCAGGCCTTTAGGGGCCAGGATGTAACGGCGCTCGCCATCTTTGTACAGAACCAGTGCGATGTTCGCAGAACGGTTCGGATCGTACTCAAGACGCTCAACAACTGCCGGGATACCATCTTTGTTGCGTTTGAAGTCAACAATACGGTAAGCCTGCTTGTGACCACCACCGATATGACGGGTAGTGATACGACCATTGTTGTTACGACCACCGGATTTGCTGTTTTTTTCAACCAGCGCGGCAAAAGGCTTGCCTTTGTGCAGCTCAGGGTTCACCACTTTAACAACGTGACGACGACCCGGAGATGTCGGTTTACATTTAACAACTGCCATTGTCTTTCTCCTCCGACTTACTCAGCGCCGCCGACGAAGTCCAGGTTCTGGCCTTCTTTCAGGGTGACGTAAGCTTTTTTCCAGTCGCTACGACGACCGATACGCTGTCCGTGACGCTTAACTTTACCCTTAACAACCAGGGTGTTTACGTCTTTCACTTCTACTTCGAACAGTTTCTCAACAGCAGCAACGATCTCTGCTTTGGTCGCGTCTTTGGCAACTTTGAGAACGATGGTATTGGTTTTTTCCATCGCGGTTGATGCTTTTTCAGATACGTGCGGCGCGCGCAGTACTTTCAGCAGACGTTCTTCACGGATCATGCCAGCATCTCCTCAACTTGCTTAACTGCTTCTGCAGTCATAACGACTTTGTCGAAGGCGATCAGGCTAACTGGGTCGATACCCGCTGCATCACGCACGTCAACCTTGTACAGGTTACGCGCAGCCAGGAACAGATTCTCATCCAGTTCACCGGTGATGATCAGCACGTCTTCCAGCGCCATGTCTTTCAGTTTCTGTACCAGCAGCTTAGTTTTAGGCGCTTCAACAGAGAACGACTCGACAACGATCAGACGGTCCTGACGTACCAGCTCGGACAGGATGCTTTTCAGCGCGCCGCGGTACATCTTTTTGTTAACTTTTTGACTGTGGTCCTGTGGACGCGCAGCGAAGGTCACGCCACCTGAACGCCAGATCGGGCTCTTGATAGAACCTGAACGCGCACGGCCGGTGCCTTTCTGACGCCATGGCTTTTTGCCTGAACCAGTTACTTCAGCACGAGTTTTCTGCGCGCGAGTACCCTGACGAGCACCTGCAGCGTAAGCAACAACAACCTGGTGAACCAGCGCTTCGTTGAAATCACGACCGAAGGTAGTTTCGGAAACAGTCAGCGCGCTCTGCGCGTCTTTCAGTACTAATTCCATTGCTATCCCCTTACGCCTTCACAGCTGGTTTAACAATCAGGTCGCTGCCGGTTGCACCCGGGACAGCACCTTTGACCAGCAGCAGGTTGCGCTCAGCGTCAACACGTACTACTTCCAGGCTCTGAACGGTTACGCGCTCATTACCCAGCTGACCAGCCATTTTCTTGCCTTTGAACACTTTGCCCGGAGTCTGGTTCTGACCGATAGAACCCGGAACGCGGTGAGACAAGGAGTTACCGTGTGTAGCGTCCTGGGTACGGAAGTTCCAGCGCTTAACGGTACCTGCGAAACCTTTACCTTTAGAGGTACCGGTAACGTCTACTTTTTTAACGTCAGCGAAAATTTCAACACTGATGCTCTGGCCAACAGAGTATTCTTCACCTTCGGTGCGGAATTCCCACAGACCACGGCCGGCTTCAACGCCAGCTTTAGCAAAATGACCTGCTTCCGGCTTACCAACACGGTTTGCTTTTTTCGCACCGGTGGTAACCTGGATCGCCTGGTAACCATCGTTTTCCAGACCTTTGACCTGGGTAACGCGGTTTGCTTCAACTTCGATTACGGTTACTGGGATTGAAACGCCTTCTTCAGTGAAGATGCGCGTCATGCCCACTTTTTTACCGACTAAACCAATCATTGTATCAACCTCTCAATCGCTCGATGACCTGATTAACCCAGGCTGATCTGCACGTCAACACCGGCAGCCAGATCCAGACGCATCAGAGCATCAACGGTTTTTTCAGTTGGCTCAACGATGTCTACCAGACGCTTGTGAGTGCGGATTTCGTACTGATCACGCGCATCTTTGTTAACGTGCGGAGAGATCAGAACGGTGAAGCGCTCTTTGCGAGTCGGCAGCGGGATCGGACCACGTACCTGCGCACCAGTGCGCTTGGCAGTCTCGACGATTTCCGCGGTTGATTGATCGATCAGGCGATGATCAAACGCTTTAAGACGGATACGGATTCTTTGGTTCGACATGAGACCAAGGCTCCAAACATTTTATAAACGAAAAAAATTACTACCCGCACCCATTACGATTGATGGGGGAGTGTAATCGTTCAGCATATAACTCCCCAATCGGGAGTATTGTCAGGCGATACACTAATCGCTATCGCCTGCGATTCTGCTCGAATCGCGCCACACCAATATCGGCAGGCCCGCGCATTATACGCAAATCTGTTCAGGAAGCAACCCATGCTGCGTTTTTAACCGCAAAAGCGCGCGCCGGTAAAAAAGCCCGCACGGGGCGGGCTGCAATCAACAGGTGGAACGGCACGGCAAACGCTACTTATCGCCCTCTTCTTTCAGCTGGGCCTGCAGATAGTTTTGCAGACCCAATTTCTGAATCAGGTCGAGCTCAGTTTCCAGCCAGTCGATATGGTGCTCTTCATCCGCCAGAATCTCGATCATCATGTCGCGGCTGACGTAATCATGCACTTTATCGGCGTACGCAATCGCTTCGCGTAAGTCTTTCGCCCCTTCCAGTTCGAGCGTCAGGTCCGACTGCAGCATTTCCGGCACGTCTTCACCGATGCGCAGCCGGCCGAGATCCTGCAGATTAGGAATGCCTTCGAGAAACAAAATGCGTTCGATGTACTTGTCCGCATGTTTCATTTCATCAATGGATTCATGGTATTCAACATCGTTGAGGCGGATTAAGCCCCAGTTTTTGAACATGCGCGCATGTAGAAAGTACTGGTTGATTGCAACCAGTTCATTTCCCAGCAATTTATTGAGGTGAGTAATGATTTTGCCGTCGCCCTTCATTTTGCTTCCTCCGCTTGCAGATAAATAGAGCGTAGATGCGGATAAAAAGAAGTCAAAAAAACGCGACAGTTTTTGGGGTTATTCAGGCGAAGCGGATGCGCAGTTACGCTATCTCTTTGTAAAGCGGTACGTTTTGCATTTCATCATCCATAATCTCGCGCGCCACGCGAATACACTTGCCGCACTGCTTGCCGATAGGCACCAGCTGGCGCAGTTGCTGAATCGATTTGGGTTGATAACGGCGGACAACTTCACGCAGGGTTCGGTCGCTTACGGCATTACACAGACAGACGTACATTTACAGCCCACTCCAGTACAATTTCTGATCAAAGTGTAAATGAGAATGGTTTTTATTTCAACGTAGCTTTTGTGTGGGATTAGGCGTGCCGGTCAATGCAAAGCAAAAAAAAAGAGCACCGAAGTGCTCTTTTTCATGCTGCGGTGGCAACCGGAGTTACCACCGTTATTAACGCAATTAAGCGAGAACTTCAGCAACAACGCCCGCGCCAACGGTACGGCCGCCTTCGCGGATTGCGAAGCGCAGACCCTGGTCCATCGCGATTGGGTGGATCAGCTCAACGGTCATTTTGATGTTGTCGCCTGGCATTACCATCTCAACGCCTTCTGGCAGTTCGATGTTGCCGGTCACATCAGTAGTACGGAAGTAGAACTGTGGACGGTAGCCTTTGAAGAACGGAGTATGACGGCCGCCTTCGTCTTTAGACAGTACGTACACTTCTGATACAAACTTGGTGTGTGGCTTGATGGTGCCTGGCTTAGCCAGAACCTGACCACGCTGGATCTCTTCACGCTTGATACCGCGCAGCAGAACACCACAGTTCTCGCCTGCCTGACCCTGGTCCAGCAGTTTGCGGAACATTTCAACACCGGTACAGGTAGATTTAGCAGTCGCTTTGATACCTACGATTTCTACTTCGTCGCCCACTTTCACGATGCCGCGCTCAACACGACCGGTAACAACGGTACCACGGCCAGAGATTGAGAATACGTCTTCGATTGGCAGCAGGAACGGCAGATCGATAGCACGTACTGGATCTGGAATGTAAGTATCCAGGTGACCAGCCAGCTCAACGACTTTCGCTTCCCACTCAGCGTCGCCTTCCAGCGCTTTCAGCGCAGAACCGCGTACGATTGGGGTATCGTCGCCTGGGAAGTCGTACTGAGACAGCAGATCGCGCACTTCCATCTCAACCAGTTCCAGCAGCTCTTCGTCATCAACCATGTCGCACTTGTTCAGGAACACGATGATGTAAGGAACGCCAACCTGACGACCCAGCAGGATGTGCTCACGGGTCTGAGGCATTGGGCCATCAGTCGCCGCAACAACCAGGATCGCGCCGTCCATCTGCGCAGCACCGGTGATCATGTTTTTCACATAGTCGGCGTGGCCTGGGCAGTCAACGTGTGCGTAGTGACGGGTCGGGGTTTCATATTCAACGTGAGAGGTGTTGATGGTGATACCACGAGCCTTCTCTTCTGGCGCGTTATCGATCTGATCGAATGCACGAGCCTGGCCGCCGTAGGTTTTAGCCAGAACGGTGGTGATGGCTGCAGTCAGGGTGGTTTTACCGTGGTCAACGTGACCGATGGTGCCCACGTTTACGTGCAGTTTGTTACGTTGAAATTGCTCTTTCGCCATGGCGATAATCCTTACGTTATGCCTTCATCAGTGATGAAGGCATCAGTTCACAATTTTTAAACCGTAGCCTTATTTGCTACGAGCTTCAATAACGGCCTGAGCGACGTTGTTCGGCGCATCATCGTACTTCAGGAACTCCATGGAGTAAGAAGCACGGCCTTTGGTCAGAGAACGCAACTGAGTCGCGTATCCGAACATTTCAGACAGCGGAACTTCAGCGTGAATCTGAACGCCAGTTGCGTTAGATTCCTGACCTTTCAGCATACCACGACGGCGGCTCAGGTCACCGATAACGTCACCGGTGTTCTCTTCTGGGGTTTCTACTTCAACCTTCATGATTGGCTCAAGCAGAACCGGCTGTGCTTTCTTAAAGCCATCTTTGAAGGCGATAGAAGCGGCCAGTTTAAACGCCAGCTCAGAGGAGTCAACGTCATGGTAAGAACCGAAGTGCAGACGCACGCCCAGATCAACTACCGGGTAACCGGCCAGTGGACCAGACTTCAGCTGCTCCTGGATACCTTTATCAACCGCAGGGATGTATTCACCAGGAATCACACCACCTTTGATATCGTTGACAAATTCGTAGCCTTTCGGATTCGAACCCGGCTCCAGTGGGTACATGTCGATAACAACATGACCGTACTGACCACGACCACCAGACTGCTTGGCGTGTTTACCTTCGATATCGGTAACTTTAGAGCGAATCGCTTCGCGGTAAGCAACCTGAGGTTTACCGACGTTCGCTTCAACGTTGAATTCACGCTTCATGCGGTCAACGATGATGTCGAGGTGCAGCTCACCCATACCAGCGATGATGGTCTGGTTAGACTCTTCGTCAGTCCATACGCGGAATGACGGGTCTTCTTTCGCCAGACGACCCAGAGCCAGACCCATTTTTTCCTGGTCAGCTTTGGTTTTCGGCTCAACGGCGATAGAAATTACCGGCTCAGGGAATTCCATACGCTCCAGAATGATCGGGTTAGATGGATCACACAGGGTATCACCGGTGATCACGTCTTTCAGACCGATTGCTGCAGCGATGTCGCCTGCGCGAACTTCGCTGATCTCTTCACGTTTGTTGGCGTGCATCTGAACGATACGACCGAAACGCTCACGTGCAGATTTCACGGAGTTCAGTACGGTATCGCCCGAGTTAACCACACCCGAGTAAACGCGGAAGAAGGTCAGGTTACCTACGAACGGGTCGTTGGCAATTTTGAACGCCAGCGCAGAGAACGGCTCGTCGTCAGTTGCGTGACGCTCAGCCGGGGTATCTTTACCGTCGTCCAGGATACCGTTGATCGCCGGAACGTCAGTTGGTGCTGGCAGATATTCAACCACCGCATCCAGCATCGCCTGAACACCTTTGTTCTTAAATGCAGAACCACAGGTCACGAGGATGATCTCGTTGTTCAGTACGCGCTTACGCAGAGCAGATTTGATCTCTTCTTCAGACAGTTCTTCACCGCTAAAGAATTTCTCCATCAGCTCTTCAGAAGCTTCAGCAGCTGCTTCAATCAGCTTGCCACGCCACTCTTCAGCCAGTTCCTGCAACTCAGCACGGATATCTTCGTAAACGAAGGTAGTACCCTGATCGGCGTCGTTCCAGTTGATCTCTTTCATCTTGATCAGGTCAACAACACCGGTGAAGTTCTCTTCTGCGCCGATAGCCAGCTGCAGTGGAACCGGAGTCGCGCCCAGACGTGATTCGATCTGACCAACAACTTTCAGGAAGTTCGCACCCATACGGTCCATTTTGTTAACGAACGCGATACGTGGAACTTTATATTTGTTTGCCTGACGCCATACGGTTTCAGACTGCGGCTGCACGCCACCTACTGCACAGTAAACCATTACTGCGCCGTCGAGCACACGCATAGAACGTTCTACTTCGATGGTGAAGTCAACGTGTCCCGGGGTGTCGATGATGTTGATGCGGTGCGGCTCAAACTGCTTCGCCATACCTGACCAGAACGCAGTGGTCGCTGCAGAGGTGATGGTAATACCACGCTCCTGCTCCTGCGCCATCCAGTCCATGGTTGCAGCGCCATCGTGCACTTCACCGATTTTGTGGTTAACACCGGTGTAGAACAGGATACGCTCGGTGGTAGTGGTTTTACCGGCGTCAATGTGTGCGCTGATACCGATGTTACGGTAGCGCGCAATGGGTGTTGTACGAGCCATTTGATTCCTCTGATTCTCGGACGTTCAATGTAAGTCGACCCCAGCGGGTTGGCTGAATGAGCGCCCGCTGGTTTAACAACAACTACGTGGCGATTACCAGCGGTAGTGTGCGAACGCCTTGTTGGCTTCAGCCATACGGTGAACGTCTTCACGTTTCTTCACTGCAGTACCTTTGTTTTCTGCAGCGTCAGAAAGTTCGTTCGCCAGGCGGAGAGCCATCGATTTATCACCGCGTTTACGAGCAGCTTCTACGATCCAACGCATTGCCAGGGCATTACGACGAACCGGACGGACTTCAACTGGAACCTGGTAGGTTGAACCACCAACGCGACGTGACTTAACTTCGACAGTCGGACGTACGTTTTCGAGTGCAACTTCGAAAGCTTCCAGACCATCTTTACCAGCACGTTGAGCCAGGGTATCAAGTGCGGTATAGACGATTGATTCAGCAGTAGATTTTTTACCATCTACCATCAGGATATTTACAAATTTAGCCAGCAGCTCTGATCCGAACTTAGGATCCGGCAGAATTTTACGCTGACCAATGACGCGACGACGTGGCATGGAAATACTCCGTTGTTAATTCAGGATTGTCCAAAACTCTACGAGTTTATTTTGACATTAAAGTTAAAACGTTTGGCCTTACTTAACGGAGAACCATTAAGCCTTTGGCTTCTTCACGCCGTACTTGGAGCGAGCCTGCTTACGGTCTTTAACACCTGAGCAGTCCAGCGCGCCACGAACGGTGTGGTAACGCACACCTGGCAGGTCTTTTACACGACCGCCACGGATCAGGATCACGGAGTGCTCCTGCAGGTTATGACCTTCACCGCCGATGTAGGAGGTGACTTCAAAACCGTTAGTCAAACGCACACGGCAGACTTTACGCAGTGCGGAGTTTGGTTTTTTCGGGGTAGTGGTGTAAACACGAGTACAAACACCACGTTTTTGCGGGCAAGCTTCCAGCGCCGGCACGTTGCTTTTAGCAACCTGACGAACGCGTGGTTTGCGAACCAGCTGGTTAACTGTTGCCATTAAATAGCTCCTGGATTTAGCTTTTGCTTCGTAAACACGTAATAAATCGCCTCGTATTACTACGAGGAGGCAGAATTTTAGGGCTGTGCCCATAGGGTGTCAAGAAATAACCAGGTTTTACCCTTCACCAGGCCACTTGTTGTGGGTGCTTCGTCGTCAGCGTAACGAAACCAGTATAGTTCAGACGCGACACATTGGTCGAAATTTGCGCAGTCAGCCCGCGCGCCATCACGTCTTCTTCTAATACCCACAGCGTGGCGGGCGACGCCAGCAGCTGCTGCAGCTTCTGACTGCCTGCCAGCGCGGCCGTCACACCATCCTGTAACAGCAGCACGTCATCGCCCTCCTGCAACAGCAGCAGCAGGCTATCGAAATCGCATTGCCAGGGAGAGTGCAGCAGGGTGTAGAGCATGGTCAGTTCTCAGAAACGGAGGATACGGTCATAAGTTGCCAGCGTCTGGCGCAGCGCGGCAGGTTCCAGCAGCTGCGCATCCAGCACGCGCGCTGCCGTGAGACTCTGGCCACGTGCCAGCAGAGACGCCTGACAGATATAGCAGCGATCGATGTCGTATAGCGCCAGCACGCCAAAGGTCGCAATATAGTCACGCGCCAGAATCAGCGCCGGCTGCTGATCGCGGTTGAGCTGCAGCACGCCGTCGCCAATAAAGAACAGGCCGATGTCCTCGCTCAGCGCGCCGGTCGCCAGCACGGCATCCAGCCCTTCCCGGCCAGCACTGCTGCCGTGCGGAGCCTGCGTAAACAGAAACGCCACGCGGTTCATCAGAACTGCACCAGGCGATCGCAGCTCAGCGCGGCTTCCGCCAGCGCGCCCAGGCCGCTAAGAGTAAATCCGGGCTGCAGATTGCTGCCCGCCAGCTGCAGGCGTGCCGCCTCCTGCGCATCGGTCACGCCGCGCCGCAACGCGGCTGCCACACAGATATTCAGCGCCGCGCCACTGTTGTCGCGCAGCTGCTGCCAGGCGCGCACCATGTCCACTTCATCGCTGGCCGGCGCGCTGAGCTGGTTAGCATTCAGCACGCCTTCGCGGTAAAAGAACACGCTTTCCAGCTGATGTCCCTGCGCCAGCAGCGCACGGGCAAACAGCAGCGCGCTACTGGCGTGCTGTGTGCCGTAAGCCGGCCCGGTCACCAGCAGCGTGTAGCGCATTAGCGATCCTGCCCCTGCAGATCGCCACTCTTAAACTGGCGGATATACAGATACACGGTGTGCTTAGAAATATTGAGGCGATCGGCCACCTGGTTAATGGCGTCCTTGATATCGAAAATGCCCTTCTCGTACAGATTGAGGACGATCTGGCGATTCTTGGCGTTATTCGACACGTTGCGATCGGCGCTCACCTCTTCAATAGTGAACTCCAGCGTCTGGGTGACCAGATCCTCTACCGAGCTGGCAAAGTTGACGTTGGAATCCACCTGCTGCGTCTCCGGCGGCATGAAAGTCGACATAATCTGCGAAAACGGTACGTCCAGGTTCATATTGATGCACAGCAGGCCAATCACCCGCTGCTGCCGGTTACGAATCGCAATGGTTACCGACTTCATCAGCA
The DNA here is from genome assembly GCF_018726825.1 of Pantoea sp. B270. Classification (NCBI taxonomy): domain Bacteria; kingdom Pseudomonadati; phylum Pseudomonadota; class Gammaproteobacteria; order Enterobacterales; family Erwiniaceae; genus Pantoea; species Pantoea sp. B270. The sequence goes on from NZ_JAHCSX010000001.1 coordinate 2,235,535, forward strand.
CGCCACTTTTGGCCCGGGTGAAGTAGGCGCGCGACACATTGCTCTCCGCGCCGTGCATATCATGCAGCATGCGCAGCGCCAGATCGGTAATCGGGGAACCCACTTTGCGGCCGGTATGTTCGCCGTTGGCGATACGCACGGCGGAGCATTTAAGATCTTCCAGAGAGTGCAGCACGATTTCGCAGTGCGAGCCAATCAGCATCGCCAGACCGTCGACCACCGCTTCGTAGGATTTAAGAATATCGTAGTCTGCTTGTTCGAACGGACGCTGCTCCAGTAAATCGAAGTCAGTCAGTTCGCCGGGATTGAATGGATTAGACATCGAAGACATTACCCTAAATGGCTGGAGCCTGTCTCGACAGCATTGGGGCAGACTCATCTTATGATCATTGTGCAGGCGCTAGTCTGGCAAATGTCGCCGTTTTTAGCCAGAGCTTTACTCATCGCGCCGCAAATTCAGGATGAGCGAAAACAAAACCGCCGCCCGAAGGCGGCGGTGCAAGTCAGCTTACTGCGCTTTCTTGTCAGCAGCGGCCGGAGCCTGCGCTTTCTCATCGGCTTTCGGCGCCGGCTTGATGTCGAGCAGCTCAACATCGAACACCAGCGTTGAGTTGGCCGGAATACCCGGTACGCCGTTTTTGCCGTAAGCCAGGTTCGGTGGGATCACCAGCTTGATCTTACCGCCTTTCTTCACGTGCTTCAGACCTTCGGTCCAGCCCGGGATTACGCCGTCCAGACGGAACGACAGCGGCTCGCCGCGCGTGTAAGAGTTGTCGAACTCGGTGCCGTCAATCAGCGTACCTTTGTAGTTAACCACCACGGTATCGCTGTCTTTCGGGGTTTCACCGCTGCCCTCTTTCTCTACCTGATACAGCAGGCCAGATTCGGTTTTCTTCACGCCCTTCTCTTTGGCGAACTTGTCCGCGTAAGCGGTGCCTTTGTCAGCATTCTCTTTCGCGTCTTTTTCCATCTTCGCCTGAGCGGCCCCTTTCACGCGGCCTTCAAACGCCTGCAGCGTCTGCTCAATCTCTTCGTCAGACAGCTTGCTCTTGCCGCCAAACGCATCCTGAACACCGGCAATCAGCTGGTCTTTGTCCAGTTTGATACCCAGTTTCTCCTGCTCCTTCAGAGAGTTGTCCATGTAGCGACCCAGGGAGGCGCCCAGCGCATAGGCTGACTGCTGGTCTTCGTTTTTGAAGGCAGCATTTTTCGGCGCCTGTGGCGCAGCCTGCGCTGCGTCAGCCGGTGCCGCAGTGGTTTCTGCTGCCATTGCCAGCGGTGCATTCAGCGCGACGGCCATGGTGGTAGCTAACAATGTGACTTTAAACAGTGATTTCATCCTTTCTCCAAAACCGAAGCTTCAAAACCTCGGGAATCATTGCGGACAGTGGCCCACACTATAACTTTACGTGGCAGTGGCGAACACTCCCACAGTGTAATTACCCGGTCAACCTCCGACCTTTTTTGCTTCAGGAAGTTTCATCAGAGATATAGGCGCAACGCGGGAATTCAATGCATACGCCAGACCGAAGGTGAAATATCAGGTGATTCTGACACGAAAGACCGTAGAATCACGCCCGACAAGATCAACGCGCAGCACCGTGACAGGAGGAGTGATGATGCAACAACCAGAATGGGATCAACGCCTTGAGGCGCTGGAGAGCAAGCTGGCTTTCCAGGAACATACCATTGAGCAGCTCAATCAGACGGTGGTTCAGCACGAGCTGGAAATGAGTAAACTGCGTGAGCAGGTGCGTCTGCTGGTGGATAAAGTGAAGGCCGCCGCCCCGTCCATAGTCGCTTCGCAAGCGGAAGAGACCCCGCCGCCGCACTATTAATGTCGCGCGCTTTGCTGCCCAATAAAAAGGCCACCCGCAGGTGGCCTTTTTACGCTTAGTGGTTGCAGCCGCAACCACCGTGGCCGCCGCAGCCGCCATGACCGTGCTCATGATCGTGACCATGGTCGTGGTCATGATGATGGCCGTCAGCGCCATGAACGTGGCCGTGAGCGATCTCTTCTTCCGTGGCTTCACGGATAGCGACCACTTCCACATTGAAGTTCAGGTTCTGACCCGCCAGCATGTGGTTACCATCAACCACCACGTGCTCATCTTCCACTTCGGTGATCTCGACCGGCACCGGGCCCTGGTCGGTTTCTGCCAGGAAGCGCATGCCAACCTGCAGCTCGTCAACGCCCATGAACACGTCTTTTGGTACACGCTGCACCAGGTTGTCATCGTACTGGCCGTACGCGTCGTTTGCCGGGATATGCACGTCAAACTTGTCGCCGACCGCGTGATTTTCCAGCGCTTTTTCCAGACCAGAAATCAGGGAACCATGACCGTGCAGATAATCCAACGGCGCACTCACCGGTGACTCGTCAACCAACACACCGTCTTCGGTACGAACCTGATACGCCAGGCTCACCACCAGGTCTTTTGCTACTTTCATGATATCTCCTAACCGTTGAGAACAAAGAATCCCGTCTCATTGGTCTATTCTCGCGTGCAATAACCAACCAGAAAGGTTCAGTACTGAGGATGCCAACAGTGCTGTTGGACCATACTGCTCAGCGTTAATGGCGCCGATTGTAGCGGAATTCAATACCGCTGTAAGGCTAAGCTTAAAAAAAGCTGCGCCATCGCGCTACTCCGGATGAAAAATGCCAATCACTTGCTCAGTGCTGCGAACCTGATCGCGCGCCTGCTTGTCCGCCTCACGCATCTGGTGGCCGCACTTCACGCACTCCACCACATCGACATTGTTTTCACGCCACATCGCCAGCGTGTCTTTCTCCTGACAGTGCGGACAAACCGCACCGGCAATAAAACGTTTACGCATAGTCTTTCCTGCCCGTCATCAGAACGGATACGTTAAGTGTAGCCTTACTCATCATCCCAGCCGTCAAACTGCCGTTTTTCATGCTGCATTTCACGCTGGAAAATGTCCTCCAGCTCGCGTCGCGCCTCACGCACGCGTGAAACCTGCACGCTGTCGTCGTGGCTCGGCACCAGTTCACGCAGCATGCGCATATCCAGCCGGCGGAAGTGCTGCTGCGCGCGCTGCGCCTGATGCGGATGCATGCCCAGCGATATCAGCGCTTTGCGGCCTAACTCCAGCGCGCTGGAGAAGGTTTCACGCGAGAACAGCGTGACGCCCGCCTGCAGCAGCTCATGCGCCTCGACACGACCGCGCGCCCGCGCCAGAATCTCCAGCTGCGGGAAGTGCTGCTGGCACAAGTGCACGATGGTCATCGAATCTTCCGGATCGTTACAGGTGATGACGATCGACTGCGCATTCTCCGCCCCGGCGGCACGCAGCAGCTCGAGCTCGGTGGCATCGCCATAGTAAACCTTGTAGCCATATTTGCGCATCAGGCTGACCGCCGAGATATCGCGCTCCAGCACGGTGATGCGCTTGTTGTTGGCCATCAGCAAACGCCCGACCACCTGACCAAAACGGCCAAAGCCCACCACAATCACCTGAGGCTGATCGTCCTCGACAAACGGCTTTTCGCCGTCCTCTTCCGGTTCGTTGAAGCGGCGCGCCAGAATCTTATCCACGCCCTGCATCAGCAGCGGCGTGGTCATCATCGACAGCGTCACCGTGACCAGCAGCAGCGGCAGTTGATCGCCACTGAACAGTTTTGCCGACGACGCCGCCGAAAACAGCACGAAAGCGAATTCACCGCCCTGACTCAGCACGCCGGCAAACTGCAGACGTTCCGAACTGCGCAGACCATAAATGCGCGCCAGCACATAGAGCACCAGCGTTTTCACCGCCACCAGCAGCACCACGCCGATCAGAATTTCGAAGATGTGGGTATAAAGCACGCCGAGGTTGAGCGCCATGCCCACCGAAATAAAGAACAGCCCGAGCAGCAGCCCTTTAAACGGTTCAATGGCCACTTCCAGTTCGTGGCGATACTCACTCTCTGCCAGCAGAATACCGGCGATGAACGTCCCCAGCGCCATCGACAGGCCCAGCGCATCCATAAACAGCGCCGAACCGAGCACCAGCAGCAGCGAGGCGGCGGTAAACACTTCCCGCACGCCGGACGCGGCGATGAACCGGAAAATCGGCCGCAGCAGATAGCGTCCGCCCACCAGCATACCGGCGAATGCCAGCACCTTCATGCCCACCTTGAGCCAGTCGACATGGCCACTGTCGCTGCCGGCCAGCAGCGGCACCAGCGCCAGCGCCGGAATCACCGCCAGGTCCTGGAACAGCAGCACCGAGAAGCCCAGCTGGCCCGCTTCGCTGCGGTTCATGCCTTTGTCGCGCATCAGCTGCAGCGCCATGGCGGTCGAGGACATCGCCAGGCCAATACCGCCAATCACCGCGGCCTGCCAGCTGAAGTCGGTCAGCCACAGCAGCACGCCGAGAATCGCTGCCGATACCAGCACCTGCGCGGCACCGACGCCAAAAATAGAGCGCCGCAGCGCCCACAGCTTGGCCGGGTTCAGCTCCAGCCCGATGATGAACATCAGGAACACCACGCCAAGCTCCGAGAAGTGCAGAATCTCGTCCACATCGCTGATGAAGCCCAGCCCCCACGGGCCGATGGCGATACCGGCCAGCAGATAGCCCAGCACCGCACCAATGCCGAGCCGGGCGGCAATCGGCACCACCAGCACCGCCGCCACCAGATAAATCACGCCGGCGGTGAGTAACGTTTCGCCTTGCATCACACTCCTCCGTTCGGCAGCGGTGACGCCAGCCAGTCGCCATAGGCGCGCGCAAAATTGCGCAGCACCTCGGGTGTCTGACGACGCGCCCAGTAAATCACCATCGGCGTCAGCCAGTGCATGCGACACATCTGCGCCGTCAGCTCAAACGGTCGCATAATGTCGCTCATCGGGTAACGATTGAGACCGCTGTGGTGATACGCCGTCTCCGGCTCACCGGTGGTCACCACGCTGCGCCAGTATTTACCTTCCAGCGCATTACCGTCCTGACCGCTGGCAAAGCCGCGCGACAGCACGCGATCCAGCCACTCTTTCAGCAGTGCCGGACAGCTATAGGTATAAAGTGGATGCTGAAACACCACGATTTGATGGTCGCGCAGCAGTTGCTGCTCGTAATGAATATCAATAAAGAAATCCGGATAGTGGGCGTATAAATCGTGCACCGTGACGTGGTCCAGTTCCATAGCCGACTGCAGCAAAACCCGATTAGCAATCGAATCCTGTGATTCCGGATGGGCGTAAAGCAGCAATATTTTGGGCGGCTGCGACATCGTTCCCCTCCAAAGCGTCGTCACCGCGGCGGAATTCCGCTACCATGCTCGACGCAACAAACATTATCGAATTATGTTGCCGATAAATTAACATATTCTGACGATACGGCGCTTATGATTGTCTTTTCCGCATTACAAATCCGTCGCGGCACCAATGTGCTGCTGGATAACGCAACGGCCACCATTAACCCGGGGCAAAAAGTCGGCCTGGTGGGTAAAAACGGCTGCGGTAAATCCACGCTGCTGTCACTGCTGAAGGGTGAAATCAGCAGCGATGCCGGCAACGTCACCTTTCCCGGCAACTGGGCACTGGCATGGGTGAATCAGGAAACCCCGGCGCTGAGTAAAGCCGCGCTGGAATATGTTATCGACGGCGACCGCGAATATCGTCAGCTCGAATCCGAATTAGCGGCAGCTAATGCGCGCGACGATGGCAACGCCATTGCGCTGCTGCACGGCAAGCTGGACGCTATTCAGGCGTGGAGCATACACGCACGCGCCGCCAGTCTGCTGCACGGATTGGGCTTCAGCCAGGAACAATTAATGCGGCCGGTGAGCGATTTCTCCGGCGGCTGGCGCATGCGTCTCAACCTTGCTCAGGCACTGGTATGCCGTTCCGACCTGCTGCTGCTCGATGAACCGACCAACCACCTCGATCTCGACGCGGTGATCTGGCTGGAGCGCTGGCTGAAGAGCTATACCGGCACGCTGATCCTGATCTCGCACGACCGCGACTTCCTCGACCCGGTGGTGGACAAAATCATCCATATCGAACAGCAGACGATGTTCGAATACACCGGCAACTACAGCTCGTTCGAGCGTCAGCGCGTAGCCAAACTGGCGCAGCAGCAGGCGCTGTACCAGAGCCAGCAGGAAAAAGTCACCCACCTGCAAAAGTACATCGATCGCTTCCGCGCGCAGGCCACCAAAGCCAAACAGGCGCAGAGCCGCATCAAGATGCTGGAGCGCATGGAGCTGATTGCCCCGGCGCACGTCGATAACCCGTTCAGCTTCAGCTTCCGCGCGCCAGAAAGCCTGCCTAACCCGATCCTGAAAATGGAGCAGGTTTCGGCGGGTTACGGTGAGCGGGTGATTCTTGATGCCATCAAACTCAACCTGGTGCCGGGTTCACGCATCGGCCTGCTGGGGCGTAACGGTGCCGGTAAATCCACGCTGATCAAACTGCTGGCGGGCGAGCTGGAGCCGCTGGCGGGCAAGGTGGGGCTGGCGAAAGGGATCAAGCTGGGTTACTTCGCGCAGCATCAGCTTGAGTATCTGCGCGCCGATGAGTCGCCGCTGCAGCATCTGGCGCGCATCGCCCCGAAAACGCTGGAGCAGCAGCTGCGTGACTACCTGGGCGGCTTTGGTTTTCAGGGCGATAAAGTCAGCGAAGCCACCGAGCGTTTCTCCGGCGGCGAGAAAGCGCGGCTGGTGCTGGCGCTGATCGTCTGGCAGCGGCCGAATCTGCTGCTGCTCGACGAACCGACCAACCACCTCGATTTGGATATGCGCCAGGCGCTGACCGAAGCGCTGATCGACTTTGAAGGCGCACTGGTGGTGGTGTCGCACGATCGTCATCTTCTGCGTTCGACCACCGACGATCTTTACCTGGTGCACGACCGCAAAGTGGATGTGTTCGAGGGCGATCTGGATGATTATCAGCAGTGGCTGAGCGACCTGCAGAAGCAGGAAACGCAGCAGGATGCCGCGCCAAAGCAGGACAACGCCAACAGCGCGCAGTCCCGCAAAGATCAGAAGCGCCGCGACGCCGAGCTGCGCGCGCAGACGCAGCCGCTGCGCAAAGAGATCGAAAAGCTGGAGAAGCAGATGGCCAAATGGCAGACGCAGCTCAGCGAAGCCGAAGCACAGCTGGCCGACAGCGCCATTTACGAGCAAAACCGTAAGGCCGATTTAACCGCCGCCCTGCAGCGCCAGGCGGAGAGCAAATCGGCGCTGGAAGAGGTCGAAATGGCGTGGCTGGAGGCGCAGGAGCAGCTGGAGCAGATGCTCGCGGGGTAAAGGTGCGCGATGATGCCCTCACCCTGACCCTCTCCCATAGGGAGAGGGAATAAACCTTACTCCCGCGCTGGAACAACCTCCTCCCACGGGAGAGGGAACAAACCTTAGTCCGCCTTACCTGCTACGCACCGTCGGCCCCCTCTCCCGCTGGCGGGAGAGGGGTGGGGTGAGGGCAATCAACGCTCCGAAATCACACCGGCACATCCCCTAACACCGTCGCGCGATGCATCACGCGCCGCGCCGGATAATAATCCGCGTTGGCATAATGCTGCGTCACGCGGTTATCCCAGATTGCCACGTCATTCGGCTGCCAGCGCCAGCGCACCTGAAACTCCGGCTTGGTGGCGTGCGCAAACAGATAGCCCAGCAGCGCCTCGCTCTCCTTCTCGCTTACGCCCAGCAGCCTGGTGGTAAAACCTTCATTAACAAACAGCGCCTTGCGTCCACTCACCGGATGGGTGCGGATCACCGGATGCTGCACCGGCGGATGCTTCGCCACGGCCTGCTGCCAGCGCTGATGCTCCTCTTCCGTCTTACGGTACTTATACTCCTGGAACGATTTCTTAAAGTCGTGCTCCGCCTGCAGGCCACTCAGCAGCTGTTTGAACGGCTCTGACAGCGCCTCGTAAGCGGCAATTCCGCTGGTCCACAGCGTATCGCCACCGCTCTCCGGCAGCAGCTTTGAGGCCAGAATAGCGATCGCCGGCGGCGTCTGAATAAAGGTGACGTCGGTATGCCAGTTATCGTTGTCCGGCGGATTATCCTGATGCGTATCCAGCACGATAATCTCTTCCACGCCTTCGGCATGCGGATAAACCGGATGAATGTGCAGATCGCCGAAGCGGATCGCCAGCGCGCGCTGCTGCTCCGGCGTAATGCGCTGATCGCGCAGAAACAGCACCTGATGACGCAGCAGACCGTGGTAAAGCTGCTCAAACTGCGCGTCACTCAGCGGACGGCTGAGATCGACATCGCTGACCTGCGCCCCGATATACGGACCCAGCGCGGTAAAATTCACTCGTTCGTTCATTGCTGTTCTCCATTCCAGGGCGTCAGTCGGCGCTGTAGCGCACGTAAACCCAGTTCTAAATTAAAGGCAATCAGGGCGATCACCGCGATGCCCGCCAGCACCACATCGGTGGCGAGAAACTCCCCAGCCGACTGCACCATAAAGCCCAGTCCGCGCGTCGCGGCAATCAGTTCAGCCGCCACCAGCGTGGACCAGCCCACACCAAGACCGATGCGCAGACCGGTGAGAATCTCCGGCAACGCACCGGGCAGAATGACAAAACGCAGCAGCTGCCAGCGCGTCGCCCCCAGCGCCTGAGCGGCACGGATCCGCACCTGCTGCGTATTCTTCACGCCGGCCAGGGTGGATAAAGTCACCGGCGCGAAAATTGCCAGATAAATCAGTAAAATCTTTGAGGTTTCGCCAATGCCAAACCAAATCACCATCAGCGGCAAATAGGCCAGCGGCGGTACCGGTCGATAGAGTTCAATCAGCGGATCGAGCAGCCCGCGCACCGCCGGGCTAAGCCCCATGGCAATGCCCACCGGAATGCCGATCAGCGCGGCAAAGAACAGCGCCACCAGCATGCGCGTCAGGCTGGCACCAAGGTGCTGCCATAGCGTGGCATCCATAAAGCCCTGCGGACCAGCAATAACCAGCAGCTTATGCAGCACCTGCTGTGGTGGCGGCAGAAACAAGGGCGCAATCAGCCCCAGCGCGGTCACGCCCCACCACAGCAGCAGCAGCACGGCCACGCTCAGCAGGCTCAGCGACAGCTGGCGGGAAAAGGGCCAGCGCAGGCGAAGAACGCGGGACGTCCGGCGCTTGTCATCAATAACGGCACTCATACAAACGCCTCCCGCTGCGCGAACACCTGGTTCAGGACATACTCACGTCGTTCGATAAATGCCGGATCGGATTTGATGCTGCGGCACGGCTCGCCCGCGGCGAAGCGCTGGCCAAAGTCGAGCTTCAGGCGTTCCACTACGCGACCCGGACCCGGCGACAGCAGCACCAGTTCGCTGGCGAGAAAGACGGCTTCTTCGATGTCATGGGTGATCAGCAGAATCTGCTTGCCGGTATCGCGCCATAACGTCAGCAGCAGCGTCTGCATCTGCTCGCGCGTGAAGGCATCCAGCGCACCGAACGGCTCATCTAACAGCAGCAGCTGCGGATCAGCGGCCAGCGCACGGGCAATCCCCACGCGCTGACGCTGACCCCCAGAGAGCTGCCAGATAAAACGCTTTTCTGCGCCCTCGAGCCCGACCTTACGGATCAGACGGCGGGCGATCGCGTGCCGTTCAGCTTTTGCCATGCCCGCCAGCTGCAGGCCAAACGCCACGTTATCGATGACGTTACGCCACGGCAGTAGCCCTTCGTTCTGAAAGACCACGCCGCGCTCTGCGCCCGGTCCGCGTACCGGCTTGCCATCCAGCGTGATACTGCCGGACTCCAGCGGCAGAAAGCCGGCGATCAAGTTCAGCAGCGTGGTTTTGCCACAGCCGGACGGCCCCAGCACCACCAGTAATTCGCGGCTGGCCAGCTGCAGATTGATATCCTGCAGCGCCGGTTGCCCGGCGTAACGTGCGTTGAGATGGGTGATGCTGAGCATAAGGCCTCCGTTATTTGGCTAAGGGGGCAACAAAGCGCGTGGTGACAAAGCTGCTGTAGTCACTGGCGGCATCCGGCACTTTGCCCTGCTCTTTCAAAAACTGTGCGGTGTCGACAATCGCCTTGTTGACCGGTTTGCCCAGCTGTTCCACCTGCTGCTGCGCCGTCAGGTAGGTATTGCCTTTCACCAGTCCGGGGACGTCACTTTCCGGCACGCCGCTCAGGCGCGACAGCTTGCTGAGGTTATCCGGCTGCTGCAGCCACTGTTCCGGGTTGGCGATATAGGCCTGCTGCGCGGCAATCGCGCTACGGGCGAAAGCGGTGACCACTTCAGGATGCTGCCGGGCAAAATCCTTGCGCACCACCCAGACGTCGAGGGTCGGTGAGCCCCACTGCCCGACCTGCGACGAGTCGGTCAGCACCTTGCCGTCTTTCTCCAGTTCATTGACGGCGGGTGCCCAGACATAGGCGCCGTCGATATCACCGCGCTGCCAGGCAGCAATGATCGCCGGCGGCTGCAGATTAACCAGTTGCACCTGGGTGGGTTTGATGCCCCAGTGTTTCAGCGCGGCCAGCAGGCTGTAATGGGTGGTGGAGATGAAGGGAACGGCAATGCGTTTGCCGATCAAATCTTTGGGTGAGCTGATGCCTTTTTTCACCACCAGCGCTTCAGAATTGCCCAGCTGTGAAGCCAGCAGGAAAGCTTCAATCGGCAGCTGCTGCGTGGCGGCCACCGCCAGCGGGCTGGAACCAATGTTGCCAATTTGCACATCGCCCGAGGCTAACGCACGCAGGACGCTGGCGCCGCTGTCGAATTTGCGCCAGTCAACCGTGGCACCGCTCTCTTTGGCAAAGGTATTGTCAGCCTGCGCCACTTTGGCCGGTTCCGCCGACGTCTGATAAGCCACGGTCACATTGACCGCCTGCGCCTGAAAGGTCATCAGCGCTAACGCAGCTGCTACCGCGCTTATTGTTTTGGTTACTGCCATTATCATGCACCCCAATGTTGAGTCGTGACGGCAGTGTCGCCAGCAGCAATGATTTCATAAAGGAATTAAAAATTATCCCTAATAAAAATCGGTTCTTAGATCAACATCAGGTAACGCTATGCAAAAAGTGCAAATACAAAACCGCTGGTGCGGAACAAATATGTCAGGCGCTCACATGCCGACTGTGGTATTGATCTCGTCTTGATTTTTTCCCCTTTTACAGCGGTACTGGCCTCCATGTCGATTGAGAAAGTTGCGCGCCTCGCGGGCGTGTCGAAAGCCACGGTTTCACGGGTGTTAAACCAGCATCCTGGCGTCCGCCCAGATACGCGTAAACGGGTGCTGGCCGCCATTAATGTGTGCGAATACCAGCCCAACCTGCTGGCGCGCCAGCTGCGTACCGCGCAAAGCAACATGTTGCTGGTGCTGATTTCCGATATCACCAATCCGTTCTGTTCACGGGTGGTGCAGGGCATCGAGGCGGAGGCCGAAGCGCACGGCTATCACATCCTGTTATGTAATTCCGCCTCACAGCTGCGGCGCGAAACCGCCTATCTGGCGCTGCTGGCCGGCAAAGTGGTGGATGGGGTGATCACCATGGACGCCGCGGCCTGCCTGCAGGGACTGAAAGAGTTAATTGGTGATGCGCCGTGGGTGCAGTGTGCGGAGTACGATCCCTCGGTGAACGCCTCCAGCGTCACCATCGATAACCGTCAGGCGGCCTATGACACGGTGCATTATCTGGCCGGCAAAGGGCGTCAGCGCATTGCGCTGGTCAACTGTGATATGCGCTATCTCTATTCGCACCAGCGCGAAAGCGGCTATCGCGACGCCATCACGCAGCTGGGGCTTGACTGGCACGGCGTCGCTTACGCCAGCGATATCTCCTGCGAAGCGGGCAGCGCGGCGCTGCGCGAACTGCTAACACAGCCAGAGCGGCCGGATGCGGTGTTTGCGGTATCAGACGTGCTGGCGGTTGGCGTGATTCACGCTGCTCTGGAGGCCGGACTGCGCGTGCCAGAGGATCTGGCGGTGGTCGGCTTTGACGGCATTCCGTTCACCAGCAGCATCAACCCGCCGCTGACCACCATTGCCCAGCCGATGAACCAGATGGGTGCGCGCAGCGTGCAGCTGCTGCTGGCGCGCATCCGTCAGCGCCAGGCGGCCGTGGTGCATGAAGTACTGCCGTGGACGCGCATTGAGCGCGCCTCCAGCTGACTCAGTGCCAGATCAACAGCACGCAGGCTGCGGTCAGCGCACCCATGGCGAGGTTGAAGATTTTCCACGCGCGCGGGCTGCGCAGCAGGCGGCCAATCAGCGAGCCGAAACCCATCCAGATCACGCCGGAAACCACGTTCACCAGCGCCATACCGATGCTGATCGCCACCACGGAATGCAGATAGGCGCTGCCGGCAAGGCTAAAGCTGGCGACCGCACCCAGCGCCATCAGCCAGGCTTTCGGGTTGATCAGTTGCAGTAACCCGCCCTGCCAGAAAGGCATCTGCTTCACGCTGGCATCGTCGGTCTCCAGCGTTTCGTATTCGGCGGTGGCAATTTTCCACGCCAGCCACAGCAGGTAGAGGCTACCGGCCACTTTCAGTACCAGATGCAGTGAGGGATAGAGCAGAATCAGGCTGCCGATGCCAAACGCCACCATCAGCAACATCACCTGCATGCCAATCATGATACCAATCAGCAGTGGAAAGGTGCGCAGGAAGCCAAAATTAGCACCTGAGGCGGTAAGTAACATATTATTGGGCCCTGGCGTGATGGCCGCGACCCAGAGAAAGCCCAGCATTGATAAAAAAAGACTCAGTTCCATGTATATTCGGGTGCTCCTCACCCAGAAAAGCGAACAACCCATCGAAGCTATCAGCGAGTTATGCATCAGACAAGTACTATCCCAGGCTATTTTGATCGCCCGAGCGGCGAGCGCTTTACCCCGCTGCGCGGCTTCGGCAATGCGCATCTGCAAACGCTGCTGCCGCGCCTGCTGCGCCGCCGCGTCACGCTGCGCCCGCACTGGCAGCGCCTCGATCTGCCGGACGGCGACTTCGTCGATCTGGCGTGGAGCGAAGATCCGGCACAGGCACGTCACAAGCCGCGCATGGTGCTGTTCCACGGGCTGGAAGGCAGTTTCCGCAGCCCGTATGCGCATGGGCTGATGCAGGCGTGTCAGGCGCGCGGCTGGCTGGCGGTGATCATGCACTTCCGCGGCTGCAGCGGCGAGCCCAACCGTCTGCAGCGCATCTATCACTCCGGTGAAACTGAAGATGCGACCTATTTTCTGCACTGGCTGCAGCGCGAATGGGGCACGGTGCCGACGGCGGCGGTCGGCGTTTCGCTCGGCGGCAATATGCTGGCCTGTCTGCTGGGGCTGCAGGGCACGTCGGCCCCGCTGGATGCCGCGGTCGCCATTTCCGCGCCGCTGGCGCTGGAGCCGTGCAGCCAGAAGCTGGACGTGGGCTTTTCACGCTTTTATCAGCACTACCTGCTGACCCAGCTGAAGAAAAACGCCACGCGCAAACTGCGCGCCTGGCCGGGCACGCTGCCGGTCGATCTGACGCAGCTGCGCGCCTTTCGCCGGCTGCGCGAGTTTGATGATGCGATTACCGCCCGCGCGCACGGGTTTATTGATGCGCGCGACTATTATCAGCGCGCCAGCGCCATGCCATTGCTGACCGGCGTGCGCAAGCCGCTGCTGATCATCCATGCTAAAGACGATCCCTTCATGACCGATGCGGTGATCCCGCAGCCGCAGCAGTTGTCTGCCACAATTGAGTATCAGCTGACGCAGCAAGGCGGTCACGTCGGCTTCGTGGGCGGCAGCCTGCTGCGACCCAAAATGTGGCTGGAGCAGCGCGTGCCGGACTGGCTCTCAACTTATCTGGATATGTAACTGTGATTATTCCCTGGCAAGAACTCGACCCGACAACGCTGGAAAACCTGATAGAAAGTTTTGTGCTGCGTGAAGGCACCGATTATGGCGAGCAGGAGCGCAGCCTGACGCAGAAAGTGGCCGACGTGCGCCGCCAGCTTGAGCAGGGCGAAGTGGTACTGGTGTGGTCAGAATTGCATGAATCGGTCAATATTATGCCGCGGCGGGAATTTCGCGGCTGATGCGTCAGGCGGCAATTCGTGGTAACAATGCTCATCGCCGGACTTCACAGGGAGCGCTGTTATGTCAGCCAGGCATCCAGTCATAGCCGTTACCGGTTCCAGCGGCGCCGGAACCACCACCACCAGTCTCGCCTTCCGTAAAATTTTCCAGCAGCTGGATCTGCACGCGGCGGAAGTAGAAGGCGACAGTTTCCATCGCTATACCCGTCCGGAAATGGACATGGCGATTCGTAAGGCGCGCGACCTCGGGCGTCACATCAGCTACTTTGGTCCGGAAGCCAACGACTTCGGCCTGCTGGAGCAGACTTTCCGCGACTATGGTCAGAGCGGACTCGGCCAGTCGCGCAAATATCTGCACACCTACGATGAAGCGGTGCCGTGGAATCAGGTGCCGGGCACCTTTACACCGTGGCAGCCGCTGCCGGAAAACACCGATGTGCTGTTCTATGAAGGCCTGCACGGCGGCGTGGTGACGCAGCAACATAACGTGGCGGAACATGTCGATCTGCTGGTTGGCGTGGTACCGATTGTTAATCTGGAGTGGATTCAGAAACTGGTGCGCGACACCAGCGAGCGCGGCCATTCGCGCGAAGCGGTGATGGATTCGGTGGTGCGTTCGATGGAAGACTACATCAACTACATCACGCCGCAGTTTTCCCGCACGCACCTCAACTTCCAGCGCGTGCCGACCGTGGATACCTCGAACCCGTTTGCCGCGCGCGAGATCCCGTCGCTGGATGAGAGCTTTGTGGTGATCCATTTTCGCGGCCTGGAGGGCATCGCTTTTCCTTATCTACTGGCGATGATCCAGGGCTCGTTTATTTCCCACATGAATACGCTGGTGGTGCCGGGCGGCAAGATGGGACTGGCGATGGAGTTGATCATGACGCCGCTGGTGCAGCGGTTGATTGAAGGAAAACGTATTGAATAGCGCAGGCTAACGCGCCAGTTTCGGCGAAAGGAACTGAGATCGGGAGCGCAGGGCCGCGCTCCCGGCTGGATTACAGCTCCACCACTTCGTAGCTGTGCGTTATCTCGACGCCCTTGCCCAGCATGATCGCCACCGAGCAGTACTTCTCCGCGGACAGATCCACCGCGCGCGCTACCGCTTTATCGCTCAGCGCTTTGCCGCTGACAATAAAATGCAGATTGATATGCGTAAAAATGCGTGGCGCTTCTTCGCGGCGTTCCGAGGTCAGTTTGACTTCACAATCGGCGACATCGTTGCGCCCCTTTTGCAGAATCGACACCACGTCAATCGCGCTGCAGCCGCCCGCAGCCATCAACACCATCTCCATCGGGCTGGGCGCTTTATCACCGGAATTGCCGTCCATTAATACCTGATGACCGGATGAGGATTCTCCGAGAAAGGTCAGCCCTTCCACCCATTTCACTCGTGCCTGCATTATTCTTTCTCCTGAAGCGGCGGTTTTGCCGCCAGAGTACGCTTTCACCTGACAAACAGCAATGCAGACGCATCCCCCACCTGCTGAAGCGAGACAACAGGAGACAGGTTGCAAAAGCTATGCTACAAACAGTGCTGAAAATATTTTCGTCACGAAAGACGAAAGCGGGACGAATCAAAAGCATCGCTTACGAATCCACCCCCGAATAACTGTCCCTCACGGGAAACGCTGGACGATTTCACCGCCTGACAGGGAAAACTGCCCCCTGTATTTTGGGCACGATTACAACAGAGGATAATAGCGAATGGTTCTCGGCAAACCGCAAACAGACCCTACACTCGAATGGTTCCTGTCCCATTGCCATATTCACAAATATCCATCCAAAAGCACCCTCATCCATCAGGGTGAGAAAGCGGAAACGCTGTACTACATCGTGAAAGGTTCCGTCGCGGTACTGATTAAAGATGAAGAAGGCAAAGAGATGATTCTCTCCTACCTCAATCAGGGGGATTTCATCGGTGAGCTCGGCCTGTTTGAAGAGGGCCAGGAGCGTAGCGCCTGGGTACGTGCGAAAACCGCCTGCGAAGTGGCTGAAATTTCCTACAAAAAATTCCGTCAGCTGATTCAGGTCAATCCGGATATTTTAATGCGCCTGTCGGCGCAGATGGCGCGTCGCCTGCAGGTTACATCTGAAAAAGTCGGCAACCTTGCCTTCCTCGATGTGACCGGCCGTATCGCGCAAACGCTGCTCAACCTGGCGAAACAGCCTGATGCCATGACCCACCCGGACGGTATGCAGATTAAAATCACCCGTCAGGAGATTGGTCAGATCGTGGGCTGCTCACGCGAAACCGTGGGTCGTATCCTGAAAATGCTGGAAGATCAGAACCTGATCTCCGCACACGGCAAAACCATCGTCGTTTACGGCACCCGCTGATTTCTTCTCACCCACGGCGTGATGGCAACATCGCGCCGTTTCTGTTTACGATGAGCTGATGTGGCGTCGAATCATCTATCATCCGGAAGTTAACTATGCGCTGCGGCAAACGCTGGTGCTGTGCCTGCCTGTGGCGCTCGGCTGGCTGTTTGGCGATCTGCAAAAAGGGCTGCTGTTCTCCCTGGTGCCGGCCTGCTGCAACATCGCCGGTCTGGATACGCCACACAAGCGGTTCTTCAAACGGCTGATTGTCGGCGGCGCACTGTTCGCCAGCGGCAGTTTTCTGATTCAGTACCTCACGGCTTACGCTGTGCCGCTGCCGCTGATTCTGCTGGTGTTACCGCTGCTGGTGGGCGTGACCGGCGAAATCAGCCCGCTGCATGGTCGTTTACTGCCCGGCACGCTGATCGCCGCCATCTTTACCTTAAGCCTCGTCGGCCGTATGCCGATGTGGGTCCCGCCGCTACTGTATATTGGCGGGACGCTGTGGTACGGGCTGTTTAACTGGTTCTGGTTCTGGCTGTGGAAAGAGCAGCCGATGCGCGAGACCCTTAGCCTGCTGTACCGCGAGCTGGCCGATTACTGCGACGCCAAATACACCCTGCTGACGCAGCTGACCGATCCGGAAAAAGCGCTGCCGCCGCTACTGGCGCGCCAGCAGAAAGCGGTCGATCTGATCACCACCTGTTATCAGCAGATGCATATGCTGTCCGCCAGCCGTGATAACAGCCACAAACGCCTGACGCGCGCCTTTCAGGTTGCGCTCGATCTGCAGGAGCACATCTCGGTCAGCCTGCACCAGCCGGAAGAGGTGCAAAAGCTGGTGGAGCAGAGCCACGCCGAGGCGGTGATCCGCTGGAACGCGAAAATCATTTCGGCACGGCTGCGTGTGCTGGCCGATGCCATTCTCTATCACCAGCTGCCGGAACGCTTCCACATGGAGAAGCCGCTCGGCGCGCTGGAGAAAATTGCCCGGCAGCACCCGGATAATCCGGTCGGTAATTTCTGCCTCTACCATTTCAGCCGCATTGCGCGCGTGCTGCGCACGCAGAAGCCGCTGTATACCCGCGACCTGATGGCCGATCGCCAGCGCCGCCTGCCGCTGTTGCCGGCGCTGCGCAGCTACCTGTCGCTAAAATCTGCCGCGCTGCGGACGGCGGCGCGCTTTGCGGTGATGCTGATGTTCGGCAGCGCGCTGGCGCTGTTCTTCAATATTCCCAAGCCTTACTGGATTCTGATGACCATCATGTTTGTCAGCCAGAACGGCTACAGCGCCACGCGCGTTCGCATTCAGCACCGGGCACTCGGCACCTTCGCCGGCTTGCTGATTGCCGCGGCGTCGCTGCGCTTTGCCGTACCGGAGTCGATTGCCCTGCTGACCATGCTGGTCATCACGCTCGCCAGCTATCTGATCACGCGTAAATATTATGGCTGGTCGATGATTGGCTTTACGGTGACGGCGGTGTATTCGCTGCAGCTGCTGTCGCTGAACGGCGCACAGTTCCTGCTGCCACGCATGATGGATACGCTGATGGGCTGCCTGATTGCCTTCGCGGGCATGATCTGGCTATGGCCGCAGTGGCAGAGCGGGCTGCTGCGCAATAACGCGCACGACGCGCTGGAGGCGTATCAGGAGGCGCTGCGCCTGCTGCTCGGTCCGGAGCAGGCGCCGGAGAAGCTGGCGTATCAGCGCGTCAAGGTTAACCAGGCGCACAACGCGCTGTTTAACTCGCTCAACCAGGCGTCTACCGAACCGGGCTTTAACTTCCAGTATCTGAAAGATATGCGCCTGTGGGTGACTCACAGCCAGTTTATCGTCGAGCACATCAACGCCATGACCATTCTGGCGCGCGAGCACACCATGCTGACGCCAAAGCTGGCGGAGCGCTACTTGCAGTCCTGTGAAATCGCGCTGCAGCGCTGTCAGCAGCGGCTGGCTTACGACGGGCCGGGCAACGACAGCAATATTCTGGAAGCGCCGGAGAATCTGAATGAGGGGCCGGTGACGATTGTCGAACAGCATGTGAAGCGCATTCTGCAGCACCTCAATGTGATGCACACCATTTCTTCACTGGCGTGGAGCCAGCGCCCGCATCACGGCCGCTGGCTCAGCGTGCTGAAACCAAAAGGTTAGTTCAGGACTTTTGCGATCGCCCGGGCGAAGCGCGCCATGCCTTCTGCGATATCGGTCGGCTCAATCACCAGCGACGGCACAAAGCGAATCACATCGCTGCCGGCGGTCAGTACCATCAGGCCTTCAGCGGCGGAAGCGTTGAGGATATCGCGCGCTTTGCTGGCGTGCTGCGCGTTAAGTACGGCACCCAGCAGCAGCCCTTTGCCCCGAATTTCACTCAAGATGTCGAACTGCTGATTGATCTTCTGCAGCGCCGAGACAAACTGCTCACGGCGTGCGTCAACACCATTCAGAACCTCGGGCGTATTGATGATATCCAGCGCGGTTTCGGCAATCGCACAGGCCAGCGGGTTGCCGCCGTAGGTGGTGCCGTGCACGCCTGGCGCCATCACCGAGGCGATTTCATGGGTGGTCAGCATCGCGCTCACCGGGAAACCGCCGCCCAGCGCTTTAGCGGTGGTGATGATATCTGGCTTGATACCATAGTGTTCGTAAGCAAACAGCTTACCGCTGCGGCCCATGCCGCTCTGCACTTCATCCAGCACCAGCAGCGCGTTGTGCTGATCGCACAGCGCACGCAATCCCTGCATGAATTCCGGCGTTGCCGGCATCACGCCGCCTTCCCCCTGAATCGGCTCCACCACAATCGCGCAGGTGTGGTCGTCAATCACCGCTTTCACCGCGGCCAGATCGTTAAACGGCACATGGACGATATCCGCCGGCTTCGGACCAAAGCCATCGGAGTATTTCGGCTGACCGCCCACCGAGACGGTGAACAGCGTGCGGCCGTGGAAGGCGTTGTGGAAAGCGATAATTTTGCTTTTGAACGGGCTGTGCTTTTTGCAGGCGTAGTAGCGCGCCAGTTTGAACGCCGCTTCGTTCGCTTCGGCACCGGAGTTGCCGAAGAATACCCGCTCGGCGAAGGTCGCCGCGATCAGTTTACTGGCGAGGCGCAGCGCCGGCTCATTGGTGAACACGTTACTGGTGTGCCACAGGGTTTCGCCCTGGCTTTTCAGCGTTTCCACCAGCGCCGGATGACAATGGCCCAGCGCGGTGACCGCGATACCACCGGAGAAGTCGATATACTCTTTGCCCTGCTGATCCCACACGCGGCTGCCTTTGCCTTTGACCGGCACAAACTGCGCAGGTGCATAAACAGGCAAAATAACGTTATCGAACGTTTCCCGGCTTACCGCTAGATTTTCCGCTGCCATTGATGACCTCATCGGGTTATTTGTTGAGCTGATGTGAAATTATAATCACAAAATATGCATAAAAAATCATGCAATGGCAAACGGAAGTTACGTATTGAGGAAATTCGCCAGCAGCTGATGCCCCTGCTCGCTGAGAATACTCTCCGGATGGAACTGCACGCCCTCCAGCGGCAGCGTACGATGGCGGAAGCCCATGATCTCATCGGCAACGCCGTCGCGCAGGCTCCAGGCGGTGACTTCAAACTCCGGCGGCAGCGTGTCGCGCGCCACAGTCAGCGAGTGATAGCGCGTGACGGTTAGCGGATTATTCAGGTTGCGGAACACGCCCTGGCCGGTATGCTGCACCGCAGAGGTTTTGCCGTGCATCACCTGGCGCGCGCGCACCACCTGCGCGCCGTAGGCCTGGGCGATAGCCTGATGGCCCAGGCATACACCGAGAACCGGCAACCGTCCGGCAAAGTGGCGAATGGCTTCGAGCGAAATGCCGGATTGATCCGGCGTACAGGGGCCCGGCGAGATCACCAGATGACTCAGCGGCAGCGCTGTCATCTCTTCCAGCGTCATCGCATCGTTGCGCACCACGCGCACCTGCGCGCCCAGTTCACAAAAGTACTGGTAGAGATTCCAGGTAAAGGAGTCGTAGTTATCAATTAGCAGCAGCATAATGCCCTCAGGCCAGTAAAACCGCCGCTATTCTACGCATTTTAACGCGCCGGACTCACCACTTTCGCAAACTGCGCGTTGAGCGGCGCGAGATCGCCGCCGACGCCGGCGATGATGGCCTGGTGCCAGCTTTCAGGCTCCAGCGTATCCCAGTTCAACAGATAGCCCGCGTGCAGCGCCAGCTGTTCGAAAAAGATGCGCTGTGCCCGCCCGTTACCGGCACGGAACGGATGCAGGACGTAGATTTCACAGTAGTAGTGCGCGATGCGTGCCACGAAGGTCTGCAGGTCGAGGTCGCACAGGCCCTCTTCCTCCTCCAGTGCGCTCATCAGCGCATTGCCCTCGTTCTCGATGTACTCACAGTGGCAATAGGGCGTGTCGTCGCGCCAGATGTCGATAGTACGCAGTTCGCCGGCCCAGCTGTAGATATCCTGAAACAGCGTGCGGTGAATGTGGCGCAGGTGCGGCAGGCCAGGCGTGGCCGGTCCGAGCGCCAGCGTGGCCAGCCGCGCCGCGCTGAATGCCAGCTCGGCTTTACGCAGCTGCGCCACGTCGTGAATTTCCAGCAGGTTTTTCAGCACGTCATCGTTGTGCCACAAATAGGGATCGCGCACCGCCAGGCTGTTATCCGCCATATTGCCTCCTCAGCGATGCCAGACGATCGTCCGCCTGGGCGCTCTCGACGGCAGGTTCATTCAGCGTATAACCGGCCAGTTTGCAGCTGGCCTGATAATTGGCCGCACGGGTTTGCTGCCACAACGTGATTTTCTGTTTTTCGGTGAGTTTGCTGCTCATAGCGCCTCCGGCAAGCAGGATGTGCCCTAAGTATAAGAGCAAATTTCAGCTTTGCCGGAGCGCGGCAGACGGCGCCACCCAGGGGTGGCGCGCAGAGGGATTACGGCAGGACTTTCGCGGAAGTGATAACAATCGGTTTTGACGGCACATTCTGGTATGGCCCGACATCTTTGGTCGGCACCTGGGCGATCTTGTCGATCACATCCATGCCTTTCACTACTTTACCAAACACCGCATAGCCGAAGTCGCGCTGGCCATGGTCAAGAAAAGCGTTGTCCGCCACGTTCAGGAAGAACTGGCTGGTCGCGCTGTCTTTCTCAGCGGTACGCGCCATGGAAATGGTGCCACGCAGGTTGCGCAGGCCGTTATCCGCTTCGTTTTTGATCGGCGCGTTGGTCTGCTTCTGCTGCATATCCGCCGTGAAACCGCCGCCCTGAATCATGAAACCCGGGATCACACGATGGAAAATGGTGTTGTTGTAGAAGCCGTTATTCACGTAATCCACAAAGTTTTTTACTGAAACCGGGGCTTTCTGATTATCCAGTTCAAGTTCGATATTGCCCGCAGAGGTGGTGAGCAGCACGTGCGTATCCCCTTTCGCCGCCAGAGCCGAAGCAGATACAGAAGAGAGCGCTAACAGGGCAACCGCCGCTGTCAAAGTACGTTTAAGCATGAAAGATTCCTTACCTTGGAGAGCAAGCTCAAAAACGAGATTGATTGTAAAGAGCATGTAATACAAGAGCCAGCGTTTTACCTATATTTACGCTGATATTGCTATCGTCATACTTTTCCCGTCGCGCAATCATTTGCGTGACGAAAATCACACTATTAATGAAATATTTCTCGCACGTTTCACTGCTTGTTTATTACGATCACAGATCCATTTACAATTCATGACACTTTTTGCCACGTCGGCGCATCACAGGTTCAGAACATGACAAACCGTAATCGCATTGGCCTTACCTGGATCAGCTTTTTCTCCTATGCGCTCACCGGCGCACTGGTGATCGTTACCGGTATGGTGCTGGATAATATTGCCCAGTATTTCCAGCTGCCCATCTCAGAGATGAGCAACACCTTCACTTTCCTTAACGCCGGTATTCTGGCGGCGGTGTTCCTGAACGCCTGGCTGATGGTGATTGTGCCACTCAAGCGCCAGCTGATCTTTGGCTTTGTGCTGATGATCCTCGCCGTGGCCGGGCTGATGACCAGCCATAACCTCACGGTGTTCTCGCTGTGCATGTTCGTGCTCGGCGTGGTCAGCGGTATCACCATGTCGATCGGCACCTTCCTGATTACCCATCTGTACGATGGTCGCCAGCGCGGTTCCCGTCTGCTGTTTACCGACTCGTTCTTTAGCATGGCCGGCACCATCTTCCCGATTATCGCGGGCATTCTGCTGGCGCGCGCGCTGCCGTGGTACTGGGTTTACGCCTGCATTGGCGTGATCTACGTGGCGATCTTCATCCTGACGCTGATGGTCGAGTTCCCGGTACTGAAGAGCGAAGCCGCGGTGCAGGGCGGCGAAAAAGAGAAGTGGGGCATCGGCGTGCTGTTCCTGTCGATCGCGGCACTGTGCTACATCCTCGGCCAGCTCGGCTTCATCTCCTGGGTACCGGAATACGCCACCAAATCAATGGGCATGGATATCGCCGCCGCCGGTCAGCTGGTCGGTAACTTCTGGACCGCCTATATGGTCGGCATGTGGGCGTTCAGCTTCCTGCTGCGCTTCTTCGACCTGCAACGCATTCTGGTGGTGCTGGCGCTGCTGGCCACCGGCCTGATGTTCTGGTTCGTGAAAACCACCGATGCCAGCATGCTGCACTGGATCATTATGTCGCTTGGCTTCTTCTCCAGCGCCATTTACACCACCATCATCACGCTGGGCTCGCTGCAGACCAAAGCGTCATCGCCGAAGCTGGTGAACTTCATCCTCACCTGCGGCACCGTCGGCACCATGCTGACCTTCGTGGTCACCGGCCCGATCGTGGCCAAAGGCGGTGCCCACGCGGCGCTGTCCACCGCGAACGCGCTGTACGCGGTGGTGTTTGTGATGTGTGTGCTGCTCGGCTTTGTCACCAAACATCGCCAGCACGCTCACCAGACTGCCTGATCCTCGAGCGGCGCGAAGTCTCGCGCCGCTATTCCCCTTCCCGCTCCCTTAACGCCGGAACGTCACCGCTTCGCTAGCGCCGAGATAAATTTCACTGCTTGCCGGCTGTGTGGCCGCCACCAGCACGCCCTTAAGCAGCGAATAGCGCACCGGCACCTGACGGCGCAGCGCATCGAACCCGTTATCAGCAGGCAAAATAATCAGGCTGGCCGCGTTGCCTACCTGCACGCCATAATCCGCCAGCTGCATGGTTTTGGCACTGTTGTGCGTGATGAGTTGCAGACCGCTGTCGATCTGCTCATAGCCCATCAGCTGACAGACGTGCAGCCCCATGTGCAGCACCTGCAGCATGCTGGCGGTGCCGAGCGGATACCAGGGATCGAACACATCATCATGGCCGAAGCAGACGTTGATACCCGCCTCCAGCAGCTCTTTCACCCGCGTCACGCCGCGCCGTTTCGGGTAGCTGTCAAAGCGTCCCTGCAGATGAATATTCACCAGCGGATTGGCGACAAAGTTAATCTGCGACAGCTTCAGCAGGCGGAACAGCCGCGAGGTATACGCGTTATTGTACGAATGCATCGCCGTGGTGTGGCTGGCGGTGACGCGCGCGCCCATGCCCTCGCGGTGCGCCAGCGCCGCCACGGTTTCGACAAAGCGTGACTGCTCATCATCAATCTCGTCACAGTGCACGTCCACCAGCCGGTCATAGCGCTGCGCCAGCGCAAATGCCTTGTGCAGCGATTCGACGCCATATTCGCGGGTAAATTCATAATGCGGGATCGCGCCCACCACATCGGCACCAAGGCGCAGCGCCTCTTCCAGCAGCGCTTCGCCGTTGGGATAAGAGAGAATGCCCTCCTGCGGAAAGGCCACGATCTGGATATCGATCCACGGCGCCATCTCCGCTTTCACCTCCAGCATCGCGGTTAAGGCGGTCAGCGTGGGATCGGACACATCCACGTGGGTACGCACGTGCTGAATGCCGTTGGCAATTTGCCACTTCAGCGTCTGCCGCGCGCGCTGCTTCACATCCTCATGGCTGAGCAGCGCCTTGCGTTCAGCCCAGCGCTCAATGCCTTCAAACAGCGTGCCGGACTGATTCCACGCCGGTTCGCCGGCGGTTTGCGTAGTGTCGAGATGAATATGCGGCTCGATAAACGGCGCGCTCGCCAGGCCACCGGCGGCATCCAGCGCATCCGGCTGGGCGGCCGTCTGCGGCGGCTGCGGAATGATGGCGCTGATGTTGCCGTGGCGAATTTCGATCTGCCATAAACCCGGTTGGCCTGCCAGGCGCAGGTTGTTTATCCACTTAAACGCTTGCTGGGTCATATCCTTCTCCGCTGAAAACGCAACATCTTAAGCTAGCACGAAAAACGGCCGCGCCGCTGGCAACTTTTCTGCCGCCATTGGGTAATTTTCAACCAAATAAAAGACTTAGATAAAAACGCGTAAAATCAGCAACATACCTCTAAATGGGTATATAAAGCCGCAGTTGATGTACGTCAATAAGCGCCAGAAACAGCGCGCTAAGGTAGGCGCAGATCCCGCAAATTTTGAGGCAAGCATGAGCAAGCACAGTGTCGTTATTATTGGCAACGGCATGGTTGGCCACCGCTTTATCGAAGAACTGATCGACAAAGCCGCCCCTGAGCAGTTCGCGATAACCGTTTTCTGTGAAGAGCCCCGCGTCGCCTATGACCGCGTCCATCTCTCCGCCTATTTTTCCCACCACACCGCCGAAGAACTCTCACTGGTGCGCGAAGGCTACTACGAAAAGCATCAGGTCAATCTGCTGCTCGGCGAGCGCGCCATTACCCTCAACCGTGAGGAAAAGCTGATTCACTCCAACACCGGTCGTGCGGTGCATTACGACACGCTGATTCTGGCCACCGGTTCTTATCCGTGGATCCCGCCGATCGCCGGCGCGGAGGGCAGCGACTGCTTTGTCTATCGCACCATCGAAGATCTCAACGCCATTGAAGCCTGCGCGCGCCGCAGCAAACGCGGTGCGGTGATTGGCGGCGGTCTGCTCGGACTGGAAGCGGCGGGCGCGCTGAAAAATCTCGGCATTGAAACGCACGTGATTGAGTTTGCGCCGGTGCTGATGGCGGAACAACTGGATACGCAGGGCGGCGAACAGCTGCGGCGTAAGATCGAACAGATGGGCGTGCAGGTCCATACCGGCAAAAATACCCGGCAGATTGTGCATCACGCTAAGGGCGGTAAAACGCTGGAGTTCGCCGATGGCAGCGCGCTCGACGTCGACTTCATCGTGTTCTCCACCGGCATTCGTCCGCAGGATAAGCTGGCGCAACAATGCGGCCTGGCGCTCGGCCAGCGCGGTGGCGTTGCCATCAACGATCGCTGCCAGACCAGCGATGCGGCGATCTACGCGATTGGGGAATGCGCCGCCTGGCAGGATCGGATTTACGGTCTGGTGGCGCCGGGCTACAAAATGGCGCAGGTCGCCAGCGATGCGCTGGTTGGGCGTGACAGCGTCTTTGCCGGTGCCGATATGAGCGCCAAACTCAAGCTGCTGGGCGTGGACGTCGGCGGCATTGGCGATGCGCATGGCCGCACGCCGGGCGCGCGCAGTTACATCTGGCTCGATGAACAGCAGCACGTATATAAGCGCCTGATCGTCAGCGAAGACAACAAAACTCTGCTCGGCGCGGTGCTGGTGGGCGACACCAGCGACTACGGCAATCTGCTGCAGCTGGCGCTCAATCACATCCCCTTACCGGAAAACCCGGCGCTGCTGATTCTGCCGGCGGGCAGCGGCGAAAAACCGGCACTGGGCGTCGATTCGCTGCCGGACAGCGCGCAAATCTGCTCCTGCTTTGACGTCAGCAAAGGCGATATCGTTAACGCGGTGCAGGCGGGTTGCCACACCGTGGCGGCGCTGAAAGCCGAAACCCGCGCCGGTACCGGTTGCGGCGGCTGCATCCCGTTGATTACGCAGGTGCTGAACGCTGAGCTGAGCCGTCAGGGCATCGAAGTCAATCATCACCTGTGCGAGCATTTCGCCTATTCGCGCCAGGAGCTGTATCACCTGATCCGCGTGGAGGAGATCAAGTCGTTTGACGCGCTGCTGGCGAAGTATGGCCAGGGTTACGGCTGTGAAGTGTGTAAACCGACCGTCGGATCGCTGCTGGCCTCCTGCTGGAACGAATACATCCTCAAGCCGCAGCATACGCCGCTGCAGGACAGCAACGATCTCTATCTCGGCAACATCCAGAAAGATGGTACCTACTCGGTGATTCCGCGCACCGCCGGCGGTGAAATCACGCCGCAGGGGCTGATGACGTTGGGCGAAGTGGCGCGGCAATACAACCTTTACACCAAAATCACCGGCTCACAGCGCATCGGCCTGTTTGGGGCGCAGCGCGACGACCTGCCGGCGATCTGGTCACAGCTGATTGCCGCCGGCTTTGAAACCGGACAGGCTTATGCCAAAGCGCTGCGCATGGCGAAAACCTGCGTCGGCAGCAGCTGGTGCCGCTATGGCGTTGGCGACAGCCTCGGCTTCGGCATTGAGCTGGAAAACCGCTACAAAGGCATCCGCACGCCGCACAAGATGAAGTTTGGCGTCTCTGGCTGTACCCGTGAATGCGCCGAAGCGCAGGGCAAAGATGTCGGCGTCATCGCCACCGAAAAAGGCTGGAACCTGTACGTGTGCGGCAACGGCGGCATGAAACCGCGCCACGCCGATCTGCTGGCGGCTGACCTCGACCGCGACACGCTGCTGCAGTATCTCGACCGCTTCATGATGTTTTACATCCGCACCGGCGACCGCCTGCAGCGCACTTCGCTGTGGCTGGAGAGCATGGACGGCGGCATCGACTATCTGCGCAGCGTGATTATCGACGACCGGCTCGGCCTTAACGCTCAGCTGGAGCAGGAGCTGACGCGTCTGCGCGCTGATGTTCGCTGTGAATGGACCGCCACGGTTAACGACCCGCAGCAACAGGCGCACTTCGCCACGTTTATTAACAGCCCGCAGCGCGACCCGCTGGTGCAGCACGTCAGTGAACGCGAGCAGCATCGCCCGGCGCGTCCGGCGGAGCGCATCGCTATTACCCTGATCGAGGAGGCTGACGCATGAGCCAGTGGTACACCGTGTGTGAACTCACACAAATCCTGCCCGCTACCGGCGTGTGCGCGCTGGTTAACGGCCAGCAGATCGCCATCTTTCGCCCGCGCGACGATGCGCAGCTGTACGCTCTGAGCAACATCGACCCGTTTGCTGAAGCCAGCGTGTTATCGCGCGGCCTGATCGCCGAACACCAGCACACGCTGTGGGTCGCCAGCCCGCTGAAAAAACAGCGTTTTCGCCTGAGCGATGGCGTTTGTCTGGAAGATGAAAGCCGCTCGGTGGCGAGCTATGCGGTGCGCGTCAGCAACGGCCAGGTCGAAGTCTGCGCCTGACAGAATTCCTTCACTTTATGAGACGTCACTATGTTTTCTGACACCCTGAACACCTGCGCCGCCAATGCGGCGCGCATTGTACGCACCGCGCAGCACAGCCCGCTGGCCTTCTGGATTGGATCGGCGATGGCCGGCGCTTACGTTGGCCTGGCGATCATCCTGATCTTCACCCTCGGTAACCTGGCGGACCCGGCATATCGTCCACTGCTGATGGGCGCCACCTTCGGTATTGCCCTGACGCTGGTGATCATCGCCGGTTCCGAGCTGTTTACCGGTCATACCATGTTCCTCACCGTGGGCGTCAAAGCCGGCACCATCAGCCACGGCCAGATGTGGTGCGTGCTGCCGCAAACCTGGTTGGGTAACCTGATCGGCTCAGTGTTTGTCGCCCTGCTCTACTACTACGCCGCTGGTGCGCTGCTGCCGAACGCCGGCTCGCTGATCCACAGCGTAGCGCTGGCAAAAACCACGCAGACGGCGATGGCGCTGTTCTTTAAAGGCGCGCTGTGCAACTGGCTGGTGTGTCTGGCGATCTGGATGGCGGTGCGCAGCGAAGGGGCCGCGAAGTTCATCGCTATCTGGTGGTGCCTGCTGGCGTTTATCGCCTCCGGTTACGAGCACTCCATCGCCAACATGACGGTATTTGCGCTGTCGTGGTTTGGTCAGCACAGCGCCGACCTGACGCTGCGCGGCATCGGCCACAACCTGCTGTGGGTGACGCTCGGCAATATGTTCTCTGGCATGGTGCTGATGGGCCTCGGCTACTGGTATGCCACGCCGCAGGCGCAGCGCCCGCAGACGCAAGCCCAGGCTTCGCCGCTGAAATCGGTATAATCCCTTCCACAGCCCGCACCGTGCGGGCTTTTTTTCAGGATTCGTTATGGATTACTTTCCGCTGTTTTGTCGGCTGCAAGGCAAGCGTTGTTTACTGGTTGGCGCAGGCGATGTGGCTGAACGCAAAGCGCGTTTGCTGCTGGAGGCCGGCGCAGAGCTGTACGTCGGCGCGCGGGATTTTTCTCCGGCGTTTCAGCTGTGGGCTCAACAGGGAAAAGTGACGTTACTGCACGGCGCATTCACCGATGACTGGCTGGATGAATGCTGGCTGGCGATTGCGGCCACCAGCGATGATGCCGTCAATCAGCGGGTGGCTGACGCCGCCGAACAGCGCCGCCTCTTCTGTAACCTGGTGGATGCGCCGCAGCAGGCCAGCGCCATTATGCCGTCGATCATCGACCGCTCGCCGCTGATGATCGCCGTCTCTTCCGGAGGCCGCGCGCCGGTGCTGGCGCGTCTGCTGCGTGAGAAGCTGGAGGCGATGCTGCCCCAGCATCTCGGCGAACTGGCTGCGCTGGCGGGCTCACTGCGCGAGCGCGTGAAGCAGCATTTTAGCGCCATGGCGCCACGCCGCGCCTTCTGGGAGCGCTTCTTTACCAGCGATCGGCTGGCCCAAACGCTGGCCAACGGCGATCGGGCACGCGCTGCCGCACAGGTCGATGCCTTGTTTGCGGCGCCGCTGACGCAGCAGGGCGAAGTCGTGCTGGTCGGCGCCGGGCCGGGTGATGCCGGTCTGCTAACGCTGAAAGGGTTGCAGGCTATCCAGCAGGCTGATGTGGTGGTGTATGACCGGCTGGTATCGGAGCCGATTCTTAATCTGGTGCGGCGCGATGCCGAACGCCTCTTCGTGGGTAAACAGGCGGGCCATCACTGCGTGCCGCAGGAACAAATCAACCAGTTGCTGCTGGAGCAGGCGCAGCGCGGCAAGCGTGTGGTGCGTCTCAAGGGCGGCGATCCCTTTATTTTTGGCCGCGGCGGCGAAGAGCTGGAGGTGCTGGCGCAGCATAACATCCCGTTCAGCGTGGTGCCGGGCATCACCGCCGCCTCCGGCTGTGCCGCCTACAGCGGTATTCCCCTCACCCACCGCGACCATGCCCAGAGCGTGCGCTTCGTCACCGGCCATCTGCAGCAGCACGGCGAAATGGAGTGGGGCAAACTGGCGGCGGAGCAGCAGACGCTGGTGTTTTATATGGGCCTCAGCCAGGCGGCCGACATTCAGCAGCAGCTGTTACGGCACGGGATGGACGCAGCGATGCCGGTGGCTATCGTGCAGCACGGCACCACGCCGCAGCAGCGCGTCGCCTGCGCCACGCTGCAGGAGCTGGCAACGCTGGCACAGCAGTTTGCCAGTCCGGCGTTGATCATTGTGGGCCGCGTGGTCAGCCTGCGCACGCAGCTGCGCTGGTTCTGATGCGGTAAAATACTGTACAGCGCTGCGCTTTGCCGCCAGACTGAGCAGCCAAATCAATCACAAGGAGTTTCCATGCGCATTATTTCTCTGGCCGCGGCGCTGCTGATGCCGCTGAGCGCGGCGGTGAGTGCCGCCCCGGTAACGTGGTCATCGGTCACGGGCGAATGGCAGGTGGTTGCCGTGACGCCGAAAAAGGAGAACGGCCAGATTTACATCAAAAACGATCCGCAGTTTATGGGCGCGCGCGTGGCGTTTAAACCCAATGCGATTAGCTGGACGCGCGGTACTGCCGAACGCGGCATCAATCCGGCGACCGACAATTGCCAGGGAAAACCGCGCCTGAGCGCCGCCAGCGGGGCCGGACAGGATCGTGATTTCAGCTTTCGCTATGGCTTCAACGTGCACTGTGGCAATCAGGCGTGGGGACCGGCACCGGGCGCGGTACTGAGCGTGCTGGCCGACGGCAATGCGCGGCTATTCTGGGATGGCGCAGAGCTGACGCTGCATCGGGTGAAGTAAAGCCTGCGGGGCGCGTAGTGCTGCGCCCCGGCAAACCGGCTTATGGCTGCGCCACGAAGCCTACGGCGTCATACACTTTCTTCAGCGTTTCCTGGGCATGCGCACGGGCTTTCGCTGCGCCATCGCGCATCACCTGGTTGAGGAACGCTTCGTCATTGCGGAAACGATGATAGCGCTCCTGCAGCTCAGTCAGCATCTCAGACACAGCATCTGCCACCGCGCCTTTCAGGTGACCATACATTTTGCCTTCGAACTCCTGCTCCAGCTGCGCAATCGACTTACCGGTCACGCCTGACAGGATATCCAGCAGGTTAGACACGCCCGCTTTCTCTTTGATGTCGTAACGCACCACCGGCGGCTCTTCCGAGTCGGTCACTGCGCGCTTGATCTTCTTCACCACCGATTTGGTGTCTTCCAGCAGACCAATCACGTTGTTGCGGTTGTCATCGGATTTCGACATCTTCTTCGTCGGCTCCAGCAGCGACATCACGCGCGCGCCGGACTTCGGAATAAACGGCTCAGGAATTTTAAACACGTCGCCGTACAGCGCATTGAAGCGCGCGGCGATATCGCGGCTCAGCTCAAGGTGCTGCTTCTGATCTTCGCCGACCGGTACCTGGTTAGTCTGATACAGCAGAATATCGGCCGCCATCAGCACCGGATAATCGAACAGGCCGGCGTTGATGTTCTCTTCGTAACGTGCCGATTTGTCCTTGAACTGCGTCATGCGGCTCAGTTCGCCGAAGTAGGCGTAGCAGTTCAGTACCCAGCTCAGCTGGGCGTGCTCCGGTACGTGCGACTGCACGAAGATGGTGCTTTTTTCCGGATCGATACCGCAGGCAAGGTACAGCGCCAGCGTATCCAGCGTGGCTTTGCGCAGCGCGGCCGGGTCCTGACGAACGGTGATGGCGTGCAGATCGACGATGCAGTAAATGCAGTGGAAATCATCCTGCATCTGCACCCACTGACGCAGCGCACCCATGTAGTTGCCAATGGTCAGTTCACCGGAAGGCTGGGCGCCGCTGAAAACGATGGGTTTGCTCATGTTATGTCCTGATAATCACAGCCCGAGAACGGGCAAAAGTTCGCTAAAAGTATCGAGAGTTAAATCGGGCTGGCTGGTGGCAATCGGCTCACCGTAGTTGTAGCCGAAGGTCATCGCAACGTTTGGCACGCCCGCCGCCTGGGCAGCGAGAATATCATTGCGCGAATCACCGACAAACAGCAATTGTCCTGGAAGCACGCCGAAACGGCCGAGAACGAGGAAAATCGCCGCCGGATGTGGTTTTTTCACCACCACATCGTCGCCGCCGATGATCAGAGAAAAGTAGTCGGCAATGCCGAGCGACTGCAGCAGCGGAGCAACAAACGGTGTAGGTTTGTTGGTGACGATGGCCAGCGGCAGACCGCTGGCGTGCAGCGCGGCCAGCGTCTCCTGCACCTGTGGAAACAGCGTACTGCCGGCTTCCACCGTTGCGGCGTAATGTTTGTCGAACAGCGCACGCGCGTCGCGCTGCTCGTCGGCCTGCGGCTCACGGCCCAGCGCCCAGCTGAGCGCCCGCGCCATCATGATGTCCGCACCGTTGCCAATCCAGGTTGAGACGCGCTCAACGCCCGCAGGCGGCAGCTGCAAATCGGCCAGCGCCAGATCGATCGCCTGTGCCAGGCCTGGCGCGCTGTGCACCAGCGTGCCATCGAGATCGAACGCCAGCGCGCGGATATCAGTGAAATGAGCCATTAACTTTCTCCAGTTCGCTGCGCATCTCATCGATCACCTTCTTGTAATCCGGATGACCGAAGATCGCCGAGCCCGCAACAAACATATCAGCCCCGGCCGCCGCGATCTGACCGATGTTATCGATCTTCACGCCGCCATCCACTTCCAGACGGATTTGGTAACCGCTCTGGTCAATGCGACGACGCGCTTCGCGCAGTTTATCCAGCGTGCCTGGAATAAAGGACTGGCCGCCGAAGCCGGGGTTGACCGACATCAGCAGAATGATGTCGAGCTTATCCATCACGTAATCGAGATAGCTGAGCGGCGTTGCCGGATTGAACACCAGACCGGCTTTACAGCCGTGCTCTTTGATCAGCTGCAGCGTACGGTCAACGTGCTCGCTGGCTTCGGGATGGAAAGTAATGAAGCTGGCACCCGCTTTGGCGAATTCCGGAATCAGCGCATCGACCGGTTTGACCATCAGATGCACATCGATGGGCGCGGTGATGCCGTAATCGCGCAGCGCTTTCAGCACCATTGGCCCCATGGTCAGATTGGGAACATAGTGGTTGTCCATCACATCGAAATGCACCACGTCGCCACCCGCTTCCAGCGCTTTAGCGGTATCTTCGCCCAGGCGGGCAAAATCAGCGGCAAGGATTGATGGGGCCAGTAAAAATTGTTTCATCCGAATCTCCCAATTTTGTGCGCCAGCCGGAGCTGGCGTGATGCGTTGGTCGCGGACGAAACAGGCTAGCGGAAAAGCGCCAGCAGTTCGTCAACCTGAGTGCGACCACTTATGCTTCGGCTGATGGAACGCCGGGCTTTAACTACGTGTAAATCCGCATGCTGATACCACTCGCGCGTCAGCAGGGTATCGTGGTTTGAAATCAGTACCGGGATGCGGCTCTCCTGCGCCAGCTTACTGGCCAGTTCCGCCAGATGCTGCTGCTCGCGCAGGCTAAAGCTGTTGGTGTGGTAAGCGGTAAAATTAGCCGTCGCCGACAGCGGCGCGTAAGGCGGATCGCAATAAACCACTGAGCCTGTAGGGGCGTTGCCCAGAGTAACATCGTACGATTCACAGACAAAGGTGGCTTTTTGCGCGCGCTCGGCGAACCATAACAGTTCGGCTTCCGGGAAGTACGGCTTACGATAGCGACCAAAGGGCACATTAAATTCACCGCGCAGATTGTAACGGCACAGGCCGTTGTAACCATGGCGGTTGAGATAAAGAAACAGCACGGCGCGCTGATAGGTATCCGTGCTGGCGTTGAACGCCGTACGCTGGGCGTAATAGGTTTCCGCCGTATTGCCGTTGGCGCTGAACAGCTGGCGCGCGTCTTCAATAAACGAAGCGGTGCGCGTTTTGACGATATTGTAGAGATTGATCAGATCACCGTTGATGTCCGCCAGGTGATAACGGTCATAATCGGTGTTGAGGAATACGGAACCGGCGCCGACAAAAGGTTCGATTAAACAATCACCTTGTGGCAGATGACGACGGATATCGTCAAGCAGCGGGTATTTCCCTCCGGCCCATTTCAGGAAAGCGCGATTTTTCTTCATGCTGTCGTGGCTATTACATCTTAATTATTGGCTGTGGCGAAACCGACAGCAGATCTGCGCTTAGAACGGGGCCGCAGCAGCGCGGCCCCACATCACTTACTGGCTCTCTTTCTTCACCTGGCTGAGCGGTTTAACCCACGGGTTCGCCGCACGCACTTCCGCCGGCAGTGAAGCTACTGCACGTTTGGCTTCGGCCGGTGTGGCATAAGCGCCGCTCACCAGCACGTACCACGGCTGGCCGTTACGCGTGGTTTTATACACGTGATAACCGCTCAGATTCTGTTTCTTCGCCCAGGCGTTCAGGCTCGCTTCTTTCGACGCACCGCTCAGCTGCAGCGTGTAGTTGCCGCCCGATGGCAGCGACTTGCTGGCACCGCCACTGCTGGCCGGTGCGCTGTTGTGCGCGGTGGTGGTGTGCGTTTTGTTCTCTTTCACTGCGGCCGGTTTGCTGGCAGCCGGGGTTCTGTGGCTGCTGCTGGCACCGAGGCTGCGCGGTGGCGTCTCAGCGCGTACCGCCGACGGCGTGACCGCTTTGCCGGCGCTGCCGCTGACCGTTGCCGGTGCGGTAGGCAGCGAACTGTTGCCCTGTGCGCCCTGCGCCGCGGCATCAACGGAACCCTGCTGATTGTTCAGCGCGGTATTGAGATCGCCCGGCAGCGTTACGCGCTGCTGGTTGGCCGGTGTGTCAACCGGTGCTGCCTGAGTCGGCGTGGAGGAGACAGACGGCATGGAGATTGACTGACCGTCACTGCCGGCAGGTGCGGCGTTACCGGCGGTATTCTGCGGCGCACTGCCCTCAGCCGACGGCGTGGCATTCTGCTGGCCGCTCATGGTGGTTGAACCTGACAGGTCGATATTCTTTTCACTGCCGCCGCCAGCCGGTGCCGCGCTACCGGTGCTGGCGCTGTTGCTGGCCGGTTTCTTCTCGTCCGGGCCGGTCAGCGCGGAGCCAATGCCCAGCACCAGAATCAGCAGCACCAGAATGCCGATGCCCATCATCATATGCTGACGGGAAACCGGTACTTTCGCTTTCGGCGCAGAAGACGATTTGCGAGGCCGCGTGGGACGGCGGTCACTGGCGTCAGGTTTTAACTCGTCTTCCGGTTTGAACTCATCCATTTAGCCTCCTCCGTAAAACGGCACGCTTCCCACGTGCCGCATCACTGCTCACTGTTCCCCGCCGGACAGCAGCCCGACGTAGTCCGGGGATAATCAAGATACTTTGCAATCGTTAATCGCAGCCAGCACCATATCATGCGCCACGCCGCCACGCACTTCGGAGCGGCCAATAGCGAGAGGCAGCACCAGACGCAGCTCGCCGCCGAGCACTTTTTTATCGCGCATCATGTGCGGCAGATAGGCTTCTGCCGTCATGCTGGCCGGGCCGTTAACCGGCAGGCCAGCACGCTGCAGCAGCGCAATAATGCGGTCAGTATCGGCAGCGCTGAACTGACCCAGACGCTCAGCGGTGCGCGCCGCCATCACCATGCCCGCCGCGACCGCTTCACCGTGCAACCAGTTGCCGTAACCCATATGCGCTTCAATCGCATGGCCAAAGGTATGACCGAGATTGAGCAGCGCACGCAGGCCGGTTTCACGCTCGTCGGCCGCCACCACGTCGGCTTTCAGCTCGCAGCAGCGGCGAATGCAGTAAGCCATGGCGGTGTTATCCAGCGCCAGCAGCGCATCAAGATTCTGCTCCAGCCACTGGAAAAACTCACCGTCGAGAATGATGCCGTATTTGATCACTTCCGCCAGACCGGAGGCCAGCTCGCGCGGCGGCAGCGTGGTGAGGCAGTCGGTATCCACGATCACCGAAGCCGGCTGGTAGAAAGCACCGATCATGTTTTTACCGAGGGGATGGTTCACCGCAGTCTTGCCCCCGACCGAGGAGTCAACCTGCGACAGCAAGGTGGTCGGCACCTGAATAAAGCGTACGCCGCGCTGGTAGCTGGCAGCAGCAAAGCCGGTCAGATCGCCAATCACGCCACCGCCCAGCGCAATCAGCGTGGTGTCACGGCCGTGCGGCTTCTGCAGTAGCGCGGTGAAAACCTCGTCCATCACCGCCAGCGTTTTGTACTGCTCACCGTCGGGCAGAATCACCTGATCCACTTTCACCCCGGCGTTGCTCAGCAGCGTCGCGAGTTTGTCCAGATAGATCGGTGCCAGCGTCTGATTCGTCACCAGCATGGCATTGTCGCCGGCTTTCAGCGGCCAAAAAGAAGCCGGATCGTTAAACAGTCCGGCAGCGATGGTGATGGGGTAACTGCGATCCCCCAGTGAGACAGTGATCTTCTCCATGATGACCGATACCTATTGCTGAGCCCTCAGGGTGCTGGATTAATTTTTTTCCAGCATGTTGATGATCTGATTGGCGACAACTTTTGCACTTTGATCGTCAGTGCGAATGGTGACGTCAGCGATCTCTTCATAAAGCGGATTACGTTCGCCAGCCAGCGCTTCCAGTACTTCGCGCGGCGGTTCGTCAACCTGCAGCAGCGGACGCTTTTTATCACGCTGAGTGCGGGCAAGTTGCTTTTCGATGGTGGTTTCGAGGTAGACGACCACACCGCGGGCGGAGAGACGATTACGGGTTTCACGGGATTTGACGGAGCCGCCACCGGTCGCCAGGACAATGCCCTGTTTCTCGGTCAGCTCGTTGATGATTTTCTCTTCACGATCGCGAAAACCGGCTTCGCCTTCCACATCAAATACCCAGCCTACATCCGCTCCGGTACGTCGCTCAATTTCCTGATCGGAATCGAAAAATTCCATATTGAGTTGCTGAGCTAACTGACGACCAATAGTGCTTTTGCCGGCACCCATCGGCCCAACCAGAAAGATATTGCGTTTCTCTGCCATTTTGTCGGTATTACTAAGAATTCGTTGATGATACCCCGCGTTCAGCACATTGCTGGCGGGACAGGAACTGAGACCTCATGAGCGTTAGCAAGAGTCAGACGGAAAATTATCTCAACACTCATGGCCGTTTGGCAACCGAATAAATTGCCCCCGGCGACCTTCAAACAGGACCGGTCTGTGGTTCGCGAGACGGTAACGCTCTTCCTTTTTTGCCATCCTTGTGCGCGCTACAGGTGCGCTGGCTGGGCCTGTCGCTCCCGACAGCTTACCTGCGTAAACTGTGGAATAGGTGCCGTTGCTGAAGTCCTGTACCACCCAAAATTCGGGCATATTTCTTTCGATGTCAGTATCGCTTGTCACTGACACCCGCCGGAAGGTTATCCTGCCGCGTTCCGTTACACCGTTTTAAAATCGCTAAACCTTGTATGCTAATTCCTGCCCTGCGTCAACGCAGTTGGTCATATGGAGCGAATTTTCCGCTTTATCCGGCGGTAAGCGCTGCTTCCCTGACCAGTCGCGGCGTGATGAAGATCACCAGCTCACGTTTTTTGCGCTCGTCGGTCTGCTGACGAAACAGACTGCCAAGCAGCGGCACCTCGCCCAGCCACGGCACGCGCTTTTCGCCCTGGGTGCGCTGCTGCTGGAAAATACCGCCCAGCGCCAGCGTTTCCCCATCGCGCAGCGTCACCTGGGTGGCGATTTCCTGCTTATCAATGCTCAGTACCTGACTTTCCCCCATCGTCAGGCTGCGACCCGGCATATTCTGGCTCAGCCGCAGCCTGAGCTGAATACGCCCGTTGCCCAATACCACTGGCGTCACCTCCATGCCGAGCACCGCCTCTTTAAATTCAATCGCCGTCGCGCCGCTGTTGCCGGATTTCACCTCGTACGGGATTTCGGTGCCCTGTTTGATGGTGGCGGTCTGCTGGTGCGAGGTAAACAGCCGCGGGCTGGCGATGATTTCGATCTGGTTCTCCTGTTCCAGTGCGCTCAGCTCCAGGTTAAGCAGTTCGCCGCTCATCTGTCCGAGCGTAACGCCGGTGCGTATCGCCGGGTTGCTCACCGCCAGCGGCATCAGCAGTTGCGGATTGCGCAGCGCCCCGGTGACAACATCGCCGGACGCGGTGCTCCAGCTGACGCCCAGCTCGCGCAGATGCTCTTCATTGATGGTGACAATGTGCGCTGACAGCTCAACCTGCTCCAGCGGCAGATCCAGCGCCTGCAGCCAGCGCTCGGTATCGCGCAGCGCCTGCGCGCTGTCCCGCAGCAACAGGCTGTTGGTACGGCTATCCACCGTCACGCTGCCGCGCGGCGTCATCAGCGAGCGTTCCGCCTGCAGGCTGCGGTAGACATCGCTGGCGCTGGCGTAGTGCAGCGTGACGGTGCGCTGCTCAAGCGGCACCTGCAGCTGCTTCTCTTCACGCTCCGCCTGTGCCTGCTGTGCCTGTCGCTGCTGCCAGCTCTCCGGATAGACCAGCAGCACACCCTCCTCCTGGATCACCGTGAGTTTCGCCAGCCGCGTGACCAGCGCCAGTGCGCGCTCCCAGCCGACGTTATCGAGTCGCAGCGACAGCCGCCCCTCCACGCCCGGCGCGATCAGCAGGTTGGTTTGCTGATAGTCAGCCAGCGCCTGCAGAATGCGCTCGACCGGCGCATCATCAAATACCAGGCTCAGGGGCTGATCAGCGGCGTGCAGCGGACTGCTCAGCGCCAGCCACAGCAGCAGCATCATCCTTTTCATAAAATCCTCCTTTTATTACCCATGTGATGTGCTGCGGCGGACAGCTCTGCGTGACGCTCAGTACCAGCGTATGTGCACTGAGCTGGGTCACCTGCCACGGTGCCACCGGAAAAGCAGCCGGTGCGCTCAGCCGCTGACGTTTGCCCTGCGGTGAAACCAGCCAGGCCACAAAGTGCGGCGCGCGACCAATGATGCCCTGTAAGCGCCAGCCCTGCGGTACGGCAGCGGGTGCCTGACAATGGCTGGCAGCCAGCGGCTGGAACGGATCGCGCGCCAGCGCCCAGCTGCTGCACAGCAGTAACACCAGTGCGCTACTCCGCATCGTCACTCTCCAGCCAGAATTCGCTGTGTAACACGCCCTGCTCCGCCTGCAGCTGAAAACGCTGTGGCACCGCTAACGCCGTCGCAGCCAGCCCGCTGAACAGCGGCAGAAACTGCGGCCAGCTCAGGCGCAGCGCCAGCTGCTGTGGCTGACTGTCCGGATGCCAGGCCTCGAGCTGATTGCCGCGCGCTGCCACCAGTTGCTCTAACGATACGGACGCCGCCGTTGCCGCTGGCTGCAGCGTTGCGATCTCCGTCTGAAGCTGTCCGATGGCCGGTCGCGCGTCCAGCTGCTGCTGACGTTGCTGGTGCTGCTGCGCCAGTTGTGACAGCTGCTGTTGCAGCGTGCTGAATTGCTGCTGTTGCGGACGCAGCAGCAGTAGCCACGCCAGCCCGAGTAGCAGCAGCGCCAGCAGCTGCAGGCTGGCTATCCGCCACGTCAGTGCCAGCTGCAGCCAGCGCTGGATGAGCTCATTCATCGGTCGCCTCCTGCAGCCGGGCGCGCAGCGCGAAGCGGTAATCTCCCTGCGCCTGACGCTGTACGCTGCCCTGCTTCACCGCCGCAAACAGCGGCTGCGTCTGCAGCTGCTGGCGGAACGCGCTGACATCAGCCAGGCTTTGCGCCAGACCGTCCAGCACCAGTTGCCCCTGTCGCCGCTCCACGCGACTCAGCCACAGCGTCTCCGGCATCAGTGCGGGCAGTTGCTGCCAGAACTGCTGCCAGCGTTGATGCTGCTGCAGCCGCTGTTGCTGCGCCTGCTGCCTGCGTAACAGATCATCCCGCTGCGCCATCAGCGTTTGCTGTTGCGCCAGCCGCTGCTGTATCTGCTGGAGCTGCATGGTCATATCGGCCTGCTGCCGGGCTGCCTGCTGGAGCCGCTGTTCAGCGCGCCACCACAGCAGCAGCGTGAGTAACAGCGTTACCAGCAGCACGACAACCAGCAACGCCACGCTGTGCTGGCGGCGTAGCAGCAACTGCTGTGCCCGCCACGGGAGCAAATTGACCGCCAGCATCAGTAATCCTCCGGACGTAGCGCCAGGCCTAGCGCAATCGCCAGCGCGCCCGCCTCTGCCGGTAGCGGCGGTTGCAGATAGTGCAACAGCGCCAGCGGCTTGCAGCGCTGTACTTCCGCCTCCGGCAACGCCTGCGGTGAGGTGCAGAACACCGTTTGTGCCTGGGGAAAGGTGTCACGCAGATGAGCGAGCGTCAGGGGTTCGGTCGCCGCGCCGCAGGCGCTATTTTCGCCGGCCAGCGTCCACAGCCAGTGGTCGCTGAGCGGATGGATCAGCAGCTGATGCGGGCGCAGCGGAACGCGCATGGCGATCTGCGTCAGTGCCAGACTGCTCAGCTCAAACACGTCGGGGCGCAGTCCGGCCTGCTGCAGCGGCGCCAGCCACTGGGCGATGACGTCGCGGCGCGCGGCGGTGACGTGCAGCTGGCTGGCGCTGCCGCCCAGCCGGTAATCCAGCGACAGCGAGGCGGCTTCGACCGGGAACAGGCGTGATGCGGACGCGTTAACGTAGCGGCTGAGCGCCGGCTCGCGCAGTGAGGTTTGCGGCAACGGCAGCGTACGCTGCAGCACCAGCTGCGGCGGCAGGCCAACGCGCAGTGAGTAGCGCCTGGGTAAATGACGTTGCCAGCGCACCAACATCTCCTGTAACACTGGCGAGGTTTGCAACACGCCGTTGCGTAACGTATCGTGCGGCAGCGGCTGCTGCCACCAGTGTCGCAGCTGCCATCCGTGACGGCGTCGTTCAATGCCAAGGGCGCAGAGTTGCCCGTTCTGGATGTCCAGTCCAATTTGCCAGCGCTGAAAAGCCATGCGCGCGATCTCCTTATCGTTACAGGGAAAAGGATGATTACCCGCATTGCATGAAGATTGACGGGTATATCAAAGCGTCAGGCTTGCCTTTATACTACCGCGCGATTGTTTATAAACTGCCCAAACGCCAACAGATGGGAATTCTCAGGTGAAGTTCGTAAAGTATTTATTGATCCTTGCAGTGTGTTGCATTTTGCTGGGAGCCGGCACGGTTTATGGTTTGTACAAATACATAGAGCCGCAGCTGCCTGATGTGAACACATTGAAAGATGTGCGCCTGCAAACCCCGATGCAGGTTTACAGCGCGGATGGCGAGCTGATCGCCCAGTACGGTGAAAAGCGCCGTATCCCGCTCACCCTGCAACAGATGCCGCCTGAGCTAATCAAAGCGTTTATCGCCACCGAAGACAGCCGCTTTTATGAGCATCACGGCGTCGATCCGGTGGGGATTTTCCGCGCCGCCAGCATCGCGCTGGTCTCCGGCCACGCCTCGCAGGGCGCCAGTACCATTACGCAGCAGCTGGCGCGTAACTTCTTCCTCAGCCCTGAACGCACGCTGATGCGTAAAATCAAGGAAGCCTTCCTGGCGATTCGCATCGAGCAGTTGCTGAGTAAGGATGAAATCCTTGAGCTGTATCTGAATAAAATCTATCTCGGCTATCGCGCTTACGGCGTCGGTGCGGCGGCGCAGGTGTACTTCGGTAAACCGGTCGATCAGCTGTCGCTGAGTGAGATGGCGATGATCGCCGGCCTGCCGAAAGCGCCGTCGACCTTTAACCCGCTCTATTCACACGCCCGTGCGCTGGCGCGCCGTAATGTGGTGCTGGCTCGCATGCTGGATCAGAACTACATCACGCAGCAGCAGTATAACGACGCGCGCAACACGCCGCTGACCGCCAGCTATCACGGCCCGGAAATTGCCTTCTCTGCACCGTATCTCACCGAGTTAGTGCGTCAGGAGATGGTGAAACGCTACGGCGACAGCGCCTATGACGATGGCTACAAGGTGTATACCACCGTGACCCGCCATCTGCAGGAAGCCGCACAGCAGGCGGTGCGTAACAACGTGATGGCGTACGATATGCGTCACGGCTATCGCGGTCCGACCAACGTGCTGTGGAAAGTGGGTGAAGCCAGCTGGGATCACACCCGCATCGTCAATACGCTGAAAAATCTGCCGGTCTACGGTCCGCTGAATGCCGCCGTAGTCACCAGCGCCAGCGCCGACGAAGCCACCGCCATGCTAAAAGATGGCAGCAGCGTTTCGCTGACCTTAGCCGGCGTGCGCTGGGCGCGTCCGTATAAATCCGACACTCTGCAGGGCCCGACGCCGCGCAGCGTCACTCAGGTGCTGCAGGCTGGCCAGCAGATTTGGGTACGTAAAGTCGGGGATGCATGGTGGCTGGGACAGGTGCCGCTGGTGAACTCGGCGCTGGTGTCGCTTAATCCGGAAGACGGTGCGGTACGCGCGCTGGTGGGCGGTTTTGACTTCAACCAGAGTATGTTCAACCGCGCCACCCAGGCGCTGCGTCAGGTCGGCTCGAACATCAAGCCGTTCCTGTATACCGCCGCCATGGACCGCGGCCTGACGCTGGCCTCCATCCTCAACGACGTGCCGATTTCACGCTGGGATGCCGGTGCCGGCGCAGACTGGCGACCAAAAAACTCGCCGCCGACTTATGCGGGTCCGATTCGTTTACGCCAGGGGCTGGGTGAGTCGAAAAACGTGGTGATGGTGCGCGCGATGCGTGCCATGGGCGTTGATTACGCCGCTGAGTATCTGCAGCGCTTTGGCTTCCCGGCGCAGAACATTATCCATACCGAGTCGCTGGCACTGGGCGCCGCATCCTTCACGCCAATGCAGGTGGCGCGCGGCTATGCGGTGATGGCCAACGGCGGCTTCCTGGTTGATCCTTACTTCATCGCCAAGATTGAGAACGAACAGGGCGGCGTGATTTTCCAGGCGCAGCCGAAGATCGCCTGCCCGCAGTGCAATCTGCCGGTGATCTATGGCGACACCAAAAAGTCGGTGGCGCTGAATGAAGAGAGCGTGGAAAACGTTGCCACCTCGAATCAGCAGCAGAATCAGACCGTGCCGCAGCCCGAGCTGGAGCAGGTACCGGCGCAGCCGCAGCCGGCCGGCGATCAGCAGTATGCACCGCACGTGATCAACACGCCGCTGGCGTTCCTGATCAAGAGCGCGCTGAACTCTAACATCTTCGGTGAACCGGGCTGGATGGGAACCGGCTGGCGTGCCGGCCGCGATCTGAAGCGTAACGATATCGGCGGCAAAACCGGTACCACCAACAGTTCCAAAGACGCCTGGTTCTCCGGTTATGGTCCGGGCGTGGTGACGTCGGTGTGGATTGGCTTCGATGATTCGCGCGCGCTGGGTCGCACCACGGTATCGGGTGCGATACCGGATCAGATCTCCGGCTACGAAGGCGGCGCGAAGAGTGCGCAGCCGGCATGGGATGATTACATGAAAGTGGCGCTGGATGGTGTGCCGGTGCAGCCGCTGACACCGCCGGACGGCGTGGTGACGGTGACCATTGACCGCAGCACCGGCAAGCTGGCCAACGGTGGCGGCAACACCCGTCAGGAGTACTTCATTAACGGCACCCAGCCGACCGAATATTCGGTGCATGATGTGGGCACCACCATCATGGACAACGGTGAAAGCCACGAACTGTTTTGATCAAAAAAGCCGGGGGAAATCCCCGGCTTTTTGTTTTTACCCCGTGCGACTTTCCGCGCCTTTTATTGCGCCGCCAGGTGTCCTCAATAACTCAACCGCCCCTGCTTCACCAGCCACTCACGCACCATGAACAGCGCGCTGACGTTACGCGCCTCGCGAAAATCCGGCTCTTCCAGCAGCGCCAGCAGATTGCTGAGCGGCCAGCGGCGTACAATCAGCGGCTCCGGCTCATCCCCTTCCAGCTTCTCTTCGTACAACCCTTCAGCTACCACGATATTCATCTTGCTGGAGAAATAGGACGGCGCCATGGTGAGTTTGCCCAGCGCTTCCAGCTGATGCGCGCCAAAGCCCACTTCTTCTTTCAGCTCACGGTTGGCGGCTTCAAAAGCGCTTTCACCAGGATCGATTAAACCCTTCGGGAAGCCCAGCTCATAGGTTTCCAGTCCGACGGCGTACTCCTGGATCAGAATCACGTCATCGCCAATGATCGGCACAATCATCACCGCTTCACGATCGGAGGGCTTCATGCGCTCATAGACGCGACGCGCACCGTTGCTGAAGGCGAGATCAACCGCTTCGATGGTAAACAGGCGGGAGCGGGCCACCGCTTCCACGTTGAGGATGTCAGGTTTTTTCAGGGGAGTGGTCATATCAGCCTCAAACTTAGCACAGCCTTGTGAAACGCGATGACGTCAGCATACCGAAGCCCGCGGCATTGTGCGACACGCAGCACGGGTCAATCATGGTGACATACATTTGCCCGCTGCCGCTAACAACTTCTTGTTATCTGCACAGTAAGATTTTCACAATAAGTCAACGGGGTAGCAGCAAATTCGGATAATACCGATGTTTAATTGAGGGACTTGTGAGTACCATCCCGTTAAGGAATAATCTAACAAATTTATAATACAATGATTTTGCGCGGTATTTTGTTTCATTTGCCTCTTGTCAGAATGACTTCTGCTCGCCAAAATTGACTCGTATTGCAGGTTTTACCGGGAGCACATCGTAAACGTGACGGCAGTTTTTTGGCTGGATTGAGCAAAGCATGAGCACTCTTATCGTCATTCTGGCTGTCATGCTGGCCTGTTCGTTAGTGGCCGGAATCGGCTACTGGTACGCTATGCGGCATCGTCCGCCGTTGGCGAAACCACTGCCGTTTATCAGTCCGCCCTGCCGTAAACTCACCGATGAAGAACGCGCTGCCGTTGAGAAGTATATTGCGTCGCTGGGTAAAGCGCGTCAGCACAGCAGTGGGCGATCGACCCGATCGTCACGGGAACCCGAAGCGCTGGCGCTGACCGCACAGAGCAATAATGTTTATCCCGTTACCCGCTCCATCACCCGTTACGGCCTCTCCACTGACGATCCCCACAAATGG
Organism: Pantoea sp. B270; assembly: GCF_018726825.1. Classification (NCBI taxonomy): domain Bacteria; kingdom Pseudomonadati; phylum Pseudomonadota; class Gammaproteobacteria; order Enterobacterales; family Erwiniaceae; genus Pantoea; species Pantoea sp. B270. The sequence continues at coordinate 2,280,088 of NZ_JAHCSX010000001.1, forward strand.
CGCTACTACCTGGATGAAGTCGAGGTGCATCTGCCGCCGCTGTGGGAGCAGTACATCGCTGAAGAAAACTACGTCGAGCTGATCCGCACCCAGACCCTGCCGCTGGTGATCTCGCTCAACGGCCACTCGCTGGTGAACTATGCGGTGGAACAACCGGCGCTGCCGCCGCTGGTGCGGCCAATGTCGACCAACGCTTCGATTCGTAAAGAGGAGAGCGAAAACGTCGAGCTGCTGCAGGTGCGCAAAGAGTCGCCGGAAGAGTATCAGCTGTCGCGCGCCGACGGCACGCGTGAAGCGAGCGCTATTTGCTGCGCCTTCCTGCTGTTTTTCCTCAGCCTGGTGCTGCCCGGCAGCCTGATGCTGTGGATTGCGCTGCCCGCCGGCGCGATCGTCGCTGTCAGCCTGTGGTTTATGTACCGATTCCCCGGTGAAAAAGGGCTGCGCGATGTGCACTGTCTGCGCGGCGCACCGAAGCGCTGGGGCCTGTTTGGCGAATCCAACCAGGAGCAGAGCAACATCTCGCTCGGCATCATCGACTTAATCTATCCGGCACACTGGCAGCCTTATGTGGCGCACGACCTGGGCCAGGTGACGGATGTGGATATCTACCTGAATCGTCAGGTGGTACGCCAGGGGCGCTTCCTGTCGCTGCAGGATGAAGTCCGCAACTTCCCGGTACAGCGCTGGCGTAAAAACCTGGTGCTGGCGTGCGGTTCGCTGCTGGTGCTGGTGATGCTGGTGAGCTGGATTCCGCTCAGCATGCCGATCAAACTCAGCCTCGCCTGGCTGAAAGGCACCGAAAGTGTGGAAGTGAACAGCGTCGATAAACTCACTGCCCTGCCGCTGCACATTGGCGATAGCCTGAAAGTGAACGGCACCGGCATGTGCTCGGTTCCGGGCAATTACCAGAGCAACCGCAGCTACGGCTACATGCCGTTCGACTGCTCGGCGATTTACTGGAACAACGCTGCGCCGCTGCCGCTGCCGCAGTCCGACATCATCGACAAAGCCGCCGCGCTGCTGGAGACCACCACGCAGCAGCTGCATCCGGAAACCAACACCGACCCGAAACTTAACCCGCAGCTGGCGTCGGCGATCCAGAAATCAGGCATGATCCTGCTGGATGATTTCTCCGATCTGGTGTTGAAAACCCAGCAGCTGTGCAGCCAGCAGCAGGACTGCGTGCGCCTGAAAAATGCGCTGGTTAACCTCGGTAACGCCAAAGACTGGGATACGCTGATTCACCGTGCGGATTCCGGCAAGCTCAACGGCATGAACGTGCTGCTGCGTCCGGTTAGCGCCGAAGCGCTGGAGAATCTGGTGAACACCGCCACCTCGACCTTCTTCTCGCGGGAGACGCGTCGCGCGGCGGAAACCCTTAACAGCCCGCCGCCGGGCGGATTCCTGATCATTAGCGATGAAGGCCGGCAGATGGTGAACCAGCCGCAGCCGTCGGTGGCGCTGTTCGATCTCGACGCTCCTTCACAGTGGCACGAACTGCAGCGCCTGTCCGGCATGCTGCTGCACACACCGTTTGCCGCCAGCGGTATCATTACCAGCATTACCACCGATGCCAACGGCACGCGCCATATCGCCCTGCACAACGAGCCCGACGCCATGGCGCAGTGGCGCTATCTCGGCACCGCGCTGCTGATGCTGGTGCTGATTGTCAGCGCCGTCAGCAACGGCCTGCTGGCGCTGCGCCGCATCCACCGCAACCGCCTGCGTATGGCGCAGATTCAGCAGTATTACGACAAGTGCTTTAACCACAACCTCAGCACTATGCAGAGCGTGCGCTCGCTGTTCTGACCCTCCGCCTTCTGTGCTACCCTGTCGCCCTGTTTTTCAGGGCGGAAAACAAAATGCCGATTACGCTTAAGGGATTGGCGATGGATCGGCAGCCCGCAACGGCACCTCGCCCTTGATTTATCACGTTGTACCCATACCTTTGGGTATCCGGCACCGGCCCGATCCATCTTTCCGGCGTCATGCGACCGTGTGCGACCGATCGCCACACGGCGCGACGCAGCGTAACAGCAGGAGCCGCAATGAAAGAGAAAACCAGTGAAGGCGTCCGCCTTGATAAATGGCTGTGGGCCGCGCGCTTCTATAAAACCCGCGCGCTGGCTCGCGACATGATTGAAGGCGGCAAAGTGCATTACAACGGCCAGCGCAGCAAACCGGGCAAAGTGGTCGAACTGCAGGCCGAGCTGACGCTGCGTCAGGGCAACGATGAGCGCACGGTAATCATTACCGCCATCGGCGACCAGCGGCGTCCGGCCAGCGAAGCGCAGCAGATGTACGCGGAGACGGCCGCCAGCATCGAAAAGCGCGAAAAGAACGCGCTGGCGCGCAAAATGAATGCCCTGACCATGCCGCATCCCGATCGCCGCCCGGATAAAAAAGAGCGCCGCGATCTGCTGAAATTTAAATTGTCGGGCGATGAATAACTCGCGCCCCCACGAGAGAAACCTTATGTCTGTTCAAGATCAACTGCATCGTTACCTGTTTGAAAACGTCGCCGTGCGCGGCGAGCTGGTCAACGCATCTCAAACCTGGCGCGACATCGTGCAGAACCACGACTACGCCGAGCCGGTCAAAACGCTGCTGGGCGAACTGCTGGTCGCCACCAGCCTGCTCACCGCTACGCTGAAATTTGACGGCGATATCACCGTGCAGCTGCAGGGCGATGGCCCGCTGAGCATGGCGGTGATCAACGGGAATAATCGCCAGGAGCTGCGCGGCGTGGCGCGGCTGAAAGAGGATGCGGAGATCGCCGTAGGCAGCAGCCTGAAGCAGATGGTGGGTAACGGCTATCTGGTGATCACCATTTCGCCTGAGAAAGGCGAGCGCTATCAGGGCGTGGTCGGCCTGGAAGCCGATACGCTGGCGGGCTGTCTGGAAGATTACTTCATGCGTTCCGAGCAGCTGCCAACCCGCCTGTTCATTCGCACCAGCGAGAAAGGCGCAGCCGGTATTCTGCTGCAGGTGCTTCCCGCGCAGGAGCCCAACCTGGATGACTTCAACCATCTGGCCACGTTAACCGAAACCGTGAAGAGCGAAGAGCTGATTGAGCTGCCCGCTACTGACGTACTGTGGCGTCTCTATCATCAGGAAGAAGCCACGGTTTACGATCCGGCGCCGGTCAGTTTCAAATGCACCTGCTCGCGCGAACGTTGCGGTGAAGTGCTGAAAACGCTGCCGCCAGAGGAAGTGGATGAGATTCTGGTCGAAGACGGCAAAATTGATATGCACTGCGACTATTGCGGCACGCACTATGTGTACGACGCAGTGGATATTGCTGCTATTCGTAACGCTCCCTCCGGCAATAGCGATCAACTGCATTAATCAGCAAACGGGCGGTGACGCCGCCCGTATTTTCCGCCGGCGTAGCGCTATGATTTTTCACGGAAATTAACTAATTTACGCTAACTTTAGTTTCATAAGTGGCAGATTTCTCTACTTGTCACGTTCCAGCTCGCATTTTTAACTCTCTTCACTTTTCCACCTCGCTCAGACGTGTACACTGCGCGCGATCTGCCCTGTGCGGCTATGCGCAGCAGGACGCAGAAACCCTCATAAAAAATGCCATGAAGTACCGATTTAAGGAGCAGTCACATGCGCGTTAACGGCCTGACATCGCAAGACCTCGAAACGCTCGGAATTAGCGGCACCACCGAGGTGGTGTACAACCCTGATTACGCCACGTTATTTCAGGAAGAAACCCGCCCGGAGCTGGAAGGTTACGCGCGCGGCACCCTGACGCAGAGCGGTGCCATTGCCGTGGATACCGGCATCTTCACCGGACGTTCGCCGAAAGATAAATACATCGTGCGGGATGACACCACGCGTGACACGCTGTGGTGGAACGATGTTGGCAACGGCAAGAACGACAACCAGCCGCTGTCACAGGAAACCTGGCAGGCGCTGAAAGATCGCTGCACGCAACAGCTTTCCGGCAAGCGTCTGTTTGTGATTGACGCCTTCTGCGGCGCCAACCCGGACACCCGCCTCAGCGTGCGTTTCGTGATGGAAGTGGCGTGGCAGGCGCATTTCGTCAAAAACATGTTTATCCGTCCGACTGAAGCCGAACTGGCTGAGTTTACGCCGGATTTCGTGGTGATGAACGCGGCGCAGTGCACCAATCCGGACTGGCTGGCGCAGGGGCTGCATTCCGAGAATTTTGTCGCCTTTAACCTGACCGAACGCATGCAGCTGATCGGCGGTACCTGGTACGGCGGCGAGATGAAAAAAGGCCTGTTCGCCATCATGAACTATCTGTTGCCGCTGAAGGGTATCGCCTCGATGCACTGCTCGGCCAACGTCGGCAAAGCGGGCGACGTGGCGGTGTTCTTTGGCCTGTCCGGTACCGGTAAAACCACCCTCTCTACCGATCCGGATCGTCAGCTGATCGGCGACGATGAGCACGGCTGGGACGACGACGGCGTCTTTAACTTCGAAGGCGGCTGCTACGCCAAAACCATCAATCTGTCAGAGCAGGCCGAGCCGGAGATTTACCGCGCGATTCGCCGCGATGCGCTGCTGGAGAACGTGGTGGTGCGCGCCGACGGCACGGTCGATTACGCCGACGCCAGCAAGACGGAAAACACCCGCGTGTCTTACCCGATCGAGCACATCGAAAACATCGTGCAGCCGGTGTCGAAAGCGGGCCATGCGAAGAAGGTCATCTTCCTGACCGCCGATGCCTTTGGCGTACTGCCACCGGTTTCGCGTCTGACGCCGGAGCAAACCCAGTACCACTTCCTGTCCGGCTTTACCGCCAAGCTGGCTGGCACCGAGCGCGGTGTGACGCAGCCCACCCCAACCTTCTCCGCCTGTTTTGGCGCGGCGTTCCTGACGCTGCATCCAACGCAGTACTCGGATGTGCTGGTGAAACGTATGCAGGCGTCCGGCGCGCAGGCCTATCTGGTGAATACCGGCTGGAACGGCAGCGGCAAGCGCATTTCGCTGAAAGACACGCGCGCTATCATCAACGCGATTCTGGCCGGTGAGCTGGATGAAGCGGAGACCGTGACGCTGCCGGTGTTTAATCTGCAGGTGCCCACCACGCTGGCACAGGTGGACGATGCCATTCTCGATCCGCGCCGCAGCTGGCCTGACGCCGCCGCCTGGCAGCAGGCTGCCGAAGCGCTGGCGCAGCGCTTTATCACCAATTTCGAGAAGTACACCGATAACGATGCCGGTAAGGCGCTGGTGCAGGCCGGCCCGCAGCTGTGAAGTAGCCCAGCCGCCACAACGGCGGCTTAGCGATGGCACATTTCGTCGCGGCGCGATTTATCGCGTATGCCTGCAGCGGTAATATCGCTGATGGATGCGCAATAGATTGCGCCGCTACGGTTGGTGCGGAAATTTAACTAACGTTACTGCTTACTGCCGTCGTGGCGCTGTTTTCCGGGATCGGTAACCACGCGCGGATACGTAATCCGCCGCGTTCGCTGTCGCCAATCTCCAGCGATCCGTCATGCGCATCGATAATACGCTGCACAATCGCCAGGCCCAGACCGGTGCCGCTGGTGCTGCGCGCGCTGTCGCCACGCACAAACGGCTGGAACAGATGCTGTAACTGATCCGGCTTAATGCCCGGACCATCATCCTCCACCTGGAACCACGCGCGATTCAATTCCTGACCGCTGCTGACCTTGATCCAGCCGTTACCGTAACGCGCCGCGTTAACCACCAGATTCGCCACCGCGCGTTTAATCGACAGCGGATTAATATCCAGCATCAGCTCCGCGTCCATCACCGCATTCTCAATCTCGCGCTCGTAGCCGCTCTCCGCCGCCACCACTTCACCCAGCACGCTATTCAGATCGGCGCGCTCGGTTTGCATCTCCTGCCCGGTGCGCAGGTAATCGATGAACTGCTCGATGATGGCGTTGCACTCTTCGATATCTTTGTTGATCGACTCGGCCAGGTAGCCATCTTCCTCGCCCATCATCTCGGTGGCGAGACGGATGCGCGTCAGCGGCGTGCGTAAATCATGGCTGACGCCGGCCATCAGCAGCGTACGGTCATCGGCCAGCTGCTTCACGCCCGCCGCCATCTGGTTGAAGGCGCGCGTCACCGAACGCACTTCCGAAGCACCGTATTCGCGCAGCGGTGGCGGAATAATGCCTTTCCCCACCTGCAACGCAGCGTGTTCAAGATCGACTAAGGGTCGGTTTTGTATTCGGATAAACAGCCAGGCGCCGCCAATCGCCAGCAGCATAATCGCCAGGGTATAGCGGAACAGCGGTGAGAAGTCGCCCTGATGGATTTCGGTCAGCGGCACGCGCACCCAGATATCCGGTGACAGCCAGGTTTTCAGCCAGACCACCGGCGAGTTTTTGTTAACCTCAACCCGCACGTCGGTCGGCCCGCCCAGCTGCTGAGCCATCTGTTCACTGAGGAATTCATAATGCTGCGCCCAGCGCAGTCCGCTCTCTTCCGCCGCCGCGTTGGTGTACAACGAGATGCCCAGCTCACGATAAATTTCGCGCCGGAAGGCCGGCGGCACTTCCAGCTGCGTACCATCCTCCAGCTGCAGCCGATCGGTCATCAGCATACGCACTTCGTAGGCGAGGACTTTGTTGAACTGCTGCAGGCTGGGAAGAATGGCGAAATTGAGCACCACCAGGTAGGTCGTTACCAGGCTGACGAACAGCAAGGTAACGATCAACAACAGGGTGCGGGCAAACGAACTGCGGGGTGAGAAGCGCAATCGCCTCATGCTTTACTGCCGTCCGGAACGAACACGTAGCCAAGGCCCCAGACGGTCTGGATGTAGCGCGGATGCGCCGGATCTTCCTCGACCATGCGGCGCAGACGAGAGATCTGCACGTCGATAGAACGTTCCATCGCACTGTACTCACGCCCGCGCGCCAGGTTCATCAGCTTATCGCGCGACAGCGGCTCACGCGGATGGCTCACCAGCGCTTTCAGCACGGCAAACTCTCCGCTGGTCAGCGGCATCGGCTCATCTTCACGGAACATTTCACGCGTGCCGAGGTTCAGTTTGAACTTACCGAAGGCGATGACCGCTTCTTCCTGCGACGGCGCGCCCGGCAGCTCATTGGCCTGACGACGCAGCACGGCACGAATTCGCGCCAGCAGCTCACGCGGGTTGAACGGTTTTGGAATGTAGTCATCGGCGCCGATTTCCAGCCCCACGATACGATCGACCTCTTCACCTTTCGCGGTGACCATAATGATCGGCATCGGGTTACTCTGGCTACGCAGACGACGGCAAATTGACAGGCCATCTTCGCCCGGCAGCATTAAATCCAGCACCATTAAATGGAATGATTCGCGGGTCAGCAGACGATCCATCTGCTCGGCGTTGGCGACGCTGCGCACCTGAAAGCCCTGTTCGGTGAGATAGCGTTCGAGCAGTGCGCGCAGACGCATATCATCATCGACGACCAGAATTTTGTAGTTCTCTTGCATGTTCAACTCCCAAAGGCGCCATTGCCTGAGCCGATATTGTGTAAAAAAGATGCCCGTCTGTGACAGTCATTATTGGTTTATATTCTAGCCGAAATTGTTACAAAGCATATTAAACAGCAGCTTATCTTTAATTTTAACCGCGAACTGCGGCTCCGCTCGCGCTTTTCTGACTGATTTTGACGCCGTTTAGCGCTTGTCTGAAAATCAGCGGCGTTTTCTGCCGGCGAGTGGTCCAGCCGGGCCGTCCCGCTTCCGCCGTCAGGCGGGGCGCGCCATTTGGCTTAAGTTTCGCCTGCAGGATAAGCCAGCGGCCGCGCTCAGTAGCATAAAATATCGCGTTTTCGCCGCTGACTGCGTATCCGCGCTCGGAACAGTGCCAGTGCGCGCGCAAAATAAGGCCAGCGTTAAATAAAGTGATTTAAATCAGTCAGTAAACTCCCCTTTCCTCTGCGCAAATGATCTCCGACACTGCATCGGTACCTGCTTACTGAGTTCATGTGGAGAAGAAAGATGAAAAAAACCGTTGTTCTGCTGAGCGCTCTGGTACTCACCAGCCTCACACAGGTTCAGGCCGCTACGCCAGCGGGCGAAGCCGCCGGCGCACAGGCGTCGACCACGGCCAAAGGTAATTCCGATGCTATCGGCATCGGTGCGGTGGGTGCCCTGCTCGGCGTCGCGCTGGCCACCATGGGCGGCGGCGATCACGGCGGCAGCAGCACCTCAACGACCACGGCGACCACGCCGGGCAAATAACGTTTATCTGGCGCGGCAAGGCTGCGGCGCTTCCCCCTCTTATACTGCCAGCCCTTTCGCCAGCGGAGAATAAGTTGCGCCCCGGCTTGTTTCACCAGGCCATTACTCTCCGCCTCTTTTTTCCTCACTTTCCGTGACGTACTCAATGCGGTTCACAAACCACACCTTCTGCCCTTCCGGCGTGTTTACCGTCACCTCGTCATCCACCTCTTTTTTGATCAGCGCGCGCGCCATCGGCGAGTCGATGGAGATGTACTCTTTCACCGTATCGCCATAGATCTCGTCCGGTCCGACGATGCGAAAACGCTTCACGTCGCCCTGCTCATTCTCCACTTCCACCCAGGCACCGAAGAACACTTTGCCCTCCTGCTGCGGCGCATAATCAACAATTTTCAGCTCGGCGAGACATTTACGCAGATAGCGCACGCGCCGATCGATCTGGCGCAGCAGGCGCTTGTTATAGGTGTAATCAGCGTTTTCAGAGCGATCGCCCAGGCTGGCGGCCCAGGAGACAATGCGGGTGATTTCCGGCCGCTTCTCATTCCACAGATGGTCGTGCTCAGCACGCAGCTTGTTATAGCCTTCGCGGGTAATCAGTTGGGTTTTCATCGCTTCACTCGTGGTTACAGCCCTGTTCACTGCACAGAGGCTATCACAAAGCCTTACCTGCCCGGACAGGCACCCAGCGTCTTTTTCATCAGGCGCACATAATCGGCGACCAGGCCGGGCGTCCAGGTCATGATTTCTGCCCGTTCGCGCAGCACGCAGGCGCCCCAGAATGCCGGCTGCAGCAGCAGCGCAAACACCTGCTGCAGCCGCTGGCCGTAATAGCCTTCAAACGCCACGTCCAGCGCATCCACCACGGTGGTCGAACAGTTTTTTGCCGTCAGATTATACAGGCTGTCACCACGGTTGGCCTGCCAGTAGCTGGCGAGCGCCTGCCCGTTGTAGTGCTGAAAACTGAAGGTTAAATCCGGGCTGCGCCAGTCGGCAATCTCTGCCGCCAGCGAGGGGAGAAAACGGCCGGGGCGATCGTTAATCTGTCCGGCCAGCAGCAGACGCGGCAGCTCGTGCGGTTGCGGATCGATCTCCTGCTGCGGATAAAGGCTGATGTAGCCGCGCTCGCCAAAGCTCAGTGCCGCGTGGCCGGTACAAAAGTGCCCTTCACCGTTAATCACGCCGATGTAACGGTCAATCACATAGCGCTTCGGCTGTTGACTGGCTTCAGACTGCGCCTGCCAGACGTGGACACAGAGAGGAAATGCCGCGGCGACCGGCGGAAAGCGGGCCTGCTGCCACGGCCGGAGCCGCGCGATATGACGATGGCCGCGACAAAACCACGGCAGCAGCGTAACGGACTGACCCGCCGGCAGGCGCTGCCACTGGCGCCAGACGCGCCACACCGTCAGGCTGAACGACAGCAGCAACAGCACCAGCCAGCTGCCCAGCAACAGGCAGGTATGCAGGTTGTCATTGAAAAACAGCACCACGCTGAGCACCATCTCGCCGCAGCCCAGCATAAAATGTCGCACCCAGCGCTGGCGCTGAATCAGCGCCGCGCTCAGGCAGCGAAACAGGCCGTTAAACAACAGGCAGATTTCCATCACCGTCAGCAGCAGTTTCTTCAGTTGCCTTTCATCACCGTGCCACAGCGCGCCGGCCAGCAGCGTGCCGACAAAAATCAGGGAAAACAGCAGATTAAGCCAGCGCTGCAGCGACACCTCGCCGCTCAGCAGGTTAAACAGCAGCGACAGCGACAGTAAGAGCGCCAGCACCTGTAGCGACAGATTGATATGCCCATCGACCAGCACGTCCGCCACGATCATGCCGGCCAGCAGCACGCCGCACAGCGCCAGGCCATAAATCAGCAGACGATAACGCACCAGCAGCTCGCGTCCGGCCAGCAGCAGCAGTAATTTGATCATTGCTTCACCCTCCTTCCGTGGTTTGCCACGGATTATAGGGCAGAGGCGGGGCGAGCCTGGCAGCAACCGGCACGCCATTGCGTTGGGGTTTAACACATAGGTGGCTAAGTTTCTCTGAGTTGCGCGCTGCATTCAGAAAAAGACGGATTCACCGGTCAGCGGCTGGCAATTTGCGGCCTCAGTCCGTATAACTGTCCCCTATTTCTAACCCTGTGTAAGCAAGACAGTTACTGATGATGAAAGATTCGCTGAGCCAGATTATCGCAGGTGAGCTGAAGGCACGCGCCGACCAGGTTGACGCCGCCATTCGCTTGCTGGACGAAGGGAACACCGTGCCGTTTATCGCACGTTACCGTAAGGAAGTGACCGGCGGGCTGGATGATACCCAGCTGCGTACGCTGGAGAGCCGTCTCGGCTATCTGCGTGAGCTGGAGGAACGCCGCCAGTCGATTCTGAAATCCATTGATGACCAGGGCAAACTGACGCCGGAATTAGCCACTGCTATCAACGGCACGCTGAACAAAACCGAGCTGGAAGATCTCTATCTGCCTTATAAGCAGAAGCGCCGCACGCGCGGGCAGATCGCTATCGAAGCCGGGCTGGAACCGCTGGCAGAGACGCTGTGGAACGATGCGTCTCAGGATCCCGAGCAGCTGGCAGCGCGTTATGTCGACGCGGACAAAGGCGTCGCCGATGTGCGCGCCGCGCTGGATGGCGCACGCTATATCCTGATGGAGCGCTTCGCCGAAGACGCCACGCTGCTGGCGAAAGTACGTGAATACCTGTGGAAGAACGCCCATCTGGTTGCGCGCGTGGTGGAAGGCAAAGAGGAAGAAGGCGCTAAATTCCGCGACTACTTCGATCATCACGAAGCGCTGAGCAGCGTGCCGTCGCACCGCGCGCTGGCCATGTTCCGTGGCCGTAACGAAGGCGTTTTACAGCTGTCGCTCAACGCCGATCCGCAGTTTGATGAAGCGCCGCGCGAAAGCTACGGTGAAACGCTGATCGCCGACCACCTTGGCCTGCGCCTGAACAACGCACCGGCCGACAGCTGGCGCAAAGCCGTGGTCAGCTGGACCTGGCGCATCAAGGTCCTGCTGCACCTCGAAACCGAACTGATGGGCACCATCCGCGAACGGGCGGAAGACGAAGCGATCAACGTGTTTGCCCGTAATCTGCACGATCTGCTGATGGCGGCACCCGCCGGCATGCGCGCCACCATGGGTCTCGATCCTGGCCTGCGCACCGGGGTCAAAGTGGCGGTGGTCGATGCCACCGGCAAGCTGGTCGCGACCGATACCATCTATCCGCATACCGGCCAGGCGGCCAAAGCCGCGACCTCGGTGGCGGCACTGTGCGCGAAACATCAGGTTGAACTGGTGGCGATCGGCAACGGCACCGCTTCACGTGAAACCGAGCGTTTCTTCCTCGACGTACAGAAGCAGTTCCCGCAAATCAAAGCGCAAAAAGTGATTGTCAGTGAGGCCGGAGCATCGGTCTATTCCGCTTCCGAACTGGCGGCGCAGGAGTTCCCCGATCTCGACGTTTCGCTGCGCGGTGCGGTGTCTATCGCCCGTCGTCTGCAGGATCCGCTGGCAGAGCTGGTCAAAATTGACCCGAAATCGATTGGCGTTGGCCAGTATCAGCACGATGTCAGCCAGAGCCAGCTGGCGAAAAAACTCGATGCGGTGGTGGAAGATTGTGTGAACGCCGTGGGCGTCGATCTGAATACCGCTTCGGTGGCGCTGCTGACGCGCGTCGCCGGTCTGACGCGCATGATGGCGCAGAACATTGTCAGCTGGCGTGACGAAAACGGCCGTTTCCAGAACCGCCAGCAGCTGCTGAAGGTGAGCCGCCTTGGGCCGAAAGCCTTTGAACAGTGCGCCGGCTTCCTGCGCATCAACCACGGCGATAATCCGCTGGATGCCTCAACGGTGCATCCGGAAGCCTATCCGCTGGTGGAGCGCATTCTCGCCGCCACGGAACAGGCGCTGAATGAACTGATGGGCAATCCGGGTAGCCTGCGCGACCTGAATGCGCGCGACTTCACCGATGAGCGTTTCGGGCTGCCGACCGTCACCGATATCATCAAAGAGCTGGAGAAACCGGGCCGTGATCCGCGTCCGGAGTTCAAAACCGCGCAGTTTGCCGAAGGCGTGGAGACGCTCAACGACCTGCTGCCGGGCATGGTGCTGGAAGGTGCAGTGACCAACGTGACCAACTTCGGCGCGTTCGTCGATATCGGCGTGCATCAGGACGGCCTGGTGCATATCTCTTCGCTGTCGGACAAATTCGTAGACGATCCGCATCAGGTGGTGAAAGCCGGCGATATCGTCAAAGTGAAGGTGATGGAAGTCGATCTGCAGCGTAAGCGTATCGCGCTGACCATGCGTCTGGATGAGCAGCCGGGTGAAAGCAACGCGCGCAGCGGCGGCAACCGTGGCGCAGGCAAAGAGGCCGCGCGGCCGGCCGCCGGTGCCAAAGGCCGCGGCAAACCTGCCAGCGCCAGCGTCGGTAACAGTGCGATGGGCGATGCGCTGGCGGCCGCCTTTGGGAAGAAACGCTAAGCGGCGCGCGAGTACAGGAGGTTGATAAATTGTCCTGGCGGACTACGCTGAAAAAACCGTGTGAAAAAATGACCTTCCGCGTAACCCGGCGATCCGATGGACATTATCAACTTCCTGCTCGATGAGATTTATGAAGGTAGCTTCCCCGTCGCGGCGCGCGAGCGCCTGCTTTCGCACATCCGCGCGGCGCGCGACACGGTAAAGCTGCCGCGTAAAGCGCACTGGGATGAAAAAGACGTGGTGCTGATCAGTTACGCCGACCAGTTCCGCGAACCCGAGCAGCCCACGCTCGCCAGCTTTACGCGCTTTTATCAGCAGCATCTGCAGTCCACCTTTAGCCTGGTGCATCTGCTGCCATTTTTCCCCTACTCGTCCGACGATGGCTTCTCGGTTATCGATTACCACAAAGTGAACCCGATTTGCGGTGACTGGCAGCACATCACGGCGCTGCACAGCGAAACCCGGCTGATGTTCGATTTCGTCTGTAACCACATGTCGGCGCACAGCGCGTGGTTTCGCCACTTTCTGGCGCAGGATGCCGGCTGGGACGACTTCTTTATCAGCATGCCGCCCGCCACCGATCTCAGTGCCGTGACGCGCCCGCGCACCTCACCGCTGCTGACGCCGTTTACCCTCGCTAACGGCGACACGCGCTTTATCTGGACCACCTTCAGCGCCGACCAAATCGATCTCAACTTCGCCAATCCGCAGGTGCTGATCCGCATGGTGGGCGTGCTGCTGGATTATCTCAACAAAGGCGCGGATTACGTGCGGCTGGACGCGGTGGGCTACATGTGGAAAACGCCGGGCACACGCTGTATCCATCTGACCAAAACCCATCAGCTGGTGAAGCTGTTTCGCTCCATCGCCAACGAAGTCGCGCCGGGTACGGTGATCGTGACCGAAACCAACGTGCCGCATCAGGATAACATCAGCTATTTCGGCAACGGCCACGACGAAGCGCAGATGGTTTACCAGTTTTCGCTGCCGCCGCTGGTGCTGCACGCCATTCACTCCGGCTCGGCGCGCGCGCTGCGCCAGTGGGCCAGCACGCTTGAGCCCGGGAATGGCGGCACCACCTTCTTTAATTTTCTCGCCTCGCACGACGGCATTGGCCTCAATCCGGCACGCGGAATTTTGTCGGAAGTGGAGATTGTGGCGCTGGTGCGTGAACTGGCGCTGGAGGGCGCGCTGGTCTCCTATAAAAACAACCCGGACGGCAGCACCAGCCCGTATGAAATCAACGTAACGTATCTGGATGCGCTCAATCACCAGACCGACGATGACGAGACGCGCCTGCGTCGCTTCCTGCTGGCGCACGCGATTCTGCTGGCCTTTCCCGGCGTGCCCGCCATCTATATTCAAAGTATTCTCGGCTCGCGCAATGACAACGAAGGCGTGCGCGCTGCCGGGCACAACCGCGCCATCAACCGTGAGAAGTACAGCCTGCGCGATATCGAACAGCAAATCAGCGGCGGCAACCCGTTGCGTCAGCAGGTGTTTGAGCGGCTTAGCGCGCTGATTCAGCTGCGCACCCGTCAGCCGGCGTTCCATCCGGACAATCCGATGACGCTGCTGGAGAGCGACAACGCGGTGCTGCTGCTGCGCCGTCACGCCGCGGACAGCGACGAAGGGTTACTGTGCGTGTTCAATCTCAGCAGCCGCGAGATCAGCACCACGCTGCCGCAGGCGCGCCCTTTTCAGGATGTGATCAGCGGGCAGCGCGTGGATGGCAGCCAGCCGCTGGTGCTGGCCGCCTGGCAGTTTATGTGGCTGCGTGGATGAACTGCTGCACCTGCTGGCAGAACGCCTCCGGGTGCGAAATAAACGGCGCGTGCGCGGCCTTCGCGATGACAACCGACTGCGAATGCGGCCAGCGCGCATCCAGCTGCGGCGCAATGCGGCGCGGCACCAGGCCATCCAGCGCGCCATAAATACGCAGGAACGGCAGCGTCAGCCCATCCAGTGCGCTGCGCAAATCATCGTGGCGCAGAATGTTCAATCCCCCTTCCAGTACCGCCACCGACGGCATTGGCTGCGACAGTACTACCTCTTTCAGCTGGCGCGCATCCTGGCGCGCATTTTCCGTCCCCATGGTTTGCAGCGCGAGAAAACGCTCCACCGTGCGCTGGAAATCGCTGCTCAATTGCTGCTGGAACGTTGCCAGCGTCTCAGGCTGGATGCCCGGCCATTCATCCCGGGCGGTAAAGCACGGCGACGACGCCACGCTGATCAATGCCGCCACGCGATCGGGCTGGCTCAGCGCCAGCTGGCTGGCCACTAAGCCGCCCAGCGACCAGCCGAGCAGCACGGCGCGCGCTGGCAACTGCGGTAATAGCTGCTGCGCCATCTGCGCCAGGCTCAGCGGCCCAAATCCCTGGCTGCGGCCAAATCCCGGCAGGTCCACCAGGTGCAGACGAAAATGCGGGCTGAGTCGCGGAACAATGTGTTGCCACACTTCGGCGTTCAGTCCCCAGCCGTGCAGCAGCACAAGATCGCGATCGCCTGTGCCTGTGGTGTGCCAGTAAAGCGAACTCATCGGTTACACTCCCGAAAAGTGAAAAGGAGGTCGCTATGCTAGCAATCCCGGCCCTGTGTTGGCTATGCCGTCTGCCGCTGCGTATCGCCCGGCACGGCCTGTGCAGCGTATGTCTGCGTCAGCTACCGGCGCTGCCGGCGCTCTGTCCCTGCTGCGGACTGCCGGCCAGCGGCGATCAGCCGTGCGGACGCTGTCTGCGCCGGCCGCCGCCGTGGCACGCTCTTACTTGCGTGAGTGATTATGTGCCGCCGCTGAACGAATGGGTGCAGCAGCTCAAATTCTCGCGCGCAACCGCACTCAGGGTGATGCTGGCGCGGCTGCTTTTGTTAAAATTATTAACAAAGCGCCGCCAGCAGCCGTTGCCGCGTATCGATTTGGTGCTGAGCGTGCCGCTGCATCGCCGCCGCGCCTGGCAGCGCGGGTATAATCAGGCCGCGCTGCTGGCTAAACCGCTGGCGCGCTGGCTCGGTTGTGAATACCGCGAAGGTCTGCGCCGGGTGCGACACGGTGCGGTGCAGCATGTGCTCAGCGCCCGCGCCCGGAAAAGCAATCTGCGTGGCGCGTTTCGCCTTGAAATGGCGGTGCGCGGATGCCACATCCTGCTTATCGATGATGTGGTGACCACCGGCAGCACGGTGGGGGAAATCAGCCGCTTATTACTGGCGCAGGGCGCGGCCAGCGTACACATAGGATGCCTGTGCCGTACCTTGTAGAGCGTCGGCGTTGGGCGTATTATAACCAGGTATTTTAGTCAACTATTGAGCAATCGCCATGATCCGTATTACTGATACTGCGCAAGAGCACTTCGCAAAACTGCTGTCAAAACAGGAAGATGGCACCCAGATTCGCGTATTCGTTATTAACCCGGGTACGCCAACCGCCGAGTGCGGCGTCTCCTACTGCCCGCCGGACGCGGTCGAAGCCACCGATACCGAACTGAAGTTCGACAAGCTGTCTGCCTATGTTGATGAGCTGAGCGCGCCGTACCTCGAAGATGCGGAAATCGACTTCGTGACCGATAACCTCGGCTCACAGCTCACGCTGAAAGCGCCGAACGCTAAGATGCGTAAAGTGTCGGACGATGCGCCGATGGTTGAGCGCGTGGAGTATCTGCTGCAGGCGCAGATCAACCCGCAGCTGGCCAGCCACGGCGGTCGCGTCTCGCTGATGGAGATCACCGACGAAGGCTACGCCATTCTGCAGTTCGGCGGCGGCTGTAACGGTTGCTCGATGATTGACGTGACGCTGAAAGACGGCATCGAGAAAGAGCTGCTGGCCGCCTTCCCTGAGCTGAAAGGCGTGCGCGATCTCACCGAGCATCAGCGCGGCGAGCACTCCTACTACTGATAGAAGATGCGGCAGCCACCCCGGCTGCCGCGTGTTTTACGGCTTCTTACGCCCTTCATTGACGATCGCCAGCAGCTGCTGCACTTTCCGGTAACTAAACAACTTCTCCAATGGTACGCGCAGTTTGCGCCGCCAGTTGGGGTATTCGGCTACCGTGCCCGGCACGTTGACCGGCGTCTCCATTCCCAGCCAGTCCTCCG
This sequence comes from Pantoea sp. B270, assembly GCF_018726825.1. Taxonomy (NCBI): domain Bacteria; kingdom Pseudomonadati; phylum Pseudomonadota; class Gammaproteobacteria; order Enterobacterales; family Erwiniaceae; genus Pantoea; species Pantoea sp. B270. The sequence goes on from NZ_JAHCSX010000001.1 coordinate 2,296,865, forward strand.
GCTGCAGCCCCAGCAGGGCGCTGTCGGTGTACGCCAGAAAGCGGTGCACGCCCTGATTCAGCGCAGGCGTCAGACGCTGGCCGGCGCGGTTTTTGCTGCGCGTATCAATGGCTTGCGCCTCGCTCAGGGCGTTCAGCAACGCGGTTCTCTGCCCATCGCGTTCCGCGATGGCCGCCTTCAGCATGCTGCGTTTAGTAAACAGCCCCAGCTGCTCGCGCAACTGCAGATCGGCGGCATGCCAGAATCCGCTCAGCGTCGGCAAATCATGGGTACTGGCGCTGGCAATCGACTGGCGCGGATAGGCTGCCGGTGGCCGGAACTGCCCGTCCTCCCCGCACTCGAACATCAGCACCTTCCACGAAAAAATGCCGCGGTCGCGCAGCAGGCTGACGATCTCCTGCGGCACGGTGCCGAGATCTTCACCGATCACCATGCAGCGCTGACGCTGACTCTCCAGCGCAAGGATCGCCAGCAGGTCGTGCACCGGATAGGCGACATACGCGCCTTTATCGGCACTTTCGCCATAGGGAATCCACCACAAACGCAGTAGCGCCATAACGTGATCGATGCGCAGCGCCCCGCAATCGCGCATATTGGCGCGCAGCAGATCGATAAACGGCTGATAGCCCCGCGCGCGCAGTACATGTGGATCGAGCGGCGGCAGCGCCCAGTTCTGCCCGAGCGGGCCAAGCGGATCCGGCGGTGCGCCCACCGACGCGCCCAGCTTATACAGCTGCGGATCCTGCCAGGTTTCCGCGCTGTGCTGTGCCACGCCAACCGCCAAATCGCGATATAACCCGACCGCCATCCCCAGCTGCTGGCTACGCTGCCAGCAGGCGGCGAACTGCTGCTGCGCCAGCCACTGCAGCCAGCTCCAGAACAGAATGTCGTCCTCATGCTGCGCGCACCATTGCTGCACCTCCGGCTGCTGCGCCTGCTGCCAGCCTGACGGCCACTTTTCCCAGCCCCACTCATCGGGATGCTGCTGGCTGCGCGCCGCTACGATGGCGTCAAACGCCGCCTGATAACGCAGCGCATCGCCGCCTTCAGCCAGAAACTGCTGAAACGCCGGCTGCCGGGTCAGCTGCGGCTGTGCGTGCTGCCAGGCAAAACGCAGCGCAGTCAGCTTGAGCGTCGTCACCGCGCGATAATCGACAAACGCTGCGCTGCGCGCCTGTTTTAGCGCTTTGCGCGTTGGCGCGCTGTGCCACCAGCGCTGGGCGGCGTCACTTTGGGTGAATTCGTCGATTTGATTGATGTCGATGTACAGCACGTTGAGCCAGCGGCGCGAGCTCGGGCTGTACGGGCTGACGTGATCCGGCTGCGCCGGATAGAGCGCATGCAGCGGGTTGAGACCGATGAAATCTCCGCCGTGAGCGGCGACCTGCTCCAGCATCTGCATCAGATCGCCAAAGTCGCCGATGCCCCAGTTACGCGCCGAGCGCAGCGTATAGAGCTGCACCAGCGCGCCCCAGCGCTTCTCCCCCTGCGCCAGCGCTGGCGGCAGATAACAGCGCGCCGGTGCGATGATAATGCGCGTCTGCCACTGCTGGCGTGAAGTGCTCAGCGTGAGCTGATGGTAGCCCTCGGGCAGTTCTGCCGGCAGCGCCAGGCTTTCTCCCGCGCTCAGCGTGCCGTCATAGTGCTGCCCCTGCTCGCTCACCAGCTGCCAGCGGTAGTCGTCGCTGCCCTGCGGCGTCAGTTCAGGCAGTCCGGGCGGCGTTAACACCAGCACCGGCGGCAGCGGTGGCGCGCTGCCCGTCGGGGCGTCCATCAGCGCCATCAGCGCGCGTTTGGTGTCGTCGCTGATGGTCTGTGACTCACCTTTATTGTTGATAAAACTCAGTGCGATACCGGCATCCCGTGCAGCCTGATCCAGTTTCTTCATGGCCATGTTGTCTCCTTCGTTGCCGTGCGCACATTACGCATGCAGCGTCATTTTCCGGCGGCTCAGCGCGCCGCCTGCCAGATACGCTGTTGATAATCGCGAATCGAACGATCGGCACTGAAGCGGCCGGTATGCGCCGTGTTGAGAATCGCCGCTTTGGTCCACGCTTCCGGATCGCGCCACAGCGCTTCGACGCGCTGCTGCGCCGCGATATAAGCGGCGAAATCGGCCAGCACCAGCCACGGATCGCCCTGTTTGCTCAGGCTCTCCAGCAGCGGCGCAAATACCTGCCGGTCGCCGTCGCTGAATTTGCCCTTTTCCAGCTCCTTCAGCAAACCGTCGAGATAGCGATCGTGCTTGCGCAGTTTCTTCGGACTGTAACCGTCGGCCTTCAGTGCTTTTACCTCATCCACCGTGTTGCCGAAGATAAAGATATTTTTCTCACCGACCGCCTCGGCAATCTCCACGTTAGCCCCGTCCAGCGTGCCAATGGTCAGCGCGCCGTTGAGCGCCAGCTTCATGTTGCCGGTACCGGAGGCTTCGTAACCGGCCGTGGAGATCTGCTCCGAGAGATCGGCTGCCGGAATCATCAGCTCGGCGGCGGTAATCCGGTAATCCGGCACAAACACCACCTTCAGGCGATCGCCCACCAGCGGGTCGTTGTTGATCACCTCCGCGACTTTATTGATGGCACAGATGATGTTTTTTGCCAGCAAATAGCCGGGCGCCGCCTTGGCGCCAAACAGAAAGACGCGCGGCACGAAGTCGGGATTGTCCGGGTTATCGCGCAGCTGGCGATAGCAGTGCAGGATGTGCAGCAGACTGAGATGCTGGCGTTTGTATTCGTGCAGGCGCTTGATCTGCACATCAAACAGCGCGTCAGGATTGATATCGATGCCGGTCACGCGTTTGATGTACACCGTCAGCCGCAGTTTGTTTTGCTGCTTGATGGTGCGGAACTGCTGGCGAAAGCTTTTCTTCTTCGCCAGCGGCGCCAGCCATTCCAGCGCGTCGAGATCGTTGGCCCACTCCACCTGCAGGCTGTCGTCAATCAGCGCGGACAGCAGGGGGTTGCACTGCTTCAGCCAGCGCCGCGGTGTAATGCCGTTGGTGACGTTATGAAACTTGTGCGGCCACAGCTGGTGATATTCCGGGAACAGATCGTTAACCACCAGCTGCGAGTGCAGCGCTGCCACACCGTTGACGGCGAAACAGCTCACCACGCACAGATTGGCCATGCGCACTTCGCCGTCGCTCACCACCGCCAGCTTGTGCCAGAGGGCACTGTCGTTCGGCCAGCGCTGTTTGACCTGCTGCTTCAGCTGGCGATTGATCTGTTTGATGATTTGCAGATGGCGCGGCAGCAGTTCGCGCAGCAGGCTCGCCGGCCAGCGCTCCAGCGCCTCCGGCATTAGCGTATGGTTGGTATACGCAAAGGTGCGGCTGGTAATGTGCCAGGCGTCGTCCCAGCTCAGGCCATGCTCATCCAGCAGCAGACGCAGCAGCTCCGGAATAGCGATGGTGGGATGGGTATCGTTGAGCTGAATCACTTCGAAATCCGGCAGCGTATGCAGCGCACGGCCCGCCAGCCGGTGACGACGCAGTATGTCGCTCACCGCGCAGGCGCACTGGAAATACTGCTGCATCAGCCGCAGACGTTTACCTGGCGCATGGTTGTCATTGGGATAGAGCACTTTGGTCAGCTTGTCGGCTTCAATGCCCGGCTGCTCCGCCTGCAGGAATTTCCCGGCGTTAAACAGCGTCAGGTCAAACGGCTGCGCACTGGTGGCTTGCCACAGGCGCAGCGGCAGCGTGATGCCGTTGCGATAGCCGATTACCGGCAGATCCCAGGCCTGGCCGATCAGCTGCTGTGCCGGACGCCACTCGACGCTGCCGTCGTCGCGCTTTTTGACCTTACCGCCCAGCCCCACCGGCACATCCAGCGCCGCGTTGTGGCGGAACCACGGATAGCGATCGCGCTGCCAGTCATCCGGCGCTTCGTGCTGCTGTCCGGCCACGAACGACTGACGAAACAGGCCGTACTGATAGTTGAGGCCGTGCCCCATCGCCGGCTGGCCGACCGTCGCCATCGCATCCATGTAGCAGGCCGCGAGCCGTCCCAGTCCGCCGTTGCCCAGCGCCGGATCGACCTCCTCCTCCAGCAGTTCATTCAGCTCAACCTCGTGCTCTGCCAGCGCGGCAGCCACCTCGTTATACCAGCCGAGATTGAGCAGGTTGTTACCGGTCAACCGGCCGGGCAGAAACTCCATCGAGAGATAATTAACGTGGCGCTGAGCGCTTTTCGGCGGCACGGGCGGCTGTGCGGCGAGCAGTTCCATCAGCGCCCGGCTGAGCGCCTGCCACCATTGATGCGGCGTCATCTGCCGGGCGGAAGTCAGTCCGAGCTGCTGCCACTGGCGGGTCAGCGCGGCGTCAAAGCGGGTTTTATTGAATTTTAGCGGCGACATAGTGCATCCCTTTGCATCCGAAACGGTAAACACGGGCAAGCGCAAATCTGAAAGAGTAAGTTAAGCCGCGGACGCTGAAAAAAGCGACAGGGAAATGAAGATGCAGTGAAAAAAGGCGTGCCGCTGCGGCCTGGTCGCCATCAATGGCGACCCCACAATAAGCGCGATGACCTGGTGCCTCACAGGGTGCGCATTGATGCGCACCTGGGAAATCAGCACAGCTCCAGATGGACTTCGTGCTGTTCAATCACCTTCAGTACGCTTAACGGCGGGGTTTGATCGGTATACAGGTAATCAATCAGGCTCATGTTGCCAAGGTTAACCATGGCGTTACGGCCAAACTTCGAGTGATCCACCACCAGCATCACGCAGCGCGAGTTCTCGATAATAGCGCGTTTGGTGCGCACTTCGTGATAGTCGAACTCCAGCAGCGAACCGTCCATATCAATACCGCTGATGCCGAGAATGCCGTAATCGAGCCGGAACTGAGAGATAAAATCGAGCGTGGCTTCCCCCATGATACCACCGTCGCGCGTGCGCACTTCACCGCCGGCGATGATCACGCGGAAATCCGGCTTGCCCATCAGCAAAATCGCCACGTTGAGGTTGTTGGTGACAATACGCAGATTGTTGTGGTTGAGCAGCGCATGCGCCACCGCTTCCGGCGTGGTGCCGATATCAATAAACAGCGTGGCGCCGTCCGGGATCTGGCTCGCCACGCGCTCGGCGATGCGTGCCTTTTCCGCCGACCACATCATTTTGCGATCCTGCCACGCGGTGTTTTCCGAGCTGGAAGGCAGCGCTGCGCCGCCGTGATGACGCTGAATTTTGTTTTGATCGGCCAGATCGTTCAGATCGCGCCGGATAGTCTGCGGGCTGACCTCAAAGTGATCCACCAGCTCTTCCGTACTGACATACCCCTGACGCCGGACCAGATCGATAATGGCGTCATGACGTTGCGTCTGCTTCACATCTCTCTCCTCGGCTCAAGGCCGTGTTCTTTTTATCCTGCTGCTAGCGACGTGCGCGTTTGCGCGTATCAACGAACGCCATTGCCAGCCCCACCAGCAAACCGGTGACGTGCGCAGCGTTCGCGATCGACAGGCCAAAGGCGCCGTACCAGCCAATCACCAGCCATACAATAGCGAAGCCAATCAGGCCGCGCTCGAGATAAATGCCACTTTCGGGATCGCGCTCGCCGCGCAGCCAGCAGTAGCCCATCAGCGCATAGACCACGCCGGACAGCCCGCCAAACAGCACGCCGCTGAACTTCGCCTGCATCCAGCCGCTCAGCAGCGCTGAAATCAGCATGATAACGAACAGCTTGCCGCTGCCGAGGCGCTTCTCTACCGCACCACCGAGATACCACCACCACATCAGGTTGAACAGAATGTGCAGCAGCGAGAAGTGCAGCAGCGCGTGGCTGAACCAGCGCCACACCTGAAAATACTGGGAGGAATCCGCCGGCCAGGCCAGCCAGCCGAGTACCACATCGTCGCCGACAATCTGCATCAGGATAAACACCGCCACGCAGGCGATCATGATGGTCAGCGTGAGCGGGCCCGCGCGTTCGCGAATGTTTGCCCAGATATTGCCACGCTCATAACGCAGACCGCTGTCGGTGGTACCGCTGTGCCAGCTCGCCGCCTGGTAGCGTGGATGGTTGGGATCGCGCACGAACTGCGCGAGTTCGTTTTCGACCATCTCCAGCTTGCTGTCGTCATCCAGCACAATGACATAGTGGCTTTCGCGCTCAATACGCAGCGTGACGCCGCGCGTCGCCATGTAATCGACAAACGCCTGCGCCATACGCGGCTGGTTAAACTGGGTGATGCGCATCATGCGGTGCTCTCCTTCCTTTAATCGGTCAATCAGAGGCTGCCGATGGCGACCTGCGTCGGAAACGCCGCGCGCCAGGCATCAAAACCGCCGTCGATGCTGTAGACGTCGCTAAAGCCCTGGCTTAACAGGAACTGCGCCGCGCCTTTACTGCTGTTGCCGTGATAGCACATCACCAGCACCGGCTGGTCGTGCCGGGCGCCGGCAATGAACGTCGCCAGGTTGTCATTGGTCAGATGTTGCGCACCGGTGGCATGGCCCATGGCGAAGCTTTGCGGATCGCGGATGTCTACCAGTTGCGCTCCCTGTGCCAGATGCTCGTTAGCCTGCAGGACGTTAATACACTCGAAGGTTTCCATGGGTCTCTCATTACCTCGTCATCATTTGGCGTTAGTTTACCCTGATAAGCCGCCGCTATAACCTGACAAATCCTGTGGATATGTGATTTTTTTCCTGCCGAAATGTTAGCTATATCACGCAAGAATGTTTTTATTGAGTTAAGCGCTGGCGTCAATGTTGGTTTCCGATTATTATTACGCTCGAAAACGAACATTTTAGAACTATTCCGAACATCGGAGGAGATGACGTGGAAACCAAAGACCTGATCGTGATCGGCGGCGGCATCAACGGTGCCGGCATTGCAGTGGATGCTGCAGGACGCGGCCTGTCAGTGCTGATGCTGGAGGCGCGGGATTTGGCCTGTGCAACCTCCTCTGCCAGTTCCAAGCTGATTCACGGTGGCCTGCGCTATCTGGAACATTACGAATTCCGTCTGGTGGGCGAAGCGCTGGCCGAACGTGAAGTGCTGCTGAAAATGGCGCCGCACATCGCCTTCCCGATGCGTTTCCGTCTGCCACACCGCCCGCATCTGCGTCCGGCGTGGATGATCCGCATGGGCCTGTTTATGTACGATCGCCTCGGTAAGCGCACTACGCTGCCAGGCAGTAAAGGTCTGCGTTTTGGCGCGGAATCGGCCCTGAAGCCTGAAATTACGCGCGGTTTCGAATATTCCGACTGCTGGGTGGACGATGCGCGCATGGTGGTGCTTAACGCGCAGGAAGTGGTGAAACAGGGCGGCGAAGTGCGCACCCGCACCCGCGTAACCCGCGCCTGGCGTGAAGCCGGTCTGTGGATGGTGGAAGCGGAAGACGTCGATACCGGCAAGACCTACACCTGGCGCGCCAAAGGGCTGGTTAACGCTGCCGGTCCCTGGGTGAAGCAGTTCTTTGACGATGGCCTGAAGCTGAAATCGCCGTACGGTATTCGCCTGATCAAAGGCAGCCATATCGTGGTGCCGCGCGTGCACACCGAGAAGCAGGCTTACATTCTGCAGAACGAAGATAACCGTATCGTGTTTGTGATTCCGTGGATGGATGAGTTTTCAATCATCGGTACCACCGACGTCGAATACAAAGGCGATCCGAAAAATGTCAAAATCGATGACAATGAAATCAGCTATCTGCTGAAGGTTTATAACGCGCACTTTAAAAAGCAGCTGACCAGCGACGATATCGTCTGGACCTACTCCGGCGTGCGTCCGCTGTGCGATGATGAATCCGATTCACCGCAGGCGATCACCCGTGATTACACGCTGGACGTGCACGATGACAACGGTCAGGCACCGCTGCTGTCCGTGTTCGGCGGCAAGCTGACCACCTATCGCAAGCTGGCGGAGCATGCGCTGGAGAAACTGGCGAAATACTACCCTGATGCCGGTCCGGCGTGGACCAAAAACGCCGTGCTGCCAGGCGGTGATTTCTCCGGTACGCGTGAAGATTACGCTGCCAGCCTGCGCCGTCGCTATCCGTTCATCAGCGAAGGCATGGCGCGTCACTTCGCCCGCACCTACGGCAGCCGTACTGAAGTGCTGCTGGAAGGCGCGAAGAGCCGTGAAGATCTGGGTGAAAACTTTGGCCACGAATTCTATGAAGCCGAACTGCGTTACCTGGTGAAACACGAGTGGGTGCGCGAGCTGGACGACGCCATCTGGCGCCGTACCAAACAGGGTATGTGGCTGAGCGAAGCCGAACAGGCGCGCATCCGCGACTGGCTGGCGGAAAATGGCCAGAAACCGGCGCTGTCGCTGGCTTCCTAATCGCCTTAAGCATTGTCCTCAACCCCGCCACCGCGCGGGGTTTTTATTTTTTCTCTTTTTGTGTCGGCGAGAGGTTATTCACACAAGGCACTGCACCAGATCAATTCTCACCGCTCCGCTTACTGACTAAATAATCCGCGACTGGATTAACGGACTCGTCAGTGACAGGGAGCATCACGCATGGCTTTAGCAACTTTTCCGCTCAATATCTTCACCACACAGCGCATGTTTAATGACTATGGCGCTGACGATATGCGCTACGGCGATATCTGTGAACGCCGGATGAAAAACGAATTCGGCCTCACCCACATTTCCAATGTGGTCGACCCATGGAACATGACGCGGCTGCATCCCTTCCATAATCCCCAGTCGCGCTTTGCTGGTGCTTATGAGAAACCTGGCGAAAAGCTTTCACCGCTGGAGTGCGCCAGGCTGCTGTTTGCTGAGATGCAAACCACGTCATTACCTTTCGCGCTTGTTGGCCCGCAACGTTTCCTGATAAATAAGATGCTGGAGCATTTTATGCGCTCCAGCGGCCTGCCGTTTCGGGATTTGTCGCTGGATATGGCATATCGGGACAAAATTATGAACGACAGAAGCATAAACAGTACACACAAAGCCATAATTGATACGCTCAATGTTAATATTGATTATGGTATCAAAGGCCTGCCATTGAAAAATATAGGTGATATTAATTCTGCCATTAATAACTCGATCCTGCCAAAGTTCGATTCATTAATTATGGATAAAATAAATGGTCTAGGCATTACTGTTCATGATGTTTATGCTACCAAAATTGACATATTGAGTCTTGACGTTAATGGTGCGCGCTGGAGGGCAAAAATGCGCTTCAGCGGACAGGATCATTTCGGTCTGGATACGCATGATATTCACAAGCATAAATTCAGACAATTTCAGTTTTTTAAGATATGGTTCACCTTACAACGTTATGATAAATTTGGCTTTCGTCCTTTTCTGACGAACATGGATGCTGTGATAGATATTGAAGGCGGCCGTTAATGAACAGGAAGACATGGGCAGGATTAATTCTGCTTATTGCATTAGCCAGTGGCATATATTGCTACCTGAACTTCAGGGAAGTTAACGTCATTGACGTTCACCAGGATTACTATTCTGCATCAATTATCGTCGATCACCTGCCTTATTCTGACGACGAAAAAATAAGGTGGTGGTTGAGTCACCAGCAGCAAATAACATTAAAATACAATATTAAAGCCTTTAATGAAAATGGCTCCATTACCTATTATTTTTATGCATTAGGTGAGGGATATCAGCCATTAGAAAAAAAGGACCGCATTTGCTTTAAGCAAATTCAACCCCCTGCTAATTGCCTTGATAAAAATTTACTGATGAAAATTCAGCGGACGCAGGATGGTGGCGTGATGTTCTCACTGAATTCAGGAAATTACACAGTGAATAAAGACAACGAAATGAGTCAATTGCAGAGGAGCAATTGATACATAGCGCGATAAATCGCGCCGCTACAGTGTGTGCGGTCGATAATGACGAAAGTCACTGCCGCATTTACCGTAGCGGCGCAATTCATTGCGCTAATTAACACGCTAACTTACAGCCCGGCATTGTCACGAATATATTTACGGGCTTTCACTGCATATTCGAATGGGTTAGCGATGGCCGGATCCTGTTCCGCTTCAACCTTACACAGTGAATAAAGACAATGAAATGAGTCGATTGCAGAAGAGCAATTGATACATAGCGCGATAAATCGCGCCGCTACAGTGTGTGCGATCGATAATGACGAAGGTCACTACCGAATTTATCGTAGCGGCGCAATTCATTGCGCTAACTGACCGTCAATCTTACAACCCGGCATTGTCACGAATATATTTACGGGCTTTTACTGCATATTCGAATGGGTTAGCGATGGCCGGATCCTGCTCCGCTTCGACGACCATCCAGCCTTTATAGCCGTAATCATCGAGGATTTTGAATACCGGTTTGAAATCGATCACGCCATCGCCTGGTACGGTGAAGGTGCCTTTTTTCACTCCGTCGAGGAACGACAGCGAGTTTGCGCGCACCTCTGCCACCACGGTGTCACGCACATCCTTCAGATGCACGTGGAAAATACGCGGCAGATGTTGGGTCAGCACATCCAGCATCACCTGCTGTGATCCTTCGGAGTAGTAAATGTGGCCGGTGTCGTACAGCAGACCGACGTTATCGTTGGTCATTGCCATAAAACGGTCGATCTCGGCTGGCGTCTGAATGCCGGTGCCCATGTGATGATGCAGTGTCACGCGCATCCCTTTCTGCGCCGCGATCTCCGCCAGTTCGTTGTAACCTTCTGCCGTCAGGCGCCACTCTTCGTCTGTGAAAACCGGCTTCTGCTCCAGCACCGGCAGCGACGTGCCCTGAATGCTTTTGCTCTGTTCCGAGCAGCCAATCACGCGCGCGCCCATGGCGTGCAGGAAGTTCATGTGGTTGATGAACTGATCGATGGTTTTCGCTTTGTCACCGTTGGCAAAAAAGGTACTAAACCAGGCGTTACAAATCTGCATACCGCGGATATCCAGCATCGGCTTCAGCACCGCCGGATCGCGCGGATACTTGCTGCCCACTTCGCTGCCGGTGAAACCCGCCAGCGCCATCTCGCTGACCGTTTGCTGGAAAGTATTTTCGCTACCGAGTTCCGGCATGTCGTCGTTGGTCCAGCCAATCGGCGCAATCGCCAGTTTGACGTTCTCTTGGTTCATTTTCAGCTCCCTGATACAGAGAGGCAGCGGTAATCCGCTGCCGTGGATAGGTTTAGCGCACGCGCCTGATTATTTCTGGTAAAACGCCGGGCGCGGCGGCATGGCAACGGGCTCAATCACGCCGCTGGTTTGCGCCTTCAGGCAGGCATCGGCAGCCACCGAGGCGGCAAAGCCATCCCAGGCAGAAGGCCCGCTCAGCTGGCCCGCTTTCACATCATTGATAAACGCCTGCAGCTCAACGTCGTAGGCGTCGATAAAGCGATCTTTCCAGTCGGTCAGCAGCGCGTTGCCAAGGCGGGCATCTTTGCGCATTTGAATGGCCGACGGCTCCGGCAGTCTGGCGATGCCCTCTTCGCCCACCACTTCACACTGAATGTCATAGCCGTACGCGCAGTTCACAAAGATCTCCACATCGATGCGGATGCCCTTCTGCGTTTCAAACAGTACGATCTGCGGATCTTTCAGCTTCGCGTGTGACTTTGAGGTCGTGCGCGGGAACACCACCTGCACGCTTTTGTAATCGTCCTCGGTCAGCCAGCGCAGGACATCCAGCTCGTGAATCAGGGTGTTGGTAATAGCCATGTCGGTGGTGTAATTCTCGCCGACGCTCTGATTACGGTGTGCGCAGTGCAGCATCAGCGGCTCGCCGATGTCACCGTCGGTGATCACCTTTTTCAGCGCGCGATAGCCGGCATCATACGGGCGCATAAAGCCCACCTGCACCAGACGTTTGCCGTGCGCGATCTCGGCGTCGACAATGCGACGGCAGCCCTCCGCGCTCAGTGCCAGCGGCTTCTCGCAGAACACCGGTTTCCCGGCGGCAATCGCGGCCAGCGTGAACTCTTCATGCGTCGGGTCCCACGAGGTCACCAGCACGGCATCCACTTCCGGCGAGTTAATCACCTGATGACCATCCTGATACACCTCGGCCTGAATATTCAGCCGCTGCAGCGCCGCGCGCGCACCTTCCACATTGATGTCTGAAACCGCCACCACTTTTGCGCCCTGCAGCACGTTGTTGCAGCGACGAATATGTTCCTGACCAATTGCGCCGGTACCGATTACACCGAGTTTGAGCGTCATAATTACACCTGTAGAGTCGGATAAGTAGGGTAAAACGGGCCGGGCAGCGCCGGCCTGAAAAGGGTTAGTACTTACGCGCCTGTTGAATATGCTGATTGAGCTTGTCGGCCACCTGCTGCGTCCGCTCTGAGGTGGAAGCCTGCGCCACGCCGACGTGCCACCAGCTGAAGTATTTGTGCACCATGGTTTTCGGCAGCACTTTGATGTCAATCAGGGTCGAAACCGTCTGCTGCTGCGCATCTTCCAGCGCCGCTTTCAGCTGCTCCAGCGTGGTGACACGGTAGGTTTTACAGCCGTAGCCGGCGGCTATCGCCGCGAAATCAACCGGCACGAAGCCGCCATCCAGCTTGCCGCCCTGCGGATTACGGAAGCGGAACTCGGTGTTGAAACTGTCCATGCCGTGTTCCATCTGCAGGTTGTTAATGCAGCCATTGGTCATGTTATCCAGCAGGATGACGTTGATTTTCGCCCCTTCCTGAATCGAAGTGACCAGTTCGGAGTGCAGCATCATGAATGAGCCGTCACCCACCATGGCGTAGACTTCGCGCTGCGGCTGAGCCAGCTTCACGCCCAGCGCGGCATTCACTTCGTAACCCATGCACGAGTAGCCGTACTCAACGTGATACGCGTTGTAGTCTTTGGTGCGCCATACGCGCTGCAGGTCACCCGGCAGACTGCCGGCGGCGGCGACAATCACCGCATCCTTTGGCAGTTGTTCGTTTAAGGTGCCCAGCACGCTGCTCTGCGTCAGCACCGACTTTGTCAAACGCTCAAACTCGGCGAACAGCGCGGTGCGATCGATGTGGTCAGCGATTTCCGGAATAAAGTCGTCGGTGTTGAAAGTGGCGGCGTACACGCGCTGCGTCTCTTTCAGCAGCTTGCTCTGCGCCTGTTCAATCTGGCCACCCCAGTGATTCTCAAAGCCGTTCAGTCCGGCTTCCAGCGCGGTTAATCCTTCGCGTGCATCCGCCAGCAGTTGCACGCCATCCAGCTTGTAGCTGTCGAAGTTGTTGACGTTAATGTTGAGGTAGCTGATTTCCGGATGCTGGAAGATCCATTTTGAAGCCGTGGTGAAATCGGTATAGCGCGTACCAATACCGATCACCAGATCGGCCTCTTTGGCCAGCAGGTTCGCCGCCAGACAGCCGGTTTCACCCACGCCGCCCACGTTCAGCGGATGGTCGGAAACGATGGTGCCTTTGCCGGCCTGCGTTTCGGCAAACGGAATATTGAAACGCTCGGCAAAGCTCAGCAGCGCCTGACCGGCATCGGAGTATTTCACGCCGCCACCCACTACAATCAGCGGCTTGTGCTTACGCGCAATCAATGCCAGCGCCGCGTCCAGCTGGGCCGCCGTCGGCAGACGCCGGTCAAGCAAGTGCACGCGTTTCTGGAAGAAGTATTCCGGGAAATCCCAGGCTTCGCCCTGCACATCCTGCGGCAGCGCCAGCGTTACCGCCCCGGTTTCCGCCGGATCGGTCAGCACGCGCAGCGCATTGATACAGGCGGTCATCAACTGCTCCGGACGGCTCACGCGGTCCCAGTATTTACTCACTGCGCGGAAGGCATCGTTGGTGCTGATGCTGAGATCGTGACTCTGCTCGATCTGCTGCAGCACCGGGTCCGGCTGGCGCGTGGCGAACACATCGCCCGGCAGCAACAGCAGTGGAATCCGGTTGGCTGTTGCCGTGGCTGCCGCGGTAATCATGTTGGCGGCACCCGGTCCGACGGAAGAGGTACAGGCAATGATTTGACGGCGCAGCGACTGCCGGGCAAAACCGATGGCAGCGTGCGCCATACCCTGCTCGTTACGGCCCTGATACACCTGTAAATCGCCGCTGTCCTGCTCCAGCGCCTGGCCGAGGCCGAGCACATTGCCGTGGCCGAAAATAGCAAAGATGCCGTGCACGAATTTGGTTTCAACGCCGTCAACGTTCAGGTACTGGTTATCCAGAAATTTCACCAGCGCCTGTGCGGTAGTCAGTCTGATAGTGCCCATATGCTTCTTCCTTTACATGTGGTACCCGCTCAGGGGGTACGACGCGGTTCGGGTCGGCGGTGAAAACGCGCCCGACGCTAAGTGAAACGTGTGGCGATTATAAACAAATGTTTTTTCCATTAAACCTGATTACAGAAGAAACATTTCATTTTGCGATGAAGATCAAATTCGGCGCTGAAACGCAGGCGATGACGGGACGGGATGACAGCAAAGTGAAACAGCCTGCTGTGCCTCAGCCATCATAACGAAATTTCATTTCACGTCAGCAGCTTCCTCTCATCCGTCATCATTTCCTGCGAGCTGGCTCACAAGCCAGAGCACCCGCGAAACGGGCAAGCCGTAAAGGAGGGGAAAGGCAGCGGCACCAGAGTTTTACCTGGCTCACAAAATCGCGATGGATGTTTCATTTCATATTGTGTTTGGAATTTTTATTCCTCATACTGCCCACATAGCCAGTCAGGCACCCTGAGACCCCGGAAGCATTGCGCTTGATAGTGGGCGGCAGCGCCCGCCGTGTCTGCTTATCACAGAAGGAAACCATCAGTATGAGTACACAACAGAAGCGGCTTGATGTGATTTGTATTGGACGCATCGCCGTCGATCTTTACGGCCAGCAAATTGGCTCGCGCCTGGAAGATATGACCAGCTTTAACAAATACCTCGGCGGCTCTTCCGGCAACGTAGCTTATGGCACCGCGATCCAGGGGCTGAAGTCGGCGATGCTGGCGCGCGTCGGTGACGAACACAATGGCCGCTTCCTGCGTGAAGAGCTGCAGCGCGTGGGCTGCAATACTGACGGGCTGATCACCGATAAGCAGCGCCTGACCGGGCTGGTGATTCTCGGCATCAAAGACGAAGAGACCTTTCCGCTGATTTTCTATCGCGACAACTGTGCGGATATGGGGCTGGTTCCCGAGGACATTCGCGAAGAGTTCATTACCTCGTCCCGCGCCGTGGCGATAACCGGCACCCACCTGTCGCATCCGGACACGCGGGCGGCGGTGCTGAAAGCGCTGGATATCGCCCGGCGCAACGGTCTGCGTACCGCGCTGGATATCGATTATCGCCCGGTGCTATGGGGTCTGACCTCACTGGGTGACGGTGAAACGCGTTTCATTGAGTCCGGCCAGGTGACGCAGCAGCTACAGGAAGTGGTGCACTATTTCGATCTGATCGTCGGAACGGAAGAAGAGTTCCATATCGCCGGTGGCAGTACCGATACGCTGACCGCGCTGAAAAATGTGCGTAAGGCCAGCAGTGCCACGTTGGTCTGCAAACGCGGGCCGCTGGGTTGTGTGGTGTTTGAGGGCGAGATTCCTGATAGCTGGGAACAGACGCGCCTGCACAGCGGCGTGCGCGTTGAGGTGCTCAACGTACTGGGCGCCGGCGATGCGTTTATGTCGGGCCTGCTGCGCGGCTGGCTCAACGATGAGAGCTGGGAGCAGGCGTGCCGCTACGCCAACGCCTGTGGCGCGCTGGTGGTATCCCGTCACGGTTGTGCGCCGGCGATGCCAACGAAAGAGGAACTGGACGATTTCCTCAGCCGCGATAAGGCGGTGAAACGCCCGGATCTGGACGCGCGCCTCAATCATCTGCATCGCGTTACCACGCGTAAGCAGCAGTGGCCGGAGCTGAATGTGTTCGCCTTTGACCACCGTAAACAGCTGGCCGATATGGCGCGCGAAGCGGGTGTCAGCGAGGAGCGCATTCCGCAGCTGAAACTGCTGCTGCTGCAGGCGGCACAGGAGGCGGCTAATGAAGCCGGTCTCAATGAGAAGAGTGGCATCCTGGCGGATACCACGTACGGCCAGAAAGCGCTCAACGCCATCACCGGCAAGCACTGGTGGATTGGGCGGCCCATCGAGCTGCCGAGCTCACGACCACTGCGTCTTGAGCACGGCAATATTGGCTCTCAGCTGGTGGATTGGCCGGCCGAACACGTCGTCAAATGCCTGGTGTTTTACCATCCCCATGACAGTGCTGAACTGCGTAAAGAGCAGGACGAGCTGGTTCTTGACGTGTGGCGCAGCTGTAACAAAAGCGGGCACGAGTTGCTGCTGGAAGTGATTCTGCCGGAGAGCAACCCGGACCGTAACGAGTCCTACTATTACGACATGCTGAGCCACTTCTATAGCCTGGGCGTGCAGCCGGACTGGTGGAAGCTACCACCGCTGACGGCGGAGAGCTGGCAGGCGATCGGCGAGCTGATTGAGCAGCAGGATCCGCACTGTCGCGGCATTCTGTTACTCGGCCTTGATGCGCCGGAAGAGAAGCTGAAAGCCGGCTTCGCCGCCGCCGCGCAGGCCACGTGGGTGAAAGGTTTTGCCGTGGGTCGCACCATTTTTGGCCAGCCGTCACGCCAGTGGCTGAAAGGTGAGCTGGATGATAAGGCGCTGATTGAGACCGTGAAAGGCAATTATCTGCGCCTGATTGGCTACTGGCGCGCCGCGCGCGGCTGACGCATTTGAAGAGGATGTACTGAGAAGCGGCCTGACGGGCCGCTTTTTAGTGTGTTGCGCGCGGATGCCCTCACCCCCGCCCTCTCCCACCGGGAGAGGGCGCCGTTCAGGCAGGTCGTTAAGCATTGTACCAGTCCTGTCAGACCGGTCAGACCGCTCCGGACTGTTCCCTCTCCCGCCTGCGGGAGAGGGTTAGGGTGAGGGAGCCGTTCAGGCAGGTCGTTAAGCATTGTACCAGCCCTGTCAGACCGATCAGACCGCTCCGGACTGTCCCCTCTCCCGCCTGCGGGAGAGGGTTAGGGTGAGGGCAAGCCCTCAACCCCCTGAGTTTTGTGAGGCAATTCATAAACCGATGAAATAGCCTTCACGATAGCGTCAAACAAATGAAATTTTCCATCCATCTGGTACTATAGCGCTCATTATCCAGCCATATTTCCTTTTCTGACGGGCCGAAGTAATGACCAATAACCCAACGCAATTAACCTTGTTACAGGACGATATCCGTCGTCGCTACGAGACGCTGAGTAAACGCCTGAAGCAGGTGGCTCGTTATATCCTTGATAACAGCAACAGCATCGCGTTTGATACCGTCGCCTCTATCGCCCAGCAGGCGGATGTTCCGCCCTCCACGCTGATCCGCTTCGCCAACGCGTTCGGCTTTAGCGGCTTCAACGAAATGAAACAGGTCTTTCGTCAGCACCTGATGGAAGAGACCGTGAACTATACCGAACGGGCGCGCCTGTTCCGCCAGACAGCCACAGACGACAGCGCCAGCTCACCGGAGAGCCCGGTGGAGATCCTCAACGTCTTTACCATGGTCAACAGCCAGGCGCTGCAGCAGCTGGCGATGCAGGTGAATCCCGACCAGCTGAACAAAGCGGTGAAAATGCTCAACGAGGCGGAGAACATCTACATCATCGGTCTGCGCCGCTCGTTCAGCGTGGCCTCGTATCTGGTGTATGCGCTGCGCCATCTGGAGCGTCGCGCTTTTCTGATTGATGGCCTGGGCGGCATGTTCACTGAACAGCTCAGCATGGTGAATCCGAAAGACGTGGTCATCGCTATCAGCTACTCGCCGTATGCGCGTGAAGCGGTGGAACTGGTGGAGCTGGGTGCTAAACGTGGCGCGCATCAGATCGCCATCACCGACAGCCAGGTCAGCCCGCTGGCGGCGTTCAGCGATGTCTGTTTTGTGGTGCGCGAAGCGCAGGTGGATGGCTTCCGCTCGCAGGTGGCCTCGCTGTGCCTGGCGCAAACCCTGGCGGTGTCGCTGGCACTGAATAACAGCAGCAACGAATAAACCTCAGGTACCGAATAGAAAAAAGGCAGCCAGATGGCTGCCTTTTTTTATCTGTGCGCATCAGTGAATGCGTGTGCCGTTTAACCTGGTGCGCATCAATGCGCACCCTACGGCTGTGCACGTTTATATGCTTGCGTGCGCCGTTTAACCTGGTGCGCATTTCCTGCAACCGCGCGGAGACCCGATTAACGGCGCGGATACTGCTCGCTGTTCACCCAGGCGTGATCCTTCTCCCAGGTAAATTTCCACAGCCGTACCGGCCCGGCCATCACGTTCAGATAATAATTATCGTAACCGGCCAGCGTCGCCACCGGATGATACCCGCGCGGCACCGTCACCACATCGCGGTTATACGGGGCCATACACTCGTCGAGCGAACGGTCGTCGGTGTAGACGCGCTGCATGGCGAAACCGGGCTCGGGGTCGAAACGGTGATAATAGGTCTCTTCCAGATAGGTTTCGTCCGGGCTGTCCTTCTCATCATGCTTGTGGCTGGGATACGAACTGGTCGCGCCCTCGTCGGTATACACCTCGACCACCAGCAGGCTGTCGGCCGGTTGATTATCCGGCAGAATGTTATGCACCAGGCGCTGATTGCGCCCTTTGCCACGGTGCTCCACGCCTACATCCTGCGGTGCAATCAGCCGTGCGGGCAGATTGCCACTGCCCGGCGCACTGCATACCGCCAGTTCCAGATCGCTGTCGGCAGTGACTTCAACCTCATCATGATGCGGCACGTAAACCGAGTAAGGCGGCGTGCGCTCAAACGGCGACAGGCGCTTACCGATGCCAGGGAATTCTGCGTCGCGGGTTTTCACCGACGCCAGACCGGCCACCAGCACCAGGCACAGCTCTCTCTCGCCGCTGCTTAACCGCAGCGTCTGGCCCTTTTTCAGCAGATAAGCGTCAAAGCCCACATATTCCCAGCCGGCGCTCTCAGGCGTCACGTGCTGGATACGCCCGTGGCTGTCCGGCTGCTGCACTTTTGAAATCAGTGACATCCTGTTTCTCCTGTTGCGCGACATTAACCCAGCGTTGGCATGCTGAATTCAGAAACGGTCTGCTGACCGCTTGGCCAGCGCACGGTTGCCGTTTTCATGCGGGTGTAGAAACGCACCCCGTCCGGACCGTGCACGTTGAGCGCACCAAACACCGAACGCTTCCAGCCGCCAAAGCTGTGGAACGCCATCGGCACGGGCACCGGCACATTGACACCCACCATGCCCGCTTCCACGTTGTGCACAAATTCACGGGCGGTGTGGCCGTTGCTGGTGAAGATGGCGCTGCCATTACCAAATTCGTGGCTATTTACCAGCTGCAGCGCGCTGTCGAAGTCGCTGGCGCGCATGATGCTCAGCACCGGTCCGAAAATCTCTTCGCGCCAAATCACCATCTCCGGCGTGACGTTATCGAACAGCGTACCGCCAACGTAGTAGCCCTCTTCATGGCCCGCGACTTTCACGCCGCGTCCGTCAACCACCAGCGTCGCGCCTTCCTGCTCACCTTTGTCGATGTAGCCCAGCACTTTCTTCTGGTGCGCAGCGGATACCACCGGCCCCATTTCATTCTCTTCGGCACCCTGCTGCATGCCCGGACCTACGCGCAGCGCTTTGATCAGCGGCGTCAGGCGCGAAATCAGTTTGTCGGCTGTATCGTCGCCAACCGCCACCACCACCGGCAGCGCCATGCAGCGTTCCCCGGCAGAACCGAAAGCACCGCCCATGATGGCGTTCACGGTGGCATCCAGATCAGCATCCGGCATCACAATGGCGTGGTTTTTCGCGGCGCCGAAGGCCTGCACGCGTTTGCCATGCGCGCTGGCGGTTTTGTAGATGTGCTCGGCCACGCCGGACGAGCCGACGAAGCTGACCGCCGCGATGCGCGGATCTTTATACAGCTGCTCGGCGTCTTCGTTTGAGGAGTGCACCACGTTGAACACGCCATCCGGCAGCCCCGCTTCTTTCAGCAGTTCAGCCATGCGTACCGAGGCAGAAGGATCGAGCGCCGGCGGCTTCAGCACAAAGGTATTACCGCACGCCAGCGCGATGGGGAACATCCACAGCGGCACCATCGCCGGGAAGTTGAACGGCGTAATGCCCGCGACCACGCCCACCGGCTGCATCAGCGAATAGCTGTCAACGCCGGAACCGACGTTCGGTGAGTTTTCCCCTTTGATCAGGTGCGGAATGCCGCAGGCAAATTCGATCACCTCGATGCCGCGCGTCAGCTCACCCAGCGCATCGGACCAGACTTTACCGTGCTCAGAAACAATCAGCGCCGCCAGTTCATCGCGATGTTTTTCCATCAGCGCTTTGAAGTTGAACATGACGCGGGCACGACGCAGCGGCGCCGTTTTCGACCATTCCGGAAACGCCGCATGGGCGACCTCAATGGCCTGCGCCACTTCTGCCGCCGTGCTTTGCGTCAGTTCGCGGATCACTTTGCCGGTCGCCGGATCGTAGACCGGAATGGTTTCGTTGCTGGCGCTGTGCGTGATTTTGCCGCCGATAAAGTTTCCTACGATAGTCATGTCGTTGCCTCTTTGATGTGTAAGGTCCCTGCAGGCCGCGGGTCAGTCTGGGTCGCGCCCGATCAGGCAATACGGAAAGCGTGCTATGAAGCTATTACAGTGAAATAAATTTTTCAAATAGTTCTTTTTGGAAAATTTGCTTTTAGCGGCCTGGATCGCATTTTTCCGCCAGCGTCAGCGGACTGGCGCAAAGTGCGGGCCTGATGACAATGCCGATGCGGCCTTCACCCGTAATCAGCAGCAGTGAGATTAGCAGGACGATCAGTCAGCGAGAGGGTCAGTGCCGGAGCGTGGCTGGATGAAACGAAATATGAAATTTTTGCGAGGCAGATCCAATATCCGTTATTTCATAATTCAATTAAAACGAAATAAATGTTTTCTTTGCAGCATCTGCAGACAATGCGATGTGAAACGAACCCTTATCTGTGTCTTAGCGACACGCTTTTGTTAGTGTTGGCCTCGGTCGGAGGCCTTTTTTTCACCTGTTCCCCCATCCGATGCGTGATTGCCGCAGCGGATTGCCCGGTGCGCATCAATGCGCACCCTACGGTGCTGGCGACGTCGATTACCCGGTGTGCATCAATGCGCACCCTGCGGTGTTGACCCCGTCGATTGCCCGGTGCGCATCAATGCGCACCCTGCGGTGTTGGCCCCGTCGATTGCCCGGTGCGCATCAATGCGCGCTCTGTCATGCTGTAGGGGCGCCATTTATGGCGACCTGGACGCCGCGTCCCCGGCTGGCATCCCAGCCTGACGCTTGATCATCCGCAGGGTACAAAGCAGCGCAAATCCCACCAGCAGCGCAGTCAGCAGATAAACCAGCTGTACACCGGCGAAGCTCATGATAAAACCCGCGATCGGACCGGTGATGCCGAGCGACAGATCCATAAACGCGGTGTAAGTGGCCAGCGCGCTGCCCTGGTTCTGCTGCGGCACCACTTTGACTGCGACCACGCCAATCGCCGGGAACACCAGCGAGAAACCGGCGCCGGTGAGAAAAGCGCCGAACTTCGCCATCCACGGATCGAACGCGCCCGCCACCAGCAGCAGGCCAATCGCCTCGACGGCAAAACACAGGCTGGCGACGCGCAGTCCGCCGAGTTTATTAATGGCGTTGGGAAACAGCAGGCGCATGCCGACGAACGCAGCGCTGAACAGCGTCAGCGCGAAGGCGGCACCATCCCAGCCCTGCTCCTGATAAAACAGGGTGATAAAGGTGGCGATCACGCCAAAGCCCGCCGAGCCCATCGCCAGCAGCAGGCCAAAACCGTACACCTTCCCGAGCACCGCGCGGAACGGCAGCGGTTTGGCCTTGCTGCCTTTCACCGGCGCACGGGGCAGCGCCAGCACTATCGCCAGCACGCTGATGGCGATAATCACGCTGGAGAGCAGCAGCAGGCCGCCGCTGCGAAAGATCATCACCCCAAGCGGTGCACCAATCGCCATTGCGCCATAGGTGACAATGCCGTTCCAGGAGATCACCCGGCCAATATGCAGCGAGCCGACTTTCGCCACGCCCCACAGCGAGGTGCCGGTGCCACAGAAACTCTGCCCGACGCCGAGCAGCACGCGCCCGAGGCACAGCAGTGCCAGGCTGAGCACCTCCTGCTCCTCTATCAGCGCCGACAGCAAAATACACAGTCCGCTCACCAGGCTGCCAAACAGCCCAAGCACCACCACTTTTTTGGGTCCCCAGCTGTCGGCATAGCGACCGGCATGCGGACGGCTCAGCAGCGTGGCGACATATTGCAGGCTGATCACCACGCCGGCCCAGAAAGCGCTGTAGCCCAGGCCGTCATGGACAAAGCCCGGCAGCACCGCCAGCGGCAGGCCAATGGTCAGATAGGTGGCGAAGTTGAACTTCACGATGGAGAGAATCTGTAAATTCAGACGAAAGCGGCTGTATTCGGCCGCGGCGGGCTGGTCAGGCATGAGTGATTGCGCTCGTGTTTGACGGAATTTTTATAGCTGAAGCTTCACTATACGCCTTTTCTCGCCGTGCGCACCGTCGATTAGCGGCGGGCTGATGGCGGTATCTCCGGCGGTGCTTATCGGGTTCGCTTCGCTTACTCCTAAACAAACAATTACTTACTGGCGTTCAACTACACTTTCCACAGCGAACCACCATTCAGGAGAGGGAATGAACGAAAAGCCACAGGAGAAAATTGGCCAGAACATCCTGGTCAAGCTGGCGATGTTAGTGATTATTCTGGCGGGCATTCGTGCCGCGTCAGATATTCTGGTGCCCTTCTTACTCGCCAGCTTCCTGGCGATTGTGCTTAATCCGCTGGTGACCCTGCTGATGCGCCGGGGTCTGCGGCGCGGCGTGGCGATCTCGCTGGTGATCACGGTGATCTTCATTGTGATGCTGCTGCTGGTCGGGGTGCTGGCCAGTTCGGTAAGCGAGTTCAGCGATACCTATCCACAAATCCGCAGCCTGCTGGAACAGAAGCTGACGGTGCTGCAGCATTTCGCCGCACAGTTTCATATCAATATCTCCACCAGCGCACTGGCGGCACGGCTCGATCCCAATGTGATTATGAACATGGCCACCACGCTGCTGGCGCAGTTCTCCGGTGCCATGACCAATGTGGTGCTGTTGATTCTGACCGTGGTGTTCATGCTGTTTGAGGTGCACCATCTGCCGTACAAATTGCGCAATGCGATGATGAATCCGCAGATCCGCATCGCCGGATTGCACAAAGCGCTAAAGGGCGTCACGCACTATCTGGCACTGAAAACGCTGGTCAGTCTGATTACCGGGCTGGCGGTGTGGCTGGTGCTGATGCTGCTGGACGTCAAATTTGCGCTGTTCTGGGGCGTTGTCGCCTTTATCCTCAATTTTATCCCCAATATCGGCCCGATTATCGCCGGTGTGCCGCCGTTTATTCAGGCGCTGGTGCTGAATGATGTGTATGACGCCGTGCTGGTGGCGGCGCTGTTCAGTGCCATTCACATGGTGTTTGGCAATATGCTGGAACCGCGCCTGATGGGACGTGGGCTGGGGCTGTCAACGCTGGTGGTGTTTCTGTCGCTGATTTTCTGGGGCTGGCTGCTCGGTCCGGTCGGGATGCTGCTGTCGGTGCCGCTGACCAGCGTCACCAAAATCCTGATGGAAACCACGCCGGGCGGCAGCCGGCTGGCGATAATGCTGGGTAATGGCCGCCCCAAACCTCGCCTGCGCGTCAAAGCTAACCGGCCCGCGCCGCGCCCGTAACGTCTTACCACGCCACGATGCCAGACAATCGGTATTTGCCGATCGTCTGGCAGCTTCCCTGCGCAGTGACGCCACCGCCGTATGGCGTCAGCGCGCATCGCCATGCCTGATGATTCTGGCGCAACACTCTTACTCATCTCGTGCCACAGGCTTTTTCCTGCCGGGAAATGCCAGTAACGGCAAAACATTGTCAATAAACGCAAAGCGCGAACCATAATTGACTTGTATCAGATTGGTGGAAAATCAAAACGCTAACATGCACGGCCGCGGGAAAGTGTTATGCTGCTGACGCCGTAACGCGCTCCCTGAATGCTGCTTAAACCGACCGAGGAAAGTCTGGTGCCTCTGCAAAAACGACAACGCGATTTTGGCTGGCTGTTGATTGTCTGTGCCGGGTTATTACCGCTGGTGCTGGGCATATTTTGCACAGCCATTGAGGCGCGCCATACGGTCAGCCAGCAGCAAATTGCCACCGCCAATGCCCTGCTGACGCAGGCAGAAAAGATGAGCGACAGCGCCTGGGACATGGTGACCCGCCTGCGTCAGTACCAGAATCGTCGCTGCGCCGATATTGATGAAGATTTGCAGCGCGCCGGCACCCTTAATGCCTATTTCCGCTCGATTGGCACCCTGCAGGGCAGCGAAATCACCTGCTCGTCGGCTTACGGGCTGCAGCACGACACGCTGGCCGGGATGATGATGCAGTCGCCGCCGGTGACCGGCAAAGCCTGGTGGAGCCTGTCGATTCGCGGCACCTCCGGCGTACCGGATCGCCCGGCGGTGATTTTCGTGCGTCACCTGCCGGACAGCAGCGGTTTCTGGGCGGTGATTGATGGCCAGTATCTGATGGACTTCATGCGCGCCATCGGCGAGTCGAACCGTTATCAGATGAGCCTGCGCTTCAACGGCGGCAGCCCCATCGCCAGCGGTCCGGACGACCAGCCAGAGCTGCTGTACCTCAGCAGCGCCAACTATCAGGCGGAGTCCAGCCGCTATCCAATCAGCGTCAGCGTGACGGTACCCGCCGCCGAGCTGATCAAAGCCTGGCGTCAGGCGCTGCTTATTTTCCTGCCAATGGCCGCCATCTTTTCGATTTTGCTGATGGTGCTGACCGCCAACTGGCTGCGCCGCCGCCTCTCATGGGCGGATGAAATTCGCCGGGCGATACGCAACCGTGAGTTCACGGTGCACTATCAGCCGGTGTACAGCACCGGGATTCAGCGCTGCACCGGTGCGGAAGCGCTGATGCGCTGGCAGCGGCCCAACGGCGAAATGATCCGCCCGGACATCTTCATCAGCCATGCCGAAGCGGAAGGCATGATCGTGCCGCTGACCCAGCATCTGCTGGCGATGATGGCGGAAGATATCCAGAGCTGGCAGGTTGAACCGGGCTTCCACATTGGCTTTAACCTCGCAGCTGAGCATCTGCAACACCCCGATTTTGTGCAGGACATGATGCGTTTTGCCCGCAACATCCGTGACAAACAGATGCTGATCACGCTGGAGCTTACCGAGCGCAGCCTGATCGAGGACGGCGACGCGGTGTCGCGCAAGCTGCGCTATCTGCAGTCGCACGGCATGAAGGTGGCGATTGACGACTTCGGCACCGGCCACTGTGCGCTCTCCTATCTGATGACCTTCCCGCTCGATTACCTGAAGATTGACCGCGGCTTTATCAACGCCATTGAAGGACTGGAGATCGAAACCCCGGTGCTGGATGCCATCATCAATCTGTGCCACAAGCTGCAGCTCGAGGTACTGGGTGAAGGGGTAGAAACCGCGTTGCAATTTCAGTATCTGCAGCAGCGTGGCGTGGTATTTATTCAGGGCTATTATTACGCCCGTCCGATGGACAATAACCAGCTTCGCGCCTGGCTTAATCAGCAGGGGCGCCAACCGCTTCCCGTTGAGGACCACCATGAGCCTGAACTGCATCATTCTTGATGATTATCAAAATGTTGCCCTGTCGCTGGCCGACTGGGCATCGCTGCAACCGCAGGTACAAACTACCGCGCTGCACCGCCACTACGCCGACGAAGATGAACTGGTCGCTCACATCGCGCACGCCGACATTCTGGTGGTGATGCGCGAACGCACCCCGCTCAGCGCCCGGCTGATAGGCCGCCTGCCCAATCTGAAGCTGATTGTCACCTCCGGTATGCGCAATGCCTCAATCGATCTGCACGCCTGTGCCGAACGGCTGATTGCGGTGTGCGGCACCGCCAGTAGCAGCGCGGCGCCGCTGGAACTGAGCTGGGGGCTGCTGCTCGGTCTGGCACGCCATATCCCGGCGGAGAGCCAGGCGCTGCGCAGCAACGGTGCGTGGCAGCATACGCTGGGCATGGCGCTGCACGGCAAAACCCTCGGCCTGCTTGGGCTGGGCAAGATTGGCGGTGAGATGGCTAACGTGGCGCGCGCCTTTGGCATGCGCGTGTGCGCCTGGAGCCAGAACCTGAGCGAAGCACGCGCAGCGGCGTGCGGCGCAGAGAAGATGGCTTCGCTGCCGGCGCTGCTCAGGGCGAGCGATGTGGTATCGATTCATCTGGTGCTGAGTGAGCGCACCCGTCATCTGCTGGACGACGCGGCGCTGGCGCACATGAATTCGGGCGCGCTGCTGATTAACACCTCGCGCGCCGGGATTGTCGATCAGCAGGCGATGATCAGCGCACTGCAGTCTGGTCAGCTGGCGGGCGCCGGGCTGGATGTCTTTGAACAGGAGCCGCTACCGGCCGATCATCCGCTGCGTCAGCTGCCGAACGTGCTGGCGACGCCGCATCTGGGCTATGTCGCCGACACCAATTACCGCACCTACTTCAGCGAGGCGGTGGAAGATATTGCTGGCTGGCTGCACGGCGCGCCGCTGCGCTCGCTGCTTTAAGCCCCCGGCGCGTCGACAGCACCGGGGTTAGCTGTGGCAGTACAGGCGCGGCAGCCCGGCATAATTAATCATCTGGTCGCCATTGGGCAGCTGGTACATCTGGTAATAATCGTTATTGCCCTCGCGCGCTGGCGAAAACACGATCTGCGCCGCCAGTGCGGGCGGTACGGTGTCGTCTGCCAGGATACGTACGTTGCGCGTGGTGCTAAGCATGAAATCGCCCTGGCGGCGCCAGGTGGTATCGGATACGCGATGCAGGCGATAGTGGCGATCGCGTACCGTGACGGTGCCGGTCAGCGTTGAGCTGCCGCTGCCGTCCGCCTTAAAGCGCGTGCGAATGGTGGCATCAATCGCGCCAGCCGGCGCGCCTTCATGATCAATACGATACGGTACTTCACACCACTCCGGCACCGGTTCTGCCGGCCGCAGCAGCAGCGCCAGAGCCCACGGCAGCACAAAGGCCAGCACCACTGCCGTGGTGATTATCGCTTTACGCATCGGGTATCTCCTGCGCTGACACCATCCATGAAATACATTCGTTGTCCTTCTGCGCGATCGGTTTGGCGCACAGGAAGGTGCTGGAAAAGAGTCGGGTGCGCACCGGGTTGATATACACCATCGGCGGCGCTGAGCCATCCGGCAGGCGCGGCTGCCACTGCCGATAGCGCCGCAGCGCGTCCTGCACCACCCACGAATCGGCTTTCAGATGGCTGGGGATAAACACCTGGCTGTTCTGGATGCGCAGCAGCGGTCGGAAATCCAGCGCATCGTGCTGCACCGGCGCGAACATCTGGCGTGCCAGCAGCGCCAGCGCGACATTCACCAGCAGCAGCGCAACGATTACCCAGCGCAGCACAGGCCGCTTCTTCTTTACGCTGGCCGGCGCGGGCGCCGGTTGCGGACTGACCACCGCTGCCGCTGGCGTAGCCATCGGCTCATCGCTCAGCGGCGCCACATCGACCTGATCGGCCAGCACGCAGCCAATCAGCGGCACCTGATGCACCAGCGGACCCGGCGCGTGTGCCAGCTGTGCCTGCTGATTGATGGCGGCAATGGTGGCCGTCAGACGTTCGGCGAACGGTGTGTCGCTGGGGACGCGCTGGAACAGCGCATGCAGGGTCTGGTTGCGCACCAGTTTGCCATCCGCATCAATCACGCGCCGCAGAATGGCGGTTTGCAGCGGCGTCAGTGCCACGCGGTGCGCGGGCGACTGCACCGGAAAGAGGACCTGCTGGTCAACGTCAAAACAGAGACTTTTTGCAAATAAAACAAAGCGTGCCATGCGGCGCCCGATCTCCGGCAGAGAAACTGGCGCAAGTATAGATATTTTCGCTCGCCCGCGCATCTGCGCTGCGGCCTGCGTCGCGATTCAGACAATTTTTTTGCCGCGATTGCGGACCAAAACGGCCATAGTTTTAGCCAAAAAATAGCCAGTTATTGGCGGAAACATGACAAATATCACATTTAAACGGTATACTCTGTCGCGGGATGCAATAATTACCTGAGTAATAATTGCTTTGGCAGGCCAGGGAAAAAACCACTTTCACGGCTATGCTTTAATTTTCTCAACGCCGCGGACTGAACGCTCCACCGAGTCCGCAGCGTTGAGGACTTTTTGAATTCCAATACAGGGTAACCTCATGAAATTACGTAGGAAGCGTGTAAAACCTATTGGGCTGGATGACGTCACGATTATCGATGACGCTCGTTTACGTAAGGCCATTACCGCCGCGTCACTCGGTAACGCGATGGAATGGTTCGATTTCGGTGTTTATGGCTTTGTGGCCTACGCGCTGGGTAAAGTGTTCTTCCCGGACGCCTCGCCAGGCGTGCAGATGATTGCCGCGCTCGGGACCTTCTCGGTGCCGTTCCTGATCCGTCCGCTGGGCGGCCTGTTCTTCGGCATGCTGGGCGATAAATACGGTCGCCAGAAAATCCTGTCGATTACCATTGTCATCATGTCGATCAGTACCTTCTGTATCGGCCTGATACCGTCTTACGCCTCGATTGGCATCTGGGCACCGATACTGCTGCTGCTGGCGAAAATGGCGCAGGGCTTCTCGGTGGGCGGGGAATATACCGGTGCGTCGATCTTCGTCGCCGAGTATTCGCCGGACCGTAAGCGCGGCTTCATGGGAAGCTGGCTGGACTTTGGTTCGATTGCCGGCTTCGTGCTGGGCGCGGGCGTAGTGGTGCTGATCTCAACGGTGATTGGCGAGCAGAAATTCCTCGACTGGGGCTGGCGTATTCCGTTCTTCCTCGCGCTGCCGCTGGGCATTATCGGCCTGTATCTGCGTCACGCACTGGAAGAGACGCCAGCGTTCCAGCAGCATGTCGATAAGCTGGAGCAAGGCGACCGCGAAGGTCTGCGCGACGGCCCAAAAGTGTCGTTTAAAGAGATTGCCAGCAAACACTGGAAAAGCCTGCTGGCCTGTATCGGTCTGGTGCTTGCCACCAACGTGACCTATTACATGCTGCTGACCTACATGCCGAGCTATCTGTCGCATAACCTGCACTACTCGGAAGATCACGGCGTGCTGATTATCATCGCCATCATGATGGGGATGCTGTTTGTGCAACCGGTGATGGGCATGCTGAGCGACCGCTTCGGCCGTCGTCCGTTCGTGATCGTCGGCAGTATCGCCCTGTTCTTCTGTGCGATTCCGGCCTTTATGCTGATCAACAGTAACGTACTGGGGCTGATTTTTGCCGGTCTGCTGCTGCTGGCGGTGATCCTCAACGCCTTCACCGGCGTGATGGCCTCGTCACTGCCGGCGATGTTCCCGACGCACATTCGCTACAGTGCGCTGGCCAGCGCCTTTAACATTTCGATTCTGATTGCCGGTCTGACGCCAACCGTGACCGCCTGGGCGGTGGAAGCCAGCAACAATCTGTATATGCCGGCTTACTACCTGATGGTGGTGGCGGTGGTCGGTCTGGTGACCGGTCTGTACATGAAAGAGACCGCCAACAAACCGCTGCGCGGCGCGACACCAGCGGCATCGGACCTCGAAGAAGCGCGTGAGATCCTGCAGGAGCATCACGACAACATCGAGCAGAAGATTGAAGATATTGATGAAGAGATTGCCCGCCTTGAGGCGAAGCGGAAAAACCTGGTGCAGCAGCACCCGGACATCAACGAGTAATCTGCCCTTTCACTCCCGCCACCTGGCGGGAGTTTTGTTTCTGCGGTTGCCGGGTGCGTGAGAATGTGTGTGCTGCGGTGAGGCTTCCAGGTGCGCATCAATGCGCACCCTACGGGTGTGCTGCGGGTTGGGATTCTGCTGATTCCCGGTGCGCATGAATGCGCACCCTACGGGTGTGCTGCGGGTTGGGATTCTGCTGATTCCCGGTGCGCATGAATGCGCACCCTACGGGTATGTTGCGGGTTGGGATTCTGCTGATTCCCGGTGTGCATCAATGCGTGCCCTGCGGGTGTACTGCGGGTTGTGATTCTGCGGTTGCCTGGTGCGCATGAATGCGCACCCTACGGGTAACGGCGGGTTGGGATTCGGCGGTTGCCGGGTGCGCTGTAGGGTCGGCATTCATGCCGACCGGCAACAACGCCCGGCCCGCACCGCACACAATCCTTCATGCTACCCGGCGAAAAGGGGTAAACTGTCGCCACTTTTTTCACCAGCATAAGTTAATCGAGCATGTCTGATTTCAATCTCATTCAGCGCCCAAGAAGACTGCGCAAAAGCGCGTCGATGCGCGAACTGTTCCAGGAATCCCACCTCAGCCTGAACGATCTGGCCCTGCCGATCTTCGTTGAAGAAGGCGTGGATGATTACGTGCCAATCAACGCCATGCCGGGCGTGATGCGCATTCCGGAAAAACGTCTGGCGTACGAAATCGAACGCATCGCCAAAGCCGGGATCCGTTCGGTCATGACCTTCGGTATCTCGCACCACACCGATGCCACCGGCAGCGATGCATGGAACGAAAACGGCCTCGTGGCGCGCATGTCGCGCATCTGCAAAGACACGGTGCCGGAAATGATTGTCATGTCCGATACCTGCTTCTGTGAATACACCAGCCACGGCCACTGCGGCGTGCTGTGCGATCACGGCGTCGACAACGACCAGACGCTGATTAACCTCGGCAAACAGGCGGTGGTTGCTGCGCAGGCCGGTGCCGACTTCATCGCGCCGTCAGCAGCAATGGATGGCCAGGTGAAAGCGATTCGCCAGGCGCTGGACGCGGCCGGTTTTACCGATACCGCTATCATGTCTTACTCCACCAAATTCGCCTCGTCGTTCTACGGCCCGTTCCGTGAAGCAGCGGGCACCGCGCTGAAAGGCGACCGCAAAACCTATCAGATGAACCCGATGAACCGCCGTGAAGCGATTCGCGAGTCGCTGATTGATGAAGCGGAAGGTGCAGATTCGCTGATGGTCAAACCGGCAGGCGCTTACCTCGATATTCTGCGTGATATCCGCGAGCGCACCACGCTGCCGCTGGCGGCTTACCAGGTGAGCGGTGAGTACGCGATGATTAAATTTGCCGCTCAGGCGGGCGCCATTGATGAACGTAATGTGGTGCTGGAGAGCTTAGGTGCCATTAAGCGTGCCGGTGCAGATCTCATTTTCAGCTATTTCGCCCTTGATCTTGCCGAGCAAAAAGTGCTCTGATCCTCTCGTTACGCTAAACAATCGCGGATTGCCGCGGTTGTTTAGTGCTCTCTGCCCCTGCGCGGGCACGACATCCGGTTTGCTGTAACACATCCATCATTAACAAGAGTTACGCGATGAAAGCACCTGCACTGCCCGCGGACGAATCACAGCGTCTGGCCCAGTTACGTGCGCTCAACATTCTGCACACACCCACAGAAGAGCGTTTTGACCGTTTAACCCGCCTTGCCCGACGTCTGTTTGACGTTCCGGTCGCGATGGTCAGTCTGCTGGAGAATGACTATCAATGGTTTAAATCCAGCGACGGTTTTGATCGGCCAACCACCGCGCGTAACATCTCTTTTTGCGGTCATACCATTCTGCAGGATGAGGTGATGGTGGTCGAGGACGCGCTGGCCGACACGCGCTTCAGCGATAATCCGCTGGTTACCGATGCAGACAATCCGGTGCGTTTCTACGCGGGCTATCCGCTGCGCACGCCGTCCGGCGCCAAAGTCGGTACGCTGTGCATCATCGATAACCATGCGCGCCAGTTTAACGCGGACGATCTGCACGCGCTGCGCGATCTGGCGGCCATGGCCGAAGCCGAGCTGGTAGCGTTTCAGGCCGCGACGTCCGATGAGCTAACGCAAATCACCAACCGGCGCGGCTTTATGACGCTGGGTCAGATGGCGCTGAATGAGTGTCAGCTGAAACAGCTGCCCGCCAGCCTGACGTTTCTCGATCTCGACGGTTTTAAGGCCATCAATGACCGGCATGGTCACCGCGAGGGCGACCGCGCGCTGATGGACTTTGCCGATGCCATGAAGGTGAGTTTTCGCCATGCCGATATCTTTGCCCGGCTCGGCGGTGATGAGTTTGTGGTGCTGCTGAACGGCATTCGTCAGGACGAGGCGGAAGCAACGCTGGCGCGCTTCGCCCACTATCTGCATAAACAGATGCAGGATCTGGAGCGGCGTTACACGCTGCAGTTTTCATCGGGCATCGTGGAATTTGATCCGCAGCAGCCGCAATCGCTGGAGCAGCTGCTGGAAAGCAGCGACGCACGCATGTACGCCGCCAAGTATCAGAAAAGGCAGCCGCGCAGATAGCCGCTCCTTAATGCGCCAGGTCGTCAATCAGCGTCTGATTAAACTTCGCTGGCGCTTCCATCTGCGGCGCGTGCCCCATGCCGGGGAACTCAATCAGCCGCGCGCCGGGAATCAGCCGTGCCACCTGTTTGCCCAGCACATTGTAATGGCCGAGCTGCGCTTTCACCGCCGGTGAAGCGATATCGCTGCCAATCGCCGTGGTATCGGCCGTGCCGATCATCAGCGTGGTCGGCACCTTCAGGTCTTTAAACTCGTAATAGACCGGCTGGGTGAAAATCATGTCGTAGATCAGCGCCGAGTTCCACGCCACTTTCTCATGCCCCGGTCCTTTATTCAGCCCGGCCAGCATTTGCACCCATTTGTCATATTCCGGCTTCCACTGGCCGCTGTAATAGGTGTGCTGCTCATATTTCTTAATGCCCGCCGCATCGAGCTTCAGCTCGCGCTGATACCACTGATCCACTGAGCGCCACGGCGCACCCTTCGCCTTCCAGTCCTCAAGGCCAATCGGATTGACCAGCACCAGCTTCTGCGTCTGCTGCGGATACATCAGTGCGTAACGCGTCGCCAGCATACCGCCGGTCGAGTGGCCAACGATCACCGCTTTCTCAACGCCGAGCTGCGCTAACAGCTGATGGGTGTTTTGCGCCAGCTGCTGGAAGCTGTACTGATAGCGGGCAGGTTTGGTGGAGGTGCAGAAACCAATCTGATCCGGCGCAATCACGCGATAGCCCTGCTGGCTCAGCGCGTTGATGGTGTCTTCCCAGGTGGCAGCGCAGAAGTTTTTACCGTGCATCAGCACCACTGTCTGACCGTTGGCCTGCTGCGCCGGCTTCACGTCCATATAGCCCATGCTGAGCGACTGCTGCTGGGAGGAGAAGGTAAAATGCTGCAGCGGATAAGGATAGTGAAATCCCTCCAGCTGCTCGCCATACACGGCCTCTGCGGCCTGCGCGCTGAGCGTGCCGCACAGCATCGCTGACGTCAGCGCTACGCTGAGTAACGGTTTTAATCGAAAACGAAACGTCATGTGACCTCTTCTGTACAGGGGAAAAACCCTCAGTCTGGCACGAAAACCGCCGGTGGATATTGATGCGCCGTGCCGCCGCCCGTCACACCTTTAACTGTTAAGCCGCGCAAAGCGATAACCCATTTGCGTTAATAATAACGGCCGTAATTACGGCAACTATTCAACATCATCACAACATGTCGGTGATTAATTTCACGATAAACAAGACCAGTCTTGATGACAATTAATAAAAAAGCCATTTCCTGATAAAACTTTACGTTACGCCAGTGCTTAAAAAGTTTAATTTAATTACACTGTGTCGAGTTATTGGAGGACCATAATGATGCAGCAAAAATACAACCAAGGGGTGATTGATTCGGTGACCGAATGGATTATGGCCAACCTGGATCAACGTTTGAGCATTGATGATATTGCACTGAAATCTGGCTATTCCAAATGGTATTTACAGAAACTGTTTGCCCGTTACCATAACGAAACGCTGGCGCGTTATATTCGCAAAAAGAAACTGATTTGTTGCGTGAACGAGCTGAAATTCAGCCGCACGCCGATTATCAGTCTGGCGGTTAAATACCATTTCGAAAGTCAGCAATCCTTTACCCGCTCGTTTAAACAGGTGATGGGCTGCACGCCGCTATTCTGCCGCAAACGCCAGCTGAGCGATGCTGCCGAAGCCCTGCTGCGTAATAGTGACGATCCCTGCGCGCTGTGTCGCAAAGTCGGGTTTAATCGCAGCGAGCAGGAAAAACAGGTTTGTAATCCGGTAAGCGAAAATAATGGGAAGTTTCCAGCGCGTATTAGCTGCGCGGTACGTTAATCACGTCTGATATTTCGGGAAAATATTTATAACCGCGTGAGTAGAAGCGGCGCGATTTATTGCGCTGATGTTCAGGTGCACCGTGCCTGTCCGGGCGGTGCGCAATAAATTCGGACCCTACAACCGTGCAATTACCTTGTTACGGTGCGCATAAATGCGCACCCTACAACCGTGCAATTATCCTGACACGGTGCGCATAAATGCGCACCCTACAACCGTGCAATTATCCTGTCGCGGTGCGCATAAATGCGCACTCTACAACCGTGCAATTATCCTGACACGGTGCGGATAAATGCGCATCTGACAAAACCGTGTAACGTTCCTGTAGGGTCGCCATTTATGGCGACCTTTCGGCATTGCAAACAGAAACACCCCCGGTTATTTTCCGGCCGGTGAAACCCTGTTATTCCTCAGCGCACCGGCTGGCCCGGCAGCAGCTTATCTGACATCAACTGGCGACAAACAAACGCGTCCTGCCGCGCCTGCTGCTGCTGTTGCGGCGACAAATCCTGCCATACCGTTTGCAGATGCTCCGCCAGCCCGGACTGGAAATGAATCTTCTGCAGCGCGTAATCCGAATTACCGCCTTCAATAATCTGCTGCATCGCCTGCGCGCTGTTATCGCGCCCGTCGTGGGTCAGCGTACAAAAGGTCGCGATGTAGTAAGCCTTGTCCTCATCGCTGTAATGCGGCATCAGCCACCAGACCAGCGCACTGATAACCAGCAGCAGCGGCAGCAGGAATTTGATTTTTAACATGGATTTATTGACCAGCTGAAAAAGAAACCGCCGCGATCTTAACAGATTCGCCGCGCCATGCCGCACGCCATTTTCAGGCTTTTCTCCGGCAGATTGAGACGAGGCTTAACGGGTGATACACCGATGTGCTTATAAAGTAGCCCGCTCAATTTTCCTCGTCATTCAGGGAATGAACATCATGAAAAAAAGCCAGCTGGCGCTGCTGATTGGTACCTTATGCCTTAGCGGTTCACCCTATGCCGGGATTATGCGCCATGACATTGACGTGCAGGAATACCGCGATTTTGCCGAAAACCGGGGCAAATATGCTATCAGTGCCACCGATATTCCCCTCTATCGCAAAGATGGCAGCTTTGACGGCTATGTACTGGACGTGCCGATGCCGGACTTCAGTATGGTCAGCGACGAGGGTTTCAGCTCATTTATCGCACCATCTTTTGTCACAGGCGCCAAACATATTCGATATGTCCTGTCGCTGAACTTAGGCAACAAAGCCAGGTTCGCGCCGACTTACCGCGGCATTAACTATAACGATGATCCTTCTAGAGATTTTCACTTGCCGCGGGTGAATAAGGTAATTGTTGAAAGCGCGCCTACCCCATATATCACCGAAGAAGACTTTCTGGCAAATCGCAGTCGTTATACCGTATATGCACGCCTGGGTGCCGGTTATCAGCAAATTGATGATCCCGAAACCGGTAAATTGATACCCATCGATGGGGCCTACGTCTATAACACTGGTGGAACCTTCAAACCCGAAGCCATTACAACTTTCTATCATTACTACATAAAGTGGCGAACCTTCGCGCCAGATAATCCGGCATTTTCTCCGTTGAGCATTGGTACCCGTCCGGGTGATAGCGGTAGTCCGATATTTGCCTGGGACAGTATCGACAAGCGCTGGATACAACTCGGCGTCCATTCTAACATTTATGGTGGTGGCACCACCTACAAGCATTTCGCTGGCAGTACCTTAATTAATGTGAAGTATGTGCAGGAGGTAATGGATTCCGTCAGGGATGCTGATGTTGAAGACAGCGGCGGCACTACCCTCGAATGGCGCGGTGACAGCATTACGCAGGATGGCAAAAGCTGGCAATGGCACGGGCTTGATCAGGCTCAGGCAGAAACCGCACCCGCCAGCGCCAGCAATGAACAGCTCAACGCCACCAAAGATCTGCGCTTCAACGGCGAAGGCGGCATCATCGAGCTGGCGCAGTCGGTCAATCTCGGTGCCGGCCGCCTGCATTTTTCCAATGACTACATCCTGCGCGGCGCAGGCGACAGCAACTTCAGCTGGGCTGGCGGCGGCGTAGAGGTCGACAAGGACAAAACCGTGCTGTGGCAGGTTAACGGCCTGCAGGATGATGCGCTGCACAAAATCGGCGCCGGCACGCTGCACGTTAACGCCAGCGGCATCAATCCCGGCGCGCTTAACGTTGGCGACGGCACGGTCATCCTCGACCAGCAGGCCGACGCGCAGGGGCGTAAACAGGCGTTCTCCACCGTCACCCTGTTCAGCGGCCGCCCGACCGTGGTACTCAACAGCGCCGATCAGTTAAGCACCGACAACATCCGCTTCGGCTATCGCGGCGGTACGCTAGACGTTAACGGCCTCGATTTGACCTTCGACGATATCCTGCACAACGACAGTGGCGCGCGCATCGTTAACCGCAGCCAGACGCTGGCGCATCTCGATCTCACCGGCGATAACCGCCTGTTCCTCGGCGAGCTGGGCGAAGCGGACTCACGCGATAACCTCAACGTGACCACCCATCAGCGCTGGCAGCTGGCCGGCGGCGCGCAGCTTAATCAGCTGGCGGTGGCCGACGGTGTGCTGACGCTGAGCGGCGAACAGGTGGAACACGCCGGGAAGGTGTTCTTTGCCAATGACTGGCAGGACAAAACGTATCACATCAACCAGCTGCAGGTGGCGCAGGACGCCGCGCTAACCGTCGCTGAGCACGCCCACGTTACCGGCGATATCACGCTGGCCGATGAGGCCACGCTTAACGTGCTGGGGCGATCCACGCTGGCCGGCGACATCAACCTGAGCGGCACCGCTTCCAGCCTGATTGCCGATATCGCGCAGTACGTCAGCACGCTGGGCGAGCTGGCTTCCACCATCAGCGCCAATATCAGTGGCCAGGGCCGCATAATTAAAAGCGGTGACGGCCGGCTGACGCTGAGCGGTGACGTCAGTAACCAGCAGGGCATTGAAGTGCAGCAGGGCGAGCTGGAAGTGAGCGGCCGGCTGCACACGCCGCTGAACATGGCCACCGGCACGCTGCTCTCCGGCGGCGGCGTCATCAATCATGCCAGCCTCGCCGATAACGTCACGCTGGCACCGGGCTGGAACAATGCGCCGGACAGCTGGTCAGCCATGCGCCTTGGCGATCTGCACCACGGGCGCGACACGGCGCTGGTGCTGAACTCCGCGTTCCGCAATAACGCCAGCGATCGCCTGCTGATCGATGGCGATCTGCAACAGCCGGACGATGCGCCGCTGTGGCTGACGGTAAAACCGCAGGCCAGCTGGATCGATAGCGATCGCAACCACAACGGCGCAGCGGATAACAATGAAGGTGTGTCGCTGGTGCAGGTCGGTGGCCAGGCGCACGCCGACAGCGTCCAGCTGGCCGGCAGCTATGTGGCGCGCGGCGCCTGGGCTTACGGTCTGTACGCCTTTGCACCGGGCCGCGCCAGTGGCGATGAGCGTCTGGTGGCGGGCGAAGGGGATCAGTTCTGGGATTACCGCCTGCAAAACATTCTGCTGGCGGAAGGGGATAACCGCGAACCTTACCTGCCGGAGCCGGAGCCTGAACCGCAGCCCGAGCCTGAACCGCAACCCGAGCCAGAACCGCAGCCGGAACCGGAAAATCCGCAGGTGCCGCAGCCAGAGCCAAAACCGGAGCCGGGCAAGGTGCGCGCGGCAGTGATTCCGCAGGTGCCGGCCTACATCTCGCTGCCTGCCGCCTTCCACAGCGTGACGCACAATCTGCAAGCGCTGTTCAGCAGCAGCGCGCAGCAGGCGGGCGCAGAGGGCCGTCCGGATCTGTTTGTGTCCGGCTACACCGGCGACGACCGCTATCACAGCGCGGGCGGCTTTATGGATTACGGCTACGATTTTCACAGCCGCTATCAGGGCTGGATGATTGGCAGCCGCTTCCCGCTGCAGTCCGCGCTGGCGCTGAGCGTCGGCGTCAATAAAGGCAACCTGAGCATCACGCCGGAAGCGCGCGACGGCAACAGTCACGCCCGCATCGATACGCTGGGCGCCAGTGCGCTACTGAGCTGGCAGCCCGATCAGGGTCTGCAGCTGGCCGTGCCGGCTGGCGTGATGCAGTATCGCGGCAGCGTCAGCACGGATCTGCGCGGTAACGTGACGCAGCTGAAAGCGCGCAGCGCAAACCTCGGGCTCGACAGCGGCTGGCGCTGGCAGTCCGGCGCGCATGCGCTAACGCCGGTGGCCGGTGTGAATGCGCAGTGGCTCGATATCAATGATTTCACCGACAGCGACGGCGCACAGGTGAGCTACGATAATCCGCTGCAATGGCAGCTCTCCGGCGGCGTAAAATACGACTTCCGCCTCAACGAGAAGCTGAAGCTGGGCGCGGAAACGCGCTACGTGCAGCGCATCAGCCAGCGCGATGGGGTGGCGATTGGTGACGGCCAGCAGGCGGCGCGCTTCGCCACCGGACGCGGCGGCAACAGCCTGCAGTACAGCGGTTACGCCGGCTGGCAGGTGCTGGATAATCTGGAGCTTAACACCCAGCTTCAGGGCCAGCAGCGCCTGACGCAGGAAGGCATCAGCGACTGGAATCTGCAGGCCGGTGTGAAAATCAGTTTTTAATCGCGGCTCTCATCACGCATCAGCCCGGGACATGTCTTACCGGGCTTTTTTATGCTTTTCTGAAAAAAAACCAGACAAAACTTAATTGCCACGTTAGTCGGTCGCTTTAGGTTTGCGATTCTCGCTATTTTCATCCATGGAAGAGAATATGAAACTTACCCCGCTGACGCTGGTGATCAGTACGTTCTGTTATAGCCTTCCTGCATTCGCTGATGAGCGCTACCCTGCATTTTCACCCTTACAAAATAATAACGTTAACGCTGCGAATATTCCGCATCCACCGGAATCCTTTCATGGTCCATCAACCCAGGAAATCCCTGAGCTGCCGCTGCTTGCGCAGGCCAGCCGCCAGACCGGCGAAGGGATTAAACAGCTTGGGAAAATGATCGCCCGCGGCTCGTGGTTTGATGAGATCAATCCGGCAACCTCGGGCCTGGTGAGAAGCAGCGTGCTGGCCGGCAATAACAGCCATCACTTGTGGTATTACCGGTTACAGACCATGGTCCTGACCGGGGAGAAAGATGAAGGATTGCCGAATATTAATAATCCCGGTGTCGTGGCTCCGATACCCGACCCCGGTAAAGGCGAAGCTGTCATATTGCCGCCGCCACCGCCGCCTGAGCCGGAACCGCCACAGCTTACACCCGCGCCACAAATCCCGACCTATCTCGCCCTGCCCAACATGCTGTATGCTCTCAACGACACCATGCAAACCCGCTTCCACTTCGCTGCCCGGCAGATGAGCCTGGATGATCATCACAACCTGTTTGTGTATGGCTATAGCGGCGGCGAGCGCTATCGCAGTGCGCAGGGTGATAGCGATGCCACCAGCCGCTATCAGGGCTGGATGCTGGGTGCACGCTGGACGCCAGAAGCGGAACAGAGCCCGCTGGCCTTCAGTGCGGGCGTGCATAAAGGCGTGATGACTATGCTGTCGGATACGCCGGCGGGGCGCAGCCAGCTGCGTATGCAAACCCAGGGCATTAATGCGCTGATTGGCATTCAGCCGCCTGAGGGCTGGCAGCTGGAGATACCGCTGGGGCTGACGCATTATCGCGGCACTTTACGCCATGAAACCCAGGGGGAAGTGGCGCGGATCAGCGCCGTTAGCGGAAATATCGGCGCAGAAGCGGGCTGGCGCTGGCAGCAGGATGCGCATAGCCTGATGCCGCTGGCCGCAGCCGGTGTGCAGTGGCTGCATATTGCGGATTTCACCGAGCAACAGGGTGCACAGGTGAACTATCAGCTGGCGCCGCAGTTCAGCCTGGCTGGCGGTGTGAAGTATGACTATCAGCCGCTGTCGTCAGTGAATCTTGGGCTGGACGCGCGTTATGTCTGGCACAGCGGCAGGCAGAATACGCTGGATGCCGGCGATATGCGCGGATTACCGATTGAGCGCGCCCGCCACAGCGCCCAGCTGGGCGGTTACGTCAGCTGGCAGCTGCATGAAAACGTGGAGGTCGGCACGCAGTTGCAGGTGCAGCAGCGGCTGGATCGCCCCGGCGTGAGCGACTGGAATGTGCTGAGTGGCGTGAAAGTGGCGTTTTAAATTAATAATAAGGAAAGGGGTGGTGAATGGCTGGCGATGGGTGGTTTGGTCGCCATAAATGGCGCCCCTACAACGATGCGGGACAGGTTTTGTCGTCAGGCGTATTCATGCGCATCTGTGGCAAGGTTGCACAGTACCGTAGGGTGCGCATTCATGCGCACCGGTGTGAATCGGTGGATAGATTCATGCACGTCTGTAATAAGGTTGTAGAGCATCGTAGGGTGCGCATTCATGCGCACCGGCGTGAAGATGAAAATGTTTGCTTTGATAAACGTCATTGCGCAATAAATTGCGCCGCTACCACTCGTGCGGTTATCAGCGGCATCACATGGAAGAGATATCTGCGCGAGAAATCGCGCCATCATGATTTATTGCGGATGCGATTTCTGCATTATCCAGTCGCACAAACCGTAGCGGCGCGATTTATCGCGCATTTCAATGACCGCACCGCGCCATCACGACGCCTGCAAATAATGCACTACCGACTGGTTCAGCGTATCCAGTTTCTCTTCCAGCAGGAGAAGCCCTTCGCGGATGACCTCCTGATCTTCAGCGCTTTGGCAGGCGCGCTCGATCTGCCCGCACAGATCATCGATCTCCCCGGCATAAATGATCTGCGCCGATCCGCCCAGCCGATGCAGCGATGAAGCCAGCGCCGGCCAGTCCTGCGCATCAAAATGGCGCCAGCACTGCTGCATATCGTTGCGGCTCTCCTCGCCGACCTTCTCCAGCATCTTCGCCACCATCGCATCGTCGTGATACACCATGGCGCGCAGCGATTCGAGCGACAGCAGCGAATCCAGCGCCGGCACTTCGGCGGCCGGTTCGTTGCTGCTCAGCAGCTCGGCCAGCTTGTCAATTTTCAGCGGCTTAAACAGGCAGGCGTTCATGCCCGCTTCCAGACAGCGCACGCGCACGTCCGATTGCGCATTCGCCGTCAGACCAAAAATTTTCACCGCGTTGCCACTGCGGCGCAGGGTCTGCGTCAGTTCGATGCCGCTCATGCCCGGCATATTGCAGTCGGTGATAATCAGATCGAACGCCTGATGCGCCAGCAGCGCCAGCGCCTCTTCGCCGCTGCTGGCTTCGCTGATCTGCTGACCCAGCTCGCTGAGCTGGCTTCGCAGCAGCAGGCGGTTGGCCGGATGGTCGTCGACCACCAGAATATTCAGCTGCGGCAGCGCACGGCTGCGCGCCACGCGGGTTTTCTCCAGCAGCTTGCGCGCCCGGCGTGCCGGCATCATCACGTTAAGCTGAATCAGCGTGCCGCGTCCCGGCTGGCTGTTGAGGTTCATGGTACCCTGCATCTTCTCCAGCAGCTGGGCGCTAATCACCAGACCAAGACCGGTGCCGGTCTGCTTGCGCCCCTCTTCGGTCTGGGCAAACGGCTGAAACAGTTTGGCCTGGTCGACAGCGCTGATGCCCACGCCGCTGTCTTCGATCTCAATTTCCAGCTCCAGCGAGCCATCTTCCCACTCATGGCCGATCACCCGCACTTCCACGCCGCCTTCGTGGGTAAACTTGATGGCGTTATTGATGTAATTGGCGATCACCTGGCGGAAGCGCGCGGCATCGATAAACACTTCCAGCCCCGGCGGCGTGTCGCTGTGGTAGTGCAGCGTCAGATTTTTGCCGCTGGCCATGCCGTCAAACAACCGCACCACCGGCAGCACCAGTTGCTCGGTGCTGACCCACTCCGGCATCAGCTCCAGCTGACCGCTCTCAATCTTGGCCATATCGAGGATATCGCCAATCAGCCCCAGCAGCGTGTTGGCCGACTCGTAGGCGATTTGAATGGCTTCGTTATCGCGCTGTTTGCGCCCTTCCAGCTCCAGCAGGCCGATGATGGCGCTGATCGGCGTGCGGATCTCATGGCTCATGGTGGCGAGGAACGAACTCTTGGCGCGGTTGGCTTCATCCGCCACCTTTTTCTCCGCCTGCAGCGCCAGCATCAGCAGTTCGTAGGCGGTAACATCCTGCCAGCCGCAAATCAGCCCGGTGATATTGCCCTGCGCATCGCGCTGCTCCTGCGCCCAGTGGTGCACCATGCGCGCTTCGCTGCCGTTTTCGATCTCAATTTCCAGATCCTGCGCGGTATCGCCCCACAAACTGTTGTGCGCCAGCGCCACCAGTTCCGGATCGTTGACCGCTTCCGGGCTCATCAGCGGATAGAGTTTGCTGATGAGCGGCGACAGCGGATGGCGCTGATCGTAAAGCGAAAAGCTCAGGCGCTGCGCGTCAACGCCGGCAAAAAAGCGCTGAAACGCGCCGTTAGCACTGACCACGTTCCAGTTGCGATCCAGCACGTAGACCGGCGTTGGCAGGCCATTCAGCAGCGCATCACGAAAGCGCAGTTCAGCCTGCAGGTCAGCTTCTGCGCGACGGCGATGCTTCACCTCTTTGCCGCGATAGTAAACCCACGCCAGACAGGCGATCAGCAGCAGCGCGGTCAGCAGAGAGATGGCGTAAAACTGCGCGCGGTACAGCTGCCAGGTGGTGCGCGTAGTCTGCGGTGTGCCCTGCCAGCGGCTGGCAATCAGCGAGATTTCGCTCGGCTGAATGTCGGCCAGCGCTTTATCAATAATGCTCAGCAGCTCCGGCTGATCGCGGCTGACGGCAAAGCTCAGCTCCACCGGCGGCAGCGCCAGACGCGACACGATCTTCAGCGGCTGCTGCGCGTAGCGCGCCAGTAACGTGTTCACGCTCAGCTGGTTATCGATCAGCCCGGCGACCTTGCCCTCCTGCAACAGTTGCAGCGCCAGGCTGGCGTTATCCACTTCAGAAAGCTGCAGCGTGGGGAAGCGATCCAGCAGCGCCTGACGCGCCGGATTGCCTTTGACGATACTGAGCTTCATGCCGGGATAGAGCGCCTGCGGCGCATCAGGCTGGTCCGGCACCAGCAGCACCAGCGGCACCTTCAGGTAAGGTCGGGTAAAGCGCACTGCCTCCTGATGGCCGCCATCCTGCGCCACCGCCGCCAGCATCGCTACCTGATGCTGCTCCAGCTGCTGTACGCCGTCACGCCACGAATACGCCGGCACCGGGCTGAAAAACAGTCCGGTGCGCAGCTGGATCAGATGCAGCAGATCGGCGCTAATGCCCTGAAATTCACCCTGCTCATCCAGCAGCGCCAGCGGTGCAGAGAACGGATTGAACGCCACTTTCACCTGCGCATGCTGCTGCAGCCACTGCTGCTCGCGCGGCGTCAGGCTGAGCGGATCCTGCAAACGCCAGACGTCCGGCCGCTGCGTCCACTGCCGCGAAATCAGCCGATGCTGTTCGCCGGGAATGGCGGCGATGGCGGCATTCAGCGCTTTCAACAGCGGCTGATTATCGGCTTTCACCACCAGACGGCTGCCGTACAGCGCGTCTTCCGGCAAAATCGCGGCCAGCGCCAGCTGATTGACATAGCTGCGCTCAATCAAAAACGTCGCCGCCTGCAGGCTGCCGAGCGCATAGTCCGCTTCGCCACTGGCCACCGCCTCCAGCGCCGCCTGGCTGAAGGGATAACGCACGATGGTGGCGTCAGGGAAATGCTGTTTAATTTCAGGATCTGTCAGGAAATCATCGCGCATCGCCAGGCGCAGCGGTGCGTCATAGGACACTGGCTGTGAGGCCCGCCGCTCGGTAGCAATCACCACCGGCCGATTGATCAAAAAGCTGTCTGTCGCACTGAAGGCCGCAGCGTCGCGCAATTCCCGGCCCGGTGAAGTAAACAGCGCATCCGCCGCGCCGCTTTTCACCGCCGCCTGCGCCGCCGCCTGACTGGGATAACGCACCATCACCGCCTGCACGCCAAGATTACGCGCCAGCAGTTGCAGATAATCGGCGTAAATCCCTTCCACGCTGTTGCCGCTGCCCGCTGCCTCCTGATAGATCAGGTAAGGCGGCAGCTCCGGTGTCCACACCGCGATGCGCAGCTCATGTTTAATGCGCAGCCAGCGCCACTCGTCACCGCTCAACTCAATATGCATCGGTGCCAGCTTTTCACGGCTGAACAACTGAAATATCTCGGGCTGCGGCTGGGCGGCCAGCAGCGGGCTCAACAGCAGCAGAAGCAGAGTGACCAGGCGCAGCATCGCTACTCCATATGATTACGATTGGCGAAGGCAAAGAGATCGCGCAGGCTTTTGCAGTGCAATTTCTCCAGCAAACGGCCTTTGTAAGTTGAAACGGTTTTATTGCTGAGATTCATGCGGTTAGCAATGCGCATGTTATCCAGCCCCTTCAACAGATAAGTGAACACCTGAAATTCCTGCGGTGACAGCGATTCCAGCAGCTGCTTATCGGAGTGGATGTAATTCTCTTCCGCCGGCACATTAATACCGGCCAGCGGGAAGTAACCATAGCCACTTTGCGCTGCACGAATTGCGGTGATGATTTCCGGCAAATTGTCCTTTTTACTGATAAAACCATTCGCTCCGCAGCGCACACTCTGTACCGCATAAAAGTTCTGATTCTTACCTGAGACGATAATAATAATACCCGGAAAACTCTTAGCACGCAGCGCTTTAACCACTTCGATGCCGTTCAGCGAGTGAATATCAATATCCATCACCACGATATCCGGATAATGCTGGTCGATTAGCTGCAGCGCTTCA
Source organism: Pantoea sp. B270 (assembly GCF_018726825.1). Lineage (NCBI taxonomy): Bacteria > Pseudomonadati > Pseudomonadota > Gammaproteobacteria > Enterobacterales > Erwiniaceae > Pantoea > Pantoea sp. B270. The sequence continues at coordinate 2,341,689 of NZ_JAHCSX010000001.1, forward strand.
TAACCATCATCGGTTTCGGCGACCATGCTATGCCCTTCTTTTTCAAGAAGAAAGCTTACCGCCATGCGGGCCATAGGATGATCGTCGACGACAATAAATTTCGCCATGTTTTATTTCCTGACGTGACCTTAAAGAGAAAAGTTAATTACCTGACTATTAGACTAATAAATTCAACCCTGAATCAACCACAATCAAATAACAAAACGTAGGTCGCGTCCTACACACCACCGATGAACATTCCCATATCCCTGTGCGTAATTTAATCGTAAGATCTGACCATCGCGAATTAATTACTCTGCGAACAATATGAGTTGTATTTAAATGTAAGGGCGTAAATATGGGAAAGGAGATTCCAGTGAAAGCAGGCAGTGATAATAAGCCGAAGAGAATCATTATTGCGCTCAGCTGCCATTTTGCGCTGACCGGTTTACGTGAGTTGTGCCAGCCGCTGACGGATTGCAGCGTACAAACGCTGCAGATTGCGCCGGAAACGGTAGCGGAAGAGTTGATGTTCAACCACGCCGATTTACTGATTACCGAACTGCCGCGTGACGCCGCCGGCCTGGCCGAGCTGCTGCTGATTCCGGAGTGGTTTAAAGGCCATACGCTGATTCTGCTGGATGAAGAGACCGAGCCAATGCGTCAGACGCTGGTGGCCGCCGGGTTCTCAACAGTGATGAGCAAAAACGATCGGGCTGAGGTACTGCAGCGCAGTATTGGCCAGCAGCTGCAGCGCAGACCGTCGCGCTACGATTACGCCGCACCGGGCCGCAATGCGCTGGCACGCGAAAAACGCGTAATGTGCGCCCTGCTGCGCGGCATGAAGCCAGCGCGCATTGCGCGTGAAATGGGCCTGCACCCGCGTGAGATCAGCCGCAGCAAGGTCAACAGCCTGGCGCGCAGCGGGTTTCCCACGCTGAACGCGATGCTGGCCTGCACCGGCCGCCGCCCGATTTAAGCAGTGGGAAAGCGCACGTCGTTAAAGCGTATATGAATTCGTAGGGTGCGCATTCATGCGCACCTGGACAGCGCAGCAACAACACGCACCAACCGTAGCGGCGCAATTCATTGCGCAATCTACTACGGTGCGGCTGGCGGATTCGCGCGATAAATCGCGCCGCTACGACACCTGCGGTCTGGAAACCGGGCATCTGAATGGCGCAGCCATAACACCGCTTCGCCACCTGCGGTCTTGAAACCGGGCACCTGAATGGCGCAGCAATAACACCGCTGCAACCGCTGCACTGAACACTCTGCCACCCGGACGGTAGAGCACTGACACTTTGCACCAACCGTAGCGGCGCAATTTATTGCGCAACTGACAGCGATGCAACAGCCAGATTCACGCAATAAACCGCACATCGCAAAGCGGTTATGAATCCGTAGGGTGCGCATTCATGCGCACCTGGACAGCGCAGCAATAACACCGCGCACCAAACAACGCGGCGAAATAATTAAACAACCATTAATTCACAAGGTAATAAAAATTACAGACCGGTCTTAATTGACACGCAACCATTAAAATATTAACCGCTGTCTCAGATGTTTTTTAATTTAATTCTTAAGACAGGGACTACAGAACACCGATGAACATTCGCATAGTGACACAGGAACTTTCGCTCTATTATAACTTCATCGCTTAGCAGCCACACCGCTAAAAGATAATAAAGCAATAATCTGATTACCTGCGCTGTTATCACTAATAGCCTGTAAGAGAAGACAGCTACATTATTTTTAAAGGACATTAACCCAGCGCACTACCGGGATAATGCCCATCGCCTTCTCCGTTTTATTTATCAGGGAAGAAGGTTATTAAACACAACGAAGGAAATAAACCATGATGAACAAAATGATGAAAACTGCCTGCGCCCTCGCTGTGCTGGCGGCCTCGGCCAACGTAATGGCCGAAAGCGTGGAACTGAAACTGATTGGCACCATTTCGCCACCATCCTGTAAGCCAACCCTGAGCGGCAGCGGCACGGTTGATTACGGCAGCATCCTGTCCGACTCGCTGAACCCAACCGGCTACACCACGCTGGCCGACAAAGAGAGCACTCTGACCATCGCATGTGATGCACCAGCCAAAGTGGCCATTCAGGCGGTAAGCGGTCGTAAAGACTCAACGGTTTCTGACGGTGCCGAAGGTACCAGCGGTGCTGCCGCACCGGTGAGCGCAGTGGGCCTGCCAGCCGGGTTTGGCGTAGTCGGTCTGGGCATCTCCAATGAGAAAAAAGTCGGCGCTTACGGCGTAGCAATCAGTGACGTTACTCTCGACAGCACCGCAGCAAAAGCTATCCAGTCTGATGACAAGCAAAGCTGGAACGACAGCAACGCCAGCTCGCTGTACAAAGCGGACGGCAGCACCAGCTATCTGAGCTGGAGTCAGGCCGGTGAGGTAGCGCCTGCCGCCTTTGAAACCATGAACGCCAAGCTGACGGTGAAAACCTATCTGAACAAAACGTCAGATCTGGATCTGTCCAAACCGGTACAGCTGGACGGTCTGACCACTATTGAGCTGGTCTATCTGTAATTAACCAGACGTTAATACGTACTGCTGACACGAAAATAATCATTCGTCTCGCTGTGGCGTAATAATTCATTCGTTCCTGTCGCTCTTGCAGCGAAAGGAAATAAAAGATTAATGGAAAAGTAATGATGAATAAAATGATCAAAACCACCTGCGCGCTGGCCGTGCTGGCTGCCTCCTGCAACGTAATGGCTGAAAGTGTTGAAATGCGTGTGACCGGAGCGGTTACGCCGATTGCATGTAAACCCGTTCTGGCTAATAACGGAATAGTTGATTTCGGTATGGTAAATGCCAACGTTTTAAGTGATGACGCCCTAACCTGGTTACCCCAAAAGGAAGTAGTATTAAATATTAGCTGTTCAGCGCCAGCAAAAATTGCCCTTCTGGCAACAAATGGTCGTCCCGGCACCACTCTTTCCGATATCGATGAAGGGGTAACCGGTGCATCTATGCCAATGGTACGTGGCAGCATCCCCACTTGGGGAGGTGTTATTGGACTTGGCAAGGATAATGAGAAGAAAATTGGCGCATTCACTCTTGTAGTAAATGACGCAGATATTGATGGTGAAACAGGTCAGAGAATCGCATCGGCAGACAGAATTGGATGGACCAATTCCAACGCCAAAAACTCATTCTTTGACGAAAAGGGTGCCATTCGTCATATATCGTGGGGTAAAGATGATATTAAAGAGCCAGCTGCGTTTAAAAATCTGACAACAACCATCAAAATATATAGCTACGTAAACAAGAAATCCGAACTGGATTTAACCAAGCCAATTAAGATTGATGGACAGGCTAACTTTGAAATGTTTTATCTTTAATCAACTCAATCATTTCCTCCAAAGGGAAAGTCACAAAAATTGAGATAAAGAACGCATTAATTTATAGGAATATACTCGTGAAAAAATACATCAAAACGCTTTGCACCCTGGCCATTCTGGCCTCCGTTAATCAGGCTAGTGCTGAAACCTTCCAGTTGGGCGTTACCGGCAATATCGCACCAACCGCTTGTACGCCTGTTATTGCCAGTAATGGCGTAGTCGATTATGGCACTATTAAAACTGAATCACTGAATAAAGATGACATTACCTGGCTGGATGAAAAAAGTGTTGACCTGAATGTCACCTGTAATGCCCCCGCTAAAATTGCGCTTTACGCGACCAGCGGTCGTAAAGGCAGTGCGTTAATTACAAATACTGAAGGTAAAACCGGCTCTGGCATCCCAATCGAACAGGGCACTTTGCCTGTTTACGCAGGTGTTGCAGGTTTCGGCATGGACGGTGACAAAAAAATTGGTGCTTATGGCATCACTTTTAACATCAATACTAAAGATGGGGCCAGGGCAAGCGGTACAATCTCAGGTGACAAAAGCAACTGGACCACTTACAACCCATACACCTTATATTCCAGATCCGGTGTTGACCAATATTTTTCTCTGCGCGACGGTTCGGATCCTGCACCAGCGGCCTTCACCACTGCCACCTTTTCATTACGTATCATGGGCTACGTTAACAAAGCTTCAGAACTCGATATTTCCAAGCCAATCAAACTCGATGGCCTGACCAATATCGAAATGGTTTATCTGTAATAACTGCTGTAATAACCCAGGCCGGAATAAACTCCGGCCTTATTCACCCACTTTATGATTCTTATATTGAATTAATAACCAAACTAGCCGGGAAACACATTATGCTGAATTTATTTACCCGCCGCACGGCATGCGCGGCCGCCCTGTTATTATCTGCCTCTCAGGCTTATGCCACCGGTATGGTACCGGAAACCTCGGTGGTGATTGTCGAGCAGGCCGACGGTGAAGGCGCACTGAATATTCAAAACACCGATCCAACGCCGGTATTACTGCTGACCACGCTGCAGGACACGCCGGACGATAAAGAACCGCTGCTGACCGTTACGCCGCCGGCGGCGCGCGTCGAGCCAGGTAAATCACAGCGCGTGCGTTTTATTCTTACCACCAAAGAGCCGCTGAAAACCGAACGCCTGAAGCGCGTGGTGGTGGAAGGCGTGCCGCCGCAGAAAAAAGACTCCAGCGAAGTCCGTATGACGGTGCGGCAGAACCTGCCGGTGATCATCCGTCCGGCCGGTCTGGCCAAAGAGATGGCACCGTGGAAACGCCTGAACTGGAAAATGCAGGGCGACCAGTTGACCGTCAGCAATGACTCACCGTACGTGGTGCGCCTGAACCAGGCGGTGCAGACGCTGCCCAACCGCAACGTCTACATGCTGCCGAACAGCTACGTGCTGCCGGGCCAGACATTTACCCTGACGGCGCAGGACGGCAAAAAAGCCGGCAATGCACAACAGGTACGCATCTCTCCGGCCACCACCTGGGGTTACAGCGTCGACACCTACGACGCGCCGCTCGCGCGCTAATGGAGTGAGCCGTGCCTGGAATTAACACGACACGACGTCTGCTGCCGCGCCCGCGCCTGCTGTGCGCGGTACTGTTCCCGGCGCTCTGCTGCTTCTCCGCTTACGGTGCTGAGGAGCTGGAGTTTGATAGCGCCGCGCTGGCCGCGCGCGGTATCGACCCGAAACTTGCGGCGCTGTTTAAAAATGCGCCACGCTTCCTGCCTGGCACGACCACGGTGGCGCTGCGCGTCAACGGCGCTGAACGCGGTCGGGTGCGCGTCACCTTCGATGAGCAGGGCGAGCCTTGTATCGATCGCACCTTCCTGAAAGCCGCCGGCCTGCTGGTGCCGCGCGGCGTCAGCGACGACGGCTGTTTTGATCTGAAAAGCGCCTGGCAGCAGGCGGAAATCAGCGCCGATCCCGGCGAAGAGCGGCTGTCGCTGCTGGTGCCACAACAGGCGCTGGCCGCGCCGGATCAGCATGATAGCTGGCAGCACGGCGGCGCCGCCGGCATGCTGAGCTACGACGCGCAATACCTCGATTCGATTGGCAAAAACGCCGGACTCAACTTTATGCAGGTCGGGCTGGAAGGCGGTTTTAACGTCAGCGACTGGATTGTGCGCAGCCGTCAGACGGTATCGCGCTTCAACGGCGAAGTCTCACTCAACCACCAGGGTGCCTATGCCCAGCGCAGCTTTACCCAGACTAAACAGGTGCTGCAGGTTGGCCAGATTAACCTGCAAAACTCGCTGTTTGGCACCGGCCAGGTGCTGGGGGTGCAACTTTTTCCTGAGCTCGGACTGGAGAAGCGCGGCGGCGCCGGGCTGGTGGAAGGCATCGCGAACAGCGCGTCAGTGGTCGAAGTGCGCCAGGCGGGCGTGCTGGTGTACAGCACCAGCGTGCCGGCCGGTCCGTTCAAACTGCAGGGTTTCTCCCTGCTCAATACCCGCAACGATTTACAGGTAACGCTCACGGATACCCAGGGCAATAAGCAGGAGTTCGTGGTGCCAGCTGCGTCGCTGCCAATGAGCAGCGGCAGCGCACCGGGCCTGTCGATTGGCGTGGGCAAAATGACGCAGCTGGCGGGCAACGCCGGTTCGCCGTGGGTGGCAACGCTGTCGCGCGGCTGGGAACTGAACGCGCGCAATATCTTTACCGCCGGCCTGATGACCACCGCGCAGTGGCGCGCCGCCGCCATCAGCCTCAACAGTCAGCCGTTCAACCGTACGCAAACCCAGCTGCAAATCACCGCCAGCCAGGATGCGCGCCACGGCGATCGCGGCGTGTCGGTGTATAGCGCAGTGAGCCAGAAAGTCAGCGAGCGCATCAGCCTGAGTCTCAACGCCTCCACCCAAAGCAAGGGTTACAGCGATATGGGCGATGCGCAGCAGGAGGAACGTCGTAAGCGTGATTACAGCAGCCGCGACCAGATCGGCGCTGGCATCAGCTGGGCCGGTGGCGATGTCGGTACTTTCTCGCTCGGCTGGGCGCGCAGCCGCACGTTCAACGGCGACAGCATCTCGTATCTGCGCGGCGGCTGGAGCAAATCGTTTGACCGTGCTTACCTCAGCCTTAACGTCGAACGCAGCGGTGGTGGACGCAACAACACACCAGAGCAGCGCGTTTATATGGCGCTCAATGTGCCATTTGGTGATTCAAAAACCGTCAGCAGCTACCTCAACCACAGCGATAAAAATGGTGCCCGCGCCGGTGCGCGTTACAACGATCGGCTGTCGCAGGATCGCAGCTGGAGTCTGTCGGCCGAACGCGACTTCCGCCAGCAGCGCGACAGCCTGAGCGCCGATATGGATATGGTGACGCCGGTCAGCCAGCTGAGCGGCAGTCTGAGCCGTTACGCGGAAGACAGCACCAGCTGGTCGCTGCGTGCCAGCGGTGGCGCAGTGGTGCACGGCGGTGGCGTCACGCTGTCGCCGTATCGCATCGGCGATACCTTCGGCATTGCCAAAGTTGGCGACGAGCGCGGCGTGCGGCTGGATACGCCAGGCGGCCCAACCTGGACGGACGGACGCGGCTACGCGGTCATTCCATCACTCAGTAGCTATCGCCGTTCTCAGGTGCAGATTGATGCACGTAGCCTGAAGAAGAACGTTGATATCGCCAACGGCGTACAGGAAACCAGCGCCGCACGCGGATCGGTGAGTTATCTGGCATACGATATCGTACGCAGCCGCCGCGTACTGGTGGACGTGAAGGATAACGTCGGCAAAGTCCTGCCGTATGGCGCCAGCGTGTTCGACGCCAAAGACAACTTCGTGACGGCAGTGGGCAGCGACGGCAGCATCTTTATTTCGGATGCCGGTGACGGTGGCCGCATGGAAGTGCAGCTGGGCGGCAAAACCATTTGCAGCTTCGACCTGAAGTTGCCCGCGAAGCCGCAGGACGCCGGACTGTTTGAAAACGCCAGCGCGCAGTGCAGCTAACAGGAGAGAAGAAGATGAAGCATCTGTTTTACCCGCTCGGACTGGCGCTGCTGCTTTGCCAGAACGCACTGGCCAGCCTGCCCACACTGCCTCAGGTGGCGCAGGATACGCCCTGCTCGCTGTCGCTCGGCACGCAGGAGGTGAATTATGGTCGCCAGACGCGCTATCAGCTGGCTGACGCTGGCGGCGGTCAGCTTACGCCAGGCAAGCGTGAGCTGCTGCTCGGCGTGGTGTGTCCGTATAGCCAGCCTATGAAGCTGGCATTGCGTGGCGATCGCGCGCTTGATGGCGCACTGCGCTGGGGTGAGCGCGGCAGCGTGCGGCTGCGGCTGTATGACGCGCGGCTCGACGGCCAGCCGGTCGCGCTGCTTCAGGAGCAAAATGGCCAGAGCAGCGAAAGCCTGCTGCTGCGTCCCGGCGAGCCGTTCAGCGCGGTGCAGAACGGCAACGTGGTGGAAGGTAAAGCCTTTACCGCGCAGCTGGAAATTGTGCCACTGCTGCCGGAGAGCGCCTCACGCGTGGCGCTGCAAACCGACAACGAAGCACGACTTACCCTGGAGCTGCTGCGCTAACCCCGCGCTGCACCGCTCCGCCATTCCCGCAACGGGCGCACTGATGCGCCCGTTTTTTACGCCATCACAAGGAGAACAGACATGGCACACTTCCGACTTTCCCCTCTCTCTTACAGCTGCGCGCTGGCGCTACTGGTTGCCAGCGGTGCGCAGGCGGCCTCGGCGTGGCAGGCGCTCGACGGTGCCAAAGTCGCGGCGACCAGCGGCTACGAATCACGCAGCGCGCGTGACTATCCGCTGCTGGCCAGCGGCGCCGGCAGCCTGCTCACCACCGCCGTGCCCGGCCTGAACTTCGTCACCACCGGTAGCCTGCTGTATGCGGCGCAGGCACTGAACGGCGGACGCATCGAACTGGATGGTGCTCATCTCGCCACTGACGGCGTGATGGCGCACGGCGCGAACCTCAGCGACGGACAATTCATCATGCGCGGCGGCAGCATCAGCACGCTGGGCGACAGCAGCGCCGGCGTGATGGCCAGCGGCGACAGCGAGGTCACCCTGACGGATGTCACGCTCAGCAGCCGCGGGCGCGATGCCACCGGCGTTACCCTCAGCCAGGGCCAGCTGACGCTGCGCGACAGCCGCATCAGCGCCAGCGGTCAAAATGGCGGCGGATTAGCGCTGGGCGGTGGCGGACGCGGCAATGCGCGCGCGACGCTCAGCGATGTCACCATTGAACTGAGCGGTGCCGGCACACGAGCGGCAATCGAGCTGGGCAACGGTACGCTGAACGGCAGCCAGGTGGCGATCAACGTCAGCGACCGTCATCGCGGCATCGAAATCTATAACCCGCAGGGCAGCAGCGGACGCGGCAGCGTGACGCTGAGCGACAGCCAGATCGTGACTGACGCCGGTGACGGCGTGTACACGCTGGGCGGCGATGTGCTGCTCAATAACGTTACGGTCGACACGCAAAGCGGTATGGCGGTCAACGTCAACAATCGCTCGACCGCCACGCTGCTCGGCGGCAGCTTTAACACGCACGGTGATAACGCGCACACGCTGTGGATCGCCTCGGAGAGCGCCTCCGCCCACGCACAGGACAGCCGATTCAGCAGCGAGGGCAACAACGCACATGCGTTTCACGCGCAGTTTGGCAACGCCACGCTGGATAATGTTGCGCTCAGCACGCAGGGAGCCGGCAGCTATGGTCTGTACAGCGAAGCGCAGGTTGATGCGCAGCATCTGACGGTTGAAACCCACGGCTCCGGCGCCATCGGCGTGTTTGCCGCGCGCGGCGGCAACATCAATCTGGCCAACACTCAGGTGCGCACCGCCGGTGATTCTGCCACCGGCCTGCTGGCCTATCCGGGCTCGGCGATCAGCGGTAAGCAGGTCGATGTTAAAACAGAAGGCGCTGGTGCGCACGGCGCCTGGGTGCGCTCTGGCAGTATGCAGCTGCAGCACAGCACGCTCAGCACCGCAGGCCAGCAGGCGGCGGGTTTGCTGGTGAACGCTAACAGCAACGGCGACAGCAGCACGGTAACGTTTGACAGTACGCACATCGTCAGCCAGCAGGGTGCGGCCATCAAAGTGACCAACAGCAACGCTGACATCACGCTGACCAACGGCAGCCAGCTGCAGGGCGGCGACGCGCTGCTGGACGTGGCGAGCGGTACGCTGCCGTCAGAAGTGACGCTGAACGCGGATAACCATGTAAGCCTGCAAGGCGACGTGCGCGCCGACGCCGCCAGCCGGGTGGCGCTGGCGCTAAGCAACGCCTCACAGCTGAGCGGCAGCGTTCAGGGCGCCGATAGCCTGACGCTCGACGCCAGCAGCAGTGGCAGCTCCGCGCCAGCTCAACGCTTAATACGCTGCACAGCGACGGCAACGTGAGCTTTGCCCCGCAGGCCAGCGGCTTCAGCACGCTGGATGTGCAGACGCTGAGCGGCCACGGCAGCTATCACCTGAACACCGATCTGGCAGCATTGCAGGGCGATCTGATTCGTGTCGCGGGTGCTGCCAGCGGCGATCATCGGCTGGGGATTAGTAACAGCGGGCGCGAACCGCAGCAGAGCGACGCGGCGCTGACGGTGGTGACTACCGGCGGCGGCGATGCCCACTTTGCGCTGGAGCACGGCGTGGTGGATGCCGGCGCGTGGCAGTATCAGCTGGAGCAGCGCGGCCAGGACTGGGTGCTGGCGCAGAAGCACGATGAGGACGAGCAGCCGCTGCCAACGCCTTCCGCCGCCACAGTCACCGCACTGTTTAACGCTGCGCCGATCGCCTGGTACAGCGAGCTGACCAATCTGCGTACCCGTCTTGGCGAAGTGCGCGACAGCGCAGCGCAGGGCGGCGCCTGGACGCGCGTCATCGGCAATGACTGGCGTATCAACGCGCGCAGCGGCGTGGCGTGGCGCCAGCAGATGCAGGGCGTGGCGATGGGCGTCGATAGCGCCAAAACCACCGGTTATGGCCAGCGCCTGCTCGGCGTGTTCAGCGGCATCAGCAAAAGCCGGCTGGCCTTCAGCGGCGGCAGCCAGGGCACCATCAACAGTTTCTATATTGGTGGCTATCACACCTGGCTGCTGAATGATGGCTGGTTCGCCGATGCGGTGGTGAAAGCCAACAACTTCAGCAACCGCGCCGACGCGCGCATGTCCGATGGTAGCAAGGCCAGCGGCAGCTATCAGACCGCCGGATTTGGTGCCTCGCTGGAGCTGGGCCGCAAGTTTAACTATCAGAACGGCTGGTTCGCCGAGCCATCACTGCAGTTCTCCTCGCTGTGGGTGCAGGGCAAAGCATATCGCCTGAGTAACGATCTGGCGGCAAAGGCGGCGTCTGGCGGATCGCGCCTGGCAACGCTGAACCTGACCGGTGGACGCGAGATGGCGCTGGAGAACGGCGGCAAAGTGCAGCCGTGGCTGCGCGCCGCCCTGGCGCAGGAGCTGGTGCGCGATAATGCCGTCAGCGTTAACGATCAACGCATGAACAGCAACCTGGCGGGCCAACGGCTGGAGCTCGGCGCGGGCGTTAACATCTCACTGACGCGCGATGTTGCGCTGTATGCGGACGCCAGCTGGAGCCACGGCGATAAGCTGGCATCACCGTGGAGCGGCAGCGCGGGCCTGCGCTGGCAGTTCTGATCCTCATCTGGCACGCGTTCAGCGTGCCTTTTGCTGCGGCGCCACTGTCTGGCTGACAGGGTGCCGCAGCGCGTTAAGCGACACGCCCTACGCGTCCACCGCCCTGCGGCTGAAACAGAAAGAACAGCCCGGCGCCGGGACTGATCACCAGCATACGCCCTCCCTTTTGCGGCTGCAGTTCCGCCAGCGCCAGCGTGCGCGCGTCATTGAAATCCGTCACCAGCGCCGGAAAATGCGCCATGCCGTTAATCTGCGCCCGGTACTCGCGCATCATACCGCGTCGCAGATGCAGCACATCATTATTGAGCCAGCGCGGCAGGCTGTTCGCCAGCTGATGCGCTGCCACCGGCCCGCCGGTATAAGCCAGTAAACGCACGCGGGCCTGGCGCGGCGGCTGAATAAAGTGGTGAATGAACCAATCCATGTATGCGTCTTTCATCCCTGCGCTTCCCCTGTGCTGACCGGCTGGCCTCAGGCTATTTTAAGGACTGGCAGGTTTAAGGTTAATGAGACCTGGCCTACGCGCCGGTCAGTGCAGTCTGACAAATGGGGGAGATTCTTAGTCGTTTGGGATTATCAGGCGTGCGCAAAGCAGTACCAGCATCAATACCGCTAAAAATGTACAAAAAAAACGCTATGCAATACACCCTTCACATCCGATAATGTTAACTTAACTTAACCCATGACTGACTTAAACACATCTCATGGTTAATTAAAGGTGACACATGGATATCACTCAACATATCGCCAGGCGCTTGCTGGAAGCCAGAACTGAAGCGGGACTCAGCGTCATAGCCGTGGCAGACGCAATCGGTGTGGTGCGGCAAACTTACAGCAAGTTCGAGCAGGCGCAAGGGGTTCCCAGCATTTCGCAACTGATCGCGCTTTGTAAGCTTTATGACAAACCGATTGGCTATTTCTCCGATCCGGATGAAGGCGAGTTTCGCTTTGCCATGCGCGCCGATGCACCGGATTTGCTTGATGCAAAATTGCGTAATGAACTGATTAATAAACTGAAAAATATTCACGCAATTGAAGACGCCGCAGCCGCTAAACAGCCGGAAGACCTGCCTAACTCGTTGCCCATTTTTTCCGCCAGAGATGAGGATTTATTGCGGGTTGAAGATAAAGCCAGCGAAGAGAGACGTCGCCTCGGCATCGGCGATGCGACCTGTGTCGGTGATATCGTCGCACTGCTGGAATCGTTCGACATCCGAGTTATTCCATTCAGTCACCAGGCTGATGAGGAGACTTCGGGGCTGCTGTCGGGTTTTTCTGCCTTTAGTAATAAGTACGGCACTGCAATTTATGTCAATAATCATCCTTCTATCTCGGTCGAGCGACAGATTTTCAGTATTTGCCATGAATATGCGCACATCATTTTTCACCGCGATGATTACACCGGACCGGCTAAGAATTACAAAACCCGCGGGAAAGCAGTCTCGCCTGAAGAAAAAGTGGCAAATCATTTTGCTGCCTGTTTCCTGATCCCTGAACATGCGTTGCGTAAACAGTTTCAGATGCAGGGAGGTGGATGGGCCTACGAAGAGACGGTGTTGCGGCTGAAAAGCATCTACAGGGTTTCTTTTGCCTGCATGGTCGACAGGCTAAGCAAATGCCGCCTGATTTCCCAGAAAAACGCTGGTTACCTGTGGGCCATCGTGAACCGTAAAGGCTGGAATCGCCATGAACCGCACCCGATTGCTGAGAAGCTGGAATATAAAGGGCGTTTAAAAGTACTGTCACGTAAGGCGTGGGAAGCGGGTTCGGCTTCCGAGTCATTTATTTCGGATTTACTTGAACTCAACAGAAAAGAGTTAAGCGTGCTCCTCGCAGGATGGTATGAAGAGCAGGAGGCGGGAGAGGATGCCTTTTGAATGCCCGCGCTGCGTTATTGACACCAATGTCCTGTCTGATTTTTACGAATGTGAATGCATCCAGTTGATATGGTCCCTGTTCCCCGGCGGAGTATGGATCGATCCTTACGTTTGCGAAGAGCTCAAGGCTAAATACGATCTGGATGTACAGCAGGAGCTGGCCAGATTGCAATTGCCTTACAACTTCACCAACGACTTTGAGCCTGAACATTATGCTGAAATGCAGGAAATCAAAGCGCGCAGGCGGGCATTGAAGCATGCGGATATCAGTTGTGTGATCAACGCGCGTGTCAATCAGGCAACCTGTCTCTCAGCAGACAATGCGGTTTATAAAACATGTCAGGAAAGACAAGTGCGTGTTGCCAGACACGGTGGCATTTTGCTTGAGGCCGTCAAAAGAGAAATGATTACAAAAACACAGGCGCTGGAGTTTTTTCAGGCTTTTCTTGATCGCGGCCTGACGATGAAGCCTTCAGTGCGCGAAGCACTAATGGTGCAATTTAGCTGAACCTGTGTGTAGATGATTATTTATCGAGCAGAAATTTGCCCTCACCCCGGCCCTCTCCCGCAAGCGGGAGAGGGAGCGGTCCGCTGCGGGTGGGGAATGCAGTGCATCACATGAGTTAACCAGGAGGGCGCAGCGGGTGAAAAGTATGCACCGCCCAGTTCCCTCTTCCCAACCGGCACTGGTCAGTTCCCTCTCCCGCTTGCGGGTGTACAGTCCGGGGACATCGTGAACACTTGTTCGGGGACATGGTAGACACTTACAACTAAGGCATAAGAACCCGTTTATGGAGTCGCTTATGCCCTGGGATGCGAGAGATACCATGTCATTACGTACTGAGTTTGTTCTGTTCGCCTCGCAAGACGGGGCGAACATCCGCGAGCTGTGCCGCCGCTACGGCATATCTCCCGCCACCGGCTACAAGTGGCTTCGCCGCTGGGATGAGGAAGGATCGTCCGGCCTTCAGGACCGCTCCCGCGCGCCCCGTCACTCACCCAACCGCTCATCTGACGACATCACTGAGCTGCTGCGTATGGCGCATGAGCTTCATCAGCACTGGGGGGCCCGCAAGATTAAGCGCTGGCTCGAAGACCGCGGGCACGGCATGCCGGCCTTCAGCACCGTCCACAACCTGATGGCCCGCCACGGCCTGCTGCCGGGCGCAGCGCCGGGCGTCCCGGCCACCGGCCGGTTTGAGCATGCGGCCCCGAACCGGCTCTGGCAGATGGATTTTAAGGGCCACTTTCCCTTTGGCGGAGGCCGCTGCCACCCGCTTACCCTGCTGGACGACCACTCCCGGTTCTCGCTGTGCCTGGTGCACTGCGCTGACGAACGGCGTGAGACGGTACAGGAGCAGCTGGTCAGCGTCTTTGAGCGCAACGGCCTGCCGGACCGGATGACGATGGATAACGGCTCGCCGTGGGGCGACACCACCGGCACCTGGACGGCAGTGGAGCTGTGGCTGATGCGCCACGGCATCCGGGTGGGGCACTCGCGGCCGTATCATCCGCAGACGCAGGGCAAGCTGGAGCGCTTTCACCGCAGCCTGAAGGCGGAAGTGCTGCAGGGGAAGTGGTTCGCGGACAGCGGTGAGCTGCAGCGCGCCTTCGACCACTGGCGGACGGTCTACAATCTCGAGCGCCCGCATGAGGCGCTGGAGATGGCGGTGCCGGCGTCGCGCTATCAGCCCTCATCGCGGCAGTACAGCGGGCGCGTAGCGCCACCGGAATACGACGAGGGCGTGATGGTCAGGAAGGTGGATATCAGCGGGAAGCTGAGCGTAAAAGGACTCAGCCTGAAGGCGGGCAAGGCGTTCAGGGGAGAGCGTGTGGGGCTGAAGGAGACGGGGGAAGACGGTTATTACGAGGTGTGGTGGTACAGCACAAAAGTGGGGGTGATCGACCTGAAGAAAAAGTCGATCACCATGGGTAAAGGATGTTAAAAGTGTTCACTATGTCCCCGAACACCTGTCTGCCATGTCCCCGGACTGTACAGCGGGAGAGGGTTAGGGTGAGGGAAAAACCACTATGAATTCAAACCATTAAACCGCCTGCGCGCACGCCCACGCTGAGCTCCACGCCCACTGGAAATTGTAGCCGCCGAGCCAGCCCGTCACGTCCACCACTTCGCCGATGAAATAGAGCCCTGGCACGTCGCGCGCTTCCATGGTCTTTGACGACAGCTGCGTGGTATCCACGCCGCCCAGCGTCACTTCGGCGGTGCGATAGCCTTCGGTGCCGTTTGGCTGCACGCGCCACTGGTGCAGCGTGGTCACCAGCTCGCTCTGCTGCTTGCTGTTAAGCTGCTTCAGCGTCACGTCCGGAATCTGCTGCAGCTCCTGCAATACTTCCACCAGCCGCTTCGGCAGGATCTTCGCCAGGCTGTTTTTCAGGCTGAGGTTGGGATGCGCCGCGCGCTGCACGTCAATAAAATCGTCCAGCGCGGTCTCCGGCGACAGGTTGACGGTGACAAACTCGCCCGGCTGCCAGTAGCTGGAGATCTGCAGCACCGCCGGGCCGGACAGGCCGCGGTGGGTAAACAGCATCGCCTCTTTAAACAGCGTGCCGTCCTGAGCGGTGATGGTGGTCGGCAGCGCCACGCCGGAAAGCGTGTTCAGCTGCTCCAGCAGCGGCTTATGCAGCGTAAATGGCACCAGCGCGGCGCGCGTCGGATGGACGCGCAGGCCAAACTGTTCCGCCACCTTATAACCGAACGGTGTTGCCCCCAGTCCCGGCATCGACAGACCACCGCTGGCGATCACCAGCTTGTCCGCGCGAACCGCCGAGCCATTCAGCTGCAGCGTGTAACCGTCGTCGTCGCGCGCCACGCTCAGCACTTCGCTGCGCAGCCGCAGCGTCACCTGGCCGGCTTCACACTCTTTCAGCAGCAGATCAACAATCTGCTGCGCCGAATCATCGCAGAACAGCTGGCCGAGAGTTTTCTCGTGCCAGGCGATGCCGTGACGATTAACCAGATCGATGAAATCCCACTGGGTGTAGCGCGCCAGCGCCGATTTGCAAAAGTGCGGATTATGCGACAGATACGCCGCCGGTTCGGTGTACAGATTAGTGAAGTTGCAGCGGCCGCCGCCGGACATCAGGATTTTACGCCCTGCCTTCTTGCCGTTATCCAGCAGCAGCACGCGACGGCCCAATTGCCCGGCCTGCGCCGCGCAGAACATGCCGGCCGCGCCTGCACCAATGATGATAACGTCAAACTTTTCCACTGCCTTAACCCACCTGATTTAAAGGCGCTGATTGTAGAGATCTGCGGCTTTTCGCGCCAGCGACAAAAAATTGCCGTAAATGTGTCATATTGTAACTTGCTCATTTTGCGGTCTTTTTGCCATTAATTACCTGCCGGATGACAAATTTAAGACAAAAAAGAGCTATATTTTTCTTTCCCATAGCGCACGTTGTCGCAGATAATGCGCCGCGTTCATGTCCTCCAAAATGGCGTAACGTTTATGCTACATCTGTTTGCTGGTCTTGACCTAAGCACCGGCCTGTTATTGGTTCTTGCTCTGCTGTTTGTGTTGTTTTACGAAGCAATCAACGGCTTTCACGACACTGCCAACGCGGTCGCTACAGTCATTTACACCCGTGCGATGCGGGCGCAACTGGCGGTTGTGATGGCCGGTGTGTTCAACTTCTTAGGTGTGCTGCTCGGCGGTTTGAGCGTGGCTTATGCCATCGTGCATATGCTGCCAACCGATTTGCTGTTGAATGTCGGTTCGGCGCATGGGCTCGCCATGGTGTTCTCCATGCTGCTGGCGGCGATTATCTGGAACCTCGGTACCTGGTATCTCGGCTTACCGGCGTCCAGTTCGCACACGCTGATCGGCGCCATCATCGGTATTGGTCTCACCAATGCGCTGATGACCGGCACGTCGGTAGTGGATGCGCTGAACCTGCCGAAAGTCATCAATATTTTCCTCTCCCTGATTCTGTCGCCGATTGTTGGTCTGATCATTGCGGGTGGCCTGATTTTCCTGCTGCGTCGCTACTGGAGCAGCACCAAGAAACGGGCTCGCATCCACATGACGCCTGCTGACCGCGAGAAGATCGACGGCAAGAAAAAGCCGCCGTTCTGGACGCGTATCGCGCTGATTGTCTCCGCCATTGGCGTGAGCTACTCGCACGGTGCCAACGACGGTCAGAAAGGCATCGGCCTGATCATGCTGGTTCTGATTGGCGTCGCGCCGGCGGGCTTTGTGGTGAATATGAATGCCTCCGGTTATGACATCACCCGTACGCGCGACGCGGTGAACCATCTGGAGCAGTATTACCAGCAGCACGGCCAGTCGCTGACGCACATCGTGCAGATGGCGCCACCGGCGGTGCCGACGCCGGAAGAGTCGCTCGGCGGCCCGCAGGAGTTCCATTGTGATAGCTCCCGTGCGCTTGATGCGATTAACCGTGCGCAGGGTCTGCTGGGTAATCTGCAGAGCTACAGCGATCTCACGCCTGACCAGCGCGGTCAGATGCGCCGTCTGCTGCTGTGCATCTCCGACACCGCGGACAAAGCCGCTAAGCTGCCGGAGACCAGCGCCGACGATAAGCGCTTCCTCAATAAGTTGAAAGGCGATCTGCTCGGCACCATCGAGTATGCGCCGGTATGGATTATCGTGGCGGTCGCGCTGGCGCTCGGCATCGGTACCATGATTGGCTGGCGCCGCGTGGCGACCACCATCGGCGAGAAGATTGGTAAAAAAGGCATGACGTATGCGCAGGGCATGTCGGCCCAGGTAACGGCGGCGGTGTCGATTGGTATCGCCAGCTACACCGGGATGCCGGTTTCGACCACGCACATTCTGTCATCGTCGGTTGCCGGTACCATGCTGGTAGATGGCGGCGGTCTGCAAAGCCGCACCATCAAAAATATCGCGATGGCCTGGGTATTCACCCTGCCGGTGTGTATTTTGCTGTCTGGCTCGCTGTACTGGATTGCGCTGAAGCTGATTTAACGCTTCAGAGTTGCAGGGTTCTGTCTTGGTGCGTTGCGAATACAACACAGCGCGCCGCGACAGAACCCGCTCCCCTTCTCAGTGCCAAATCGCTAAGGCGATCAGGCTCACCACCACCAGAAAACACAGCCCGCTGGTCAGAACAAACTGACCGCGCACCCGCTCGCAGCGACGAATAAATTCATCGTCGTGATGATCGCGATAGCGTTTCTCCCAGATATAGCGTACCAGCCGCACCTGCTTGCTCGGCTGACCGTGGGACGTAAAGAAACCGGCACCATCAACATACTGATACAGCAACGGATCGCACCCGCGCAGCACCGCCAGCAGTGAGCGCAACGATGAGAAGTAACGCGCCATATTCACCAGACAAACCACACACAGAGCCCAAAAAAGCGCGATAGTGCTGATCATGTTCCCCTCCCGGCTGGAGCCGCAATGACGTTACGTGCAGCGGGGAAAAGCTGCAGACGCCCCACGGGAAATAAGCCAGCCACAGATGAATCGAATTGCATTGTTGTTATGCGGACCTGAGCGCGCTACCCGGACGGGAGTGGCCCTCATTTTCAGTGTAGGAGATCTGTTTAAATTTTTTCCAGCGATGATTTTCGTTCAGCGCGAGCGAAAAAAGCGATAAGCCATGATCTGACTCACAGCCGGGCTTCGGTTTGCAGCATTTGCTACCTACTCTGGCTATACTCGGGATATAACAATTATTCGCCTGCGTGGCTGACATTGTGGTTGGTGGCGCTTCATCGCCGTTACGCGCAAAGGATTACGCCAGCCGAACGGCACAAATTCGGGTTGCCCCAGAATCTTGAGAAAGGAGTTTTATCATGGCTTATAAACACATCCTGATTGCAGTAGACCTTTCCCCGGAAAGCCAGTTACTGGTTGATAAAGCGGTATCACTGGCCCGTCCTTATGATGCAAAAATCTCGCTGATTCACGTTGATGTGAACTATTCAGATCTCTACACCGGGCTGATTGACGTCAACCTCGGCGACATGCAGAAGCGTATTTCGGAAGAGACACACACCGCGCTGCGAGAGCTCTCCACCAACGCCGGTTATCCGATTAGCGAAACCCTGAGCGGCAGTGGCGATCTCGGCCAGGTGCTGGTGGACGCGATTAAAAAATACGATGTCGATTTGGTGGTGTGCGGCCATCATCAGGATTTCTGGAGCAAGCTGATGTCGTCGGCGCGCCAGCTGATCAATACCGTGCATATCGATATGCTGATTGTGCCGCTGCGCGACGAGGAAGAGGAATAACCGCGAGGCGTGGGGTCGCCGGGACCGGGTTCGGTCGCCATCAATGGCGACCCTGCAATGAACATTAACGCTGTAGGGTCGGCATTGATGCCGACCTGTTTTATTGCCGCACCGCCTGAACCAACGGCGGATAAATATCAAAACGGTGGCTTTTGGTCACCACCGCCGATTGAGTGGCGACGCCGGCCAGCGGCGGTGCGTAATCCGGGCGCTTCACCACGATGCGCTTCTTCGCCAGACGGCGCGCCGGTTCGAGCAGCGCATCGGCATCCTCGTCCGGCCCCACCAGCGACTGAAACACCCGCATCTCCTTCTTCACCAGCGCGCTTTTCTGCCGGTGCGGATACATCGGATCGAGATACACCACGTCCGGTGCCGGCGTGATATCACTCAGTGCCTGCTGGCTGACCACATGCAGCAGCGTCAGGCGCTCGCGCAGCCAGCCGCCGATCTCCGCATCTTCATAGCCACGCCGCAAACCATCTTCCAGCAGCGCCGCGACCACCGGATGACGCTCCAGCATACGCACGCGACAGCCCAGCGCGGCCAGCACAAAGGCATCGCGCCCCAGTCCTGCCGTCGCATCCACCACGTCGGGCAGGTAATCCCCTTTGATGCCCACCGCTTTCGCCACCGCTTCGCCGCGTCCGCCGCCAAATTTGCGCCGGTGCGCCATCGCGCCGGAAACGAAATCGACAAAGATGCCGCCGAGCTTCGGCTCATCCACTTTCCGCAGCTCCAGATGCTGCGCTGTCAGCACCAGCGCCAGCGTGGCGCTGTCGTCCTGCTCCAGCCCCCAGCGCTGCGCCAAATGTAATAAGGCGCCGTCTCCGGCGCCTGTTTCATCCACTAAACCGATCTTCACAAGCAGGCTTATCCCTGAATTCCGTAGTGTTCCAGCATCGCATCCAGCTGCGGTTCACGGCCGCGGAAGCGTTTGAACAGTTCCATCGGCTCTTCGGAACCGCCGCGCGTCAGGATGTTGTCGAGGAACGACTGACCGGTCTGACGGTTGAAGATGCCCTCTTCTTCGAAGCGCGAATACGCATCGGCAGCCAGCACGTCGGCCCACAGATAGCTGTAGTAACCCGCCGCGTAGCCACCGGCAAACACGTGGCTGAAGGCGTGCGGGAAGCGGCCCCACTCCGGACTCGGCACCACGGCAACCTGTTTTTTCACTTCACGCAGGGTTTCGAGGATTTGCGCGCCCTGCGCCGGATCAAACTCGGTATGCAGACGGAAATCGAACAGGCCGAATTCCAGCTGACGCAGAATGAACAGCGCCGCCTGATAGTTCTTCGCCGCCAGCATTTTATCCAGCAGCGCTTTCGGCAGCGGCTCACCGGTTTCGTAATGGCCGGAGATGAACGCCAGCGCTTCCGGCTCCCAGCACCAGTTTTCCATAAACTGGCTCGGCAGCTCGACTGCATCCCACGGCACGCCGTTGATGCCGGACACGCCCGGCGCTTCGATGCGCGTCAGCATGTGGTGCAGGCCGTGGCCGAACTCATGGAACAGCGTGGTCACTTCATCGTGAGTGAACAACGCCGGTTTGCCCTGGACCGGACGGTTGAAGTTACAGGTCAGGTACGCCACCGGCTTCTGCAGGCTGCCATCGGCTTTACGCATCTGCCCGACGCAGTCATCCATCCACGCGCCGCCGCGCTTGTGCTCGCGCGCGTAAAGGTCGAGGTAGAAGCTACCACGCAGCTCGCCGCTCTCGTCGAACAGGTCGCAGAAACGCACGTCCGGATGGTAAACATCCACGTCGGTACGCTCTTTGGCAGTGATGCCATAAATACGCTTCACCACTTCAAACAGGCCGTTCACCGCGCGTGATTCCGGGAAGTACGGACGCAGCTGTTCGTCGCTGATGGTGTACAGATGCTGTTTCTGCTTCTCGCCGTAATAGGTGAGATCCCACGGATTCATGTCATCCACGCCAAACTCTTTTTTGGCGAAGGCACGCAGCTGCGCCAGCTCTTTTTCACCCTGCGGGCGCGCGCGTTTGGCGAGGTCGTTCAGGAAGTCGATCACCTGAGACGGGCTTTCCGCCATTTTGGTCGCCAGCGATTTGTCGGCGAACGAGTCAAAGCCCAGCAGCTCGGCCAGCTCGTGGCGCAGCGCCAGCTCTTCCGCCATGATTGGGCCGTTGTCCCATTTACCGGCGTTCGGGCCCTGATCGGAGGCACGGGTGGAATAGGCGCGATACATCTCTTCACGCAGCGCGGCGTTGTCGCAGTAGGTCATCACCGGCAGATAGCTCGGGATATCCAGCGTCAGCAGCCAGCCTTCCTGCTGTTTGGCTTCCGCCTGCGCTTTGGCCGCAGCCAGTGCGCTCTCCGGCATGCCCGCCAGCTCGGCTTCGTCGGTGATCAGTTTGCTCCAGCCCATGGTGGCGTCCAGCACGTTGTTGCTGTAAGCCGATCCCAGTTCGGAGAGGCGCGCGGCGATCTCGCCATAGCGTTTCTGTTTCTGTTTATCGAGGCCGATACCGGACAGCTCAAAGTCGCGCAGGCTGTTATCCACCGCTTTCTTCTGCGCGGTATCCAGCTGCGCGTAGCTCTCGCCCTCACGCAGGTTGCGATACGCCTGATACAGGCCTTCGTGCTGGCCCACCCAGGTGCTGTATTCGGACAGCAGCGGCAGCGTCTGCTCGTAGGCTTCGCGCAGTTCCGGGCTGTTTTTTACCGAGTTGAGATGGCTGACCGGCGAGAAGATGCGGCCCAGGCGATCGTCCACTTCTGCCAGCGGCTGGACTAAATTTTCCCAGGTGTAAGGCGCGCCCTGCGCCACTACGCGCTCCACCGCTGCGCGACAGTCGTTCAGCGCTTCAGTTACAGCGGGAACCACGTGCTCAGGTTTGATGGCGGAAAAAGGCGGTAGCGTAAAAGGCGTGAGTAACGGATTGGTCATAAGCGCAGTCCTTTCATCATGGAGTGGGGCCGCGCGCAGGGGCGCGGCGCAATTTTACTAACATGCGGCCAGACGAGGGGAAAATCAATGCCACCCGCAAGGGCAGAGAGAAAAACGCGCGATGAATCGCGCCGCTACAATAAGTGCACGTATCAGTAGCGACGCGATTTATCGCGCATTGTTGAAAAAAAAGCCCGCCAGACGGCGGGCCAGAGGTTATTTGATGGTCAGCTGATAATGGATCACATCATACGGCGCGACCCACGGTGGCAGCGGCTCGCGCTCGTAAATATCTTTCGCCAGCGCCCAGCCTTCCACTGCGCCGCCTTTACCGGTCAGTGACATGCCCTCCTGCAACAGTGGCGGCAGGCTGTCGTTGAACGGCACCTGATCGTGCGAAAAATCATTGATTACCTTGCCGCTCAGGGTGGTAACGCGGACGCTGACCGCCGCCTGCTGGTCCGGCAGCAGTTTGCCTTTCACGCTTTTCACCGCAAACCACTGCATGCCGAGATCTTTCTTCAGCGCTTTACGCTTCGCCACTTTCTTGTCCAGCTGCGCGTAACCTTTTTCAATCAGTGCGTTCAGTCCTTTGCCAATGGAAGCCTGCATGGTGGCGTAACGGCGCGCCATCTCTTCGCCATCAAGCAGCGAATCACCGCTTTGCAGCTGGGTGGTTAAGCCGGCAATCAGCTGATCCATACTGATGCTGAGGCCGATGTCTTTGACCATCTGCAGCTGCACCACCGCATTGCTGGCGATGAACTGACCCAGCGTGTAACCATCGCGTTCAGCATCGCTTTTCGGGGCAGAAAGTTTTGGCGCGGCGGCCGGTTGCTGCTTCGCCGCCTCCAGTTCCCGCGTCAGCTGCGCCAGGTTGTGCGCCTGCTGCTGTTTTTCGCTATCCAGCGCAGCGAGTTGTTTTTCACGCTCGGCCTGCTGCGTCTGCAGGGCGGTGAGCTTCTTCTCGCTTTCCGTCTGCTGAGACTGTAACGCTTTCAGCTGTTTGTCGCTTGCAGTCTGCTGCGCGGCCAGTTGTTGGGCGCTCTCAGCCTGTTGTGCGCTGAGCTGCTGTTTGCTTTCAGCCTGTAATGCCGCCAGCTTTTTATCGCTTTCCGCCTGCTGGGCGCTGAGCTGCTTTTTGCTCTCAGCCTGCAGCGCCGCCAGCGCCTTGTCGTTTTCTGCCTGTAGCGCCGCCAGCTTTTTGTCGCTTGCCGCCTGCTGGGCGCTGAGCTGCTTTTTGCTCTCTGCATGCAGCGCCGCCAGCGCTTTCTCGTTTTCGGCTTTCAGCGCTTTCAGCGCGTCGGCGCTCTGGGTGGCCGCTGCACGCGCGTCGCTGAGCTGTTTCGTCAGCTGGGCGCTGCCGGCACTTTGCTGCTGCTGAGCCTCTTTCAGCGCCTGCTGCAGCGTGGCGATGTTTTTCTCCTGCTGCTGCTTCTCCGTGCTAAGAGCCGCCAGCTTTTTGTCGCTTGCCGCCTGCTGGGCGCTGAGCTGCTTTTTGCTCTCTGCCTGCAGCGCCACCAGCGCCTTGTCGTTTTCTGCTTTCAGCGCCTTCAGCGCGTCGGCGCTCTGGGTGGCCGCCGCGCGCTCGTCACTGAGCCGTTTCGTCAGCTGGGCGCTGCCGGCGCTTTGCTGCTGCTGTGCCGCTTTCAGCGCCTGCTGCAGCGTGGCGATGTTTTTCTCCTGCTGCTGCTTCTCCGCGCTGAGCGCTGCCAGTTTTTTGTCGTTCCCGGCCTGCTGGGCGCTGAGCTGCTGTTTGCTTTCAGCCTGCAGCGCCGCTAGCGCCTTGTCGTTTTCCGCTTTCAGCGCTTTGAGCGCGTCAGCGCTCTGGGTGGCCGCCGCGCGCGCGTCGCTGAGCTGTTTCGTCAGCTGGGCGCTGCCGGCGCTTTGCTGCTGCTGAGCCTCTTTCAGCGCCAGCTGCAGCGTGGCGATGTTTTTCTCCTGCTGCTGCTTCTCCGCGCTGAGCGCTGCCAGCTTTTTGTCGCTGGCAGCCAGCTGCGCCTTTAACGCATCATCCGCTTTCACCGCAGGTGCCGCAGAAAGCTTTTCGAGTTCCGCCACGCGGAGGCGCAGACGCGTCAGTTCCGCACTGTGATCGGGCGCTGTGGCTGCTTTTTTCTCTGCCTTGCTGACGGTTTTCGCCGCCGGTTTTGCGGCCGGTTTTGCAGGTGGCTGTGGTTTTGCTGCCGGTGCCGGCGGCAGGGTGCGCGCTGCTTCGCTGAACGCGCGCAGCATGTCATCATCAGCCGCTGACGCGGCCTGTCCGGGTAGCAGTAAGGCCGCGCTAATCAGCACCGCCAGCAGATGACGCTGTGTCATCAAAACCTCCAGTCGCGGCTCCTTGCCGCTAAGAAAACAAAAGGCCTCATCTCAATATGTTAATTGAGATGAAGCCATCCACCGCGCGAGGTTGTCGCGCTGTTAAAAAAGGGGTCGGCTTACGCCGTTATTGTTAACCGGCCTGGCGAATAATCAGCTGTGACAGACGGGTTTTAATGCGGAAGCACAGTTCACGGATCTGGAACTGATAGCGCGGCATGACTAAATCGTTAATATCCGCGCCGATCGAATCTTTAATCTGCAGATATTTGTTGGTCTGCGCACCAATTTTCTGGAATTCCGCCTGGTAGCTGTCATAAGACGCCTGGCTGTAGAGGCGCATCGCATCCAGCTCTTTACGGCACTGCTGAATGTTGCTGGCGCGATCGTCAGCGAACGAGGCAGCGGCCGGCTGGGCTGGCGCTTCGGTTACAAACGGCTGGCCGTCAGGCCGTGCAGCGGATTCAGCCATCGGCTGAGCGTCGGCGGCGGGCGGCGTTACCAGGCTATGAACAGGCTGTTGTTTCGCGCAGCCGGCCAGTGCCAGCAGGCTTGCCACCGCGATACCAGTCATTTTTTTCATTATTGTCACCAGGAGTTATTAAGGATGCTTGAAGCAAAAAATTATACGGCCATGGCCGAAAAGTTTCCTTGCCAGAGACGCATTCCTGGCATTTCGCTCGCGACCGCTTCGTTTTCGGCTACTAACTTACTTAATCTGCGGTAAAATTTCGAGAGTCGAATTATCCCTAAGTGAAATTAGTTCTCTACCAGACCGGTCGCATTCCGCTAAAGCGACCCGGGCGCTGAAAACTTAAGCGGATGGTAAAACGTCAGCAATTTTTATGCGGCGCGGCTATAATCGCGCCACACACGATCTATTCGACTTCATTGATCCAACCGCGGACCCCTCTTTTTTATGCTGAGTTATCGCCACAGTTTTCATGCCGGCAACCACGCCGACGTGCTGAAACACACCGTTGAAAGCCTGATCCTCACCGCCCTGATGGAGAAGGAGAAACCTTTCCTCTATCTGGACACCCACGCCGGTGCCGGACGTTACCAGCTGAGCGGTGAGCACGCCGAACGTACCGGCGAATATCTGGAAGGCATTGCGCGTATCTGGCAACAGCCGGACGCACCGGCGCTGCTGAAGCCCTATCTGGCGGCGATTCGCAACCTCAACCCAACCGGCACGCTGCGCTATTACCCTGGCTCGCCGCTGATCGCCCGCCATCTGCTGCGCGACGAGGATAAGCTGCAGCTCACCGAACTGCATCCGACCGATTACCCGCTGCTGCGCAGTGAGTTCAGTAAAGATGCGCGCGCCCGCGTTGAACGCGCGGATGGCTATCAGCAGCTGAAGGCCAAACTGCCGCCACCGACCCGTCGCGGCCTGATCCTTATCGACCCGCCGTACGAAATGAAAAGCGATTATCAGGATGTGGTGAAAGGCATTCAGGAAGGTCACAAACGTTTCGCCACCGGCGTCTATGCACTGTGGTATCCGGTGGTGTTGCGCCAGCAGATCAAGCACATGCTGAAGGATCTGGAAGCCACCGGCATCCGCAATATTCTGCAGATCGAGCTGGCAGTGCGTCCGGACAGCGATCAGCGCGGCATGACTGCGTCCGGGATGATTGTCATCAACCCGCCGTGGAAGCTGAAAGCACAGATGGAAGAGCTGCTGCCGTGGCTGCACCAGAAACTGGTGCCCGCCGGCACCGGTCACTACAGCGTGACGCAAATCGTGCCGGAATAAGCGCTACACCTCAAATATCGCAAAATCATGCGCCAGTTCGGTGGCCGGAAACACCGACTGGCACTCTGCCAGCAGCCTTTCACGATCCTGCGATAAATAGCGCGAGCTAAAGTGCGTAGCGATCATGCGTTTTGCGCCAGCGCGCTGTGCCACGCTGGCCGCCTGCACCGTAGTGGAGTGGCCGCGCCCGTTGGCTTTTTCCGCCATCGCCGCTTCCAGCGTGGTTTCATGCACCATCACATCGGCGTTCGCCGCCAGCTGCAACGCCACCTCGGTGGGGCCGGTATCGCCGAAGATCGCCAGCACTTTGCCTTTGGTGGCCGGGCCAAGATAGTCGGCGCCGTTGATCTCGCGGCCATCTTCCAGCGTGATGCGTTTGCCCTGTTTCAGATCCTGATACCACGGGCCGCGCGGCACACCTTCCGCCTTTAGGCGCGGTGCGTCAAGGAAGCCCGGCTTATCATGCTGTTCGATGCGGTAGCCATAGCACTCGACCACGTGGTTCAGCGCATAAGCAGTGACGCGAAACTCACCGTTATCCAGCACCGGACCGGCCTCGATCTCGACAATCTCCAGCGGATAGCCGGTATAAGAGCCGCTCAGGCTGAGCGCAGTGTCGACAAACTGGCGCAATCCTTTCGGACCGTACAGCGTCATCGGCTCGGTCAGGCCCGCCATCGAACGGCTGGTCAGCAGACCCGGCAGGCCAAAGATGTGATCGCCATGCAAATGGGTAATAAAGATTTTTTCCAGCTTGCCGGGCTTAAGCGCCGATCGCATAAACTGATGCTGCGTCGCTTCACCACAGTCGAACAGCCAGGTCTCGCCGCGTTTCGATAGCGTCAGCGCAATGGCCGTAACGTTGCGCTGCAGGCTGGGCGCGCCCGCGCCGGTACCAAGAAATGTCAGGTGCATGATAAGTTCCTTTGAGCCAACCCCTTGCCGGCATTCAACCCTATTACATACATAGGTGCAAACTTTGCGCCGGTAACTGAAGCGGCGTTACACTCTATGCCAGTTTTCCTCCAACAGATGGACACAACGGATGACCAGACATTTTGATTACCTCGCCATTGGCGGCGGCAGCGGCGGTATCGCCTCCATTAACCGTGCGGCGATGTATGGCCAGAAGTGCGCGCTGATCGAAGCGAAAGAGCTGGGCGGCACCTGCGTCAACGTCGGCTGTGTACCGAAGAAAGTGATGTGGCATGCGGCGCAAATCGCCGAAGCAATTCACCTGTACGGTCCGGATTACGGCTTTGATACCACCGTTAATCGCTTTGACTGGTCAACGCTGGTGAAAAATCGCAGCGCCTACATCGACCGTATCCACACCTCCTACGACAACGTGCTGGGTAAAAACCAGGTGGAAGTGATCAAAGGGTTCGCGCGCTTTGTCGATGCCCACACGGTGGAAGTGAACGGCGAGACCATTACCGCCGACCATATCCTGATCGCCACCGGCGGTCGTCCCAGCCATCCGCAGGTGCCGGGCGCAGAGTATGGCATCGATTCCGACGGCTTCTTTGAGCTGGAGGCGCTGCCAAAACGCGTTGCGGTGGTAGGCGCAGGCTACATTGCGGTAGAGCTGGCCGGCGTGGTGAATGCGCTGGGCGCAGAAACTCACCTGTTTGTGCGTCAGCATGCGCCGCTGCGCAGCTTCGATCCGCTGATTGTAGAAACGCTGGTGGAAGTGATGCAGGCGGAAGGCCCAACGCTGCACACCGAATCGATCCCGAAAGCGGTGATCAGGAACGCTGACGGCAGCCTGACGCTGCAGCTGGAAAACGGCCAGCAGCAGACGGTGGATTGCCTGGTATGGGCGATTGGCCGCGAGCCCGCCACCGATAACCTCAACCTGGCGGTGACCGGTGTGGCGCTGAATGACAAAGGCTACATTCAGGTCGACAAGTTCCAGAACACTAACGTCAAAGGCATCTATGCGGTAGGTGATAACACCGGTGCGGTCGAGCTGACGCCGGTGGCCGTGGCGGCAGGCCGTCGCCTGTCTGAGCGCCTGTTCAACAACAAGCCGGACGAGCATCTCGACTACAGCAACGTTCCCACCGTGGTGTTCAGCCATCCGCCGATTGGCACCGTCGGTCTGACCGAGCCGCAGGCGCGTGAGCAGTATGGCGACGATCAGGTGAAAGTGTACAAATCGTCGTTCACCGCCATGTATACCGCGGTAACCCAGCACCGTCAGCCGTGCCGCATGAAGCTGGTATGCGTGGGGCCGGAAGAGAAGATTGTGGGTATTCATGGTATCGGCAACGGCATGGATGAGATGCTGCAGGGCTTTGCGGTGGCGCTGAAAATGGGTGCCACCAAAAAAGACTTCGACAACACCGTGGCGATTCACCCGACGGCGGCGGAAGAGTTCGTCACCATGCGCTAACACCGCCTCAGCGCCATCACCACAGCCCCCGCATGGGGGCTTTTTTGTTTGCTGACTACTCAACAGCGCGCATACCCGCTATGATTTTTGCTTTGCTGGCCCGGCGGCCAGCGTTTTGCGGTAACGGGATGACGTCAGCGCGTGAATATCATCAGCATAATTATGGAATCGGGCAAAGCCGCGGTCGACGTCGCGCTTTACACCCTGATTCCCATCATGGTGGTGATGCTATTCATCATGAAATACCTCGAAGTGAAAGGCGTGCTGGATTTTGTCGTGCGCCACGCCACGCCGTTACTGAAGCCGCTGGGGATTACCGGCCTGGCGCTGTTCGCACTTATCCAGTTAAATTTTGTCAGCTTTGCCGCACCGCTCGCCGCGCTGGCGATCATGGAGAAGCGCGGCACGTCAGACCGCCACATGGCAGCCACGCTGGCGATGCTGTTTGCGATGGGCCAGGCCAACGCCTTTTATCCGCTGATTCCTGACGGGCTCAACTGGAGCGCCGCGCTGCTGTTCTCCATCAGCGGCGGCGTGCTGGCGGCCGCCTCAACCTATCACTTTTTTGCCCGTAAACTTTCCGACATCGCGCTGCGCGATGAAGATCAGGGCGTGGAGAACAGCGACGCGAAGCCGGGGCTAATCGCCATCATCAACACCTCGGGTGCCGACGCCATTCGCCTTGCGCTCGGTTCGCTGCCGATGCTGATCCTTTCCTTGTCGGTGGTGGGCATCCTGAAGAGTGCCGGCGCCATTGAGCTGCTGACGCAGCTGCTGGCACCGCTGTTACACAAACTGCATATCGCCGAGGTGTATGTGCTGCCCGCGCTGACCAAATGCCTGGCCGGCGGCACCGCCTATTACGGCGTGGTTGCCGGTCTGGTCGAACAGGGGCAGTACAGTGCGCACAACATCAACGCCTCGGCAGGCCTGCTGATTCAGACCTTCGATCTGCCTGGCATCGGCATTTTCCTCGGTCTCTCCAGCCGTTTTCCGCGCCTGTTCCGCTTCGCCGTGCCCGGCATTTTGCTCGGCATTGCGCTGCGCGCCACGGCGCACAGCCTGCTGTTCTGATGCCCAACGCTTAATATTGACGTGATTCAGGCCGCTTTGAAAGCGGCCATCCCGACTCACGTAGCGAAAAATGACAATATTACATCCAGAGCAGCTCAGGCTTATTGAAGGTAACAAATTTCTCGGTAAAGAACCGACACTCATCAATAGCCAGATTAATTTTCATGGTAAGAACAATATTCTGGTATGTGAGGAGGGCGTAGTCCTGCAGGATTCCGTAGTGGATTTTCGGGCGGATAATTCAATCATTTATTTGAGCCAAAGTGCGATACCCTATATCGTTAAAATAATTGCATTCTCAAATTCGGTCTGCTTCATTGGCAGACATAATTACTTCAATGAAAAGTTAACGCTGATTCTCTCAGAAGAAAAAAATATCATCATTGGCAATCATTGTTGTCTCTCCTTTGGTATCTGGATGCGAACCGCCGATCCTCATCTGATATATAACATTGCGGATAATCAGCGCATCAATCATTCCTGTAGCATTTATATCGGCGATCACGTGTGGATCGGACAAAACGCTATAATTTTAAAAGGTTCATCGATCCACTCCGGCAGCGTAATTGGTGCCATGAGTCTGGTGGCGGGGAAAACGATACACTCCAATAGCTGCTGGGGCGGTAACCCAGTGAGAATGCTTAAAGAGAATATTGCCTGGTCCGGAGAAAGCGTTCATCACTGGACAGAAGCGACAACGCGTGCCTGGAACATGTGCGATACCGAACCAATGCAGTTTAACCATGACGACCATGCATTAAATATTGCCGTGATTGAACAGGGGTTTAAAGATGCCCGCACTGTTGTTGATAAATGCCAATATCTATTGAAGCATATCGTTAAAAACGAAAATAAAAATCGTTTTTATGGTTAAGGTAAATATTAGGGCTAACGATGTCAGCCAGTCCGTATTAACCAGCCGCAGACCGCCATTATTAACGGTCTGCGCAACCAGGTTACACGGCAAAGTTACGCATCCGCGCCAAACGCCAGCGCTTTCTGCGTTCGCAGTTCTGCCAGCCGGGCTTCCAGCGCGGCTTCGATGTGCTGATAGGCCGTGCTGCCGAGCGCCAGCCGCAGCGGCATCGTTTCCTGATCCAGCGTCGCCAGCGTGGCCGCCACGCATTTTCCGGCATCACCCAATATAGCAAAGTCACCCGCTTCAATCGCCCGACGGAACTGACCGGATGCGTTATCACGATAGGCGTCGAGCGGCGCGGCGATATCCAGCCCGCTGGCGAAGTTGGTGACGGTCGGGCCCGGCTCCACCAGCAGCAGCTCAATACCAAAGCTGGCCACTTCCTGGCGCACCGCTTCGACAAAACCTTCAATGCCCCATTTGCTGGCGTGATACAGGCTGAAATTGGGATACGCCACCTGGCCGCCCTCAGACGAGATCTGCGCAATGCGGCCCCCGCCCTGCTGGCGCAAATGCGGGATGACGGCGCGAATCAGCTGGATCGATCCGGTGAGATTGGTGGCGATCTGGCGTGCAATCTGCGCGTCGCTGAGCTCTTCCGCCGCGCCAAACAGACCGTAAGCGGCGTTGCTTACCACCACATCAATACGCCCGACACGGGCAAAGGCGGTGGCGATGGCGGGTGCGATACTGGCCGTTGCGGCCAGATCCAGCCGCATCACCAGCAGACGATCGCCATATTGCTGCTGCAAATCTTCCAGCGCCTGCTCGCGGCGCACCATTGCCACCACGCGATCGCCGCGCTCAAGTAAACGTTCACTCATCAGTCGGCCCAGTCCGCTGCTGGCACCGGTAATTAACCAGGTTTTCATTTTGCGCTCCTCATGTTGAAAACCTGATAATAGATCGCTTTACTGGTGGTCATAATCTCCCCAATTGCACATGACCTGGTGAGGAAATACCACCAATGAAACGCCCTTCCTGGCACGAACTGCAGGCGATCAAAACGCTGGGCGAGCAGCGCAGCTTTCGGCGCGCCGCCGAGCTGCTTGGCCTGAAGCGCTCTTCGCTCAGCCACCTGGTGAAAACGCTGGAGCACAACCTCGGCGTGCAGCTGTTTCAGCGCACCACACGCAGCGTGTCGCTGACCGACGTCGGTGAG
The DNA here is from genome assembly GCF_018726825.1 of Pantoea sp. B270. NCBI lineage: Bacteria > Pseudomonadati > Pseudomonadota > Gammaproteobacteria > Enterobacterales > Erwiniaceae > Pantoea > Pantoea sp. B270. The sequence continues at coordinate 2,373,356 of NZ_JAHCSX010000001.1, forward strand.
CAGCTATTACAGCGCCTCGGGCCGCTGCTCAATCAGATGGATGAGGTGCTGCACGACGTCAGCCTGAGCCGCCAGCAGCAGTGCGGTACGCTGCGCATCAGCGCCAGCGATGTGGTGATTGGCCTGCTGCTGGATCAGGTGGTGCCTGAGTTCAGCGCGCGCTATCCCGGCATTCAGCTTGATTTCGCCGCCCAGGGCGCGCTGGTGGATATTACCGCCGCCGGGTTTGATGCCGGTATCCGGCTGATTGAAGATGTGCCGCAGGATATGGTGGCTATTGCGCTCGGCGGCCCGCTGACCTTCGTTACCGTAGCCTCGCCTGACTATCTGGCGGTGCACGCGCCGGTGCGTCAGCCGCAGGATTTACTGCAGCAACAGTGTATTCGTCATCGCCTGCCCGGGGGCAAACGCTATCGCTGGGAGTATCAGAGTGCGGAGGAAAGTCTGGAGATTGACGTGCCGGGTACGCTGACGTTAGACAATAACGCGCTGATGGCGCGCGCGGCCATCAACGGTTCAGGGATTGCGTTCGTGCCTTCGCTGTACGTTAGCGAGGCACTGCAGCAGGGGAAATTAGTGGAGCTGCTGGCCGACTGGCGCATTCAGTCGGCGGGAATCGCGCTGTGGTTCCCGCCGAACCGGCATCAGTCGATGGCGCTGCGGCTGTTTATCGACGCATTGAAAACCCGCCTGCCGCACTACCGCTGAATCAGCCCTGACGCTGCGGCGCTTTGTGCACCATGGTGTAGGCGTAGTCGACACCCATGCCGTAGGCACCGCTGTGCTCACGCACCAGATCCATCACCGCATCATAGGTCTCTTTGCGTGACCAGTCGCGCTGGTACTCCAGCAGCACCTGCTGCCAGGTCACCGGCACCGCACCCGCCTGCACCATGCGCTGCACGGAACGTTCGTGCGCATCAACACTGGTGCCGCCGGAGGTATCGGTCACCACATACACTTCGTAACCGGCTTTCAGCGCCATCAGAGCCGGGAAAGTCAGGCACACTTCGGTCCACAGCGCCGAGATGATCAGTTTTTTGCGGCCGGTTTTCTCTACCGCCTCGACAAATTTCGCGTCTTCCCAGGAGTTCATGGAGGTACGCTCAATCGGCTTCGATTCCGGGTGTACCGCCAGCAGTTCTGGCCAGATGTAGCCGCTGAAGCTTTCCGTTTCTACCGAGGTGTAAATCACCGGCACGTCGAAAATTTTCCCCGCTTTCGCCAGGGCGACGGTGTTATTTTTGAGCTGCTGGCGGTCAATATTGGCGACACCAAACGCCATCTGTGGCTGGTGGTCGATAAAGATCAGGGTTGAGTTCTGTGGGTCAAGCAGGTCGAGTTTAGACATGATATTTTCCTCTAAAGTGGTTTTAAATTTGTGTGTTGTGCTGCTGGAATAAACTTTAGAGAAAGCGCGGACAAAGAGATAACGCAAAGAATTTTACAACTTGTTCAAAGCGTTTTTAGAAGCTTGATTTAAATAGATTAATTAGTCAAAGCGCAGCGTTTTTGCTGGTAAAACAGCGGCTCACCGGCGTTGATTCTGCGCCTGCGACGGGCGTAATCTGTGCCGACAAAATCATAAAAACACCATCGCAAAATGATCGTACGTCCTCATCAACACTGGTTTCTCCGGTTGTTTGACTGGCACGGCTCAGTGCTGTCTCGCATTGCGTTCCGCCTGTCGCTTAACCTGCTGATGTCAGTGATCGCCATACTGGGTTATCCCTGGTATTCCACGCTCGGCATTCACCTGACCACCGCACCGTTCAGCCTGATTGGCGTGTCGATCGCCATCTTTCTTGGCTTTCGCAATAACGCCAGCTACGCGCGCTTTATCGAGGCGCGCACGCTGTGGGGCAATATGCACATTACTCAGCGCTCGCTGCTGCGCCAGGTGAAAACGCTGCGCGGACTGCGTGCGGAACAGGTGCAGGAGTTTATCGGACTGCAGCTGGCGTTTAGCTGGAGCCTGAAACACCGGCTGCGTAAAACCGATGCGCAAGCCGATCTGCAGCGGCTGCTGCCGCCCGCGTGGCACGCCGCGGTGCTCGGCCATCCGATGCCGACCTCACAAATCATGTTATGCATGGGCGAATGGCTGGCGCAGCGGCGTGATGAGGGATTAGTGACGGATATCGTCTGGCAGAGTATTGATGACAACCTTAACCATCTGTCGGCGTATCTGGGTGGCTGCGACCGGCTGGCCAGCACACCGATTCCCTTCGCCTACAGCCTGATTCTGCACCGCACGGTGTATCTGTTCTGCACCCTGCTGCCGTTCGCGCTGGTGGCCGATTTGCACCTGATGACGCCGCTGGTGTCGGTGTTTATTTCGTATACCTTTTTGTCGCTGGAGTCGCTGGCGGAGGAGCTGGAAGATCCGTTCGGCACCGCGCCCAATCACCTGCCGCTGGACGCGCTGTGCGTGAATATCGAACGCAATCTGAAAGCGATGAACAACGATTTCCCGCTGCCGGCAGCGAGCCAGCCGGACCGGTATTTTAATCTGACGTGAACAAGGTGCGCATGAATGCGCACCCTACAAAACAGCGCGCCACGCTGCTGTAGGGTCGCCATTCATGGCGACCGCAGCCCATCACACCTTATCCCAGCTTATCCAGCCAGCGGACATACGCCTGGTCCCACAGCGCGGCGGGGGTGCCGGCTTTACCGAGGCCAAAGCCGTGGCCGCCGCTGCTCAGTTCGATCAGCTCAACCGGCACGCGCATACGGCGGCAGGCGTCGCGCATCAGTTCGGTGTTATGAGGGTTGGAGGTATGATCGTCCTCCGCCTGCGCCAGAAAGGTTGGCGGGTAGGCGCGGGTGACGTAATTTTGCACTGACCAGTTGGCTTCCTGGGTCGGCGTGGCGTCATTGCCCACGATCATCTGGTGAGTACGGGTGTGCTGATACGGCGCTTCAAGGGTGATAACCGGGTAAATCAGCCCGACGCTGTCTGCGGTTGGCCGGATGTCATCCAGCGAATCCTGCGGTGAATAGGTGACGAAGTCAGGCCGCGCTGCCGCCATGCCGAGCAGATGGCCGCCGGCCGAAAAGCCCAGCAGGTGCACCTTGTTTTCCATCGCGCGCACCATGCGAATCGCGCGCTGCGCATCCTGCAGCGGCGCCATTCTGCCGGCCTGCCACTTTTCACCCGGCAGACGATAGCTCAGTACATAGGCGGTATACCCGTTGGCATTAAGCCAGCGCGCGACCGGCCAGGCTTCGCGCCCCATGCCGATAAAACGGTAGCCGCCACCAGCCGCAACGATCACCGCTTCGCCGTTGGGATTCTCCGGACGAAAGCGCTGAATGGCGGGAGAAACAATATTGGTCCACGAACCGTTAGCGCTGACTTTCAGCAGGCCAGACGGACCGCCGCCGCCCGGTGGGTCGTCCGGCCAGAGCGGAATAATATCATCCCGGGCAAACAGTTTGCCCGCCGTCATGGAGAGTACGGTTGCTCCGCTAGCCAACAGAAAACGACGCCGTGTAATCATCTTGCCCAGTAGCCGGTATGGAAAATGCGCCAGCCCGGAGGCGGCGTCTCATTATGTGATGCAGGTCCTGTTTCAACCTGGCGATAATGTACGCATTTCGTACAAAAAAGCCATAAAAAAACGCGCCAGAAAAGGCGCGTATTCACGAAGAGAAGGGAAAATTAATCCTGCTGCTGGAATTGAGTCATCACCGTCTGCTCACACTGCTGCTGATCGTGACGCAGCTTCGCCCGCTCTTCTTCGCCCAGCTCCAGCCAGCCGTTGACCACTTCCTGCGCGGTTTCCTCATTGAAGGAGGGTTTGTTCATGGCCGACGGTGACTGGCTGGCCGCCAGCTGTGACTTCATTTTCTCAGTGTAGCTCTGCATGGCACCGGTTTTCTGTTCTCCGCTAACAATGTGGCACAGCTGGCTGGCGTAGATATTCTCCTGCGCGTCGGCATCCGTATCATCCGCCAGCGCGCTAGCAGACAGCGACAGCCCTACCAGGGCGATAAGCAATGCTTTCATAATAAGCTCCCGTTATTTCCAGAAAATCACGTTTCGTCTTGCTGCGCGCGTGCCGCTTGCCGGGCAGCACGCCAGTTCAGTAGCGGCGTCACCGTGATGCCGTGCAGCACAATGCTGCATACTACCAGCGTCAGCGCCATGTCCATCATCTGTTCCGCCTGCGGGCCCTGCAGGCCGTGCACCCAAGCATAAGCAATATAATTGATACTGCCGATGCCGCGAATCCCCAGCCAGCCAATCAGCATCCGCCGCATAAACGGCATTTCGCAGCGCCAGGTGGTCAGCCATACCGCCAGCGGCCGCACCACCACAAACAGCAGCAGCGCCAGGCCGATGCCGGTGAGATTCCAGTGATGCGCCAGCGTGATGCCCAGCACCACCATCATCGCTGCCGCCAGCAGGCGTTCGATAGTATCACCAAACGACAACGCATCGCCGACCACCAGGCCGACCGATTTTACCGGGCTGCCGCCCTGCTGCTTCAGACGCTGGTTAGGATTGACCAGCACCTCTGCCGGCAGGTAGCGCTTCTCTTCCGGTAAATCTTCCAGTGGAAAGCGTTTAGTCACGCGCAGCTCGGCGCGACGTAAGCCGACGCCTGCTGCAAAAGTAGCGAGGAAGCCAGACGCATCCACCGACTGCGCCGCCGCGTAGCTCAGGGCGATCAGCGCCAGCGCGAGGAAATCATTGGGCGCCACGTCGTGATGCGCGCTGCGCAGATGGGTCGCCAGCTGGCCGATCAGCCGGCCGAGCAGGTAACCAATCGCCAGCCCGCCGCCAATCGCCCACACCACATCGCGCGCTGCCCAGCCACCCAGCAGCTCCAGACTGAAGGCGCCCGGATGCATCAGCAGCAGCGCTAGCATCAGCAGCGGCAGCGCCGAACCGTCGTTCATGCCGGCCTCGCTGGAGAGCGCCACGCGCAGCGCATCGTCATCGCGCGCATCGTTAACGGAGATCAGGCTGGCAAGCACCGGGTCGGTCGGGGCAACAATGGCACCAAACGCCAGCGACAGCGGCCAGCCAAAGCCGGTAATCCAGTGAATCAGGCAGGCCATGCCGCCGACGGTCAGCAACATCGCCGGGAATGCCAGCCGCAGCCCGACGCGCCACGCGTGCGCGCTCATCGGCAGACGCAGCTTGAGCCCGGTGATAAACAGCGAGGCGGCCATGGTGATTTCGGTGATATGGGCGGCGAGCTCGGCGTGGCCGATAATGTCGATTTGCAGCAGATTAAGCATCCACGGGCCGCACAGAATGCCCGCGAACAGGTAGAGACCAAACGACGTCACCGGCCCCCGGTGAATCCAGCCGGAAGCCAGTGACATCAAAAGTAGCAGACCGCCAGTGAGGGCGGTCCAGGCCAGGAAGTTCATAACGCTCCGTTTTTAAATAACATTCTCCTTTAAGCCTGGCACAGGATCGTGAATTAGTTTTGCAGATGGCGACTGGCGAGACGAATCAGCAGCGCAAGCACAGCGGCAGCCGTCGCAAGGCTGACCACGCCATTCCAGCCGAAATGGGCCAGCGCCAGGCTGCCGAGCGCCGCGCCGGTCGCCATACCGATAAACACCACGGTGAACATCAGCGCATTGAGGCGGCTGCGCGCTTCCGGCGCCAGGCTGTAGACCAGCGTCTGATGCGCCACCAGCGTGGCCTGCACGCCAAGGTCAAAGCCGATGGTGCTGAGGATAATCAGGCCAAGCTGCGCCGGCACCGGCAGCACCGGCAGCAGGAACATCAGGGCAAACGACACCATCACCAGCGTGGCGCCATACTGGGTGACACGCGCCGGGCCGATGCGGTCGGCAAAACTGCCCGCCAGCGGCGCGGCCAGCGCCCCGGCGGCACCGGCCAGACCGAAGGCCCCTGCCACGGCGCTGTCGAGATGGAAGCGATCGCTCAGCATCAGCGCCAGGGTAGACCAGAAGGCGCTAAAACTTACCGACAGCAGGCCCTGCGCCAGCGCCGCACGGCGCAGCGTCTGGTGATGCTGCCACAGATGCGCCAGCGACAGCAGCAGACGCGGATAGCTCACCGTGGTGCCCGGCGTAAAGCGCGGCAGCGCGCGCCACAGCGCCAGACTGCTCAGCAGCACCGCGGCCGCCGCCATCATGTACATGGTGCGCCAGCCCAGATACTCCGCCACCACGCCGCTCACCACGCGCGACAGCAGAATGCCGACCAGCAACCCGGTCATCACCGTGCCGACGGTTTTGCCACGGCTGCGCTCCGGTGCCAGCGCCGCCGACGCCGGCACAATGTCCTGCGCCACGGTAGCGGTTAATCCGGTAACAAAGCTGGCGATCAGCAACGCATTGATGCCGCCGGAAAAGCCGCACAACAGCAGCGCGGCGACCAGCAGCAAGCCTTTAACCAGAATGATGGTGCGGCGATCGTGGCGGTCACCGAGTGGGGCCAGCAGCAGAATCCCCAGCGCGTAACCGGCCTGGGTCAGCATCGGCACCATACCAACGCTGCCGATGCCGACATTGAACTGCTTACTGATGATATCCAGCATCGGCTGGCTGTAGTAAATCGATGCCACGCTGAGACCGGCACCGGCCGCCAGCGTAAACACCAGCGGCGCCGGCAGCTTTTCAGCAGGCATGGCAGAAGATTGAGACATGGCAGACATAGTGGTTTTCCCCCGTGATAATGCGCTTATTAAAGCGCGTTGCGGCCATACGCGGTAGACTGCTATGACACAGAACTGTTATGCATGGTACGTATGAGCACACTCACCAGCGTTGACCGCATCGAACTGATGCAGACGTTTATCCGCATTGTTGAAAGCGGCTCGCTGTCGGCGGCCGCGGCGCAGCTCGGCACCACCCAACCCACCGTGAGTCGCCGTCTGCAGGCGCTGGAACAGCGGCTCGGCCTGAAACTAATTTTACGCACCACCCATGCGCTGAAACTCACCGACGACGGGGAACGCTGCTATGCCCAGGCACGGCAGCTGGTGGCGACCTGGCACGCGCTGGAAGATGAGTTAACCGGCGCGAATGACGACCCGATCGGCACGCTGCGCGTGCGTGCGCCGCATGCGTTTGGTCAGGATCAGTTGATTGCACCGCTGATGGATTATCTGCAGCGCTATCCGCGCCTGTCAGTGGAGTGGATGCTCAACGACCGCACGCCGGACTTTGTCAGTGAAAACGTTGACTGCGCCATTCAAGTCGGCGCGCCCACCGATCCGTCGGTGGTGGCGGTGCTGCTGGCGGAAGTGCCGCGCTTTGTCGTTGCGGCACCGGCGCTGCTGGCGGCTCATGCGCCGGTGAAAGAGGTTACCCAGCTGACACAGCTGCCGTGGCTGGCGCTGACCAGTTTTTATCGTAACGAAATTGCGCTACAGCGTCTCAGCGACGGCCAGCCGATCAACCTGGCGATTGCCCCGCGCCTCGCCAGCGATAGCCTGTACGCGGTGCGCAAAGCCGCGCTGGCGGGCATGGGCGCCGCGATTGTGTCGTCATGGGTGGTGCAGGAGGATTTAGCCAGCGGCGCGCTGGTGCAGCTGGTGCCCGACTGGCAGGCGCCGCCGCTGCCGGTGTGGCTGACCTACCCGTGGGCCAGTTATTATCCGGCCCGCCTGCAGCATTTTTTCGCGATGATCAGGGACGTGATGCCGCAGCTGACCGGCACGCAGCCGGTGCGGTAAGGGGCCAGGTCGCCATGAATGGCGACCCTACGGGGCACTGCGGTTTTTTACAGGGTGCGCATTAATGCGCACCTGGTGCAATGGGTCAGCTCATGCGTGAAGGTCACGATTTCTTTTCAACCTTCGACATATTATCCAGCCAGCCCATCACAAAGGCCGACAGCACGAAGGTCAGGTGGATGATTACGTACCACATCAACTTTTCGTTGGCGACGTTACGCGCGTCCATAAAAATACGCAGCAGGTGAATCGATGAGATCGCCACAATCGAAGCTGCCACTTTGTTTTTCAGCGAGCCGGAATCCATCTTGCCGAGCCAGCTCAGCTTCTCTTTGCTTTCATCGATATCCAGCTTGGAGACAAAGTTCTCATAGCCGGACAGCATCACCATGACCAGCAGGCCACCAACCAGCGTCATGTCCACCAGCGACAGCAGCAGCAGAATCAGATCGTTTTCCGCGATGCTGAGAATGTTGGGCAGCAGGTGAAAAATTTCCTGAAAAAATTTAACCGTCAGCGCCAGCAGCCCCAGCGAAAGTCCAATGTAAACCGGTGCCAGCAGCCAGCGCGATGCATACATCAGGTTTTCGGTAAAACGTTCCATAAGTTCCCATTTATCAACAGACAAGCCATCGAGTATAACCGAACTTATGTGAAGTTATTTCAGTGCTTCTTCAGAAATTTCAGGCGCGGCCGGCAGCGGCAGCGACAGGCGAAACACCGCCCCGCCCTGCGGCCGGTTTTCCGCCCAGATGCGACCGCGATGCGACTCAATGATGGTTTTGCTGATGGCCAGCCCCAGCCCGACGCCCGGCACGGCCGACTCCTTGTCGCCGCGGGCAAACTTGTCAAAAATGCGCGTCAGATTCTCCGGCGCAATGCCCGGTCCGTTATCCCATACGGCGATCTCCAGCCGCGCTTTATCGCGCCAGGCACGAATGCCGTGCTGCGCGGCATTGCCGGCATACTTCAGGCTGTTTTCGATCAGGTTAGTAAACACCCGCTCCAGCATCGCGCTGTCGCCTTTGATCAGCACCAGCTCCGGCGGTAAATCCAGCGTAAAGTCGTGCCCTTTCAGCGACGGTCCCATGCTGCTTAGCGCGCCGCCAATCACCTCGTCCAGCGCCACCCACTCTTCGCGCAGATTCAGCCCGCCGGACTGAATGCGCGCCATATCCAGCATGTTACTCACCAGCCGGATGGTGCTCAGCGTCTGTTCGCGGATCTGATTGGCCTGGCCAACGTATTTCGACTGCTCGCTGGCGAGGTCCAGCATCAGCATCTCAGCCTGGCCAAACAGCACCGTCAGCGGCGTGCGCAGATCGTGGGACAGCGCCGATAGCAGCGCATTACGCAGCTGCTCGCGCTCGGCGGCCAGCCGTGACGCGGCTTCGCTGTGCGACAGCGCCATGCGTTCCAGCGCGTTGGCAATCAGCACCGTAAAGGTCTCCACCAGCCGCTGCTGTTCGGGAATCATCAGCTGGCGCAGGTTGTCCGGCTCAACCACCAGCAGGCCGCGGCAGTGTGCCCCGCTTTTCAGCGGCAGAATCTGGTACGGCACCGCCGGTAACGTATCGGTGCCGGCACCGGCCGGTTGCCCTTTGCTGTAGCTCCATTTGGCGATGCCGAGGTCGGGCGGCGTCCCGATGGTGCTTTCACCCGCCGACTGCAGCTCGCCCTGTTCGTCGGGCAGCAGCAGCTGGCTGCGCGCCTGCAGCGTCACCTCAATGACGCGCTGGCTGGTGGCAGCGATATCCTGCGGCGTCAGCGCGCTGCCAAGCGATTTCGCCATCTCATACAGATGGCGCGCGCGCTGTTCACGGTAGCGCGCCACCCGCGCCTGATAGCGCACGCCGGCGGTGAGATTGCCGACAATCACCCCGACCGCCAGCATCACCGCAAAGGTCACCAGGTATTGCAGATCCGATACCGCCACCGTGCCGGTGGGGGCCACAAACACCAGGTCGAAGGCCAGAATATTGATTACCGTGGCGAATACCGACGGCCAGCGGCCAAAGCGCAGCGCCACCAGCACCACCGCCAGCAGATAGATCATTACCGCGTTGGCGGTATCAAACTCCACCAGCCACCAGCGGCCGATCAGCGTCACCAGCACGCACAGCGCGATCGCCATCAGACACCCGCGCAGGTGCAGCCGCCATTTCTCGCCGCTGGCACGCTGGCCGCTCAGGGCCGCTGGCACATCGCGCACCGGCTCATCCAGCGCCACTACCAGCAAGTCAAGCTCCGGCCCCAGCTCGCCGAGACGCTGGGCAAAGCTGTCGCGTCGCCAGCGCCGCTGCGGCTGCCGGCCGGTAACAATTTTGCCGAGATTGTGCTCGCGCGCATAGCGCAGCACCGCGCGCGCCTCGTCCGGATCGGACAGCGTGGCGGTTTCCGCGCCCAGCTCCTGCGCCAGCTGCAGCGTGCGCAGAATGGCGCGCCTCTGCGCTTCCGGCAGTCGGTTGAGGCGCGGCGTTTCCACATACACCGCATGCCACTCGCTGCCGAGACGGGCAGCGAGACGGGCGGCGGTGCGTACCAGCTTTTCACTGCCGGTGTCGTCACCGATGCACAGCAGAATCGCGTCGCGCGTGTGCCACACTTTGTCGCGCCCCTGCTGATCGCGCCAGGCGCGCATCTGATCGTCTACCCGGTCGGCCGTGCGTCGCAGCGCCAGTTCACGCAGCGCGAACAGGTTGCCTTTGCGGAAGAAATTTTCGATGGCGCGCTCGGCGCGGTCGCCGACGTACACTTTGCCCTCTTTCAGCCGCTGACGCAGATCGTCCGGCGGCAGATCCACCAGCACCACTTCATCGGCGCTGTCGAAAAAGGGATCGGGTACGGTTTCGCGCACCTGAATGCCGGTGACGCCGCCCACCACATCATTCAGGCTCTCCAGATGCTGCACGTTGACGGTGGTAATCACGTCGATACCGGCATCCAGCAGCTCTTCAATGTCCTGCCAGCGCTTGGGATGGCGCGAGCCCTGTACGTTGGTGTGCGCCAGTTCATCCATCAGGATCACCGCCGGATGGCGCGCCAGCGCGGCGTCGAGGTCGAACTCCGCATGGCGCGACCGACCGGTGGCGCGCCGCGCCAGCACCGCCAGCCCCTGCAGCAGCGCGGCGGTCTCTTCACGGCCGTGGGTTTCGACCACGCCAGCCAGCACGTCCAGCCCCTGCGCACGCAGGCGCTGCGCCTCCTGCAGCATGGCGTAGGTTTTCCCTACGCCCGCACAGGCGCCGAAGTAGATTTTCAGTTTACCGCGATGGCTGTCGCTGTGATTGAGCAGCAGGGCATCGGGATCGGGGCGCGGTAATTCGTCGTGTATGTCGTTCAAAAATTGAGTTCCGTACGAACAATGAAACGGTCGCCATAAATGGCGTTACGCTGTGGTGCGGGCATCGAAACGGTCGCCATGAATGGCGACCCTACGTTTGTAGGGTGCGCATTCATGCGCACCGAATTCACCTCATCCCTGCAAATCATCCAGCGCCATATTCAGCCGCAGCACGTTCACCGTTTCTTCGCCGATAAACGGCAGCAGCGGGCGCTCGGTGTTGCGCGCAATCAGCGCCTCGACGTCTTTCAGCGTCATGTTGCGCGCTGCCGCAACGCGCGGTGCCTGCCACAGCGCCGCTTCAGGGGAGATATCCGGATCCAGGCCGCTGCCTGAAGCGGTTACCAGCTCCACCGGCACCGCTGCCGGCGCCTGCGGATTGGCAGCGCGCAGCGCAGCCACCCGCTCCGCCACCGCTTTATCCAGCGCCGGATTACTGGCGGCAAGGTTGCTGCCGCCTGACGCCTGCGCGTTGTACGGCGCGTCACTGGTGGCCGATGGACGGCCCCAGAAGTGCCCCGGCTGGCTAAACGCCTGACCGATCTGCTCTGAGCCACGCACCGCGCCGTCGCGCTTAATCAGCGAACCGTTGGCCTGTGACGGAAACCACCACTGCGCCAGGCCGGTGGTCAGCAGCGGATAGACCGCGCCGGTCAGCAGGGTAAGCAGCACTAACAATACTACAGCCGGACGTAACTGACTCATTTCTCTTCTCCTTACACCAGGCCCGACAGCGTCAGCAGCAGGTCGATCGCTTTAATGCCAATAAACGGCACCACTAAACCGCCTACGCCATAAATCCACAGATTGCGCCGCAGCAGCGCCGCCGCGCTCATCGGCCGATAGCTCACGCCTTTCAGCGCCAGCGGAATCAAAAACACAATTACCAGCGCGTTAAAGATCACCGCCGACAGAATCGCCGAGGCCGGTGAATGCAGCGCCATCACGTTCAGCATATTGAGCTGCGGATAGGTCACGGCAAACGCCGCCGGGATGATGGCGAAGTATTTCGCCACATCGTTGGCGATACTGAAGGTGGTAAGCGAACCGCGCGTCATCAGCATCTGTTTGCCGATGTGCACCACTTCCAGCAGTTTGGTCGGGTTTGAGTCAAGATCGACCATGTTGCCCGCCTCTTTCGCCGCCTGGGTACCGGAGTTCATCGCCACCGCCACGTCGGCCTGCGCCAGCGCGGGCGCATCGTTGGTGCCGTCGCCGGTCATCGCCACCAGGCGCCCTTCCGCCTGATACTGACGAATCAGCGCCAGCTTGGCTTCCGGCGTCGCTTCCGACAGGAAGTCATCGACACCGGCTTCTGCCGCAATCGCCGCGGCGGTTAACGGGTTATCACCGGTGATCATCACCGTTTTGATGCCCATCTTGCGTAGCTCGGCGAAACGTTCCTTGATGCCGCCTTTAACGATGTCCTTCAACGCCACCACGCCCAGCACCTGCGCGCCTTCGGCCACCACCAGCGGCGTACCGCCGGCGCGCGCCACCTCTTCCACCCGGGCATTAACCTCAGCCGGGAAGCTGCCGTGGCTGGCTTCGATATGACGGCGTACCGCGTCGACCGCGCCTTTGCGGATCAGGCGATCCTGTACGTTGACGCCGCTCATGCGCGTCTGCGCGGAGAACGGGATAAAGCTGGCGCCCATGCTGCTGAGATCGCGTTCGCGCAGGTTAAATTTCTGCTTCGCCAGTACCACGATGCTGCGCCCTTCCGGCGTCTCATCGGCCAGCGATGCCAGCTGCGCCGCATCGGCCAGCTGCTGCTCGCTGACGCCCGGCGCGGGCAGGAACTGCGTTGCCTGGCGGTTACCGAGCGTGATGGTGCCGGTTTTGTCCAGCATCAGCACATCGACGTCACCGGCAGCCTCCACGGCGCGCCCGCTGGTGGCGATCACGTTGGCTCCCAGCATGCGGCTCATGCCCGCCACGCCAATCGCCGACAGCAGTCCGCCGATGGTGGTGGGAATCAGGCACACCAGCAGCGCCACCAGCACCGTCACGCTAACCGGCGTGCCGCCCCAGGCGGAAAACGGCCACAGCGTGGCGGTCGCCAGCAGGAACACGATGGTTAGCGACACCAGCAGGATGGTCAGGGCGATTTCGTTGGGCGTTTTGCGACGTTTCGCGCCTTCCACCATGGCGATCATGCGGTCGAGAAAGGTTTCGCCCGGATTGACGCTGCACTGAATCACCAGCCAGTCCGACAGGATGCGCGTCCCGCCGGTCACCGAGGCAAAATCCCCGCCGGATTCACGAATCACCGGTGCCGATTCGCCGGTGATGGCGCTCTCATCCACTGACGCGCCGCCCTCCAGCACTTCACCGTCGCACGGGATAATGTCCCCGGCTTCCACCAGCACCACATCGCCTTTGCGCAGCGTATCGGCCGCCACCGGCCGCCACTGCGCACCATGAAACGGTTCCGCCAGTTTCTTCGCATCGCTGTGCTTGTTCACCCCTTTCAGGCTGTTGGCCTGCGCCTTGCTGCGCCCTTCCGCCAGCGCCTCGGCGAAGTTAGCGAACAGCACGGTAAACCATAGCCAGATGGCGACCGCCGCGGTAAAGCCGGCGCTGCCGTTCAGCTGACCCGCCGCCATACCGATGGCCAGCAGCGAGGTGAGCACGCTGCCGATCCACACCAGAAACATCACCGGGTTGCGAAACTGTACGCGCGGATCGAGTTTTTTCACCGCATCCAGCATCGCGGTGCGCGTCAGCGCCGCATCAAACAGCGCCAGTTGTTGACGACTCATGATTCCGTTATCCCTGAATAAGTTGCAGATGTTCCGCCACCGGGCCAAGCGCCAGCGCGGGAACGAAGGTCAGCGCACCCACCAGCAGCACGGTGCCCACCAGCAGTGCGATAAACAGCGGGCCGTGAGTCGGCAGCGTGCCGTTGCCCACCGGCTGAATTTTCTTCGCCGCCAGCGAACCGGCAATGGCCAGCACCGGAATGATGATGCCGAAGCGGCCGACCAGCATGCAGAAGCCCAGCAGCAGGTTCCAGAACGGGGTGTTGGCGCTGAGACCGGCGAAGGCGCTGCCGTTGTTGTTGGCCGCCGACGACACCGCATACAACACCTCGCTGAAGCCGTGAATGCCAGGGTTGGCCATACCGGCGCGTCCGGCTTCGGTCATCATCGCCAGCGCAGTACCCAGCAGCACCAGCGTCGGCGTCACCAGAATCGCCAGCGCGGTCATTTTCATCTCCCACACATCGATCTTTTTGCCCATGTACTCCGGCGTACGGCCAATCATCAGACCGGCGATAAACACCCCAAGCAGCACGAACAGCAGCATGCCGTACAAGCCGGCACCGACGCCGCCAAACACCACTTCGCCCAGCTGCATCAGCCACATCGGCACCATGCCGCCCAGCGCAGTGAAGGAGTCATGCATGGCGTTAACCGCACCGCACGACGCCGCGGTGGTGATCACCGCAAACAGGCTGGAGTTGAGAATGCCGAAGCGTGTTTCCTTGCCTTCCATGTTGATCGCGCTGTCGGCACCCAGGGCCAGAAAGTGTGGATTGCCGCGCAGCTCAGCCCACATCACCGCGACCACTGCCAGCACAAACATGATGCTCATCGCCCACAGCAGCATATGGCCCTGACGGCGATCGCCCAGCTGCTGACCAAAGGCAAAACACAGCGCGGCCGGGATCAGGAAGATGCTCAGCATCTGCACAAAGTTGGTCAGTGCCGTCGGGTTTTCGAACGGATGCGCCGAGTTGGCGTTGAAGAAACCGCCGCCGTTGGTGCCGAGCATTTTGATCGCTTCCTGCGAGGCCACCGGCCCGAGCGGCAGCGTTTGCTGCGCGCCTTCCAGCGTGGTGAAGGCATGATAGGGTTCAAAGTTCTGAATGCTGCCCTGGCTGACAAAAAACAGTGCCATCAGCAGGCTAATCGGCAGCAGCACGTAGACGGTGATGCGCGTCAGGTCGCGCCAGGCGTTGCCGAGCGTTTCCAGCGAACGGTTGGCAAAACCGCGCATCAGCGCAAACGCCACCGCAATACCGGTTGCCGCCGAGAGGAAGTTTTGCACCGTTAAGCCCGCCATCTGGCTGAAGTAACTCAGCGTGCTCTCGCCCGCGTACGCCTGCCAGTTAGTGTTGGTGACAAAACTGATCGCCGTATTGAGCGCCAGATCCCAGCTCAGGCCAGGCAGATGCTGAGGATTGAGCGGCAGCGCGCCCTGCCCCATCAGCATCGCCAGCAGCAGCACAAAGCCGAGCGCGTTAAACAGCAGAATGGCCAGCAGATAGTGCGGCCAGCGCATCGCCGCGCCTTCAACGCCGGCCAGACGCCACAGCACACGTTCACTGCGCGCCAGCAGGGGCTTATCCGCCACCATCAGCGCCAGCAAGCGGCCCAGCGGCTGCGCCAGCACCATCAGCACCAGCAGATAGCACGCAATCAGTAAAAACGCATTCGCCGCCATCAGAATGCCTCCGCATTAAGCAGGGCATAAATCAGGTAGCCCAGTAATAAAAATACCAGCACGATGCCGGCTATCACGCCCACACTCACAGCAACCTCCAGAGGATTTGGTAGTGCAGCAAGCATGCGCGGCGCGGCATAAAGAAGGGGTAAAAAGGCGCAGAGCGGGCGTAAAGAAAGTATAAAAACGCGGGCAGATCAGGCGCTTTCCAGCGCCCAGATGCGGTTCAGGTCAACGTTGTGCCACAAGCCGCTGTCCTCAGCGCCGGTGATGGTATCGGTGCAGAAGCTATCGCCGAGGTCCAGCGCTTCCGGCTTTACCTCGCGCTGCGAATGCAGCGACCAGAACACATGCACTTTGGGCTTCAGCAGCGATTTTTCTCCGGCCTGCACCACCAGCGCCACGCGCCCGGAGGCCAGCCGTACCAGCGAGCCCACCGGATAAATACCGATGGTGCGCACAAACGCGTGCAGCAGCGCACTGTCAAAGTGGCCGCGCCAGCTCAGCATATTGTGCATCGCCTCCGCCGGCGTCCAGCCTTTGCGATACGGGCGATCGGAGGTCACCGCGTCGTAGACGTCACACACCGCCGCCATGCGTGCGTACAGCGAGATCTCCTCGCCCTGCAGCCGATGCGGATAGCCGCTGCCATCGAATTTTTCATGGTGATGCAGCGCAATATCCAGCAAATCTTCATCCGCATGGGCTTCCATCAGCATTTGCGCACCGACGATTGGATGCTGGCGCATAATCGTAAACTCTTCGTCGGTGAGCTTATCCGGCTTGTTGAGGATGGTCAGCGGCACCGCGGCTTTACCGACGTCATGCAGCAATCCGCCCATGCCCACGCGACGCAGCTGCTGCTCATCCAGCCCCATTTTCTTGCCCAGCGAAATCATCAGACCGCACACCGCCATGGAGTGCAGGTAAGTGTAATCGTCATGATTTTTCAGCCGCGCCACGCTGAGCAGTGCGGTCGGCTCGCGGGTAATCGATCCGGCAATTTCATCGACCAGCTCAAGGGTAAAGGCAAGATCGAGGCCCTGCCCCATGCGCGCCTCGTTGAACATCGCCAGCACCTGCGGCTTGCCCTGATTGAAGATGCACTGCGCCTGATCCATCTCGCGGAAAAACGGCGTCTGCGGAATGTCTTTTTTCGGCTGCGGCGTGGCAGGCGCGCGCACCGACCGCTCGGGATCGATCCATACCTGCTGGATCCCCTCGTTACGGATCAGGGCGATCTGACGCTTATCGGTGATCAGCATCTGGTTGCGAATGCGTTTGTCCTTGATCCACCAGACCTCAAGCTTGTGGATAAACATGCCTGGCCGCAGCTCGTCAACGGTAATCAGCTTTATCACGATATCGCTCCTTAATATCAGTGGATGGTAAGGAGTGATATCGGCAGCTGAGCAAAAAATCTTCAGGGCGGCGTGACTGGTCGGGTCAGGCAGGAACGTTTAAGCATTGCGCAATAAATTGCGCCGCTACCGCGCAGTGCATTAAGCCACTTTAATGCCAGCCTTTTGCGCCGTTTTCTCTTCTGTGGCAACGGCAGCGTTGTGCCGATCGCCTACGCGTTCAATCGGGCCCATCACCAGCAGGAACAGCAGTGCCGCGACGACACAGTGCGCGCCGACGAACACCAGGCCAATGCTGTAGCTGCCGGTCAGGCCAACGATCACGCCAAACAACAGCGGCGTAATAAAGCCCGCCATGTTACCGATGCCGTTGAAGATCGCGCCGGCGAGGCCAACCGCTTCTTTGGGTGCCGTATCGCTGACCACGGTCCAGGTGCCCGCGCCCGCCGCCACGCCTTTGCCGAAGAAGGCAAACGACATGATGGCGATAATGCCGGCGTTGGAAGGGATCACCGCCGCCAGAATCAGCGAGGCGGCCATCAGCATGCCAACGATGTACGGCGTTTTGCGCGCCCACGACAGGCTCCAGCCGCGCGCCAGCAGCTTATCTGAGATGTAGCCACCGCTGATGCCGCCCAGAAAGCCAAACAGCGCCGGTGCAATGGTGGCGAAACCGGCATCCAGAATGTTCATGCCGCGCGCCTGCACCAGATAGATCGGGAACCAGGTAATGAAGAAGTAGCTAAGCGCGATGGTGCAATACTGGCCGAGGTAGGCGCACCACAGCATGCGGTTGGTGAGCAATGTTTTGAACATCGCTTTGCTGACCGGCGGCCGTGCGCGCAGCGTTTGCGCGGCGTCGATATCCACCAGCGCGCCGCCCTGTTCAATGTAATGCAACTCGCTGGCGGAAACGTGCGGATGCTGACGCGGGCTGCGCATATAGCCCGCCCAGACAAACACCGCCAGCACGCCGATGCCGCCGAGCACAAAGAATGGCCATTCCCAGCCATAACGCGACACCAGCCAGCCGGAGAGCGGTGAGAATATCGCCACGGCAAAGTATTGTGCTGAGGCAAACAGCGACGATGCGCGTCCGCGCTCTGCGCCCGGGAACCACATGATGACTGCGCGGGCGTTGGCGGGAAAGCTCGGCGCCTCAATCAGGCCCAGCGCGAAGCGCAGTGCAAACATCAGCGTCAGCGCCATGGTCATGCCACTGGAAAACTCACCGACAAATCCCATCAGCAGGGTCGAAACCGACCACAGCGCCAGCGTCACGCCGTAAACCTTTTTGGTGCCGAAGCGATCGAGAATCAATCCGCCGGGGATCTGGCCGATGACATACGCCCAGCTGAAGGCCGAAAGGATCAGGCCGAGCTGGATCGCCGACAGGCCAAACTCCTGTTTGATCGCCGAGCCGGAGATCGACAGGATCGAGCGATCGGCATAAGCGACCACTGACAGGAACAGAATCAGGCAAAGGATCCAGATACGCACATGGCTGTTCTGGCTGCGGTTTTTGCGTTGCAACATAGGCTGAATTCCTTGATGGAGGAGCATCCTGCCCCGAAGCGATGATGGTCAGGAATACCGCGCAGATTTCCCTGTTCAGCAACTATAGGAAGCCAGTGTTGCTCTGGTCATTGTGCGAATGAAGGAATCCGCGCGGCGAAACGGCGCGGGTTTTGGTCGCTGACACAAAGCCGGGTGCGGTAGCGCACAAAATCTTTAATCCGTGCTGGCTTTCGCCGCGGAATGTGCGCCAGCGCTGAGAAAAGAGTTTGCGCGATCACTATGAGCAGGCAAAGCATCCATGCGCGTCGGGCAAATTGTGCGCTGCACAGCAAATTACCACGCAGCAGATTGCCAGCTCTGCTGCCGGCTCGTAGGCTGAAAATGATTTCATTGAGCCATTTTCAACACCAATGAAAAATTTATTCTAATAAACAGCTTACTCTGGAGTCTGCGATGAAAACCCTCAAGGCGATACTGTTACTTGGCCTGCTGACCAGTTCAGCCTCCGCGCTGGCGGAGAAGATTGGCGTGTCGATGGCCTATTTTGACCAGAACTTCCTTACCATTATTCGTCATGCCATCGATAAAGAAGCCAAAGCGCGCGGACTGGATGCCCAGTTTGAAGATGCGCGCGGCGACGTTGGCCGCCAGACCGACCAGGTGCAGAGTTTTATCAGCGCCGGCGTGGATGCCATCATCGTCGATCCGGTGGATTCTGCCAGCACACCACAGCTGACCAGACTGGCGCAGCAGGCGAAAATTCCGCTGGTGTACGTCAACCGCACGCCAGGCGATAAAACCCTACCGCCCGGCGTGGTGTTTGTCGGTTCGGACGAACGCGAATCCGGCACGCTGCAAATGGAGGCGCTGGCTAAACTGGCGAATTATAAAGGTAACGTGGCGATCATGATCGGCAACCTGACCGATGCCGGCGCGCTGCAGCGCACCAAAGATGTCGAGCAGGTGGTGGCGAAATACCCGGGCATGAAAGTGGTACAGAAGCAGCCAGCAAATTATGCGCGCAACGAAGGCATGGACCTGATGCTCAACTGGATTGGCAACGGTGAAGCGATCGATATCGTCGCGGCCAATAACGATGAGATGGCGATTGGCGCGGCAATGGCGCTGGCAAAGAGCAATAAAAAGATTCTGGTGGGCGGCATCGACGCCACGCCGGACGGCCTGAAGGCTCTGGCGCAGGATAAGATGCAGGTGACGGTGTTTCAGGACGCCATCGGTCAGGGCAAAACCTCGGTAGACGTGGCGCAGAAGCTGATTAAAGGCGAGAAAGTGGCTTCACACGTGTGGATCCCGTTCGAGCTGGTGACCAAAGAGAATATGCAAAAGTACGTCGAGCGCAGCCAGTAGCAGACGGACACTGCCGGGGCGCGATTATGGCGAGCTGAGTTGCCTGGTGCGCATCAATGCGCACCCTACAGATATTCTGTGAACACTGTAGGGGCGCCATTTATGGCAACCTGGATTGCCTGGTGCGCATCAATGCGCACCCTACGGGTAGCCTGTGAAATTGCAGGGGCGCCATTTATGGCGACCTGGGTTGCCTGGTGCGCATGAATGCGCACCCTACAGATATTCTGTGAACACTGTAGGGGCGCCATTTATGGCGACCTGGGTTGCCTGGTGCGCATCAATGCGCACCCTACAGATATTCTGTGAACACTGTAGGGGCGCCATTTATGGCGACCTGGTTACCGGGCGCCCTGGTTCCAGAGCGACGCAACCATTACTCGCGCAGTATCGCCATGACGATGATGTCGTGGTACTCGCCCTCGCGCAGGCAGGCTTTGCGCTTCACGCCTTCCTGCTCAAAGCCCAGGCGCTGATACAGACGCAGCGCGCGCTGATTGTCGTGAAACACTTCCAGCTCAACGCGGATCACGCCCAGCCAGTTAAAAGCATAGTCGATACCGGTGCAGATCAGCCGCTCGCCGATGCCACGACCGCTAAACGCCGGATCGACGCCAATACCAAAACTGATGCTGTGACGCGTACGCGGCCGCTGTTCGGTAAACAGCGTCAGCTCGCCCACCATCTGTCCGTCGATTTCCGCCACAAAACCGATATAACCTTCGCTGTCCATACGCTCGAATTTTTTCTGCCAGGTGGCGACGCTGGGAAACGGCAGCTGCGTGGTCCAGCGATACACCTCGGGATGACTGTATAAACGTTGATAGGCGGCGGCATCGCCCGGTTCGCGTCCGCGAATCTGCAAATCCATGTCGATAATCCCTGTTCAGTTGCACTAAGCTGTTAACTCTCACCGATCGGAAAGAGTGGCCTTATGTTGTATCGTCGTTTTGAACGTTTTATCAATATTTTTCAGGATGCCCCCACCGATTCCCCACCCGCCAGCGTGTGGCCGTTTTACCTCTATTATCTGCGTCAGGTGTGGCCAAGTTTTGTCGCGCTGCTGATTGTCGGGCTGGCGCAGGCGCTGATCGAAGTGGCGCTGTTTAGCTATCTCAGCCGTATTATCGATCTGGTCAATCACACCACGCCCGCAACGCTGTTCAGCGATAACTGGCCGATTCTGCTGTGGATGGCGGCGGTGGCGCTGGTGCTGCGGCCGGTGGTGATCGCACTGCATGATATGCTGGTGCATCAAAGCATTAACCCCAGCATGACCAGCATGATTCGCTGGCAGCATCACAACTATGTGCTGCGGCAGAGCCTCAATTTCTTCCAGAACGATTTTGCCGGCCGTATCGCCCAGCGCATCATGCAAACCGGTAACTCGCTGCGTGACTCGGCGGTCCAGCTGGTGGATGCCATCTGGCACGTGGTGATTTACGCCGTGACCTCACTGGTGCTGTTCGCGGAAGCCGACTGGCGCCTGATGATTCCGCTGATCATCTGGATTGTGGCGTACAGTTTGTCGCTGCGCTTCTTTGTGCCGCGCGTTAAGCAGCGCTCGGTGGTGTCATCCGAGGCGCGCTCGAAGCTGATGGGCACCATCGTTGACGGTTACACCAACATCGCTACCCTGAAACTGTTTGCCCATAACGATCTGGAAAAACGCTACGCGCGCGACGCCATTCAGGAGCAGACCGACAAAACCCAGCAGGCCAGCCGCATGGTGACCAGCATGGATATCACGCTGTCGACGCTCAATGGCCTGCTGATTGTCAGCACCTCCGGCCTCGCGCTGTGGCTGTGGAGCCAGTCGCTGATCAGCGTAGGCGCCATCGCGCTGGCCACCGGGCTGGTGATTCGCCTGGTGAACATGTCCGGCTGGATCATGTGGGTGGTGAACGGCATCTTCGAAAACATCGGCATGGTGCAGGATGGCCTGAACACCATTGCGCAACCGCTCAGCGTGCAGGATGCGCCGCAGGCGAAAAAGCTGCAGGTGACGCGCGGCCAGATCCGCTTTGAGGATGTGCGTTTTGACTATGGCGGCGGCCGCCAGGTGATTAACCGCCTGAATCTCAACATCAAGCCTGGCGAGAAAATCGGTCTGATTGGCCCGTCCGGCGCCGGTAAATCGACCCTCGTGAACCTGCTGCTGCGGCTGTATGACATCAACGGCGGGCGCATTCTGATTGACGATCAGGACATCGCGCAGGTCACACAGGCGAGCCTGCGCAGTCAGATTGGCATGATCACCCAGGATACGTCGCTGCTGCACCGCTCGATTCGCGAAAACCTGCTGTACGGTCGTCCGGATGCCAGCGAAGCCGAGCTGCAGACGGCGATTGTGCGCGCCCGCGCCGACGAGTTTATCCCGCTGCTCTCCGATCCGCAGGGCCGTACCGGGCTGGATGCGCACGTCGGCGAGCGCGGCGTCAAACTCTCTGGCGGCCAGCGCCAGCGTATTGCCATCGCCCGCGTGCTGCTGAAAGATGCGCCGGTTCTGATCATGGATGAAGCCACGTCGGCGCTCGACTCTGAAGTGGAAGCGGCGATTCAGGAGAGCCTGGAGACGCTGATGCAGGGCAAAACGGTGATCGCCATCGCCCATCGCCTGTCGACCATCGCGAAAATGGACCGGCTGGTGGTGCTGGAGAACGGCGGCATTGTTGAGATGGGTAACCATCGCGAACTGCTGGCGCACGGCGGGCTGTACGCGCGTCTGTGGCAGCATCAGACCGGCGGATTTGTCGGCGTCGATTAATCACCGCGCCGGTAAGGCAGGGCGTCGCGCGCTTCCTGAGCCCAGGCGCGCACCCCTGCCCGCTCCTGCTGCAGAAAATCCCCGACCGCATCACGCAGCCCCGGATGGCACAGATAGTGCCAGGAATGGGTGAGTTGCGGTTCAAAGCCGCGCACCAGCTTGTGCTCGCCCTGCGCACCGGCATCAAAGCGCTGCAGCCCTTCAGCGATGGCGAAATCCATGCCCTGGTAGAAACAGGTCTCGAAGTGCAGCCGGTCAAACTCCGCCAGACAGCCCCAGTAGCGGCCATACAGCGTGTCGTCATCCACCAGACAGAAGGCCATGGCGGCGGGCTGCTGCTGTAGCGTGGCGATCACCACGCGAATCGCCTGCGGCATCCGCTCCGCCAGCAGGCTGAAGAAGGAGCGCGTCAGATAGGGACGCTGGCCGCGCACCGCGTAGGTGTTGGCGTAGCAGGTATACACAAAATCCCACTGTTCTTCACGCAGCTCATCGCCACGATACCAGTTAAACGCAAAGCCGCTGCTGGCCACCTGTTCGCGCTCTTTGCGCAGCTGCTTGCGTTTGCGCGACATCAGCGTGTCGAGAAAGTCGTGAAAATCGCGGTAGCCGCGATTGTGCCAGTGATACTGCACGCCGAGGCGCGCCAGCCAGTCCGGCTGGGTTGCCAGCAGCGCGTTGGCGTGCGGCGTGGTGAAGTTGATATGCGCCCCGCTTAAGCCGTGCCGCTGCAACGCATCGGGCAGCGCTTCCAGCATCGGGATGATGGCCGTCTCGTCGCCCAGCAGACGCGCACCGGTCACCGGGCTGAACGGAATGGCGCCGAGCCATTTGGGGTAATAGGCGATGCCGGCACGCTGGCAGGCATCGGCCCACGCGTGATCGAACACATATTCGCCCCACGAATTGCGTTTACGGTAGCCCGGCAGCGCCGCCCGCAGCCTGCCGTCTTCGCGCCACAGCAGATGATCCGGCTGCCAGCCGTTTTCCGCGCGCACGCTGCCACTCTCTTCCAGCGCGAGCAGGAAGGCGTGACGCAAAAAAGGCTGATTGTCAGGTAACAGCGCATCCCATTCGGCAGCGGTGATCTCCGCCAGCGATGACAGGTGAAGCAAAGGCATTGGTGGCTCCCGGCCAGCTTAAGGCGAATGCCTAGTTCAGCAGGTTTTGCCGCCGTGCGAAAGGTGCGGCGCACTGAATGTAAAGCGGATCGTTGCGCCATGCTGCGCACATTGCTGCCGCGGCCCGTGCCACGATTTTTCACGTCGCCTGTGTATACTCACCCTTTTCTCTTGCAGGAAATGCCATGGATCGTCTTGATTGTGATCGCATGTTTGTCGCCGTACTCGAAGTCGGCAGTTTTGCCGGTGCCGCCGCCCGGCTCGGCACCAGCAGCGGCCAGGCGTCAAAGCTGGTGTCGCGTCTGGAGCAGCAGCTTGGCGTGCAGCTGTTCAAGCGCAGCACACGGGCGCTGTCGCCCACCGAGATCGGCCGCGCCTATTATGAGCGGGTGAAAACCCTGCTGGAGGCGTTCGACGCGCTGGATGCCACGGTGCAGGAAAATGCCCGCTCACCCACCGGTCGCCTGAAGATTAGCGCACCCGGCACCTTCGGCACCGCGGTGCTGGCCAGCGTGCTGGTGGCGTTCGCGCGTCACTATCCGCTGATTGAGCTGGACGTCAACTTCTCCGACCGCGCCGTGAATATCGTCGATGAAGGCTTCGATATGGCGATCCGCATCGGCAAGCTGGACGACAGCAGCCTGATTGCGCGCCGTCTGGGCGAGGTGCCAATTCGCCTCGCCGCCGCGCCCGGCTATCTGCTGCAGCACGGCACGCCGCAGCACTGGCGCGATCTGGCGACGCATCAGTGCATCAGCGACACCAACTTTCGCGATCCGTGGCACTGGCCGTTCGTCACGCCGTGCGGCGACAGCGTCAGCATGCCGATTCGCGGCCGCCTGTGCTTCTCCAATACCGAAGCCTGCCTGCAGGCGGCGCTGGCCGGCCTCGGCATTGCGCGTCTGCCCGGTTTTATCGCTGCACCGGCGCTGCAGCGAGGCGAAATCGTCACGCTGCTGGAGGACTTTGCGCCGCCAGCCATGGGCCTGTTTGCCCTGTATCCGCCCGCGCGCCATCTGGCGCAGAAAACCCGCCTGCTGATCGACTTTCTGGCCGAGCACTTCCGCCTGCATCCGCCCGGCTGATTCCTTCCATTATGGAAACAATCAAAGCCGTTTTGCCCGGATTATCAGCATAACGGCAGCACGGTAAGCTGCTGACATCACTTCAGAGGAGCAGAGCGATGTTGGTAAACGGTAAGTGGAGCGCAGAGTGGCATCCGGTTCAGGCCACCGATAAACAGGGTGGCTTTGTACGCCAGACTTCCAGCTTTCGTCACTGGATTAGCGCCGATGGCAGCAGCGAATTTGCCGCCGAGCCGGATCGCTATCATCTGTACGTCGCGCTGATCTGCCCGTGGGCCTCGCGCACGCTCATTGCACGCAGCCTGAAAGGGCTGGAGCAGATTGTCAGCGTGTCGGTGGTTGAGCCGCAGCTTGGCGCGCAGGGCTGGCGCTTCGGCGATTATCCCGGTACCGATCGCGACCCGCTGAACAACGCTGAGTATCTCCACCAGCTGTATACCCGCGCCGACGCCGACTTTACCGGGCGCGCGACCGTGCCGGTGCTGTGGGATAAAAAAACACAGACCATCGTTAACAATGAGTCGGCGGATATTCTGCGCATGTTCAACAGCGGCTTTGGCGAGCTGGCTGACAACCGGCTCGATCTCTACCCTGAGGATCTGCGGCCGGAGATCGACGCGCTGAACGCAACGATCTATCCGCGACTTAATAACGGCGTTTATCGCACCGGTTTCGCCACCACCCAGGTGAGCTATCAGCAGGCGTTTAATGAGGTATTTGAGCAGCTGGATGAGCTGGAGCAACGGCTGAAAGATGGCCGCACTTTTCTGCTGGGTGAACGACTGACCGAGGCCGATATCCGCCTGTTTGTGACCCTGATACGCTTTGACGTCGCCTATCACGGCCTGTTCAAATGCAACCTGCGCCGCCTGCGCGATTACCCGCTGCTCGATCGTTATCTGAAGAGTGTGCTGGCGGTCTCCGGCGTGCGGCAAACGGTGAATATCGACCACATCAAACAGGGCTATTATTCGATTAAAGCGCTGAATCCCAACGGCATCGTGCCGGCGGGACCGGATATGGCGGACTACGGTTTTTAAGGAGCAGGACAATGGCAAAAGCGTTAGTGGTGTTTTTACATGGCGTCGGCAGTAATGGCGCGGATTTGGCGGTGCTGGGGCAACACTGGTCAGCGCTGCTGCCCGACGTGGCATTTGCCGCGCCCGATGCGCCCTTTCCCTTTGAGCACGCCATGGGCTATCAGTGGTTCAGCCTGACCGGCATCACGCCGGAAAACCGTCCGGCACGCGTACGGGCTGCGCGCGACGCCTTTGACGCCACGCTGCAGCAGCTGATGGCGCAGCACGCGATGGCCGGCGCGTGGCAAAAGGTGATTCTGGTGGGATTCTCGCAGGGCTCGATCATGGCGCTGGATGCGCTGGCCTCCGGACGCTATCCGCTGGCTGGTGTGGTGGCCTTCTCCGGTCGCCTGGCCTTTGACGAGGCGCTCACGCCGCCGCCGCATGCCTCCGCGCTGCTGATTCACGGCAAAGCCGATGAGGTCATCCCATTCAGCGAAACCTCTCCGCCGCGCAGCGCCTGCAGAGCGCGGGCGTCGCGGTCACCGCACAGTATGAACCCGCCACCGGTCACACCATTTCCAGCCACGGCGCGATGCAGGCAGCGGCCTACATCGCCCAGTGCCTGCAGGATTAAGGCCAGTAGCGCTGCAGCGCCTGCCACGCCTGACGCGCGGCCGCTTCCGGCGGCTGTGCTTTGAGGCGATCGTTAAACACTTCGATGCCCACCGGACCGCGATAGCCTGCGCTTTTCAGCTTATCGACAAAGCGTTCCACTTCAATGATGCCGTCGCCGGGCAGTAAGCGCTGATGGCGCGCATAGTCGCTCAGCGCCTGCTTTTCCTGCGGTGGCATCTGCGCCATATCGCACAGCTGCACTTCATAAATGCGGTCGGCCGGAATGCCGTCGAGCTGAGAGGCATCGCCACCGCGTGCGCAGATGTGGAACAGATCGACCACCAGCCCGATATTGGGCTGATCCAGCCGCTGCAAACGCTGCCACGCCAGCGGCAGCGTATTGTCGACGCTGCACCACGCCATCGGTTCATACATGATGCGCATGTTATAGCGCGCGGCTTCCGAGGCCAGCCAGCGCAGATCTTCATCAATGCGCTCCGCAACGCAGTCTTCGCGCGTGGTTGCCGGCGCCTGAATGGTATCGCAGCCCAGCGATTGCGCGACGCGAATGAAATCACGCAGTTCGGCGCGCTTTTGCAGCCGTTCGCTGTCCGGCGCGCCGGTAAAGTCACGCAGCACCTGCAGATTGGTAAAGCCCAGGTTTAGCTGCGCGGCCAGCGCCGCCGTATGCTCAGTAACCTCTTCCCGCCACATTTCAACCTGATCGAACCCGGCGGCACGCGCCGCCTGCAGCTTATGCGCCGATTCACCGTTTAACAGCACCAGGTTAAGGAATTTCGGGTTTGCAGACATCAACAGCTCCTTAATCGTCCGGATAAAGCGGTGACAGAGGCTGTGCGCCACCCGCACAGCATCCTGATCAGTATCCCCCTCTTAAGGGTGATTTCAAGCGTGTCGTTTAGCCCAGCAGATTCACCACGGCGAAACCGGCAAAGGTCATCAGCAATGAACCGATGACATGCACCATCACGCTCGACATTGCCCACAGGTATTTTCCTGATTGTAGCAACACCACGATCTCGGCCGAGAAGGTCGAAAACGTCGTCAGCCCGCCGCACAGGCCGGTGACGATCAGCAGTTTCCATACGGGATCGATGTGCGGATTGCGCACAAACCACGCCATCGCCGCGCCAATAATAAAGCCACCGACCAGATTAACGATCAGCGTACCTGGCGGCAGGTTGGGGAATAACGTATTGAAACGCAAAGAGATAAGCCAGCGCAGCGTGCAACCGATGGCACCACCGATCATGACCGCGAACAGCGACTTCAGCATAGTCTGGAGCTCCTGAATTGAGATACGCGCAGGGCCGCGGCAGGACAGAAACTACACCTGACACACCGCCGTCTCCCGCGCAGGGATAAGCAAGTTGTCAGGCGTCATCAGCCGTCTGTAACCAGAGGGCGGTTGGGTAAGGTGGCACGCCATCACCTCAGAGGCACGATAATACGCTGGCGCGGCGGAGGTGACAATATTCACCTGCCGTCAGCGTATCGTCGGGAACGATTATGTTTTACCGTGGCAGACATCATCAGCAAGGAGATTCCGATGCGTACCCTGATTTTTGATACTGATATCGGCGTGGATGACGCCTTTGCGCTGGCGTATGCGGCGCGCACGCAGCGGCTACTGGGCATCACCACGGTGTTTGGTAATGTCGCGGTTGGCCAGGCGGTAAAAAACGCCCGGCTGTTCTGTGCAAAGATGAACATCAGCGCGCCGGTGTATCGTGGCTGTTCGCGTCCGCTGGCGCTGGCCCCTTCCGCACCGGCCACCCTGCACGGCGCAGACGGTCTCGGCGATGCCTACGATAACCCGTATAGCGATGTCGCCGACAGCGCGGTGCAGTTCATCATCGACAGCGTACGCGCGCAGCCGCACGCGATTACCCTGGTGGCAATCGGGCCGCTGACCAATATCGCCTGCGCCATCAACCAGGCGCCAGACATCATTCCGCTGGTGAAAGAGCTGGTGATCATGGGCGGCGCGTTTGGCACCGACGGCCACGCCGGCAACGTGACGCCGTTCGCCGAGTTCAATATCTGGAAAGATCCGCATGCCGCCGATCAGGTGCTGGCCTCGGCGCTGCCGGTGGTGATGCTGCCGCTGGATGTGACGCACAAGGTGCTGATCAGCGGAGAGGAAGTGCGCCAGCTGAATCAGCCGGTGTTGAGTGCCATCTGCCGGCCTTATCTGGCTTACAGCCTGCAAAAAGAGGGGTTTGATGGCATGGCGCTGCACGATACCCTGACGCTGTCATGGCTGGCGCTGCCGCAGGCGTTCAGCGTGACAACAGCGCCGGTGCGCGTGGTGACCGAAGGCATCAGCCGCGGCCAGACGCTGCAGCGCGTGAGCACTCTCGCCTCGCGCGACGATCCGTTCGCCGGCCTGCGCGCCCAGCGGTTGTGTCTGGGCGTCGATGCCGAGGCGGTACGGCAACATTTTTTTGCCACGCTGCGCGCCTGACACTCTCTCTAGCGGGCGAAATGGATGACGCCTTTGATCAGCTCAGGGTTGTTGATCACCCCGGGCTCAAAAGTCTCGGCCAGCGTCGAGAAGTCGTAATGGCGGTTGAGCATCATATCGGCCCGCAGCTGACCGCTGGCCATCAGGGTGCGCACCTTGTCGAAGTCTTCCCGCGTGGCGTTGCGGCTGCCCAGCAGCGTGGTCTCCTTTTTGTGAAACTCGGTGTCAGGGATCACCAGATCGCCTTTGTGCAGGCCGACAAACACGATGGTGCCGCCGTGACGAATCAGCTGCACGGCGCTGTTCATCGCCGCCGGACTGCCGGTGGCGTCAATCACTTTCGCGGCCAGCCGCCCGCCAAACTCTGCACGCAGCGCGGCGATAAAATCATCGGCCAGCGGATCGATCGTCGCCAGCTGCAACTGCTGCGCAACGTGCGCGCGCCGCTGAGCGCTGGTATCGGCCACCACCACCTGTGCACCGGCTGCGGCGGCAATCGCCGCGACGCCCAGGCCAATCGGTCCGGCTCCGACCACCAGCACCTGCTCATCGGCGACCAGCGCCGCGCGTCGCACCGCATGGGCGCTGATGGCAAAGGGCTCGATCAGTGCCGCTGCTTCAGGCGCCACATCGTCAACCGCCAGCAAATTCGTGTCCGGCACGCTGAGAAACTCGCAAAAACCGCCGTCCTGATGCACGCCAATCACTGAAATCTGTTCACAGCAGTTGGTTTTGCCGCTTAAGCAGGCGTCGCAACGCTGACAGGCCACGTAAGGAATCAGCGCCACGCGCTGCCCTGGCTGAAATCCCTGCGCCGCCGCGCCCAGCGCCACCACTTCACCGCACAGCTCATGACCGAGCACGCGCGGATAGGAGAAAAACGGCTGATTGCCAGCCCAGGCGTGAATATCGGTGCCGCAAATGCCGGCGGCAATCGGTTTAATCAGGACTTCGTGCGCGGCAGGCGTCGGTACGCTGCGCTGCTGCCACACCATGCTGCGCGGTTCGGCGACCACCAGCGTTTTCATGTTCGTCATCGTTTCCTCCTGGGCTGTTCACGCAGTTATGGCGAAAATCGACCGCGGCGGGAGGTTGCGCTGTACGAAGTGTGAGTCAGCGCGATTTTTTTGGGCTTTGTGTGGTTTTTAATGCATAAAAAACCGGAGGGCCGTATGAGCCGAAGCCAGAATCTGCGCCAGAACGTCATCAATCAAATGCTGGAAGCTATTGCCCGCCGCCATGTGCGCTCGCCGCTGCCCCCGCAGGCAGCGCTGGCCGAGATGTTTAATATCAGCCGCACCACGGTGCGCCACACGCTGCAGCATCTGCATCAGCGCGGCGTGCTGGAAAAAGTGGCTGAGACCTACGTGATCGTGCGCGATCCCTGCGAGGAGGATGGGTTTAGCGTACTCAGCCCACCGATCGACCAACAGGCGGTGCAGTTTGAGCAGGCGTTTTTTAACCTGATTAACCAGCGTTTGCTGATGCCAGGCGACAGTTTCACCGAACTGCAGCTGGCGCAGCAGGTGCGGGTCAGCCCGGTAGTGGTGCGCGAGTTCCTGCTGCGCTTTATGCGCTATAACCTGCTGGAACCGGTTAAACGTGGCCACTGGCGGATGAAGAAATTCGATCAGGAGTACGCCGAAAAGCTGTTTGAACTGCGCGAAATGCTGGAAACGCACGCGCTGACCCGCTTTCTTAACCTCGCCGCCGGTGATGAACGCTGGGTGCAGGCGCGCGATCTGCTGGATCGTCATCGCGCGCTGCGCGACACCATCGCCAGCAACTACCGCCAGTTTGCCGCGCTGGATAAAGAGATGCATACGCTGATTCTCTCCGCCGCCAACAATCCGTTTTTCAACCAGTCACTGGAAATTATCTCTGTGATTTTTCACTCGCATTATCAGTGGGATGAAAGCGACCTGAAACAACGCAACATCGTCGCGCTGGAGGAGCATATGGCGATTCTCACCGCGCTCATCAGCCGCCAGGATGTGGACGCGCTGTGCGCGCTGCATGCGCATCTCAGAACCGCCAAACACTCAATGATCCGCTCTATCCGGCAGTACAATTAAAAACCGATTAAAAACCACAAAGCATAAGCGCCCGCACGAATCAGAAACATGTTTGCAACATCTCCCGCGGTTTACTTCTAGTCTCGAAGGCAGCCCCTTAGGGCAGCCCGTTTCGCTGCCGCAGGAACCCCAAGACTGATAACGATAAGTACCCGAACCTGGGAGGTTGCAATGGAAAATACATCAACGCGCGGCGGCACCACCGCGCCAGCACCCGAGCACGCCGGACAGGATTATGTGCCGGCGCGCGCCGATGTGGTGCGCTCTCCGCGCATCCGTAAGATTCAAATCACCGCCATGCTGTTGCTGCTGTTCGCCGCCATCATCAACTACCTTGACCGCAGCTCGCTGTCGGTAGCCAACATGACCATCCGCGAGGAGCTGGGTTTATCGGCCACCGAGATTGGCGTGCTGCTGTCAGCGTTTTCGCTGGCCTACGGTTTAGCCCAGCTGCCGTGCGGCGCGCTGCTCGATCGCAAAGGCCCGCGCATTATGCTGGCCATCGGCATGTTCTTCTGGTCACTGTTCCAGGCGGCGGCCGGGCTGGTGCATAACTTCACGCAGTTTGTGCTGGTGCGCATCGGGCTGGGCATTGGCGAAGCGCCGATGAACCCGTGCGGCGTGAAGGTGATCAACGACTGGTTCAACATCAAAGATCGCGGTATGCCGATGGGGATGTTTAACGCGGCGTCGATGATTGGTCTCTCGGTGGCACCGCCGATTCTGGCGGCGATGATGCTGGTGATGGGCTGGCGCGGCATGTTTGTCACCATCGGCGTGCTGGGCATGTTTCTCGCCATTGGCTGGTATCTCACCTATCGCGACCGGGATAACAACAAGCTGAGCGGTGAAGAGATTCACTATCTGCAGGCGGGCAGCGTGGCGTCACGCAAAGAGCCGCTGAGTTTCGCCGAGTGGCGTGGGCTGTTTAAGCAGCGCACCATGTGGGGCATGATGATTGGCTTCAGCGGCATCAACTATACCGCGTGGCTGTACATCGCCTGGCTGCCGGGCTATCTGCAGTCGACCTATCATCTGGATCTGAAAAGCACCGGCCTGCTGGCCGCCATTCCTTTCCTGTTCGGCGCGGCAGGCATGCTGCTCAACGGTTACGTGGTGGATGCGCTGGTGCGTCGCGGTTTTGACGCGGTGAAAGTGCGTAAAGTGTCGATTGTCAGCGGCATGCTGCTCTCCGCGGCCTTTACCACCTTCGTGACGCGCGCCACCGACACCACCAGCGCGGTAACGCTGATTGGTATGGCGCTGTTCTGCATTCACTTTGCCGGTACCTCATGCTGGGGCCTGATCCACGCTAACGTCACGGCGCGCATGACGGCGTCAGTCGGCAGTATCCAGAACTTTGCCAGCTTCGTTTTCGCCTCTTTTGCGCCAGTAATTACCGGCTGGGTGCTGGATACCACCAAATCGTTCAGCCTCGCGCTGATGATATGTGCTGGCGTCACGGTGGTCGGCGCGCTGGCTTACCTGCTGCTGGTCAGAAAACCGATCACCGATGGGGTGTAACACCAGGGTTTCTGCTTAATGCTCTTCTCCGGGTGCGCAGGTTATGCGCACCCTTTCTTCATCCGCCCGCCACACCTATTCCAGCCGCCGCGTTATCGCCTGATTCTGCATCTGATCAGATAAATTAAACTGCATGATGGCAATTACTATCCAGCACTATTAAGCCCGAAATAAGGAAAATATACTGCTAAACACGCCGGTAATAGTTATTATTTTAAGACAAAACTCAAAGACGAATATTATAAATCACCATCCTCAGCGCATTATTATCCATTAATGCATTAACGAAGGTTAATTAATTAGCCACAGTAAACTTTTGTGGATTAGATCAAAGTTTGACCGGATAATTTAACTTACCGTTCAGTCACTATTAATGTTCAGGTATGAGCGTGGTGACCAAATGGATTTACAACGCAAGGCCCTTTTTATCTCTTTTGATGCCGTGGCATTATCGGGTATTACGGTAGAAGCCACTAAAATTGCCGTTCGTTTACGCGAGCAGGGAATCACCTCCTTTCTTGATATCGGCTACGACATAAAAATTGACAAGGGAAACTTCGGACGCCCCTATTCCGAAAATGAAATCAATTCGCTGAAGCATCATTTTACATTAGTCCGGCATGATGAAATCCGTCAGGTGGAAGGTTATAACCCGGCCTTCCTGCAATATATTCATGACGTGCTGATTAACCATAGCCAGAAGCTGGATGCCGCCGCAGAAAAAATCCTGGTGCAGCAGACAGAAAAGATGGCACAGGCGGTGGCAAACGCGCTGTGCGCAAAATGGCAGGCGCTGGACATCAATTATTTAATCATTGAGAACGGGACGCTGCCGGATAATATTATTTTTACCCGCGCGCTCTATCTGGCGATTGCGCAATACGGCGCCGCAAAACAGCTCGGCCGGTTTGTGTTGTGGCGCGACCATGACCTGATGTGGAACAGCGAATCCACCTCATCGCGCTACGGCAACGCGCCCTGGCCACATGCCGTCAGGCCGCAGCCCTCGCCGCATATCACCTACGTCACGCTGAACCAGGCACTGGCCTCACAGCTGGCGGCCTGGTGCGAACATCAGGTCGAAATCGAGGTGATGCGTAATACCTATCCTTTTGACCCGAGCCATCCGCGCAAAGATTTACGCCGCCAGTTTGGGTTGCTGCCACAGGATAAGGTGATTGCCCGCACCACGCGGATTATTCCGGCTAAGCGGCTCGATCGCGATATTCACCTGTTGCATGCGCTGAACAGTGAACTTATTGCGCAGCATCAGCCGCAGCGCGTTTATTTAATGGTCGCCGGCGATCCGCTGGAAGACAGCGTGCATTATCACGCATTGAAGCAGTTAATTAGCCGGTTCCAGCTGGAGCGTTACGTCATCTTTTTTGGCGCGTTAAATCACGACTTTATGGAGCGTAATCCACAGGCCACCACCATTCAGGATCTTTATCACGCCTGCGATGTGGTGTCGTTTTTAACCGCATGGGATTACGACAGCTACGGTAATCCGATTGGCGAAGCGATTAGCCATCAGCGCTGCTATATCGCCACCCGCTATGAATATTATCACGAGGTATATGGCCAGTACGGTTTTGAAGGCGAACTGATGGCAATTTCCGCCAGCCATGATGGCCTTCCCGATGCCGATTTTATTCAGCGCGTCAGTGCCTTGTTACAGGATGACGCGCGCCGCGACGCCATCGCCACGCGCAATTATCAGAAAGGAAAATCCCTGCTGTCGGATCACATCTTCCGGCAGATATTTAATGTGTAGTTAAGGAGTGACTATGGATAACCGTTGTTTTATTTCTGTCGTGCTGCCGGTTTATAACGAGGCAGCACGTATTAACGCGGTGCTGGAATCAATATTGCAGCAGCGTTCACCCGGCGGATTGTTTAATTTTGATAATCTGGAAGTGATCATGGTGGATAATAATTCCACCGATAATTCGGTCGCGCTGATTGAAGCCTTTGCCGCGCAGCATCCGCAGCTGACGATTCATCAGCTGCAGGAGACGGTGCAGGGCGTCTCTTCGGCGCGGAAAAAAGGCATGGATTTCGCCTCACAGCGCGCCGGTCTGCGCGACGAGGCCAGCGGTTTTCAGCGCAAACATTACATTCTCTCTGCCGATGCGGACTGCACCGTTGATGCACTGTGGATCGACGAACTGGTCGGCACCATGATTGCGCAAAACGGCGATCTGGGCACCTGTAACTACTACTACGAAACCGCGGATTTCCACGAGCGCCCGCGGCTGTATGCGGAGATTGATAAAACGCTGCGCTGCCGCCACGCTTCCTTCTCCCTGTTTGGCGGCTTTCCGGACGGCAAAGGCTTTGGCGTCGAAAAGCAGCTGTACGACGAAGTGGGCGGCATTGAGATTTTTTATCAGCTGAAAAACGGTGAGTTTGTCGAGCATCTGTCAGACGACTGGGATTTTGGCATCAAGGTGATCGCGGCCGGCGGCAAACCGGTGTATGCGCCCAACTCCCGCGTGCAGATCAACAGCCGCCGGGTGGATAACCTGCTGCACGAAGTAATTGAAGGCGTGGCCTACGGCCATAACGGCATCATCATCATGAAAGATGTGCGACCCACGCTCACCGCGCTGACGCCGTTCACCGATGTCAGCGCAGAGCAGGCGCAGCAGGCGTGGCATTACTCGATTAAAGATTACGTGCCAAAAAATCTGGTGCTGCCGGTGTTGCTGAATCCGTCGCTGCTGCGCGACGATGCCGCGGTGATTGATTTCTTCACGCCAGAGGTGGCTGAACGCCTGTTCGCCCGCATTCACAGCATGATGCTGGAGATGAGCGTGACCGATTTCCTGCCGATTCACAGCTACAAAACCCCGGCGTTTCGCCTCTATTTTGAATTCCGCCATGAGCTGTTTGCCGCGCTGCGTCGTGCCGTCGGCGCAGAGATTGGCGAGCCACCGCCGCTGCCGGCCTGCTTTGCCCGGGTGACGGAAAATGATTTCGCCCGCTTTGTCTGGTATTACTGCGAAGATCGCGAATCCGGTGAGGCGCATAACTACTTTGCAAACGGCGGGGTGTTCTGATGCGTGCTGCCTGGCTGCAATCCCTGCAGGATATCGATCGTCACTATCCTCGCCCGGCCATATGCGAGGTGCTTAGCCGGCCGGAAAACGCCGATTTGCTGGAATACGTGGTGCATGATCCTTTTGGCTGCCATGTATTTCCCGGTGATATTGACGATTTCCCGCTGCCGAATTTTTTCCGCGCCATGCAGCACAGCCTGAGCCATGCGCCGCAAATTCATCTGTGGGCGTATATCCCTACCTGCCGCTACAAGTGCCACTTTTGCCAGTTTCCTACGGTGATTGTAAATCCGCAGTCGCCGCGCGCACCTGAGCTGTTCCGCGATATCGTCGATCGCAACATTCAGGAGGCGAAACTGTGGCTGGCGCAGCTGCCGGCACTGGGTGAAGTGCCGGTGGGTGAGTTCAACCTGTTCGGCGGCACGCCCTCGCTGCTGCCACCGGATGAGCTGCGGCGCTTAATGGATTTTTACCGCAACCATTTCAACTTCCGCGAGGCCACGCTGCGCTTCGAAGGCGAGCCCGGCACGCTGACGCGCGAATTCCTCGCGCAGTTGCGCGAACTGGGCTTCAGCAAACTGTCGTTTGGCGCGCAGTCATTCTCAGACCGCCTGATCAAAGGCTGTGGTCGCCTGCATAGCGCGGATGCCTGCTACAAGGTGATTCGTGATGCGCGCGAGCTGGGCTTCGCCCTGGTCAGCGTCGACCTGATGTATGGCCTGCTGGGACAAACGGTGGACGACGTGCGTGACGATCTGCAGCAGGCGCGCGCGCTTGACCTGTCGCATCTGGTGTTCACCAAGCTGCACATGAAGCCGTTCGCCGAGAGCCGCACCGGTGTGTCGGCGGAGGGAGAAAATGCCTGGCAGCGTAAGAATGCGGCGATGCCCAGTCTGGGTCAGCAGTATCAGATGCGCGCGCTGGCCGAGCAGTGGCTGGATGGCGATTACCTTGAACATCCCACCATGTATTTCCACCATCGCAGCGCACCGCCGGAGAAGTGGAAAGCGATCATTACCGATCTCGACCAGCAGGCACCGGAAGTGGCGATTGGCCTTGGCGGCAGCTCCAAATGTGCCGGCGCGGAGCTGATTAACCTGACCGACTACGCCGATTATCAGCGCGCACTGGATAACGGTGAGTTGCCGATCGCCTCAGTGCGCGGCATGTCGCCGGATCAGCAGGCCATCAACGGCTGCAAGATGGCGCTGTCAACGCTGATTCCGCTCGACGACGTGCTGTTTCAGCAGAAGTTTGGCGTCAGCCTGTTTGCCCAGCCGACCATCGCCCGTGCGCTGCGTGAGTTGCAGCAGCGCGAGTTAGTGCACAGCGATGGCCGCTACGTCACGC
Source organism: Pantoea sp. B270 (assembly GCF_018726825.1). NCBI lineage: Bacteria > Pseudomonadati > Pseudomonadota > Gammaproteobacteria > Enterobacterales > Erwiniaceae > Pantoea > Pantoea sp. B270. Next base: position 2,410,183 of record NZ_JAHCSX010000001.1, read on the forward strand.
TCACCCCCGCCGGCCGCGTGCTGGTAGAAGCCATCATCAATACCCAGTTCGACTAAACCGCCCTTACCTCTCAACGGCACGCGACGGCGTGCCTGGAGCCTGTTATGTCCCAGTCTGTTTATAGCTTTTTTTATATCGCCATCGACACCGAAGCGGGCGTCACCGCTGAACAGTTTGAAACCTTCGTGCGTGAAAAAGGCGTGCATCTGCCCTGCTATCCCGGCTGGCGCTGGACGCTGTTTCGCGGTCTGCGCGGCGAGCGCGTCGATCAATACCTGATGCTGTTTGAAATGAAAGATGCGGCACAGCGCGCGCGCTTTATGCAGGATGACGGTGAACTTACCGCCGAGGCAGAGCACTTCTGGCATCTGCATCCCGACGCGGACGCGCTGCTCAGCGAGTGGCGCCAGCTGGCAACCTTCGCGCGGCGCCCGACAATTTTCACCCATTTCGATCTGCTGGCAGAGAATCCTCACAGTACGCTGCCGGGCGGCCCGCGCTTTGATGCCCGCAGCGGCACCGCGCGCATTCTCGGTACCCACTATCTGGCGCTGCGACCGGGCGTGCAGCCGCAGGAATTTGAGCAATTCATCGCGCAGAATGCCGCGCGCATCGTTGATTATCCCGGCTGGAAGTTTCATCTGCTGAAAGGCCACAGCGGCAACCGGCTGGACGGCTATGTGGTGATGATGGAGATTGAGAGTGAAGCGGCGCTGAATGTGTTTTATCCGCAGCCTGATATCGCCACCGCCAGCGCGGCTGACTTTGCGCGCGCGCACCGGGATACCAAACAGATGTATGAAGAGTGGAAGCAACTGGCGTCCTTTTCCGGTTCGCCGCAGCTGTATACCGATTATCTCGCCGTGGCGGAATGCGGCACGCTGAAGTGAGTGCAGGCGGCGCGTTCTGCTCATTGCTGAAACGCGCCGCCGGTTTTCTCCGTTACGACTGGTAATAATACACCGCTTCAAAAGGCCGCAGGTACGTCAATGCCCCAGGCGGCGATGCCTCATTGTAATTACTCATCAGCACCTGCCAGTTGCCTTCAACTTCCGGCAGCAGCAAGGGCTGCGCGCTGTGACTCAGGTTCGCCACCACCAGCAGGCTTTCACGCGGCGAATTGCGACGATAACACCAGATGTGTGACGCTTGCGGTGCCAGATCCTGATAATCGCCCTCGGTGAAGATAGCGTAACGCTTACGCAGCCGAATCAGCGTTTGGTAGCCATAGAACACCGAGTTGCTGTCGAGCAGCGCGTTGGCCGCGTTGATCAGCGTATAGTTATCCGCCACGCCTATCCACGGCTCACTCCGCGTGAAGCCGGCATTGGCGCTGCTGTCCCACAGCATCGGCGAGCGGCTGTTATCGCGCGATTTGCTGGCCAGTATCGCCAGGATTGCCGCCTCCGGCTTGCCCTGCGCCAGCCACGCAGCGTGGATGTTGTGGCTCTCGATGTCCTGATACTGCTCAATGCGGGTAAAATGAGGGTTGGTCATTCCCAGCTCTTCGCCCTGATAGATATAGGGCGTGCCCTGCATGCCGTGCAGCAGCATCGCAAAGCATTTTGCCGAGGCGATACGCAGCGCACCTTCATCACCAAAGCGCGTGACGATACGCGGCTGATCGTGATTACACCAGAACAGCGCATTCCACGCCACGTCGTGCATCCCGTGCTGCCACTCCGCAAAAATTGCTTTGAGCTGAACGAAGTCCGGTGCCGCCAGCGTCCATTTGTCGCCCTGGGGATAATCCACCTTGAGATGGTGGAAGTTAAAGGTCATCGACAGCTCGTTTTGCGCCAGCGAAGCATAGCGCTGACAATTGGCCAGCGTGGTCGAGGACATTTCCCCCACCGTCATCAGCCCGCGCGGCGTGAACACATCGCGGTTGAACTCCTGCAGGTAGTCATGGATGCGCGGGCCATCGGTGTAAAAGCGCCGCCCGTCATGGCCGGGCAGATCGTCGCTAAAATCCTGATGCTTCGACACCAGGTTGATCACATCAAGCCGCAATCCATCGACGCCTCGATCCGCCCAGAAGTGGCACACCTGCTTTAACGCCTCGCGCACCGCCGGGTTTTCCCAGTTGAGATCGGCCTGCTCCGGCGCGTACAGGTGCAGATAGTATTGCTGACGCCGTTCGTTCCACGCCCAGGCGCTGCCGCCAAACTTAGACTGCCAGTTGTTGGGTGGCGTACCGGGCACCCCGTCGCGCCAGATATAAAAATCGACGTACGGCTGTTCACCGGCTTCGGCACGCTTAAACCAGGCATGCTCGGTCGAGGTGTGGTTGAACACCATATCCAGCACCATGCGCATACCGCGCCGGTGCGTCTCCGCCAGCAGGTGGTCAAAGTCGGCCATGGTGCCGTAGGCGGGATCGATGGCGGTGTAATCCGCCACGTCGTAACCGTTATCGATCTGCGGCGACACATAGATCGGCGTCAGCCACAGCGCATCGACGCCCAGCTGCTGCAGATAATCCAGCCGCTGAATCACGCCGTTGAGATCGCCGGTGCCGCGCGCCCCGCTGTCCTGAAAACTTTTGGGATAGATTTGGTAGATCACCGCCTGGCGCCACCAGGGATATTCAGCGTGCCTGTTCATGTTGCACCTCGGCCTGGCTGATGATGGCGGTTGCCGCTTTTCGTTTGGTGATGATGATGGTCAGCAGCAGCGGAACCAGAATCGCCACCAGAATCGCCAGCGAGTAAACGGTCCAGTACTGTGGCTGAATCGAGAGGATGCCCGGCAAGCCGCCTACGCCGATGCCGTTGGCCATCACGCCGTTGAGACCGCACAGCAATGCCGCCAGCGCAGAGCCAATCATGGCGCACAGCATGGGGTAGCGGTACTTGAGGTTGACGCCGTACATCGCCGGCTCCGTTACGCCGAGCCACGCTGAAATGGCGGCCGGCACGGTGAGGTCGCGTTCAGCACGATCTTTGTTAGCGATAATGATGCCGACCACCGCTGCACCCTGTGCAATATTGGACAGCGCAATCAGCGGCCACACCGGCGTGCCGCCCATGCTCTGAATCATCTGCAGATCAACCGCCAGCGTGGTCTGATGCACGCCGGTGATCACCATCGGCGCATACAGGAAGCCAAACAGCGCGGCACCAATCGGCGCGAAGCTGCCGGTCATCAGGTGACGCACCGCAAAGGCGATGCCGTCGCCGATCAGACGACCAAACGGGCCAATCAGGCTGTGGGCGAGGAAAACCGACAGCAGCAGCGCACACACCGGCACCACCACCAGCGTCAGATAGGCGGGCACGATACGTTTTAGCGCCAGTTCGATTTTTGCCAGCGCCAGCCCGGCCAGCAGCGCCGGAATCACCTGCGCCTGGTAGCCGACCCGATCAATGCTGAACCAGCCGAAGTTCCACACTTCCGGCACCTGGCTGCCAATCAGATACGCATTCATCAGCTGCGGTGAAACCAGCGTAATGCCCAGCACAATTCCCAGGATTGGCGTACCGCCCAGCTTGCGCACCACCGACCAGCAAATCCCCACCGGCAAATAGAAGAAGATCGCTTCACCGATCAGCCAGAGGAAATCGTACAGCCCTTTCACACCGGGATAGAGCTGCACCAGGGTTTTATCATCCGCCACGGCAATATCGCCGAGCACGTTACGGAAACCGAGAATTAAACCGCCGCTAATTAACGCCGGTAATAACGGGAAAAATATCTCAGCAAAATGGGATAATAATGCCTCGTGCCATTTCATCTGGCTGCGCGCTGCAGATTTAATCTGCTCCTTAGAGGTCTCACTAATATTTAGTGCTTCAACTAACGCTTTATAATAAGTGTCAACTTCGGTTCCAATAATTACCTGAAACTGTCCGGCAGAATTAAAGCATCCTTTAACGCCGGGCGTGGCGCGGATGGCCTCTGGATCGGCCTTGTCGACATCCTGCAGCACAAAGCGCAGGCGGGTAATACAGTGCGAAAGTGACAGAATATTTTCCCGACCGCCCACGCGGTCAATGAGATCGTTAATGATCTCGCGACTGATGGTTTTCATTATCATCCCTTATTTCCATGCCGGAATCGGCAGTGGACGATAATACGCCGCTGCTTTTAATTTTAACTATAGCAAAGCGAGGGAATTAGTTGGCGATCACAAAAATATTTACGCAATACATCGCAGGAAAATTAACTTAACAATAATTATTTAACCTGATAACTAAATCTGCGCCATTTAAATATAAATTCGGGACATTTCGTATTGTTGAATAATTATTTAAGCGGTAGCGCGGTGGCAGTGCAACGTTCGCCACCGCGCAGCAAAACGTCAGACGATGCGGTGGCGCAGACGACCAATCTTCTCAATTTCCACTTCGATCTCATCGCCAGGGAACATAAACAGCGGTGGCGTACGCTTTTTCCCCACGCCGCCCGGTGAGCCAGTGATGATGACATCGCCCGGTGACAGCGGACTAAACGCCGAGATGTATTCAATGATCTTCGCCACCGGATGCACCATGCTGGCCGTGGTATCGTTCTGCACTTCGCGCTGATTCAGCCAGGTTTTGATCGCCAGCTGCTGCGGGTCCGGGATGTCGTCGGCGGTGGTCATCCACGGGCCAAAGCCGCCGGTTTGCTGCCAGTTTTTGCCTGCGGTAAACCAGGTGAACTGCATGTCGCGCACCGTGGCATCCATAAAGCAGCTGTAGCCCGCTATATGCTGTAGCGCATCGGCGGCTTTTACCTGATAAGCAGCCTTGCCGATGATCACCGCCAGCTCGCCTTCGTAATCAAATTCAGCCGTGGTCGCCGGTTTCAGCAGGGGCTGCTCGTGTGCTGCCAGCGAATCGGCAAAGCGTACGAACAGCGTCGGCGCGTCGAGCGTGGCGGCAAACTCCTGGCGCTTGTCGGCATAGTTCATACCAACGCAGAAGACTTTGCCTGGGTTTTCCACCACCGGCAGGAAGCGAATCGCGCTGAAGGCATAGTCCACCGGCTCGCTCAGGTACACCTGCAGGTCACTCAGGCCACCGCGCTGTAGCAGAGTTTTCAAATCCGGACAGCTGTCGCCCAGCCGCGCACCGAGATCGATCACGCCGTCGGGTTGCACGATGCCATAACTTTTTCTTGCCTGGTCAATAAGAGAAAAACTGCACAGCTGCATGATGGCCTCAATGTTATAGAGAATTTGCGCGCAGGTTATCAAAAGCCAGACGGAAAAGCGGTATGACCTGAGGGTAAAGTAATTAATGTTTGTGAGTTTTGGTGACAGAGGTGCGCAGAGGGGGTCGGCGCCGGGTGATAACCACAGGTCGATCCCTGACCGCGATTATCGAGGGTTTCTGGCGGAGCGCTTAGTTTAAGGCGCCCGGCGGTACGTGTTTGAAGGTCTCAACATAAGAGCGAAACACGGAGCGGAAAAAACGTTTCATGGTGCACCTGATACAAAAATTGTTGAAGAATTACGCGAAAATTATAACGCCCGCGCATTTTTCACGCAATTATTTTTGAACCAGATCACAAAAACGCGCCCACCCCATCGTGCCAGACGTTAACGGAACAGCCCTAAGTGCTCAATCAGGATGGTGCAGCCAATGCTGATCAGTACCACGCCGCCCAGCACTTCCGCCCATTTGCCCATTACCGGACCGATAAAGCGACCGACCAGCACACCGGTGGTCGCCATGATAGTGGTGGCCGCACCGATGGTGAGCGCGGTGAGCACAATGTTAACCTGCAGGAACGCGAGGCCAACCCCCACCGCCAGCGCATCGAGGCTGGTCGCTACCGCCGTCAGCGCCAGTACCATAAAGCCGTGGCGCTGCGGCGCTTCGCACGGCTCATCGGCCGTCTGACGGAAACCTTCCATGATCATCCGCCCGCCAAGAATGCCCAGCAGACCAAATGCCACCCAGTGATCCCACGCCATAATGTAGTGGCTGGCAGCCAACCCGATGGCCCACCCCACCAGCGGCGTCAGCATTTCAATGACGCCAAAAATCAGCCCTGTGCGTAATGCTTCTTTGAAACCCGGACGATACAGCGACGCGCCTTTGCCCAGTGCTGCAGCGAAAGCGTCCATCGACATACCAAAGGCCAGAATCAGGGTTGCGATAAATGTCATGGTTTTCAGTCAATGCGGTGAAATAAGACGATTAAGCCTGCACTTTGTCCGCATATCGGGTTCAGTAATGAAAAAGTGCGCGCAGTCTAGCACGCCAACCCGCCAAAAAAAAGACAACAAAATCATGGGTTTAAGTATAGCAAAGGCTATAACTCTTAACTGCCGCTATTTCTGCAGCTAAGTGGATGGAATAGAAGAAATTTCTTAGCGTACGCTGCTGCGGGGATTGCACCGCGCCGCAGTTTTATGCGCTAATGCCCGCGCTAACTGATTTGGAATGATGCGATGAAAAACCCATTTGAAACGCTGATCATCCCGGGCGGCATTCTGCTGCTGGGCTTTCTTTCGGCGCTACTGCTGCCCGCCCCTTCGTTTGGCGTGGCGCTGGCAAAACAGCTGCAGCAGGCTCTGCATCTGCAGGATGTGAATCAGCTGTACACCATGGTGTTCTGCGTCTGGTTTTTGCTGCTGGGTACCGTTGAGTTTTTCATTATCCGCTTCGTCTGGCGCCGCTGGTTCCAGCTGCGCTGAGCGGTGCGCGTGATGCATTTTTCTTCTGACGGGCGCCTGACACGGTGCCCAAATTAAAAGTCACACAAATGTAACATTATTTTTACACGATCTGGCGAAACATCAGGCAACATAAAATCCGCATAAAAAATCAATTTCGCTAAAACCTATCGTTTTCAATGCGTTAATTTGTGATCCAGCTCACCGTGTGAAATCAACCCTCTCCATTTCCCTCACACTGCCGCAACAACTACGTTACTATAACTGCCTGATTAGGGGATAAAAATCCCTTATGACAGCGCCGTCGGGCTGATTAATTCTTATGCTGAATCATTTCTGCATTTAAAAAATAAACAAACGTTTAATTCCGATACGAGAATGTTATATTCGAATGCATATGCATAACGTGCAGTTAACCGTTATCACACCTATGGCTTAAACCTGAGTCTTAACCTTTGAGAAATAGCGCAACGCGCTTGCAAAAAGCGTGGCTGTTTCGCCTGCGAACCTGTTGAGCTTCAGGGCAACAGAGAGGAGATGTCGCCTCATGAGCAACACTGCGGTAAATCTGGCGCTAGCCGCCGCTGGCATGGAAAGCACACACCTTCAGGAACGAAAAGACGTAGATGTCCTGCTGATCGGCGCAGGCGTGATGAGTGCTACCTTAGGCACCTGGCTGCAGGATCTCGAGCCAGACTGGTCGATTGAGATGGTCGAGCGGCTGGATGATGTCGCGGTCGAATCCTCTAACGGCTGGAACAATGCCGGCACCGGCCACGCGGCGCTGGCCGAGCTGAACTATACGCCCGAAAGAGCGGATGGCAGCATCGACATTGCCAAAGCGGTGGCGATTAACGAATCCTTCCAGATTTCCCGCCAGTTCTGGGCGTATCACGTACAGAAAGGCAACCTGAGTAATCCACAAAGCTTTATTCACAGCACGCCGCACATGAGTTTTGTCTGGGGCGAGGCCAACGTGGCTTTCCTGCGCAAGCGCTTCCAGGCGCTGCAGAAAAGCACCCTGTTCCGCGGCATGAACTATTCCGAAGATCGTGACCAGATCGCTGAGTGGATTCCGCTGGTGATGAATGGACGCGACCGCAAGCAGAAAGTGGCGGCCACCTGGACCGACATGGGCACCGACGTTAACTTCGGTGAAGTGACGCGCCAGCTGATTGCTGCGCTGGAGAAGAAAGAGAATTTCCGCCTGCGTCTGCGTCAGGAAGTGCGCGATATCAAGCGCCTGAGCGATGGGCGCTGGCAGGTAAGCCTGCACAACCTCGCCAGCGGTGAGTCGCGGGTGCTGACCGCGCGCCAGCTGTTTATCGGTGCCGGCGGTGCGGCGCTGCCGCTGCTGCAAAAAACCGGCATCCCGGAAGTAAAAGGCTACGCCGGTTTCCCGGTGGGCGGCTCGTTCCTCGTCACGGAAAACCCGGACGTGGTGGCGCAGCACATGGCGAAGGTGTACGGCAAAGCCAGCGTGGGCGCACCGCCGATGTCGGTACCGCACGTTGATACCCGCGTGCTGGATGGCAAGCAGGTGCTGCTGTTTGGCCCGTTTGCGACCTTCTCCACTAAATTCCTCAAGCAGGGCTCGCTACTGGATATGTTCGGCGCGATGAACAGCAATAACCTGCTGCCGATGATGCAGGTTGGGCTGAAAAGCTTCGATCTGGTGAAATATCTGGTCGATCAGGTGCTGCAGAGCGATGACGATCGTATGGAAGCGCTGCGCGCTTATGTGCCGCAGGCTAAACAGGAAGACTGGAAGCTGGTTACGGCCGGTCAGCGCGTGCAAATCATCAAAAATGATGAGAAAGAGGGCGGCGTGCTGCGTCTCGGTACCGAAGTGGTCACCTCGGCCGACGGCTCGATCTCTGCGCTGCTGGGCGCGTCACCGGGCGCCTCCACCGCAGCACCAATTATGCTGGAGCTGATGGCGAAAGTATTCCCGGAGCAAATGCGCTCGCCAGAGTGGCAAACCAAAATCCGCGCGGTAATCCCGTCGTGGGGCCGCAAGCTGAACGGCGACGTGGCGCTGACCGAGAAGGTGCTGGCCGAAACCAGTCGCGTGCTGCAGCTGGATTACGCACCGGTCATCACGCCGGAAGCCGCCAACGACGAAGGCCGTGAAACCGCCCATGTGGTGGGCAAGTAAGCGGCGACGCCTGTTCCTTCACCGGTAAATACAGACCTGACTGAGGCCGCAATCGCGGCCTCTTTTTTTGATTACGGTGTCGCCCTTTGGATGACGCAATCCCTGACGGTTCAGCCTGAGATTTATTCACCAGGAAGCGCACGTTTGTTAGCGGCACAATACATTGCACATTGCGCGATAAATCGCGCCGCTACATCAGGGTACGTCGTACGGCTTCGTTAACTGACCAGCCCCCCATATTGTGCCCCTGCTTACCGCGCCATCCAACGCCGTGGCATCAGCTCAATAGCAGCGCGTCATACAGCATCCAGCCGGTGGTTGCCACCAGCGACAGCGCCATCAGCGTGTTGAACGCCTGACGTTTCCACGCAATCTGCAGGTGATGGCGCAGCCGGTCGCCCAGCGCTGCCCAGATTAAAATGCACGGCAGGTTGAGGGCGGCGAAGCCGAGCAGCACCGCCAGCACACCGTTACTATTGGCGTACATCAGCGCCACGTTGGTGACCATCAGCCAGGCTTTGGGATTCACCGCCTGGAAACACACGCCGCCCAGCAGGGTCATCGGACGCGGACGTTCGCGCAGCTGCGGCGCACCGGCGCGGAAGATTTTCCACGACAGCCACAGCAGATAGCTGCATCCCACCACCGTCAGCGGCAACCGCACCGACGCCATCCAGTGCAACAGCAGCTCCAGCGCCACGCTCGCCAGCAGCATCTGTAACGCACAGCCGAGCAGGATGCCAAACAGCATCGGCAGCGTGCGCCGGAAGCCAAAATTGACGCCGGACGTGGCCAGTAACAGATTGTTCGGACCCGGTGTAATCGACATCACTGTAACGTAGCTAAAGAAGGATGGATCGAGCATGGTGCGTTTCCCTGAGAATCAACGAAACACCATGCTAATGCGCAAATTACAATGGCAACAGAGACACAAAATCACTATTGTGATGGATACAGTTAAGGCAATTTTAAATTGTACCTATCGCGCGCGGAGGCTTTTGTGTCCCTTCCTCTCTCATCCGGCCAGACGCTGTACCAGCAGCTGGCGGACAGTTTTGCCGAATCTATCCATCAGGGCACGCTGAAGCCGGGTAAGCGCCTGCCGGCCATCCGGCGCGTGGCACAGTCGCACCAGGTCAGCATCAATACCGTGCTAAGTGCCTGGCATATCCTTGAAGATCGCGGCCTGATAGAAGCCCGTCCGCAGTCGGGCTACTACGTGCGTGGCGTGCTGCCCGCGGTGACGCGACCGCTCAGGCCAATGAGCGCCAGCGTTAATGACCCCAGCACGCAAAAACTGGAACTGATCGAGCAGGTGTTCGCCGCGCAGAATCACCCCGACTACACCAATATTTCGCTGGCCTGCCCGCAGGATAGTGAGCTGTTTCCGGCGGCGAAACTGGGACGCATTACCGCCTCCCTTATTCGCCGCGATAACGACATCATTGGTCGCTACGCGCTTCCGCCGGGTAGTGAGCGCTTACGGGAGGAGATTGCGCGCCGTAGCCTGCACACCGGCCTGAATCTGACTGTCGCGGACATCACCCTGACCCACGGCTGCATGGAAGCGCTGCAGCTGGCGCTGCGTGCGGTGACGAAGCCGGGCGACTGCGTCGGGCTTGAATCGCCGACCTACTTCTTTTTGTTCCCGCTGCTGGCCTCACTCGGGCTGAAGGCGCTGGAAATCCCCACCGATCCGCAAAACGGCCTGTCGCTGGATGCGCTGGAGATGCTGCTACAGGAGCAGCGCATTCAGGCGCTGATCGCCATGCCGGGCGCGCAGAATCCGCTGGGCTACGTGATGCCGCTGGAAAATAAAAAGCGTCTCGCGAAGTTAGTGAACACTTACCACGTTCCGCTGCTGGAAGATGGGCTGTATGACGAATTGCAGTTTGACTGGCCGCTGTCGCCGCCGGTCAAAGCCTTTGACCGCGACGGCTGGGTGATTTACTGCACCAGCTTCACCAAAACCGTCGCGCCCGATTTTCGCGTGGGCTGGACGGCTGCCGGCCGCTTCCACCCGGCGATTGCGCGGCTGAAAGCGGTATCGTCGATGACCGAATCAAAACTGCTGAGCGAAACGCTGGCCGAATTTCTCGCCAGCGGCGGTTATGATCACCATCTGCGTTCGCTGCGGCGTCGCTATGCCGCCAATCTGGATGCGGCGCGCGGCATCATTGCCCGTCATTTCCCGCAGGGCACGCGCGCTACCCTGCCGCGCGGCGGCTTTGTGTTTTGGGTCGAGCTGCCGGGCAAGGTTGACACGGTGGAGATGTTCCATCGCCTGTTGCAGGAGCAGATTTGCGTCACGCCGGGCGCGCTCTATTCACTGAGCGATCGCTATCGCCATGCGCTGCGTCTCTCCTGCTGCTATCCGTTTGATGAGCGTTACACCTGGGCACTGAAACGCACCGGCGCGCTGGCCTGTGAAATCACCGGTATCGCGCCGGGTCAGGATCAGGGCTTACCGTTGCGGCCCCAGGTGGTGTAACCCTCGCGTTCGGTCAGCCGCTCGTAATAGGTTTGCACGGCGGGAAAGTCCGGATGGTCGAGCGGGGTTTCAAACCAGCGGTTCACCGCCAGGCCAACCGGAATATCGGCCAGGGTAAAGTTACGGCCCGCGACGTAGCGCCCGGTTTTTTCCAGCTGCTGATTAAGAATACCCATGGTGTGGCTCCAGCCTTTGACGGCGGCAGCCAGCAGGCGCGGATCCTGATGGGCTGGCGAATTGCGCACCAGCGACATAAAAGCATAGCGCCATGAGGTGTTGAGCTCGGTGGCCTGCCAGTCCATCCACTGATCGACCGGCGCACGCGCGCGCGGATTATCCGGGTAGAGCCATTCACCGCCGTTGCTGTTGGCGAGGTAGCGCAGAATCGCGTTGGACTCCCACATCACGAAGTCATCTTCGATGATCACCGGCACCATGGCGTTGGGATTGAGCGCCATAAACTGCGGTGAGTGCAACGACTGCGGGTCTTCGCCCCACGGCTCGTGCTCCCAGGCAATATCCAGCTCTGAACAGAGCCACAGCACTTTACGAACGTTGATTGACGAGTTACGGCCCAGAATTTTTAACATAGCGGACTCCGCTGGCAGAATTGTTAATCTATTCATAGTCCTGTTAGACGCCTTAAGCAATCTGCAGGATGTAAATCCGGATTTCAGACAACCTCAATGAGGAAAGGAGCAAACATGCAGGTGGCGTTTAAACAAGTGGATGTGTTCTCCACAGGCGCGTTCAGCGGCAATCCGCTGGCGGTGATCATGGATGCCCAGGGTCTGAGCGACGCACAGCTGGCGGCCATCGCACGCTGGACCAATCTGTCGGAAACCACCTTCGTGCTGCCACCACAGGATGCCACAGCCGACTATCGTGTGCGCATCTTTACGCCCGGCGGCGAGCTGCCGTTTGCCGGACACCCCACGCTTGGCACCGCGCATGCCTTGCTGGAAGCCGGCTGGCCCCTGAAAACAGCGGGTAAGATTGTGCAGGAGTGCGGCGTGGGCCTGGTTGAGGTGCAGATTGGCGCTGACGGTACGCTGGCCTTTGCCGCGCCGGACGCCAGCCTGACGCCGTTCAGCGATGCGCTGATGAGCAGCGCACTGCACAGTGACGCGTTCGATCTCAGCCAGACGCCAGCCGTGGCGGATATGGGGATTCGCTGGCTGTTGATTCCGATGAGCAGCGCGCAGGCGGTGCTGGAGGTGGTCACCCAGGCGGACGATTTACTGCGGCTGCAGCAGCATGCGGGTGTGAACGGCATCGCCCTGTTTGGCCCGCTGCCGCAGGATGCAGAGGCGCAGTACGAGGTGCGCGCGCTGCTGGTCGAGAACGGTAGCCTGGTCGAAGATCCGGTCACCGGCAGCGCCAACGCCTGTCTGGCACGCTATCTGGCGGCGCAGGGCCAGCGGCAGGATTACTGCGCGCGTCAGGGCAGCGCCATCCAGCGTGCCGGTCGCATTGTGGTGCGTTTTGCCGGTGAGACAATCTGGATCGGCGGGCAAACCCTCACCCTGATTGATGGCACGATTGAGGTGTAAAACGGGCGCTGCTCCGTTCGTTTACACGATCCGGTCGCAGCGCGATGTTTTTACAGTGCCTGACCGCCGGAGGCCTCGATACGCTGGGCGGTAATCCAGCCGGTTTCGTCGCTCAGGATCGCGCTGATGGCATCACCGATGTCATCCGGCAGACCAACGCGGCCCAGCGCGGTCACTGAAGCGATATGCGCGTTCAGATCTTTGGTGTCGCGCACGCGACCGCCGCCAAAGTCGGTTTCAATCGCCCCTGGCGCCAGAATGTTGACGCGAATGCGGCGCTCGCCCAGCTCTTTCGCCTGATAGCGCGTCAGCACTTCCATCGCCCCTTTCATGGCGGCGTAAGTACCTGAACCCGGCAGCGTCATGCGCGTCAGACCGCTGGAAATGTTCAGGATGCGTCCACCATCGGCGATCAGCGGCAGCAGTTTCTGCGTCAGGAAATACGGCCCTTTAAAATGCACATTCACCAGCGCATCAAACTCCTCTTCACTGGTTTCGGCCAGCAGCTTGTAATGACCGTGGCCAGCGTTGTTCACTAAATAATCAAAGCTATCGCGCTGCCAGGTCTCGTTCAGCGTTGCTTTAACCCGCGCCGCAAAGTCATCGAACTGCTTACTGTCGCCCACATCCAGCTGCAGCGCTACCGCACGCGCGCCCAGCGCCTCAATCTCCTTCACGACCGCCTGCGCTTCTTCAGCATGACCGCGCCAGGTAAACAGAATATCGACGCCCTTAGCGGCCAGTTTCAGCGCGCCATTCTTGCCCAGACCGCGGTTACCGCCGGTAATCAATGCAATTTTATGAGACATGTTTCGCTCCGGTTGGAAAATTGAACACGGATTAAGGATATTCGCGAATAATTGATCTATAAACGCAGGGGAATACACAGCACTGTTTCACTAACAACAACAATCGGTGAACAACATGGATAAAATTCACGCTATGCAGGTGTTTGTGCGGGTGGCAGAAATGGGCAGTTTTACCCGCGCGGCTGAGAGTCTGGGTTTACCCAAGGGCAGCGTGTCCCGCCAGTTGCAGGCGCTGGAAAATCAGATGGGTACACGCCTGCTGCATCGCACCACGCGCCGTGTGCATCTCACCCAGGATGGGCTGGTGTATTACGATCGCTGCCTGGATTTGCTGTCGATGCTGGATGATATGGACAGCCTGTTCCAGCACGATCCTGCCACGCTGAGCGGTAAGCTGCGCGTCGATATGTCGGTGGCGATGGCAACCGGTTTTATCCTGCCGCGCCTGCCGGAGTTTTTGCAGCACTATCCGGGCGTGGAGATTGAGCTGAGCAGCAGCGATCGCCAGGTTGATGTGATTCGCGAGGGCTTTGACTGCGTGTTGCGCGTTGGCGAACTGAAAGATTCCGGCCTGATTGCGCGAAAAATTGGCTCGCACGCCTTGATCAACTGCGCCAGCCCTGGCTACCTTTCCCGCTTCGGCATGCCGGTGCGGCTGGACGATCTCGGCCAGCACGCCATGGTGCACTATACCCAACAGCTGGGGCAGCCCTCGCCGGGCTTTGAGTACTTTGATGGCAAACAGTGCCACTACGTGCAGACCGGCGGCGTGGTGACGGTAAACAGCACTGAGACCTATCGCGCCGCCTGTATTGCCGGGCTGGGCATTATTCAGGTACCGGCGATTGGCGTGCAGCCGCTGCTGGAATCCGGCCAGCTGGTCGAAGTACTGCACCACTTCCCGGCCAAACCGATGCCGATTTCCCTGCTCTATCCTCACCGTCGCAACGTGGCGCGCCGCGTGCGGGTGTTTATGGAGTGGCTGAGTCAGGTGCTGCAGGAATACGTGACCTGAACGGGCAGGCTATAATTTTATTTTCGCTGTGAACAGGATGCAGAAGGTCTATGACGGACAAAACCACAAAAGCCTCAGCGGCTGAAGCTAAGCCGCTGATTGATATCAAAACCGGGAACAAAACGGTGGATGGCTCGATCAGGCGCGTCTCACGCTTTGCCGCCTGGTTTCAGGCGATCCCGGCAGTGGCGCACTTTCTGCGCGCGCTGGAGCGCTTTAACGATCGCCTCGGCAGCCAGTTTGGTGCGGCGATCACCTATTTTTCATTTCTTTCGCTGATACCGATTTTGATGGTCTCCTTTGCGGCGGTCGGCTTTGTGCTGGCGTCCAATCAGGACCTGCTTTCTGAGTTGATCAACAAAATCGTTAACAGCATCAGCGACCCGACGCTGGCCACCACGCTGAAAAATACCGTGAATACCGCAATTCAGCAGCGCGCGACCGTCGGCCTGACCGGTTTGCTGCTGGCGCTCTACTCCGGCATCAACTGGATGGGTAACCTGCGCGAAGCGGTACGCGCCCAGTCGCGTGACGTATGGGAACGCACGCCCGATGACCAGGAGAAGTGGTGGAAGAAGTATCTGCGCGACCTGGTTTCGCTGCTGGGTCTGATGCTGGCGCTGGTGATAACGCTGTCCCTGACCTCAATTGCCGGCGCAGCGCAGGCGGCGATCGTGAATGCGCTGGGGCTGGGCGATATCGAGTGGCTGCGGCCGGCGATGACCATCATCGCGCTGTCGATCTCCATCTTCGCCAACTATCTGCTATTCCTGTGGATTTTCTGGATCCTGCCGCGCCACAAGCCACGCAAAAAAGCGCTGCTGCGCGGTACGCTGCTGGCGGCGATTGGGTTTGAGGTGATCAAGTTTGTTATGACGCTGACGCTGCCGAAGCTGGCGACGTCGCCCTCCGGTGCCGCCTTTGGATCGGTGCTGGGGCTGATGGCCTTCTTCTACTTTTTCGCGCGTCTGACGCTGTTCTGCGCCGCGTGGATCGCCACCGCAAAATACAAGGATGATCCCGAGATGTCGCAGCCGCATCACTCTGCCTAACGCGACAATTCAGTTACATTTGCCGCAACAGCAAAAAATGTTTCCTGCTGGCTACTAAAGCAGCAAAAACCAGCAGGAAACGCTAAAGGGTCACTTTTATTTGGCCCTTTTGCAGAGAATCACGCCAGAAAAGCCGCGCTTCCCCTTCCCATCCGCCGCCGATTGCCGTAACTCAGAAATTATCCTCTTTTTCGCCGCCAAAGCCCGGTGTGACGCGGTTTTTCGTCATTGAATGCAGCAAAACAGGTGCGTAAGATTCTTTGTTTACATTTACAATTAAGAAACAGTTATGCAAGCCTCCATCTCCGAAACACCCGACCAACCACACGACGGCACACCGGTTAACTCACGCAGTAAAGTGGTAGTTGCCTCGCTGGTTGGCACTGCAATCGAATTCTTCGATTTCTATATCTATGCCACCGCCGCGGTAATCGTTTTTCCGCATATCTTCTTCCCGCAGGGTGACGCTACGGTTGCCACACTGCAGTCGCTGGCGACCTTCGCTATTGCCTTTGTTGCGCGCCCTATTGGCTCCGCGCTGTTTGGTCACTTTGGCGACCGCGTGGGCCGTAAAGCGACACTGGTTGCCTCGCTGCTGACCATGGGCGTCTCTACCGTACTGATCGGCCTGCTGCCGGGTTATCAGACCATTGGCGTGGCGGCACCGCTGCTGCTGGCGCTGGCGCGTTTTGGTCAGGGCCTGGGACTGGGCGGCGAATGGGGCGGCGCAGCGCTGCTGGCCACCGAGAACGCCCCGGCGAAGAAACGTGCGCTGTACGGCTCGTTCCCGCAGCTGGGCGCACCGATTGGCTTCTTCTTTGCCAATGGCACGTTCCTGCTGCTCTCGTGGCTGCTGACCGATGAGCAGTTCATGAACTGGGGCTGGCGCGTGCCGTTTGTGCTTTCTGCGGTGCTGGTGATTATCGGTCTGTATGTGCGCGTATCGCTGCATGAGAGCCCGGTGTTTGCCAAAGTGCAGAAAGAGAAGAAGCAGGTGCGGATCCCCATCGGTACGCTGCTGAGCAAGCATATGACGGCGACCATCCTCGGCACGTTTATCATGCTGGCGACCTACACGCTGTTCTACATTATGACGGTGTATTCGATGAGCTACGGCACCGCGCCGGCGCCGGTTGGTCTCGGTTATTCGCGTAACAGCTTCCTGTGGATGCTGATGGTGGCGGTGATCGGTTTTGGCGTGATGGTGCCGATTGCCGGCCTGCTGGCGGACCGTTTTGGCCGTCGCAAAACGATGATCACCATTACGCTGATGATCATCGCCTTTGCGCTGATGTTCCCGCTGCTGCTCGGCTCCGGCTCGCAGATTCTGGTGATGGGCTTCCTGCTGCTCGGCCTGAGTATTATGGGTCTGACATTCGGCCCGATGGGCGCGCTGCTGCCAGAACTGTTCCCGACCGAAGTTCGCTATACCGGTGCGTCGTTCTCTTACAACCTGTCGTCGATTCTTGGTGCCTCGGTAGCGCCTTATATTGCGACCTGGCTGAATGCGAACTACGGCTTGCAGGCGGTGGGCTTCTATCTGGCCTCCATGGCAGTGCTGACGCTGATCGCGCTGATCGCCTGTAAAGAGACACGCCATCAGACGCTGTATGAAGCGGTGTGATTGATTGCGTGTTGACAGAACCCGGCTCCGGCCGGGTTTTTTATTGGCGGTGTGGGGATGGTGCGGTGTGTCCCTCACCCTGGCCCTCACCCCGGCCCTCTCCCGTAAACGGGAGAGGGAGTATCCGCGCGGTGTTGATGGATAAGTGCAGAAACATCAGCCCGCACCAAACGGTTCCCTCTCCCGCCAGCGGGAGAGGGCTAGGGTGAGGGAAATAGTGAGAGAAACTCTTCTGCACTCAAACATAAGACATAAAAAAAACCCCGGCAAGCCGGGGTTTGATTGGGCTGAAAACTGTGTCTCGCGTGCCTTAGCCGGCGACGGCGATGCGTTTCATGTCGGTCATATAGCCACGCAGTTTGCGGCCAACGGCTTCGATTGGATGCTGGCGGATCGCTTCGTTCACGTCGCGCAGCTGCGCGTTATCCACCTGCGTGCCTTCCACCGCTTTGCCCAGATCGCCAGGCTGCAGCGTGGTCATGAACTCTTTCAGCAGCGGAACGGCCGCGAAGGAGAACAGGTAGTTACCGTATTCTGCGGTATCGGAAATTACCACGTTCATTTCATACAGACGCTTACGGGCGATGGTGTTGGCAATCAGCGGCAGCTCGTGCAGGGATTCATAGTAAGCTGACTCTTCGATGATGCCCGCGTCAACCATGGTTTCGAACGCCAGCTCAACGCCCGCTTTCACCATCGCGACCATGACCACGCCTTTGTCGTAGTACTCCTGCTCATCGATTTTGCCTTCGAACTGCGGGGCATTTTCGAACGCGGTTTTGCCGGTCTCTTCACGCCAGGTCAGCAGGTTTTTGTCGTCGTTCGCCCAGTCAGCCATCATACCGGAAGAGAATTCACCCGAGATGATGTCATCCATGTGCTTCTGGAACAGCGGTGCCATGATGGTTTTCAGCTGCTCAGACAGTGCGTAAGCGCGGATTTTTGCCGGATTAGACAGACGATCCATCATCAGCGTGATGCCGCCAAACTTCAGCGATTCGGTGATGGTTTCCCAGCCGAACTGAATCAGTTTCTCGGTGTACGCCGCGTCGTGACCTTCGGCCACCAGCTTGTCGAAGCACAGCAGTGAACCGGCCTGCAGCATACCGCACAGAATGGTCTGCTCGCCCATCAGGTCTGATTTGACTTCTGCCACGAAAGACGATTCCAGCACGCCTGCACGGTCGCCGCCGGTAGCTGCAGCCCAGGCTTTGGCAATCGCCATGCCTTCGCCTTTTGGATCGTTTTCCGGGTGAACAGCGATCAGCGTTGGAACGCCGAAGCCACGTTTGTACTCTTCACGCACTTCGGTACCCGGGCACTTCGGTGCCACCATCACCACGGTGATGTCTTTACGGATGGTCTCGCCCACTTCGACGATGTTGAAACCGTGAGAGTAACCCAGCGCGGCACCGTCTTTCATCAGCGGCTGAACGGCCTGCACAACGGCAGAGTGCTGCTTGTCCGGGGTCAGGTTAACCACCAGATCCGCCTGCGGGATCAGCTCTTCGTAAGTACCCACTTTAAAACCGTTTTCGGTGGCTTTACGGAACGACGCACGCTTCTCAGCGATGGCTTCAGCGCGCAGTGCGTAAGACACATCGAGGCCAGAGTCACGCATGTTCAGACCCTGGTTCAGGCCCTGCGCGCCGCAGCCGACGATGACCACTTTCTTACCTTTCAGGAAGCTAGCGCCATCCGCGAATTCATCGCGCGACATGAAGCGACATTTGCCTAACTGCGCTAACTGATTGCGCAGATTCAATGTGTTGAAGTAGTTAGCCATGGGTACTCCGCTCAGATGTTGTGTTTGCTTTTGTTCAGTAACGGCGCCGGATTTAGCGCCGCGAATGACCCCATCATATGACAGGAAATCTGTTGCTTAAATTGATATATTAACAACGTCACATTGCAGAATTTGCAACATCACGCTGAGGGCAAAACGCGCATGGATTTACGAGACCTGAAACTGTTTCTTCACCTGGCGGAAAGCTGCCACTTTGGCCGCACCGCGCGCGCCATGCACGTCAGCCCGTCGACATTATCACGCCAGATTCAGCGGCTGGAAGAGGATGTCGGACACGCGCTGTTCCTGCGCGACAACCGCACCGTGACGCTGACCGAAGCCGGTGAGCGGCTGCGTCAGTTCGCCCAGCAGACCCTGCTGCAGTATCAGCAACTGCGCCATGTCATGGACCTGAACGGTCCGTCGCTGAGCGGCGAGCTGCGCCTGTTCTGCTCGGTAACCGCCGCCTACAGCCATCTGCCGCCGATTCTCGACCGCTTTCGCGCGGAGCATCCGCAGGTGGAGATCAAACTCACCACCGGCGACGCTGCCGATGCCATTGAAATGGTGCAGTCCGGCGAAGCGGATCTGGCCATCGCCGGCCGGCCGGAGTCGCTGCCCGCCAGTATCGATTTTACACCACTGGGTTTGATCCCGCTGGTGCTGATCGCCCCGGCGCTGCCCTGCCCGGTGCGCAGCCAGGCGACGCAGGAACAGCCGGACTGGTCGCAGATTCCCTTTATCCTGCCGGATCAGGGGCCGGCGCGGCGCGGCATTGATTTATGGTTTCGCCGCCACCGGATTGCCAACCCGCAGATTTACGCCACGGTGTCAGGCCATGAGGCGATTGTGTCGATGGTGGCGCTCGGCTGCGGCATCGCGCTGCTGCCGGATGTGGTGCTGGAAAACAGTCCGGAACCGGTGCGCAATCGCGTGCTGACGCTGGAGAATGTCGAGTCAGTGGCGCCGCTGGAGCTTGGCGTATGCGTACAAAAAAAGCGGCTCGGGGAGCCGCTGATCAATGCTTTCTGGCACCTGCTGTAGTTTAGCCGGCGAGGAAGAAGCGAAACGCCGGATTGCTGGCCTCGTCGTGCCACTCATAGCCGAGCGCGTTGAGGTGAGTGTCGAAATCCGGCTCTTTGTCGTTGATCTCGAACGCCGCCAGCACGCGACCAAAATCGGTGCCGTGGCTGCGATAGTGGAACAGTGAAATGTTCCAGTGCGCGCCCAGCGTCTGCAGGAACTTCAGCAGCGCGCCCGGCGCTTCCGGGAATTCGAAGCTGAACAGCCGTTCGCGCAGCGGTTTTGACGGGCGTCCGCCCACCATGTAGCGCACGTGCAGCTTCGCCATCTCATCGTCTGACAAATCCACCACCTGATAGCCGCCTTCAGCCAGCTGGCTGATGATTTCGCTGCGCTCCTCAAGGCCGCGCGTTAAACGCACGCCAACAAAGATGCAGGCGTTGTCGGCATCGGCATAACGGTAGTTGAACTCGGTTACCGCGCGGCCGCCCAGCGTCTGGCAGAAACGCAGGAAGCTGCCCTGCTGCTCAGGGATGGTGACCGCCAGCAGTGCTTCACGCTGTTCACCCAGTTCACAGCGCTCAGAGACGTAGCGCAGACCGTGGAAGTTAACGTTGGCGCCCGACAGCACGTGCGCCAGCCGCTCGCCTTTGATGTCGTGCTGCTGGATGTACTTCTTCATGCCCGCCAGCGCCAGCGCGCCGGAAGGCTCCGCCACCGCACGCACATCCTCGAACAGATCCTTCATCGCCGCGCAGATGGCATCGCTGTCCACGGTGATAATGTCGTCGAGGTATTCTTTGCACAGGCGGAAGGTTTCGCTGCCGATACGCTTGACCGCCACGCCTTCGGCAAACAGCCCGACGCGCGGCAAATCCACCGGCTCGCCGGCATCAAGCGCCGCCTTCAGGCAGGCAGAATCCTGCGACTCGACCGCGATAACCTTGATTTGCGGCATCAGCTGTTTAATCAGTACCGCCACACCCGCCGCTAAGCCGCCGCCGCCTACCGGCACAAACACGCGATCGAGATGCGCATCCTGCTGCAACAGCTCCATCGCCAGCGTGCCCTGTCCGGCAATCACCGCCGGATGATCAAACGGCGGCACGAAGGTGTAACCCTGCTGCTCCGCCAGCTCAATCGCTTTGGCTTTTGCCTCATCAAAATTGGCGCCAAACAGGTAAGCCTCACCGCCAAACGCGCGCACTGCATCAACCTTGATGTCCGCCGTCGCCACTGGCATCACAATCAGTGACTTGATGCCGAGCGTGCTGGCCGAGAGCGCCACGCCCTGCGCGTGGTTACCCGCCGAAGCAGTAACCACGCCGCGCGCTTTCTGCTCTTCCGTCAGCCCGGCGATCATGGCGTAGGCACCGCGCAGCTTGAAGCTGTGCACCGGCTGGCGATCTTCGCGCTTCACCAGAATGGTGTTGCCAAGACGCGACGAAATTTTTTCCATTTTTTGCAGCGGCGTCACCTGGGCAATTTCGTACACAGGCGCACGCAGCACCGCGCGCAGATACTCCGCGCCATTGGGCGACGCGGAAAGCGGTTGAGACTCAGCCATCAGAGATTAGCCTCCCAGCTTAGACTTATCGCGCACCGCGCCCTTGTCAGCGCTGGTGGCGAGCGATGCATAAGCACGCAGTGCGAAGGAGACCTGACGCACACGACCGTGCGGCGTATAAGCCGCTTCGCCACGCGCTTCCTCTTCTTCACGACGGGCATGCAGTTCGTTATCCGGTACCGCCAGCTTAATGCCACGATTCGGGATATCGATTTCAATGATGTCGCCATCTTTAACCAGCGCGATGGTGCCGCCGTTCGCCGCTTCCGGTGATGCGTGGCCAATGGAGAGGCCCGAGGTACCGCCCGAGAAGCGTCCGTCAGTGATCAGCGCACAGCTTTTGCCAAGGCCCATCGATTTCAGATAAGTGGTCGGATAGAGCATTTCCTGCATGCCCGGACCGCCTTTCGGCCCTTCGTAGCGGATCACCACCACATCACCGGCGACCACTTTGCCGCCGAGAATCGCTTCCACCGCATCGTCCTGGCTTTCATACACTTTTGCCGGACCTTTAAAGGTGAGGATCTCTTTGTCGACGCCGGCGGTTTTCACGATGCAGCCATCTTCCGCCATGTTGCCGTACAGCACTGCCAGACCGCCATCCTGAGAGAATGCGTGTTCGCGCGTGCGGATACAGCCTTCCTGACGATCGTCATCCAGCGTATCCCAGCGGCAATCCTGTGAAAACGCCTGGGTAGTACGGATGCCCGCCGGGCCGGCGCGGAACATCTTCTTCACCGCTTCGTCTTTGGTCAGCATGATGTCGTACTGATCGAGCGTTTCGCGCAGGTTGAGGCCCAGCACGTTGCGTACGTCGGTGTGCAGCAGGCCAGCACGATCCAGCTCGCCAAGAATACCGATTACCCCGCCCGCGCGGTGCACATCTTCCATATGATATTTCTGTGTACTCGGCGCCACTTTGCACAGGTGCGGCACTTTACGTGACAGGCGATCGATGTCGGAAATGTTGAAATCGATCTCGCCTTCCTGCGCGGCGGCCAGCAGGTGCAGCACGGTATTGGTGGAACCGCCCATGGCGATATCCAGCGTCATGGCGTTTTCGAACGCAGCTTTGCTGGCGATGTTACGCGGCAGCACGCGCGCATCATCCTGCTCGTAATACTGTTTGGTCAGGTTAACGATGCGCTTGCCGGCGTTGATGAACAGGTCTTTACGATCGGCGTGGGTTGCCAGCAGCGAGCCGTTGCCCGGCTGCGACAGGCCCAGCGCTTCGGTCAGACAGTTCATGGAGTTGGCGGTGAACATGCCGGAGCACGAGCCGCAGGTCGGGCAGGCGGAACGCTCAATCTGCTCGCTGTCGGCATCGCTGACGTTCGGGTTCGCCCCCTGAATCATCGCGTCCACCAGATCCAGCTTGATGATTTTGTCTGACAGCTTGGTTTTACCGGCTTCCATTGGACCGCCGGAGACAAAGATCACCGGAATGTTGAGGCGCAGCGAGGCCATCAGCATGCCGGGGGTGATTTTGTCGCAGTTGGAGATACATACCATGGCGTCGGCGCAGTGGGCGTTCACCATATATTCCACGGAGTCGGCAATCAGCTCGCGTGAAGGCAGTGAATACAGCATGCCGCCATGACCCATGGCGATACCGTCATCCACCGCGATGGTGTTGAACTCTTTGGCTACACCACCCGCGGCTTCGATTTGCTCAGCAACCAGTTTGCCAAGATCGCGCAGGTGCACGTGGCCCGGTACGAATTGGGTGAAGGAGTTAACCACGGCGATAATCGGCTTACCGAAATCGTCGTCGGTCATTCCGGTGGCGCGCCACAGGGCACGGGCACCCGCCATGTTACGACCATGGGTGGTGGTGGCGGAACGGTACTTAGGCATGCTCTATTTACTCCAGTCTGAAAAATGACGCGGGCGCTGCTGCACCCGCGTTACTGTCTTGTTATGGATTCACCTGATCCAGCCAGCCGTACTTGTCTTCGGTTTCGCCGGTGAACAGGCCAAAGAATGCCTGCTGGATTTTGGTGGTCACCGGGCCACGTTTGCCCTCACCCACCTGGATGCCGTCCACGCTGCGTACCGGCGTGATTTCTGCGGCAGTACCGGACATGAACACTTCATCCGCCAGGTACAGCGATTCGCGTGACAGCACCTGCTCGCGCACTTCGATACCGAGATCCTTCGCCAGCTTGATGATTGCGTCGCGGGTGATGCCCGGCAGCGCTGAAGAGGTGAACGGCGGGGTGAACAGGATGCCGTCTTTCACTTCAAACAGGTTTTCGCCAGCCCCTTCGGAGATATAACCCTGGGTATCCAGCGCGATACCTTCCTGATAGCCGTGGCGGCGCGCTTCGCTGCCAACCAGCAGGGAAGAGAGATAGTTACCGCCTGCTTTCGCCGCGGTTGGCAGGGTATTTGGCGCCACGCGATTCCAGGAAGAAACCATGGCGTTAATGCCCTGCTCCAGCGCTTCGGCGCCCAGGTAAGCCCCCCACGGGAACGCAGCGATGATCACATCGGTGGTGAAGCCGTCTGGCGGGTTAACGCCGAGGCCCACGTCGCCGACAAAGGCCAGCGGACGAATGTAGGCACTCTTCAGTTTATTGACGCGGATGACTTCGCGGCACGCTTCCATCAACTCATCCACGCTGGCTTTGATCGGGAAACGGTAAATTTTGGCGGAGTCGTGCAGACGCTGCATGTGTTCACGGTGACGGAACACCACCGGACCTTTGTGTGAGTCGTAGCAGCGAACGCCTTCGAACACAGAGGTGCCGTAATGCAGTGCGTGAGACATAACGCTAACCTTGGCGTCTTCCCACTTAACCATCTCTCCATTGAACCAGATAAAGTCTGCTTTCTTCGTACTCATTGTTATTTCCTTTGGCGACTAGGCGCGGATTTGTTGTGTTGTCTGTTGCTGGATCTCGACACAGGCGACATCCATAAGTTTGCTTAACTGCGAAGACAGTAAATCGACAGAGCGCTGGCTGGCAACGGTCATTTCGATATTAATGTTCTCCGCATTGACGGCGGACGCCATATTCATCGCGCAGACCTGGAAGCCACGGTGACGCACGACGCGCAAAATGCGCTCCAATATTTCAGGGCGAAAGCGGGCTTCGATAGACAATTGATGCTGGTTCATACGGTTTTCTCCATCATGTTTGCGTTGCTGGCACCCGGCGGTACCAGTGGCCAGACGTTTTCATGCTCATCAATCGCAACATGCAGGAAGTAAGGACCTTCACTGTTCAGCAGAGCATCAATCGCGGCGTCGACCTGATCTTTACGGCTAATGCGCTGGCCCGGAATATCAAAGGCGCTGGCCAGCGTGAGGAAATCGGGGTTATCGGTGAGGATGGTTTCACTGTAGCGACCATCAAAGAACAGCTGCTGCCACTGGCGAACCATGCCAAGACGCTGGTTATCCAGCAGCAGGATTTTTACCGGCAGCTGCTTACGCTTGATGGTGCCCAGCTCCTGAATATTCATCATGATTGAGCCGTCACCGGACACGCAGATAACGGTGTCATCCGGACGGGCAACCTGCGCGCCTACCGCAGCCGGCAGCCCAAAGCCCATGGTGCCCAGACCGCTGGAGGTGATGAAGTTTTCCGGCGCGCTGAAGCGCATGTGCTGCGCCGCCCACATCTGGTGCTGGCCAACGTCGGTAGTTACCACCGCGCTGTCAGGTTTACGATCTGACAACTGCTTCAGCAGCAGCGGCGCGTAGATCGCCTCGCCGGGATGGTCGTAACGCCACGCGAACTCCGCGTTCATCGCTTTAACTTCAGTACGCCAGCCGTCGATCTGCAGCGGCATGCTCAGCGCCGGCAACACCTGGTTGAGATCGCCCTGCAGCGAAACGTGAGCGCGACGCAGTTTGTTCAATTCCGCCGGATCGATATCGATATGAATGACGCTGGCGTGCGGCGCGAAGGTATCCAGCTTACCGGTGACGCGGTCGTCGAAGCGTGCGCCGACGGCAATCAGCAAATCACAGGATTGCACCGCCAGGTTGGCCGCTTTGGTGCCGTGCATGCCGAGCATACCGAGATAGAGATCGCTGCTGGCTTCGGCGCTGCCCAGTCCTTTCAGGGTAGAAACCATCGGGATGCCGGTCTCCTGCGCCATAGCCCGCAGCGCCGGGACGGCCTGCGCCATGCCGACACCGCCGCCGATATACAGCATCGGTTTTTGCGCCTGCGCCATCAGCGCGCGCGCTTCGGCAATGTGCTGCGGTGAGTGGCTCAGTGCTTCTTCAACCGGCAGCAGGTGCGGCGTCAGGTCACCGCTGGCAATCTGAATATCTTTGGGAATGTCGACCAGCACTGGTCCCGGACGGCCGGACTGCGCGATGGCGAAAGCTTCCGCCATCACCGAGGGTAAATCATCCAGCGATTCAACGAGGAAGCTGTGTTTAGTGCAGGCTAATGACAGGCCAAGAACGTCGATCTCCTGAAAGGCGTCGGTACCGATAAACGCTGAAGAGACCTGCCCGGTGATGGCGACAACCGGAACGGAATCCATCATCGCATCGGCCAGTCCGGTGATCAGGTTGGTGGCGCCCGGTCCGGAAGTCGCAATGCAAACCCCGGTTTTGCCGGTCGCACGCGCATAACCGATCGCTGCCATCACCGCACCTTGTTCATGACGACACAGTAGATGTTCCACGCCGCCATCGTAGAGCGCATCGTACACTGGCATGATTGCTCCGCCAGGATAACCAAACACTGTGTCGACACCCTGCGCGCGTAAAGCCTGAACTACCCACTGTGCACCTGTCATGGTTATTCTCCTGTATTCCTGCTGGAACAACAGAATTTTATGCTACTGCTCATAATCTGTTCCTCGCTGATTCGCTGATATTTCGTCTGGTCGAAAAAAAACCCCCGGACCTTACGGTGCGGGGGTTTTTCGAATTCCAGGCTTGATTTTTAAGCCTTTCTTTCTCCAAGCGTAGCCCCGCACGGTGGGTTAATAATCACCACCACGCTAATCACGACTAGGCTAATCACTTGTAGAAGGGCTTTCATGTGTCGTCTGTTTTTTCGTTAGTTCGAAGTAATACCTACAGAGTTACCATAGTTAGCAGGGGATTTACAATAATTTTCATCGGGAAATTTTATGACGCGCGCAGCTGGCGTGCGTTATCGCTTTGTAAGTAAAAGGTTATTCGCATTTGTGATAATTATTCATTACGCCCGCGACGCAACCGTTATTTTGCTTTTGCGATCTGGCTGCGAAAATTAATGAACAGGATGAAAAGCGCAGCGATTTTCCTGAATACCGCTTCAGGATGATAGTTTCAGCGGTCGCCGTGTGGATTTTTTTCAGCAAGGATAAAGGCAACAAGGAGCGGTTATGTCTTTATCGAAAGTATTAACACGCGCGGCGCTCGGAGTGCAGGCTCCACTGGTGACGATTGAAGTGCATATCAGCAACGGTCTGCCAGCATTGACGCTGGTTGGTCTGCCGGAAACCACCGTCAAAGAAGCCCGCGAACGCGTGCGCAGCGCCATTATCAATAGCGGTTTCACCTTTCCGGCGAAGCGCGTCACCATTAATCTCGCGCCAGCTGATTTACCTAAAGAGGGTGGGCGCTACGACCTGCCGATCGCTATCGCCATTCTCGCGGCCTCAGAGCAGCTGCCAGGCGATAAGCTGGCCCATTATGAGTTCCTGGGTGAGCTGGCGCTAAACGGCGCGCTGTGTGGCGTTCAGGCCGCGATTCCTGCTGCCATGGCGGCGCTGCAGGCCGGACGTCAGATGGTCTTAGCGGAGCAGAATCAACAGGATGTCGGCCTGATACAACAGGGTGAAACGCTGGTGGGCAAGCATCTGGTGGAGATCTGCGCTTTCCTGCATAACCAGACGGCGCTGACGGTCGCCCATTACCAGCCTGAAACGGTGCCGCACGAGCAGCAGGACCTGAGCGATATTATTGGCCAGCAGCAGGGACGGCGCGCGCTGGAAATTACCGCCGCCGGTGGCCATAACCTGTTGCTGCTGGGCCCGCCCGGCACCGGTAAAACCATGCTGGCAACCCGGTTGCCCGGCATTATGCCGCCGCTGGATGACCAGGAAGCGCTGGAGTGCGCCGCAATTGCCAGCCTGGTCAGCAGCGGTACGCTACATCATCAGTGGCGTAGACGGCCGTTCAGAGCGCCTCATCACAGCGCATCGCTGTATGCGCTGGTCGGCGGAGGATCCCTGCCGCGGCCGGGCGAAATTTCGCTGGCGCACAATGGGGTGCTGTTTCTTGATGAACTGCCCGAGTTTGAGCGCAAAGCGCTGGATGCGTTACGCGAGCCGATTGAGTCCGGTGAAATCGCCATTTCCCGTTCCCGCGCCAAAGTCACTTTCCCTGCGCGCTTTCAGCTGATTGGTGCAATGAATCCCAGCCCGACGGGTCATTATCAGGGGAATCATAATCGCTGCACGCCGCAGCAGGTGCTGCGCTATCTCAGCCGGCTGTCTGGCCCGTTTCTGGATCGCTTCGACCTGTCGCTGGAGATTCCGCTGCTACCGGGCGGCTCGCTCAGCCAGAAGCAGCAGCACAGCGAAACCAGCGCGCAGGTGCGCGCCCGCGTACTGGCCGCCCGGGCGATACAGATGGCACGCGCGGGCAAAGTGAATGCGCAGCTGTCGAATCCGGAGATCGCCCGTGATTGTGTGTTACAGCAGCAGGACGCGGAATGGCTGGAGGAGATCCTGAATGCACTGGGATTATCGGTGCGTGCGTGGCAGCGCATCTTAAAGGTGGCGAGAACCATCGCAGATTTAGCGGGTGAACGGCAGATTACGCGTCAGCATCTGCAGGAGGCGGTGGGATATCGCAGTATCGATCGTTTACTGATTTACCTGCATAAAAGCCTGGAATGACAACGGGGCTGAAATCAGCCCCGTCATGTTAATCGTCGCTATCGCTGAAGTCTTCCACCGTGTCCATCTGCGGTTTACCGCCGGACAAGGTATGAAAACGTTTCGGACGCTTGATACGTGCAGTGTATTTTGACCAGACACGTTCAGCCTCAGTCTGCGGCTCACGCAGACCACGACAGACTTCAATAAACAGACGCTCTTCTTCGGTCTCCGGATCGCGCTTAGCGAGATCCAGTTCGTTGAAAGCGTATCCGTGGCGTTCCAGAAGCTGAGCTTCTTTAATGGTGAAGTCACCATGACGCGAAAAACCACGAGGGTAATGTTTGTTATCAAAGAAACGATTAGTTGTTGCGAAGCTGTCCGCCATCTTACACGCTCCTGATTCTCATATGGCCGTGCTATTTATGGCGCGGAGTATTAGATAGGCTTGACAGAGTGTAAAACAAAACATTTAAATCAGTACGACAAACATTTTTTGGGAGAATGCTGTGGATACGGAATTACTGAAAACTTTCCTCGAAGTGAGCAGAACGCGTCATTTCGGGCGTGCTGCTGAAGCGCTTTACCTCACGCAATCTGCCGTTAGTTTTCGCATCCGTCAGCTGGAAAATCAGCTGGGCGTTAATCTTTTTACCCGTCACCGCAATAATATCCGGCTGACTTCAGCAGGCGAGCGCTTATTGCCCTACGCTGAGAGCCTGATGAGTACCTGGCTGATGGCAAAGAAGGAGGTTTCGCATACCCAGCAGCACCATGAGCTATCAATCGGTGCCAGTGCATCGCTCTGGGAAGCGTATCTTACGCCCTGGCTGCAGACGCTATACGAGAACCGGGAGAGCCTGCATCTGGAAGCACGTATTGCTCAGCGCCATTTGCTGGTCAAGCAGTTACATGAGCGCCAGCTTGATCTGCTGATCACCACCGAAGCGCCAAAAATGGATGAACTCACCAGTCAGCAGATCGGTCATATTTCACTCGCACTCTTTCGCGCACGCAAAACTGAAAAGCGTGAAAAATATGATTACATCAAACTCGAGTGGGGCGCGGATTTCCATCAGCATGAAAGTTATCTTTCCAGTGATGACGTACCGGTATTAACTACCACTTCAGCACATGTGACCCGCGAATTGCTGCATACCACGGGAGCCTGCGCTTTTTTACCTGATTTCTGGCACGGCATTTATAGCGATTTGATGGTTATTCCAGACACACCTGTCGCAGTGCGACCGTTATATGCAGTATGGCTGCAGAATAGCGATCAACAGGCACACATTCGTCAGCTGCTTAAATATCCGGTCCTGACTCACTGAAGCAATAATTGAGGGAGTTTGAGTGGAAGAAATGAAACTCAGGCTCTTGCCTGTGCCGAATTTCAGGCAAAAAAAATCCTTTGCCGAAGCAAAGGATTATTTTCTGGCAGGGGCGGAGGGACTCGAACCCCCAACACCCGGTTTTGGAGACCGGTGCTCTACCAATTGAACTACGCCCCTAATTAGGGTGGCGGAACGGACGGGGCTCGAACCCGCGACCCCCTGCGTGACAGGCAGGTATTCTAACCAACTGAACTACCGCTCCACCGATTCTGTACTGATATCAGACCGTCGCTGATTTCAGGTATTTCGCCCTTTCCGCGTCACCGGGAAGGTCACGACCCGATTAGGGGTCTTAAATTGATGCCTGGCAGTTCCCTACTCTCGCATGGGGAGGCCCCACACTACCATCGGCGCTACGGCGTTTCACTTCTGAGTTCGGCATGGGGTCAGGTGGGACCACCGCGCTGTTGCCGCCAGGCAAATTCTTTGTGCGCGAAACGAATCTTTTTCACTGATGCCGCGTTGCCCGTCCTCGCGCTACTCAGTCACATACTTCTGTATGCTCCCTCGTACCGTCTCGTCCGGCGCCTTGCCTCAGCGCAAAATCTTTCGTTTCCGCTAATTTTTCCGTCACAAGCTGAAAATTCTTTCGGTCTCTCGGACCAAAACGCCTCTGGCGTTGTAAGGTTAAGCCTCACGGGTCATTAGTACCGGTTAGCTCAACGCATCGCTGCGCTTACACACCCGGCCTATCAACGTCGTCGTCTTCAACGTCCCTTCAGGACCCTCAAGGGGTCAGGGAGAACTCATCTCGGGGCAAGTTTCGTGCTTAGATGCTTTCAGCACTTATCTCTTCCGCACTTAGCTACCGGGCAGTGCCATTGGCATGACAACCCGAACACCAGCGGTGCGTTCACTCCGGTCCTCTCGTACTAGGAGCAACCCCCCTCAATTCTCCAGCGCCCACGGCAGATAGGGACCGAACTGTCTCACGACGTTCTAAACCCAGCTCGCGTACCACTTTAAACGGCGAACAGCCGTACCCTTGGGACCTACTTCAGCCCCAGGATGTGATGAGCCGACATCGAGGTGCCAAACACCGCCGTCGATATGAACTCTTGGGCGGTATCAGCCTGTTATCCCCGGAGTACCTTTTATCCGTTGAGCGATGGCCCTTCCATTCAGAACCACCGGATCACTATGACCTGCTTTCGCACCTGCTCGAGCCGTCACTCTCGCAGTCAAGCTGGCTTATGCCATTGCACTAACCTCCTGATGTCCGACCAGGATTAGCCAACCTTCGTGCTCCTCCGTTACGCTTTGGGAGGAGACCGCCCCAGTCAAACTACCCACCAGACACTGTCCGCAGCCCGGATTACGGGCCTACGTTAGAACATCAAACATTAAAGGGTGGTATTTCAAGGTTGGCTCCACGCAGACTGGCGTCCACGCTTCAAAGCCTCCCACCTATCCTACACATCAAGGCTCAATGTTCAGTGTCAAGCTATAGTAAAGGTTCACGGGGTCTTTCCGTCTTGCCGCGGGTACACTGCATCTTCACAGCGATTTCAATTTCACTGAGTCTCGGGTGGAGACAGCCTGGCCATCATTACGCCATTCGTGCAGGTCGGAACTTACCCGACAAGGAATTTCGCTACCTTAGGACCGTTATAGTTACGGCCGCCGTTTACCGGGGCTTCGATCAAGAGCTTCTCCTTGCGGATAACCCCATCAATTAACCTTCCGGCACCGGGCAGGCGTCACACCGTATACGTCCACTTTCGTGTTTGCACAGTGCTGTGTTTTTAATAAACAGTTGCAGCCAGCTGGTATCTTCGACTGGCCTCGGCTCCGGGAGCAAGTCCCTTCACCTACGCGCCAGCGTGCCTTCTCCCGAAGTTACGGCACCATTTTGCCTAGTTCCTTCACCCGAGTTCTCTCAAGCGCCTTGGTATTCTCTACCTGACCACCTGTGTCGGTTTGGGGTACGATTTCGTGTTACCTGGAGCTTAGAGGCTTTTCCTGGAAGCAGGGCATCAGTTACTTCACCGCCGTAGCGGCTCGTCATCACGCCTCAGTGTTAAAGAAGACCGGATTTGCCTGGTCTTCACACCTGCACGCTTAAACCGGGACAACCGTCGCCCGGATAACCTAGCCTTCTCCGTCCCCCCTTCGCAGTAACACCAAGTACAGGAATATTAACCTGTTTCCCATCGACTACGCTTTTCAGCCTCGCCTTAGGGGTCGACTCACCCTGCCCCGATTAACGTTGGACAGGAACCCTTGGTCTTCCGGCGAGCGGGCTTTTCACCCGCTTTATCGTTACTTATGTCAGCATTCGCACTTCTGATACCTCCAGCATGCCTCACAGCACACCTTCAGCGGCTTACAGAACGCTCCCCTACCCAACAACACATAGTGTCGCTGCCGCAGCTTCGGTGCATGGTTTAGCC